>NZ_CP182470.1:4800000-7755000 GCF_051853015.1 Bradyrhizobium sp. BLXBL-03 | reverse complement strand
CCTCGTGCTCGGCGGCTTCGATCCCGCCACCAAGAAATATGTCGGCGCCGAGGCCGTGTTGAAAGCGCAGATCGCGCAGGTCGAGGCCGACAAGAAGATGCCGGCCAAGGACAAGAAGGAAGCGCTCGACGAGCTCAACCAGGCCCTGAAGACCCCGGCACCTGCGGTCGAGAACAAGGCCAACATCGATCTCGTCGGCAAGTATTACGACAAGCTCGTCGCCGCGCTCGGCGACGACCAGAATTGAGGATTGTGGTGCGCGCCTTGCACCGCTGCCGTAGGGTGGGCAAAGGCGCGGTAGCGCCGTGCCCACCACCTCTTTCGTTCTGACAAATATCGTGGGCACGCTTCGCTTTGCCCACCCTACGAGACCTTCATTGTCGCAAAGACAAAAAGCCCCGGAGACATCTCCGGGGCTTTCGTCGTTTCCGCCCTTCCTTGCGACCTCAACGCCTCACGTCCTCGTCCGCATCCGCATCATGAAACTGTCGAAGCTCAGCTCTGCCACCTGCATCCAGGCCAGCGATTCGTTGCGATAGGCCGACAGGCTCGCATACATCTTGCCGAAATGCGGATTGCTCTTGGCGAGATCGGCGTAGATCTCGCCGGCCGCGCTGTAGCATCCCTCCAGCACATCCTGCGGGAACGGCTTCAGGATCGCGCCGGCCACCAGCAGCCGCTTGAGCGCGGGCGGATTGAGGGCATCGTACTTGCCGGTCACCCAGGTGAAGGCGTCACGCGAGGCGCTCTCGACCGCGGCCCGATAGTGCTTCGGCAGCGCGTTCCACTTGTCGAGATTCATGATGTTGTGGCCTTGGCCGGTGCCCTCCCACCAGCCGGGATAATAGTAGAACTTGGCGACCTTCACGAAGCCGAGCTTCTCGTCGTCATAGGGTCCGACCCATTCGGCGGCGTCGATCGTGCCCTTCTCCAGCGCCGGATAGATGTCGCCGCCGGCAATCTGCTGCGGCACGCCGCCGACCTTGGCGATGATGGTGCCGGCAAAGCCGCCGACCCGGAATTTCAGTCCTTGCAGATCCGCCATCGACTTGATCTCCTTCCGGAACCAGCCGCCCATCTGGGCGCCGGTCGATCCGGTCGGGATGCCGATGATGTTCTGCTCCTTGAGCAGATCGTTGACCAGGTCCTGGCCGCCGCCCCATTGCAGCCAGGAAATGTGCTGGCGCGTGTTCAGCCCGAACGGCAGCGCCGTGCCGAAGGTGAAGGCGGGGTTCTTGCCCCAGTAATAGTACAGCGCGGTGTTGCCGATCTCGACCGTGCCATTCGAGACCGCGTCGAGCACCTGCAGGCCCGGGACGATCTCACCGGCTGCGAAGGGCTGGATCTGGAAACGGTTGTCGGTGATCTCGGCGACGCGCTTGCAGAAATATTCGCAGCCGCCATAAAGCGTATCGAGTGCCTTCGGCCAGCTCGCGGCGAGCCGCCATCGCACCTCCGGCATCGATTGCGCGATCGCCGGCGCAGCGACCACACTTGCGGCCAGGCCCAATCCGCCTGCCGTCAGGAATTTACGACGTTTCATGCGTGTCCCCTCTCTGTGGTGTCGATAGCTCGACGAGGGATCGCGATCTTGTCGTCGCTTTGCTCTTCGCCGGCGGCCGACGTGTGTCCGAAATTCAGAATTCCGGATCGTGGTCAGGATGACCAAAGCAAACCTGCAAATCAAGCGCACTTTGGTCGCCCCGGCGATCCCTCGTTTTGCCGGCGCCCGTCAATGCTGCGCTGCGAACGCCGCTTCCGTGGTTTTGCGGGTGTTCACTGCCAGGGCCACGGAAGAGAGGCGGCTGCCTTGAAGAACGGCAGATGATGCCCGGATGAATCCGAGCTCCCAAATTGCAAAATTCAAGAGCTCGGGGCATCCTCAATCCATGATTTTGATTTTCATTCTCGGAGCAGTCATTGCCGCCGTTGCGCTGACCGAACGGAGCGTTGAACATCTGCCGTTTGCGGTCGCAGCTCTTCTCTTCAATGCAGCCCTGCTGCTGGTTTTTGTTGCCGATGTCGAGCGAGCGATCCTGCTGTCCGGCCTGCTGGCCGTGGCGATATCAGGCATATCCTCAGTCAAATTCGACCACAGCGCGCTCAAGCTGACGGTTTCCGATCTGCCCCTGGCGTTTGCAGGCACGGTCCCGTTTTTTGTCCTGCAATACCCACGCATGATGCTGGGTGTTCTGGCCGCAGGCGCGCTGTTCGCCTTCGCCTCAAGCGCGGTTCTGCTCTATGGCGCGGGTTCTCCCATTCCCGTCACGCCTCGCGTTCTCTTGCTCCTGCTTGCGCTCATCGGCTTTGCCAAGGCTTGCGCGTCAAAGGGCGTTACGTCTTTGCGGCTCACTCTGACGCAAGGGCGGTGCTTCTACTCAACCTTCATGGCCTCGCTGGTCGACCCTGCTTGCTGGCGACAGTTCGGTGCGTTGGCGCTGAGCGATATCGCCAACGAACCGCTGCCCTTGCGGGCGGCCATGCCGGCGCGCTCCGCCTGTTCTCCCGACATTATCGTCATCCAGCACGAGTCCGTCTTCGACCCGCGCATTTTCGGCCTTCCGGTCGATCCAACAGTCGAAGCCTTCCTGTCCCCGCCAGATGCGGAATTTGGCGGCCTGAACGTCGACATCTACGGCGGAGGATCGTGGCAATCCGAATTCAGCCTGCTGACCGGCCTCTCAAGTGCCAGCTTCGGTTCAAGCGCCTACTATCTCTTCAAGAAGGGCGCCGGCCGCTTTCATAGCAGCCTGCCGCGTTCGTTGGCCTCGCTCGGCTACCACTCGACATTGATTTCAAGCTGTCGCCGCGGATTTCTCAGCTACGATAAATTCTACAGTTCGATCGGTATCGACGACCGCATCTTCGTCGATGAACTTCCCCCGCCATTCGATCTCAGGCGTTTCGAGGCAACAAATTCCGACGCCGTGTTTCTGGATGCGGTCATCGCTGCGTATGCCAAGAGGGTCGCTCACGACCCGACGCCGAGATTTCTTTATGCGCTGACCAACTTCAATCACGGCCCGCACACTAGGCAGCTTGTGCCCTCAGGCCTTTTCGAGAGGGAACGCGCCTTTGCCATGGCCAGCCTCCCCAATGCCGGATATGCCGAATACTACACGCGACTGGCAGAGACCGCGTCAGCCTGGCAAACCGCCAGAGCCAGGCTGGCCAGCAGCTTCCCTGACCGGCCTGTTCTCATCGTGCATTACGGCGATCATCAACCCGTGCTGACGAAACAGATCGATCGACAGCTGAAACGACCGGAAGATGGGCGGAGCCCTTTTCGTACCTTCTACGCGATAGAAGCCCTCAATATCCCTCACTTCAGCCCCGGACCAGGCGCAGACCTCGATATCGCCTTCCTTGGTACTGTCGCGTTGCAACGGGCGGGCGTTGCGCTTGATCCGGTCTTCGCCACCCGTGCGAGCTTGATGGATGATTGCCGGGAAGCCTACTTCGCCTCAAGCTCCGAACGGAAACGGCGTTTCCATCGCACGCTCGTGGATCTGGGCCTCATAGACCTGATGCCGAACGCCCGGCAGGCTCGTTAAGATCGAGCCTCACTCCCCGTCAGGCTTTACCGCTCGTTTCACCTTCGATCCAACAGCTCGCGAATCTTCAGCGCCAGCCTTGCCTGAGTGACGGGCTTTTCCAGCAGTTCCACGCCCTCGTCGAGCCGCCCCTGGTGAACGACGGCGTTGCGCGAGTAACCTGTCATGTAGAGAATCTTGAGTTTGGGCCTGATCTGCTGCGCGCGCCGTCCCAGATCGCGACCGTTGATGCCGGGCATGACGACATCGGTCAGAAGCAGATCGACCTGCTGATCTTCCTGCAACAAAATGGTCAAAGCGGCCTGCGCGCTGCTGGCAGACAAAACCCGATAATTGAGATCCCGCAGGACGTCCGAAACGTAGGTCCTGAGATCGGCATCGTCTTCGACGACGAGAATGGTCTCTACAGCGACGCCTTCCGCCACGAACTGGTCCGCAGGCTCAGAACTGGGCTGTGCACTGCCCGCGTAACGCGGGAAATACATCTTGATGCTCGTGCCTTCCCCGACCTCGCTGTAGATCTTCACATGTCCGCCGGACTGTTTGACGAAACCATAGACCTGGCTCAGTCCAAGCCCGGTCCCCTGCCCAGGCTCCTTGGTGGTAAAAAACGGCTCGAATGCATGATTAAGGACCTCCGGCGTCATGCCGGAGCCGGTATCACTCACGCAGATAGCGACATATTGGCCGGCTGCGAGCTCCGGGTTGACACGCGAATAGTCTTCGTCAGCGGAGACATTGGCCGCCTCGATGGTCAGCTTCCCGCCGTCGGGCATCGCATCACGGGCATTGATCGCAAGGTTGACGATCGCCGATTCCAGGTGGTTCACGTCCACTTCGATCTGCCAAAGACCGGCGCCGCCCACCGTCTGCACTTCGATGCGTTCACCTAAAGTGCGCTGAAGGAACTCCTGCAGGCCACTCAGGAAGCCGTTGAGATTGATCGGCTTGGGATCGAGCGCCTGACGGCGCGAGAAGGCGAGCAACCGAGATGTCAGCGCGGCGGCCCGCTGAGCGCCGCGCTTCGCATTTGCCAGCGCGCGATGGAGATTCGGTGCTCCGACGTTGCGGCTGTTGCGCTCTGCATTCTCGAGGTTTCCCAGCACGATCATCAGAAGATTGTTGAAGTCATGCGCGATGCCTCCGCTGAGCTGTCCGACCGCCTCGAGCTTCTGGGATGCAACGAGTTGCTCCTGGACCCGGTGCAGCTCGTCCTGGGCCTGCTTCCGCTCGGTGAGATCACGCGTGACTTTCGCAAAGCCGATGATCGTGCCGCTCTCGTCGGTAATCCTGTCGATGACGACCGAGGCCCAGAAGCGCGTGCCGTCCTTGCGCAAGCGCCAGCCCTCGGCTTCGAACCGACCTTTTTCGGCGGCCTCCTTCAGCGCCAGTTTCGGCACTTCTTTTTCAAGATCCTCGGGCGTGTAGAAGGTGCTGAAATGCCGGCCGATGATCTCCTCCGGCCGATAACCCTTGATGCGCTCGGCTCCGGGATTCCAGGTCGCGACATGTCCGGAGGGATCGAGTTGAAAAATCGCGTAGTCGACGACGGCTTCAACGAGCCGGCGATATCGTCGTTCGCTTTCCAGCAGGTCGTTATGGGCCTGCTGCCGCTCGGTGATGTCTCTCGTCACCTTCGCGAACCCGATCAGACCGCCTTCCTCGTCACGGATGGCATCGAGAACGACGAGCGCCCAGAAGCGGCTGCCATCTTTTCTGACGCGCCAGCCTTCAGTGGCAAACCTTCCTGTCTCCGCGGCGGTTGCCAGCGCCTTGGACGGCAAATCCTTCTGCCGATCTTCGGGGGTGTAAAAGGTCGAAAAAGGCTTCCCTATGATCTCATCGGCGGCATAGCCCTTGAGGCGTTCAGCGCCCCTGTTCCAGGTCCTGACACGGCCGTCGGTATCCAGCATGAAGATGGCGTAGTCGATGATCCCGTTGATCAGCAACTCAAGGCTTTGGGGATCCGCGGCGGCGGTCGTTTTCATTCAAGGGGACTCTGGAGACGGAACGGGGCTAACTCCCAGCCGCGGAATAGGTTCCCGCGCAGGAATGTCTGCTTGTTCCTTGAAGGCAAGGGTTGATGGAGGTGAGCGCAAACAGGGGCAGCTCATTCAGCTTGATGCACACTGATCCAAGGTCGGGCGAGCGTCGTATAGCAGACGGAGGCTCGAATGAAGCGCGACAACGTCCTGCAATTCCCTGCTCCCGGCCACGATCTGTCATCCGATGCCTTTGTTTCCGAGCTCACAAGGCTCTGTGATGAGTTGGCATCCGAACTCTCGTATGGAGCAGAGTCTGGCGGGTTCGGCGACCAGCTGATGCGCATCGAGAAATCAAGTATTCTGCTTGCAAGCATCAGTCAGCTGGTGTCGCGGGGCCGCGACCGTCTACGCGCAGCTCAGTCATTCGAGCGGATCATGCATGCAGTCGCCGAGTTGCGCTCCGAGTTCGAGGGATGTGTCTCGCAAGATCTGGTTGCTACTTCGCGAACGCCGCCTCCATCGCCTTCCGTGTCCTGATCGTCTCGTTGTTCGCGTCGAACTCGACGTCGTTCCAGCGCACGATCTCGCCATGGGCAACGTCGTGCTTCAGCTTGAGACGATGGGCGAGGCCGATCGGCAGGGCGCCGGCTTTCAGGCTCGCGGCCGCCGGCACCAGCTTGCCCCACACGGTGTAGCCGCCTTCGCCGTCGAGCATTTCGCCGGCGCGCAAATTGCGCTTGGCGACGGACGCGACATCGCCGCGGAAGCCGAAAGGTTGCCCGGTCGGCTCGCCCCGCAGCGCCGCCGACAGCACCGAGATGTTCAGCTCGAGCCCGATCAGATGATAGGGCTTGTACATCGCCGCAAAGCGTCCGCTGGCATCGGTCTTCAGGCCATATTGCTTGAAACAGTCGGCGGCGTAATCATTCGGCGCCTCCAGCACGACATAGACGCCCCAGCGCAAATCGCGGAACACCGGCCGGCCGTCGCGCTCCAGCGAGGAGACCACTTCCACCACGCCCGGCCGCTCCAGCACGCCGCCGCGCGACCGTGGCCGCATGATGTGCGGCAAATCGTCGACGCCGCAGGGCGGAAACAGAAGTCCCTCCGAGGGCACGTCGAGGGCGCAGGCATTGGCAATCGCTGCCATCTCGATCGCCGATTTGGTGCCGTCGAGGAAGGAGTTGAACATCTGCGGGTTCATGCCGGCCGACTGGGCTTCGCCGGCGGTGAGACCATAATGCTGCCAGACGCCGTCAGGTGTCACGTCGTGATAGGCCGGCAGATATTTCGTGCCCTTGCCGGCGGCGACGACGCGAAAACCGGTGGCGCGGGCCCAGTCGACCATCTCCGCCGTCAGCGCCGGCTGGTCACCATAGGCGAGCGAGTAGACCACGCCCGCGTTGCGCGCCTCCTCGGCAAGCAGCGGGCCGGCGAGCACGTCGGCCTCGACATTGACCATCACGATATGCTTGCCCGCCGCGATCGCGGCGCGCGCATGGCGGATGCCGACGGCCGGATTGCCGGTCGCCTCCACCACCACCTCCATCGCGCCGCCGGCAATCGCACGCGCGCCGTCATCGGTGAAAACGGTTGCGGCGATCCGTTCGGCGCTCCAGCCGACAGTGCGGCAGGCCTCGCGCGCGCGCTCGCGGTCGATGTCGACTATAACAGGCACCTCCAGTCCCGGCGTGTGCGGCACCTGCGCCAGAAACATCGAGCCGAACTTGCCGGCGCCGATCAGCGCGACACGGACAGGCTTGCCGGCGGACGCGTGGGCCTGGAGCATGCGGAAGAGGTTCATGGGGGATGTCCTACGTACAACAACTAAGGCTCGTCATTCCGGGGCGCGCGAAGGGCGAGCCCGGAATCCATCGGGCCGCAGAGACGGCGGATAAATGGATTCCGGGCTCGACGCTACGCGTCGCCCCGGGATGACAGTTCACTCCGCCGCCTGTCGCGGTGCCCGCGCCAGCCGCACCAGCGCATCATCATCCACCGTCTTGATCGGCGTGAAGTCGCGATGGGCGATATACTCGGGGCGCGTCGGGTTTCGGATATAGTTCGAGACCGCGTTCAGGGTCAGGTACACGATCTTGCGCGGGTAGGGCGTGATGTTGCCGCTGGAGCCGTGCACCAGATTGCCGTGGAACATCAGCATGCCGCCAGGCTTGCCGGTCGGCGCGACAATGCCGCCCTGCTTGACGAGGCGCGTCACCGTGTCCTCATCCAGCGTCCACAGCGGGTACGACGTCGTGGCGAGATCGTGCGAAGCTTCGAGATCGCCGGCATTCTGGCTGCGTGGCACCAGCATCAAGGGGCCGTTGATCGGCATCACCTCGTCGAGGAAGATCGCAATGTTCATCGCGCGCGGCTCCGGCATGCCGTCGTCGCGCTTCCAGGTGCCGTAATCCTGGTGCCACTGCCAGACGTCGCCGGTGAAGGCCGATTTCGCGTTGATCTTGAACTGGTGCATGTAGACAGGCTCGCCGAACACCTGCTCGACCGGCTCGATCATGCGCGGATGCTGAGCCAGGATGCGGAACGCCTCGTTGTAGAGATGCGCGGCAAACGCCGTGCGTGGCGCGCCGCTCTTCTCGCGCCAGACCTCGGGCCGGTTGGTATCGTAAATGGCGACCGCCTCGCGCGCCAGGAGATCGACCTCTTCCTGGCTGAACAGTTCGGGCAGAAACAGCCAGCCCTCGCGGTGGAAGAACTCCAATTGCTCCTGGGACAGTTTCATGGGTCGTCCTCCTGTTTTGTCGATTTTGTTTTTGTTCGTCGTTCCGGGGCGATGCGCAGCATCGAACCCGGAACCTCGAGATTCCGGGTCGCGCTATCGCGCGCCCGGAATGACGGCGCGCTTGCCGCTACGCCGCACCTCGTCCGTCGCCCGCAATCTCTCCTCAGTCATCCGTCCCGCCGTCTGAGCATGTGCGAGCGCGGCGCGTTCGGCCGCATCTAATATGGAATTCCGTAGTCAACGATATCGCCGGAGGGAGGGCCGTCAATCATTGGCGGTTTTGGCTACGTAAGCCCTTGATTTTATTGATGCGGTCTACTGTGCATGGGGTTGTTTTCGAAGTTGTGGGACAGCGCCGGGCGCTACTCCGCCAAAAACCGATCCACCACTTCGCAAAACTCCAGTGGCGCCTGCTCGAACATCCAGTGTCCGGCGTTGGGGATCACCGCCGTCTTGGCGCCCGCGATGTGCTCCGCCAGCACGCGCCATATCACCGACAGACTTCCCGTCGTTGCGCCGCCGCCGATCAACAGCGTCGGCGTCCTGATCGCCTGCGCATCGCTGCGCGTGTAGGGCCGGCGCTGCTCGTTGATCTGGCCGAGGAAGGTCGGCGTGTTGTCGCGCAATTGCTGCTTTGCCGCCGCCGGTACGCGCCGCCACGAGCCGTCGCCTTCGATACCCTCATAGAAGTTTTGCAGCGCGCCTTCGATGTCGCCGGCACGGATCATCTCGACCGAACGCGTCGTCTTGGCCGCGAGCGGTGGATACGCCGGCGTGCCTTGCGGCAGTGGCAGGCTGGCGTCGAGATCGCCGCCCGGCTCGGCCAGCACCAGTTTGCGCAACAGATCAGGCCGCGCCTGTGCGAGGCGAAACGCGATGTGCCCGCCGCGCGAATGGCCCATCAGGTCGACCGGGCCCGGCTTGACCTGCTCGATGAAGGCCATCACGTCGGAGACGTGCTGCGCCATCTTGTAGTCGTCACCGACGGCATCCCAATGTTCAGGAAAGAAATGCCGCAGGCTGACTGCGATCACACGATGATTTTTCGACAGCGGGCCGAGCACCGAATACCAGGTGCGGAAATCCCCGAGCGTGCCGTGCACGCAGAGCAGCGGGGGGCCCTCGCCAACTTCGAGATAGGCCATGTCGTAACCGTTGACGCGAAAGCTCTGCATGATCAGCTCGCCAGAAAGTCCAGGACCACTTCGGAATATTTCTGCGGCGCCTGCTCGAACATCGGATGCGTCGCGTTCGGGATGATCGCCGTCCTGGAGTAGGGCACATGCGCCGCGAGCGCGTGCAGCACCTTCGGCAGCAGGCCCTTGGTCCGCGCGCCCAGGATGAACAGCGTCGGCATTTTGATGGATTCAGCATCCGCCTTCGAGAACGGCGGCCGCTTGTCGCGGACCTGGCCGATCAGCGTATACGCATTGTCACGCAGATTCTGCTTCACCATCGCCGGCAATCGCGGCCAGGTGCCGGGCCCTTCCAGCGTGTCGACGAACACCGCAAGCCCGCTATCGACATCGCCGGCCGCGATCTTCTCCGCCGAGGCCGTGAACCGCGCCAGCAGCGGCGAAGGCCCGCCGGCATAGTCTGGATCGAGGCTTGCATCGAGCTCGCCGCCAGGCTCGGCCAGCACCAGCCGCCGCAGCAGATCGGGCCGCTGCTGCGCGACGCGGAAGCAGATGTGGCCGCCGCGGGAATGGCCCATCAGATCGACCGGACCGAGGTCCAGCTTCTCGATGAAGGCGATGACATCACTGACATGCTGGGCAATCGAATAGGTGTCGCCGACGCCATCCCACTTTGCCGGGAAGAAGTGCCTCAGGCTGGGGACGATCATCCGATGCCGCTGCGTCAGCGGGCCGAGTACGCAGCCCCAGACGCGGAAGTCGGAGAGCGAGCCATGCACGCAGACCAGCGGCGGCTTGCCCTTGTCTTCGCCCACGTCGAGATAGGGCATGTCGTAACCGTTGACGTGCAGGCTTTGCATTGGAGGCTCGCGAAAGAGGGCGGAACTCCTGTGCAAGATTCCCGGAAACCGGGTGGATCGCAACTATTTCCAAGCCTAGATTTAGGCGGAGAACACAATGGGGGCATGCGAGAGGGACGCAAGCTCAGGAACCTAGTCATGACCGACCAGCATTTTGCCCTGTTCGAGACCAGGATCGGCCTCTGCGCCATCGCCTGGGGCCCGCGCGGCATCAACGGCACGCAGCTGCCGATGGGCGGCGAGCAGAAGATCCGCACCCGCATCAGCCAGCGCCATGCCGACGCCACC
This sequence comes from Bradyrhizobium sp. BLXBL-03, assembly GCF_051853015.1. Lineage (NCBI taxonomy): Bacteria > Pseudomonadati > Pseudomonadota > Alphaproteobacteria > Hyphomicrobiales > Nitrobacteraceae > Bradyrhizobium > Bradyrhizobium sp. BLXBL-03. The sequence continues at coordinate 7,744,434 of NZ_CP182470.1, read as the reverse complement.
GAAGCCGAGCCGACGCCTGAGGTGCAGCACGCCATCGAGCGCATGACAAAACTGCTCGCGGGCGAGCACGACGACCTCACCGATATCGAGCTCGATCTCGACGGCGTGCCCGAATTCAACCGCGGCGTCTACGAGATCGCGCGCGCCATCCCGCCTGGCAAGACCATCACCTATGGCGACATCGCCAAGCAATTGGGCGGCGTGCAGCTGTCGCGCGACGTCGGCCAGGCGCTCGGCCGCAATCCGTGCCCGATCGTCGTGCCCTGCCATCGCGTGCTCGCGGCCGGCAACAAGCCCGGCGGATTCTCGGCAAATGGCGGCGTGGTGACGAAGCTGAAGATGCTCGAGATCGAAGGCGCGCTTGTGAACCACACGCCGAGCCTGTTTGATTGAGGCTACGGGCACCGACATCGTAGGGTGGGTTAGCCCTGCGGATGTGCGAAGCACATCTGCTCGGCGTAACCCACCACTTCTGCTCCCGCGGAAACGAAAGAGGTGGGTTACGCCTTCGGCTAACCCACCCTGCCAACCCCGCTAAATCTTCGCCACCGTCTTCGGCCAATACCGGTCGCGCAGATGCCGTTTCACCAGCTTGCCCGTCGGCGTGCGCGGCAGCTCGGCTTCGAAGTCGATCGAGCGCGGGCACTTGATGGCGGAGAGACGCGTCCTGCAATAGGCGATCAGCTCCGCCTCGAGCGCCTTGCCGGCGCGCTTCATGTCGTGCGGCTGCACCACAGCCTTGACCTCTTCGCCCATCTCCTCGTTCGGCACGCCGAACACGGCGACGTCGGCAACCTCGGGATGGGTGATGAGTACATCCTCGGTCTCCTGCGGGTAGATGTTCACGCCGCCCGAGATAATCATGTAGGACTTGCGGTCGGTGAGGAACAGGAAGCCATCTTTGTCGAGATAGCCGACATCGCCGAGCGTCGACCAGCCCTTGGCGTTGTAGGCCTTCTTCGTCTTGTCGGGGTCGTTGTGATAGGTAAACGCGGGCGCGTCGGCGAAATAGACCGTACCGATCTCGCCGACCGGCTGTTCCTCATCGTTCTCGTCCAGGATCTTGATCTTGCCGACCACGGCGCGGCCGACGCTGCCGCGATGCTCCAGCCATTGCTGCGAATTGCAGACGGTGACGCCGTTGCCTTCCGAGCCCGCGTAATACTCGATCAGGATCGGCCCCCACCACTCGATCATTTTTGCTTTGACGTCGACCGGGCAGGGTGCGGCGGCGTGGATCGCGCCCTTCAAGGTCGAGACATTGTACTTGGTGCGGACCTCATCCGGCAGCTTCAGCATGCGCACGAACATGGTCGGCACCAGCTGCGATTGCGTGACCTTGTATTTCTCGACGAGCTTCAAAAAGTCCTCGGCGTCGAAATGTTCCATGATGATCGAGGTGCCGCCGAGCACGATCGCCATCATGTTGAAGCGCAGCGGAGCTGCATGATAGAGCGGCGCCGGCGACAGATAGGTGCTCTCGGCGTTCATGCCGCACATGTCGGCGCAGAGCACCCGCAGGAACGCGTTCGGCACATCGATCTTGTTACGCTCGAAGGCTTTCTTGATTCCCTTGGGTCGACCCGTCGTACCCGATGAATACAGCATGTCGTAACCGGCGACTTCGTCCGCGATCGGCGCGGTCGGCTGCGCCGAAGCTTCCTTGTCGTAGGAGCGGAAGCCGGGCAGCGGTTCGTCGACCATGTAGAAGATGGGCTCGCCCGGCTTGCCCTTGATCAGGTCCTTGATCTGCTCGGCGCATTTCGGCGTGGTGATCACGACCTTGGCGCCGCAATCGCCGATGATGTAGTCAATCTCGTCCTGCTTCAGATAGCGGCTGATCGCGGTGTAATAGAGCCCGCTGCGTTGCGCCGCCCAGCAGATCTCCATGAAGGCGAGGCGGTTTTCCATCAGCAGTGCGATGTGATCGCCGGCCTTCAGCCCCAGCGAGCGGAACAGCTGCGCGCCCTGGTTCGAGAGTTCGTCGAGTTCGCGATAGGTAATCGCCTTGCCGGTCCCGGCCATCTGGTAGGCGATCTTGTCGGGCGTGGTCTTTGCGTGGATGGACGGATGGGTCATGCTCGAGATCTCTCACCAATAACGGTGTCATCCCGGCCTAGTGCGCAACCGCGCACTCGGCCGGGACGACACCGTTTGTGTAGCGACGCCTCGGCCTACAGCCGCTCCACAATCGTCACATTCGCCATGCCGCCGCCTTCGCACATGGTCTGCAGACCATAGCGCTTGCCGCGCTGGTGCAGGGCGTGAACCAGCGTCGTCATCAGCTTGGTGCCGGAGCCGCCGAGCGGATGGCCGAGCGCGATGGCGCCGCCGTTGACGTTGAGGCGGGCGGGATCAGCGCCGGTGGTCTTCAGCCAGCCTGTCGGCACCGAGGCGAAGGCCTCGTTGACCTCGAACAGGTCGATGTCGTCGATCGTCATGCCGGCCTTATCCAGCGCCTTCTTGGTGGCGTGCAGGGGCGCATCGAGCATGATGACGGGATCGCCGCCGGTCATGGTCATGTGGTGGATGCGTGCGAGCGGCTTGACGCCGAGCTGCTTGAGGCCGCGCTCGTTCACCACCATGACGCCGGAGGCGCCGTCGCAGATCTGGCTGGCGCTGGCTGCGGTGAGCTTACCGTTCTCGGCGATCAACTTGACGCCCTTGATGCCCTCGAGCGTGGCATCGAAGCGGATGCCCTCGTCGATGTGGTGGGTATCCTTGGAGCCGTCGGCTCTGACGATCTCGAGCGGCACAATCTCCTTCTTGAAGTGGCCGGCTTGCGTCGCTGCGATCGCGCGCTGATGGCTCTGGAACGAATATTCGTCGAGATCATCCTTCGACAGGCCGTACTTCTCGGCCATCATCTCGGCGCCGGTGAACTGGCTGAACACGATGTTCGGATATCTCTTCTCGATGCCCGGGCTCTTGTAATTGCCAAAGCCGTTCTTGGCCGGCAGCTGTGACGACAGGCCCATCGGCACGCGCGTCATCGATTCCACGCCGGCCGCGATCACCACGTCCATCGTGCCGGACATCACGGCTTGCGCGGCGAAGTGCAGTGCCTGCTGCGAGGAGCCGCATTGGCGGTCGATCGAGGTGCCGGGCACGCTCTCCGGCAGCTTCGAGGCCATGATCGCATTGCGCGCGACGTTGTTGGACTGCTCGCCGACCTGCATCACGCAGCCCATGATCACGTCCTCGACCAGGGCCGGATCAACCTTGGTGCGATCGACCAGCTCGTCCAGCACCTTCGCGGCCAGATCGGCCGGATGCCAGCCGGCGAGGCGGCCCCCCTTGCGCCCGCCGGCGGTCCGCGCAGCGGCGACGATATATGCCTCGGCCATTTCGGTCTCTCCCAGGATTGTTCTGAATTGGGTTGTGGGGGTTTTAAGGGGTGGGCTATGATTTAGTCAATCGATCAATTAACTCTTGTGGGGAGGCGCTGCTTGGGCTTATCTGCCGCCCGCCTCAAGTGGCGAGAGCAAGGATCTCCGTGAATACCAGCGTACCGAACAGGCTTCCGAGCGGTAAGAATTCCACGGCAGAGAAATTGCTCGTGGCCGCGAGCGAGCTGATGATCGAACGTTCGTCGATCGAGATCTCGCTGTCCGATATCGCCCAGAAATCCGGCGCCAACGCCGCGCTGGTCAAATATCATTTCGGCAACAAGGACGGTCTGCTGCTGGCGCTGCTCGCGCGGGATGCCGCGACCGAAATGTCCAACCTCGAATACCTTCTGGCGCAGCCGATCACGGCGACGGCGAAGCTGAAGCTGCACATCGGCGGCATCATCCGCGCCTATCACCGGTTCCCCTACATGAACCGGCTGATTCACTATCTCCTGCATGAGAGCGAGGCGGGCTCTGCCGACGAAGTGTCGAAGTTTTTCGTCGCGCCATTGCTCGACTTTCACCGCCGGCTGCTCGCTGAAGGCGTCAGCCGCGGCGAGTTTCGTCAGACCGACCCGGTGCTGTTCTACACCAGCCTGATCGGCGCCTGCGATCACCTGTTCTTCGGCCGGCACGCGATGTCTCGCGCGACCGGCGTCGGCCCGGTCACCGAGGAAGTCTGCCGGCAATACATCAAGCACATGGAAACGCTCATCTGCGGCGGCATCCTCACACAAGCCGGGGAAGCTGCAGCTGCCGGATAATCCGGTCGAAACTTTCAAGTCTAGAGAAGAAACGCCCAAGGAAAGGTAGATTGCGATGGAATTGAAAGACGTAGCCGTTCTCATCACCGGGGGTGGTTCGGGTCTCGGCGAAGCCACGGCCCGCGCCATGGCGGCCAAGGGCGCCAAGATCGGCGTGATCGACCAGAACAAGGAGAATGCCGAGAAGGTCGCTGCGGAAGTGAAGGGCGTCGCGCTTCATGCCGACGTCACCAGCGAGGAGCAGATCAAGGCGGCGATCGCGAAGGCGGAAGCCGCGCATGGTGTCGCCCGCGTGCTGATGAACTGCGCCGGCATCGGCGGTTCACAGCGCATCGTCGGCCGCGACGGCGTCTACCCGCTGGAAAAGTTCGCGCGCATCATCAACGTCAACCTGATCGGCACATTCAACTGCCTGCGTCTGTTCGCCGAGCGTCTCGTCACGATCGAGCCCATCGGTGAAGAGCGCGGGGTTATCATCAATACGGCGTCGGTGGCCGCCTATGAAGGCCAGATCGGTCAGATCGCCTATTCGGCCTCGAAGGGCGGGGTTGTCGGTTTGACTTTGCCTGCCGCGCGCGACCTCGCCAGCCAGAAGATCCGTGTCAACACCATTGCGCCCGGCCTGTTCTTCACGCCGCTGCTGATGGGGCTGAACGAGGAAGCCCGCAAGAGCCTCGGCGCCCAGGTGCCGCATCCCTCGCGCCTCGGCGATGCCAAGGAATACGGCGCGCTCGCCGTGCACATCGTCGAGAACGCGATGCTCAACGGCGAGACCATCCGCCTCGACGGCGCCATCCGTATGGCTCCGCGGTAACTCCGCTGTCGTCCTGGCCTGTGCGCAATGGCGCACAGGAGCCAGGACCCATGACCACCGGCGCTCGTGGTTGAGCGCGCTCAATCGGCGCCGGTGGCCAACAATAAAAGCCTGTGGTTATGGGTCCTGGATCTGCGCTCGCTTTGCTCGCTTGTCCAGGACGACGATGGGGAGTTGTCGATGTCCCAACCGCTGCTGATCGAGCATGATGACGGCGTCGACCGGGTGACGCTCAATCGTCCTGATAGCCTCAATGCGCTCGATCCCGCACTGATCGATGCGCTCAATGTCTACTTCCAGGGACTGCAGCGCAACCGCGACACGCGCGTGGTCGTGTTGAAGGGCGCCGGCAAGAATTTCTGCGCAGGCCTCGATCTCAAGGCCGCGATGGCGCGGCGCGCCGGGCAGCACGAGCCGCCTGGTGTCACGGAGTCGCTGGATTCGCAGCGGCGCATCGCCGACATCGTGATGCTGATGCGGCGCTGTCCGCAGCCGATCATCTCGCTGGTGCAGGGCGCGGCGGCCGGCGGTGGCTTTGCGCTGGCGCTTGCTTCCGACATCCGCATCGCGACGAGATCGGCGCGGATGAACTGCGCCTTCATCAAGCTTGGCCTCGGCGGCTGCGATATCGGTACCAGCTATTTCCTGCCGCGGCTCGTCGGCGTCTCCGTGGCATCGGAGCTGATTCTGACCGGACGTTTCATCGGCGCCGAGCGCGCGCTTGCGGTGGGACTCATCTCGGAGGTCGTCGACGAGGACAAGCTTGATGCTGCGGCTGAGCCCTACATCGATGCGATGATGACCGCGTCACCCGTGGGGCTACGGCTATCAAAGGAATGTCTCAACATGAGCGTCGATGCGGGATCGCTGGAAGCGGCGATCGCGATGGAGGACCGCAACCAGGTCCTGTGCAGCCGCTCCGAGGAATTTTCGGAAGGCATCAGGGCCTTCCTTGAGAAGCGAAAGCCTGTCTATATCAAGCGCTGAGACGAGAACGATCCGTAAAGGACAGTAATTCCGGGAGACGCAAAATGAGTGGAAGCGCGGCAGCGGTGATGGCGAGGCCCGCCTTTCGCAAGGTCGAGTGGCTGGCACGCGATATCGATGTCGAGCGCCGCGCCGACGGCACGGTGGTGCTGAAGTCGCGCATTCCGTTGCAGGCCTATGAGAAGCATCTTCCGGCCTCGCTGGCAAAATGGGCAAGGGAAGCGCCCGAGCGGATCTGGCTCGCGCAGCGCGGCGGCCCGAAGCGCGACTGGCGAAAAGTCTCTTACGGCGAAGCCAAGCGGACCGTCGATGCGCTGACGCAGGCACTGCTGAATCTCGAACTCGATGGGCGCCCGGTCGCGATCCTGTCAGGCAATTCGATCGAGCATGCGCTGATGACGCAAGCCGCGATGCAGGCGCGCGTCCCGGCAGCGCCGGTGTCGCCGGCCTACTCATTGATGAGCCACGATCACGTCAAGCTGAAATATTTGTTCGACCTGATCAAGCCGGCTGTCGTGATGGTGCAGGACGGCCCGACCTTCGAGAAGGCGCTCAGGGCGATCGACCTCACCGGGGTCACGGTCGTTCACGTCGTGCGGCCTTGCGAGGGCGTCAAGAGCGTCAGTTTTGCCGAACTTGCCGCGACGCCGGTGACCAGCGACGTTGAGCTGTCGATCGCCGGGATCACGCCCGATACCATCGGCAAGCTGCTGTTCACGTCGGGCTCGACCGGCATGCCCAAGGCGGTCATCAACACGCAACGCATGATGTGCGCCAATGCGGCGATGATGATGCAGGTGCGGCCACGCACGCCCGGCGGTCCGCTACCGGTCGTGCTCGATTGGATGCCGTGGAATCACACGATGGGCGGCAACGCCGCGTTCCATCCAGTGCTGATCGACGGTGGTACGCTCTACATCGACGACGGCCGGCCAGTGCCGGGTCAACTGGAAGAGACCATCAGGAACCTGCGCGAGATCTCGCCGACCTATTACGCCAACGTGCCGGCCGGCTACGCCGCACTCGCCGCTGCGATGGAGAAGGACGACGCGCTGTGCCGCTCGTTCTTCAAGAACCTGTCGATCATGGCCTATGGCGGCGCGCGGCTGCCTGACGATCTCTACGACCGCATGCAGGCGCTCGCGGTGAAGACCACCGGCGAGCGCATCGTGTTCTACACCGGCTGGGGCTCGACCGAGACCTCGCCGACCTCGACCGGCACCTATTGGGACACCGAACGCGTCGGCCTGATCGGCCTGCCGTTCCCCGGCGTCGAATTGAAGATGGTGCCATGCGGCTCGAAATACGAGCTGCGGCTGCGTGGCGTCAACGTCACATCAGGTTATTTCGGCCAGCCCGATCTGACGAAGAAGATGTTCGACGAAGAGGGCTTTTACTGCATCGGCGATGCCGGCATCTTCGTCGACGACAACGATCCGGTGAAGGGCATCATCTTTGCCGGTCGCGTCGTCGAGGACTTCAAGCTCACCACCGGCACATTCGTGCATGTCGGCTCGCTGCGCACCGACGCGATCGCTGCCGCGACGCCGGTCGTGCATGACGCGCTGGTCGCGGGGCAGGATCGCGCCTTCATCGGGCTCCTTGCCTGGCCGAATCTGCATGCCTGCCGGCAGCTCGTCGGCAATGCCGAGCTCAGCTTCGAGGATGCGGTGAAGCATCCCGAGGTGATCGCCTGCTTCAAGCGCGGGCTGCAGGCCCATAACAAGGAACGCGAGGGCGCCAGCAGCCGCATCATTGCGCGCGCGATGCTGATGGCCGAGCCGCCTTCGATCGACGGCAACGAGCTTACCGACAAGGGCTACATCAACCAGCGCGCCGGCCTCGAGCGCCGCGCGGCGCTGGTGGAGCGGCTTTATGCGGACGAGCCCGACCAGGATGTGATCGTGCTGCGATGAATGCGACTGAATTCGTCATTCCGGGGCGCCGCGCAGCGGCGAACCCGGAATCTCGAGATGAGTGAGTGACCTCTAGATTCCGGTTCGCGACTGCGTCGCGCCCCGGAATGACAGCAAGAAAAAGGTAAGCCCGCCATGAACTTCGATTTCTCCGACGACCAGAAGCAGCTCCGCGACCAGGCGCGCAAATTCCTCGCCGAAAAATGCTCGTCCAAAGCCGTGCGCGTCGTGCTCGATGGCAAGGCGCCTTACGACAAGGAACTCTGGAAGGGGCTCGCCGAGATGGGCTTTCTCGGCGTCGCCATCCCCGAGGAGTTCGGCGGCGCCGGCGCCGGCCATCTCGAGCTTTGCGTGATCGCGGAGGAGATGGGCCGCGCCAATGCGCCGGTGCCGTTCTCCTCGACCGTCTATCTTGCCGCTGAAGCGCTGCTGATTGCCGGCAGCGACGCGCAAAAGAAGAAGTGGCTGCCCGCGATCGCGTCGGGCGAGGCGATCGGCACGCTGGCGCTGTTCGAGGGCAAGGGCAATCCCGCGCCGAAGAATGTCAAGCTGACGGCCGCGAACGGCGTGCTCAACGGCGTCAAGAAACCGGTCGCGGACGGCGCGATCGCCGACTTCGCGGTGGTGGCTGCGCGTACTGGTTCGGGCGGGCGCGACAGCGATATCTCGCTGTTCCTGGTCGACCTGAAGGCAGGTGGCGTCGAGGTGAAGAGCCTCACCAATCTCGATCCGACCCGCGGGCAGGCGGAGATCGCTTTCAAGGACTGCAAAGCGGAGCCGCTCGGTTCGGCTGGGGAGGGGTGGAGCATTCTCACCCGGATGCTTGACCGCGCTGCGGTGCTGTGTGCGTTCGAGCAGGTCGGCGGCGCAGACCGCGCGCTCGAGATGGGCCGCGACTACGCGCTCGACCGCATCGCCTTCGGCCGACAGATCGGCTCGTTCCAGGCGATCAAGCATATGCTCGCGGACATGTATGTCTCGGCGACGCTGGCGCGCTCCAACAGCTATTACGGCGCCTGGGCACTCTCGACCAACGCGGCTGAATTGCCGGAGGCGGCCGCCGCCGCGCGCATCAGCGCGACGCAAGCGTTTCAGCATTGCGCCAAGAACAACATCCAGGTTCACGGCGGCATGGGTTTCACCTGGGAGTTCGATTGCCACATGTACTACCGCCGCGCCAACGCGATGGCGCTCGGGCTCGGCAGCCTGTCCTATTGGGAAGACCAGCTGATCGAGCGCATGCGCAGGAAGAACGCGGCTTAGATTCTTGTCATTCCGGGGCGCGCGGAGCGCGAACCCGGAATCTCGAGATGGGTCGATAACCTCTGGATTCCGGGTTCGATGCTTCGCATCGCCCCGGAATGACGGAAGAGAGAAAAGAACCATGAACTTCGACGACACCCCGCAGGAGGCCGAATTTCGCGCCACCGCCCGCGCCTGGATCAACGCCAATGCGCCAAAGCAGTACGAGGAGGAGCTGCGCAAATCCTCGCTGGGCCGCACCGTGCTCAAGAACGCAGACATTCTCGAGGTCGCGAAGGCTTGGCAGAAGAAGAAGGCCGACGCGGGTTGGGCCTGCCTGCATTGGCCGAAGGAATATGGCGGCCGTGGCTCATCGCCGATCGAGCGCGTGATCTGGCAGCAGGAAGAGGGGCCGTTTGGCCAGCTCTCCCGCATGTTCATCATCGGCCACGGCATGTGCGGGCCGACCATGATGGCGTTCGCGCGTGAGGAACATAAGCGCACTTATCTGCCGCCGCTCGCCTCCGGGGAGAAAGTGTGGTGCCAGCTGTTCTCCGAACCGGCCGGCGGCTCTGACGTCGCGGGCCTGCGCACGCGTGCCGAGAAGGACGGGGACGACTGGATCATCAACGGCCAGAAGATCTGGACCTCGGGCGCGCATTATTCCGATTATGGCATTCTGCTCACCCGCACCGATCCCACCGTGCCCAAGCACAAGGGCCTCACCATGTTCTTCCTGGACATGAAGAGCCCGGGTGTGGAGGTGCGGCCGATCAAGCAGGCGAGCGGCGCCTCCGACTTCAACGAGGTCTATTTCACCAACGTCCGCATCCCCGATCACCAGCGCCTCGGCGAGGTCGGCGACGGCTGGAACGTGTCGCTGACCACGCTGATGAACGAGCGCAGCGCCATCGGCGCGGCCGTCTCGACCGGTTTCCCGGAGCTGTTCGAATATTGCTCCAGCCTGATGCTCGACGACGGCCCTGCCATCGAGGATCGCGCGGTACGCTCGAAGCTGGCGAACTGGGCGGTGAAGGCGAGCGGGCTGAAATACACCAGCATGCGCGCCATCTCCGCGCTGTCGCGCGGCGAGCGACCGGGGCCGGAAAACTCCATCGGCAAGCTGGTCGCGGGCTCGATGATCCAGGACGTCGCGACCTACGCGCTGGATCTGCAAGGCGCGAGCGGCGTGGTCAGCGGCGAGGATGCCGAGCTCGCAGGCCGTTTCCAGGCGATGTTGCTGCGCGCGCCGGGCACGCGCGTCGAAGGCGGCACCGACGAGATCATGCGCAACATCATCGCCGAGCGGGTGCTGGGCCTGCCCGGCGACATCAGGGTCGACAAGGACGTGCCGTTCAACAAGATCCCGACGAGGGGAAGAAATTAGCCGTCATTCCGGGGCGATGCGAAGCATCGAACCCGGAATCTCTGGCTTCCGGGTTCGCGCGTTGCGCGCCCCGGAATGACAACAAAAGGGAAGCGCCATGAATTTCGACGACACCCCGCAGGAAGCCGCATTCCGCGAGACGGCGCGCCAATGGATCGCCGCCAATGCGCCGAAGGAGCTCGAAGAGGAGCTGTCCAAATCCTCGCTCGGCCGCATCAGGCTTGCCAAGCACGACATGGTCGAGGTCGGCAAGGCCTGGCAAAAGAAGAAGGCGGAGGGCGGCTGGGCCTGCCTGCACTGGCCGAAGGAATATGGCGGCCGTGGCGCGACGCCGATCGAGCGCGTGATCTGGCAGCAGGAAGAGGGCGTCTATGGCAAGCTGACGCAGCCGTTCCAGATCGGCGAGGGCATGTGCGGCCCGACCGTGATGGCCTGGGGCAGCGAGGACGCCAAGCGCCGGTACCTGCCGAAGCTCGCATCGGGCGAGGAGATCTGGTGCCAGCTGTTCTCCGAACCGTCGGCCGGCTCCGACGTCGCGGGCTTGCGCACCCGCGCCGAGAAGAAGGGTGACGTCTGGGTCGTCAACGGCCAGAAGATCTGGACGTCGGGTGCACATTATTCCGACTATGGCCTGTTGATCGCGCGCACCGATCCGAACGTGCCCAAGCACAAGGGCCTCACCATGTTCTTCCTGGACATGAAGAGCCCCGGTGTCGAGGTGCGGCCGATCAGGCAAGCCAACGGCATGCAGGAGTTCAACGAGGTCTATTTCACGGATGTGGTGATATCAGACAGCCAGCGGCTCGGCGCCGTCGGCGAAGGCTGGAGCGTGTCGCTGACCACGCTGATGAACGAGCGCATGTCGATCGGTGCACGGCTTGCGACCGGCGTGCCTGAGATGTTCGAGTTCTGCTCCAACCTGATGCTGGAGGATGGTCTGGCCATCGACGATCCCGCGGTGCGCTCGAAGCTCGCGAGCTGGGCCGTGAAGTCGAGCGGGCTGAAATACACCAGCTACCGCGCCATCTCGGCGCTGTCGAAGGGCGAGCGGCCGGGACCGGAGAATTCGATCGGCAAGCTTGTCTCGGGCATGATGCTCCAGGACATCGCGACCTATGCCATGGACCTGCAGGGCGCGGCCGGCGTGCTCACGGGCAGCGACGAGGAGACGGTGCACGGCCAATTCCAGCAGATGCTGCTGTCCTCGCCCTCGATGCGCATCGCCGGCGGCACTGACGAGATCCTGCGCAACATCATCGCCGAGCGCGTGCTGGGATTGCCGGGCGATATTCGGGTAGACAAGGACGTGCCTTACAACAAGATCCCGACCAAGGGGCGGTGATGTGGCCATGGAATCGTAGGGTGGGCAAAGCGAAGCGTGCCCACCATATGTGCCGGGGAAAGTCTGTCGGTGGGCACGGCGCGATGCGCCTTTGCCCACCCTACGAGAGCGAGCAAATTGATGGATGCCAAAGTACCCAACGCCCGCCACTCCACCGAAGACCGCATCGGCGTGCTCGAAGAGCTGCTCAACGAGCGCTACTCCGTTCGCGCCTTTCTGCCGAAGGAAGTCGACCGCGCCACCATCGAGCATGTGCTGACCACGGCGCAGCGCACCGCGTCCTGGTGCAACAGCCAGCCCTGGCAGGTGGTCATCGCCAGCGGCGAGGCCAAGGAGCGGTTCCGGCAAGCGATCTACAAGGAGGCCTCAAGCCGCCTTGGCGACGATTATGATTTCACCCCGCCGCGCGAATATGTCGGCATCTATCTCGAGCGCCGCCGCGAGAGCGGCTTTCAGCTCTACAACACGCTCGGGATCGCCCGCGGCGACAAGACGGCGTATGCAAAACAGGCGCTGGAGAATTACAACTTCTTCGGCGCCCCGCATGTCGCCATCATTCACACCCATGAACCGCTCGGCATCTACGGTGCCATCGACTGCGGTGCCTATGTCTCGAATTTCATGCTCGCGGCGCAAGCGCTCGGGCTCGGGACCATCCCGCAGGCCGCGCTGGCGCGCCATTCCGGCCTGATCCGCCGCCACTTCAACCTGCCTGACGATCGTCGCGTCGTCTGTGGCATCTCGTTCGGCTATGCGGATCATGCGCACAAGGTCAACAGCTACCGCACCTCGCGCGCGAACGTTGCCGACACCGTGACCTTCGTCGAGACGTGAGCCAGACGCGTGCAAAGGCGGCCGCGCAAACGGCCGCCTTCGCGAGCTGTCGCCTTGAGCCTGGTGACGCGCGCCGCTACCCGCCGCTGCCGCCGATTACGGCGCGCACGGTCTCGTCGGGCCCGAAATCCTCGGCACCGTCGACATAGAGCAGCGCGGCGAGCTTCGAGCGCGCGCGGTTGACGCGGCTCTTGATGGTGCCGACGGCACAGCCGCAGATCGAGGCCGCATCCTCATAGGAAAAGCCGGAGGCGCCGACCAGGATCAAGGCCTCGCGCTGGTCCTGCGGAAGCTTGTCGAGCGCGCTGCGAAACTCCTCGAACTCGAGATGGGCGTTCTGCGAGGGCTGCGTCTTCAGCGTCTTGGCATAGTTGCCCTCGGCATCCTCGACCTCGCGCCGCCGCTTGCGATAATCGGAGCGGAACAGGTTGCGCAGGATCGTGAACAACCACGCCGGCAGATTGGAGCCGGGCTGGAACGAGTCGATGTTGGCAAGCGCGCGGAGCAGCGTCTCCTGCACCAGATCATCGGCGCGGTCGGCATTGCCGCTGAGCGATATGGCGAATGCGCGCAGGCTTGGCACGGCCGCCAGAATGTCGTCACGCAGGGAGTTTGTGAGAGGCATTAGTCCCTCCCAGTGTTGTCGTTGGAGCCCCCAGCCCCATTCTCGTTTGGAGACCCACCCGGCGCATCAAGCTTTTTGATGAGCTCCGCGAACCGGTCCGGAACCCCCTGCCGCACAACGTCATCATACATCGCGCGCAGTTGATGGCCGATCCGGGATTGAATCTCCGGAGTGAGGCCTCCCTTGCCGGGGGTCGTGCTTTTGCTGGCTTGCTTGAGATCTTTCATGACCTGTTCCACGTTTCCCCGAGTTAAGTGACTGCAAAATAGAGAAGTTTTCTCAACCGGGAGCCGTTCCCTGGACGAGTTCAATTCGACGTTCGACAAAAAGTTCCCAGCCAATGGGAACTTTTCTTATGCTGAGGCGTAATCAGCCCCAGCAGGGGAACCCGGGCCTCCCCTCAGATTGCCTGGTTTCTCAAGGTTGGTCCGATGATGAATGGAGTGGGGATGTCCCGTTCACAGCTCGTTGCTGAACACTTGCCGTTGCTGCGCCGGTATGCGCGCGCCCTGACCGGCAGCCAGGCCTCAGGCGACGCCTATGTCGCAGCCATGTTGGAAGCCATGCTGGGAGATCCCAGCGTGCTCGACGAGAGCCATGGCCCGCGGGCCGGCCTGTTCCGGCTGTTCACCCAGATCTGGAATTCGGTTTCGGTCAATGACGATTCCGAGGTGGCGACGTTGCCGATGCCGCCGGAACGCCGGCTGTCCAATATCACGCCGCTGCCGCGACAGGCTTTCCTGCTGCTCTCGCTCGAGGGCTTTTCGGAAGAGGAAGTCGCCTTCATCCTCGGCACCGATGTTGCCGAGACGCGCCGGTTGGCCGATGCCGCCGGCCGCGAGATGGCGGCGGAGATCGCAACCGACGTGCTGATCATCGAGGACGAGACCTTCATCGCCATGGACCTCGAGAGCCTGGTGAAGAATCTCGGCCACAATGTCGTCGGCGTCGCGCGCACCCATGCCGATGCGGTGGCGCTGGCCAAGAACAAGCGGCCGGGCCTCATCCTCGCCGACATCCAGCTCGCCGACGGCTCGTCGGGCCTGGATGCGGTCAACGAATTGCTGCGCACCTTCGAGGTGCCGGTGGTGTTCATCACCGCGTACCCAGAGCGCTTCCTCACCGGCGAGCGGCCGGAGCCGGCGTTCCTGATCTCAAAGCCGTTCCAGCCCGCGATGGTGTCGGCGGTGGCGAGCCAGGCGCTGTTCTTCCAGCGCAACTCGCGCAACCGCGCGCCGAAGGCACCGGCGGCGTAAGAAAACGGGCCGCCATTTGGCGTCGAAGGTTTGATCCGGCGTGCTGCAGGGCACGCCGGATTTTTCGTGTCCGCTTGACGGGCATCGAATTCGCCGCTCATACCTCACCCATTGCCCGAATTGGAGACGAGCCATGGACCCGCAACTGCTCGACCGCCTCGCCATTCGCGACCTCGTCGAGAACTGGGCAGTGTGGCGCGATGCCGGCGACTGGGAGCGGTTTGCCACCGTCTGGCACGAAGAGGGCTGGATGTCCGCGACCTGGTTTCAGGGGCCGGCACGGGAGTTCATGCGGGTCAGCCAGGAAGGCTTTGCCAGGGGCGTCCGCATCCTGCATTTCCTCGGCGGCACCAGCATCGACCTTTCGGGCGAGCGTGCCATCGCGCAAACCAAGATGACGATCTCGCAGCGGGCCCTGGTACACGACGTGCTTTGCGACGTCGTCTGCACTGGGCGGTTCTACGATTTCCTGGAGAAGCGCAAGGACCAGTGGGGCATCGTCCGCCGCCAGCCGATCTATGAGAAGGACCGGATCGACCCGGTCGACCCCGCCGCGAGCCTTCGCCTCGACCAGCAGGCGCTCGCCGCGCTGCCCGAAGGCTATCGGCATCTCGCCTACATGCAGGAGCTGATCGGCTACAAGGTCAAGCGCGACATGCCGGGACTGATCGGTCCCGAGGTCGAGAAGCTCTATGGCGAGGGACGGGACTGGCTGGCGGGGAAGGCCAAATAGTCTGCAAGCCAAATAGTCCGCAAGCCAAATAGTTCGCAAGCCAAGTGAGCCCCAGACAAAAGTAAGGCGCGACTGGCATCACCGCGTCCGCGGTGAAATTCCATTCTCGTCCTCAACCGTTCGCCGAGGCTTCTAACCCATTGTAAGCTCTGCTATAATGGCGTCACTCGAAATTCGCCGCCGTTCACGGACGTTCGCCGCCTTCCGCTGCAATCCGTGTTCAATGGTGGGGCGGTTGGTGGGGCGGTAATGGCAAAAAGACAGTTGCACAAGCTGTCCGCTCGGGAAGCTGAGATTATCGTTGAGCCCGGCCGCCACAGCGACGGGGGTGGGCTTTACCTCGCGATTGAGGCTGGAGCACATGCGCGGCGCCAATGGATTTTCCTGTACCGCGCGCGCGGCACGGGCAAGCGCCGTGAAATCGGACTAGGCGCCGCTAAGGGCAAAGGCAGGGACGGCATCTCGCTGGCGGATGCCCGCCTCAAGGCCGCAGACACACGAAAAAAACTGGCCGAAGGCAAGGACCCAGTGGCGGAGCGGCGCGCCGAGGTAATTGCGACTGTCAGGTTCGGAGAATTCGCGGATGCCTTCCTCCTATCGATCAAGGCGGGCTTCAAAGGCAAAAACACGCTGGCTGACTGGACACGGGACCTGAAGGTCCGGTGCAAGCCAATCCGGGATATCGAACTCGCCAATATCACGGTGAACGATGTGTTGCGGATCTTGTCGCCCATATGGATTACGATCAACCGCACGGCGCGCGAAACGCGAAGCCGGATTGAGCGCGTGCTTGACGCTGCGGAGGCCAAAGGTCTTCGGTCGGGTAAGAACCCCGCCATGTGGAGGACTCTGAAGCCGCTCTTACCGAAGTCAAAGCGCTCGAAGCGCCATCATAAGGCCGCGCCCTACAAGGACGTCCCCGGCATTGTTCAGGCGCTACAGGCCAACCACGAAGCGGCGGACACCGCCGTCAATCTTGCGGCTGAATACATCATCTTGACGGCGGTCCGGACCGGAGAAGCCCGCCTGATGCGGGTGCGCGAGGTGGACTTCGCAGAGAGGCTTTGGACCATCCCTGCAGAACGGATGAAAACCGAAGACCATGCAGAAGGCAAAAATTTCCAAGTGCCTCTCTGCGACCGCGCGGTTGCGATTTTAAAAGCGGTCATCCCGAAGGAGGCTGTGCGCGAGGCCTATGTATTCGCCGGGCATTGGTCAAAAGACCATGCGAAGCCGCTCGGTATGAATGCCGTGCTCCATGCCCTCAAAGCCGTCTATCCGAGGATGACAACTCACGGGTGCCGGTCCAGCTTCCGCGATTGGGCAGGTGATGAGACCCGCTTCGAGCGTGAAATCGCAGAGATGGCACTAGCACACAAGGTGGGAGACGAAACGGAGCAAGCTTATCGGCGGGGCAATGCGTTGAAGAAGCGACGGCAGCTGATGGACGCTTGGGGCCGATACCTCGCAAGCAGTTCTAACGTGATCCGACTTCCTCATCGAGAGTCGGTATAACTCGCTGACGATGGCGTGAAGAGCCACTGGCTTCGCCCTTCAACTCTTGCGTTAGCGGAAGTTCAGGTAGTGCGAGTAGTGTCTCTTTGAAGGCCACGTCTTGAGCTCATAGAGCTGGGGCGCGCTCGCTTCTCTTCTGGCAGCGGATCGTACCATTGGGTAACAAGCGGCCGGATGGCAGGTTTTCTAATAAGCTATTCTAGGAAAACAGGTGACCTTGCCCCACGGGCTTAATCCAGTTTGAAGTTCGTTCTGGCCCACAACAGGGCAAGAGCATGAAGCGCAGCCGCTTTTTGGACGAGCAGATCGTCGGGATTTGAAGGAGCATGAGGCCGGCGTTTCGGTCGCCGATCTGTGCCACAAGCATGGCGTTAGCGATGCCAGCATCTACAAATGGAAGGCCAAGTTCGGTAGGCTGGAGGTCTCGGAGGCCAAGCGGCTGAGGATGCTGGAGGACGAGAACACGCGGCTGAAGCGGCTGCTGGCTGACGCCATGCTGGACAATGCGGCCTTGAAGGACCTCTTGGGAAAGAATGTATGGTCGGCCCCGTCCGTGCAAGGGTTCGTAACAGCAAAAATGACGCTTTCAGTTGCATAAATGTATCCGGCCTCTCGCGAGTGGACTGCTGTTGCAGCCAGGCCATGATGAGATCCGCGCACGCCGTTCCCAATAAATGGTTCGGGCACGAAGCCCGCTTTTTTGCACAGGGCTTACGGCATGTTGATCCACTGTTTCGTCATCACTGTTCCCGAGCCTTGCAATCGAAGCCAGAAGCGTTAGGTGAAAGCAGGATCTCTGCGGTCGTAGAGAGCTTCAGGCTTGTTCAAGACCCCCCAGACAATGCGGGCCATCTTGGCGGCTAGAGCGACAACAGCCTTGTTCGGATGCATCCGAGCCTGCAGCCTGTCGAGCCAGCTTCCTAGGCGATCGCGCGTCCGATCCAAATGCCGGAAGCAGGATCGTGCGCCATGCACTAGAAGCTTTCTCACATAACGGTTGCCGCGTTTGCTGACGCCAAGCAACGTCTGTTTTCCGCCGGTCGAGTATTGCCTGGGCACTAACCCCAGCCAGGCAGCAAGGTCGCGGGCCTTGCGAAACTGCAGCCCATCACCAATCGCGGCAAGTACGGTGGTCGCACCCAATGCGCGATACCAGGGATTGTCATCAGCCGGCGCGTGACGTCCTCTCGATCGGCGACCGCTTCGATCTCCTTTGACACTTCGCGGATCCGTTCTTCGAGGCGGCGGAAATCGGCGAAGAGATCGCCCACCAGGCGACGCATCACTGGTGACAAATCGTTTCCTTCGTCATTCAAAGCGCGCGGCACTCGAGTTTGAATATTCCGGCACCCTGACGCAAAGGTACACCGTACTCGAGGCAGAAAGCCCGCATCTGATTGATCAGGCGTGTCCTCGAGCCGACCATCTGGTCACGGATTCGATGCAGCGCTTGAAGATCGATCTGGCCCTTCTCCTTCACGGCGACGAAGCGCATTGTCGGTCGCGTCGCGGCCTCAGCGATCGCCTCGGCGTCGATGATATCGTTCTTATTTGACTTCACGTAGGGTTTCACGAATTGCGCGGGGATCAGGCGCACCTTGTGACCAAGTGCCTGTATCTTCCGAGCGAGCCACTGTGAACCGGCGCAGGATTCCATGCCAACTATGCTTGGTTGTGCGCGAGCAAAGAACTGAAGAAGGGTGTCCCGTCGAAAGCGAACTTTCTGAACAGGTGTGCCGTCGCAGCTCAGGCCAACGGCGTGGAACAGGCTCTTGCCAATGTCGATTCCATAGAAGCCGCCGGTCGCGGCAAATTGCGATGGGCCATGATACTCTCCTCTTTTTGATCTGACCTTTCTATGATGAAGGAGGAGGACGCGCCCGCAGCTAAGCGGAAAGCTGTCGTCCATCTCCGAGGCGCCTTCGGAATGAGCGAACGGCGAGCGTGTAAAGCCATCGGCTGCTGCCGCATGACCATGAGATACCGGACGACCCGCGCGGACGAAGCCGGCCTTCGCCAGCGCATGAGGGCGATCGCCCTGGAGCGCCCTCGCTTCGGCTACCAGAACCGGCGCACGGCGAGAGCGGACTGTCACTTGCCATCTTTGACGAGGCCTTCAACCGCCTTTATACCAAGGCCATCGGCCAGAGTTCGGAATTATGCGTGATCTCTGACTCCAGGTCATGCTGGCTACCCCGACGAAAAGCGTCATGTGTTCATGGAAGTGGTCGACACTGTCGTGAACGTGAACAGGCTGGGCAATCAGGTTATGATTGACACCGGATTCCTGACGGAGAAGGCCCGCGACGCCATCGTTGCCATCGATCCATACCGCAAGGGCTTCGACGTGTTCAAATCCGAGCTGATCGCTGCCGAGAAGGCTGAAGCTGTCCCGCGGGACCAGGCTGCGGAATGAGCGACGTTCGTACGACGGATCCGGCGTCGAATTCCTCGAGCGGCTGCTGGAGCGGAGCGAGCGCAACCCTGATCGCTCACGGCCGGCAACCGCAGCCCCGGAGTACGACAGGCTCTCGACAGCGCAGCTGGTGAGCCGTTGCGCAGCGGAGAGGTTCGGCGCCGTTGAGGTGCAGCGGGGCAAGAGGGAGCGGGACCACCTGATCGAGCGAGTCCGCGCTCGCGATCCTGAGCTGCTCGCCAGGCATCTCGGACGTCCGACTGCGCCGGCGACCGCGCAACGCATCAGAAGACTTGCTTCCTGTCGCAGCGGCCGGAGAACCGTGGGTCGAAACCCTATTGGACGAGATGACCGCTAGCTGGTCTCGCGGCGAGACCGCCTATCGCCTAACAGTCGCTCAGGCCGATGCCACCACGGAGTTCTTCACGCTGCTAGCGTCCATCTCGCGAGAGGAGGCTCACGGACTGGACGCGCGTACCTTCTCTCTCAAGGCAACGGACGATCCGAAGGCCTTCGATCGCCACGCATCGAGGCTTGCCGCCGTCATCGCCGTTCGGATCGGCCAGCCTGGCGCGGCGGCCGACGTGGTCTGGACGAACATGGGGCTGGAGCGTTTCAGTCATCCTGTTCATATAAGAGGGCCTATTGCCGTGGATGGGGGCTCGGTCGTCTGATCGATAGCTGTGCCAAGCCGTTCGCCTCAGTCCATCCGGAGATGCTCTCGCAGCTGTCGATCTTGGAGCGGCGACCGCCATCCTGACAGTCGAGAATTACGCGAGCTTCAATCGGCAGGTTCGCGAGATCGAGGACGGCAGCCTGGTCATGTACACCGGCGGCTTCCCGACGTCGGGGCTCATCGAGCTTCTAGCTAAGGTTCTGAAGCTCCTGCCGGCCGAGGTGCCGCTCCTTCACTGCGGTGATGTGGACGCCGGCGGCCTGCGGATCTTCAGGAATCTTGAGCAAAATCTGCCCCGCGGGCCCCGTCCTCACTTGATGACCAGGGAGCTGGCCGAGCGAGCGGGCCAGCCGGCAGATGCCGATCCGAGTCTCGTCTCGATCGCAAAATCCGACAGTGCAATTTGTGAGCTTGCGGAGTGGTTGGCGTTCGGATCTGACGTGCGTCACCTGGAGCAGGAAGCGCTGGATCCGGCCCCCTCATATTAACTGGCTTTCACAATCGTGGTGACCCATCGTCATTTGTGCCGGCTGTTGACCGTTCGCAAAGTCCAGGGCCATATCACACGCCAAACCGGCCGCGTAGCAGTCCACGAAACCGGTTGAACGGTATCCTACGGCGTTGGTGCTTTCGTTTGGCGTGAATGCTCGGAAGGCGTCGGCGATCGCTTCTTGTTAGGAATAGAATCCCGGAACCGGGTAGCGGCCGGTCAGGATGAAGCAGCCCAGATCTTTCAGCTTGTAGTCAACCGGATCGTGCAACGAATGGGTTCGTAGGTTGCGCCAATAGCGGTCAAAGCCATGGCGTGCGTGGGTAGCTCTCGCGCCTGTAACCTCGAACAGTCGTGTTGCGATATCGAGCCCCGCCTTCATCGCGGCAACTTTAAAAGTGGCGATTGCCACCGCCGCCTCTCCTCTACCTTCGGCGCCAAGTTTGTCGCCCTCATCCCAGGCAGCCTTCAACTGCGCAAGTGCACGCTCCGAGAGGGCCTCGGCGCCGGCAAGCGCGACATGAAACTCGCCATAGTGTTGTTGAATATAAGCATCTTCCAATGCTGTCTCGACACCCGATCCCGGCCAAGGCCGCGATTGCTCTCGCGTGAAAGTAATCGCCTGCTCAAGCGCTCCCTGCGCAATGCCCAGATAGATCATGCCCAGCACGGTCTGGGCGAGGCAGGCGCGGAGCGACGCACGCGTACCGAAGGGACCAGGCGGCCCCAGCACTTCATGCTGCGCCACTGCAACACGCTCAAAGCTCACGGTGCCGCTGTCGGTCTGCCGCTGGCCCATATTGTCCCAGTCGTCCAGCACAGTGATGCCTTCACGTACCGTTGGCAAGGCAGCGATGTGGAATCCGCCTCGGGCATCATGTGTTGAAACCAACAGGCGATCCGAGTCGCGAGCGCCCGAACAGAAGCTCTTGATGCCGTCGAGAAGGAATCCTGTACCGTCTGCCGTGAGGTGTGTGCGCGCGTCCCGTGGATTGAGCGCGTTGCCCCAAAACCAGCCTTGTTCGACGGTGCCACGCAGCAGCGACGCCTGCTGTTCACGGCTAGCATAGAGCAGGATCGAGCCGATTTGGAGATGTTGGAAGGCGAAGAGATGGGCGAGCGAGGGATCGACCTGCGCCAACTCCCGCACCGCGCCGAAGATATCGATCCAGGATGCGCCGATACCGCCATACTCGCAAGGCACGGACAACAGAAGCAGGCCGGAGCGGCGCAGAAGATCGCGCTCCGCCTTGGCTGTACCTCCGCTGCGGTCGCGAGCGACTGCAGTTTCCGCCAACTGACCACGCACGTTCGACAGAACTGAGCGCCACCCAGCCCCACGAGATTTCACGCTCAAGATTTTTTCCACGGAAGATCTACCCCTACGCACATCGCGTCATGATGCAGTCCGCAGTGACCCGTTGCGGCCGCCTGAGGCAGCAACACAAAGAGCAACTCGGCCACGCGAGGCCGTGTTTCGAGAACGCTGTGTTAGACCGAAAGCACCAAGGCGTCGATACCCAACGCTTCTTTCATCTGCTTGTTGGTGAAAGCGCAGGTCTATTGCAATGTTCGATCAGCAAGTGATGCTTAATCGAGCTGCTCGCGCATCGGCTTTCTTTCGCGATGCCACGCAGCCTGTGCTCGGTGACATGAATTGATGTGATGCAAGACGAGTTACGCTGTTCATGTTCTGCGAGGCGATGGACCGAGAGAATATCTTTGCCAGAGCCGGACGCAGCAAAGGCTTCATCAGGGCGGTCAATGCAGTCGTTGTCAGCGGCGACAAGCGAGCTGTCCCTCACGAGATCTGCATCGTGCAGTAACAAACGATCCGTTTGCCGCAAATCTAAGGAAGCGATTTTTACGAGTACGACGAAAAAGAGTTGATCTTAGACTCGTGCGCTCGTTGTTTCTCTGAGACTATTGATCGTCGATCAATGGTGCTCGAGAGGGGAGCTCGATGATTTGCAATGATCTCGTCGATGAGGCCGCAGGCGCCGATACATGTGGAACCGTGTGTTGCATGGCCCCGTGCGCCGATCTGTTGACGATGTCAATCTCGCATCGGCTTAACTGCACCGCAGATCGCCAAGACGTCTTCAAATCATAGCCTAGTTTCGAAACAGGCGTGCGATCGTTCGTATCGAACGACGTCCATGCGGTGCGGTGCCTGATTTCCGTCCGTTGTCCACATCGTCGCAAGCTAATTCACCTGAGGTGACAGTTATGACCACGAACAGCGACCCGATCAAATTTGCTTACTGGGTCCCGAATGTATCCGGCGGCCTTGTTATCTCATCTATCGAGCAGCGCACCAGTTGGGATATCGATTACAACCGGAAGCTTGCCCAGATCGCCGAGAAGGCCGGCTTCGACTACGCCTTGAGCCAAATCCGCTTCACTGCGGGCTACGGTGCCGACAAGCAGCACGAATCCGTCAGCTTCTCGCACGCACTTCTTGCTGCGACTGAGAAACTCAACGTCATCGCCGCGATCCTTCCCGGGCCGTGGAATCCAGCGCTGGCCGCGAAGCAGATCGCAACGATCAGCCAGCTGACCAACGCCCGCGTTGCGGTCAATATCGTATCGGGCTGGTTCCGCGGTGAATTCCATGCCATTGGCGAGCCGTGGCTCGATCATGACGAGCGCTATCGCCGCTCCGAAGAGTTCATCAATGCCCTGCGTGGGATTTGGAGCCAGGAGAGCTACACTCTAGGTGGTGATTTTTACCGGTTCCGTGATTATTCGCTCAAGCCGAAGCCGCTCGATCCTCTGCCGGAGATTTTCCAGGGCGGCTCCTCGCGCGCGGCTCGCGACATGGCGGCGCGGGTGTCAGATTGGTACTTCACAAATGGCAACACGCCGGACGGGCTGAAGGCGCAAGTCGACGACATCAGGACCAAGGAAAAGACGTTCGGCAAGAGCTGGCGAACCAAGATCGGCATCAACGCATTCGGCATCGTCAGGCAGACCGAAAAGGAAGCTAAGGATGTCCTCCAGGAGATCCTCGACAAGGCAATCCCTGAAGCGGTGGGCGGCTTCCATCACGAGGTCCAGAATGCCGGAAATGCCAGCCCCGAGCGCGAAGGCAATTGGGCCAAATCCACCTTCCAGGACCTGGTTCAATACAACGACGGTTTCCGCTCTAACCTGATCGGGACGCCGCAGCAGGTCGCCGAGCGCATTATCGAGCTCAAGCGGGCCGGTGCCGACCTGATCCTGCTCGGCTTCCTGCATTTCCAGGAAGAAGTCGAATATTTCGGCGAGCAAGTGATCCCACTGGTTCGCGAGCTCGAGGCCCAGAACGCGCCACACGTTCAGGCGGCGGAGTAGGGCGACGTATGAGCCTCATTGCGACAGCGCCCGGTAACTCCCTGATCGTGGCGCGTGCGCGCGAGCGCGCCACCGTGCACTCGAATGTAGCGGGGGGAACGCCTCGTGCCGCGGGCGCTGTGCGCGTCGATGCCGGTGCGCCGGTATTGACGCTGCAGAGTATCTCGCTCAGTTTTGGCGGCGTGACTGCGCTTGACGGCATCGATCTTGCCGTTGCGAAGGGCGAGATCCGGGCCATCATTGGTCCAAACGGGGCCGGGAAGAGCTCGCTGCTCAATGTGGTGAGTGGGCTCTACCGTCCTGGTCGCGGCGTGGTGCAGCTCGGCAGCGAACGGTTCAGGCATGTGCCGACCGCGCGGCTCGCCGCGGTCGGCGTAGCGCGCACATTTCAGAACCTTGCGCTGTTCAAGGGCCTGTCGGTGCTCGATAACGTCATGATGGGCCTCGTGCACTGCCGACGGGCCGGCTTCGTGCGGCAGATCCTGTCGACGCCGCAGGCACGTCGCGAGGAAGCCAAGGCTCGCGCCGCTGCCGAGGAAGCGATTACGTTTCTTCACCTCGGCGCGGTCAAACATCAGCTCGCAGGCGGGCTCCCTTATGGAATCCTGAAGCGGGTGGAGCTCGCACGAGCGCTCGTCGCACGCCCACGGCTGTTACTGCTGGACGAGCCGCTCGCTGGCGTGACTCTCGGAGAGAAACGGGATTTGGCAGCACACGTCCGCAATGCGCGCGACGCGTATGACACCACTATTGTGTTGATTGAGCACGACATCGGCGTCGTCATGGGTCTCTCCGATCGAATCGCGGTTCTCGATTACGGCCGCAAGATCGCCGACGGCTCGCCGGATGAGGTGCGGTCCGACCAGGCGGTGATCGACGCTTATCTCGGTGTAGCTCATGAGGGCGAGACGGAGCTCGTGATCTGATGTTCGACTACCAGTTCTTCATTGAGGTCCTCGTCGGCGGGCTCTTATCGGGCGTCATGTACTCGCTGGTCGCGATCGGCTTCGTGCTGATCTACAAGACGTCCGGCGTCTTGAACTTCGCCCAGGGAGCGATGCTGCTGTTCGCGGCTCTCACCTTCGTGAGCCTGGTCGAGCGCGGCGTGCCGTTCTGGCTCGGCGCGGGGGTCACGCTCGTGATCATGGTGGCTCTCGGCGTGGCCGTCGAGCGCGTCGTGCTGCGGCCGCTGGTCAATCAGTCGCCGATGGCGCTGTTCATGGCGACGCTGGGCCTCTCTTATGTCATCGAGGGCGCCGCGCAGCTGTTGTGGGGCACCCAGGTCCACGGTCTCGATCTCGGCATCAAAGATATCCCGTTCGAGGTGGGCGGCGTCCTGATCAGCCAGTTCGACCTGTTCGCTGCGGCTATTGCCGGGACGCTGGTCACCGCCTTTGCGCTTTTCTTTCGCTACACGCGAACCGGGCTGGCGTTCCGCGCGGTCGCCGATGATCAGTTCGCCGCACTAGCGGTGGGGTTGCGGCTGTCCCGCGTCTGGGCGGCGGTGTGGACCGCAGCGGGGATCGTCGCACTGGTCGCGGGTCTGTTGTGGGGCGCGCGCCTCGGTGTGCAGTTTTCGCTTTCGCTCGTCGTGCTTAAGGCGCTGCCCGTGCTGGTGCTCGGTGGCTTCGATTCGGTGGCGGGCGCCATCGTCGGGGGCCTCCTGATCGGCGCCATCGAGAAGCTGGCCGAGGTCTATGTCGGCCCGCTGCTTGGCGGCGGCATCGAGGCGTGGGCGGCCTATGTAGTGGCGCTCGCTTTCCTGCTGTTGCGTCCGTCAGGGCTGTTTGGACAGAAGCTGGTGGAAAGGGTCTGACCGATGACCACGCCCATTCGTTCCGCTGCTGTGCGCTGGTTCACGCCGAATCGCTTCGGCCTCGCGGTTTTGCTGATCACCGCCTACGCCGTCATTCCGTTCGCGGGCTCCGACTACCTGTTAGATGCGGTGCTGACGCCGTTTCTCGCGCTCGCGCTCGCGGCTCTGGGCCTCAACTTGCTCACCGGCTATGCGGGGCAGGTCTCGCTCGGGTCGGCCGCGTATCTCGCGGTGGGCGCTTATGCCGCCTATAATTTCAATCTGAGGCTGCATGGCCTGCCATTTCTCGCCAGTCTCGTGGCCGCAGGCTTTGTCGCTGCTGCGGTGGGGATCGTATTCGGTCTCCCAAGCTTGCGATTGCGCGGCTTCTACCTCGCGGTGTCGACGTTGGCGGCGCAGTTCTTTGTGCAGTGGGCGCTCACCAAGTTCGGCTGGTTCTCGAACTATAATCCATCCGGCGTGATCGACGCGCCGCCGCTGGCGGTGGCCGGCCTGAGCTTCTCCGGCGCAGTCGGGCGCTACGTCTTCTCGCTGACCGTCGTCGTTGTTGCGACGCTGCTCGCGACCCGGCTGCTGCGCTCGCAAGTCGGGCGGAACTTCATGGCTCTACGCGACCACGAGGTCGCGGCCAAGGTGATCGGCGTACCGCTGCTGCGCACCAAGCTGCTCGCCTTCGGGGTTTCGTCGTTCCTGATCGGCGTCGCCGGGGTGCTGTGGGCCTTCGCCTATCTGCGCACCGTTGAGCCCGCCGGCTTCAACCTGGACCGCTCGTTCCAGATCCTCTTCATGATCATAATCGGCGGCCTGGCCTCGATCCGCGGCGCGTTTCTCGGCGCGGCGTTCATCGTTGTATTCCCGCTGCTGCTCTCGCGGTTTGGCGCCGCATTCCTCGGCAATGTCTTCGATTCCGGCGTGCTGGAGATGAGCCAGCGCATCGTCATCGGCGCACTGATCATTGGCCTATTGATCGCCGAGCCGTGCGGCTTGATCGCGCTGGTCGATCGCGTCGCGGACAAGATCCGGCGCCGAGTTTTCCCTCCGCAGCCCCGTCCCATTCACAATTGAATTGTCTCCTGAATGAAAGGAAAATTTATGCTCCTGTCCAAATCTCTCCGCACTGCTGCGCTTGCCGCGGCGCTCGCCATCGGCGCTGCGCTGCCGGGTTACGCCGATGAGCAGTTTTTTCCGCTGCAGAGCTACCGGGTCGGCCCCTACGCGGCCGGCGGCACCGGCTTTTTCGGCGGCTTCATCGACTATCTCAATCTGGTCAATATCCGCGATGGTGGCGTCAACGGCGTCAAGCTGACCTGGGAGGAGGGCGAGACGCAGTATGAGGTCGAGCGCGGCGTTGAGGTCTATGAGCGGCTGAAGAACCATCCGGGTGTTGCGGCCTGGAATCCGCTTTCGGTCGGGATCGCCTATGCGATGATCGATCGGATCACCAAGGACAAGGTGCCGTTGATCACTATCAACCACGGCCGTACCGATTCCACCGACGGTCGCGTGTTCCCTTATGTGTTTCCGCTTCTGCTCAATCCCTACAGCGAAACTTCGGGTATCGTGAACTACATCGCCACGCGCGAGGGCGGCACCGATAAGCTCAAAGGCAAGAAGATCGTCGTGCTCTATCACGGCTCGCCCTATGGCAAGGAGACTATCCCGATCTATCAGCTTCTCGCCGACAAATACGGCTTTTCCCTGGAGCAGATCGAAGTGCCGCATCCCGGCAACGAGCAGCAGTCACAGTGGCTATCGATCCGTCGTGCTAAGGCCGACTACGTGGTCTTGCGCGGCTGGGGCGTGATGAACCCGGTGGCATTGAAGACGGCGCAGAAGGTCGGCTTCCCGGTCGATCACATCATCGGCAATGTCTGGTCGAATTCGGAGGAGGACGTCATTCCCGCGGGCGATGCTGCCAAGGGCTATGTCGCGATCACGACGCAGGCCTCGGGCGCCGAATATCCAGTGCTGCAGGAGATCATCAAGACCGTCTACGGCGCCGGCAAGGGCAATCTCGACGACAAGAAGCGGATCGGCAGCGTCTATCACAACCTCGGCATCGTCAACGGCATCCTCAATGTCGAGGCGATCCGGATCGCCCAGCAGAAATTCGGCAAGCGCACGCTGTCCGGCGATGAGGTGCGGTGGGGCTTCGAGCATCTGCAGCTCGATCCGGCGCGAGTCGAGGCGCTTGGCGCCAAAGGGTTGTTCCATTCCATCAACGTGACCTGGGACAATCACGAAGGCGATGGCCGCGTTACCTTCCAGCAGTGGGATGGCGTGAAGTGGAAGGTGGTGTCGGATTGGATCGCGCCCGACTGGGCTTCACTGCGGCCGACCATCGAGAAGTCCGCGGCGGCTTACGCGGCTGAACACAACATCAAGATCCGCACCTCTGACGACACGGCAGTCAGCGAGTAAAAGGGACCCGAGACGACCAGGAGCCGGTGCGCCGGTTCCTGGTCCAGAAAATCCGGATCATCACCATGAGCGATCATCTTCTCATGCTCGAAGGCTTGGCCGCGACCTACAATCATGCCATTCGTGCGCTGTCCCATGTCTCGCTTACGGTGCGCCGCGGCGAGATCGTGGCCCTGCTCGGCGCCAACGGAGCGGGCAAGTCCACCACTCTCAAGGCGATTTCCAATCTGCTGCATGCCGAGCGCGGTCAGCTCACGCACGGACGCGTCGTGTTCGACGGGCGCGATACCGCCGCGCTCACGTCGGCCGATCTGGTGCGCCTCGGTCTGGTCCCGGTGCTGGAGGGCCGCCACTGCTTTCGTGCGCTCAACGTCGAGGAGAACCTGTTGGCCGGGGGCATTGGAGGAGGCTTGTCGCGTGGCGAGATCGCGGCAGGACTTGAACGCATCTACACATTATTTCCGCGCCTGAAACAGCGCCGGCGCTCTGCCTCGGGTCTCACCTCGGGCGGCGAACAGCAGATGACAGTGATCGGCCGCGCCTTGATGTCGCGCCCGCGGCTCCTGGTGCTGGACGAACCGTCGATGGGCCTTGCGCCACTTGTGGTCGAGACGATCTTCAGCACGCTGAAACGGCTCAACCGCGAAGAAGGATTGTCGATCCTGGTGGCCGAGCAGAACTCGACAGTGGCGCTGCGTTACGCCGACAGCGCCGCCGTGCTCGAAGGCGGTTCGATGGCGCTGTCGGGCGATGCTGCTGATCTGCGCGGGCGCCCCGAGATCAAGGCGCTCTATCTTGGGAGTCCTGAGGAGAGCGCGGCACATCTTGCCGCCTTGCGCGGTCCGTCACCGGCCGATCACGCGGCCGCTTGAACAGTTGTATTGGAAGACAGTGAGGAGGCTATCATGAGCAAGAACAACCTGGCGCGCGCCGCAGAGAACGACATCTATTCGCGCCTTGACGAAGCGATAGAGACGACAGTCAAGCTCTATGCAGGGCGCAATGACCTCGAAGGCCGGTTTCCGAGAGAAAATCTTCAGGCTCTGGCTGCGGCCGGATGGACAGGAGTCCTCAACGAGCTCCGTTTCGGCGGACTCGGATTGAGCCATGGCGACTTCGCGGAGGCTGCTTATCGGATCGGTCTGCATGATGCATCGACAGGCCTCATTTACGTCATGCATGTCGGCGCAGCGCAGACCATCAACCTGTTCGGCAATGATGACCAGAAGGAGCGTTGGCTCAAAGCGAAAGGCGGCACTTTGCTCGGCACATATTCGACTAGCGAACGGGCGTCGGGCGGACATTGGTGGTACAACTTCTCCGAGGCTTCGCGCGACGGCGCCAACTATGTCGTCAACGCAGAGAAATCCTTCACTACGAGCTCGGGTCATGCCGATTTTTATGTGATGCAAACACGCTCTCCCGGCGCCAAGGACCAGACCGATATCTCTTTCTTTATCGTCGATGGCAAGGCGCCCGGAATCGAAGCCGGGCCCTGGGAAGCGCTCGGCGTGCGGGCAAATCATTCCGGACCGATCCGCTATACGAACGTCAAGGTTCCAAGCCGCGACCGGCTTGGCGCTGAGGGGCAGGGCAAGGAGATCATCTATGACGGTGTCTCTCCGGTTTATCTGATCGGTCTCGGGGCCGTGTGGGAGGGGGTCGCACGAGGTGCTCTCAATGCGGCGGTCGCCCATACATCGAGCTTCGTTCACAAGGACAAGAACAAGAACTTGTCGGACTATCAGGCGATCCGTCAGGAGCTCGGCGCAGCGAAGGTGCTGGTCGAAACCTTGCGACCATGGCGCAACGAGCTCGCCGCCAAGCTGGATGAGCTGTGGCACGCTGGAAAGCCGCAGAGCGAGATCCTGATTCCATTGACGGAGTTCAAGGTCCACGCCGCCGAGGTAGCCAACAAGGTGGCGGCTGCGGCGTTGACCGTAACCGGTGGTTACGGTTATCGGCGTGGGCCGATCGAACGGTCGTTTCGCGATGCCCGGGCCGGTATCGCCATGGGGCCGTCCAACGTAATCGCGCGGGACTGGATCGGGAAGTCCCTGGTCGGCCTGCCACTCGAGCTGTTCTACGAGGGAGGCGAATAGTGCAAGTCATGCTCGAGGTGTCATCTTCTGCCTTTCAAGTCAGATAGACGTTGAGCATGACGATGTCAGGGAGCCCGCAATTTCTGGTCGCCGGCATCCGGCCGATCTTGTCGAGGGGGTAGTCGCACTGCTTGGCGAAGTCGCCGCGAAAGCGGACTTGGAGCGCGTATTGCGTGGTGCTATCCTCGTCAGCGCCGACACCCCTAACAGAAATTGTCCGGCTTCGTCCCGCGATGGTGACCATGTCGCTAGAGTGCCCCTGATGCTAGGCGGCCAAATTGAAGGCGAGTTTGGAGAACTGAAGGTCATCAGCCCGCAAAGGCTGATGATAACAAGAGCAAAGAGCCAAGTGTCGCAAGAATTAGGGGCTCGAAGCCTGTCTTCACTACACTTCCGTAGCCTGTTGTGATCACGCGGGCTCAAACTACGTCGCGTTCCGGTCTTGGACCAGCAAAACGGCAAGCCTTCAGTCTAGCAAACCTAACAGATATGGTCTATCTGATGTTTAGATGGGTTCAGTCCGCTGTGACCGTACTGGACCCGAGCGTCACAAATCGCATCAGGTGATCGGACGCGCGGTCCTGATTGTAGGCGAGGTAGAGATCGCTCTTGGCTTCAGCCGAGGTCAGAGGGCGCCGCACGACATCGCTCACGACGATCTTGCCGTAGCATTTCGGCAGCACGGCAACCCCCAAGCCCGCGGCGACAAGGCCCAGAATGGCACCGCCGTCCTCGGCTTCCTGAACCACCTTGGGCGTGAACCCCGCGCTTCCGCAGAGATGCACGACATGGCCATTCAATCCTCGTCGGCTGGCATTTGCAAAGAAGATGAACGGCAGCGGCTTAAGCGCCTGCACGGCGATAGCGCCGCGCGCGCGCAGTAGCGGATGCCCCTTCGGTGCAAACAACTCCAGCGGGTCGGACCAGAGCCGGCGAACGGTTACGTTCTTGGGGAGCGGATATGTCGGGGAGGGTCGGAGGAATCCGAGATCCAGCCGCCGGCCGGTCAGCATCTCGGCCTGTTCACTGGTGGAAGCATGAAGCAGCTCGAGGTGTATCTCCGGATAGCTTTGCGAAAAATATCGCAAGATCTTCGAGAACGACGCGTGGATGGGAGCTGACCCTGTATAGCCGATGCGAAGCAGGCCCACTTCTCCGCGCGCAGCCCGCTGCGCCGTCCTCATCGCTTGATCGAGCTTAGCAAGCGCCTCGCGCGCCTGTTCAAGCAGGATCTGTCCGGCCTGGCTCAACTCGACGCCGCGGCGTTGGCGCAGAAAGAGCGGCGCGCCCACCTCATGCTCGAGGGCCTTGATCTGGAGGCTGAGCGGAGGCTGGCTGAGATTGAGACGGCGTGCAGCTCTGCTGAAGTTCAGCTCCTCGGCGACTGCGATGAAATAGCGAAGCTGTCGGATATCCATCCTGGTATTTAAGAATCATATGGGTAACGCCGTCAAATCAGTATTGGACGAAAGAGGAACACGGCGGCAATCCTGTGCTCAGCGCAGAAATCGAGACGCAGTCGCGGCCGCGGTCGCGACTGCGCCGAGCGAGGATAGATGGCAGACCTGCCAAACGAAGTGGAGATCCAGGAGGAGGGCCCGCGCGAAGGCTTTCAGATCGAACCGGGACCGATTGCCTCCGCGAACAAGATTCGCCTCATTGAGGCTTTGGCGGAAACCGGGCTTCGCCACATCCAGGTTTGTTCCTTCGTCAATCCTCGCCTCGTGCCCGGATGGGCGGATGCCGATGACGTTGCCGCCGGCTTTCGGCCGGCCCCCGGTGTTCACTATGTCGGGCTCTGGTTCAACGACAAGGGTCTCGATCGGGCCCTGGCACATTCGGACAAGCTGACGCTTTTCGGGTCGGTTGCGCTGTCCGCCTCCGATGCGTTCACCCGCAAGAACCTGCATCGCAGCCACGCGGAAAACCTGGAAGCGATGCGCAAGCAGACCCTCCTCCATCTGGCGAAAAACGTTCCGGTGCGGCGGATCGGGGTTATGGCGGCGTTCGGCTGCAATTTCCAGGGCGATGTCACACCGGCGCAGGTGATCTCTGCCCTTCGCGACGGCTTTCGCATTGCCGATGAATGCGGTGTCGCGATCGGCAACATTTCCCTGTCGGATACGATGGGCTGGGCGACGCCGCTACGCGTCGAAAAGCTGCTCGGGGAGGTGCGAAACAGGTGGCCTCATCAGCGGATCACGCTGCATCTTCACGACACCCGCGGGCTAGCGATCGCCAACGCGATGGCGGGCCTGCGCATGGGAGTGACGAAATTCGACTCGACTGTCGGCGGATTGGGCGGTTGTCCCTTCGCCGCGCACAAGGGCGCGGCCGGCAACATCTGCACCGAAGAGCTCGTGCTGCTTTGCGAGGAGATGGGGATCAGTACGGGCGTCGACCTCGACGCGCTGATCGAAGTCGGACGGATGGCGGAAGAGATCGTCGGCCACAACCTGCCGAGCGAGCTACTCCACGCCGGAAGCCTCAATTCATTTCGGAGCAAAGCGACAGGTGTCCGCTAAGCCGCTTATGGGACTGAAGGTCCTTGAGTTCAGCCACACGATCATGGGGCCGTGCGCTGGCTTGATACTAGCCGATCTCGGAGCCGATGTGATCAAGGTCGAGCCTGCGCCTGACGGCGACCACACGCGCCGTTTGCCTGGATTTGGCGCAGGTTTCTTCGCCGGCTTCAACCGCAATAAGCGCAGTATCGCGATCAACCTGAAGCATCGCGAGGGACGCGCGACGGTCCATCGGCTGGTGAAGGACGCCGATATCGTCATCGAGAACTACGCGCCCGGCACGATGGAGCGGCTGGGATGCGGCTATGCTGACCTGGAAGCGATCAATCCACGTCTGATCTATCTGGCGCTCAAAGGTTTCCTCACGGGTCCCTACGAGCAGCGGCCGGCGCTCGATGAGGTTGTGCAGTTTCAGGCGGGGCTCGCCTATATGACCGGTCCTGCGGGGCGGCCGTTACGCGCGGGTGCTTCCGTCAACGATATCGCAGGCGCAATCTTCGGCGCCACGGCCGCACTCGCAGCGCTTCGCGAGCGCGACGCGACCGGTCGAGGCCAACGGATCAGCAGCGCACTGTTCGAGAGCGCGGCGTTCTTCATGGTCACACACATGGCCGGCGCGGTCGCGAGTGGACACCCGCCAAAACCCATGCCGGAGCGCCACCATGCCTGGGCCATTTACGACGTTTTCAACACGAGCGACGATCAGATTTTCATCGGCGTCACTAGCGACAAGCAATGGAACCGGTTCACCGAGGAATTCGGGCTCACCGCCCTCGGCGCTAATCCTGAACTCGCCACCAATGTCATGCGGGCGAGCCATCGCAGCTGGCTCATACCCGCCGTGCAGGAAGCGCTTACCCCGTTTTCGAAGGCGGTGATTGCCGCACGTTGCGAACGCGCGTCCGTCTCTTGGGCGCCAGTCGGTAAGCCGACGGACCTGTTCAACGATCCACATCTGACCAGTCATGGCGGGCTGATAGATGTTGCGATCCACACGGCCGAAGGCACAACAGAGATGACGCGACTTCCCGCCATGCCCATCGAATTCGGCACGGAACGCGAGCGACCTGGATTGGCGCGCCAACCGCCACGTCTAGGTGAGCATACAGACGAGATTTTGATCGATGCCGGCTTCGACGCGCGCGAGATCGAGAGGCTGGCAAGGGAACAAGTCATCGTCGTAATGCCGTAGGTCATGCGTGCTGAACAAGGAAAACAAGTCGAGGCAGAGGGATGATCAAAGGCATGCATGGGCCGGCGACACGAACGACCGCAACACCCGCGGATGGCAGCGGAGTGAGGGCTTTGAACACCGATAACCCATCGGCTGCGGCTATGATCAATGCGCGCCTTGACCGTCTTCCGATGAGCCGGCCGATCTGGAAGCTCGTCTTGATGGTCGGCCTCTGCGCCTGGTTCGAAATCTACGACATCTTCTTCACTGCCGACATCGGACCAGGCCGCGTCAGAAGCGGAATTTTCACGACCTCGACTACGAATTTCTTCGGCTTCGCCGGACTGGGTGCTTTCGTGGCCGCCATGTTTGCCGGCCTGTTCGTCGGAACGCTCCTGTTTGGCCAATCGGCCGATCGCTTCGGGCGCCGGGCCGTCTTCACGGGCGCGCTGCTCTGGTATATGGCAGCAGCCGCCTTGCTGGCCTGTCAACACAGCGCGGGGCGGATTATCTTCTTTTGGTTTCTCACGGGAATCGGCGCCGGTGCCGAGATCGTTACGATCGACTCCTACACGACCGAGCTCGTGCCGCCGAATTCGCGCGGGAGATCGTTTGCCTCCCTACAGGCTATACAATTCTCCGCCGTTCCGACCGTCGCGCTGGTTGCTTGGTGGTTCGTGCCGACGGCTCCCCTAGGCTTTGACGGATGGCGCTGGGTCATCTGGATCGGATGTCTGGGCGCGGTGGCCGTCTGGTTCATCCGCCTCGGTTTGCCGGAAAGTCCGCGCTGGCTGGCGCAGAGAGGCCGTGTTGCCGAGGCGGACGCGATCGTTTCCCGGCTTGAACACGAGATCGTAGCGCGCACCGGTATGTCTTTGTCCGCACCGGAGCCTCATCCTCCCCTGGTCCAGGAGCGGAAAGTGAGCTTTGCCGAGCAGTGGCAATCCCGATATCGAGGCCGTACCACATGATGCCGGTCTTCAACTTTTTTCAGTCGATTGGATACTGCGGCTTTGCAAGCTGGATTCCGACCCTCCTGATCGCCAAGGGCATCAACGTCACGGCACAGTCTGCTCTATTCCTTCGTGATCGCGATCGCGAATCCTATTGGACCGCTGGTCTCGATGTCATTCGCCGAGCGAATCGAGCGCAAGTGGATCGTGGTGGGATCCGCCTCATCGATGGCGGTCATTGGAATAATACTCAAGGCAACTGTTCCCCACGCGTATGCGCAGCCGTGCGATTGGTGTGGTCTATTCGATCAGCCGCATCAGCGCGATGTTTTCGGGTTTCCTGACGCGTTTTGCCTCCGCGATTACGGTGTGACCGGTGTGTTCGCCCTGATCGCGGGGGCAATGGTGATCGTCGTTGTGACGATCGGTGTGGTCGGCCCGCGCACCAACGGACTAAAACTCGAGGCGGCTTCAGGGTAGCTGACGCACAGTGACAAGACGTCGAGAACGAAGCCATTGTGGTCGACATCGAAGGGAGAACACAAAGATATTCTCCCAAGAAATTCATTCAAGACCCGTCAGCTTGCCGACAGCAAAGCTCCTTAGCGTCAGAATGTGGCTATCGAAACTGGCCGGTCCCGCTTGATCTATCCGCGATCTGGCAGGGGAGAATAGGATGGTCCGTTTAACAATATCAGGCGATTCGACGGCCCAGATTCCCTACGGACGTGCAAAGTTCAGGCTGCAACTGCCCGGCGGGTGAATTGGCAGCGTGTTCGGCGGACTGTCGCCGTCGGCGACGGCAGCTGTCGGATGCGAAAAGCAAGTTCCCTTTGGCGACCTAAGAGGCGGCATTCATGGACACAGGGCGGGCCCAGCGGGGCACTGGCATTACACCCGAAGCTTCCGAGCGAGCCCATCGGCAGGGTTGCCTATGCGGTCTCGCCCGCGCCACAACGGAGTGGGTGGGGGCCTTGACCAGAGCGCGGGCCTCCAGCCCTGCCGGCAATCCAACCAACCCTCAGGCCCCCGCCACCGGAGAGATGTCACTGCACGGGCTCTTGGAAGGCTGGGCTGCCGAAGAGGGGCAGGGCGAACACGAGAACCGGCAAGAGGCGGTAAGACGAACGAGAGCTTTGTGCGAGGAGGTGGTCAATGTCGATCAGCCGCCGCCGCTGGATCTTTCATCGCTGTCCCTGACCACCCTGTCTGCCGCGCTCCCGGCCGGACTTCGATGCCTGAACATCTATAACAATCAGCTGACCAACCTACCCGATACCCTTCCGACAACGCTTCAGAGTCTCGACGTCAGTGGCAATCAGCTGAGCGCCCTGCCCGTCCTCCCGGCCGGACTTCGGCGCCTGAACGTCGACGACAATCAGCTGGACATTCTGCCCGATATCCTTCCGGCGACGCTTCAGGAGCTCAACGCCTGCGGCAACCGGCTGACCAGTTTGCCCGAGACCCTCCCGGCTGGAATCCGGCAGCTCGACGCCGGCCGCAACCGGTTGACGACGCTGCCCGAAGCCCTCCCAAGGGAGCTCAATTGGCTCAACATCAGCGGTAACGAGCTGACCAGTTTGCCTAACACCCTCCCGGCTGGACTCGTGACGCTCTACGCCGATCACAATGAGCTGACCAGCCTGCCTGAGACCCTGCTGACGCAGCTGGGCTCAGAGTGCACCATTGATCTGGATGAGAACCCGCTGCCCGAGCGGGTGCGAACCAACCTTGCGGCAGCCATGAATGTCGAGGGCTATGCCGGCCCGCAGGTCTTCTTTTCGATGGGCGGCGGAGCGGCGGAAAGTCAGGCGCGGCCCCTCGCCGGGGCAGTCGCGGCCTGGCTCAAGGACGAGCCGGCGCTGGTGGTCGCGTGGCAGGGCTTCGCCGATGAACCGGGTGCCCAGGAATATTCACGCTTTCTCGACAGGTTGCAGCTGCCGGGCACCGTGAACCATGGTGATGCCGCGTTCCGGCAGGCGGTGGCAGACGGTCTACGGCATGCAACGACGAGGCCGCGATTGCGCGAGCAATACTTTCAGCTGGCCATCGGAGCGAACGAGACTTGCGAAGATCGCATCATTTTGACCTGGAACTGCATGCAGACCGCACGTCTGAACGCTGATGTCGAGGACGGGGCCTATGACGGGCGGCTCGACGAGCTCCTCCAACAGGGTCGCGTCATGTTCCGCTTGGACGCGTTGGAGGGGATTGCGCGCGAGAAGGTCCGTTCGCTCCGCTTCGTCGATGAGATTGAGGTTTATCTCGCCTATCAGGTCAAGCTGCGCGAGCCGCTGCAACTGCGGCACATCGCCCCCAACATGCGCTTTTACGCCGTCGCCCACGTCACAGAGCACGACATTGCCGCGGCCGAGATATTGGTGCGAAACCTAGAGGCGACGGGATTCACTGACTATCTGGCAACCCGCTGGCAGCCCTGGGAGACGGTGGTGAATCGCATCGCACCCGAAGCCCACGCAGCGACGCAGAGGCGGCTCGCCGATGCGATGGACGGTGAGTTTCAAGGCCGCTTGGCGCAACGGCTCGCCGAATATCAACTGACCGGCGACGCCGATGCAGAGCGGGAAATCGGAGCCCAGATCCTCAAAGAAATCACTTGCGAGATCAAGGGCACGCTAATGCACCAGGTGCTCGCAGACCGGGGCCTCGTGCTGTGAAGGCCGCCCTTCATAACTGAGGCGGCTCTCAATCCCTGTTGCACTGGCCCAGTCATGACGTCGGATCGACCATTCGCGCGCATGTAGCGTTGATCTGCCAAATGTCCGGATCTTCGCACCTGGCCGAGCCGCGCTAGTAGGGCCAGCCGTCGGGCCGCAAGTCTTGCAGGCTATCGCGCGGCCGAAGAAGACCCAATCCTTGCGCTGATCGAACACGACCGGCAGCTTTCCGCAGTCTCGTTAACCGCGGAATTGGATGGGCCTGAATTTGATGAGGCTGACGAAATCCGCCGGAAAACGGATGGCTCTCGATCGGCACACGCTGATCTGTTCAAAGCCACTCACGAGGGCGGGCACCCTCGCTCCAACCTGTTACGTCGCGAACCTGAAGGCATGAGGGCTGTCTGAGGATCATGAGTGGCATCACGTAAGCCTAGCGGTGCATCGAAATATTGAGTGCGGCGCAAACGGCCGGTGGGCTCGTCCGAACGACGTCCAGATGTCCCTTGTCGTGCGATCAAGTTCGACCGATACACAGATCACCGTTTGTGACGCAGTAGGACCGGCTGCCGCGCCATAGAATGCTCCATTGCCGTTTCTTGGAAAGAAACGGTGCATTGATACAGCTGTTACTCAAATCCAATGGTGCGGTTGTCGGTCAGGTCGTCTAGGCCCCGTATAGCTCAAAGCTCGTAAGACCTGCCACCGTCAGTTCGCCGTCAGCCTTGCTGCCTATCATTCGCTGTGATGGGACGGTGCAACCTTCATGCGAGGCGAGAATCGAGATGCACAATCGAATCGGCCAATCATCAACTCTTCCGCGCCAGAATGACGAATTGGACAATTCCAATAGTGACGGCTTTGATAAACAACTTAGCGATCTTGCACGGTACAGGAATCTACCGCCTGGGGATCTGCCCGAAGGAATGGGGTGCTGCGCAAGTAATCTGGCCAACGGTACATCCTCCCCTGCAAGGATGAGCACCTCTGTGTTTCAATACAGGACTGCTGAATTGCGCGATGCGAATGTCCAAAACATTTGCGTTGGGCTCGTGGCTGGATGGCTTCCCAATCTCGCGCAAAGCCCAAGATCACGAATGACTGCGCTGTCACGCGGATCGAACGGGCACCGCTCGGCGGCCAGCTCTCAACAACGGTATGAAGATAACTTTAGATCGTTGCGAGAGGACGGCGTAGAAGGCGCTGAAGCCAATTTTAGGGCACGGGCAACCTTGTTGAGGCAAGCGGGCTTTTTTCCAGCCAACGACGGTATCACGTACGCGTTCGGCGATACCGAGCAATTCTTGGAATTGAAGGACAAGATCGTGTCCGATGGGAGGACGTATTTGCTCAGCTTGGCTTTCGAGCGCGATGGGCGACAGGAACATCACTTAGTTGCGACATCAGCATCGGACGAGATAGTGACGCTCTTCGACCCAAACTACGGAGAATTTACCATTGAACCGGCGGATGTGGGTGAGTTCTTCAGAAGCCTCGCAAATCGGTACAGAAGTCCCCCCAACAGAATGGAATTGCTCAGTATCACCACACAAAGGGTACGGCTGACTAGGGACTAGCCGATGTGAAATGACTTCGATCCGCAAGGCAACAAGACCGGCTTCCTGACATTCGTCGAGAGTGGATGCCCCCGTCTGAGATAGCCGGGGCTATTTTGCGGGTTGCGGTCCGAGATGTGGTGCGTATCCGGAACGGCGCAATCGACGTCATTGTGAAGCCGGTTGGTTACGTCGTCAGGCTAATTGGCTGAGCGATTGACCTTGTGGCGTTCAGGACAGTCCGCTTTGGTGCGAGAAGCTGATTTTTTACGACGAACGAAGCGACGGAAAAAATTACAAAGTGGGCGATCGGCCTCCGCCACTGCGGGATGTGTCGGCGCCCATTCTGGCTGCGCCGGAACGGTGATCGCAGCCAGTGGCACCCACGCTCGTTCGAGCGTCACTGGATCGCGCAGCTGGGCGACTGTCTCGGTGCGAATGTCCAGCCACTCGAACGAGCGACCGTGGACGGCGACAAGCTGAGCGGGCCTGAGCGCAGCGAAATCATCTCGATGGAAAATCCTTATCACTCGACGGACTCGACTTGGATGTTGTCGAAGGGGTTCAAGATCATGTTGCCGACTTCATCAACTACAGGGAGTAGGGGGTTGACGGCCGCGAAGCCGGCAATTCAAAGGTCGTCCCACACAGAAACGCTGAAGGACGGGAACTCCTGCCGAACTATGTCGAGTGCGTTTTTGGTCCACAAGGCTTCGTGCTGCGCGCCTGCGTCACCCAGCGGATCGAATCTCGGCGTGTCCGCGCCAGAGTGCTTCGCAGCTCGCAGCAAGACATGCCGCCGTCAACGGCGGCGACCAACCGCTATCGTGAAGATGGTGTCGCCATGCCTGCCGGCCTCCCTCACCAGCAGGAAGTTTGGAGCCCGGCCTGATTTGGGAATTCCAAATGCTTCCGGTTGGTTAGTGCGTGCGCCCAATCACCAGTTACTCCTCAGGCGCTACGGTGGCAGCTTGGCAGAGCAATGCTGCAGCGAGCAAGGCTGAAAGAGCATAGCCGAGCCCTGGCACTATCAGCGTGACCCCATAGCCCAATCTCGCCGCTATAAACCCACTCGGCGCGAAGGCCGCCAGTGCGAAAGCCGACATTACCGAAGTCAGGAACGTGACATCGGTCCCCGCTTTGCCTGGCCGGGCAAGTCCGAGAAACCAATTCGTGAATGTGACATGCTGGACTGCGAGTGCCGCGAATACGAACCCAACACTCCCTACAGCGCTCACGCGAACGTCGACATAACGATCGATAACCGAAAGCGCTCCAAATCCGATGGCCAGGACTGCGCAGCCCCAGATCAAGCCTTGCTGTGGCGCCATTCGGGCCAGGATCGCGCTGGTCAACGGTGCGATGATAGTATACGTCACTACGTTCGAGAGCGCTCCGATCCATCCGATATCTGCCGCGGCAAAGCCGAGATCAACGAGCCGCAGCTGCACCGTTGCGAACGCCACAGCGATCCCGATAACGCCGGGCGCGATCAATGCGGCCGTCGTCCACAGGCCGTTGTTACGTAAGATCGCGAAGATAGACAGGCGCTGCGGCGAACGCGATAGGTCTTTGCAAAGGAACGGTTCAGGAATCGCAAACACCCATCCAGCGAAAGCGGCTAACACCACTGCTAAACTCAGCAAAGCCGGGCGCCAACCGACAATCTCGATCAATTGAAGGCAAACCGCGCCACCGATCACGTGGCCGATGACCCTGCCCCAGCCCAGCAGCGCAGCGCCGAGCGGACGTTCGCCGGAATCTAGGGCTTCCGCTATGTAGCCCAACGTTGCGATCCGCTGTGTGGCGGCGACGGTCGCAAGCGCCAGAGAAACTAGAAAGATCGCCACAAAATCGGTTCTCGGATTCAAAAATGCCATCGCTGCAAGCACGGTGGTCGTGGCGACTTGGGTCAACGGGATCCATGAACGCCTCAGTCCGAGACGGTTGAGGCTCCGTCGATCCACGACCGGGGCCCAAAGAAAGTTAACGGTGAAGGCAAAAAATGCCGTGCTGTACAAGCCGACCGATTCGAGGCTGGCGCCGTTGCCTCGAAGGATCACAGGAATGGCCGAATAGATGAACGCGATCGCCA
Source organism: Bradyrhizobium sp. BLXBL-03 (assembly GCF_051853015.1). Taxonomy (NCBI): domain Bacteria; kingdom Pseudomonadati; phylum Pseudomonadota; class Alphaproteobacteria; order Hyphomicrobiales; family Nitrobacteraceae; genus Bradyrhizobium; species Bradyrhizobium sp. BLXBL-03. The sequence continues at coordinate 7,703,389 of NZ_CP182470.1, read as the reverse complement.
GATACTGCTGACTCGCCAATGCAACCATGCCGATATGTGGCATGTAACGATTTCCCATGAGCCTTTTCCTTCGAAAGAGCAGTTTGGCGCGTGCCTCAAAAGCACGGCTAGAACAGGCCGCGGATCGATCCAGCGCAGGCAGCGCTTCGCACGGCCGGGTGTGCAACTCTCAAAAGGGTTAGAGAGCGCCGAGGCCAGCGACGGCTCGCTCGTTTCGATCGATCGTTCGAAGTCGCCTTGAAAATTGCAAAGTCTTCCGTTTGCGGCCGATTTTCCTCGTGCCTTAAAGGATTCGCCCCCGTTCCCGAGTGTCTCGCGCGATATCATTGCAGAGCACTCAGATTGAGGAGAGGGCAAGCGTTGTCCAATTCAGCCGCGTTCAGGCCTGAGCTTTGGTACTTGCGGGACTAGCTTTCGTGCAGTAGCAACGAGCCGCAACATCGTTATTCGTCGCCGGCGCCGCGTCGGGCTGGATCGGAATCCTTAGTACGGAGTGAGGTCCGGGCGGTAGTTGCTGCGTTCGCATCAAGCCGTACTCAGCGACGAACACCTACAGTTGCCCATCTTGTCGACCAAAATTACTTGCAACGAGAACGCGGTGGTCGACGACGTTGCCATGTGGGCAAATGCGTCCGGTAGTAATCATCCGACCTACGTGGCCATATATCTTCCGATCATCTCGACAGAGGTGGTGGCAACTTCAATGCTGGCCCAAAGCCCACCGAATTGGCTGCGCAGCTTGCGAAGGGCGCAATCATTGCGGCTCCGCAAGAACGAACTCCAGATCTCATTATGTACTCCGCTGCGTTTTCCCGTTTTTCAGCCAGCGCCGTGAAGTGGCGTCGGGCGACGGCGGTGCGTATGAAGCAAGCAGCGTGCCGCTTGAAAATTACCTTCTTCAAGTGCCCCGTATCGGGTGAGCGCCTCGAATGCAGAAATTTATCTCAAACCCAACAATCGCGTGGTTGGCGTATCGACGATACGGACTGTGTCGAACCACACGCAATCCGGTGTCATCACCGAGGGAGGGACCAGGGACAGCAGGTCCACTCCTTACACATCACCGTTCCGCCTCATCGCAGATGCCAGAGGTACAGAAGCAAACGACGGGCCGAACGCAGAAGATTTGCGTCTGCGCACCATGCGTCGCATTGCCGACATTTGGTTCGGCGCGGATAGTGCAGAGGAAAGAGTCGATTGCCGTCACGGCCGAATCTGCCAACGGCATCACCGCAATCCGCAGCAATATAGCTTTCTGGTGTGGAACACAAAACGGGTCGAGTTAAACACGCCGCTTGATCACGTCATCTATGCAAAATCCCGCATAGCTCATCGCCGTTGCCGAGCTGAAACCTCTCTCGTCGTGTGCAGTTTGTCAGAACGGGCTCTCTTTTCCCTTCCAAGAGCAAAAAAGTTTCTCTTCCTAAGCGCAATGTGAAATCTCCACATCATGGCCGCCGTCGGCCCTCGATGGACAGGGCTCCAGCTAACAAAACTACTTGCGTGTGCAGTGCAGTGGCGTATTATTGCAATGCGGTAGCACTTTGCTATCCTGCCCTCCTTGGGCGTTTCCTCCCTGGACTTGGGCCGCTTGTGAATCAAGCGGCCCCTTTTTCTTGCTCATTAATCCGAGGACTGGACTCGACTAAGCGAGAACTAGAATTGCGTTTGGTCAGTCGGCAGCCGCTGCTTCTTTAACTCGAACGTCGAATACCACCCGGAGGCGTCTTCCGCGGTCGCACTCGAGAGCGCCCTCTCCACCAGATCCATGTTCGAGAGAGAGTGGGAAGTGGCGACGGTGCCGTAGGTCGGCTCGCCGATGGCGTCGCCCGCCTTCTTCGCCGCGCGGAAGAGCCTAGAATTCAGCGCCTCGATGTCGGGCCGCGCCGCTTCGTACGGGAGAGCGGGTGCGACGACCGCGGACGTTCCGAACTTGCGGTTCTCGGCCCGCCTTCGCCTCGACCGTCGCGATCTCCGGAAGCACCGATCTCCACGGGGGCGGACATCACGAAGCTATCGTCCTCGGAGAGGACGATGCCGGACTCGACTAGACCCTCGATCGACCGCCTGACCAGGTTCGCATCGTAGCCGAGCTTAGAGGACATGGTCGCGAGCTTGGCCTTGCGTGCCGTCCTTAGATACGCGAGGAGCGCTCTGGACCTGGGGTCCTTGTGGTCGAGGGCGACCACTTCGGGTGAGCAGCCGGCCAAGATGATGTCCGGCTTGCCGTCACCGACGGGCGCCGAGCCGGCCCTCTAGCCGAGCCGATCCTGTTGAGGAAAGAGATCCCGCAACCGTCCTTCCACGGCCCGCTGCAGGGGCGCTTCGGGCCCCTTTTCCCGGCGCTGCGTATTGGATCATCTCGGATGTGTACATCTCTTCCCTCCCGGTCGAGGGTTATAGGGCGATTGCTGCATAGAAGCAGCAGCGTCTTAAGTTTTCCTGACGGTTCCGAGATGCGCTGTCTTGCCGGAAGCTTGACGGTCTCCAGCTTGCAACGCCGCCTCCCCGCGCGATTGCGTGCAGGTTGTTCGGCGACGTTATAATATTGCGGGTCGACACGTCGCTGCACTGCGTGGTACTCGGTTGTCTGCCGATGAACCGGAATGCCAAGTGGCCCAGTCAGCCCTTAAGTTTGGCCATGTTTTGCCGCGCTCGCTGCGGGGTGCGATGACCACTATCGTGCTGGCGATGTACCTGGTCGCTGGCGCGCTGCACGGCGTGTGCGACTTGGACGTCACGAATTCGTCGTCCAAATCCGTCATCTCGCTCGCCGAAAAAGGCGCCGGTCATTCCGACAAGGGCTCCTTGCCGGACCATCATTGTCACGGCTGTTTCTCCGTCTCCGTTCCGGCCCCTGTAGTTGCGGCGGTAGCCCTGATGCCCACCGTCAAGGTAGTACCCACGCTGCAGCTCGTGAGACGTGGGTTGCCGCCCGGAATCGATCCGCCGCCCCCGAAGTTCCTGACCTGAGACTGACCGCCGGGCGCGCCGCGCCCTGATTCCGTCTATTGTCAGGTTTTCATCATGTTCTCAAAGTGCGTCACGCGTCTCGCGTGCGCGACGGCATTGCTGGTCAGCCCTTGGCTGACGGCGGTGTCGCAATCCCAGAGCCTCAACATGGGGGCGGCGCTGCAGCGGGCTCTCGCGACCAGCCCGCGCCTGACCGCCGCCGAGCGCGACATCGGGATCGCCAGCGGTCAACGCATCCAGGCGGGCGCGCTGCTCAATCCGGAACTGTCCTATGAGCAGGACAACTCGTTCGGATCAGGCATCTATCGTGGCACGAAGTCGGCCGAGACGACGCTGCAGATCAGCCAGCTTTTCGAGCTGTTCGGCAAGCGCGAGGCACGGATTTCCGCCGGCCAGGCGGGCGTCGAGGGAGCTGCGATCGAGCGCAAAGCGGTACGCCTGCAGATCCTGTCGGAGACGGCAATCGCTTTCCTCAATGTGCTCGGACTGCAGCGGCGGATACAGATTTTGGACGAGCAGGTCGCCGCTCTGGAGCACCTGACGCCCTTGCTGCAGCGCCGAGTGGATGCCGGCGCATCATCGCCTGCCGAGACCGGCCGCGCGGAAGTCGCGGCGGCCTTGGTGAAGGCCGATCGCGAGCGCACCAAGGCAAGTCTATCGAGCGCCCGCCGCGAACTGGCGGTGCTCATGGGCGACACGTCGCCGAAATTCGCCGGCGTCTCCGGAAGGCTGGATGCCACCACCCGGGCGCCGTCGTTCCAGGCGGTGATCGCCGCCATCGACGCGAACCCGCAACTGGTTAGGTGGAACGCGATCTACGCCCAGCGCAATGCCGAACTCCTGCTGGCGCGGCTGAAACCCTACCCCGACGTTCGTCTCGCTGCTGGATGGCGTCACTTCAACGAGACCAACGACGACGCCGTGCGGCTCACCCTGTCTGTGCCGATCCCCGTGTTCGACCAGAACCAGGGCAACATACTCTCCGCTCAGGAAAGCCTCGCCAAGACCCGGGCGGAGCGAGAGGCGAGCCGCAACACGCTGATCGTCGTCGCAGGCCGGGCCTACGACACGGTCCAGGGCTCGCTGAAGGAGCTCTCGATCTTGCGCGAATCCGGCATCCCGAAAGCACAGGCGGCCGCGAACGAGATCGAACAGGGCTACGGCGCCGGCCGCTTCAGCTTGCTCGAAGTGCTCGATGCACAGGCCAATGTCACTCAGGCGCGTCTGCGCGAGCAAGAGGCGCTGCAGAACTATCACGTCGCCGTTGCCACGATCGAAGGACTCGTCGGCAATCCCTTCGCTCTGGCGCGGGAGAGCTCACGATGAGAAATTTAAGCGCAATCGTCCTCGCATTGGTCGCGGCCGCCGCAGGTGCCTTCGGGTATCGCTGGTTCACACCCAAGGACGCGCCCGCTGCGACCGAGCAGACGGCGAAGCAGGGAGGCAATGGGGCCAAGGGGGAGAAGGCGGGCAACGAGCACGTTGAGAAGGACGAGCACGGGGCCGACCGCATAGTGATAAGCGACGTCAAGCTGGCGGCCGCCGGTGCTACCTTCGCCGAAGCCGGGCCGGCTACCCTGACCGAGACCCTGTCGTTCAACGGCGTGCTGCGAGCCAATCAGGAGACGGTCGTCCAGGTAACCCCGCGCTTCCCCGGTATCTCACGCGCAATCAAGAGGCGGATCGGCGAAATCGTCGGCAAGGACGAACTGCTGGCGTCCATCGAGAGCAATCAAAGCCTGACTGTGTACGACCTCAAGTCGCCGATCAGCGGCACGATCATTGATCGGCAAATCTCGCTGGGCGAATACGTCTCAGAGCAGAAGCCGGCCTTCGTCGTCGCGGACCTCTCGACGATCTGGGTCGACCTGTCGATCTACCGTCAGGATCTCAGGCGCGTCCGCATCGGGGACGAGGTGCTGATCGATCCGGACGATGGCGCCGGCGACATCAAGGGCTCGATCTCCTACCTCGCGCCGGTCGGCGCGAGCGAGACCCAGACGGCCGTAGCGCGGGTGGTTCTGCAGAACCGGGACGGACGGTTGCGGCCTGGTTTGTTCGTGAGCGCCCGGCTGGTGTTGGCCGAGCGGAAGGTGCGCGTCGCCATTCGCGCCGGCGCGATCCAGACCTTCGAGAACAAGACCGTCGTGTTCGTGCGCGAGGATGACGACAAACTGGAGGCACGCCCGGTCGAGCTCGGCGACGCGGACCAGAAGTTCGTGGAGATCCGGGCCGGCATGTCGCCGGGAGAGAAGTACGTGGCCGAGAACTCGTTCGTCGTGAAGGCGGAAATGGGCAAGGGGGAGGCCGAGCATGATTGAGCACATTGTCGGATTCTCCATCCGCCAGCGCTGGCTTGTGGTCCTGTTCGCGCTCGGGCTTGTGGCCTTCGGCGGCTGGAACTTCACGCGGCTTCCTATCGACGCCGTGCCGGACATCACCAACGTCCAGGTGCAGATCAATACGCGGGCGCCCGGCTATTCGCCCCTGGAGACCGAGCAGCGCATCACGTTCCCGGTCGAGACGGCGATGGGAGGGCTGCCCAAGCTCGAATACACCCGCTCCTTGTCGCGCTACGGTTTGAGCCAGGTGACGGTCGTCTTCCGGGACGGGACCGACATCTACTTCGCGCGCCAGCTCGTCAACGAGCGGATCCAGCAGGTCAAGGATCAGCTACCAGCCGGCGTCGAGGTCGCCATGGGGCCGATCGCCACCGGGCTTGGTGAAATCTTTCTCTACACGGTCGAGGCCAAGCAGGGCGCCAAGGAGTTTACGCCGAGCGATCTGCGGACGATCCAAGACTGGATCATCAAGCCGCAGCTCCGCAACGTCCCCGGCGTCATCGAAGTAAACACAATCGGCGGTTTCGAACGGCAGTTCCACGTGCTACCGGATCCGGGCAAGCTGATGGCCTACAAGCTCGGCTTCCGCGACGTCATGACGGCCCTCGCCGCGAACAACGCCAATGTCGGCGCCGGCTACATCGAGAAAAACGGCGAGCAGTACCTCGTCCGCACTCCCGGCCAAGTCGCGAACATCGCCGAGATCGAGGACATTGTGATCGGATCGCGCGGCGGCGTGCCGGTCCGGGTCAGGGACGTGGCGCAGGTAACTGAGGGCAAGGATCTCCGCACGGGCGCCGCCACCCTCGACGGAAAGGAGACGGTCCTCGGGACCGCCATGCTGCTGATCGGCGAGAACAGCCGCGCGGTTGCCCAGCGGGTTGCGGCCAAGCTGAACGATATCGCCAAGTCACTTCCCGACGGCGTCGTTGCCCGCACCGTCTACGACCGGACCCATCTCGTCGAGGCGACGGTCAAGACGGTCGAGGAGAACCTGGTCGAGGGTGCGATCCTCGTCATCGTGGTTCTGTTCCTGATCCTCGGCAACTTCTGCGCGGCTCTGGTGACCGCCTGCGTCATCCCGCTGTCGATGGCGATGACCGTCACCGGCATGTTCGAGACGAAGGTCAGCGCCAACCTGATGAGCCTTGGCGCCATCGACTTCGGCATCATCGTCGACGGCGCGGTCATCATCGTCGAAAACTGTCTCCGTCTGCTTGCCCAAGCGCAGCATGACAACGACCGCCTACTGAGCCTGAATGAACGGCGCGACACGATCCGCCGCGGCTCGGCCGAGGTCATCAAACCCAGCCTGTTCGGAACGCTGATCATCGCGGTGGTGTATCTGCCGGTGCTGACGCTGACGGGGGTCGAAGGCAAGATGTTCACGCCGATGGCGCTGACCGTTCTGATGGCGCTCGCCGCCGCCGCGCTGTTCTCGATCACCTTCGTGCCCGCTGCCGTCGCCATCCTGGTCACCGGCAAAGTGTCGGAGAAGGAAAACCTCTTCATGCGGGCCGCCAAGCGCATCTACCTGCCGCTTCTGAAGCGGGCGATAGCCTTGCGTGGCGTCGTCGCATTCGCGGCAGTCGTGATCGTGGGCGCGAGCGTGTTCGCGGCGGCCCGCATGGGCGGCGAGTTCATACCGAGCCTCGATGAGGGCGACGTCGCTCTGGCAGCGATCCGAATCCCCGGAACGAGCCTGACCCAGGCGCTCGACCTGCAGATGGCATTGGAAAAGCGAATCCAGCAACTGCCCGAGGTAAAGGAGTTCTTCGCGCGTACGGGGACGGCCGAAGTCGCCACCGATCCGATGCCTCCGTCGATTTCCGACGGTTACATCATGCTCAAGCCGCGCAGCGAGTGGCCCGACCCGGAGAAGCCTAAGGCGGAACTGATCGAGGAGATCGAGAGGGCGGCCAACGACATCCCGGGCGGCAACTATGAGGTTTCGCAGCCGATCCAATTGCGCGTGAACGAGCTGATCTCGGGTGTCCGCAGCGACGTCGGCGTCAAGATCTTCGGCGACGATCTCGACGCGCTGCAGGGATCCGCCAAGCAGGTTCAGGCGGTCATCCACGGCATCCGCGGCGCCACTGACGTGAAGACCGAGCAGGTTGCCGGGCTGCCGATCCTCACCGTCAAGCTCGACCGGAGGGCCCTCTCTCGCTATGGCCTCAGCGTCGGGGATGTCCAGAACATCGTCGAAATCGCCGTTGGAGGAAAGAGCGTCGGCAAGCTGTTCGAAGGCGACCGACGGTTCGACATCGTCGTGCGACTTCCGGAGCGTCTGCGCGGCAACATCGAGGCCATCCGAGCCATCCCGATACCCTTGCCAGCCGAGGATCCCGGTTCGGCGACGATCACGAAGACGGCCTGGTGGGGGGCTCTCGGAGCGCAGCCGCGCTACGTGCCGCTGGCCTCGGTTGCGACCGTCGAGTCCGCCCCGGGACCAAACCAGATCAGCCGCGAGAACGGCAAGCGGCGCATCGTCGTGACGGCCAACGTGCGCGAGCGCGACCTCGGTTCGTTCGTGTCCGAGGCACAGGATGCGGTGGCGCAGAATGTGAAGCTGCCAGCCGGCTACTGGATCGGCTGGGGCGGCCAGTTCGAGCAACTGGTCTCGGCCACCAAGCGGCTGACCATCGTCGTTCCGGTGGCGCTGCTGCTGGTGCTGCTGCTGCTGTTCATGAGCTTCGGATCGCTCGCCGACGCGCTTCTGGTGTTCAGCGGGGTGCCGCTCGCTCTGACGGGCGGCGTGTTGGCGCTCCTTCTGCGGGGCATCCCGTTGTCCATCAGCGTGGGCGTCGGCTTCATTGCGCTGTCCGGCGTCGCGGTGCTCAACGGCCTCGTCATAATCACATTCATCGAGCGGCTCAGGCACGAAGGGAAGCCCGTGATCGAGGCCGTCCATGAGGGTGCGGTGACGCGGCTCCGCCCCGTGCTGATGACGGCGCTGGTGGCTTCGCTCGGCTTCGTGCCGATGGCGATCGCGACAGGCGCCGGCGCGGAGGTGCAGCGGCCGCTGGCGACCGTCGTCATCGGCGGCATCATCTCCTCGACGATCCTGACGCTTCTTGTGCTGCCGGCCCTCTACGTACTCTTCCGGAAGGATTCCGGGCTGGCGCTGCGTGCCGAGGGGCCGGCATGAAGAGAACTGCGGCAGACCACGACGCTTTGCTAAGGACGGCAAGATGCCCGACCCGGGCGCCACCGTGCTGGTAACCTTGAACGCGCTGCGAATGCTCAAGCCGAACGGAGGTTAGTCACCCAGAAAAGGAGGGCATCATAGGCCGTGCCGCAGAACAGACGCAGAAGTTGGCGACGCTTCGGGCCGTATCACGCAATCCTGCCTTGCCGGTTGTCGAAGTCGAAGACGTCGAATTTGGCTATGCAATCGTACAGCGGTCTATCGAAACCATCGAGGACGGAGCGGCCAAGTACATGGTCGGCAGCGATTCCGAAGCGCTTCGTAATGCCATTCTGCGGGTCATTGAAAAAGCAGGCGACAAAGGCGTTGCTTACTCAGACCTGACGCGTGCCAAGGGTGTTGATCGGGCTATCGAAATTCGGCAGGTGACATCCTCTTAAGCCTAGTTCGGTACGGTACGCTTATTTTTTTGAGGGTACGCAATTGCAGCAACAAATAAGCGAGCTTCGCAGGCACATCGAGGACCAAGAGATTCTACTCGATGTACTCGAACACGATGGCCACAACGTTGAACCCGAACGCGCGAAGCTGGCGATTGAAAAGGCGAAGCTAGCCCGGCTGGTAGGCGACGAGCCCGTTGATGCTGGCGAGCTGCGTGATGCGCGGCGCTAACCTATGATTAAATATTTTTGTTCATGCTACCGTAGGTAATTGTGCAGGCCGGCAATGTCTCAAGTGATTGAGCTATTTTCCACAACGAATCGGGCCGATGTTCGCCGCCGAGCAGCGCGCCGGCTGGAAAACATTTCTAGTTCATTGAGGTTCTTGGACCTATCCAGTTTGCAAACCCAGGACGATGCCCGACGAGCATTGTGCGTCCTTGAACTCGCTGGCCAGCTCGTTCACTCCACACTGGCTCAGCTTCGCGAGGACGATGACAGGGACGAATTAATCCGAAAAGGCGAAGAACTGATTGCGTTAGTTGACACAGCTCGCGGACTCCTGAGTGTACATGCAGAACGTACAGGTCCAAGGCGGGAGGGCGACAGCGTTGGCCTCAATTCAGGTGACGCCGCAACCTGCTAATGACCTCTCTGAGGTCGTCGTATGCCTCGATAGTTCGGCGCGCCTCTAGGAAGCGTACCGCTCGGGCTGAGCTAGTTGCTGTTAAAGCGTTGCGGTCCATTGCCAATAACGCAATGGACGAAAGTTGGTTCTGGCCGCTGAAGCCGCCTTACTGCACCTGCTTGAGATTGCTAGCCAATCTGTCCTCGTTGTTGGCCAACAGGTCATAGTCGTCGGCAAGCCGCAAATATGCCTGCCGTAACGGCGTATCAGGTGTACAGGAGGCCATCGTTCGATATTCCTCGGCTACGTGCCGATGCCGTGCAGCTTCTGCATTGTAGTCGATGGTCATCACGCCATCCTTGAGGCTGCTGTGGGAGGACGGTTGCGGTAGATCAAGAAATCACGTGATTTCGCGGCACGGCATGCAAGGCGACAGGAACGGCAATGTCGCCGCCGTAGTTGTTAAGGTATGCGACGGCTCTGCTTTGGCCTCGCGGCTACGATCTTCACCTAGGTTTTGCTGGTCCTGTGGCTGGGAGAACGTGAGCGACAGGCTGGCGCTGAGCGCCTTGAAAGGTATGAAATTCATCGCGATTCACGCGTTCGGTAGCGCTTGAGTCCGGTCTGTCACCCTGCGAGCGGGACCGTCATCCATGTGTGGTCAGGGGGCTTCGATCTTAAGGAAATGAGAGGCTGTAACCGGCCCATGGGAAAATTCGTATGCGGGGGTCCCGCGTTGAATCAAGATTTTTAGAGAAAGGAAATTTAATGACGAATCGAACGGTACGGCGCCCAAACATCTCCGAAAAGAGTCGGGCGAGTTCTTCAAGCATGTCATGCGCGACTTTGACCTAGACGAACATCACGTCATTCTGCTGACTAAGGCTTGCGAAGCTCTCGACCGGATCGAGGAGGCACGGGCGGCGATCAAGATCCATGGCCTTACCTACACCGACCGCTTTGGGACGCCTAGGGCGAGAACAGAAGTCGCGATTGAACGCGATAACCGGCTCGCTGTGGCCCGTCTCTTCCGCGAACTTGGTCTAGACCTTGCCGGCGATGGCAAGACCGCGCCGCCCGCATTGCCGGCCAATCGCTAACGCCCGTTCGTAAACGCAAATTGAACAAGCGGCAGGCGCTATCAGCGTCCGCCCAAGCTTGGCTGCGCGGAGAGCCTTGCGGCTTCTTTGCCTATAAGAACGCTGATGAACTGGAAGCGTTGTGGAACGGACATGGCGACAAGGAAGCCATGTTTTGGCAACGGGGCATGTTGCGGCCACGACGACCTAGCTTGTTCTTGGATAGGTTCTTGCAACCTTTGGCGGCCGGTCTAGGATAGATTCTCAAGACCGGAGGGGCGCATGGCAGGGGAAGCTTGGGTTGTACTGGGGACCGCTATAGGGACAGCGGGTATGCTCCTTTCAACGTGGCTCACCGCTCATCTCAAGAAAAATGAAGATGAAGCTTACGATGGAAGCGCAATGAGCCTTCTGAGGGCGCAGCTTGAACTTCAGAAATGAACCGAAATAGATATGCTTGCCAATTTGATCGGTTTAGATGAGGACGACACGAGGCAGTATCTCATTTTGTTAAAGGCGCGCGGGGTTCTCGGAAGAAAGGCAGTAAGAAGTGGGGACTGCTCTCACGTAATCCTATGACTCAGGTAGACGATGAATAGCGTCAAAGCCACCGTTTCAGTTTTAGCGGCGAACATGTCCTAACGGTATACCAAGAGCAATCTTTTGGCGAAACGATCCTTCCGTTCTCTTCACCGTGAGTACGCGCGTAGTTGCTTCACATCATCTGCACTTATTTCTAAGTAACTTCCTGAGAAGATCGTGCTGGTTGCAACACGCTTTGTCTGTGATTGTCGACTACTGGTCAAAGCCATACTTATCGGGGCAAGGCAAAGATGAGCAAGTCGCAAGGCAACGCCATTTCGCTGTCCGCCACGCCGGACGAGATCCGGGATGCGGTGAGCCGCATGTTCACCGATCCCGACTATCTGAGGGCATCCGACCCTGGACGTGTCGAGGGCAATGTCGTGTTCACCTATCTCGATGCGTTCGATGAGGACGAAGCTGCCGTTGCCGAGCTCAAGGATCGTCACCGGCGTGGTGGTCTTGGGGACAGCGTCGTGAAAACCGGCTGAATGAAGTTCTTCAAGCCGTCCTGGCGCCGCTCAGGGATCGACGACGTGTCTACGGAAGCGAACGGAACTATGTCCTCGATATCGTCAAGCAAGGTACCGAACGGGCGCAGGCGATAACCGACACGACCTTGGGGGAGGTTCGTGCCGCCCTCCGGCTCTTTAGCCTCGCGTGATGCGGGTGCGTCTTAAGGAGTCGGAAGAGTGAGAATCGATCCGGTTGGCGCGTCCGCTCGCGGACCAGGCTCTATGCGCTGCGCTTACCGACCCCCCAAAAGAAAATGGGGGTCTCGGCCTTTCAGGTAACGATCCTTCGCGCAAGAAGGGGCCTGCGGCCCCCAGGCCGTCAAGGCCAAGCCCCCACGAAGGGTGTGGGGGCGGAAAGCGGCTGGCCGTGTAGTCGGCTCGCTTTGCTCACCTCCGGCCCGCACCAGCTCCCGCGCGCTTTCCGGCCTGTGACGGCCAACCCCCGCTCATTGGCGCAGGCCTAGTTCCGGTTGCATGCGCAACCGGCAATTAGGAAAGAGCAGATGAAAACCGATCTCTATCAGAAGATCACCAACCAGATCGTGGCGGAGCTTGAGAAAGGCGTCAGGCCATGGGTCAAGCCGTGGAGCGCCGAACACACTGCGGGACGCATCACCCGGCCCTTGAGAGCAAACGGCATTCCCTATAACGGCATCAACGTCCTGATGCTGTGGTCGGCGGCCATTGAAGGTTACGCCGCACCCATCTGGATGACGTACAAGCAGGCAAGCGAGCTTAAGGCCCAAGTCCGTAAAGGCGAGCATGGCAGCCTCGTCGTCTATGCCGACAAGATGATCCGCACTGAGACCGATAAAGCGACCGGCGAGGAGGCCGAGCGCGCGATCCCGTTCCTCAAGGGCTATACGGTTTTCAATGTCGAGCAGATCGATGGGCTTCCTTCGCACTACTACGGAAAGCCAGCGCTACACGTTGACGGCATCGAGCGCATCGAACGGGCCGAAGCGTTCTTCGCGGCGACCGGCGCCACCATCCAGCACGGCGGCCATATGGCCTATTACAACATCTCGCAGGATTTCGTGCAGATGCCGCCCTTTGAAAGCTTCCGCGGTGCCGAGAGCTATTACGCGACTCTCGCGCACGAGGCGACCCATTGGACCCGGCATGGCTCGCGGCTTGACCGGGAGTTCGGACGCAAACGCTTTGGCGATGAAGGCTATGCCATGGAAGAGCTTGTCGCCGAGCTTGGCTCGGCCTTCGTTTGCGCTGACCTTGATCTCACGCCTCAGCTGAGAGCGGATCATGCCGCTTATATCGGATCGTGGATCAAGGCGCTGAAGAACGACAAGCGCGCGATCTTCGCGGCTTCATCGCACGCGCAGCGCGCGGCCGATTACCTGAATGGCTTGCAGCCGAATACCGACGAACGGCAAGGGGAGGCCGAAGCCGCCTGATTGTCGATACCAATCCGCGATAAAAAACCGGCGAGCGTCACCGCCCGCCGGTGTTGATTTTCGTACACGTGCACGCGACGTGGAAGGCTGAAGTTTTAGTGCGTGTAGCCCTTCACGAGCACCGGGCTCTCATTCAGAAAATCGTCAGCTTTCAGACGGTTCAGATCATAGTCGGATTGAGCGACGATGATCGGGCTCTGCACGAGGTCCGTGTCTGAGATGCTCCGGTCGATGCCGACAAGATGGCCGGCCCACACCGAACCATCCTTCGAACGCAGGAGGCCCAACTCGCCCATCACGACGCCCTTTTCGTTGCGATAGGTCAGCATGGCGCGCTTTCCGTCCGAACGGCCCGTGAGGTACCACCAGCGCGGATCGGGTTTGCCGTCTTCCGAATAGCCATGGAAGCGGCCACGAACCACGCCGGCACTATCGAGGTTCGAGACGCGGAATTCATACTTGAACTTGGTGGTGGTGTTGATTTTGCCCTGGCCGGGGGGCTGTTCGCCCGGCTCGTTCGTAAACGCTGCCATATCCTGGCGCAGATACAGGTATTCGGCGGCTGGATCGACCCACTGCGGCGCGTGGGTGGCCGCGACCTGCTGAATGCCACCGGCCAAGACACCCGCGATGCCAAGCGTCTTCGCCAGCACCAGCCACCGGCGAACCGCCGGATTCCGGATGAACTGGCTGGCGCTTGACTTTGCCCAGGCAAGCAACTGCTTGAGCGGCGAAATCGTCGGCGCGGCTGGCACGGTGGCGGAAGCTGCGGCGACGTCAGTGACAGGCGCAGCGTTCGAAGCGGTCACGGCAGCGTCGTGCGAAATGCGCGACGTAACCTCGACCGACGCGATCGCAGCGGCATCGTGCGAAATCCGCGCGGCCGTATCGTCCGTTGCGATCGCGGCAACGTCGTGAGAGATGCGCGCGACAGCATCGTCGGACTGCGGCGCCGCGGCATCACGGGGCAGCGGCACGACCACGGCATCCATTGCCGCGGCGTCATGCGAGATGCGCGCGTTGGCATCACCCGGCGCGCGCGCCGCAGCATCGTGCGAAATGCGCGCGACCGGCGCGGGGGTGTTGGTGGAGAGGTGCGCCGGTGCATCGTGCAAGATGCGTGCGGTAGAAGACTTATTCCCAAGCTTGGCCATGGCCAATCCTATTAGGGCGGTGTTGAACCCCATACCGCTGCCCTCGACGCGTATGAGGACCACGCGCCAAGGTTAAAGGATCGATTCTGAACGCAGGCTGTCCGCATCCTTAACGTGTGGTAATGATGCGCTGGGCAGACGCTCGGATTTCTGGCGGCAAGTCATTGATCCAGCGGCATCAAAGTCCTCGTGGTAAAGCCCGGGGAGGTGGCGAGCGCCATTGTGTCGCATGCCACCGGGCTACCGACCACCGCAGGAATTGGCGCAGGCAATGAGGGCGTCGCGGTATCCGCTTACGCGGTCACGATGTGAACCCGCTGCTCTCGCGCCACCGGGCAAAAGCTCCGGATTGATTCGCACGCTTGCTACGCTAATGCGAATTTGTTGCGTTGCTACCGGCACAAACTCAACAGCATTGACCCGCCTGCTTGCCGTGGCAGTCTCGTCGCGAAGGCAGAGAAAGCCAGCCTTCGGGGTGTGAGAACCTCTCGGTTAGCGTAACGGTGTCACGTCACGATGCCGCCTTTCGACCCTATGGGCCGGGAGGCGGCGGCGGAGTCTTTGCCTAGCATAGACTCTGGATGTCCAAGCCTCGCGGCAAAAGGCCGTCGCAGTCGTCTAACCGCGACTTCTCAACTCCCGCGCTCGCCAGTGGAAGGTTCTCTTCCCGGTGTCTTTCCGAGCTTTCCGGAAGGGAGTTCTTGTGAAGCGTTGCGTTTGTATCCTTTCGCTTGTTTTGCCCCTGCTCACTCATAATGTTGCAGCAGCCGATCAGTCCAAGACAACTCAGCCGCAAATCAATCCCATCGGCGGCATGGTGTTCTCCGGCGCCAACCATTGTTGCGTCGGCATCGGCACAGCTTCGCGTAACGCTAATCTCGACGTGTATCGGGGCGAGCTCAAGATTGGCTCATCGGGTGCAGGGTGTTCAGAAAAGAACGCAGGCTCGCTACGCTACGGAAATAAGCACCTTCAACTCTGCGACGGGACAAGCTGGCGAAATGTCAGCCTCGATAAGGCTGAATGAAGCAGGCGCAGCGCGCGCTCGGTACCGCAGTTGCTCTTTTGGCCATTCTGGGCTCGATGCCTACGCTGGCGCAGTTGGCCAGCAAGCCGGGCGATGCCGTCGGCGCCGCAGGCGGCGCCTGCGACAGCACCATCATGAATTTCGGCTGGCCCGACGCCAACGGCAACATCCTGAAATGCGTTTCGAACGTGTGGCAAGCCCAGGGCATCACCGCATCCGCTGGGGGCTCAAATGGGCAGGTGCAGTATAATAGCGGTGGTGCTTTGGCGAGCGATAGCGGCCTGACTTACAGCAACCCGAACCTCACCATCGGTTACGGCAGCCTGTATATCGGCACGAGCTTGGCAACGGCGGGCAAGCCCTACATTGGTGGGCTGAATGGCATAAGCTACCCGAGTGCAGATACAAACTGCATTGGCTGCTCGATCGAGGAAACGACAACCGCAACGATGCCTATTCAATCGTTCGTCGTCAACGTGCAGGGTTGTCTCGACAATCTTGCATGGATTTGGGCTTTCGAGATCGATCAGAGAGATAGGCAAGGGAACGAATTCGATCGTCGTTTGGTAAGGTCGGTAATATTCGGTCTGGAGCCGCTTTACTGCCTCATGATGCTCTTGCGGGAGATCGGCCGGCACCGGACTGCCGAACAGTCCTACATGGATGAGGGCGTAGCTCTGCTGTCCATTGCCAAGGATTCGGTGCGCCTCTTCGAGAAACGCCCTGCTGCGGACAAACGTCGCCTTCTGAATTTTGTACTTTCGAACTCGACGTGGCGCGATGGGGAGCTTACAGCGACATTCCGTCAACCGTTTAATATTATTGCGGAAATGAGCAATGGGCCGCCTGACGAGGATGGCGATGGCGGACCAGATCGAGCTCCGCCCGCCGCCGCCGCGTTCTGGTTGGTGGCCCCGGCAGGACTCGAACCTGCAACCAGACCGTTATGAGCGGCCGGCTCTAACCATTGAGCTACAGGGCCCGCCGCCTCGACGTGGCTTCAATATTGACATTCATGCCAGCCCTCCGAGAGCACCACTTCTTTTGCGCCAGTTAAGTTGCCGGAGGAGTGCATCAAAAATCGGAGCGACAATCTACGAACTTTGCAAAGAAAGAAACCCGCCCTCGCGACAATTCTTCATTTATAGTCTCGTTATCCAATCAAAAAATGCACTGGTTCGAAAGACCGTGCGCGGAGAGCAGCTAGACGACCGATTCCATGAAACCTGCGAGCCGGAGCAGGCTGAATTGGTGGAACGGACGGGTTGTTGGCGGATTCCTCGTTTGCGGTTGGGGAAACGAGGAGCTGTATCATGGCAGGATGGCGGCGCGCGGTTGAATTGGCGATGAGTGATGAAGAGATAGCGACCTTGGGGGTCTTTCTCGGTCGAGAACTGAGCTGGCGAGCCGGGTATCGCGAGCGCAGATGCTGCTGGCGTATTGGGAAAATCCTTCGTTCTGCGCGGTGGGCCAAAGACTTGGGGTCCATCATCAGACGGTGCAGCGCTGTGTCGAGCGGGCACTGGCCAATGGCCCGCTGGCGGCCCTCGATGATCGTCCGCGACCGGGCAAGGAGCCAACGATCACGGCTGAGGCCAAAGCCTGGCTGGTGTCGTTGGCATGCGACAAGGCCCAAGGAGCACGGCTATCCGCATGAGTTGTGGACGACGCGGTTGCTGGCGCGCCATGCACGCGCCGGCGGCAGGGCATGCGTGTTTGGCCAATTTGGTCCAGGGAACGGTGTGCAAGATCCTCGGCCAAGAGGAAATCAAGCCGCACAAAGGTGCGCTATTATCTCGAAAATCGCGACGCCGAGTTCGAACGGAAGATGGCGGAGATCCTGTGCGTCTATCGTGAAGTCGAAGTCCTGAAGAAGGCCTCTGCCAAGGGAAAGCGGCGAGGAAAGCCAGTCACGATCGTCTCCTGTGTAAAAGAAGGGACTTGAGCTGACAGTGGGTGCTTTGTCGCGGCAGGTGTCCGACAAAGATTTCGTGTCCGACCTCACGCAGCCGGCAACAATTTCTCTCTCGACAGAGCACTTGCGTCAAGCAAGGTTTGCATCGGCGTCTTGCCGTAGCACCAGCGCCCCTGATGCGGGCGCACCTCATTGTAGGCAGCGATCCACTCATCGAGATCGCTCTGCAACGCAGGGATGCTCGGATAGATCTTCTTGCGGAACGCGACGCGATAGAACTCTTCGAGCACGGTGCGGTGGAAGCGCTCGACAATGCCGTTGGTCTGTGGGCTCTTCGTCTTGGTGCGGGTGTGATCGATGTCCTCGACGGCGAGGTAGAGCTCGTATTCGTGATGCTCCGGATTGCCGCAATACTCGGTGCCGCGGTCGGTCAGGATCCGGTTCAGCGGGATGCCCCGCGCATCGAAGAACGGCACCACGCGATCATTCAACAGTTCGGCCGCCGTGATCGGCGTCTTGCGATCATACAGCTTGGCGAACGCCACCTTGCTGTAGGTGTCGATGAAGGTCTGCTGATAGATCCGCCCGACCCCCTTCATGTTGCCGACATAGAAGGTGTCCTGCGCACCACAATAGCCGGGGCACTCGCTCTCGAACTCGCCGTGCGCTTCCTTCTCGGACTTGGCCTTTTCCAACGCAACGAGCTGGGCCTCGGTCAGCACCAGGCCGTCCTGGGCCATCTTGGCCTCCAGCGCCGTCAGCCGCTTCTTGACGTTGGCGAGGTCGTGACGCAGCCACACCGCCCGCACACCGAACGGGGAGATCGACAGGCCGCGGCTCCTGAGCTCATTGCTGACTCGCACCTGGCCCCAGGCCGGCTGGTCGATCGCCAGCTCAACGACAGCCGCCTCGACCTCCGGCGCGACCCGGTTCTTCAGGATCGGTTTCTTGCGGCTGATCTCAATCAGCGCCAGCTCGCCGCCCTTGTCGTACAGTTCCTTGAACCGGTAGAAGCTGTCGCGGCTATAGCCCATCATCCGGCAAGCCTGGCTGACATTGCCGAGCTGCTTGGCCAATTCCAGCATTCCGACTTTCGCGCGAATGACCTTCTGTTCCTGGGTCATGGTAACGTCTCCTGTGAGACGCTGCGGGCTGCGCGGGAGCGCCCTTTGGGTGAGCGCTCCTGCTCGCCCGCAGCTCCATTCCCTGCCAGTTCAAACCTTGCCGTCAGATTAAGTCGAAACTTCTACATCTCCTGCGACGAGAAGCCGGGAATCCAGGCCATCGCAACGACGACGCCGGATTTGCCGCCCAAGCCTGGCGTCCACGCCACCTTTGCGCGCGACCATGAATACAAACGCCATGGCACGCTCAGCCTGTTGGCTGGGATTGATCTGCTCACCGGCAAGGTCCACGCCCTTGTCAAAGATCGCCACCGCAGTCGAGAGTTCATCGAGCTCCTCAGACTTATCGATGCCGCCTATCCGCCGAACACTGCGATCAAGTTGATCCTCGACAATCATTCCGCGCACATCTCGCGAGAAACCAGAGCCTGGCTCGCCACTCGACCAAGCGGGCGCTTTGAGCTCACCTTCACCCCCAAGCACGGCTCGTGGCTCAATCTCACCGAGGGGTTCTTCTCCAAGTTCGCCCGTTCAGTCCTGCGCCATATCCGGGTGGCCTCGAAACACGAACTCAAGGAGCGCATCATGGCTGGTATCGACGACGTCAATTGCCATCCGGTCATCCACACGTGGTCCTACAAGCTCGCCGAGGCCGCCTGATATGATTCGCACCAAGAAAACGCTGATCTAGTGCTGGCCAAGCTGGAGCGGAAGCCAGGGCGGTCCGCGCGGAACGATGGAGCAGGTGCCGGCTGGGTTTCAAATAGCCGCAACGGTCCATTACTTAGCCGTACGGCTGTCCGCATGAGGAAATCCTTCAAAAAAAATGCTCAGATGCGCTTTTCGAGCGCCCCGAGCGAATCCATCGCAGTAATCGCTACCAAATCTAGGCCTATGTATGGGGCAAGGCGCGCGAACGGGATCAAGTACGCCGCTCTCTCGGCGGAAAGCGACTTGGACTAGAAGGTAAATTCAAAAGCCGGGTGAACTCTATTTGGTTCTAGCGGCAAAACCAGCCAACAATCAGCTGACGCGGTGTGCACCCTAAACGACGCGAGAGTGTCGCGCTGCGAAATCTCTGCTGCTGCTCGAAATCAAAGAGGACATGACTCTTTAGGAATTACGATGATGCTCGATGAACATTTCGCTGGAATTCGCGCTCACCGCAACAACATCCACCGGTGTCGACGGCTGCTGGTAACAAGCTTATCGGACGCAGAACGCCAGCTCATCGAAAGACGCCTTGCAGAGGAGCGGGCCGCACTCAACGCTCTTTTTGCCAAGACCTTTCCCCTCATATTTTCACTTCCGAAAGAGCCGGCCGACTGCCGCAAAGAGTAAGGTGGCCAACGTTGGTATCGCGCGCAAATACTGAACAAACTTTGGACGGGCTCTCGAGCAAAGTCAGACCGATTTGGTCAATCGCTATTAGTTAACAAGACAGAGCGGGTTGGTAGGCGTTTGAATTGGCCGTAAAATTGGCGCTAAGCGACGGAGCCATACTGCTCCGAATGGCGTCGACCCACGCCGCTGAATTTTGCATCATCACTAGTCGGGTACTCGGGAGGGATGAAGCGACACCCAGCGGTGTTCTTCGCGATGAGAATTCCTTCGAACATGAAATCGCGAATTGCAGGATATCTAGCTGCCAGCTGACTTGGCGAGGGTACGAGAGTCTCAGTGTTCCGTAACCAAGTTGCATTAGTTCGAGATAAAGCTGCCGATAGCGCTCTCGTTATTGCCGTGCGGTTGGGATTGAAGAAGCTTGCCGGCTCTCGTCCGATGGGCACAAAACCCAAGAGAAGGGATGTTCTCACCTTCTGCGCGTCATCCGAAGCAGGCCTGTTATATGCGGCGGCCGGGTCCGGATCACAGACAAAACTTGTGCCTAAGACGCGTTGGAGTAGAGATATTCTCGTTTCTGAACGATGCATGGGCTCTTTTGAAAAAGAACCATCAACTAGCATAAAACGCGGATTGTCTGCCTCGCTCAGAATTCTGCGGCGCCCATCTTCCGCGTGAATTCGGCGAATAGTTGCTTCATCCTCCGGATAGACAATCTTCCGCGGTCGGTTGCGCAGACAGCAATGTATGGAACGTATATCGATTGCGGCATCATCGGGTTTAGTCGAATTAGACCGGCCCCCACGGGGCGTTGCCCGCGAAGGAGCAGGAAATACCGCGCTATTCGAGGTGCATGAAATAGCTCGTCCAGTTTGTTGTCGTCCTCTAAGTTCGCCCGGTCAGTGAAAGCCTCTTTGAGAATCGACCTTGCACGGCGATACTCAGCTGCTGCCTCGACTACCATTAGGATGTCAGATTCTCCGCCGTAGCCGTCGGCGGACGTATTTCCTCTATCGCGCGTGTGATTTTTAGATCCTGCTCGGACTTCTTCAGTACACATGGGAGTCCCACTGAAAATCAAAATTGCGCAAGAATCTGCGCTCCTCGGTCGTCCTTCACGCGCATGAGACACTTGCTCCTTGTAGCCATTTCCGTTGTCTCCACGAGAGGTTTGCTCGGACTTCATGGCGGCAACCATGAACATGACATTGGAGGCGTGACCTACTGCTTATGATTGAGCGCGCAACCCCTCGGCGATGAACCCAAAAGCCCGGGTCCGCCTTACATCACCGGCTGGTTAGGACGGGGGTGGTGATGCTGTCTATGACAAAGCAAGCATTGTGCCGAAGCGAGATCGCCAATCGCCTGCGCTACGCCAGCAGGCTTGCGTTGAGGACATTGACTACCGCACTCCGCGCGGCCTCGACCGTCCACTGTTTGCCAAGCTTGTCGAGGGACGCTGGATCGACGAGCATGCCAACCTGCTGATCTGCGGCCCCGCCGGTGTCGGCAAGAGCTGGATCGCCTCACAAGACCTGCCGTGACAATCGCTCCTTGCTCCATCAACGTGTTCCGCGGCTGTTCGATGACCTCGCTCTCGCCGCGGTGACGGCCGCCGTCCACGCCTATTGCGCGGCCTCGGCCGTGTCGATCTTTTGATCCTACTCGAGCCGCTCGATGCCTGCGCCCGTCATGACCTCCCGGAAATCCTCGAAGATCGCTACGGTCACCGTTCCACCAACGTCAGCGGCTAGCTCCCGTGGACCAGTGGCTTGTGCTCATTGGAGATCCCACCTATGCCGACGCCGTGCTCGATCGCCTCCTCCACAATGCCCATCGGCTCGACATCACCGGCGAGAGCCTGCGCCGAACGAGGCAATGCGCCCGAAAGACCTTGAGCCCGTAACGCTGTGGACATGCCGCTTCTGAACAACGCCTGCCCACATGCCCATCTGTGGACGCCCCCAGGGATGCAAGAAGAATCTTTCGTCAAGCGGTGCGCTGTAGTCGGGTGCTGATATCTGTCCGGCCTTTAATGCGACCTCATTTGTCGCGGGCCCGTATGGGAGTTCGCGGATTAGGTCCAAATCACAGCGGCGTGCTTGGATAGCACTTGGGCATGTACTGGTTCTCCCAACCCCGTCTCTCGACTGTTGCGCCATACCTTCCGTTTTGACCTTCCTACATCTCGACGACCTCTGACCGGGCGGCTATGCCGCCACGCCCGGAGCTTTATAGACCCCACCGTTCGCCATCAAAGCCCAGACGACGCGGGCCATCTTGTTGGCAAGAGCGGTGGCTACCTACATAGGTGGCTTGCGGGCAATCATGCGTCCGAGCCACGATGACGGTGAAGCGCCTCGCCGCCAGCCTGCTGCACGACCGCAGTTGCGCCGATGATAAGTAACCGTCGCAACGTTCGCTCCCCCATTTTCGACGTCGCACCCAATTTCTGTTTGTCGCCCGTGGATCGCTGCAACGGGGTCAACCCCAGCCATGCGGCGAAGCCGCGTCCGCACCGGAAGCTTCCCGCGGTAGGCGCAAGGGCAAGCAAAGCCGTCGCCGTCATTGGTCCAACGCCTGGGATTGTCATCAAACGGCGGGCATCTTTTTCTTTTCGGGCGCGATGGGCGATTTCGCTGTCAAGTTTCTTTATCTGCATTTCCAGCGTCACCATCCTCTTGATCAATATCTCGAGTACGAAGCGTGCCGCTTCGGGAACGTCGGTTTTTGGATCCATTGCGCGCTCGAGAAGCTCTGCGACATAGGCCGTGCCCTTTGCCATAATCACCCCGTATTCGACGAGATGACCACGCAAAGCATTGATCGCCTGGGTCCGCTGCCGGATTAACAGGTCGGGGGTCCGAAACACCACCGCGCTCGCTTGCTGCTCTTCGCTCTTGACGGGAACGAAACGCATGGTCGGCCTCTGCGCCGCTTCACAGATCGCCTCTGCATCGGCCATGTCGTTCTTCTGCCGCTTCACGAAGGGCTCCACGTAAGCCGGTGGGATAAGCCGCACTTCATGGCCGAGCGTGCCAATCTCACGAGCCCAGTAATGCGCGCCCGAGCAGGCTTCGATCGCAACGAGGCAAGCCGGCTGCTCGGCAAAGAATGCCAGCAGCTTGTTCCGGCGCAGCTGTTTGCGAAAAACGACCTTGCCGGCGGCATCGGCTCCATGGGCCTGAAAGACATACTTCGCTAAATCTAGTCCAATCGTGCTAACTTCGTTCACGGACGCTTCCTCTCTCGTGATGGCTGTTCAACGCCCTTCACTTTGGCACATCGATGCCGTCGAGGGGGCGTCCACATGGGGTAATCGCAGGAGCGAGTTGCCCGAAAGCCAATCACGAGACTTGGAGGGCGGCTGTTCCCCGATAGGATGGAAATACGGGCTCGCGACTGGTCGCCGGGCCCAAGCATCGAATGGAGAACAGCCATGGACGAGTATTCGGTCTCGACGTGTCGATGAAAGAGACGGCAGTCTCAATCCGTCGAGCGGGTGAACGGATCTGGCGCGGCAAGTGCGCATCAGATCCCAGAATCATCGCCGAACTCATCCGCAAGCGGGCGCCGGCCGTGAAACGAGTAGTCTTTGAAACCGGACCGCTGTCGGTATGGTTCTATCATTCTCTCCCCCCCTGAGGGATTGCCGGCGATCTGCATAGATGCGCGCCATGCTAAAGCGGCGCTCGATATGGCGGCGAACAAAACGGACGCGAACGATGCCGATGGTCTGGCGCAGCTGGCGGAAGTCGGATTCTTTCGCGAGGTGCGCGTGAAGGGATTCGACAGCATGCTGACCCGCACGCTTGTCGCAGCGCGGACGCGGCTGGTCCGAATCACTACCGAGCTTTCCAATCAGATCCGCGGTGTCATGAAAACCTTCGGTCTGGTCGTTCCAGCCGGAAAGGGAAGCACCTTCGAGAAGAACGTCCGGAGCCTTCTTGCCGATCAAGACGGGCTTGCATCGATCGCGCTTCCGATGTTGGAAGCCTGGCGTGGCATTCGCATCCGGGCAGCCGAACTCGGACGCCAGTTGGCCCGCGACGCGCGACAGAACCAGGCTTGCCGCATCCTTATGTCCATCCCGGCATCGGTGTGATCACCGCAACCGCCTTTGCCACGGCCATTGAGGAGCCGGACAACTTTAAGAAATCCCGATCTGTTGGTGCGTGGATCGGCCTGACAACGCGCCGCTATCAATCCGGAGACGTCGATTATGATGGCCCTATATCCCGACGGGGCGACCGCCATTTGCGAGGGCTTCTCTACGAAGCAGCGACGGTCATTCTGACGCGCAGCTCAACCGGCAGCACGCTGCGCACGTGGGGCTTGCAGCTCCGGGAGAGGATCGGCTTCAAAAGAGCGGCCGTGGCTGTGGCGCGCAAGCTAGCCGTTATAATGCATACGATGCTTAAGACTGGCGAGCTGTTCAATCCAACGGCCGGAGCCGTCGCATAAATTCGAATAGCGTTCAGAAACTTAACGCTTGAGGTGTCCCTGCCGGGACGTGAGCCGAGCCATTCCGCCGATAGGGTTGCACCGCTGACTCAGCAAAGTGCGTCGTCCACATTGAAGGCTCGTCCCGCGAAGCTCCATCATGCGGCGCCTATTGTCGACCGCGAAGACAACCGTGCACCCGGCAGTCCCCTCAAGGAGATTATACGCTTGACGTTTCAGCAGCGATTAGACAACCCCATCACAGCAACCGCAACAGAAGCAGAAGAAAGTTCAAGCCGCGAGTCCAGGTTGACCACGCGGCTCGCCAAAGGCCAGAGAAGCTACCGCCAGAACGCCTCGTCACCGGGCGAGATCAAGCCGGAAAGGTGGGCGACATCGTCTCGGAGCGACTTCAGATCGGTACACCCGGGCGATTTCGTCGGAATCCGCACAAGGTGGTTCGGTGTTAGCTGAAAGGGAGGCTCCCGGTCACATCGATGCAATGCTCGGCAGCAAACGTTAAAACCACAAGTCTCTCATAACCGTACCCATTCGCTTTGTTTCCGCGCGCCGAAACACTTGTTTTCCTGCAACGGAGGTTTCCTGCGTTAAGCACGTCATGCGTTAAGCACGTCATGGCGGAGGCTATGCGCAAATGCGACGGCGACCGCATTAGCACGTGCATGGAGTGTTATTGCACGACACACCAGCATAGATCGTGAGCGGGCGGGCCCGGCGCGATTAGCGCCATTGCCACTTTGGGTCCGCCCGACATCACCGCGAGACGAGCGGTAATGTGGCCAGCACTAAGCAAGCAGCGTGCCGATGGAAATACGCGCTTACTAGATGCCATGGTCATCGATGTGTTAGAAGCGGTACTTAGTGCGGGTGCCCGTTTGTCGCATTGTGCCAAAGCAAACAATCAAAGCGGCCCGGCGATGGTCACCGCTCCGAGCGCTCTCCAGCGTTAGGCAAATCACACGGTAGAACGGTCAGGCGGGCAGCTTGGGCCTCTAGGCTGTCTCAGCGAGATCGCTTCCGATCCTCATAGGTTTAGATCATCGACACTCTTGCGCAGGCAATTCGCGCTTTCTAGCCTTGCGACAAGTTCAAGAGCCTTCACGATGTGTCAGACAGCGTTGTGATCAACAGCCGGCCCTGAGCGAACAGCGCCAAAACATGCCCGTCGTTCCAAGCAAATAAGTGAAACTTGATATCTCCGGCAATCTTACGTGACGCAAGAGTGCCAGCACAGCCGAATATCGAAACAACATCTGCGTAGCGTGAGCCAAACTGTACGGCGCCGAGCTCAAGGTCCGTCACGTGACAATGTCCGGGCGGGAATGACCGAGCGTTAACTGACTTGTAATTCCGATCCAGATCGTCAGGCGCAGCCGGATCGGCGAGAACCCCATTGGACGGAGCGCTGGCATGTGCTGGTCGCGGCCCAATCGAGATTGGACTCGCCTGCACGCACAGCCATCCCCATGCCGTGATCGTTGTGATCCGTAGGATCATTTGCCGGTTGATGGAACTGCCGCTCACTGCAAACGCTTGAGATAGCTTCATCGAATCCTACTTAATTGTAGGCCGCGTCAGAGGCGCCAGCCATTCCTGACGAACCAAGTGAGAACAACGTACTTTCATCTTGCGTCACCGAGACGCAGAACGTGCGATCCTAGCGCGGCTGCGGCCCGACAAGCGGTTCAATCAGGCCAGTCCGGTCCGACTGAAAAAATGGGGCGGACTCCATGCCCTTTAAACGGACGCTGGGCCCGCCCCTACATCACGGCGACGGCTTCGTGATGCTATTCTATTGAAGCAAGCGTTATGCCAAACGAGAAAATGGACAGCCTTACATGATGCCGCAAGGCTTCGTCAAAGCTGTCCGTATCGAGCCGGCGAAATTGTAATCTACACCGCAAAAGCAGCCGTCAGGGGAGCTGCGCACTCCGTTGTTTATTCGTGGCTGCAGATCGAGTGATCTCTCTCATCGTCATGTAAACCACTTTATGGAAAGAGGTTGAATCGATCGCGGCGTCAGGTTGTAAGCAACATGCGCGAACGCTGGTCATGAGACCTCTGAATGACAAATCCGTTTCTTGCGCGTGCGGAATCCACTGCGGGCAACATTATAGAATTCGCGTCAGGAGTTGACGGAGCCAAGTCGACGCTCCGGGCTGCCGCGTTCGTTTTTGCGTCTATATTGGCCGCGATGCCGTCCGCCGCGGAAGCTGGAGCCGCTGACGACGGTCTGAATTGGTCGTCCAGCACGAAATCAAACGACGCCTTCGAAGTCGCCGTCAAAAAGTCGATTTCTCCGTTCTGGGACACTCGGATCGGAGCCGACATGACTGTTGCGCGGGAGCCCACCACAACATGGGATTTGCTGGCTGAGAAGGCCGCCAATGGCGGCAACGCACCGCAATCCTCCGCCATTGCCTGGGCTGCAGCCACCGCTCCCGGCGCAGGCTTCGTCTGGGATAAAACCGTAGTGAGCGCGCGCTTTGATGCTGGCGAGCAGAGTAGCAAGCTCGGTACCTCACTCATCAAGTGGGTACCGCTGCGGAGCCATGATTCGCTAGCATTGCAGTTCGATTGCGATGTGGTCCAGAAGGGGCAGGTACCCTTCGCGGGGCTGTTCGGGCAGGTGATGCGCAACTACGAGGCCCATAACTCGGCCAAAGTCACAATCACCGGGATCGGCATGAGCTTTGTCGTTGGCCAAACCATGTCGACTACCGACGACAAATGGCTGCGAAGCGTTGGCGCCGAGCAGACGCTGTCCAGCGGTATCACCGTCTCCAGCGCCATCGGGGAGACCGCACAAGGCAGCACGAACTTGAGCGTGACAGCCGGATTTAAGAAAAGCTGGTGAATGCCGATGAGCTCTTGCAGCAGCCGCTCAGAAAGCGCGACATCTTCAGTTGAGACGTTGACACCCTCGAGAAGGACGCTTTCTTCAGATCCCACGCAGACCGTTCAGCATGGCTTGGCCAACTAGTCGGCGAATGCTGCGGAGGTGCCCGTCTCGTGCCACGGAACGTGGCCTCGTGGGCAGAGTCACCCGCGCGGGGAAATTGACGCAAAACAGAGCCAGTACATAGTGCACGGCTCGACGGCGCTTTCCCTTTCTTTCTCGGAGAGGCTGACCATCGCGGATCCGTCTCCGGGACGCAACCAGACGCAGCCTCAGTTTCACTCCACTCCTGACGACGGGTCGTGAAGAGTAGAGTGGGGCGGCACCGACGGCAGGATCGGAAAAAACGCCGATTCCGCCCCCCACATCACCTGGGAGCATTGGTGATGCGACTTTGAAGATAGCAAATAATCCGACGCTGCAGCTACTGCAACTATCTCAGACCCGGGTGCTCCCGGATGTGGGTTGAACCTCACGCTGCGTCAGATTGTACGCTGTGTGCCCTTGTGTGGTCTGCTCGGTGTAAGAGAATGAAAGGGCCGCGGCATCGTCATGGCAATGAGCATAAGTGACGGAGAACGTGATGGCAAACCAGGCGAAGGATGCGGTCCGGAGCTTAACGTCGATCAGCGTCTATCTGACTTCGATTGCCGCTAGTCTGACCTGGTCAACTTGATCAACTCAAGGGTTCTCACAAATTCGTTGGTGTGTCAGCTGCTGACCTCCTTCTGCGCTCTTGCCATTCTCATAAGATAGAATCTTGTCCAGTTAGTCGATTAAACTGCGTCAGATCGGTCCGGCGGAAGGGGCCGCGTCAGCCCCTCGATCTTATTCGACCTGAGAGCGGCGCACAGTGTGAGATTCAAAGCACGCGTGCCATCGCAACTTCCCGAATTCTTGCGAGGTGCGATCAGGCGCTTAGAGCTCGCGCTGGCACACCCTTGCTCCGTCTCACAGTAGGCTAATCGAGGCCTGTTTGGAGGAGCTAACACGAGCAGCACGACGGAATCTTGGGGTTACCAGAAAGCGCTGATGCGAAGCCAAATTCGTGGCTCTTCGAGCGCGGCAGTTTTGGGTCCATGCCGAAAGATGCGAAGCTGCGGCTGAAGCGGCGAAAGTCTCTGGCAGAATCGGGCGGACTACTGCCGGCAAGCAGAAAGTGCAGGGTCGCTGACCTCACCTTGCCCCCATAAGGCAGGGCGAGGAAGACGCCTCGGCGCCGGATGTTATGGTTTGAGTGGAATTGACCGTCTTTGCGCCGGGGCAGGAGCGATGAGCGAGGCTAATCAGATGTTGGACCGATCATTTTTTCTTGGCTTGCGTTCAGAGGACTGGCGGGAAACTCGCAACGTTCCTGATTTGGGAAGGAATGCCGCGGAGGCTAGGGCCTCTCACGCGCTAGTTCCACCTTACCCAGATAGCGCAATCGTCAAACACTTGATCAACGCGGCCGTGGCAAAAGGTTTGGCAAGAAAGCAGCTTCCTCCAGCCTTGATCGCTTGCGAGCGCACGGCATCGTCTGGAAAGGCCGTGATGAAGATGAAAGGCATACGATGACCGAGGCTGCGCATATGCGTGAGTAGGTCAATTCCGCTCATGGCCGACATTTGGACGTCAGTAATGACGCACGACGTTTCACTCAATTGGGGCGCGCGGAGGAACTCCTCGGCGGAGGCAAAAGTATGGACCAAGTATCCATACGCTGCCAGGAGGTTGTTCGTTGCGGTACGAACGGATGGATCATCGTCGATGAGGGAAATGACAGAGGGCATTGACAAACTACTCGCCGCGGTTGCGGCCGTACGTTGGAAAGTGGAGGCGGGATGCAGGATTAGAAAGTATACTTAGGTTTGTAAGTTCCCCTTTGGGCGAGAAATTCCGAGACCTTCACTCATTCTGATGAGATCGGCCAGCGACTTCGCGCCCATTTTGCGCATGACCTGCCCGCGGTAGATCTTGACGGTAATTTCTGCCAGTCCAAGCTCGCCCGCCACCTGCTTGTTCAGCAGTCCGGAAGTGACCAGGGCGAGAACATCGCGCTCGCGTGGGGTCAGGTTTTCGAACCGGGATCGCAGGTCAACGACTGTTTTGTCGAGGTCGCGCCGCTTGCGGTCTCGTTCGATTGCGGCCCGGACCGCGTCGAGGAGGTCCTGCTCGCGTACCGGCTTGGTCAGGAAGTCGACCGCACCGCTCTTCATGGCCTGGACGGTCATGGGAATATCGCCATGACCTGTGATAAAGATAATAGGCGTGTCGATCTTGGCCTCGGCGAGATCGGACTGCAGATCGAGGCCGCTCGATCCTGGTAGGCGGATGTCAAGCACGAGGCAGCTCGGCACCTCGGGCGGCTTCGCCTGCAAAATCTCCGCCGCTGAGCCAAAAGCCTTGACCTTGAGCCCCACCGATTCAAACAGATTTGTGAGAGCCTTGCGCATCGAAGCGTCGTCGTCGACGATCAAGACGATCGGCTCATCGGCATCTGTGCGCGGCTGCGATACTTGCGACCGCTCGCTCATGATGCATCCTCCTGTTGCACGCGCAAGTTCATGTGAAATGTCACGCCGCATCCCCTTTAAAAGCGAAAACACTGAAAGGCCGCCAAGAGGGCTTGTGCGGCCGAATCCTACTATTTCCCTTATCTGGGTCAGTATTGATCGCAAAACCGCCCATTTTGGGAATATATGGGCGATTCGTTCGCAGCAAAAGGACTAGAGCCCTCGAACCGGGGCCGTATTGTGGGCGCTCGAAGGCCTGACTGCCTCTGCCGTAAGCGTGCCGAAGCCCTCATTGCGTCGGCGGTTTAAAGGGGCGCGCCAATCCGTTCCCCGGGTGGAGCCCTAAGGTTGCCGGTGGCGCGCTACACACCTATTTTGCAGGAAATGACGCGACTTCTAGCCCGGTCCAAGCG
Organism: Bradyrhizobium sp. BLXBL-03; assembly: GCF_051853015.1. Lineage (NCBI taxonomy): Bacteria > Pseudomonadati > Pseudomonadota > Alphaproteobacteria > Hyphomicrobiales > Nitrobacteraceae > Bradyrhizobium > Bradyrhizobium sp. BLXBL-03. Next base: position 7,673,432 of record NZ_CP182470.1, on the reverse strand, counting down.
GCTCAGGTTAAGCAACCGTCGTCGATGAGACCAACATGCTAAAAGAATGAAATGGTCTCTCCAAAACTTCCCGCTTCCGGTTATGCTCTCGAAGTAGACTGCCGATTCAAAGCCGAATTTGCGACCAAAGACAGGCTTTGGCAGGAGCACGGGAGCTAAAGCAGCTTTTTCCAATACTTCAAATCAGAATTTAGGATGCTAGGACAATGGCCAGGGAGGAAGTCGACCTTTCGGGCGCTTAACGTCTTCGCGTTTTCCTGCGCGCGCCACACCGCCCTCGAACCGAGCCGCGTTAGCGCCTCGGCCATCCGGCTTCAATAACCCACGCGCCAAGATGTGTTCCTCGCCGAAGGGGTTCTGATCCAGAGTCCTATTGCGTTCCGCGGGCCGGGTTCGGACTTTCCCTTCCGTGGGCATCGTTACGCTTAAGGATTGCCGTCGACGCCGGGGAATGCAATGCGGTGCTCCCTTGTGAGCTCCGCGCGTCTTCTCGGGCCGCACCGATACATTCTCCCGGCTGCGTGGCAGCGCCATGCGTCAAGCCAGGCCCGTAACGTCGCAGATCAAATTCTTCGCTTTTTGCTGGGCGCCCGCACAGAGCCACGGAAGGGTATGCACCCGCGATCTCGCTTGAAGTCTCCTTCGTTGCTTCAAGAGCACAATGAGACCTGTGGGATGTTCGACGAAGGGGTGAAAGCCGGGCGTAGCTCCGGCTGGTCAGCGCCGAGAACCGAATGACCGAAGTTGTCGATCTCCTATTCTCAGTCGCGCGATATTGTCTTTTGCAACGCGCGAAATAGAACATGGTCCGGACCATGGGGGTTCGAGGTGAGCGCAGGGTGTGATGCGGGTTTCCTTCGGAAAAACTTGGTGTTTTGCAGCGGAAATCAGCTCGAGCAATGACGTAAAGGGCCACGATGATTTATCCCAATTTCATCACGCTTGCGTACTGAGCCGGTCCAAGATCAGACCCATGAAGACTAACGCATCAACTATCGAGAATAGCGCAGCGCCCTTTGAACACCTAAGAATCTGAGCGATCGATACCGAAGAGAGCCAATCGTTCGCGTTCACGCATGAACGTTTTGCCCCAAAGAGATCGAGAGAAGCTCGCTGATGCTGATTGTCAGATTTGCGACCTGCTGTCAGGACCAGGACACGACCAGTCTGGCAGATCGGCTTCTAATTCAAGGTGCTCGCATTGGCATGAGCTTTGAATAGTTGGACCTATTCAGAACAGCCGCTCGAGGATCACGTTGTGTGATACCAGCTACCAGTATGCGTGGGTCGCAACTTCAAGATCCTCAAGGTACGTAGCCCGGCTGTGCGCCCGCGTGCGATTTTGACAATGCGATGGCAAATGTCGCAATCCGGTTCGCACCATACGGCACCAGTGATCGGCGATCGCTGCGTAATGGCAATCAACTGCGTCTTCTTTCAACAAAGATGGAGCGCCGGTGGAGGTGGCTGAGCTGCTCTCGTCACAGCGAGAGCAGCGGATAGAAACCAAGCTTGCAAATCCATCGCGCTGACGCGGGTCGTCTCGAACGGACCTGAGCAAGATCTGACGTGGCATCGTTTCGCTAGGTCCGAGGCCGAGGCAACCGGATATTCTTCTTCATAAAGCAGCGATGATGGGCCCGAGGAAACAACGGACAGCGGTGTCGTATGAATCAACGAGCGGAAAAAATGGTCCTGGCCATCCAGTTCAAACGGACGACACCTAGCGCTTATCATCAGGTGGTCATCGAGCTTGCTGAACTTGCGAAGCTCGCCTGGCCGATGGTGCTGACGCAGTTTGGTCAAGTCGTAATGATGGCCACCGATCTTGCCTTGATCGGGCGCATCGGCCCGGAGGCGCTTGCTGCGGCTGCGTTAGCCATCGCGATCTACCTCATAGGGTTCACCCTCGGCATTGGTTTGCTGACCCCGATCGCGCCGCTGGCAGCGCAGGCGCTCGGGGCGAAAAACCGTGCCGCTGTGCGACGGACGCTGCGCATGGGACTCTGGGCGGCGTTGCTGCTATCGATCCCGATCATGGCCTTCGGGCTCCACGGAGAGCAAATACTGCTTGCTTTGGGCCAGGCGCCCGAGATGGCGCGCCTGGCGCAGCAATACCTGTTCGGACTAGTTTGGGGCGCGGTGCCGGCACTGTGGTTTCACGGTTTTCGCAACTTCATGGCTGCGGTCCACCGGCCGCAGCCGGTCTTGTGGATCGCGATTGGGGCCATCCCTCTCAACGCGCTCGTGGCTTATTTGCTGATCTATGGGAAGCTGGGTCTGCCGCCGCTTGGGCTTTTCGGAGCCGGCCTTGCGAGCAGTTTCGTGAACTTGACGATGTTCTTGGCCGTGTTGTGGTTCGCCACAATGCGCCTCCCGTTCCGTGACTATCACGTGCTCGCGCGTCTGTGGCAATTCGATTGGTCGTTCATGAGGCGATTGATCGCGATGGGAATTCCGATCTCGCTCATTGTTTTGCTGGAATACGGACTTTTTTCGGCCGCCGGGCTGCTGGCGGGCCTCGTCAGCATCAGAGCGCTTACAGCCCATCAGATCGCCTTTCAGGTCGACTTGGTCCTATTCGTGGTTCCACTAGGCATCAGCACGGCGGCGGCCGTGCGCGTCGGTCACGCCGTCGGTCGCGGCGACGGTCCAGGTGTCAAGAGAGCGGGGCTGATTGCTATACTCCTTGGCACGATCGCTGCTGCGATACTGACTATCGCGATTGTCGTCGTGCGTTTTGAAATCGCCCGCCTGTTTCTGGACGGGACGACTGACGGTGTCGGCGCGACGACAGATTTGGCCGCAAACCTCCTTTTGGTCGGCGCGAGCTTCTTCATCAGTGATGCCGCGCAGCACATTGCGGCGGGCGGTTTGCGCGGACTTAGGGACACGCGCGTCCCGCTTCTGTTCGCTTGCATAGCTAATTGGCCGATCGGTTTCACCCTTAGCTACGTGCTTGGCTTGAAGATCGGGCTTGGTGCAATTGGTATCTGGATCGGCTTGTCAATCGGGACGATTATCTACGCGGGTCTTCTCGTCGTGCGTTTCTTGCTCCTCGCGAACAGGTATGCTCCGCAGAGGCGTCCGGCAAGCTCGTAAATCAAGCTTATTGGTCTACCAGAACTCCACCAACCCGTTTTCCATTGAGCGAGCCCTCCAGTCGAAAGATGATTCCGCTGTCGGACAATCTCGTCCGTTTGGGCTGGCGTCGTTCACGCGGAAGAGTCGTTATTGAGCTTAGATCGACATACCGCAGTGGCACATCGAAACACCAGACCCTTCCCTCCGCTAAGATCAGTTTGCGCAGTCAGGCATCAGGTTCTTCAACCGAAAGGTGTCGCCTCGCGGCTCGCGCGGCTCTGATCCTGGCCATCAATGCTTGCCCGAACTGCTTTGTTTCGGATCTGGTCACTCCAGCGAATGCTCTGTTAGTCCGTTTTGGACCGAAGCAGATCCGACGTCGCCGAAGCGCGGCGCTATGCTGGCTCCCGCTGCGACCTTCTTTGCTACGCTCGGCGCGAGCTCGAGCGCCGTCGTTTGCAGGACGCCGAAGTTATTCTTGAGCTGGCGTGCAGCTTCGCTCTGTGGGGCTGCCGTCGTAGCCCGTTTTGCCTGGCAGAGCTTCCTAGAGTGAGAGGGGAGCCTTCTGCCGTGACGGGTTTGTAGCCGCGAGAGAGTCTCGCCGGCGCCCGTTCTGGGAGAAACGCGATGTCAAAACGACATCCTCGCAACGGGACCGGCCAGAACCGGGCAGGCCTTTATGACGAAATTACCAATAAGATCATTGCCGAGCTCGAAGCCGGCCGTGTGCCGTGGGGAACGGCGGCGGCAGAGGCGCCGCTCGCGATACCAAACAACGCCGCGACCATACTTTGGGGCGCGGTCTTCGAGCGTGGCTTCGCCGGTCAGAGCTGGCTCACCTTCCGCCAGGCGATAGCGCTCGGCGGCCATGTGCGCAAGGGCGAGCGTGGTACGACAGTGGTCTATGCTGACCGCTTCGTGCCAAATGTTGAAAAGCAGCGAGCTACAGAGAGTGGCGAGGAAGCACTGGCAGTTCCGTTCCTGAAGCGCTTTACAGTGTTCAATGCCGATCAGTGCGATGGCTTGCCTGCGGAAATCGCGACCTCTGCGCCTCCTCCGCCGCAAGGACTGATCGAGCCAGCTGTCGAGGCCTTGATTAAGGCGACCGGCATTGACTTCCGCATAAGCGGCGATCGCGCTTTCTATGCACCGGCAGAAGACTATGTGCAGGTGCCGCCGCCGCAGGCCTACTTCGAGCCGATCAATTGGCATCGCACCGCCCTCCACGAGCTTGGCCACGCAAGCGGTCGTTCTTCACGGCTCAACCGCGATCTTAGCGGCTCTTTTGGTACCAAGAAGTACGCCTGAGGAATTGATAGCGGAGCTGTCAGCCGCGTTCTCCTGTGCCTCGCTTGGCATCGTTCCGACAGTGCGGCACGCCGATTACATTGCCTCGTGGTTAGAGGTTCTGCGAGAGGACAATCGGGCGATTGTCCGCGCTGCAGGCCAGGCCAGTAAGGCAGCGGACTACATCCTGGGCTTTTTGCCTGGTGCGGTTTTCGGCGCGACAGCGGAGGGCGTGGTAAGTGAGCCGCGTGAATAATCGTTTCAGGCTTCTCGAGGAGTTTAAGAAGACCTGGGCGGATTGTCTGCGACGGCTGGCAACCGAGAAAGAGGTTCTCGGCCGGCAGCTGTGAAATCATATATTTGCAATATGACCCTCTCACCCTCGCGTGAAAGGCCCTTCAGGCTGGTGTGTTGAGCCGGCCAAAGGCCGCCTGCCAAGGCGGCTGCGTTCGAGCAACTCGAAGAGGGCATTGCCCTACATGCCCTGCTTCGTTGCCGTTTGAGCCGCTTCTCGCCAAGGAAGCTCGCTTCTATCGCGATCAATCAGGATGAGAGCGGCGCGTCAATCAAGCAAGATGAGACGAGGTGGTCTCGCGGGCGTCGGCATCACCGCATCGATGAGACGCAAGGCCGTTTGCTACGACAATGCCCCGATGGAGAGCTTCTTCCATACACTGACTGAGCTCGTTCGTCATCGCAACCATAAGACCCGCGCCGATGCCCAGGGCATCATTCCGCAAGCGATATATCGCCCGATCGAGATGGAGATGAAGGCGCTTAAACCCCTCCACTTTTTCGGGGAAGATCAGACGGCCCTAGATTTAGAGTCGAGTCCCCTGGATCGACGGAAACTGGCGACGGTATGAATTGATCATCAAGCAATCGCCAAAGCTCCCCTGGAGAGAATTGCTCTAGATCGAAATTAAACTCGTCTGGATCGGCGGAGAGCGACGGGCCAGGGTGTCCGTGCAGCTCGTCATGCAAGTCCTTTTCCAGTCGCTGAAGCTCCCCTGATGGGACGGAGGCTGGCGACGGTATGGATTGATCATCAAACAACCGCCGAAGCTCCTCTAGAGGGAATTGCTCTCGATCGAAACTAAACCTTTCTGGACTGGCGGAGAACGAAGGGGCAGGGTGTTGGTGCAAATCGTCCTGCAAGTCCTTTTCCAGTCGCTGAAGCTCCTCTGAGGGGACGGAGACCGGCGACGGTATGGATTGATCATCAAACAATCGCCGGAGTTGCCCTGGAGACAATTGCTCTAGATCGAAACCAAACTCTTCTGGATCGGCGGAGAACGCCGCGGCAGGGTGTCGGTCAAGTTCGTCCTGCAAGTCCTTTTCCAGTTGCTGAAGCTCCTCTGAAGGGACGGAGACTGGCGATGGGATGGGTTGATGATCAAGATGATCCAGCACTTCCCGAACCTCCCACTGATGAAGCTGCTCTTGATTGATCGCGACGTGCCCTTGGACGAAAGCCGACGGGGCGGCTTGGTCCTCGTGCCTGTCCGGAAGCTCCTCTGGCCGACTGCTAGCTTCCTGCGGCGCCCTGTGCTGTGCAGCGGCGTCGCCGATGAGCGTCGGTTCCATCACTGCTCCGCTTTCGGGATGGCTGGGAGCGACGTTCGGGGGGCGGACGCGTCCGCTCCGTTGACGTACGATGACTTCGCCTGTCGACCGAAAGGTGCGGAGATGGTCTAATGCTACAAGGAGATTTCGGGAATTCCCCTTTCCGACGAACTCGTATACATCACCGCTATTGCTCAGCGACTTACTGTCCAGCCGAGCAACAATGCTCGGTCTGCGTTTTGCGAAGAGCCAACGGCTAAAGCTAAGAAGAGCGCCTGCATTTTGCTTCGCCCCACCGGCGACCATACTGGCCTTGATGAGAGCCTCCTCAAGCCTCAAGATTTCGGAAGCATCCTCGGAATAAACAGGCCGCTTGTCCAACGGATGCCCCCGCACCACAATCCCAGTTGATTGAGCCGGCTGCACCGCGGATGCTGCTAGCATTGCTCCACCACCACCTGAATTGGCGATCTCGCTCAGCTGCTGCTCAATGGCAGAGCCTTGCGGATTGTTTAGGACCCTCGGCCTCTTCGCTGCTCTCAACTCCGCTGTGTTGTGCTCATCGTTGATTGGGACCCCGCTTGGCAAGAGGTTGCTCCTGGCAAGTGTACTGATCGGCTCGGCCGGGGACTGCTGGGTGTAGCTAGACACATTGGTGGAAGGGCTACCGCGTGGCCCACCGTCAGGTATCGCGTTCTCGGCTTCGCGCGCCTCGTTTAATTGCTGCTCGAAGTCCTCTTGCCCGGACCGGTCGGGTTGATGCTCTTGCGAGACCTGTACCCGGGGCCCGGCAGTTACATTGAATGCGTCAAGTTTGTGCTGGTCCACATCAGCCTCAGTCATGAAATCAATTGAGCTAGTCCTACTATGAACAATCTTTCGAGAAGCTGACGAGGCCGCCGCCCGCGGCTCTCAATCGTCGCGCGGCTTCTCGTGTTCAGGACACGTCTTCGCCGCGGCTGGCACCAGCCGCATCGTGCCGCCGGACTGGTCCGAAAAGCGCGACGCCGATGGGGACGGTCCTCCGGTCGGGCTACGCCATCCCTTCGGTCCGTCCCCATCGGCGTAGTCTCATCCTGATTGTCGGTCTCACTTCGATCGCCCCCGCGTCAGCTCGGCGTCGCGGCCACCGCCTGGCGCCCGCGGCTCGTCAGATCGGCCTTCGGTCTGACACTCTCTTTGTGGCTGGAACGCCCGTACCCCCAACAGGGTTATGCAGACCCGAGTTCGACAAGGAACAAGGCTCGTCAGCTTGTCGACAGGTATCCCTTTTAGGAGGAGAACATATCGAACTGGACTGAGGTCCGGCTTGGTCAACTCGGATCAATCAACCCATTCGAAAGCCCGGATTTGTGCGGACCTGCTTGCGTCTTGCTGCAAGTGCTCGGCCGGCGAATGAGCTTCAAGATTCACGCTCCGGCGTATTCCCTAATTTAGTACCGCAGAACGGCATCGATGAATTTAGAGCGGGCCCAGCTTGGTGCTGGCACTTCTTCCGAGGCTTCCCATTCTGAAAATTCAGAACCAGGCTCCCCGGCTGCGGCGCAGTGGGGTGAAGCCTTGACGGATGCGCTGGCGGGCGCGACGAATCCAGCCTCATCGCAGGATCAGGTCCTGGCGAGCTGGGCTGCCGAAGAGGGGCGGCACGCGGATGAGGATCGGCAACAGGCGGTCAGTCGGACGAGGGCTTGGCAGCAGGAGGGTGATCTCAACGAGACGCTGGATCTGTCGTCCCTGTCCCTGACCGCATTGCCCGTCCCCCTGCCGGCCGGGCTGCGTCGCCTGAATGTCGATAATAATCAGCTGACTAGCGTGACCGATAACCTTCCGGTCGGTCTCCAGCGGCTCTACGCTAGCAATAATCGGCTGGCCAGTCTGCCCGAGCTTCCAGCCGCACTTCGGCGGCTCTACGCGATCAGTAACGGATTGACCAGCATGCCTGCAAATTTACCGCGTGGGCTCCGCCGCTTGAACGTCACCAACAACCAGCTGACGAATCTGCCGATCCTTCCGGCAGACCTTCGAGAGTTGGACGCCAGCGGCAATCGGCTAACCAGCCTGCCCGACCTTCCAGCCGAGCTCGAGCGTCTGAACGTCGACTACAATCAACTGGCCAATCTGCCCGAGCTCCCGGCCGGGCTCGAATGGCTCAGTGCTAACAACAACCAGCTGAGCAGTCTGCCCGCGTCGGTGCCGCCAGACCTCCTATGGCTCGGCGCCAGCAATAACCAGATTACCAGCGTGCCCGCGACCTTGATGACGCAGCTGGGTCGCGACTCCAGCGTTGACCTCGAGAATAATCCGCTGCCCGGAGCGGTGCAGACCAACCTCGCGACAACCATGCATTCGGCGGACTATGCTGGCCCGCAGATCTTTTTCTCAATGGCCGAGGGAGTGCTGGAGGTTGAGCCGCGGCCCCTGCATGAGGTCGCCGCGGATTGGCTTGAGGGGCAGCCGGACGCGGTGGTTGCCTGGCAGGGCTTCGCCCAAGAGCCGGGTGCCCAGGAGTATGCTCGTTTTCTCGACAGGCTACGGGGCACTGTGAACTCTAGAAACGACTCCTTCCGACAAGCGGTGGTCGACGATCTGCAGCAGGCGGCGGCCAGGCCGCAATTGCGCGAGCAGTTTTTCCAGCTGGCTTTTGCAGCGAGCGAGAGTTGCGAGGACCGCATTACTTTGACCTGGAACGGCATGCGGACTGCGCGCCTGAACGCTGACGTTCAGGACGGCGCGTACGACGGACGCCTTGACGAACTGCTCCAACATGGCCGTGTCATGTTCCGCTTGGAGGCGCTAAACGAGATCGCGCGCGAGACGGTCAATTCGCTTCGCCGCGCCGACCCGGAGGCCGATATCGACGAGATAGAAGTCTATCTTGCATACCAGACCCAGCTGCGAGAGCCGCTGGAACTGCGGCACATCGCTCCGGATATGCGCTTCTTGAACGTCTCCCACGTCACCGAGGACGACATTGCCAGCGCCGAGATGTTGGTCCGCAGGCAAGAGGCGACGGGCTTCGCGGGCTATCTGGCTACGCGCTGGCAACCTTGGGAAAGCGTGGTGAGGCGCATCGCACCCCAAGAGGATGCAGCGATGCAGGAGCGGCTCGTCGATGCGATGGACGATGAGTTTCGAACTCGCTTGCAGCAACGGCTCGCCGACTATCACCTGACCGGCGACGACCCAGCATCCTCATCCACGCCCTGGCTGCACGATGCGGAGCGGCAGCTCGGAGCCGGAATTCGCAATGAGATTGCCCGCGAGATCAAAACGGAGGTAATGCACAGGGTGCTCAGGGAGCGCGGCCTTAGTTTATAAAGTCCCGATTGCAAAGTCGCAATTTCTGCCTTTCCCTCAAAATCTCCCGATCCGATCCGCCGTCAAACGTGAGATGCGCCTTCTTCGAGAAGATTGAGGAAGTCGCTTTCATTTCGACGATGTGCGAAGCGTCGGAAAAAGCCGCGGCAGAGGCGGGCACCCTTGCCGCCAGCGGTAGCGCCTCGGTATCACTTGGGCGGCGGCCAGATGGACACGCGGCAGCGAAGGCAAAGACCTATCTGGCGCCATCACGACCACGAACTTGGTGGTCTGTTGTCAGATGCCGCCGGACAGCCCATCAGCCGTTGCGCGTTGATGACCCGGTCGGCTGGCCCGCTTACGAATATCGACCCTTCGAATACGCACCTGATATCTTTGACGATGAATGGACTGGAGCATCCGCTTTATCCACTCTCCAAAGTTTCGTTAGCCCATCGCGCTGCGGACGATCTTGTCGGCACTGACAACGAACGAAATCTTCTCAGCCCATTGCCAATGGACGGCGATTTTCTTCGCCGGCCTGAAACCTAACCAGATGCGCGCCCCGCAACCCTTTTGGATTGCGGCCGATTTGCGGGATCAGAACATTGCGGCCTAGCAGCAAACTGCTTTCCGATCGCGGCGGCGTCATGCATCCCGCCACCGCACTACGCCCGTATTTTGATCAAGAAGTCATTGACCTGTCCCTCCAACGAACCAAGATTCGTGCTCAGCTCTTGGACGTTATCAACGACCTGGCCGGCCGACGAGCCAGAGGCGCGCGATGCATCATTCAGTCGGTCAATATCTCGAGATGCCTCGCCCATATCCGAACTAATGAGTGTGATGCGCTTCGAGATGTCATTTGTGACAATCGATTGCGCTTCTATCTCAGCCGATATGCTCCTCGATATTTCGCGCATCTTGTCTATGATCCCAGCGATGTCAGCCATCGCCGCAGTCGTCAATCCCGTCCTTTCACGAATTGCAAGAATCTGAGCATCAACCTCGCTCGTCGCCTTTGCGGCCTGGGCCGCAAGATTCTTTACTTCGCTTGCCACCACTGCAAAACCTCTGCCCGCTTCCCCAGCTCGCGCGGCCTCAATCGTCGCGTTGAGCGCCAGCAAATTGGTCTGTGATGCTATTCCCTCGATGAGTTGGACGACGCTGCTGATCTTCGTAACCGACGCAACGAGCTCGTTGAGTGTTGCTTCAGCGTGCGCCGTCTTATCCCGTGCAGATTGCGAAATGTTCGCCGCTGTCGAGACCTGCCTCCTGATCTCAGAGATTGAAGCGGAGAATTCTTGGGCAGCTGACGCAACGGCGCTCGAGTTTTCCTCGGTCTTTTTCACGATCCCGGTCATGCCCTCAGTCCGAAGGCAAACATTGTCTGTCGACGATCTAATTGTCGACGAGACTGTTTGCATGTTCCTTATGGAGTTCGCCACAACATCGACAACCCGCGAGACGTCGTTCTCGAAATTGTTCGCAAGGCTCAACCTCTCCTCGCGCATGCGGACCAGATCAGTTATGTCCTGCCAACCGCTCACGACTATCGGGCGGCCTTCGAAGTTGGAAACAACAAGACTTGTTCTGACCGGAATGGAAGTCTGATCTTTGCGGCGAAGCCACCACTCGATTGCGACATGGCCTGCTTCCATTACCGCTTTATTGGTCTCTTCGAACATCTGCGCAACGCTCTTGCCATTCGGCTGCGGATCAAGCGAAAGCGAGGCAAGTGCCAGCCCTCTCATTTCTTGTCTTTTAGAAAAGCCAAGTATATGAGCTGCTGCATCGTTGCTCAGGACGCAGCTGTCGGCGTCGAAAACTACGATGCCGTCTTTAAGTGACTCAAACGCATTGATGGCCATCCTATCGTCGAAAGTTGGTTCTGCGGCCTTTGTTCGCTTCGATGTCGCGAACGAAAAAACCAGCATTAATCCACCAACGAGCAGCCCGCTCCAGAAGTGAATTGACAATACGTCTGTATTGGCAGCCACCGTTGCGGCCGGAACAGACAACACCAGCGCGAGATTAGATATTCGATTGTGCCACATCGGCGCCCCGACTGCGAATGACCCTAATGCAAGTGGCTATATCGATTCTCGATTAAAACTCTCTTTCAGAGAGAAACGGCCTGTCGGCGTATGACATGCTGACACACGCGCACACGCTTGCCGAAGTGGAGGACACGAAAACGCTTTGAATGCGATCAAATCGACGTTCGGCCAAGAATAAGTACTTCGTTTTCCGCAGTCGGCGCGTCGATACAAGACATATCTGTTGCTCGGGCGGCTCGACAAACGGAACATAAATGATACCCAAGAATCATCATTCGAACCGCGCGCACATACGAGAGTATGCTGACTTATACGTAGGTATGGTCGGAGCTAAGCGATTCATACATTCCCTGAAAAGAGTCGAGCCGTGAGACAAAACGGAGTGCGGCTGTCCGACCCAGCGTGTCCGTCCCCACAAAGTTCTTCATGTCGACGGCGGTGCGCAACTAGCCTGTTCGCAGAATTGAGTGCATTTGGCACAACGTGCCGTTCTCTTCGCTTCTTTTGGGGCGGGGCAAAACCAGTCTGTACCCGATCGTCGGCTTGCCCGAGCTCGCAAGAATGAGTTCAAGCGTAATGGGCGGTATGTACCACAATGCAAATGCGGTCGACTTACGTATTGCCCGAAAGAAAGGCCGCCAAATGGCGGCCCAAAAAAGTCAGACTTGGCACTAGGTCAAACGATTAGGCCCAAAAAAAATAGCGCCGGGTAAAACAGACAACGATGCAAACCAGATGTCCGGTGCGGAAAACTACCTAGAATGGCAGGGGCTGCGGCCTCGGCCAGGCTGTGTGTCGAGCAGGTTCACGGGGAGCTGTAGGGCAGAAGACCGCGTGGCATTGGCTTGATAAAAGCTTGACGAATGCGGCGCTCATTGCGCGAGCTCGTCCGCGATATCGGCAGTGGCAATCGCACAACAAGGCTAGGCCGCCTTGTACGGCCGAGGTCAGTGTACCGCCGTTGCTGTCGTAGCACTTTCGAATCGCGATGATGCGAGAGAGAGTGCTTGTCAACCCGATTGCGAGCAGGTCGTTAGGAGCGGCGTCGTGTGGCTCTCCAATCGGGCCGATCCGCGTTCAGAATTGCGTGCTATCCGCCAGGGCCATCTGATCCCGACCCTGCTCGTCCGTAAGCCTGAAGTCAGTGCTCGATCGGGGCTCGGTCGGCGGATCAGGACCGTCTCGTCATGCTCGCTCTGTGACGGGGCTGCGCCGCAAACGAGCCGAGTACGAAGGTATCGGTGGGACCACGAGGACCAAGCGTCAGAGTTCGGCTTTTTGTGCTCGCGCGTTGCGCTTCAGACCAGGTGTCGGGAATTGAACCAGACGAGATCGTCGTTGGCAAACCAAACGGCTAGAGATTTCCCACATGCCGTCGCTCTTTGAGCGCGTCCCAATTCGTCTAAGGATCGGAACGGCGCTTGCTTAACGACCGGGGGAGCCAACGTCTTCAGGTGCCGGCGGTCCAATATATTCGCCTGTAATGGGTCCGGGACATCGGTTCTTCAAAAACAGGGGCTGGTAACATGTCCGGCGCTGCCGCTGCGTTTCTGTGCTCTTCAAGCTCTATGATCGGCTCAAGCAAATGGTTCCGAAGCTCGGCGGCCGCACCTACGGCACAGGCCGGGCACGACCTGACGCTCGCCTCCAATGTCCGACGTACGCACGTCATCCTGCGCAGAACTCGGAGGAGCGTTGTCGTCAGGTTCCCGACAGCTATCGATCATAGCAGTCTCTAGGACTAAATCATTGCTGCGATCGCAATGCAAGAACGCTGGAGCGCGTGGCATGTTGGGGCGTTCACGCTAATTTTTGCTCGGCTCCGATGCAGTCGGCTCATTCCGTGACAAATCACAACCGACCCCAGGCTTCAAATTGGCCTATAATCCGAAAGCGAGAACGAGTGGAGTTCCCATCAACCAACTGGATGCGTCAACCATCGGGCAGTGCGGAGCCGCAAGAGAACTCACCGGCTCCGTCCGCGGCGGCCTTTGAGCAGCAGCTGAGCGAGATCGGCAATTCAGGCAGCCGGGTGCTGATGCCGTCGCCCATTCATCAGCTCGGCGCATCGCCATCGGAGGCTCAGTCCATCATGCAAGGGAGCGGGCCAGAAGGCGCGCCAGCATTGCAGAGTGCAGGCGGTGGAGCGATGGAGGCCGCCTCGGCGCTGGAGCGGAGTCAGTCAACTGGAGTTTTGGCAGGTGGTAGCAAGCGCCCCGTTTACCCCCAGGATGCTCTTATTATCTTGAGACTTGAGCCAGCTCTCATAAAAGGGGGAGCTGCGAAACGCACCGCAGGGAACAATGTAAGTAATCTTCTTACTTTGGACCGTTGGCTCTTTGAAAATAAGAAGGAGGCTATTGCTTCCCGGCTTGATGACGAGTCGCTGGCTACTGATGTCGCCGAGTTCATAGGCAAGGGTGGTACCAAAAAGGTTCACAAGGCGCTAGACCATCTCCGCACCGCCGAGTTATCGGGCGGAGTCGTGCCGATCGCTGGCCTCGCCGAGTTGACTCCTTATCCCGAGGACGCAGCTCTCATCAAGGAGTACAAAAACGAAGAACGGACATCTACCGCCCGGAACTATTCAACTGCTCTTAGCAGGTTCAGTGCCTACCTGCGTGAAAAGAAAAAACGCAGCATTACGGGTCGGCTTTCCGATAAATCGCTAGACGAAGATATCCGCGCCTACAAGAAAGGGCCCGTTCGTGACCCGCAGATCGGGTCCGCACTGGCGCGTCTCCGAAAGTCCCGAGCGGGCGCCCAAGCGATAGAACTCGAGCGTCAGGTGCTGCCAGCTCCTTTGAAAGACGCGATCCTGATGGAGTCGCCATCCGTTGGGGGCGCCGCTGCGCAGCACAGCGCATCGGAGCTAGCCATCCAGTGGCCAGAGGTCCTTCGTGCGGAAGGGCACGATGGGGATCTAGTTTCGGGCACGACGGACGAAGCCAGCCCCTCGTCGTCTCCCGAGACAACCTCGCAAGACGGAGCATCGCCAGAGCAGACGCCGCTCATCATGCCAGGGAGTGCGCCAGAAGACACTCCAGCGTCTCATCGTGGAGACGGTGGAGCGATGTTGGGCGCCTCGGTGCTGCAGCCGCGCGAGTCAACTGGGGTTTACGTCGATGGCAGCATGCGCCCTCTTTATTCCGATGACGCATCCCTTATCGTGGGGCTTGAGGAGACCATCGTTGGGTCCAATGGAGAGCATCTTCTCAGCTTGGCTCGTTGGCTCTTTGCAAACAGCAGGCCCGGCATTGCTGCTCGGTTGCACGACGACTCACTCAGCCAGGATGTCGAAGAGTTCGAGAGGAGCTATGGTTCATCGTCCGTCGTTACGGCCTTAGCTCTTCTCAGGGCTCCTCGGTCGACGGAAGTAGCGCCGCCGCGCGTGAAACGCACTGTTCTGAATCCTTATCCCGATGATGCGGTGCTCATCAATCAATACAAAGCAGCGCCCGCGCAAGGGATCACTCAAGATACCGCCAAGAGCTACGCAACCCTTCTGGCCGACTTCAGTAACTATCTGCGGAACAAAATCAAGGCGGGCATTGCTGCTCGGCTCGCCAACCGGTCGCTGCATGAACTAGATAAGGATGTCGAGGGCTATAAAGACTCCGGCGGTAAACGGAAGATCCGTACCGCACTCGCTCATTTCCTAAAATCGCCGGCGGCCGCCCTAACGATGGGGCTTGAGCGCCAGCTTCCCTCCCGACCTGAACGTGCGGTCGTGACACAGCCGAGATTCGCTGGAGATGATGCTACACAGCACAGCGCATCGCTGGGAGCTGTCAGCGGGGCGGCGGTCCTTCCTACGGGGGGGCACGATCAGAATTTGTCTTGGGAGATGATGGACGAAGCGTCGTCGACGCTTGAGCCAACCGCGCAGCTCACTGCGTCACCACCGGCGACCCAGCCCATCATGCAGGCGAGCGCGCATGAATACACCCGCGCGTCGCAGGAACGCCGTGGGACGATGCCCGGGGCTTCCGCGCTGCAGCCGGGCCAGTCGCCTTGGGCTTTCGCAGGTCTGATCGGAGATCCTCTTTATTCCCGGGACGCGTCCCTTATCGAAGAACTAAGACCAGCGCTCATCAAACGCGGCTTCAAACCCCGCAGCATCAGGGACAATGTCAATGCTCTTCTCAGATTGGGGCGTTGGCTCCTTAAAAACAACAAGCCGGAAATTGCTGCTCGGCTTAACCACGAGTCGCTGGATGAAGATACCAAGGCATTCGACAAGACTAAGAACCGGTCCACCCTTACGGCATTAGGTCATCTCCGGGTATCCAAGTTGGAAAGCGGAAGCAAGCCGATCGCAAGCCGCGCTGACTGGAATCCCTACGATGATGATGCGGCCCTTATTAAAGAATACAAAGCAACCGTCACCACGAACCGCAAAACTGCGAACAAATACGCAACCGCTCTTAGTAGCTTCAGTGAGTACCTTCGCAAGGGCAACAAACCGGGATTTGCTGCTCGGCTTTTTAATAAGTCGTTGGATGAAGATGTCACGAGCTATAGGAACGAGCCCGGCAGTAATCTGAAGATCCGTGCTGCTCTGTCTCACTTACGAGAATCGGCGGCAGGCGCCCGAGCAATCGAACTCGAGGGGCCGGCTGAGCAACCTGGCGCCGCGGCTGACGGTGACGAGTCCTTGGGTCCTTTCAACGGGCCCCGCGACAACAATCACTTTCTGGACGAGCTGATGGGTTGGAGCAATCTCTCTCCAAGCGAGGAAGTCCTCATCAACAATGAGCAAGACACCCCGGAGGTGAGACCAGCGGAGAGACTGGGTGCTTTGAAGAATTCGCAAGGCCTTCCCAGTGAGCACCAGCTCAGCGAGAGCGATAACTTAGACGGGCGTGTGCCGCAGGCCTCCGCGCACGACGTGGATGCAGCATTGCCTGAGGTGCGACCCACGATGCATGTAAGCGCGTACGAATACTCCACCCAATCGCATGCTGCAGGCGAGCGGATCGAGTTCCCCACCGGGTCGAAGGGACGTTCTCGTCGCGGACCCCTTGCTGACTTGGGGCCTAGCACGCGCCCAATTCATCCTGAGGATGCGTCTTTCATCTCAGGGCTTAAGGAAGCAATGGTTCTGGCAAATTACCGGGAGAGTACCGCAGATGCCAATGTACGTGCTCTTCGCAGGCTAAGCCATTGGCTCTTGCTCAGCGAGAAGCCGGCCATCAACGTTCGGCTTGAGGACAAATCGCTGGATCAGGATGCCGAGAAGTCCGGTGATCGCTTCATCGGTATAGCATTAGCTCATCTTCGGGAGTTCAAGTCGACCCGCGGAATTGCTCCAATCGCACAGCGAGTTAAGGGGACGGGGAAGTCCGCAGCGCAGCCCAGCGCCTCGCATGGGCCTTTCAGTTGGCCCGAGGAGCTCCCCCCGGGGGAGGACGATCAGGATGTTCCCGAGGAAGCCTTCAGCTGGCCAGAGGAGCTCGCTTGGGAGAGTAATCATCAGATGTCTCTCGAGCCATCGGCGCATGAGCGTCACGCGCCCGATCCCAGCGGGGCTTTTCACGCCTTGAACTGGGACCGTGAGCACCAGCAGGCGTCAGGTGAGCTGCTGCATGGACTTGACATCAACAATCTCCCACCAGGTGAGGAGGTGCTCATCAATTATGAGCAGAGAACGGTGGAGTTCACAGCAGCGAAGAGGCAGAGGATATTAAGTCCGCAACGTCTCGACACGATCTGGCAGTCGGCCGGGGCAGTTATGCCCAACGCAGGAGCGGTTGACGATTCTCTCTATCCCGGCGATGCGGATCTCATCAAGAAGTACAAAATGAAAGCTGCGACTGAGGGTACTTCAGGTACGGCTAACATCTATGCGTCCATGCTCAGCGAGTTCAGTCGCTACCTTCGAAACAACAAGCACGGCATTGATGCCCAACTTAACGACCCGTCGCTCAATGAACTGGATCAAGATGCCAGGCTATATAAAGAGGCCGGAGGTTACAGAGCTATCAACGCAGCGGTGGCTCATCTCCGGAACGGAGCGAGCAAACGCATTCCCGCTCCTTTTTACGTTGCGGACGCGTCTCTTATTGCAGGACTCGAGCCCGTGCTCATCGACGCGGGGTATGAGGCGAACACGGCCAAGACCCAATATGTTCGTCCTCTTCGCAGATTCAGCCAGTGGCTATTTGCAAACAACAAGTCGGGACTCGCTGCTCGGCTCAACGAAGAGTCGATAGACAACGATGCAGCGGAATTCGAAAAAGGTCGGAAGAAGCGGGCCCTTCCTACGGCTCTAGATCGTCTCCGGAACTCCCAGTCCGAGGGCGGAATAGCATGGATCACAGTCCGCTTGAGAGACGTTGAGAGCGTCGCTCCGGAGCACAATTGGCCAGAGGAGCTTCCCCCGGAAGGTGACGATCAGGATCTGCTTGGGGAGATAGAGGAAGAAAGCCGGCCGTACGAGAGGACCACCTTTGAGCAGACACAGGAGGTAGAACAAGTTCGACGGTCGGAATCCAGGTCCAGCTCAACCTGGTCGCCACAGATGCCGTTTGACCTTGATTGGAGTCTTTGGCAGGCTTGGGAAACCGCGCCATCTTTGCCTATTGCGGCTCAATCGCCGTCCATACCGCACGAGCTGCGTGACGATGCTCACTATGGCCTTCCGCGCACGCCGCCCTCCGGTGCTCCGGCCGGAACTTGGGATCCGACAGCCTCGATCTGCGGCTCCAGCGGGCGGGTGCTCGAGGACCTGGAATGGTTGGGCGATGAGCATATCCGGGCGGATTACGCACTCCTGGTGCAGGAGTTGCAGAGGGACAATCCGGATCTGGCGGCCCGGTCTCGATTCGTGGAGCCCGCGACAGCCCATCTGCTGCGAAGGACCCTGAACGAGGACGTCCTCCTGGAAAACCTGCAGGGAATCGTCAATGACCAGAATGGCAACGATACCGCCCGCTTCGTGTTTATGCCAGTAAATGACGATGAGGAGAATGGCGGCCGCCATTGGTCCTTGCTGCTCCTTGATCGCGGCGCGCCGGAAGGGCCGGTTGCCTATCACTACGACTCCGCCGGAGGACGCAATCACACCTATGCAGCAAAGCTGGCAGAAGTGCTGCATGCTCGCCTGGAGCAATCCCGAATGGCTCAGCAGCAGAACAGTTGCGATTGCGGCGTCTACGTGGTGGACGGCACGCGAGAGCTGGTTAGCCAATTGTCGCAAGGGCAACGGCCAGAGCTGCTAAACCTCGGCAACCTCGTCGCGGATCGGCGGGCACTCCAATACCGTCTCAGAGCTAACCGCCGCACGGCCAATGGGCGTGCGTGTTCCAGCCGATCGTGATCACCGATTCCAGGCCATCGTGATCACCCATTCCAGAGCATCGTGATCATCGTTTCCAGCCGATCGTGATCGCTATTTCCAGCGATCATGATCGGGGGCAACGGGGAGGCGCGCACCGCTGACAGTCTGCAACCCGGCTACCTTGGTCTTTTGCCCAACCGCAGAGGATCGAGATGCCGACAGAGAGACTGTCCATGCGCCACATTCGTGAAGTTCTACGCCTGCACTACAGCGTCGGCATGTCGCAACGCGCCGTTGCCCGCAGCCTCGGCTTGGCCCAAGGCACGGTCAGCAAGTACCTCAACCGCGCCCGCCGCGCCGGCCTGACCTGGCCGTTGCGGCCAGAGCTGGATGACGATGTCCGGCTCGAGAACCGCCTGTATCCGCCACCCTCTGATCGGCCCAGCGACGAACGTCCGCAGCCGGATTGGGCGCTCGTGCATCGCGAGCTGCGGCGCCCGAACGTCACGCTGATGCTGTTGTGGGAGGAGTATTGCGACGCAAGCTCCGACAGCTTCAGCTACTCATGGTTCTGCGAACGCTACAAGGAATGGGCCGGCCGCCTCAAGCCGACCCTGCGCCAGGTTCATGTCGCCGGCGAGAAGCTGTTCGTCGACTATTCCGGCCACACGATGGAGGTGGTTGACGGGCTCACGGGTGAGGTGCGCAGCACGCAGATCTTCGTCGCCGTGCTCGGCGCCTCGAACTACACCTACGCCGAGGCCAGCCTCAGCCAGAGCCTGCCGGACTGGATCGCTTCGCACGTTCGGGCCTTTGCCTTTTTCGGCGGCGTGGCCCGGCAGACGGTGAGCGACAATCTGAAGGCCGGTATCACCCGGGCTTGCTTCCACGAGCCGATGGTCAACCGGACCTATGCCGATCTCGCCCGCCATTACCGCACCGCCATCGTTCCAGCGCGGCCGTATCGGCCGCGCGACAAAGCCAAGGTCGAAGTCGGGGTCCAAATCGTCGGGCGATGGATTCTGGCGCGCTTGCGCAACCGCCGCTTCTTCTCGCTCGCCGCCCTCAACGAGGCGATCTACGCGCTCCTTGTCGAGTTGAACGATCGACCTCTCCGGAGCTGGGGGCGAAGTCGGCGCGAACTGTTTCAGGAGCTCGATCATCCGGCGCTCACCCCCTTGCCGGATGAACCGTACGAGTATGCCGAGTGGAAGCGCTGCCGGGTCAACCTCGATTATCACGTCGAGATCGCCAAGCATTACTACAGCGTCCCTCACAACCTCGTTCATCAGGAGGTTGAGGCCCGCATCACCCAAAAGACCGTCGAGATATTTCTCCGCGGCAATCGGGTGGCGTCGCATCTGCGCAGCACCTTGCCACATCGCCCGACCACGATTCCCGAGCATATGCCGAGCTCACATCGCCGCTATCGCGACTGGACCCTTGAGCGCATTCGTTCGGAAGCCGCCAAGGTCGGTCCCGATGCCCAGACGCTGATCGACGTCATCCTGCGATCGCGGCCACATCCGGAACAGGGCTTCCGCTCGGCCATCGGCATTCTCGGGCTGGTCAAGCGCTACGGCCAGGAACGCGTCGATGCCGCTTGTGCCCGGGCCCTCCTGCTCAACGCCCGGTCGTACAAATCGGTCGCCGCCATCCTCAAGAACGGCACTGACAGAACTGCTCCTCCCGCCGAGGAGGCGCCCATCCTCTTCCATACCAACATCCGTGGCCGCAGCTATTACAATTGATCAGGAGAGATCAGCATGCTCATTCACCCCACCGTCGATCGCTTGCGCGCACTCGGCCTCGCCGCCATGGCCGATACCTGCGCCGAACTGCAGAACAATCCCGAGGCGGCCGAGATGCCGCACGCCGATTGGCTCGGCCTCCTCGTCGATCGCGAGGTCACCGCCCGCGACAACCGCCGCCTCACGCGCCGCTTGACCAGTGCCAAGCTCCGTCAAGCCGCCACCATCGAGAACGTCGACTATCGCACCGCCCGTGGTCTCGATCGTTCGCTCTTCCAGAACCTCGTCACCTGTCAATGGATCCGTGACAGCAACCACCTGGTCATTGTCGGCCCAACCGGCACCGGCAAGTCCTGGCTTGCCTGCGCGCTCGGCAACAAGGCCTGCCGCGACGGCTTTTCCGTCCTCTACAAGCGAACATCCCGTCTGTTCGCCGATCTCGCCCAGGCGCGCGGCGAAGGCCGTCTGGCGCGCCTGATCGCGGCCCTGGAGCGCGTCAATCTCCTCATCCTCGACGACTGGGGACCCGAACCGCTCACCGCCGACCAGCGCCGTGATCTGCTTGAGATCGTCGATGATCGCTACGACAAGGGGTCCTTGTTGATTACAAGTCAGGTCCCCGTGTCGCAATGGCATGACGTCATTGCCGATCCCACCCTCGGCGATGCGATATTGGACCGCATCATTCACAATGCCCACCGCATCGAGCTCAAAGGCGACAGTCTACGGCGTCAGGCTGGCGAAAAGAAAAAACCGTGAGCACCTCGCGCACGATCGGCCCGCCGGCCCACAGGCCCCTCCCGCGCGCGTCGCTACGTCGCTCGTGGGGGCACTCCGCGCCGCGCACGGGGCCCTCCCATGGACCGCCGGGACGATCTCCAAACCAACCCGCCAATCTTGACGAGGAGACTATTTCCAGCCCAGATGCAATCGTCAGCCGTGTTCGCCTCCGCACCTGATCGCGATCACTGGAATCCGTGATCACCATCGCCTGGAACACCTGATCACCATCCCTGGAATGCGCAGGGCGCTCCCAATTCGCAATGTAAGGACTAAAACTTGGCACCCTTTCAAGCCGCGATGAGGAAGTTAGAAAGCGCGGCGAGACCATGTTGCATGGTTTAAGAGTTGGCCTTGACAGCAAGTCTCCCTTCTGTGCCCGCGACACACCGCCAGGTGTTCGGAGGCACTGCTTTGCAGACAGAAGGCTGGCTAGTGTGAGCGTGCGGGTCACTTGATCACTGTAGCGGCCGGAGCTACTCGAGCCCATATGACCCGCTACTGAGCTTTCATCAGCGGCAGTTAGAGTTTCGGGGTTCGTGCAGCGAGACCTGTAGTGAGGCCGAACTTTGGACCACCCAGAATTAGAGTTTTGCGCCTCTTGGAGCGAGACCGAAGTTTGGACCACCCAGACCTAGAGTTTTGCGCCTCTGTCACGTTGGCGGGCTGGATGCGCCAAGGTGGGTTTGCAGCAAAATCGGCCGTCGACGATCATTCCCTCTCGTGGGACCTGGCTCCGTTCGTTATGGCGGTCTATGGCTTGCTTGAGCCGCCGCCAAGCCGGCGAGCGCAACCGTTAACGATAAGGCCTATCGGGTCGCGTATGCGCGCCGATGACTCAATGGTCACGCGGTGCACGAATTGTCGACCGTTAGATTGATGCGGCTAAAGGCCGCCCGCCCAGTGTCGATCAGTTGACGCAGAAAAAGCTATTGGTGGAATCCGCCCTGATGTTAAGAAGCGATCGGGATGGCGGAAACTCACTCGAACTCATCCTTAGGTAGTAAGCCTGTAAGTTCACTGAACTCGACGCCAACGGAAACCGATCTTTGCGGGTATGCGCTGCTCAAACAAAGGTAACCGAGTCGGCATAGCTCACCATTTGAAGCTTCTGCGCCTCTCAAAGGAATGCATCATGGCTAAGATGACGAAGAATCAGCTTATTTACGCGATTGCTGAAGGAGCGAACATTTCCAAGGCTGACGTAAAGGCCGTCATCGAGCAGATGGCGGCTGTAGGCTATAATGAGCTGAATAAGTCAGGTGAGTTCGTCATTCCAGGGTTCGTCAAAATGTCGGTCGTGAACAAGCCCGCTACTGAAGCTCGCACCGGAGTTAATCCCTTTACGAAGGAGCCGATGGAATTCGCGGCGAAGCCGGCCAGCAAATCAGTTAGGGCATCACCTCTCAAGGCTGCCAAAGACGCAGTAACGGTATGACCAGGCCGGCGGTCTCTGGATTGTTGCAATTTGTGCATGGCCAACATGCCTGGTGCGATCGTCGGAAGTAACTTTGGTATGACTGCGATTGTGTCGGACGCACGTCTTGATGTGCTGCCCGTCAGTCGTGGAATACCGCTCACGCCTTACTACGACTGTGCGGCGACGGAAGCGGAATAGGTTGCGCTATGGAGCGTGAAGCGCATGATGGGTTACCTGCCCGAACTTCATACTGATCGGCAAGCTTCAAGAGACGTTGCTTCGTGAACGGATCAGCTCGCTCAGCAATGTCGCGGACCAGGGACGCTCGCGCCCGATAGAAATCGTCGTTCATAAGACACCAAGAGCATGTGGCCTCGTCGACGCGTAGGAAAGGGCGCGCCTTTTGCCTCCTCGCGAATTGATCCGCACATCGAGCAAGCATTATTGCAGCGTACGCGGAGCAGCCTTCATCGTTCTTGCAAGCAGCCGGTCTTCAAGCTGCCGGATTTTGTCCAACAGCTCATGGGCCTCGACGGCATCGCGGGCGTAATGATTGATGACGCCGCCCGTGAGAAACGCAATGGCCAATGTTGCGTCTGAAACATCCTCGTCAATAAGCGTCGTTGCCAGCTTCTCAGCCAGCAGCTTTGTGCGGGCCAGAGGATCGCTTGTGACCTGTGGCGGCACGGCCGTACCGGTTCTGCCATTCGGAGCTATCCTTGCTTCAGCTTATGTAGCATCTACATTCCCGAGCATTCAATCTTTCGAGTCACAAATATCGAGGCTGAATGCAATTTATCCCAACGTTAGCGTTATCAAATGGGGATCGTTCCTCCACCTGCGAGGTCAGCTTTCGGATGACGAGCAGGGGTCAGCGGATGATCAGAGCCGACGGCCGATTGATTGTCACGTAGCGGCAATCTGCTTTCCCCGTTAGGACTAGCGTCGCTTCGGGTGCCCATGTCGCCGTCTGCGTTGGCAATGATCGGGCGATCCATCTATGCAGCAGTGTTGGCGTGGCCGCCGTATGGCCCCTTGTGCAGCTTGCGCAACGTCCAGAGTACCGGGTGCTCGTTGGGGCAAAGCGTGCGATACGCTCCACGTCCGATCGCTAGAGCATGATGTTTTTGACTGGAATCGGGGTTCCCAGAGCGGGCGATTTCTGATTCAAGCTCCATGCTGGAGTGCGGAGGCCAGCATGGATGACGCGCCCCTATTCGGAAGACATCCGTGAACGTGCCTTGGCTCGCGCTGACGCGGGCGAGACGGTTCGTTCGATCGCGAAGGCGCTACAGATCAGCCCCTCGTGCGTGACGAAGTGGAAGAACCTAAGGCGTGATACCGGAGGCCTGGCGCCCGGCCAGATCGGCGGCCACAAGAAGCGGGTTCTGTCGGATGCCAACGCCGACTGGCTGCGCAAACGCATTCGCTCGGGGCCATTCACCTTGCGCAAGCTGACGCAGGAGCTGGCCGCACGGGGGATCAAGACAGACGTGCGGGCGGTGTGGACTTTTGTTCACGCCGAGGGGCTCAGCTTCAAAAAAAACGCTTCTACCAGCCGAGCAGGATCGCCCAGACGTCGCCCGTAAGCGGACCCGATGGAAAGCGCATCAAGGCAGGATTGACGTCACGCGGCTGGTTTTTATCGACGAGACGTGGATCAAGACCAATATGGCGCCGCTACGCGGCTGGGGGCCTTGTGGGCAGCGCCTCCAAGCCTCTGCACCTTTCGGCCATTGGAAGACCATGACCTTCATCGCGGCGCTGCGTCATGATCGGATCAGTGCGCCTTGGGTGATTGATGGTCCCATCAATGGTGAACTCTTCACGCTGTACGTCGAGAAGGTGTTGGCACCCACCCTCGCACCGGGCGAGATCGTCGTTCTCGACAATCTTGGCAGCCACAAGGGCAAAGCGGCTCGCCAAGCTATCCGCGCCAGAGGAGCCCACCTTATCTTCTTGCCGCCCTACAGCCCTGACCTCAACCCGATCGAGCAGGTCTTCGCCAAACTCAAACACCTCATGCGATCCGCAGAACCCCGTGACGTCGAGGCAACCTGGCGGAAGGTTGGTGAACTCCTCGATCTCTTCTCCGAGGCGGAGTGCACCAACTACTTCAAAAACTCAGGCTATGTTTCCGTGTAAATACATCATGCTCTAAACTTGCGTAGAGCTGACGAGTCTCACTACCTACACGCCGCAACGGTCAACGCCGAATGGAAGCGTTCGAAAGCCAGCCTGCGCGGCTGCATAGGCACGAAAGAAAGCCGAGGCCCCGTTGGATTTCCGGCTGAGACTTGTAGCGCGAAGGTTGAAACGGCAAAGCCAGAAGCGCAAGCTCAACCGCCATCTCAACTGCGTTTCTGGACAACACGCCGGCCTCAGCCCCATCTGCGGTTGAGGCCAGATAGCTATCTCTTCGCGATGATCGAGAGCATACACCGGGGATGAGCTCTTCTATTCCATCCTTTCGACGATCTTCTCATTGCGCACTGCCTTACCCATTTCAGATGAGCCTCGTCGGTCCGCAATGCGAAACCGCATGACCTTGCATCGGGCGATCAGCGTAGAGCTAAAGTTGAGCGGATGGCTCGTTGTCTAAGGCATCGGCGTCATCGCGGTGTTGCTCCAGTGCTGCATCGAGGTGCTTGAACAACGTATGGCCGGCGAAGGGTTTTGCCAGTAGCCCAACTGCTCCCCGATTCAGCTCAGAGGTGCGAATGCGGTCACTACCGCAGGCAGTCATAAAAATGAATGGCGCGTCGTATCGCTGAGCCCGCATCTCTCTCAGTAAGTCCAAGCCGCTCATCATCGCCATCTGCACATCCGCAATCACACAGGATGTCTCGCTCAACTGGGGTGAGTGCAGGAACTTCTCAGCCGATGCAAATGTATGGACGATGTAGTCGCGCGATCTTAAAAGGTTCTCTATCGCAAAGCGGACCGACGTGTCGTCATCGACGACGGAAATCATAGGCGTAGACAATATGCGCCCTCCTGACGCTGGAAAGAGCTTGCATCAGCATCCTGGACGACAAGTAGGCTTGATGACGAATTTCTAAAATCATACTTAGGTTTGACGCAGCGATTAGTATGACTTTTCATTGCGCAGTCATCTGATCAGGTCGGACTACGAGCATGCGCGCGAAGTGTTTGGCTCCAGCGCGTATCATGCGCGAAGGCCAAAAAGTCCCTCGAGCTTGCCGATAGCTATCCGAGCGTTACAGACGAATCGAGCAGCTTGGGAGCCGCCCACCTCGGGCGCGCAAACATTGCCCGCTCTCTGATTAGAGAGAGCTTTTGCGCCGATCGCATCTGGTACCCGCGTGATCTGCTCTCGCCAAAATCGGTTCTGCCCCCTTATGCCTATTCATTGATCGTGCCTCCAGGTCGAAAAGCGCAAGGGACTGTCGATCGAGGATCACGATCGCGCGTTAGGAATTGCCCATAAAATGAAGGATGCCCGCCCTGTCCAGTTGCGACACCGCACGCTGTCTCGAGCGTCAAGCCAAGGTAGTCGGCGATATCGCGGCGGGACATCGGTAGCGAAATTACGCCGGCGGCGGATAGCCGCCCATCCATCTAAACAAGAACGCGGCAGCCTCTCAAGTGAGGCTTTTGCGTCCCAGCAACAGCATATGGTTTTTGGCGTGCTGCAGGTTGTCGGTTGTCAGACCGAGCAGGTTACGCCAGACAACGATATCAATGTCGGCGGCCACTTCAAGGCTTGCCCGTCTCATCACGCGAACAGTGGTTTTGACCACCGCTTCTGCGGTAAATCGATGTGTCTCACCGTTCTCGCGTGCAAAGATGTCGCCGTCCAAATGAAATGCGCCGATCGGGCGTCGACCGTCGCAATTTATAGCTCCGCACCGCGCCGCGCTCGACCTGACGGACATACTTGGCGGCTTCCTTCTCGCCGTAGATTTCACGTCCCTTTTTGTAAGTGAATTCACCTAGGCCGATCATTGGGTGGAATCGCTCGACAGGCAAAAATCTCTGAGCGAGGCGTCTGGTTCACTGGTGCCCGAACCTGGGAGACTACGTCGCTTGGCTTGGTCAGGCGATGAGCGCGTTCCTTGCTGGCGATCCACGTGCGCAATTTGACCTCGTCAAATGTCCAAGCCTTGAATGGCTTTCCCGGGTCAGGAATTTCGCCCCGAGCTGCCTGTATAGTTCTCTTGTTCTCGCCAATTCGGGCGACATCCTCTACCCTGATGCGTTTGGGCGTCCCGTTCATCGGTTCTTCGCGCCAATCACAGGGCTATTAACCGTCTGATGGCTTCGGGGCGGGTAAGATTTTGCTGCTTTTGCTGGCGCCTCAATCGTGTCCGCTTGTCGGCGTGTATGTCTGAATCCCAACACGAAGGCCGCAAATGATCGGCGGGCGCGGCACAGTGCATTGATTTTCTCTTCCTCAAGCAAGTCTCGCACAGATGCTTTTGCGGCATGCTGATTGCAGAGAGACTAAAAAGGACCGTTTGGCAATCCTGGTCTCTCGGTCAACGACGCAGGAAAGATGAAAGTTCTCGATCCTATGCAAATTGAACTAAACACTGCCCGGTAAGGCACTTCCCCAATTGAAGCTTTGTCCATCGCGGGTCCCTCCATTGTTCTTCACGACGATCGCAGACCATGTCGTTCACGCAAACTAAAAGCGAAGCTCCCGGCACAGGATTTCTGATGAGCTCAACGCAAGCAATTCGTGAACGTCTGCGCGACGCCGGCGCGTCGTTTGCGGCAAACGCCAATATCGCAGAATACCTGCTGCCTGGTGACATTGAGGTGATCCAAGCCGAGGTCGAGCGGCACGTGCAGGGTGTGCTGGAAGCCCTGGTTATCGACACCAGCCGCGACCACAACACCAAAGCGACCGCGAAGCGCATTGCCAGGATGTACGTGCGCGAGGTTTTTGCCGGGCGCTTTGAGCCCGCGCCGGAGGTTACGGACTTCCCGAACGCGAGCGGCCTGAATGAACTCTACACGTTGGGTCCCATTGCCGTGCGCTCGACGTGCTCGCATCACCTCGTACCCATGACTGGCCGCATGTGGGTCGGCGTGGTGCCCGGCGAAAAAGTGATCGGTATCAGCAAGTTTGCGCGCCTTGCCAACTGGATCATGTCGCGCCCGCACATCCAGGAGGAGGCCGCAGTTATGCTGGCGGACGAACTGGAACGACGTATCCTGCCGAAGGGATTGGCCGTCATCGTTAGGGCGCAGCACCATGCATGATCTGGCGTGGTGTCCGCGAGGATGACACCATCATGATAACCAGCATCATGCGCGGTGCTTTCCGCGACGACAGGACATTGCGCAGCGAATTTATGACACTGATCAAGGATCAACCGTGACGTACCTATCGACGAAGACATACGGTCATGAAATCGGACTATCCGCTACATTTCGCCAGTGGCGCGCGCTGTCACACTGTCGTCTGCTGCACGGTTACTCGTTATCATTTCGCTTCGAGTTCGAGGCCGACACCCTAGACGACAAGAATTGGGTCGTGGATTTTGGCGGCCTCAAAGAGCTGAAAGCGATCCTCGAAGACACGTTTGACCATAAGACCGTCGTAGCTGCGGACGATCCGGAGCTTGAATGGTTCCACGAGGCGGCGCGACGCGGCGTCGCGGATATCGTTGTGCTACCCGCTGTCGGCTGCGAAAAGTTTGCCGAGCACGTCTACGGCATCGCGAGCAAGTGGCTGCTGACAGAGCGACTTTCTCCGCGTTGCCGGCTTGCATCTGTCGAAGTCAAAGAGCACGGTGCGAACAGCGCGATCTATCGGGGAACGAGCCGTGCTGCCGGTCAACGAGATCTTTGAAACTATCCAAGGCGAAGCCTGCAAGAGCGGCACGCCGTCCGTGTTCCTGCGGCTACAGGCCTGCCCAGTTCGTTGCCCCTGGTGCGACAGCAAGCACACATGGGTCGCAGATCCAGCAAACCAAGTGTCGATAGCCGAGATCACGGCCAAGGTCGAGGACATCAACACTTGGGCTATGATGTCGCCGAGGGAAATACTGCTCGCCGTGCAGGGGTTTAGGGCTCGGCATGTCGTGATCACGGGCGGCGAGCCCGCAGCGTACGACCTTCAGCCATTGACGACGCTACTTATCAAGTCTGGCTTCTCGGTGCAGGTGGAGACATCGGGCACCCATGCCATTCAGGTGCACCCCTGCACGTGGGTGACCATCAGCCCGAAAATTGGCATGCCCGGCGGGCTCGTTGTTTTGGATGAAGCGCTGCGGCGTGGCAACGAGATCAAACATTGCGTGGGCAAGCCTGCTGATATCGAGAAGCTCCTGGCCCTCAACATCCCGCGCGAATTCATGCCGATGATATGGCTGCAGCCCTTGAGCCAAAGCCGGAAGGCGACGAAGCTGTGCATTCAGGAGGCGACCGCGCGCGACTGGCGTGTCAGCATTCAGACGCATAAGTTTCTCGGCGTGCGGTAGAAACCCGTGCACGTTCAAGCGTTCTGCGGCTTCATCTTAGAGGCGATCATGAATTACGTCCTCTAAGTCGGAACTCAATGAAGGGAAAGCGGCATTTATCGCAGGCTTCTTGCCGTTGTTCGCCATTGCCAAGCGCGCCTGATCTCAACTCTTCACATTGTAAGCGAATCCTCTCAATGACCGATTTCACATCCGAAGCCGCGCTGGTTCTGTTTTCTGGCGGACAGGATTCCGCCACCTGCCTCGCTTGGGCGCTGTCGCGCTTTGCCCGGGTTGAGACCGTCGGCTTTGCCTATGGCCAACGCCATGCGATCGAGCTGACCTGCTGCGATCAGTTGCCGAACGGATTGAAGAAGCTGCGCGTAGACTGGGCGAGCAAGCTCGGCGACAAGCATACGCTTGAGATCCCCACACTGTCTGCGATATCAAAGACCGCACTGACCCGCGAGATGACGATCGAGATAGGCGCGGACGGGATGCCCAACACGTTCGTGCCAGGCCGCAATCTGATCTTTTTGACCTTTGCCGCGGCGCTCGCCTACCCGCGCCGGATTTCTCATATCGTTGGCGGCATGTGCGAGAAAGATCATTCCTGCGCCCCCGATTGCCGGGACGTGACCATCCGCGCGCTGAACAATGCGCTCAACCATGGCATGTTGAGGGACTTTCATCTACACACGCCGCTGATGTGGCTGGACAAGGCGGCGATTTGGCGGCTTGGCTCCGAGCTCGGCGGAGCGGAACTGGTCGACCTGATCCGTGAGCACTCACACACCTGTTATCTCGGCGAACGCGGTGCCCGGCACGACTGGGGGTTTGGCTGCGGTGAATGTCCCGCCTGTGCGGTGCGTGCAAAGGGCTGGCGGGAGTTTTCCTGTTAGACATGGTCCAGGCCGTCTATTGCGGAGTTGCGCGCCAGTACACGGGCTCGGCGGGTAAGATCACGAACTGGCAGATCGGGGTGTTCGCTTCCCATGTGTCGCGGCACGGTCATGCCTTCATCGACCGAGCACTCTATTTACCAAAGGAATGGACGCATGATCGCCGCCGGCTGAAGGCGGCGCATGTGCCGAACAATGTGGTATTTGCGACCAAACCTCAGATCGCTCGTCGGATGATTACGCGCGCGATCGCCGCGAAGGTGCCATTCTCCTTCGTCGCGACCGACACCGTGTATGGCACGGGAATGATCGAAGCGTTGTTTCGCAATGCGGGCAAGGGCTATCCTGGGCGTCGCTGCAAATCGCGTGCGCCATTCCTGGGGCTAGCCTCAGTTTGTCAGCGACACCGCCGCCACGAATGCGCACAGCCTTCCCGGGACCGCGTGGCGACGCCTGTCGTCCGGCGAAGGAGCCAAAGGGCCGCGTTTACACGACTGGGCCTACGTCGAACTGGCCGATCTCGAGGCCGAAACCGTTCCCGGGGAACGGACACGAGGCTTTTGATCCGCCGCAACATCGCCGCTGGTGATATGCTTCTTCTCCGCTTGGTGTCCCAAGGGCACGCCGATGGCCAAGCTGGTGGCGGTGGAGGTCATCGCTGGGCTGTGGAGGATATTTTTGGGGCTGCCAAGAATGAATTCGGCCTCGGATCACCGATCTGATTGCGTCAGGCAAGCTGTGTACAGAGATCGAGCTGCCGGTGCTCGATCCGCAGCATGTCCGTGTCATGATTTGCGAAAGCCCTGCGCTGGTGCGCGATGCCCGCGAACTGCTGAACGCGAAGGGCTTTGTTGAAGGCAATGACGGGAGCCCGCGCAATTCGTGGTCGAAAAGGCGTTTGCCGAACTCGGAGAAGGGTTCTGCACCATGACTTCGAGTAGTGCCATGAACCATCGGGAATGACGCGCGTACAGCGCAATCTGGAGCGCTGCAGGCAGGAATCACCGAGACGAAGAGAATTATCTTGAACTGCCGAGCCTGACAATCCAGGTGCTTGTTTCGATGCTTGCCAGCTTGCAGGGTCCAAGAAGACCAGCTGGCTGCGCAGCTTTCTGAATTCGCCTTGGGCAATGTCCGCAACAATGCAAGACCACCAAAGGTCGAAAATTAGAGCACCCCGATGTCACAGCGAGAATTGTGACCCGGCGAAAAACGAGCGTTGCGGGTTGCACGAGTAGTGAGGTGTTTCTCGGCAGCGTGATTCCCGTCTGCACAGGGGAGCAGCCCCGCCCCTTTCTCCCGGGGCGGGGCTCTTCATTTCTAGTCGTTACCGAGGAGCCTATCCAACTCGGAGATTTTCGGCGGAGGGTTTCCCGGAGCGGCTGGTCTTGGGCTCATAGCTAATTCGGGCGCCCTCCGCGAGGGCATTGTAACCGGCTTTCTCGACGGCACTAATGTGCACGAAGATGTCCGGGCCTCCATCGTCTGGTGTGATAAAGCCGTATCCTTTGGTCGCGTTAAACCACTTCACAGTACCTATTGCCAATGCAGTATCTCCGAGTTGAAGCCAGTCCATCTAGCCGATGGGGGAGGCGGACATCAAGTCAGGACTGCGAAAGGCGCCTCTCATCCAGATTGTTCTCGACGCGGAGTCGAGCAGTTGGGCCGTGCTCCTATATGATGTCGGCTTCGCTTGCAAAGTGACGGAGATCATGCGCCGGCGCTATATTTCGCGAAGGACTATGAGCGGACCTTCGCGGTTCATGTGCGACGGCCGCAGCGGTTGTCAAGAACTAGAAGATCAAGTAGACGATTTTGGCTTATGCTGGGCGTTAGGGGAGCGAACAATTTATGCTCGGACTTGCGGCTCCGCCCCCACTCGCGCGCATCCAGCGTTGCACCTCGCGGGTGAGACGATCCAACAAGTCTCGGTTTTTCCGCTCTCTCCAACTATCCTCAAGTCGCATATTCATCGCCATGGGTGCGAGTGTCACCGCCCAAAAGCCGATCATCAAGGACCGGCCACGCTCCTGCCCCCAACGGCTCTCTTTAGAGCCAATACGAGGTGTTGTTCACCCTCGCCAGGTTCCAGAACCATTGTCACATTTCAGGGCGTTGTCTGGATCCTCGACTTAACCAAGGCAGCAGTGAAAATCAGCCCGTCCGCGAGCATAAAGCGACCGCGAAGCTCACGCGTGCCGCCGCAAGTATGCCGTAGGGGACGAGAAAGGCGAGCCCAGAATGCATGATCATTTGCACTAAAGGTCACCATAGCGTCCTGGAACCCCAGCCACGCCCGGGTGAGCGGAAACCACGCCTTGAAAATGCTCTCCTTGGCGCTGAAGAGCAGCCGATCCCAATGGATGTCCCCGGGGGCACCGGTGAGCCACGATTGCTCTTCGTCGACTGCGATGTATGCCAACAGACCCGGTGGCAGCGCCTCGTCGATCACTGCGTCAATTCCAATTGAATGATAGCTCGCGCGGATGGCGACAGCTGCTGCGCAGAATCTCGGACAATGCGTTATGCTCCCAACCACAGCTGGCGGCCAAAGGGGTTCACGATGTAGGCCGCTGGGGATCGGGCAAGGAGGAACGCCTAACTCGGACAACGCTGCTCTTGCACAGGCACGTCCGACCGCAAACTCGTGCCTTCTCTTGTCGACGGCCGTGGCCACGGCTCCTTCTTCCGAGGGCAGGATTTCAGCTCCGCCGTTCCAAGTACCGGGACAGGTTCGCACAACAACATTCGACGGCAGCAGCTGAGGGCTCGATCGCAAGCACCGCCGCTCAAGACCGCTACTATAGCTCCATGACTCGTGCACGTTACGCTCATCACTTTCTCGCATCGCAACACCTGCCGGCCATGTGGGCTCAATGCTCTGGCCGCGATGATGTCCGTTGTCAGGTCAACTCGTCATCTCGATCGCTCTTGAAGCCGGGTGCCGTCGTAGCTCAGCGAACTGGTTGAACATGACAAACAGCGCGATCATTCCGGCGCCCAGCTCAGCGAATGCTTGACTGGCCAACAGCCCGTTGAAACCCCATATGACCGGGAATAACAGTACGGCCGGTATGAAGAGATAGCTCTGTCTCGCCAAGGACACAACCGCACTGAGACGTGCCCTTCCGAACGACTGAAGCATGGTCGTCACGAAGCTCTGAATACCAAAAAGCCAAAAAAAGAGATGGAAGACGATGCAGCTTGAGACCGCAATTTCCGTGACCTTCTCGCTATCGCTGAACAGCCTGACCAAAGGTCGGGCCAAAATCACAACGGCCGCAGAATATGCAACGGAAAGAGCAAAAGCCACG
The DNA here is from genome assembly GCF_051853015.1 of Bradyrhizobium sp. BLXBL-03. Lineage (NCBI taxonomy): Bacteria > Pseudomonadati > Pseudomonadota > Alphaproteobacteria > Hyphomicrobiales > Nitrobacteraceae > Bradyrhizobium > Bradyrhizobium sp. BLXBL-03. The sequence continues at coordinate 7,640,255 of NZ_CP182470.1, read as the reverse complement.
GAGAGCATGACCTTCGCAGCCTTCAATACCCGAGCAAAGTCTCGTGCGCCCCAACCGAACCCCAGGACAGCTTGAGAACCTATGCAGAAGCCGGTGATAGGCAGTGCGCCGATCACCAGCAATCGCACAGCTATTCCCACTGCCGCGATGGAATCGTCGCCGAACGGCGCAGCAGCTCCGTACAAAAGCATAGAGGCAATGGCGGACAAAATACTGGTCATGGTCGCCGGCGCTCCTATGAGCGCGAGCTGTCTGATGCGAGCTGTTCGCAACGAGATGTGAGACATCCTGACGAGGACCATCCCGCGTAGCTTTGTAAAATACGCGATATAGAGGCTAATAGCAGCGATCTGAGATACCAGCGTTGCCAGAGCTGCGCCTCGCACGCCGAGGTCCAACAGGAATATGAGGACAGGATCAAGCGCGGCGTTCAGTATGAAGGCGGTCATCATCGTCCACATGCTGAATCGTGTGTTGCCTTCGGCTCGGACAATGAAGCCGTTGACGATGTTCAGAAGCATCAGGGTATACCCGAACAAAATCGTCGTCGCGTAGTCGAGCGCCAGAGGCATGATGGTTGGCGTGGCCCCCAGCGTTACGAAGATCCCGCGCAGATTTAGAAGCAGAGCGGCGGTAAACATGATGCCGATCGGAGCGGCGAGCGCCAGTGCAGTACTGGCGCCACGACTCGCCTCAAGGTACTCACCAGCGCCAAGATGACGAGATATGAAAGACGCTGTTCCAACGCCAATCCCTTGTCCGACTGCCGTGAGCAGGACCACGATCGGAAAGGTCATGCTGACGGCTGCGATCGCCTGCGTGCCAAGTGCGCCAACAAAGATCGCGTTGACGACCTGGTGTAACGCGTTGATCGATAAGCCAACAATAGATGGAATGGCGAGCCGCAGGATAAGGCTCGAGAGATTGGGGTCCGATAGATCGATGGGCCGCTTCTTCTTTGGCATTGCGATCGCCCTCGATGGCAAATTTGCGGCTCATTCATGGATGATTTCCGAATTCGCGGATCGTCTGCAACAGCTCCTGTCGCAACACCGTGCAAAGATTGCGGGTCACCTCATAACCCACTTGGGTTGGATTATATCTCGTTTCGATCTGTAGCTGGCCGGCTTCATAGCCGACACTGAACCAGAAGAGGTAGTTCACGCCTGCTTCATCCATGTCTTTGCCGATCCAGAGTGGAGAAGGGTCCTTGGCTAGGAAGTGCCGTGGAAAATGGCGCTGCAAACCCACTCGGTAATTCAATCCAACTCGGGGTAAGGGCAGGCGATCGATCCGGCTCCGCACGGCGGGATCTCGGTTCAGGAATTTCATGGCGCGAAAGCCTATTGCGCTGCGCGGCAGGGCATTGCGCTGGCGGTAAATTGATCGAGCACGATCGGGCCGGGGCTCCGTTCCCGTGAGAGCCAAGGGAAGCGGAACGATCTCGCTGATAACGCCGATAATCTGAGATGGATCAAGATCATCAAACAGCCGACCTCGGGTGGAGGTGAGGCTGTCAATCCAGAGCGAATAGCTGCCGAAAACGTGTCCAATGGCGCCAGATATGGCGGCAAGGAACACGTCAAAGTCCTGACACTGCGTCGATCTGGCCGCAATATTGAGGAGACGAGCTGTCGCTTCCTTGTCAATCTCCAGATAGTACTTGGCCTGATCTTCCCAAAGGGACCGGCAAGCTGCTTCATTCAAGCGACCCTCAAGGCCTGCATAGTGAAGCTCTCTTGCGGTCACTTCCGAAAAGCTCGCAGCCCCGATGAAGTATCGCTGATATGTAAATCGAACTGATGGTAGTCAATCCCCTCCCAGTATGAGAGTTCAGCTGGCGCTTCGCTATTCGCGTAGTGCTCAAGGCGCTTCAACCATGGGGAGAGCATTTGTATGTTCTCGGGACCAATCACGGCGTGGCCCGAGGCAAGGGTGTTGTACGCCGCATCCATTGCTTCCAGGAAAAGTCGATAGCCTATCCCGTCCGCTACAAAATGATGCAAAAGGAAGAGCAGATGGTAATCGCCGCTTTCCGAGGTGCGGAACGCCGTGATGTTAACAAGAGGCGTCTGGCCGTCAAACCGAAACATATGTTGACGTCTGGCTGAGATGCTCTCGATTGCCTTACGCTGCTCTAGGTCGGTCATTCCGACAAGATCGATCTGCTCCACGAGGCGTTCAGCCACGGAAGGTCCAATTGTCAGACGTAGACCATCGTCGGTCCGGGCAATGCGGAGTCTGAGGCCTTCGTGCCTATCCATGACATGGGCAAGGGCATGCTTGAGAGTTTGAATATTCAGTAGTCCGCGGGGCAAGAAGAACAGATCGCCGATGTTGAAATGCTCATCGAAGCCGGCGAGACGGTTCCAAGATGAGATGGCGGGGGTGACTGGCAATGCGCTGCCCCCCGAAGGGAAGGTATCGGTTGTAACCGCCGCGCCGTCTGCCGCTAATTCCCTGATGGTCGGTGCTCGATAAAGTTGGTCGACAGTGAGAGTCAGCCCGGCTTTGCGCGCCAGCGTGACGCAGCGCACGCTCAGAAGAGAGTTTCCGCCGATATCAAAGAAGTTTTGATCGATTCCGACCCGCTTGGCGCCCAATAGATCCTGCCAGATCGCAGCAAGAATATGCTCCTCCCTCGTGCGGGGCTCAGCAGATGGGCCGGGCCCGACCTCGCGGTAAGGAACGGACGACAGGCGAGCACGATCTATCTTTCCGTTCGCTGTAACGGGGATACTGTCAACCAAACGGAAGGCGGCGGGAATCACATAGGAGGGTAATGTTTGGCGCAGGTGGGTGACAATATCTCCAGAGCTCAGGCTGTCGCGAGCCGGAACCACGCTAGCGGTCAAGCGACGATGATCCTCTATGCCGTCCGCGACGACCGCGGCCTTTGCGATTGCCGGATGAGACTCAAGGGCCGCTTCGACCTCCTCTAGCTCGATGCGAAAGCCCCGCACCTTGATCTGGTTGTCCGATCGGCCGCAAATCTCGAGAAGGCCGCCGGTTGAGATGCGTGCGATATCGCCACTTCGATAAAGAATGCTGTATTGTCCGTCATCATACGGATTGGGCACAAAACAGCGGCTGGTCCGATCTTGATCCCGCCAGTACCCAGCACTCACGCAGCGTCCCGCGATGCAGAGCTCGCCGGCGGCTCCGACAGGGGCTCTCTTCAACTGGGCATCGAGCACGTAGAGTTTGACGTTATCGATCGCGCGCCCCACGGGGATGAGCGACGAGCCGTTGTCGGCATTCGATGTTTCGTAGATTGCGGCATTCGACGCACATTCTGTAGCGCCATAGAAATTCCACAACGGCACGTCCGGGAAATGCGTACGCCAGCGAACGGGGAGCGAGGCAGGCATCGGTTCGGCGCTGCTTGTGACCAACCGCAAAGCAGTCGGTCGCGGCTGTCGTTCCTGGGAAGCAATGAGGCCGGACAGGAGTGGGGGCGAGGCAAATAAGTGTGTCACGCGATGTCTTACCAACAAGCACAATAATAGATCTGGATCCAGCAACTGCTCTTGGGTCAGGATCAGTGCGGGCACACCTCTTAGAAGCCCCCCAAAGTACTCCCAAGCGGACGCAACAAGTGATGCTGACTTCTGGATAACCATCACGTCGGTACTGTTGAAGCGAAAGCTTCGCCACATCCAGTTCAGTCGATTGAGAGTTGCCGATTCCGGTATCAGAACCCCCTTGGCCTTCCCGGTCGAGGACGACGTGTATATAAGGCTTGCAATTCCCTGATCGGATGATTTGTCGCTGCGCTCAAAATCATACGCGGGCGCGTCGCACTCTTCTACGTTCAATAGACAAATCGACGGCATGTCAAAACCAAGGTCAGCGGCATTTGCGTGAACCAACAGCTTTGCCTGAGTAACTCGCAGGATATGTTCGATCCGACGACGCGGATAATCCGGCGATATTGGGACAACAATGGACTGCAAGGCTCGCGCCGCAAGAAAAGCAGCGGCCACGTCAGGCGACCGATCGACCAGGATAGCGACCATATCGCCAGCCCCGACGTCGGACGCCTGCAGCAACGACCTGATAGCTGTTACGCGCTCGCGCAAATGGCCGAATGTGATCTCACCGAAATCACCAAAATATGCCACCTGGCTGCAATTGGAGACGCTGATCTGATTGAACGCTTCGACAAGCGAACATTCACCCTCATATGGCTGCGCCGAGCCTTCCAGCGAGTCCAGCATAGTGACGTCTGACGCGCTGAGGCAGCTCAGGTCTTTAATGGGCGCAAGCGGCTTCTCCACGCAGGCTGCAATCAGACAGCGCAGATTGTCGGCCATCCGGACAATCAGATCGCTGGAAAACATGTCCTCGGCATACGCCAACTGGAGGGCAATTTCGTCGTTCTGATCTTGTGCGTACAAAGTCAGATCGAATTTTACATAGCCCGTGTCAAATTCGCGGAATGTCAGATCCAACTCATGTTGGCCAAGTGGCTCCGCTGCCTCGGAATACATGTTAAACATGACCTGGAAGATCGGTGAGCGTCCGGCCTCGCGATGTAGCCGGATATCCCTTACCATCCAACCGAACGGATATGCCGAATTTGCGATGGCATCGCTGACCAAGCCCTGGATTCGTAAGGCATGAACCGCAAACGACTGGTCGACATCGATCGCGGTGCGGATTGGCAGCATATTGAGGAAGAAGCCAACAATTTCAGTGCTGCCAGGTTGATCTCGTACGACGTGCGGTGTGCCAACGATAATGTCGTTCTGACCGCTATACATCTTCAGCAGCAGCTTGAAGCATGCGAGGAGTGTTGTCGACGTGGTACACCTGTGTCGGCGCGCAAATTCCCGTACCTGATTAGAGAGGTGGCTGCCAAGCAGTACCGCATGCGAGGCGCCGCGGTAGGAATTTGTGTGTGGCCGAGCTTTGCCCGTTCCAAGCGAAAGCACTGGCGGATCATCACCAATCTGGCGACGCCAATAGCTACGTTGGTTGGACAGCGCCTCCGGAGTAACGTGCTGCTTCTCCCAGAGAGCGTAGCCCGAGAGTGATGTGCGGTCCTCTGGCAAAAACGCAGCCGCATCTACGTACCGTTGTCGAAGGTCCCTGATTAGAACAGAGATCGACCAGGCGTCGATGATAATTTCGTGAGCGGTGATCAGTATGAGATGGTTGTCAGAGCCAAAACGGACCATGCGCGCGCGAAACAGATGGCCTTGGCTGAGATCAAAGCTTCCGTTCAGCTCTGTGCGCCGTAACTCTGCGATCAGCTCCTCACCTTCCTGCGCCGAGAGATGAGACGCGTCAACCAATTTAAGACGTGCGCATTGCGGAGCATCAAAAAGCTGGACCGGACCGTCCTCGTCGACAAAGCGGGCCGAAAGTGCCTGATGGGAATGAACGACATCGGTCCAGGCGCGATTGAACGCGGCCAAATCGATGGTTCCCCTTATTCGCAGGCCGCCTTGAAGGACGTAGTTCCTGGCAGACGGATCGAGCTGCGAGAGAAACCATAGGTGCTCCTGAACTCGCGTCAGAGGCGATCGCTCAAGCTTTCCGTAGGTCGGGGTTGTGCACGGTTTGGAGTCGAATCGGGCCGAGATCGAAGCGGCGAGAGAGCGGATCGTTCCATTCAGCACCAGCCTGAAATCCGTTCTCACTCCGAGTTGGGTCTGCAACTGGCCCAAAATGTGCATTGCCCGGAGCGAATCTCCGCCGAGGCTTATGAATTGGTCATTCACGCCAATGTTCTCAATACGCAAAACGGCGGACCAAATTCGACGCAGCTGGGCTTCGAGTCCTGTTTGCGGTTCCTCGAATGGCGTCGGCAATGGAGGGCGAACACTGGTCGGGTCCGGCAATGCTCCAAAATCGACCTTTCCGTTTCTGGTCAGCGGAATGCGGTCGACGTGGATGATCCTTTCTGGCAGCATGTAGGTGGGAAGCGCTTCGGCAAGAAAGTTCCGAAGCTCGCCTTCCGCCAGTTCAGCCGGAGCTGATACATACGCGATGAGTCGTCTCGATCCGGTGTCCCCCGCGACCCCGGTTATGTCCCTCGCCATTAGCTTTACGCTTGCGCAGACGGAGGTGACCGCGACGGCGCCACGTACCGAATGATGAGCGGAGAGGCGGGCCTCGATTTCTCCGAGCTCAATTCTGTGCCCCCGGATTTTGACCTGACGGTCCCTTCGACCGAGACATTCCAAAAGGCCATCGGAACGAACGCGCCCGAGATCACCTGTCCGGTATAGACGCTGGAACGACGGGTCGTTCGAGAACGGATTTGGCACAAAGGCTTCATTGGTGCGGACATCGTCATTGACGTAACCAGCAGCGACGCCAACGCCGCTAACACAGATTTCGCCGACCTCTCCCGTGTTGCACAGCCGCGATCCGTCGACGACATAAACCTCAAGATTAGAAATCGGCTTGCCGATTGGCACATAAAGGTCAGCCAGCGCAGGCGGTACCGAAACCAGATGATGTGCAACGCCGTCCGCGCATTCGGTCGGCCCGTAGTGGTTGAGAATAGGAACCCCGGGGATACAAGGCGAGCCACGCGCGCGCCAGTCCGGGTGTTAGAGGCTCTCCGACCGTAGAGATAATCCGCAAACTCTCCAGAGCTCGCTCAGCCACCGCAAGCGACTGCAGATATTCAATAAATATTGCAAGCATCGACGGAACGAATTGAATAACCGTCGCGCCGTACCCTTGAATTGCTTTGAGAAGGGATGCTGGCGATTTCAGTGTCGCATCATCAAGAATCGCGATGCAGCCTCCGGCGCAAAGCCCCGCCAGAAGCTGCCACAACGAAATGTCAAAGCAGTGCGATGCCGTCTGCGCGATGCAATCCGTCCGAGTGCGGGCTAGGGCATTAGTTTTTTCCGCCAGATGATTGTTTAGGGCTGCGCGCTCGATCATTGCGCCCTTAGGCTGGCCCGTCGAACCAGACGTAAACAGAATGTAGGCGAGTCCATCCTCGTTCGATGACGGCACGACAGACGAAGTCTGGCCATGTCGTAACGCGGCCTCTATCGGCAAAAATTGCGTGGCGGCTTTGCTTTTCGCCTGTAACAGGCTGAGCAAATCCAGCTGGTGTGGGCCAATAATCAAAGAGCAGCGGCTCTGCTCGATCATGAATGATGTACGCGAAGCCGGTAACGATGGATCGAGCGGCAGGTACGTTGATGCCGCCTTCAAAATTGCGACGACCGCCGTCGCCCAGTCGAGGTCTCGCTCACCCAAATAGCCGACGACCGCGCCCTGAGCGCCATGCTCTTGTAACGTCCTTGCGAGGGCATCCGATCTTGATCGCAGCTCCTTGTAGGTGAGTTCGCCCGCACCGACCCTCAGCGCAACCCTCTCTGGATCCGATCCTGCAATACGGTCGATCGCCATGATGGCGTCGATCGGCAGACATTCCACAAACTGATTCTTGCTGGATCGATCGTCGGTAGCCGTACGTGTCACGCCATCCATCGCTTTGTGCGGCCCTTAAATCAGAAAAATGTTGGGAGCCCATCGATGCAACGGCTCGCCGGCAGTGATCGACGCTCAGTGAACTGAACCCTCACCAGCTCTCAGCATCAGACGTGCCAACTGTGCCAAAGGACGGATGCGTATGCTTTGCGTCGACCGGGGCAGGGCCTCGCGTGTTCATTGTCTGGCCCCGAACAAAACCGTCTTCAATCGAACGTGGTCATGTTAGGTCATCGCCAATCAATCCTGACTGGATAGGGCGACGGTATGAACACCTCGTCGTTTGCGCCCAAAAGCGAATATGGCCGAGCCAGATGGGCCACCCTCCGTGCTATGACTACTCGACCATACCCCTTCGATCTCGCCTCATCAAAAATGTATCCTCGACGCTAACGCGCTGTGTTCACACCGACAAAGTTGTCGCCCACCTTTGCCGCACTTCGAGCTGTCAGTGGCTCCACGCTCTCTTCGGGCTCGAAAACGGCTGACCCCGACCGATCGGACGGGCCGATCTGCCCGGAGGCGATGCGCGCTGGTGGCATCTGCATGGAGGCCACGTTCACTTATGCCGATCTCGCCGCGCGCAGGCATCAGCAGCTTGCGAACGGCCCCGCCTCGACTTTGTCTTTGCAAAGGCCAGATGCTATCAGCTCGCGCCACCGTAGCCGCACGAACGTAGGGTTTCGTAGCGCTCCTACTCCCGATTGCGCGCGGAGAGCAGGACGGTGCGGATCGGACGCCATGAGCCAATAAAGCCGTATCCTTCCAGTTCGCCGGACGGTAATGATTTAATAGAGCAAGCAGCTTGCCCATTGAGGACTGCAGCTCACTCGCGCTGTAGCGCCTTAGAGGCAGAAACCGCGCGGAGCGTCACGTCGTTGGGGGAGGTGCCTCAAAGCTGGCATCGGCCTTTATTGGTGGTGCAACTCTGGCTAGACCAATTCGCCGTCCGCAGGGAAGCTTCGGCATCAGGTGGATGCGAAGGGTCCTCCGAATTTGGCTCAATAAGCCGTTCGCAACATTGGCGTGAGTGGCGGCGAAGAACCGTGCTGTATCTCTCCAATGACCTTGAAGCCGTGACGTTGGTAAAAGGGAATGTTTTCCGGATTCGAACTTTCGAGGTAGGCAGCGATGCCCTGCTCATCACATCGTTGAAGAGCGTATTTCATCAGCAATGTGCCAAGCCCTTGTCCGACCCAGTTCGGGTCGACGGCAATGAGAGGCAGATACCAATGTGGCTCGGGGGGGTGATGTTCGGCCATTCCCTGCCGTAGATGTGCCATATCTTCGGTGATCTCCGGGCGCAGGGACAGCGCCATGATTGCGTCCAGCGCATCCTCATCTTGCTGCACGTCGGGAGGCAGCCACAGGGCCGCGGCGCGACTCTCGCCCGTGACGTACGCTGTGCCATGCTCGAATGCTCCTCCGCCACAGGCGTTAATGAATTGAGGCATGCTCCTAAGATATTGCCCTGGGTCAGGCCAACTCCAACGCATCAACGGATCGGCGGCAAAGCCGAGCACAATTGTCCAGACGGTGCTCGCCCGAATGCTTGCGTTCGCAGAGGTAACGTCCGACTCGGCTGTCATGATGTCGTTTTTGGGCGTCAGAGTTGCAAAGGTACAGCACAGGACCGATACCTCTGAACGAGAGCAGACTGGATGCACCACGGAGGTTTCTTCGGATGCTTTTGGTTCCCGTGCCGGGCTTGCCTCCTGCCTCAGAAGGCCGCCTTCGACGGCCGCTTCGGACGAAGGGTCCCCGGTGGTCATCTGGATCCTGCCCTTCCTAAAGGAAGCGTCGACTATCTCGGCGTCGACAACGTTCGGCAGCCCGCTCGAAAGAAACGATAAGAACGCTTTGGGATTGCAAGTGCGAAGGAGTCACGGCACGCAATCGATGCGAACATCGTGCGATGGCGGCGCTTGAACCGGGCTCCCGGCAGCCGAGCAGGTTAGCAAGCGTCGCGCGTCGAAGTCGAGATTAGGCAACATCGTTTATGAGGGATCACCTCGTCTCCCATTGAGCTGTTCTGAGTAAGACTTCTTATTCAAAACACGTGCCAACTGCGAAACCGCATAGACTATTGCCCTCAGTCTCTTCGCCGTCAGCGCCCTTGAGACAAATTGAGAGACTTTCCGAATGGAGGAGGTCCGGTTCATCGTAGCCATAAGGGACGAAGCTGAAGCAGCGGGATGTCCCGATCAAACTAACGAATGCCGAGCGTGATTCCGTCTTCACGCTGCCTCGCGGAGGCGGGGCATGTCAGGTAAATCTCAAGTCGTGGCGAGTGAAGAGCAGCTGGCGGCACTTGGGTCCTTGCAGTCTGCGCGGTCACGGGAAGGCCGATTGGGCGAGAGCCGTATTGCTGACGTTATCGGGTTGACCAGCCCACGCATTGCGCAAACGCTTCGGTGTGAGCGCGCGAACGACGGGTCGCCATTCACTTTTGCCGAAATAGGCACGGCATTCCGGACAGGCAGTTTTCATCACTCTGGCGGCTGCGGATTGTTGGCGGGATTGGTATCGTGCTTAATTATCCGCGCAAACAGTCCGCAGCTGACCAGCGGCTGCAGGGCTGTCTCCAATGCATCGGCAGTTGCCTTGGCATAGACTTCGTGGTCGTCCACGTAGACTGCGAAGCTCTTCAAGTACTTCTTTCGCGTCGCCGGAGTCTCGATCGTCGCCTTTGTCCATTCGTAGAGCGGATACCGCTCGATGCCGTATTTTTCGCCGGCGGCCACATACTCGCCAAAGGCATCGAACAGACATTTTGGCGCGGCACGATGGGACATGAGGATATCGAACAATGGCCCCAACTTCGGCTCTTGGCGTCTTAGTCGTATCGCCTCCGCCGCAGCCGAATCGCTTACATCAAATCTAAGCTGGTATTCCCAGTGAGGCGTCACGGCTTTCCTCTCGCACCCGAGTGTTTTCTCTAGCTACTCCAGGCCCTTCCGAAGCAGGTCGTTCGGCAAGTTTAGGGTGTCAACTAGCATCACCCCGGGAGGGCAGGCCGGTATCTTACAACAACGAACACATTTTCTTATGGCCAGCCATTCTCTTCACCGCCAGTTGGTCAGCGATGCAGGCTGCGCTTAGGCGAGGAAATATACTAGTGAAAGCAATCTTGCGCTCCTCCAGGAAATGGTAGGGAGCGTGCGCTGCACTTTCGGATATTTTCTGCTGCCTACACTCAGGAGCAAGAGCGGGGCGAACCAAGAGTCGGGCGACCAGCGCCTGGAGAAACTCATGGATACGTTACAATCGCGGACGCGATGATCCGTGTACGGGGCATAACGGGCCTATGAACAAAGATAAGAGTGAAAAGTACGGAGAGCGCGAAACCCAAGAGCGTTTAGGCTGCTCTACGTGGCGCGCTCAAGACACCGCATGAGCCGTTGAAGGTAAAGCCCAAGAAACGGGCAGCGGCAAAGAATGCAAAAAAGCCCAATAAGACTGGAGCTTAAGGAATGGATACGGATGTGAGGATGTCCATCCTCTAAGGTCAGGTCATGAACCTGACCTCCGAGTTGGCTTCGCTTAGAGAGAGTTTGCTGCGTCGATCAGCAATTGCTTTGTCCGCTGACGCAGCGCAGACTCGCCCTCCTTCTCTTGATCATTGTCAGCCACCGGAAAATTTACGCTAACATTGGAGTAGTCGTTTGGCTTGGTTGGATCTTGCGCCTGTTTCATGATGGACACGATGCCGCGATCGTTATGATAGTCCAGCATCAGTTGTGTTACTTGCCAAGTCATAGGTCAGTTTCCTTTCAAAAAGGGCCGACCTTGACTGCATAAGAGAATCTGGAGTCTACTCCAGTCATGAATTCCCTAACCGACCCCGATCGACCCCATAAGTTGATTGCGGTATCGGAAACCCGCCCCCGCGAAGGGCGGGCTTTTCGACTCAATGGGAAAGTGGAACCGATTCGCTGCTGCGAGTCTAGGTGGTGGATTAACGGGTCCGAGACTTCTTGGCCCGCCAGCGTACGAAGCGCCGGGCCAGCCGGGACAGGTCCTCGCTTAGTTAGATTGACGGTACGTCAGACGCTTGCCAGCCGCGCCTTTGATGGCAACGTCCGCGCGTTCCCCGTCGCCAATGCCAAGCGCAACGCGGTTGCTGTAACGGAAATCGAATTCTGAAAGATAGCGGTGTAGGTGCTTCTCAGCGCAGCGCTGATACACGCCCTTCATGCCGCGCTTGAAGATGCTGTAGTAGCCCGCGACCGTGTTGGTGGAGCTCACTTCGGCGCCGTTATAGCGGACGGATTCATCTTTTGAATGCACGACCGTCTGATGGCTGGCGACGACGCACCAATCGCGAAAGCCAAGCACGTTTCGCCTGCGACGATTTGCGGACACGAGGCGCACGCCGGCGTGAACGCAGCCCGCAACATTCTCAGAGCCGGAACGCGGCCCGCGGTGGATGTCTCCTGCCGCCGCAAATCCCGTAGAGCCGTTTAAATTAAGGCTCCTCGGAAAATCCCTCCATTCAGGGAGGGGAAGACGTTAAGACACGACTGGCAGGACAAATTGAAAGGTCGCGCCCGGCTCCCGCTTGCGGACGATGGACAGGCGCCCTCCGTGAGCTTGCACGATCGAACGACAGATCGATAGACCCATTCCAAGGCCGCTCGATTTGGTAGTAAAAAACGGGTCTAAGATGCGATCAATGTCCTCGTCAGCGATCCCGGCGCCGCAATCCGTCACGGAGAGCTGCACACGCCCCTTATCATCCATGGATGACTGGATCGTCAATTCGCGCTTCCGGTCGCCAATCGTTTGCATGGCCTCGATCCCGTTCATCACGAGATTGATGATCACCTGTTGCAGCTGAACCCTGTCACCGAGGACCGTGGGAAGTGTTGGCGCAAACTTAGTTCGCAAGGTCACTTGCTGATTAACCAGCTCACGTGTCACCAGCGTGATGGCCTCCTTGACGACGTCATTGATATCGAGCGGTACCATCTCGATCTCACCTTTCTTCGCAAGTGCGCGGACCCTGCGGACCACCTCGCTTGCCCGGATCGCGTCTTCGATGATCCAGTCCACCGATCTGCGCGCCGCGGAAAGGTCGGGAGTTTCGCGGTCCATCCAGCCGAGGCACGCGTCGGCGTTGCTGATGATGGCGGCGAGCGGCTGGTTTACTTCGTGGGCGATGGAGGCCGTTAGTTCCCCCAGCGTCGTCACGCGTGTCACATGCGCAAGGTCCGCCTGTGCCTTCCGCAGCTCTTGTTCGGCCTGGTCTGCGCGAATCCTCGCGGTGATGTCGGTGCTGACGCCACGGTAGCCGAGAAAGTTGCCGGCTAGATCAAAAAAAGGCTTGCCGCTGGTCCGGACGTAGAACGCAGAGCCGGTCTTGTTGACTGCGCGATAGATCAGATCGCGAAATGGGAGATGCGCGTCTAGCATCGCCCGATGCTGCCGCCACTTCTCGGGTTCTTCTTCAACATCGCACGCAATTTCCCAAGGAGGCAGACCGACGAGCCCTGAGGTCAAGATGCCCACGGCGCTGGCGTGCTCCGACAAATGAGTGACCAGGTGGTCTGGCCCGGTCTCCCAGAGCCAGTCGGAAGCGGTTTCGGCATAGTCCCGAAAGCGCTGCTCACTTTCGCGCAGCGCAGCAAGGGTGTTTTCCAGCCGCTCCCTGGCCACATGTTGCTCGGTGACATCCATATGCGTTCCGACGAGTTCGACGGTGGCGCCATCGCTTCCCAGCACAGCGTGAGCAACTGAGTGGATGTGCCTTATCGCACCATCGGGAAGTCGGATTCGAAAATCATATTTGAAGTTACCTGCTTTCTGTTCGCCAGCCTGACGTTGCACTTCCTGCAGCAGCGCCAAGTCATCTGGATGGATACGCGACCTGATGGTCTCAAGCGATACAGGCTCGTCCGGATCCAAGCCAAACAGACGGCTCACTTCGGCGGAGCGATAGACAAAACAGCGACGGTGGCAATCCCAGGACCAAGTGCCCATGTGACTGAGCTGCTGCGCGTCGGACAGATAGGCTTCACTACGGCGCAGCTGTTGTTCCGTCTGCTTTGCTGCCGTGATGTCCGTCGCCGCCCCGACAAACTCGATATCGCCAGAGGCGGTTCTCGTGGCCCGTGCTGCCGCATAAATGTACTTTACTGACCCATCGGGCATCAGCAGTCGGTATTCATGATCGAAATCCTGGCCTTGAGACGCTCGATCCAGAATCGCCTGGACGGAAGCCCTATCTTCTGGGTGGGTGCGGTCGAGGACGTGTTGCGGTGTCGGTATCGTCTTCTCGGGGTCATACTCGAAAATCCGAAAATTTTCCTTGGACCAGAAGACCTCGCCGGTGGCCGTGTTCCAGCCAAAACTGCCAGTATGGCTCAATTCCTGCGCCTGCTCCAAATGCGCTTCGCTCCGTTGCAGGGCAATTTCCGTCCGCTTTCGCTCAGTAATATCTTCGCAGGCAATGAGGACGACGGGCTTGTCCTCGGCCCAGGGCATTGCTTTGGCGTTTTCGCGCACCCACAGCACCGACCCGTCCTTCCTGACCTTCTGGATGTCCCAGGTGTGCGACTGACCGATGTTTGTGAGACACTCCTCGATGCACTTGCGAACGACTTTGCGATCTTCTTCCTGAAAGACCTTCAGCACAGATAGGCCGACCAGTTCCGCAGGCGCGTAGCCGAGTTGAGAGGCGCCGAAAGTATTGACGTTGAGGACCGTTCCCGCTTCATCGAGCATGAAGTACATGGCCGGATTGTGCTCAAAGATCGCGCGCCACCGTTTTTCGCGGTCATGCTGTTCGGCCGCGCTGTGCCGTAGCTTGGCCGCGACCTCACGCGCAGCATCCCTTTCGCGGCGGACTCTTCCGATCAGGTGCGTTCCGACAATTGAAGCGGTTAGGAAGGCGACAACCACCAAAAGGTTCGTTGGGTCATCGATCCGGAGACTGAACGTGGACGGCGTAAACAGGTAGGCTGACGCAGCGACGGCAACAATGGAAAGCACCGACGATGCGATGAAGCTGCCCATCAGCGAGAACAGCATTATCACCACCAGATAGGCGAACGCCGTCGCTGCGAAAGGGCTATGAATATACAAGGAGGTTAGCGTCACCGCCGCTAGCGCAATGCTACCAAAAACGAGCTGCGTCGCTGAACGTCCCAAAGTGGTGGTGAGCTGGTTAAACATGCTTATAGCAGTCCGGCCCTTCTGGCAGAGAGATTAAATACTTCAATTTAATCCGACGCCGACAGGCGCCCCGAGTGATTTTGAGATCGCTACTGATCAGACAGCCGAAGAAGGCGCACTACAAACCTTCGTATAGTTAAAAGCCTTCGTTCAGTTCTAGCTATATTAAATCGAACGGTCACATAGGGCAATCATGCCTTTGGTGTCACGCGGTTCGCCTTTATTCTCGATGATAAAGGGCCCGTGCTGTCGCCGGATACGCTCTGAGCACAGCAGGAGGGTCAAATCCAATCGCGGTTGATCCGTCGGATAGAGCTTGGGCGATGCCAGTTGCACCCATGGCGAGAAAGTCCCCTGTGTCGCACGCTGGATACGAGAATGGATTCGGTGGGGCTTTCTTATCTCCAACGCGACGTAGCGGCCCAGCATGAACTTGCCCGGCCGTGCGGTCAATCGCAACCTTGCCGCGATCGCTCCGCCCCGCGGATGGTGCTCGCGCTTGACGCTGAGAAGGAGGAGCTGCGCCTGCAGATGCATGCGTTCAAGGACTTGATCTTGGAGAAGCGCTGGGAGCGGCTTGTGATGCTCGTCGTCAAGAAGCTGGCGCTTAAGCGGGGCGATCTTCAGGCTGACGCCTCGCGGGACGCGCCACCCAACGACGATGCACATGCGTCGGGGCCGTCCGACAACATTGATGCGTTGCTTCAAGCAGCTGCCGCGTTGAGAGCAGGAAGGTCAGCTTTACAGATTGGCGAGGGCGTGAGGGAGGTGCGCGAGCTGATACTAGCGACGCGGCGGGGCTGCGAACGGTACGTTCCAAACACGGCTGCACCGATGGCGTAGTCTAGGTGAAGGTGCGGCCGCCCGTGATCGAGAATCGTTTGGCATCGATGGCACTCCTGAGCCACCTGGTGGTCCGAAGTTCGCCTGGTATCTGCTGCCGTTTTTCAACGACAGCGAAGGCGGGTGTCGAGAGCGGACGGTCCTGTCGCTCGTGAACACAGAAACTTTTCAAGTCCTAGCGACCGATGTGTTCGATTGCATCGCTTCCGGCCGAAGCAAGAGCTGCTCGCCTGGAACTGTGCAAGGCGGAGTACCATCGCACCACACGGGCCGCTGCATGAGCCCTCGCCGCCATAGAGCAGCATCGCCGATAGGGCAGCCGCGATGCCGCCGAGGAGTTCGTGCGATGGCTTCAGGCTCGCCCCGATCGGCATCTTGCCGCCACACCACCGCCTCGGCTTTTCTCACACGTTCACCGAAGCCGACTTACCCCATCCCCGTTGCCTTCGGTTTCAGGCGGTCTCTGAGGCGGCGCAAGCATGCTCGTCTACCTTCGAGCTATTGCTTCGGTTGCAACGTCGATCGGATTTCAAGCTTCCGATGTGGCTTTACGGTTATTCAACGTCTTGGTCGAACGCCGGAAGCATACGCATCAGCTCTGCCACTGAACCAGCTTGAAATGTCTCGAAGCACCTTGGACAGGTCAGGCTTCTTCAAGTTGACAAGCTTGGCGCCTTCCGTCTGGGTGATCTCCCGCTCCGCCCTCAACCGTCTTAGCTGAACAACTACAGCAGCCTTGAGTTGGTGCTCCTCGGCGTTCGGCAGGCCGAGATCGGCGAATCACTTCTTCCAGGCTTTTGCCAATTCGGCTGCACGCCTATGGTCCAGGCGAGGGCGTTTGTGCGGCTCCCAGTGATGAAGAGGAAGAGGGGCGACGGGCAGGTTTGAGCCCGTCGGATCACGAGAGAGCGCCGGCGGCTCGATGCGCAACCGCTCTCCTCAGGTTTTCCATATGTTCAAGCCATCAGATACTACGGCCGCGGCTGCCGCAGCCTCGCCCGCGGCAACATCTTTTCTTCGTATCACACGCCGTCCACTCCCAAGCCGTGAGCGCCGCCTGTGCATCGAAGTGATCTTGGGTCGCGCCATGGAAGTTGGGTTCGGTCTCATCGACGCGACCGGCTCCTGGGATTGGAAGATCGCCTCTGACGTCTGCGAGGCGGCAACCGCCCTGTCCGTTCGCAAATATGGATCGGTTATCCGTGCCAAGCCAGGATCGCCCATTTCCATGCTGCTTTCGAAAATCACGGGGTTTCGCACGGTCCGAGCACGGCGCCGGAAAGATAGTCAGGCCCTTGAGCCGTTGTTGATGCGGCGCCAGGTCGGCGGCATCTCGATCGACGATTGGACGATGAGACAGCTACGCGGCGTCTGGATTAACAAGTCGGACAAATTGACGGAGGATGCGCGGCCTGAGTGGTCCGTGCTCGATGTGGAGCGGCTGCTTATCACGCGCCTCCGACGGTTTTGCCCGAGCTCGCCGATCCGGATACGGCTCGCTTATGGCGTCCTTTTTACGACCTACGCCACGCTACGCGCCGATCGACGAGGCAAGAAGCTGTCGTGCGTCAGGCTCATTATGGAATGGTCAGGCTCTGGCTTCGACGGAGTGATTGGTTTCGACGAACCCTACGCAATACGGAATGCCTCTCCCAATCTTACGGCAATGACAGCAGATGCCCGCAACACACCAGGGCGGTCGATGTTCGTGCGACTGACAGCCTCGCCCGAGGGGCCGGCCGGCAAATGGGTTGCACCGCGAGTCATGTTGCGCATCTGGGCTTGGGTGCTGTCTCACGGACGCTTGGCAGCTTCTACGCAACACAATGTCAACGCTCGGGAGGTTAGGTGATGCCCGGTGGCGCTTCCGAACTGGCGCGCCGTCTCGCCCGTGATGCCGAGGCGGTCTGCCGCTACTACCTGTCCAACGGGCGGCGCCAGGGGCGCTACTGGATAGTGGGCGACGTTCGCAATACGCCTGGCCGGTCAATGTACGTCCGGCTCAGCGGACCAGACTCCGGTTCCGGCGCCGCCGGGCATTGGACCGATGCTGCCTCGGCCGAACATGGCGATCTCCTCGATGTGATCCGCGAGAGCTGTGGTTTTACAGATTTTCGCGACGTCGCCGAGGAGGCACGACGCTTTCTGAGGCTGCAGCGCACCGAGCCGCGCCGCACCCCAAAGACCATCATTCGCACACCCGTCCCCGCGGGATCGCCGGAAGCAGCGCAACGGCTCTTCGCCGTGTCGCAGCCGATCCGCAGGACGCTCGTCGAGACCTACCTGTGCAATCGCGGCATCAAAGCTGTCCACGACGTGGGCGCGCTGCGGTTTCATCCCCGCTGCCACTATCGCCCGGACGACACTTCGCCGACTGAGACCTGGCCGGCGATGATCGCGGCCGTCACCGATCTTGCCGATTGCGTCACCGGTGCGCATCGCACCTGGCTTGCGCCGGACGGCTTCGGCAAGGCACCGGTCGACACGCCGCGACGGGCCATGGGCGGTCTCCGCGGCAACGCCGTCCGCTTTGGCGCGGCCGACGACGTCCTCGCTGCCGGCGAAGGCATCGAGACGATGCTGTCGCTGCGCTATGCGCTGCCTGCCATGGCGATGGCCGCTGCGCTCTCGGCCAACCACCTTGCCGCCCTTCTGCTCCCGCCGACGCTGCGCCGGCTCTACATCGCGCGCGACAACGATGCGGCTGGCGACGCAGCTGCGATGACTCTGACCGAGCGCGCCCACGCGGACGGTATCGAGGCGATCATCTGGTCACCAAGGCGTGGCGATTTCAACGAGGATCTACGCGCCCTCGGCGTCGATTCAATTCGGGCAGCCTTGCGGGGCCAGCTCGCACCCCAGGACCGCGCGCGGTTCATGCTCTTCGCTGAGGCCGGGGCGGTTTGACCGATCAGCCTGCGGCGCCGCCTTGGGCGATTACGTCCTGTTGTCGGTTATGAGCGGACTGCAGTCGATATTGGACGCTCGAGCGGCTAGGCGGCCTTGTCCGCCTCTGCCGACTTGCGGTGCAGTAAGCCGGCAGCTATCTGAGATACAGCCACCGTGGCGCTAGCGCATTTCGGAAGGTAGCTCTTGACCCTGAGTAGAACTCGCCTGCAGCGTTGAATTGAAGAGTGCTCGCCAACTTCAACTTGGCCATCAATCTTGATGGACGTATTTCTTTGAAAAGGTTGGCGTTTGGGAGAACAAAATATAACAAAATATAGAGGCTGAAGAATTGGCTTCCAGCACCACGGGCGGATCGGTTCACGCCAGATCTACGAAACACTTCGAGATCAGATTCTCGAAAGCGTCTACGGCACCGACGGTCTTTTGCCCTCGTCCCGCGCACTTGCCGGCGAGCTGGGCGTCTCGCGCTCTACCGTGACGGTCGCTTATGAACAACTCGCCGCGGAGGGCTTCATCGAGATACGCCATGGCGCCCGGCCACGTGTCGCTCGCGCTATCGTCGATCAAGGACGTGAGCGAGCTTCGTCCCGGGCAGCGACGCGCAAGGCTCGGCTCTCGAAGTTCGGCGAGCGGTTGCGACAGGACCTCCCTCGTTGGATCGAACCGCCGCGCGACCTCGTCGCGAATTTCCGGTATGGCGATCTTTCGCCGTCGGACTTCCCGGTGTTGGCATGGAAAAAAGCCATGGTCGCGGCAATGACCCGCAAGCCGGAGCGTCTGGCCTACGACGATCCCTGCGGCGCGCTGCGGCTCCGAACGGCGCTCCAAGCATATCTTTGGCGGTCGCGAAGCGTGCGATGCGACGTCGATCAGATTGTCGTCGTGAACGGATCTCAGCAGGGGCTCGACATCTGCGCGCGGCTCCTGCTTGACGACGCCGACCGCTTTATCATGGAGGATCCCGGCTACCTGATGGCGCGGCACACCTTCGCGGCAACGGGCGCCACCGTGGTCCCGATCCCGGTCGATCGAGATGGCCTGGAGACGGAGCGGCTCGATACGGTTAAGGCAAGGCTCGCCTACGTCACGCCGTCGCATCAATATCCGCTCGGCGGCGTCCTGCCGATCGGGCGCCGGCACCAGTTGCTCGCCTGGGCCAGAAAGTGTGACGCCTACGTGATCGAGGACGACTACGACAGTGAATACCGGTACGACACAAAGCCGGTCCCTCCGCTTCACGCCCTGGAAGGCAGCGATAATGTTGTCTATCTCGGGACCGTATCCAAGACGCTCTCGCCGACGTTGAGAATTGGCTACCTCGTCGTTCCTCCGGGCTTGCGATCCATGTTCGGCGCGGCAAAACAGATCATGGACAGGCACACACCGTTGGCCGGACAGGGTGCCCTCGCTTCAATGCTTGAGAGCGGCGCCTATGACAGCCACGTCAAGCGTGTCCGCCGACGCAACGCCGAGCGCCAGCGGGCCCTACTCGATGCCTTGCGACACAGGTTTGCAGACCGCATCCGGATCGACGGCGCCGACGCCGGTCTTCACGTCGTGGTGTGGTTCGCCGATCTGCCGCAGGAAGCCGAAGAGGCACTGATCCGATCGGCGCGGTCGAAGGGCGTCGGCGTCTATCCCGTCTCTGTCCTTTACGATCGCCGCCGGGCAGGCCGCCGACCGCGGCCGCAAACCGTCGGTCTAGTTATGGGTTTTTCGGCTTTGGAAACGAAGCAGATCGAACGCGGCTGCAAGCTCCTGGCCCAAGCCATCGACGAAATCAGGGGGCGGCGAACTGGACTGGAAAAAAATGAGAAAACTGGCAGTTCAACGTAAGCCAGATTCGCCTTATCTCCGGATCGCAAGAACGGAGAGACGGTATGTACATTCCACCCGCTTTCAAGGACGACAACATCGAGAGTATCCGCGGCACCATCCGGGGTGCCCGGTTGGCGAACCTGGTGACGGCCACCGACGAAGGTCCTGTGGCGACGCCCCTGCCGCTCTTTCTTGACGAAAGCGAGGGCGAGCTTGGTGTGCTGTACGGACACCTCGCGAAGGCCAACCCGCAGTGGCGCGTGCCTCCCGTCGGCGACGCGCTAGTGATCTTCATGGGTCCTGAGGCCTACGTGACGCCGTCCTGGTATGCGACCAAGCAGGAGACCGGAAAAGTCGTGCCGACCTGGAACTACGTCGCTGTGCATGCCTACGGTCAAGTCGAGTTTTTCCTGGAGCCTGAGCGCCTGCTCGACGTAGTGACGCGGCTGACGAACAAGCACGAAGGGTCGCGCGCCAAGCCGTGGGCCGTCTCCGATGCCCCCGCCGACTTCATTACCGCCCAGTTGCGCGGAATCATCGGCGTGCGCATCCCGGTCTCGCGGTTCGAGGGCAAGCGCAAAATGAGTCAGAACCGCCCGGAGGCCGACCGCGTGGGCGTAGCAGCGGGCCTATCGGCGAGCGAGAACCACGATCGGGAAGTGGCCCCCTTGATACCCGTTCCGGCTTAAGCGAGACGGGGGAGCGCAGGAAGTGGCAAGAAAAGCGGGAAATTGGATGTTCGAGCTGCAAACCCTCCTACTCTTCCTCGCGGCTGCCATGGTCGTGGCGATCACGCCGGGGCCGGGCATCTTCTACATCGTTGCCCGAACGCTCGTTGGCGGGAGAACCGAAGGGCTGGCGTCCAGCGTCGGTTTAGGTCTCGGTGGCCTTGTGCACGTTCTCGCCGGGGCGGTCGGCATTTCCGCCCTGATCATGGCGAGTGCCGAAGCCTTCGCTTTGCTGAAGATCGTGGGTGCCTTCTATCTCATCTGGCTCGGTCTCAAGATGTGGCGCCAGGCGCGCATCGCCGAGCCTGCGGAGATTCGCACCACCGGAGCACGCCGCGCACTGCGAGAGGGTATCGTCGTGGAGGCGCTCAACCCAAAGACGGCGGCCTTCTTTCTCGCCTTCATTCCCCAGTTCGTCGACACGACCGGAAGCGTGGCCGTCCGGTTCGTCATTCTCGGGACGATCTCTGTCGCTCTCAATACCAGCGTCGATCTCATCGTGACCCACTGGGCGTCCAAGGCGAGAGCCGGTCTCGCCGAACGGCCGGCGTTAATCGCGAAAACGCGACAGGCATCGGGCGCCGTCATGTGCGGATTGGGAGCTGCACTGCTCGCCGCGCGTCGGGCGACCTGACCGTCTCAATTCGCTGCTTAGCGTTTTCTGCGCTCAATGCTTCCCGGTCGCGATCGAGGCCGGTTGAACACAGCCGTCAGCCTAATGACCGGCCCTGTGAGGTCGACATTTGCGGATAGAGCCGCCCCCGGCCTTCTAGAGGCGATCGGACGGCAAGCGGGACGGCCCTGCAATGGCAGAGGTCACGGCTATTTTCCGCCGGCGCGTTCCGCGCCTTTGCATCGCGAAACAAAATAGCCGCACCTCTGCCATCCTCCGCTTCGCTTCGGCCCTGCGCTTCGCTTGGGTTCTGGTCCGTGCCGCTCGCCGTCGGATGATCGCCACGAAGGCCGCGGTGAACGCGGCCGATCCGAAAAAGGACCTCACCCATGGCGACCGAAAACGACGATCCGCAATTCGAACCGCACCACGCTTCATCCCCGACCGATCACACTCTTACCGAACTTCAATTGTTTGGCTTTCGTCCTTTGCAAGATGAACCCGATCCACGGCCCCTTCCCGAAACCAATGCAATCACCGGCGCCATCGCCGACATCTTCGATGCGCTAGTCTCGACCCTGAACGATACGCGCCTGGAGCCTGACCTTGAGGACTTGCTCTGGTCAGCCGTCAATCTCTTCCATCGCGCGGCAGAACGCATCGACCGAGAACTTGACTCCAATGAGCAAGCGCAGCAGAGAAGCCAACGCGAGCAGAACGGATCGGAAGTGGCATCCGTCGAGCTCGAACGTCTTACCGCCGAAGGCATCACGCTGATCGAACGTCGCAACGCCATGGAGTTCTTTCGCGACCAGGCTGCCGAAAGCTTCGAAGTTCACACCGGCTCGCCGTGGCGGGCGCGCTCTGGTTCAGTCGTCAATCATCGCACCCTCACCGCCGCGATGATCGACAGCCGAGACTTTCTCGCTGCCAGGCGCAGGGCCGAAACCGAAGTGATGCTCCCTCGTGGGCCCAAGATTGCGCTCACCGGAGGGCTGGAATTCAACAACGTCAAGCTCATCTGGGATCGGCTCGACAAGGTCCACGCAAAACACCCTGAGATGGTTCTAGTGCACGGCGGCTCGCCAAAAGGGGCTGAGTTGATCGGTTCAAAATGGGCCAGAAATCGCAATGTTCCGCAGCTCGCCTTCAGGCCGGATTGGACGAAACATGCAAAGGCCGCACCATTCAAGCGCAACGACGCGATGCT
Source organism: Bradyrhizobium sp. BLXBL-03 (assembly GCF_051853015.1). Lineage (NCBI taxonomy): Bacteria > Pseudomonadati > Pseudomonadota > Alphaproteobacteria > Hyphomicrobiales > Nitrobacteraceae > Bradyrhizobium > Bradyrhizobium sp. BLXBL-03. The sequence goes on along the minus strand of NZ_CP182470.1, from coordinate 7,617,490 downwards.
GGAGGTTATGCCGATCGGAGTCATGCACTTCCCGGGCACAGGCATCCAGGACAACCTCGTCGATAAGGCCAAGAAGCTCGGCATCCCGGTTTGGAAGTTTAGCGAAGACGGCGCGTGAGCGCCGTCTTAATTGACGCTGAAAGCGACGCCTCAGCACCTTAAAGAAGACAGATGTCCAAGCATTTCGTTGCTGCATCCGGGTGCCGAGCGGTCCGGGCCCGCTGCAAGCCCTGCAATCAGATTGTTCTCGCGAACGCTCCGTCTCGCTCGCCCAAAAGTCGGCCCCCACAAGAAGGCGCTGCACACCCGCGCGGCGCCAAAGACGGCTGCCGTGCGCTTTACCTACATTCGTGTAGTCAGTGCTGTTGCGATCAAACCAGCCGAGAACGTACTGGCTGGCCCTGACCATGAATGATCAATCTCCATTCTTTTCGCCACTTGGACCGGGTGAGGGAGGGCTTCGGCAAGCCGTGCTCGCAGAGAGACGTCCCTCACCCATATCGTGCGCGCGGCTAGAACTTCTCGGTCGATATCGTCGTCCTGGAGAACACCTAAGATGACATCCTTGCTTGATCAGGTATTAGGACCCTCTTGCGAAAACGGGGCACTGCAACCGCTATTTTCGCAAGCAATCTGTAAACTAGGTCCTTAGCGTCGGCACGCCTCCGGGTAACGTGTGCAGATACCAGCGGGATCCGGGCTAGGATCTACACACTCCGGGTCACCGGTGCAGAGAACGGGTGGTTCGGCTGCGAATGTATTGATGTCGAAATATTGCGCAGCGTTCCTAGCGACGTAGACGACACTGGACACCGCCGCAGCGAACGCGAGCGCGCCCGCCGATATGAGCAATAATTTTTTCATTCCGCACGTCACTTCCTTAGGTTGACCCCAGCCCGTTCAATCTAACAGCCTCAACGTGAAAGGCAAATCTAACACAACGTTAGGTTTTTTCAGTGCGCGAACGATGGCGGCTCCTCGCGTCGCCAGATTTCGCCGAGTAGCGGCAGGCGACTCCCGACGCGGCAAGTTGAATTGCGCAACACCATCATTCGCAATGGCCATTTTCTCTGATGTCGCACTGATGAGGAACATAGATCACCCTTCATGTCTTCCGGCGATATCAATCTGTCACGACTGAGCTGACAGATGCTGTCGGCATGCGTTCGTGTCTGTCAGGAAAGAAGCAGCGATAACGATTGTCATCTGCCCGATGTGAAGCCCGCCCCAGCTCAGAAGAAGGTGGGATCGTTGGCTCACCCACTTGCGGCGCGCTTCTGATGCAAAATGTTCGATCAACCCACCTCTTCGTGCCGCGATCTATGGGCCTATCAGCAGGTTTTTCTCCTCGCCAACAATGTAAGACACTCCAACTGGGTGGCGCCTCGTTCACCCAGCCTCAAATGCGCCTATCGCGCTGGCGGAGACGGTATAAGCGCGACCAGGCTGGCGAACCGAAAGGCCGTGGTTGGATGCCATTAGCCCTGGCCCGAAAGCGGTGTTCTGATGCCCGCTGTCAAGGGCCACGCTATCGGCGTTTGACGCTCGAGTCTCGTAGCTGGCCAAAAACGCGCTTTTTTGTTAAACATGAATTAGCAGCCGAGCGCCAATTGGTCTTACTCAAGATCCGTGCGGGGCCGTCAACAATGAGGTCCCAATCGCGATCTTTTCAGGCAGTCGTTTGCTCACTGAACCCGGCGGCCGGGAGCTCGGCCACTCGCGGTGCTACTTCCAATTACCAGACGAACTTCGCTCCGTCGGGCAGCTCGCACACGAATTCACCTTGATTCACGACTTCCGCCGACCCGGCGGCCAGCTTGGAGGCCCTCACCGTGAGCTTGCCTTCACGGCTGAGGCTGTGGCGGATGTATTCCGTAACCGGGTGTCCTGAGCTGTCCAAGGTTTGATGTGCATTGGCGAAGCTGATGCCATTCGGAGCGCTCACCCTGAAGGCGTTGATAGTCAGTCCGCCCTGCACGGCTGGCCCGGTCTTGTTCCCATCGGCGCTGGCACAGCGATTGAGATCTAGTATGACCTTCACATCCTTGCCGGCCTGCAGGGCATTGAGCACCTCCGTATATTTCGGCGACGGCCCATCGGCCTTGACGATCGTGCTCACGCTTGCAGCCAGAAGCAAGGATAACAAGATCGACAGGCGTCTGCCACTGAACTTCATATGCTCTTCTCCTCCAAAAGATTCGCAGACGAACAGCAATCTGCCCGATGTCGTATTCGGAACACCTTGGCGGATTTCAGACGTCAGGCGAAGGTCGCGTTCGCGACAACAACACGTGCTGCAACAGCATGCAAGTTCTAGCGAGGGTAAAGCTAACCTCACAACCTCGTACGTCAGGTTTGCCAGAGTGAGATGACGATTCGTAATATTTTCTGCACCGTCTATTCCGGAAGATCTTGCGAGACGAGGCGCGCGGCGTGCCTCACGAGCGAATTGGTTGTTGTCGCTCACTCTATGCCGCGCAATCTAAATAGAGGCTCATGCCCGTCCTGCGATGCGAAGCGCCGCTGCATCTGCGCCGGTCTTCGCTGTGAGGCGCTTGCTGATGAATAGCTACGTAATGATACGGAGGTCGGCCGTCGCACTATCTTGATCTACGAATTGCATCCTCTCCACATGACGCCATACAGACCAATTTACGATCCACAGCTCTGGCGAGATCGTGCGCAAGCAACGCGGACCAAGGCGGATGCGCTCGTACCAGGCAGACGCAGAGACAGGCTTCTGAAAGTGGCCGAGGAATACGAGAAGTTAGCCCGACACGCAGAACAGTGCCGCGCGCTCAGAAACGATGACGATTGAGCTTTGTGTCACGCTTTCTGATCATACTTCGCTTTTCCGATGAACTCTCGAGCGTCCCCAATTCATTGGGATGTCGGCGCCTTTTCGGCTCGCGGACGCCGGAACACATTGTAATCCGCCGCTCTGCGCACTCCAGATCCGCAACGTACGTGTCCGCTCGCCGAGTGCCCACACTTTCGTCGATAATTGATTTCAGAGTCGGGCCTACGATCAGGAGAGGCAATCAAATTTGATTCCGACCGAAGAAACTGTCGTCGACAATATGCTCGCATCATTGACAATCAGCGCGCTGCAGAATCGGGCCGCTCCCACCCACGAACAGGTGATGCATCACTTGGATATTGCGTGCGAGAGAGCGGGTCTCATCCGGACGCATGCATCTACGATCCGGATATTGGAGCGTATCTCACGTGAGATCAGTCGGGCGGAGTCGGTGTTGGACTTCATCGGCCGAGGTGAGGCGCAGCCACACTGAGTTGGCGAATGAGGTTCCTCATACTCTTGTGACGAAAAGGAAGCGGGACAGATTCTGGCTTCGTCGCCAAGGTTCGCGACGTCGTCGGCCTCTACATGGCCCCGCCCGAGCGAGCCATCGTGCTGTGTGTCGACGAAACGCCGCAGATGCAGGCGCTGGATCGGAGTTCTTGATGAGATCGAAGTCGCCGTGCCGGACGATCTGGGCGTTCATCTCGTCATGGACAATTATGCGACCCATAAGATGCCGCTGATCCGTAACTGGCTGGCCAAGAGACCGCTTGGCACGTCCATCTGCCGCCAACCAGCTCATCCTGGCTCAATCAGGTCGAACGTTTCGCTGCCGTCATCACCGAGCGCAAAATCAGGCGCGGCATCTACCGCAGCGTGGCGGAACGACGTACTGAGATCACGTCCTTCTTCGAACAGCACAACGCCGACCCCAGCCCATTCCCGATGGACCAAATCAGCCGACGCCATTCTCAGCTCCATCGAACGCTTATGGGCTTACAATGTGTCAGCCAAGGCCCTAAAACGCCATGAATTTCTGGGTTAGGACACTAGATTGCGCGCGATGCCCCGCATACGGATTTTCGCCCGAAACGTCCACGCGCCCATTGTTGTCGCCGACCGCGGGCAATTTCCGGAGGAAAATGAACCCCCAATGCAAGGCGATCGAGTGGCGGGGTGCTGCCCCCAGCGCGCTCGCGAAAATTTCGCGCTTCAGGCGGCGGTCATGTACTGCAGGTGATGATCCGGCAGCTGAGGCGGTCATCCCGGCATCGCTGTCTTCAGCAGCACAGCAGCTATCGAAGGAAGTGGACCCGAGGCGACATGGGCTTGTGCATCGGGAAAAACGCTCTTGGTCAGCTACTCGTCAGCGAAGCGGTCTAGCCAGGAAGGCTGCGCATTCTCGACTCTTCCATCGGAGATAAAATATGACGGGCATCGGCCGACCTGGCAAATCGCACGTTGGGGCTGGAGGAGCCGACAGCACTGGGGTATCGAGCAGTTCGAGCCTGGAGTTCGGCCTCGTCCCTGGGGAACGCAGTCAATCTTTCGACGCCGTCGTGGAGCGAATGCGCTCAGGGCCTCAAGATAGAACCGCGCCGCTCGTGAACCGGCAACCAACTTCGGATGTGGCGGCGCCAACACAAGATGAGATTAAGGCAGCGAAGCGAACCTTGGGCAGCTTGCTTGAGGACCTTGTCACTTGTCGTAGGGCAGCCACGCGCGGCCGGACCTTGTCCGAAAGGCAAGAGCTGATTGATCAGGTCATCAAGGCAGGCTTAGCAGTTCTGGACTACTACGCTGCTCTGCCCCCAGGTTTGGCGCGGCGCATTCTGCCCGACGATCGGGCTCGTCAGCTCCGCGATGAGACGCTGGGCGCGGCCGACGAATGTAACGCCGTGGCTGCTACGATTTTCGATGGCCTGGACAAGAGCAGACAGAAAGCAGCAGCCCTGGTCGGCAGGATCAGCCGCACCGCTTCGCCTGACCAGCTGAACCGCGTGCTTTCAGGTGTGGAGCCCTACTATGAGCACTGCATGGAGTGGTGGGGAAAGAGGGCATTGCGCTCGGAGCGGATGCAGTCCGTCTGCGCGGCTACTGCCGACCTGCCAAGCAGCACGCCCGAGATGCGGAAGTCCGAAGAGGCCGCACTACGACTGCATACCGGCCGGGCACTCAATACGAAGTGCAAGTATCTGGAATCGCAGATCACTCTCGCGCAGCTCTCCCTAGCGAGCAGGTTGGGACCAGCCGTGCGAGACGCCCTTATCGATGGAAACGGGCGGGTGCGTCTCCTCGGGACCTTCATCGAGGATGTTGTTCCGGCATTCGACTCGACGGCCGAGGCCGTGATGAACAGCAACGGAGCGGCGCTTGACGCTGAGCACCGCGAGGTTCTGGAAGGCGTCATGGAGCGGCTTTCGGAATTTGCGTCGGAAGTGAGGGGCATGGTTGCCAGCTTAACGGACGCCGGAGCGGGAGCCGATCTTCCGTTGAAATTGCTGGACCAGATCGTGGAAGGTGCGTGGCTTACAGCGGACGAAGTCACGCGGCTTCTGGCAATTCAGCCAAAGACGCCGGCCACGATTGAACCGACGGCTTGGGCTGCGCTGCCGGAACATACTGCCGGGATGGGCGAAGGCACTGCAGCGCGCAGGAAGGGCAAAGGCAGGCGCGAAGCGGCCGCAGGCGAGGGGAGTTCGACAGCTGGGAGCGCTGAGTCGCAGCTCGCCGGGTCCGACGCCGGCACGGGCCCAACACGCAAGGTTATCGTCCTCTCGGATCTGGGTACAAAGACACTCACGAGCGCGGAGGAGGCTCGCGCGAGGGCGTCATCGTCGGCGAGCGGAAACCTGACGATTTGGCAGGCTCCGCCCTCCAGAGAAGCGCTGACCGGGCTGCTCAAGCGATTGGTCGAACTTTTGCAGTTCGATCTGCCCGCTCAGCAAAGCGCCGTCTCGCAAGCGCGTCAGATGAAACCCGAGGACGCCGACCACGTCCTAAATATCGTCGTCGAGCGCCTCCAAAGACAGGCCGCCGAGATCGAGGCCTGTGTAGCCGCGCTGGAGGAGCCTCGTCGAAGTGGCTTGCTCACGCCCGCGCAAGTACCCGAAGTGCACGACAAGATAGTCCGGCTCAAGGCGATGTATTCCGAGGTGCAGGGACAGGCCAACTCATTGAAGAGGCAAAGAGCCGCGATCATGATCGATTGCATGAAGAGCTACGGCTTTCCCTCGCAGAAATACCTTGAACGGTTGCGGGCGGCCGGGGAGTTGGAGCCTCCGGATCCACCGCGCGCGTTGAGCGGCGATCCGGGGACGCTGTTCGAGACTAAGCTGCAGCCCAAGGCACTGCGCAACGGTGCGGCGGCAAATCCGATGTGGGTGCATATCCATACAAAGCGGCCGGTACATGCGTGGCAGCTGGCGACAGCGGCTGACGCCGACTTCGCCGCTTGCCATGTGAAATCCAATGAACAGCGCGGCTACAATCGGCACTGGCAGAGCGCGCGAGCCGCGATGGGGCACGAAAACGTCGTGATCCACCGCGGCAAGCTCACGCCTGCATTCTGTAAGTCCTTGTTGAACAACGCAGTTGGCGGCCTGTCCGACGTCGGATAATTTGAGACTGATTAGGCTTTTAGCGAAGAGAGGCTCTGGCTCATCTGGGTTAGAGTTTAAGCAGCCTGCAGTTGATGCTACAAGCGGCGGTTTGCGATGGTGTCGCGCTTGATGCTTTTCGTTACGCGAGGATCGCCTCAGCCCTGCCGAAGTACCGATGATGCAGGTGGCCAAGCAGCCAGCGCTCGACCATGACGACGGCCTGCTCGACCTTGCCTTGTCGCGCGGCTTGCGCGGCCGTGCCGGGAGATGGCGGTGCCGTAATGCGCCGCCATCTCCGCATAGGTACGATTGAATCTACGGGTCGTAGAGGCTCGCCACGCGACCTTGGTGTTGTCGGGCACCTGCAGCGCTGGCACGCCGTCGATCGCCGCGAAGGCGCCAACATGGGCACTGATCCAGTCGGCGAGCCCCTGCGTCCACGTTGAATGCGCGTAGGTGAAGCTCGATGCGCCGAGCCCGGCGACGAAGATCTGCGCCCTTCTGCGCTCACCGGTGAGGCGGTCGACCACCACCGGCACGCCATCGCCGGCATAGTCGACGAACAGCCTGTCGCCGGCTGGCAGCGAGTCGCATTTCCCATATAAGGCAGAGTTGCGTCTCGATTTCATCATTTTTTGGTTGTATACACCAAAGTGCGCCGTGGTGGTGGTGGAAGGCGCAGTCGCAACGCTTTTAAGCGGGACCACCACCGTGCTTGCCCTTGGACTTGCCCTTAATCTCGTTGGGCTCGGTCTGCTATTCTGGCTGACCGTTGCTCTGGCAGTATACGCCCTCCCATTTTTTGTTGCCGTCAGCGCCGCTGCAATGGCATTGGATCACGGCAGCGGGATCATTGCTGCGCTCACTGTCGCCATCGTCAGTGCTGCCTTGACGCTTGCCATTGCTCAATTCGCCCATTCCATGACACGGCTGATCACCGTGCGCGGCGTGATTGGGGCGGTCTTTGCTTTTCCGGCAGGAATTGCTGGTTTCCATTTGATGCTCGCGTTATCGCGGATCAGCGTGTCGTCGCCGTTCTGGTGCGAGGCCTTCGCGTACGTCGGCGCGACATTCATCGCGGGGAAGGCTTGGATGCAGATCACTTTAGTTATCGGGCCAGGTGGAGAGCCAGCCACGACAAATTCTGCCTCAACCGTCTCTGACCGACGCAGCGCCTGAGGAATAGCCTCTGGCGATTGCTTTCCTTCGGCGTGGTCAACGGCATTAGACCCATACCGGGCTTGGGCCGAGCAATTCGTGGAAGTTCTCCGCGCAAAGCACGTCCGTGACAGCTGAAAAGTGGGTGAGCGCAGAGCGGCGTGTTTCCTGGACGTCTTCCGACGAAAGTCCGCAGACCCGCATTCGTGGGGATGATTCGCGGCGGGCTCGTCACTCTAGAGTGCGCAGATGCGCTGGCGGAGCTGGCGCGATTGTCGAACCCCATCCCATCTTCGCCGCTCTCGCGGAGTACGAGAAGGTCGACGAAGCCTTGGCAGGCACTGCCGATGCGCTGAGATGGCCGAACGACAATTGGACCTAGCAGGCGATCTTAGTCCGCGTGTGCTCAGCGTCGGCAATCCTCATTATGACAAGGAGGGGCCGCCTTCGATCTTACATTGGGAGATCGACGAGTACACTCTGGTCGCCTTCTTGTGTTGCAAGTCGAGCTCTGCCAGGTCTTCCGCTTCAGTCTGTGTTCAGCGCTCGGACGCACCTCGCCTCTTGGCTTGATCTGGCCGAAGACCGGCTGCGCCTCGATCGTCTGAGCCGCAACGCCGCCGGTTGAGACTTTCTTCCCCTGGGCTAACGCCCATTCCTCGCGAGACAAGAAAGTCTCCCCGTCGGCGTCCTCCGCTTAACGCTCCGGCCCGCGAGAAAAGCGGGTGCGTCGCCGATCGTCTTCGGCCCTCAGATCGCCATCGAGGCCGCGGTGGTCGCGGGGCTCGAAACAACCTCAAGGAGAAGTGACATGGCTAGCATCGGTTCGTTCAAAAAGGTCGGAAACGATTTCCAGGGTGAGATCGTCACGCTGAGTCTGCAGGCCAGGGGCGTGCGCATCGTCCCCGAGGCCAACCGCTCAAACGAGAGCGCTCCCAGCCACCGCGTCTATGTGGGCCGGGCGGAAATCGGGGCAGCCTGGTCCAAGCGGTCCGAGGAAGGCCGCGACTACCTCTCGCTCAAGCTCGATGACCCTTCGTTCAACGCGCCCATCTACGCCAACCTGTTCGACGATGAAGCCGGCGAAGGCTACACCCTCCTCTGGTCACGGCCGCGTAAGACCGGCGAGTAACCCTCGCTCCGCCAGCGTCCCGCCCGATCTCATCGGGCGGGACGCTTTTTCTGAGCCGATAGGCGAAACAACGGAACGAGGAGACTTGTGCTGCAGTAAAAGTGAGGAAATCGGTACGAATCCGGGAGAAGGAGACAGTCGCATGCCGATAGGCCCGGAGAGTCAAGCTCCGGCATTGATGCCGCCGCGACTGCGCCCGGCGGCCGCGGCGAGAACCGCCTTGTAGGGCAAAGTGCCGGCAATTCGGGCCATGAGTTGCCTCAGCCACCGGTGGGCAGCGGAATGATGCGTCCGGGCCGTCCAGGTCATGCCGACTTGAAACGGTTCGGGGAACGGACACGACGTTGCTACGACGGATTTGGCAATGTTCGAAGCGATGCGGCTTGGCACCGTCGAGACCAGATCCGTGCCGGGGAGAATGTGGGCGAGATCAGAGATGCTCGGTACCGTGACCACTTGGTTGAGCGACAGGCCGCGTTCATCGAGCCCTCTAAGATAGCCTGAGCGCCAGGTACCTCCATAGCTGACGACGGCGTGGTTCGCCTTGACATAGTCGTCGACGCGCAACTTCCTGCTCGCGAGCAGATGATTGCGGTGCATAACGCACACATAGTGGTCATCCAGCAGATGGCGATGGTAGAAGCTCTCCTCCTGCACCTCGTAGGGGCCAATGAGAAGATCGGCTTCGCCGCGTTTGAGAAACGCAGTGCCTTTAGCGCGCGCTGTTTTGACCTCCAGCAGCAGGCGCGGCGCTTGGCGTCTGATTTCGGCGATGGTGCGTGGCAGAATGATCGAGCGTTCGTAATAATTGCAGGCGATCGTGACCCGCCCGGACGCGCTTGCAGGATCGAAGTCCGCCGGCTGCATCAGGCCCTCGAAGCCCTCAAGCAGGCGGCTTGCACACTCAACAATCTCGATGCAGCGAGGCGTTGGCGCGATGCCGCCGTGCTGGCGCACGAACAGCTGGTCGTGGAACGCCGCGCGCAGCCGGTCCATGGTATAGCTGATTGTCGATTGGTTCGTACCGAGTGCTTCGGCGGCCTTCGAAAACGAGCCGAGTTCCGACACCAGCCGCAAGGTACGGATCGCGGCAAAATCAATCGCGAGCGGATCCCGATCCTTTGCCATCTTTCTTAAGATCCTCCGTGCGGAAACCAAACCACCATATCGAAAGAGTAGATAAGGGATATCAACTCTGTCCGGTTGTCTCATAATCATTGCCAACGCAATCTGCTCGAAAATGGGAGTTAAGACGGCAAGCCCGCGACCATCGACCAAAACATGGAGATAGCTGCGCCCATGAACGCACCCAAACCCTTTCCGCTCAATGCCTGGTATGCGACGGCCTGGTCCCACGAGATCGCCCGCGAGCTGTCCGCCCGCACCGTTTGCGGTAAGAACGTCGTGCTCTACCGCCGTCTTGATGGCGCCGTCGCGGCGCTTGAGGACGCCTGTTGGCACCGACTGCTGCCCTTATCGCTCGGGCACCTTAAGGGCGACGACGTCAGGTGTGGATATCACGGGTTGGTCTTCAATTCGGCCGGCCGCTGCTCTTACATGCCCGCGCAGAAAACCATCAATCCGTCTGCCTGCGTGCGCGCCTATCCGGTGGCGGAGCGGCATCGTCTGGTCTGGCTATGGCCCGGCGATCCGGCGCTGGCCGACCCTGCCAAAATTCCGGATTTTCACTGGAACGACGGTAAGCAATGGGTCGGCGAGGGCGGCACGTTCTATCAGCTGAAATGCGACTATCGCCTGGTGATCGATAACCTGATGGACCTTACGCACGAAACCTATGTGCACGCCGGCAGCATTGGCGATGAGGCGATCACGGCTGCGCCCTTCGAGGTGACCCACACAGGCAATACGGCGACGATGACACGTTGGATGATCGATATCGAGCCACCCCCGTTCTGGGGCCGCCAGCTCGCACGGCCTGGCCGGGTCGATCGCTGGCAGATCGTGACGTTCCAGGCGCCATCGGTGGTCGTCGGTGACGTAGGCGTGGCATTGACACATACAGGCGCGCCCCAGGGCGACCGCTCGCAAGGCGTCAGCGGCGCATTCTTGGCGGCGATCTCCCCGGAAACTGAGACGACCTGCCACTATTTCTGGAATTTTGTCCGAAATTATCGGAAGAATGACGCACAGCTGACGAGCGAGCTCCAGCGCGCCCATGTCAATGGTGGGGCAGGCGTCTACGATCAGGATCACCGAGTGTTGGAGGCGCAGCAGGCCGCCATCGCCAACAACCCGCGTTTGCCCTTTTACGATCTCAACATCGACGCGGGCGCGCTCTGGGCACGGCTGTTGATCGACCGAATGCTGGCCGATGAGCAGGCCCCCGTAAGCGCGAACGTTGCGGCCGAGTGAGTGAAAAGTCATGGCCAAGCCGATGGAGCGGATTAGTGCACACCTTCGCGCCACTCGCGATCTCACTCCTGACGTCCGTCTCTTCGAGATCGAGCCGGACTGTCCATTGGCTAACGTAACGCCTGGCAGTCACATCGACGTCCTTGTGCCGACTGATGGGCGGCCGCAGCTTCGCAGCTATTCATTGCTGGGACCTTGTACCGACGGACTGTATCGCATCGCCGTCAAGCGGCTCGCATCGAGCCGGGGCGGATCTGCGGGCATGTGGCGCCTCAAGGTGGGCGAACGACTCACGATTTTCGAGCCGAGAAACAGTTTCGAACTAAGCTACGGTCGGCCGGACTACCTGCTGCTGGCCGGCGGCATCGGCATCACGCCGATCTACACGATGGCGCTGGCACTGAATCAAGCTAACGCGAATTTTCGCTTGCTCTATGCCGCACGTAGCCGTCGCGACCTCGCGCTTGCCGACGAGCTGACCACTTACGTCGGCGAACGGCTTCAGCTTTTCGTCGGGGAGGAGGGACAGCGGATCGACATCGGCAGCGAGATCGCCCAACTTGACACGCGTGGTGAGCTCTACGTGTGCGGCCCGTTCGACATGTTGGCGACGGCCAAACAGCTTTGGAGCCAGGCGGGCAGGCCCACGGCGCACCTCCGCTACGAGACGTTTGGCAATACCGGTGGCTTCGCGGACGCCCCATTCAAGATCAGGATTCCCCGATTAAGCCTGGAAATCGACGTCCCTGCCCATCGCTCCATGCTGGAGGCGCTTGAAGATGCCGGTGTCGACATGATCTTCGGCTGTCGACGCGGAGAATGCGGTCTTTGCGTGCTGCCGATCCTGGAGGCGTCGGCTGAGGTCAATCATCGTGATGTGTTCTTCAGCGGTGAAGAGCGAGCGATGAACAGCAAAGTCTGCACCTGCGTGTCGCGCGCGGCGAGCGGTTGTGTAACAATCGATACGCCCGATCGAACGCCAGACCAGCGTCATTCCTCAAAGGTCTCGTAGGCCGGGGTCGGCGCCACATAAGACGGGCGAGTAAGCCTCGCTCGTCAGCGCCCCGTCCTACTCGGGCGGGACGCACCCTTGGGAGCCAACAGCAAGGCCCACGCGACGGCGGTCTCCTCATTCCAATCGGCGCCCGGCCAGACGACCAAATACTTACGCACTCGTTGAAACGCGCTATTCTAGCAAGGCCGTCGACTGCAGGTTTCGCACCCTCAACGGTCGCCGAGTGCAAAATACCTCTGTTCGTGGTAGGATGTGCTCATACGTCCGTAGCCAATAAGCGTGTCGCCGCCAACCGGGTCATCGGCCGGGAGCGTTTCGCGAAGATCAGCGCCGTGGAAGGCATCAAGCCTTCGGGCGCCATGACGAAGCGGGTTGCCCAGCTTGACCGCGATGGGCTGTCGGTAGCTGAGCGGCGCCGGGAAATCATCAAGGCCCACGAGCAGAGCTCGCCCCTTCAATGTACGACGCCGTTGAAGTGCCGTACAGGGCACGACGGTCTCCTCAAGAACAAACTGAACCTAAGGAAGCAAACCGAGCTGGACGCCTTCGAGGCCGAAATCACGGCTCAGCGGGCCAAGGAGCCGTTGCCTTCCGGCAGGTTGGTGGCTACGCGCACTGCAAGGCCATCCACAAGCACCTCTTCCAAGATGTCCGTGTCTGAGCGGGAATAATCCGCAAAATCCGGATATCGACGGGAGGCAGCATGTTCTGCCGTTTGGAGAGCATCGACCGCGAGCTGTCGAAGCTGTTCGGCTTCCTGGCCACGCAAAACCATAAGGCACCATGCCAAAGATTTTGCGGCAAAGGCCGCACACTTCCTGGCTGAGCTGAATGCGAGGAAGCGGTGATGGGCGCCATGATCGAAAGCTTCGGTAGCGATGAAAAGCCGCTTGCCGAGCTTATCTTCGGGCTCGTCAGTAAGTAGTGCCCCCAGCGCCTATGCCGAGACTGCGGCTAGGCGATGCCCAGCCACTGCACGCTCAAGGGCGGCCTGCCGCTCGTCTTGGCCCTTGATGCATGCCGGACACGATGCGAGTGGCCCGTGGAGGAACTCATTCGGATAACGGATAAGTACCAGCCCGAATACATCGAGCGGACTCTCGGCTCGCCGCAATCGCCAAATGCGCAGTGGCGAGCAAAGTCCGCCTTAACTGGCCCTGATGGACTTAGAAGGAATAGTGATTGGCCGCTATGTCTGGAATTGCTTTCTTTTCGGGCGGGCCCCGGTCATTGAGAAGCTTCTGAACAGGGTGGCGGTCTTCGTTCCTAGACCACGGCGGTGCCGGCCGCATTCGGCCCTGTCGGGGTCAATGGGAGAGGCTCGGTCGGGGCTTTTTCTCAGCGACAATGTCGCCGTTTCCCGCACGCTCTTTCTTTCTCTACTTCGAAACCGGTTGCCTTCTTGTGTTGCAGGTCGAGCTCTGCCAGGTCTTCCGCTTCAGTCTGTGTTCAGCGCTCGGACGCACCTCGCCTCTTGGCTTGATCTGGCCGAAGACCGGCTGCGCCTCGATCGTCTGAGCCGCAACGCCGCCGGTTGAGACTTTCTTCCCCTGGGCTAACGCCCATTCCTCGCGAGACAAGAAAGTCTCCCCGTCGGCGTCCTCCGCTTAACGCTCCGGCCCGCGAGAAAAGCGGGTGCGTCGCCGATCGTCTTCGGCCCTCAGATCGCCATCGAGGCCGCGGTGGTCGCGGGGCTCGAAACAACCTCAAGGAGAAGTGACATGGCTAGCATCGGTTCGTTCAAAAAGGTCGGAAACGATTTCCAGGGTGAGATCGTCACGCTGAGTCTGCAGGCCAGGGGCGTGCGCATCGTCCCCGAGGCCAACCGCTCAAACGAGAGCGCTCCCAGCCACCGCGTCTATGTGGGCCGGGCGGAAATCGGGGCAGCCTGGTCCAAGCGGTCCGAGGAAGGCCGCGACTACCTCTCGCTCAAGCTCGATGACCCTTCGTTCAACGCGCCCATCTACGCCAACCTGTTCGACGATGAAGCCGGCGAAGGCTACACCCTCCTCTGGTCACGGCCGCGTAAGACCGGCGAGTAACCCTCGCTCCGCCAGCGTCCCGCCCGATCTCATCGGGCGGGACGTTCTTTCACGCCGGCAGAAAAGCGTCGTCAAGACGGACGGATCAATCACAATGGACTGGATCCTCTCAATTTCGCTTTGCTGTTTTGGGAGGCACGTTGCAAGATTCCTTTCGGGTAAACTAAGCACGTGACCTTGCGACCTCGAACAGGGTGACTACAGTGTGAATGCTGATCGAAAAATGCCCCCCATCGGCGTCTTCGGGACCCCATCAAGTCATTGATTGCATTGAATCTGATTAGTCGGCCCCCCACGCCGATTACGGTCGAGACCCCACGACGAAACACGTGATCCGGCTGCGATGATGCCCGATCCAACCGTACGGCGCGCCTATCTCGGCGTGATCCCAATGACATCGTCAGCTGCTGCGAATGCACTCCGGTTGAGTCCGCTGAGGCTCGGGCCCACTGCACCGGCGGCCGTGCTCTTCAGGAATTGACGTCGTGTGTTGTTTGCCTGATTGATGTTCGTTCGCATCTGTCTCAGGTCATTCGCACGATCGGTTTGATGACCTCGCCGGTTGCCGAGGCGTGGATGGCCTTGTTGATCTCGTCGAGCGAGTAGAACTTCACGAGCTTGTCGAAGGGGAAGCGTCCCTGCCGGTAGAGATCGATCAGCATCGGAATGAAAATGTCCGGATTGGACTCGCCTTCGACGATGCCGATCAGGCGACGGCCGCCGCTCATGAAGTGGGTTTCGTTCAGGACGATCTCGGCATCGGGTCCCGAAGCCCCCAGGATGCCGCAGGCGCCGCGCGGGCCGAGGCTTTCCACCGCGCTGCGGATCACGGCGGGCACGCCGGTCGTGTCGAGCACGAAATTCAGCCCGCTGCCGGTGATCCGCATGATCTCTTCGACTGGATTGACCTTAGTCGGATCGATCGTGTGCGTCGCGCCAAGCGCGTTGGCGACGCTCAGCCGCGAAGGCTTGGTGTCGACCGCGATGATCGTGGTCGCGCCGATGACGACCGCGGCCATCAGGGCCGATAGGCCGACCGAGCCGGCGCCGAACACCGCAAAGGATTTTGCAGGCAAAACGCCCAAGGCGTTCAGGACCGCGCCGGCGCCCGTCTGCACGCCGCAGGCCAGCGGTCCCAACAGCTCGAGCGGCGCATCGCTCGGCACCTTCACGACATTGGCTTCATGGCAGAGCGCGTGGGTTGCGAAGGAGGACTGGCCGAAGAAGTTGCCGTTGATGCGTTCACCGTCCTTGGAAAGGCCGCTGCTGCCGTCGACGCGCGTCGCGAAGAAATTGCGCGGGAAGAATTCGTGGCAATAGGTGGTTGCGTGATCGCGGCAGCTCGGACAGGCGCCGCAGGAATTGAACGTCATCACCACGTGATCGCCCGGCTTCACCTTGGTGATGGCCGCGCCGACAGCTTCCACGAGGCCAGCGCCTTCATGGCCAAGCACGACGGGCAGCGGCGTCGGCAGCATGCCGTCGCGCACGACGAGATCGGTATGGCAGACGCCGGTCGCGGCCACCTTGACCAGGATTTCGTTAGCGCGTGGATTTTCAAGGTCGACGCTTTCGAGGCTGAGCGGCGCGCCCTTTTCGCGGGCGATGGCGGCACGGATTTTCATTTGTGGGATCTCCGGACAGGGAATGAAGGGATTGGGAGCGTGGCATCCGGCGCAGTGCGCGCCGGACGCCATGCGGAAGATCA
The DNA here is from genome assembly GCF_051853015.1 of Bradyrhizobium sp. BLXBL-03. Classification (NCBI taxonomy): domain Bacteria; kingdom Pseudomonadati; phylum Pseudomonadota; class Alphaproteobacteria; order Hyphomicrobiales; family Nitrobacteraceae; genus Bradyrhizobium; species Bradyrhizobium sp. BLXBL-03. The sequence continues at coordinate 7,601,657 of NZ_CP182470.1, read as the reverse complement.
GAACGGGTAGGGCGTTGCCTGCGGCTTCTCGGAGGTCCAGACCCACTGTGTAAACTCCTCCCAGATGGCGGGGCCGCTGACGCGGCTGCCATTGCCGGAGCGGCCGCGGCCGCCGAAGGGCGCGAACGGACCGCCGTTCACCGTCTGGTCGTTGATGTGGAGCTGGCCCACGTTCAAGCGCTCGCCGACCGCGCGGGCGCGCGCGATCGAGCCAGAGATGACGCCGGCAGCCAGGCCATATTCGGAGAGATTGGCGAGTGCGACCGCATCGTCGTCCGTCTCGAAGCTGACGATGCAGGCAACGGGGCCGAAGATCTCTTCCTCGAAAGCGAGCATGCCGGGCTTCACGTCGGCCAGCACCGTCGCCTGATAATAGCGGCCGTCATGCAAGCCGCCGGCGAGCAGCCGCGCGCCCTTGGCCACCGAATCGTCGACAATGGACCGGATCTTCGCGACCTGTGCGTCGCTGATGATCGGTCCGAGCGCAACACGGCCGGACGAGGGATCGCCGGCTGGCAGATGCCGCGCCTTCTCTGCGATGCGGGTTGCCAGCCCTTCGGCGATGTTCTTCTGCACCAGCACGAGACCGGTCGACATGCAGATCTGCCCCTGGTGTAGGAATGCTCCCCAGGCAGCGTTGGACGCCGCGATATCGAGATCGGAATCGTCGAGCACAATCAACGAATTCTTGCCGCCGAGTTCGAGCTGAACTTTTTTCAGGTTGCGGCCGGCGACCTCGCCGACCTTGCTGCCTCCTGCGGCCGAGCCGGTGAAGGAGATCATCGCGATGTTGGGGTCGGCGCACATGGCTTCGCCCGCGTCTGCGCTGCCGGGCACGACCTGCAGCACGCCGCGCGGCAGGCCGGCTTCCTCGAAGATGCGCGCGATGATGATGCCGCCCGACACAGCCGTGCGCGGATCGGGCTTGTGGAGGACCGCATTGCCGACCGCGAGCGCAGCCGCGATGGCGCGGATCGAGAGCACCAGCGGGAAATTGAATGGCGAGATCACACCGACGACACCGTGCGGTACGCGTTTGGCTATGTTCGAGCGGCCCGGCTCCATCGACGGCAGCAGGATTCCGTTCGGCTCGAGCGCAACAGCGGCGGCATGACGCACGAAGCCGGCGCCGTGCTCGATCTCGATTGCCGCCTTCGGCTGGATCGACCCGCTCTCGCGCATGATCCAGCCGATCAGCTCCTCGGCATTGCGCTCGAGGAGGTCGGCCGCCTTGTTGAGGATTGCAGCGCGCTCTTGAGGCAGCCTGGCTGCCCAGGCCGGCTGTGCGAGCCGCGCCTCTGATGCGGCCTTCGCGACGTCAGAGGCATTGCCGATGCCGACCGAGCCGAGCACAGCGCGTGTCGCGGGATCGCTGACATCAGCCACGCCGCCGCCGGTCGCCGACCATTCGCCAAGAAATGCCTTGCCCCGCCATCGCTCGATGCCGATGAAATTGTGAGCCTGCGTGTTCATCAAAGATCCTCCAGTGTCCCCGCCAGCGCGGGCTGTTGTTGCAGATCCGCACGGCGCGATGCCTGCGGCATGGGGGAGGGAAACAGTCGCAAGAGCGCACGCCGGCGATGTGTAAGATCGTCGTGACCCGGACGCAGATGAGCTCCATCCGTCGTGCTCGGCACTGCGGGCCAGCCCTCTTGTTTTCGTTTTCCTCCCTTAATCCGGGGAGTAGCAAGGCCGGTGCCACGCGGGTTCTAATCACCGGCAAAGGCTCTGGACATGATAAATTATCAAATTATTTCAAATAGATGCGGTCTATGACGAGTCGGCGAGGGCGCATCGCGGCCGCGCCCTCGCTTAAATCTCTTTATGAAATCGTGAAATCCCTCTAAGCTCGATTTCATGATTTAGTGAAATCGAAGGCTGGCATGCCTGACAAGGAGTCCCTGATTTCGCTCGCCGAGGCGTCGCGCCGTTCGGCGCAGATCCTCAGTCGCGGCGCGAGCAGCGAGCTTCACACCGGCGCTCCGCCGACCTTCGACGACCTGGCGGAGTCCCTGCATTTCGCGCTCGGCGATGGTCGCATCTGGCTCAACGACCAGCGCATGGTGTTGATGCAATCGCAGGTGCTGGGACGTCTGCGCGCCGAGATCATCGACGCCTTCGGCATGGAGACTGCCAAGGCGATCTTCATGCGCGTTGGCTACATGCAGGGCGCGCGCGACGCCGCGCTGATCCAGAAGCGCTTTCCGCATGAAGACCTGACGCACGCGCTGGCCGCCGGACCGCGGGTGCACACGCTGGAAGGCTTCGTCAAGGTCACGACCCGGCACTTCGAGTTCGACCGCGACAAGGGCACCTATTTCGGCGAGTTCTACTGGGACGATTCATCGGAAGCTGCCGAGCATGTTGCGAGCTATGGGCTTGCGACCGAGCCGGTCTGCTGGCTCCAAGTCGGTTATCCCTCCGGTTACACCACAGAGCTGTTCGGCAGGCCCGTTATCTTTCGCGAGGTCGAATGCGCGGCCATGGGCGCGCCGCGCTGCGTGATCATCGGTCAGCACGCCGACGCCTGGAGCGACGCGCCGGAGCGGCAATATTTTGGTTTGGAATGGAAGAGTCGCCCGCTTCACCCCGCGACCAAGGTCCCCCTTGCCGAACAGGCGGCGCTTGCGGAAGTCGATGCCAAGAGCGATGTCGCTGTTGGTGTGTCCGCGGCCTTCGTTCGCACGCGGCGCCAGCTCGAGCGGGTCGCCGCCACCGATGCGACCGTGCTATTCGTCGGCGAGTCCGGCGTCGGCAAGGAGCTGTTCTCCAGTCAGTTGCACGCGATGAGCCGGCGCAGCGCCGGTCCCTTCGTCGCCATCAACTGCGCCGCGATCCCGGAGCAGCTCGTCGAATCCGAATTGTTCGGCGTCGAGAAAGGAGCCTTCACCGGCGCCATCGCTTCACGCGCGGGCTATTTCGAGCGCGCCTCGGGCGGCACGCTGTTCCTGGACGAGATCGCTTCGCTGACTTATTCGGCGCAGGGCAAAGTGTTGCGCGCGCTGCAGGAACGCAAGATCGAGCGCGTCGGCGGCATCAAGACCATCTCTCTCGACGTGCGAGTGGTCGCGGCGTCCAATGTCGATCTCAGAGCGGAAGTCGCGGCCGGCCGCTTCAGGCAGGATCTCTATTTCCGCCTCTGCGTGTTTCCGATCGCGATCCCGCCGCTGCGCGACCGGCGCGACGACATTCCGCTCCTGATGGCGCATTTCCTCAACCTCTACTGCGCGCGGCATAGCCGGCGTCTCACCGGCTTCAGCCGGCGCGCAACCGATGCGCTGCTCAAGTACAATTATCCCGGCAACATCCGCGAATTGCAGAACCTGATCGAGCGCGGCGTGGTCTATGCCGACGATCGGGGTGTGATCGACCTCGGCCATCTCTTCAGCGGCTCCGAGCTGCTGCCACCGTTCTCGATCCAGCTCACGAGCGAGGGACGGCTGGGACGGATGCCGTTCCATGCAGACGGCGCCCAGCCTGAGGCGCCTGCTGCGCCATCAGCCGATCCTGGCGCGTCCTTTGCAGATGTTGAACGTGCCACCTATGAGGCGGCTCTGGCGCGGACCGGCGGCAACGTCTCGGCTGCCGCACGCGCGCTCAGGATCAGCCGAGCGCAACTCGACTATCGGCTTCGGCGGCTCGGTCTGAACCGATAGGTCGCGGCGAGGGAAGTAATCTGGAAGAACGCCGGCTTGATGAGCGACATTGATCGTCTGTTCGGCGGCGCGGCCGAACGATTCAGCAAAACTGTTGCGCGCGGCATCCGTCGGCGTTTGCTGATACCCGTAAGGTGGACTTGCGGGCATCGATATATTGATGCCAGCGTTGATCGCGGCAATCAGGATCGCCGAGCCAACCACCTGGACACAATGATTGTCGACTTCGTCATCAAAGCCGCCATAACCTTCGCATCGGTGCCAGCCATGCCTCCGATCTGCAAGGTCGAGCGATTCGGAATGCGACACTCCCGCAGCCACTCAAAGTTTCGGCCAAATTGCTATGTGTTCCGCGCGAATTTATGCGAAAAGTGCCTACTTCTTTTTGTGACGTGAACGTGTCGGCTTGCGGCCTTTGCGCAATGTCTTTTGAGACGTCGCTCCTTTGGGTGGTTGAACAAAGAACTCAGATAAATGAACACCTAACGTTTGAGCGATCCGATCGAGAAAATCAATTGTGGGGTTCTCCTTTTGCCGCTCAACGCCGCTCATGTATGAGCGGTCAATTCCCGCATCGTAAGCCAATTGCTCCTGCGGAATACCGAGATCCACACGGATCCTTCGCACATTCCAGGCCACAAGCGCACGAGCTTTCATGCGCTAAAGCAGCCATTTGATGGACCATCAAACCACTGGCTATAGCCAACCTATTGCAGTAAGTTCGTCAGATAAAGTCAACGCACCCGCCGCATGAGCTCACATGAAAAAATTGGCGTTAGATCCAAAGATCGCAGACGTCGTGCCGAATGAGTCAGTGCTGACGACCTACGACGAGCAGCATCTTGTGACGTATTGGCGCCTCCTCGATGCTGAGGCGGACGGCGCGGACTGGAAAGAAGTCGTGCGGGTCGTGTTGCATCTTGATTCTGAATGCGAGCCCGTCCGCGCTCGCAATGCATACGACAGCCATTTGGCTCGCGCAAAATGGATGGCTGTCCACGGCTACGGCCACTTGCTTCGCATTGGCGATCTCAAATAGCAAAAATCTATCGCCGGGGTTGCGCCGGAGAGAATAACTTCTCTCGTTGGTGGCGTGATCGATTGCGTGCATCACGTGTGATGCACAATTCGGGACTTCCGCAACAACCCAGGGCTTTATAGACACTGCGACGCAATTTTGCTTTGGCGGGAGATCACAGCAGTGTCTAAATTCGATTGGCGCTCACCTCAGTCGTATCAGAGCGTCACAGCCGGCGAGATGTCGGATTTCGCTTGGGAAAGCCTCCGTCGCAATCCTAAATATCAAGCTGACTACCGAGACACGCTCTCGAAACACCGGCAAGTGACTCCTGAGTTTCGGAGGAGATGGGGCGTCTGCTTTCGCCCATGACCCGCAGAGGTCTTTTCAGGAGCAGACCATCTTCTGGGCGCCGGAGGCTATGCCTTCAGTGCTACCGATCGTTGAAAGCGCGCCCGGTTCGGACGGCTTTGCCGCTGAGCTTGAGCGTGCCGATCTTGCATCGGACAGCATCAGACAGGCAGATGATGGTTGGCATGCTGTATTGCGCATTGACGGAACCCAGCATCACCTGTGGCTCAAGCAGGCGCCGCGGTTGGGTACCGCTTATGCTATCGAACTGCCCTTGGAGGACGCGGACTTCGAGATTCGCGCGCACGCCTCATGTCGATTGTGGCGTGCAATCAAGGGGCGTCCGCCAGGACCTCCGCTTCGCCAGATATCGACACAACAGCGTGAGCGATTGGCCTTGAGCCTGCGCGCCCTTGATGGGCACATGGACGGCGCCTCCTATCGTGCCATCGCGGAGGTACTGTTTGGCCAACGACGCATCTCTGAGCGGGCCTGGAAAACCCACGAGCTACGAAGCCGAATTATCCGCCTGGTTCAGGTCGGTTTGGCACTGATGCGCGACGGCTACCGCGCATTGCTCCGTCCTTGATCTCGCAAGGAACAGAAAAGGGCGTTGAAGATCGCTCGCCGCCTTTGAAAGTGACATAAGTCTTGGGCGAGCCCCGCGGAGACCTCGGCTGCCTATCGCCACACCGGCTTCCTCTAGCTCGAGTACGCGAACGTCTACTCTGACGCCGGTAGCCAGTTTGGCGTTGTGTAAGGCAGCCGAGGCCAAGACTTCCGATGCTCGATGGCGCTGCCGCCTTTCCCTGACTTTCGCGAGTTCAAGTATGGAAGGACGGCTTGTGCATGGCGCGGGCGCCCGGAGAACACCAAATTTCAACGAGAGCAAGTTAGCAATTGTTCTGATCTGTGCTGGATATCTCGGCCATCTATGCGTCAAATGCCGCATTTGTCGTTCTCCGCTTTCATGTCGCTTGCGCGCGAGGGCCAAAGCTGCGCCTCGAGTTACTTCTCCAATCAAGAGGTCTGCCCAAGCGCGCGAACTTGCCTCTCAACTTCATCACGCCGTCACGAATGGCCTCCCGGCATCGCATCTTGAGCGGCCCTCGAAGCCGAGAGCGCGTCAGTCAACTGCGCGGCGATTGAAGTTGAATCCCGCAAATTCTCCTCCCTCTTGGATTCGGCCAGTCGTCGCGCTTGTACAAATATCGAGGGCCCGAAAGGCAAGGAGAAGTTCTCTCCAGCTTGCCCGCCAATACTGTTTAGCTCGGCGCCGCTAGCTGCAGTGTCAAATAATCCTCCTGTCTTGCTCTTGAGGAAATCCCAGCAGCTTCGAAACAACTGGCGATAGCTTTCGGTGACTTCCCGGCCCTTATCTACAACGCCAGCTTGTTCTGCGAACCGAAGGTCTTGCTCATAGCCGAGCTCGATCAAAAGCTGGACCCCGACTAGATCCGTCACTACCTGCATCTCTTCGACGCCCAGTTCGGTTCGCCAAGTTTGGACTGAGCGATCGTCGATGGTTTTTTTCTCTAAGATCTTTCGATCACCGAAAGTGCTGGAGCGGAGATAGTCCATTTGCTCCAACGGTGCCGAAGGCATCTCGGCCGGAGCGTAACCAAGGCCGCCAAGCACGCACCGGATTTCCTCGTCGGGATGCGCCACAAGGACTTCATACCGCACGACTTGCGTCCGAGGTCGACTGCAGTAAGCCGCAAGCGCAGGCAGACCCAGGACGAGATCGGCAAGAGAAGACGCGATCGCGGGCGTAGGCCGTCCCAGCACGATATCGGCGAGACAGGCTGCGACCGCGGGCGGGGAACCTGCCGACAGAAGCGGGACGCCCCACGTCGATTTCAGTGAGGCGGCAATGGCATAGGGATTGCGCATCAGAACAATTCGCGGAGCCTCCGGATAGAGGGAATCCAAAAAATCGAGCACCATCCAATAGCGCGGAGTTTTGTCTACCAGCGTGCGCTTGCTGGCTGCTGCCAAATACTGACCATAAGCTGCATCGGCAAAAGCGCGAGTGACGCGCGTTCGATCAATTCGGTCTAGGAATTGCGAGGTTGCGGCCTGAACCAGTGACGCCCCGGCCGGATGACAGTGGTCGACCCGACCGAACGCCTCAAGTGCCAACATCAGCCAGGGCTCAGGCGGAGCCACAATAGCCGGGTGCTGCTGAAGCAAATGCGCCAGCAGTGTCGTCCCCGAGCGGGGGAGACCCAGAAGGAAGCACACAGCAGGCGAATGGTTTACGTCCTGGCTCATCATTCCCCGTTTCTATCTTGGGCAGACAAAGCGGCCGTCCTGAACCCTTCATCCGATCGAAAGAAGCAGCAGCAATACGCACGAGATGCGTCTCAACTGTGTCCATCCATCCAGGAAGGTGAGTTCATCCGGCGACAAAGTCCGATGAAGTAGACGCGATCAGGCTTTGAGTCTACTGCTCCGGGAGCCTGCCTGAGTTCGGCCCGGCCCAAGTGCACACCGCGCAAGGCGATACGTACGATCCTTCAGTGTTGCAAAGGGCAGATTTGCATGGCGTGTGGCATCCGTTTGTGCCCCGTCGTTAAGATAGCCTGTGCATGTTCCGAAACGATCTAGCTGCCACGAATTCCATCCATTTGCCAGGACCGCAGTACTGGAGCGGCAATCGGCAGCGATCACGTCCTCGCGGAGCCCGAGGAGCCAACCGGTCTCCAAGCTGCAAGCAGCTGAGCATTATCGAGACGGAGAGGTAAGGCAAACCTCTACTTGTGTTTATCGGAAATAGCCGAGACCAAGAGGAATGAGCCGGATGGCACGATCAGGGGAACGTTGTCCTGCGAGACAATTGCAAAGGGCTTGCGCCTCGGCTGATGCTCGCTGAAGATCCAAGGGAAGATGACAGCCCGTCCCGATAAACCTCAAGTACTCCAAGCCGAGATTGTCTATCCCTCATTCCTAGAATCAGGGAAAATCAATAGTTTTGATGGCCCGCATTCATCGAGTGGATAGATGTCAACTCGGCTCGACGTTATCTGTCTCTGAAACAGCACAGCAATTCCGTGCCACTATTTAGTCAAACTGCCCTCGTTGCAGATTTCGAGATCGGCGCAGGCACCTGATACTGTCTGTGGCGCGCAATCATGGCCGTCGACCAAAACCTATCTTTCATTTTCCCTACGTCGCAAAGGATTGACGTTGCTGGCGCGCCTTCGATGGTCAGATCGACGAGTTGCGCGTCACTCCTCCAACGGTGATTCGGGCCGGGAACAATTGCAGCCTCTAAACCCACGAAAGGCGTAGGACTATCACTTTGCGCAACCCGTTTCGGCTGATGTGTGGGGCCGACCAATGGTGCTCTGCTGTCATATCGGAAGGAACCGAGCAGGGGTGCCGAAAAATACACCTGTAACTTCGGCATCCCCCTAAGTGCTTCTACTCCGCCATGATGCTCGTCGGCGCGCAATCAAACTCGCTTGCCCTCCAGACGAGCACGGAGCTTCTCGTATGTCCGATCCGACCGCCGGCCTGCCACCGCGTTACTTGCGTACCCCCGAAGCGGCGCGATTTCTCGGCCTGTCCGGCCGAACTCTGGAAAAGCATCGCACCTATGGCACGGGGCCGACCTATCGCAAGCTCGGCGGTCGCGTTGTTTATGCGCTCGAAGACCTAAAAGCGTGGGTGGATCGCGGGGCCAGGAAATCGACCAGCGATCCAGGCATAGGTACGGTCCTGCCCGCAAAGCGCCACACACCAATTCCGTATGCGGGCAAAGAGCGGCGCTGACCCATGTCGGACAGCAAATCCTCTGCCCATGGGCGACCTCATGCGGAGCGCGGTCAACTCGATCTGTTTCGCTCATTGCGTCGCGATCTGGCCCCGCGCGATGCGCAAGGCTTGATGGCCTATCCGTTCTTCTCGCTAGCAAAATCGAAACGAATTGTGCCGATCGACTTCCGCGCTGGGACAATCACGATTCGTGTGGAGGCTGTGCCGGAACATGGAATGGCGACGATTTGGGATGCGGACGCCTTGATCTGGGCCGCTTCACAGATCGTTGAGGCTCGCGATGCCGGCCTGAAAACGTCCAGGTTGATGGCGGCCACCCCCTACGAGATCCTGAGCTTTGCGGGCCGCGGCACCAGCGTGCGCGATTATGAGCGCCTCAAGGCTGCACTCGACTGCTTACAATCAACAACGGTCCTGACCTCGATTCGCCAGCCGCCCGAGCGCCGGCGGCATCGCTTCTCCTGGATTAATGAATGGCGCGAGGCGGCCGACTTGCACGGCCGCGCCTGCGGAATCGAGCTGATCTTGCCGGATTGGTTCTACACGGCAGTTCTGGATAAAGCGTTGGTGTTGCCGATCGACCGCGCGTATTTCGATCTGACAGGCGGATTTGAGCGCTGGCTCTATCGCCTCGTGCGCAAACATGGCGGCCGTCAAGCGGGCGGTTGGAGCTTTGATTTCGTCCACCTTCATGCCAAGTCTGGCAGCCTATCCCCGCTCAAAAACTTTGCCTACGACCTGCGCCAGATTGTCCATCGTCAGACTCTGCCCGGATGTCGGCTTGTCATCACGCGTGACAATGACGGTGTGGAGCGATTGAGCTTCGCGCCATTTCAGGTCCGCCCCAATGCTGAACGGCTGCAAAGGCGCGGGCGCATCGCTCAGTCGGGGGAAAACCTGTGAATTGCATCGTGCTATCAGGGACCAGAACTTTCGTGCCATCGGGGACCGGACCTTCGTGCTATTGGGGACGGAAATTACTGCTAACCTTCTGCTGTGCAGTCGCTTTTCGCGCCCGCAACTCTGCTAACCAGGAATCCTTCGGATTCTTGCTAACAATTCAGAGCTATGTGCCTGCAACTAGCGAGGAGGCGACAGTCGCAGGGCTTTCCGAGCGGCGCCTTACGACGCTCCACCAGAACCGTTTCGCCGCTGCCATTCTCGTTGTCGGCCTGTTCCGAAGGATAACCGCAGCTACGCGCGGCCTAAAGACGTCTCCAAACAAAGGAGCCGTCGGATGAGCGATCTCACAACTGTTGAACTCTTGTGGCTTAAAGGGCGGATCGAGAACCGCATTCGCTTCGGTCGACCCGTATCGGAAAAGGTCATTGACCGCCACCGGCGCGTTCTTTCATTTGCGACCGGAAGCATTTTCGCTTTCGTGCGGTGGACATCCAATGATTTTGGAACCGTTCTGTCCCGCATCGACATTTTACGTGCCGCCTCGTCACGGCAGCGATACTCAACTATTCCCTGGGTCATTCCCGGCGGAGAGAGCCTGCTGCGATTGTCAGGATGGGCAAAAGTCGAGCGCGCACTGCAATTGATTGATGCAGTGGAGGCACTTGGGATCAATCCGGCCGATGCTGCGCCGGATTACTGGCATCATGTTCATAACCGACTTTCTGTCAGCGAAACCCCGCGAACCTACACTCAGGCGCGCCATCAGGCCTGGCTGCGCCGTCGAAAGCGAGAGCTCTGATGAGACAGCTGACGATTGTTTTAGCAATCTGCGGATCTGTAGCTCTCGTGATCTGGTCTGGCGGAGAGGCGACGCCGTCATACATCTGGAACGCTTCTGAGAGCGTCCCGATCGGTCTTTATCGTCTAGAGCCAGCCGGGCGACGATTGGCTCTCACTGAGCTTGTGGCAGTTCGGCCGCCCGAGCCGCTTGCCAGCTTCTTGGACTTGAATGGGTATCTGCCGACCGGTGTTCCGATGCTCAAGCGCGTCCTGGCGTTGCCGGGACAAACCGTTTGCAGAAATGGCCTCACCATCTCCGTCGATAGCATCGAAATGGGACTGGCGCGAGAGCGCGATGCACGTGGCCGGCCGCTGCCGGCATGGCTCGGATGCCGCCTCCTAGCGTCAGATGAAGTCTTTCTCATGAACTGGCAGTCGGCCGACTCGTTCGATGGGCGTTACTTCGGGCCAATTCCAGTATCCGCGGTCATCGGACAGGCCCTGCCGGTGTGGACAGAGGGAGACTGATCTTGCTCCCCCCACTCCATGGATACGCAGTTTCGCCGGTCGATCGATCTCAGCGCTCCTGCCCCGTTCCGGCCAGATCTATGAAAACCATTGTGCGCCGCCGTGCCTGTCGCCGATGGCTTCACGCCGAGCGGCCGGAGCCGCTACCTACAGCGTGCTCGAGCGCAAGAACCTGCGCGTTAGTTCATGCGATGGCAGTCCGGCTGGTGGGAACTGCGCTGGTTCTTCAATTGTCGTCGGGCGCTTTGGCGGAGACGCCAATACCAGCGCTCGGTGTGCACTCGCTGAGCTCTCCGCATACCGATTTATACACTGCCTTCTTGTCTGAAGCTTCCAGACGTTTTGCGCTCCCGGAGCACTGGATTCGTGCCGTGCTGCAAGTCGAGAGCAGCGGCAATGTTGGCGCCGTTTCCTCACGGGGCGCGTTGGGCCTCATGCAAATCATGCCACAGACTTGGGTCGAGCTAAGTAGTCGTTACGATCTCGGTGCCAATCCCTTTGACCCCCACGACAACATTCTCGCAGGCACGGCCTATCTTCGCGAGATGCTCGACCGGTTTGGACCTGGTGGATTTCTCGCAGCTTACAACGTGGGTCCAAAGCGCTACGAGGAATATCTCGCATCGGGGCGACCGCTCCCTCAGGAAACAAAAACTTACGTTGCCAAGCTCGTACGCTTGATCGGCATCAAACAGCACGAGCATGCTACTTTGGCTATCCGACAAACCGTTCGGTGGCGGCAGGCAGCATTATTCTTTGGCCGCTCCGACGGCTCCTGGGTTAATGCAAGATCGACATCCCCTCTGGATTTCAGGAATAGCCCAAAAGGCTTTTCAAACATGGACGGGCTCGCGCTCGTACCTGGCGTGAGCCAGCTGTTTGTGCAGCGATCAACCGAAGCGGAACTCCGATGATCCCAATCGCATTTCGTCGCGCGTTATCGCGAGTTGGAGAGTGCTGGGGAAGGTGCAGGGACTAACCGACCGCGGATGGCAAGGGAAAAGGCCGGCCGTCGGTCCGGCCGTTGTGGTTGGTTGGATTGGACAATTTAGCAGCGGCGCAACTGCTCCTGCCAGACGTTCTAGAAATTACTCCAACGAAATCAATCGTTACTGCGCCGTCTCAACGGTACGGAGTCGTTTTACGCCATGACAATGCGCGACGATGACCTGCGCGTCCGGCCCGGGCGCATTGACCACGGCAACCGCGGTGCGAGGCGGCAGCAAACCTTTGTCGGACAGGTCATGCGTGCCGCTAAGAGGGCCGGACACGTTGGCAACAACTTTCAATCAGGTTCGGAGCGCGGCCGCTCGAACTTTGGCCGCGGCCGGCGCGCAGCAATCTCGATCCGCTTGCGCTCGAACGCCCGGCGCGTAGTCACGAAAGCGCGCGTCGTCCGCCATCGGGGAACGCGATTCCGCTCAGCGCCACTGGCCAAGCATGTCGCCTATCTTAAACGCGAGGGCGTTACACGGGATGGCCGGGATGCCTCGATGTTTGACGCGAGCTCTGATGCAGCCGATGAGCGGGGCTTCGCCGTGCGCTGCGAGGGCGACCGTCACCATTTCCGGTTCATTATCTCGCCTGAGGACGGCGCGGCGCTAGGTGACCTAAAGGCTTTTACGCGCGAGCTTTTGCGCGATGTCGAAAAAGATCTCGCGACCAAGCTCGATTGGATCGCGGTCGATCACTGGAATACGGACAACCCGCATGTCCATCTGCTGATACGTGGCCGTGCCGATGACGGACAAGACCTCGTGATCAGCCGCGAGTACATCAGTCGCGGTCTTCGCGATCGCGCCGCCGACCGCGTTACCCTTGAGCTTGGCCCCCGCAGCGAACAGGAGGTTCGCACCGGCCTTGAACGGGAGGTCGAGGCTGAGCGCTGGACCAGCCTTGACCGAGCGCTGCGCGACATTTGCGATGACTGCGCCGGGGTGGCGGACCTCAGGCCCGGTCGCCAGGGTGAGGATCCAGAGCTACGCCGGCTGCTGCTCGGCAGGGCTGCCAAGCTCGAACGCCTCGGCCTCGCCGAGCCTACAGGGTCCGCCTGCTGGAATTTGAAACCGGGGCTCGAGCAGGCCCTTCGCCAGCTCGGGACGCGCGGCGACATCATCAAAACCATGCATCGGGCGATGAGCGCCGAGGGCCGGGAGGTGGACATCGCCGCCTTCGCCCTGCACGCAGCAGAACCCACAGATCCGGTCCTTGGCCGTCTGGTTCAACGTGGTCTGGACGATGAGTTGAAGGGCACCGCTTATGCGATCGTCGCAGGCGTTGATGGCCGAGCCCATCATCTACGGTTCGACGATCTTGAATTGACCGGCGATGCGCCAGCCGGCGCTATCGTCGAGCTGCGCGCCTACACCGATGGAAACGGACAACGTCGCATATCGCTCGCCGTTCGCTCGGACCTGTCTATTGAGGAGCAGGTGATCGCGAAGGGCGCTACCTGGCTCGACCGCCAACTTCTCGCCAAAAATCCGCCGCTCAGCGGTGGCGGGTTCGGCGCCGAGGTCCGGTCCGCAATGCATGCGCGCCTTGACCACCTCGTTGGCCAAGGCCTTGTTCACCGCAACGGACAGCGCATCGTGTTTGCACGCGACTTGCTCGCGACTTTGCAGCAGCGCGAGCTGCTCGCAGCGTCCGCCAAGCTTTCTGCCGTCACAGGACTTGCCTATCGGCCCTCAACTGAGGGTGATGATGTGACCGGAATCTACCGTCAGCGCGTGACGCTTGCCTCGGGGCGTTTCGCCATGATCGACAATGGACTCGGCTTTGAGTTGGTGCCTTGGCGGCCAGCTCTGGAACAGCATCTCGGAAAGGAGCTATCCGGCGTTAAGACGCGTGGCGGCAGAGTCGAATGGAAGCTCGGCCGCAAGCGAGGGTTGGGGCTATAGCTGACGTGGCGTGCCCCATCGGATCAACCGGCAAGCATTGCTCGGGGACAGCTTGGAGAAACAGCAGCCGAGGCCGACTGCCATCTCCGGCAGTTCTGCCCACAATAGCGAGGAAAAACTGCATCGGAGAACGATGGGAATGGTCGGCAGATCGCGGCGGAGCTCCAGATCCAAGATCATTCTGCTCCGCAAACGCCGCCATTTCTACGCTCGCGCAAATTTAACGTTGTGGATCAAGACTGGCAGGGTTTGATGAACGCTTGCCATGTCTGCGACGAAGGTCCTTTGGGGCCAAATCATTCTTGTCCTTGCCATCGTGCTCATGACGACCTGGGCGGCGACCCAGTGGGTCGCTTGGAAACTCGGATACCAGCCGCAACTCGGGCAGCCTTGGTTTGAGCTCGGATATGGCAAGCCCGTGTACCTGCCGCCCGCGTTTTTCTGGTGGTGGTACGCCTACGACGCCTACGCCCCAATGATATTCATTGAGGGGGCTTGCATCGCAGCATCGGGTGGCTTCATTTCGATCATAGTTGCATTTGCCATGTCGATCTGGAGAGCCCAAGAGGCGAAGACGGCCGCAACCTACGGCTCTGCGCGTTGGGCGCTTCCTTTCGAACTTCAATCAGCGCAGCTTACCGGACCGGATGGCGTCATCCTCGGGCGGTTTGACCGCAACTATCTTCGACACAACGGGCCCGAGCACGTACTCTGCTTTGCGCCGACGCGATCAGGCAAGGGCGTCGGCCTTGTCGTTCCTACCCTTCTGACCTGGGCGGGTAGCTGCATCGTCCATGACATCAAGGGCGAGAACTGGACTCTGACTTCTGGTTTTCGTTCTTCGTATGGAAGGGTGCTGCTATTCGATCCGACCAACCGAAACTCGGCGGCTTACAATCCATTGCTCGAGGTCCGTCGGGGAGAATGGGAGGTCCGGGATGTCCAGAACATCGCCGACGTCCTGGTGGACCCCGAAGGAGCACTAGAACGACGCAGTCACTGGGAAAAGACAAGCCACTCGCTTCTGGTCGGTGGCATCCTGCACGTGCTTTACGCCGAACCCGACAAGACATTGGCGGGCGTCGCCAACTTCCTTTCCGATCCCAAGCGGCCCATCGAGGCGACGCTGCGCGCGATGATGACAACGCCGCACCTCGGTGATGTCGGTCCGCATCCCGTCATTGCGTCCGCAGCGCGCGAGCTCCTGAATAAGAGCGAAAACGAGCGCTCCGGAGTACTGTCGACCGCGATGTCCTTCCTCGGGCTGTACCGCGATCCGGTGGTGGCGAGGGTCACGCGGTGCAGCGATTGGCGTATTCGCGACCTCGTGGAGGCGAGGCGACCGACGACGCTCTATCTCGTGGTGCCGCCCTCAGATATCAGCCGAACCAAGCCGCTGGTGCGGTTGATCCTCAACCAGATCGGACGCCGCCTCACAGAAGATCTCCACGCCGAGGCACGCCGGCATCGCGTTCTGCTGATGCTCGACGAGTTCCCCGCTTTGGGTCGGCTCGACTTTTTCGAATCGGCGCTGGCGTTCATGGCCGGCTATGGCCTCAAGAGCTTCCTGATTGCCCAATCCCTAAACCAGGTCGAAAAGGCCTACGGCCCGAACAATTCCATTCTCGATAACTGTCATGTCCGCGTCGCGTTTGCGACGAATGACGAGCGAACTGCAAGACGGGTCTCGGAGGCTCTCGGAATGGCGACCGAACTGCGCGCTATGAAGAATTATGCTGGGCACAGGTTGAGCCCCTGGCTGGGGCACCTGATGGTGTCCAGACAGGAAACGGCACGGCCCCTGCTGACACCCGGTGAGGTCATGCAGTTGCCGTCGGACGATGAATTAATATTGGTCTCGGGCTGCCCGCCGATCCGAGCCAAGAAGGCACGCTACTACGAAGATCCACGACTGCGTGAACGAGTACTCCCTCCAGCTCGGTCCGGTGAAGATGCCATCCAATCGTCGCACGACGACTGGAGCAGACTGCCTTTGCCTAGCGCCTTAGGAACCAAACAGGAGTGGTCTACAGAGAAGCAGCACAGTACTTCCAGCAGCGATCCGGCCAATGGTGGCATTCGGCGTGAACCCGAGCTCGGCGAGCATGAGGAGGTGGAGTTCGACCGCAGCCCGGAAAGGGCAGAGTTCGAGTTTGCCGATGAGGAAGCTGACGATGAGGTTCAGCGCGCCGGCGTTCTTCGCAAACAGGCGTCAAGTCTTGCGCGTCAGGCTGCAATGGATCCGGCCGACGGTCTAGATCTCTGAGCTGAGGACATGCGGACCAAGCATACCTTTCGCCTGCCGCCGGATCTCGCGATTCAGCTCGCCGACTATGCCAGCCGCAAGCGGGTGGCTCAGGCGCTGATTGTGGAGACGGCGCTATCCACGTTCTTGTCGCCCGATAGTTCGGAGCGAATGGAGGCGGCGCTCAGCCGGCGATTGGACCGACTGACCCGCCAGCTCGAGCGGCTTGAACGCCACGTCACAATTTCGAACGAAGCGTTAGCCCTGTTCGTCCGGTTTTGGCTGACAGCGACTCCGCCTTTACCAGACACGGCGCAACCAGCAGCCCAGGCAAAAGGACGCGAGCGCTATGATTCATTTGTCGAAGCATTGGGCCGACGCCTGGCAAAGGGACACAGCCTGGCGAAGGAAGTTAGCTCGGACGTAGAGCCACGTAGTGAAGGGCCGGAGAAGTCCGATCCCGTGTAAGCTTGCGGGCCTTTTTTCTAGCGGCCGTAAGTATTGTGCAGGAGGACTGAAGGCGCTCGCCCGAGCACGATCAATCCTTCGTTGCAACTCAACCTCGCGCGCGTCTATCGGCCGTTCTGTGCCGACAACCGTTGTCAGCATGAGCCCGCACAACATCAGATCGAAGGAGCTTGAATCGGACCTTGCGTCAAGTTGTAGATTTCTCGCGAAGACATGTCCGCGAAAGATCGGCAAATGAAGCAATCGTTTCTCACTATTGTCCTGTGTTCCGCTTTCGGGTTGCTCGGGCCGACTGGGGGGGCGCTCGCGGACTCAATCCGACGCTACGACTGCACCATAGACGGAACCGATCGAGAGCCGGTAGGTGATCGAAACGGGCACATCATTGTCAGCCTTCAATATACCTGCCACATTGCAGATGGGTTGCTGAGGGACGCAGGAATCACGTCGATATCGGTCAGCGAATGGGACAGTGAGAAAGGGAGGTACTTGGCTTCTCTCGACGTTCACCGCGCGCTCGAAGGATATGCGGTCGGTCAGCTCGTGGAGGGGGACGGCTCCTCGGTCATGGAGGACAACAGGGCCGCCGGTATCGCAGCTACCGGTAAGACGGTGTTCAAATTCGCATCCGGCTCGTTGGCAGCTCTCTCCGGAAAAACCGTCAAATTTACGACCAAACCCGTCGGCTTTCGTCGATTCGAGATGGAGTTTGCAGATTGGCCTGAAGCTACTCAACCAAAGTGACTGGGGCCGCGGCTCCCGTCACCTCATTTGCGTGGCCGATTGTCTCTCTGGAATCTGTCAAGCCGCATGGTCAATCTGATATCGTGGCTCGAACATCTGTATTTGTTGCTGTGGTCGGCTGTGGAAATCTGGGCAAGTTTTGATGACCCCGCGAAAGGGCTGTCGCATCCGAGAAAAAGCCCAAAGACATCAAATTGGACGGCATCGCCAAGCGCCGCTTCTTGGGATTCTTGAGTGTGTTTCTCGAAAGCGCTTTTGGCTCGGTGATTGATGCGCTCTATCGATCGCTCGTTCGTAAGAGCATGCAATTGAAGACTCTGCGTGCTCGCCAGTTGCGGATCCGACGGTCCATTCAATCAGCTCTGCGAGATAAGACGAGGACAAGCGGCCGAGACGGCGCGTGCTATCACGCCCGTGAGGGCAGCCTGCACAGTTTCCGCTACATTGGAGATGGATTATGAGGCCCATTGACGAGCGCGGCAAATCACCCATTTCAGAATTTGGTGCCAACGAAGGTCGAGGTGCTGAGGGGTCTAGCACTGGGCGGGCTTCTGGCCCAGGTGAAGAGGGCCGATCGTTCAATTCTGTTGTGGAGCGGATGCGTTCTGAGCCTCAGGATTCAGACGCTGCATATTCTCGCGTCGCGCCGCGCGGAAGTGCAGGCCGGTTTGCCGGTCCTCCAGCCGGCCCACATCGACTCCTCGGAGCTGCGCTGCAAGGCGCAATCGGGGGGAGCCGTCGTCGTTTGCGCTCCTTGCCGGAATCCGGCGTGTCGCGATCTGAGGTGGAAGGGGGGCGCGACGATTCAGAGGCTGAAACCTCACGAGGACGCTCGCTCCCGTCGCACCCAGCGAGCGGACAAGAAGAGGGGCACGTCCATGATGTGCCCACCCAGACGGTCCAAGGCCGAGGCCCGCAGCGACCTTATAGACGTGACGGTGGGGGACCAAGGCGAGACGCAGGGCCCTTGCGTGGCGAGGAGCCCTGGCGCGCCGATCGAGAGGCTGGAAGCTCGCACGCGGGCAGACGCCCGGCGGATACGCAATCCGTGTCCGAGGGCAGCGGCAGACCAGGACGGTGGCGCATCGCCAATGCGCCGACTCATCCAATCCAGCGTGAAGGTTCCGAGCGATACGATCGTACTAATGATGGCGCAGCAAATCGGGAGGCGCGCTTGTTGCGTTCTGATGGCGGTCGGTGGCGTGCCTCCCGAAATGCTGAGAGCTCGCAAAGAGGCGAGCTCTCGCCGAATACGCCATCCGTGTCCGAGCGGGGTGACAGGCCAGGAAGCTGGCGCAGCGGCGGTATTCCTGCGCAGCCAACCCAGGCTGAGAGCCCGGAGCGAGTCCATCGAACTCATGGTGCCACGCCCAATCTCGAAGTTGACCCGTCGCGTTCAGATGGCGGCCGGCGGCGCGCCGATCGAGCGGCCGAACGTTCGCAAACAGAGCTGTCCTCGTATAGCCAATCCGTCTCTGGCTCGAGTGGCGGACCAGGAAGGGCGCACATCGACCATGCAACCATGCAGAACGTCCAAGGTGCAACACCGGGAAGGCATTCGAGACGATCGGATGAACTTAATGCTGCGCTAAGAGAAATCGCTAGCGCTCGCGACATCGGGATATTCTCACGTGCAGTGGTGCGTTACAGCAATCAGCTGCGGAGGCAGGATCTTTCAGAGTTTCTCCAAACCGCGGCTGACCGTTTCGACGCTCGATTTGTTGCGCAGTTGGAGGAAAATATCCGCTTGTCGTGGGGGTACGCCACCACATGCAACGCGGTGAGCCGGGAAGCCGGAGGTGATGCCGGCATACAAGCTAGCCGCGCCTTAGCGGTTCGCGTGTCGCGTCTTGACAAGACGCTTATGAAGCAAATGAATCCCAGCGCCCTTTCTCTCTTCGCATCATCGTTCGGTCGGCATCCCTCGGCGGCGGAATGCCACGCAGCAATCATCACCATCGCCGAATTTTGTTGCGATGAAAGCTTTGCGTTTCAGGAACTGCAAAACCAAAGCCTGGCATTGTTGGTCAACGGCTTCAGTAAATGGCCAGCCGAGGAGAGCTGTGGCCGAGCCACAGATGCGATCGCCCGAGAGGTTTGTGACTCCCGCTTGTCTGAATACATTCCGCAGAATCTGGCGAATCTGGTGAACGGCTTTAGCAAGTGGCCTGAACAGGCACACTGCTCCCAAGCCGCAGGCTTGCTTGCTGGCGAAATCCTCCGTCGCGCCGCTCGCAGGGACGGGCTATTCGATTTTAATCAGCAGGGACTAGCCAATTTGGTGAACGGGTTCGGCAAGTGGCCGGAAGACCGCTGCGGCGAGGCTATTGGTGCGATCGCCAAGGAGATCGTTGCTCGCCCCGACCAACTTCCTGATTTTACTTCACAGGGACTGGCTAACCTTGTGAATGGTTTTAGCAAGTGGCTGGAACAGGAGGACGCCCGCCGAGCCACAGCCGCGATCGGCGAGGAGGTATTTCGCCGCGCCCAAAACAACGAGCTTCGAGGTTTTGTCTCGCAGGACCTGGCGAACCTGGTGAACGGCTTCAGCAAGTGGCCAAACGAGGCGGGATGCCGCAAGGGTACTGTCGAAATTGCAGTCCAAATCTGCCGCCGCGCCGCGCGCGACGCTGGGCTCTCTGATTTTATTCCGCAGCACTTGGCGAACCTGGTGAACGGCTTTAGCAAGTGGCCGGAAGAGGCGAATTCTAGTCGGGCCGCAGGCTTCATCGGCGCCGTACTCTGTCGCCGCGCCGCCCGCGCCGACGGGCTGTCTGATTTTACTCCGCAGCACCTGGCGAACCTGGCGAACGGGTTCACCAAATGGCCGGACGACACGGGTTGCAACGAAGCTACCCTAGCAATTGCCGACGAGGTTGTTCACGCCGAGGCAAGCCGGCTCTCGAGCCTTACTCCACAGCTCCTTGCCAACCTGGTAAGCGGTTTCAGTAGCAGGCCCGCGGAAATCAGTCGCCGAGCTACCGTCAAAATGGCGGATGAGATCCTGTCCCGCACGGACCGCGACGGTCAGTTTCCTGCCTTTGGTCCGCTAGGTATGGCAAGCCTGGTGAATGGCTTCAGCAAATGGCCGGAACACTGTCGCGACGTTACAGTCGCGATCGCCAACGAGATCCTCGCGCGCAAAGAAGATCTTTCTGCTTTTGATCCGCAGGGACTTTCGAATCTGGTGAGCGGTTTCAGCAAGTGGCCGAAAGAGACGATTTGTCACGAGATCACCGTCGCGATCGCCAACGAGATCGCCGCACGCAACGAAGGGCTCTCTGATTTTGATTCGCAGGGACTGGCGAGCCTGGCCGACGGGTTCATCAAGTGGCCGGACGAAAGTGAGTCTGGTTCGGCAAAAATTGCGATCGCCAAGGAGGTCATTACACGCGCCGACCTACTCCCTGATTTTGCCCCGTCGGAAGTGGCGAACCTGTTCAATGCGTTCAGCAGCTGGCCTGAGATGGAGGACTGCTTCAAAGCAGCAGGCTTGATCGCGACCGAATTCTGCCGCCGCGCCGCCCGCGATGACAAACTGCCTGGTTTTCCTCCACAGCACCTGGCACTCCTGGCTAATGCTTTCGGCAAGTGGCCAAAGGGAGAGCTGAACTCCCGCCAAGCCGCAGTCGCAATCGCCGATGCCGTCCTTGGCCGTGCGGACGAACTTTCGGTATTTACTCAACGGGACCTGGCGGCGGCGGTGAACGGTTTCAGCAAATGGCCGGAAGAGGATGCCTGTCTGCAAGCTGCAGATTTGATCGCTGCTGACCTGCGCCGCCGCGCCAACAGCGATGGCGGGCTTCCTGACTTTACTCCGCAGCAATTAACGAGCCTGGTAAACGGCTTCAGCAAGTGGCCGGAAGAGGAGGACGCAGGCCAAGCTATAATTGCCGCCGCAAGTGAACTCGTCCGCCGCGGCGCCGAAGGGCTCTTCCATTTCAATGATCAGCAGTTGGCAATCCTGATGAATGGCTTGAGCAAATGGCCAACAGCAGAGGCCTGTCTGCAAGCTGCAGGCTTGATCGCCACCGAACTCTGCGACCGGGCCACGCGACTCCCGGATTTTACCGAGCAGGGTCTGGCGGTTCTGGTGAACGGATTCAGCAAGTGGCCGGAAGAAGAGCCCTCTCGCCTGGGCACAATCGCGATCGCGCGTGAGATCCATCGTCGGGCTGACGACCTCTCTGTTTTCTCCAGTCAGGGATTGGCAAACCTGGTCAACGGTTTTAGCAAGTGGCCGGGGGAGGCCGACACGCAACAGGCTGCACTCGCGATTGCCGGTGAGGTCTATCGCCGCGCCGACCAGCTCTCCATCTTTACGGGACAAGAGCTGGCGAACCTGGTGAGCGGTTTCAGCAAGTGGCCGCAAGAGGATTCCGCTCTGCAGGGCACGATCGCGATCGCCAGCGAAGTCGTTCAGCGTACACCGTCTGATTTTACTCAACAGGAGCTGGCTAATCTGGTGAACGGCTTCAGCAAGTGGCCGGGAGAGGAGTCGGCTCTCCAGGGCACAATTGCGATCGCCAGTGAAGTTCTTCGGCGCCAACCGTCTAGATTTACTCAGCAGGAACTGGTCAACCTGGTGAATGGCTTCAGCAAGTGGTCGCAAGAGGAGTTCTCTCGCCAGGGCACAATCGCTATCGCCGGCGAGGTCCATCGCCGCGCTGATCGTCTCTCTGCTTTGACTAGCCAGGGACTGGCAAACCTAACGAATGGCTTCGGCAAGTGGCGCGACGAAAACACCCGCCGGGCCACAGTCGCGATTGCCGGTGAGGTCTGCCGCCGCAGCGACCAACTCTCCGCTTTTACTCGGCAGGAGTTGGCAAATCTAGTGAACGGTTTCAGCAAGTGGACGGAAGATGCGAACACGGGCCAAGCCACAGTCGCGATCGCCCGCGAGGTCCGTCGCGGTAGCGATCAACTCTCTCGGTTTACTGAGCAGCAGCTGGCGAATCTGGCGAACGGCTTCAGCAAGTGGCCGGAAGAGGCGGACGCACACCAGGCCACAGTAGCGATTGCAAGTGAGCTCGTTGACGGCGACCGGCTCTCTCGCGCGGATAATCAGGCTCTATCGACGCTGGTGAACGGCTTTAGCAAGTGGTCGGAAGATACGGACATTTGCCAAACCGCAGTCGTGATTGCGCGTGAGGTCTGTCGCCGCCCGCTCCCCGATTTCACGCCGCTGCAATTGGCATACCTGGCGAATGGCTTCAGCAAGTGGCCAGAAGAAGCGGCGTGCCGCCGGGCTGTAGTGGACATCGCGCGTGGACTCGGCCGCGGAGGCCAACGATTCGGTGCCTTCACGACGCCTCAGTTCAGCATGATCGCTAATGCCCTAGGGCGAAGTATCACGAAAGGGGAAGATGCAGGGGAGATCATTGAGACCGCTCTGCTGAAGGATCGCTTACATCAGCTGGCCCATCACCTGCACTATGACATTGATCGGATGGCGCACAGCGATGTGCGGGCCATTGCCAGCATTTTCAAGGCACTGGCGAAGGCCCGGCTGATCGAGGATCTTGGTTTACTCGCACCGACCGGGTTAGATCGGCTCAAGCAATTGCTTCGTGCCCCTGAATTTGCCGCTGAGAATAACCTCGAAACCATGGGCAATCTTTGTGTCGCTCTGGTGCCGCTGGCGCGCAGCCCGCACCTGCGCTGGCACCGGAGACAGGCTCTCTACTTGCTGAACGACCTCCAACCGGTTGTGGAGCAAAAGATCAAGGCACATTTCAACGCAAGCAAGGCCGAGCAAATCCGTGGGCCGCTGGCCAGTCGCGGTCCCGCCCTCTCGATCTATCAGGTGCTCAAATCTCGCGCGGTCTTGGCGAACATGTTCAAGCGCCCGGACGTCGAGGGCAAGAAGTCCGATTTGCGGACGAGGCAGCACGAGCTGAAGGACGAGACCAAAAAGATCCTCGAGAGCACGCGCGACCTCATCCAAGGCGATCTTTCCAATATGAGCTGGAACCTGATCGCGCAGATCGAGGCGGATAGTCCGGTCGATGCGCTGGACACATTCGTCGAGCAGAATGCGGCAACGATCCAGGCCAAATATCAGGCGGCCGTATTCGATGTCCACGAGGTCTTGCGAGCCATGGACCACGAGCCAAGGCCCCCACAGGGCGAAGCGGGTCTGATGCGGTTGCCAGTGGTGGACATGCAGGGGCGGCTACTGCCCACGGAGCCGGAGACACGATATTCGATTT
Organism: Bradyrhizobium sp. BLXBL-03; assembly: GCF_051853015.1. Lineage (NCBI taxonomy): Bacteria > Pseudomonadati > Pseudomonadota > Alphaproteobacteria > Hyphomicrobiales > Nitrobacteraceae > Bradyrhizobium > Bradyrhizobium sp. BLXBL-03. The sequence continues at coordinate 7,578,072 of NZ_CP182470.1, read as the reverse complement.
TTCACAGGCTGACCTCGGGAGCGATAGAGGTGGTCGCGGTGCAGCTGCCAGCAAAGCCGAGCGCCTTCATGCTGGCGCGTACGCTCACTTATAAGGGTGTGCCATATCGCATGGACCTGTTCGGCGGCAGCAAGTTGAAGGCCCCAAAACGGACCGTGTCGGAAATCGCCACCCATGCTCCAGGCGAACCGGCCGCAGCCTCTTCGAGCGGAAAGCTGCTCGCCATTCCCTATGCCGAAACCGCTCCGGGCACGTCGTTCGAGAAGCTGTTGCGCGCCTGGGCGCCGTTCAAAGAGGCCTATTGGTATACTCAGCGCAGGGGGTTTGCGGCGCCACCAGCCCTGAAGGACCTGGGCCCCCATGACTACGCGCTGGAGGGTGCCTTCCGGCTATTGCTGGCGCCGGATCGCCCGACCCACGAGGCTCACCCCTTCAAACTGACTGGACCGGAAGGCCCGATTGCTTTGCGACCGCACGACGGCTGTGGCTTCATCAAGGCCTCGCTCGCCGAGCTTATGCCAGCTATTCGCCGGGCTGGCCCCCAGGAAGGCCCCGATCGGATGCCGGCCTTTGGTGAGGCAAGGAGATCGTCCGTGCCTGCCTCGGCGCTGCAACATTATCCGCGCAACGAGCGGGTGGCGGACGAGGCCCGTGAGAAGACCAAGACTTGGCTTGAGAGCAGAGGAGAGGGAAGCCTGATAGGCGAGCAGCTGTTTCGCATGGTGACGGGCGGCCACATCGATGGTCCCGGTGCAGTTGCCGTTCCGTCCAGTGATAATGACCTCCATGTGCCGAAGCGTAAGAGCGAGACGTTGACGGAAACGGGAGGCGTGCTGGTCGGCCGATCTCCATATGACAAGCCCAACATGCGCCCACTCGCCGCCGAACGGGTCAAGTCGGCAGCTGATGGGGATCCGACTGCGGCATTCCTCGATCGATGCGTGGCCATGCAATACAGTTTCAGTGTCGCCCAGAAATCGGGGGAAGAGCTGGCGGCCGACGATCCCAGTTTCTTTGCCAAAGGCATCTTGATCGTGGTGCCGGATGAGATGTGGCCGGCCGATTACGCCGACCGTGGGCTCGTGATGTCGGCCGAGGACGTCAAGTGCCATTCGAGCTGGACCGAGCGCAAGGACCGCGCCAGGGTAGACACGCCGGTCGACTGCGTCGGCATCCTGCAGGCGACTGAGGTGTTTGCTCCGGGGTCGTTGGTTGCCGTCCCGACTGACGAGCAGAAAAATCTCGACGGCGACTTCGACGGGGATACCGTCGTTATCATCGGCGACCGGCCGCAGCTTTATGAGCATGTTCGCCAGTTTGATCAAAAGGAGCAAGCTCGCGGAGTTCGTTCGCTCAAGCCGCCAAAATCGTATACCCCGGCGATCGAGGGCAACAATTACCAATTCGGTCGTGCCAACCAGATCCTCGCGGCGACGCGAGATGCTTTGGAAATTTACAGCGGCCTGCAGCGCAGTTTTCTGGCGCAGTCCCATCAAGCACGACGCTGGTTTGCCGAGCGTGCCGTGTTTGGAACTTATGAGGGCGTTCACCACGAGCTACGGCGCGACATCCGTCAGCTACTGAACCAGGAACAGGTGAGTGGCCAGGATATAGAGGACAAGCTCGATCGAGCGAGGCGCGAGATCAAGGTCGCAGACCATCCTGTGGCCCACGAGTTTGGCGAGTTGCTCGTCACCGACCTCCAGGCGTGGGCAGAAAGCGCGGATAAGCAGGTGCCGCCCGAAACAGCCGAAAGCGTTAGCGACACCAAACTGACGGTAAGCCCAGCGCTGACGGAACTTTTCCCAAACCTGGCGGAGGCTTATCCGGCAGCCATTCACCCACGCGACCGCATCCAGGCCCTGCTCGATAACTATCCTGCGCGCATCGATCCGCGTCCGGATGGGTACATTGCGGATGACCTCGTGCAAAGCGCAAGCAACCTCCTGAGCCTCGGTATCAAGGTCGGAACGGACGCCTTTAAATCCGACACGAGCGTTGAGCTTTTTATGAAGAAAAGCCAAGGACTCCAGCGGCTGCTGCAACAGACGCCGGGCGTGAAGCCTGTGCCCTATGTCAAGAGCATGGCGGCAACCCTCAACCACGGCAGGTTCAATGTCGACACGACCTTGGAGGATCTGAAGGACAATCCCACATTGGCGGCTTCAATCATGGAAGTCTCGATTAAGCTTGCTGCGGAGAAAGGGATTCTATCTGGCCCCTTTGGCCGACAGCCAGCCGAGGAATCTGCCGTCACTTCAACGCTGACCCGCGAGCAGGCTTCAGAGCGCGCCCAAATTGAGGTTGCTCGCGCCGCGGCCGAAGAGAAGGAGATCACTGCAGCGGCGCTGCAGGTTGCCGAAAATCTCCGGCAAAGGGACATCGATGTGAAAATGCCCCATCTCGAGAATCGGTTGAGATCGGAGAACTCGCTCAGAGACCAACTCATGGAGATGAATGATGCTTCCGAAGGCGACTCACAGCTAATCAGCAATGCCGTTCGCCATATCTTCGAAGTGCCGGATAAGAACTTTGCGCGTGCCTTCCGACAAGCCATACTGGCGTTTGAGGAGCAAGGCTACGCCGAAATCAGCACAACCAACTGGTTCAGGATGAGCGCTCCGACGTTTGTCGGCATGAAGACCGTGCTCGCCACGCCGGATGGCTACCGCTTCGAAACGGAGTTCCATACGCCGGGCAGCTACCAGGCTAAAATTGCCAATCACGACACGTATAAGGAACTGCAGCGACGGCGCAGAAGCGATGCACCGGATCCCAGTAAGATGGAGCAACTCGCGCAGCGCGCTCGAGAGGTCTGCAAAGAAGTTGCGATACCCGAAGGTGTCGGAAACATTTCCCACTGGTCAATCGAAGGGATACGCACCGGTAGAATAGGCGCGGCCTTCGGCTTACGATCTGCCGAACAGTCAAGGACGATCAAACCTAATGCAAAGGAGGTTGTCGCGGCTCTTCACGGGCGGCCGATCGTGCTCGTCGGCATGCCCGGTTCGGGAAAATCCACCATTGGCCCCTATCTTGCGCGACGACTGGGGCTGCCCTTCATCGATTCCGACAAAAAAATCGAGGCGGCGGCTCGCATGTCGATAACGAACCTTTTTGAGACCAAGGGAGAGCAGCATTTCAGGGACCTCGAGGCGAGGTCGATCGCGCGGTTTCTCGAGAGGGGGCCGGTGGTGCTGGCAACCGGTGGTGGCGCGTTCATGCGTGAGGAGACGCGGCGCCACGTCGCTGAGAAGGCGGTCTCGATCTGGCTCAATACCGACATAGGCGAGATCAGGAAACGCCTTAGTCGTGACACCACCCGGCCGCTGTTACAGACCGCGAACCGGGAGGACAAGATCGCGCAGCTGGTCCGCGAGCGCGCGCGATTCTATCAGCTTGCCGATCTCACGATCGTCCCCGGCGAAAAACGTGACAACAAGAACGCGGATCAATGTGTGGCCGCATTGCATGCCCACCTTTGCGACGGAGGGGAAAACGCGGACCGGCCACCGGCCACTGTCATGGGAGCTGCACCGTGACACTCGCCGCTCACAACGCCTTCATGACTCGAGCCGAGCAATCGGGCTGGACGGTCCCTTCGCCTCGAGCGCGCACACCGCTCGATTCTCCCCGATGCAGCTACGGTTGGGTTCGCTACAACACGCGTTTCGATCGGCAAAACGCGAGCACGCCGCTAGCGATATCAGTCGTCCACCATGACTGGCCGCGGCAATGCGCCGCTGATCCCGTTGGCCAGCGTGGCGACTTCGGCGAAATAGCGGTCCACCGCGCTGCGGGCGGTCGCCGTGCCGGGGTGACGGAAATTCAGGCAGATTCCCTCGTGCGATCGGCTGACCCACAAATATACCTCCTGCGGGTCGCTGCAGCGGCTTATCAGAAATCTCGTTCGCCAGCGCGCCCAGCAATCCGACCCGGGCACCACCCGATCGTCCATATAGGAGACCACAAAGCGATCGCGCAGTGTCCTGCCTAGCACTTCCATTGCTTTGGAAAATGGCACCTGCGCGGTTCTTCTGGCCCGCTTCAGTTCGAGCCTGACGGAGCGTAGCAGATCTGGGAACGCGTCGGTCACTTTGAAGCTGACCGGGCTCATCCCGACATACCAGCCAACCGAGTGCTTCCACTGCGAGGCATTTCGCGTGTGAAAGGGAACGACGGAGTAAAATTTCTTTTGGTTGCCCAGCGCTCTCCCTGCCAGAGCCAAGCATGCAAATATGCCTGCCGCTGTGTGTCCGCCCTGGACGCGGCACGCCCGATCGAACCTCAGCGCGCTGTCCGCGTCAAAGAGCCAGATCCGTCTGGTTTGCTGCAAGGCGTCGCCCGGTGCACCGAGTGGCACCGGAAAACCCGGCAGTTGACCGCCAGTGGCCGCAATCAGCTCGCGCCAGTGTTCGATTGCCGAATGCCGGTCGGTCAGATCGCTCACACGGGTGCGCTCGGATGCAGCATAATCCAGATAGCTGTGTGCCGGCGCCACTCGGGGGGCCACTCCTCGAATAGCTGCGGAGTAGAGTTCCCAGATCTCGTAGGGTACCGAGGCCATTGAGTACGCGTCCGTGACTGAGTGGTCGGAGGCGACGATGAGAGTGGTGCATCCGGGCCGGCTGATTGTGACGAAGACATACGGCGGCCAGTTCAGCGGCTTTGTGTTGGCGTCGAACACTTCTTCTAGCATCCAGGCTAGTTCGCCGGGATCGGCGTAGTCACCGAGTTCGACTAGGTCGAGTGTTTCCGCGCCCGGGCCAACCGTCGCGAGATGGATTACCGAGCCATCCTTGGCGAAGCGGCAGCGTAGTGCCTCGTGCCGGTCGACCCAGCCGGATCGCCTTGCTCAGAGCGGTCGTATTGACCTCGCCCGACCATTCAAACGCGACGCCCAGCCAAGCGGGCTGGCTATTGTCGAAACGGCAAAGGTGATCCTCCTGAACATGGGACGGCCGACGCGGATCAGGGCGCCAGCTGTCAATGCCGGGCACGCTGATGCGCCACAAGGTCAGTCGGCCCGGCCACAGCTCGAGGTCCCCGAGCACATTGATCTCCATACGCGCGACCTGCCAGCCAGTCCGTGGTCTCAGAGATGCAAGCTGTGGGTGCGGCGCAGAGGCGATCGCGAATTCGCAGCACGGAGGTCGCGCCCACCGCGCTGCTGGCCAGTCGCGCAGGCCGCAGGCCAGGTCCAGCATCGAGCACATCGCCAAGCAACGCGCCTAGTGGCGCACGCCCCCACGCCAGGCGTCGGATGCTCGCATTGACGCGGCCCAGCACCCGTGGCCGCCCAGCGGCCGGCCAGCTGCGGAAGCGGACCGAGTTGATTGCCAGCGAGGCGGGGAACGGCAGCCGGCCCAGGCATCCGCACGCATCGGCGGTCAATCGGCCCTGCAGGCGGCAAAATCACTTGGCGGCTCGAGTGAATCTGCGCCGGCGAGCCGCGCCACCCCATCCGACGTTGGAACTCCTCGTAGTAGGGGCGTAGGCCCGCGTAATCGATGGGCCACGCCGGATCGATGGGGTCAGGGGCTACATGCGCTCGCGCGTTGAAGTCAACGGTGCGATATCGGAAGGTGATCCCAGCGTACAATGTCATTCCACCGCTGAGCGCCGACACAGTCTACGGCCGTCCGAATGGCGTGAATTTGCAGAGCGATCCCGTGGGCAACGATCGTGCCACTGGCACCGCTCCCGACCACATACGTCAACGGCGTCGGACGTCATTGTCCCACCTGTGGCAAGGGACGTCGGCCATGCACCATGGCGACGCGCTCTTAAACGGCCAAGTCAAGACGGCTAATGAGAACTGTCAGTGCCAGTGTTGAACGTACGCCCAGGGAGACCGTCGGGAGCTACTTTGAAATTCGTACATTATGACGCACCGTAAGATTCAAGTCCTCTAAGCGGGCTGTCGCATGAATACGTTACAAGATCCGCTGAAGCAGCGAGACATGAAGGATAAGACCGGTATCCTCAAAGCATCTGGCGATATGTGTGGTGGTGCAGTAGCCCAGCGTGCGACTTGTCGAGGAGTAGGGCGGTTCTTCTCCCGAAAGCTCAGGCTACCACTTTAGAGGGGCCGACTCTGGTTTTTCGTCAGCTTTTCGAAAGGTCGAGCATCTAACATGAAAAGCAAGGAAGTCCCGAGCTCGTCGCTCTGATTGCTCAATCGGAGGTGTAGAATGGATCCGTTTAATGTCGTGAAGGCTGTCTGTACAAGTTCTCGTGCCACATCGCGCGCAAGGCCGGAGCAGCTGAAGATGAGCCAAGTCGCTTTTGAGCATCACCTGAGCCAAGCAGCACAGGAGCGGTCAAGTAAAGCCGATGCAGAACTTTTCCGTCATGCTGCCTTTGCTCAGCACGAGGCGGGCATCGGCATGGTGTCTCAGCAGCCAGATGAGAAACTTGTTTTCGTTTCGAACCGTGTTTCAACCATCGATCCCAACAAACCCAAAACGGGTGGTCTTGCCGCGGCCCTTGAGCCTGTCGTTGAACGCTCTGGCGCCGTTTGGATGGGGTCCTCGGGGACGCTAAGCGAGGGCCGTGAGCAGCTAAATGTTCCTGAGTCGCACGGCCGGGGTGAAGTTGTAAAGGTAGATCTACCGGCCGCTCACTATGATAACTTCTATTATGGATTTGCAAATTCCACTCTGTGGCCGGCATTTCACTCGTTGACCGAGCGGATGTCTCCTGCTTCGGAGGAGCATTACAAAAGCTATTGCGAGATCAACCGCGCCATGGCGCGCGCGCTGTCACGGCTTAAGAACCGAGGCGCGATTTGGGTGCATGATTATCATTTTCTTCCTCTCGGCAATGAGCTGCGCGAGCGCTCGATTCAGCAACCGATCGGCTTTTTCCTGCATACGCCATGGCCGAAGCCTGATGTTATGGAGCAGGTACCTCATCATCGCGAACTAATGGAATCGATGCTGGCGTACGATCTAGTCGGCTTTCAGACCCGTTGGGATCTGGATAATTTCCTCTCCTGCCTGCGAACGCATCTAGGGCTGGAGAGCAAGAGCGATTTTGTGATCTCGGATCGCGGCCTTACGCGGTGCCAAACCTTTCCGATTGGTATCGATCCCAAGCAGTTCGAAGAATATGCCGTGGAATCGCTCGCGACGCATCGAAATGAGATCTCGTCGATGCAGAACAAACTCGATGGCACGAAGCTAGCCGTCGGTGTGGATCGCCTCGACTATACCAAGGGTATCGACAATCGGATCAAAGCTCTCGATCAGGTTTTGGCAGACAAGCCGCACAGCACCTCGCTGTTGCAGATTGGGACGTCTTCGCGCGCCGACATTCCAGCATACGGTGAATATCAGCGCGATATCGACAGCCTTGTCAGCGACGTCAATCGTAGGCATGGAACGAACGACGGATGGAAGCCAATTCTTTATGAGAAGGGACACTTCCCGCAGATGGAACTCGCCGGCCTCTACCGCACTGCGGATGTTGGTCTGGTGACGCCGTTGCGTGACGGCATGAACCTGGTGGCGAAAGAATATGTTGCTGCGCAAGATTCGAACGACCCAGGCGTGCTGGTTTTATCGAAGTTCGCGGGGGCGGCAGAAGAACTCAACGAAAATGAGGCGCTGCACGTGGATCCGGCCTCGCCTCGTGACATCGCGACCGCGATTTCAACTGCAACAGACATGCCGCAAGAGGAGCGCATCGAACGCTGGCGAATGATGATGAACAAACTTGAGGCGTATACGATCCACGACTGGTCGAAGGACTTCCTTCGCGAGCTCGGCCACAGTCGGGTGGCCATGCCGGCGGATCAGTTCCGATATCTCGGCTTCGGTTGGATCAACGAGGCGCAAATACCCACCTATGCGACCCAGGAGGAGTTGAACGTCGCGGTGAAGCAGGTACAGGATCCGCGCTGGATCTTCCCTTCGTAGTGCGTGCAGACCAGACGGGAGGCGGCCCCGGATGATCAACTAGGGGCCTTTCAGTAAGCCGTGTACCCGTAAACCCGGCGGTGCGATGCGACTAACGCCTCCGCTTTACCTATAGCGACGAAGTCCGTGCGGCAGCAAGCCTGTCGATCGGCCGGAGTAGGTGGTCGGCGGGGATGTGCCTAACGGGCGAGAATTCATAGAACAACGCAGCCTGTTCGACTTGCCGATGCCCCATCATGACCTTCAGCCCTGCTAATTAGACCGCGGCGTCGCAACCGCCGTCCTTTTTCAACAGAATAGGCCAAATAGCCGAAGTCAGCCTCCATTCCTTGTCACGTCAAACATGCCGTGATCTCGGAGCGAGCATTGCGCGCGACATAGGCCAGCGCAAGCGCAGGTCTCTCTGAAGAGCCAAATCCTTCAACCTGACCCGGAACTTAAAATGAAGCGCCGGTCCCGCTTCTGGACGGGACGGGCATTCATGGGGAAGAGCTTGCCGAAGCCTGCGATGTCGGTCTCATCCACCTCAATTGGATTGGCCAGGACGATCCAATCGACTGTCTCACTACACGGCGGCGTCGTCAGTGATCCCGCATAGTGGTAATATGCTCGTTGCGTCGGCAACAGTTGGCTGGGGTCGATTGCCGGATCAGCTGGAACGGCTCGTCCCTTGTCTGACGGCATAGCCGCGACAATGCTTTTGAAGACTGCGTTCGGCTTTCCAGCGACCATAAGCACACCAACGACGGCCAGCCCGTCGGCATCGGCGTGAACGAAATGCGCTTCCATGGCGAAACGCTTACCCTCGACAAGGTGCTCGCTCGGATGATGGAAGTGGAGCTGCTTCAGCGCATAGGGGCGGTCGCCCAAGTGGAGCGTGTCGCCTTCGGCAAGATCAAGCTGAATGGTATGGCCATTGTTGACGATCTTATCCGGCCGCCTGGCCCAACTCATCCTAAGCGGCGGCTGCGGGGCAGTAATGGTGCCGGTTATATCGATGGGTGACTGCTGGCCGCCGATCGCGCACGCGGCGTCAGCGGCGTCGAGACCGCCCCATTTGTCGGGCCCGGTCTCTCCATCGTAACTCCAACGATGCTCCGCCGCGGACGCGCACAGGGGACATAGCGCGAAACCAGCGAAAAACCCTAGAGCTTGCCGACGATCCATGACTGTCTCCCTGTGGTGCGGCCACGGTTCGATGTTTCGATTATGAACAAAGGACTCACGCGTCGCCGGAGCCTTGATCGATCGTGAGCTCAGGAACGGTCATCCCGAGCTTTCGCAGGGTTCGTGCTGATGAGGAGGGCGTCAACCTCTCAAAAATCAGCGTGCTGACGCTACTGGTTGGGCGAATTCACAGGTCCGGCAAAGCAGATAGCCGTCCCTTCCATTCATTCGATCGACAATTTCGCAAAACGTCGGTCCTTTGAAGAGATCTTGATACTCATCGCGAAGAAGATTGCCCAAGATGTGACGTCGCTCAAAATCCATGCAGCACAGCGTGACGTCGCCGTTTGGGAGAAGAACATTACGATGTTCTCGTTCGTCAGGACACGTTAATACTCCGACGATCGGCTTTCGGGCCTGAACGGTCTTTGGATCGACGCTTCCACCCCTGCTGCTCAGCGGACGTGAGCGAACCAGCGCTTCCTCGGGGATTATCTCGACAAGCTCGGGATGGACTTCACCCATGACGACGAATAGCATTGATGAAATGCCTGCGTCGACCAATTGACGTAGCAATTCGACATATTTGCGCCTGACTAGGCGACTGTTCATGTAGGTGCCGTCATCAAAAACGTGCACCAGGAAAAGCCGGAATTTCAGCGCTTGCAAGCGTCGTAGATTCCGCTCTTTCATTCCTACGAGTGTCGTGGAAATCCGAATGCTATGGCCGGCTTCGTAAGCATGCTCAACCATTTCGGTGCAGGCCGGATTGAGCCAGGCCTCTGAGTACCCGGAAAAGCTGATATCGACAGCCTTTGGTACGCGCGCCAAACATTTCTTGAAATCTTCGAGACGAAGATGCTTTGCATGAGACACGACCCTTTGCCTCTCGGCAAATTTGTCCTGCGGACAATAAGAACATCCGACGACGCAGCCCGTTGTCGTAGTTATCTCCAAAACTCGTTCGCCGGGAGGGACCGCGCCGCCCAAGTCCTGTAAATTCGTCGAGTGTGAATCAACCATTTGCAGGGTTCTCCCGAATGTCCAGCACAAAGAGCGTCCCCACGCAGCCGACTGGCGGCCTTCATGAGGGCTTGCTCAGCATGAGCTCGGATGACTGGGCGATAAAGATGACATAGCTAGGGCTGAAACGCAGTTGGATCGAGGTTATCCCGCGTTGTAGGGCTTCTCCCGTTGTAAGTGCGTGACCCCGGAGGCAAACTCATTGTCAGGTATAGGCGAGTTCGGTAACCGCGGCGCAAGTCCGATCGCCAAGGCATTGGTCATTGTTCTCTCGCCTCTTGCAATAGACATTGGCCATTTATTGGCGTCGGTGCATCGATGGGGTCAATCCGATTCCGAGTACCCAACCGGCGTCGGGCCGTTTGATGCGACCAAAACAGTACAATATGACGCCACGTACGATTCAAGCTCTCTCGAAAACGAGCGGAACGGAAAAAGCGCGTTGTCAACTCACGCGAATTGCTTCGCCGTCAAGTGGCGCTCTATAGCGATCAAAGCGTGCGCCTGATCACATGTTCTGGACTGAGCTCAATCGGTGCAGAACGAGACGATCCCTAACGTATGAAGAGTTCATGCAAAGGCTTTATCAGCCTGTCTGAATTGTACAGCTCGCTCACGTCGTTGGGCGCTTCGTCCTATCTTTCAGCTCCCACCAACCTCCTCGCTGAGGAAACGGCGAATATGCAAATCGGCACGACAACCGCGCTTTCTTTTTTCCTTTTATCCATGATCCATCGCAAACCTGTTTTGCGGAGCCCGCATCGCCTGTCCTTGCAAGCACCCATTGAGGCTTGAGGGGGACGCCCGCACGCGCGGGCATCACCGAGGTCGTGCTCACGGACGGAAAAGTTACCGTCCCCATCTTCGTCATGTTCCCTGAGCTAGGCAACGCCTGCCCGTCAGCTTCTCATCAGCTTGTCCCAATATCATTCACAGCAGGGCCCAAGCAGCCCGACCGCACTGCGAAGAGACCCCCGTCGAAGAGAAGCGAGAATCGCCGTGTATAATCGAATCAGTGAATCCACACGCCCTAACCAAGCTCACGAGCCGAGCCAGTCGGTGGACAGCGACGGCTTTCGGCAAATACTTGCAGGCATATCGTCCCGATCGGTGCCAGATCATCAGGCGAGTTCGCCTGCGGCGCTAACAAGGGCGAATTCGCTGGTTTCCCAGCCTCCTAGCCTAGAGTTTGAAAGGCTTTCACTTGGCAGAAACAGGCAAAATCTGACGTCGCGACGGAGGCTGCCACCTGGGGAGTTGCCCGACAAAATGGGGTGCTGCGTCAGCACGCCACAGACCGCCGATCCTCGCATTCCCAGTACATCCTCTCCGGCGAGGTGGAGCACCTCCCTGTTCGATTACAGGACAGCCGAATTGAATGACGCAAATGTAGACGGCATCTGCGTCGGGTTGACGGCGGAGTGGTTCTGCATTTTGAGCAGCAGCCCGTCGGAGCGAATGAGTGCGCTAACACCCGGATCACAAAGGCACACCTCAGCGGCTATGCGGCAGGAGCAGTATCAGGATCACAAGGATTACTTGCGAAGGGGGGGAGCAGGAGCTGCTCAGGCAGACCTTGAGGCACAAAACAGGGTGTTGCGGGAAGCGAACCTGGCGCCATCCGGAAAAGAGAAGGTATACGAATTCGGCGACTCTTCGAGCCTCTCGCGCATGGTGGAGAAAATCGCCGATGACGGATCGAAATATTTGCTCAGTTTGTATTTCGCCGAAGGTGGCTCACACGTAGTTGCAACTTCGGCGTTGAATGGAACAACTACACTTTTCGATCCTAACTATGGAGAACTTACTGCTCATCCAGGGGAGATGGAAGGATTGTTGCAAAGCCTCGCCAATCGTTACAGGAACCCCAACGGGCAGACTTTGACGACAATCACCACACAAAAGATATACTGAGCCGGGACTGCACTCGGCGGACGACTGGCCTTCTATGAAGGTCATCCATCCCCCCGCGTGCAGCACAGAGCGCGAGGTCAGCTAAATCGATTGAGAAAATAGAGGTTAGGCCACCTCCGTGATAAGCTCGGAGGTGGCCTGTTGGCCGCAAAGGGTGGTCAAGCTAGAAAGCTGATCGTCGAGTTCCAAAACAATGGGCCCGTCTGGCACATAGCCCTTGTAATTTGCATTGTGGCCGAGCTGAGAGCCGCCTCGAAGGTCCTGGCGCTATTCGATTGTCCAGAGATCTCATACTAGGGGCGCTGGATTTTAAGAAAGACGAGCTCCCCAGCCAGATAGTTGGCTCGGCATTGATGACGGCATCGAGTCTTAACCGGAAGGAATGCTAACGCCGACAACCGGGCGGTGATGTCCTGTGCGTCTACCGAGTTGCGATGCTCGGAGCTGTCTAGCTTCATGGTGCGAGCTGCGCGGAGTGCGGACGAGCCGCCACCAGCCGAATGACCGAGGTTACCACGACTGCCGTCCCGCGGGACTTCGTCGGCCGGTTGAGCACCGGGCCAGAAAATCGGCGAGGATCAGGCCTCGTTCGGCTGCCCTCAATCGAACGGTGTACCTTGGACCCAGATGCACTAAAAGAACTCTGGCGAACTTACGCGCAATAGCGACCTTTGCCTTCCCCGCCAATCCGCTTGGGAAGTTTCATTCCCCAGGCCTTAAGAGAAGAGTTTCTTTGTTCGATAGCCAGCCGTCGGCTCGAACAGGTACGTTCGGAAGCCTATTGCGCTAGCATGATACCCTGCCATTGATGTCCGTTTCGCCGGATTGGGTGCACCAGATATTTAGATCAAGATAGGCGACCTACAGTCGATGCCGATCGGAAGCGGGACGAGTGATCGATCGTATGGCGGAAAGTCAACACCGTCACAACGCCGATGCCATGATGGTCATAAGGCGACGTGTTCTCTCATTTGACCACGCTTCTGGCAGCCCCTAGCGCCGAATAACGTCCAAGCGCGTCGTTTGGCAGGTGCCGCGTCGTTAGTCGTGCAATTTTCTCATTAATACTCCCTTCAATTAAGGCACCTTGATATGCCGGCAAGCGGCATCGAAAGCGTGGCGCTTGCGACGTTCGATCCTTTTAAAAAAGAAGCCTGCGGCGCCCGGGCCGTCAAGCCCATGCCCCCATGGCGCCGCCTCTGATACCCGCTTCGGTTCCCCAATGGTGGATGTTTTGCACGCCATCGGGGATTGCGACCTCTTTGCAAACCTCACGCAGGCGCTGCAGGTTTTCATCTAGTGCATTGATCCTGCCGGGCCGCAGCATGCTCTTGTAGGTGTCGTGATTGGCAAGCTTGGCCTTGTAGCTGTCCGGAGTATGGAATTCGAGCTCGAAGCGGTAGTCGCGTTGAGTGGTGAGCACAGTCTTGATGCCGACAAAGGTCGGATTACGCATCCTGAACCAGTTGGTTGTGCTGACCTCGGCGTAACCTTGCTCGTAGAAAGCCAGAATGGCCTTCTTGAAGGCGCGCGCAAAATCCTGGTCGGGGACTTCGAAGACGTGACGAACTGCATTGTTGATCAACTGCGAGTTGCGACCTGCGGTCATCCCGGTGAGCTGGTCTGTCATCGATTCTTGCGATCTCAAGCGGCGATCGAAATGGGGCATATTTATCTGGATATTCGCTTGCTTGAGAGCTTCGGCAACGCACAGTGTCGTTGTGGTGATTTCCTGCTCTTCGGCTTTAGCGCGAGACTTTTCGATCTTGGCGCGCTCCGCAGCGTCCTCACGGGTTAGCGGGACCCTCATGAGGGAATCCCCAGCTGTAGGCTGCCGCCGATGAGGTTCGGGCAGAATACGGTTCTCCACGGCAAGCTTGATCGAGGTTTCCATGATTGAAGCCGCCAGCGTCGGATTGTCTTTCAAGTCCTCCAGGGTCGCATCGACATCGAGCCTCCCTTGATTGAGCGGCGCGGCGATACTCTTGAGGTAGGGGACGGACGAAAGGCCCGGCACCCGTTGCAGGAGGCGCTGAAGCTCACCGCTTTTCTTCATAAAGAGGCGAGCACCGGTGTTGGACTTATAGGCATCGGTTCCAACCTTGACGCCAAGGCTCAGGAGGTTATTCGCGCTCTGGATCAAATCGTCCGGATTGTATCCATCTGGTCGGGGATCGATGCGCGCAGGATAATGGTCGAGCAAGGCCTCGATACGGTCGCGTGGTTGAGGAGAGGCCGAATAGTGTTCAGCCAGCTCCGGGAAAAGCTCCCACAGCTGCCCGCTCAAGAGCGGATTTACATCGCTCCCGCTTGCGACTGTTTCGGGCAGAACCTGCGCATCCGCCATCGCTGCCCAGGCCTCAAGGTCAGCAACGAGCAATTCGGCAACTTCACGGGCGAGCGGATGGTCCGCGGCCTTTATATCACCGCTCGCCCTCTCGAGCAGGCCTTGAATATCCTGACCGCTCACCTGTTCCTGGTTCAATAGGTCACGGATATCTCGTCTGAGCTCATGGTGAACGCCCTCGTAGATGCCAAAGATAGCCCGCTCCGCAAACCAGCGCCGCGCTGGCTCGGATTGCGCCAGAAAGTCTCGCTGCAGGGAGCCATAAGTTCCCAGGACACCTAACGTGGCAGCGAGGATCTGGCGGGCACGACTGAATTGGTAACGCTCCTCCTCGATCGCCGGGGTATGCGACTTTGGCGGTTTGAGTGAGCGAAGTCCGAGAGCTTGCTCCTTTTGATCAAACTGGCGTACATGCTGATAAAGCTGCGGCCGGTCGCCGACAATAACGACGGTATCTCCGTCGAAATCGCCGTCGAGCTTTTTTTGTTCGGTAGGCGGGACGGCGACCAACGACCCTGGAGCGAAAACCTCGGTTGCCTGCAGAATGCCGACGCAGTCGACCGGCGTGTCCACCTTTACGCGGTCCTTGCCGTTGGTCCAGCTCGAATGGCACTTGACGTCCTCGGCGGACAGCACCAGTCCACGGTCGGCGTAGTTGGCCGGCCACATCTCATCCGGCACCACAATCAGAATACCTTTGGCAAAGAGGCTATGATCCTTGGCCGCTAGTTTCTCTCCCGACTTTTGTGCGACATTAAAGCTATATTGGATGGCCACGCACTTATCGAGAAACATAGCGGTCGGATCGCCATCGCGTGCTGATTTGACTTGCTCGGGGGCAAACGGGCGCAGGTTCGGCTTATCATAGGGGGCTCGTCCGACCAGCACGCCACCAGACAACATGTCGCTCTTGAGCGTCGGCACGTGGAGGGATCCATCACCGGACGGGACGGCGACGGCGCCGGGACCGTCAATGTGTCCGGCCGTCACGGTGCGAAACAACTCTTCGGACGTCAGCTTTTTCTCTTGCCTGCTCTCAAGCCAGGCCTTGGCCTTCTCTCGCGCCTCATTCGCCACCTGCTCGCTGCGCGGATAGTGTTGCAACGCCGTGGCCGGCAGGGACGATCTCCTTCCCTCAGCGAAGGCGAGCACCCGATCTGGACCCTCTTGGTGGCCAGCCCGGAGGACAGCTGGCATATGCTTGGCCAACGAGGCCTTGATGAAGCCGCAGCCATCATGCGGTCGCAAGGCAATCGGGCCTTCCGGCCCCGTCAGTTTGAAGGCATGCTCGTCGTCGCCAGACCGGTCCGGCGCGAGCAACAACCTGAAGGCGCCCTCCAGGGCATAGTCGTGAGGACCCAGACCTTTGATCGACGGAGGCGCCGCAAAGCCCCTGCGCTGGGTGTAGTAGTAGGCTTCTTTGAAGGGGGCCCAGGCCCGCGAGAGCTGCTCGAAGGGCGTACCCGGCGCAGTATCGGCATACGGAATGGCCAATAGCTTGCCCCCGGAAGTCGTTGGCTGGTCGCCGGGACCACGGGCGGCGATCTCCGCAACCGTCGGTCTCGGCGCTTTTAACTTGCTTCCGCCGAACAGATCCATGCGGTATGGCACACCATCGAAGGTGAGCGTACGCGCCAACATGAAGGCGCTCGGTTTTCCCGGCAGCTGCACCGCGATCACTGGCACAGCTCCCGAGGTCAGGCGATGAAAAATCGAATATCGCGTCTCGGGCTCCGTGGCCACTCGCCGCCCCTGCATGTCCACGACAGGCAACTGCATCAGTCCCGCTTCACCCTGCGGTGGTCTGGGCTCGTGATCCATGGATTGCAACACCTGATGGACGTCGAAGACGGAGGCAGGACGTTGAGACCGGATCGTCGCCTCATCCTGCGCCATGAACGCGTCCAGCGCATCAACCGGACTGTCCGCCTCGATCTGCGCGATCAGATTCCAGCTCATATTGGAAAGGTCGTTTGTGATGAGGGTGCGCGTCTTGGCCAGAATCTCCTTGGTCCCGCGCTGCAGCTCTTGCTGCCTCGCCTCCAAATCGCGCTTCTTGCCCTCGACATATGGTCGCCGGTAAAAGTTCTCCAGGATCCCACGCGCCTTGAGTACTTGATAGACTGACAAGGCTGGGCAGCGGCTCGCGAATGGTCCGCGAGCCCGCCCAACGTTGCTTGCTATGAGATGTGCCTCGATCTTGTGCTCGATAACTGGTTGGACGACGTTCAGAAAGTTCAGGGCTTGCCTGCGGTGCCGGCGCAGCTGGTTTCTTGGGCTGCGCGCAAGAGGCAGCAGAGCGGCGCAGAGATTGCCCATGGTTTCGAGATTGTTCTCGGGCGCAAAACCAGGGAGGCGTTGCAACTCGGTGAGCCGATTTAGCCCTGACGGTGCAAGCAAACCGAGGTCATCGAACAGCTCGGCCTTGGTCAGCACCTTCAAAATCGTGGTGATGTTCAGAACGTTCGTCTCCTCCAGCCGTTCATTAGCATAGTGAAGGTAACGGGCGAGCTGATGCAGCCGATCCTGCAGCAAAGCAGCTTTGGCAATCTCCCCGCTGTCTTCTGCCTTCATGATACCCCGCCCCAGAGCATTGGCGATCATGCTGAGTTCAGGCATCGAGAACCCGCCAAATTGTTGATTTCCCCGACCAAGACCGCGCGCGATGTACACCAGGGCCTCGGAGCACGCCTCATCCGGCCACTTGCTGAAGCCGTTCAGCAGGTTCGCCAGTTCCTGGCCATCAAAGCTTGAGAGCCGGTCGGCCCGGTGAGCGGGGCCAAGGATCGAAGTGGCTATCGCGACCGTAACTTCCCCGCAGTCCACTTCTTTGGGCCACTTGCTGAAACCGTTCACCAGGTTCGCCAATTCCTGGTTATTAAAGCTTGAGAGCCGGTCGGAGGCGAGAACCTCTTTGGCTATTGCTACCGTGGCTTGGCCACAGGTCGTCTCTTCCGGCCACTTGCTGAAAGCGTTCACCAGGTTCGCCAAGTCCTGCTCAATAAAGCTGGAGAGCTGGTCGTTGTCGCAAACCTTATCGGCGATCGAGACTGTGGCTTGGCCACACGTCGGATCGTCGGGCCACTTACTGAAGGCGATCACTAGTCGTGCCAAGTCCTGGTTTTCGAAGTTCGAGAGTCGGTCGGCACGTCGATCGGGACCAAGGATCTCATTGGCGATC
Organism: Bradyrhizobium sp. BLXBL-03; assembly: GCF_051853015.1. NCBI lineage: Bacteria > Pseudomonadati > Pseudomonadota > Alphaproteobacteria > Hyphomicrobiales > Nitrobacteraceae > Bradyrhizobium > Bradyrhizobium sp. BLXBL-03. The sequence continues at coordinate 7,560,518 of NZ_CP182470.1, read as the reverse complement.
GCAACCGTGGCTTGACCACAGGTCGGATTATCCGACCACTTGCTGAAGCCGTTCCCAAGATTCGACAGGTGCTGCGGAGCAAACTCAGAGAGCCTACCATTCCCGCAGACTTCACCGGCGATCGCGACTATGGCCTGGCCGCAGGCCGAATTGTCCGGCCACTTGCTAAAGCCGTTCACTAGGCTCGCCAGCTCCTGCGGCTCAAAATTCGACAATCGGTCGTTGGGATCGACGCGGCGGCGATGGACCTCATTGGCAATGGCGGCGGTGGCTTGGCCACAAGTCGCGCCCGGCCATTTGCTGAAAGCGTTGACCAGGTTCGCCAACTGCTGCGGAGTAAACTGAGAAAGCCGACCGCTCCGGTCGACTTCATCGGCGATAGCGACGACGGCTTGGCCACAGGTCGGATCGTCCGGCCACTTACTGAGGCCGTTCGCCAGGTTCGCCAACTCCTGCGGCGTAAAACCATAGACTCGGCCATTGGAATTGGCGCGGCGGCGAAGGATCTCACCGGCAATGGCGGCGGTGGCTTGGCCACAGTCTGTCGTGCCCGGCCACTTGCTAAACCCGTTCACTAGGTTCGCCAGCTCCTGGTTATTAAAGATTGAGAGCCGTTCGACGCGTCGATCGCGGTCAAGGATTTCATTGGCCAGCGCGATTGTGGCTCGGCTACAGGTCGGATTGTCCGGCCACTTACTGAAACCGTTTACTAGGTTTGCCATCCCTTGCGGATTAAAAGCAGAGAGCCGTTCGTTATCGCAGACCTGACCGGCGATTGCGGCTGTGGCTTGGCTACAGGCTTGCTCCTCTGGCCACTTGCTGAAAGCGTTCACGAGGTTTGCCAATCCCTGGTTCATAAAACTTGGGAGGCGGTCGGCACGGTGAGCTGGCTTCAGGATCTCATTGGCTATCGCAACTGTGGCTTGGCCACAGCTCATCTCTCCGGGCCACTTGCTGAAAGCGTTCGCCAGATTCGCCAATCCCTGGCTATTAAAATCCGAGAGGCGATCGGCACGGTGGGCGGGGCCGAGGATCTCATTGGCTATCGCGATCGTGGCTTGGCCACAGCTCGTCTCTCCCGGCCACTTGCTGAAGCCGTTCACCAAGTTCGCAAGACTCTGCGCATTAAAGTCAGAGAGCCGGTCGCGACCGCCGACTTCCTTTGCAGCCGCGATGATGCCGTTGCAACAGTCCACCTCTTTCGGCCACTTGCTGAACCCGTTTACCATCAATGACAGATTTTGACTGTTCAGCTCCTGAAGTATCCAGCTTTCGTCGTGGGAAGATCTCGCGATTCTCTTCGTTGCATCGCGGCATCTCGTCGAAGCTGGGTGACGACTGAAGGACAATGCCAAGAGCGAAAGCGCTTTCGGCTCGACTTTCTTGATGAGCCGATTATCAAGCCGCGACACCTGTTCTGCCACGGCCTCGCAGGCTTGCAGACCTGTTTGACCTCCAACCGGCTGGCTCAAGGCGTTGCATGTCGTCGCATACCCCCATGACTTCCCGCGGCGGACATCCTCGTCCCAGCGTGGCACGAACTCGTCCTTGAAATGGGTCGCAGCCTTTTGCAGGAAGGTTGCCAGTTCCGGCATCTTCAGCTGCTTGTGATGCCCCTGTTTCGTATGCTCCACAACAGCGGTTGAGAATTTAGAGATGTCATGGGCCCGACAGGCGCGGTCAATCGTTTCCATCGCCTTACGAAATCTTGGCTCGTCAAGCTGTGCGCGCCGATGTCGTTCAGAGTTTACACCATGCGTGCTAAAGCCGGCCGCCTCGTCGAGGCGGCCCTGCGCGCCGCCCAGGCCAGATCTGGGCTGGTTACCTCGCAAGAACGCGCCCGCGTGTGAGGACCCAGCCGCTCGATCGCCCCGCCAACGCTCGCCGCCAGAGCGCACCGAGGTCGTTCCCGGATTTGCCTCTTCATGATCCGATCTATAAGACTGCTCCTCGACGCTTACAGACGCAACTTCGCCGCTACGCGGCCGTCGTGGTCGAAAGGGCACGGACGGAGTATGTCGTGGGGCCGCGTCCAGTTGCGAGCGCCCTTGTGCTTGATCCGTACGCAAGGCGTTACCAGGGAAACGCGAGGAGCTTGCGCCTCGATCTAGTGCTTCCCGGTAAGATTTATTAGACCGCTCATCAAAGCTATCACCGATAGGGTGCTTGCCTGGTTCAGGCGGCAGAGATGCACCACAAGGGCGGGGCACACCTGTCTGCGAACTTCCGGATGCTCGATCGCCCCGCCAACGATCATCGCCGGAACGCGAGGAGCTTGCTTCCCGATGTGGTGCGCCGGACTCTTGAGGATCAAAGCGGACCCGCTGCACGATAGAGCTAAACGATTGGCCTCCTTCTCCCGGGGCACCAGCTGGTCCAGTGCGAACTCCTCCCGTGCCCTCGCTACCATCAGTTCCCGATCCAGAAGCCTCCGACCGCCCACGTCCGCTAATGTTCATAAAAGTCCATCTCCGATGCAGGCAACAATGTGATCGCTATGGTGGCCGAATCCCTGACCTGCTTTTTCAAAGCGCATGAGCGTCTATGCAGCGCTTGGACAGATCATCACGGGCGGACAAATTTGGTCCTCGGATCAGGACCTCGCTCGGCCACGAAGCTTCTCATCTCGCGTCAGTGAACCATTTGGAGTTGCTGGCAGGTTCCGTCAGTCATGACGAGGGCGGCCGCAATGTCGAGAAAGCAGGGCCTTGCGCAAATCGCGAACGAGCCGCTCGCGTCTGCCTTCTGGAAGGGCGCTGTACCCGTCGTGGCCGAAACGGTTCGGAGCGAATAGGGGCGCTCGGATAAAGGCTGAGCGGACGGGGGACGCTGAAAGCACAAGCGTAATGTCTGTCCAAGCACCAACTGGCGCTGGCCAGGGCGGGCGCAGAGTGTGTTAAGCGTTGTTTGTCTGGAAAGATTATGCAAGTCCCAGCCTATTCCTGCAATCTTGCTGTTATTCTCGGTCGTCACAGACACCGCTTCCGCGCACCTCGAACTGCAGTCCGTCCCGGCCTTTGCGTGGTCCCACTTTCGGTGGCACGATTGCTGACATCTGCAACCGAGCCCGCATCGCGCGCTCAATCTATCTTGGTCCATAGGCTGCATCAGGGATCTAGCCTTGCACCGATCTTTTCACGCATGCGATTTTGCTATCGCCTAACGCAATGAGCCGACCCATGCGCTCGACCGCGCAAGCCGTGTCATGCAACGATCCGCAGCCAAGCTGCAACGGCCTGGCACCACAACGCCTGCTCGCAGTCTCGGCTAGCGCAAAGGCAAAGCGATCGCAAGCTGCATGCAGATTGCGTCAGCGTCAGGAGTTCACTCGCTTGGCTTAAGAGTGCGCGGTTACGGCGCGCACTCTTCTACGTCGCTTATCAAGGGACGGCTTCGCGGTGGAGAGGCGGCGTCTAATCCGCGAGGTCCTCGCCGTTGCGAGCCTGAATGAGGCAGCAAAGTTTGCGCGACGGCGTCATTTCAAGAACAGACTCCAAGTCGGAGACTGCCCCGCACAACTCGCCTCATGCCACATTCTGAGATGTCTCCGTGGTGGCGTCCTTGCTCGGAACATCTGCATCTCGCGTGGGCTCGGTCTCAAGCTTTTCCTTCAGGTCGTTCAAATAGTTGTCCGCATAGGATTGCGCCTCCGAGATCGTCATATCGATCCCCCTCGTCGCAGCCTCTTCCAGCACCGTCTTTGCGAGACCCTCGCGTATCGCCAATTTGACCTCGGGCCCAGAGATACAACCAAGGGCCTGCGCCGCGAGATTGATGCCGGCCTCTGCCAACGCCTTCTTCATATTGCCTCCGGTAATGGCCGTGTGCAGAAGGTTCGCTGCTTGCGACTCGAGCTCGAGCCCCATCGATATGGCATCGGCCACTTCGCCCAGGACCGGAATGAAGCCGAGTAAACCGACTGCCGTGGCCGCCACGTCAAGCACCTTCGTGCCTACCTTTAGCACGTCATCGACCACATGCATGAGGGCTCCGCCATTCTTCTTCGCAGACTTGACATCGGGTTGGTCGGCAATCCCTGTCATCATGTCCGCGACAGCGTCCTGGTCGGCGGCGGTCGTGGGGGCATGGGTCTTTACCTGCTGAACGGTGCGATTCGCGCCTGACATGTTGCTGTAGAAGTGCGTGAAGTCCTTGTTGCTGATATTACCGGAATCGACCGTATGCCCGCCGCCGAAGTCGAAGAACTTATGATGGGTCTTATAGCCCGTAATCGAATTGTTCAGCAAACCAAACAACAGCGGGTCCGAGAGCAGCTGTGACGCTGCTTGGCGTACGCTTGGATCGAGACTCTTGTCGTCGGCCATGCGTGCCAGCTTGTCTCGTGTCAGGTCACCGTCCCCGAAAAACGCGGACTGATTCTTGTTGATCGTTCCGAGCGTGTCGAGCTCGCTCTGCGTGAGGTTCATGGACGATGAAGCGATTTGCAGAAAGTCCTCTTTGTGGACTTTATCGATCGCGCCGCCGTACAACCCCTTCCAGGCGTCCGCGTGGTCGAGGAAGTATTGTGCCGCCGCGATCACTTGGGGCGGACACTTGCCCGTTTTGGCCTTACCGTCGACGATCTGCTTGAAATCGTCCAGACTCAGAGACTTGGGCAGGTAGTCGGAATACCGGTAAAGCTCGCGCAATGCATCATTCAAGGTCATGACCGACGGTTGCCCATCTCCGGTACCATCGGATGGAATGTAGTTCTGCTCGTAGCTGCGCGCCTGCTGCTCCTGGAAATTAGCCACCTGTGAGTGACTGGCGGAGAACTCGGTTAGATCCTTCTCCTTGATCTTGCCCCCGCAGCGGCCGTCGCCTTGCGAGCCGATCGCATAGAAGAGCTCCGGGTCCTGTCGCAATTTGTTGATCGCCTCCTTCAGATCCGGTGGCGTCGAAGGATCGTTGGCCTTATCTGCAAGCGAATCCCAACTGAGCGGGCATTGATCCTTGTGCCGGTTCAGCACGGCCACGATTTGCAGCTCCTCATCGGTAAGCGTGCCGCCGTTCCACGTGATCCTCGAGCTTGCCACCGGCTCGGCCGCAGGTGGCGGAGGAGGCGGCGCTGTTTCCTCGACGGGCGAGTTGGAGGACTCGTCCTGCGCGGATGCCGTTTCCTCATCGGATGCCTTTTCCTGCTCAAACGCCTTGTCCAACGCCTTAATTGTCGCCTTCAGATGCTCCGGCAGTTCGTCCGTCGAGTCCTGCGCCATCTGCAATTTTGACTGCTGCAGATCCGCTGGCGTGGAGGGATCTTCGGATTTGTCTTGCGGCGAATAAAGGGACACCGTTGCCTCGAAAAGCGAAGCATCGCTTTGGCGCGACGAAATTCCAGGAACAAGAAACTGAGTGTGATTCGAAGTGGCGGGTTGCGAGAAGTTGTTGAGTTGCATTGGAGGTCATTCCCAGGGCAGACAAAGACGGCATCGGCGTCTTGAGATCAACGCTCTCATAGAGCAGCGAGCTTTCGAGAAGCTGACGAGTTTCAGAAGGTTCACGTTGAGCCAGCGGCGCCCTCCTTGATTTCCCCGGAGAGGGACTGCATGGTCCTCAATCGTCTCTGGCCGAGCGCAAGCGCGGACATGACGCTATTCCCGGCGCGGTCTGTCGGAAGTATAGGAGCCTTCCGGTCATCCATCGCGAATATTGTTGTCGAGGAGTCGCGGAACAATATCCACTACCGATTCCCTCGGCGGCATCTCCCACAGTTCGTGGCGGGTCTGCGCCCCTACACGTCTGATCACGAGTGCGATGACGTATAGTGTTCTGGAGGGTGCGGGAGATGTTGCAGAGCTTAGGTCGCGCGGCCATTGAAACTCGCGCGGTCACAGATACGGCATGGGGCGGCGGAGCCGGACTCTCATCTCAGTGCCGATTTTCACTGAAGTTGTCGCTGGATTCGTTCTTGGATTCGTCAGCTTCTCGACAGCTACCCCCACTAGCATGAGCACTGTGGATCGCTAGTCGGCGTGCCACCTTTTTCGGAACTGAAGTGAGAAGCACCAGATGTCCGGCGCAATCGAAGGCGTGGTTCACGCCAATTTGGAGAGTGATAGTTCGCAATCTGCAGCTCAGCGCCAAGAATTAGAATCAGCTTTTGGTTCGGTTCTTGGATCGGTCGCGCTGCAGATGATGGACCGAAACATGGCGAATCTTCACGAAGCCGTGGCTGAAACAGAAGAGGACACCTGACGCCGAATAGTTCGATGTCAGGGGAGTGTCGCCATAGTTGGCGGCAGATACAAACGGAAGGTGAAACGATATGGTCAACAAAGTTGGTTCTGGCTCTCATGGTGGTGATCATGAGCTCGATCAAAGCAAGGTTGAGAACAAGTCGGCGGGCGACAAGTCAAAGGACGCGGCCGATAAGTCGAATAATGCTAGCAAAGGGTCTACGGCAGCTTCGGGCACTGGAGCTGTGATTGATAAGGTTGGCGGCGCCGCCACTTTCGAGGCGCTCATCGCGGAATTGAAGGCGGTTAACCAGGAGGCCATGGTTCAGGACATACGGTTGCGCTCATTGTCTACTGAGCTCTCGAGCGAGAGGAAGGCGGCCAGCGAGCGTGTCAACGGGTAATGCTGGAAAGCGGGGCACTCCTTGCTCCGCTTTTTCCGTGGCGGCGATGTGACTAGTGCGGCTGGGAGTGAGCCGTGCGTTAATCGCCTGCCCCTGCTCCTTTTGGTTCATGGGGATTGTCCGTGAATGAGGCTGCCTCCCTCCATTTCGAGGTACTATCGGGACTTTATGTCGGGCTAACCGGAAAAGCGTCTGTCGGAACGAGTCTTATCGGTAGTGGCTTCGACGCAGATATGATCTTCGTCGAGCAAGAGCTTGAGCCGCATCACCTTCGTGTCACCCTCGTTGGCAACTCGATCGAGATAGAGGCCCTTGCAGCCATAAGCACTGCTGCGGGCGAGGGGAAGATTGCCGCAGGCGAACGCGTTGTTCATTCCCTTCCCGTCGTCATTCACGCGGGCGCGATGTCTATTCGCTGGTCGTTGCCGAATGCGGTCGTAGACAGTTCGATCGGCCCATCGCGCGCTTCGATCCCGGCGCTGGCCATCGTGTTGCTCGCCGTTATCGCGATCGGCGCTTTCTCGACCGTTTTCTTCAAGGTCAACGCAGGTGCCCCGAGCGCCAATGCGCCGTCTGCCGCCGAGCTCGCACCCAAGCCGCGGATGAATCGGCCTAACGATCGGCATGCCCAAGACGCAGCCGAGCTGTTGAAACAGGAAGTTGTTAAGGCGGGCCTGCTCGATATCAAGGTCGGTTCTGGGCCCGGCTTTGTCAGTGCTGAGGGAACCGTCACACCTGCAACTCTTGCGAAGTGGCAGGAGCTCCAACAACGGTTCGATGGTCATACAAATGGCGCGCTCACGCTGGTAAACGGAGTGCTGGTCAAGGAGGATAAGCAGCCATCCGCAATCCCTCTCGAGGCTGTTTGGCGTGGAGAGCAGCCCTATTTGCTTATCGGTGGACAGAAATATTTCGTCGGTGCTCTGTTGGCTGACGGATGGTCGGTTGATCGAATTGAGGAGGGGCGTGTGCTGCTAAGTCGGAATGGCCGCTTTGCTGCCCTTGCCTACTAGACGTTCAAAAGCTTCGGAAAGGAACTAGGAGAGCGTCATGTCAAAGCTGTCCCGCCACGATGTCAGGCCAGGCACTGCTTCGCAGAGCCTCGATGAGCACTATCGTGCGCCGGGCATCGAGCCAACCATTCGTCAACTCAATAAGGCTGAGATCGACGGTCCTCGTGCAAACGGCGAGAAGGATCACGCGTCGGCTCGGCGGGAACTGAATGCGTCATATTTGCCGCTGGATGCAGCGATCGAAGCCGTATTGGAAGCCAAAGACATTGATGCAGTCGGGCGCATCGGTCTCAACCGCACCCGCATTAATGAGGTCGACTCACGCGCAGGTCTGGCGTCGCTTCATGGGCACGATATTGCGCATGATCTCTTCGACTTCGTCACGCCACGGCTGCGCAATCCGGACATGCTGCGGGCAGCGCCGTACGGTATTCTCCTGGAACGTCTCGCCTCTAAGCTCTTGGCCGCGCCTGCGGATACGATGGCCCGCGAAGGTGTCGTCGTCCTGCAGCAGACACTGCAGTGGCTAATCCTGCTCCGGCAGAATAGGAACAGCTTGATCGAAGCCTAAGCATGGTCATCTCCGATGGAGCGCATCCGACAACAGAGGTTTCGAAATCCGGTAACGTCTCGCTGAGCTCCGGGCAGGCGCGCGATGTGCTCTGCGCCCTTTCCTATCTTCATCTTGCATGCGGGCAGGGCGCACAATGCGTAGCTCTGTTACGGCTCATCGTCGGCAACGACTCCCAAGACGTCGATTTGCTACGGATTCTCGCCTACGCTCTCATCTCGGAGGGGCTCGGCGATGACGCGCTGCCGATCTTGGATAGACTTGACACACTCGATGACGATCCGTCCTCGCGCATCCCTTTGATGCTTTTACGTAGCCATGCCTTACGGCGGGCCGGTCGCATGGACGAAGCGCGCGCGGTTTTCCAAAACTATGTTTCGCTGCGTGCCGGCACGATTCTTAACGACCAACGATCAGAAGGACCCCATGACCAACGTCCTGCGTGACATCATTGTGCGCGCGTCGGCCAACTCCGATTTGATGGTCGCGTTGATGCTGCTTCTAACGATCAGCATGATGATCATGCCGATCCCGATAGTAGCGATCGATACGCTCATTGGCTTCAATCTGGGCTTCGCCATACTGCTGTTGATGGTTGCGCTCTATATCAGCACGCCGCTTGAGTTCTCATCCTTGCCGAGCGTCATTCTGATCTCGACAGTATTCCGTCTGGCGCTCACCATCTCGACGACGCGACTAATCCTGGCCGAGGGGGATGCTGGCAGCATCATTCACACGTTCGGTGACTTCGTCATATCGGGAAATATCGTCGTCGGCATTGTCATATTCTTGGTCGTGACCATGGTGCAATTCATCGTCGTGGCCAAGGGCGCTGAACGGGTGGCGGAGGTGGCGGCGCGCTTCACGCTCGATGCTCTGCCCGGCAAGCAAATGGGGATCGATGCGGAGCTACGCAATGGCCATATCGATCAGGACGAGGCCCGCAGCCGGCGCGCGACATTGGAGAAAGAAAGCCAGCTTTATGGGGCCATGGACGGCGCCATGAAATTCGTGAAGGGCGACGCCATCGCAGGGTTGGTGGTTATCTGCATCAATATGCTGGGTGGGGTCACCATTGGCCTGCTTTCCAAGGGCATGACTTTCGCCGAGGCGCTCCAACAGTATACCCTACTGACGATAGGTGATGCGCTCATTTCGCAGATACCCTCGCTCCTGCTCTCGATTACAGCCGGAACAATCATCACTCGCGTCAATGGAGTTGCCAAGCTCAATCTTGGTACCGATATCGTCAACCAGCTCACGGCCAATCCTCACGCATTGCGACTGGCTGCCTGCGTCTTGGTCGTAATGGGGGCCATTCCGGGTTTCCCGCTCCCCGTCTTCTTCGTTCTAGCCGCGGTCTTTGTGGCAGCGAGCTTTGCCGACGGTGTGATCCACAGCGCTAAGAAAAGCGCTGATGTCTCCAGCCCGGCCACCGCTCAGCCTCCCAAGCAAACCGTGCCTGCGGAGGCTCTTCCAATCGCGTTGTACCTCGCACCAAGTTTGATACAGTCGATCGACAAAGACGAATTGCAACAGCACATTGCGCGCGTTTCGGGATTGGTCTCAGCTGATCTGGGCATCACGATACCGCGCATCCCAGTCGAGGTCGACGAGCGCTTACCAAACTCACAGTTCAGGGTGGATGTCGAGGGCGTGCCGGTCGATCAGGATCTAATTGATCCAACGCAGCTCGCGCTCAACGATGATGTGGCCAACATTGAACTGAGCGGCATCCCGTTCCGGCATGACCCGGAGACGGACAAGATCTGGATCGAACAAAGCAATGCGCCGGCTCTCAAGGCAGCCGGCATCGGGCACCGCCGTCCCGTTGAAATTCTGGCCTTGCGCGTCCATTCTGCGTTGACCCGCTATGCACAGTGCTTGGTGGGTATCCAGGAGACGCGCCAATTGCTGGCCCGAATGGAGGCGGAGTATTCCGATCTGGTGAAGGAGGTTTTGCGTACGACCCAGATTCCTAAGGTCGCCGATGTCCTGCGGCGCCTTTTGGACGAGGGAATTCCGATCCGAAATACTCGGCTGGTTTTGGAAGCATTGGCCGAATGGAGTGGACGAGAACAAAACACCGTCCTGCTCACGGAATATGTTCGCTCCGGTTTGAAGCGCCAGATCTGCCACCGCTATGCCAACGCGCACCGTGTCGTGCCCGTCTTTATCATTGAACGTCAAACTGAGGAGATCGTGCGCAGCGCGGTGCGCGATACGGCCAAAGGGCCCTACCTGGTCTTGACGGAGGGGCAAAGCGAAGCGCTGCTGTCAAAGATGCGTCAGATCAATTCGAACAGAGTTCCAGGTCAGACCCAACCAGTTATCCTTGCGTCGATGGACGTACGACGCTTTGTCCGCGGTTTCCTCACCCGTAATGGGATCGATCTTGCTGTTCTATCCTATCAGGACCTTGCTCCGGACTTCACAATCCAGCCAGTTGGATCGATCACATTGACAGCTGCGAAGGACAAGGCTCCCTCGCAGCAAATTCGCAACATGCTTACGACAGCCGACTCTCCGGCTTAGCACTCGATTAGAGAAGGGTCGTATGAATTCACGTCGGAAAAACCCCCCAGCGCACCTGCGTTTATTTTGTCCGCTCTCGTGCTCGGCTCTCCTCGCCATTCTGGGGCTCGGAGGTTGCGCTAGCTGGGATAGACCTGCTCTTCAAGTGCAGGAGACGCCGTCGCCACAATTGCTTGGCGCCAAGGATATCGATCCCGCCATGCGTGAACGCATCGATCGCGCGATCGGCCGGAATTCTGACTAGAGGCTTTGCGCGACGCGCTGAGGCGGAAAACCGCGGAACCTCGATCGCTGTAGACCGTCTCGCCGCTAAAGCCCCGCATTAGCGGCTTGAGATACTCGTCAACCTCTTGCCGGTATCTCGAGGCGATCCCCACGCGCCGAAGACAAATTCTTATCCCGGAGAACGGTATGGTGAGGCACAAGCACAGTATCGACAAGCAATTGCGGCAGCACAAGCGAACCGGATGTTGAGTGACAAATTGACAAGTCGGTGACGTTCGATGCGAACGCGAGCTCGCCAAAGCGGATGCCGCAGGCATATTGAATAGCATCCTTGCGGTAGCCGACGACAATTGTGACCTTTTCCACACCGACCGCTTCCAGATTTCGCAGAGCGTCATGGATTATCGACGTTCCATTGACCTCGACAAGCGGCTTGGGCCGCAGATCAGTCAGCGGTCGCAAGCGGGAGCCAAAACCGGCAGCCAGGATAACGGCGTTCTTGGGCGAATTGGCGGTCATTTTAGCTCCATAGTCTTTGCTCAACATCGAGTCCTCACTCCCAAGTCGTTGGCCACCGGCCTAGGAATTCAGTTCCACCTGTACAGAGTTGCTGTCAGTCCGCCGCTGAGCTCGGGTAAATAATTCGAGATCGTCGCCGTAGGAGAGTGGACTCCGAGGGGCCGCGAAGACTGTGCCCGAAATTATTGCGACATTGGCATACATCGCCGGCGCCGGATCATCGGTACTCAGTCCGTTGGCGGACTGTTGCAAATCGCTTAGCTCTGAAAGGACCGAAAGCCCGCGCGCCATGGCACAAGCTCGCTCCTAATTTCTCGCGAAGCCAGATCGATGATTTCCTTGCCAGTGGCGCCAACTAGGCTGGCAACACTGCCCCGGTCATGACGGCGCCCGACGAGTTGATAAAAGCTACCCGTTGCGCCAGCACAAGCGCTCTCCTCCGATTCATAATATCGCTCCTGGTTGTCTGGGCGGCGGGGCTACGGGCCATTTGAAACACGGACCCGACATCTTAGGAAACACGGATCATCGTCCGCGTTGGCGTTTCAAGAGAGGAATGAGCCTGGAGGCCTCGTAAGTCACAGGATGGTCGTTGAGATGGGAAGATCGGATCGAGATATTGCGCCAATCGATAAATCGGTCGGGTAAGAGCTGTCCCGGTAGTCGATCGCAAACGCGATGGAGTGAAAACCTGTGTATCCTCGACAAGTGCATTGAGTGTGTTGAAAGGCAACCAGTTGCATGGCGATGATCCTCCGAGAATGAGTACGATGGAGCGTGGGTGAGAAGTTATTACCCTCAGTCAGGAGAGGCGAAGATAGCGCGCTTCGGCACGGGCGAGTTCATCGTACCTCAAGAGTTCGAAGACCTCGTCGAGCGACGCAATACTCGGCTCAATGCTGGCAGTGTTCTCCTCAGTGAAGATGCGGTGGCAGACCCGCCGCATTGCCGCAATTGCAGCTCGCATGGCATGGTTGGCCCAGATCACCGTAGAGACGTGGGCTCTTCGGTACGCCGAGGCCGGCGTTTGATAGTATTTCGTTGGAACGATCACAACTGGCAACCTGTTCTGCCATACGTTCGCGAACGAAAAGATCTCGTCCGCGGTACTCTTTCGTGAGTGAATGAGGATCGCATCGGCACCGGCATCCGCGTAAGAATGAGCGCGCGAAATTGCATCGTCCATCCCGTGGCCGGCGATCAGCGACTCGATCCGGGCTACGAGGACCAGATCTTGCCCGACCGTATCCCTCACTGCACGCAGACGGCCAGAGAATTCGTCGATATCGACGAGGGGATGCCGCTCACCAATAAGAGAGTTCGCTTTCGGAAAGCAGCTGTCTTCCAAGGCAATTCCAGCAGCGCCGCGTTGACGAAGTTTACATGCCAGAAGACGAGCGTTGTTGAAATTCCCGAAGCCGCCATCGCCGTCAACCAGAACAGGCAGTGTGGTCGAGTCCACGATCCGCTCAACGACGTCAACAAGTTGGCTCCATGACGCCTCGTTGGCATCGCGGTAGCCGAGAGAGCTGGCAATCGACAGGCCTGACGCCCAGAGACCTTTGAAACCTACGCTCTCGGCAATCGCGGCGGAAAGCGCATCATGCGCCTCCATGAGGAAGGAGAGTTCGCTGCTGGCGCAGATTTCAGCGCGCAGCATTTCAGTTCGTGAGGAGTCAGCGCGCGAATCAGAGACACCAACGGGAACAGATTGCTGTGATTGGTTTTGCATACCGATGCCTTGCCGGCTGCGGTTGGTCGGCCGACGCTCATCAGTGGAAGGTGACATGTTTCTGTTATCGACATCAATTGCGATAGTTGGTAGTTGACCTTGTCGAAGATTGTTGCGCAGAAATTTATCCGGCGTTCCAGCGCCGACTGTCGAGGTTGATTGCCCGGAGACCTCCGCCTTCAAATCAAGAAATCGAGGGGGATGGAATTTGGGAGGGCGCAGCAAATGTCGCTATCGCAGTCTGCGAGCGCCGAGCCATTCTTGGCCCGCCATCTTGAGCGACCGAAGCCTAGCCGGTCCAGCGCGGCTTCGAGCCGTTTGGACCTGCCAGCGCAGTTGCGCCCCACAGGTCAACCTGGCGGCGGAGGACTTCCCACATGCGGAAGACTTCGCACATATCGTCGAATTGGGATGGAAGCATGGCCGCCAACCGGCCTCCTATGCCCTGAGCGGCGCCCTGAACAGAAAGGGCTTGCTGCCGACGACATCCAACCAGCGGGCAAGGACAGCGGCCTGATGACGAGCCGCTAACGAGCGGTCCTTTAAGAGCTTCATGACCATCAGCTGATTTGCAATAGTGAGGTTAGGTCCCCCGTAGGTGTCTGGTCGTTCCTACACCACCGAGCTGGCAAGGAAAAAGAGACCCGACCCCAAAACATCCGGCGCCGGGAAAATCTATTCGCGCGCAGCGAGTTCAACGATCACAGCCGTGTCGAGGACCTTGCCGGCAAGGTCCTTGATCAAGACCTCGTTCCCAGATTCGGCGAGCTCATTGGCCTTGGCGAGAGCTTGCTTTGCGGAGGAGGCGACAACCACGATGGCACCGTTGCCGTTTTTCGAATACACCTGATATCCTACGTCGCTCATCGCCCCCTCGCTTACGATGATCTCTAGCGGCCTTCCAGATCCGCGCCTAGTGCAAACGAGCCACAGCTTGCACCTCCGGAATATATGGGGGGTCACGCGCTTGCCTGCAAAGGATCTCCTGGCCGGCCGTCGTGCGATAGAGCAGGCGCGTCGAAAATACAGCAGTCCCTCGAGAGATGATGCCCCTCAGTAATGGCTTCGCGCGTAAACCTTCATTTCGATGGGATCGTTGTTCGCCGGCCTCATGGATTTGCAGTGAAAGTTGCTATAGCTGCGCGGAATCGGAGGTCACTATTCTTGCAGGCCGGCGAGGCGCGGGAAACGATCTCAGTTAAAACAGCTCAAACGATAGAAGCAACGCCGGAAAGGAAGGAGGCGAGCAAACAAAACCCCGGCATTGCTGCCGGGGTTTCGCATTTCGTTGGGAGCGTCGGGCTTTAGAAGTCCATGCCACCCATACCACCCATGCCGCCGCCAGGAGGCATCGCGGGGGCGGCAGCTGCCTTCTTCGGCAGCTCGGCGACCATGGCCTCCGTGGTGATCAGGAGCGCCGCCACGGAGGAGGCGTTCTGGATCGCGGTGCGCACGACCTTGGTCGGGTCGATGATGCCCTTGGTGACGAGGTTGCCGTACTCGCCGGTCTGCGAGTCGAAGCCGTAGGCGTACTGATCCTTCTCCAGGATCTTGCCGACGATCACCGAGCCGTCTTCACCGGCGTTGATCGCGATCTGGCGAGCCGGCCAGGACAGCGCCTTGCGCACGATCTCGACGCCGGTCTTCTGGTCGTCGTTCTTGGTGCGCAGGCCCTTGAGCGCTTCGGTGGCGCGGAGCAGGGCGACGCCGCCGCCCGGCAGAATGCCTTCCTCGACCGCCGCACGGGTCGCATGCATCGCGTCATCCACGCGATCCTTGCGCTCCTTCACCTCGACCTCGGTCGCGCCGCCGACGCGGATCACCGCGACGCCGCCCGCGAGCTTGGCAAGACGCTCCTGGAGCTTCTCGCGGTCGTAGTCCGAGGTGGTCTCCTCGATCTGCGCCTTGATCTGCGCCACGCGCGCCTCGATGTCGGTCTTCTTGCCGGCGCCGTTGACGATCGTGGTGTTCTCCTTGTCGATCATCACTTTCTTGGCGCGACCGAGCATGTTGAGCGTGACGTTTTCGAGCTTGATGCCGAGATCTTCCGAGATGGCCTGGCCGCCGGTCAGGATCGCGATGTCCTGCAGCATGGCCTTGCGGCGATCGCCGAAGCCCGGGGCCTTGACGGCCGCGACCTTCAGGCCGCCGCGGAGGCGGTTCACGACGAGGGTGGCGAGCGCTTCGCCTTCGACGTCCTCGGCGACGATGACCAGCGGCTTGCCGGACTGCACCACGGCCTCGAGCAGCGGCAGCAATTCGTTCAGCGAGGAGAGCTTCTTCTCGTTGATGAGGATGTAGGCGTCGTCCATCTCAACGCGCATCTTGTCGGCGTTGGTGACGAAGTAGGGCGAAATGTAGCCGCGGTCGAACTGCATGCCCTCGACGACATCGAGCTCGGTCTCGAGCGACTTGGCTTCTTCAACCGTGATGACGCCCTCGTTGCCGACCTTCTTCATGGCATCGGCGAGGAACTTGCCGACTTCGGCATCGCCATTGGCGGAGATGGTGCCGACCTGGGCGATCTCCTCATTCGAGGTGACCTTCTTGGAGTTCTTTTCCAGATCGGCGACAACGGCATCGACCGCGAGATCGATACCGCGCTTCAGATCCATCGGGTTCATGCCGGCGGCAATCGATTTGGCGCCTTCACGGACGATCGCGGCGGCGAGCACGGTCGCGGTGGTGGTGCCGTCACCGGCAGCATCCGCCGCCTTCGACGCCACTTCCCGCACCATCTGGGCGCCCATGTTCTCGAACTTGTCCTCGAGTTCGATTTCCTTGGCAACGGCAACGCCGTCCTTGGTGATGCGGGGCGCGCCGAACGACTTGTCGAGGACGACGTTGCGGCCCTTCGGACCGAGCGTGACCTTAACGGCGCTGGCGAGGATCTCGACGCCGCGCAGCATGCGGTCACGGGCATCGACGCCTAATTTGACTTCTTTGGCTGACATATTGATTTCCCTGAGTTGTCTTGGTCTCATCTCACCCTTGGCGGGGCGCCCGGCAGGCGCTCCTCAGGGGTGAGCGGCGCGAGCGGCGGAATTAGGCGGCCTTCTTGCTCGAAGACACGCCGGTGAGAACGCCCATGATGTCGCTCTCCTTCATGATCAACAGCTCCTGGCCGTCGACCTTGACCTCGGTGCCCGACCACTTGCCGAACAGCACGCGGTCGCCGACCTTCACGTCGATCGGGAACAACTTGCCGCTCTCGTCGCGGCCGCCGGGGCCAACGGCGATGACTTCACCCTGCGAGGGCTTTTCCTTGGCCGTATCAGGAATGATGATGCCGCCGGCGGTCTTCTCTTCGGCGTCGATGCGTTTGACAACGACGCGGTCGTGAAGTGGACGGAAATTCATGCAGTCCTCCTAAGTATTTGCACGAGTTGACGGTCCTGAATTGCTAGCAATCGAGGCCCGCGAGTGCCAGCGCAGATGAAATAGGACAGTGGTTTTCGTGAGCAAGGGTTGGTAGCAAAAAAATCGGCGCCCAGCCGCCCGATCTGAAGCAAATTCGGTCAGCCGCAAGAGCCAAGATTTCAAAACGGTCGGACAGACGCCCTCGACCGGTCAGAGAAGCCAACACTGTATGCTTTGATCGGACACCTAGAAGCGCGCGCGCCTCACTATCTGCCGGCGGTGCGGCTCTCGCATTGATGTCCGATATCGAAGAGCTTACGCCTGTGTGTGCCGCTCAAAGCAACCGCCCTTGCCATAGTTTTGTCGCTCCCCATAGCTCCTGCGCCCTTAATCCCCGGGGACCACGACGTATGTTCTAAGGGTGACTTCTGATTCTCGCCTGCATCGCCCATTTCTAGCCGATCAACCGCAGCGAATTGTCATCTTTCTTCGGCAAAAAGGTTAGTCGCGATACCATCGCCGGTTGCGCGGGCTGGAGTTCATCGCTGCCGGGCCGCGCGGTCCGCAGCCCAACGCGCCCTACACGTACGTGACGATCAGCGTTCCTGTCGCACTTCGGCCTGCAGACACTGCGCGATCTTCCGGACACAGACTGCTCAACAAGGACAAACTGCTGGCCGGCCGAGCAGTTCGATCCCCGCACCGTGATGGTGTTCCTGAACGGCTGGGGCGCGCGCTATTACTGGGACTATCCGCGTTTCGACGTCGGCCTCCGCACCGGTGGCGAGGGGGCGTTCGCGCGACTGGTGCAAGAGGCGAAGGCGCTCGGCTATCGCATCGCCGTCATGTTCGGCAGCAACGTCGCGCGGCGAAACGGCCCCGACTTCCCGACGATTGCCGATGCGCGGCCGCGCGATGGCTATGGCGACTTCTTTCCCGCCAATTACGTCGACTGGGACGGCGACCGGAAGGGTGATGGCTTCATGGTGTTCATGAACCTCGCCGTCGCGAGCTGGCGCAACCATCTGCGCGACCGGACCGCTGGTATCATCGGCCGCTACGCGATCGATTTCTATTTTCTGGACATCTGCGGCCTGTGGGAAAACAACGTCGATGGCGACATGCTGCTAGGCACCCGCCAGCTGGTTGAAGAACTGGCGCAACGATTTCCCGGCGTCGCTCCGATCGCCGAAATGCTGTACAATGCGCAGATGGGGTTCATTCCGATGAGCCACGTGCCCCGCTATTCCCTGTATCCGCAGGCCAATTTCGGCGTGGTCGCCTCGTTCAACCACCTGAGCTTTCCGGCGCCGGGGCGCGGTTCGACCGGTATCCACGAATATGGCTTCGGCCATTACCAGCCCGTCAGGCTTGATCAGCCGCAGATCCCGACGATCACCTTCGTCGACGACACCTTCACAACGCAGCGCGAGGCGGCGATGTCAGACATCGCTACGGCCAAGCAGCGTTTCGCCGCGCGCGGAGGGCGGACGTGATGGGCGAAGGCCCGGCACGTGGTCGATCATCCGGCGGTCGGCTCAATCGCATTCACTTGCAGCGGTGCCGCCGGACGCGATTTCAACCAGGTCACGGCCAAGCCCTTCAAGAAGGTCGTACTTGAGCTCGGCGGCAAAGCGGCCTGCTTCGTCTTTCCTGCCGAGGCAACATCCTGGGCTGTGTTCTCGAATGCAGGGGAAACTGTATTGCCGGCACAAGATTGCTGTTTCACCGAGACAAAGCCGCCCAGTTTGTTTAAAAGGTTGCGCAGCAGCAAGCCACATTCGGACTGGCGTCCCGTTCAATCCTCGTCGGTCAACGTGCAGAGGACGAGCGGCGCTGTGCGGACGCAGCAGCAGCCGGGTTTCGGCGTGTTTCACCGAATGCCAAAATAAGGCCCACACGGCTTTACGGTACGTATATGTGCTAGAACAATCGTCAAGCTGAAGCATGGATAACTTCCATATTGAAGGTCAGGGCTGGTCAGGTGTTCGCTGCACTGGGCCGGCCCGCCACCACTCGGTGGCGCGCGAATGATTGTCCGCGCACTCGGCCTTATCAACCCACAAGAGCAAACATCATAATTACACCATTCTGATGCAATCATGCTTGCGCGCGCAAGAGCGGCATAGTCAGAAGGAGTTCGCGAATGAATGACGACGTCGAGCGCGAGATCGCGAAGCATCTAGAATGCGTCCACGACCTTTCGATCAAGATAGTCGAGAGTTCTGACACGGGTCAGAAGGCGGTCATGAGGGCTGCTGGGGTGCTCGCTGCCGTGATTCACAGCGTCGTCGTCGGTGACAAGCGCGAGGAGGTCATCAGCGCAGCGACGGACACGATACGCAAACACCTGAGACTGCTGGATGAGCTGGCCGACATCGGTGCGCCAATGAATTGAGGCTGTTGGGCCCCGATTGTGAGATATTCGACCGAAATAGTCTTGTGCTTTCCCTTGGTCGCCGCCATTTTTGCGGTAGGCGTCCTGTCTGCAAGAACAGTCGAGCCACATCTCTTACAAGAGGGATTATTTATGGGCAAATGAGATCGAACGACTGCACGAGGAGTCAAGCTGCGGATCAAGACGCAGACCGTGCGGAAGGGGCCTGTTGTCGCCGACCACCACCAAGCTGATGGGGTTCAAGCTGGTGATTGCCGTTCAAAGACCTGGTGGCGGCTCAAGGTCCAAAATCGCAGGTGCCAGATTCAACGACGGCATCGAGGCCGCCCAGACAGTGCACCCTAAAGGACCGGAGCAAACAGCAGCGGTCCAGATGGTTAAACAATTTGAGCGTCCGCTGGTGTCGCTCATCCAGGCATCGGACACGGCTGGGCCCCTCACGTCGCAGACCGTCCCGGGGCGCTAAGGCTTGTCAGCAACTCATCAGGACCCGAGGCATCCCACGCAATGCGCGGTCCGCGGCAGTTGCCGCCAAAACCGCGAAAGGAAAGTCGCGAGCACGCCAGGCTAGCTAGCGGCATTCGCTCACCTGGTCGCATCCCATATAGAACGGCGCTCTGCATCGACCTCGTGTATCAGATTTCGCACCGACGTTGGCGTCCGACAGATAGCAGCCGCTAGAAGCGCGACAATATTCCGGGAAGCCGACGAAATGGGGAAAGCAGCGCGCCGGCTCGGCATACAGGCCGTCTCAATAGCGGGCAAGTTGTGACGACTGTTCGTTGAACGGCGAAGACGACACTTCGGACTATCCTCGAGGCCGACAATCCTGATGAAGCCGGCGCTCTTCTCCCCGGTTTTATCGTCAGCCTTGCTGAGCTCAGGCGTGTACGATTTGATCAATGCGCATGGCCATCAACCGCGCTGCTTCGACGGGACGCAATGTCAGTTTTACGACAACTTGGCGGGCTGTGTGCATGGGGACGTTTGCTTCCGAACGAGTAGACCCCTGAGGCTAAGCGCCGATTCTGCAGCACTGCAGGCATGCATCGCTCCGCTATCCTTGGCCTGGCTTTTGCTATGCGGGTGCTGTTCACAAGTGACTATCGTCAACTCGTCCAGATGCTCAGGAGGCCTGCATGAAATTCCGTCCGCTTCACGACCGCGTCGTGGTCAAGCGTATCGACGCTGAAGAGAAGACAGCTGGCGGCATTATCATTCCCGATACAGCCAGGGAAAAGCCCTCGCAGGGCGAAGTCATCGCAATTGGCCCGGGCGGCCGTGACGAGACCGGTAAGCTGATTCCGATCGATGTCAAGGTTGGCGAGCGCGTGCTCTTCGGCAAGTGGTCCGGCACGGAAGTGAAGATCGATGGCCGGGAGCTGTTGATCATGAAAGAAAGCGACATCATGGGAGTCCTGACCGATCTGTTGTCGACGGAGATAGCCGCCTGATCCAGCGCTCCCCACCGCTCACTCCTGTCGAGCGCCCTTCGGACGCGCCGAAGGATGAAAAATAGACACTGAGGAAAATCATTATGTCAGCCAAAGAAGTCAAATTCGGCGTAGACGCGCGCGATCGTATGCTGCGCGGTGTCGACATCCTTGCCAATGCCGTGCAGGTCACCTTGGGTCCGAAGGGCCGCAACGTGGTGCTCGACAAGTCGTTCGGCGCGCCCCGCATCACCAAGGACGGCGTTGCCGTCGCCAAGGAGATCGAGCTGGAGGAGAAGTTCGAGAATATGGGCGCCCAGATGGTGCGGGAAGTGGCGTCGAAGGCGGCGGATGCTGCCGGTGACGGCACCACCACCGCGACCGTGCTCGCCGCTGCGATCGTCCGTGAAGGCGCCAAGTCGGTTGCCGCCGGCATGAACCCGATGGATCTGAAGCGCGGCATCGACCTCGCAGTCGCGGCCGTCGTTGCGGACCTCGAGAAGAACTCGAAGAAGGTCACCTCGAACGAGGAGATCGCCCAGGTCGGCACCATCTCGGCCAATGGCGACGCCGAGATCGGCAAGTTCCTGGCGGACGCCATGAAGAAGGTCGGCAACGAGGGGGTCATCACGGTCGAGGAAGCCAAGTCGCTCGAGACCGAGCTCGACGTCGTCGAGGGCATGCAGTTCGACCGCGGCTACATCTCACCTTACTTCGTTACCAATGCCGACAAGATGCGCGTTGAAATGGAAGACGCCTACATCCTCATCAACGAGAAGAAGCTGTCCTCGCTGAACGAGCTGCTGCCGCTGCTCGAGGCCTTGGTACGGAGTGGCAAGCCGCTGGTCATCGTCGCGGAGGACGTCGAAGGCGAGGCGCTTCCCGGCCTCGTCGTCAACCGCCTCCGCGGCGGCCTGAAGGTCGCGGCCGTCAAGGCGCCGGGCTTCGGCGATCGCCGCAAGGCTATGCTGCAGGACATCGCGATCTTGACCGGCGGCCAGGCGATCTCGGAAGATCTCGGCATCAAGCTCGAGAACGTCACCCTGCAGATGCTCGGCCGCGCCAAGAAGGTGGTGATCGACAAGGAGAACACCACGATCGTCAACGGCGCCGGCAAGAAGGCCGACATCGACGCTCGCATTGCCCAGATCAAGGCGCAGATCAAGGAGACTACCTCGGATTACGACCGTGAGAAGCTGCAGGAGCGTCTCGCCAAGCTTGCAGGCGGCGTTGCGGTGATCCGCGTTGGCGGCGCGACCGAGGTCGAGGTGAAGGAGCGCAAGGATCGCGTTGATGACGCGATGCACGCGACCCGCGCGGCTGTGGAGGAAGGTATCCTGCCGGGCGGTGGCGTCGCCCTGCTCCGTGCCTCCGAGCAGCTCAAGGGCCTGCCCACAACGAACGATGACCAGAAGACCGGTGTCGAGATTGTGCGCAAGGCGCTGTCCTGGCCGGCTCGCCAGATCGCCATCAACGCCGGTGAAGACGGCTCGGTAGTGGTCGGCAAAGTGCTAGAGAATCACCAGTACTCCTACGGTTTCGATGCGCAGACTGGCGAGTACAGCAACCTTGTCTCCAAGGGCATCATCGACCCGACCAAGGTTGTGCGCACCGCGGTCCAGAATGCCTCCTCGGTGGCAGCGCTGCTGATCACCACGGAAGCGATGGTTGCCGAGCTGCCGAAGAAGAACGCCGGCGGCCCCGCGATGCCTCCTGGCGCGGGCATGGGCGGCATGGACTTCTGACCCGGCTCTCATTCCATTGACGACAATGCAGAACCCTGGCAGCAGTGCCACGGGTCTGCGAATTCGGTCCTACCTACAACGATGGCAGCTCTTGCTAGCTTGGAGCTGTGTCGCGGGTGGCGCCGGCGAACTGAAAGGCCAATCCTGCTGAGCTGCACGCCGTCCTCGACATGGTTGTTCGGCTCGCCCTCTACTCCGTGCTTCTGGCAAGCGGAGGTTGCTGAGAGACGGCCCCCCAGCGACACCGAACTCACCCTCGTTCCTTCGGAGAAGACGCCGCCGGCTTATGAGGATGATGTGCCAGGAGCCAGCGGAGGAGGCCGGGCGATCCGAAGCCCCGGCCATCTCCGCACCCGGCCTCCTCCTCAATCCAAGCCGGGAGCAAAATAAATGAGGCATCCCATCGCGATCGGGAGCATCCATATGTGGGGCAATATGGGGCAGTTTTCCAAAGCGCGCGACAGTGTTTGTAGATCAAGGTGTTCCAAATGGCCTATGCGCCAAGAACCGGCGGCCCCCGAGAGGTCAAGTACGCGGGACCACGAAATCTATCTGCGGGAACAGAAGGGGCTCAGTGAGGCCACCATCTTTTGCTGTTGGCGTTGGGCTAATAGATTTCTCGAATGTTGTTTGGCGATGAACCAGGCGCCCCCTCAGCAGGCTCACTCCACATGACATCGTCAGTCAATTCTGCGCAAAAGGCGAGGCAGCCACAACCGAGTGGTCGACAATTCGATTGTGCCTTTCATATTTCCGGCGGTCGAACGCAAGAAGATCACAGCTGCTTTCGATGGCGGGCGGCTGACTTCTAAGCTATGCCTGAATCTTGGTGACGGAGCCGATCAGGCGGCATTGCGTGGTCGGGACGACCTCGATGGTCGGGGAATCTGACACCGGCGACGATCTTCTTGGGCTCTCGACCCAAAGTTTCGACGCCACCTCGATCAGCCTGCACTATCAATCTTGCGGTTTGTGGCGACAACGATCTCTTGACTCGCGCGCTCCTGTGCCGCACCGCGTCCGATAGTCTCGATCGGATTCCTCAGCTGCCTCTGGTGCTCGGCAGGAAGGCGGTAGAAAGCCACTAGACTCTAGATTGGCGCGGTCCGGCAATCAACGGCACGCGCATATTTGGTGGTGTAATTCTCGGCGAAGGTATCGAGTGCATGGTCCGCGACAGCCTGGCTCGGCGCCTCTGAGATCCTGCATGGCCTTCTTCATGCCGCTTCGAACCGAGCTCGGGATCTTGTTGAGCACGCTGACGGTCTTGTGCTGCCAGCAGCGCTGGTGCGTCTGCCAGCGCTCGTATTCGACCTGGGCAGTGCGTTGCGGCTAGGGGGCGCGCCCGACGACTAGGCGCGTCCCAAAATTGGTCGTTCAGGCCCGAAATCACCCAAGGCGAAAGGTTCGGCGCATCCTTTCCAAGCGGCGCCGAGAGCGCCTCGTGGAATCGCCGGTCGACATACCGCGCAGGTAAGGGACGGGCAGCAGGTGATCGAGGCTCCTGGTCCGCCGCGCTCGTACCGGCAAGATCACGGAGCTGAAGCTGCCGGATGGTCGCGCCCGGGCCGTGCGGCACGGCCATGGCCCAGCGCGCAAGCGAACAGATCACGCCGCTCTGTTGCGCAGAATTCGTACCCGTGCATGGTCACTGCAGACGGCGGACAGAACGGCAGGATGTTGATCGTCTCCTTCGGGGCGTATCGCTCTCCTTGGAGAAGTTCTCGCAGGTTGGTCACTCGCCCGGATAGGCCGCTTCTCTGAGCTCGTCATCACCGAGATTCCTGCATAGCTCCCGCTTTCTTCGTATTCAGCCAGTCCCGTTCAAGACCTCTATGTGCAGAACCCGACAGCAAATCGCAAGGCCGATCTGAGATCGCAAAGAGATGATTGTCTCAACCAAGCTCGCGTCTCATGGCATGTCGATTGCTGGGACCGCCTGTTACAGCATGCCACTGTATCAGACGCAAAGCCCGAGTCAGTCCAACTTGCCTTCTTTAGCATAAAAGCGGCTCTGTTAACTGCCGCTCCGCCAACCGGAGCCCGGCCATGCCGATCGACACATCCAAATTCTTCGACTCCATTCGGATCAACAAGCGGACTGCGAAGCAGGAAACGCAGGTGCGCCAGACCGCGGCGCCGTGCCAATGGCCTGATTGCAAGGGCAAGGGTACCCATCGCGCGCCCAAGGGACGCGACAATGCGCGCGAGTATTGGCACTTCTGCCTCGACCATGTTCGCGAATACAATCGGTCCTACAATTTCTTCTCCGGGATGGATGCGGAAGCGGTCGCGCGCTACCAGCAGGACGCGCTGACCGGCCATCGTCCGACCTGGAAGATGGGCGAGAACATCGGCGCCCGCATGACCGGCGGCGCCGCCGATTTGGAGGACGCCTCGCATCCCTTCAGCATGCTCGTCGGGCCGAACGGACGCGCCGGTGCCCACCCACGCGCGGAGGCCAAGCCAGAGGCGCGCAAGAGCTTCAATGCCGAGCGGAAAGCGTTGCAGGTTATGGGCCTCGATGCCGATGCGACGCTCGGCGAAATCAAGGCGAAGTACAAGGCGCTGGTCAAGCAGCACCATCCCGATGCCAATGGCGGCGACCGCTCCACGGAGGACCGCCTGGTCGAGATCATTAAGGCTTACCATTACCTGAAGACCGTGGTGCGCGAGAGCTAGCCCGGACATTTCGATGTCGCAGCCTGCGACGTTGTCGCATGTTCGACGTATGTCACATCCCGTCAAACACCTCAGACGAGACAGTCGTTGCTGACGTTCTGACGTGCCTCTCTTAACGCGCCGTTTCGCGGATCGGAAAGTGGCGCGAGAATTGCTGTGCCCATCGCGGTGGTTCTTGGAACCTGCGGAGGATCGCATGCACGCTGTCGTCCTCATCAAGCAGCTATTTGTCAATGTCGGCGCGAGGTGGGCGAACATGCTCAAGCGCCTGAGGCGGCCTGCACCGGTCCGTGCCCCGAGGGTGTGCCGAGCTGCGCGAAGAATTCGGTGCCGAGCTCACTTCCTTACGTCGGCCCTGGAGATGCTGGTATGTTCCTACGAAAAGTGCCGAGCTTGTCCGCCGCAACGCTCTCGTCATTCACCAACCACTCTTTCGAGAGTCTGGATACACTCGCGACGATTTGGCGCCTCGGATAGCAACCCGACCGGTCAGCATCGAACATAGTCAGCTCCTATCTTCTGGGTGCGTGCTGGGGTCAAACATTTCGGGCCCGGCGCTTTCCCTCGCGCGCGAGTGTTCAGCTGCAACAAGCGGAGCCAACATCTGGGTGAGCAATGGAAGTACAAATGGATGATCAATCGCACGGCGAAATGCCAATCTCTTCAAGCGGTCGGGAGAGCCGCGGTCCCGACCTATTCAGCTTCGTCGAATGCGCTACGCAGACGAAATCAATCAAGGCGCTGTTCGATCTTCTTGTGAGCTACGCGAACGAGGAGGGCTTTAGTAAAGTCGCCTACGGAGCACTCACCTGTCCGAATGAGCGTCGTCTGCCGGAGTATCTGCCGCCCCTGCCAACTATAAACTTCCCGTCTGATTGGTGCCAACGCTATGCTGAGCAAGAGTACCGAGCGATCGACCCGGTGGTCCGGCGGACAGCAATGCTGCCAACGCCCTTTCTGTGGGATGAATTAACCCGTCGATATCAACTACAGCCCCGTGAGCTGCGCGTCTTACGTGAGGCCAGAGAAGCAGGTCTCAAGCATGGCATGAGCGTACCATTGTTTGGATTGCGAGGTCGATTGGCTTTCGTATCGTTTGCATCTGCGTTCGATGATGCCGATCCACAGCATCGCATGGCTCATCTCAACACATTGGCCTCGGCGTTTCACAACGCAGTTGCGGAGATTACACCGCCAACTGACGAAGGTTGCGAGACAGATACTCGGCTGACAGAGCGAGAAACAGAGTGCCTACACTGGGTCGCAGAGGGAAAGTCAGCCTGGGTCGTCGGGCGACTTGTTGGGGTCAGCGAGAATACCGTCAATTTTCACATGAAGAACGTGATCCGAAAGCTAGGGGCGGCGAACCGAACTAATGCTGTAGCCAAAGCAACGCGACGCGGCCTCATTTAACGACGGATCGAAGGTCCCGCCCGCGGGCGGGCTCTTCTGTTACCAATTCATCTGCTGCGGATTGGGACAACCGCTCTCAAGTGTCTTCGAGGATGTCCTTAAACGGAAGCGGCTCAACCCAGAAGTAACTGGCGCGGCGAGCGCGTCAGGCGCTCGTACGCGGTGTCCCTCAGCAGCCCGGTGTCGTATGCAGCCCAGGGTCCGGGACTTGAGTCTTCGTCGTCGCATGCAGGTCTCGTTGGCCCACACCGCCGACGAGCTCAATCGACCTCTCAAAGGTTGAATTCCTACTACGGACAATACACGCCTTCGGCGCTGGATCGCATGCTCTGATGCGTTTCTCTCTTGCTCGGAGCAGGCTCATTACGGCATCTAGTCGAAAACCAGGGCGCGGCGCGTTCGCATTTATCCTGGGCATCCTTAAAGGACGGCGATGGGCTGCGAGGAGGGCGAGTAGGGCAGCCAAGGCATGCTCTATGGCCGAGCCCTTGGCGTGGATTGCGAACGTTATTTCACTTTGACCTTAGCTGCACCGATAAGCCGAAGAGTAGGCATAATTATCCGGTCTTCGATCTTGCGCCGATTGCGACAGCAACCGACTCGTTTTCGACGCACATCGGGACAGACGCTGAGGTCTCACAAGCGGCCGGCCTCCGGCAGCCGAACGCGGCGATAGCCCTCGCAATCACGTTCGGCGCAGTTCTGATTTTGCGGTCAGTCCAGCCCTGCACCTCAACTATTTTTGACTGCCAGCCTTAGTGCCAATTCGTTTGGGCAACATCCTTCCAAGATTGGGCTTCAAAGCCCGCGCCTATCGACGATCGGTCCTGCTGCGTGGTGTGAGATCGCGACTACTTGCACAAGTCGCGGAAACTGCCGCGCCCTGCTTTTCAGCGAAATCCTTCATAAGAGTCTCGCCATTAAAGCAGGCCTGGTTAGTTCATGCCCTCGGGTCACCGTGCCACATCCTGATTTTTAGTTCTCCAGTCCCGCGCGCAATGAACTCTTGACGAGGGAGCCCCGATAAGATCGTCGCCGTCCAGTTGTTCGCCGCCTTAACTTTCGTCAGAACTCCCGCCTCGATCTGCTTTTGCGCGACATCAAAGCGTGTAAATCAACTCCTGGCTAGATGAGCAAAACGCGGGCCAACTTCGGTAACGGTTCTTGCTTCATGGCGCTCACGCAGAGATTAGAGTTCCGGCATTCGCAGTCGTTGGTCATGTCGCCGCAGTTGATGCAGGCGATCAAGCTGCTGCAGCTGTCCAATCTCGATCTTACGAGGTTCGTGGAGGAGGAGCTCGAGTGCAATCCGCTGCTCGATCGCGCCAGTGACGATGCAGCTGGCGCCGACGCCCCGACTGAGGTCGGCCAGTTCAGCGCCGAAGAGCTGGCCGAGGTCCCAGCGCGCAACGCCCCCGATGCCGCCCTGACCACCTACACCGAATGGGGGGGCGGCGCCTCCGGTGACGAAGACTACAATTTGGAAGCATTTGTCGCGGCCGAGACAACATTGTCGGACCACCTCGCCGAGCAGCTGTCGGTCGCGTTCACCGCGCCGGCGCAGCGCATGATCGGGCAATATCTCGTCGACCTCGTCGATGAGGCCGGTTATCTGTCGCCGGATCTCGGCCAGGACGCCGAACGGCTCGGTGCATCGCAGCAGGATGTCGCTGACGTTCTTGCGGTGCTGCAAAAATTCGATCCGCCTGGCGTCTGCGCACGCTCCTTGAGCGAATGCCTGGCCATTCAGCTTCGTGAGCTCGATCGCTACGATCCGGCGATGCAGGCGCTGGTCGAGAATCTCGATCTCCTGGCCAAGCGCGACATCGGGGCCTTGCGTAAGCTCTGCGGCGTCGACGACGAGGATATCGCCGACATGATCGGCGAGATCCGCCGCCTCGATCCCAAGCCCGGCATGAAGTTCGGCTCCGCATGCCTCCAGACCGTGGTGCCGGACGTCTATGTCCGTCCGGGTCCCGACGGCGGCTGGCATGTCGAACTCAACAGCGACACCTTGCCGCGCGTGCTGGTCAACCGGACCTACTATTCCAAGCTGGCGAAGAATGTCGGCAAGGACGCCGACAGGTCCTATTTCACCGACGCGTTGCAGAAAGCGAGTTGGCTGGTGCACGCGCTCGATCAGCGAGCCCACACCATCCTGAAAGTCGCAACCGAGATCGTGCGCCAGCAGGACGGCTTCTTCATCCATGGCGTGACTCATCTTCGCCCGCTGAATCTGAAGGCCATAGCCGACGCCATCCAGATGCACGAATCAACTGTGGCGCGTGTCACCGCCAACAAATACATGGCGACAAATCGCGGCACGTTCGAGCTGAGATATTTCTTCACCGCCTCGATCGCCTCGGCCGACGGCGGCGAACCGCATTCGGCCGAGGCTGTGCGTCACCGAATCAAGCAGCTGATCGATTCGGAAGAGCCGTCCGCGATCCTGTCGGATGATGCCATCGTGGAACGGTTGCGCGGGTCGGGCATTGATATTGCCCGCCGCACGGTCGCGAAGTACCGCGAAGCTATGCGCATTCCCTCCTCAGTGCAACGCCGTCGCGACAATGAGTGGCGTGGGCGCATTGCCTCGCCTTAATTGTTACCGGATGCTGAGCCGTTGCCTCACGTAAATTGCTCCCCTGAATCGGGGACGAGCGGGAGCGCAGATGGGGCGGCTGAGCATGGCAACGCAGAAGGAACTGACGGCGGCGGCGGGCGTGCGTTATCGGCATTCGGATCGCGCGAAGAAGGCACGAATATTAGACGAGTTCGTCGACATCACTGGGTTTCATCGCAAGCATGCGATGCGACTACTTCGAGGCCAGGAAGACGCACGCCCAGGCCGACAGCCGCGACGTCGGATCTATAATGAGGCAAAACACAACGCGCTCGTGCTCCTTTGGGAAGCGTCAGACCGGATCTGCGGGAAGCGGCTCAAGGCGTTAATGCCTGCGCTGATAGAGGCGATGGAACGGCATGGCCACCTCGACCTTGCCCCCGAGATCCGCGCCAAGCTTTTGTCGATGAGCGCCATTCAAGCTGATAGCCAAGCAGCGCGACGGTGCTCGTGTGCGCAAGACATACAGCGCGCCGGCAACACCCCCACCAGCGCCTGGCCGCCGACGCCCGCACGCCTGACGCAGTCCGCCACCATCTCCAAGAAATCTATGCCGCTCTCGATCCGGTCGCGTTGTTGCGCGACATCCGCGACGCGCAGGAGCGCCTCGCGGCCCTCGCGGATACCCAACCAATCGTCCATCCTGCTGCGGCATCGCAATCGACCGATCGCTTCCTGGCAAGCCTGCGAACGGCCTGGAAGGACGGAGCTATGCGACCGACGGATCGGCCAATCGTGAAGGCGAAAAGAGGCCGGCGTCGTCCCGACCCGCTCATTCGCGCAACGCCAGATTTGCGAATATGGTTTGAAGCCGAGCCCAGGCGGACTGGCAGCGAACTGCTCTCCCGCCTGCAGGTGGAATATCCTGGAGCCTACCCGAACAAGCTTCTTCGAACGCTTCAACGGCGGCTTAAATCCTGGCGCAGCGAGCAAGCGAATGCGCTGCTGTTCGCTCCTACGGCGAAAATGCCACCAAGGTCAGAGGTCACGACAACGCAATGATGTAGCGGCTGCCAGCGGAGGAGGCCGGGCGCTCCGAAACCCCGGCCATCTCCGCACCCGGCCTCCTCCGCAACCCAAGCCAGGAGCAAAATAAATGAGGCAACCGATCGCGCCCGGGAGCATCGATACGTGAGGCAATACGCGCTCTCATCCTGTTTGTCGCGCCATACCACCACCGCCAAAGAGTCAAAATCACTGTGATAGACTACTAGGTTAGGTTCGATAGCCTGAATGTTTGGAGTAGTTGCGGCCATGAAGGCGTCGAGTGCGCGGCCGATTGCGGTGCAAACCGCATCGAACTCGCGCGGAAACTTTGCGGAGCAGGTGCTTGAGCTTGGCGAAGACCTGTTCGATCGGGTTCTGGTCGGGCGAGTATTTTGGCAGGAAGAAGAGCTTGGCTATAGCGCAACAATCTGGGTGGGACGCACTGTCACCCTGATTGCCGCGCGGCAGCTTGGCGCACGACCGAACGGATGAGTTGGCGAACGGCTTTGCGACTGTGACTGCCGAGGTTATCCAGGACGCCGGGTCTAAGGACGGGCAGAAGAACCCTCTCGGGTGAGAAAGCTCGCGCCGTCGATCGGCCGATCGATGAACCAGGCTCATAGATCCGGTCATGGCGCAGGGCCGCCAGGAAAGGTCATGGTCTTCCAGCGGCCGGCGGAGCCTTGGCATGAAGACTGTCTCCGCGCGCGCCCATCCCCCCACAGGGCCTCTGCCGGATCGACTTTGGACTGGTAAACTTCGTTGAGCCGATCTGTCTGCTCGGCTTCAAGATGCTTCATTTCACCAAAAACGAGACAAGGGATTCTGATTGCCGCGTGACGAAAGCAGGTTATCGCTAGCGCTTGATGCGAGCGCTGATAGGCGAACGCCATCGCGCTAGTCTAGGACCGTTGCACTATCCCCTCGCAATTGGCTGGCCGCTTCATAGCTCAAGCCTGCGGTCCTCAAGCACCTGACGCATCAGCGCGCCCTTGATCTCGCGGGCGATCTCCTCACGGATCTGGGCTCCGAACTGCACCTCGGCCTCGCTGTATCCGGTGAGGTGATGATCGGCGAGCCGTTGCTCAAGGCGGCTCGGCAACTCCTCGTCCATCGCCGCGATGAGTCGGTGCTGCATCTGTGCGTGGGCTTCGGGAGCGATCCGGCTCACCACCATCTCCCAGGGTTGCCAGCGAGTTGCCAGATAGTCGGCGAACCCCGCCGCCTCCTCATTTCGCACCCGCGTCTCGGCTGCGGTGAGGTCGTGCTCAGTGACGGCGGCAACATCAAAATACCGCATGTCCGGCGCGATGAGCTGCAGGTCCAGCCGCTCACGTAGCTTGACCTGATAGGCGAGATAGACCTCGATCTCGTCGACGAAGCGGAGCGAGTTGACCTTCTGACGGGCGATCGGCTCGAGCGCGTTGAGGCGAAACAGAACCCGTGCCTGCTGGATGAGTTCACCGAGCCGATCGTCATAGGCGCCGTCCTCGACATCAGCGTTCAGACGTGCGGTCTGCATGCCGTTCCAGGTCAGAGTGATGCGATCCTGGCAGGTCTCGCTCGCCCCGAAAGCCAGCTGAAAAAACTGCTGGCGCAATTGCGGCCTGATCGCTGCCTGCCGCAGATCCTCGGCTACGACCTGCTGGAACTGGGGATTGTCATAATTCACGGTCTTCTGCAGCTTGTCGAGGAAGAGAGCGTATTGCGGGGCGCCCTCCTCGTCGGCGAAGTTCTGCCAGGCGGCGATCGCCTCAGGCTCGCCCTTCAACCAGTCCGCGACCGCCTCGGCCAGCGGCCGTTCCTGGTCCACCGCCGTTCCTCCGCCCATCGAGAAGAAGACGTGCGGGCCGGAATAGCCCGGCGCATTCAGGGCTGCCCCCAAATTCGTCCGCACTCGCTCGGGCAGCCGGTTACTCGCCAACTCAATCCTGCACCCAGAGCCTAGCTGGGTTAGCAGGGTCTCCGGCAGGCTGGTTAGCCGATTGTCGCGTGCTTCGAGCTGCCGGAGTCCCGCCGGAAGGGCATCAGGCAGACTCGTCAGCCCGTTGCTGTTGGCGTAGAGCCGCAGGAGCCCAGGCGGGAGCGTATCGGGCAGGCGGGTCAGCCGATTGCGGCTGGCGTAGAGCCGCACGAGCCCAGGCGGGAGGGTATCGGGCAGACCGGTCAGCCGATTGCTACTGACGTTGAGCAGCCGGAGCCCCGCCGGAAGAGTCTCCGGAAGGCTCCTTAGCCAGTTTTCATTGACGTTGAGATCCCATAGGCCAGCCGGAAGCGTCTCGGGAAGGCTGATCAGCCGATTGCGGCTGACGTCGAGCTGCTGGAGGTCCGCCGGAAGGACGGGGGGCAAGGTTGTCAGGGACAGCGATGACAGATTCAGCGGCAGCGGCGCGGAGTCGTAGGCGTTCTCTCGCCAAGCTCTGATTCGCCTGACCGCCTCGTGCCGGTCCTCGTCCGGCCTGCGACCGAATTCGTCAACCCAAGCGTCCAGGATCTGATCCTGCGACTCCTGGGGAGGAGCGGACGAGCGCGTTCCAGTCAAGGCTTCGACCCACTGCGCTGCGGCCCGGGTGAGACCGCATAGGCACCCCTGCCGGTGGCCTTGTTCGGAAGGAATACCAGCGCCCGACTCGGCCCGCCCTGTGTTCATCAATGCTCGTTCTCCTGTCGCCGTCTAAGGAAATGCGCTAGAAGGAGCGCCGGCCGGTAGTTGTCACCGCGGATGGTAACAAGCCGACCTGTCAATCTCGGTAGACACTTTCTCCTGCTATGAGGTGCTTAGCTGTCGACGAGCTGACGAGTCTCGCAACGATGCGGCGATTGGAACCACGTTGTCTTTCTCGGGAGCTGCGCCGTCAGCGCTCCGCCCCAGCAAAGTTGGCGACCGTCTAACAGAACTTATCGGGCTTCGGCTGCGGCGAAGTAGGTCCGCGGCAGGGACCGCGAGACTGTGAAAAGGTCAACCGTAAAGTATGGCGCAACGTCAGCCGCCGACCACGCCTCCGAGCCTTCGAAGGATTCTTCTTGCATCGTACGCTGATAGTGCTTGGCATGGCATGGTCTTTGATCCGGCGCTCCACACACCGATTGTCGAACTTGATTGCCCGGAGGATGGAATTTGGGAGGGCGCAGCAAATGTCGCTATCAGACTAGCCGCCTTCAAATCAAGAAATCGCGGGGGCAGTCTGCGAGGCGCCGAGCCATCCTTAGCCTCGCGCTCTTGAGCGACCGAGACCTGGTCAGTCCAGCACGGCTTCGAGCCATTTGGACCTGCCGGCGCAGTTGCGCCCCACAGGTCAACGTGGCGGCGGAGGACTTACTTCACACATGTCGTCGAATTGGGATGGAAGCATGGCCGCCAGCCGGCCCCCGATGCCTGATCGGCGCCCTGAATAGAAAGGGGTTGGCTTGCTGCCGACGACATCGATCCCGCGGCGCAAGAAAAGCGGCCTGATGGCGAGCCGTTAACGAGCGGCTCTTTAAGACTCCATGATCATGAGCTGCTTTGCAACAGTGACGTCAGATCCCCGTAGGAGTCGTCGTCGATCCTACGACACCGAACTGGGGCAAAGAACAACAGACCCGCCCCCAAACAACCGACGCCGGGCGAGAAATCTATTCGCGCGCGGCGCGTTCAACGATCACAGCCGTGTCGAGCACCTTGCCAGCAAGGTGCTCGATCAAGACCTCATCTTGAAGCGCGCACGGCTCACGACCGAAAAGCCTGCCCAAAATGGGCGCGCCTGTCCCTCGGTCCTTCATTCGTCTAGTCAGCTTCTCGAAAGCTAACTCTTCTAGGATCGAAGGTGGGCCCCGCAAGACGATCGCCCGCCGATGGCAAAGAGCCTGGGGGAGACACGCGCGCAATCATCGGAGATCCGGGGCGCGGCAGTAACACAGGCTTGTTGTTCGTTGTTCGGACTTCGGCGGTCAGATCTTCACCGAAATGCCCACCGCCTTCAATCTGTCGCCTGCCTTTGCACCAAATCTTGCTGCGAGGTCTCTTTGCGGAACACTGTTTTCAGAGGAGCATAGGATGGATGGTTCGCAGTTCAACCCTTCGTACTTGAACCCGTCGGCCTCTGAAATTGCACAGCAGAATGCCGACATAGGGGAGGGGCAACAAACGAGCGACGCGAGGCTCCAAGCGAACTTTGAAGAGCACGTGAGTGAATTGCGAGGCGGTTCGGGGCCGGGCCGGCGCGCCCGGCGCAATCACGACCAAGCATTCGGGGAGGATGTGGCGCTTATTAGCGAAGCTAAGCGAACAGCCCGGGGCAGAGGTGTACCCGACCGTTCCGTCGCAAACGCGGGAACTGATATACAAAATCTAAGCATCTGGCTCCGGGAGAACAGTAAGGCCCCGCTAGCCGCCCGGGGTGACGATGAGTCCCTTCAAGCCGATGTGCGGGACTATATCAATGGTGGCGGCTCTCGAAGTGTCGTGTCGTCGGTGAACAAGCTCCTGCCAGGAACGCTCCCGTCGTTGGATGAGGTACTCGGTCGCCCCCCACGCGCCATACGAACTTATCCCGAGGACGCTCGCCTCATCAACGAAGCGGTGCAGCACGCCGCGCGTGAGCATGGAGCCTCGACCGGTGAGCAGAGGAGGTCCATTCATATGCGGGCCACCCGTCTTCGCTATCTGAGCGAGTGGCTCCTGAACGGACATAGGGGGAGCATAGCCGGCCGATTTAACGGAGACCAGCAGCAGCAGGATGCGTTTCAGGCAGATGTTGCCGCGTACAGGGAAGTGATTAGCACGCGCAGGGATCGAACACTAACCGACGCGGATTTGGCATTGCTTCAAAACCGCCTGCACATCGTTGGGACGGGCCAGGCACCGAGGTTGCGGGACCCTGCGCAACCCGGTTTGCCCGTCATGGAACGCGACCGCGAGGCCGTTCGGCGGCAGGAGTTTTCCGCGATCACCATCGCGGGAGCCTCTGCACCAGCGCTGGACATTGCCGGACCGTCGTCGTCTGTCAGGCCTCCGTCGGATATCTACGGCGGTCTTGAGTCGTTTATTGATCTGAATGCGCCCACACCGTACGAGTTGCGCGACGATGCTCACTCTGCGCCGGCGCCGGACATCGCCGGACCGTCGTCGCCCGTCAGGCCTCCGTCGGACATCTACGGCGGTCTTGAGTCGTTTATTGATCTGAATGCGCCCACACCGTACGAGTTGCGCGACGATGCTCATTCTGTGCCGGCTCAGGATGTTGCCGGACCGTCGTCGTCTATCAGGCCTCCTTCAGACATCTACGGCGGTCTTGAGTCGTTTATTGATCTGAATGCGCCCGCACCGCACGAGTTGCGCGACGATGCCGATTCTGCACCGCGCCGGACGTCGCCAGATGGACTCTGAGGCACCGAAAAGGCGTTCCACTCGCGATCGAAAATAAGATTCTGAGACAATGCCGCAGATTCGGCCGGTTCCGGCATCATCTGAACACGCGACGCTGGTGCGGGCAAAAAAGAGGGCGGGATAGCGATGTGAACGCCAAGACCTTCGTTCTGTCAGGCAATAAGATCGTCGGGACGCAGGGCTAATTGCTGCAGCGCAAAGCGCCGAGCAGCCGCCCGGACCCCGCCTCGGCGGCGGCTTCTTTTTACGCCCTTTAGCAGGCCCGAGAGTCCCCGATCTCAACAAATGAAGCAGAAGGGTTTCATTTTGGGGTGGCCACCGGCCAAATCGCTCAGCAGGTCGACCACTTTCGCGATGATCGTGAAGCCCGTGCTCTCAATGTCTGCTCTTGCAGCCGTTGTAGTTAGTAGTTGGCGAGGCCTCCCGCCGGCGCTAGATAGAGCACGTAGAGATGATCGCGGCCGACGCCGATAAAGATTTCTTAGCGTCCAGGCAATGCCATCTCAAAATTATGTTCACTCTCCCGTCGGGTCAAACGACAAAGAACGCGTCGCCAGGCGTGCACGGCCTGGAACGGGCGATGTGGCGAGTCGCCTTAAAGAGCTTCAGTGTGGACGCGATTGCAGTGGCTTGTCCGCTCTGCTGCCAATCGAAATCCCCCACGGAGCCCAATCTTTTCGAAGTCGCATCTTCCGTTCCGGATCGGCGTAGCGATGAGCCTCTCTTCACGTAATCGATGTTTTCAGCTTGTCCATGGCATCATGCAAAAATCCGCCATCCCGTCACGCCTCCGCAAAGGCCCGCACGCACCTCGGATTTCGGCCCCGACTGCTCTGTTATCATTGGAACGCTCAACCAACCGCCAGAATCTTTGCAGTCTCATTAGGTTGTCAGCCAACTTGTGCCCTTCTGTACCTGTCTCGGCTGGCGCATCAGGCGGTTCTAGTCATCGCTCCAGCGACGCGATGGCATGGTTTTCAGCGCGAGCGTCACAGGTATCCGGACCTGCCATGGTGTCGGATATTGGGCGTGCGGCTGTGTGACTCGTCGGCCTTGTCTGGGCGCTCGACGTCGCCAATTATCTGAAGGCGAAGCGCGTGGTGCGCAGCTTGCGCCATCCAATCCGCCGTGACGCGGGTTGGCATTGGCTTCATCACAAGGCTGAGGCGACCCGTCTCGATCGGATCGCCGACAGGACGTTGCAGATTGAGCGCGGTGAAATCCTGACCACGTCGACCGACCAAGAGCGTGTCAGCGTCAAGATCGATTTCTCTGTCATTGCCGGTGGGCGGGCAGGGATGCCGCGGCGATCGAGCACCATATCGAAAAACTCACCGCGCTCGGCATTCCGCGCCCATCAACGACGCCGCACTACTACCGCGTCGCCGCAAAAACGCGAACCCAGGACACCTGCCTCACCGTACGCGGCCCTGACAGTTCCGGCGAAATCGAACCCGTCATTGTCGCTATGGTTGACGGGCTCTGGGTCGGTATCGGATCTGACCATACCGATCGGAAGGCGCAAGCATTGGGCATAGCACGGGACCTCCGGGCAGAGAGCACGAAAGATCCAGTGACAGCCGTGAGGTGTTAAGTCCTATTGAGAAGGGCCGTAAGTTTCTCGTCAGACAGGCTGACTATCAAATCTCCGCTCGGCCCGACCGGCCCATGCTCGGTTAAATCATCTTCCCTGAAAGGAATACCAAGTCCATGTACAATCGAATCAACGACTCATCTAGTTTTCCATGGGCGGCCTATCACGACAGTGATGAGACGACACAGTCCGCCTTCGACGCATATGGGCGAAGCTTCGAGGACGCCTTTTCTGGAATGCACGTAACAGATCCGGGCTCTTATGGAAGTTCTTCCGCCAGCGGTTCACGCTCCTACTTCCTCGCCTCCGAGCCACCTGTGGTGGAGCTTTCTCGAGACGAATTCCTCGAAAAGGTGGAAGATTTTTATGGCGACGAAATTCATGAGATCGCCAGTAACCCGCAGAGATATTCGGCTCCGATCGCAAATAAGGCCGCACGGACTGCACAAGTTGCCTATGATTCCGGGAGAAAAGGTTCAGAAGATGCGAGGTATTTCAGCTACCAGCTTGGGGAGAAAAGTGTCGGACTTCTGCGCACGGAAAGTGGGGCTCCCTTCAAAGAGGTGTTCAAAGATAAGCGTGCGCGCGCCAAATTTGAAAGGCTGTTCCCTGGACGGAAGGAAATTACCTCGACGATCGATTTTCGGGTCGTTCATCCCTTGGTGGATAATGCAGGGGACATTTTGCTAGAGCATCAACTTCGGTTGGATGGCGACAGCCCGCTGCTGCTATCCCATCCGATAAACGAGTCGGCAAGGAACCGGGCCGCGACGCTCGGTTTTGTTGATGTAAGCGACTCGATGATGGTGCTTGACCCCACACGGTCCGACAAGTGGACGAACAATAGCGCGGGTGATTGGCAGCGAGCAGACAAGCCTCCGCTTTATCTTGCGAAGACTGAGGAGAGCGGTGGCAGGCATGCCGAAAGCTCGGCACGTGCAGCAAATAGGACGCCCGATTGGGAGGACGACTACGACTTTATGTAGGCCAGGCAAATCGGCAGCGAGAGAGGGGCGTTGAGGCCGCTCTCTCCTGCAGACGCAAATTGTTCGTAGGTTCGTATGGTGCGCCCCGACGGCGCGCATTATCAGCGCGCCTCGCGGACCAACTGGCGTCCGAGTTCGGCGGCGCGGATGCGGAATGGCACGAGAAGCTTCCAGCATCAGAAAGCATAATCAATGCAAGTCCGCCATGATTGGCAAGAAGGCTCCGGACGTCGCTGTCGAACATGGAGATTTTGCCGAGCGCAGGTGGGCGCACTTCGATCATTCCACACGATGGCACGCTTTTCGTAGCCATCGACGCAGGAGGGTCAGGGCAGATATTTGAGTTCTTCGGTCGACGGCGACAAGTCGCGGACCGTCATCTCGTCGATCATGCGCTGCCGACGACGGCCCATCGTAGCCATCTGGACCTGCCGGCTTGAGAGGGGGGCGACGACCAATAACCTCTCGGACTGACATCTCAGTTCAATAGGCTTCTCTCCTGCGCTAAGGGTTCGATCAATTCCGGACGCATCAACTCTGCACAATTGGAGGGTCGTCGAGCGCGTGCGCACCGCCCATTTTTCGCACATTGCGGTCCGAGCGCGTTGTCAGCCACGTTGAGGAAAGAGACGAATCCGTGGGCCCCGGTTCGTTTCCTGCAACTCGGCCCTGTAAGGCACGGTGCGGATATAGAAGCTCGTCGGCCGCCCCGCGCTTGGCATCAGGCGCTCGCCCTCCAGGTCAGGGATGAGATAATCCGGAAGCCAGCGTTCGCGATGCTGCCATCCCCCGCGGATGAGAGGCCCGATGTCCACTTGCGGCTGATAGGATGGCCCGGCTTCATTCGTAGGCCGAGCGCGAGGATGATGGATGAGACGAACGTCCCTGCGCCCTCCTGCCCCCAACGTGGCCGAGTAGAGCTCACCGTTGATCAAGAATTGGCTGGGGCCGTACTGGTTCGGCAGCAGATTGATATTATCCAGTATGTCGACCAGGACGGGGGAGGCAGGTTGGGAGCGGTGCTCCCACCCCTCGCCGACGACATGTCCGATTTCGCGTAGCTCCTGAGGGGCCCTCGATGGCCCGGCGAACGACGGCGGTCCGGCGAAGGCGGGCGCCGGCGCCCAATGAGCATCGTCGCGCAATTCATGGGGTGTGGGCGGATCTAGGTTAACCAGCGGATCAAGACCGCCATAGATGTCTGACGGCGGACGCGTTCCAGATGATGATGGAGCTGGTCCTTGCATCGCCTCTCTAAACAAATCCCAAGCTCCCGCGCTCGGGGTTGCTGGCGTTGCCGGAAGCTCCAAAAACCAGTTGGGTTGCGGTGTGGATGATGATGGAGTGGGCTCTCGCATCGCTTCCCTGAACACGGCCCAAGCTCCCGAGCTTGGGGTGGCTGGCGTTGCGGGAAACTCCTGCGGGGGGCCGGGCTGCTGAGCGTCTTCACCGAAAAGTGGAGGGGCATCCACAGGAGGCTGCAACCCCAGCGCTCTGTTTGCATCGAGGACCTGCTGGTATCGCTTAAGCCTTAGCAAATCAGCGTTGATTTTGGAGTCCTTGGTTTCTTGCCGGTAGGCCTCAACATCTTGGGTCAACCCAGTGGTAAAGAGCCGGCCAGCCATGGCTTCTCTCTCGCGTGCTTGCAGCCAATCGCTCAGCCTGTAAAGGCGACGAGCCTGCCTATCCACGCTCTCCCGCTCGATCCGCTGGGTGGCCTTTTCCGCCGCGGCCCAGATGTCGATGAGGGTTGCGTCTGCGGGATAGGGATTTAAGCGGCGGATATCGGCTGACAGTTCCTTTCCGGCGCCGACGTCCCGCAGCTTTTTTAAGGCCGCCTTGATTCGCCTGCTGCGATCCTTCGCATAGGTGTCAGCATCGTTATCCAATTCATCGGCCAACGCCGGGTTGCCAATTCGATCCGCGATTGATGCCTGCCCGTTCTCGCTCAGGCGGGCGCTGAAATGGCGCAGATCGGCTATTGCATTTCTTATGGTGCCATCCCCCAGCGTCCCCGTGGCTCTGCTTTTGAATTCCTCAAATAGAGCCTTGTCGTCGTCCGGGACCCCGCGTGTTCGGCCGGGCTGTTTGGCATGATCAGCGCGAAACGTCGTTGAAATGAACTCCTGCTCCGCCGCGGAGCCGGACGACTCCCGACCGCTGGTTCCCCCTAACGCCTTCGTAACGCCTGACTTGATGCGCGACCACAGTCCGCGGCTTTTGCTGCTCTTCGCCCCCATCGCGGGCTGCGCCATTGGCAAGCCGTAGCGCGCGCTGCTGAACAGATCATCCCGCAAATTGGAATGCGGCAGGACTTCGGTCGAACTTCCAAGGTGAGTGCGGGGGATGTCTACGCTATGCCTCGTTCTTCTGAACGAATTGCCTCCCAGTCGAGACTGTGACGGCATGCGCATCGAACCGCCAATATCAGCGCGCCGGATCTCTCTACCGTCCTCTACGGGACTCTGATGAGGTGAACTGGAGTCTGTGGAGCTCTCATCAGTCGAATTGAGTTGCAACCGCTCCATCTGCCGCTCAAAGCTGCCCTGCTCACTCGCATTCTCCGATTGTTGCCCCGCCCGCAGGGCGGAGTATTGCTGCATCCAAGCTCCCGTATTATTGAGTGGGTCGATTGGATCCATCGAGCTCTCCTTGACTTTCGCGTCTTACGCAACTCTGCCAACCTAAGCTCCGGCCCAGTGTGCGCAGGTGACGGAGATTCAAGCGAGAGCCAAGTTGATTTTGCGGGGATAAGCTTTCGAAAAGCTGACGAGCGCAATAGCCGAGCACACGTATCGATCTTGTGGCGGTGCAAGCCAATCCGCTCCCGCGTTCGGCCCCCAATGGTGCGCCGGCCGCGCCGCCTCGCGACCATAGCACGGCCCGCAGGCCGCCGTGACATCCGCCTTCATCATCGTGCCGAGTACCTCGATCCCTACCGTAAGCTCGAGCCGATCCAAGCTCGCCCGCATTTTCCGAAAACGCTTCGTCCATAGCCCCGCTCGCCGGCGAACCGGGCGGTGAGATAACTCGCGTCATGGAATTGCTCTCCCTAGTGGAATTCAGCGTCCCGAGCGTACCGCCTCAACGCGGGCAACGCCGACCTCTTGAAGAAATTCAACAGAACCAGGGATCTTCAACAGGTTACATCTACGACTATCAGCCGATGCTGGATTCCAACATGCTAACTGCCGTGGTGGCGACTGCCGCGACTGACCTAACGAGGGCGAGAAGTCTGACGTCACGCTTCGCTCGTGCTCGGCGCCGCGCGAGCTCGGCATTGGTCGGCCGATCGATTTTCCTGCATGCGCCGTGGCCGGAGTGATGCAGGATGTGCCGCATCATCGCGAAGGCATCCAATCAATGCTGGTGTACCAGCTGATAGTCTTTAAGACTGAGCGAGATCGGCTGAAATTTGTGCCTCATTCAATTCCGATCTTGAGCTGGTCACAGCGGACTTCGTGATCTCGTGGCCTCACGCGATGCCGCCTGGTTTCAGATCGACATCGATGCGAACAAATTCGGAAGAATAGGCTGAGGTCGATCTCGCAGCCCACTTGTCGCTTCGGTGCCGCGCTGCCTCAACTGCGAGAAGCTTGCGGTCGGCGTCGACCAGCTCGACTGTCCTCGCGGAATTCCAGGTAAGGGCCAGCCGGTTGGACTTTTTCCCGTCGAACATCGGCCCGCTGCAGTTTAATGCACTTGGTCTTCAAGAGCGACGCTTCGCCTGACTGCCCATTCCGGAAACTCCGCCTCGCTATGGCGTTTTCCGACTTCCAAATCGGCACCCCGATGGAGCTCGCCAGGATGCACAAGCAAATCCCTAAGGCATGATCCGGAATTGTGTGAAGCGGTTTTCCCTCGCGACAAACGCGGAACGCGTTTGCACGGAGATCATGCGCAAACAACAACCTAAAGCGCAGTGACGAATCATCCTAATCTCATCGCGATTTAGACGATTTGCCAGTCAATCAGTCCAGCGTCTCACGACGGCTGGGTATCCTGATTGCCAAGCAGCAATTGTACAGCAACAGTATCGGCCGCTTGCGAAGCTGATGAATTGCATCTGAGCCGCTGCCGCGCGCGCCCGGTAATCGTTCGAAGACGTCAGCTCCGTCATGCGCGTGGATCTGCCGGCTGAGCGTTTTCAACAAACGGCTCATTCGGCGCGCCGGGATCCGAAAACAACATGACGTAGCGGGGGCCGGGTGGAAACAAAATTGACGCCCCTGCAATTGGAAGGCCGCTTCACAGCTCAATCGCGTGTTCCTCAAGCACCTGGCGCATCAGAGCGCCCTTGATCTCGCGAGCGATCTCTTCGCGGATCTGGGCTCCGAACTGCACCTCGGCCTCGCGGTCTCCGGTGAGGTGATGATCGGCGAGCCGTTGCTCGAGGCGGCTTGGAAACTCCTCGTTTATCGCCTCGGCGAGCCGGTTCTCCATCTGTGCATGGGCTTCGGGAGCGATCCGGCTCACCACCATCTCCCACGGTTGCCAGCGAGTTGCCAGATAGTCGGCGAACCCCGCCGCCTCCTCATTGCGCACCTGGATCTCGGCTGCGTTGAGGTCGTCGTCAGTGACGTAAGCGACATCAAAGAACCGCATGTCCGGAGCGATGAGCTGCAGGTCCAGCCGCTCACGTAGCTTGACCTGATAGGCGAGATAGACCTCGATCTCGTCGACGAAGCGGAGCGAGTCGACCTTGTGACGGGCGATCGGCTCGAGCGCGTTCAGTCGGAACAGGACTCGCGCCTGCTGGATGAGTTCGTCCAGCC
Source organism: Bradyrhizobium sp. BLXBL-03 (assembly GCF_051853015.1). Taxonomy (NCBI): domain Bacteria; kingdom Pseudomonadati; phylum Pseudomonadota; class Alphaproteobacteria; order Hyphomicrobiales; family Nitrobacteraceae; genus Bradyrhizobium; species Bradyrhizobium sp. BLXBL-03. Next base: position 7,517,979 of record NZ_CP182470.1, on the reverse strand, counting down.
GATCGTCATAGACCTCGTCCTCGACGTCAGCGATCAGACGTGCGGTCTGCATGCCGTTCCAGGTCAGAGTGATGCGATCCTGGCAGGTCTCGCTCGCCCCGAAGGCCAGCTGAAAAAACTGCTGGCGCAACAGCGGCTTGATCGCTGCCTGTCGCAGATCCTCGGCCACCGCTTGTCGGAACTCGGGATTGTCATAATTCACAGTCTTCTGCAGCTTGTCGAGGAAGAGCGCGTATTCCGCGGCGCCCTCCTCGTCGGCGAAGTTCTGCCAGGCGGCGATCGTCTCCGGCTCACCCTTCAACCAGTCCGCTACTGCCTCGGCTAGTGGTCGTTCCTGATCCACCGCCGTTTCCCCGCCCATCGAGAAGAAGACCCGTGGGCCTGCATAGCCCCGCGCATTCAGGGTTGCCGCCAAATTCGTCCGCACCTCGTCGGGCAGCGGATTATTATCCACATAAACCATGCACCCAGAACCTAGCTGGGTTAGCAGGGTCTCCGGCAGGCTGCTCAGGTGATTGTCGCGTGCCTCGAGCACCTGGAGTTCGACCGGCAGGGTCTCGGGCAAGCTCGTCAGCCTGTTGGCGCTGACGTGGAGTCTCTGGAGCTCAGTCGGGAGTGTCTCGGGCAGGCTATTTAGCTGGTTATCGCGGGCAAAGAGCAACTGGAGCTCGGCGGGAAGAGTGTCGGGCAGGCTGGTCAGCCGGTTGCCGTCGGCTTCGAGTTCTTGGAGTTCGGGCGGGAGAGTGTCGGGTAGGTATGTCAGCCGGTTGCCGCCGACGGCAAGCAACTGAAGTCCGCTCGGGAGGGCGTCGGGCAGGCTGGTCAAAAGGTTGCCGCGGACATCGAGGTCCTGGAGCCCGGCCGGCAGGGTGTCTGGCAGGCTGGTCAGCCGGTTTCCGCTGACGGCGAGTGTCGAAAGGCCCTCCGGAAGGGTTTCGGGCAATCGGGTCAGCTGGTTGCTGCCGATGACAAGTGACTGGAGTCCCGTCGGGAGGGCGTCAGGCAGGCGGGTCAACCGATTGCTGCTGATGGCGAGCGTGCGGAGTTCGGACGGGAGAGTGTCAGGCAGGCGCACCAGCTCGTTGTCGCTCACGTTGAGTGACTGGAGCCCGGATGGAAGGGCGGCGGGCAATGTCCTCAGGCCCAGGTCTTGCAGCTCCAGCCCTGCATAGACGTCGCCGGTCTCTGCCCAGGCTTTTATTCGTCTTACCGCCTCTTGGCGGTCCTCGTCTTCCGTCTGCCCCTCCTCGCTGGCCCATGTGTCCAAGATCTGGTCGAGAGGCGATTCCCCGAGGACGGTGTTCTCAAGATCCGTCGAACCGCTGCAAGAGGCCCACGTGCCATGCAATGCTTCGGTCCACTGCGACGCGGCCGGGGTGAGCCGGCGGCCTCCTCTTGAAGTACTGACATCGCCTGGCCGGGGCGGTCGGGGAAGGATTGATGCCCCGAGATTTTGCTGCCAAGGAATTGCGGGGGGCGTTGGCCACTCCGGCACCACATCACCGGGCTCCGCCCACCAATGCTCCTCCTGATCGACATTATGCGTCGGCCAATCGGCAGCTCCGTCCATGCCGTGCCAATCATCCGTCAGACTGAAATTGCCGGCTGGCAACTGGTCACCGCGATCCGCGGCCGCAAAAGGCATATGTTGATTGACACCTTGCCCAGAGAAGGTGGGGTGATCCGAGGGCAACCGCGAGGTGCCTTGTCCGACACGATCCTCGTGCGGCATACTCAAAAAATCCGCATCTCTGTTCGACACACCGTGCGTGTCGCGGACGCTATTTGAATTGGGGGGCGGGCGATCGTGCGGGTGCAACTCGTTCAGGTGCTGCTGAAACCCCGCTTGGTCCGCCTGCTGCTGTTGCAGCCAGTCATAGTACGCCGGCTCGACATCTGGGGGCTCGAACGGGTTGAGGTTGTTGAACGGATCCATCTTATCTCCTTTGACAGATCTGACCAGCTAACGCCGAACCTGGATAAACACGCTATCGCTACGAGGCTTAGCTTTCGAGAAGCTGACGAGGAATCAGAATGATCGTAACCGTCCTGTTAGGTCACTGCGGGACGCTTAGCGCTGAACGCCCGCGCTGCGGTTCGACATGCCGAGGCCGGACCGTTCCGGCGTTTGGAGAAGCCGATTTACGAGCCTCTTTCAAGAACGTCCGCGCTTGCGGAACGCCGGCGACGCGGTCAACAACTGGTGGCGATCTCCTGGTCAATTCCGTCCAAGCTGAAGCTAATGCGCCGCGATCATGACGCACGTTAGTTGACTGCAAACAGGTCTGCCAGACTTGTGAGGGGGATGATCACAGTCCCCGCTGGGCCGGTTACGCAGCGGTGCCGCGCGAGGCAGGCATGATCGCGTCTAAACCACAACCGCTAATGGCCCGGGTCATCAAATACGCGAGAGGCTCGACGATGATCTGCGACGGGGACGCGGGCCTGAGGCCGAGGGTTATCATCTTACCGCGACGAATCTCAAAATATGCTCTGCCGGCAAAAGCGGTCTCGGCAACATCAGCCAACAGGACGCCACCCATTAAATCGGGCGCCACGCCCGCCTGGATGAGGGTTTGACGAGGCGCAGAGTGCCATAGCGGTTAGCCCTCACGACAGCGCCTGGGAAATCAGAGACTGGGCAAAAGTTGCAATTTGTCAGCGCGTTCGAGCCAACACCGCGAACGCTGTCCTGCAAAGCAACGACACGCGAGCCCGCGTGCGTCGTCGTGATCGAAAGGTCGCATGCCGGCCGCCTAGAAGCCGTCTCGCAAATCCTGACCTGAACGTCAGATTGGCGTCAGCTGGGACAAATATGCATGTGCGCTCGCTTGAGCAGCCAGAATTCGCTGCCAAGCAACTTCACCGATAGGAGGAAAATTTACATGTATAGCCGAATCAATGGCTCATCCGGCGAATTTTGCAACGCTAGCCAGGCCGACGATGCCAGATATTCGGCGGACAGCGACAACTTCGCGGAGACGCTCGCAAACATGCACTTGGGGCCGGACTCGCACGCTGGTCCGTCTCCGTCAGCAACACAGTCGTACTCGCTCGTTGGCCGGCCTCCTGTCGTGGAGATCTCGAAGCGCTCATTCGCTGAAAAAGCAAAAGCCTACCATGACGATGAGATCATGTATATTGCCGCGAACCCACAAGAGTATTCGCCTCACATATCCTCGAAGGCCAAGCGCACAAAAGAGATTGCTGAACAATACGGCACCACGAAATACGATACGGAAAGCGCGCGCTATTTCAGCTATCAGCTAGGCAACACAAGTGTTGGACTCTTAAGAACAGAAGGCGGATTTGAGATGCGCGACGTGTTCCAAGGAGAACAGTGGCAGAAAAAGTTTCCCGGGCGAACTGAAGTCACATCCACCGTCGATCTTCGGATCGTCCATCCGTTCGTCGATAACGCGGGCGATATTTTGCTGGAGCATCAGCTTCGGCTAGATGGCGATGGGGCGCTCCTCCATTCCCGTCCTGGTAATGCAGAAGCCAGGGCCCGCTCGCAGCAGTTTGGCTTTGTTGACGTGGATGACGATAACATGGTGCTTGATCCCACCCAGCATCCGGAGAGATGGACGAAGAACAGTGACGGTCAATGGCAGCGGGCAGACAAGCCCGCACTATATTTATCCAAAGCAGAGGCCAATGATACCGAGAGTGAAACAGCGCGCGTTTCGGATCGGGCCGAGGACGACTACGACTTTATGTAGGATCGCTTAGGATCTCTGGCAGACGGGTCGGACAACACTGAACCTGGAACATGTCGGTTGCTCTACTGAAGGCGGCTCGCTAAGCGGTCGTTCGACGACATCGGCTCCATCATCGGCGCTCGCGTGCTGTCGCCGGGTTTTCCTCCTTGGTAAGGAGGCTGAAACTGTCTTTCGGTAGCTTGTCTGCCCGTCGATGAGATCTGATAGCGCTGCCGCTTGAGCAGAACGTGCTGGCGCCGATCAACGGACCCACGCCTGCGCGATCGTTCCTATGCGTTCGCGCGGACCCAAACATCATCCGCCTGTTTCGTGCCGCATCTGTCGGTGCGCGTCAATCGGCAGCAAGGTGAGCGGGAATCGCGCACCGCCACGCGGGCGGCGTGGCGTTAGCGAGCACCACCCTGAGATCGAGGTTGTCGTATCCTTTTTGGTCGAAGCAGTCAGACCACTACGCGCGCGCTGCAGGATTTACCATGGTAGCGGCTGCGTTGGCTTCCATCACGCTTGCATCCACCGCGAACCCTTCTCCTTTTGACGAGGCCCGCTGCCATTCACTTTGCATCCACGCGCTCGAAGATATGCCGCAGGATCTCGCTCCCACGGAAGCGGCCAAGCCGGTTGTTATTTGCAGACGCTGTTACGACGCTACGATCTTCTGCGAGGCATCGACCCGACGCGGTTTACCGCCAAGGGCGAAGAGCAAGTCACGCTGCTATTGCGCACTGTCTTTGAAAGCAGCAATGGTGCCGCGGCGCTGACCGTGCCGATCCTCCGAGCGGTGAGTGGGTGCATGCATAAGACTTGGGTCGAGAAGGGTCTCGCGTTCATCGAGGCTTATGACCGTATCCATCTCGTTGGGCTTCATTGGATGTTGACCGATCTCGGCCTAGAAGATCAGCTTGAGCGCGTCTTTCGCCACAAACTGAAGGAAATTCTCGGATCTGCGTTAGCAACGGCGGCCCCAAAGAAGACCCCGCGACCGAATGCGGCACGGATGGCGGCTTAGAACTCGAACGGCAGCAAAAAGGAAAGCAGACGGATGGCGTCGGGAGTTATCAAAAAGTGGATCGCCGATCGAGGCTTCGGCTTCATCAGACCTGACGACGGCGGCACAGATGTATTCGTGCATGCCACGTCGTTCCCGCGTGGCGTTGAGCACCACGTGGGCGCGCGCGTGAGCTATGACATCGTCAACGATGAGCGAAGCGGCTGGCCGAAAGCTGTCAACGCACGACTCAGCGGCTAGGACGCTAGATGCGGCTGGGGCGTCGCGTGGAGCGGGCTTTCTGGCGCCCGCTACCTCACAAATCCCAAGCAAAATACCGCATCAGCGCGGCCCCGGCGCGGCGGCCTGAGGCCTTCTGAAGCCGGATCCTAGCGCGATCCCCACATTCTTCTCAATTCCGCTGCCGCAAAATCCTCTCGCTCCCTCATAAAGCGTTCCTGTTGCGCTCTGAAGCTTGCGACACGTTGGAGGATTTCTTCGCGCTGGTTCGGGTCGGCAACAATCTGACGCCGTGAGGCTTTGGTCGGCTCCTCGCCGTACGCAAGTTGTTCGTCGAGCACGTGGCCAACGATGCCTGGATCATTACTTTGGCGTCTCGTATTAGGCGCGCTTCGTGCAATTCCTTTGGTGGCACTAACTCGGTACGCTCACCTTTTCCGGGCTTGAAAAGGTGCGTTCGCCATTGCTGCGAAGTTCGCCACGATCCTGCGCCGCATCGTATTCGTCGGCGAGGCGGCGCTTGGCACCAGCTTTTTCAACGAACGCCTTCGTTTCCGCGATGAGCGCATCGAGATCAGATTGCCAATTGGTCATTGGGATGTTCCCCCATCATCAAGTCTATCGAGACGGGAACGACTCTACCATCCCCCGGCTATTGGAAGCCTGTGGGGAGACGGTGCACAACTCGCACTTTTGGGCGCCCCAGATAGGCTGTGGATGCGTCCAGCCCCGGCCGGCACTTCCGCCAGCCCGAAATAATGCACCGGGCGCGGCTACGGCGCGGCGCAAAATGTTCCATTTTTTGAAGTATATTTGATGCGCCATTGAAACGCGCGCTGCCGCTCGTTGGTTGGTTAATCGAACTGCTCTCGGAGATGCCCATGACCAACGAATGGCCGGATTGGCGGGCTTCGCCTGGTGGACATACATCTATTTGCCTCTGGTCTATTTCCATATCTGAGGACGGGCTGTTTTGGTGGATGTCCTCAGCCCACTGCAAGCGGTTAAGGTTTCTTGGCAGCCGAGATTCCATCTGCCAATAGTTTCCGACCCAGACCCGCTACTGCGTATCTTTGATCAATCTTCGCGACGCGCCGAAGGGGACCCTCAAAGACCTTGGCGTCGACAAGGAACGCGCCTCGCGCGCCAAACTGAGGTAAAATGCCTCTCTTTGTGAGGCTCGCAAGCATGCGCGCTCTCGGTATCTCGCTGATCGTCGCTGGTCTCGCCCTTGTTTACGGCGCACTCATCTCGTGGCCTAGGGGATCGCAGAAATCGCGGAAAGAGGAAGAAAAGACGGAGGCAGGGGCTAGCAGCCATGGTGCGACGCCTTAACGAGATCGACGATGATTCTCTCAATTAATGTTCGTGAGTCGCTATCTGCGCCACACTAACCTCGGCTTGAATCCCCGTAGCACTCGCGGCGGCAATCGCCTTATCTCAGTCGCGCGGCCGCTTTCCCAGCCTCAGTTACCTCGTACACGACATCACTGATGTTGACAGAGACTTCGGTTAGCCAGCCTAATGCCACGAGGCGTTGATATTTTCCGCGGTCAATGTTTCCGGCGGTGTATTTCCTTCCGCCCGCAGCAGCGATTTTGCGGATCAACTCAAGGTCGGTCGGTTCTGCTAGTGGAGTCACGATTTCTTCGCCTTCAGCGCGATCTCCAGCAACCGCCGGATCGCCTCGGGGCGGCCGGGTAAGTCAGGCTGCTTGCGACGCCAACCGTCTAAATCTTTTGCCAATTCGGGCTGAATCCGAACCGTGACTGGGCTCCCGTCGCTGGAGTTCGCTTTCTTGATGACGTCATGGTGTCACGAATTGCTTTTACCATGAAGTCATGGTGCCACGAAAAGCAAGCCGAGGGGAAGCGCGACCTTCCGCCCCGGCTCTAACAAACCACACTGAGGCCCTCCTATGGCCAAGGCTAATCGACATCGTGCGCCGGTGCGGCGAATGGGGGGCGTCGATGCGCGACGTTCACCCGTACCACTACCAGCTAGGGATACCATGCCGGGAGATCTTCGTCGCGATCCCGGGCACGTTAGCCGACGAGGACGAGGTCGCGTGCGCCTTGGGCAACATGTGCGCGAAGGAGCACCGCGGAGGGGAGCGACAAGATCGTCGGCCGCGCCCCTCTGATCACCAGCGCCTCACTGGAGAGCCCGTCGGTTCGCGCCGGCGAGTTGTCTTGATGACCTCGCTAAAGGCTGGTTAACTCGACTCGTTGCAATCTAGTGGAGACTCCTAAAGTGGCTATGGGAATTGTAAAGTGGTTTAATGCAACCAAGGGTTATGGCTTCATCCAGCCTGAAGATGGCGGCAAAGATGTGTTTGTTCATATTTCTGCAGTGGAAAAGGCTGGGTACACTGGCCTAGCCGAGGGCGCGCGCGTCAGCTTCGATGTCGTGGCGGATCGCCGCTCGGGCAAGGCATCCGCGGAGAACCTGCGCATTGCGTGAGGCCCGTGCGATCGGAAACCGGAGAGCCCGCCCTAGGTGGCGGGCTTTTTCTTTGGTGCACCCAGCATGGGCGCACTCTTATGGGTGCAAGTCCCATCGCGAGTTGATCACAACGAGCGAAGCAAAGGGCTGAGGGCGACCGAATGTGGGGAGGAAGCGCGGAGCGAAGCTGCGGGCCGATGAACAAGAACCGGATAGAGAAGTCGTTGCCGACCAGGGCGAGCGGGCCGGAAACCGCAAAGCTCTCGTGATCGCAAGGGGAAGCGGAGTAAATCCGGCGGTCGTGCAGTGAAGGAGTGCGTTCTTACCTGGGGAGATCTCGCCTCGTGCCTTAAAGGTCGACGGTGTTCATTTGGCCCTTCGCCTCCGGGGCGGCTCTGCGGCCTTCCCACCGACTGCTGCGGCCTTGGCTGACTTCTCGCTCCGGCTCGAGAGGCAGTGTTCCAGCACAATCACGACATCCTCGTCGACCCCGGGGCAGAACTTTAGGATTGGATGATTCTTCAAGCTTATCGATCATCTGTTTACTGGGTTTGATTCCTCCGAAAGGATATCAATGGCCTCGAGCCTTGCGTCATACTCCTCGTATGTGCCGAGCAGGGCTTGGCCAAAAGTCAAATTGTGCACGGGATCGATAATCGAGGGGGAATCGTAAGTTAGGGAGGTTGGTCCAGTAAATAGAACTTCTTCGCCACGCTCGTCGCGTCGCAACGTTCGGTCCGTACACCATTTGACGAGTTGCGTTACCGCTCCCTTCCCGGACTCAATGATGGGCGGCAGCTGCCGAACCGAGTAGAAATTCGTCCGCGCAGAATACATCTGTCGCGAATCCGAGCTCATGCGCTCGTCCGGTTGAGCGGTAAGGGTCAGCAGGCGCTTGCCTTTCGGACGCTCGAGCGTACCCTGAATTAGACCACCTTCTCTGATCAATCTAATGTGCGCCAGCTTTTTTGGAGCACCAAGAACCTCTCGTCCCGAGGTGAGAGCTGCATCATTTACTGTCACGTAAATGTAAGCGATGTAGTAGCCAGTCTCACCGTCGGGATCACGAACTTGAATTCCTGAATAGCACTCCAAGTATGGCCCGACAGTGCTCGAGCGATATCTCGCGACCCCCACAATGGCGATTGCGGGGTTTGCTGCAGGTACTAGCTCCTTCGGCAATAAACAATTCGCCTCGTGCCCCACGCTGAACATAAGGTTTATGGCTTGGCAGCCGAGAAACGAACTGCCACGATTTTTACCCCCATGGTAAAGGGGCGCATCAAGCGGAATGCCTTTGACGTCAGGCATCGAATCCTCCTCGATCTCAGAATGGTTTCGCGCGATTTGAGATTGAACTATTTGTCTCACCGCGCCTCTCCGGTTGTTGAAGCGCTCCTAGCGATTATGGCGCCCGCCGCGATGTGGGCTCGGTAGTCCGCCGGGGCGCATCGATCCAGCGATCGCGATCGTCGCTACGCGAGACCGCAGTGCCGTTTCTGCGCCTTGCACCTCAATCCGCCGGATTAAGCCATCCGAAAACATCCAACACGCTTGACTTTTTCCAGCAGGCGGCTGTGCTGTGCTACCGATGCGCCTGATTGCGCATCCATTTCGGCGAAGCGTGCTCACCGACGATGACGTCAAGGCGAGTGGGTGGCTTCCGTTTTGTCTATCAGTCCCTATGCAACGTCGATGCCAGGCACCTCGTGTGGAGTTGTACGGCTCACTAGGTTGCTGACGTCAAATCGGATACGAGAGACCCGACAACTTTCGCCTCTTGTTCTGTTGCCTTCCTCGCTTGTCCGATTAACGACGCGATGTCGAAAGCCCGACACGAGCAAGCCTCCGGACAAAGTCGATGAGGCTCTGTTTGCGGGTTTTTGCAACACATGGCCATCGCCGTTGTCGCTCGATTGAACCAGATCAGCCATGACGTTATCGCCGCGCATGACCGAAAAACGCTAGGCCCGTGGACATCGACGTCTCGGTAGGGCGTCGGAAGACCTCCCGCACCAGTACAAGAGACACGTGAGTCTGACTTCCTATCAGATTCTCGGCGCGCAGATTGCACAGAATGAATACTCCAGTTCGCAAGACTTAGGAGAATCTCATGAGTTCTGCGCCCCACTTCTCGATTCACAAGGACCTCAGTACGGTTCCGAGCCGGCATCGCTTCGCTCGCGGGCAACGATCCTATCTCGAAATCGGAGGAAATTCGGCCGCAAATTGCCTGCGTCAATACGGTGGCGCAGTTCGGCAAGGCCAATGCAGCAATCAAGGACGGTTAGCGCCTGAGCGGTGGACGCATGTTCGCGACGTGAAATTGGGATCGAACTACTTCGCGCCAATTTACACAAGGCGCTGCGCAAAGCCGTTGGGCATCAAAGATGATGTGGCACTGGGCATATCGGCAAGAGCCCGTGGGCGTGGTGCACACCCGCGATTTTTGGCTTGCCCGACTTCTAATGCTCGTTCTCAACCATTTTGATCAACAGGACCACTCATCCCTTTTGATGTTGAAAAGCCTGCACCGCCGCGGATCGAGGGAACAAGAGTTATGGGACGAGTGAGCGAAAAAGTCATTTTGGTAACCGGCGGGGCTCGAGGGATGGGGGCCGCTCATGCGCGCCTGCTGGTAGCCGAGGGAGCGAAAGTCGTGATCACCGATATTCTCCACAAAGAAGGAGAGGCTCTCGCAGCCGAACTCGGCCCATCTGCGATCTATGTGCGTCAAGACGTCGCTCAGCCGGAGGAATGGCGCCAGACGATCGCGGCTGCGGAGAGCAAGTTCGGCGCGCTGCACGGCCTCGTCAACAATGCAGGCATAGCTAGCATGGCGCCCATCGAGCGGTTCCCGCTCGAGCAGTGGGAGAAGACCCTGGCTGTTAATCTCACCGGTGTATTCTTGGGAATGCAGACTGCCTTACCTGCCCTGCGCCGCGCGGGCGGAGGCTCGATCGTCAACGTCTCGTCGGTCGAGGGGCTGAGGGGTAGTCCTGGGCTTCACGCCTATGTTGCTTCCAAGTTCGGCGTGCGGGGCATAACGAAGTCCGCTGCCTTGGAGGCCGCCGCGTCCGGCGTTCGCATAAACTCTATCCATCCGGGTCTCATCAACACCCGGATGACAGAGAACTTCGATCTTTCCAGTTTCCCGATTCCGCTCGGGCGGCCAGCCGAGCCGCAGGAAGTGTCACAGGCAGTCTTGTTCCTGGTCAGCGACGAGTCCTCTTATCTTACCGGCTCCGAAATCGTCGTTGATGGCGGGCTGACGATCGGCGTCCCGCAGAAGTGTCAGGCGATCGAAAACATCTTCTGACTATCAGCGGACGGGTTGTCAGATCAAGATGGAATGTCGCGATGTATTACAGCAGTGGAAACTACGAAGCTTTTGCTCGTCTCCGCAAACCCGCTGGCGCGGATAGCAAGACGGCTTGGTTCGTTGGTTCGGGGTTGGCTGCGCTCTCAGGCGCGGCCTTCTTGATCCGCGACGGGCAAATGCGTGGCGACCGTATCACCATCCTCGAACGACAGAAGGTTCCGGGAGGCGCGTTGGACGGCAGTCAGGATCCAGAAAGGGGATTCGTGATTCGAGGTGGTAGAGGAGATGGAGGATCATTTCGAGTGCCTCTGGGATCTGTTTCGCTCGATCCCATCGCTCGAACTTGAAGGCGCCAGCGTGCTCGGCGAGTTTTATTGGCTGAACAAGGATGATCCGAACTACACACTCCAGCGGGCGAAGGTGAACCAAGGGCAGGACGCCCATACCGACGGCCTCTTCACTCTGAGTGAAGAGGCCTAGGAAGAGTGATTGCCCGTTTTCTTGCCACTCGTAAGCAGATGGAGACCAAGCGCATCGACAAAGTGTTCGGGAGGGAATTCTTCAACAGCAATTTCGGGCTCTATTGGCGGACCATGTTCGCCTTTGAAGAATCGCATTCGGCCCTCGAGATGAATCTTTATGTGCATCGATTTATCCATCATATCGGCGCCCTGCCGGATTTCAGCACGCTGAAGTTCACCAAGTACAATCAATATGTATCGCTTGTTCTGCCATTATGCAAATGGCTGTTGGAGCAAGGCGTCAACTTTCGCTACGGACTAGAAGTCATCGAGATAATGTGCGGACGCAAGCAAGCCACAGCCATCCGCTGGCTTGAGAATGGCACTGCGGGCAATCTCATTTTATTGGCGCCGACGATCTTGTTTTCATGACGATCGGGTCGCTGACTGAAACTCGGACATGGGGGACCATCACACGGCCGCCAGGCTCAACGAAGGACCGGCGCCCGCCTGGGATCTATGGCGGCGTATTGCGGCCAAGGATGCCGCCTTTGACCGTCCAAACGTCTTTTGCGGCAATATCTCTGCAAGCAAATGGGAGTCGGCGACGATCACGACCCTGGATGAACGCATTCCGCCATACATCCGCAAGATCGCCAAACGCGATCCGCTCAGTGGCAGGGTCGTCACAGGAGGCATTGTTACGGTGAAAGATGCGAGCTGGTTGCTCAATTGGACCACAAACCGCCAGGCGCATTTCAAGCAGCGGCCCAGCGATCAAGTCGTCGTCTGGGTGTATTCACTATTCGTCGATAAAGCCGGCGACTACGTGAGGAAACCGATGCAAGATTGTACGGGCGAGGAGACCACGCAAGATTGGCTTTATCACCTCGGTGTGCCGGTCGCGAGCATACCGGAACTTGCCGCAGAGGCCGCCAAGACGGGATTGGTGATGATGCCCTACGTCACTTCCTTCTTCATGCCTCGGCAGGCGGGTGACCGGCTCGATGTTGTGCCGAAAGAGGCGGGCAATTTCGCCTTTATCGGCCAGTTGGCGGAGTCCGGTGAACGGGATTGTATCTTCACGACGGAATACTCCGTTCGGACGGCGATGGAAGCCGTTTATATTCTCCTCAAAAGTGAACTTGGCGGGCCCGAGGTATTCAACTCGACCTACGATATTCGCAGTTGCTTGCAGCAATGGGTAGACTGCGTGACGGCAATGAAATTGAGATTCTGGGACCTGCGTTCCTGCACAAACTGATTCTGAAAAAGATCAAGGCTACTGAGCTTGGCGAACTCTTCAATAAATATCACCTAAGCTGACTGAGGCGGAACGCTGCGGGCGCCCGTTCGCTCGGATAGAGAAGCGTTGTCCTGCGCCGAAGACGATTCGGGCTTGCCAAGGCGCAGATCAAACATCCGCGCCAATTTCTTGAGGCAACCTTAAGGCGTCCTCGGCTTGGTGCTATCCTCGCCACACGCATCCGATTAATGTCTTTGCCGTAAGGTGAGAGCGAAACTGGCGAGTTGGTCTGCAACGGGTATTTCGACATGCGAGCCGCGCAGAACGATGTCGAAGCAAAGTGGCGCACGGTCGGCGAACTCCTCGATATCTTCTCCAAAGAGGAATGCGCCAACCATCTCAAAAATTCACCGCTGTAGCCTAGTTCGCCGTCCGGTTACTTCATCATCGCTTCGACCTCTGCACGAAACGCTTGGCGCGAGGGGTCTCGTGAATAGAACATGTGGCCGCCCGGAAAGACTACAAGTTTGACGCGCGGTGCCGAGGCAAATGGTGGCAATTGATCGAGCACCATCTGTGATCCGAAATAGGGCGTGACGAGGTCAAAGAGGCCGTGCCCGACCAGCAATTTCATCTTTGGGTCCGTTGCAAGGATGTGGCGTAGCTCAAATAGCGACTCTGGAGGACTGCGGCCGAAATCCCAAGCCTGCCCGATTGTGCGGTTGAGGAGCTCATAAGAGCCGTCCGGCCGCCAGTTTAGCTTGCGCGTAAGGAGATCGACGGTGGCGCTGGTTAGAGGCGCAAACAGCGTATCGCTCGAGGGATCGCCAGAAGGTGGGAAATCGGAGTCCGGATAGGGATCAATGCCACGCACCGAGGCGTCATAGTTTCCGATTAGCTTGCCATTCTTACGATCAAATTCGCGGCGAAACACGGCGAGGTCGAATCTGCCCGCGAGCCTGCGACTCACCGCCTGGTCGATGCCGGTCAGCGCCGCGGTCTTATCGGCCAGACGCGTGGTCGCTTCCTTGTCCGTTTGGCCTTTGATGAGGTCGGCCAGAAACTCGCCGCGTGCATAAGCTTCCACGTCAGTGAGATCGGATCGCTTTACCGAACCCTTGACCGAACTCTTGGCTTCACGCTGCGTTGCGACATAGCTTGGCAGCCTTGCAACGTGTTGCAGGAGGCTCGTGCGAGCGTACTGGCTGTAATCGAACAACGGCGAGACCATGATTAGGCCGTTGACGCCTATGCCCTGTCGAATCTGCAACTCGTGGACAAGCTTTGGTCCACGAATGCCGCCATAGCTTTCACCCGCGATATATTTCGGCGACAACAGCCGGTCATGCTTTTCAAGCCAGCGGCGGACTACCAGCCCGAGCGCGTTGACGTCGCCGTCAACGGAATAAAGCCGCTTGCGCGCATCATCGCCCGTCGCAACGAAACGGCTATAGCCGGTGCCTACGGGGTCGATAAATACAAGATCCGTGAAATCGAGCCAAGTCTCTGCGTTTGGCGTCGCCTCCGGAAAAGTAGATGGCGTCACCTCGTCAGCATTGATCGGCAGCCGCCAGGGTCCAGCATTGCCAAGCTGTAACCATGCCGATGATGAGCCAGGTCCGCCGTTGAAAAAGAATGTTACCGGGCGCGTGCTGCGATTGGTGCCGTCAAGCTGATACGAGGTATAGACGATGTCGGCCTGCGGCTCGCCCTTGTCGTCAAACAGGCGGATGGAGCCGGCGGTCGCGATGAAAGAGAGAGTCCGTCCAGGGAGCTCAAGCTTTTGCCCAGTGCTGGAGTCCGGCGGCAGGCGATGCTGTTCGGCCGCCGACGGCGTACTCTGCGCTTGACCGGCGCGTTCGCCGGAGCCGCCCTTATAGCCGGCTGGCGTCGTGGCCTCTGCACGCGCCGGCGGATCGTCGGCCTGCGCGCTCCCCATCACCCCGCAGGTAAAAAGGATCAGCGCTAAAGAAGTGGGGCGCAGCGCGGTCAACTGCATCGAGATTCTCCTATCCGAACGCGCACCTTTCGGTGCGCGAGGCCTGTTTGTCAAAAAGGCTCTACTCACTAGCTCATGCCGAGGACCAGCAGACCTACTAGATTCAGTAGTCGTCACCGTCGCCGCCATCCCGACTATCGCCGATATGCGGCATTGCAGTGCGTCCACCACGTCTTCCAAGCTGCAGTAGCTTCATCAAGTGCATCGCAGAGTCGAACAGCAGCGGCGCAGCCGAAAACCTTAATGCTCACTGCGTGTAGCAGGGTCAGCAGTCGTGCCGAGCGCTCTCTGGGCGCACCTAGGCGTGCAGCTAGCGTCGCATCGATAGCGTTTGTTCCCATGTAGGCTGGGCTGCGACCCGATGAAGCCACGTTTGAAGTGCAACGGTTGCGAAGAACGCCTCCGCGACCGTCGCGAAGTCGGGACATTTGCGTGGGGTGTGTCGAGGCGTTGATCTTCCTTTTGAAGGTTGGCTGGTGTAATCGCCGGAAATGTACTAAAGCGCAGGAGCACTGCCCACTTCCAGTTCGCCGCCGCCTGGCAGCGCTATCCGCGCAACAGGAGCGCAGCGACTTTTCGTGCCGCCCTACAGCATCAGGTCTTCGTCATGCTCAAACACCTAATGCGAGCCGCCGAGACACGCGGGATTGAATCAACGTAGCGCAAGGTCGGCGAACTCCTCGATATGCCTCCAAAGAGGGATGCGCCAACTATCTCAAAATAGGCTATATTTCCGTATAAAACATCACACTGTAGGACACTTTTGTCCCAGCTAATTTGGCAGCCGTCCAAATTCTGAAGCCGAGCAGATCATTGGGATCCATGTAGCGTTTAGATGCTTGTCTGGAAATCTTCGCTGCTGGTTGCCAAAGGAATTCCGAAGGCAGTCGGCGGTGATTGGCCGCCAGCGAACGTCGCAAAAACCGTCAAGCCTATCTCTCAAGCTGACGCGGAGGGGTGACCTCAGCTACAAATCACGGAAGCCCCGACTAACCCACCACCAGCCGAGGAGAACTGCGATGAGAAAGACCGAGGCAATTCCCAGAGCCGCTAATTCCAACGTGCTTATGGAGCCAATGTCCATGGTGTTGTTCCCGACGCTTCTCACAAGCCCCACCCGAGCGTGTATGTTAAGCGCTCCGAAAGACAACGTACATGCGGCGGCACACCGCTGAGGGAGCTCGGATCGCATCCCGTTACTCTAGGCCCAGAAGTGGAAACGCGAATCCTTCCGAATCCACCGTCGTTCCACTGCCGGAGAAACTCACCTTGCTGTTCGTTGTCGAGTGCGAGAAAGTCCCTATCGTTGAAGTCCAAAAGCAAGGCCATGCCGGCAATGATTTCGCCTTGTATTTCTACGTGCTGCTTTTCGAACCAGTCACTGATTGTCTGCAGCGGCGTCATCGGTTCAATCACATCGACCTCTGTGCCAAATGCGGATCCGTCCGGACGAAATAGCCTTGCCCGGGGGTATGGGCGTGCCCATGCCAATCGGAGGCAGCGCGGACGTGACTCGGCCCACGCCCGGTGAGTGAAGCGATGGCTGTCCCTACCACGCCCGCGCTGCTGGTGAAGTTAGTAGCGACGTGACTCGGCGCTCGTTGCGTACGATAAGTGCTGTCCCTACCACGCGCCGCTAACTTGAGTGGCCACCCTTACCGCCTGAGCCAGTTAGTGCACCCTGATGTCGGCCCTAGGGTGCCGGTAAGTTGTACCTCTAGAGAGACCTGCAGGCACCTACCAGGACTGGTTTGCGATCGGATGCGCGAGACCCGTAGCCCGATCTGACGTAAAGTTAATTGCTTCGGGACGTGCCGCTGCGTTTTTTCCTCCAGAAGGAGCTAGAGCCCGGCCCGAAGTGCAGCGAGACCGAAGTTTGGGCTAAAACTAGAGGTTTGCGCTTCCGTAAGGTCGGCGGGCTTGTTGCGCGAACGTGGGTGTGCAGCAAAACCGGCGGCCCATTGCCGATCTCGTTCCTCGTTATACCAGTTGCGCCAAGTCTCCACTTCTTCCTGACCTCCGCAAGAGACAGGACCAGTGGACGTTGAGGCATTCGGCGCGGAAGCCGCCGTTGAGGGCCTCAATGAACGCGTTATCCGGCATGATGTAGCCGGTGTCCCGTGTTTCCAGACTCGGTCTAGCCCATTAGCGTAGACCGATCCGGGCCTCGGGGCACCGGGAGCACGCAAGTGCGGGCAGGCCGTCGCACTGACATGAACTGCGAGTTCGAGGTCGTTATCTGGCCGCCCCTGCGACTAGCCCGGATGCGCTGCGAGCGCGGATCCGTAATTGTCGTGTTGCCCGCAGCTCCCTTTCGCACTGACCATGGAGGGAGAGATGCGCATCATTGGCATGGACATCCATCGCGTGGCCGCCGAGGCCGTGGCGCTGCTCGAGGGACATCTAACGAAGCTCGGCCGCATTCCCATGACTCGTGACAGCTTGGAGGCTTTCGCCAGGAAGGAACTCACCCATGATGATCACGTGGTCGTCGAGGCGACTGGCAATGCCGCGGCCGTTGTCGAAGTTCTGGCGCCGTATGTCGACCGTGTTGTCATCGCCAACCCGAAGCAGGTGCGGTTGATCGCGTACGCAAAGATCAAGACGGATGCGATTGATGCCGCCGTGCTCGCGAAGTTGTACGCCACCGGATTTCTTCCGGAGGTCTGGGTACCCGATCAGCGCACTATGGCCCTGCGACGGCAAGTTGCGCGCCGTACGCAGCTCGTGCGTCAGCGGGTACGCTTGAAGAACCTCATTCAGTCGATCCTTCACGCCCACCTCATTCCGCCCTGTCCACACCTCAACCTTGTAGGGATCAGCGGTCGCAGGTGGATCGCCGCCCAGATGGTACCTGCCGACGAGCGTGCCGCAATCGAGCGGCACCTGGCGCAGATCGACCTGATCCAGGGTTCGTTGAAGGAGGTCGAGGCGGATATCGCGCGTGAAGCGATGTCCGATCCGATCATTCGGCGGCTGATGACGCTCCCGGGTGTGGATATGACGGTGGCTTCGGGCGTGGCCGCGGCCGTCGGCGACATTCGGCGCTTTGCCGATCCGACCAGGCTGGTGAGCTACCTGGGGCTAAACCCGAGCGTAAGGCAGTCTGGCGAGGTCTCCGCCTACCATGGCAGGATCACCAAGCAGGGCCGCGGCCAAGCTCGCGGAATGCTCGTCGAAGCAGCATGGGCTGTAGCCCGTTCGCCGGGACCGCTGCGTGCATTCTTCCAGCGCGTGGCTTCACGACGCGGCAAGCACATCGCGGCAGTCGCGACGGCGCGGAAGCTGGCGATGATCATCTGGCATATGCTGACCAAGAGCACTGACTACATCTGGACCAGGCCGGCCCTGCTGGCGCGCAAGTTCCGGAGCATCGAACTGCGCGCTGGATTACCCACCAGCCATGCCAAGCGTGGATCGGCCTATGATTACAACATCCCCGCGAAGAGGGCTGAGGAACGAGCACGCGTGGAATCCGCCGAGAAGGAGTACACCAGGTTCACGTCCCGGTGGCGGGCAAAGCCACGATCCCGACACAGCAAGACTTCCGCGACATAGGGCTTGTCTACAACATCCGTGTCGGTCGGCTTGCCGGGCCGCGAGAAGTCGACCGTGCCGCCGCGCTGTTAGGCCCACAGGTCTGGATCACGCAAACTCGCTGCCTTGATCGAGGCGGATCGTTGCCCGAAATCCCATTTCCTTGCAGGGCTCTTTCCAGCACCTCCAAGCGCCAGCGCTTCCCTGCTTCAGGATGAACGCCTGTTGGGGCGTCAAAAATCTTGAGGCCTTCATGGTGCGTCGCTCCTTTCCAGCCGAAGCGATTCGCCGACCAAGCCTCTGGCTGAAAATGGTCCAGTTTGCCGGTCTCAGACCAGGCTCGCCAATGCATAATCAACTATAAGCCCCCTGGTTTCACTATCGCCGCGCGTCCGGCGGACACCATCAACCAAGTTGCCGGGCGAAATATAAAGCGAGCCAAGGCACTCGTCGCAACAAATGTGCGCTTCGTTACCACTTCATTCAGAAGCGTCATAACCGATTCTCGCGAAACCAAGCCCAAGTCCGCTAATGCACAAGTATTTAGTTGGAATGCAAGTGTGTCCGCCCGCGCGGCAATCGCCCTCGGCAATACGACCTCGAAGCTCTCCTTAATTCGTCTCGCGGAAACACCTCGGCGCCGGTACGGTTACGTAAGTAGAGACAAAGCATGTGCTTGTCTGCTCAAAATTCGAGTGGAAGGGTCGCTGAAAAGCTGATCAATCGCGGATCAGACAGCGGGGTCACGGGCCACAGTCCTCGCTTTGCGAGAGGACGAGCATGACAAAGCTTACCCAGAAGAGTCGTTGCTGCCGTCAGACCAAGCGGCGCGCTAAATAGGAAGGTCGAACGAGCGGCATCAGGCCGCGCCTCGTTAGCAGGCCTTCCGCCAGTCTAACCGCAACATCGAAGCAACGTGACGATTGCGAACCTGCTTCATCTTCCTCGCCCGAGTAGCGGAAGAAAAGCTCATCTCCTCCCATACGGGACCAGATTATCTTGCAGCCCTCATTGCTAAATCTGTCCCAAAGCGCCTCGAAGTCCTCGAGGTAATATTCCGAAACAAGTGGCAAATGGTGTTTTGAGTCGAGATTCAGATCAATCGCGGGCATGTGGTCATTCAATTCGATTGCTTGATCTTGGCAATTCAGTGCGGCCAAAATACTATTGCGTCTATCAGATCGCTTGGGACTACTCTCCGCATCGAGTAGAATTCCCCCACACGTTAACGATCCGGCGCCCTCGCGGACAGCCATTGCGACGGAAGCTGAGTCCATTCCTCCACTCAATTCCACGGCACTTTCATGAGGTTTGGTTGGCCGCGAAACAACAACCTCACTGAGTAATTGATTAAACTGACGAAGCGCTTCGATTGTCGTCAATCCAGCGCATGTATAAGATGGTGACGGTCTCGAGCCGTACTCAAACAGTGTGTCCGACGTATCGACGTATAGGCTCGCGCCCGCTGTTAGGAGGTTAACGCCGAGGCGGGCTTGTCTTGCAGAGTAGTACGTTTTCATCGTCAGATGATGCGCGATCAATTCTGCGTCAACTGCACGCGACTCACGCGTTAACTCAACAGAATCTCAGGAGAGCGCAACCGAGCGAGTGCGCTCCTCAACGCAGAAGTAGATCGGCAGGCTGCCCAAAAGGCCAGCTCTTACACGGAGCCGGCCGCCGCTGCGGGCCGCCTCAATAATAATAAAATCGAGAGGCCAGTTCAGATTCTCCTGATAGCACCGCCGAAAGTAATCATCAGACACGTTGGTTGCGACAGCAAACGGGATTCTCAAATGGTCTTCCGATCGCAGGCGCTCACGGATGACGAAGAACCATTGTTCAGACGTCTTGATAAGAGAGCTTTCAAGGCTCTGATGATTAAAGGGGCGGATATAGCTGTCGCCAATTGATACTGAAGAGCCATTAGCCACAGGATTGAACAGTGCGAGATCGCGTATCCTCAGGTAGGCCTTGAGCATTGCCTTTTAACTTGGCCGCTCCTTGTCTGACGTCTGGCACAAATAACGTAGGCCGGCCGGCCCAGCCAGCCGCAAAAAGCGCTGTCGTTCGGGAAAGGCGCTTTCGGCCACCTGATAGTCGGAGGTGCCACTGCAGGAAGTGGAAGGCCTGTTGTATTGAGCCCAGATCCCTCCTGAAAGTGAGTTTGAGCGTTAGTCATGCGATGGTCCTCTTACTGGGCGGCGGGGCTGTAGCGCGCATGTCGTCTGGCACGTTGCTGGTCAGCAATAGCTCAGGATTGCAGCCTCTCGCCACGGCGATAGCTCTCTGATGTGAAGCGCCGGGAGACAACCTATCAAAACCAGCAGTCCGAATGGAAGGTGGGCGGCGATAACTTGCAAGGCGGTTTTGCGAGGACGTGCAGAAGTGCAGAGACTAGATCTTGCGGCATGGTTGATCTCGGCCGGAGCTGCATGCGAGCAAGATCGCTCACCCGAATGCCAGCGGAGTTTGCACAGAACACGTTACGATGGCGCAAGAGCAAAAAAGTCGTTCGCCACGAGACGATGCGCTCAGAGCCTAGTTCCTGTGAGAGCGCTCGCCAGGTGCTATGGGATCAAGCGAAGACCGTAAGGAGCGCAAGACGGTTGCCGATCTCCCGGCGGACCAAGAAGCGAAATCAAATGTATTTTTCCGCCGAGGAGGGGGGATATTGAGACGTAGGTATGCGCCGGAAGGAGGCTCATTCGAGAGGACCGCGCGAATGATCTCAGGAGCGAGCCGCCTGCCGTCCATGTCGCGGATCGAGATGCACAAACAACGCGCTGTGGTGCTCATTGAGGAACTGGTCTTGCGTCGCAATGGTCCCTGCATCCAAACACGTTCTGAATGAAGCGCTCGGCCTAGCCGTTAGTTAACTGCGTGTAAGGTTCGATGCAGAGGTCCGGACAAGTATCCCCCGCCCGCCCCCTTGCTTTGCGCGCGAGACTCTTCTGCGGCGCCATGCCGCGGGGGCGGAGCCCTCCAAAGGTGATGCGGGGCGGCGGATCAGTTGTGCGCGCTGCAGATCCATTCAGGTGCGCGAGAGTAGAGCGGAAGTTGCGAAATTGTCGTCATTCGGCCTCGGCTCTGTCGGAGTCAAGCAGTGTAATTGTCAGCTTTGAAACCATCGTCCACTACTTAACGCCGGCATGCGATGCCAACCGGCGGGAGAACGTCCAGTTTGAAGCGGCACGCTGCTTGCACCGTTGAAGGTACCGGCAGACGATTCCCGTATGTCCGCTCTTTGAAATCGAATGCACATCTCCCGTCTGCGTCCGCCCAACTCCCAACACGCGCAAGCTCGGCTGGGCCGTGTTCCGGACAAGTCCCATGAAAAATTCACTCCTCCTCGCAGGATGGCTATCTATGACGTGTTTGTTCTCCGCGGCACTTCCCCAGACGGTGGCGGCTACTTCGGAAGCGGACGATCCTTTCCTTTGGCTTGAGGAGATCGAAGGGCCGGGCGCATTGGCTTGGGCTCGTGCCGAGAACGACAAGACACTTGGTGCGCTTCAATCGGATCCCCGCTATCAGCGCTTCTACGAGGAGGCGCTCGAAATCCTTCAGGCCAAGGACCGGATTCCGTACGTTTCATTGGGACGGGGCGGTCTCAACAATTTCTGGCAAGACGAGAAACAGGTGCGCGGCGTTTGGCGGCGTACCACGCTTGAAAGCTATCGCACCCAGAGTCCGCAATGGGAGACCGTGCTCGACATTGACGCTCTGGCGGACGCGGAGAAGAAAAATTGGGTCTATCGAGGCGGGAGTTGCCTACCGCCCGAAGAGCGTCTATGCCTAGTCGAACTTTCCGAGGGCGGCAAAGATGCCGTATTCGTGCGCGAATTCGACCGCGACGCCAAGGCCTTCGTCACGAACGGCTTCGATCTCCCGGAGGGGAAGCAGGACGTAAGCTGGGTAGATGTCGACACGATCCTGATTGCACGAGATTGGGGCGAAGAGACGATGTCGCCCTCCGGTTACCCTTTCGTCGTGAAGGAGCTCAAGCGCGGTCAGTCGCTCGGTGAAGCGCGCGAGGTTTTTCGCGGCGAGCCGACGGATGTCGCAGCCGGACCATTCGTGCTGCGCGACAGTGAAGGAAAAATTCACGCGACCGGCGCCGCGCGCAGCATCAGCTTGTTCGAGGATGAGTATGTGCTTTTTGGCCCCGGGCTGCCGATTAAGCTCAATCTGCCGAGAAAGGCGAGCATCGGCGGCATTGTCACTGGCCGCCTGCTCGTGATGCTAAATGAAGACTGGACGCCGACTTACGGCGACGCCGGTTTCGCAGCTGGCTCGTTAATCTCGTACGACTTGGCCGAATGGAAGCGGGATCCGCTGCATGCCAGCCCCACGCTCGTCTTCAAACCCGGGCCTCGGCAGGCGCTCCGCGGATTCGGCGTTACCAAGAACTTATTGATCCTGACGATCCTCGACGATGCTCAGAGCAAGGCGTTCGTCTACAAGTATGATCAGGACGCTTGGCGAGCCACGCCGATCCCGCTCCCGGAGAATGCGAGTGTCGATCTGACTGCCGCTTCGAATGAATCGGATGAAATGATGCTCAGCGTTTCCAGCTTTCTGATGCCGACGTCGCTCTGCTACTTCGACGCCGCGACCGAACGTCTCGAGACACTGAAGGCGACACCTCCGAGGTTCAACGCATCTAAACATGTCGTGGAGCAGCTCGAGGCAACTTCGCGCGACGGCACCCGCATTCCTTACTTTCTGATACGGCCCAAGAGCGCCAAGTTTGACGGATCTACCCCAACCCTTCTCTATGGCTATGGCGGATTTCAGGTTCCGCTTTTGCCTTCTTATGCGAGCCTTATGGGACGGCTCTGGCTCGAGCAGGGCAATGCATATGTCGTCGCGAACCTGCGCGGCGGTGGCGAGTTCGGTCCGCAATGGCACCAGACCGCCCAAGGGGCAACAAAGCAGCGCACATGGGATGATTTTATCGCCGTCGCAGGGGACCTGATCCGGAGGAAGATCACTTCTCCCCGCCGGTTGGGCGTATCTGGCGGCAGCCAAGGAGGCCTGCTGGTGGGGACCGCAATCACCCAACGACCCGACCTCTTCAATGCCGCCGTAGTGGAGGTGCCGCTGTTCGACATGCTTCGGTTCACCAAACTGGCCGCGGGGGCCTCCTGGATCGGCGAGTATGGCGACCCCGCCATCCCTGAACAGCGCGAGTGGCTCGAGGCCTACTCGCCTTATCATAAGTTGGTGTCGGGCAAGACCTATCCGGCGCCCTTCATTCTCACCTCCACCAAGGACGACCGTGTGCATCCAGCGCGCGGCCGTAAGGCAGCCGCGAGGCTCGCTGAGCTAGGTCAGCCCTATTTTTACTATGAGAATATTGACGGGGGACATGGCGCCGCCGCCAATCTCATCGAAGATGCACGAAAGGCGGCCCTGGAATATACCTACGCATCCCGGCGGCTTGTCGATGAGTAATGTCGAGAGAGCAGAATGTCGCCTCACATGATCGACCTTCGCAGCGAAGTCATCGGCAGCATCATCAGTAAAGCGTCGACGATGGATACTCGACTGTCAATCGGCACTGGAATGACACCCAACGGCGTCCAAAAGGGTCCCTTTGATCTGCGTGCTCTGCTGGTAGCGCTCGCGTCGTCGGAGCTGGTCGAGGTTGCGGAGACGGCGCGAGCGCGGATGGCAAGACAATCGCCTAGGGGGATTGGATAATCGACGTCGTTGGCGGCTTCAGCGTGATTGGGTTGAGGCTGGGGTCATGGTCCTTATATGGACGCCTCAGGCGCGCCGTGGCTTTATCGTCGACCGGGTCTTTGCCATTGTCAACCAGGCCAAAAGCCGCTTGGCCTCCTTGCGTGCAAGGTCTGCTGTCCAAGGGCACCGTGAGGACCGATGGTGACGAAGCGCTGCCGACCGAACACTCGGTAGTTGAGAACGTATGTCGCTTGTCGCGTTGACGTTTACGGCGAGAAAACGGCACGCCTTGATCATCCGTATGGGGCGATACCGGATAGAGTTGATGACGAAGACCAAAGGCATGTCTAAAGTCTGGACGTATACGCGTCGTACGATGCTGTTGGGCAGTAGCTTCTTGGCTAGCGCGTTGTTCGGAGGCGTTACAGTGCCTACACCCAATCGGCCGCAGCGCAAGGTTGCCATGGTGTTGAAGGCGGCCGACTCTCCCTTCGTCGTTGGGTGCACACAAGACGGCATTACCTCGTTGCGTTATCGTAACGATACGTATGACACGGATTACGTCCTGCCTGGAGCCGTGCTGGGGACGGCTCACGCTAGAGTTCGGCGTGCCGGGTCCGCGTGGCATACGCTTCGAACCGGTGTTGATGCAACGAAGCCGATGCATAGCGCGGCCCTTGAACTAGCAGCCCGCGATGCCGGCGTCCTTCTCACGACCCGCCTCGCAGTCGACGAGGCTGGATTGACGTGGGAGATCATGCTGCGGAACGACGGCATGGCGAGCGTGGAGGTTGGCGACCTCTATTTGCCCATGCCGATGAACACCGAATTTCCGGCAGGACAACCGGTGTCGATGGCTGTTTTGAAGCACAGCTTCGTCTCGGGGCATGGATCGCACATCTTCTGGATTCGCGGCAACAGCACCGGTCCCTTCCTCATGCTCTTACCGGAAGCGGACACGTCACTGGAATATTGGGATGTCCAGAAGGATTCGACCGAAGCCAGTGGGACGTGGTGCGCCTACATCTTGGGTGGGGCGGCCGCCGGTGAGGCAGTGGCGGGCGGGACTCGCTGGCGACAGCCGACCCATTCCCTGTCCCTGTCGCCGGCCGATGAACGGCGCTACCGTCTCCGCTTCCAGTGGGTTGCCGACTATGAGGCGGCGCGCAGGGCTATCGCGGACGCTGGTCTGGTGGACGTGGAAGTAATGCCGGGCATGACGGTTCCCAACGACCTGCATGTCGACATCGCGCTCGAGTCCTCCATTCCGGTGGAGCGAATCGAAGCGGAATTTACCGACGACACGGTGGTGCAACGGTTGCCGGATCGGGCTGGCAGGCGACTGTGGCGGGTCCGGTTTTCGCGATTGGGCGAGAACCGGCTGACCCTGCACCAGGCGGGTGCGCGCCAGACCTTTCTTGAATTCTTCGCTACCGAGCCCGTCGAGACGATGATGAAGAAGCGCGCAACCTTCATCGTGAAGCGGCAGCATCGTGACCCGTCCAAATGGTACGACGGTTTGTTTGGCGAGTGGAACATGGAGACGCAGGTCCTGCTTGGTCCGGACAATTACGACCGGATCAAGAGCTGGCGCATCTACGAGGTGACGTGCGACGATCCCGGGCTGAGCAAGCCCGCTTACCTCGCGACCAAGAATGCCGAGCATCCTGATGCGGCGGAAGTGGCGGCGCTGGACCGGTATATCGATAGGTTCGTCTGGGGCGGGCTGCAACGTACCACACAGGAGGCATACGCCTACGGCCTCTACGGCATACCCGATTGGAAGCAGAACCGGGAAAGCGGCGATCCCGGCCCAAAGGGCCGCCTGCATATCTGGCGGCCTTATGACTATCCGCACATCTTCGCGATGTATTTGGCCATGCACCGCATCGCGCGTGACCATCCCGCGATACCCACCCGCCAGAGCGCACGAGATTATTTGGTACGCGCCTACGGTACGGCGCTGGCCATGTTCACGCTGCCGATGCGAGTGGTGAATTGGTCTGCCTACCACACCGGCTTCTACAACGAATGTGTGATCCCCGAACTGGTTTCGGCGCTCAAGACGGCGGGCTTGATGCGCGAGGCGGCGACGTTGGAGGCGCACTGGGCGCGTAAGGTGCGCGCCTTCGTCGATCCGAAGGCGGACCTGTTCGGGTCGGAATATCCGTTCGATTCCACAGGCTTCGAATCAACGCAGGCACTGGCGCACTCGGCCCTTGACGACCCTGACGCCATGGGGGTTTCGAAGGCGGCAGCCCGTGCCTTCGCGGAGCGTCAGATCGCTGCAAACCTGTTCTGCCGTGGCTGGCTGGAACCTGCTTATTACTACTTGGGCAGCGATTATCGCGGGACTGCGGGCGACGCCTATACGCTGACCTACATGGCGCAGATGGGCGGCTGGGCGCTGCTTGATCATGCGCTCAACGATGCAGACGACCCGCATCCGCTCCTTCGTCTCGGCTATGCATCACAACTCAGCGCGTGGGCTTTGCTGAACAGCGGCCCTGCGTCGGCCGGCCATGGCTATTGGTATCCGGGCGAGGAGAATGACGGCGCGGCCGGTGGCGGCTTCGAGCCGGCGCCGAGCGGCACCACATGGCTCGGTCAGCCGCATCACCGTGGAGCGTGGTACTACTCGTGCGAGATCGACCTGGGATTTTGTGGGGCGGTCCGCGCTGCTGCGACGATCGTTGCGGACGATCCCATCTTTGGGCAGGTTTGTCACGGTGGCATGATGGAGACGTTCGCTCACACCCTGCGTATCTGGCCGCGTGATGGCGTGCGGCGACGACTCCACGTGCGGCTACAGTCTCTCCGATTGGACTTGGTGCTGCTTGACGCCCGATTCCGGGCGGATGGACCGATCATTCTGAATTTGGGGGAGGGGTGGATCAGCCTTACGCCTGAGCCCTTTGGCCCATCTGCATCGGGAGTGACGTTCGAATTGCGGTACGATGACGGGAAGAAGCGCAAAGAAGTCGTCGACATCACGGACAGCCAGATCGTCGTCCGCTTGCCTGCGGCGCGCTTTCCGCCTGTTCAGGTTCGCTAATGGATCACAATCATTGCCGCAAATCTCGAGCATCTCGGCGCACGTATCCGCATCACCGCGGTGCTGCATACGTCGGGTTCGGCGATGACCCACCATCCGCACATCCACATGATCGTGCCGGGTGGCATCGGCGGTAAATTCAATAATCGCTGAAATATGGAAAAAGTGAATGCCGTGGCCGCCCTCTCCCGGCAGAATCGCCTCTAGACTCGACTCAAGGCGCGCAAAGTGCGCGCCTCATTTCATGAGGTCGTGGCCGATATCGACGACGGACCTCAATCGTCCATCGGGAGGTGGCGCCTACAGCGAGTTGCACTTGCCGAGGCGCCGGCGCGGCAGCGCGATAGCGCTCCGTCGACTTCATTCAGGCGGCGCGCCAAATAGAGACGGCGAGCCGGAGTTTCGATCTGACTTGGAGAATGACAGCGAAAACTGGCGTCGCGGCGCGGAGTGCTTGAGACTAAGCGCGCGAATGTGCGATGGCCTAGGCGACAATCACACGATGGCGACCTTCGAAGGGTTCATTGCGAAGTTGTTTTGCCGATTTTTAAGCCGTTCACAGCTCAAGCAAAGGCAGAAAATGCCGCCGCGAGACATGCGGATGGTACGCGGTCCCGCGCAGGCTCGTCTGGGCCCGCCGTGATGCCGACAGGTCGGGACAGCGGAAAGCGACACCATTAGCCTAGTCGACTCTTCCATGAATGCAAACTCGGCGAGCAACCAAGGATGATGTCAAGAAAGAACCTCGCGAAGAACGGTACTGCAGGCGTTCTTGAGCCTTGTTGTACCGAACAAGGCTCATTGCGCCCGGGGATATATCGCCGCAATCGACATGAAGCTAAAGGCCACCCAAACCCGTCCTCCACTTTCTCCGGGAAAGATCAGCCGTTCTGCGCGGAGCAGTGCGGCACTCGCGAGTCCAGCCGAGTGCGGCGTGACGCCGCAATTCGATTTCAGCATCGGAATGGCGGGCCGACGAGACGGCGAGGAGAGACCGGCAGATCAGTTTTGGTTGAGGTTAGGGCCGCCCCGAGTGCCGCTTCGTTTTCAAGCGCATTTACGGTATGACTCAAATTATGAACAAGTCAAACAAAAGAGTCATGCCTAAAAAACGCGGACGACCGGCGACGGGCAACGACCCGGTGCGCTCGTTACGCATGCCCGATGAACTTATGGACCACATAGACACCTGGTCGGCCGATCAGGAAGACCGGCCCAGTCGCGCCGAAAGCATCCGCCGCCTGGTCAAACTCGCGCTGAGGGTGAAAAAATAACGCCCGCCCGCGCTAGCCATCTACCGACCAGCTCTGAGCGAGATGCGTTGCAGAAGCTGCGGTCCGGCCGCGAGCTCGCGCTGAGCGCTCTTGAGCCAACTGGCCCCCGCACCATCCTAAACATGGTGGCCAAGGGCTGGATTGAACGTGGAAGCCGATCCGGGAGCTACCGCATTACCCATAGGGGCGACGCTGCCTTGCGCCTCAAGATACCCTAGGCCGTGGGCCGGCCCTCAAGCCGTTTCGTACACGGCTCTCGAAGTCAAAGAATCTTCGAGGCGGCCTCAAGCAAACTTTGAAGATCGGCCCGAGTAGCGTTCGGTCTGTACACCCCGTTGAACTTGTCACCAAAGTGATCCCACCTCGTGGTCAGAATCCCCTGCCAGTCTTGAGCGGCGCTGGCCGCCGTAACGCTGTTATACTCTGAGCCAATGCCCAGCCAGACGTGCCGCGCACGATCGCGGATGCTGAGGATCGGGTCTGACACTGGCCCTGCTCCGATTCGCTATCGGCAACGTCGCTGCGCGCGGATGTCCAACCGCAAGGCCTCGATCTGTTCAGCCCGACGCTGTGCGGTTCGCTCCTTGATCTGCTCGAGCAAACGGATGTTGTGCAAAACGTTTCGGAACATGTGCGCTCACGAATCGAGATCGATCAGAAAATGCCGTCCCCGCTGCGGTCACATCTCGAGGCTCAGCCCATACTGAAATCTGATTTGCGAGCGCTTTGCATTCCGGCGGCGATTTGGTCTCGCGAGTATGAGCGCGAGAGATGCTGGATGGCTGCGAATTGAGCGCGCACCACTGCGAGCAGTAGATCCTCGCGCTGCGATTCCGATATCCGTGGAGATGCCCGATAGTGGTTGGCGACAACTTGCATGGCGCTGGACAGCGCCCAAGCTGGGTAATCACCTCGTACGGCCTGCTCTACCAGATGCGTTGCGCTGGCGGCTTTTTCGGTTGCGACTTCAGGCATAGGACTCACGTCATTGTGTTCCCGGTTGGGGTTTGCGCGGCGAAGAGTAGACAAACGAGAGCACTGCAATAAGGCCCACAATAGGGCGAGGTTCGCGCGCACATAATGCGCCCATTTATCCGGCCGCACTGGAGGAGCAGAGTGTGGATGACTCGACAAGCTTCACTCATCGTCCGGAACTTCCCTTTCAGGTAAGCATTCCCAAATACGCCCAAAGGTTGAATGTTGGAATCCGCCGCCTGTTAATCAAAGTTCTCGAAAAGATCGCACTCGCCCTAGGAACGTTTGCTCTTCGCTTGACCTACGGCTCACCCCGTAAGTCATCGAAAAGATGGCGACGAAAGCAACCCCGGCAAAGATGTTCGTCTCGCCGGAGACCAATCGAGTAGAAAGACGGCAGATGACAGCCCCTCTATGCGCTAACATGGTCAGTTCACGAAATACGCGACGCGAGTGAAGCATGCCAAGGAATTGTTCTAGGCCGTGGAGCAAAGAAGACGAGAAGCGCCTTCTCGAACTCGCTTCAAAAAAACGAAGGCGGATTTCTATCCTGCTCGAAAGAAGCGAAGTCGCTATCGCTAGTCGGCTCCGGAAATTGCGATCCAAGTGCCCACATACGCCGACTCCCCATGAGGGTTCGACAGCCACTTCACAGCATGGTTCATTGCCCTTTCTTTCGCTGACAATATCAACGAGGCCATATCCGAACCTTTATGTCGCTCCGGTAGAGCCGGGGCTCGTCACGACCTTCACAACGAGCGGCATGTTTGAGCCCGAGTTTATGTAATACGGGTGGAGATAGGCAAAGCCTGTGCTGGCAACCGAGGACGTGATCCAGCTGCGGGTAAATGAGTTGTTCCGAACTGTGGGCGTTGAGTCGTAGAGCTTGCCCGCCGTGTCGTTGTGGACGCCGCCAAGTATGCACAAAACAGCTGCCGCCCATACAAGCTGCCGAGCAGCTGTGGCTGTCGTTGACCAACGCGCTCTGGAACGCGTTCGCTGAACTCCCATGGTTTTTGTGGCGTGATCGAAGACTTGGCGACGTCACGACGGCCCTGCCGAAGGGCTGTCAAGTCGACTCGGGACCAAGCTACTTTGACAACAGATTCTATTTCCCATTGGAAGTCGTCGCCTACATTCGATGCTGATGGCGCAGAAGCCTCTTCTCGACTCAGTTTTTGCAGGTCTCAGCAGCCTTCACGTGTTGGCTCTTCGCACGATGATCGAGCCTCTTGGCCCTTTAGCAAGTCAATAGATGGGTCATTCCAACTAGGCGGGGTCAGCCTGAGGATATTCAGAACGAAGAAGTCCAGGACCTTGAGAAGGCTGTAAGACCCGGGCGTTCCGTGACCCGCGCCTGGGACCACAAGCATGTCGAAGTATTTTCCTGCCCGGATAAGTCGGTCGGCCAGTTGGAATGTAGAAGATGGATCGACGTTGCGGTCCAATTCGCCCACGATGAGCAGCAACTTACCTTGCAATCTGTGAGCGTTGTCGACGGAGGAAGACTGCGAATATTCAATACCAACCGGCCATCCCATCCACTGTTCGTTCCACCAGATCTTGTCCATACGATTATCGTAACAACCGCTGTTGGCGACGGCCACCTTATAAAAATCGGAATGAAAGAGCAGTGCATTCACCGCGTTTTGACCGCCCGCCGAGCCACCGAAAATGCCGACGTTCGAGATATCGTACCACGAAAACGTCGCGCTCGCCGCCTTGTGCCACAAGATCCGGTCGGGGAAGCCGGCATCCTTCAGGTTTTTCCAGGCAATGTCGTGAAACGCACGCGACCGGTTGTTCGTGCCCATTCCATCAATTTGAACGACGACAAATCCAAGCTGTGTGAGCGGCTCCACAAAGGCCGAGAAAGACTTCGGAACGAAAGAACCGGTCGGACCGGCGTAAATCTTTTCAAGGACCGGATATCGGCGGGTTCGGTCGAAGTTGATGGGAAGATGAATAATCCCCCATATTTCGGTCTCGCCGTCTCGCCCCTTCGTATGGAATGTCAGTGGCGGCTGCCAGCCAGCAGCTACGAGCGCGGAAATATCGGTACTCTCGACCTCCACGACCGCCGAGTTGTCAATGGTTCGGTACAACATTAGGCGCGGCGGGATATCGCTCCGTGAGTAGAAGTCTAGATAGTAGCGACCGTCTGGCGATAACTCGATGTGATGATTGGCCGCTTCGGGCGTGAGCGACGTTAATCCCGTGCCATCGAAGTTGATGCGGTAGCCGTGGATGAAATAGGGGTCTTCGCCTTTATTCATCCCGCTTGCGCTGAACCAAATCTGGCGCTTGATAGGATCCACGTAATGGACGGAACGGACTACCCAAGCTCCACGTGTGATCTGGTTTTTAAGTTCGCCGGTGTGCCCATCGAATAGGTACAGATGCTCATATCCGTCGCGTTCGGAGGCCCAGATGATCTCCCGCCCGTCCTCAACGTCGTAGCGGAAGGTCTTGCCAGTGTTCCCCTGGTCCAATCTTAGGGGCTGGTAATCGATGAACGTCTTGCTGCGCTCATCGATAAGAGTTCGGACGGTGCCTGTAGCCGCTTCGACCTCGACGAGACGATAAAGCTGATGGCCCCGTTGATTGTACTCGAAGGTGAATCCGCGGCTGTCCTTCCACCACCGGATGGGAGACAGGCCATAGGGATTTGGGAACAACGCATTGTCGATTGCTGTCGCGCGATGATCACCGACGTCGAAAAGCACCGGCTGTGGCAATGCGAGAGCATCGCCGGGCTTCGGGTATGTCATCGTCCTGTGTTTCGGTTGGCGCTGGTCGCTTGGGGATGATTCGATGTAATGAACCTCCCGTTTTTGGCCCGGACGGATGCGGTAAGCTGCGAGGCGACGCGAGTCTGGAGACCAACTTAGTGTCGAAAAAACATAGTAGTTGCTTTCAGATCCGTCCCAAGTCAAAGGGATGTCCTTCGAGCCCTCCTTGCTGCGCAAGAATAGATTGAAATCCTTGACATAGGCGAGCCATTTCCCGTCAGGCGACACGCTCGTTCTCTTGAGATCATTTTTTACAGACGGCGTATGACCGTGCTGGTTCTGCTGGTCGATTTCGGAAAGCTTTGTCTCGCTTGAGCAAGCGTAGTTTACAAGTTCGCAACTCCAGCTGGCGCCCTCAATCTGAAAAGTTATTTTGGCACCATCGTCAGCGAGCTCAAACCGCTCGAATGGCAGATTATCGGCATTATAGTTTTTGTGACTTACGCGGTTCAGCGCAACTGCTAGCTTCTTATGATCGAAAGCTGGCTGCTTTCTGCCGTTGGCAGCATTCACGAGTATGAATTGGCGCTTGCCGTTACTCGTCAATCGATAGGCGAACGACGCACCATCTGCGAGCCAGAACGGGACTTCCGGAGCATCGATCATCAGTCCGGCATACTGATCGTTTATCGTGAGCGCTCGATTGTAGTCGGAACGACGAACGACCTCGTCTTCCGTGTTGCCTTTGGAACCGTTCACGGCAGCCGCCTCCTGCTGAGCTAAGAGCGCAATCATCAAAACGCCGACCTTATACATGACGTCGAGCTTATGCATGACCTGGTCAGCCGTCCTCTTGTGCCGGATACCGCGGGCATGTCGAACGTAACCGACGTTGCGCCAGCGCTGGGCTCCTTGGGCTGATGCATCTGCTTCTGGAGCACCGAAAGCCTTGATCGTCACCGTCAACTTGGTACGTGCAGAAATTATGCCAACGAGGCGCAATGCACATCGGCTTTGGCTTGAGATTTGGATGTCGTCTAGATGACGTTAGAGTGAATGCCAATGAGCCCGCGCGTCTGAACTCGCACACAGTGAACCAGCGAGACGTCACTGCCGGCATATGCTCGATCACGGGCGGCCAGTTGATCGCCTGACCGCCGTACCTAGATTGATTGAAAGTAATGAGGAAAAAGAGCTTATCGAGCGCGCACATGCATCAACAGCCAGCCGAGACACGGTTTACGTAAAAAAGCGGCACGCTGTTTGCTCATCCACGATGTCGTCTGGGATGAGCCTGGCAAAAAGGCGACCCTGGGAAAACGCACATCGGAGCGTTTGATGCGATCTCAAAGTTTCTTTTGGAATAGCGCCCGATATCGTCGCAAACGCAGTTCAGCCGGTAGAGAGTCGCCGCAATGAGAAACAATCGACGTGAATGGATGGTGGGCGTGGCGACGACGGCATTTTGCGGTGCGGTCCAGACGGGCGCCGCGACGGCCGCGTTCAAATCTCCACTGCAGGCCAATCCACTGCCGCTGACCGATGTGCGCCTTCGCCCTTCACATTATGCGACCGCAGTCGAGAGCAACATCAAGTTCCTACTCTCGCTTAGCCCGGATCGTCTACTGCACAATTACCGCAAATACGCGCGTCTCAAGCCAAAGGCGCCGATCTATGGCGGCTGGGAGTCAGACACGATAGCCGGACACACCCTCGGCCACTATATGAGCGCTCTCGTGCTCGCCTGGCAGCAGACTGGTAACGGCGAGTGTCGCCGTCGGGCCAATTACATCGTGGACGAGATCGCGCTCTGCCAATCGAAGCGTAAAAACGGCTATGTCGGTGCACTCGGCCGAAGGACAAAGAACGGTCGGATTGTGGATGCGCAAGAAGTATTTGAAGAGATCGGACGCGGCGAAATCGAACCGCAACCGTTCAATGTCAACGGCTCGTGGGTCCCGCTCTACACCGTTCATAAGACACTAGCGGGGCTTTTGGACGTCCATGGGGCCTGGGATAATGCGACAGCGCTTGAGGTCGCCATTATGCTTGGCCGCTACGTCGCGCAAGTCTTCGATGCGCTGACCGACGAGCAAATGCGGAAGCTGCTTTCGTGCGAGTTTGGCGGCCTGAACGAGAGCTACGCCGAGCTATATGCGCGCACGAGCGATCAGCGCTGGCTGACGATCGCCGAACGCATCTGTGACCGCAAGCTTTTCGATCCTTTGGTCGCGCGCAAGGACAGGCTTGCCTACATGCACGCCAACACACAGATCGCCAAGGTGGTCGGTTTCGCGCGCATCCATGAGCTTTCCGGCAAGAATACGCCACGCGATGCGGCTCGCTTCTTCTGGGAGCGCGTAACGCAGCACCACAGTTATGTTATAGGGGGGAACGCCGAACGGGAGTATTTCTTTGAGCCCGATACGACGGCGCGACACCTCATGGACTCCACATGCGAGCATTGCAACACCTACAACATGCTCAAGCTCACACGACACCTCTATTCCTGGGCGCCGAATGGCGCGCTATTCGATTATTACGAGCGCGCGCATCTCAATCACGTCATGGCGGCCCATAACCCAGAGACGGCCGGTTTTGCCTATTATATGCCGATGAGGACTGGTGCGGCACGCAGATATTCAAGTCCGAGTGAGGAAGCGTTCTGGTGCTGCGTTGGCACTGGAATGGAAAGCCACGCGAAGCACGGCGACTCTATCTTTTGGGAAGGGGAGGACACGCTCTTCGTGAATTTGTACATCCCTTCCACTGCACAATGGCAAACCAAAGGCGTCGCACTTATTCTTGAAACCGAGTATCCCTTTAAATCTGAGATCAAGCTTACACTCGCTGCAGTGGAGTTCGACAGATTCGCGGTGGCACTGCGCATTCCTGGCTGGGCGAATGGGCGCGCTGATATCAGAGTAAACGGTGAGGCCCTACCTTCTAAGCCGGTAAATGGCTATGCCGTGATCAACCGGAGCTGGAAAAAGGGCGACGTGGTCTGCCTCAATCTGCCACTGGACCTGCGCTTCGAGACGGCTGGAGGTTCTCAGGATGTGGTCACCGCCATGTACGGCCCACTCGTATTGGCCGCGGATCTCGGCTCTGCGGATATGGAATGGAGCGGAGTCGAGCCTGTTTTTGTGGGCAAAGAGGGATCGAGGGCCTTTGAGCCGGTGGTTTCGGATCGCCTTCTCTTCCGAGCGCAACGCGGCACTCGCCCCGCTGACCTCACCTTCGTGCCCTTTTTCAGTCAGTACGAGCGGCGTAGCGCGGTCTACTTCAAGTGTTGCGACGAAGCTGACTGGAAGCCGTAGGAGCCTCAATAGTTGGGAATTGACTACTTCAAATCGAGATTGCCGCGCGTCTGGTCGCGTTTATGCAATTCGACCAAGTTGGACAGAGCGCGGCTCCCTGTCCCAGTTGACTTGGCCCGCTAGTCGCTTGATCGAATGGACTGCTAGTAAGGCCCAAAGGCGACAACGATTGCTGGCTTTGATCAAGCGCTGCATGATCGGACAAAAAGCATTTTGGGTGAGGGGGCGTCGCGACCGCTCCGACTCTAAGCCGGCTGCGGCACTTAGGCTAAATCACGATGCGCGGTCGAGTGCGGGGTATCTCTGAGACAGCGGCAGAGATTTTCGCTGCGTGCATCGTCGCGACGGAATAAACTAGTAGCATGAGGACAGAGCAACGCACCGATATGAGCAAGCCAAATTGGCGTCCCGCCCGCGCTTCGGACTTTGCTGCGATCAGCGCGATCGCGGCGCGCATTCATCCTGATCTGTTCGAGCGCCCCGAGGTGTTCGCGGAAAAGATGCGACTTTGTTCCGATGGCTGCCGCGTGCTCGCCGCGGACGAAGCGATCGTCGGCTACGGGCTTGCTCATCCCTGGAAGAAGCATTGGATCCCGCCGCTCGACGCCTTGCTCGAGCGATTGCCCGACGATGCGGACTGCCTTTACGTGCACGACATCGCGGTGTTGCCACATGCACGCGGTGGTGTGGCACGTGACTATGTCGCGACGATCGAGAAACTCGCACGCTCGTCAGGCGTTTCGGCTCTCGCGCTCGTCTCGATCTACACCACACGGCCGCTATGGGAACGTTTCGGTTTTCGGCCCGTCACGACGAACGCGGAAATGAGCGCAAAGCTCGCATCCTACGGCAAAGGCGCGACCTACATGCTTAGCGAGCTTGTCTCGGCGTAATATCCCAAACGCGGGGGGCTCATGGAGCGCTCCTGATCACCGCCTTTCTCCACGGCACTGATCGGGTGTCTCGCGGGCCACTCCTTGAGCCGAAGGTCGATCTGGCCACGACCGCAAATCGCTAGCTCGAAGCGAGCGTCGGGCTCGATCCTATGATGTTGTTATAATCCTATCAGCATCATCAGAAAATGCGGCTGACGGACATAGCCATCCGCCGATCAGCATCACCATCGGCAACTTCAGCTGACGCTGACCTGCCGCTGTTTATTTCCTCCAGAAGAAGTTAAGTCCGTTCGAAGTTGCACCGGGACAGAAGTTTGGACCAACCGGAACTAGAATTTCCCCACCTCTGTACGCAAACACAGCTCTTCTCTTCGCTGGGCTAAGCCAAAAATGTGTTTTGAAAATATTTCGTAAGCCTGCTTGAGCGAGAATCCTGATTCAGGAAGGTCAATTGTGTGCCTAACGTCAGACGATCAGGTAAAGTTAGCGGCGACGTGACTCGGCGCTCCGGGGGGCCCACACACGATGGGGAGCGCTGTCCCTACCACGCGCCGCTAGCTTCAAACCGAATTGTACACAGGCAATCTGTCGAAAAACTGACGAGCCTCACCCCAGGCCTAACCCGAAAAGTGGCCTGTGTGGACGCTTACGATCAGATATCGCGGCAACAAGCCCCTCGAAACCGCCGACACGTATTGTTCCCTCGAAACCAAAGCCGATTCCTCTTGCTCTTCCTGAGCAACAAATTCGTATCACGCCGGATCTGGGAGAAGGATAGGCGCGAGGCATCATGGATCGGCACATGGATGAACTCGTGCCGCCGCGGCTTTCGCCTTTCTGGCGAGCCCGGGTGATGCGATGGCCGGGCCTCGCGACCTGTCGAGCTTCTTAACTCGATATGGATGAGCTCGCTGGAATGCTCGCTCTCGTAGCGGCGCACCGGGGCGGCGTTCCAGTGGCTTGAGCTTGTTGAGGCCGAGGCGCAGCACCCGGCTCACCGTCGCCACCGACCGACCTCCTTGGCAATCTGCTTGCCTGTCATGCGCTAACGATGCGAAGCCTCGATTCGGTTGATCACGGCTGGAGCGTCGGGCTGCGCAGACGATGCGGCCGTGGTGAACGATCGCTCAGTCCCCTTACGGTCTCGCGGCAATACCCATCAATCCACTTTCGAGCGGTCCGCGGGCAGGCAGACGCCTGCGGCTCGTGCGGCGGCCTCGGGCATCCGCCCCGCTCTGCACCAGCCGAACAATGCGCTCTCGACCTCGCGGCGAGCCGAGCATTCTCATGGACGTCCATTCGATTTCTCTTGTGGATTGCTAAAGCTTCGACACCTTTAGCTTCCCCGATCGGAACCGAATGGATGAAACATTGATGTCGACAAGCGCCGCACACTGGCTAGCGGTCAATCAACATCGGACGAATACCTTCGAACCACCAATTTCATTCGGTCGCGCTTGCTCCGGCGCGGTCGATGACCCAGGCCACCATGTGGCCCTTGGCCTGCTCGGCCTGCACGTGCCGGAGGGCCTCAGAGTAGGTTAGCAAGGGTTCCTGCGCCGGATAGACAACGCGGTTGGTCGGCGTGACGAAGTGGTGGCAACACACGCGGTAGTCTTTAGCCTCGAACATCGAAATCCTCCTCTCGCCTCTGATTGCGCTGCCATACGCCCACGCTTTCAAATCCTGCTTATCACAGAGAATGCGGCCTCTTAGAGGCCGCGCGTCTCTTCCAACTGTGCTCCCAATGGCGATTTAGGCTCCATGCGTCAAGATTGTTCGACCCACCATTTCCTGTAGCTGGGGAAACGGCCCTTCGTGTGCATGATCATGCCGCCAGATCGAAGAAAAGTGCCAGCAATGCCGAAGGACAATTTGAAGCAGATGTGCCTTTGCAAGTCGCTCTGGACGATACCGACGCCATGATCGCGGTCAATGATGACGAACTGAGGGGCGAATACCTCAAGGGCGGTTGCGAAGGCCGGAAGGACTCCGCGGCTGAGATCCCCGCGGGCTGAACCAATCGGGACCTGGCTAAAATCATCTCGCTTCCGATTGCGCCGCGAGCAACCCGCGATTGCCCCGCGTGCGAAATTTCGGCGCGAGACTTCGGACTGGCGTTGTTGTATCGTTTTGGAGGGGCGAGAAGCCGGGCAAAATGCAAAACGAAAGCGCGGGACCCCGCGCTCGATGCTGCTTGCTAAGCGAGATGATCCCGGTTGCATGTTGATGCGATGCGCTGGGGTTATCACGGTTCAGTTTCCATGCTGGCTGAACGGGTTTCCCGGCGCCAATCCCGCTACGAGGAACTCCGCGGCAAGAACCTCAAGTAAAAACTTGGAGCGGTGAGGGGGAGATGACCGCCCGATCGTCCGGCGAGCGGACCCTGATGAGCCTGCAATTCCATCGTGCCGTCGAAGACATGGAGATATGGAGCGCAAACGGCGACGGTTATTCGTTCGTGATCAGTTTTGAAACTCCCACCGGTGCCGGCTTTCGCGGAAGGCTCGGCTACGTCGCGTCATGGCGCCCGTTTGACCAGCGCCGTTGCGCGATCAGAGTTATCGGCTCGCCGTTCCAAAGTCTTGCCGAAGCCGAGCGCGCGTGCAATGTCATGCTGAAATATCTCAACGATCAAACGGATTGCGTGCGCCCCTGGAAAACATGAAGCACGCACTAAAATGCGGCAGTCGTTCGCGCCCCGACTGGCATATTTGTAGCGACTGACTAAACCAGGCTGCGGTCAATGTGTGATTCTAGAGCGTCAATGCCGACCAAGGTTTGATCCGGACCCTATTCCGCGTGATAAATCCCTGTAACCCGATAACGTGGTTTGTTGGTACCACCAGTATTGTGAAATATTGCTGATTCTCTGATCTCAAGTCATCGCGCGCGCCGTTTGAAACGCTCCGAGGAGACCGTCCAGCACGATCACGGCGACAAGACCCAGAAGCTCGGTGACGATGCCCGCCAGGACGAGATCCAGATAGCTCTACTGTGGGCCATCCCACAGGTTGAAAGCAGGCTTATCACCGCTTGTGCGCAGAACGTCGAGCGTGCACGAGCCGATCACCGCGACGCGATGCATGAGAGCGGGATCGATGTCTATCCGAGACACGATGACGGTACAGATCTGGCTGAGCAAGTCGAGCGCGATCGTCAAGCCGCTGAAGGCCGAGCCGTCAGTGCGGCAAGAATGTTCTTGGAGAGAGCGAGCGATACCAAAGGACGCCTTCGATCGCCAGCACCCAGTATCGCTCGTTTCGAAGGCCGGCAACGAGGCTGACCGCTCAAAAATTGGACGATGCTCGCGCTCAATACCGGCTAAATGGACGCGTTGGCTCCCCCGTCCATGGTACCGCAGCGCCGGCAGTCGCGGTTGAAGAGGATGATAGCGGTCGCAATCGCCGCGCTGCCCGCGCGCCGCAAACGGCATCGTGCCCAAAAATAGCGTCGGCGTCGCGTTCTGTATCGATTGCGTCTCTCTGCGCATGCGATGGCACGTATCAGCCTATCGCGGGTTTATTCGTCTTCGCTATCCATGATCGGGCCCCGCACCGCGAGTTTGTTTTCTGCTGTCATCTTGTCAACGCTTTCCGTGCCGCATCGAACGCTTCCTGATCCTTCGGTTTGCAGGATCAAACCGGGAGCCTGGGGCATAGCTCTCGATACGCTTGGCCAAGGAACGATTGCGCCCCCAATCCCGCCCTTCGTACTTCTCGAAAATGATGACGTTGCGTGTCTAATACTAGGCCCTGAAACAAGCTCCACGCAGTCGCAGGCTGCCCTTGGCGGCCGGTTGATTGTCTACCTTCGGCAGGTAGTGCCCCCCAACAGGAGATAGTGCCCTCCAACAGTATCGCCTATCCTGCAAGTACCACGCCGCGGATGATCGCCCAGCTTGCCTTGCGCTGTCGTCACGAAATTGACATTCGTAAAATCATGTAAACGGCGGCGCTTCACGCCCCTTTCGTTGTTTACTATTTCGTCAGCAATAGGCGAGTGTGCGAACGACTGCCAGCCTGGTTCAATCGGTTTTGCACACGGCGTCACAAGCCTCACTGTGCCATCCGGTGCCCACTCCAAAGCGACCGTATAATCTTTCTCTATTTTAACACCCCGTTTGGCCCATGAAACCGCAACCGGCTCACCTGTGTC
Source organism: Bradyrhizobium sp. BLXBL-03 (assembly GCF_051853015.1). Classification (NCBI taxonomy): domain Bacteria; kingdom Pseudomonadati; phylum Pseudomonadota; class Alphaproteobacteria; order Hyphomicrobiales; family Nitrobacteraceae; genus Bradyrhizobium; species Bradyrhizobium sp. BLXBL-03. Next base: position 7,477,924 of record NZ_CP182470.1, on the reverse strand, counting down.
GGTCTTTCTGTCAAGCTCCAATTCCCTGGGAACGAAGTGTGCTACCGTCGAGACCTTGGCGAAGATTTGCTCGGCTGTATCAGCATCCTGCGCGCGCCAAGTTGACTTAACTTTGTCGATAGTGGCGCTGTCGGCGGCACGAGCGCCATCGTTGCTTCCGGCCAGTCTACACGCCAAAGCGAGCCATAGACCAAAGCAGAGAACGAGACCGACACCGAACCAAAGCATGCGCCTTTCAGTCATTTCTCTTACCCCACGCAGTTGGGTCCTAAATATCGACGGATCGTATCCTCGAAAGACCCGCGGGGTACCTACCAGGAAGAGGCACCTATCAGAATTGGCTGGCCAGAAGAGTGCGCAACCGTGACTCGGCGTGTGTGTTACGTGTGAAGACGATGCTGTTCCTGCCGATGCCCATTTGCCCGCCAGTGCAGCGAAATCTGACGATACTTGGCGCCATTACCCTGTCTGGAGCCTTGAATGAGCAACTCCGCCTCAATAACGAAGCGTCCGGTCTCTCGCTAAACTGCTAGGGGCGATAAACACGATCGGTATGCGCGCGAGTGCTGCGTGGCCCTTCTTCAGCGCGGCGCTTCCAATAATAGATATCCGACGGTCACAGAGAGAGCTTCGAAGCCTTGAAGCGTGCATTTTCCCCTGCAAGGGAGCTTCGACTTCGCGAGAAGTGCGTTGCACGCGGAAATGGTATCGAACCGGCCTTTTGGACCACTTAATCGGCAGGCGGCATGCTGCATCGCTACCGGCCCGGCAATACTCTTCTTCGACAAGCCTATGGGAGGGCACAGTCAACTACCAACGTTTGCACTTGATGGAGATGATGGACGCATGCCACTCGTGCGCGACAAAACCGTTAGGGAATTCGAAACTGGTGAAGAAGAATGAGAAAAGTCCTGCTGGGCACGGTCGTCATTGCTCTGGCCGCTCCTGCCGCTGCCGCTGATCTGGCCCCGCGGCCCTACACCAAAACGTCCCCTGCGGTCATTGCGATCTACGATTGGACTGGTTTCTACGTCGGCCTCAATGGCGGTGGTGGCTCGGCCCATCAGTGCTGGGACGTGGTCAATGCCGGAGGTTTCGTCATCGCTCCGCCCCTTGCAATGGGATGCCAGAATGCGACCGGAGGTACCGTCGGCGGTCAGATCGGCTACCGCTGGCAGATAGCGAACTCGGTATTCGGCCTGGAGGCCCAGGGCAACTGGGGCAATTTCAAGGGCTCCAACGCGAATCTCGCTTTCGCAGGCGTCCAGGATGAAGCCAAGTTCGATGCATTCGGTCTAATGACGGGCCAAATCGGTTACGCCTGGAATAATGTCCTGGTCTATGTAAAAGGCGGCGCTGCGGTTGTCCGGGACAAATACCGTGTCTACGATTTTGGGACCGGGCTCACCCTCAACAACGGTAGCGAAACCCGCTGGGGCGGAGCGGTCGGTGCGGGCCTTGAATTTGGCTTCGCTCCGAACTGGTCCGTCGGCGTTGAGTACGATCACTTGTTCCTGAGCCATCGGGACGTGGATTTCTTTTCAACCGGAATAGTGGGTGTACCGGTGGGGGCTTTTGCAGGAACGGCCCGTATTGGTCAGGACGTCGACATCGGTATGGTCCGCGGGAACTATCGCTGGGGTGCTCCCGTTCCCGCGACATATTGATTTGCAAGAACAGACGCTGGAGCTTCGCGTCTCTCCATCTTGTTTGACTTGGTGAATGGCGGGAAGATTGCTAATGGCGCTAAGCGCTCTCGGGCCAACGTCGAGCTCGTCGCGGACTGCAGCTGCGTGATCTGCCGGGTCTGCTTGGCGGGGGAATCTCGGGCGGTTCGCTTGCGTGATGCTGCAATAATCCGCGTCGTCAATGAGAAGTTCTAGATAGCCTCGTTGTTTTACGATGCCGCAATGGACGCCACCTCACCACTACGAAAAGATTGCGGGCAGACGCCATGAACGTCAGGCGCGAGCCTTGTCCGAGATGTGGAAAGCCGATGACTTGGTTTCTGGATCAAGCAGCAAGCAGCACAAAGTTTCAGGTGCTTTGACCGCGACACAGGTCACCTGACAGAGCTTGGATTGAGATTCTTTGAGGCCGCTGAGCGAAAAGCAAAGTAACACAGGGCGCCTTCCGAGGTGACTGGCGCGTCCATAGACATCAGGTGATCCGGCCATGCTGACAGCCGACGAATGCCGCGACTTCTCAAGTCATTATAAGGCTCTGGCAGGAGCAGGTGACATTTCGCCAAAGCGATTGAGCACTCTGATTAGCATCTCGAAGAGCTTTGCAGAGTTGGCCAAACAGCTTGAGCTACTTGCAACGATCGCCAGCGAAGAAGATCGCAAGGTTCTGCCGTTTTTTAGGCATGGTGGCGGCTAGGAAGCAGCGGTCCCGATTCATTGCCGCAACCTGGGGTCTTCAGCGGGGGCATACATAAGAGAGCACCTCTAGTTCCTTAATCGGTCTTTTCTTATTACGCGCTCCGAACTCGTGTATGTCACCGCCATCGCTCAGCGACTTACTGTCCAGCCGAGCAACAATGCTCGGTCTGTCGTTTGCGAATAGCCAATGGTTAAAGCCAAGAAGAGAGGCTACATACGGCGTCGCCCGGGTGGGGTCATCGACGGGGGCGTCCTCAAGCCTCAAAATATCGGAGCAACCTCGGAATAAAGAGGCCGCTTGCCCCACTGGGCCCGTATGACAATCCCCTTGACTTAGCCGGCTGCGGCACCGAGGCGCCGGCCTTGCTCCACACTCCACCTGAATTTGCGATCTCGCTGCTGCCGGTCAATTACAACGCTTTCCAGACTAGAGTTCCTCGGCCTTTTCGCGGTTCTCAACTCAGCTGTGTTATGCTCGTCGCTGCAGAGGCCCTTTCATGATGGCAGGAGGTTCCCCCGGGCAAGTGTACCCATCGACTCGCTCCAGCGACTGCTGGCCGTTGCTAGACACACTCGGAAAGGCTAGCGCGCGCCCCGGTCGGGCATCGCGGCCGGCTCGGCTCGCCTCGATCAAATGCTGCTCGAAGCCCTCTTGCCGACCTGGCCCGCCTGCTGCTCTTCCGACACGGCGCGTTGCACCTGCGACCAAGCCGTTACATCGGATGGTTGGTCAAAGTTCTGCTGGTCTACGGTAGCCTTAGGTCCAAAATCATCCGAGCCCGGGGCAAGCTGTCGAGAAGCTGACGCGCCCGCATTTCGTTGAGCCGCGCAGGATGCATGCTCCGCTTGTCCTGAGTGCGTCTGTATGGCACCTAGTGATTCGGTAGAGGCTCATGGGCCCTACCGCAGTCTTGAGGGGCGGCCATCTAGAAGGTTGCAAGGGCACGTCTTAGCCCCTCTTCGTCCGTGCCTCGCACGGCCTTAGCTCTTGCTTGCTGACGAAAACACTGCTGGCGAATTGCACTGATTAAGGCCCGGGCGCTCCCGATGGTCCACAACTCGACGGCTTTATCATCGAGGCGTGCATTTCAATGCCACTTTCGCGAGTTTTTGGCCGATTTCTGAGCTGTTCACACTGCTATGAAAGCCTTAAGCGGAAGGTGCCAGACGTCCGCAAGGCCCGCGATCCCGCATGCGCTACGCCCCCAGGTGTAAACGACCAAACATCATCCGGCCTTATGCTGCCCTTGCCGTGACGTTGAGATGCAGGCGCCCCTCGCAGATATCTTGCTCTTGCGTTTTTAACGCGTGGCACACAAAAAAGTCGAATCCCTTCGCGCTTTCCTCTGACGGGTTTGTAGCTAAAAAGCCTCACCACAATCGCCGCCCCGCAACGATGTTGTCGAACTCAAGCGCGCGGTCGTCATTGGACCTGCAATTAAGCATTTTCCGCCCGTCAACTGAACGTCGCGCTCGCCATATCGTTTGCGCTTGCCGGGATCAGCGGCTCGACCTTAGGCGACTGTCGCTATTGAGACAATGTCCGCAACTTGACGCCACACCGCCACGAGGAAGTGCCTGCAAAGCCTGCGAATTCACTTCGGCACACGACTTGCTCTCTTTGCGGCATCATCATCAATCGCAGTGCGATGGTCTTCGGGACGGACTCGGCGCGCGTCGCTGTTAGCGTCTGGTCCGCGCCGGCGGTTTGCTGCGGCGATAACTTAAGGGCGCTCGGTCGTGCGCGAGAAAATGCAGGGAAGTGTTGGATGCGATCTGGAGTTCTTCTTTTGGGAGCCACGACAATGGCGCTCGTCGCAAGCGGTGCAGCGAACGCGGCAGATCTTGAGCCAGAAGTGAAACTGCCCGCGGCGGTGTGGAACTGGTCCGGTGGCTATATTGGGGGGCACGTCGGCGGCGGCTACGGCCGAACCTCCTTCAGCAATTCCTATGGCCCGTCGATCTATGGCGGCATCGTCGATACGCCGGCGTTCCTTGCAGGTGGCCAGATCGGCTACAATTGGCAGAAGAACGGCTGGGTGTTTGGTGTCGAACTCGACGCCAGCGGCGTTGTCTCCGAGGGCACAAATACCTGCCTCGCCGCCTCCGGCTTTGTTGTGAGTGCAAACTGCAAGGCAGGTCCGAGCGTCTTTGCGACCGCGACCGGCCGCGTCGGTTACGCGTTCGGCGCGCTGGGCCGCACGCTGGCCTATCTCAAGGGAGGCGTGGCTTGGCAAAACAATCAGGGCGACGTCGTCAATAACTACGAGGGGGACCGCTTGCCGCACGCGAAAACCCATTTCGACTATGGTCGCCTAGGTGGCGTCATCGGCCTGGGCGTGGAGCAAGCGCTTACGCCTGCATGGTCGGTTACAGCTGAGTATGACTATCTGCATTTCGGCGGACCGAGTGTCGCAACGCCTCCGACGGTGCAGGATCCGCCGTTCGCGATTCTTCCGGCGAACACAACCGGCCTGTCCAGCGACTATCACATCGGAAAGATCGGGTTGAACTACCACTTTGGCGCCGACCCGTGGACGGCGCAATGGTCCGATGCGCCGCTGTACGCGCAAGAACCCGCCGGTGCGCCGCCGATTGCTTACACGGCCGATTGGTCGTTCGAAGGCGGCTCCCGGCTTTGGCTCAGCCGGGGGCGATTCCAATGGAACGCCAGCGGTTTGCGCGGTGTGCCCGGCGGGATCGGTACTATAGATCCTAACATTCTTGTATCAAGGCTCACCTACCACGGCCTCGACGGACTTTCCGGGGAGCTATTTGGTCGGGCCGACAGCCCGTGGGGAGTGTTCCTGAAGGGCAACATTGGCCTTGGGCGCTTCGATAAAGGAAACGATAACGATGAAGATTGGAGCCTCCGCTGGGGAGCGCTAACGCTGCCCTACGTCAACTCGGTATCAGACCAAGCAAACGGGAGGTTCAGCTATTACACCGCCGATGCGGGTTACGATTTCCTGCGCGGCGCTAACTACAAGGTTGGAGGATTTATCGGTTGGACCTATTACGACCAGAGCTCCGACTCGACCGGATGCGTAGAAACGGTTAACCCCCGAAGGCCATGTCTTGCGAGAGGCGACGACAGGATCGTTGGCAGCCAGAATACTCAGTGGAATGCAGCTCGTGTCGGCCTAAGCGCCGAAACCATGCTCACCGAGCGCTGGCGATTGAGCGCGGACGTCGCTTACCTGGCTTGGACCGATTTCAAGGGGCGTGACAACCATCTCTTGCGGGACGCGACCACCTTCGCTGAGCAACGCGGCAATGGTGGTGGCGGGGTCCAGGTGGAAGGCGTCTTGTCATACTTCATCACCAAGAACTTCAGCGTCGGCGTCGGCGGGCGCTATTGGGCAATGTGGACTAGAAAGGACAGCGAAGTGAGATGCACAGGCTGTCGTGGCCCGGGAATGATCAGCGGTACTCAGTTTTCGAAGTTCAGCATGGAGCGCTGGGGTACGTTCTTTCAGGCGTCCTATAGGTTCGATTGAAAAGATCACACCTAAGGCCAAGCTCCAAGCCTCTTCGATATCTTTCCGAAGCTTTGGTAATGACACCGACCTCGGCGCCAGTTTGGCGCCGATTAAATTGGTATCGGGGAACCTGGTCCGGCGATGACGGTAGCGAACAGGCGCGTCGAGTGAGGCTCATCAACCGTGCTCTTTGCGCGCGCGCGAGCCTTGTCCAATTCGAACGGTTCGATCTTGAGCGCTTGGTCGCGGTAGCCAAGGGAGACCAGCACATCGTGGGCGCCGGCCCATGACATCGCGCCAGCGGACTATCGCTCGTTGAGATCGCGATAGAGGGGTGCCATTGCGCGAGGTGCGTGCTCGGGATCGAGGCGGTTAATCTGCCTATCTCGCGCAATGCGCCGGATCGGCATGGCACACCCGCCCATCATGTTACAGCTTATCTGAAGTAGTTGCGGCATTCGGTCGGTGTGAAGCGGTCAATGCTGCGGCCGATCGCACTCCAGCGGCCATCGACTGTTCGCTCCGCGGTCTTGCGCAAGAGTGCCTTGAGCTTGGCGAAGACGTTCTCGATTTCAATCCAAATCGGTTCACTCAGCTGGGCGATTGCTCCAGTGTCCTGAGTCCCAAGTTCGCAATCATAGAGTAGCGTTACCATGCCAAGATGGGGGCGAATAGCGGCCGACCTGCCCTTATATCATCTCTGGCCGACCGCATGCGCAGGCACGCCCTCCTGGCGGGGGGTGTCGAAAGAGTAGGGGCCTTCGGGTCGACCATCTCGAATGATCGTCGCCGAGGAACCGCGGAATAACATCAGCACAGAGTCCCGCTGAGGCGTTTCGATAGCGTGTGGTCGCGCTTGCGCTTGGGCCACCAGCCCATTGAGCGTCTCATCCACGAGTGCGATGAAGCGTGGTGGACCGGACGCCAACACCAGGCCATCTCCGGGCGCCGGTCTGATGATATACCGCTCGTCCGAGATATTGAGCGCATCGAGGGCGGCCGTGAACGCCTCGAAGCTGATCGGGCCCAGTAGTAGCAGACGAGTTTGTGCTTCCTTCGCGGCAGACACGTAAAGCACGAGCCCATCGTAGTACCACTGAAGATTGTAGAGGTTCGTCAGACGGTCGAGGAATTCGCGCGGTGCCAGATCCGGCATGCGCCCGCGAATCCGTCCCTTCACCTCGCCGCTAATGCTAACTCTGATATTGAGGTTATTGCCGAATTCCTGCAGCGCGGCAGGGAGCTCCTGATCCAAAACCGAATAGCGATAGGTCGCCGAGGGCAGGGACAGGGGAGCGCCGAGCACCTTCTGTGTTCCGGTCGAAATGAAAACCCCGAAACACAGAACTGCGTTCAAAACGCACGGGATCATGGATCGGATGAGCATTCTCGCTTTCTTTGACTTAGCCAACGGGAGTGAAGTCACGCAAACTTGGAGACCAAACGTGATCTTTAGATGACGCCGGGAGGGGGCGAATTCGTCAGCTTGTCGTCAGCTCGCCTCTCTAGGACATTGGGCTGTAAATGGGTCTTGAACGGCCGGTCTCATCACGTCTCGAAGAGAGCAAGGTCCCTCCATTATGATAATAGGCGCTGCGCCGATTTCACCCAACCTGACCGAAAGTCTGTCCAAGACCTGCAGGCCAACAGAGGTCAGCGAGCAGGTCCAGTTCCAACAGAGCCTTTTGCAGGTGTCTGCGTCTCAGGACGTTACGCCTCCAGTGACAGAAGTAGCGCCTGTTCCCCCGGCATCCGAAGTTTGGCGAACAACAACGCAGGCTAGTCCGCTGGGCGAGCGCATCCTCCAGAATCTTTCCTCGCTGTATCGGGTCAATGCAGTTCCACACGTCGCGGCGGGCGGTGGGGCCACTCTTGCGAAGGCTGTAGAGCCTGGGTCGGCGTCGCAGCCCCTTTTGCGGCAACCGGGCGCGGCGGAAACACGTCTGTCGAGCGCCCCTCGCAGCGTAGATAACTTCGAGGCGATGATGACGAATCTGAAGGATGTCTCTGACAGCGTCATGCAGGTAACGCTCATTTCGAATGGCATTGGCAGCATTAGTTCATCACTGAACAAGCTGATATCGGCGGGCTGAGTGGGGCGAATGATTGGTTCAATCTGTCGCGAAAGCGGCCACGAGCGCCCATCCCACAAGCGGCATCGCGCCCTGGCTCTACTGCCGCTCCTTCTTCCTCTTATTGGTTGCAAAGCTGATCTCTACACTAAAGTTCAGGAACGTGAAGCGAATGAGATGCTTGCGGTCCTCCTTAAGAACGGGGTCGATTCGGTCCGCGTTGCGGCCAAGGACGGGACCAGCACGATCCAGGTCGAGCAGAACCAAATTGCCGTTTCGATCGACCTGCTGAATGCCGAAGGCCTGCCGCACCACTCTTTCAAGAGTCTCGGGGAAGTGTTCAACGCCGCGGGCCTGATTGCTTCGCCGACCGAGGAGCGCGCCCGTTACGTTTATGCCCTGAGCGAGGAATTGTCGCGTACGATCAGCGATATCGACGGTGTTCTGTCAGCGCGCGTCCATGTTGTTCTGCCGAAAAACGACCTGCTGCGACGGGACGCCACACCATCTTCGGCGTCGGTTTTCATCCGGCATGACTCCAGGGCCGATCTCTCAATCCTGCTGCCGCAGATTAAGATGCTCGTTGCCAACAGCATCGAGGGCCTATCCTACGACAAGGTGGCTGTGGTGTTTGTGTCGGTCGAGCGGCCTGCACTCGAACAGCGGCCGGCGCCGGCGGCTGCAATCGCCCAAGCGCCTGGATTGATTTCAACGCCATTGCTTGCGGTCGGAACGGGTCTCGGTGGCGCGGTATTCGGTGTGCTGTCCTACGTCTTGCTGAGCGCTCGTGTACGGCAGCGCAGGCAATCATCTCCCAAGGTAGCCGCGGTTGGCGGACGTTCGGCGGCGTCCGCTATCGAGGTCGTTCGCAAGGCGATTAACCCAAATGCCGCCTAGGGTAGCGTTCGACATGGAGCCATCGAAGGCGTCCGCCGAGCGGCGTTGTCCATCGCCATCGTGCGAGCTCGCTGCCTCGGTTCATCCGACCCGCCTTGCCGCACGACTTGATGCGAACCTATCGGCTGCGACGTTGATACAGCTGCAGAAAAGCTCCCGGCTGCAGATAAGGATGGCGCGGTTGCTGCTTGACAACGAAATGGACTTGAACGGAGCTGTATCTGGCCCGGATCTTCTGCTCGGACATGATCCGAAACGGGCCGCTCTGCTCGCCGGCAGCATTTGGCATGCCCGTTCGCTGCTAAAGCTGATCTCAAAACAGCATGTCGCCGTGCTGATCGGGCGTGTCGGTGAGGAAGTGCAGGCTTTCGGTATCCGACATGCATCGCACGCGGTTTCAACCAGAGTCATTGCCGATCCACAACAACTCGCGCAAGAGATTGATGACGATGGGCATGCCTGTCTCGGCGCCTGGCTCGACGAAGTGTCAGCGCCTGACCGCAGCCGCGTGCTTCTACGCTTAGCGGTCGGAACTGCCGCCGATCATCCAGAAAACGAACATCGCGAAGCCGCAAGCCGATTGTTCTCCTTGGTTTTGGCCCATTTGGCGACGGAAGGCTAGGTGCTATGACAGCCGACGATTCCGCGCCGCCATTAGCTCCGCATTTGCGCCCGCTTGGCCCGCTCATAGAAGCGAAGGATCTCGAAATCTGGCAGGAGGCCGTCGCTGCGCGAGCCGCGGCAGAGCGGCATCTGCAGCGCGTTCGTGGCTGGGCGCGCAGAGCTTATCAGCTGGAGCGAGCGCGCGGCCGCGCCGAGGGGGTGACGGCCGGCGCCGAGGAAATGTCGCAGCTTGTCGCGCAGGCGACCTCGGAAGTGGCGCGGAGAAACGCCGCTCTAGAGGAGGAGTTGCCACAGCTCGTGATGGAGATCGTAACTGATCTGCTGGGCGCCTTCGATCCCGGCGAGATGTTGATGAGAACGGTTCGTCACGCGATCCTGCGAAAATATGGCGGAGCGGAACTTTCCCTTCATGTGTCGGCCATGAATGCCGAATCGCTTGCACGCGAATTTGCTGCGTGCGACGGACGGGAGGGCCGGCCCACTGTCCGAATTGTTCCGGATCCGGCGCTCTCCCAGCACGAGTGCGTGCTGCGGAGCGAGTTCGGCAATGTCGATCTCGGACTTGCCGCACAGCTCCGCGCGCTGCGTCTTGGGCTTGGGCTACCTCCTCAGGCAGGCGAACTGTGACAACGCGGGCGGCAAACCATGCTCATCGCGATGGCGAGGGGAGTGCGCACGCGGCGCTATCGCGTCTGCGATCGACAGTAAGACATGTCGACACGCGTCCCGTACGCGGACGGATCACGCGCGCGATCGGCACGCTCATTCATGCAGTCTTGCCGGACGCGCGGATTGGAGAGCTCTGTGTCGTGCAGGATCCGCGCACCGGATTTTCGCTTGAGGCCGAGGTGATCGGTTTATTGCCGGATGGCGTGTTGCTGACGCCGATCGGTGACTTGCTGGGCGTGTCCGGCCGCGCAGAAGTCGTCGCTACGGGACGAATGCATGAAGTGCCGGTGGGGCCCGATCTGCTTGGCCGGGTGATCGACAGCTTCGGCCGTCCTCTCGATGGCAAGGGCGCAGTCAAGGCCACAGAAACTCGTCCGCTGCGCGGCCAAGCTCCAAACCCAATGACGAGGCGCATCATCGAGCGACCATTGCCACTCGGCGTCCGTGTCTTGGACGGTCTTCTGACATGCGGCGAGGGCCAGCGCATCGGCATATATGGGGAGCCTGGTTGTGGCAAGTCGACCTTATTGGCACAGATCGTAAAGGGCGCGATTGCCGACGTGACCGTAGTTGCCCTGATCGGCGAGCGTGGGCGCGAGGTGCGTGAATTCATCGAGCGGCATCTAGGGGAGGCAGCCCTTCGCCGCACGGTCCTCGTCGTTGAGACCTCCGATCGCTCGGCGATGGAGCGGGCGCAATGTGCCTATACTGCAACCGCGCTCGCCGAATATTTTCGCGAGCAAGGCCTGCGCGTCATTCTGATGATGGATTCATTGACGCGTTTTAGCCGCGCGATGCGCGAAATCGGGCTTGCTGCGGGTGAGCCACCAACCCGGCGGGGCTTTCCTCCCTCTGTCTTTGCCATGCTGCCGGGCTTGCTGGAGCGAGCGGGCATGGATGAACGTGGCTCAATTACAGCCTTCTATACCGTGCTTGTTGAAGGTGAGGGTACTGGCGATCCAATCGCCGAGGAAACGCGCGGCATTCTCGATGGTCATATCGTTCTTTCACGCTCTATCGCGGCTCGCGCGCAATTCCCCGCTATCGATGTGCTCTCGAGCCGCAGCCGCGTCATGGATGCCGTCGTATCTGCGCCGCATCGCAACGCGGCGTCCTTCTTCCGCGATCTGCTCTCACGCCACGCAGAGGCCGAATTTTTGGTCAAGGTCGGCGAATACAAGCAGGGCAGCGATCCGCTGACGGACCGGGCTATTGCCTCTATCGATGACCTGCGCAAGTTCTTGCGCCAGGGTGAAAACGATGCCTCCAATTTTGAAGAAACCGTCACATGGATGTGCCGTCTGACCGCATGAGTTGCATTCACGCTTCGAGATTGCGGCACGTAAAGGAAATACGTGAGCGCGGTGCTCGCGCTGAGTTGTCCAATTTGGAGGCTAAATGCCGCATCGAGGCCTTGGCCGCAGAGCGTGCAGGGCGAGAACTTGCAATTGCAGAAGAACGTCGCGCACAGGCGGAAGTAGAGGTTTACGAGCAGCTGACATCGCTCGGTACCGTGTCCGTCGTTGAACTCGATCGTTGCGAGCTCATCTTTGAGAGGCTCGCAACTGAGGTCACGTCGAAACGCCAGACGCTGGAGGACGCCCGTAGCGCTCAAAAGCAGGCCGAAACAGCGGCCTCCGAAGGGCGGGTGCATTGGGCCAAATGTTCCGCGGCAACTGACAAATGGCGGCAAATCGAGACCGACGTCCAGCGGGCGGCCGACACCCATGCGGAGGTTACAGCCGAGATAGAGGCCGATGATGAGGTCTCGCTTCGTTATGGGCGGGCTTTGCCTCACAAAATGGCAGACGGTTCAATCTGATGAGCGCTAGTTCTCTTGCATCGCAAGCGTGCGGTCTTGTAGACCCGCCTCCTGCAGATCGTGCGGTCGAATACACGAGCTACGAGCCGTCACTCATTCTGACCCATACGTTCGTCTCGTGGCTCAATAGCATCGCCGGACCCCGCACGCCTTTGCAGACGAGCCTTGGCGGTAAACCGCTATCGGTGCGATTGGAACGACCTGTCTGGCAGGTGGAACCTTCTTCTATATCGATGCTCGACTGTGTTTGGAGCGTCGGAGATGAAACGATCGTTTTGTCGATACCCCATGCACTTGCCGAGGCGTTAATCTCGGCAGTACAGAGCGGCCTAGCGTTGCCTTCCGAGCCAAGTCGTTCGCTCGTTCTCGAACTTGCACTCGAACCGTTGCTGGCACCTCTGGAGAATCAGATTCAGCAGCGGCTGCAACTGCTTCATGTTGGAAAGGCCGAGACGATGGGGCCTTATATCGAATTCGGCGTCATCTACGGTCCGGTCAGGAGCAAGGGTCGCCTATTTCTCTTCTCGCCTCTTGATAAACCGATACCGCCGGCGTTCCAGGCCTTAGGCGAACTCTTCGGTCAATTGCTGCGCGAAACGCGCAAACTTTCCAAAGAGCTCCCCATCATCGTTGCAGGAGAAATGGGCGCGCTTCGCACGACTGCCTCGCTTCTTCGCAAAACGAGTGCAGGCGATGCTTTGTTGCCAGACCTAATGCCATTCGCCCGTGGTGAGATCATTCTCACTGCGGGCCGGTTATGGACCGTGGCAGAAGTCGCCGGCAACCACCTGATCCTGCGGGGACCATTTCGGTCGGTCCCGCGACAACAGGAGTACGCAAACATGACGACCCCGCCCGAACCGCAGCATCCGCCCTCGGAAGCCGATCTCGACGACATCGAGGTCACCCTCGTCTTCGAGTGCGGCCGCTGGCCGATCACGCTGGGAGCATTGAGGGGTCTCGGCGAAGGACATGTGTTCGAACTCGGCCGGCCGGTCGACGGCCCAGTCGATATCCTTGCAAACGGCCGAAGGATCGGCAGTGGCGACATTGTACGTATTGGGGACGAGCTCGGCATCAGGCTCCGTGGCGGGTTCGGCGGCCATGACTGACGTTCAACCAGCAATCCTTGCCCTTCTTGCGGTCACGGCCGGGCTCGGCTTGTTGCTCTTCGCGGTCGTCACGACCACGGCGTTCATCAAGGTATCTGTCGTTCTCTTCCTCGTTCGCAATGCTCTTGGGACCCAGTCGATACCGCCGAACATCGTTTTATACGGCGCAGCATTGATCCTCACCGCCTTCACCAGCGCCCCGGTCTTTGAACAGAGCTACAATCGAATCGCCGATCTGCAGCTCCGCTATCAAACGCTCGAGGATTGGGTAAGTGCTGCGAAAGAGGGGCAGGAGCCGCTGCGAGGCTATCTCAAGAAGTTCACCAATGAAGATCAGCGAGGATTCTTCCTGTCCTCGACCGAACGTGTCTGGCCAGAGGAGATGCGCGGCAAAGCCACAGCTGATGATTTTGTCATTCTCGTCCCATCTTTTCTCATCTCAGAACTCAAGCGTGCCTTCGAAATTGGCTTTTTGCTCTATCTGCCTTTCATCACGATCGATCTGATCGTAACGACAATCCTGATGGCCATGGGCATGTCAATGGTATCTCCGACAGTGATATCCGTCCCGTTCAAGCTCTTTCTATTCGTGGCGATCGATGGCTGGTCGCGTCTCATGCACGGGCTGGTGCTGAGCTACACAACACCGGGAGGTTGAGCATGGACGACACAACTATTCTCGCTCACATGAGCCGGTCGCTCGTGCTTTTCATGATCTGGGTTCTGCCTCCACTCATTGCAGCGGCGGTTGCCGAAACCATCATCGGTATCCTCCAGGCGGCAACGCAGCTCCAGGACCAAACGTTGCCTCTGACCGTGAAGCTTCTCGTCGTCGTTGCGGTTATCGCTCTGTTCTCTCCGGTGCTGAGCGCCCCGCTCATCGAACAAGCCAAGCAGATCTTCACTGAGTTTCCTGGACTCACGGCGAGTTACTAGCAGTCGTCGCGATGTCTGACTTATCAAGCGCCGAGACGCAAAGCCTGATCCAGGCGGCCATCGAACTCGTCGTTGCTGCCGGCCTTGGTGCGGCCCGTCCCGCGGGCATCATGCTGGTCCTTCCCGTATTTACGCGGTCGCAGATTGGCGGGTTGATCCGCGGCTGTTTGGCCGTTGCGATCGAACTACCGTACTTGGCACGGATCGGCGATGGCTTGAACGCGCTAGATCCGGACACACGTCTGATCAAGATCACGCTACTGGGTTTGAAGGAGGCGTGTGTTGGCCTCTTGATCGGTGCCCTGCTCAGCATCCCGCTGTGGAGCCTCCAGGCTGTCGGGGAAATCATCGACACCCAACGAGGCATCACCAGCGTGGTCGCGCCCGCCGATCCGGCGACACGCAGTCAGGCCTCGGCGACAGGACTGTTTCTCGGTATCACGGCGATCACCATCTTCGTTGTATCGGGAGGCCTGCAGACTATGATCAGCGTACTTTATGGCAGCTATCTAATCTTGCCAGTGTATCAGTTCCGGCCCACGGTGAGCGTGCAAGGAACCATTGAATTGTTCGGTGTGATCGACGGCATCATACGTACCACAATTTTGGTGTCTGGGCCTGTGGTGGCTTTCCTGTTGCTTGTCGATATATCAGCGATGTTACTCCAACGCTTTGCGCCGCAATTCAACCCGAAGGACCTGTCTTTGACGATCAAGAATATCGGCTTTGCGATCGTCATGGTCACGTACACCGTATATCTCATCGAATACACCCAATCGGAGATCAGCCAGTCGAACCGCGAGTTGGAGAGGATCGAAAGGCGACTTAAATGAGCGATACGAGCGAAGAGAAAACGCTCCCCCCCTCCGACAAGAAGCTGAAGGATGCGCGCAAGAGAGGACAGGTTGCGCACAGCACGGATTTGGTTAGAGCCGTCAGCGTCTGCGCAGGTCTCGGCTATCTCTGGTTGGAAGCCAGTTCCATTCAGGACAAGTGCCATCAAGCGCTCATGCTAACTGACAAACTGCTGGATAAGCCGTTCGACGTTGCGGTCCAGCTGGCGCTGGGCGTCTTGCCCGAACTCGTTCTCGGCATTGTTGGCCCATTCCTCGCCACTATTGTCGTCGGGGCAATTCTGACGACAGTCTTGGCCAATGGTGGAATGATCTTCTCCTTCGAGCCGGTAAAGCTGAAATTCGAGAACGTTGATCCCATACAGGGATTGAAGCGCATCGCTTCCATGCGTTCCCTCGTCGAGCTTGGGAAGACGATGCTAAAAGCCATCGGCCTCGGAGCGATCTTCTTCTTTGTCGTTGTCGGCGCGTGGAAGACACTGGTCTATATGCCGGCTTGCGGCATAGGCTGCTTCGGCTTCGTCTTCATGGAAGTCAAACTGTTGATAGGGATTGCCTGCGGTGCCTTTCTCATCGGCGGATTGATCGATCTTCTCATCCAGCGCTGGTTATTTTTGCGCAGCATGCGCATGACCGAGAGCGAGGCAAAGCGGGAGTCCAAGGAGCAGCAAGGTAACCCGGAGGTGAAACGGGAACACCGTCGTCTCCGTCGAGAGCAGGCCCGCGAGGCTCCGCTCGGGGTGAATCGCGCAACATTGATCTTGACCGGGCAGGAGATGCTGGTCGGGGTACGCTACGTTCGTGGCGAAACCGGCGTCCCTGTCGTGGTTTGCCGCGGCGAGGGCGAAGCCGCTTCACGGCTCTTTGATGAGGCGCGGGCCCTTCATCTCACTATTGTCAATGACCACGCCGTGGTCCGTGAGCTGATCCGCAGCGCCAAGCTTGGTAACCCCATTCCAACCCAGTATTTCGAGTCTGTCGCAAGGGCTCTCCTTGCCGCTGGTCAAGTCTAGATCATATTGTAAATGAGATCGCATTGCAGAAGGACGTCGTCGCTATTGAGACGGCTGTCCGGCCGTAGTACCGGCTGACGTAAGATCTGATGACGACTTGCTGTTAGCTGCCTGTCCCAGGTTGCTGTTATTGCCCGTCGCGAAGCTCTTGTATGTGCTAACGGGGATCGCCGCACGATTGCCGTCGCTCGGCATGACGGCTGGATTGCCAATCAAGTCACGGGGATCGTTGACCATGATAGCAAGGTTGTTGCGGATCGAGCAGCCAAGCGTCGGGTCGAAAGAATTGTCGTTCACTGACGGACCAACGATTGACATCGACGGACAGTCGGGAGGGTGCGCCTCATACATAATCGCCTCGATTCGTGCGGCAAAGCGTTCGCGCCGGGTAATGAGAGGGCCGTACAGGCGGATATTGTGAGGGTCAACGCCCATTGTGCGGGCCTCACTGGCTATCTGCACTCCGAGCCGAGGTGGGCCGGCAATGTTGAGATGGAGCGCGTCACGCAGACCGCGACTGGTACTCGCTATGAACTCCCGCAGACGCTGCCGTTCGGCCCCGCGAAGGCTCTGCAACAGTAAAACGTTCTTCTCCTCTTGAACCAGGGTCGCTTGCGCAGCCGGATCGACAGAGGTCGGCGCAGTGCTTGTGCAGCCGGCTAGACCTGTCGCGAGAGCGATCAGGGGGCATACGATGCGAAAGGTCATTGGCTGATCCTCATTCGGTGTTGTCGCCGGCGCCCCTAGTCGTGCTCGGTGCGCTGGTGGCGGGAGCACCGCGCCCCGGCGGCCGAGTTGCCAAATGGTTCGTCAGAGTGCGTGCGAGATCTGAGGGCGGTGCGATGGGGTCGGTGGGGGCAATTATCGGCCGCGTGTTCGATCTTGGCCGCACGACGTAAGGCGTCACGATAATCACGAGTTCCGTCTCCTCCCGTTGAAACTGGGACGAGCGAAACAGCGCACCAAGAATCGGTATGTCGCCGAGCCAAGGAAAAGTCGTGATGTCAGTGTTGAAGTTACGCCGGATTAGCCCACCGATTGCAAAGCTTTGGCCGCTTGCGAGTTCGACGACCGTATTGGCACGTCGGGTGGAGAGAGCCGGCACGGAAATGCCGTTAACGGTGACAGCGCCTTGTGACGATAGTTCACTGACTTCAGGCTTCACGCGGATATTGATCTGATTATTGCTAAGAACGGTCGGCACGAACTCCAGGCTAACGCCGAAGTGGCGGAACTCGACGGAAACCTGCCGATTGTCCTGCAAGACCGGAATAGGAAATTCGCCACCGGCCAGGAAGCTTGCCGATTCACCGGACATTGCGGTCAGGCTCGGTTCAGCAAGGACGGAAGCGAGGTGTTCGCTGGCCAGTGCGTCGAGTACAGCGCTGACGTTGACACCGCCAGCGTTGAATCCAATCCTCGCCGTACCGCCGCCCTGCGCGGCGCCGCCACCTCCACCGCTGCCACTGACCAAGCCGAGGGTGAAGGGACCAGCTTGACCGAATGCGGAGAGGTTGACTCCGAGCTCCTTCATGGCGCTCCGGGAGACCTCGGCCACGCGCACGCTCAAATTGACCTGCAGGGATCCAGCCACCTGGATCTTATTAAGGACAAGTGCACCCGAACCGAGAAACTGCTCGGTGACTTTCACGGCGCTGTCAACGATCTCAGCATTGGGTGCCGTGCCGCTAAGGATGGCGCCGCGCGGGGTATAGCTGGCTTGGATCGGATAGTCGCCGACCTGGGCTTTCAGCGTGGCGCGCAGATCCTCGATCGGCTGCGAAACGACAACGCGTAGCTCAGCAAGAGCCTCCCCGTTCTCGTTCAGTGCGAACAGGCTGGTCCGTCCCGATTTCTTGCCAAAAACGAAAACGGTCTTGTTCGACGGTGCCTGATAATCCGCGATCGCAGGATCGGCGACAAAGACGCTCGCGGCTGGCGCGGGCAGATGAATTGTCTTACCAATCGAAGGGGAAAGGTTCAGCGTCCCGGTTATGGCATCAGGGACCGGACGCGGCGTTCCTCCTCCATTATCGCCCTTAATCTGGGCCACGGCAGTAAGTGGGGATAGCAGAACGACCGCGCACAAAAGATGCGACAGATAAGGCAGAAAGCTCGACGAGAAGGCGTTGGCAACGATCGGTCCCCCATTGGCGCTAGCATGCTTGTCAAGAATGACGTTCAAGATGGTGTTTTCTTTCAAGTTCGATTGACTACGCGGCCGAGGCCGCGGATTTCAATTCAAGGACGTAGCCGATCCCGCGCGCGGTCTTTATCCGTAACGTTGCACCGGACTGGCTCAAATGACCGCGTAAACGATAGATTCCGACCTCAAGCGCGTTCGTCGAGACTTCGTTGTCAAATGCATAGAGCCCATCCTCCAATGCCGCGCGCGCCACGGTACGCCCTGCACGGCTGAGCAAATGTTCAAGAATGCACACTTCGCGGCGCGCAATCTTCAGCGGCCGGCCATTGACGGATGCTTGCCGACCAACCGGATCGAATCTCAAGTTCCCAAAGGTAACGACGGGCGACGTCATTTGCGTGGCTCGGCGCAGAGCGGCGCGCATCCGGGCGATGAGTTCATCAGGAGACACGGGTTTGGGCAGGAAGTCGTCCGCACCGCCATTGAAAATCGCGATCCGCCTACCGAGCTCGTTAAGGCTGCTCATCATCACCGCCGGCATCGAATACCCGTCGCGCCTCAACTGCTTCAGCCACTCCAAACCGTCTCCGTCCGGCAGGACCAACTCGAGGAGGAGGATGTCATAGCGGGCACAGCCAAAGGCGGCGGCTGCCTCATCGAGCGTACACGCTAGATCAACGGCAAAACCACAATCCGAGAGCGCTTGGTGTACAACACGCGCTGGGTCCGTCTCATGATCAACCAGTAGCGTTCGCATTTCATCCCCTCTTCTCAAGTCATGCCAAAACCACTGAGCACGTCATCCCGAACGTGACCCGAGCGAAATTGAAAAGTCCGGCTTGCCCGTAAACCCTGGCAGCCGGAATAGATGAAGAAGAGCAGTGCCAGCCAATCGAACACTTGATCCGATCCATTGTCAGTTCGATTCGCAATTTCGATCTCCCGGTGTGGCTCGCATGCGTCTTGGTGACGTCCAATCTGGTCTTGCCACAGGGGCTTAGGCGGCAATCAATCAAATGCATCGAGTGGCAGCACCCTCGCTTTTCGCTGCGACAATTTGGGAATTTGTCACCGACATCATGAGGTATGATTGCGAGAGCACGATTGGTGAAATCGATTTTTTGGATGAAATGCATTTACATTTCGGATCGGTGACATGCGTTCCCGGAGTCTTGATTTAAATCTCCCCATTGCGGTTGATGCCCTGATGACCGAGCGCAGCTTACTGCGGGGTTTCGATGGCAGACGAGCGATGATGTAGGTGATGTGCATCGCCGCCCGCCCAATTTGCCAGCCTCTCGCGGGTGATAGACGTTCCGCGCTGAACCAGCGGACTCACTCATTCGGCCTTGAGCCGAGACGGCGAGCGGCTAGATCCTGTTGAAAGTCTCGATCGCCGCGCAGACGATCTGTCGTCACATCTGCAGGCCGCAAAGTTGCTCAATCCTTATCGCGCCGCCACCCCATGCCTCTGGCTGCGAAGCACAGGCCCCTCGATAGGTGCCGAACGCCGGCAGACCCGACCTTCAGTCACTTCCGATGGGATGGCGACGGTGCACCCGCCAGGCGCGCCGAACGACTTGCGGGCACATCCCGCATCGGCGTTGTGAAGCATGCGCCTTGGGCGGCTTAGCCGGCCGCATTGCACCGATTCTGATGAGCGGCCGCGAACCGGATGGATATCGAGCGTTGATGGTGCCGTTCGCTCATCCGGGGACGACGATGCGAAGACAACGGGCCCTGGCGTCGAACCACTACGCCTGCTCCAGCCGTAAGTGGGCCGAAGCTGACACACTGTCAGGGGTGCATAAACCACACTGGGGGGTGGAGTGTATTTGTCGAGGAGCGTGACGGGATGAAGCGAGGCGAGCTTGGGGTTTTGAGACATTCTGTCTGGCTTGAAGTTTTGGGGCGACCGGAGAGGGCGCGACCTTTTCCGGAAAACGTGCGACACTTGTTCGGAATCCTACAATCTGACGCAATGTACGATTCAAGTCCTTTTGAGCGTTCATAGTTAGAATAGATCAAACTAGCTGGTCTTGGAGCGACGGTGCAGGAACCGGCAAGAGAGTTGTGCGAACCAGAGGAGCCTTCTTTCGCGCCGCTAGGCATCACAGTTCCCTCTCGCCTCAGTGGAGACGGACAACGGGCCGTGATGTGCTTCAACACGGATCAGCCAGCTTACAAACGGCGTCAATCTTGACGTGCCGATGCCTCTGCCATCGCAAATCCGGTAACCGCATTCGCGCGGCGCGACCGAATTGGGGACGTGGTCACACGATCAGGGGATGATTGCGATCCGGTCGGATCGTTGGGCGATTGCTGATATACCTGATCCCAAGCATCCGGGCAGAATCCCAGCAGGCCTGCGGCTCGCGAAGGCTTTCTTGCCTGTTTGGAGCTAGCGTTCTTACGAGACGCCGCCCGCGCGGTCAGCCGAGAGGTCGGGTTGGCCTGAAATGGAAACCGCTCGGAGTGAACCGCCTGGCCACGGCACGCACGTCGCGTTCGCCTGTTTCGAGCGCGATCTTCTGGGCGAGCATGACGTCTCCGATCGGCAGAGCGCCGGCCGGCGAGAAACATAACCCCTCGCCCGGGCAGCCTCTTTCGTCGATCTCGCACACGTTCACCGAGGCCCCCAGGTGGATCCTATAGCGCTGTCCGGTGTCACTTCCGACGACCTCGAAGTAGCCCTTTTGGACAAACTGCTCCCGCTGCACCGGCGACAGCCATTGCTGCAAGAGGCACAGCGACCGACCCTCCGGCGTCCGCTCGGCGCCGTGCCTGATGATAAGGGCCCGCATCGCGCGCATCCGAGAACGGCCGCCCGGCGGCATCGATCGGAAGCCGAACATGGCAGGAATGCCGACTTAGCCGCCAACCAGCCTGGGGAAGAAAACGGTTTCTTCCGCGTTTGGGTCGAACGATCGGATCTGTGAGACCTGACCTGGACCGGTCCGGACCGCTGCGGTGAAACCGATATTCGTCAGCTCGTAGAACCGCTGCTTCGCCTTCGCCAGTTCTTGTGCGTCGTCGGCGTTGAAAGGATGACGGCTGTCGCCGGTGTGGTCCATCACGATCTGGATTGCCATAATCGCCCTCCTCAGATTGCTGATAGCCATAGAGCCTCGATCCAGTATCTGGTCCAGAGTCGTGAATTTTCAAGGGAGGAGTATTCCAACGCAGTTGCCGATGTTCTGCTGATCGCAGCGGGCAAGGACGCGCGCATGCACCGTAAACAGCGGCAGCACGGAAATGGAAGAAGGGGTGCGCTTTCCGACTTGAGAACGTGCGGACGTTCACGGAAGGTATTGGGCTTAGTCTGCGCAAAAAAAGCTCCAGCTGTGGGACTGAAGCCGTCTTTCCCAACGACCGCTTCCGATATTGGGGGGCTTTTAGGTTCGGAAGAGCGTCTTCATTCTGCGCTGCGCATTTCGAGCCGACAATTTTCGAGCCGATGCACTCAAGAATAAGAGTAAGACGATTGCGCTGTCATCATTTGCCAGTCAAGCACCGAGCTATCACTCGTCGTTCAATCTGCGAGTCTTTCCGCACAAACAGCGGCTTATGGAAAACAAGGCCCGAAGGGAGGTTCGCAGTGGGGAAGGTGCGACGCTTGCGCGCGATGGGTTCGCTGTGTCGACAACAGGCCGCAACAGCGTGAAGGTGAAAGCCTCTCGCCGAACTGATGCGAAGCGCCCGCTGGACATTCACCTCCTCAGTTCATGGTATGACGCTGCTGGCCTTCAGCGTGTCCCCGCCAATCTCGCGATTGCACGGACAGAGCTCGTCGGTCTGCAGCGCATCCAACACACGGAGGGTGTCCTTTGGGCTACGGCCAACATTCGGGGAGGTAGCATAGACATGCTGTATGCTATTGTCGGGGGCGACGATGAAAGTATAGCGGTTGGCGACCCCCTCGGGCGCCCGAACGCCAAGTCCATCAACCAGCTCGCCCTTGGTGTCCGCGAACTGCCATATGGGCAGATGATGCAGGTCCTTATGCTCGCGCCGCCAGGCCAGCTTGCAGAACTCGTTGTCGGTCGAGCCGCCGAGCACGACCGCATCACGCTCGGTGAAATCCTTGGACAAGCGGCCAAACTCGGCGATTTCTGTCGGACAGACGAAGGTAAAATCCTTAGGGTAAAAGAAGATGATCTTCCATTGCCCGGGGAAGCTCCTTTCATTCAGCGTCTCAAACGCGCTCTGACCGTCCTCTTCCTGCGCGTGAAAGCCGGGCTTCACGCCGGTAATCTCGAACGACGGTAACTTACTTCCAATTCCAAGCATTCTGTTCTCACGTACTCTATTCGGGTGAAGGGAACAATTCGGGCATCAGCGAAGCAAGCTACATGCCATTCGTTCTCAAGACTGCTGAGTCTGTACCCAGGACCGTGGCTGGGTGAATCTGCCCGGCCTTTCATTGCCTTGCCCAGGGGAGGCTGGAGGGAGACAGACAAGACGTGCAAGAAATGAGTGACGTTCATCAAGCGCAGCTATTCTACCAAGTTTTCTTGCAAATCGTCTTTTTGTCGACGCCGCATTCGGCGAGCGTCATCGCGGTCGCGGCACGAGGTGATCTTGCACAGCGCACGCACAGCGCTAGACAAGTGTCAACGGGTGGCACTGGCGGTTCTCCATTAGCCAACGCCGGATGAAACGTAACTTCAGCCTCTTGCCATAGAGCGGAGCGGAGAAAATCTCCTACAAAAGGAGAGTGCTCAGGATCGTAAGCCCCACCGTTGTAGATACAAATTCTCCAGCAGACGCCCTGAGTCTGGGCTGGGAGGGACCATTATCGGTCAACACTTTTCGTGTCGTCGTGTTCAGCCGTGTTCGGTTTTAGACGCTTGTGTCCAGAACCGAACGCTTACACGCTAAGTTGGCTTTCCTGCAGAGCCTAGCTAGCAAGACATGCGGGTCGTCTTTGATGGCACGCCAATTGCTGGATACGAATAGGCAGTTTCGCAACATGTGGTGGTCTCGGTGTCCGGGTTTTGAAATGCGGGTACTCGATTGGTCGCAGATCAATGCGATGGATGCTGCCCCGTGAGCGTGATCCGTCTGGGAGGCGCTGCGCCATGGGGGGGCTGCTGTCGCTATCCGTGCCGAACTATGACCGTCACCTTGGTGCCCGCGAAGAAGATGGCAACGCAGCATGTGACCAGCGTGGAGCGGGGCCGAGAATCCGCGCTGCTCGAATTGCGCGGGTCCTCATCGACCCAAAACAGACAGTCGCCCCTCCGACACTTATGTGTCGTCGCGCCCTGCCTTCACACGGAAGCAAAAGGAGTCCAAAGAATGCTCGCGCCTAGCTATTCCGAGGCCCTTGAGTTCGCGATCGACCGTTCCTACGACATTAACCTCGACATGCTGAGGTCGCGAAAACTGCACCTTGACACTTACAACGATTATCTTGTCGGCACATATCCGCCTCTCAAAGCAATGGGCGAGCTGAATGCCGACAAATTGTTAGGCGAGATTACGCCATCGATTGACCTCTACTTTCACATACCCTTTTGTAATCAGTATTGCACGTTCTGTCACTTCGCTAAGGAAATCAATCCGCGTTCCGGACGTGTAGAGCGCTACCTGGCGGCTCTCGACAAGGAAATGAGTTGGTCGGACGCGGCGCTCGCCGGTAGGTCTATTGAGACAGCTTTCTTTGGCGGTGGCACCCCCTCGATCTTGACCAACCCACAACTCAAAGCGCTATTTGACATGATCAATCAGCGCTTTGATCTATCGAAGTCCGAAGTGAGTTTCGAATTACATCCATCTCTTGGAAAGCAGGTGGACGCAGCAGAGCGCATATCCACCCTACTCAAAAACGGCGTAAACCGCTTCGTGCTGGGGGTTCAAAGTCTTGATCAGAATATATTGCGAATATTGAACCGCGGGCACGGTGTGGACGAGGTTAGGCAACTGGTTAAATTGCTGAATAAGCTGGGTGTTCAGAATCTGTCGCTAGACCTTATCTATGGGTTGCCGCAGCAAACGCTTCGAAGTTGGTATGAATCGCTCATCGGTCTTTTGGATATGGGCGTGGAGAAGTTCAATATCTTCCCATTGTTGTTCAAATCCACGGACCCCGTAGCTCGCCATTTGAGTAAAGGACGATACCAATTCGCTGGGGCGAAGGAGCGCATCGTCATGCATTTCATGGCTGAGCACATCCTCACGAGACTTGGCTATCGCCATGGCCCGATCTTCTATTGGACAAAGAAGTCGCAGCCGCACTCTGTTCAGCAGCGTCGCAAATACGATTCCTGGAACGACAATAATCTGGTCCCGTTTGGGGTTGGCGGGTTTGGCTACATGAGTCAGTGCCAATTCTACAACGAGGCACATTTAGATCGGTACTTAGACATGGTTGAGTCTGGCGCGAAGCCAGTGTGGAAAGGTGTCGTCCTGACGCAAGACGATCTGATGCGCAGAACAGTGATGCTCGCGTTGCGAAGTAGTGGAGTTCCGCTCTCCCGCTTCGAGAAGGAATTTGGAGTGTCCATGGAACAATACTTTCGTCGCGAGATCAAAAAACTAACTGAGGCGGGACTCATCAGCATTTCAAACGAAGGCGTGCTGATGTTAACCACCGCTGGCATTATCAATTCGGGAGCGGTATCGCTGCAATTTTTCTCCAACGAGGTGCTTGAGCGGGTCGCGCGAACCGACAGCAGGATCTTAGATAAACGAACTGATCTCATCGAGAAGCACGACTACTCACCGGCCGCCCGATACGGGGCGACTGCGGAAATGCAAGCTATTTTCAGCCAGGGCCGGTGAGTGCTCGCTATGTTCGCCAGTATTTCCCCTCTTGCCCAAAGATCGCCGCACAACTGCGCGCAAGACATGTTCTCTCATTTGACCGATCGCATTGATCGTCGACAACGAAAACGACCGCTTGGGCGATTCAGCGACTTTGTCGTCGATGAACTGCCACACGATATTGCGCAGATCAAATGCAGCGAGCGGCCGGATGAAGCGGTTAGGGCCCTCGGTCGCAGTATTAGCGCGATTGTAGCGGACAAGGACTATGATGCGCTGGTGCGGGGGCTGCCGCACTCCGAGTTCGAGGTTGCCAAGACAGACATTCAATATCTCACCAATTGTGCTTATCACATGTCGGCCTTTGCTGGCCTCGATCCCGGGGATGCCGAATTGACGGTGGGGGAGGGCTTAAGTCGTCTTGCCCGCTTATCGCGCCAGCGGCAGCCTGGCATTGAGGTCCTCTCCTACGAGGATATGATACTTACGAATCCGGTGCAGACCGATCCGCGTGTCTACTGCCTTGGAGCGGCCGGGGTTGAGGAACGAGACTTTTGCTTAGGCCACCAACTCATCGAAAGCGAATTGCAGTTGGCAATCGACGCTCTGCTCGAGTTGCGAGATGTGGCTGACGCTGACGCCCATCAATGTCTTGCGCTATGCATGAAGCACCTCGAGACAGCGAATAATGTCCTTACGCGCTTTCACGAACATATGTCGCCGGATCTATTTGGCCAGTTCCGCGTGTTTTACGCAAAGAATCCTTACAAGGATAGGCTTGGCCCGAGCGGCAGATTCTCGGGCCGTATTGTGGCTGCCTCAGTGCTGCTGATCGGCGAAGAGCTTTTCCTGCAGAAACCGCAATTTTTTTCGGATGTATATCGGCTGTCCGAGTACTACCCGCAAGCGTACATTCGTAAGGTATTCCGCTGGTTGTCGCCAAACAAAGAAGACGCGTGGCTCAAACCGGATTGGCTGGAAGGAAAAGCGGACTTCCCTCGATATGCAACCATTTCGCCCGTGATAGAGCACGGCAACAGTGAAATCCGAATGCTGCGGGCCTCCTGTGTTCGTGCGCTGGATCGGTTTACCCTGATGCACCATAGTACGGCTTTGAAGTATACGGTTGAGCCCGGTCGACCGGTTGTCGGAGTTGAGGCATCGGAAAGTATCGACGCTGTCCTTTTGCAGAGACTGTTGCCGACGGCGCCTCAGTAAGCATGGGGGTGCTATTTGCGTAGGAGAAAAGTGGATGGCGGGAGAGACGGCGGCCGTCGAGGCCAGTTGGCAATCGATGTCGACGTCTCAAGGCGAGGTGATCTTTCGTCGGTTCGAGCTAGGAGATGCCGATGATGTATGGCATCTGCATAGAGCCGCATCGGACGATGGTGGCGTGCGCGGGCCGGAAGGGACGTGGGAGGATGACTTGCGCAATATCGCGGAAGTATACATCAGGCCGGGCGGTGACTTCTTACTTGCCCATATTGGTTCTCAACTCGTCGCCATGGGGGGATTGAAGGCTGTGGATGCTGATGTCGCACAGCTGAAGCGCATGCGCGTCGATCCGGCCTTTCGAAGGCGAGGGTTTGGAAGGAGACTTCTTCGTGAACTCGAATCGAGAGCCGTTGCTGCGGGTTTCAAGCGGATCGTGCTGGACACGACAATGATCCAACTAGGTGCTCAAAGGCTTTATGAGACCGCGGACTATGTTCGCTGCAGGGAAGGGACGCTGCAGGGATATGCAGTGATCTTCTACGAGAAGCGGCTGGCAGACGAGGCTGGAGCTCTCCAATTGGCCAAGTGAGCTCGTGCGCTTGAGGCAGCTTCATGGCAGGCTAAAACGACGTGAGGTGCTCCTTGTGTCGTGCGTGTCCCACCGAGAGAGAGCCGCGCACCGGTTGATAAAACAACGAGATGGTCACCTGGAAGATGGTCCCTTATTGGCGTTATCAAGCTTGTGACGCCCACAAGGCCGATGGAACTAGCATTAGAGTTGGTGCGCCGGGACGCCGGCAAGGAGTAAGTGGTGGAAGTCCACTGCGATGAGCGAGTAGCGACCCACATCGGCCGCGAGCTGTGCGCAGGCGTCCGCGAGGATGTCGGCGAAGCGTCGGCGGGGGAGCGCATAGGCCAGCCATCGAGCTGCGAAAGAATGTTTTCCCGAGAGCCGACGCTGTCAACTGAGCGGAAGGCGACACGAAGGACGCGATATCGCGAGCGCCCGGTCGTTTCGGCGTGGTCGCAGACCCTGGCATGTGCAGAAGCTTCTTGTACGGGAACCGGGAGCTCTCTTGGTCGGCCAGATGCTCATGGAAGCAGCCTGGTCCGCGGCGGGAAGGCGAGGAGCTGTAGCCGCCGATGAACGATCAGGAGAGGTCTGACTCCGCCATAGTAGCTATGAAGTCGCCGAACAATGCCGGAGGTACGGTGGGCGGAGGCGATGGAGCGAAGGGCGGGCACCAAGGCAAACGCGAGACAGCAAAGCACACTCCGGACACGGGGCCGGGATCGTGTGATCCAGGAGCTTGATCGCGTACGGCGAGCCGCAAGGCAGAGGAAGAAGGAGCGGTTCACCTCGCTTCTCCACCATATCAACACAGACACGCTCCGTATGGCTTTCTACGCGCTCAAGCGCAAAGCAGCCCCCGGCGTGGATGGTGTGACATGGCAGGACTTCGAGACAGATCTGGAGCCTCGGCATGCGGATCTGCACCGGCGGGTCCACGGAGGAGCGTACCGTCTCCAGCCGTCCCGTCGGACGTACATCCCGAAGACTGACGGCCGGGAGAGAGCGTTGGCGATCGCTGCCTTGGAGGACAAATCGTCCAGGGTGCGACCGTCATGGTGCTCAACGCCATCTAAGAAGGCGACTTCGTCGGCTTCTCATACGGGTTTCGACCCGGTAGAGGCCCACATGATGGGTTGGACGCCCTGGCGGTAGCGATCACCACGCGGAAGCCGGTCAATTGGCACTACCAGATTTGGGCGTTTTGCAAGCAGTATCTTCGCCGTAGGATGACGGCAAAGAGCCAACAGCTTCGAAACGCGGAAAAGAATGCCATGGCGAGCATCAATCTCAGCTCCCAATCCATTGCAGGTGCACTTGCCGGACAGCGAGCCATCACCACCCTAAGAGTCATCAAATGGAGAGCGCTGGCCCCGAGACGTCGAGGTTTCCAGATGACACGCGGAATGAAGCCGATGGCGCGGATGGTCGCAGCAACAAGGCGCGCGCTCGCTATGTACGCTCGACCGGTGCTGCGCAATCTGGTGGCTCTATCGTCTCCATTTCGGATTCACCGGCGACGTGATGTTGGGGCTCGCCACGGTCACGGTTGCCCAGGAGAGATCCCGCTGCGGAATTTAGAAATCGTGCATCGAGCGCATCCCAGCCCGGTCGCAATGGCGCGCGCAATCGGCTTTGAAGCGAGTTCCGTCCGGGCCAAGAGATCGAGCTGTTATTAGTGGAACGAGCTTTGGTTCGGGGCGGAGTTGCGGTCGCCGTGTCCAAGGCGGGTGATTTGCAATCGTAGCAACCCGGCGTACCGCGTGACGTGAATCGCGATATACCAACCCTCAGCGGCAATTGCGCGCCGAGGACTGGTCATCAGCAAACTTCAGAACGGCATCTAAGAATCTGAAGTCTGGAGCCTCGTTAGTGAGGTCCTCAATTGAGCTTGTAAGAGGCCTGAAAGAACGTGCCCCACCGTTCCATGCTGTACTTCGCAAATCCTGGCGGTAACCGATCGCAGCCGGGTTCGCAGTGCCTGTTTTCGGCCTCCTTATTCGTCCACATGGCCCAATAGCGGCCTCCAACGCCTAGACTAATATTCTTGGTGACAAAGTACGACAAAAGGCCTTCAATTTGGACTCCGCCGCCACCATTGCCGTATTGTTCAGCAAAGGTGGTGTTGGGGCGCAAGAGATGATAGTCGCGGCCTTTGAAATCGGTCCAGGGCAGGTAAGCGATATCAGCATTCAGGCGCCAGCGCTCGGTCAGCATAGTTTCGGCGCTCAGGCCGATTCGAGGCGCATTCCATTGAGTATCCTCCGCACCGACGATTCTAGTCTCGCCCGGCTTCAGACATGGTTTATCCTGAGGCGCGACCTGAACGCAACCAGTGGTGTCTGAGCTCTGGCTGTAATAGGCCCAGCCTATAAATGCACCGACTTTGTAGTTCGCGCTGCGCAGGAAATCGTAACCGGCGTCCGCCGTGTAATATGCGAACCTTCCGTTTGACTGACCTGAAAGAGTATTTTGGTACGGGTATCCTTTGTGCCGGACCAACCAATCTTCGTCGTTCATCTTCCCTTTGTTGAAGCTTCCGATGCCAAGGTTACCCTTCAGGAACACTCCCCAGGGACTGTCGACACGGCCGAATACCTCCCCCGAAAGCCCGTCCAGTCCGTGATAAGTGAGCCGCGATAGGAGTAGGCCGGGGTCTCCGGCATAGCTACTCTCAAGTGCGCCGTGATCCCACTGGAATCGTCCCCGGCTCAGCCAGAGCCGCGAGCCGCCTTCGAACGACCAACCGGGCGCGTAGGGAATGGGTGGTGCGCTGCCCGCTGATTTCGCATACGGCGCATCGGACCTTGGTGCGGCCCCGAGGTCCATGCCAAAGTGGTAGTTCAAACCAACTCTTCCGATGTGATAGTTGCTGGACAGGCTGGTTGTGTTCGCCGGCAGGATCGCAGACGGAGATAACTGCACCGTCGAAGCGGTGGCGACACTCGGTCCGGCGAAATGCAGATAGTCGTACTCGACATTCACCGACCATGCAGGCGTAAGGGCTTGCTCCAGACCGACCCCGATGACGCCACCAACTCGGCCATAGTCGAAATGGGTTTTCTCCTGTGGCTGGCCCTCCGGTTCCACGTTGTTGACGATGTCGACCCGATTGTTTTGCCAGGCGACGCCTGCCTTGAGATAGGCAAGCGTTTTCCCTAGCGCGCCGAAGGCATAGCCGATGCGGCCGGTCCCGGTCGCAAAGAGGTTGGGACCTGCGTTGCAGTTTGCGCTTACAATCAAGTGGGAGGCGGCTAGGCAGGTGTTTGAGCCGTTGGCGGCAGCTGCGCTGGCATCCAGTTCGAGGCCGAACACCCAACTGTTATTCTGCCAATTGTAGCCGATCTGGCCACCTGCGACGAACGATGGAACATCGACGACGTCGCCATAGATCGACGGGCCAAAGGGATTGCTAAAGGAGGTTCGGCCGTACCCGCCGCCGCCGTGCCCGCCAATGTAGCCTCCAGACCAGTCCCACACCGCCGGTGGGAGTACTTGTCGCTCGAGGTCCGCCATAGCTGTACCCGTTGTGACGAGCGCCACCGTCGTCGCACCCAAAAAGAGAACTCTTGATCGCATAATGATTGCCCTGCACTTTCCCGAGACGCGGTCCCGCTCGCGGCAAATCGTCGGAGCGACTAGACACGTAATGACGCGCCGGGGCCGCTCCGAAGATCACCGCACTACGATTGGTGATGATGTCCTGAACGAAGCAAGCCGCGTGCCGGACTAATCGTATATTCTGCGCGAGTTTTCTAAGAGTGTGTCGCGTCAACTTCCTTACCATGGTTTGAAGGCGGACAATTGAGCGTCGATAGCCTACATTGCGCGGCAAGCGTAGAAGGCGCGCGCATGTGCGAGTTTATGTTTGTTCATTGAAGTGTGCGCGGACCCGTTCCGCTCTTAATGAACAGCGTAATTTAAAGTGCAGTGTTCTTTTGTCCGCGCGAGCTACGGTGATGGCAAGCAGCCGGTCGTTGCAAGTTCAGCTCGTGTCAGTTATTGGGAGCGTGAGTGCGCGAGAAAGCTAGGAGCCGCGCCCGGACCGCTTTAGCGGCGCCCGTCGTCTTGCGGCTTTCGTCGCCTTCGTTGCGTCCTTGATCGCGCAGAGATAGTTGACCGGAACGAGGGCAAGATCGGATGGAGCTCGGGCCGAACTGGATCACTCTCTAGTAGCTGATCTCGCTGCCCAAACGGGGTCTCAGGGTCGCGACTGGAGGGGAAAGGATTTTCTCTGCGCTGCGCGCGAAAGTAGATCTAGGGGCAAAGAGCGAGCCACAAGCGATCGTCATCAAATGCGTTTGTGAACAGCACATCTGCGACTCTGACGTCAAGCGGCACAATCAGCCTATGCTAACATACTATCAGTCTCAGTTTCTGCAGCCATCTCAGCTGCGATCGGGAATTGAGCGAGCATCATCAGATTCTGAAGTAAGTGCGAGATCGGGCACACCCGCGGAGATCTTGCCTAGGTTAGGCTCTGCAGATGTTGTGAGCTATATGTCATGGAAAGCACGTTCCGGGCCGTGGGCCACCGCACTCTGCACGCCAGGGATGTCGAACGAGGCTGCGCCCACAACAATTTTCAAGCTCGAGGAGGCAGTCGCAAAGAAAGGTGGGTCGGTCCATGGCCGCAATTAGTTGCCGAAACTCTTCCCGTAAACTTCGCCGAAGAGATCAAGTCGTCAGACCGCGAACTACGCGCACCATTAGCTTCGTACATGTAGCACACGTCGAATAGAGATGCCAGCTTGAGCGTAGCACGCGGATCTTTGACGATGCCGGTGCAATCCACGGCGGCGCCGACTTGTATGTCGAGAGGAATAGCATTGACTGTAGCATCAGTATTGGTGGACTCGTTGGCGGCTAAGCGTCCAGCTAGCACGGTTAGAGTTTCAAGCTTCAACAGGGTTAGATAGTGGAGCTAGATACTGATCGAAAAGCTTCGCAGCGACGTCGCGATGGACATTGGCCGCGATCTGCGGATGTGGCCGGTGACCTATCGCATTGGCCGTGGCTGAGCAGAATTGAATGCGGTTGTCACAGGGCCATTGCTACCAAGTTCATCTTCTTACGCCATGGCCGCTTGAGACAATCTTTGCTCCTCCAAGGTCTTACTGTTTGTCAGCGCGACCAAAAGCGACGAACCGGACGGTGCGCAGGCATTGCGAGCTGGGCTTGCAGCCACCAAACAGACCTAGTCCAAGCCGACTTGAACAACCTGAGGTCAAAAGAAAGCCAATCCTCATTCTGGAGCCGCGCAACTGCCAGGCGCCCATGAGAATCAGGATTTTCTAGATTACGGGGAAGCGTACGGAATGCGAACCGGTGGTAGGCACCCATGCTCAATAGACCGCCTCACTCAGCCGAAACGCATTTTCGACCATCCGCTGGCCCACCTCGTCACCCAGCGACATCAAAGATTCCGGGTGGAACTGAACGCCACCGACCGGCAAACTCTTGTGCTCGACTGCCATGGGCATGCCATCTTCTGTACTGGCCGTGACCGTAAGTGCCTCGGGCATGCTATCGCCTTCGAGGTAAAGAGAATGATAGCGGCCAATTACGATCTCGCTGGGCATGCTTTGCATCAACCGGCCGCCCCGCACCCGAATACGGGAGGGCCGGCCATGTGCGGGCTGTGGAAGTTGGCGGAGCCGGCCGCCGAAGTACTCACCGATCGCCTGTACACCGAGGCAGACGCCGAACACCGGCAGCTTGTTCTCCAGCGCCGCATCGATGGTCTTCTTGATCCCAAAGTCCTCCGGGCGACCGGGACCGGGCGACAATACCAGCAAATCCCACCTCTTCTGCTTGAGCATGTCGAGCGCATGCACATAGCGGACCACGGTGACCTCGGCGCCGACCTGGCGGAAGTAATCGGCGAGCATGTGTACAAAGCTGTCGTCGTGATCGATCAGCAGCACGCGCTTGCCCGAGCCGGTCGCGTCAGGCGCAAAGCTCGACAACGGCTTCGGCGGATCGCCGCGCAGCGCCTGGAACAAGGCTGCGGCTTTCACTTGGCATTCGCGGTCTTCCGCGGCCGGATCGGAATCGAACAGACAGGTGGCGCCAACGCGCACCTCGGCAAGACCATCCTTCATCCTGATGGTGCGGATGGTCAGACCGGTGTTGATGCTGCCGTCGAAGTTCACCGCACCGATCGCCCCGGCATACCAGCGCCGCGGCGAACGCTCGTGATCCTCGACGAACTGCATCGCCCACAGTTTTGGCGCGCCTGTCACGGTGACAGCCCAGGCGTGGGTGAGGAAGGCATCAAGCGCGTCGAAGCCGGGACGCAGCATGCCCTCGACATGATCGACGGTGTGGAACAGCTTGGAATAAGTCTCGATCTGACGGCGTGCGAGCACCTTGATCGTGCCGGGCACGCAGACGCGCGCCTTGTCGTTGCGGTCGACGTCGGTGCACATGTTGAGCTCGAACTCGTCCTTCTCGGAGTTCAGGAGCTGGCGGATCTGCTCGGCGTCACCGATCGCATCGGTACCGCGCGCGATCGTGCCTGATATCGGGCAGGTCTCGACACGGCGTCCGTCGGAGCGCACGAACATTTCCGGCGAGGCCGAGACCAGGAATTCGCCCTCACCGAGATTCATCAGCGCGCCATAGGGCGACGGGTTGATGACGCAGAGGCGCTGAAACACCTCGGCCGGCGAGCGCTCGCAGGGCTCGGCGAAGAGCTGGCCCGGCACCGCTTCGAAAAGATCGCCGCGGGCGAAGGCCGCGCGCGCGGTCTCGACCGTCGCCTGATATTCGCCGGGCGCGTGATCGGCAAAGCCCTGGCGATCCGTCTTCACATACGCGCTCTCGGCGGTCTCGCGCGGCAGGCCTTCGGTCGATTTGCCCTTCCAGGCGAAATCGTAGGAAAGCACCACGCCGCGGCCGGTGGCGCGGTCATAGGCGAGCAGGCGATCCGGCACATAGAGCACGATGTCGCGCTGGTCCTTTTCGCGCGGGCGCTTCTGGACGAGATCCTCGATCTGGAAGACGAGGTCGTAGGCGAAGGCCCCGAACAGGCCGAGCAGCCCGTCGTCATTGGCGGAAAAGGCGGCGACGATGTCGCGCACCAGCGACATCACGCTGGCGCGCCGGGTGCGCTGCTCTTCCTCGACCGGGGCATCGCCGCGAATGATGTGGCCGGCAAGCCGCGAGGTCGTCCTCTCGGAGATCACCACGCAAGGCTCGCGCAGGACGTCGGCGAGGAAGGCGATCAGCACCTGCCCGCGCTGGTTCAGCGCTTCCAGCCTGAAATTGACGCCGACGGCTTCGAGCTTGAGCGGCGGATCGGAGAAGCCGAGGTCAAAACTCTCGTAGCGGCCGGGCACGGTCATGCCCGACGACAGCACCACGCCAGGGCGGCGGTCCAAGAGCTCCGTCAGCTCATCCAGCCGGTCCGCCGGGCCGCAGTAATGCTGTGCGTTGCGTGTAATGAACACCCCGCGATGGGTGCTAAATTCACTGCGCTCCGGCACGGAGAAGACTGTCCTGTTCATGAGATCCTCCACCAAAATTGTTCAAGAAATGCCGCACGAGAGGTGAACGGGCCCCCGCACCTGGTACGCGCCTCTCTCTGTGAAGCCGCCTTCTCGCGCTCCATCCAGAGCGTCCATTTGGATCTTCGTTTTCGATTGTGCAGCCCCCACGTGATGCGCCATCCCAGTTCCGATCGAGCGTCGCAATCTGCTGGGTGGGTTATCGATTGGGAGGAGAAAGCTAAATGCTGTGAACAACGCGAGTAACTGTTAACGCAGATCTGGATGCTGATGATCCTACAAACTGACGTCGCGTCACCTTCAAGCTATTAATCAGTCGTAATGATGTTCCACGAACGGAGGGGGCCCGATGCCAAGGTTGTCGAGGGGCTCTTCGAGCTCGACTTAGTTCTCCATCACGCCGTCGTACTTCTCCTCAACCGCAATCAGTTCGGTAATGGCCGCACGGGCCGGCCTGACCGCTCGTGTTCTTGGTGATCTCAACGGCAGGCGTGGACGCAAGATCCATTTTGCATATAACATAGCGCATCGGCGAAGGCTCACTGCGGGCTGGCTCGAAGGGCGACCCGACGCCAAAGGAAAGTTTTTGGCCTCATCCAGTCCGACCGGGTCCTTTCTGTAAACACCCTGCCCCAGTCTTCAAATCTCGGGCTTAAAGCGAGCAACCGCTGCCAGAGCTACGACCGCAGTGTCTCCGTTCGGACTTGGTTGTGTGCAAACGGATAGGTCGGCACGCTGCGGTGGTCGCCAGTCATTGCAGGCGCTGAGGTTCTCGTGTCGGGTCGTCCAATGTCCGGCCAAAGTGGGTGGCGCGACGCAGTATTGCGCTTTTGGACACACTTTCCGCCCTTCAGATGTCGCGGATGGCTGCAATCAGGCTCGGTTTACCGACGATGTTCATCACCCGCGTCATCATCAGGCAGGTAGGCGAGATCCTGCTTGCCGAACCGGCCCTCCGCCTTGGCCGTTCGACGTTATGGGCTTGGGCAAGGTGACTGCAACGCCAGCCTCTCGCAGGCTAATATCTCCCCTCCGTCGAAGTAGCCGCCAGGCGACCGCCTCGAGTTTGTCCACTTCGAGCACCTCTTTGGCTTGCTTCGACATCATCAGAGCAAGCTGCCCACGGTCGTTGCCGACGTTTATGACCTCTTGCGTAACAATCGGATGGTGTTCGGTGTCGGCCGCGGCCTGGACATTGTAGCCGAGGATACCCGAT
The DNA here is from genome assembly GCF_051853015.1 of Bradyrhizobium sp. BLXBL-03. Taxonomy (NCBI): domain Bacteria; kingdom Pseudomonadati; phylum Pseudomonadota; class Alphaproteobacteria; order Hyphomicrobiales; family Nitrobacteraceae; genus Bradyrhizobium; species Bradyrhizobium sp. BLXBL-03. The sequence continues at coordinate 7,442,632 of NZ_CP182470.1, read as the reverse complement.
CCGCGTCCGCTGGTGGCCACCCAACGGGCGTCCGGATCGGTGAGCGATATCTGTTGATCGGGCGTGTTGGCATCTGCATCAAGCACTTCCAGGCGGCTCATCTCCTTCAGCCGAGCAATCTTTTCCTTGATCATCGTCCTGATGCTGATCGCGTCTGATGGCTCCTGCTGATCGGCGCTATCGAGTTGACGCAAATATCGACCGACGCTTTCCTCGACCTGCGCCGTCCGCCCCTCGCCATCTAGGCTTGCGTGAAGTTACGGTCGCGGTTGTTCACCGCCTTGAACTTGCTGACGTCAATCGAGAGTTGGAGTCTGCAACAGGCCCATTTGCCGGCATAGTGCAACGAACTTCGTACAAACATTCCGGATCGCCGCATCTTTTTCGGAAATCGGCGATCGTCCTATGACGGGGAGTCTGGCCGCAGACCAGCCACATTACTACAGCTTTGCAAGGCTCTGAGCGGGAGCCTTTCCGCGTCCACTTGGCGTCACTTCTTCGGACCCAGCTTCAGTTCTCGATGCAATCCCTTAGGACCTGCTTGACGTGTGCCGGCGGCTTGTGAAGCGAAAGAGCTGTGGAAGAATTGAGTGTTCGGAGGCATTTTCGGCTGAATGGCTCGCAAAACCGCTAGATAGATGGGCCTAGAGTAATCTGGCAACCGACATCACCCCTGATACCCCGTGCCAAGCGCGATGTTGAAACATGTCAGCAGGGGCGCTTTCCTTCCAAGTGCCGAAGCAAGGCAACAACCATCTTGAGATTCTACAATTTGCGCTGATCGGACTCTTGCGGTTGAGCATCAGACCAAGCTCTGAGGCCTGGCGGTAGTCATCTTCCTTAGAGCTGACCAAGGCCTCGGGTGATTATCGTCAGTACGGCTTTCTGGCAGGTTCGAACCAACTTGGCTAATTCCTCAGTCGAGCTATTTCATGGAAATAATCCCTTGTGTGGCAAGCGCGTCTAGAACCCGATTGGCCAATTGCTCCGGTGGCTCATCCAATGTCTTCAAATGCACATCCGGTGTGTTCGGCGCTTCGTACGGGGCATCGAGCCCAGTAAAGTTCTTGATCTTGCCTGACTTTGCCTTGGCATAAAGGCCTTTCGGATCGCGTCGGACGCATTCGTCTATTGGCGTATCTACGAAGACCTCTACGAATTCACGGTTCCCGACGAGCTTGCGCACCATGTCGCGGTCGGTCTTGTAAGGCGAAACGAACGAGCAGATGACAATCAAGCCGGCTTCCAGCATCAGTTTCGCCACTTCACTTGCACGCCGGATGTTCTCCACCCGGTCTGCTTTAGTGAAGAGGAGATCACGGTTGAGACCGTGACGTGGGTTGTCACCGTCCAGCAGCATCGTGTGATAAGACCTCGCGAACAGCTTCTGGTCGACGATATTGGCGATCGTTGACTTGCCGGCACCGGAAAATCCGGTGAACCATATGATACACGGCTTCTGATGCTTGAGCGTCGAACGCTGCTCCTTGTCAATCGTCAACGGCTGCCAGGCGGTGCTAGCCGATCGCCGGAGTGGAAATTCGATCATTCCCGCGCCGACGGTCCGGTTGGTATAGCGGTCGATCATGATGAAGGATCCCGTGCGCCGGTTGACACGGTACGGATCGAAGCTCGCAGGCAGAACAGTGGCCACTTCGCAAAAGCCGATCTCATTGAAATTCAACGTGGCCGCCGCCACTGGCTCGCACGTGTCGACGTCGATCTTGTATTTGAAGCGGTTAATGCTGCCGGAGGCGATCGATTGCGTGCCAATCCGGAATGCATAGGAGCGGCCCGGCACCATTGGTTCCTCGTCCATCCAGATCAGATGAGCAGCAAACCGATCGGCGATTTCAGGCGGCTGCGTGGGGCTCGCCAACATATCACCGCGGCTGACATCGATCTCATCTTCGAGGGTAATCGTCACCGCATCGCCTGCTTCGGCAGCTGCAAGGTCACCATCATAGGTCACGATCCGCCTCACACGCGAGCTGCGAGCCGAATGTGCCACGACGATTTTATCGCCAACCGCGACACTTCCGGAAGCGATAGTGCCAGCATACCCGCGGAAATCAAGATTGGGACGGTTCACCCACTGTACCGGAAAGCGGAAGGGCAGGCCGGCCGTCTCAGATTCTACCTCGACACTCTCGAGGTAATCCAGGAGCGGCGGGCCGTCATACCAATCGGTATTGCCGGATCGCTTGACGATGTTGTCGCCGTATCTGGCGGAGATTGGAACCGGGATGATCGAGGTGAAGCCGAGCTCCGAAGCAAAGGCAAGATAGTCGTGTACGATGCCGTCGAAGACATCCTTTCGATAGTCGACAAGGTCGATTTTGTTTACGGCGAGGAGGACGTGCCGGATACCCAAGAGCGAGCAGATGAAGGAGTGGCGTCTGGTCTGCACCAGAACCCCTTTGCGCGCATCGATCAGAATGATGGCGAGCTGCGCGTTGGAGGCGCCGGTCGCCATGTTGCGGGTGTATTGTTCGTGGCCTGGTGTATCGGCGACCATGAACGATCTGCGCGGCGTCGTGAAAAAGCGATAAGCGACGTCAATGGTAATGCCTTGTTCGCGCTCAGCCTGAAGGCCGTCGACCAATAAGGCGAAGTCTATGTCACCTCCGGTCGTGCCTTGCTTGGCGCTATCACGCGTGAGCGCCTGCAGCTGGTCCTCATAGATCATCTTGCTGTCGTGTAGGAGTCGGCCGATCAGCGTCGATTTTCCGTCGTCGACCGAGCCACACGTGATGAAGCGCAATTGATCCTTGCCGTCGGCCTCGGCGACGAAAGGCGCGGCTTCCATATCCATCAAAAGTATCCTTCCCGCTTCTTCCTCTCCATTGAAGCCGCCTCATCCGTGTCGATGAGGCGCCCCTGCCGCTCCGAAACTCTCGCAATCCGCATTTCGGCGACAATGTCCTCGATCGTCGTGGCGTCCGACTCGATGGCGCCGCTCAGGGGATAGCAGCCGAGCGTACGAAAGCGGATTCTCCGCATCTTAGGGGTCTCGTTGGGCAAGAGCGGGAGCCGCTCGTCGTCCATCATGATCAGGGTGCCGTTCCGATGCACCACCGGCCGGTGCTTCGCAAGGTAGAGAGGGACGACAGGAATTCTTTCGAGCATGATGTATTCCCAAATGTCGAGCTCCGTCCAATTCGACATCGCGAACACCCTCATCGTTTCCCCCTGTCGGATCCGGGTGTTGAAAAGCTTCCAAAGTTCGGGCCGCTGGTTGCGCGGATCCCAGACATGTCCTGCCGAGCGGCACGAAAATATGCGCTCCTTGGCGCGGCTTTTTTCCTCGTCGCGCCGCGCGCCGCCGAATGCCGCATCGAATCCATACAGATCGAGCGCCTGCTTGAGGGCGTCGGTCTTCATAATCTGGGTATGTAGCGTGGAACCTGAGTGGATTGGATTGATACCTTTCGCAAGACCGTCCTTGTTGATGTGAACGATCAGATCGGCTCCGACGCGTCTTACTGTCTCGTCGCGAAAAGTAATCATCTCCCGGAATTTCCAGGTCGTATCGATATGCATCAACGGGAAAGGCAGCTTTGCCGGATAGAACGCCTTCAGCGCAAGGTGCAGCATGACGCTGGAATCCTTGCCGATTGAATAGAGCATCACCGGCCTTTTGAACTCCGCTACTACTTCCCGCATAATTTCAATCGACTCGGCCTCGAGCCGACGCAAATGCCGGGGCAGCTCACGCGTTTCGAATCTGATCATGACCCTCGCGTTCATATTGAGATTCTCGAGATCTACCCATGGCGACGAAATTGCAGTGCCGGCATTCACGCCGTATTTCAGAACTTGCCTATAAGATCAGTAATGACTTAGCCTTGATCCGAGCAGGATCGCGTGCTCCGCCGGTAGCCAGCCATGATCGATCCAAAGCGAATAGCGGTTGGCGTCACCATCGCCAAAGGCACAGAATTGTGACGAGCCCGCGGGCTGTAAATCACAGACTGACTGACGATTGTTCAATCTTGGTTGCTGCCTCGACATCACAACTGGCCTACCGTGGTGCAAGCCGTTGCCTGCGGGCGGAAGCCGGGGCAGCGCGATCGGTCCATCTTGCTGAAGGGGAGAATATGATCACCAACATGCTTTTCGAGCTTGCCGGCGTCCCTTTCCACCAATCATTGGCTGGTGCGGAGCCGGCAAAAAACCCGCCAGCAACCGGATTGCGGGCGTCCATAATGACGTTCTCCTCGTAGTCTTCCCGACAGGAAACCTACCATGTTGCTCGATTGCAGGCGTTTTTCCTACCCGGCGGCACGTGAATTTGGGAAATAGATTTTTTGGATGGAACGCATTCACATCGCGGATTGTAGCGTTGCGCTCTTGAGGTCTGTGTCTCGATCTCCTGGTCGCACTCGATCCTCTGACGTCCGAACGCAGTCCTGCGAGGGCAGCTCTGGTGGTTTGCATGACTTAGATGATTTGCATCGCGCCGGCGTTCTTTGCGGGCCTCACGTGAGCAGCAGATGTCTTCTGCCGCGCCAGCATACCGATCTGATGGCCGCTTGACCCAGACGGGGAGTAATTGGGTCCTTGAAAGTAGGCTCATCGCTGTGTGGGCGATCTGTTGTTAGGCCTGCTAATCCCTAAGTTGCTCGACCCTTATCTGTTGGCACCCATATCTCTTGCCGCGAAGCAATGCGCGGCCAATTTTAATGTTTCTCCACTCCGCCCTCCCACTACCGGCTATCCACGCATGGTTGGGTGCCGCCCAGTCAACTACCAGCCTTGGCGATTGATTGAGATGACGGTCACATGTCATTTCATGCGCCCTGCGTGTATTCCGGATCCAACATAAATCTGGCGCCCCGAACCTGACGGGTATGCCGGTCTTCTCGCCTGTCACGAAATGCAATTCTTTCATCTCGATCACGCTTTTGCGACGCGGGGTTCAATTCAGATGGAACCGTTGTGCGCCCTGGGCATGACCGGATTTCGACATGACTGCTATGAATGACAAACGCCCGATCGCGATCTGGGCGGTGATGCAGTTCGCCTTCCGCCACTGGCTGCGCCAACCCTACCGTGCCGCCTTTGTACTGGGGGGCTTCCTCGGGTCAACGGTGGCCGACCTGTTCATGCCGGTCTACTCTGGCCATCTCGTCGACGCGTTGACGGCAGGCCCCTACAACCAGGCAGCGCGACATGCTGCGTTGGTCGCTTTCGGCGGTATCGTCGCGCTCGGAATAGTTTCGATGATCCTGCGCTTCATAGGTCTGCGGGCAATCATTCCGTTCACGCTTCAGACGATGTCGGATGTGACGCGCGAGGCGTTCATGCGCGTCCAACGGTTCTCAACCGATTGGCACGCCAACTCTTTCGCCGGTTCGAGTGTGCGAAAGATCACGCGCGGAATGGGGGCGATCGATTTGCTCAACAATACCATTTTGGTGTGCCTATTGCCGTCTTTAACGATACTGATCGGCTCGATGATCCTGCTCGGGCTGCATTGGCCTGCGCTTGGCGGCGTGATCGCGATTGGTACGGCATTTTATGCCGCGACTACGCTGATATTCGCGATCCGCTATATCGCGCCTGCCGCACGGGTCTCCAACGCCTGCGACACAAAGGTTGGCGGCACGTTAGCCGATGCGATTACCTGCAATGCGGTGGTAAAATCCTTCGGCGCTGAAGCGCGTGAGGAAGCTCGGCTCGCCGGCACCATCAACCGCTGGCGAATGCGGTCGCTGCGAACCTGGTTGCGCTACAACTATGCCGCAATGTCTCAGATCTCGCTGCTCTTGTGCCTGCGAGCCTCGGTGATCGGCGGCTCGGTGCTGCTGTGGATGGCTGGGCTCGCCTCACCAGGCGATGTCACTTATGTGCTGACCAGCTACTACGTTATCCACGCATATCTGCGTGAGGTTGGCATATACATCAACAACCTCCAGCGTTCGGTCAACGATATGGAGGAGCTCGTCGCGCTCCACGACGAGCCGATCGGGGTCGTGGACGCGCCGGATGCAATTCCTATCGCCATTGAGGACGGTGAGATCGTATTCGACGACGTCACCTTCCAGTATGGCGGCGGCGAAGCACCGCTCTACGACAGGCTGTCGGTTGACATAAAGGCCGGCGAGAGGGTTGGTCTGGTCGGCCGCTCCGGATCAGGTAAGACGACCTTCGTTAAGCTGGTGCAGCGGCTCTATGATATCTCGGGCGGGCGCATTCTGATCGACGGCCAGGACATCGCTCTGGCCACGCAGCAATCGCTCCGCAGCCAGATGGCTGTCGTGCAGCAGGAATCGATCCTGTTCCACCGTTCGCTCGCCGAGAACATCGCATATGGCCGGCCGGGAGCCAGTATGGCGGCGATCGAGCGCGCGGCGCGGCTTGCCAATGCGCACGAGTTCATCCTGCGCCTGCGCAGGGGCTACGGCACGCTGGTTGGTGAGCGTGGCGTCAAGCTCTCAGGTGGCGAGCGGCAGCGCATCGCGCTGGCGCGCGCTTTTCTCGCCGATGCGCCAGTTCTGATCCTGGACGAGGCAACCTCAAGCCTCGATTCGGAATCTGAAGCCCTCATCCAAGAAGCGATGGAGCGACTGATGAAGGGCCGTACCTCGATTGTGATCGCACATCGGCTATCGACGGTGCGCAGCCTCGACCGCATTCTGGTGTTTGATGGTGGCGTTATCGCCGAGCAGGGCACGCATGCTGCTCTGACGAGGCGGCCCGGCGGGATCTATCGGCGGCTGCTGGAGCGCCAGGCCACGGAGTTCGGCCGGATCTCCGCAGCAGGCTAGTTAATAGGGACGGCGCTGTGACGTCTATTGTTGAGCTGGGGCGCGAATTGAGGGGGCAGCCAAAGGTAGAGGCACAGCCAGAAGAGGCTCAACATGGCTGAAGCTCAAATAGAATTCGGTGGCGTTGGAAGGATACAGATAGCGGGCTGGCCAACGGCAGCTCGCAACCTCAGCGATCCGTTGCCGAAACTAGAGACGCGTGCTGAAGGATCCTTATGCAGAGAACGACGCGTGGCTCTTAGGAGAGCGGTATTGCAACAAAGTCCAACTTCTTCAGATGATTTTCACGTGTGATTCAATGACCGTTGGCGACACGAGGCAGTGGCCGAACATTGGAGGAGATGGCAACATGCTGGCGCAATTGGCTCTAAGTGGGTGGCCTCGGCGACTGTCATCATACGCGCGCCGCCCGTCCGGCACTTCGACGAGTTGCCGCTTGCGTTGCTGAAATCCGATAGACGTAGCCAGCCGGCACGGGTTGGAAATCCTTCAAAATACACGTTTTGCGCCGAATTTCAGCGTTAATGTACGAACCATTGCACCAAACAACATCGCCAAGTGGCTATTGTGCAGCGGCAAGGGCGCGGGTTGATTTCGAGGCGCGCACGTCTGGGCAACAGAAGGCCGTAAGCCGCTCTGCGGTCGGATCCCAGAAAGCCGCAGCTGCAATCGGCCTGGGGTCGGTTGGATAAGACGTTGACGCGCTTGTGCTGAATTCGTTCGTCGTATTTTTCCTCCCGCGACGAACACACACTGGCCGCCCCCGTTTGGGGCGGCCTTTTTTTGCCAGGCATGACACGGACAGCGCCGTGACTGGCGCGAGTTTCCCGCAGTGGTGTCCAGTGGAGATGTAAAGTCACTCTACGGGCCTGCCGATAGAAACCGTCAACCGAATAGCAAGGGACGTCGCGCGACGGTATCTGAAGGAGACCGTAGCAGAGCGCCGGTTCGGCGAACAGCCAGTGCATATGAGGCATCCGCATCCGCCGCAAATCGCGAAGCCGATATTGCCCGGAAGGTGCGGGCGATCACGATGGGCGCCCTTGCCCAGTGCAGAGAGCTCTGGCGCAGCGGCAGACTGTTTCGCCTGGCAAGCCCGACCAGCTTGGTGATTGCTCGATGCATCAGCCCGCGCGCCGGCGGCGCGGAAGCGCAATCGTCTTTTGCGTTTGAAGAGTGTACTGCCCAAATGTGTGTTTCGCAGGCAGCGACTAAAGTGGAGTGTCTCCGAGACTTGGCGGAGCCTTCAATGCCGGTACCGCGGCGATCGCTCAACGTAGATCGCGAAATTCCATGAGTGCGATTGAAACGATATGGCGGGTGGCGATGATTGGGATGATCTCCTATTCAAAAAACACCCGCTCGTCTGCACGCTCGCAACCGGCTTCGTCCTGTGAATCTTATCTCGAATGCTTTCGCGGTCCGCGTCGCGGTTTTGGTAGCTAAGTAGCTTCCGACGTAGTCGTCTCCACTTCCATGGGTTCGTTTTGCGGCGAATTTTTCGCCTTCCCATGCCGGGCGCGATCTGGCCAGGAGAGAGCGAATTCGAGAGAAGACCCGGCAGATGATCGAGCAGGAAGGGGGCACCTGCTTTGCGTTTCAGGCCAACGTCAGCCAGCGATCGGATTGTGAGGCCATGGTCCGAAAGTGCCTGCAGCAATATGGAAAGATAGACATTCTTCACAATAACGTTGGCGTCGAGCCGAAAACATTTGGCGGAGTGCTCAACACTGACGATGATGAATGGGATCGCATCATCAACGTCAATCTCAAGAGCATGTTCATTACGACCAGCGCTGTCCTATCATCAATGTTGGAGCGTGGTAGTGGAGCGATTCTGAACATCTCGTCAGTATCGGCAGAGAGGCTCTCGCCAGGACTGTTCCTATATTGCGCTTCCAAAGCCGGAGTGAATACGCTTACCAAAGCGATAGCGCTCGATTACGCGGATAAAGGCATTCGCGTTAATGCAATCATGCCGGGGCTCATGGATACGCCCATGGTCGAGAGGCACAAAGAGTTTTATAGCGGCGATCGCGAAAAAATGCGCCAACTTCGAAACGAACGCGCCCCAATGAAGCGCATGGGAGAAGCTTGGGATGTCGCAAATGCTGCTCTGTTCTTGGTTTCGGACGAGGCGAAGTATATCTCCGGTCAGGTCCTTGCCGTTGATGGCGGATATCTGTGCAAACCCTAACGTTGGCCCCGCCGGTCGGCAGGCGTCACGCTATCTAGGGCTAAGGCCTAAGAGGCTGCAGCCCCGTTCTTGGTAGCCGATATGGGGAGGGTCTCGTGATCATCGGTCTTGCAGATCTCATTCGCAGGAAGGACGTCACACCGAATGAATTGCTTGATGAGGCGATAAGCAGAACTGAGAAGATTATCCGGAAATCAATGCCGTAGTTGTCAAGCACTATGACTTTGCCAAAAGGCAGATCTCAGAGGGGCTGCTAGAAGGTCCCTTTACAGGTCTTCCTTTTTTGTTGAAAGACATCACGACGCTGGCGGGAACGCGAACCAGATATGGATCGAGCGCCTATAATGATTACGTCGCGGACCATAACAGCACAATCGTCGAACGCCTGCTAAAGACTGGCGTCACAATCTTCGGAAAGACGGCGGTTCCAGAATTCGGCGCACTGGGCACCACCGAGTCCCGCTTGCACGGCCCAACGCGCAATCCATGGAATCTAGCGTATTCCGCCGGGGCTCCTCGGGTGGGGCTGCTGCGGCTGTCGCTGCGCGCATCGGGCCCGTAGCGCACGCGAGTGATAGCGGCGGGTCTACGCGAATACCGGCCTCTGCGTGCGGGCTATTCGGGCTTAAACCTACCGGAGCACGCACGCCGGTCGGTCCGAATAAAGGACTAGGGTGGACCAGCCTAGTTGATTGTCCACACGTCATCAGTGTGAGTGTGCGCGACAGCGCTGCCATGCTCGACGCATTGTCTGGGCCGGAGCTTACGAGCCCTTTTTATGCGCCTCCTGCGGAAGGAGCGTTTTTGAATGAAGTAAGTAGAAATCCCGGCCGCTTGCGCATCGCCTTTTCAAGCGAATCTCCTTACGGCGACGACCTCGACCCTGAGATTACGAATGCAGTTCGGGAGGTGGCCTCGCTGTTGGAGCGGCTCGGTCATGATGTTGAATAACGAGCGCCTACTCTACCTTTCGATCTGATCGAAGTGGGAGAAGTCATAAACGGAGCCAACTTGGTAGCCTCCGCGGTGCGTGCGGCCGAGGGGCGACTTGGTCGCCCGATGACCGAAAGCGACTTGGAGGTTCTTACCCTGCTACGCGCACACAATGCCCAGACAGGAACCGCAATCGATTATGTCACCGCTGAGCAGTCCTTTTTGAGATTTGCCGGTGCCTTGTCGAGTTCTTTTCCGCGTGCGAAGTCTTTCTGTGTCCCACGCTTTGCGGGTCACCGATCCGCATTGGAGAGCTTGAATCAATGAGCGCTGATCTCTCACATATTCAGGCAGCACGTCGGCGCGTATGGCCAATGCCGCTCGTATTCAATATGAATCTATGTCTGTGCCGCTCGCTTGGCACAAGTCAGGGCTACCAATGGGGATGATGTTCTCGGGCCGTTTTGGTGACGGGGCTACACTGCTGCGGCTTGCTGGGCAGCTCGAGCAAGCGCGCCCCTGGAAGTCCAAGATGCCGCCGCACCATGCGTAGCCTCTCTCGCTGCTATTCGCTGTGCTCCACCGGATTCGGAGGCCGCGCGGAATTGGGGCGACCGCCCACTACATCGAGTAGGTTACCTGATGGCGGCGGCCGCTTTCAATTGAAGCGGTTCAATGTGTCTTGGTCGGACGGCGATCGATTGCTGACCTGCGAAAATTGGTCGCCTTTCGGCTTCAGGCGTTCATTTCGAAATCGGGAGAGCTAGATCAACATGCTCCAGTTCGACCAGTTCGTTGACGGGCTGCACTGCCGCACTGCAGTCCCTGCGTGCGTGCCTGCGGATTCATGCTTTCAGCGGGCGTCGAATTGTAAGCGCGTCCGTCTCCCTCAAGGCGCGTCAGACGACCGAAACAACGCGGGAGATAATTTGTCGCCTCTACCTTCACCGCGCGGTTACGCGCCGGGCATGAGTGAGGGCGCGGGACTTATCTGCTACCCATGAGCGACCACCGCCGTGCAAGCCGGCGCCAGTGGCGGTGCAGTTCACCTCAAGGCTGGAGCCGACTATGCGATACGATCAGGTAGACGCGCGCACCCTCGAGATCGTGCAAAAGAACAACCGCCTAACTTCCGATGTGATGAGTGAACTGGCGGGGCTTTCTGCCACAGCTTGCCAGCGGCGACTAAAGAGGCACCGGTCGGACGGGTTCATCGAAGCCGAGGTCTCAATCGTTTCGCCGAGGGCCGTTGGAAGACCAATCCAAATGCTCGTGTTGGTGACAATGGAGCGGGAGCGTTCGGCTATAATTGATCGGTTTAAGAAGGACATCAAATCTTCGGCTGAAGTCGTCAACGGATTCTACGTCACTGGCGATGCTGACTTTGTCTTATACGTTACCGCACGTACCATGGAGGATTATGAGCAGTTCACGAGACGCTTCTTCTATAAGACCCCGGACATCAAATGCTTAAAGACGATGGTCGTATTGGATCGGGTCAAAGCCGGCTTTGCTGTTCCAGTTGAGAATCCTACCTGCGATAAACTAAGTAATCTTTGATGGGGGCATTGAGAATCACTGCGCATGCGCAAACAACCGATCAGCAACGGCCGATGTTGCAAGTCCCGGTTGACCATCCTCGTCAGGCGCGATCAATCCGTCTCCGCAATCCGATCAGCTCCGACGGAGTGATCGCTGCTGTCCCGCCACGGGAGACAAGAAACTGCTGCTTGACGCTACTTCGCAATAACAAAAATGCGGAGACCATGTGTTCTGGAGAATTTACGTGTTCACGTCTATGTAAAGGCGCGATGAAGTTATCGACGTAATGACGACGCTCGCGGAGCGAAAGACAACCATAATCGTCGTGACACACAAGTTGGGGTTTGACCGCCGAGTTGGCGATCGCGTCGTAATCATAGATGCTGGTCGAATTGTCGACGATCTTGCAAAGGACAAAGTTTTCGCAGGCAATGCTAGCGATCGTGCTCGCGACTTTCTGTCCGAGACTTCAATAGCCCGGCATCGCTACGCCGGGTGGCTGAGCGTTGATCATTGTTCATAAGAATTCAGGGCGCTCAGAGCCTAGTGATGCAGCATTATGGCAGGTCGAAGCGGCTGCGACGATTGTCTGCCTGAGTTGAGACGGTGTGGGCCGTCAGGGACACGAATGTGTCCACCAACTGCTGGACGGTGTGCAGCCGGGCGGTTTCCGCAGCTCTTTAATTGATCCCAGATTGCGTGTTCTTCTGTCCATAAGCAAACGTGGATCTATGATTGCAGCCTGACAACCTGTCGTGATTGCGACGCCTGATTTGGAGAAAGTAGGACGATGGCCTGCATTAAAGTGGCCCAAGTCCTGCAATGCTCTCTGAGGCAGCGCGGCTTGGCCGATTACTGCCGAGCGGGACGAATGGGTCGAAGGAGCGAGGCGGATCTTCTTTTTTGAATTCCGACGCTTCCGTGTTTTAGCTCCGCTTCGTTTCGCGATCCTTCCAATCGCAGATTATTAAGAGAGGTGCCATCATGTCATCCCAGTCAGGACAGCGGGAGTCGATCAAGCTCGTCAGCCCTGAGGACCGTTCTAGGGTCATCGCTATTCTGACAATAGCTTTTGCGATGTGCCCGTTACTGAGGTGGCTGTACCCGGAGCCGGATCGCTTCCTAAATCACTTCACAGGCTTTCTCGACTATTATGCTGGCGATCCGTACGCAGATCAAAGCGGAGTGTATTTTGACAGCGACGATAAAGGGGCGCTTCTGTGGTTAACCGACAAAACGTCCCGCGATGATGCAGCAATGATGAGGTTCCTGCTTAGCAGTGTGCCGGATAACAGGCGAACGGAAACGGAAAAGCTATTCGAGGAGTTCGGCAAGTATCATCCTAAGGAGCCGCACTGGTACTTCACTATGTTGGGCATCGATCCCATGCATCAGCGATTGGGCTTAGGAGGCCTTCTATACCAGCACGGCCTTGCCATCCTGGACGAGGCGAAAGGACTGGCGTTCACAGAAGCCACCAGCCTTAGGGCGGCGCGCCTGTATGAGCGCCTGGGATGGCAGATTGTGGGTGAAGTCCAGATCGGCAGTTCGCCGCCGTTTTTCCCAATGCTCCGCCCTTCGCTGGTGAGCGGGTCCAGGCAGCAAAGCCTGCCCGCTCGCAGATCAGAATCCGAAGCCAAATCACATCGACGCTGACTGCAGTGGGGCACGCGTGACCCTAGGATCCCAGGATCTCGAACGACTTGATCAACTATTTTGCTCCATGCAGGATGCCAACGCTTGCTTTCTGGGCTACCCGTTTGCGAAGGACTTCAAATATGAGCCGTTGTGGCGGTTCCTGAAGTTCACTGGAAACAACCTCGGAGATCCGTTCGAGCCAGGGACCTATCGTGTCAACTCGCATGCCTTCGAACGCGAAGTTGTTGATTTCTTTGCTCAGCTATTCCGGGCGCCGGATCGCGGCTTCTGGGGCTACATCACCAATGGCGGAACCGAGGGAAACATCTATGGGCTGTATCTCGGCCGCGAACGTTATCCAGATGGCGTCGCGTACTTCTCGCGAGACTCCCACTATAGTGTGAGCAAAGCGGTTCGTCTGCTTCGGTTGGAATACGCTGTTGTGGACTCGCAATCACACGGAGAAATCAACTACGACGATCTGGCGCGAAAGGCGAGCGGTGGACGAAATCGTCCGGCGCTAATAGTCGCAAACATCGGAACAACAATGAAGGAAGGGAGGGACGACACGTCAAGAATTCGTGCGGTCCTGCGGGATGTCGGAGTTCGAGAGATTTATATCCATGCCGATGCGGCATTGTGCGGGCCATACGCTCCAATTCTAAGCCCGAAGCCGCCCTTCGATTTCGAAGACGGAGTGGATTCGGTCACGATCAGCGGACACAAATTTCTTGGGGCGCCTATGCCGTGCGGTGTCATTATCGCGCGTAAGTCAAACGTGCAACGCGTCCTGCGCGCGATTGATTATATCGGCAGTTCGGATACGACGCTGAGCGGATCTCGAAATGCGTATACCCCGATTGTCCTCTGGTACGCAATCCGCTGTCTGGGAATCGTGGGGATCAAGCGTATGTTCGATCAATGCGAGCGACTGGCTGCCTACACATGCGACGAGCTCAACGCCCGCGGTGTCGGCGCATGGCGCAATCCCTATGCGCTAACTGTTGTCTTTCCACCTGTCGAAGAGGCTATCAAAGCTAAGTGGCAAATAGCCACTCAAGACGTTAGCCATGTAGTGGTCACGCCGGGGACGACCAAGGACCAACTCGATACGCTGATTGAGGCGATTGCGGACACTGGCAGGTGATGCTGTGTAGGCGTCGGCAGCCTGTCGTGTTTGCGGGCGGTTCCTCGGCTTCAGCAACAATAGGAGGGCAATGTTGAGAGGACGTTTGCCCTCTGGCGGTCTAACCGCGCAAGTGAGCTGTGCTTCGTGCGCTGTCGGATACACGACGCTCGAGCGGGGGTGTCGTGTTCTGCGCTTACGTCGATGCAGCCCTCAACGAAGCGCTGTAGTCGCTCGCTCGAATCAAGATGCGCCGAATATTTCCTGGAACCAATATAGAAATGCCGCCGAATCCACGTCGCCCGAGTCTAGGCGGCAAAGGGGTCTCCTAATCCCAACCAAATGCAGCAGCAGAGTTTGAATTGCGTAAAACCAGACGAGCAAATCCGAAGCGCGGTCAGGACGTCAACATGGGAGGCTCGACTGAGCGGCTCTCGTCCGTTGCGCAAGACGGGCCTAAGTTGTCGATCGGCGAAAGAGTGGGCGGTGCCATTCGGCATATCCGCCTTGAGCGACGACTCAGGCTTGGTGATGTGGCATCGGCAGCGGGTATTTCAGTTTCCATGCTCAGTCGTTTCGAAACGGGGCGATCCACGGCCAGCCTGCTGCTGCTCGAACGCATATGCACGGCCTTGGGCGTCGATCTTTCAACCTTGTTCAGTAGGATCGAGCAATCGAGGGGAGACGCTCAATTCATCAAGGCCACCCAGTTGTTGGAGGTCGTTCGCCCGGGTACCAAGCATGGGTACACCTATCGGCTGCTGTCTTGCCGAACACGAAAGTCGTTCGAACCCTTTCTCATCGACATGGATAAGAGGAGTAAGAGTCATCCACGTTTTCAGCACGGGGGAACGGAGTTCATTTATATGCTGAGTGGGAGAATGCATTATCGATTGGAGGACAAGACCTTACTTCTCGAGTCTGGAGACGCAATCACGTTCCCGGGGCGCGTTCGGCATGGCCCGGAAAAGCTCTTAAGCAATTCCATTCAGTTGATCACGATGATCGTATATGCGGAATAATTGTAGGGGCCTTTAGCCCTGGCGGCCCACAGACGCCGATCGCCCGCGATGGATTTGCGAGTTCGACTGCTGCTCGGCTTCGACAAGGCAAGTCATTTCAGATAGCTGAATAACCGCGGTGAAACTCGCAGGGCGCAGGCGATCAAAGGCGAGAGCCTGAAGATTCGAGAGGTCCACTGCGTGAGCCCATGCATTGCAGCTCGGCGCCGAGCTGGATTACAAAAAAGAGCCCGGAGCCTGTTAAAGCTCCGGGCAGTGGAGGGAGGAGCACCCGGATAGGGCACCCGCCGTCATTTGCTGGGCGGCGACCCAGCTCGCTGACGGCCCGCGAATCGCAGATCTAGCCGAAGGCGGTGCCGCTGGTCAGGAGGAGGGCGTTGGGAGGCGGTAGGATCATGGATCTCTCTCAAGGACTTTTGAGGATGAGACGATCTATCCGACCAAGGCATACGCCTCGATTTCGACGAGCTGCCATTCGCGCAACATCGAAGTGACCTGCACTAGCGTCGAAGCAGGTCGGATCGCGTCGAACGTTTCCTGGTGAGCTCTTGCAACGTCGTCAGCATCGGCAATGTTGCGGACGTAGACCACCGTGCGAACGACATCCGTGAGCTCGGCACCCGCTGCTTCAAGCGCCATCGAAATTGTCCTTAAAGCCGCTCTCGCTTGGTCGTATGCGCCACGGCCTTCGAAGTCCGCCGGAGCGCACGTGCCTGACACGTGAATCTGGCCATGCTTGGCGACAGCTCGGGAATAGCCAAAGATGTTCTCGTAGGCTCCCCCTGACGATATATTTTGTCGATCTTGTCGTGTTATCGCACCCGTTGCCATCTCATCTCCTCCAATTCTGTGACGTTCATCGGCCATAGCCGCTCCAACAACTCTGCCTGATCGCCGTCGCATTCCCGCATCTCGTCGATCTCGCTAGCTTGCAAGTAGAGAACTGCGAAGTGCAAGTTCTAGCGATCTCCGATCTTCTACAGTCCCATGACGTCACGGACGCGGTACCATGCTTCGACAGCTGGTACGGCTGGTTTTGCGAAGGCGTGAAAAAAATGGCTCGGGAAGCCCAGTTCGTCGAATGCGGACCGACCTTCCGCCTTCCCGAGCATTTTGAGCGCTATCTTTCGACCAAAATGGGTGGAGCGCGAAATGCCCGTTCCGCAATATCCCATTGCGTAATGGATCCCGTCGGGCGTTCGTCCCAAATGCGGAAACTCATCAAATGTGTAACCGATCAGGCCACTCCATGCGTAGGATACCTTCACGTCTTTCAGAACAGGAAAGGTGCGCAGTGCATCACGCGCCAGATGCACGTAGGCGGCGAGCGCCGAATCGCTTGCAAAATGGTTCGCTCGCCCACCCCAAATCAATCGGTTCTCATCTGGTGCCGGACGAAAATAGAAGAACACGCGGTTGGTGTTGCCGTACACGCGCCTTTTCGGCATCAGCTCATCAAAGGTGTGCGCTGGAATTGTTTCCGTCGTTAGTTGTGCCGAGCGGATCGGGATGATGCGCTTCCGAAAGAATGCACCTACATCTCTGGTGTAGCCGTTCGTCGCAACGAGAACGTCTCTGGCCTGAATTTGGAAATTATCGAAACATAGCGTGTGCTTAGCGCCTCCACTCGTGATCCCGCGCACTGCTGCTTGGCCGTGCACGGCGGCGCCCGCTTTTATGACGGCGTTGAGGAGACCCGCATGGTACTTGCCCGGATGGAGGCTCGCATCGCGCGGTAGCAGCGATCCGCCGTAAAACAGATCCGAGCCGATTTCCTGACGCTGCTCGGCTCTACTGATCATGCATGATTCGACGCCAGCGTAACGCTTCAGATCGTCCAGGTCGCGAGCCATGCCATCATAGTGCTCCCGCCGCATCGCGCCGCGGAAGCGCCCGCAGCGCGTGAAAGAGCAATCGATCTTCTCCTGCTTGATGAGAGTTTCGATGCCGTCCAGCATTTCGATTCCTTCACGGAGCAGTTCAACCGCCTTCCGCTCGCCTTTCATTTGGATCAGGGTCTTCACCCGAAATTTCTGATTGCCGCTGCCGACCTGACCTCCATTGCGAGTGCTCGCACCAAAGCCAGGTGCGCCCGCGTCAACGACAACGACGTTCCGTCCCGCGCGAGCGAGGACCAAGGCAGCAGAAAGCCCTGTAAATCCCGCCCCGATAACGACCACATCCGCTTTCCTGGCCGGAATTGGCCAAGGACCGGAGCTCGGCGCCGCCGCGCGCCACCAGAAGGGGATCGCCGGCGTAGACCAATACTTTCCCCAGCCCTCGGCAAGCTCAGAGAGGGGAATTCCTAAGGGTTCATTTTCGGCGCTGGCCGTCTCGATGAAGCTTGACACTTGCCGTTCCCGATCGGATAGTTTGCATATAATAAAAATAACTTGCAGGAAATGCAATATGGATATACGTACATCGTGCCGGCATGGGCAACTCGCCAGAGTTGGTGCAAGCTGACGAGGAGCCAATCAAAGGAGAAGTCCGAATGCATCTCCCGAATACGTGGACTGGCGCATTGTCACCGGGGAGTCTTGCGACCCCTAAGGATTTGGACCTAGCCGGGGCTCAGGCTTTCCTGAAGCAGGCAGGTGTCCGCTACCTGCTCGCGCAGTTCGTCGATCTGCATGGAGTGGTGAAGAGCAAGGCCGTGCCGGTCCAGCACCTTGAAGATGTTTTGACCGATGGAGCTGGTTTCGCAGGCGGTGGCGCATGGGGCCTTGGCCTTCTGCCCCACGAGGCCGAATACATGGTGGTCTGTGAACTCAATACGTTGACGGTCACGCCGTGGGTGGCGGGATACGCTCGCATGATGGGTGCGGGGACCGTGAAGGGAGCGCCGCATCCGATCGATACGCGTAACGTCCTCAAGAAGCAGGTCGCGCGATTTTCCGGTCGTGGTTGGACGCTCAACACGGGGTTGGAGCCTGAATTCATTCTACTGAGGCGCGAGCCGGACGGAAGGCTTTCGCCGTTTGATAGTACGGATACGCTGGCCAAGCCCGCCTACGATTATCGTGGCCTTATGCGCGGCCGGAGCTTCCTTGAGCGCGTGACGGAGTCCTTGCAGGCTGTTGGGATCGACGTCTATCAGATCGACCACGAAGATGCGAATGGGCAGTATGAAATCAACTTCAAATACGCCGACGCGCTGAAGACGGCAGACCAGATCGTTTTCTTTAAGATGGCAGCCTCCGAGATCGCGCACGAGTTCGGCGCGATTTGCTCATTCATGCCCAAGCCGCGCAGCAATTCGACTGGCAATGGCATGCATATCCACTGCTCAATCGCCGATGAGGGTGGACGAAACCTTTTTCACGATGACGCGGATTTAAATGGAATGGGCTTGAGCAAGCTCGCCTATCATTTCCTTGGTGGCGTGCTGGCCCATGCTAAGGCATTGACGGCGCTTCTCGCGCCCACGGTGAACTCATACAAGCGTCTTGTTGTCGGTCGTACGGTGTCCGGCGCGACCTGGGCTCCCGCCTTCATCGCCTACGGGAACAATAACCGAACCGCGATGGTGCGGATTCCCTATGGGAGGCTTGAGATCCGCACGGGCGACAGCAGCATGAATCCGTATCTCGCCACCGCGGCCCTCATCGCTGCCGGTCTCGATGGTATCGAACGCGAGCTCGATCCGGGGCCCCCCAGAAACGTCAACTTCTATGGTCTCTCGCTCGAGGCAATCAATGAAATGGGCGTAGATCTGCTTCCGCAGACGCTCGCCGAAGCGCTGGATGCGCTTCAATCCGATCAGCTATTCGTCGGCACTCTCGGGGAGCCGGTTATCAACGAGTTCATGTCGCTGAAGAGATCGGAGTGGCTGGAATATCACCGCCACGTGTCCGACTGGGAAGTTGAGAGATATCTCAGCTTTTTCTGACTTTACCTCTGCCGGAGAGCAAGATGTGTGGAATTGCAGGCCTATTTATTAAAGCAACTCGACTTCAGCCGCGCCTAGGTGAGCTGCTTGCGTCGATGACCTCGACGCTATGTAGCCGGGGGCCCGACTCGGCCGGCTTTGCTTTGTATACGGCGGAGGAGCCGGGAAAAACGAAACTTACCCTGACGTCTGTGGATGCGAGAACCGACTACGACCGGCTTGGAGATATGCTCTCGCGATCGCTCGGCGCATCGGTTTCGCTGACGAGCCGTCACACGCACGCCGTTTTGAGCGTGCCAACCGCTCTTGCGCAATCTTGCCGCGATTGGCTCTTGGAGAATGCAAAGGACATTCGGATATTGAGCGAAGGTCTCAATCTCGAGATCTACAAGGAGGTTGGCTATCCGGACGAGGTGGCTCATTCGTTCGACATTGGCTGCATCGCTGGGACGCACGGCATCGTCCATACCCGAATGGCGACCGAATCGGCCGTGACGACGACCGGTGCTCATCCGTTTTCGACCGGGCCTGACCAATGTCTGGTCCACAACGGCTCTCTCTCGAACCATGCATCTCTCCGGCGCGAGCTCAGGCGTGACGGGATTGTCGTCCAGACCGAGAACGACACTGAGGTCGCTGCGGGCTACCTGACTCGCGAGCTAAAGCGCGGGAGAACGCTCGGAGAGGCTCTCAGATCAAGCGTGGACGATCTGGACGGATTCTTTACCTTTGTGGTCGGGACCAAGAACGGATTTGGTGTGTTGCGTGATCCGATCGCTTGCAAGCCTGCGGTCATGGCCGAAACCGACGACTATGTGGCATTTGCTTCCGAGTACCGGAGTCTGACCTGTCTCCCGGGAATCAAGAACGCACGGGTATTCGAGCCAAAGCCCGCAACACCTTACTTCTGGGAGCACTAGCAATGAATCAGATCGAGAGGGCTAAATGGTCGCTAGGCAATCTCAAGCAGTCCCCGTCGTCCAATGACACGCGGGAGATTGATCTTCTCACGACGCCGCTCCGTGATCTGAACTCTATGTTGCAGGCTCTTGGCAGCGCCACCAAGACCGACGAGGCGTCTTTTCGGGTCCTAAACCCCAACGGAGGACACGCGATTGCCGTGGGCATCAATGCGCCTCTCGATGTCGAGATCGCGGGCCACGTTGGCTACTATTGTGGTGGTATGAATAAGTCGGCAAGCATTTTGATTGACGGCAATGCCGGGCAAGGGGTCGGTGAAAACATGATGTCAGGCTTGATCCACGTGAGGGGCGATGCCAGTCAGTGTGCCGGCGCCACCGCGCATGGCGGCCTCCTTTTGATCGAGGGAAATGCGAGTGCCCGTTGTGGTATTTCCATGAAGGGAGCGGACATTGTCGTGAAAGGCAGTATTGGCCACCTGTCAGGCTTTATGGCTCAGACCGGCCGTCTCGTTTCATTCGGCGATGCCGGGGAAGCGCTGGGCGACTCGATCTATGAGGCTCGCATCTATGTTCGCGGCAAGGTCGAGAGTCTCGGTGCTGACTGCATCGAAAAGGAGTTGACCGACGAACATCGCGCTGAGCTTTTTTCGCTACTCACGCAGGCTGGCGAGGCTCACAACGTGGATGTGTCGGATTTCCGTCGCTATGGGTCTGCCCGCAAGCTTTACAATTTCCACATCGACAATGCCGGGGCCTATTGATGAACGCGATCGAGAAGACATGGGGCTACATTCCACCGCGCCGTTCTGTCACCTTTGACGAACATGCGATTGCCGAAATCCGGCGCGCGGCGGCAACCGGAATATACGATATCCGCGGTGGCGGCACCAAGCGGAAGGTCCCGCATTTTGATGATCTTCTATTCCTCGGCGCATCTATGTCGCGCTATCCCCTGGAAGGCTATCGGGAGCGCTGCGAAACCAGAGTGGTCCTTGGAACACGCTTTGCCAAGAAGCCAATCGAGCTTGCGATCCCAGTGACGATCGCGGGCATGAGCTTTGGTGCTCTATCGGCGCAGGCCAAAGAAGCGCTCGGAAGAGGAGCAAGCCTTGCCGGCACGTCGACCACGACGGGCGACGGCGGCATGACGCCGGAAGAGCGCGGTGAGTCGAAGACACTCGTTTATCAATATCTGCCGTCAAGGTACGGGATGAATCCGGACGATCTCCGCAAGGCGGACGCGATCGAGATAGTCGTTGGGCAGGGCGCCAAGCCCGGTGGCGGTGGCATGCTGCTCGGTCAGAAGATTTCTGATCGCGTTGCAAAGATGCGATCGCTTCCCAAGGGAATCGACCAAAGGTCTGCATGCCGGCATCCGGACTGGACGGGAGCGGATGATTTGGAGATCAAGATACTAGAGCTGCGCGAGCTGACGAATTGGGAAAAGCCGATCTATTTGAAAATCGGCGCCAGCCGACCCTATTACGATGTTGCTCTCGCAGTCAAAGCGGGAGCAGACGTCGTGGTCCTCGACGGAATGCAGGGTGGCACCGCTGCGACGCAAGAAGTCTTCATCGAGCACGTCGGCATCCCAATTCTTTCGGCGATCCGGAGCGCGGTGCGGTGTCTACAGGATCTTGGCATGCATCGAAAGGTGCAACTGATCGTGTCGGGTGGAATTCGCAGCGGGGCGGACGTGGCCAAGGCTCTTGCTCTGGGCGCGGATGCGGTCGCGATCGGGACCGCCGCGTTGATCGCACTCGGTGACAACGATCCCCACTATGAAAGCGAATACCGTGCACTCGGGACCACCGCCGGCTGCTACGATGATTGGCACGAGGGCAAAGATCCGGCGGGCATCACCACCCAGGACCCCGGTCTCTCGGCGCGACTCGATCCCGTCCTGGCTGGGCGCAGGCTCGCCAACTACCTCAAGGTTATCACGCTCGAAGCGCAAACGATTGCGCGCGCATGTGGCAAGAGCCGTCTGCACAATTTGGAGCCCGAGGATCTTGTCGCCCTGACGGTCGAGGCTGCCGCTATGACACGGCTTCCGCTGGCGGGGACAGATTGGATACCAGGATCCTAGACTGAGGCTTGGCCTGAACTCGCGGCCTACCAGAGATCGCGGCTGCGAGCGTGCTTGGCGGGAGCCTGGGCAAGCAGCAGACCCTCTGACATGGCTCTCGCTGCGAGTTGTGCTCGCGAGACGCATTCCATCTTCGCGAGGATGTGCTCGATGTGGGTTGACACAGTGCGCGGCGAAATAAACAGCTGCTCCGCAATCTGCGGATTGGACGCGCCGGTCGCAACCAGTTGCAAGACCTGTATCTCTCTAAGTGAGAGATCGTATGGCCATGGAATCTTCTCCTCGGTCACCAGGACCATGTTGCGCTGGCACGGTATAATTGAAACGCGGTGGCATTGGCCAGCTTCATCGCTCCACAGGAAGCGCCGTGGCGTCCAGGACCGGAGCAACTTCAATAGCAATTGGCGCAACTCGCCTCCGTCGCCGAGATGGGGACCCGGCGCGCGTGCCAGCAAATTGAAGGCCGCGCCGCTCGAGGAAATGACGAGTGCAAAGGCAGTCGGAGCAACACCTTCGGCGATCAGCCGCGGTGTGCGGAGCCGATCGCATAACTCGGCCAGGATGGGGCGAAATCGCTGAGTGATCTCTCTGCGCTCATCGGTTGCGGCAGACGAAGCGGTCCAGTTCATATGGAAGGCGCCGACGTAGCGCCCATCTGGCAGCCGCAGGCACATGGTTGAGCCTTCGTGGAATCCTGACGGGATGAGATATTCGCGGGCCGTCAGAGTGTCGGGAAACCAAAGATCCCAGTCCTGCTCACAGTCCCTCCACCTTAGGGAGCGCGGATCATCTCGATGCGCGATGGCGAAGGCAGGATTGTCTTTCACGAAGTCATCGTTGATGTGCTGGAGCAGTTTGTCGTGGTAGCCATCACTTGCAAGCGTCTGATGAAGGTGGGTCTGAGACAGCGGATCCCAGGCGCTCAATGTGAAAGCGGAGCACTTGACCAAGTCACGAATGAGCCGCGTGACCTCCGCCGTCCTGTCGATCAGTTGCGCGCGAGGGTCGACCGATGCCGCGTCCCACGGGACAATCACCGAACTATCCAAGTGCGTGCTCACTGCTTCCCCTAGGACGTTGTTTTCCGAAAAGGAGCCAGCCGGTAGCGTGGTCTAATGGTGGTTTCTTTTTGTGCGGCTGTCGCGGCGCCCCAATGGCTTTGGGGGGTCTCAAAGCTGCTCATTTATTGCCAGTCTACGACAGATCAGAGGTGTTGGCACCGGCTAATTGGCGGCCGAGGCACACTGATCGTATCGCCCCGGCGCTCCACTACTGGCAACCAGAAGGGGCCCCGCGGCATTCGCAGTTACAACGAAGTTAGCGGCAGCCTCGTGAGCCGCTGCGGACACTGTGTTGACCGGTTAGCCCTGAAGTAATTCAGCCGCCGTCCGCAAAATCGGTCAAGTGACGTATTGAAGCCGAGCCTGGGGCGTCCGAAGCTTGGCAATCGCAGCGTTGGATTGGAGAATATCTGGGGAGGGTGCTTGGCGAGAAGGAGTCTTAAGCCAGCAACGTATCACACGCTGATTCAGCGCCGCAATGAAAGGATGATCGGCCAACAGCTGCGGTCAAACCAAGCGGAGACGACTATGCGCCAGTCCTCGGAATGTATCGTAAATCGCAGAGCCACGCGGTGCGCAGTCTGCAATGGCAGGTTTGGACTTGTCCGTTACTACTCATGGCGCACCGCCCTCTGCTCCAAGACGTGCGTCGATCGCTTCAGATCCCGCAGGGAGGCTGACGGCGACTGGCTAGGTAAACTTATCGCCGGAAGACCGATAAGGCGATCGATGGTTTAAGCAGAGTCCGCGTGATTTTTCGGCGTCATCGGGCAGTTTGATCCGCAGCGAGAGTGAGCTTTGGCAAGCCCCCGCCTGCAACGGCTGCGCCGAGGAAGAACATTTTTCGCAGCAGGCCAGTTGCATTAAGTAAAAATGACTTGCATAAAATGCAAGCCAGCGATACGATTTTTCATTCGGTGGCGCAGCCGGGTCCATTCGACCGAATCTCAAGAAGCGCAGGAGGAGGATGTTGAAATGACTTCAAAGCTGACCAGACGGACAGTGGCGGCGGGCCTTGGTGCAGGCCTCGCCATGCCGTGGATTGTGCGGTCACACGCGTTAAGCGGACGGCCTATCGTGATTGGAATTCCAGCCGCGCAGACGTCCGCGGCGGGCGTGGCTGATCACCTGGATTTTGTCCAGGGTACAACGCTCGCGGTGGAGGAGATCAATGCCGCCGGGGGCGTGCTTGGCCGTGAGCTGAAGATTTTCACGGTCGACATTGATGTTCTCTCGCCGGAAAGCAGCAAACAGGCGGTTGCGGCGTGCGTCGATGCCAAAGTCGATGCTATCTCCTTTGCATTTACGCTCGTGCCGGTGCCGGCGATGGACGCGTCCGTGAAATACAAGTGTCCCTGGATCCACGGCAGCGCACAGCGCGCGGGAAGCGAGGCCGTCAAGAACAATCCCGAAAAGTATAGCCACGTCTTTCAGACGCCTCCGTCAGAGGTTGACTATGGCTGGACCTATCCGATTTGGCTCGAACACGAAGAGAGAGGCGGCGTCTGGAAGCCAAAGAACCGAAAGGTGCACATTATCCAGGAGCAGGTCGCCTACTGCCAAACGATTTCCAAGGCGGCGCAAGAAGCCTTCAAGAAGCGCGGCAACTTCGAGGTGGCACGGATCACCGACATTCAGTTTCCGGTCCAGGACTGGGCGCCCGTCATTCGCGAGATGAAGGAAGTTGGCGCTGCGGCCATTATGGTCGACCATTGGGTCGCGGCTGAATATGCCGCCTTCTGCAAGCAGTTCGTCGCCGATCCCGTGCCGGATTCGCTGGTTTATCTCCAGTATGGCCCGTCGCAACCGGAGTTTCTGCAACTGGCCGGCAAATCTGCCAACGGCTTTGCCTGGTCGACGACTATGGGCCTCTATGCAGATGAGCAGGGCCGCGAGTTCGCGCGCAAGTACAAGAAGCGCTTCCCGGGGATCATGGGATTTGCCTATCCCAGCATCTCGTATGACCAGACCTGCTACCTGAAGAAAGCATGGGAGGCGGTCGGCGATCCCCGGAAGTTCAAGGAAGTCTGCGACTGGATCCGAGCCAACCCTCAGCGGGGGGTTAGCGGGTTCATGAATATGAACAACGCCTATCAGGAGAGCTTCCATTTCCCGAACAATGGCGGTGACACACTTCAGGTGTCGGAGATCGACAAGGGCGTGTCTCAGCTCTACTTCCAGGTTCAGAACGTGGAGCACAAGCTGATTTTCCCGAACGAAGTTGCTGAGTCGAAGCTTCAAAAAGCTCCGTGGTGGTCCTGATGTTGAAGAGCTCGCACGAGAACCGCTCGCGGGACCGCAATCCGGCTCAGCCGCTGTTCTCTTGCAGCGGTATCCATCTCGACCTCGGCGGACGGGAGATCCTTCGGGACATCAACGTTCACGTCGGCGTCGGGGAGGTGCTCGGCGTCATTGGCCCGAATGGTGCCGGCAAGACCAGTCTCTTCGAGGTGCTATCGGGACGAATGGCGCCGAAGAGCGGCATGGTGACCTTCAAGGGCGCGGATGTCACCTCGCTGCCGCTGCACAAGAGGGCAAGGCTCGGGATCGGCCGCACCTACCAGACGCCCGTCATTCCGGAAGAGTTGACGGTCGGCGAAACATTCAAGGCTGCGCGACAAGCATTTCCGCCATATTTGACAAAGTTCGACGCGGAGTACGGCGCGGAGCTCGTCAACTTGAAGGTCGATGAGGATGTGCCGACGGCGCAGCTCGAAACGCTCAATCGCCGAAAGCTTCTGCTTGCCTGCCTTTTGATGCGCAGGCCCTCGCTGCTGCTCATGGACGAGCCGGCAGCTGGTCTGATCAACTCCGAAGTAGAGGAGATCGATTTCCTTCTCCGCCTGCTCTCGAAGGAAATGAACATCGCGATCATCATCGTCGAACACCGAATCGAGCTTTTGGGGACGATTGCCGATCGCGTCATGGTGATGGACGCAGGCGAGGTGATCTCGGAGGGTTCCATGGCGAAGGTGCTCTCCGATCCAAGGGTCCACGCGGCCTATTTCGAAAACATAGACGAGGCAGCCTGACATGAACGTCATGCAGCAGGAATTCGGCCGGTCGGCGCATCCGCAAGTTCACCGACGTGAGGTGCTCAACGTATCCGGCCTGTCGGCCGGATACGGGCCGATGAGAGTCATTCATGACCTTGACCTCATCGTCAGCTCCGGAGAGCGGATCGGCATTGTGGGTCTCAATGGCCATGGGAAGTCGACGTTGTTCTACGCGATCGCCGGGCTGACAGGGTGGCAACGAGGGTCGATAAAGCTGAACGGCGTCGAGGTTGGCCGTACGCGCAGCCAGGGCCCGGGACGCTACACGCATCAGATCGTGCGCGCAGGCCTTGGCCTTATACCGCAGGGTGATGAGATCTTTCACGGACTGACCGTTGAAGAGCATCTTGATTCCGGCGCGTTCACGCCACGCTCCTGGCGCGAGCGAAAAGAACGCAAGGAACGTATCCTGCAGATATTTCCGCCTCTGAAGAAGCTGATGAGCATTCCGGTCGGCCGCCTATCGGGTGGCGAGCGCCGGATGGTGTCGATCGGCCGCGGTCTGATGGGAGAGGCATCGCTCTTCCTCGTCGATGAGCCCTCACTCGGGCTCGCGCCAAAAATCGGAAAAAGTGTGATCGACGCGCTGATGGCGCTCGATCTCGGTGGCGCGGCTATGGTGATCGCTGAGCAGAACGTGTCTCTCCTGGAGGGGCGCGTTGACCGGATCATCGGGATGCATGTGGGCAAGCTCAAAGGCGAAGCTTCAGCTGCGCTGATGCTGCACGACCACGGAGGGGCGTGAGCGATGGATATCTGGTTCGTTATCAGCAATACGATCGTACTGGCATGTATTTATGGCACGCTTGCCATCGGTGTATCGATCACCTGGTCAAGCCTTGGGCTATTAAACCTTGCTTACGGATTCATCTTTGCGTTCGCGGGTTATGGCGCCTGGCTATTTGCCCAGCACGTCTCGAGCTGGGGACCTGCCGTTCTTGCAAGCGGCGTTCTGTCGGGGGCTGTAGGTGGGCTCTTTGTGTGTGCCCTGGCCTTCATTCCCATCCATGACAAGCCGAACTTTACGATCCGGGGATTGATTGCGACGTTGGCAATCAACTTGATCGGGACGCAATCGCTGCTCTGGTGGTTTGGTCCGCGCTCGAAGAGCTTGCCCGAGATATTCGGGACCTGGAAATTCTCCCTTTCCGGAATGACGCTGACGGCCGACAAGGTCGGGAACGTCATCACGTCGATCCTCATGCTCCTGCTCGTGCTCAGATGGATGCGATCGAGCCGACGAGGTCTTGAGATCCGGGCGATGATGATGAATCCGCATGCGGCTTCGATCGTTGGCATCGGCGTGAGACGCACATCGTTCTATGTGATGGCTCTCACGGGTGCCTTGGCGGGCTTGGCTGCGGTCCTTCTATCCCAGACCTATTACATTTCGCCCTTTGGCGGCCTTACGGCGATGATCAAGGCCGTCAGTATCGCACTATGCGGCGGTCTTGGGAGCGTGCAGGGGGCGGTTATTGCAGCGGTGGTGCTTGGTCTAAATGAGGCGCTCACCACCGTCTCCATCGGCGGCCGCTACGTTCTGATCACGCAATTCCTTATGATCATTCTAATCCTGCTGGTGCGCCCGAGAGGGATTGCTGGAATTCTTGACCGGGCGAGGGAGGCTTAAAGCATGACCCAGGGCAGCCAAGCTCAGAGAACGTGGCGAAATCCGCTGTTCGTGTGGGATAGCGGGCAGGAAGTGGAACAGATTCCGACGGCCTCTTTCGTCAGCCATCAGGAGATCTGGGACGCAACGCGAACCTCGCGAACGAAGCTGTTTCCGGTCGGGCGGCTCCGCTACTACCACAAATGGGCAGGCCAAGGTGATGCGCTCTGGCAGCGTCACCGCTACTGGCCAACCCGCCGCCGGGTGCTGCGGATCCGCGGCGAGTATAACGAGAAGAGCCTTCGCCGGGAAAAGACGATCGTCGACAAGCGTCCCATCTGGTGGGTAATGGGGCTAATCGCCCTCGCGCTTGTTCCCCTGATCACGCCGGCCAGTCTCGAGAATACGCTGCTCACGGCGGGTGTTACGTTCGGGATCTACGCGGCCATCAACCTATGTTGGATGCTGGTCATCGGAACCGCGAGCATCTTCTCGCTGGCCACTTACGCGATCGTCGGGACAGCGGCGTTTGTTACGGCATATTCGTCGACCACGCTCGGGCTGCCATGGTGGGCGATGCCGCCGCTCGGAGCGCTCATTGGCCTCATCTTTGGAGGCATCATTGCGCTGCCGGCAACCAGGCTTGACGGATTCTACTATGCGCTGCTGACACTCGGTCTAAATGAGCTTTGCCGCGTCTATTTCGTTACGTCCAAGGAATTCGGTTCGGCCACCGGCGGGCTCTATGGCGCCGCCACCTACATACCCCAGGACTGGTCCTCCTCGGGACAGCTGCAGGTTGCTTATTATGCGTGCTTTGCGCTTATGTTGCTCGCGCTGCTCCTCTACCGCTTCATCAACGGGAGAAGATTGGGGCGCATCCTGCGCATGGCACCGGAGAAGCGAGAAGCGTTCGCGGAGGCCACCGGTGTCAACTACCGCCAGGCGCGGGTCCGGGTATTTTTGGTCTCGTCCGTTGCTTTGGGCTCCATCGGTGGCTTCTACTCCGCAAGCTATGGCGGTGTGGCCTTCTCCATCTTCAGTTTCGACACCGTGCTGCTCGGACTTGCGATGCTCGTGATCGGGGGCATCGGTCGGTCAGAAGGGGCGGTGGTCGGCACCCTCATCGTGGTCTTCTTCGATAAAGTCCTCATCACGCTCGGGCCAATGCGCCTGATTATCATCGGGCTGATCATGCTGTTCGTTGTGCTCTATCTTCGCAACGGTCTGTTCGGCATCAAACAGCAGTTCCGCACCTGGCGAAACAAGAAGAAGAGTGAACGCCGCTCCACCCGCGCGGAGAAAGGCGGCGAAATGCTGCCCGAGGAGGCAACCGAAGCCAGCAGTGTGGATGACGTCTACCGCCGCCGCTATGACAAGATGCAACGAGAATTCCTGAAGAAGCTCGTGACGGCTGAAGTGATCGATGAGCATAGACGCGCGCCGCAAGGACAGCACAGCGAGTCGTTGGAGCGGCTACTGATCCATTTCAGGAATCAGCTGCAGCCGGACAAATACGCAATCACCGCGCTGCAATTGACCGAAGGCTATCGCATTGTCGCGCTTTCAGGCCATCGGGGTGTTGCGCCTCGGGTCGTCGAGGACAAGATCTACAGGTCGCCCGCTGAAGCCTATCACGGTGTGTTTCTACGCCGAGTCCAGGATCTTCTCGAATCCTAAGCCGCATGCTGAGACGCGAAGCATAGATGTGAGTGGAGAGTCACTAGATGGCACAAGTTAAGCTCTTTGGCTATTCGGACAAGATTTCGGTCAAGCCGGGAGATGTCATCCAATTTCATGTCAACGCGGACGGGACTGATGTCGCCGAGGCGCAGCTGGTGCGCCTGATCCACGGCGACCAGCATCCGGCAGGTCCAGGATTTGTGGAAGAGGAGGTCGACTGTTCCGTCAACGGGGATTGGCGCGTCGAGAAACAGTACACGCAAGTAGGTTCGTTTCTCGAGGTCGCCGACCCAGAGCGCCGGCTGGCTATTGCGGGCAGCCTCACGGTATTTGCGTTCATCCATCCGCTATGGCCCCAAGTTGGCACGCGGCAGTGCCTGATCGGACGTTGGGACAACGACAAGAACCGTGGCTTTGGTCTTGGCATCAAGCAGAACGGGTTGTTGGAGTTTTGGGTAGGTCAGGGCGACGACGTCGACTATCTAGAGGCCGAGGTGCCGCTCAAGGCCAACATGTGGTACTTTGTGGCAGGAAGCCTGGATGCGAAAACCGGTCGCGCCACGCTTTATCAAGAGGGGGTGGTCAACCGCTATAACAGCGTTCTGGGCAAGGTCGCCCCTCTTGATCTCAGATCGCATGTCTCTGAAGTCTTCCGCTTCCATCCCAAGCATTTGGCGGACACGCCCTTCCTGATAGCGGGATCGCGGGACTGGCACGAGAAGCGGGGCCATTTCGTCTCTCAACTCTATTGCGGAAAAATCGATCGGCCCGGATTGTTTGATCGTGTGCTGGAACGCGGAGAGCTCGACCTCATCCGAAGCGGGCACGTTCCGCCATCCAAAGGCATGGTGGCTTATTGGGATACGACCCATGGGTACACCGACCAGGGCATCGGTGATGTCGTGACCGACGTCGGGCCGTTCAAGCTGCATGCCAAGGGTTATAATCGGCCCGTTCGCGCGCAGACCGGTTGGAACTGGAGCGGACGTAACGACTGCTTTCGACTGGCTCCGCATGAATACGGCGGCGTCGAATTCCACTCCGATGCCCTCATCGACTGCAACTGGAAGGTCACCAAAGCACTGAAGCTGCCCGATGAGCTACGCAGCGGCGCTTACGCCATGCGTTTGCGCGCAGGCCCGGGCACTGGCTTGGGAGAGGAATACATTCCCTTCTTTATTCGACCGAAAGTGCCGATTGGCCGCATCGCCTTCCTGGTGCCCACGGCAAGTTATCTGGCCTATG
This sequence comes from Bradyrhizobium sp. BLXBL-03, assembly GCF_051853015.1. NCBI lineage: Bacteria > Pseudomonadati > Pseudomonadota > Alphaproteobacteria > Hyphomicrobiales > Nitrobacteraceae > Bradyrhizobium > Bradyrhizobium sp. BLXBL-03. Next base: position 7,411,843 of record NZ_CP182470.1, on the reverse strand, counting down.
CCAACGAGCATTTGAGTTTCGATGCACCGATCGTTCAGGGCATGACGGGGATGACCCCGATCCTGACGGACATCGATGTTGAGATGTACAAGAACCCCGAGTTCGGACACGGCTGCTATGATTCATGGGCCGACGGCCAGGGGGTTTGTTATAGCTCCTATCGCCGTCCAGTGATCAACATGCGGCCGAAATACCGCATTTCCAGCATGGACATCACCTGGCAGTATCCTGCCGACCTCTCAGTGATCGCCTGGCTTGAACATCAAAACTACGATTACGACGTCTTGACCGATGAAGACCTCGATCTGGAGGGCGTTGCGGCCCTCAAGCCATATCGCTGCGTGATCAGCGGGACGCATCCGGAGTATTATTCCGAACGGATGATGAATGCGACCGAAGATTACATCGAAGACGGCGGCCGTTATATTTATCTCGGAGCCAACGGATACTACTGCAACGTGGCCATTCGTCAGGATGAGCCTTGGGTGCTCGAGTGCCGCAAGTTCGGAGACACTTGGAAGGCGTGGGAGGCACGTCCGGGCGAACACTACATGGCGACCACGGGGCAAAAAGGCGGTCCCTGGAAATGCCTGGGCCGGCCACCTCAGAAGATCATGGGCGTTGGCTTTGTGTCGGAGGGATTTGGCACGAGTGAGCCGTTCTTCCGTATGCCGGATAGTTATGATCCGACACTATCCTGGATTACCGAGGGAATCGAAGGCGAGATCATCGGCGATTTCGGCCTCGCCTATAATGGAGCCGCCGGCGTCGAACTGGACCGCTATGACCTCACGCTCGGCACGCCACCGAACGCTAAGGTGATTGCTTCATCCGGTGGGCACACCGACAACTACATTACGCACGTGCAGGTCCAACTCCATCAGCATCCGGGGATCACCGGGAGCTACGACTATCGCGTTCGTGGAGACATCACCTATTTCGCCACGCCTAATGATGGCGCGGTCTTATCCTGCAGCTCGATCGCCTTCGGCCAGGCGCTGCCCGTGAATGGCTTCGAAAACAATGTTTCTCGACTTCTGGCCAATGTCGTTAACGCCTTCGTCAAACCTGGGCCGCTGCCGGATGCAGCCCCCGCGGGAGTTGTGCCGAAGCCCGAACCCGTCGCTTCATAAGTTGCGGGATACTGACAGGGAGACAGATGATGCAGGACGCGGCGCAGGTTGAGAACAGGGACGAAGTCTTCAGGTGTGTATTCGAGGCAAAGCAGCGCGAGTTCCTGCGGACGCTCGTCACGAAAGAGGTGATCGAAGAACATCGTCACTCTCCCTTGGGACAGCACACCGAGCCTCTGGACCGGTTGCTCATCTATTTCAACCGCCGGCCATTGGCACAGCGGTACGCCATCGTGACTGTGCAGCCATTCAAGGCCTATCGGGTCGTGATCCATTCAGGACAACGAGGCGTGCCGCCGAAGGAAGTGGATGAGAAGATCTACACGTCTCACTCGCAGGCGCAGCACGCAGTCTTCCTCCGCAACGTGCAGGACTTGCTGGAGTCCTGACGTATGACTTTCGCGTTTTGCTGTTCCGCCGAACTGAAGCCGGAAAATTCTGGAGTACGTAAATGACCAAGCCTAAGCTCTTCGGCTATTCGGACAAGCTATCGGTCAAGCCGGGCGATCTTCTCCAGTTTTATGTCAATGGAGAAGGAACGGACCGAGCCGAGGCAAAGTTGGTGCGGCTGATTCACGGCGATCAACATCCTTCCGGGCCAGGGTTCATGGAGGAGGAGATCGATTGTCACGCAAATGGCACATGGCCGGTCGAAAGGCAGTACACACAGCTCGGGTCGTTCCTGGAAGTGGCGGACAGTTCGCGCCGCTTGGCCCTGGATGGTAGTTTGACGGCCTTTGCCTTCATCTGTCCGACGCGACCACAATCTGGATGCCACCAAACTCTGATCGGGCGCTGGGACAATAGTGAGAGCTGCGGGTTTTACCTCGGCATTTCCAAGAATGGCCGGCTTGAGTTCACGGTAGGACAGGGCGGCGAGGTTGATCGCCTCGAGGCTGACGTTCCGATGCAGGCCAACAGCTGGTACTTCGTCGCGGTGGCTTACGAGTCCAAGACAGGTCGAGCGAGCTTATTCCAGGAGGGCGTACTCAATCGCTACAATAGCCTCCTGAGCAGAGTGGCGCTTGTCAAGCACAGTGCCCATGTCTCCGCAATCTTTCGCTCGCGACAGAAGAATCTCCCAGCCACCCCGTTTTTGATCGCGGGCGCACGCGATTGGCAGGATGGCCGGGGGCAATTCGTCTCGCAACTCTATTGTGGCAAGATCGATCGACCTGGCCTGTTCGACCGGGCGCTCTCTCGCGAGGAATTGGAGCAAATCGGCTGTGGTCAAAAACCATCCTCTCAAGGATTGGTGGCTCATTGGGATACGGCGGCAGGTTATACCGATGCCGGGATCGGCGATGTGGTCACCGACACGGGGCCGTTCCGGTTGCATGCCGAGGGCCACAATCGACCTGTCCGGGGCCAGACGGGCTGGAATTGGAGCGGCCGCAATGACTGCTTCCGCCTGGCGCCAGAGGAATATGGCGGCATCGAATTCCATGCCGATGCGCTGACCGACTGCGACTGGAAAGTGACGAAGGCGGTCAGGCTTCCAGAGGCTTTGCGAAGTGGGCCCTACGCCATTCGTCTGCGCGCAGGCGAGGGGGCTGGCCTCGGCGAAGAGTATATCCCGTTCTTCGTCCGTCCCAAGAAACCGACCAGCCGAATAGCATTCCTCTTTCCGACAGCGAGTTACATCGCTTATGCCAACGACCGACAGAGTTTCGAGGCACCAATCACTCAGCCGATCACGGGCATGCCGGCGGTATTGTCTGACATCGATATTGAGCTCGGTACGCGCAACGACTTGGGTCTCTCCGCCTGCGATCACTGGGGCGACGGTCAGGGCGTCTGCTACAGCTCCTACCATCGTCCAATCGTCAATATGCGGCCGAAATACCGGTCCTCCAGCGCAAATGTTGCCTGGCAGTTTCCAGCTGATCTGTCGGTCATCGCCTGGCTCGAACACCAGGGCTACGAGTACGACGTGCTGACCGACGAGGATCTGGAACAGGAGGGCATGGGGGCGCTCGAGCCGTATACCTGCATCATCAGTGGCACTCATCCGGAGTATTATTCGGAACGGATGCTTGATGCGACGGAAGACTATATCGCTGCGGGTGGAAGGTACATCTACCTCGGCGGCAACGGTTTCCATTGGAGCGTGGCATTCCGCCCGGACGAGCCATGGGTTGTTGAGTGCCGCAAATTCGGGCCGGCATGGAAGACTTGGGATGCGCGTCCGGGTGAATATTACATGGCCAGCAATGGCCAAAAAGGGGGTGCGTGGCGTGCACAAGGACGGCCGGCGCAAAAGGTCGTGGGCGTCGGCTTCATCTCGGAAGGTTACGGGAAAAGTCAATTCTATCGGCGGATGCCTGACAGTTATCACCGCACCGTGTCCTGGCTGACCAAGGGCATTGAGGGGGAGATCATCGGAGACTTTGGTCTGGCCTATGGGGGTGCTGCCGGTGTCGCTCTTGATCGTTGCGATCCAAGCCTGGGCACGCCACCCCATGTCAAGCTTATCGCCTCCTCTGGCGGTCATACGGACAGCTATCTCGTCAACCCGGAGGTCATCCACTATGCCTTTGAAGGCCTATCGGGATCTTACGATTACCGGGTACGCGCTGATATGGCCTTCTTCACGGCTCCCAATCATGGTGCGGTCTTCTCAGCAGGCTCCGTTGCGTTTGGGCAGGCTCTGCCGGTCAATGGTTTCGATAACAACATATCCCGGCTTCTGGCGAACGTCGTTAATGCGTTCGTAAAGCCCGGTGCGCTGCCGGGATCGTGGTGGATCAGCGAGGAGAAGCAGTGGCGATAAAGGACTGTCGCTAGCCCTAAAAACGATCTAGACGTCGTATCCTGCAAGATTGCGGGAGGCGTTGAGTTGAGCAAGGTCAAACAAGCGAACCAGAGGAGCCGGAGCAAGGCCAAGAAAACTGGCGCCGTCGAGCAGGCTGCTGCTCCTCCCGTTGATATGGCCATTGCAAAGCCGCCTATCGATGAGAGAATGGGCGCTGCCATGCGGCGAGCCCGGCTGGAGCGAGGGCTTACGCTTAGCGATGTTGCATCGGCTGCCGGTATCTCGGTCCCGATGATCAGTCGTTTCGAGAATGGTCAGTCGACTGTCAGTCTCGCACTGCTTGAGCGGATTTGCGCGGCGTTGGGAACGGACCTGTCGACCTTGTTTAGAGAGGTGGAGCAACCAACAGGCGAGGCCCAACTTATCAAAGCCGCTGACCAGATGGAGGTTGTTCGCTCAGGTACCAAGCACGGGCACACCTATCGCCTGCTATCGTATCATAAGGGCCCGCGGAAGGTCTTTGAGCCTTTCCTCATCAACATGGATAAGGAAAGCGAGAGCTATCCTCGCTTCCAACATCCTGGAACGGAATTTATCTATATGCTCAGCGGTCGGATGCAATACCGCTTTGGCGACAGAACCTTTCTCGTTGAACCCGGTGACGCATTCACCTTTTCGGGCAGCGTTCTTCATGGTCCCGAAAAGCTCCTGGACGATCGGATCCAGTTCATCACGATCATCATATACGCGGAATAGACTGCGGCTCGAAACACAGCTTCGGCTGTGCGGCGTCGCACAGCGGTAGACGAGCGATCACTCGTCTCAACGGACAATCGCCAAGCCAGGCGCTTTAAGCGTGAAGAACTCAATTGACTGAGGCCAGCCGGCGCAGTCCGCTGGATGGGGCAGTACGGCAACTATCTAGTCGTCCGTGAAGAGCGGCTAAGCGATTGAGCTGGGATCGCAATATTCGTTGTGGCCTGTTTTGGGATTGCAGGGTTTTGATGCTTCGGGCATCGGAACCCTGCAATTTTGTTTTGAGGATTCCATCGAATCGCCAGTCATGATTCCGTCCTCGCATCGGAGGTGGCGATGCGACCGAAGAAGCCCAAAGCGACGGGATCGGGCGATCTGTTCCGAGCCAGGCTGGACCAGATCATCAACATGAAGCACGAGCTGGTTCAGCTCGCCGGCAAGGTCGACTGGGACTGGATCGACGGCGAGATCGCGCCGCTCTACAGCGAGAACGGTCGGCCGGGCATCGCGACCCGCTTCATGATCGGGCTGCTGCTGCTCAAGCACATATACGGCCTGTCCGATGAGGGGGTGTGCGAGCGCTGGGTCCACGACCCGTATTTCCAGTACTTCACCGGTGAAGAGTTCTTTCAGCACGCGTTCCCGCATGAGCGCTCGGACCTGAGCCACTGGCGCAAGCGGCTTGGCGACAAGCTGGAGCTGTTGCTGGCCGAGAGCCTGCGGGTGGCGCACGAGGCCGGCGCGTTGCGCAGCCAGGACCTCAAGCGGGTCACGGTCGATACCACCGTGCAGCCGAAGGCCATCACCTTCCCGACCGATGCCAAGCTGCTGCACGCGGCAATCAAGGGGCTCAACCGCCTGGCAAGGAAGCACGGGGTCAAGCTACGGCAGTCCTATCTTCGCATTGCCAAGACCGCGGCGATGATGGCGGGACGCTACGCCCACGCCAAGCAATTCAAGCGGCATCAGCGGCAGTTGCGCATCCTGCGCAGCCGGCTGGGCCGGATCATCCGCGATATCCGCCGCAAGATCGAAGGTCAGGCCGTACTCGAGAACGCCTTCGCCCTCCCGCTCGGCCGGGCCTCGCAGATCCGATCGCAGCAGCAGCGCCAGCGCGGCTGGAAGCTTTATTCCTTCCATGCTCCGGAGGTCGAGTGCATCGGCAAGGGCAAGGCCGCCGCGCCCTACGAGTTAATGGCATGGACCACGCCCGCTCTCAGCGGCAACGTGCAGCCCGGCGGGGGGCAGCAGCAGGAGCGCAAGCCATGTCGAATACGAACCTTGTCACAATCGGCATCGATCTCGGGAAGAACACATTCCACGTCGTCGGTCTCGATGCCACAGGCGCAATTACGCTACGCAAGAAGCGGTCGAGAAATCAGCTTGACCAGTCGCTGGGCAATATTCCGCGTTGTCTGATCGGAATGGAGGCGTGTGCAGGCGCACATCATCTGGGGCGCAGGCTCGAGAAATTAGGCCATCAAGTACGGCTCTTGCCGGCGCAGTACGTCAAACCATACCTCAAGGGTCACAAGAATGACTTTCGGGATGCTGAAGCGATCGCCGAGGCCGCTCAGCGGCCGACAATGCGGTTCGTTCCAGTGAAGTCAGCCGAACAACTTGATTTACAGGCACTACACAGAGTTCGCAGTCGATTGGTGACGCAGAGAACGGCGGTCATCAATCAAATCCGGGGCTTTTTGCTTGAGCGAGGGCTACCAGTGCGGCAGGGAGCGGCAGCACTCCGACTGGCACTTCCTCAGATTCTCTCAGCGCCAAACGACAACTTATCGCCTCGCGTGATCCAGCTCATTCAGGACTTAGCCGAGGACTGGCGCTATCTCGACCGACGGGTCGCGTCAATGACGAAAGAAATCGACGAACTCGCTGATCAAGATCCACACTGTCGCCGCCTAATGAGTGCGCCCGGCGTCGGGCCGATCATCTCAAGCGCGATGGTCGCCGCCATCGGAACCGGTGATGCCTTCCATAAAGGCCGAGACTTTGCAGCATGGCTTGGTCTGGTACCAAAGCAAATCTCGACCGGCGATCGAACCATTCTCGGGCGCATATCGAGGCGCGGTAATCGGTACCTGCGAACGCTGTTTATTCAAGGTGCCAGAGCGGTACTTCTGCAGCGTCAGAGTTGGCCTCGGCATGGCTTCGCAGCCTGGTTAGAGGCAGCGTCGAAGCGGCTCCACTCCAATGTCTTGGTTGTTGCCCTGGCCGCAAAACTTGCGCGCATGGCCTGGAGCATGCTCGCAAAAGGCCGTGACTACGACGCCAACCTCCTGGGCCGCACCGCATAAGAAACAGGGCCGGAAAGGGAAATCCAAGGTCGGGATCAGAAGGCACAATAACCCGCCGAGGTTTGCGAGACGGAAAGGACGAATGGAGAAACGGTTCCACCGACACTTCTGAAGCCTGGTTCGACTCCATGGCCCTTCTTGAGGCCGGCGAGTTATTGAGGACAGAAGTGAGCGGATATCCATGATGGCTCGGGGCAACAGCCCCAAATTGAAGCCGGATAGATTGGCGCAAACCGCTTCATCCCTTTGTCGATTGTCAAAGCCTCCATCGTCACCAACAACCGCCGTGCTCCCGGCGGCCTGTTCGTGCTGCACGCCAGGGCGCTACCCGATAACCCGTACGATGGTCACACCTTGCGAGACGTCATCGACCGCACCGAGACACTCACCGGCTGTGCGATCGAGCGGGCCTATGTCGACAAGGGATACCGCGGCCACGACGCGCAAAATCCTCGTCGCGTCTTCATCTCCGGCCAGAAGCGCGGCGTCTTCGGTGTCATCAAGCGCGAGCTGCGCCGCCGCTCCGCCATCGAGCCCATCATCGGACACCTGAAGACCGATGGTCACCTCGGCCGATGCTATCTCAAAGGCCGCCCCGGCGATGCGGCTAACGTCATCCTCTCCGCCGTCGGTCACAACTTCCGCCGTGTCCTCGCCTGGCTGAGAGCTCTTTGGTGCCTGATCCTCACCACCCTCATCGCGCCCGCCAGCGACTGCTCACCGCTCAAATCGGTTTCTTAACGGACGACTATCTAGAGCATGATGTTTTTGACTGGAATCGGGGTTCCCAGAGCGGGCGATTTCTGATTCAAGCTCCATGCTGGAGTGCGGAGGCCAGCATGGATGACGCGCCCCTATTCGGAAGACATCCGTGAACGTGCCTTGGCTCGCGCTGACGCGGGCGAGACGGTTCGTTCGATCGCGAAGGCGCTACAGATCAGCCCCTCGTGCGTGACGAAGTGGAAGAACCTAAGGCGTGATACCGGAGGCCTGGCGCCCGGCCAGATCGGCGGCCACAAGAAGCGGGTTCTGTCGGATGCCAACGCCGACTGGCTGCGCAAACGCATTCGCTCGGGGCCATTCACCTTGCGCAAGCTGACGCAGGAGCTGGCCGCACGGGGGATCAAGACAGACGTGCGGGCGGTGTGGACTTTTGTTCACGCCGAGGGGCTCAGCTTCAAAAAAAACGCTTCTACCAGCCGAGCAGGATCGCCCAGACGTCGCCCGTAAGCGGACCCGATGGAAAGCGCATCAAGGCAGGATTGACGTCACGCGGCTGGTTTTTATCGACGAGACGTGGATCAAGACCAATATGGCGCCGCTACGCGGCTGGGGGCCTTGTGGGCAGCGCCTCCAAGCCTCTGCACCTTTCGGCCATTGGAAGACCATGACCTTCATCGCGGCGCTGCGTCATGATCGGATCAGTGCGCCTTGGGTGATTGATGGTCCCATCAATGGTGAACTCTTCACGCTGTACGTCGAGAAGGTGTTGGCACCCACCCTCGCACCGGGCGAGATCGTCGTTCTCGACAATCTTGGCAGCCACAAGGGCAAAGCGGCTCGCCAAGCTATCCGCGCCAGAGGAGCCCACCTTATCTTCTTGCCGCCCTACAGCCCTGACCTCAACCCGATCGAGCAGGTCTTCGCCAAACTCAAACACCTCATGCGATCCGCAGAACCCCGTGACGTCGAGGCAACCTGGCGGAAGGTTGGTGAACTCCTCGATCTCTTCTCCGAGGCGGAGTGCACCAACTACTTCAAAAACTCAGGCTATGTTTCCGTGTAAATACATCATGCTCTAGTCTAATCGCGGGCACGGTGTCAACACCGATCGGACAAACGTGACCCAGTGCCGGGTTCATGGTTCTTTCCGCGGTTGTCTCAACTCAGTCGAGGTTGGGTTTTAGCTCGCAACTCCGCTCCATCATCGCCAAGCTGTGCAAAACGAGCAATTCTTGCTCACGGCATTGAACGAGGCCATCGCTGAGTTGGTCACGCAGATCAATTACCGCATGCCGCGGCAATCTCGTTGCCATCCGCCGCGTGGTCTTCGACGACTGGTGCGCATACCCCTCAAGCCATTTGCCGGCCCAGCCTTATGTTTTTTGCCGAATGGAAGGAATGCAGGGCCCGGTCTCAACTACCTTCTCCGGTTGACCTGCGGGGACGGCCTCCACATGACCTCGATCAATCGGAACGGCTGGTTGCGATCCATCCTAGGGGGGCCGCCAGACTACGCTTTCGATTTTTCCCGCAATTTCAACAAGCAGCCGTGCTGCCCTTTCTCGTCCCATCACCGGTGGGTTCACAGCTTCGAGTCTTTTGGGTCCACCAGTGAGTTCGGGTTTTCAATGTCATATTCGTTGCATCTTGAGTTGCAGAATGACCTGCTCTTCGCCGGTCATCGGCGTGCATTGTGTCAGAAGCAGCCGACTGCAGCCTGAGTCTCCTTGGCCTCACAGGTGGTGCACTTCGAGCGCGCCATCCCATTTCTCGTTAAGATATTCACACACGAGGCGCCGGTGACAGTAATGCGGCGCTTCTTCAGAGCAAAGGAAACAGGCATCGTTGAACATCTCTGGCTTGAAGCACTTCTCGATTTGACGTTCGGCGATTAAAGCGAAAAAGCGCTTTTCGTATGCAGACCAGTCGCCGCTCTCCTTCTTATATGCCTTGAGCATCCGATCGGTAGGCGCTAGCAACGGTTGGTGCACGTACTGAATCTCACCAATCTTCTGAAGGAAATAAGCGAGATCGTCCGCTTTTGCGAAACCAGCAAGCTGGGACGTATTGCGAAGCCGCACGTCGACAACCTTCTTCACCCCGGCCTTTAAAAGGCGCTCGAAGAATCCTTGCGCCTTAGTCTTGGTAAACCCGATTGTCGAGACCTTCGCCTTGTCCACAACTGTACTCCGCCGTCATCTGGCTGCGCCGTCGGCCTGTGGCTCCGCAAATGCTACTTTGCGGGCGCGCTCTCGATAGGCTGTGGCAAGGCGCTCCGGATACGGTGCGAACAGGTCGTCAGCTTTACGGCCGGACAATTGCAGAAGCCTGTCCTCGATTTCAAGATGAGCCGAGATACTTCCATCGTCGAGGATGTGGGAAACCCGAACTCCTCGTTGCGCCAAGGCGCGGCCGGCCAAAAGACAGCGATGACAATCCAGCGGATCGCGCTCCGAGCACATGAGCGCAATGCGGTACTTCTCTGCACCTTTAATAACACGTCCCAGTCCTGTCTTAAACCCCGGCGCTTGAGCCATCTTCTCGTAGTCGGCTACACCTTGGCAGTAAAAACAAGGTTCCTTTGGGCGGCCGCCAAGCTCTTTTCCAAGAAATACGTAAGAAATACCATCCGCACGTAGCACGGTGCTCAGCTTGTCACGATTGAAATGTGGGAAATGGCTTGAATATGGTGCCGAACGAACATCAGCTATCGCGGTTACGCGAGCCTGCCGTAACAGCGAAATGAAGCTTTCCCACGAATGCATGGAATGCCCGATCGTCAGTACTTCTGTTGCCTCAGAAGACATTATCGCTCCACGAATGTCACAAAATTCCGTTCAACATTGCGTAACACTTCGGCGGATCATCAAACGGTCGAGCTAGGCCGATCCGAACATGGAATTCGGCCCGGACAGGAAGGGCGTTGTTTACTGCTGCCAAACCGCCCGCTTGCCATGCCTCCTTGAGAACCTTGCTCGAAACCGCAAGCTGATATTTGTCTGATCCGTCGTTGAGCACGGCCTTAAGCTTGCCGAAGCTATCCGCGAACGAGAGGTCCTCCTTCGGAATACGAACCGCAATCAACGAACTGCACTGAACTCCCGGATTAACATGCACGCCCCGCTTTACACCATTCCATTCCGCGTTGCAGCTCAGATGTCGGCCAAAGGCAACTCTCAGGCTGGGAACAAACTGTGGGGCTGTGGCTCCAAGCCAGTCAGAAAACACTTCATTTGACACCCTAATCGAGGTTTGATCAATCGGCGTATCCTCAGTCCGATGTGGAAAAATCCCGTTCGATCCTCCATGCGGCGTTACCCGGACGATCCTTCCTGCCATCATGCCGTGCTGATCAAGCAGTATGGCCGGCCAGTTAGTCCCGTTCGGCAGAGGGCGAACCATTCGCTTTGCGACCACATCCCAACCCGCAACACAGTAGTTTCCACCTGCCATCTCGGTTACATCGGTTATCAAGAGGTCCATTCGCCCCTGCCCTCGCGCGTTCGATTGTCAGATGTCATGGCGTGTGGGTGCTCGGGGGTGCGCTGCCTGCGATAGCGCGTGTGGTTAGCTCTTCTTCGCCAGATTAGCGATTTGAACCAACTCCTGTACGAGGAGCCTCATTCCAGTCTGAAGCCTTGTTAGATCGCCGGCATGAGCAAGAAAACGGCGAGCATGAGCGGACCAGTTGCCGAGGCTTCGAGCTTCTTTCAGAGCTTTCTTTGAATCGCGCCCTAGATTGATGCCGTTATGCCCATTCTCGCCACATACCCGCTCGGCAAGTTCACTTAGCAATAAGTAATTGCCAGCGCCGTCCTTGATCTCTATCCCCCGGCCGAGGTGCTCGTAGGCTTCGATTATAAGTGTTTCAAGGAGTCGACGTAGCATCACAGCGGCGGCGTTGTAGTAGCCGTGATGGAAGGAGCCGTTCAACTCGCGGCATACAGCTTCGATGTAACCCCGTGTACTCTTCCAAATCGGCTCCGGCAAATAGCTGAAAGCGTGATCAATCACGGGCTGTACACCGTCTAAGTCTGGCAACCAGTCGCGAATGAGCTTTCGTGAACCAGGCTTTAGTGAGAAGCCGCTCTTCCACTCACTTGCAAGCTTTGACCTCCTAAGTGCCTCGGCAAGCGCCGTCTGGTTCGGCGTTCCGATATGGTGGTCATCAAGCATTTTCGCCAGCTGCCCAGCTGTTTTGGTGACGCCCGGTTGCTCGCGATCAAAGTACCAAAGAACAGCAAGCGCACTTTCGGCGTTCGTCTTGTTCGCATTCTTAACGATCTCGCAGAAACCATCAAAAGAAAGATGCATTGGTGACTATTCGGTCGTGCCCATCTCGTGCTCGATGAAATTGTCGCCTTGGGTCGTTGTCCGGATATCCTCGATGTCAGTAAAGTTCAGCCACATCTTTGACTTCTTCACATTCCGGACAGTCTGTTTGAGGTCCACGGGAATGGGTATTCCAGCCTCTTTTAATGCGGTCATCACATGAGCTGGACCGATCTTGGTCAACGACATGACCCGCTGCATATAGTAGACGGCCGCCAATACCGTTTCGAGATCGTTCTTTGACTTCTTCTGGTCCATAAATTCCTTGAGAGATTGCGCTCCGCTTGGCCTGAAGTTCAGATCAGGCACCAAATTCAGCCCGGCGTTGCGATCGACCTTCTTTCCGGTACCGCGAGGCTTCCTGGAGTTGGCGGGCTCGTCGTCAAGAGCGTCAGCTTCCTCCACCTCGATCGTCTCCTCGACTTCTTCAACATTGGCTTGCTGCAGAAGCGCGGGATGCTTCCCGTTAGCACCTTGATCTGAGAGCACGCGGACAGGACGGTTCATTGCCGAAACCATGGTCTTCAGCGCTTCTTGCACGCTCTCGTTATTACCTTCGACCTCGGCGAAGAAGACGCGCACCTTAGCTTTGTCCACCCCCGATGCATCCCCACCATTACGTTTCACCATGCGGCACCTTCCTCAATATTTGATGAGAATTGCCTGTGGTCTATCAGATGAACAAAAGCATGAGGCTGAACCCGCAACAGGACGGATAACGGCTCAGTTTGTCCACACAGGCAACGACTTCTTCAATGCTCCCGGACTGGGTGATCGGATCTATTGCCCGACAAAACTGAGCAAGACTCGCGCCTCATGCGTATCAAAACTCGGATCCTCATGCGCATGGTGAGATTGAGAAACTCGCTCAACTCGCGAACAGAATGGAGAGGTATCTTAATCCTTAGTCCCCCAAACTCATCCTTGGCTCAACCAACGCTGTAAGTCGCAACGGACCCGAGCCTCTGGGTTTTGCGCCACAGAATCATTCAGCGCTGAACCTACATTCTGGTGAAAGAGGAAAGCCTGCTAAACTGCCCTGTGTTCGCATATATTCCGCGTGTTTCTGCTTGTTAACGCTCAATTTCGTCGTGAAGGCCGCCATCTATGCGCCTTGTTGTCTGATCTTGCCTATCGGAGACAATCCCACTTTTGCTTGTGTTTGCCACGAGATTTGAACTTGGCCCGGCATGTCCAGATGCAAGCAAAACGGCTGCGAGTTCCGAAGTTTTCGCGGTGGGCGCTGTCTACGTGCTTGTCGCTATATCCTTTGGAGCGAATGGAGGCAGGAGTATCTTGCGCGCAGTCGGCTGAATAACAGGGTCACGCCACGATTTCCAACTGCTGGATCTGTTCGACGGGTCTGGATCACGGCGATGCCGGCTTGGCCGGAGTTCGCACGCAGCCGGTAGCTGGCCGACCGACAACCTTTGTCGGCCCAGCCAACCTCGCCATTCCTTCTTTTCACTACGCCAGACTACGCTGTCGAGTTTCCCGCGATTGAAAGCAGCAGTCGTCCGACCCTTTGTGTCGTCCCATCGTCGGTGGGGCAATCACTGTCATTTCTAACCGATTTCAACGCGCGCTCAGTCATGGGCGCGATGGACCTTTTCTATATCCGAGGAGAGCCGGGCATGGCCTTCGACACACCGATTGACGTGGCGAACGGACGAATGTTGGATAAAGTCGATGCAGCCGAGCGAACAGGGCAGCAAAATACTGCAACAACGAGAAAAGTCACTGTCCAGCTTTCCGAAAAGATTGTCCGCCGTCTCGACGTTGCAACTGACCGTCCCGGCCTCGGCAAGAGCATGGTTGTGGAGGCCGCTCTTGAACGCTTCCTTGACCCAGCGCCGCCGATCGAAGGTCTCATTCATGAGGCGCTCGATCGGATAAGTAGGCAACTTGAACGTCTTGACAATGACGTCCGCGCGATCGCCGAGACGGTTGCGCTGCACGCCCGCTATCATCTCACCGTCACACCTCTGATGCCGCAATCACAGCAGCTTGAAGCGTGTGCGCTCGGACAAGAGCGATTCAAGGCCTTGGCCGAACAGGTTGACCGGCGCGTGCGCTCGAACCGCCCCTTGCTGAGGGAGACGATCGACCAAATAAATGCCTCGCGGGGTTCTGGTGATGCGGTCGACGATGGTTCGCAAGTTTCTGAGGAATCTGCCCAGGAAGGTCCTGCGGCCATCATTCTAGACGCAACTGCCAACATGCGCGCTGCCGCCGAGGAGGGCGGCAGCAACCGCAACTTTCAAATTCTACCAAACGCGTTCTGCTAAACCGGCTGTTGACGGCCGGATCCGCACGCAAGAAGTAAAAAGACGCCTATCCAATCTCAATCCTTGCGCATCCTCGGAGGGGCACCGACTTCCGACTTGGCGCTTGATCGGCTGTGTTTTCTTCCCTTTCGTCGCCGGCTACTATCTTTCCTATCTATTCCGGACCATCAACACGCTGATCTCGGGACAGCTCTCAGCTGATCTCGGTCTCGATGCTGCCAATCTTGGCCTATTGACGTCGGTTTATTTTCTGGTGTTCGCCGGCGCCCAGATTCCGATCGGGACGCTGCTAGATCGATTTGGCCCGCGTCGGGTCCAGAGCGCGCTCCTGCTCCTTGCTGGCGGAGGGGCGGCTCTATTTGGAGCGGCTAGCGACTTCAAGGCGCTTCTTTTTGCGCGCGCGATGATCGGCATCGGTGTCTCGGCTGCAGCAATGGCAGGCCTGAAGGCCATTGTCACCTGGTTCCCGAGGGAACGCGTCGCCTTGGCAAACGGCTACATGATCATGCTCGGTGCACTCGGTGCGGTGACCGCAACGACGCCTACTCAGTGGCTCTTGCCATACACTGGGTGGCGTGGGCTATTTGAACTCTTGGCCCTTGCAACTTTCGCTGCGGCCCTCCTGATCTTCTGGGCGGTTCCCGAGGCCGCGCGACCACAGGCGACGCTGCCTGCCGGCGTAAAACTGAGTGCGATCTACAAAAATCGGCGCTTCTGGCGGATAGCACCGCTGTCGGCAAGCTGTATTGGCTCAGCCTGGTCATTGCAGGCCTTGTGGGCAGCATCTTGGCTGACGAACGTCGAAGGACTCGATCGCGAATCCTCGATCACACAGCTCTTCATCATGGCACTTGGAATTAGCGCCGGGGCGTTGCTACTTGGCACGTTGGCTGATCGGCTACGCCGACGCGGGATAGGGTCAGAAGTTCTGTTTGCGGCGGTGACGGCGTTGTTTGTCGTGGCTGAGCTTTCATTGATCTTGCGCCTGCCGTTGCCATCGCTATTGCCATGGCTCGTCATCTCGATTGTCGGTGCAGCGACGGTCCTCAGCTACGCGATCTTAGCGGAGTATTTCCCAAGAGAGCTCACCGGCAGAGCAAATGCCGGCTTGAACGTTCTTCACTTCGGCTGGTGTTTCATCGTCCAATACGGGACTGGACTCATCCTAGACCAATGGTCCATTCAGGATGGCCATTATCCGATTATTGCCTACCAGGTTGCGTTCGCATCCGCTGTTGGGGTGCAGATTCTGGCGCTGGGCTGGTTCCTGATCCCATGGCTTGGCCTTTTGGGCAGACGAGTTGGCAAGTTCTTCCTCCGCGAACACGCAACAAATACAGACCCGGCTGAGATATCCGTGACGTCAGCAGAAGCTGGCGTACTCGAGCCTGAAGATGAGGAATGGTAATGCGAGCCGTGTGGCTAGTTCCACTCCCTCGCCTAATCCGTGAGAGCATCAACAACGGCGCGCGCGCCCGCCTTTTTTTGTTCGATCTTTCTTTTCCTACGCCAACCTACGATCACCGCGCGCCACACGTTGCGCCAATGAAGGACCTGCTTTTCTAATCACACCCATCTGAGGCGGCTTGGGGTGCCTCAGCTCTTGGAACCTCAATGACAATCCAAGCCTTTCAGCCGGAGGTGGTCTCGCGCGGAGCACGCATGCTTCGCACTGCGCTTGGGCCCGCGATTACGTGTTTTCTGGAAGATCCCGACATCGTCGAGGTGATGCTCAACCCAGACGGTCGGCTATGGATCGATCGGCTGTCGCGTGGCCTGACCGAGACCGGCAAAAGCCTGTCCGCTCCTGACGGAGAACGGATCATTCGGTTGGTCGCTCACCACGTCGGCGCCGAGGTTCATGCGGGTGCGCCGCGTGTCTCGGCCGAGCTACCGGAGACCGGGGAGCGATTTGAAGGTCTGCTGCCCCCCGTCGTTGCCGCCCCCGCATTCGCGATCCGCAAGCCAGCCGTGGCAGTATTCTCTCTCGAGGACTATGTCGCCGCCGGGACCATGACCATGGAGCAAGCCGGCGCGCTTCGAACAGCTGTCGCTGCTCGACATAACATCCTGGTCGCGGGCGGTACCTCCACCGGCAAAACCACCCTGACAAACGCGCTTCTTGCGGAGGTCGCCAAGACTGCAGACCGCGTCGTCCTCATCGAAGATACAAGAGAGCTTCAATGCAAAGCGCCGAATCTCGTTGCGCTGCGCACCCGGGACGGCGTGATCTCGCTATCAGATCTTGTTCGCGCCTCGCTGCGCCTTCGGCCCGATCGTATTCCGATTGGTGAGGTACGCGGAGCCGAAGCTCTCGACCTTCTCAAGGCCTGGGGGACAGGCCATCCCGGCGGAATCGGAACCATACATGCCGGGACTGCGCTCGGGGCATTGCGCCGGCTCGAGCAGCTCATCCAGGAGGCTGTGGTCACCGTCCCGCGCGCGCTTATTGCCGAAACGATTAATGTGATTGCCGTTCTTGTTGGCCGCGGCGCCGATCGGCGGCTCGCCGAGCTTGCTCGCGTATCAATGCTCGGACCGTCCGGTGACTACAGCCTTCTATCAATAGGAGATCAACCATGAGCTTGAGATCGCTTCGCAACAAGGCTCTCATCGCGATCGCGGGACTGGCCCTCCCGTTTACAGGCGCGCTTCCTGCATGGGCCGCCGGCTCGAACATGCCGTGGGAGCAGCCGCTCAACCAGATCCTGCAATCAGTTGAGGGGCCCGTCGCCAAGATCCTTGCGGTCATCATCATCATCGTGACCGGGCTGTCGCTGGCATTCGGAGATACCTCGGGCGGATTTCGGCGGTTGGTGCAGATCGTGTTCGGTCTGTCGATCGCCTTTGCCGCCTCCAGCTTCTTTCTCTCGTTCTTCTCCTTCGGCGGCGGAGTGGTGATCTGATGGATGACGTCCCAGGTTTTTTCGCACCAGTCCATCGCGCCTTGACGGAACCGATCCTGATGGGCGGTGCGCCGCGTTCCGTTGCGATCCTCAACGGCACCTTGGCGGCAGCACTTGGATTGGGTTTGCGGCTGTGGATCGCAGGTCTCCTGCTCTGGTTCATCGGCCATATGGCCGCCGTCTGGGCCGCGAAGCGCGATCCGGATTTCGTCGAGGTCGTGCGGCGCCACGTCCGCATTCCCGGTCACCTCAACACGTGAATTGTCCCATGATGAATCTCGCTGAATACCAGCGCTCAAACACGCGTCTTGCCGACTTTCTGCCCTGGGCGGCGCTGGTCGATGAGGGGGTGGTCCTCAATAAGGATGGCTCGTTTCAGCGGACGGCCAGGTTTCGGGGACCAGATCTCGAAAGTGCCGTGCCGGCCGAACTTGTCGCGGTTGCCGGCAGGTTGAACAACGCGCTGCGCCGTCTCGGATCCGGCTGGGCGGTGTTTGTGGAGGCGCAGCGCCATGCTGCAGGCGCCTATCCTGCGAACATTTTTCCTGACGTGGCATCCGCCTTGGTCGACGCCGAGCGAAAGGCCCAATTCGAAGAGGAGGACGCTCATTACGAGTCGAGCTACTATCTGACTTTCCTCTATCTGCCGCCAGCTGAGAGCGCCGCGTTCGCAGAACGGCTGCTCTATGAGGGCGGCCAGCGGACGGTTGGCGAAGATTCGCGGGAAATACTGAGCGGATTTCTCGATCGCACCAATCGCGTTCTCCAGCTCGTTGAAGGATTCATGCCGGAATGCGGCTGGCTCGATGACGAGGCCACCCTAACGTACCTGCATTCCACCATCTCGACGAAACGGCATCGGGTCCGAGTGCCCGAGATTCCCATGTATCTCGATGCCTTGCTCGCCGATCAACCGCTAACCGGCGGGCTCGGACCGATGCTGGGGCAAGCCCACATCCGCGTTCTGACGGTGGTCGGATTTCCAAGCGCTACGACGCCTGGGATTCTGGACGATTTGAACCGTTTGGCATTTCCATATCGCTGGTCGACCCGGGCCATCATGCTCGACAAGGGCGACGCGACAAGGCTCCTCACAAAGATCCGCCGTCAATGGTTTGCCAAGCGCAAGTCGATCGCGGCGATCCTGAAAGAGGTGATGACCAACGAGGCGTCAGCTCTTCTTGATACTGATGCGAACAATAAGGCCATCGATGCCGATGCGGCCCTGCAGGAATTAGGCTCCGATCAGATCGGCGAAGCCTTTGTCACCGCGATCGTGGCCATCTGGGATACCGATCCGCGCGTCGCCGACGAAAAACTGCGTCTGGTCGAAAAGGTGATCCAGGGCCGCGATTTCACCTGCATGATCGAAACCGTCAATGCAGTCGAGGCTTGGCTTGGCAGCCTGCCCGGACACGTCTACGCCAATGTTCGTCAGCCGCCGATTTCCACCCTTAATCTGGCTCATATGGTCCCGCTATCGGCCGTGTGGGCAGGGGAGGTGAGGGACCATCACTTCAAGGCGCCATCTCTATTCTTTGGCAAGACCGAGGGATCGACACCGTTTCGCTTTTCCCTGCATGTCGGCGACGTCGGCCACACTCTTATTATAGGGCCAACCGGCGCCGGCAAGTCCGTTCTCCTGGCGATGATGGCCTTGCAGTTCCGCCGCTACCCGGAGGCACAGATCTTTGCCTTCGACTTCGGCGCCTCGATCCGGGCTGCGACCATCGCAATGGGCGGCGACTGGCATGACCTTGGTGGTGCGGTCGCCGGAGAATCGACCGAACTTGTTGCACTGCAGCCGCTCGCAAAGATCGACGAAGTCTCCGAACGCGGTTGGGCAGCCGACTGGATTGCCTCGATTTTGTTCCGCGAGCGGATCGAGGTCACGCCTGAGGTCAGAGAGCACGTTTGGTCTGCGCTCACGTCCCTGGCTTCAGCGCCTGCCCTTGAGCGAACCCTCACCGGGCTCTCGGTGCTTCTTCAGTCCAATATGGTGAAGCGGGCACTGCAGCCCTATTGTCTGGGCGGTCCATATGATCGCTTGCTCGATGCGGAAAGCGAGCACCTCGGCGGCGCCTCCGTCCAGGTGTTTGAGACCGATGGGCTGATCGGGACCGCGGTCGCCCCTGCCGTCCTTTCCTATCTATTCCATCGGATCGAGGACCGCTTCGACGGCCGTCCGACTCTTCTCATTATTGATGAAGGTTGGCTCGCCCTCGATGACGCCCATTTTGCCGGACAACTGCGCGAATGGCTGAAGACGCTTCGCAAGAAGAACGCTTCGGTTGTCTTCGCGACCCAGTCTCTTGCGGACATTGACGGCTCGCCCATTGCGCCAGCGATCATCGAAAGCTGTCCGACCCGAATCCTGCTGCCAAACGACCGCGCCATCGAGCCGCAGATTACCGCGATTTACCGTCGCTTTGGGCTCAATGACCGGCAGATCGAGATCCTGGCACGCGCAACACCGAAGCGCGACTACTACTGCCAGTCCCGCCGCGGCAATCGCCTATTCGAGCTAGGCCTCGGCGAGGTTGCGCTCGCTTTTACAGCCAGCTCCTCAAAAGCTGACCAGGCTCTGATTGACCGTGTCCTGGCCGAGCACGGCCGGGAAAATTTCGTGACGGGCTGGCTCAAGGCGCGCGAGCTGGCCTGGGCCTGCGACCTCATTCCGCAACTTGCAAAGGCAGGGAGCCTCTGATGAAACGTCTAACTCAGCTCATTGCGGCAGGCTTGATTGCTGCTGCCATTCTCCAGGTGCCACGGGAGGCCAGGGCACAGTGGATCGTATTCGATCCCAACAACTACGCGCAAAATGTGCTGACTGCAGCCCGCGAATTGCAGCAGATCAATAACCAGATCACATCGCTGCAAAACCAGGCGCTGATGCTGGTCAACCAGGCCAAAAATCTGGCGAGCCTGCCATATTCTTCGCTGCAGCAGCTTGAGCAGTCGATCCAGCGTACCCAGCAGTTGCTCAGTCAGGCGCAACGCATCGCCTATGATGTGGAGCAGATCGATCGCGCATTCTCATCGACCTACGCACCGGCTTCTTCGAGCCAGCCGGCGGCGGCGCTGATCGCGAATGCGCAAACGCGCTGGCAGAACGCTGTTGCCGGCTTGCAGGATGCCATGCGCGTGCAGGCGACCGTGGTCGGCAATCTCGATACCAATCGTACCCAGATGTCGGCCCTCGTCAATGCGAGTCAAGGCGCCAGTGGTGCGCTGCAGGCGAGCCAAGCCGGCAATCAGCTGCTTGCGCTTCAAAACCAGCAGCTCGCCGATCTCACTGCGGCAATTGCCGCGCAGGGACGTGCTCAGACTCTGGAGCAGGCGGAGCGAGCGGCCGCCCAGGATCAGGGCAGGGAGCAGCTCAGGCGTTTCTTGAGCCAGGGACAAGGCTACCAATCCACAACAGTGCAGATGTTCCACTAATGTCGACAAACAGATTTGAACGAATTCCCATGCTATTGGCGGTGGCGCTTGCCATCCTGGTTGTTGTCGCTTGCGCGATCCGGCTGCGCGGCGATCAAGATCAGGCTCAGCCCGAAGCGTCAATCGCGCAAGGGTCCTCTGAGGCGACCGCCTCAAAGCTCGAGCAATGCCGCACGGTCGAATACGAGCAGACAGATGCTCTGCTTGCGTGCCGAAAGCTCTGGGCCGAGAAGCGCCGTGAGTTCTTAGGCTCTGGCCGCGGATCCTCTGGGGCTCATATTAGCGAAACTAATCCAGACGCATCATCGCCTGTGCGCGGCAAGGATGAGAGTCGTCTGCCGTCCGGCTATCCCTCCCTTCCCGACAATGACGAGTGAACGATGGGTGGTACTGGCGTCATCGATCAATTCCTGGAGACGTTTACCCGTTACATCGACTCCGGTTTCGGGCTGGTCGGAGGCGAAGTCGGATATGTCGCAACCACCTTAGCTGCGATCGACATCACGCTCGCCGGCCTGTTCTGGTCGTGGGGCGCTGACGAGGAGATCATCGCCCGGCTTGTCAGAAAAACGATGTTCGTTGGCGTCTTCGCCTACCTGATCGGCAATTGGAATAGCCTCGCTCGGATCGTGTTCGAGAGCTTTGCTAGCCTCGGACTGAAAGCGTCCGGCACCGGCCTTTCCTCAGTGGATTTTTTCAGGCCAGGCAAGATCGCTCAGGTTGGTCTCGATGCTGGGCGGCCGATCCTTGAATCGATCTCAGGCCTGATGGGCTATGTCAGTTTCTTCGAAAACTTCGTTCAGATCACGGTCCTGCTGCTCGCCTGGATCGTGGTGCTCCTTGCCTTCTTCATCCTGGCAATCCAGCTGTTCGTCACGCTGATCGAGTTCAAGCTGACGACGCTTGCCGGCTTTGTCCTGATTCCATTTGGCCTATTTGGAAAGACGGCCTTTGCGGCCGAGCGGGTGCTCGGCAACGTCATCTCGTCCGGAGTCAAGGTCCTGGTGCTCGCGGTCATCGTCGGCATCGGATCGACGCTGTTCGCACAGTTCACCGCCGGTTTCGGAGGCAACCAGCCAACGGTCGAGGACGCGATGGCTCTGGTCCTTGGCGCATTGTCGCTGCTGGGCCTCGGAATCTTCGGACCCGGCATTGCCAACGGCATTGTTTCCGGCGGACCGCAGCTTGGCGCTGGAGCTGCGGCAGGCACGGGTCTTGCGGCAGGCGGAATAGTTGCCGTTGGCGCCGGTCTTGCTGCAGGTGGAGTCGGACTTGCCAGCGGCGCCATCGGAACTGCGGCAAGGGCCAGCTCAGCAATCGCGAGCGGAGCCTCCAGCGCATTCCGGGCAGGCGGCCTCTCTGGTGTCACGGATGCGGGCGCCTCTGCCGCGGCAAGTCCTTTGCGCATCCTCGCGGCTCGGCTCGGCGGGAGCGCGGCGGCTCGTGATGCGAGTACGTCAGATGCGTCAGCTGCCACCTCTCAGGAGGTGCCTAGCTGGGCGCGCCGGGCAAAGCACGCACAAGCGATCCAGCAGGGCGCGACAGCCGCGACAAATGCGGTTCGTGCCGGCGATCACGCAAGCGGCGGCGCATCCGTCGATCTCAAGGAGCAAGAATAATGATGCCAGTTGAAGGCGTCCTTCATCCTTTCCGGCCACGGCGGCACTCAAGGCGGCACGTGTAGTCTCAAGGAGATCCCTTTCATGTTCAAACGATCGGCTGTCCACTATGGCCGCACGCCCGAGCCGGTCACCCCCTATCAGAGGGCGGCCCAGGTCTGGGATGACCGGATCGGCTCGGCGCGTGTGCAGGCCAAAAATTGGCGCTTGATGGCGTTCGGCTGTCTGATCTTGTGCGCGGGATTTGCGGGTGCCCTCGTTTGGCAGTCGGCACAGGGAACAGTTACGCCCTGGGTCGTCGAAGTTGATCATCTGGGCGAGGCAAAAACGATAGCTCCGGCAAGTGCCGCCTACGAGGCGAGCGATCCGCAGATCGCCTTTCATCTTGCGCGCTTTATCGAGCATGTGCGTGGCCTTCCGCTGGACGCCATCGTGCTGCGCCAGGATTGGCTGCGTGCGTATGACTTCACCACCGATCGTGGCGCTGGCGCGCTGAATGACTATGCCCGCAACAACGATCCCTTCGCCAAGGTCGGGCAAACCCAAGTCGCCGTCGAGGTCTCGAGCGTCATTCGGGCCTCCGTGGACAGCTTCCGCTTAACCTGGACCGAGCGGCATTACGAGAACGGGCAGTTAGCGGCCACCGAGCGGTGGAGCGCGATCCTCACCATCATCGTTGAACCGCCCCGCGATATCGAGCGGCTTCGTAAGAACCCGCTCGGCATTTACGTCAACGCGATCAATTGGTCGAAGGAGTTCGGATCCTGATGCCTCAGATTCTCGTGGCGAACCTCCAGAGATTCCGACAGAGCGGCGTGTCCGCACTCCTGGTCAGTCTATGCATCCTTGGTGGCTGCACCACATTCAAGCCGCCGCAAATCAGCTATGATGACGAAATCCCGCCCTCTCCCGATTTGCCGGCATTGGCGGATGACCGTCCTAAACCGCTTCACGTTCCACCAGCTTGGACACCGGGGCGGGGCGGCAGGAAAACCGAAGCTAAAGAGCCCGTCGATCGGATCGAGAGCGCCAACGACGCTGCGCGCGTTGAGCCTCGCAAGGCGGGGTATTTCAACGCGGTGCAGGTGTTTCCCTATAGTCCCGGCGCGCTTTACCAGATCTACGCGGCGCCGGGTCAGATCACCGATATCGCCCTCGAACCGGGGGAGCAACTGATCGGCTCAGGTCCCGTCGCCGCCGGCGACACCGTGCGCTGGGTGGTGGGCGATACTGAGAGCGGCGGCAGTGATGAGCGCCGCGTCCACATCATGGTCAAGCCAACGCGCCCCGCGATTACGACCAATCTCGTCGTCAACACCGACCGCCGGACCTATCTGATTGAGCTCCGCTCTCGAGAAAAGCCCTACATGCCTTCGGTTGCCTGGTTTTATCCCAAACCTCGAATCGCTCCTGGTCAAACGGTGCCTGCCACCACGCCATACATTCCGGATCTGGCGGAGCGCCGCTATCGTTATTCGATTGGGGGAGACAGCCCGCCCTGGCGCCCGGTTAACGCGTATGACGACGGACGCAAGGTCTACATCGAATTCTCGGCAGGCATCACTCAGGGCGAGATGCCGCCATTGTTTGTCATTGGACCGGACGGCAAGACCGAGATCGTCAACTACCGCGTCTACGGCAATGTCCTCATCGTCGATCGGCTGTTTGCAGCCGCCGAATTGCGGCTCGGCGGTGAAGGCCAGCAGAAAGTGCGTATCGCAAGAAGCGACGGGAGGCCGCTGTGAGCAATACCAGCGGAAATCCCGCGGGGCGCGAGGCGGCGGCAGATGCCCCCGTGGACATTACCCAGTCCTTGCGGCTGCGACCCGAGCGGCCGCGCGTGATGCGCCTCTCCCGGAAGGCGCTACTTGCTGGCACCGGTCTAGCTCTGGCCGTTGTTTCCGTCGCAGTCTTGTGGGCGCTGCAAAGACCTGAAAAGCGCACCCTTACGTCCGAGGAGCTCTATTCGACTGACCACCACACCGTTGCGGATCAACTTTCGACGCTCCCTAAGGATTATGCCGGAATACCGCATGATGTGCCACGGCTCGGACCACCCTTGCCCGGCGATTTGGGACGACCGATCCTCGCAGCCCAAGCCCAAACGCAATCCGGCTCGCTCGCAGCCGACGCTGAACAGCAGCGCATCAATCAGGAAACTGAGGCGGCGCGCACCAGCAAGGTGTTCGCCACGACCAACATCCGCCCATTGGCGGCAACAACACCGTCCAGCGAGACGCCGGCGAACCCGACGACATCTTCCGATGAAGCATTTGCGCAAAATGGGCAGGATCGCAAGCTTGCATTCGTCAACGCGGCCTTAGATCGGCGTACCACAAGCCCTGAGCGCCTGGCCAAGCCAGTATCGCCCTTCGTGGTCCAGGCAGGAACCGTCATTCCGGCTGCTCTCATCACCGGAATCCGCTCTGATCTGCCCGGCCAGATCACGGCGCAAGTAACCGAAAGCGTCTATGATACTCCGACCGGCCGGGCTCGGCTGATCCCCCAAGGCGCGCGACTGATCGGGATCTACGATAGCCAGGTCGCATTCGGACAGTCACGCGTGCTCCTCGTCTGGACGCGTCTGATCATGCCCAATGGACGTTCCATCGTGCTCGAACGTCAGCCTGGCGCGGACGTAGCTGGTTACGCCGGCCTTGAGGATGAGGTCGACAACCATTGGAAGGAGCTATTGGGAGCCGCAGCGCTATCGACTTTGCTCGCCGTTGGGACTGAGGTCAACGCGGGAGCAGACACCAATACCTCCAACAGCGACATCATTGCGGCGCTGCGACGCGGAGCCGGGGATTCCCTTAATCAGGCCGGACAACAGGTGGTTCGGCGCAACCTCAACATTCAGCCGACATTGACCGTCCGGCCGGGATTTCCGGTGCGGGTCATTGTCAACCGCGATCTCGTGCTCGAACCATACAGAGGATGAAATGACCAAACTAAAGATTGGAACGATTGCAGATGACAAGCCCGTTCGGATCGCCATCGACTTGCCTGCTGCTGTGCATCGCGATCTGATTTCGTACGCGGAGATCCTCTCCCGTGAAACTGGCCAGAAGATCAGCGACCCCAATAAACTGATAGGGCCGATGGTGGCGCGCTTCATGGCGACTGACCGGGCCTTTGCCAAATCGCGAAAGCGGCTTCACGCCAAAGATGACGAAGGATAACGCTCGGCCAATAACTTGAGGAAATCGGCCAGAGCTGGATTTTCGTTGTCATCGCGCCAGACCGCGGAAAAGCCGATGCGGCTTGGTCCCATGCTGTCCCGAAATTCCCGATAGACCAAGCCAGAAGAATTAGCGCCAACGTCGGATTCCAGTACGAGGGCGATGCCGAGGCCCATACTGACGAGATTCTGGATTTCTGCGCGGCTGACATCGCGATGCTCGATCCGCGGGCCCTCCGTCGAGATGATGAGTTTTGCGTTGAGCAACGCTTCGAGGCCGCGCCCGGAGTCGTATTGGCTCATCAAGACAATTTGGTTACGCAAATCGGCCCAAGAGATACCATCCTGCAGAGCCAGCGGATGATCGTGAGGAAGCGCAGCAAAGACCCGCTCGCTCCAGAGGGGAGTGCTTCTGCTGCTGATATCGAATGAATCTCCTGCTGCAACACAGAGGTCAACCATGCCGTTCCGGAGCGCGGTTGCTAATCGGGGCCGAGATAGTTCGACGATTCCAAGTTTAACTTGCGGAAATCGGGCGCTGTATTCGAGCAGCGTCGCACGTAAATGACCAGCGGTAAGTGACGTGGAGAATCCGATGACGAAGCGGCCGCATACGCCACGATCGGCAGGCTTTGTCCTCGCGACGAGCGTATCCATCTGCTCGAGAATTGACCGCGCTATTCTAAGAAAATCAAGTCCAGCGGGTGTGGCTGTAACCCCGGCGTGCGATCGTTCGAAAATGATTATTCCGAGTGAATGTTCGAGTAACTGAATGGAGCGACTAAGCGTTGATTGCGTAATGGAAAACCTCTCGGCAGCTCGGCGAAAGCTCCCATATTCCGCTGCGGCAAGTGCCAGCTGAAGCTGACCGAGGTCCAAATTGAGGCGCCGAATTCCGGCCCTTAGATCGGCGAAGCTTGTGTGTCGCACCATTGCAGCACCGTGGAAATCAGAAATCGAACAACTGGAGTTGCTCAGAAAAAGAAAACGTCGCTGGCCGGTTAGTTGTGGCCAGGAGGATGAATGGCTTTCCTTGCGCGTTCGTCTAATGGCATTTCTTGGTGCGCGTGGGCGGCAGGTTTTGGGTAAACATCGTTGTGTCTCTGCTTGTGATTGTGGCTTGCTGCCGATCATGTGGACCCGTGTTTCTGGGTCTTCCCGGGATGCCCTGCGTGGTTTACGATTTTTGGGAGCACAAATCTGACGCGCGCAGTCGCGACGTCCGCTCTCGTTCAAGTTGGGCGTGGGAGATACGACTGGGCGAGTTCAGTCGGGCGGGGGAAGTGGGGTAATCAGGCAGCCTCCAACAAGACTGGTGTCCAGAGAACCAGCCCATCGAGACCGCCAGCAGCACGCACTCTCTGAAGAGCTCCCGCCGAAATTTCCAGGTGTCCTGCGACAGCGAGGGTGTTTCCGATTTTGCAGGGGGCGGCGATACGGCAGAGCGGCCAGCCCGCGCGTTTCAGTATTCTCTCCATACGAACGTCGGTAACCGTGATGATGTTCTTAAGTCGTCTCGACAGTCCGAATTCGATCATCCCTGCGAAAAGCTCGTAAGTCGACTTGGCGAGCCCATGTTCGCCCTTCGGAGCATGGGGAGAAGCATCAACTGCGAACCGGCTGCTCTCCCAGACCAACGGGTCTGCCGGAGCAGGAAGCCCCCCAAGAACCATGGGAAACGTATCGCGCACCATCGTCGGTCCCATGGTCGGCAACAGGCGAACCGAACCTTCAACATGACCCTCAAGAGACGTTTGGACCAGGTACGCCGGATGCAGCGCATCGAAATCGTCCATTTCCATGTCGCCGCGCGTCTGAACGCTCCACTCCAAGCGTTGCTTAAAAACGCGATAGCGCAACTTATACATGGATGCTAACGTGCAGGAAAACGCGTCGTACGATGACTCCGTAATAAGCTGAATCATAGTCCCCTCCCAAAGGAGACGAGATTCTGGGGGAGCTACGCGTCAACATCATCCCCTATAACTATGCGGGATCAGAGTCTTAATCTTGCCCATCTCGTTTGGCAGCGGCCAACCGCACGGCGGCCTGAACGACTTTACGAACTCCCAGCTTATCTCTCGCGCTTCTTAGATAGTAAGCTGCGGTATTGTGGGATATGCCGAGGATCCGTCCAATTTCCCAAAAGCTTTTGCCCTTAGCGGCCCATTCCAAGCATTCGACTTCGCGAGGAGACAGCCGGATTCCGTCGATCGTCAGTTCATGCAAGAGCTTGCGGCGCACTTGCGAATGGAAGCATCTCGCCATCAGCTGAAGAACAGGGGCATTCAGATCGATGCACTTTTCGAATTGTGGACGCCTTTGGTCAGCGGCAAAGGTCAGAGCAGCAACCGAACCGTCTTCATCGTGAATTGGGACGGTGAAGCCCAGCCGAATTCCGAATTCGCTGGCTTCCTCGAGAAATCTTCGTTGCACCGGCGTGATCGGTCTCGAAGGTACGTCTAAACCCCATCGAAATGGCTCAGTGTTCTCCAACGAGCGCGTGATAATCGGATCCAGACGTTCGTAGTGACTGCGCACATAATGCGCGACCCAGTTGTTAGGATACGTTGATATGACCAATGGCTTTTTGCCAGCCCGCCGCGGCATCGCAAGATATGCAAAGGAAGACAGATCAAGCTCGCTCGCTGTGATCGCCATCGCCTTTGCAAAGGCATCCGCATATTCAGCGCTCGAGAGAAGATCAATGTATCTTTGAAATATGCGATGCATGGACATGCGCGACGTTTAGCGGCTTTGCGGGACCAAAAGAGTCCGGAACGTTCATGACCAGATGAGTAGTTGAAGGATTCATCCCGCCGAGCGACGGCTCATTCGTGTGAAAGTCGTCAAACGGGCTAGCTCAACTATCGCCTGATACTCCCTAAGGATCCTCGCGCAGTAGCGGCGCTCGTCCTGAGTTCAACATGGTGCGGTATAGTTCCGCGCGTTGGTTCAGTTTCCTGGTATAATTGTAATTTCGCCGTTATTCCAATAGTTTTAGATTCCTGCGGTGTTGCAAGGAACTCTTGCATTTTGGCGTTGAGGTCCCATGTATGATTGCATCAATGGCACCTCCTTACCAAATGCCTAAAAGAGTTCAGCCACGTCCGAACCGAATTGCTCCCGAGAGTGCGTTAGGCAGCGGGTTTCTTTTGAGTGAACGAGTGCGTGCGAATGCAGCGGTTGTTTCAGAAGAGGCTCCCAACGGCGATGGTCCCGGTCGGATGCCAATGGGCGAACAGGATTGAACTTTTCAACTGTTGCGGTCGTCTCTTGCTCGCCGCTAAACGTCGTCACAGGTCTGAACTGAGCGCGCGTCGACAGGTTAACCTCGACCTCGACGGCATGTATGAGCGATCGTTGCGTGTCTTGGCGTGCGTCATTGCCTGGGTCGGGGCCCTTCGACGAGAACGGCCGCACGTGCGCGACCAGCGGCATGAACGCTGAGAGTCGGTCAGCTGTTCGCGCAGCAGCCCCGACGGCTCCGCACGCGATTGCGGTGGAACAGATAGAGCAAAACGTTCAGCGCGAAGGCGCGACTGCCCGGCGATCGCAACCACAATGCCTCCGATCACGGGCCCGAAACTGCGCGCAATGTTGATGCCGGTGAGCGTTACCGCCGCCGGCAATGCGCCTCTCGCTGATAGAGGATTGTCGGGCATGGCCCATCAGCTCTGCGCCGCTGTAGACCGGAAAGTAGAGTGCAAACAACAGATTCGGCGCACTGTAGCCCTGCCACTCGAATGCAGTCAGCGCGCTCGCTCCGCAAAGCGCGGTCGAGGGCGCGTCAGCGTCACGAGCGGCGGTCAAGAACGAGATCAGCATCACCCGCAAAGACGGTTGCACTAGAGCAATCGCCGAGCTGAGTGAATCGAAAGGGACCGGCTCCGCCTGGAGGTCGTGCCGCCCGGCTGAGCGGACCTGATGGCTCCGGTTCTGGAAGTGGCGGATATTTTCCGCCGCCACGGTGAAGCGTTTCGGCAAGGCCGTGCCGTGCATTTGGGCCGCGTCGAGCGGCGCGTCATGGGCGCGATCACGGCATGCCGGACGGCTGTGCTCGGCGGCCACGTCGAGCAGTGCGATGACTGCGGCGCCACAGGGATTGCCTATAACACCTGCCTTATGGGCAAAGCCGGTAATGGGGAGCTGGCGGCAATTTGATCGCGCTCCTGCACCAATCACCGCCAACCCCGCTCTCCATTACGAGGTACGCCTGAGGAGTTCGATCAGCTGGTCGGTGGGCTGGAAGACGCCGCGCCGCAGGCGGGGCGGCACGATCGCCTCCATCGCGTCGAGCTTCTCGGTTGGATCGCCGCGCGTGTAGACCTCGGTGGTCGTCAGCGTAGCGTGGCCCAGCCACAGCGACACCTTCCGGATGTCCCGGGTCGCTTGCAGAACGACCATCGCGCAGGTATGCCTGAGCACGTGGGGCGAGACGCGTTTCTTGGCGAGACCGGGCTGCTTGCGAGCCGCAGTCGCGGCGTGCTGCCTGAGCAGATAGGCAAAGCCCCATCGGCTCAGCGGCTCACCACGGGCGTTGACGAACACCTCGGGTGTCGCGACCTGCCCGCGGATGGCCAGCCAGGCACGCAGTGCAGCGGCCGCCGGCTTCCACAACGGCAGCGTCCGCTCCCGGCGTCCCTTGCCGAGCACGCGGATGCTCATCAAAGGCAGGTCGATGTCATCGACCTTGAGGCCCGTCAGTTCGGAGACGCGCAGCCCTGCGCAGACGGCCACGTGCAGCATTGCGCGATCGCGGATGCCATCGCGTGTCGCCGGATCGGGAGCGTCGAGCACGGCTTGGAGCTCTTCGCGCAGAAGGTAGGGTACCAGGCGCGTGTCAGTTTTCTTGAACGGGATCGCCAGTACACGGCGGATCTGCTCGAGCGCCGCCGGCTGCCGGTACTCGAGGAAGCGGAAGAACGACTTGATCGCCGCCGGGCGAACGTTGCGCGTCACGGCCGCGTTTTTGCGCTCGTCCTCAAGATGCTCAAGGAAGGCGCTGACGAGCCCGGCATCGATCTGTTCGAGCGTCAGCGCCGAAGGTTTGACCTTGAGCCGGTCGGCGGCGAACACGAACAGCAGCTGGAAGCTCGAGGCATAGGAGTCCCTCGTGTGCTGGCTGGCGCCCCGCTGGCAAGCGAGTGTGTCGCGCAGGAACGTCTCGATGAGGGGAGCGATCGGCGTCATGCTGACCTCCCTTCGGAGATGAACGCTTCGCCGGCCATGGCGACATCGCGCAAGAGGTCGGGCGTGGCCTCGAGATACCAGTAGGTGCATAGATGTTGACGTGACCCATGTAGGTCGCGAGTGCCGCCATGTGCGCCCCGCACCGGCCTCGGCCGGTAGGGCTGCCTTGCAGCGCGCGCACCGCAAACGTGTGCCGTAGATCGTGCAGGCGAGGACGGCGAGCCGACGTCGATCTGATGCCAACCTTGTCGACCACCTGTCGAAGGTCTCCTTGACGGCAATGTAGCGTAGCGGCCGACCGGGCTTGTCGATGAAGACCGGATCATCGTCTGAGCCGAGCCCGCGACGTGCCAGGTATCGCTGCAAGTCGGCAACCGCCGTGTCGTGCAGCGGCACCAGTCGGGTCTTGCGGAACTTGGTCTCGCGGATCAGCAGACCGTCGCGGGTCACGTCCGCGATCGTCAGCTTCAGGGCTTCGGAGATCCTGAGCCCATGAGAGCAGCGCGATCAAGGTCGCTTGCGTGTGCGGGCGCAAGCCGCGCGTTGGCCGAAGCCGCAGCGCAGCTTCGACCAGCCGACTGATCTCGTCTGTCGTGTAGATGTGCGGCGTGCGACGCTTCTTGCGGGCGCCGAAGTGATTTGCCGGCGGCAGCTCGTGCCCGACGTCCTCCACCCGGACATGGCGTACGAAGCGACAGACGGCTCTGAGCCGTGCATCGCGTTGCGCGACGGATGGTCCGAGCGCGGCCCAGTCGATCGCTGTTTTTGTCTCGACGTACGTTTGTCCGCGCTCGGCCGCGAAGGCGGCAAAGCTCTTCAGCAGGTGCTCCGCGGTCGACATCGCGAAGCCCGTGGTGCGGCGGAGCGCGAGATAGGTCTCGATGGCGTCGAGCATCAGAGCGCCTCCGGCCAGGGCTGAGCAACCTGCTTCAGCAGCGCGACGTCGGCCTTTGCGTAATAGGCCGTCGTGTCGATGCCGCGATGCCGAAGGACGAGGCCGATCTTGTCGAGCGGCACGCCATGGCGCAGCATCTCGGTCGCCGCGGTGTGCCGCAGAGTGTGGGCCCCTTTGACCGGCGCCACAATGTCGGCCCGCTTCATGATACGCTTGACCACCGACGAGATGCCGTCGCCTCGTCGGAATGGCCGGCACGGCGCGATCGTGCGCAGGAACAAGACATCGTTCCGGCGGGTAGACGGCCGGCATTCGAGGTAGGCGGCGATCGCATCCCCGACGTCTTGCGGTAGCGGCAGCCGGACCTCGTAGCGCGACTTGCCGCAGACCCGTAGCGATCCCGTTTGCCACTCGATATCCGCGAGACGCAGTTGCGCCACGTCACCGGCCCGCAGGCCGAGGCGCACCAACAAAAGTACGATCGCACGATCACGCCGGCGCCCACCGACGTCGCCGTCACAGGCAGCGATCAGCCGGTCGACCTGCTCGGTCGACAGATACCGGGGCATGTCGGCAAGCTGCCAATGAGCGTAGGCTGGAACGGCGCCGTCGAGACCTGCCTGACAACGGCCTGCGACTGCGAGATACCGCAGGAAGGCCCGCAGGCTCGTTGTCATCTTCTCGATCGTGCCACTCCCGCTATTGCTCGCCCGCTCCAGGAAGTAACTGCGGACATCGTTCGGCCTCCAGCCGTCCGGGTCAGATCGAAGATGCATCATCAGGCCCGCGGCGTCGCGGGCGTAGAGCCTGATGGTGGCATCGGATGCGCCGCGCTGCTTGCGCAGCCACGTCTTGAAGTCGGCGACCAGCTTCGGCTCGGCGGGTGCTGCCGCCACCGCGGACCGGCAAAGGCCGAGCTCGACGAGGTGCCGACGAAAGAGCCTGGCACCGTAGATGGTGTGGTGGTTGCGCCGGCCGCCTTTGGCGCGTGGACACCGGCAAGTGCGCAGGTGCTCGCCGAACGCGGCGAGATCAACCTCCGTCAGGCCCGCGCCTTGCTCGGCCATAACATGACCGATGTGAGCCGCCGCTCGCAAATAGCGTACCGCTGTCTCGGGGCCATAGCCCTGCCGCTCCAGCGCCGCTGCAAACCCGTCAAGGTAAGGCCCGCTCGGCCCACTGCGCAGATGCCCCAGCATCTTCGCTGCCGAGAAGTACGTCTCCAACATGTCCGTCTCCGTATGTGACCGGCCATCAGTGGCCGACCCAACGGGGGCCGCACGGGCGACTTGTAATGGAGAGCTCGAGAGCGGCAATCCACAGGAAAATACGGTGATCGCGATTGGCAGCTCCCCATTACTGGCTTTGCCCATAAGGCAGGTAATGGGCATCACCCATTACCTGCCACAATCGGCATTGCCCGAAGTGGCAGGGCTCGGCGCGCGCACAATTCACCACCATCGCGGCCGACCCCAAGCATCTCGCCGCTCAGCTCGGCGTGACCGCCGTCCTCCATACCTGGGGTCAGACCCTGCAACACCATCCGCATATCCATTGCGTCGTGCCTGGTGGTGGACCTTCGCTCGACGGCACACGCTGGGTCGCTTGCCGGCCCGGCTTCTTCCTGCCGGTGCGCGTCCTCTCCCGGCTGTTCCGCCGTCTGTTCCTGCAGAGCTCCAAGCCGCCTTCGCGGCTGGCGAGTTGGGCTTCTTTGGCAATCTCGCCCATCTCGCCGATCCGGTTGCATTCGCCGAGCGGCTCGATCAGCTCCGACGGACCGACTGGGTCGTCTACGCCAAGCCGCCATTCGGCGGGCCCGAACAGGTGCTGGCTTATCTCGGCCGCTATACGCATCGCGTCGCCATCGCCAACAGTCGGCTGATCTCGCTTGCCGACGGCAAGGTGAGCTTTTCCTGGAAGGACTATCGGCAGAATCGTAAAGCCAAAGTGATGACGCTTAATGCCGAGGAGTTCATTCGTCGCTTTCTCCTGCACACCCTGCCGGACGGCTTCCACCGCATCCGCCACTATGGCTTCCTCGCCAATGGCGGACGCAACGATAAAATCGCCCTCTGCCGTCAACTACTTGCTGTCCGCAACGCTCCGACTGATCAAGAAGCCGGCGACGATCCCCTCACCAAATGTGAGATCCCCGTCTGCCCGCATTGTGGCGGCAGCATGCGGCGCGTCGATGTCGTCCCGCGAGCCTACGCCCGTGACCATCCGTTTCGTTGTGATACGTCATGACCAGCGCCTGCACCATCCACCCTTTCCGGGATCACCTTTTCGGTGGCAACGTCCGATGTCGCCGCGGCCGCGCTCGTCACCGCTCACCCCGCCAATCGTTCGGCCGCTTATCCCAGCGCAACAAATCCCTCGCGGCATCGCGCCCACTGCCCGATCAATGGGGCCGCTCACACCTGCTCAATGGCTCGCCGACGCGCGGCGACCACAGGCGCACCTTGTCCGCAACTGCACCAGCTGCACTATTTCCATAGCGCCCACAACTCCGCAGCTTCGTTCAATCCGGCTTCTATGAGGTCGCACGCTAGACAGCGCGCGCGGCTTAAGCCTGCCCCACGACCTCACAGAACCCTCAAGATTCCCATATGTGGAACGACCCCGCGGTCAAGGGTCGCCGTCGCCTGGATGACCTTTGGGGTTCGGTGCGCCCATATGTCCGGCCTCTAATTGTGCGGACAAAAGCCGCCGGCCTTGATGACGTTCGCGATAGTACGGGCCAGTCAAATCAACGCGCTTGATGCGCTTGGGAATCCGCGGCCTTACGCCCTATCGAGATGTCGTCCCGTTGGTCATCACAGTTAACTGCGCCTTGCCCATGACCAACCGCCGAAGCCGGCTGGCCAATTCGTCAGGTGGGTCGTGAGCTCATGCCGTGACCGCCATGGCAGGCAGGCCGCGATTGTAGACGCCGCCCTTTGCGAGAAGGGCCTCGATCCGCGCCATCTTGCTGGCCAGGGCGATGGCCACAACCTTCGGCGGCCTCCGCTCGAGCAGCCGCCTCAGCCACGTCGACATGGGGCGTCCCCGTCGCGCATGCATGATCACCGCGGTCGCGCCAGCGACCAGGAGCGAGCGCAACGCGGGGTTGCCCATCTTGGAAATCCTGCCGATCTGCTCCTTGCCGCCGCTCGAGTTGCTGCGAGGCGTCAGGCCGATCCAGGCCCCGAAATGCCTTCCCGAAGCGAAGGCGGCTGCATCGGGCGCGAGCGCCTCGAGCGTGGCGGCGGTAATCGGCCCGACGCCCGGGATTGTCGTCAGCCGACGCCCTGTCTGGCTGGCGCGAACGTCCGCAACGATGTCGCGCTCGAGCTACTGTATCTGGTCGGTCAAGGACCGGAGCTGATCCACGAGCACTGAAAGCGCTTTCCGTGCTGAGATCGGCAGCCGTTCATCGGTGTCGTCGAGGACAATGGCGGCCAGCGTATCAGCCTTCGCCAACCCCTTTGCTGCGACGATTCCCAGTTCAGCAAGATGTCCGCGCAAGGCGTTGACGGTCTGAGTCCGCTGCCGGACGAGAAGGTCGCGACGCCTGAGCGCCATCTGACTAGCCTGGCACGCGATCGTCTTAACGGGCACGAACCGCATGGTCGGACGAGATACCGCCTCACAAATCGCTTCGGCGTCGATCGCGTCGGTCTTGCCACGCTTCACATAGGGCTTGACGTAGCTTGGCGAGATCAGCCGAACGTCATGCCCGAACACTCCAATCTCGCGCGCCCAGTGATGGGCGCCGCCGCTCGCGCTTCGAGGCCGACGACGCAGCGCGACAGCTTGGAGAAAAAGTGAAGCACCTCGGAGCGCCGAAGCGATCGCCTGACGACCACTCGGCCGTCGCTGGCGATGCCGTGCACCTGAAAGACCTGCTTGGCTCTGTCTAGTCCCACCGTCGTCATCTCTTCCATTGCGTGCTCCTTCGAAAGCTAACCGGTCCTCGAACGACCGGTCTCGCCAACTGTACTGGAGGAGCGGGGTCGTTCCACACCATCAAATCAGCTGTAAGCTGATTCAAACTGCCTGCCGGGGCTGGAGGCCGGCAGGCATGTCGAAGGCTCTTTCGCTGGATCTTCGGGCTAGGGTTCTGGCTGCGGTAAGGGCAGGCGCATCGCACCGCGAGGCAGGCGAGCGCTTTAGGGTGAGCGCGGCAAGTGTGAGCCGGTAGCGAACGCGCGAACGCCAGCAGGGCGATGCGCGCCCGAAAGCTCTTGGTGGGGACGATCCGGCCGGATCGAGGCACATCAAGAGAGACGATCCTTGCGATGCTAAAGGGCACGCCGGATATCACGATCGAGGAACTGCGTCGGAGCCTGGCCAAAAAGGGGCTGGTGTTCGGCGAAGGCACCATCCGCCACCTCCTGGTCAGGCACGGCATCACGCGCAAAAAGAGACCGCGCACGCGAGTGAGCAGGACCGGCCAGATGTCGTGACGCGGCGACAGAATTGGCTCGACGGCCAGCCCGCGCGTGATCCCAAGCGCCTCATTCATCGATGAGAGTGTGCTGCAGACAGCGGAAGGAGTTCACATGAACTAAGACCGATGGTGAAGCTGCGGGAAAGATGGGGGCCGGCCCCCCGAGATCGGCCTTCAGGAGCGGGTCTCAAACCAATCCGACCGCTGCGGTAAAGAGCCGTGGTGGTGAGCGTCGGATCAGAAGTTTGGAATAAACCGAGCAGGTGAGTGCCCGAAAGACGAACGAAAGTGAACCCCCCGAGGACGCGTCGTTATGAATCCAAGTGTCGTCAAAACCAGGATCGTCTCGTCATCCTGGGACAAGTCCGCCAGATGCCTGATGACCGGGCGGACGGCGACCGGCGTAGAGGGGGCGTGAGTCGGACACAGGCTTTCGCGTGGAACTGCAGGAACCAGGCTCTTGATGCCAAGGGAGAAGCGCAAGCGGCGACAACCGTGAGGCGAGAGTACCGATG
Organism: Bradyrhizobium sp. BLXBL-03; assembly: GCF_051853015.1. Lineage (NCBI taxonomy): Bacteria > Pseudomonadati > Pseudomonadota > Alphaproteobacteria > Hyphomicrobiales > Nitrobacteraceae > Bradyrhizobium > Bradyrhizobium sp. BLXBL-03. The sequence goes on along the minus strand of NZ_CP182470.1, from coordinate 7,375,365 downwards.
CAAGAGACTGGGCGGACCGATCCGTAGGAGCGTTGAGGGCCCTGTAATGGGGGCGGAGCAAAGGGATCGGGTCAGGTAGTCGTACTCTTGAACCAACTGGAAACAGGATGACTTCGAACGGTGCGACAAACAAGCCGTTCTCGATCGAGAAGCGGCGAGTGTACGAAGCGTACAAGGCGGTCAAATCCAATCGCGGAGCGGCCGGAGTGGACGGACAGTCCTTGGAGATGTTCGAGACAGATCTTGCAGGGAATCTCTACAAGATTTGGAATCGCATGTCGTCAGGGACCTACTTTCCACCTCCGGTGCGCGCCGTCTCCATTCCAAAGAAGATGGAATCCATCTTCCTGCCGGACTCTTAAGGATACAGGCCGGGAAAATCGGCCTTGGATGCCGTGGGCGTCACGCGTCAGCGGTGCTGGAAATATGATTGGGTCCTGGAGTTCGACATCAAAGGACTGTTGGATGTTGCGTCATACTACACCTTCAGTTTTTTTTGAGAGGGTCGAAGAGGTCCGGAGCAACTGCAGGTACTTGAATCCGTATGCCTTTTGCCCGTCCGCGATAGACGTGAACGGCCTTAAGCTCGCCGCGCTTTACACGTTGCAAGATGGTTTGCCGCGAGACGCCGAGTAGATTCATGGCCCTGAACATCTTCACGTAACCTTCGGGCGCGCTCTCCACAAAGCGCAACCGCAACTCGTCATTGATACGGATGCGCCACGGCGCGCCAGGTGTGATCTGCTCTCCGGCAATGAAGCCATCGTTGAGGCAGCGATGCAAAGTAGAGGGTGCGATCCCGAGAGCGCGTGCTGCTTTCTCGATCGTCATGCACTCGCCGTCTTGCACTTGCAGTTTCGGCTCGAAGCACGGGATCTCCCAGTGCGTCCGCAGGCTCGACACACGATTTGCCGTAAACGACAGTCCTGTGGCCGTTGTGCGGCCTTGGCGATTGAGGATGCCGACCGGGGGCGGGCGACCGCCTCCGGTGACCCGGTGCCGGGGGTGAAAATCCTCCGGCCTACTCACCCCTGGGCTTCGACCAACATGGCCCGCCGCTACGGCCGCTGTCTGCGTGGAGAGCGTCTGAAGGTCGGAATTCCGCACGGCCATTGGAAGACCACGACCTTTGTCGCGGGGATTACCTCCGCCGGCATCATCGCTCCCTTCGTCCTCGATGGGCCTATCAACCGAGATGCCTTCGACGTCTATGTTGAGAAGGTTCTCATTCCCGACCTCGGGCCAGGCGCCATCGTCGTCAACAACCCTGTCCAGCCACAAGGGACCAAGAGTCCGCGCAGATGATCGAAGCTGCCGGAGCAAGCTTGCTTTATCTGCCGCCCTACAGCCCCGACTCAATCCGATCGAGAGCGCCTTCGCTAAGCTCAAGGCACTCTTGCGCAAAGCCGCGGAGCGAACGGTCGACGGCCTCGGGAATGCGATTGGCCGCAGCATCGACCGCTTCACACCAAACGAATGCCGAAACTACTTCATTGCCGCAGGATACGCTGCAACATGATCGGCGGATGCTCTAGGTGGTGTGGACTCTAAGGATTCCCTTTTAGGACCAAATCAGATTCAAGACTGCTTTTGGGGAAGCAGTCTTGGGCGTGATGGATCGTTTGGTTTTGAGCGACGCTGCGTGGGAGCGGATGGCGCTGATTATAGGCCGGCCTGACCAGAAGGGTTCGACCGGCCGCGACAATCGGATGTTCGTGGAAGGCGTGCTTTGGATCGTGCGTACCGGCTCTCCCTGGCGCGATCTTCCGGAGGCGTTCGGAGACTGGAACAGCGTATTCCGGCGCTTCAGTCGATGGAGTGCCAAAGGCGTCTGGTGCCGCATCTTTGAGGCGATGTCCGATGATCCTGACTTCGAATACCTGATCGTCGATTCCACCATCGTCCGAGCCCATCAGCATGCTGCAGGGGCGAAAAAAGGGGGTCTGAAGATCAAGCGCTTGGTCGCTCGCGCGGTGGTCTGAGCACGAAGATCCATATGGCCGTTCGGGGGTGGGATGTCCCGTGCGGTTCACGCTGAGCGCAGGTCAGAAGGGCGATGCACCGCAAGCCGCCGCGTTGATCGAGGGATTGCCTGCCGAGGTCGTCATGGGCGACACGGCCTATGACGCCGATCACATGCGCCAGGCCATCGCCGCCAAGGGCGCGCTCGCCGTCATCCCCAACAACCCGTCACGCGCCCTCAAATATCCGCTCGACAAGCATCTCTATGCCCAGCGCCATCTCGTCGAATGCTGCTTCTCAAAGCTCAAGCAATTCCGCCGTGTCGCAACCCGCTCGGAAAAGACCGTTCGAAATTATCGGGCGGTCGTCACCCTCGCAGCCATCATTCTCTGGCTGCGGTAAGTGTCCACACTACCTAGAGCTATCTTGTCAACCGATGACGTCATTTCCGCAATCGCCCACACAGCACCGACCTTCCGGAAGAGGATGCCGGGATTGGGCGACCGGCTCGGCAGCCAGATGTCCGAACCTCGCCCGGTCGCTGTGAGCGCCAAACCCTCCCATGCTGTAATTTCGTCGATACAGCGGTGCCATCGCGCTGGGGTACGATGATATCCGGCGTTTGGCAAAATTCAACGCGATTAGATGCGAGCGTTTCTACTTGACCCGAACTTGAAGTTTATGCCGCTCGTGTCACGGTGAACATCTCTGCGAGTGAGCAACTAAACAAGCCCAAGAATGCATAGATCTCGGAGTGACACCCGCATCAATCCTCGGACGGGGCCTTAATCGGAACAGCAAAGCCCGCCTTTACACGGTCCATTATGACCATCGTCTTGAAGCTCTTAATATCCAAGTTCTCATAGAAGAATCGTCGGGTGAACTGCTCATAATCTTCCATGGTACGCGCCGTAATATATAGGATGAAGTCAGCGTCGCCAGTAACGTAAAATCCATTGACGACTTCATCCGAGGACTTGATGGCCCTCTTAAATTTATCGATTATATCTGAGCGCTCGCGCTCTAAACTCACCAGCACCAGCATTTGAATCGGTCTTCCGACCGCCTTCGCTGAAACGATTGAGACATCGGCCTCCACAATGCCTCCCGAACGGAGCCTCTTCAATCGTCGTTGACACGCGGTGGCAGAAAGGCCCACCATTTCGCCGATCGTCTCAGAAGTTAGGCGGTTGTTTTTTTGCATGATCTCGAGGATGCGGGCGTCTATTCGGTCGTATCGCATAAGAGGGCCTCCGGTCTCGGGTGTATTTCGTCGCGAAAAGTCTGTGCGTTGCAGGAGATCAGCCGAACGATCGAGAAACGCGACGCAAATATGTTTGCGAGATCCGTATCCTGAGTGCGTGAGGTTTGGAAGAAGACTTGCCCGTTCAGTCAGAGCGGTGTGCCCAGGTTTCTTCATTGGGGCAGGGATTACCGTATGTTTTTCAGTGCCACTAATTCCAATTTGGCATTGAACTCTTCGAAATTGGTATTGGCCTCGTCCGAGGCGGCTCGTCCAGAATTGTCACGTTGCATCAAATTCATCAGTCGGAGAAGGGGGGAGAGAATGTTCACTTCGCGACACCAACGCTCCCCGTCCTGATCTTGCTTCCGGCGACTGGTTATTCGCTTGCGACGTTAGTAGAAATCGAGGACCCCTCATCTTGTCTCGGTGTGCAAAGCGAATTAGCCCCCAAGGCTGCATTGGCCCTGGCCCCTTTTCGCGGTCACGCCGTCGAGCGGGCAGGCGAAAAGTCCAGTCCTTCACCATCGGTCGGATCAGAATGCTTGGATGAACATGAACACCACGACGTCGTCCGGCATTCCGATTGATCGTTCACAAGCGGGCAAATGTACGTGCGCGCTCTGAATCACGCGCAGGCCGGAGTGGGCTGCACCGCGCTGACGATCGATCACACCGGCCCTCGGGCAGATGCCGACGAACTACATAGCTTCTATTCGGGGCCCGAAAGCGAAGCTTCGGCGCGTTGGCGGTCTTCGTTCGATGCTCCACTGGTGATCGAGCGGTCCGCGGAAATCCGGTGCAGCGAACAGAGCTTTGAGGTCGGTGCCCCGTTGGCCGACCTCGTTTGGGAGTGGCATGTGCTTGTCGCCGAATTGGAGGATCAATTCCATCAGAAACACGAAGGGTTGTACATCTATGCGTTGCGTGGACAAGAAGTGGTGCTGGTAGACGGCAGAGTTTCGGCTATCGACCAGGTATCGCGGAAGGAAAGCTTGCCCCATCCCAGACTTAGTCGGCCACTGCCGCAGCAGCGGTGGCGCAACGCGTATTTCAATTCATGGCAAGAGGTGCCTATCTCTTCTTTCGAGGACCTGCCATCCAGATGCAAGATCGACGGGCTCGCATATAAAGGCGGAGACGACAAGGATCATCGCAGACGCGCACGATTGCGTCACAGTCAGTGAACTTGGTTGGCTTGATATCAGCGTTAGCAAGCCGCTTCTCGTCTTGTGGGGCGGTGACGAACGAGCGAAACGAAACTGTGAGCGCTGCTCGGAGCTGCTACGTTGCGGCGGCAAAGTATCACATTCAGCTTAAGGACCTAACGTGACCGCGCGCTTGGGTCGGTCTTGGACATGGCCGTAAAGCAATTCGAGGTAACGCAGCAGGACAAAGCGTGCTTCGTTCATTGAACCACTTACTTGCCGAGGAGACCATATGGGTGGAGTAACCAACGAACCACGTAGAATGCAGGCTGTCGAGGCGCTAGAATCGAACGTGCGGTCGTACTCACGTTTGTTTCCGGCCATCTTCAGTGCAGCGCGCGGCTCTATTATGTTTACAGAGAGTGGCCGAAAGGTGATTGACTTCGTTTCCGGTGCTGGAGCGCTGAACTACGGCCACAACAATCGCGAGATCAAAGCTGCTATTATTGATTATCTAGCGTCGGACGCCGTAGTCCACGGGCTAGACATGGCCACTCCTGCAAAGCTCGAATTTATGGAGACTTTCAGCTCCGTCATACTTCAGGAGCGGGGTCTGCGATACCGTTTCCAATTCACGGGGCCGACTGGCGCTAATGCTATTGAGGCAGCTCTAAAACTGTCACGCAAAGTTACGGGACGTCAAAATATCGTTTCATTTACAAACGGATATCATGGCTTGAGTTTAGGAGCGGTTGCTGCCAGCGGTAATCGTTTTTACCGCAAAGCTAGCGGTGTTTGCTTGTCTGGCGCAACTTTCATGCCGTATGATGGCTATCTTGGATCAGCTGTTGACACGGCTAGCTACCTGCGAAAGGTGTTGACGGACGGAAGCAGTGGCATCGATTGTCCGGCTGCCATTCTCGTCGAAACTGTTCAGGGAGAAGGGGGGATAAATGTAGCGGGCAAAGAATGGTTGCGATCAATTCAGGCGATAGCAAAAGATGTAGGTGCCCTTTTCATAGTCGACGACATCCAGATGGGCTGCGGTCGCACCGGAGAATTTTTTAGCTTCGAGTTTGCAGATTTGTCGCCAGATATTGTCGTGCTGTCGAAATCGCTGAGCGGGTATGGCCTGCCACTATCAATGTTGTTGATTAGAGAGGAGCTCGACGCATGGCGGCCAGGAGAACACACCGGCACGTTTCGAGGAAACAACCTCGCCCTTGTATCTGCAACCGCAGCTCTAAATGTTTATTGGCGCGGCCGGACGTTCTCGCGAGGAGTTCATCGCGTCGGAGAACTTATGCGGCGTCGACTTGAGGGCATTGCATCCGAGCATGGAAACAGTTTTTCTGTTCGAGGGCGGGGCATGGCGTTGGGCTTTGATTGCCAGGTGTCGGAAATCGCAGAGGCTACGACACAAAGGACATTTAAGAGGGGGCTAATTCTCGAGCGATGCGGACCCTTTGATCAGGTCGTAAAATTCTTGCCGGCGCTCACGATCGATCCTGAGACACTAGAGCAAGGCCTTGAGATATTCGAAGAATCTTTGGCAGAGGTACTGAAACAGGCCTGGGTCGCATGATCTCTTTCCGGCGTTCCATTTTCTCTTGCGATTGAGAATTAGCCGCCGCCTCCCTGACAACACGTTTTTAGATTAATGGCGCACTCACACCGACGCACTTTGAAGCTTCGGTGCCGGGCGACGAATCAGGCGCTTTGGCGGCCAACCCGCCAAGTAAGGCTGCTGGTATTCGAACATATCAACTCGATTCCTTCAGTTTGCGCATCTTTCGCAACAGGCAGAAGTTGCGCCTCGATCCGACAGAATTTCGCTTGCTGCGCCATTCATAGCCGCGTCTTCACCCGTGCTCAGCTTGCCCGCGCCGCTTGGGTGATCGATGTCGGCTCGCGGACCGTCGATTGTGCATTGTTGCGCGTCTAGACCCTATGTTTGCCCTCTGAGGTGACGGGCGGCCCGCCCCGCGACAAGCTCCTATCGAGGGTTGCGCCGGATGGTCCGGCGCCGAGCCTCAAGCATGGGGAGCGGGCCTGATGAACGATAGCATTTTCGTGGGGCTGGATGTGCACAAGGCGACGATTTCGGTTGCAGTGGCCGAAGGGATGCGCGGCGGGGAAGTTCGTAACTTGGGGATCATCCCTAATCGCGCTGATCAAATCGCCAAGCTGGCGACGAAGCTTGGCAAGGGTGACCGGCAGGTAAGTTTTTGCTACGAGGCCGGACCCTGCGGATATGGCCTGCATCGACAAGTGACGGGACTGGGGCACAACTGCATCGTGGTGGCCCCCTCGCTGATCCCGATGAAGGCTGGGGATCGGGTCAAGACGGACCGGCGCGACGCGGCGATGCTGGCCAAGCTGCACCGGAGCGGCGAGCTGACGGCGGTGTGGGTTCCGGATGCAGCGCATGAGGCCATGCGCGACTTGGTGAGAGCCCGCGCCACTGCGATGCGTGTGCTCGGCAAGGCGCGGCAACATCTCCAAAGCTTCTTGCTGCGCCATGGGCGTATCTATGCCGGCAAGAGGGGCTGGACCCTGGCTTATCGTCGCTGGCTCACCACGGTGCGCTTCGATCACCCGGCGAGCCAAATCGTTCTGCAGGACTACATTCATGCCGTGACCGACGCTGAGGCCCGTGTGGACTGCTTGACCAAGCGGATCGAAGAGCTGGCGCCACAATGGTCGATGACGCCATTCGTTGAGGCCGTGCAGGCCATGCGCGGCGTCGCCTTCATCGTTGCCGTGACCGTGGTTGCTGAGGTCGGCGACTTCGCCCGCTTCGACAATCCCCGCCAGTTGATGGCCTTTCTCGGCCTCGTGCCGTCGGAGCATTCGAGCGGCGCAACCATCCGACGCGGCGGCATCACCAAGGCTGGCAACGCTCTGGCCAGGCGGGCTCTGATCGAGGGGGCATGGACCTATCGCATGCAAGCTCGCGTCAGTCGCAAGCTCCATGACCGTAACGAGCGCCTGCCTCAAGCTATTCGCGATATCGCCTGGAAGGCCCAGGTCAGGCTGTGCGCCCGCTATCGCCGCTTGTCGGCGGCCGGCAAACCCAAGGTGATCGTCACCACCGCCATTGCACGCGAGATGGTCGGATTCCTGTGGGCGATCGCTCGTCAAGTACAACTCGGGCCGGCCGCCTGAAAGAGCGCTGCTCGACCATATCGGTGCCCAGGGCAGGAGGCAGGGCGCGGTGGGGAATCCTCGTGGCCTGTTATGAGCCGGCATTGCCGACGCTCGCCCCCTAGACCGAGGCAGCCCCAAGACGAAACCACGGTCATGCGGTAGCCAACCCGCGCATGAGAGCTTGATCAACCGTCGTCTTGGCCCTGCCTCCTACCGTGGGCACCTTCGAAGTCCAGCGTCCGGGCGCTCAGCCGGAAGCGGCTTCGCTTGATCGAGTCGCTTGACAGCAAACATGAGAGCAGGTTGTTGAAAAAGGTGCTCGCCGCTGACGGGCGACCGTGATTCATTTGCTCCGACGAGATTCGGACAGGGTGCGTGCGCGGCGGCGACAATCGAACGGGCGAGCTGTTCAGCTACGTTGACCTGGAGCCGCGGGGGGCGGGCTGATCATCCGCTGCGAGAGATCCGAACGATTGTGAACGAGGCGCTGTCGGCGCTGGAGCGCGAGTTTGCCGCGCTCTATTCGCCGATTGGGCGGCCGTCGAGCCCGCCGCCGGGGCGATCGGCAATCGACCGCCGCTTTTGCTGCAAAACCACGTCGGCGCATCCAGCCCGGCAACGTGACAGAGGCGCAAAACACTAGGTCTGGGTGGTCTAAAGTTCGGCCTCGCTGCACAAGGGCGAAACACCCTAGTTCTGGGTGGTTCAAAATTCGGTCTCGCTACATCAGGACAACTGGGACAGCGACTTCCTCGATCTTGTCGAAGAGGCTCACCTTCGATGGCGAGTCCGACGGTGAAATCGCCTTCGGAGACCCTCGGTGTACCCGCGGATGACCTTGGTGCCATGGCTGACGAGGCCCACGCGATCCGCCGCCTTCTCGACAACAATCCGCGCGATCTCGGCCGCGATCTCATTGGTGAAGCTGCGCACTGAAGGGCTTCCTCGACGTCCGCTACGGCGCGCGAGACGGTTCGCCCTGCGCCGAGTTCATGGGACAGGCACGATGAGAATGATCCCGTCTGCGGTCGCGGATGGGCTATAATCGGCACTGGTGGCAGGCTCGTCGGCCACCTACATACACGATGGCGACGATTCAGGCTTCGTTTGCGAACGCTGCTGAGTTCTCCAACAGCCTGCTCTCATGTTTGCTGTCAAGCGACTCGATCAAGCGAAGCCGCTTCCGGCTGAGCGCCCGGACGCTGGACTTCGAAGGTGCCCACGGTAGGAGGCAGGGCCAAGACGACGGTTGATCAAGCTCTCATGCGCGGGTTGGCTACCGCATGACCGTGGTTTCGTCTTGGGGCTGCCTCGGTCTAGGGGGCGAGCGTCGGCAATGCCGGCTCATAACAGGCCACGAGGATTCCCCACCGCGCCCTGCCTCCTGCCCTGGGCACCGATATGGTCGAGCAGCGCTCTTTCAGGCGGCCGGCCCGAGTTGTACTTGACGAGCGATCGCCCACAGGAATCCGACCATCTCGCGTGCAATGGCGGTGGTGACGATCACCTTGGGTTTGCCGGCCGCCGACAAGCGGCGATAGCGGGCGCACAGCCTGACCTGGGCCTTCCAGGCGATATCGCGAATAGCTTGAGGCAGGCGCTCGTTACGGTCATGGAGCTTGCGACTGACGCGAGCTTGCATGCGATAGGTCCATGCCCCCTCGATCAGAGCCCGCCTGGCCAGAGCGTTGCCAGCCTTGGTGATGCCGCCGCGTCGGATGGTTGCGCCGCTCGAATGCTCCGACGGCACGAGGCCGAGAAAGGCCATCAACTGGCGGGGATTGTCGAAGCGGGCGAAGTCGCCGACCTCAGCAACCACGGTCACGGCAACGATGAAGGCGACGCCGCGCATGGCCTGCACGGCCTCAACGAATGGCGTCATCGACCATTGTGGCGCCAGCTCTTCGATCCGCTTGGTCAAGCAGTCCACACGGGCCTCAGCGTCGGTCACGGCATGAATGTAGTCCTGCAGAACGATTTGGCTCGCCGGGTGATCGAAGCGCACCGTGGTGAGCCAGCGACGATAAGCCAGGGTCCAGCCCCTCTTGCCGGCATAGATACGCCCATGGCGCAGCAAGAAGCTTTGGAGATGTTGCCGCGCCTTGCCGAGCACACGCATCGCAGTGGCGCGGGCTCTCACCAAGTCGCGCATGGCCTCATGCGCTGCATCCGGAACCCACACCGCCGTCAGCTCGCCGCTCCGGTGCAGCTTGGCCAGCATCGCCGCGTCGCGCCGGTCCGTCTTGACCCGATCCCCAGCCTTCATCGGGATCAGCGAGGGGGCCACCACGATGCAGTTGTGCCCCAGTCCCGTCACTTGTCGATGCAGGCCATATCCGCAGGGTCCGGCCTCGTAGCAAAAACTTACCTGCCGGTCACCCTTGCCAAGCTTCGTCGCCAGCTTGGCGATTTGATCAGCGCGATTAGGGATGATCCCCAAGTTACGAACTTCCCCGCCGCGCATCCCTTCGGCCACTGCAACCGAAATCGTCGCCTTGTGCACATCCAGCCCCACGAAAATGCTATCGTTCATCAGGCCCGCTCCCCATGCTTGAGGCTCGGCGCCGGACCATCCGGCGCAACCCTCGATAGGAGCTTGTCGCGGGGCGGGCCGCCCGTCACCTCAGAGGGCAAACATAGGGTCTAGGCCGAGCGCTCAAAGAGCCGCCCGTTAGCACTGACGGAAACGTAAGAGTGAACTCAAGGCGCTGTGCTTTCTTGCCGACGCGCGAGCTCGATCTTCATCGGCGATGTGCTGCTGACCACCCTGACCACCAAATGCCGGCCGGCTCTTATTGTGGAGCCTCTGGTATTGGGGGCTGGCGGAATCCTGATGTATCTGGCCTGGGTGCTAAGAGAGATGAAGCGGATCTGCGAGGCGTCGGACGCCCTCTTCATTGCTGAGGGGGGATGACAGGCTGGGGGCGCCGCAACATTATTCGCGTGCGAGCAGGCCAATATCGTGCCCGATATTGCCTATTATCGGAATTACGAGAGGCGCGCTTCCACTTGCGGTGACTCTTTGCCGGGCCGATATCTTCGAGGCGAATTACTCGAAGCATCGCACCCGTACGCATTCGATCTCATATACTGCCAATCCAGTGGCGTGCGCTGCTGCAAATGCCAGCCTGGATCTCTGGAAACAATGCAAGTATCGTCAGCGTGTGGCCTCGGTGGCCGCAACGCAGGGGCAGGCACTTGAGCCATTCCGCGAAGACGGGGCTTTTTTTGCAAACGTCCGTCGGATCGGCACTATCACAGCACTCGATCTGAAAACGAGCGATGACGGCTATCTCGCGGACGCCGGCTCGAAGCTCGGAGGCCTTCTTCACAAACCGAATTTTGCTGCTGCGGCCGCTCGGCAATACGATCTCCCATGTCGCCTCATTGCGTTACCGCGTCGCATCTTGATAAAATCTGCGCTGCGGTCCGCTACGCCGCACATGCCTTCGCTTGAGTGCTTTACGGAGCTCAGCTTTCGATCACCCGATAGTCAGCCTGGCCACAGTACAGCAACCTGTACCGCACCTCAGATGGGATGGGTCACCGCGAGGGGCTTCAGGCAAGCACCACACCAATTCCAATCCGATACTGATCTGCCTGAGATTGGTATTGGCATTGTCGCAGGGGCTTGGGTTAACGTTGCCTTACAGTACGGGTTCTTCATTGGCCTGAAGGTATCGTTATCGAACTCGGCTAGTCCGGCTTCTCGGTGAGAGTAAGTACCGGGCCACCGTTCGGGCGCAATAATCGGCGCGATTCTCTGCGAGGAGTCGCGTGACCCATTTCGGCATGATGCCATCACCACGCCGACGACGCTATGAACATAGTGTGCAGATGGAGAGGGCTGATGCGTCAAGGAGAGGCACATCAACCTTCAGGTCTCCGGCCGACGGTCGTCCCGGGTGCATGCTAAGCGGAAGAAAATGCAGGGAGCGAACCACGTAATGTCCATCGGAGGCGAGAATGCGAAACAGCTCTCATAGCTTGCACGGCGGTTCAGCGAAATGCTGCGCGGTGTGCGGCGGGAAATTCGGGCTAATCCGCCATTACTGGTGGCGAACGGCGCTTTGCTCCAAGAAATGCGTCGACCGTTTCAATGCGCGTCGGGAGTCCGATCGTCAATGGTTTCGCTTCGCTCGCGGCTTGGTCCATGCCACCGAACCGCAGGCAAAGGTTGCAGAGGTGCGCATCAAGCATCGTGCCTGAACATTTTTCGGGTGGCTTCGTTGGAGCGCCATCCATGCGAAAGAACAATACAAACATGGGCCATCCGATACAACGATAGGCGGCGGATCAACGGGGGCCCACCTACGGAATTCACGCCATGAAGCTTGTCGTGGTAAATCAAAGGACGCCGGGCCGTCCGAACGTGCAGCGAGTGTTCGCGGCCTTTAGGTTCGGGTTACCTGCGAGATGTGGAAGCGCTGAAGAGATATTGTGACTACTTTTGCTATAGACGCGACCACTCAGCCTTTCCGTTGCTTACGGGCGCGAATCGACGCATTACTTGAAAAATCTCGTCCCTCTTGGACATGCGTTGTTGCTGAGCGCGGCTTCGTGCTGGTTTGAGGTCGGGGCGGCGGCGTTGAGTTTGTGGGTCGAGATAGCGGCGCGGCCCAGCGAACCGTCTATGGTCTCAGAGGCCTCCTCGGTTTAGGTGGGTTGCACGATGTGCGATAGAGCAACGCCACCTTTCCACGACCGAAGGGCGGCTTGGAAGGTCCGGCTTGAGGTGTCGCCGATCAGCTCTTTAACTTGGCTTGCGCGGCCGGACTCAAGTGTCGTTGGGCCACTCCGCGATCACGGAATGGCCAAGTTACGCCCAGGCAAGTGCCGAAGAGATGCTGGCCGCCAAAGTCGCGATGCAGATCGGTAGTAGTAATTTGAGCGGCGTCACGATGCGTCCTCTGTTGCGATAAAGCGAATCCGTGGTGATGCTGCCGCGAACGAGCAATTTAGAGCGCTCGAAGCTTTCGTGGTAGCTTTGGACGAAGTAAACGATTGACCGAAAGCTTGTGAAATGTGAGTCGCCCGAAGCACGCGGATTGATCTGGCGGGCACGAGGATCGTAGCCGCAGTGTGCGAGGGACTCTCTTGATCCGACGCAGAAAGTAAGCGCTCCAAATTAAAAGATCGCAAAGACGACAAATAAGAGATGCATGCCGCACGTCTATTCCGTCGTCTGTGAAGAATTCCCAAACCGTTGATTGGGAATCCAGAAGCGGTGTCTTGCTGTAACCGGATTTGCCGGAAAGCGGGCCTTTGGAGCGGGATTCCTTGCAAACGTGATTTGTGATTCACTCGCCTCGGACTGCATTGGCGAGGGGACGAGATGCGACCACGGGAGCGGAGCGAGACGGGAGAGCAGGATCTTTTCCGCTCCCGGCTCGATCAGATCATCGACATGAAGCATCCGCTGGTGGCGCTGGGGCGGACGGTGGATTGGAACTTCCTGGAAGAGCGGTTCGGCGAGGTTTACACCAATGATCCCGGCCGGCCGCCGCTGCCGACGCGCCTGATGGCAGGACTGGCGATCCTCAAACACACCTACGACCTGTCCGACGAGGTGCTGTGCGAGCGGTGGGTCGAGAATCCCTATTACCAATACTTCTGCGGCGAGGAGTTCTTCCAGCACGGGCTGGTGTTCGATTGCTCATCGCTGACGCGCTGGCGCAACCGCATGGGCGAGGAGCGGCTAGGCACAACACAGGTTTCAACTGACCGCAACAAGCCGACTGAGACGACTTTCGAAAGGAGAATGTGCGCCTCGCCTTCGGCCGAAACTGGTTTCGGCCAGCGGTTTGCGTTGTCTCCGATTATCGTCGTCGGCCCGTGTGCCTGCGCGGTCGGTCCACCGACGCACGGCCGTTTCCGGCCATTGAGACCTCCACGGTTTCGTGGGAAACGGCGCCAATGAGGTTTCCATGACCTACGGCGCGCCGATCAACGACATGTTGCTTTCGCTCAACCACGGCGGGCTTCGGGGCCGCCGTGGAGGCCGGCCACTACGGCGATTTCGACGCTGATATCGCACAAGCCGTGCTGGAGGAAGCCGGTACATTCGCGACCGACATCAAGAGCAAGCGGCTACTCTCCCATACCCGATCGCTGCGTGGTGCCGGTTGTCCATCCAGAAGGACTACGAGGATGCGTCAGGGTCAGCTTCACAAGATCGGTCGAGGACGTCAGGGAGGTGCTGGACGTGATCCCGGCGATCCTGTGGGTACTGCCGACGATCCGTCCCAAATACGCCTGCTGCATGAGCCGACGCCGCCGTTCATCATCAACTTCATCATCGACGGCGGCAGCCGCGATGCGGCTCGACGGGCTTGAGCCTCGGCTGCAGGCTCGCGCCGAGCAGCATCCTTCGCCACGAGGCTTCCCATGCTCGACGGCTATGTCACCGCGATCGTGGCTGGGCCGGTGTCGATGAGTCTGCCCGACTGGATCTGTCCGCTGTTTTTGTCGGTACATTCGGTCTGCCGATCGACGGACCTTTGAAAAGCGCCATGGATCATTGTGAAGCGCGGGCTCCCTGGTGATCGGGCACTGGCCACCCCTCGATTTGCCGCACCAGCCGCTCAAAACAATACCAACCGGTAGGGAGAGGGTTAGTTGCGGATCGATGCTGACGCCGTGCAACCTCTAGACGCTTGCTGGTGGACACTTCACCTGCGAATACGGCGAAAGCCGGAAGAATATGACTGTGTATTTTTCAATCGACATTTGAGAGCTCGGTGTGAGCTATCTTCAAGCCGGCTGCTTACCTGAAAGCGATTGGCCTCCTGCGATCAGGACCGATGAGGCCAAACGGATCAGGTTGAATTCATCATTGATCCGCAGGGTAGCCGCGCATTTGCGACTTTGGACAGTACGCCTTGCGCAATCGTCCGTGCTGCGGCGACATTAGGCTCGCTCAATTCCAATCCGATATTGATCAATCTAAAATTGGTATTGGATTAACGGGGGCGATAAGAGCAATTTCGCAGGATCGCTGGCGCCGGCTTCGCGTTGTCTTTGCGCAAAGCATTTTCGGAATTTGCTGGATCGGTCACTGATCCCTGAACTTGTTCGTCGTACCTTTATTCCTCCCTCGACGGACGACCACTGGCCGCCCCCTGTAGGGCGGCCATTTTTTCTTCGGCCTGAGGTCTCCAGCTGAGACGCGCCCGAGCACTTGGTAGGTGAGAGCTAAGACGCTCACTTGCGCGTGAACTTGCGCTTCAACCCGTAAATCTCGACCAAGCAAAGGCTGCGGCCCAGTGTGAGATGCTGGAATTCTACTCTGTGGTCGCGGAATGCGGCATCGCGCCCGGTCAGCCCGGAGTCGTTAATTCCAGGCTGGTATTGATGCTTCTGAAATTGGTATTGGCCTTGGCGGAAGTCGATCGCTCATACTGCAAATTGATCCACAATCGATGTGCAGGAGACGCCATGGCGTGCAACACAAAGGCCCGCGTTGCAGCTCGCATTGACGGCTTGCTCGTATTTGAGTCTGCGGAAGCCAGTGGCTCTCTTCTCATTCAGGGAACAGCTCAGACCGTGCACGATGAAGGCGTTGCATAGTAGCGGACAATGCAGAAGCTCGACGCGCTACAGCGCAAGCTCACTAAGAGTTATATGGTTCCCAGCCTGAACAAGGCCAGTAGCGTCCTGCCCGGCTGTGAGTAAGGAAGAACTGCAGTGAAAGCTGTGTTGGAGTACTGGCCTTCACTTGCGTATGGCTTGTGGGTCACCGTATCGGTAGCGTTTTGCATCATTCTGGGTGCGGCACTAGGCGCGCTTATCCTTGGCCCGTTAAGGCTCTCCAAGACGCCGGTGATCCGAGTAAGCTCGATTCTCTTGATCGAATTCATTCGTGGCCCCTCGGCTCTGGTTCTCCTGTTTTGGGTCTTCTATGTGCTGCCGCTGATACGCGGAATGCCGCAGCTGAGTCCGCTTGCGGCCTCGATCCTTGTGCTGTCGCTCGATGGAGCCGTTTACGGTGCCGAGATCGTGCGAGCTGGCATTCAGGCCGTGCATCGCGGGCAAACTGATGCGTGTCATGCACTCGGGCTGAGTAGAATACAGAGCCTCACCAAGGTGGTTCTGCCACAGGCGCTTTCGCAGATCGTCCCCGGTTTCGGCAGCTTAGCAAGAGACATGATCAAATGGACCTCGATCGTGAGCTTCGTTGGTGTACAAGATGTGCTCTATGTTGCGAATAACATTCGCAACCAAACGTTCGAGTCGGCCACCGTGTTTTGCCTCGTGGCTGCGGTTTACTGGATCCTGTGCCTGTTTTGCGCCGCTGCGTTTCGCGCGCTTGAGAGTGTGCTTCCGTTGAACCGGGCATTGCGAGCCGCGCGCGTCCCAGTTCAGGTCGCGCCCGATGCGACCGCGCTCGCGGGAGCTGCTCAATGACGTGGGATTGGGGCTATGCTGTTCAGATCCTGCCGCGCCTGATGGTCGGGGTCTGGTACACCGTCCTAGTAACGTTTGCGAGTTCGGCGATTGCGCTGACAGCTGGTCTTCTGCTTGCGATCTTGGAGAATGTGAGTACCAAGCTCGGTCGAATGTTCGTGCGTTTCCTGCTTGAACTTTTCCGGGGAGTGCCAATCCTGGTGCTTCTCTATTTCGCTTTCTATGTCTTGCCGGAAGTGGGGTTCACCCTTCCCGCAATGCCGATTGGCATCGCCGTGCTGGGTGTTGTCTACGCTGCGTTCTGTTCCGAGGTATACCGAGGCAGCCTGGTCACAATCCCAGCGGAATTGCGCGATGCTTGTGTGGCGCTCAGTTTGAGTCCATCGACAACCTGGCGATGCGTGCTTGTTCCGTTGATGATAAAGCGGTCCATCCCTGCGCTCCTCAACTACGTACTTGCGCTGTTTCGGACATCCGCGTTCCTCTTTGCGATCGGGGTGCCTGTACTGCTTGGCGAAGCTCAAGTCGCTGGCTACGAAAACTTCCGCTATCTCGAGCCATTCACCATTGCGGGCCTTATTTATATCTTCATGAACCTGCCGTTCCTCTATCTCATCTGCCGATTCAGGGACGAGCATGTTTAGCACCGTGATTGGCCTTACAGGCGGCTTCGTGCCAGGAACCGGTTTAGCCTCCAAGCCGGTAAAGGCAGCCACCCCCAAATCGGTACAGGCCATGCACGCCATCGAATTCGAAAAGGTCTCGAAGTCATTCGGCGCTCACCCCGTTCTCATCGATCTGGATCTGTTGGTGCGGCCGGGCGAAAAGGTTACGCTGATCGGCCCGAGCGGTTCAGGAAAGACGACTGTACTGCGTTTGGCGATGACCCTTGAGAAGCCCACCGGCGGCAATATCCGCGTCTTTGGCGAAAGCATCCTCTTCGATGCTACGGGCAAACCGCTCTCCAGCTCGCAGGAGGCGCGAATCCGCCGCCGGTGTGGTATGGTCTTTCAGCAATTCAATCTGTTTCCGCATCTGACCGTACTGCAGAACCTCGTGTTGGCACCGACGACCGCGTTGGGACAGGCCACAGATCAGGCTCAGACGAGCGCGCTCAAATACCTTCGGATGGTAGGCCTTGAAGCCAAAGTGCATGCATATCCTGCGCAGCTTTCTGGAGGTCAGCAGCAGCGTATTGCGATCGCGCGGGCGCTCGTCCTGAAGCCTGAGATACTCCTGCTCGATGAAATCACTTCAGCGCTGGACCCTGAGCTCGCCGGAGAGGTTCTCGATGTGGTGCGAGACGTAGCGCACGAGACGAAGGTGACGTTGCTAATCGTCACGCATGAGATGCGTTTTGCACGCGAGGTCTCTGACCGCATCGTCGTCTTCGACGGTGGCCGCGTTATCGAGCAGGGTTCGCCGGACAAGATCTTTAGCAATCCCGAATCAGCGCGCACGCGCACATTCCTACAATCTGTTCTGGGCCACTAAAATCAAGAGTTTTCCGATGCAGACGATCTCCGAGCTCCTCCTTGCGCGCGCCGCGGACAGTGGCAAACGCATTTTCTGTTCGTTTCGCGGACAGCGTACCACGTTCAAACAACTGCTCGATGGTGTCCAGGAGATGGCCGGGGCGCTCGCAGATGCAGGGGTTAGACCGGGCGATCGGGTCGGCTTCATGTTGGCGTCCTCGATGGAGCATATTCAGCTGTTCCTTGCCGCGTCTTGGGTCGGTGCAATGGCTGTGCCATTCAGTATACATCTGAAGGCCGCGGGCCTGGAGCTGCAGCTGAACAGCTGTAGACCACGTCTGCTGGTGGCCAATCGCGCGTATGCTGATTCAATCTGCCAAGCGTTGTCCGTCATACCGCATCGGCCTTCCGTGCTTTGGTTTGAAGATGGAGCCCAGCGGAAGGGCGAGTTCGACCTGAATATGCTCCTGCGCGGCAGCCATTCGTTGGGTTCAGCTGCACCGCGATCTCTCGATGATCCGTTCGGGATCAACTACACCTCTGGAACGACAGGAGCGCCGAAGGGAGGAATATTGTCGGAACGCTGGTACTGGGTCGGGGCAAAGAACGCCGCCATCCTCTCCGACGCTCAGCGCGACGATACCTATTTCTTGTGGGAGCCCTTCTATCACGTTGCGGCATGGATGACCGTGATGATGGCCTTGCACAAGGGACTGAGCATCCACATGGTGGAGCGCTTCAGCGCCTCCCGTCTTTGGGACCAGATCGCGGAAGCGGGGGCAACCAAACTGCACTATCTGGGCGGACTGGTGAACATCATCTTGTCCCAGCCTCCAACAGAGAGCGAGCGGAACAACCCGGTCTCGATTGCGTGGGGGGGAGGCTGCCCTACCGAGAGCTGGCGCAAATTCGAGAATCGCTTCGAGCTGAAGGTGCGCGAAGGATACGGACTCACAGAGGGGCAGAATTTCACTCATTTGAATTTGCGAGGGGTGGTCGGCTCCGTCGGCACTCCCGTCGAGGAGTTCGACTGCTGGCTCATCGACGAGGAAGGCAAGCGCGTTGGACCGGGAGTGATGGGAGAAATTGTGCTGAAACCGAAGATCGCCGGCGTCACGATGACAGGTTACTTCGGCGAGCCCGAGAAAACGGCGGAAGTCTTGCGCGCGGATGGTTGCGTTTACACGGGCGATACAGCAACGATCGACCAGGACGGCAACTTCTTCTTCAAAGGCCGGAAAAAAGATGCGCTGCGCCGCCGCGGCGAAAACGTGTCCGCGTGGGAAGTCGAGCGCGTACTCAACGCGGCGCCAGGTGTTGAAGAATCTGCGGTCGTCGGGGTCCCTTCACCGTTGGGAGACCAGGACATCCTCGCAGTCGTCAAGCTGCGTGAGGGCTCAGAGCCAAATCCTCTGGAAATCGCCAAGTTCTGCGGCGAGCGCCTTGCGTACTATCAGGTGCCAAGATTCATTCAAATCGTCGACGATTTTCCGCGTGGACCGACGCAGCGTATCAAGAAAGGCGAGATCGAAATCAAGCTCGAAAACGCGTGGGATGCCGAGCGAGCCGGGTACAAACCGGCGCGGGCAGGCTAGGGAGAAGACGATAATGGAAGGCCGGAAGTTTGCCTACAAAGCAGAAGATTTGCTTTCCGAGATGCGGGAACGCGTCCTGGTGCTCACGATCAACAGACAGGAAAGCTATAATTCCTGGACGGCGGCTCTGCGTGACGAGCTCGCGCGCAAGCTGCTTGCCGCTGAAACTGACGCGAATGTCGAGGCAGTCGTCCTCATAGGCGCGGGCGACAAAGCGTTCTGCTCCGGTCAGGATTTGACTGAACTGGAGGAATTCAGAGATGGAGTGAATATAGTGCCGTGGCTGAAAAGGTTTGAGAGTTGTTACGATACAGTCAGACAATTCAGCAAACCGCTAGTCGCGGCGATCAATGGCGTCGCCGCGGGTTCCGGCTTCCAGGTCACGCAATTCTGCGATTATGTGGTTGCTCATCCGGGCGTCAGGATGGGCCAAACTGAGGTGAGCTCGGGACTGCCCAGCGTTTTCGGCACGTGGCTAATGTGGGAACGGATTGGCCGTCGGGCGATCGAGCTCGCACTACAGGGGCGGCTTATGGACGCTGAGGAGGCGAAGCAACTCGGCTTCATCCACGAGATCGTAGAGCCGTCGCAGGTTCTGGAGGCCGCGCTGGCTGCCGCTTGCCGTCTCTCGAAGCAATCCCCTATAGCGTACAAGCTCTCAAAAGTGGCGAACCGCCAATTCGACCAAGAGCGCTATTCCAGCGCGATGAAAATGGCGTTGGTCGCGTATCAAGAGGCCTTTGCTACAGGGATTCCTCAAAGGAAGATCCGTGAGTTTTTTGAAACTCGCCGTGCCCGATCCGGTGAGCATGCCACTTAACCGCGGCTCAGAAAAGTTGAAGTTCGCTAGCTGGTGGCTTGATTACTGGGCTAAAGGGCCCGAGTACATGCGCGCCACGGACCATTTCGACACGGATGCGCTCATCGGCGGCTTTCGCTGGCGCTTCATTCCTCGCCGGCCTTGTTTGATGACATGAGACCTTTGATTGCGGACTTGGTATCGACGACTCATCGACATGCAACTCTAGCGTCATCTGCGGAATGCGGCCGTGGTTGGCGCCCGGGGGCTGTCACGCGCTATGAAGTGTCTGGTCGCGACAGAAAGAGTCGATCCCATCGCCATGGCGTCTAGTTAAAAGAGCGGCACGCTTGTGAAGCTGTGGCGGCATCACATGCGCGTTGCGTGAGGCTCTTCGCGACCTCAGGCGTTCAACGACGGGCGCATGACGCGAGCGTCGTATGCACGGCTATGGTCTTTCCAAGAATGAGATCCGGTGCGGGCGGCGTGGCTTAAAAGGCGATGCGATCGCTTGCTCACGTGCTTCACCGAGAAGCCGATCTCGATCCAAAGCAGCGAGCGCAGCAGCCCCAACCTATAGGGTGTCGCTTTCCCGCGATAGCGCGGGAAAACAGATCAATGCCAGACCGGTATTGAACTCTCCTTCAATTGGTATTGGTCGATCGCCCGCAATCGCGACACACTTAATCTTCGTTTGTTCGGACACCGAAAAGTGTCCGCCGTGGAAGCCAGAGGCGTTTTCGATGCAGACGATCCCCGAGCTCAGCCTTGCGCGTGATCAAGAGTCTGTTAATCGCGTCTTCTGCACCGTTCGCCGGCGGCACGACCTTGCGTGATCTTCTGCAGATGCCTCAGGAAATCGCCGGCCCACTCCTGGAAGGCGATTGCGTTGTGCCTCGCTTCGCCAATCGGAGAGCAGGAGATTCGTCAAGGCCGAGAAGGGCGCAAAAGTCGATCTTCTCGCCATTCTATAGCGTTGCAGTGATCGCGTCGTCCAGATCCGGAGCGCCGACGCGTATTCGCGCGCCCCAACCCGTCCGATCAAGAAGGAGACACGGTACTTGGCTCGGTCGCTCGCGCCTCGGTGTCGTTTACACAAAGCTCTACCGGCATGGTGACTGGACACTTCGTGGAGTGCGGCCATGACATCACCTGCGATCACCTCGTGAAAGGTCGAAAGCACCACCTGCTTCACGAGGTTCGAACCGGTAACTTCGCCGCACTTGGACGAGCGAGATGATTCGACAGTCTGAGGAAAGATCGCCAGCGTTATGCCGAGGGCCGAATTCTCCCTGGCCATCGTTTGCATGCTGACGGCAAAGGTCAGCTTCAAGAGATCGTTGAGGGGTGCTCGGCGAACGATATTTGGATCGAGACCTGGAAAAATCGAAGAAGGTCCTGATCGCTTATTCTAGTCGGCAGTTTTTTCAATCAACAAAAGGGGTTATCGAGATGACTAAGAAGTTAATCCAGGCCAACCGGCGCCAGCTATTGATTGGCGCCGGCGCCAGCGCTGCCGGCACGATTGTCGCTCCGGCGCTGAGCAGATCGGCCCGCGCTCAATCCAAAGCTATCACCGTGGTGACTTGGGGAGGATCTTACGCCGAGGCGATGAAGAAGCACTGGATCACTCCTTTCATCAAGAAGACTGGAATAAACGTGCTAGTGGCGGACGGGCCAGACCTCGCCAAGCTTAAGGCGCAAAGCATTATGGGAACGTCCGAATGGGACGTAGTCGATGCCCCTGGAGCTATGGCTGTGTCCGGCACGAAACAGGGTTTTTGGGCGCCGCTCGACCGTAACATCATCAAGTCGGATAATCTGACCCTCCCGATCGCCGAAGATCGTGCTGGTCTCTACTTCTATGCCGGAGGCATCGCCTTCAATCCCAAAACGCATCCGGCCGGCAAGCACCCCACGAACTTCAAGGATTTTTTCGATACCAACGCGTTCCCGGGCCGCCGCGCATTGCGAAACCGCATCTCGGAAATGTTGGAGCTCGCCCTAATTGCCGATGGCGTGCCGCCAAAGCAACTTTATCCGCTCGATGTCGAGCGCGGCTTTCGCAAGCTCGATGCAATCAAGCCCTTCGTCGCCAAGTGGGTCGAACAGACGCCGCAGACAATTATGCTCCTCCAGACTGGAGAGGGGGACTTCTCGTACACTTATTCCAATAGGGCGAAGGTCGCAAAAGAATCGAACATCTCGATCGATTTTTCGCTGCAGCAAGTCATCTTTGGCGCGGCCTATTTCACGGTCCCTAAGGCCAGCATGAACAAGGCGGAGGCGATGCAATTCATCGCCTTTACACTGCAGCCCGATCGCCAAGCTGCTTTGATGGATGAGATGGGTATCATCCCGAACAACCAGCAGGCCATTCCGCTGATGAGCGCGGCATCGCGCGAGTGGCTCCCCGATATGAAAGGGCCGAATTCAGCCATTGTCGACGATGAATGGTGGGCGGACAATTTCGACAAGCTGCAGACCCGCTTCAAGCAATGGCTGTTGATTTGACGGCGGCTTAGTCGACCGCTTGATTAGGATTTCGGCGGCGGAATGAATCTCTTCCGCCAACAATCAACCCGATTGTAGGCCATGTCATCCTTTACGATGCGACCGTTGGAAGGCCGGGCATGCTTGATTCCCGCGCCGTTGCCGCTCGCGGGCGTTTTCTAATGCGGCTAGTTTTTACGTGACGGTCAGTCTAGATTGCTCACCTGCGACCCAGCACTACATCGCGCCGGTCAACGAACTTCTGTTCCGACGTGTCCTAGGCAGCACCCTGTCAATCAGCCTGGAGGCGACTCTCCTGACCGTTTTGATGGCTTACCCCGGAGCCAGGGGCTTGAACGGAAATGGATGATGTGGCCCAGTTGCATACCGACTGCGAGGTTGCTAACAAGCTCTGGGGACGCACCTTCGCCGGCCTCTGCGCGATCACCTACCGGGAAACGGGAGAGAACGCAGTTTGCGAGCTTTACGTCCGGGTCTTACGCCAGCAACAGGTTGGTCATTATCAAGAAGGACTGCGAAAGCTCGGCATCCGCGACGACGAGACCCCGGCGGTGGCCGCGGCCAAATACCATCACCTGACTAACGCAACCCGGCGGTCTATCGATGGAGTACATCGAAGAGTCGCCGAAGAAGGTTTGGATCCGCTACACAGCGCCGATGTGGGCTTTTGCGGGAATTGCCATGATGGCGCTACCCGGGTCCCTCCGCCGGAAGACCTTTACCGCCTGGCACCCCCGGAATGGCCAGCTAATGGTTGCCCGCGCCTCGGCTGGGTACCAAATTCATCATGGAAGCGGAAGCCAGCGATGAGGGTTACTTTATCGAGTACGATCAAGATCTACGCCAGGGAGAAGAATTTTGATACGAGGCTTCCCAACACATACCGGAGTTCGATCCCGCAGCGGCGCCTCGCCTGGATCCGCTACTGTGGCCTGAGGCACGCATCCTCAGGGCGAGGCGGAACTGGTCGCGGGAAAATGTGAGAACGACCGTTGAATGCCTCCTCCAGATGTTCGGTGAGCAGACGTACTTCCTGCTCGGCCAGGTCATGCGAGTGACCGCAATACAATATACCCATGAGTTGAGGAGGGACCTCGGAGTATCTGGGACCGACGCCGCGTCCATCACGACATTTCTCGTGGAGCTCCTTCGGGCTTGCGGCCAGCAGATCGAGTTCAAGGAGCGGAATGGCGCGTTCCACATCCGGGCACATTCTATTCTGCCATTTGATATGGATTCGCCGGAACAGCTGAAGCTGCGCTTTTCGAGTTGCAGACGATGAGCACTCGCCTGATCAATGGAAGAGTGTCGATATATCGTCAGCCGGACGGCAACAGCGAATTGTGCAGGATCGAGGATGCGGGACGCTGGCTGTGGTAAAACTCGACGGAAGGACCCGACGCCATGAAGAATCTGACTGTTTATTTCCCGGCGGGGCTCTGCCTGTCCCGCTCAGCATCGGAGAATTGCCGCAACCAACTTAATTTGATGTGCCCTCCATAGAGCCAGTCGTTCTGGCCGCGTTGGCCAAGGTCATGACCTGAGAAATCTCGGTCAGCAGACTGCAATCTTCGAACTACAAGACTAGACGGCCCACAGGCCGCCCTGGAAGCGGACAACCGGATCGTTAAGATCGGGATGTGGTCTTTAGCCAAGATCTCAGTACGAAAAACATCCGCACTATCCTGCGGGCTGTACCCAAGGTGCCGCGCCAAACGATCATCCCAGAAGCTCGCACCGTTGCGAGAGGTTCCGAAGGCGATGGTATGTCCGACCCGCGGCGCGGTAAGCGAAGCTTCGACTAAGCGAACCATGTCCCCGAATGAAAGCCACGATCTCAACTGCCTATGATTTGACGCTATGGCTTCACTTGCCCCGATCCGGATCGATACTGTCTCGAGGCCGTGGCGATCCCAATATAGCTGGGCGAGGTTTTCGCCGAACGCTTTGGCAAGCCCGTAGTAGGTGTCGGGCCTTACCAGCGCGTGAGCATCAATGATATCAGTTTGTTCGTAAAAGCCCACCACATGAATGGAGCTAGCAAACACGACCCGCTTGACCCCATGGCGGACGGCAGCGTCATAGAGACTGTGCATCCCCATGATGCTCACCCGATTAACGTCCGCGAAATCGACATCCTTTTTAACGATGCCCGCGAAATGGATGATGGCATCAACGCCGGACACCAGGCCGTCAGCAACCGTAGGATCGCCGAGATCCGCGACCACACACTGCTCGTTCTCATAGGATCCGCTCAGTGGCGCGATGTCCGTACTTCTTAGCAGCTTCACTTTCGGAGAGAGCTCGCGTCGGAGTATGGAGCCAAGATTGCCCGCGGCACCTGTTAGAAGAACTCGATGAAAAATCATCGTATGCCTTTCCGAAAACGACGCAATTGGGTTATCTAACCGGATTTGCGCACTTCATTTGCGGCAGGTGCCTTGACAATCCACTGCCCAAAGTATGGATTACCAAAAGCGGGAGAGACTGGCTCTTGTGATATGCAAGCGTCAGCGCCGACGGAGCAACTACCCCGGAAACTCTCAGGCAAAAGGACCGCTGCGTGTTGTCGACTCTGAAAAGCGTGGCCGCATGCCGCGCGCCGACGGTGTAAATCCTCGCTCGTATCCGCGAGCGAGATGATGCTCTCAGGCCAATGACAGAGGGGGTGTTTAGCTGACCCGCTGATTGCGGGCAGGAGCCCCATGTCTGCAGAAGTTAAGCGCATTGCAGTGATCGGCGCAGGAATTGCCGGTGTCACAACCGCATATAATCTGGCTAAACGCGGCTGCGATGTAACGGTTTTCGATCGACAGCCCTATCCTGCGATGGAAACGTCGTGTTTGCCAATGGTGGGCAACTATCCGCGTCAAATGCGGAAGTCTGGAATAGTTGGAAGACAATCCTTAAAGGCTTGAAGTGGATGTTCACCCCTGGGGCTCCGCTGCTGGTGGATCCAAAACCGAGCTGGCACAAACTGTCGTGGATGGCCGAATTCGTCGCGTCGATCCCAAAGTACGAGCAGAACACCGTCACGACAGCGCGACTCGCCATCGAGGCGCGCCAGCACCTCCGATTGATGGCGGCGAATGAAGGAATTGAGTTTAACTGTGAAGACAGAGGCATCCTTCATGTCTACCACTCCAAGACCGAGTACGCTTCTGCAGAAAAGGTTACGGTGCTGCTTGCAAAGGGAGGCTTGGTACGCCGGCCTGTCGGACCAAGCGAAATCCGAAGCATCGAGCCCGCACTGAAAGGTGATTTCTTTGGCGGTTTCTATACCGAAAGCGACTTCACCGGAGACATCCACAAATTCACCAATGAACTGGCGAAAGCGTGCGAACGCATGGGCGTGATCATGCGGCTTTCGACCGAAGTGACCGGCATCGGCTATGGAGCGGAGCATGTCACCATCGCTTGGCGGCCCATTGGGGCTGAGGCTGCTGTCGAAACTCTAACAGCCGAGTTTGACACGGTCGTCGTATGCGCCGGGGTCTATTCCCGCACGCTCGCGCGCCAGCTCGGCGACCGTATCAATATCTATCCCGTCAAAGGCTACTCTATAACCGTAAATCTGCTCGAGGAGTCGGATCGAAAGGCTGCGCCCTGGACTAGCCTGCTCGATGACAAGGCGAAAATCGTGACAAGCCGATTGGGCGCGGATCGCTTTCGGGTCGCCGGGACTGCCGAATTTAACGGGATCAACAAGGATATCCGGACGGCGCGCATCGAGCCTCTCATTGGGTGGTGCCGGAAGCACTTCCCTGAAATGAGCACCCGCCAGGTTGTTCCCTGGGCAGGACTTAGGCCGATGATGCCGGATATGATGCCTCGTGTCATGCGTGGTCGAAATCCCCGCGTCTTCTACAATACTGGCCATGGTCACTTGGGCTGGACGCTGTCCGCTGCAACGGCTGATGCAGTCGCGGCTTTGGCAACGGCTCGTCCGAACACTTAGAGCCTCTCGCGATGTTTCGGCTATCTTGGGGAGCAAGGTGCGCCCAGCCTTTCGATGGCTGAAGTTGACCGGATTTTCTGGACACTCGCTGTTCCGAGAGCGTCTTCCGGTCTCCGAGGCGGACTCTTGGCCAACCGCCGAGCGCCAGCATTCGACATTCGGTCGTGTGGGGCCTCGCGGCGGTATCTTCCCTGAGACAGCGTCGTCGGCCCTTGGTCCTGCTTGGGGTGATCGTAGGCTTGCTGACAACTGAGGCCGAACAGAGCTTTTTCAATGCCGATCACTTTCAACGTGACGCTCGCAAATTCCCCACCATTTGTGGCAAGCTCACCGAGAAGCGATAACAGCGATGGAAGGGACGATCGATGCTGGAGCTTCCTGCGATCGCCACTGCAGTTGAACTAGCTATCGATGGGAATGCGTTCGGAGCAATCGAGGGTTTACTTCTCAACGTCGTGCGATTTGATGGCGCCTCAGCATTCCGGTTCGACGATTATGAGCAGCCCGTTTATCTCTACGATACGTTCAGATCGACCGAGAGGACGGATCTGTACAGCGCATTTGTGAACGGGATCTACAAGCTAAGTCCATATTTCAGTTCGGTTATATCAAAAAGAGCGAACGAAGGATTCTATACAGTTTCGGACGTGGCGCCTGACGACTTCTTTTCTACGACGTACTTTGGCCTTTACTATGAAACTAAGCGGGTTTCTGACGAGGGGCTGTTCTTCTTGAAGGCCGGCAACCACGGCATAGTATTTATGATCGAAAGAAAGATGCCGAGCTCAAAGTTCTCAGAAAATGAATTGATGGCTTTGCGTGACGTGTTGCCAATTGTTAAATCGTTGCTGCGCAAGGAGCTGAGCTTTAGAGCCGAAGCGGGAGAACGCGCGCAGCCAGCTCCAGCACCCGCTGCGATCAGATTAGGCTTGAGCAAAAGGGAGCAAGAAGTTGCAGAACTGCTCCTGCAAGGACACTCCTCAAAATCTGCCGCAAGGGTGCTGGGAATCTCACCTCATACCGAGCGAGTGCATCGCAAGCGCCTTTATAAGCGGCTGGGTATCAACTCCCACATGGAATTATTCAGGCTTTTCTCTCGCACCTGATTTTTGTGTTTGGAACGTCTTTCACTATGGCCGCAGCCGCCAACGCAGCGACATTCCAATCGAAAATTGCGGTCTGTTACCGCTTTCTCTGGGTTGAGAGGAGCCCGTGGCTGGTAGACGCTCCATAACACGTGCCGTCGACATTACGGGAACCACTAGGGGGCGGGGCAGTCGGTTGGCTCCAGCTCGATGGGCGTGGGTATGCGTTCAGCTAATAGCACGAGCGTGGCCTCTCTCGGCTATCGAGATGACGGCGCGTGGTTTGTCGTGGGGCCGGCGCAGCGATATGAACTCAAGGTCGACTGAGTCGCGGGGCAAAGCCACCACGCGTTTGCGGACAGGGCGATCAGCGTTAGAGGCGCTGAGGTCCGAGAGCTTCTAGACAGCGAGAAATATCGTCCTCAGTTGTCTGCCAGCTCGTGACTAGACGGAGAACCTTCGCACCGCTAGCGGCGGCTTCCTCGCGGTCGAACGCGGCTGGATTATAGAGTTTGACGATCTGGTCCTGGCATTGGAGGCGATCTGCGGTCTCAGAATCGATCTCCACAAATACCAAGTTTGTCTTCACATCGAAGACGGCCTCGAAATTTCTGGACTGTAAGGCGTTGGCGAGAACCGCTGCTTGTTGATTCGCACGTGTCGCCAATTCCAACCACAACCCGTCTCGCAGAGATGCCAATGCCTGCGCAGAGATGAAGCGATGTTTTGCCAACAGGTGCCCAGAGCGCATTTGACGGAAGCGAAACTCTTCTGCCTTCTCGATGTCGAACAGGACGACAAGGTCGTAAAATGCCCCGCCATTCTTGGCAATGCCAAAAGAAATGGCGTCAGGTGCGATCTCTGCCGCGATCTCTGCCGGAGAAGCCCCCATCGCCGCAAGCGCATTTGCGAAGCGAGCCCCATCCAAATGGAGACGCGCATCATGCCGTCGGACGATGGCGGCGATATCCTTTAGCTCTTGCAATGAATAGATTGTGCCGCACTCGGTCGCCTGAGAGAGTGATACAAGGCCGAAATTTGGCGAGTGCGGATCGCCAGGAATTCCCATACTTAAAGCAGTCGTGACACCTTCAACAGAAAGTTTGTCCAGCCGCCCGCACCAGCGCTAAGTTTGCCACCGCCTGAGAAAGCCTCGGGCGCACCCGCTTCTGCCTCCATGACATGACTTCGCCGATGGCACAGCGTTCGTTTCCATGCGGGACCTACGCGTGGCGCTGCCGAGCATTGATATTCACACCATCGGCTCAGGCGGCGGTTCGATCGGCCACGTTGATATCGGCGGAATTTTGCACGTAGGTCCGGAAAGCGCCGGCGCTGATCCGGGCCCTGCGTCCTACGGCAAGGGCGGACAGAAGCCTGCTGTCACCGATGCTAACGTCGTTCTCGGCTATTTCGACCCGAAAAGTTTCCTGGGCGGGCGGACCAGCTTCGATGGGGCTGCAGCCGAGAAGGCGGTAGCTCACATTGCTGATGCGCTGGAATGTTCCGTCGTTGAGGCGGCTCAGGGAATTCAGCGGGTTGTGAACACCCAAATGGCGGAAGGTGTCCGCGTCATGTCGGTCCGCCGCGGTGTCGATCTCCGAAATTACACCCTGCTCTCCTTTGGCGGTGCCGCCGGACTTCATGTTTCAGACGTCGCTCGGATGCTCGACGTGAAGCGTATCATTGTCCCTGGCGTTGCTTCGGTCCTTTCAGCTTGGGGCATGCTCGCAACCGATCTTCGCTACGAGCTGAGCCGGTCCCATTTGACAAGCCTTGCCTCCGCAGACCCGATCGAACTCCGCCAAGCCTTTGCGGAACTTGAACAACAGGGCCGAGAGAAACTCGCTCAGTTTGACCTGGGTCGGATCGAAATCGAGAGAACTGTCGACATGCGCTACGGCGAGCAAGTCTTTGAACTCAACGTGCCTCTCGACGGCGTCAATATCGACGCACCGACTTTCGTTGAGGAGGTTATAGCTCGCTTTCATAAGCGCCATGAGGACGTTTACACGTATAAGAGCCTCCAACAGGAAGTCATTCTGGTGAACATTCGCGTGTCGGCGATCGGCAAGCTCGACGCAGTTCGCCCCCGGACTCCTTCTCGATCGGATGCGGCCTGCAGTGCTCCTATAACACGGCGAGTCTAATAATGATGGTTGGCAAGAGGTCGCTCTCTACAAGCTAAGGCATCTCACTGTCGGATCGGTTGTTAAGGGGCCAGCGCTGGTCGAGTCACGCACCACGACGGTCGCACTTCGAGAAGGCGATCGCGCCACGGTGAACGATCTAGGATGGCTGGACATCTCAGTAGGTGTGGTCGAAGTCGCCACACTTGGTCCGGCGAAGGAAGAGCGGAAGAATGCAGTCGCTTTACAGTGATAACGTTGCGGGAATCCACCCCCGATTTTTGTCGGCGATAACAGAAGCGAATGAAGGCTCCGCGGCAAGCTACGCAGAGGATGCTCTGACATCAGAGCTTGAGGACGTTGTCTCGGCACTTTTCGACAAGCCTACGAAAGTCTTTCTGACGCAAACCGGCACTGCTGCGAACGCGCTCTCCATTGCGGGCCTGTGTCGTCGATATCGCGATTGGTGCTGAGAGGAACTCGCCCATTCTCAATGATCGCTATGTCGGTCCTGGTTCCTCCCATATCAAATGAAATGAGGTTTTGTTCGTTCGTCAAGGATGAGATGTAGGAGGCAGCCGCGATTCCGCCGGCGGGACCAGACAGAACGCAAGCAGCCGAAAGTGCAATCGAATCCGCGATCGTTCCCACGCCACCGTGAGAGTGCATGATCAGAACACCGTTCGCATAACCCGCTTCCTTGAGAAGGCGTTCAAGATTGGTGAGATACTTCTTGAGCTCCTTTCCAACGAAGGCATTTACGACGGTTGTCGAAAAACGCTCGTATTCTTTGATCTCTCTGATGATCTGAGAGGAAACCGAGATATATGCCTCAGGCATCATCTCCTCGACAAGAGCCCGCGCCTGCAGCTCATGCGAAGAATTGATATGAGAATGGAGGAAGCAGATCGCGACCGCTTCGACACCATTCTCCTGAAGTTTGCGAATGTCTTCTCTCAGCGATGCTTCGTCAAGAGGCATTTGAGTGGAGCCATCGAATCGAAGTCGCTCTCTTACGCCAAGGCGCAGATAGCGCGGAACAAGCGCTGGCTGGGGCGCCAACCTGAGATCGTATCGGGCAGGCTTGTAGCCTTCGCGCTGCTCAAGAACGTCGCGATGTCCTTGGGTGGTTAGAAGACCAACCCTTGCTCCGCGTCGCTCTAGCAAGGCGTTCGTGGCTGCCGTGGTGCCATGGACGATCTGCTCGGTCTGCTGGAGAAGCGCCTCCCGCGTCATATTCATCTCGTTCGCCAAGTTCTCCAGACCCTTAAGAACGCCAAAGGACTGATCGGCGGGGGTGGAAGGAGATTTTGCGATCGTTACCTGTCCGGTGTTGTCGATCGCGACGAGGTCCGTGAACGTGCCGCCCACGTCGATTCCAATACGGTACATGGATGAATCCCAGTAAAAAATCAGCTTGCGAAAGCGACGAGGAGTTCGTCGCGTTGATCCGCTTTCGTCGCTTCAGCGGACCGCTCGGCTGTTGGGCCGAAGCCGCCGCCGCCGGCCGACTCGACGAAGAGACGGTCACCGGGTTGGATAACGATGCTTGTTTCCTTGGTCTTCAGGTCGCGCACCTGATTGCCTGACGAGAGCCGATAGCGATGAGGTAGACCATCTACACCACCGAACAGGCCGTATCCGCCCGTAATCACGCCGTCACCGGCTGTGTTGCCCACCGCAGCTTGCTCGGTCTCGCAGACCAAACTCAGGATGGACCCTAGGCCGCCACGATGTTTGCCGGCACCACCTGATCCAGGCCGGTACTCGTGTACTTCAAAATGAAGCGGGAATCTGGCCTCAGCGACTTCGATGCTGCCGAACTTCAGCCCACCAGCCGAAGACAGCTCCCCGACATTGGACCACCCGTCTGCTTGCGAAGAAGCACCAGCGCCGGGCCTGGCATGAAAGAGGTGCCAGATGAATTGTTTGCCCGTCCGCGGATTGATGCCCTTGATCGCGATACGGAAGCGGCGGCCCCATCCCGCAATAACGCGATCAGGACATGAATCGGCCAGCGCTTTGATGATCGCCTCGGCGATCTCCTGAGAAGGGTGATTTGTTGAGAGCGTTACCGGGGCTGGCGGCAACGGATGGACGATAGTGCCCTCTACGGTCTTGATTTCGACCAAGCGGAAAGTGCCTTCGTTTTTTGGGATGCCTGGGTCGATGAGGAAGGCCAGAGCCATATGCACGGCCGAAACGGTATTTGCAGAGGAGGAGTTGACGAACCCGGTCACCTGTGGGTGGCAGCCGGAGAGATCGACATGCAGGTTGCTGCCCTGCTTCTTAACTTTGGCGTGCAGTCTGATGGATTGCGCATCATGGCCGTCGTCGTCTAAGAAGCTTTTGCCCTCGAACACGCCATCTTTCCAAGCTTCGACACAAGCCCGGGCCTGCGCTTCGGAACCGTTGAGAATATCGTCAAGCGCTGCGCCGACGATGTCGGTGCCGTATTCCCGCAGTAGCTTCTGAAGGCGGCGCTCCCCTGAGCGAACCGAACCGACCATTGCGTTAAGGTCACCAATAAAATCCGCAGGATGCCGAATATTGGTGGCGATCATCCTCTGAAGATCGAAGCGCAACTTGCCCTTCTCATAGAGTCGGATAGGCGGGATACGTATACCTTCCTGCCAGATCTCCGTCGCAGACGGATTGTAAGAGCCATGTGTCGCACCACCAATGTCGCTCTGGTGAGCGCGGTTGATAGTCCAGAACATTGGCCTGTCATGGCCTTCGGCAAAAACGGGTACGAACGCAGTGACGTCAGGGAGGTGGTTTCCGCCAAAATAGGGGTCGTTCAACAGGAAGACGTCGCCTGGCCAGATGTCGCCCTCAAAGGCGCTAAGCACTGACTTAACAGCGAATGGCAATGCGCCGACGTGAAGCGGAATATGATCGGCCTGAGCAACCAATCTGCCCAAGCCGTCAAAAACGGCTGTCGAGAAGTCGCGACTTGAGTTCAAGATCTGAGAGTAGGCAGTTCGGAGCATTGCCTCTCCCATTTCAGCGACGACTGCCTCAAGGCGCTGTTGAATAATAGAGCTGGTAATCCGGTTGATCGTGCTCAAAGCAATGCCTTTCCATAACTCTCGCGCATCCAGCCTCCATTTGTCCTCTCGGCGACAAAGAGTTGCGATGTGCGAGA
Source organism: Bradyrhizobium sp. BLXBL-03 (assembly GCF_051853015.1). Taxonomy (NCBI): domain Bacteria; kingdom Pseudomonadati; phylum Pseudomonadota; class Alphaproteobacteria; order Hyphomicrobiales; family Nitrobacteraceae; genus Bradyrhizobium; species Bradyrhizobium sp. BLXBL-03. Next base: position 7,342,753 of record NZ_CP182470.1, on the reverse strand, counting down.
AAGCGGATTTCCACCATGTAGTGTTGAAGAGTTATGGTGGGACGGCGCTGGCGCTGCGAAAATTACCACCGTTGGGGTAACGAGCTTCGCAACTCATCTGCCGTAGATGAATATCAAACGAGATCACAACAGGCTGGATGGTAGAATGGGCTGCGCCGCTTTGCGCTCGCCTGCGTGACGTTCGAAAGCGTTCCGCAAACACCCTCACTGGTTGTGGCGCCGCGGTTGTGGCTCAGCGTCGATTATCGAGTACTTGGTTTTCTTGAACTTCAACCCCAAGCACGAGCGGTCGGCGAAGTTAACCTCCGTCCTTACGCACCAGCTGCCGCTTGGAGGGGATATTAAACAGCTAAGCGATGAAAAGTACCATGAATATCAAAGTCGGATTGCACTGGCGGACGGCTGTTACAGGTGCAATAATTCCGGCAAGCTGATCGAAAGCGTACGTGGCCGGTCGACAGGATATGTCGGGTCGGAGATTGTGATTTAGCATTCGCTTTGATGATTTCACTTGGGTGATCCGCGTCTCCTGTGGCGCTTCATGTGGCGTGGTGCCCGCTCACGGGAGGGCCACCAATTGACGGTAAGCAGCTGCTCATCGCGTCCCGTTTTCTCCTCCTGACGAGCTCCTACATGCACTTCCGGGGCAAGGAAACGGCAGCTCTCTTGAAGTCCTCGCGGGTCGTTACTGCTCGACCTGACCGGTGCCGGCCGATATTCGAGAACGCGTGAATTCCGAAAAAACCGGTACCAATCGGCTCGGACGGGGGTAGGGAAGGTCAGGGCGACTTTGATATGTCTGCACCTAGGATGGCTGCCGCATGCCACCTTCACATCAATTCCTACTTGGTATCGGTCGGCCCGAAATCGGTATTGGTATGGTCGGGGGCGTTTCGCTACTGCTCAAACAGAATTGATGCGGTTGGGAGGTGCGCTATGCGTCCGAGCTGTCAGCTTCGGTTGCTGGCTCTGCTGCTGGCAACGCCTGAAGTCTCAGCTAGGATACCCTCGCTAGGCTTACCGGAGCCACTCACGCGGACACCGGCTGCAGGTAGGGCGCGATTGCAGTGAGAGCCATTTTGGTACCACGACTCACCGTCGAACGGGGCGTGTTGACGGCTACCTGGGTGGCATTGTGCGCAATCGTTCGCCGTAGCGGTCAGCCGTTAACGGCTTTCGATGTGTTTTTTAGTTTCTCTGCCCTCGATATTGCTCATCGAATTCCTAGAAGCTCGTTGAAAAGCATCTCAGGTGATAGCGCAGCTGAGCCGCTTGCTGGGCAGACTGGCAAGTTGAACCTGGTGCAAGCGAAGGCAATGCGGGCCTGCGGAGCGAACTGAAATGTCTGAACGATCCACCTACGTCATCGTCGGCGCCGGCTCGGCGGGGTGCGTCATGGCCGCGCGGCTGTCGGAGGATCCGTCCAACCGAGTGCTATTGCTGGAGGCGGGCGGTGAAGACTGGAGCCCCCTGATCCGGATTCCCATCGGAACTGGCCAGGCGCTCCGCAAAGGCGGGCTGTATGGCTGGAAGATGCATGCCGAACACAAGGAAGCCGGCGGACGGCGCGAGTTCTGGCCGCGCGGCAAGGTGATCGGCGGATCGTCGTCCCTCAATGGCATGCAGTATCTGCGCGGCGACCGCGCGGACTATGATAATTGGCGCGATCTCGGCAACGTAGGGTGGGGCTACCAAGATGTGCTGCCGTACTTTCTGAAGTCCGAAGGGCACCAGGCCAGGAAAGGCAGGTTCCACAACCAGAACGGTCCGCTGCGCGTAAACCTCGCCACTTCGCAGAATCCCCTCTATTCGGCCTTCATTCGCGCTGGCATCCAGGCGGGTTTCCCTGAATGTGAGGACTTCAACGGCCAAACGCAGGAGGGCTTTGGCATGGTCGACTTCACGATCCACAAGGGTCGGCGCTGGTCGGCCGCTCGGGCCTTCCTGGATGAAGCGCGCAAGCGTCCCAACCTTAGGGTTGTCACGCACGCGCACGCCACGCGCATTCTTTTCGAGGGGCGGCGCGCTATCGGTGTCGAGTACAATCGATCAGGAAAGACGCTGAAGGCCATGGCGGATGCCGAGGTTATCCTCTGCGCCGGCGCGATCTGCTCACCGTTTTTGCTGATGCATTCGGGCATTGGAGATGCACGCGAGCTGGCCCAACTCGGCATCGCTTCGGTGATGGATCTGCCAGGCGTCGGCCGCAACCTCCAGGACCATCCGGTGGACACTGTCACATTCGGCTGCACGAAGCCGCTTACCTTATACAGTTTGGTGCGCGCGGATCGCGCGGCGCTGATGATGGCTCAGGCACTCCTGCTGCGCTCGGGCCCGGCGACGAACTTCCCGTGCGAAGCCGGCGCTTTCACGCGTACTCGGCCCGATGTCGAACGTCCGGACATTCAGTGGTACTTCGTTCCCGGAGCGGGGCTCACGGCTTTAAGATGGCCGGGCTTCGGCGGCGGCGGCCTGCTGGATCGGGACGCCTTCACCATCGGCTGGGCTCAGCTGCGGCCGGAAAGCCGCGGGAAGCTCTCACTCGTCTCGCAGGACGCGTTCACGGAGCCACACATCGACAGCGGCTATCTCTCGGCCCCGGGCGATATGAGGGTCATGATCGACGCCTTCCGGCAGATACGTAGGGTCGCCGCCCAGCCCGCATTAAACGAGTACATCGATTTAGAACTGGTTCCCGGGTTGGATGTGCAGAGCGATGACCAGATCGCCGACTACATTCGCCGCACCATCGGCAGCGGCAAGCACCCGTGCGGCACGTGCCGCATGGGCAGTGACGATGAGGCAGTGGTCGACCCCGAGCTCCGCGTTCGCGGCGTGGAGAGGTTGCGGGTGGTCGATGCCTCAATCATGCCGAACGTGATTAGTGGCGGCACGAACGCGCCGACAATGATGATTGGCGAGAAGGGGGCGGATCTCGTCAAGGCAACCCGCCGCGGGACGACAGGCACGCAGAATCTCATCGCCGTGAGTGAGGAGCGAACAGGCTGATGAAGGTCGCGCGGCTGATCGCAAGCTCTAAAGCGGAGCGAGATCGCGCTCTGGAACAACCATTCGACGCAGCACTACGGCCTTAGTGGCTCTGGGACTACCGCGTCAACCAGCGGGCCGGTCCGAAATCGACAGGCCCGAGGACATTTGAATTGCGAACAGCAGCCACGAACCTAAGGAGAAACCATGAAATCAGTAAGAACCCTTACGCCTACCGGCGCTCTGGGCGCGGGCTTTAGCCTCGAGGCACTCGAGCGCGGCATGTCCCTTCGCCCCGACGTTATCGCAACGGACGCAGGTTCGACGGACCCTGGGCCATCTCTGCTCGGGAGCGGCCTTCCGCTGCTACCGAACGGCATCATCAAGAAGGAGCTCGATGCCCTCATCCCGGCAGCCCGCAAGGCCGGCATCCCACTCATCATCGGGAGCGCGAACGGAGCCGGGACGAACGCGGGGGTAGAAAACGTTGTCTCGATGGTCAAGGAAGTGGCGAAGGAAAAAGGCCTGCACTTCAAGCTGGCGAAGATTTACTCGGACATACCGAAGGAGCGCGTGATCTCGGCGATCCAGGCCGGTGAAATCCGCGACTTCGAGGTGGGTGCGGAGCTGAAGGTCGAGGACATCCAGGCGAGCACGGGCTTGGTTGGACAGATGGGCGATGAACCGTTCCGCCAAGCGCTGGACGATGGCGCTGATATCATCGTTGCGGGGCGATCGTGCGACGATAGCGCGGTCGCTGCGTTTGCGATCTGGAAGGGCATTGATCCTTCGCTGGCGATCCACATGGGCAAGATCCTCGAATGCGGTGCGATCAGCGCAGACCCGCCTGGCATGGACGTGATGCTTAGCACGATCGACAACGAAGGCTTTGTGTTGGAGCCGGGTAGCCTCGCGCGGCGCGCGTCGGTGGAGTCGGTCGCCGCTCATACCCTCTACGAGCGAGAGAATCCTCTCGTCCAGTACGGGCCGGGCCGGATGCAAAACATGAGCGAATGCAGATTCGAGCAACTCGACGAGAGGCGCGTACGAGTGACTGGCACCCGCGGCGAACGATCCGACGACTATTGGATCAAACTTGAAGGCTCGAAGCCGGTCGGCTACCGATCTTTCGCGCTTGCCGGTATCCGCTGCCCGGTGATGATGCGCAATCTGGACCAAGTACTGCGTGACATCGAGAAGCTGACGCGCGAAAAGATTCCCGACCCGTCGCTGCGCATCGTGTTCGCAAAATACGGCGCCGATGCGGTGCTCCGAGAACTGGAGTTCAACAAGACCATGCCGCACGAAATCGGCCTGGTCATTGAAGCCACCGCGGACGTGCAGCAGACTGCTTACGATGCGGTGGCCATTATTGCGGCCAAGGTGAACCACGCAGTATTTAAAGGCGTCAAGAACACCGCCGGCAGTGCCGCCTTCCGTTACTCGCCCCGGATACACAACATCGGCATTCAATACGAATTCAGCGCCTATCACCTCATGAAGGTGTCCTCGCCGCTAGAGTGTTTCCCTATTGTGATGGAAGAGGTGTGAAATGGAGAAAAAGCGACTCGTTAAACTCGGCAATCTGGCATCCATTGTTCGTAGTAAGAACGCTGGCCCGTATCGAATCACGTTCGACGTGTTATTCGAGCGTGACGACCTCTACGAGGCAGTCTCGAAGAGCGGCGCGCTGAACGCGGAAACCGTGGCAAAAACTCTAGGCATCGACAACTCGAAAATCTCCTCTTTCTTCGAGATTCCATTCGCACGCGCATTCAAGGCGACAATCTACCGCTTGAACGCGCAGTGCGCGTTGGGTGAAAGCGACGTGTACGGTGCACAGCAGCACGTACCACTGCTGGACATGATGATTCCTGTGCCCGCGGACACGAGGGAATATCAGGACGTCTGATCGAGGACGCCAGAAGATCGGGTCTGGTCTTCCGCATAAGGAAGTCGCATGAGCGCTGATCTAAGCGCTCATACTGCGGCTCGAGACGATATAGTGGCTCAAGACGATATAGTCACCTCCGTTAACAAGGCGAATTGACCTGGGTTGGACTTGCGAACGCGGGCCATAAGCAGCGGCAGAAGCGGCGCAAGAACTCCCTGAGCTAGGCGAGGATGCGGGAAAAATCGAAATTGGAGGCTTTTGCTCACACAAGCCTCCATTCCCTTCAATCTCATGTGCCGCTGCGACTCGCAATGAAGAGCTTGGAGACTTGGTCACTGGCGACGACAGAGTTGGTGGTCTCGGATATGCGAGGCGGAACGCATTATTGCGGCGGCCCGCTCTCAACGCGACTAAACAGTTTACTTCATGGAAGGAACGGCCGACATACTCGCGGGGCCAGTCCTGCTTAGCGTTTGGGTCGCGCTAGGATCGGTGTTTGCCCGCTCCCGGACGGCCAACGGCGCTGCGATTTTCGCGGTCCGCGCGGTGGCAAAACAACAACGCGGGCGCGTTCAGCTGGCTTCGCGTCTCAATCGCCGGCCAAGCAGCAAGGTGAACGCGGCATGAAATTTTCCGGATTAGGCCTCCATCTCGGCAATTTGGCGCACCTGTCCGATGCGCTGTCCCGCTCGATAAGTCCGGAGAATTTCACGGGCGAGAAAGGCAAGGGCGGTATGGCGGTTGATGGCCCGGCGGCGCGCCAGGCCCGCGATCTCGGACTGGGCTGGAAGATCTCGCCGTATGTGGTGATCGAGCCCGGGGCGACCTTCACACTTGCCGATATAGAAGGCGCGGGCGCAATCCAGCAGATCTGGATGACGATCTCGCGCGGGCAGCTGCACCACACCATCTTACGCATCTACTGGGATGACCAGTCAAGCCCAGCGTCGAATGTCCGGTCGGCGATTTCTTTGCTTGTGGCTGGGAGGATTTCGCCCAGGTATCCTCGCTCGCCGTGTGTGTCAATCCGGGCCGCGGCTTCAATTGCTACTGGGAAATGCCGTTCCGCAAGCGCGCGCGATTCACGATGGAGAACCGCAACGAGGAGGCGGAGTTCGTCTACTACCAGATCAATTGCACGCTGACCGATGTGCCGCAAGATTGCGCCTATTTTCATGCGCAGTTCCGGCGCACCAATCCGGTGCCGTACAAAGAGGTCCATACGCTCCTCGATGGTATAGCCGGTCAGGGTCATTACGTCGGCACCTACATGGCGTGGGGTGTCAACAATAACGGCTGGTGGGGCGAGGGCGCGATCAAGTTTTTCATCGACGGCGACGGTGAATTCCCAACCATTTGTGGCACCGGCACTGAGGATTATTTCTGCGGCGCATATAATTTCGATCCGCGCGTACCTTGGCAGCACGCCAATCACGGCCAGAGCGGCGGGCCCGCCTCATGCTATCTCGAATTCACCACGCCGTATGCTGGGTTGCCACAGGTCATCCGCCCGGACGGCGTGTACAGATCGCAGCAGCGCTTCGGCATGTACCGCTGGCATATCCCCGATCCAGTGCGCTTTCAAAGCGATTTGCGCGTGACGATACAGGCGCTCGGTTGGCGTTCTGGCGTCAAAATGCCGAAATATCTGCCTTTGCAGGACGACGTGGCCTCAGTCGCGTTCTGGTACCAGACGCTTCCGACAATGCCGTTTCCGGAGTTGCCGGGCCCGGGCTTCCTCGCGGTGGACTGAACTCGAACCACAATGACGACGTGGTGCGCCGGAATACACTGCACTTCGCCCTTTGTCCGTGAGTACTGGGGAGAGAGTAGACAGGGTCTGTCCATCGTCAATGGAGCAAGTTCACAAGGAGAGAGCTCGCCGTGAGGCACCCACTTTCTAACCGGGACGGTACGCAGCTGATGGATCAAATCGCTCGAGTATTACAGCTGCAATCTTTGCCTCAGATGGGCTTTGCGCGCGTTGACCGAGCGACGATGCGGGCGCACGAGATGCGGCCGCTTGGCAAGCTTCATGGCGATGCGGCGGATTTCCTGGATCGACCAGCGGATCAAGAACGATGCTTCGGTCGAGGCCGCGGTCGCTTGTTTTTTGAGCACTGGCCAGTTGGCCCGATGATAGAATACCATCCGATCCGGCTGGCAGGCGGCACCCAATCGCGAACTCATAAAGCTCGACCTCCGCATAAACGAGCCCGAGTTCACCAAGCAGCTCATCCGCAATTTCCGCGAAATCGCCCAGCTTTAGTGCCGACCACAACTAAGCTTTCCCGCTGACGTCCTGACCAGGCTATGGACGCCTCGACCTTTATGGTCTTATGGAACTTCGGCCCGTAGCGTTGTCGATTTTCGAGGATAAATCCCAACTGAAAGCAAGGCTTCGCACCGGCTAGCTCGGGCTCTTCGAAGAGCCGTTACGGTGCCATCCTGAACTCGGCGCCGAACCCGTCGATCCTACTAGGATTGATGAGCGTCATGCATCCTAAGAGTGATGGCTGACAGGCAAATCTCGCTTCCGCCCCTCGAGCCCCGACGACGTTATATTCTAATGACTATTTCGGCTCGTAGCCAAGCACGGCCTTCACCTCCAAGTATTCCTCGAGTCCCCACCTGCCGTTTTCGCGCCCATTCCCCGATTGTTTGTACCCGCCAAACGGTGCCATCCTGTCGGGTCCGGGGTAGTTGAGATGAACAGTTCCGGCGCGCATGCGGCGCGCTATGCGGCGCGCACGCTCGAGATCCGCTGATTGGACGTAGGCCGCCAGGCCGTAACGGGTATCGTTCGCGATCTCGATCGCCTCTTCTTCATCGCGATAAGGCAGGATTGACAGAACTGGGCCGAAAATCTCTTCTCGAGCGATAGTCATATCGTTTTTGACATTGCCAAATACTGTGGGTCGCACGAAATAGCCTCGTTTGAGGTGCTGAGGTCTGCCGAGGCCGCCAGTGACGAGCTCCGCCCCCTCGTCGATTCCGGCCTGGATTAGCCGCTGCACTCTGGTGAACTGCGCTTCGTTCACAACGGGCCCAAGGTTTGTCCTGGGATCTCGTACATCGCCCACGACAAGGCTCTCGGCCGCTGCCTTGGCTATCGCCTTCACCTCGTCGTGCCGGTCGCTCGGAACGAGCATGCGGGTAGGCGCGCTGCACGCTTGACCGCTATTGCGCGTCGCTCTGAGCACGCCATTTGTGACGGCGCCCCTAAAGTCGACGTCGGGCAATAGAATGTTCGCCGACTTTCCGCCGAGTTCTTGCGCCACGCGCTTGACGGTAGTTGCGGCAGACTGGGCAACCAAGATACCGGCGCGGGTCGAACCAGTAAACGACATCAATGCAATATCGGGATGGGCCGACATAGCTTCGCCCACCCTGGCGCCATCGCCCTGCACCATATTATAAACGCCTTTAGGTACGCCAGCAGCATGCATCACCTCCGACCAAATGATGGCGTTCAACGGCGACACCTCGGAAGGCTTGAGCACCATGGTGCAGCCCGCGGCGATCGCTGGAGCAACCTTCATGATGATTTGGCCAAGTGGCCAATTCCATGGAGCGATCAGGCCGACCACACCAATTGGCTCTCGGATAATTTTGGTGCTGCCTTGCATTTCTTCAAAACGATAGTTCTGAAGCACATTCATCATGCTAATCAAATCGACAGGTGCAGCTTGCTGCTCGCACGCAATGTGCAGAGGGGAGCCTATTTCCCTGCAGAGAACTTCGCCGATGTCGTTGCGCCGCTTCTCCAATTCCGCAAGAATACTCCCTAGCAGTTCCAGTCTTTCTTGCGGGGTGGTTCGCGAGAAGGCAGGAAACGCCGTGCGAGCGGCGGCGACAGCACGCTCAACATCCTTTGGACCGCCCAACGCGATGTGGGTGAAAACCTCCTCGGTCGACGGATCAACCACCTCGAGGAGGGTTGGCTGTAATGGAGTTACCCAAGCGCCATCCACATAATGCTCGCGTTCGTGCAGCACTCGGAAATCCTCCAAAATTGTTGAATGTTGCGCACTTTGCGCCACAGCATCTACCTGACGCCAATACCAAGTTCGGAGAGAACGATACCATGTTGGAATTGGCTTGCGTGCGTTCCCGAAGCCCGAGATCATCGGTCAAAATTGCGGAATGGTGCGGCGCTACTTATGATGCTCGTTAAATTACGCGACGTCTTTTGACAGATTGTGAGTTTCACTAAGCGAGTACGTTCGGAGAAAGGTGCTATCTGCACGACGGTCTCGCCCGTTCGCGTTAGCTTTCGTCGTATGTCGCGCGCGGGAAAGGGTGTAGCGACACAAAACAAAGCTGATCGCACGGCCGAGCTTTAAAAACCCCCAGCCGAGCCCACAGCACTCTCGACCACGAGAACTCTGGACTGTCGCGTTCTGCCGGAACCATATTGATCTGGTCCAGAATCAGCCATCGCAGCCCACCTGGGAATTGATATGAACGTGCCAAAGCCCAACCTCTCCAGCGTCGACGGCATCACGGCGCCGCTGCGGCATACTACTTTCCGGCGAATTTGGTTCGCCAGCCTGCTTTCCAATTTGGGCAACCTCATCCAGGGCGTCGGGGCGGCCTGGGCAATGACGCAGATGACATCGGGAGCCGGAAAGGTCGCGTTGGTGCAGACGGCTCTGATGCTGCCGGTGATGATAATCTCAGTGCCCGCCGGAGCAATCGCCGACATGTATGATCGGCGTATCGTGGCACTGGTTTCGCTCGGCATCGCACTCGCCAGCGCGGCCGCGCTGACAGGCGTGGCCTGGTTTGGCTTGATTACACCTCGCCTCTTGCTGGCGCTCTGCTTTGCCATCGGAAGCGGCATGGCTTTGTTAGGACCGGCCTGGCAATCCTCCGTCAGCGAGCAGGCACCAACCGAGACGCTTCCTGCGGCCATCGCGCTCAACAGCATCAGCTACAATGTTGCGCGCAGCGCGGCCCCGGCGATTGGCGGCCTTGTTGTCGCAGCTGCCGGAGCAGTGGCTGCGTTTGCGCTCAACGCCTTACTCTATCTGCCGCTGATCGTTGCTCTGCTTTTGTGGAAACGCATATCCGAACCTTCGCGTTTGCCGCCCGAAGGGCTTAGGCGCGCCATTGTTACAGGGGTGCGCTACATCACCAATTCGCCATCGATCAAGATTGTGCTGACCCGCTCGATCATCACCGGTGTGATCGGCGGTGCGATCATTGCGCTGATGCCACTAGTCGCGCGCGACCTTCTGAATGGGGGTGCCCAGACCTATGGCATCATGCTAAGTGCGTTTGGTCTGGGCGCCGTGATCGGCGCACTTAGTATCAACGGCGTGCGCAAGCGCATGAGCGGCGAGGCGGCGATCCGCGCCTGCGCGCTTTCTCTGGGCGGGGCGATTGCCGCGGTCGCGCTGAGCCGCGAACCGGTATTAACGGCGGTCGCACTTGTTCTCGCGGGCGCGGTGTGGATGATGATGTGGGCGCTGTTCAACATTGGTGTGCAATTGTCGGCGCCACGTTGGGTAGCCGGGCGCTCGCTCGCGGCCTATCAGGCGGCCAGTTCAGGCGGGATTGCCCTCGGCAGCTGGGGCTGGGGTCATCTGACTGATGCCGCCGGTGTTGAAGCGGCGCTCTTGGTCTCGGCAGCGCTGATGTTGGCCTCCCCACTCATGGGCCTGTGGCTGCAGATGCCGCGCATCGGCGCACGGGGCGAAGAGCCCGAGGTGCCCGCAGATCCCGAGGTGCGGTTGGCGCTGACCGGGCGCAGCGGGCCACTGGTGGTCGAGGTCGAATATCGCGTCACGCAGGAGAAAACGCGGGCCTTCTATGACGCGATGCAGGAAGTGCAGTTGTTGCGGCAACGCAACGGTGCCTACGGCTGGTCAATCGCGCGCGACATCGCAGATCCTGAATTGTGGACGGAGCGTTATTGCTGTCCTACCTGGTTCGACTACTTGCGCCAACGCAGTCGCTCGACCAACTCGGACCGCGAAATGGAAAGGAGAGCCATCGCCTTTCACATGGGCCCCGAGCCGGTGCGCGTCCGCCGTATGCTGGAGCGGCCATTTGGCTCTGTGCGCTGGAAGGACGACACTCCCAACCGCGCGGCAGCCGAAGTGCTGCCGGTGATCACAAGTGGTGCGGGTGGCAACACATAGCATCGATCAATAAGGCATGTGCCCATCGGCCTGGGCGAAAAAGGACACGCGCTCGGCGGCTCGATAGGAATCTCAAGCAGCGCGAGGACGTGGCTTTCCAGCCAACCGCGGAGAAGGCGACTGACGGCCTTTTCACATCTTTGATGTTGGCATCCAAAATGGCCGTCATTTTAACCTCGCCAATCGCCAGCTGGATACTTATTGCGCACCTTTTTTGGAACGATCGGATCGCCCCCCGACTCGCGAAGCGGCAGTGCGGTCTGTTTGAGTCGAAAGGCATGATGCCAGTTCTCACCAACTCATCACAGCATTCGCGCCGCGGGCGAAGAGATCGAGACTTCGTATGGGCCCAAATTCTTAATCGTCCGGCTTAGCGGCGGCGCGCCAGAAAGGCGCCCACGATCATCCGGCTCCTCGCACATCGTTATAGCGAGCTGCCGTCGTCGCGCCACAACTGCCTATCGGTGCGTCAAGGTCGATTACTTAAAGACTGAAGCGTGTTCCTTGCGTGTTGCCGTTGATCATATTTGATACCCGACTAGTCGTGCCAGCAAGGTTGTGCTCTAAAGGTAGCGAGCGTTACCTAAGACTCTCCTCGGTTGATCATCGCTGGGCGGCGCGCAATCCCAAGCCTGAGCGGCAGCGTCGATATCAACTGCAATGTCCACTGCACCCGTTTGGAGGACGCGCTAGAGGAAGCATTGATTCTGGCGCAGCCGGGCTTGGTGCATGAAGTTCGTAGAACGCCGACGCCCGAAATCGGCGCGGGCGCGCTCACGCGGAAGGCAACGCGGGAGCGTCAGACCGCTCCGAAGCAGGCCCATGGACTTCCAACGCGGTACCAATCACGAGGAATTCGGCGCGAGAACGCGCTCGGCACCGAGGCGTCGGCCCGAGATCCTTCTTAAGGGATTGGCGCGCAAACCCACATCAATTCCAAACTGATATTGATCAGTCCGAAATTGGTATTTGTGGCAGCGGAAGCGGACCTGCCATCATTGATCAATAAAACGAGGAAACAGTCCATGAGCAAAACAGTTTCAAGAGCGTCACGTCGCTCCTTCATGGCCGCGGCAGCCGGCGTCCTTGCGGCGCCAATGGTAATCAGGGCCTCGCGCGCCGCGGCCAAGGAGAACTCCGTGACGGTCACTGCGTATGGCGGGAGCATTCAAGAGATCCTGGTCAAGACTGTGACCAATCCCTTCACCGAGGAAACAGGAATCAAGGTCAACCTCATTCCTACTCCTGACCTCGCGAAATTGAAGGCTCAGCAACTCATCGGCAATGTCGAAATGGACGTGTTTGTCACCTCAGCTGTGGGGGCGGCGTTCGGATCCAAGGAGGGTTTTTGGGAGAAACTGGATCTTTCGATGGTTGATGTCGATGATATGCCGATTCCACCGGCGAGTGATAGCATCACGTTGAACTCCTATGCGGGCGGCGTAGGATGGGATCCGGCGAAATACGGGGCAGGAAAGCATCCGACGAATTTTGCCGAATATTTCGACCTGAAGAAGTTTCCCGGACGCCGCACCCTACGCAACCAACCCAACGAGACGCTTGAAATTGCGCTTCTCGCCGATGGCGTGCCGCCAAAGGAGATCTATCCCCTGGATATCGATCGCGCATTCAAGGTGCTCGATCGGATCAAACCAAGTATCGCCTCCTGGCTCAATACGAGTACTCAAACAATCTCCCTTCTGCAGACTGGCGAAGTCGATTTCAGCTATACCTACGCCAATCGCGTCAAAGCGACGAATGAGCCGGGCGGCGGAAAACCTTTGGCCTTGTCACTTGAGCAGAACCTGTTCGGTACCAACGTAAACGCGATTCCGAAGGGTGCACCGAACAAGGAGCACGCGATGAAGCTCGTCGCTTACTTCATGCGCCCGGAAGTTCAGGCGCGGCTATGCGAGGCGGCATCCTTCACCCCAAATTCTAAGAAGGGATTTTCGATGTTGTCGGCCGAGGCACGCAAATGGCTGCCTGATTTCAGAAATCCCAATCACCTCGTTCAGGACGGCGCGTATTGGACAGAAAATCTGGAGGTGGTATCTCGCCGGTTCAAAGAATGGGTCCTGACCTGATTGGTTCGTGGCCCTGGGACGGACCTGTGGCCGCTTCGAGTCAGCATCCCACTCAAGGCTCAGAGATACTCATGATTCGTAACATTCGAGCGGAGGCCTATGTTCATATTGTCGGGGTTGTCCGGCCAGCGGACATGGCAGCGTAGGGGAGGCGCCTTACTTGCCTTGCGGCCGCCAGCACTTGCGCTGGAGCTCACGCACCAGGATGAGCATGATCGCCGAACTGCTGGCCAGCCAATTTGACTATATGAACGGTCGGTCTCAGCATCAAGAAGCCAGCCGCAAGGCATCGTGTCTCGCCCCTACTACGCAGGGCGGGCTGTACGTACCCCTGGCCAATCCGAATCCCTGCCCCCAGCGCGCTTATCCGGGCTGCTGAGACACAATGGAGAGAGACGTGGACGAGACCCTATATGGTACACGTGATAAACGAGGAAACTGGCAGCCCCACATGCGGCCGACGCGGGCGCCGGTCTTCGTCTGGCCGGTCCAGCCAAAGAAATTTTTGATTTGGCTGTTCGGTTTTCCGGGATATCTGTGGCCCTGGAACGCGCTCTATTTTGCGATCTCGCTTATCGCCTGGCTGTACCTGACGCCTTCGCTGGAAACGATGCGGGATTTCGGCGTTGGTTGGGTTTCGCTCGTTCTGCTGCGCAATACTGCGCTGGCGCTCGTCGTCTATGGCGGCTTGCATACCGTGCTTTACATCCAGCGTCGCCAGCAGACTGACTTTAAATATAATGCCAAGTGGCCAGACACCGACAATTCGACGTTCCTGTTCGGAAGCCAAACCGCGGAGAATGTGTTCTGGACGATGTGCAGCGGTGTGCCGGTGTGGACGGCGTATGAGGTGTTTACTTGGTGGATGTTCGCCAACGACTACATCCCCTGCGTCCATTTCCGCGAACAGCCACTCTATTTCATCGCACTGATGGTGCTAGTGCCGATTTGGCGTGCTTTGCACTTCTATGCGATCCATCGCTTGATTCATATGGGACCGCTGTACCACATTATCCACAAGGTGCATCACAACAACGTCAATCCGGGTCCCTGGTCTGGCCTGTCGATGCACACGTATGAACACATCGTTTACTTCTCCGGCGTGCTCATCCACTTCGTCGTTCCGTCGCACCCGATGCACGCAATGTTTCAGCTCATGCATACTGCGCTGACGCCAGCGCAGTCCCATTCCGGCTTCGAGCGTTTTGTCACCGGAGATGAGAAGTCCATCCGCAGCGGAGACTATTTTCATTACCTGCACCACAAGTATTTTGAGGTGAACTACGGCAATAATCTGGTGATCCCGCTGGACGAGTGGTTCGGCTCGGCGCATGACGGTTCGCCCGAAGCTGACCAGGCGATGTACAAACGGATCAAAGCCAAGAAATACGTGCGCGGCGGGTTGCATTGATGGTCAGGAAGCTGGACGACGCGCCCCAACCCACACCCGCTGGTTGGACCTTGGCCTTTCTGAGCCTCACCCTGGACGCTGCCGCTACCGTCAGCCAGAATCAGAGGACACCACATTGACGGCTGCAGGGGAGTGGGTGGCAGCTTGCGCTGCCGATGCATTGGAGCCCGAAGAGGCGCTCCGCTTTGACCATCAAGAGCGCACGTTTGTGATTGCTCGCTCGCCCGAGGGCGAGTACTACGCGATCGACGGCCACTGCTCCCACGAGAAAGTCCATCTCGCGGACGGCATTGTCGATGGCCATATTATCGAGTGCCCTAAACACTTCGGAAGCTTCGATTATCGGACGGGTGAGGCACGCACGCCGCCCGCATGCATCGACCTGCGCCGCTACGAGGTCAAGATCGAAGGCGACATCGTCTTCATCAAAATTTGAGCCGGGCCAGCGTCAGGAGATAGCATGTCAAAGCAGGGCTTGATTATCCTGCAGTCACTCTGGGCGATGGAGCGGCGCCATCCCGACGGGATCGAGCGGTCTGTCGAGCATAACCTGACCGCGATCAAGGAAGCGGGGTTCGACGGCATAAGCATGTCCTGTACCGATCCCGCAAGTGTCGCCCTGACTGCGCGTGCCCTGGCTGGCACCGGACTAGCGGTGGAGGCTATGTGCTTCCCGCAGACAATCGATGACCTGAAAGCCGCGATTGACCTCGGCGGGCAACTAGGTGCCTTGCATCTCAATGTCCAGGCAGACGTTCGCCCGCGCCGCGTCGCGGACTGCATCCCGCTGCTAGAAGGCTGGATCAGGGTGGCACAGCAAGCCGGCTTGCCGATCTATTTTGAGACGCATCGCAACAGGATGACGACAGACCTCTTGTTTACACTCGATCTCATTGATCAGGTCCCTGAGATGCGCATGCTGGCGGACCTCTCGCACGTCCTGGTAGGCCGTGAATTCTGGTATCCGATCTCTGATGAGGACGAAGCGCTGGTTCGGCAAGTCCTGGACCGCACATGGGCATTTCACGGCCGTGTCGCTTCCCGCGAACAGATACAGATTGAAATAAAGTTCCCGCAGCATAAGATTTGGCTCGACCTGTTCCTACGCTGGTGGGAATACGGCTTCAGAAGCTGGCGAAAGCGCGCAGGTGCGGATGCGCTTCTTCCTTTCGTATGCGAACTTGGTCCGAGGCCTTATGCCATTACAGATCGCGAGGACAACGACACTACCGACCGCTGGGAGGAGGCTCTGTTGATCAAGTCTTTAGTGCGCGACCTATTCGAGAGCACAGCAGTCGACGCGCAACCTTCTCCTGAACGTGGTTCGGTCGCTTGAGGGAGAAACCGGCGATGGTGGTCGTCGGAGCGGGCGAGGCCGGCACCGCTGCCGCGATCGCCTTGCGCGACGGTGGCTGGACGGGCTCAGTCGTTCTGATCGGCAATGAAGCCATGCTGCCATATGAGCGGCCGCCCTTGTCCAAGGCGGTCCTGAGCGAGGAGACGTTGCCTGGGCCTAAGCTGCTTGCCACGCCGGAGCGCCTTAAGAAGTTGGGAATCGACTATCTCGAAGGGCGAAACGTTGAATCGATTGATCGCGCAGCACACACGGTAGCATTCTCGGACGGCGCACAGCTGGCTTACCAACGACTGCTGCTGGCCACCGGCGCCCGGCCCCGAAAATTGAGCATTCCGGCCGCCGTAGGAAGCAGGATAGCGACGCTGCGTACGTATGCCGACGCGTTGGCTATCCGCCAGTTCATTAGTCCAGGGTGCGAGCTGGTTGTCATCGGTGGCGGCTTCATCGGGCTCGAAGTTGCCGCGAGCGCGGTGTCGAGAGGCGCCTCGGTGACCGTGATCGAGGCCGGCCCCCGGCTGCTGACGCGGGCAGTTTCGGCGCCCATTGCCGAACTCGTCAAAGCCAAGCACGAGCGTTCCGGTGTGCGCATCGAGACCGGCGCCACGGTCGAGCATATCGACGCGAAGGAAGGACGCTCCAAGGTCGTGCTAGCGGACGGCCGTACGCATCTTGCTGATCTAGTGCTCGTTGGGGTCGGCGTCGTGCCGAACGTCGAACTCGCGCAGGCGGCGGGATTGGCTGTCGACAACGGCATCGTGTTGGACGAGACGCTGGCTAGCTCGGATCCGCACATCTTCGCGGCGGGCGACTGCTGCTCGTTCCCGCATCGCCTCTATGGCGAGCGGATCAGGCTGGAGGCATGGCGCAACGCGCAGCGACAGGGCGCGGCCGCTGCAGCCAACATGTTGGGCGCGAACCGCCCCTTCGAAGACGTGCCGTGGTTCTGGTCGGATCAATACGACCAGACGCTCCAAATCGCCGGTCTCAGTCGTGAAGAAGACGTCCCAGTAGCAAGAAACCTCGGCGCGAAGGGTCAGATCTTGTTTTACCTCGCGCCCTACGGACGGCTCGTCGCGGCATGCGGCTTCGGCAGCTTGGGCGCGATTGCGAAGGAAATACGTTTCGCAGAGATGATGATCGGCCGACGGCTTGCGCCCAAGCCTGAGGTGCTCGCGGACCCGGCAGTCAACATAAAATCTTTACTGGTTTAGGATCTAGTCACGTGAATCTAAAGTTCGCCACATAAAGTCTGCTGGGCTTTGTGGCAGAAGCGTTTGACGGAAGCCAAGATCTGGTCTGCGGACTTGGTCCATTTGAAGGGCTTCGGGTTGTTGTTGTGCAGTTCGATGAAGGTACGGATGTCGGCCTCGAGCTGCCTGACGGAGGTGTGAACACCTCGCTGGATCTGCTTTCTGGTGAGCTCAGCGAACCAGCGCTCGATCTGATTGATTCATGACGCGGAAGTCGGCGTGAAGTGGACATGATAGTGCGGCCGGCGAGCGAGCCACGCTTTGATCTTGGGTGTCTTGTGGGTGGCGTAGTTGTCCATGACGATATGGACAGCGAGCCCCTCAGGGATTTGAGCGTCGATCTCTTTGAGGAACTTCAAGAACTCGACCGCCCGATGGCGCTTGTAGCATTTGCCAATGATAAAGCCGGAAGCGACATCGAGCGCGGCAAACAGCGTGGTCGTACCATGCCGCACATAGCTGTGCGTGCGACGTTCCGGCACCCCAGGCATCATCGGCAAGACCGGCTGCTCGCGATCGAGTGCCTGGATCTGGCTTTTCTCATCGACACTGAGGACAACGGCTCGGTTCGGTGGGGACAGGTAAAGCCCAACAAAATCGCGCACCTTATCGACGAATAGCGGATCGCTCGACAGTTTAAATGTCTGGCTGCGGTGCGGCTGCAAGCCGAACGCCGTCCACATTCGGCGGATCGTGGTGTGAGAAAAGCCAGTTTCCGCAGCCATCGAGCGGATCGACCAGTGCGTCGCGTCGGGCGGCGTCGTACGCAATGTCCGCTCGATTACCTCAGCAATCTGATCGTCGTCGATGGTTCGAGGGCGGCCAGGGCGGGCTTCGTCAAGCAGGCCATCACAGCGATCCTTCAAGAATCGGCGGCGCCACTTGCCAACGGTGTGTTCATGGATGCCAAGTTCGGCAGCCACAGACTTGCTTGGCAGACCATCTGCACACCGCAGGATCGCGCGGCACCGCTCAGATAGCGATCGGGCTACACGATGACGACGAACTCCAAGTACGCCCGCTCCTGCGGACTCAGCACCAACGGCGCAATCGGCCGGCCTCTTACACCTGCATTCGCCACAAGCGCTCTCCTCTCTAGAGATTCGAGCAATCAACTAATGCGACGAATTTGCGTTCCAGATGACTAGTTCCGCGCTGCTGAGCGGGCTGCAACGAAGAAATCCCCCGGCTGGCTAGGAGTAGAAGCATCCGCAGTCGGCCGCGGATTCTCTGCTTGTACGAGCGGTGACGGCAAATCGAGCGATTGGGTCCAGGATCGCGTCGATCGGCATTCTGCCGCTACCCGCATCGCAGCTACGTCGCCGCGATCGTCGCCGTCCGCGCAATTGGATCCGCCCGCTGCTGGCCCTCGATGCCGATGCTTTCAACCACTGAAATGGACCCCGATTTTGGGACCACGTGCTTAGTTGGAAGGGGCTGCTCTGTTTGATAGACGGAGCGCATGATGACGACGAAGACGAGACGCAAGATCGACGCGGCACTGAAGGCAAAGATCGCTCTGGAAGCCGTGCGGGAGCAGGCGACGGTGGCCGATCTGGCCCAGCGCTATGAGGTTCACCCGAACCAGATCTATGCCTGGAAGAAGCAACTGCTGGACCAGGCGGCCCGGGCCTTTGACGCGGGTGTCGGGCGGGAGAGCGAGGACGCTCGCGAACGCGAGATCGAGAAGCTGCACGCCAAGATTGGACAACTGACAGTCGAGCGCGATTTTTTAGCGCGGAGGTCCGGAAGATGAGCACGCCGGACCGTCGAGGAATGCTCGATCGCGCCGACATGGCGCTGTCGATCCGCCGGCAATGCATGTTGCTTGGCATCGCGCTCTGGGGTATACCGGCCGCCACGGCCAGCCAACGACAACGACCTTGCCCTGATGCGGCGCCTCGACGAGTTGTTCACCGCCTGGCCGTTCCTGGGCTCGCGGCGAATGACCGCGATGCTGAAGGCTGAGGGGCTTCCCGTAAATCGCAAGCGCGTGCAGCGGTTGATGCGCAAGATGGGCATCGCGGCGCTGGGACCAAGGCCGAACACGACGAGGCCGGCGCCGGGCCACAAGATCTATCCCTACCTGTTGCGCAACATGACGATCGACCGGCCAAACCAGGTATGGGCGGCCGACATCACGTATCTGCCCATCGGCCGCGGCTTTCTTTATCTCGTCGCCATCATCGACTGGGCGAGCCGTGCGGTTCTGGCGTGGCGGTTGTCGAACACGATGGACGTCTCGTTCTGCGTGGCGGCTCTGGACGAGGCGCTGGCGAAGTACGGCACGCCGGAGATTTTCAACACCGACCAGGGCAGCCAGTTCACCAGTGCGGCCTTCACCGGCGCGTTGGCGGGCGCAAAGATCAAGATCTCCATGGATGGCCGCGGTCGTTGGATGGACAACGTCTTCATCGAGCGACTGTGGCGGTCGCTCAAGCATGAGGATATCTATCTCAAGGGCTATGCCGACGGCCGCGAGGCCAAGGCAGGGATCGCGAGCTGGATCGCCTTCTACAACGATCGCCGCCTTCATCAGGCGCACGGCTATCGCACGCCGATGGCGGTCTGGCGAGAACGGATGCAGGCCGCGAAGGCTGTGGACATGGTGGACAACGCTGACGCGTTGACCACATGCCCACAGCAACTGCAGCAGACAGAGTCTCTGGCAGCGTGATAGAAAGGGATCAGGAGCGGTCAGTTTCCAACTAACAAACCGGTTCAAGCGGTCCCACTCCGCGGGTCCATTTCACGACCAACAGACTTGGCGCGCGTAGTATCGTAAGGATTGCATTTTTCGGTGACGGAAAGGACCCTTTGGATGTCACCAGGACCGGACGGTCGATGAGGATTGGATGCGCGAACATCTGAATTACTTCGCTCAATCGGATCTCGAGGAGGCTGCCCGGCTGAAAGCGCGAAGCAAAATCAGGATGAGTTCATGTTAGAATCGATTTGGGACTCAACAACCTAGAATTCAGCCGATAGCCCGTCTGGAGAAGTTTGATCGCTCAAGCTTACAGGTTTGTACCCGGCTGCAATGGGAGAAGCGCGTAACCTCGCATTTTATTGTAGAGGGTTTTGCGAGATATGCCAAGATAGCGCGCAGTTTCCCCGCGACGGAAGCGATGACGCTGCAAGGCGTCGAGGATCCATTCCCGTTCGTCTTCCGGGTGGGGCTTCGGCGCGGTCAAGCGACCCAGGGGAGGCAGATGCTCTGCTTTGATCCAGTCGCCTTCGCAATTCATGGCAGCGGTCTCCAGCGCAGAGCGCAACTCTCGGATATTGCCGGGCCAATCGTATGTGATGAGAATGCGATATGCTGCGTGGTCAACTGTTAACTTTCGACCGCTACGACCCTTTCGGAGCCCTTCGAGGAAGTGATCTGCGAGAAGTGGCAGGTCTTCGAGCCGGTCGCGCAGGTTAGGAAGAAAAATGTGGCCAGGGGCCAAACGCGACTCTAGCGAGGCCGTCAGTAGCCTGGCGTTGCTCAATTGGGACAGAGGTCGCGTCGCGGTCAAGATTAGCCGCCCCTCGAAGCTGCCCTTCTCGTTATCCCCCAACCGCCGATAAACACCTGATTCGATGACCTCTAGCAGCCGTTCCTGGGCATCTACGCAGAGGCGTTGGACATTCTCGATCAGCAGCGTCCCTTTGGGATAGTACTGTAGCAGCCCGAGCACCTTTTTGCCGCCGTCGTAGGGGGCGAAGCCGAACAGCGAAACTCCACTGGGATCTGCGGAGCTTTCACTGACTAACTTGCTCGTCGAGCGGTTCGCCGCCTCATGAATGCCTCGGGCCAGCAGCTTCTTGCCGGTTCCAGTTTCCCCTGTGATCAAAAGCGGCAGCGAAGAGGCCGCAAGTTTGTCGATTCGCTGCTTGATCTGCTGGATCGACGGTGATCGTCCCACGATCGAGTATTCGCGCTGCACATACTCGAGCTGGCGCTCCAGCTCATCGATCCGCCTCTGCAATATGCCTACTGATTTGAATGCCGATGTAACCTCCTCCATGGAGGTCTCGAGAGGCACTCGGTCGATCGTAGAGCCGCCTATGTAACCGTCCGCCTTGGAAACTGCCGAAACCTCGTACATTTGTTCGGGACTAACGATCGGGCCACCTTCCAAGACGCAGAGCGCATTCGCCGAAATGTCCCTTATCTGACGAAAGACTATCTTGGCATACTCAGCCGCTTGCGTGAGGCTGAGGCCGGTGCGGCTGCCCACAGTACCTCCGACGTTCCATCCGAGATTGAGGTTGATTATGTCCACGCCAGCCCGCGCAGCCTGTTTGGCCTCTGATGTTGTTCGAACATAGGCAAGAGTTGCCATGTCTCTTTTCTGAACGGCACGGAGCATCTCAAGCTCACGCTGGAAGCCCAGCCCAGCGTTCTCGATGTCGGCCCGAAAACGACCATCTAGGAAGACGGAGGTGGGGAAGTTTACGACGCCTCCAAAGCCCGCATCGGCAATTCGCTCCAATTCAGCTTCTAGCGAACGCCGGGGGTCGAAAACACAGGCCCCAAAGAAGACCGGGACCTTGGCGAACGGCAGAATTTCTGACTGCGCGAAATCCATCACGAAGTCGTTGCTGTGGCGCAAAGCGAGCAGGGAAAAGATCGAGGGGGCGCCCATGCTACGCAAACGACCAGCGTTCAGCGCAAGGATAAAGTCTGCACCCCCGCGCGAGGCCGCCTGAACGGCCAACCCGGTACCGATAGCTGCGCCCACCAGAGTAGCGTTTGGCTTGCTGAGCGTGGCTTTAAGGGTCGCAACGATCTCTGACCTCGCGCGTAGGGGCGCCGAGGTCTCGGGAGGTGGTTGCCCTGGATGCAAGATCAGATCAGCCATTAGACCAATCTTACGCCTGACTTTATTGAAATTGGAGTGCCTTTACCGAAAGGATCGGAGAAATTCTTGTACTTTGACAGGTTGTCCGAGCCGTGCACTTTCAATGGCGGAGAACACCATCGCCACAGACTGGAGATTGTCCTCGACGTTAGTAGCCATCGGCGGACCGCCGTCGAGCCAGTGGCAGAATTGCTCGATTAAAAGTGAATTCTGCCACTTTTTTCCACCGAGCAGCGTCACCTGCTGGCCTTTCCCGTGCCGGCTTCTTTGGTGAATTCGCTTCGGATCCCGATGGAATACCTCGATCTCGCGATGGTCAAGAATAGCCGCACCGGATGCCGCTTCTACCCGAAAATATTCAAACGTCCATTCGTTCAGTCCCGTCGATTGTGTTGCCGATCCTTCGTAGACTCCATGCGCGCCATTGGCGAAATCCATCAATACTATGACGTCGGTATCGCCCTTGTATTCCGCCCATTTGGGTTTCCAGCTACGGGCAAAAATAGACGTGCAGGGTGCCCCCGCCAGATCGGCCATGATATCGAGGTGATGTACCGCACCCTCGATCAGCATGGGAGAAGCCATTTCATGGCGAAAGCGCCTCCACGAATCATAAACCCGGTAGTCCCCGGCGAACCGACATGACACCGTATTGACTGGGCCAAGAGCCTCTCCACTGACGAGCCCTCTCAGTGTCGATTTATCCTGATCGAACCGATGGCTCATCGTTACGCCCATCTTGCGACCGGCCGCTTTCGCTTTATCAGCGATCCGGACGGAAGCCTCCATCGTGTCGGCGATCGGCTTCTCCGACAGAATATGCATGCCTCGAGCAAGCGCTAGATCGACAATGGATTCGTGCAGAGCAGGCGGGATCACGATGGTACAAAAGTCAGCATCCACTGCTTCGAAAGCCTCTCGTGCCGAGGTGAAACACTGCTCCGTTTTCAGACCAAGGTGCCTCCGGCCCATTTCAAGCGCTTTGGCCTCAATATCCACCAGTCCGACTACCTCGATCGTCCCGTCCGTCACGTTTGACGGCAGGAATGTATTGCACCAGCGCTCTCCAAAGCCGCCGGCGCCAATGTGCAGGACCTGATGGGTCATGAATCTTTCCTCTTAATAGAGTGGACCTACACGCGCTCCGCGCGAACGTCAGCAGGTCCGTGCTTATATTCCCAAAGGTGTCCAAACCGCTTCTTGCCTTCGAGAGTGGTCTCGAAATATGCGGCCTTAATATCGGACCGAACCTGAGGAAGATCGTGGTGGTGCCCCATCCCGATGGCAACACAATCCCCGCCCTCGACTTCGAAGCTGCGCGATCCGACAACAACGGTGCCCGCACCCTCGATGATAACCCAATATTCGTCACAGTCGTGATAATGCGAGTCGAAGTTGGTCGACTTGGGATAGCTAACCGGGTCCCCCTTTACCGCAATTGGGGTACTCGGAGTGAGCCTGAAAACGCCGCATCCCCCTAGCTCGCTGCCCCACCTGCCCGAAAGAATGAGAATCTGCGCGGGGCGGTGGCCGGGGTCAGCAATAAAGGGGCCGTTGGCTTCATCCATGTCCCAAAACTGACCTTCAGCGAGCACTTGCGTTCCCTTCGCGCTCGACAATTGGCACGATCCGCGCGTGACAAGTAGACGCTGCTTTTTGGCAACGACCGGTATTGTACGGGGTTGCTCAGTGAGTTCGACAAACTCGAACCCCATGAGTTCGCACCAGGACGGCGGCTGTTCACCACTTTTGAAGATAGACATAATGTTCCCTACATTCTGCGATTATGCTGTTTGGCGACGGATCGCCTTAAAGGCGAGCGATTGAGATTTGATGGCGTCCTCGGTGGGCAGCCGTTCCATGCTGCTTGCTCCATAGAACCCGTGACAGCGGGGGCAGACATCGAGAATGAAGCGGGCATCTTCCGGATTTGCAATCGGGCCACCATGGCAAAGTATGATGATATCGTCGCGAACCTTTCGAGCTGCCGCGGTGCACTGATCAATCAGGACCGCGCAATCCTGCAACGACTTGCCTGAACGAGCGCCAATTGCACCACCCGTGGTCAGTCCCATATGACACACGAGGATATCGGCTCCCGCTTTTGCCATTGCTGTCGCATCTTCCGGGTTAAACACGTATGGCGTAGTCAACAGATCGAGCTTGTTGGCTTTAGCAATCATTTCGACTTCTTGCGCATAGCTCATTCCGGTCTCTTCGAGGTTTTGGCGGAAGTGCCCATCGATCAGACCGACTGTTGGAAAGTTCTGCACGCCGGCGAACCCGAGTTCCCTCAATTGGCGCAAGAAGCCTGACATGACAACAAACGGATCAGTCCCGTTGACGCCGGCTAGAACCGGGGTGCGACGTACAATGGGCAGGACCTCACGAGCCATTTCGAGAACGATCTCATTGGCGTTTCCGTACGCGAGGAGGCCGGCAAGCGAACCGCGGCCCGCCATGCGATAGCGCCCCGAATTGTATATGACGATGAGATCAATACCGCCGGCTTCTTCGCTCTTGGCAGAGAGGCCGGTACCGGCGCCCCCGCCTATGATCGGCATTCCGGTGCGGATCATCTTTTGGAAACGTTCGATTAGCTCCGAGCGGGTAGGACGTTTGATGCAACTGGCAGTGCTCACGAAAGAACCTCTTGAAAGTTCGCGACAAGTAATTCCGCAAATTGCGGATCGTTTATGTGAAAAGGCACGCGCGACAACTGTCGCTTGTCGGTGCGACGTAGCGTGCGCTCAAGCGCCGAGAACAGGGCGCCATCGGCTTCGGCATCGTGGAAGGGCTGGCCCGGAGCATCGATTGCTGAGATACCTAACTCTGGAATCAGAAAGCGCACCGGTCCGTCACAGAGGTTAAGTCGTTCCCCGATCCATTCGCCAATCCTGTTACACTCATCAGGTGTCGTGCGCATCAGCGTGACCTGAGGATTGTGGACGTGCAGTCGGCGATCGCGAAACTTGCTCGGGACCGTCTCCATCCCTCCGAAATTAACCATGTCAAGTGCGCCACAGGAGCCCACATACGGCAGTCCGGTTCGGGCGAAGGCACCGAAACGGTCGGCTGTGCAGGGGAAAACTCCACCCACGAGGTAGTCACACACTTCCGTAGTGGTCACGTCGATTCCGCCTGCTAGAAGCCCAGAGTCCGCGAGCTTCTCGAACGACTGCCCTCCAGTTCCTGTGGCGTGAAAAACCAGACAGTCGAAGCTTTTCTCCAGCGTTCGGACAACCGCCTGAACACAGGGCGTTGTAACACCAAACATCGTCAGGCCAATTGCTGGCCTGTCGTCGCCGGCAGCATCCACCTTGTTGAGTACCATTCCGGCAATCGAGTAGGCCGCGTTCGCGAGGACCACTCGAGAAATTCGGTTTAAGCCGGACACGTCGGTCACCGAATACATCATGCTGATGTCGGTCGGCCCCACATAAGGCGCGACATTCCCCGAGGCGACGGTCGAGACGAGCACCTTGGGGGTCCCGATGGGGAGCGCGCGCATAGCTGGCGCGATCAAGGCCGTTCCCCCGGAGCCGCCGGCGCCGATGATGCCGTCCACGTCGTGTCGCGATCGGATGAACTCAACAAGCGCCTGCGACATGGTGGCAACTGCCTTGCCGCGGTCCTTGAGCTCCTCGCTCTTTGGCAGATCCGGATGGAAGCGCGCCACCTCCGCCGACTGAACGTCGACATCTTGCGCGTCGATTTGCAGTTCAGACACCGAAGCGTCGACCAGAACCACGCGACAGCCAGCATTTCGAATACAGTCCCGGAGATATCGCAGTTCGACGCCCTTGGTATCGCAGGTACCGACTACATAGACCGTCTTCATCGCCTTTCTCCCAACCGCTGCCGCATCGGGCAGTCCTCTTCCTGAGAAAAGGCTACGTGGCAATTGAGCGACAAAGCAATTGGCGTGGACCGCCTCATTGAGTAGAGTTGGGTAAATAGCTCACAGGTAGGAAGTGCAGCATCTTTCAACTCTTCGACCGGTCAACATCGCAACCGAGCTGGCCACCGTCCCCGACGAAACGCCTGAATCCGTTACGATTTACTGCCCTTCCTGTCGGGGATTGAAGGGCATCTCTTTCGAAAGCGTTGCGTTGCTTCCAATCCACGACGCCAATGGCCGTCTCCTCGCCGAACTGAGGCATAGCATCCATAGTCCCAGGCAAATCTTTGCGGGGATTCTTGCACTCGATCCATTCCGACGTCACGTGGACATCCTGAAGACCCTCGAGAGCGCCGGCTGTTCCGGTATTATTAATTTCCCGAGCGTCACGGCAATCGACGGAGAAATGCGCATAAGCCTCGAGGACCTTGGATACGGCATCACGACCGAAATCGACTTGTTGCGCACAGCGGTTGCTCACGGGTTTCGCGCACTCGCGTTGGTTGACAGTTTTGCCATGGCACAAGAAGCACTTGTCGTTGGCGCAAGCGGCTTGGTGGCCACCCGACACGCAAATGAGGGGGAACTCTCAAAGCTTTCCGAGCTCGCTCGAGAAACGACACTTGGGCTGTTCCGGCTACCTGATGGCGTCGGAGGGGCTTAGGCTTCTCCGTCGGTAATGGGCTTCTGGTTCCGAACTCGAGGAGCCAACTGCACCCAAGGGTCGGATTGAACCAGATTGTCATCCCTGATGAAGGTTAGCCAGAAGGGCATAGTAAGCGCGTCCACTGTGACCAGTTCTGCGTTTCTCAATCAGCGGAGTTAATCCAGCACTGGCGGAACTGCTTCAGGACATCGACAGGGTGAGGGACGATTACTTTTAGTCTCGGCTCACTCGCCAGTTTGCGGCTGCCGCCGACCTTCTTAAACCACATTCTTCACCTTATCCGAACTTCCCGTCCTGATCCCGCCGGTGCGCCCATTTTGCTTTGGCGCAATGCGTAGCAGTTCGGCTTGGCCCCGCGGTCGAAGGTGTCGGGCAGGGCGGCGCCGCAGCAAAAAATCAACTCCTCGGCTAAAAAAATCAACTCCTCGGCTAACATGTCGAGGTCAATATGAGAGATGATCTCCCTAACCGCCGGGCTGCCATATAGGACCTGGCGCCTCCGATAGTGCGCCAGAAGCGTCGCATCAAAGCGTCGGCCGAGTAAGCGCGGACATCTGCACCGCTCGCTCGCAGCCGAGGGCCACGTATATCTAGCGGTCAATTCCGCTCTGGTATTGATCCTTCCGAAATTGGTATTTGTGTCACCGGAAGCGGACCTGTCATCATTCATTAATTAAGACGGGGAAACAGCCCATGAGCAAAATAGTTCCTAGAGTGTCACGTCGCTGCTTCATGGCCGGAACGGCCGGAGTACTCGCGGCGCCAATGGTGCTCCGGGTCCCGCGCGCCGCAGCCAAGTCTGATTCGGTGACGCTCACCGCTTATGGCGGAAGCTTTCAGGAAATCTTGGTCAAGACTGTGACCAACCCCTTCACCGAGGAAACAGGAATTAAGGTCGAGATCGTCCCTACTCCTGACATCGCAAAGTTGAAGGCCCAGCAGCTGACCGGCAATGTCCAGTTGGACCTTTTTTCCGTCTCAGCGCCGGTGGCCGCGTTCGGATCCAAGGCGGGCTTTTGGGACAAGCTGGATCTTACGATGCTTGACGTTAATGATCTAGCGATTCCGCCGACGGACGAGCTTGTCACGAGACATGCGTATGCCTGCGGGATCGGATGGGATCCGGAGAAATATGGGGCAGGGAAGCATCCTGGTAATTTTGCCGAATATTTCGACCTCAAGAAATTCCCGGGGCGCCGCACCTTCCGTAACCAACCCAACGAGACGCTTGAAGCGGCGCTTCTCGCCGATGGTGTGCCGCCAAAAGACATCTACCCATTGGACATCGAGCGTGCATTCAAGGTGCTCGATCGCATTAAGACAAGCATTGCCTCCTGGATCACTGCGACTACTCAAACGATCTCCCTTCTGCAGACAGGTGAAGTCGATTTCAGCTATACGTATGCTAATCGAGTAAAAGCGACGAATGAGCCGGGCGGCGGCAAGCCCTTGGCGTTCTCGTTTGAGCAAAATCTGCTCGGCACTGAAGTGTTCGCAATCCCCAAGGGCGCGCCAAGCAGGGAGAGCGCGATGAAGCTTATCGCCTATTCCATGCGTCCGGAGGCTCAGGCGCGGCTTTACGATGCGGCTTTCCTTGGCCCTAATTCGAAGAAGGCATTTTCGATTATGTCGGCTGAGTCTCGCAAATGGGTGCCTGATTTGGGCAGTCCGAACGGCTTGGTTCTGGATGGCGCGTACTGGACGGATAATCTAGAGGCAGTATCGCGCCGATTCAAAGAATGGGTTCTGTCCTGAGATCGGTCGACCCTGGGCGGGTCTCTGCCCGTTTCGAATATACTTCCTATCAAAACCAGGGACACTTATGAGTCGGATTGGTGGCATTCGAGCGCAGGCTATATTTATGTCGCCGGCGGCATTGATCTCGGCTGGGATAGTGCTGCCGCCTCTCGTGTACGTCATTTATACCAGCGTCCATGGGGCATCATTATCGTTGACTGCTTACGGCGACGTTTTGACGAGCAGTTTGTTCCGGCACACGTTTGGTACTACGCTCGCTATTGCTGGCTCAGCGTCTCTTTTGAGCGTGCTTCTTGGATTCGTCGTGGCGCTGCACCTTGCTCGTCAACACCCGCGGCGAAGGGCGGTTTTGATGGTGCTCGTGCTTCTTCCGCTCTGGACTAGTGTCTTGGTTAAATGCTTCGCGTTCACCATCATCTTGGGGCGCGACGGGGTCATCAACAATTTCCTCAGTTGGATCTTGGATACGAAAGTCCAATTGCCGCTGGTTCTCAATCGAATCGGCCTGCTCGTAGGCATGACTAACTTCCTAATTCCTCTCGTCGTCTTGCCAGTTCTCGCAAGCCTGCTCGCTATCGATGGCGCCATCTATCGCGCAGCGTCTATCATGGGAGCAAAACCCGCCCGCATATTCTGGACGGTCACCGTTCCCATGAGTCTGCCCGGCGTAGTCGCTGGTCTGTTGAGCATCTTCGTTATGTCTCTCGGCGCCTTTATCGTCCCAGCGTTGCTAGGCGGGCCGCAGGACCAAATGCTGTCGAACCTAGTCGATTTTTACAACCGCGAGATATTGGACTGGCCCAAGGCATCGGCAATCGGCGTTGTCCTGCTCGGCCTGGTGTTCATGTTCGCAATTCCCCTGGCGCTATGGCGCCGGCGTAAGATCTAGGGAGAAGGGCTGTGTCCGAACTCATTCGTGACCCGCATTCGCGTCGCTACCGTGCAGCGGGCACCGGACTCGCAGTGGCAGTCTATCTTTTTCTGTGGGCGCCGATCATGGTTGCAGTGCCGATGGCGTTTGGCACAAAGAATGCGCTGAGCTTTCCGCCAACGAGCTACTCACTTGACCTGTTCAGAATTTTCTTCACTTCGTCCGATTGGCTGGGGCCGCTTTCCGTCAGCCTTAAGATCGCCGTAGCCTCCACCGCGGTTTCACTGCTTGCCGGTGTACCCGCAGGCTATTGGATCGCGCGCCATGAATTCCTCGGGAAGAGCCTGATTACCGGCGTGATCATGAGCCCGATCGTCATTCCCCACGTTGTCATAGCCCTTGGTCTTTTTCTCTATTTTTCGTTGATAAAGATCAGTGGAACAGCGATTTCCATTGTTCTCGGTCATGTCATGTTCAACTTGGCTTATGTTGTTGTCATGATCGTGGCGGGCGTGAACAAACTTGATCGCAACCTTGAGTTTGGCGCCGAATTGATGGGGGCTGGTCCGATCCGGATGTTTATTACGGTCGTGGTGCCACAGCTCGTGCCCTCGCTCGTGAGCGCTGCATTGTTCGCCTTTCTGCTGTCCTTCGACGAGGTCATCGTTTCTTGGTTCTTGGCCAGTCCGGGCATGGTGACCCTTCCCGTTAAAATGTACAGCGCCATCCAATGGGAGGTGTCGCCGGTTATCGCAGCCGTTTCTACCATGCTGACGGCGCTTTCCCTTTTAGTTTCAATCGTCGCGATCGCATTGAAAAAATCGGGACCAATCGACGCATGATCGTTTGAGCAAATAGCGCAGTTCCGCCTGATGGCTCACATCAGGAAAGACCAAGCTTTGAAGAGAGACAGCCACATGACGGGCCAGATAGTGTCTGCGGCACGGCCGAACTCCGTGCTTAACCTATACCGTTCCCGCAACGGAGTTAGATTGATGCGTGAAGGCATCGTTGATGAAGTTCACACCGCTCACGCGATTTCGCTCAAGAGCATATCGAAGACCTATGGTCTGATGACCGTCCTGCATCCGACCGATCTCAACGTCCGGAAAGGTGAATTCCTCACCCTGCTTGGTCCCTCAGGCTCCGGCAAGACTACGCTACTCAACCTAATCGCAGGTGCGACCGCCCCAACCACGGGCAGCATACTACTTGACGGACGTGACATTACCGCGATGCCTCCGCGCGAGAGGGGGATTGGCATGGTCTTCCAGAATTATGCCTTGATGCCGCACATGACCGTATTCGAAAACGTCGCTTATCCGTTGCGTGCACGCCGCCAGCCCGCCAAGGCGATCCAGGCCAAGGTAACCGAGGCGCTCGAACGTGTAGGGCTGCGCGGCTTTGAAGATCGAAAGCCGCGCCAACTATCCGGGGGCCAGCAGCAGCGCGTTGGTATTGCACGCTGCATCGTCTATTCGCCCGCGATCATCATGATGGATGAGCCGCTGGGGGCACTGGACAAGAACCTGCGCGAGCAGATGCAGGGGGAGATCAAACGTCTTCACAAGGATTTGGGAACGACATTCATCTACGTTACCCACGATCAGGAAGAGGCGCTGAACATGTCGGACCGCATCTGCCTTTTGAACTTGGGCGAAATCGCCCAATTGGGGTCACCGGATGAATTGTACTTCCGGCCGCGCAATCGTTTCGTAGCGGAGTTTGTCGGCGAATCGAACCTGATCAGCGGACGGAGCAACGCTGAAGGAAAACTCGTCATCGCAGGAAACCATTTGCTTGCCATTCCTGGGGGCGCCCGGAATGAAGGGGCGGAACTGCTCGTGATGATCCGACCCGAGAAAGTACGCATCTGCGGCATCAATAATGCCGTCGCAAGCAGTGATAATGTCCTGAACGGCGAGGTGACAAGCGTCTCTTTCATTGGTGGCATGACCCGTCTGGCTATCAAGACCGAGAACGGTCTAAGCATCACGGCCAAGATGATTTCCGGCCAAGCTGCTTCCAGACCAGAGCTTGGGGCCCAGGTGCGGCTTTGCTGGTCACCAACGGATATGGTGGCTCTCGAGGGATGAAGACCGTTGCTCTGTCGAACACTGTTTGGCGGCCTCACTGATTTGTGCGCGAAGGTGCCAGCGGCATGGCTCGGGGTCGAAGAATGCGATCAGATCGCGGCGCTTTCAGCGCAAAAGCTCCATCGGGTGGGCAACCGTCATTCGACCAGATAGCCGCTGGTTGATCGTCGCGCTCGGCTCCTGCGACGGCCGCGGATGTCTCTGCCGAGAGTTGTTGCCCAGTGGCTGGCTAAAAGTGTTTCAAGGGAGACCATTGTCATGAGCGTCGATCGCGATGAAAAGGTCACGCCGCCGACGCCAAAATTCAGCGCGGGACGCTCTCCTGTGTAAATCCGCCGGCTCTCTGGTTCCGTAAGATGCTGGAGGAAGCACAGCGCTGACGGTGCGCCATTTGCGGGACTTCGACCGCGAACAGCTACAGCGGATGTTGAGCACTATCCGAATAGACCCAGCAGGCTAGAAGACCTATTCCGAGCTGGTATCGCTGCTTCCGAAATTGGTATTGGCCTGTCCGAAGGCGATTAGCTCACAACTGCAGCAATTGATCGATTGGGCGATGAAGGGGAAGATAGTGTGAGCTGGAGAACAAAGCCGTTCCTGGTCCTGCTGCTCACATTGATCGGTCATTCGCTTCCGGCGCGTGCAGGCACTGCGGATCCGCTCCTTGCATCAATCCGCAAAGCCGGTCAGGCGAAGGTGGCGCTCGGCTCGGCTCCCCCTTACATTGCCGTATCGCCGGATGGGAAGGCAACAGGTTACGTTATCGAGGTGATAGATCTGGCGCTCAAGGGCATGGGCCTACCAGCGCTTGCGCCCGTACTCACCGCGTGGGACGCACAGATCCCTGGGCTGCAGGCCCACCAATTCGATTTTTCGGGAGCCAACGTGATCACTGAGGCGCGCTGCAAGGCGGTGTTGTTTACGGCGCCCTTTTATGCAATGCGTGACGCGCTTTATGTGCTGCCGGGCAATCCGAAGCATTTGACTGGCTTCTCGGAGCTTGCGCGCAGCCCCGAGATCAAACTTGCGGTGGTTAGGGGGTCAAGCCAGGAAGCCTACGCTCTGAAGAAAGGGCTGACGCCCGAGCGACTCGTGCTTGTCACTGACATTCAGGCTGGTGCCGCAACGGTCATCGGCCATCGGGCGGACGCATTTGCGGTCGGTCAGTTCACTATCGTTGCTCCGGAGCAGAAAGGCCTTGAGGTAGTCGTGGACGAACAGGCCCCCCCTGCATGGGTGGGGTGCGGTATTTCGTAAGGAAGATGTGCTTTTCCGAAACGCATTCAGCGAGCAGATCAACCTGTTGCGCAGTAATGGGACGTTGCAGCGGCTGTATGCGGTGAAGTACGGGATCTCCAACTGGGATGCGCTTGCAAAGCTCACTAAACCTAGCGACACCGAGCCAAGCTGTGAATAGGACGGCAACTGCCGTCACGGCTGCGACAACCGGCATGAATGCCTCTTCAAGATTGTCTGAGGGATCTTTTGTGTGCCGGCGCACTCTGCCCAGTGCGTTTGCGAATCGGCCGTTCCTTGTATTCGATACCCTCTCCATGCAGCCGAGAGCAGTGCGCCTCAAAGGGCGATCAGTCAGCTCTTCGAGAGTCACGAGCGCCAAACCGGCGATGCGCACAGTGCCTGAATCTCAAGCTCGGACAGCTCATGCCCGTCAGCGAGGCTCGAATGTCGTTACACCGCGTCGAACGGTTGGGAACGGCACGACCAATTCCATCGGCGGCTGTGCCCGATGCCTTTCGTCTACAGATCCGCCCCAATCATCGCGAGCTATTCTATACTCACCTCCAGCCGCCGCCCCACGATCATAATGAGCTTAACCATGGCCTCAAGAACTCCACTTTATTTGAGCGCAGCCGCTGTCAAGGCGTGCCTTCCCGCTGTCGAGGTCTACGAAGTCGTAACCCAGACGCTTCGCGACTTGACAACAGGTGGGGTGGTCAAGGGCCCGAAAACCGGCTTCGGGGTGGACGTTAACGGTGAACACCTCCACATGGGGAGCGTCTGCGGCTACGTGCGCTCTGGCCCTGTGGCAGGCATCAAATGGTTCACAGTCTCGAGCAAGAACCCGTCCCGGAACTTGCCACGCTGCCCCACGCCCATCTTGGTGTGTGATGGGCAAACGGGTTTGCTCGATGGTGTGCTGGACGGCACACAGCTGACGTCAGACCGAACCGCCGCGATGGCTATCGTGGCTGCCTCGGCATGCAGCAAGCGTCCTCTGCGCCAAGCTGCCGTGGTCGGCGCCGGAGCCGTCGGTCACGCCCTAGTGAAATTCCTGGCCACGATAGAGACGGTGGATCGTATCGCCGTAGCCTCACAGAGAGAGACAAGCGCACGGCATGCCTGCGACGCTGGAGCGGCGTCACCTCGGCGTGAGGTGAGGTTCCTCGCTACCTCGGACGTTCAACGAGCGGTGCATGACGCGGATGTCGTCTTCACGGCTACCGGCCTTTCCAAAGATAGCGATCTGGTTCGCGCGGCTTGGCTTAAACAGGATGCGATTGTTTGCTCCCTCGGGTCATGCCGAGAAGTCGATCTCGAGCTCATCTCGCAGGCCTGGATCGTCGTCGACGACCCTGACGGCGTGAAGCTGCGGCGCAGCGATTTTCGTGAGGGCGGCGCAGGCTACGATCGTATCGCAGGAGATACCGGCAGCGTGCTGTCGGGCCAGCTTCATCTTCCCCAAGAACTTACCAGAATTCATCTTATCCTTGTAGGGCTCGGGGTCCTTGACGTTGCGTTGGGCGCTCGTGCGATCCAAAACGCAAGGCTTATGGGCCTTGGCGTTCCGCTCGAGTGAGTCCTGAAGCGTTAGCACTCGAGCAGCTCGGACTGAACCTCATACTGCTGGCCCCGTGAGTCGGGGCGACGGGCGCCGCGTTGGACATCAGACACTTCCGTTATTTTGTGGCAGTTGCGGAAGCCCTCAGCTTCGCGAGGGCCGCTCGCGCCCTGCACATGAGCCAGCCGCCTCTTTCGAAGCGGATTGCCGACTTGGAGCAAGAGCTGGGGGTGAGACTGTTTAATCGTACCAGCAAAAGGGTGGAATTGACCACAGCCGGCGAAGTGCTCCTGCCGCAAGCGCGCGAAGCTGTCCGAGCATTTGACGCGGCTCTGCGCGTCGCGCGATCTCTATCGCCGACCCAATCACGCCGCCTTCGGATCGCGCTTCCTCCCGAAACGTCACGAAGCGTGCTGTTGGAGATCGTAAGCCGTCTACAGGAGCAGGTTGAAGTTCAATTGGTTGAGGCTACCACAGCAGAGCAACAACGTCTCCTAGCGGCTGGAGAGACAGATATCGCTGTTCTTCGCCACCCGTTCGAAAAACGGGGGCTTCGGGTATCAGCGCCGCTTGGGCAGCCGCTTGGCATCGTGGTTGCGGCTGAGCATCCACTTACAAAGCTAGATAAGCTGCATCTTTCCGACCTAACTCCCTATGCGCTAGTGCTGTTTCAACGTCACCTAGCGCCAGGCCTTTACAACGAATTGCTAGATCTGTGCCGCGCGGGAGGTTACGTTCCGAGACGTATTCTCCACTGCGCGAGGATGACTCAGGCATTGCTCAGCACAGAGTCTGCAGTGACACTCGTGCCAGAGCGTCTTCTTAGGCGACGCGGGGAAGCCGGATCGAAGGAATTTATCTGGCGACCACTGGAAGGCTCGCCGATCCACTGGTGGACATCGGTCGTCTGCCGATCGGATGAGTGCGTTGGATTAACGCGTGTAGCTGTCGATGTGATTTTTGCTTCGTTGCAGCAACACGAAGGGTGGGTTCCTATGCCGCGTCCAGTTTCAGCTCGAGTCGGTGAGACCGAGTTCACGCCCGATTAAGGCGATGGAGTGAGCAAAGTGGTGCGCGTCGAGGTAGCAAGCGCGTTGATCTCCTATTTCACGTCGTCGATCGATTGGTGACCTTCAGCCTTGCGCAACGAAGCAGGCGAGCAGCCTGATACAATTGCGTTATCAACGAGCTTTGCAACCG
This sequence comes from Bradyrhizobium sp. BLXBL-03, assembly GCF_051853015.1. Taxonomy (NCBI): domain Bacteria; kingdom Pseudomonadati; phylum Pseudomonadota; class Alphaproteobacteria; order Hyphomicrobiales; family Nitrobacteraceae; genus Bradyrhizobium; species Bradyrhizobium sp. BLXBL-03. The sequence continues at coordinate 7,307,474 of NZ_CP182470.1, read as the reverse complement.
CGTGTTCGGCTTGCGGTAAGCGTGCGCCAAGAAGAAGCGATGTTCCGTTTTGGCAACGTTCTTTTTGGACATCACGCGCAATTATTTTCGTGGCCTGCCACGAGCTTTGTTCTATCGGCGTGGGTCGGAAGATTTGAGACCGGCAATCGGCGACGTTTCAAGGCGGGCTTTTCTGGCTGGACATCCACGCCGAGGTCAGGGCCTCTATAGGTAGGTCGAAGCGAACAATTCCGATCCGATATTGCCTTCTCCAAAATTGGTATTGGTCCCACATAGGCGGTTCGTTCAGAATTCATAAATTCATAATTTCATGAATGTGGGAGAGGAGACAAATGTGCGTGTTCCAACACCAAAATCCCGCTGCTGACACGCTATTCGCCTCTGCCGTTTGCATCAGTCAAGAGCAGTCTCTTCGCTGCTCGGCTCGCTATTACAGCTGCAGAACGTCGCGGTACCTCTAAGATGGTCGTAGAGAAAAATGCACGCCCCCTAGTTTCGGCAAGGCTCAAGGAGTTGCCGCCGGGAGGGGGGCGCCTGAGTGTTCTTGGACCGCGTCACGAGTCGCGAAGCTGGGCCGACCAATGTTCAAGACGTGTACGAAATCAGTCGAGGATCTCTTGGCGCCTCAACGGCTCGCAGGTGTAGCTTTGACGAGCTCGGAGGTCTCAGGAGAGGAACGTCGCCGTGGGACGCCGGGCATTCTGTGCAGATCGTTTGCGAGCTGAAATTAACATGAGAGCGCTTGTCAAAGCAGGAGTGTTGCGCATGCGCAAAGGCGCAATAGCAATCTGCTGAAGAGCGGATGGCTACGAATGGTGCGGGGAATGCAATTATTTCGGCGATCCTAAGCTTACGGCATCTTCCAATAATCTCCACACAAGCGAACTGAATTACCTGGTGAATGCGGAGCGCGGGGTGAGGACCTGCAGCGAGGGGGGCGAAACGGATGGACTGCGCTACTTGGCCCGATCTAAGGAGTGATCTTGCCTCCACAAGACGAGAAGCCGCGGTGTTCTTGGGCAACCTAGATGAGGTCTATCGGGCCATGGGCCGGCAGAACTGGGCCGCAACATGGACAAAGATTGGAAATGATCACTGCCTTCTTGGTGACGTGCATATCAATAAAGGCTCCTTCGATGAAGCCGCCGAGGCTTGTCTTTGCGCGCTAACCGCCTTCGAAGTTGCCAGACGGCTGGTTGATGAAGACGATCCGCAGAACAAAGCTCTCTCGACCAAAATCGACGCCGAAATTCACAAGTTCGGATCATCTCTGCAGCAGAAAATAGAATGCGCACGAATCGCGTGCTGTGACCAAATCGAATTTCGAGCATACCACGTACCCGCCGCTAGCCCCGACACATGTGCCCCGGCAGTCATTTGCATCAGTAGGGAAGACGAGACGGGAGCAGCGCTGCTCGGACGGCTCTTGCCCGCAGTGATTGGTCGAGGCATGTCGATTCTCGTCATCGCGCACGACGATGTTTCCAATCACCCATGCGGCCACTCGAACTTGTTGTCGTGCTGTTTGGACTACTTGTCGATCCGGCACGGCGGTGATGCAAGTAGAATTGGCATTTATGGTGAGGGCTTGTCGGCGGTCTTCGCAACCGACTTCGCTGCATCTGATCGCCGTGTTACTGCAGCGGTTTGCGACGGCGGGCTTTGGAATTGGGCCCGCGCTCTAGCATCTGTTCGATGGCTGACGAAGAATATCGATGGACTGGACAGCAACTTATTAACAGCGCGTCGATCGAGATACGTACGGCAGTTGCGATGCCCGGTTCTTGTGGTCGCCGGTGGGCGCGGTATCGTCAGTGTGTCGGAAGCGATTAAACTAAAAGCTGAGTGCATGGCGCCGCTCCTTGACCTGGAGCTGACTATCGCGCGCACGAGCCAGACCCCTATAGGAGAGATCGAAGATTTCGTTTCTTCCGATGATCGTATCTTCGGATGGCTTCAGCATAAACTCGCAAAACTCGAGCTGCATAGCAATTGTTGGCCAAGACAGAAGTGAACCTTCGACACTTTGATGTTAACGAGCTTCCGGCCCGGCTGATGCAGACATTTCAAAAGGGGCTCAGACGCAAACAAAACGGAAATGGGTTAGGTTGGTCGATTTGGGATTCAGCTTACTCGATCCACCATGCTGACTGGGGCGGAGGCCAGCATAGATGGGCAAGCCGTATTCTTTGGATCTGCGCAACCATGTCGTGCCCCCGATCGAGGCGGGATATCCGCAATCAGGCAGCCAAGCAGTTCGGGGGCGCGATCAGCACCGCAATTGATTGGATGAAGAGGGGGCGTTGAGGCCGGCACCGTTGCTCCGGGCCAGATGGACGGTCACAAGCCGCAGGCGGTTTCGGGAGACCACGCGGTCTGGCTGTCACCATGGATGAAGGACGGCGATTTCACCGTACGCGGGCTCGTTGCCGAGCTTGCCGGACGCGGGCTGAAGGTCGACTATTACTCGGTGCGAGACTTCGTGCATGCCAAGAGGCTCAGCTAACAAAGCTGCCACCCGCCAGGATCCGGCACGAGCGCCTTGATGGTCGCCGCTGTGATGGCGCCGACGCCAGGGATCGTGGTCAACCGACGCATATCCTCGTCATGCTTGGCCTCCACGACGATTGCGCGCTCGAGCCTGTCGATCTGGTCGGCTGAAGCTTCAATTTCATCGGCAACAGCCCTCAGGGCGAAGCGCGCTGCTGCGGGCAGGCGGGCATCTGTTTCGTCCCGCACGATCGCGACCAGCGCCTCAACCTTTGCCAGGCCGGCGGTGGCGATGATGCCCAATTCGGCCAGATGCGCGCGCAGGGCGTTGACCGCCTGCGTTCGCTGCCGCACCAAAAGGGCGCGGGTCTTCAGCACCATCGCGGCAGCCTGCTGCTCGGCCGTCTTGATCAGGACGAAGCGCATGGTCTTTCGGGTCACCGGTTCGCTGATGGCCTCTGCGTCCGCCGCATCCGTTTTGCCTCGCTTGACGAAGGGTTTGACATAAGCCGGCGGAATGAGACGCACCTCATGACTGAGAGCTGCGATCTCGCGCGCCCAATAGTGGGCGCTACCGCACGCTTCCATCCCCACCAGGCATGGTGGCAGTTTCTCGAAGAAGCGCAGAACCTCGCTGTGCCGCAACTTCCTGTTGAACACGGGCGATCCCTCCGCTGCGGATTCCAATGATCGCGCGCAGGTATTCCAATCTGATGCCGCGCAGCGTTCCAATCTGATCGCGCGCAGGTGAAGCGCCCGATCGTTAAGGTAATTGGCATCATCGTTAGCCCATGGTCAAGCGGCTGCCGAGGAGATCACGTCACGTGTTTGGTGTCGCTCGACGGAGCGAAGCTGACCGGACGCGCACCCCCAACAGTGCCGTAGCGGCCGGTCAGCTTCGCGGGCTGCAGCCTCGGTCTTCATCGGTCGATCACGTAATCAAGGCCGAGGAAGAACGGGCGAGCGACGCATGGAGTCACCGTTCAGTTCGAGCCTGTGAGCGTTGTGAAGCAGGCGATCAAGTATGGCATCAGCGTAAGTTGGGTCGTTTATGAGCTCATGCCATTTGGCAATTGGGAGCTGGCTGGTGACGAGTGTTGATCGACGGCCGTAGCGGTCTTCAAGGATTTCGAGCAGATAATGACGGGCATTGGCGTCGATAGCCTGGAGGCCCCAATCGTCCAAAATCAGGAGCTCGATGGCGGCGATGCTCTTCATCCGCGAAGTGAGTCGGCCATCGCCCCGGGCAAGGTCCAGCTCTTCGAACAACCGCGGCAGCCGGGTGTAAAGTACAGAGTGGTTGTCCCGGCAGGCCTTGTGACCAAGCGCACAACCAAGCCAGCTTTTCCCGACGCCGGTTGGCCCGACAATGGCACAATTCTCATGGTTTTTGATCCAGTCTCCCTTGAGCAGCATGTCGAACAAGCGGCGATCGAGCCCACGGGAGGCGCGGTAGTCGATATCCTCGGGCACGGCATGATGACGCAGCTTTGCCTTACGAAGACGAAGCGCCAGGCGCCGGTTGTTACGCCAGGTCGCTTCATGATCCAGCAGCAACGCCAGCCATTCGGCGTGAGCGAGACCATGGACCTCCTCGTTGTCTGCGAGGCTCGTGAAGGCATCGGCCATGCCGGTAAGGCCGAGCTCGGTAAGCAAGCGGAGTGTGGGGTGTGTCAGCATTTTCTTCCCTTTTGGTGGTAATAGTCCGAGCCTCTGATGTTGGTGTGTATGATCGGCTCGTGCTCGGGGGACGCAGGCGTTGCAACGCGATCCTGTGCGAGGCGCTGGAGCAGCTTACGCGGCAGTTCCGAGCCACCGATGCGTAAAGGTAATTACGCCCCTTGTGTAAAGAGAATCATGCCGCGATGCAGTCGAGCCACGGTATTAACTTACGGGTTTGAGGCCACATTCGCTGCATATGGCGCTGCAACGGCAATTGACATCCTGCATATTGAGGCGTGTTTTTGTTTACGTACCGGAGCAGCGCATGGCGAAGGCAAAAACGCGGGATCCGAAGAGCGAGATGCTAGCACGAGACGGCGTCCTCAACCCCAATCCCGGCGCCGTTCGCGACGTTGTGTTCACCGGCAATCCGTTTTTCGATGCCAAGGATCTGGTCCAGGTGCGCTACGAGATGGTGCGGCGCCATCAGATCGATGGCATCGCCATCAGCGAGGCCGCCGCGGCGTTCGGCGTTACCCGGCCCACCTTCTACAAAGCTCAGAGCGCATTAAAGACAGGTGGGCTCGCCGCTCTGCTGCCGAGCCGGCGAGGCCCCAAAGCCGGCCACAAGGTGTCTGGCGAGGTCATTGCCTTCGCAACCGAACTCAAGATAGCAAAGCCCGAGCTGACGACATCTCAGTGCCTCGAAGCAATCGAGTCACGCTTCGGCATCAAGGTGCACCGGCGCAGCCTCGAGCGGGCGCTGGCGCGCAAAAAAAAACGAATCCATCCAGCCTGATTGTGGCGCCAGCGCGGGCGGCGGCCTACGAGAAGCTGCGCACCGCGGCCCTGTCGGGCGAGCCCGTCGCAACTCCTGGTCTCGGCATTCTTCGCCGCCAAGGTTTGGCTGCGTGGATGCGGGCGGTGGGGCACGAAGCTCCTGCCGCAGCTGCTTGCCGCGACCCCGACCCCGCGCCTTCCGTCAAGCCCGATCTGTCCCCGCGGGCGAGCGACGTCACCCGTCTCATCGCCGGCATTCTTGTCTCCCTCGCTATGGAGCCCATGCATGCCTGAGCTCAAGGTCACGGCCGACCATCTCAAGCGTGATGCGTACCTGTATGTTCGCCAATCCACGTTACGGCAGGTCGCCGAACATGGCGAGAGCACGCAACGCCAATACGCGCTGCGTGATCGCGCAATTGTAGCGGGCTGGCCGATCGGTCGCATTCATGTGATCGATCGCGATCTCGGCAAGTCCGGATCGAGCACGACCGCGCGCGACGGCTTCCAACAGCTCGTGGGCGAGGTAGCGCTCGGCAAGGCCGGCATCGTCATGGGCCTGGAGGTCTCGCGATTGGCGCGCAACTCTGCAGACTGGCATCGCCTCATCGAGCTGTGCGCGTTGACTGCGACGCTCATTCTCGACGAAGACGGCATCTATGATCCGGCTTGCTTCAACGATCGTCTGCTGCTGGGTCTCAAAGGAACGATGAGCGAGGCCGAACTGCACATCCTCAAGGCGCGCATGCGTGGTGGTCAGCTCAATAAGGCCAGGCGCGGCGAGTTGGAGATGGGGCCGCCGGTTGGGCTGGTGTACCGGGCTGACGGTACGATCGGTCTCGATCCGGACGCTCAAGTCCAGAATGCCATCCGGCTGGTCTTCGAGACCTTTGAGCGCACCGGTAGCGCCATGCAGACAGTCCGCTTCTTCCAGGAGCAAGGCCTGCAGTTCCCACGCCGGCTGCGGACGGGTGCCAACAAAGGCGACCTCTTGTGGGCGTCACCGCAGCATTCACGCATCCTGCAGGTGTTGCACAATCCCCGCTACGCCGGGGCATTCGTCTATGGGCGCACGCGCACACGCCACCGCCCCGACGGTGGAAGCAGTGTCGTCAAGATTCCCCGAGCGGACTGGCAGTTCGTCATGCCGGGCATGCACCAAGGCTACATCGACTGGGAACGGTTCGAAGCCAATCAGCGACGCCTTACCGACAATGCCGGCGCATTCGGTAGCGAACGGCTGTCGGGGCCACCGCGCGAGGGACCGGCGTTACTGCAAGGGCGCGTGCTATGTGGCTTGTGCGGCGAACGCATGGGCGTGCATTACAGTCGCGAGCATGGCAGCACGGTTCCTACCTATGTCTGTCAGGAAAGCGCGGTACGCCGTGCCGGAAAGACCTGCCAAACGGTGCCCGGCAAGATCGTCGATCCAGCGATCGCCGCGCTGCTAATCGAGATGACGACGCCGATGGCGCTGGCCGTCACTCTGGAAGTCCAGCGCGAGCTGGAGACGCGGGCCCACGAGACAGATACCGCGCGTCGCCAGCACGTCGAACGACTGCGCTACGATGCCGAACTTGCCCGCCGACGCTACATGAAGGTAGACCCCGACAACCGTCTCGTCGCAGATACGCTTGAGGCCGAGTGGAATGACAAGCTGCGCCGTCATGCCGAAGCTGCTGAGGAATACGAACGCCGCAGCAAGCAGCAGGCTGCGACGCTTGGCGCCGAGGCCCGCCAACGTATTCTCGCTCTTGCCGAGCAGCTGCCGCAAATCTGGAACGACCCACGCGTCGACTCCCGTGAACGCAAACGAATCGTACGCTTGCTCATTGACGACGTGACGTTGATCAAGGCGGAGAAGATCACTGCCCATGTGCGTCTGTCCGGCGGGGCTACCCGCACGTTGGAGCTCGAACGACCGCTGCCAATTGCCCAGCTGCGCAAGTTCAAGCCGGAGCTTGTCGCGGCCGTCGACCGGTTGCTCGAACAGCATTGCGACCGTGAGATCGCCGAGATTTTTAACCGAGATGGATGGCACACCTGGGAAGGCAAGCCCTTCGACCTGAAGAAGGTCGCCTTCATTCGCGGTGCCTACAAATTGGCGAGCCGATACGATCGCTTGCGCCGACGTGCCATGCTCACAACCCGCGAGGTCGCCGCCAAGTTCGGCATCGCCAAAACCACCGTGCACGAGTGGGGTCGTCAGGGACTCATCAAAAAATGCTATGCAGACAGCCTGAACCGTGGCCTCTGGGAGATAACATCAGAAACGATTATCCTCAAAGGCCATGGCGGCCGCCGTTCCCGCAAACCACAGACAACGCCTATCACCGCACAACCACCAGGATGAGGTGCAGTATGAAGCAATCTCCTTATCTCTCGGGCGCCGCGGCCGTGCCGGCAAAATCGCCGTGCCGTAATGCTGTGCCATATCGCCATAGCTGCGGTTGACCATAGGGTCATAGAGGCAGGCCTTGATCACCGCGACCTTGGCGTTGTCGGGCACCAGGAGTTGCGTGGCGCCGCCAAAAAAGCTGTAGGCCGCGTTATGTCCCGCGATCCAGTCGCCGAGCTGCTCGGTCCACGTCGCCAGCGCGAACGACAAGCTGGATGCGCCCATGACCGCGACGAAGATGTGCGCGTCGCGCACCTCGCCAGTCTTGCGGTCAACCACCGGCACCATGTCGCCGGCATAGTCGACAAACAATTTCTCGCCCCCGCCGTGGTGCTGGCGCATCACCTTCCCAGTTGCGGAACAAGTCACAGAAACGGCTGTACCGGTACCCGTCCGGATGCTCCGCAATGTACTCGTCCCACAGCACCTGCAAGGTCACGTGCTTGCGCTTGAGCTCGCGGGCAATAACGGACCAGTCAGGCTCGGGCACCTTGCGCCGACCCCGCTTCACGCCCGGCACCCCGTACAACCGTTGCTCCAGCTCGGCGTCGCCTATCGCTTCCGGGACGGGCCACGCCAGACCCGCGCGCGCAAACCGCTTCAGCGTGTCACGCACCGTCGTCGGTCCGACGCCTAGACGCTCGCCAACCACGCGCGTCGAGAGCCCAGCCTCAAGGCTCAATCTCACAATCTCGCGCACCTGGCGCATGATAACCCTCCTCGTCGGCATCCAATTCTCCAAGCTGTTTCCAGCCGGAGAAATGACCAACGATCAGGCCTCACACCATCCGAAACTGCGCGCGATCAAGTCGGAATGCTGCGCGGAGAATGCTCGGGATGCTGCGCGCGATCATTTCGGAACCCCGCGGCCATCAACTGGGTACGGTGCGCGCGATGACCTCGGAATCGGCAGGTCGTGTGTCGTTGTAATCGGCGCGCCAGCATCCGAGCGCGACGCGGGCCTGGACCAGCGAGGTGAACAGCGTCTCGTTCAACAATTCATCCCGCAGCCGACCGTTGATGGGGAAGACGGCCCCGCTCCCTCGGAGCCGGCGCTATGCTGGCGACACCCGTAGCGCTAACAGGAGCAATCAACATGGAAGTTGCGACAGTTGGGTTGGATATTTCGAAGCACGTGTTTCACGGTCATGCGGTCGATGCTCAAGGACAAGTGACCGGTCGCCAACGCCTCCGGCGCGGCGAGATAGTCTCCTTCTTCTCCTCGCTGTCGCCCTGCCTGGTTGGCATAGAGGCTTGCGCGACCGCCCATTACTGGGCACGCGAGATTCAGCGGTTTGGGCATGACGTGAGATTAATTCCGCCAGCACATGTGAAGCCCTATGTGCGGCGAGGAGCAAAGAACGACGCCGCTGATGCGGCCGCAATCTGCGAAGCAGTTACTCGCCCCAATATGAGGTTTGTTCCCATCAAGAGCCTCGAGAACCAGGGCTTCTTGATGCTTCATCGTGCAAGAGGCCTGCTGGTCACTGGGATTGAACGCGGCCATAAGCTTCGATCGAAGGCGATCGGCCGCCTAAGCGAGATGATCGATCGAGCCGCCTGCTTGAACGGCTTGGTTCAGCTTGCGTCAAGCTTGACCGACTGCGCAGCTTTTTTGCTTCCGGTCTTGCAAGGTGCCGGGGCGCAATACCGGTCGAGTGCCGGGGGTTGTTGGATCTGAATGATCAGATGCTAGTGATCCATCACGAGACGACTAGTGACGATCGCTAGATCGCAGTCTTGGTGATCTTAGAGGAGATCCTCGTGGGGCCCCTCGCCAGGTAAGCGGAGCCAGCTGGCACCACCATAGGCGTCCTCGTAGGGCGTCGAGAAAGCGGCACCGATCGTACCCACCGGCAAGCTACCACCTCAGCTCCAGCTATTTTCCGACAGGCGTGGGGCGCGGACCGGTTTGTCTTCAGCGCGCACAATGGCGGCTATTCGAGTAGGAGTGACCGCCGCTTTTGCTGTGGGGAGGTGTTTTTTCGACGCGGATTAAATCCTTTTGCGACGCTTGCGCTTCTGCGCCGCTCTTCTGGTCTGCGAGACCACCTAAGTTCATGTCGGGGCTCGAAGCGCAACTTGAGGTAGTCCAGGTCTTCAACAGAGGCCTCACAGGCATATGGCGACAAGCAAAAACCTCCGGCGGTTGGACGCCGGAGGTCTCGTCAGGAAAAGTTCCTCAGACCGCAGTTTACCAGTTGCGCTGAGCGCGGAACAGGAACGAGACGGTGCCCTGATCCTTGAGCTCGTAGACAGCCGGCGGCTTGGCCGCGCCCGTCGAACCCGGGAAGTTCACCGCTCCCGCGTATTTCTGGTCGAGCTGCGAATAGTTAACTTCGCCCGAGAAAGTTAGGTTCTTGACCGGACTCCAGGCCGTCTTAGTGCCGATCACCCAGAAGTTGAAGTCCGGGTTGCAAGTCGAACCGGCCGTCAACAGTGCCGCCATGGCGGCGCTGCCGCAGATGTAACCCTTGGCCGTGCCGTTGTAGCGGACCGCAGCCCACGCACCATAGACCGAGGTGTTCCATTTCGGATCCCAATTGTGGGTGTAGCCACCGTTCATTCCGTAGGTCGTGGTCAGCTCCATGCCGGAGCCAGAAACAAAGACGGCGTCAGATACGCCAGCGAATCCGATGCTCCCATAAGCACCGGCGAGGCCAGTACCGCCGAACATCGAATAGCTCGTCGATGCCAAATCCTGGAAGTTATAGCGGCTTGCGCCATTCGTGTAGACGCCCTGCAGGTTGATGGTGTCGCCCGGCCCGGTCGGGATATTCTTGATCGACAACGCCAACTGTCCAGCCCAACCCCATTTGTCTGCCGGATAACCAGAGGTTTCGTATTGGCCGTAGTAGCCGGCGTGGTTGTCATGTGCCGCGAACGATGCCTGGAAAAGCCCCCAAGACTGGTCGACCCGGACCATGGCGACCAGATCCGGCGCCCTGTTGCCGCCGAAGTCGTTGGCGCCGTAAGCGCCGCCCGCGATGCCCGCGGATGTAATGGCGCTAACGTTCCAAAGGTTGCTCTGATAGTACTGGATCGGGTCCTGCGCTGACGCCGAGAACGTGACGCCCTGACCGAAGTCGAACGTGTAGCTCAACTGGTTGACACCAGTAACCGAGCCGCCACCGCCCGGCAGCTGATCGAAGTTGTTCGCCGGATAGTTGGTCCAGGGCACGGAGAATTGCGAGACCGCCTTACCAATCGTGAACCCGGCGAACTGGATGAAGGCGTAGTAGACGCCGAGCGCACCCGCCGCGATGTTGCCATCGGCCTGCGCCCCCGGCGCACCAGCGGTCGCGTAAGCCGTTGCACCGCCAGTGAGGCCCGTGCCGGCGCCACTGTAACCTTTACTCGACCAAGTGAACGTAAGATCGGCAAATGTGCGGAGCACGCCGTATTCGGTTGCGGTCCGGGTGTCGATGTTGAGATCCTCGCGAGCGCGGGTGTAGAAATAATCGCTCAGGCGATTGTTCGCGGCGTTTGCGCCACTGTAGTAGCCGCCGAAGTCCGTGGCATGACCAGGAATATCCATGCGCACATATCCGCCCAGCTTCAGGCAGGTATCAGTACCCGGAATGTAATAGAAGCCGGCTCCATAAAGGGAGCAAATCTTGACGTACTCGACGGCCTTCGCCTTCAAAGGAAGATCGGCCGCCTGCACCCCGGCTCCGACAAACATTGCCGCAGAACCCAGGATAAGACTCTTCGTCAGTTTCATTGATGAACCTCCAAGTTGGAACGTCTGCTCCGTCTTTCAACAGATCCGCCGCTACTAGCGCTCGCCCCACGGGCGGGTGCTTGACGGAACGACTCGAGGCGCCCCCTCGCTGTCCACCGAGCTATAATTAGACAAATCAACTTCTTCAAATAATTAAGAATTACAATTACTATTTAGGCGGTCGGCGTTGTTTCTTGGCAACACTCGCGCGGTTCGCGCCCAAGTATGCAAATAAGAAAGCCCCCGGGGGGCATCCCGGAGGCTTTGATTTGGAGATTAACATGACCGCTGGGTTCGAAAATTTTAGCAGTCGGGAATTGTAATATCTCAGATCAATTGTTTATGTCAATTGTTTTTTTCATACCAACTGCGCTGCGGGAAGCCTAGTTCGGATGGCCAGACATGGAATACTTGTTTTCGCTAATGGGTAGGCGCCAGTCGAGGACAGAGCGGGTGGAAAAGACCAACATGGCCGAACATGAACAACTCGATAGAGCCGTCAGGGACTTCATCTGGAACATTGTCGAGATTCACTCCCAACTCGAGGAAATACATAAGAGCTGGGCCCAGATGTTGGGAATAACCGAGCCACAGTGGTTGATTCTTATGGCGATCGACGAGCTCGACGAAGGCCGCGGCGTGTCGGGAATAGCGGTAGCGAACAAGCTGCGAATCCATCCCGCCTTTGTGACGAATCAAACGAAAAAACTCGAGAGCGTAGGGCTGCTAGCCCGCCTAACATCGCAAGATGATGCAAGATTTCTACAAATGTCGCTAACCGAAAAGGCGCGGGAGGAAATCACGAAGCTATCGATCAAGAGACAGGCTCTCAACTCAACGATGTTCGCTGGGCTAGATGAAGAGTCGCTTCACTACCTCAATAAGCGGCTAGTCTCGATTGCCAAGAATAGTCGGTTGGCATCTAAAAAACTAAGCATAGGCATATTGTAAGGCGCGAATTGACCAGTGCTGTGTTGGTCTCGGACCAGAGCATGAAGCGCAGTCGCTTTACGGAAGAGATGGGGTATTCGGTCACGATCGCCTGACCTATTTGCTGCGCGGCACGTTTTGACTGACGATCGTGGACCAACTCTATCCGAAGGAGAAACGTCATGATCTACGTCGGCCTCGATGTTTCGCTGAATTCCGTTGCGGTATGTGCGGTGGATGAGACCGGAAAGCTTATCCGGGAGGGAACGACGTTGGCGGACGCGCCATCGATTGTGCAGTACCTCGAACCATGGGCTGGTCAAGTTGAACGGGTGGGCCTTGAGGCAGGACCGACGTCAGAATGGCTGACCGCAAATCTAATCGAACTGGGGCTGCCGGCCGTCAGTTTGGAAGCCCGCCAAGTTAAGGCGGCGCTTTCGGCCATGCCGGTGAAGACCGATCGGAATGACGCCCGTGGGATCGCGCAGGTGGTGAGAACGGGATGGTTCAAGCCTGTTCACGTCAAGAGCATCGGCAGCCAAAGGGCGCGGACGCTGGCCGCGGCTCGCAAGCATATCATCCGCTCCATCGCTGCCACAGAGCAAGTCATCCGCGGACTTCTGCGTCCGCTCGGTCTCAAAGTCGGAATCGTCTCGCGGACTCTGTTCGCGACGCGAGTTCGTGAGTTGGTCGGCGACGACGCCTTGCTGGAGGCGATCATGAATCCACTGCTTGCCGGACGTGAAGCGCTGATGCGGGAGTACGCCCGACTGCATCGTCTGGTTCTGAAGGCCGTGCGCAGTGACCCGGCTTGTCGGCTCTTGATGACGATGCCAGGGATCGGCCCGGTCTCTGCGTTGACCTTCCGCTCCACTGTGGACGATCCCAGGCGATTCCTGCATTCCCAATCCGTCGGCGCCTATCTCGGGTTGACGCCCCGGCGATACCAATCTGGCGAGGTTGATCGGGTGGGACGGATCACAAAAGTCGGAGATGGAGAGACGCGCACAGCCCTGTTCGAAGCTGCCAACGTCGTTCTCAGGCCATCAACCCGATGGTCTCCGATGAAGGCTTGGGCGGTGCGTGTTGCCCACCGGCAAGGAAGCAAGCGTGCGAAGGTCGCGCTGGCCAGAAAGATAGCTGTCGTCCTTCACCGAATGTGGGTTGATGGAACCGAATTCCGATGGACGGCGGTGGCGTAAGGACGCCATCGTCATCCCAAGAGACGCCCGTCGCGGGGCGTGGGGATGGTCGAGTTCGTATGATCTGTCGTGGCGTCCGCCCTCCAGGTCGGGTGACTACGCCGAAGAGCTTGAACCGACCATTCAACCGAATCCCATCGTGTGGCGGCTTTGCCGACCACGAACAGAAGCAAGGTACCCGCGGCACGCGCACTTAAGGGATTGACAGAAGCAGACCGAATACAGAAGCAGACCGAATACAGAAGCAGATCATCGGGATTTTGAAGGAGCACGAGGCTGGCGTATCGGTTGCCGATCTGTGCCGCAAGCATGGCGTCAGCGATGCAAGCATCTACAAATGGAAAGCCAAGTTTGGCGGGATGGAGGTCTCGGAGGCCAAGCGGCTGAGGACGCTGGAGGATGAGAACACGCGGCTGAAGCGGCTTTTGGCCGACGCCATGCTGGACAATGCGGCGTTAAAGGACCTCCTGGGAAAGAAGTGGTGACGCCCGCGGGGAAGCGGAAAGCTGTCGCCCATCTCGTGGACGCCCACGGGATGAGCGAACGGCGGGCGTGTAAAGCCATCGGCTGTTGCCGCATGTCCATCAGATATCGGGCGACCCGGGCGGACGACGCGGCCCTACGCCAACGCATGAGAGCGATTGCCGAGGTGCGCCGTCGCTTCGGCTATCGGCGCCTGCATGTTCTGCTCAGGCGGGAGGGCTATCTGGTCAACCACAAGAAACTGTTCCGGCTCTACCGGGAAGAGAGGCTCGCGGTCCGTCGCCGTGGTGGCCGCAAGCGGGCGCTCGGGACCAGGGCGCCGATGGTGGTGCCGATAGCGCCGAATGACCGCTGGTCGCTCGACTTCGTCTCGGACCAGCTCACCGATGGCCGCCGCTTCCGCATCCTGACCGTGGTCGACGAGTGCACGCGCGAATGCCTGGCGTTGGTGGCCGACACCTCGCTGTCGGGCTCCCGGGTGGCGCGGGAGCTGGACCGGCTGATCATCGAGCGCAGCAAGCCCAAAATGGTGGTCAGCGACAACGGCACCGAATTGACCAGCAACGCCATCCTGACATGGGCCGATCAGAGCCGCGTCGCCTGGCATTACATCGCGCCCGGCAAGCCGACGCAGAATGCCTTCATCGAAAGCTTCAATGGCCGTCTCCGAGACGAATTGTTGAACGAGACGCTGTTCACGTCGCTGGCCCAGGCCCGGGTCGAACTCGGACATTGGCGGGCCGACTACAACTGCGCATCAGAACACCCATCTGGCTATGTGATTGAAGAGAAGAGATTTTGCTGAGCGGGATGCGATCCCGCGGGGTATTTTGGGTTCTGTCGCGCTCGTTCGGCGATAGATTGAGCGGCAGTTGTTATCAGCCAGGTGCGGGCGAAGATCCAAGGACCATCCGGGAGAGGATGGATGGATTCGATCTCGCCGGCTTCAGCGGCGAGCCGGAGCGTCTTGGGCGCGATCTTCAGGAGCTTTGCTGCGTTGCCAAGGTTGAGCCATGGCTCGATCCCGTCCTCGGCGGGCTTGAACACCGGGATGTGGTAGTTCGAGCGCATTGATGTGACGCGCTCGCGGGTCCAGCGATTGCCATTACCGGTCTTGAGGCCGTTGCGATTGAGGAGGCCGGCAATCAGATCGTCGCTGGCGATCAGCACGAACTGACGCACGGCCTGGATGATGTCGGCGGAGGTGCTGTTGCGCTGTCCGCGCCGGCGCTTGGGCAAGCGCAACTCGCTGTGGGCGCCCCCCACCCAATGGACGATGAGAACGATCTCCGAGGCCGCGTCGTCGATATCGGCCACGACCTCATGGATGAGGGTCCGCACAATGCGCTTCTTGAGGCGAGCATCCGTGGTCGGCGCATCCCAGACCGTTTTGAGGTTCGAGGCCAGAACGCCGAGCGAGGCTGGATCAGCAAGGGGTGCGGGCGTCGCCGCATCATGCATGGCGATCTTGGCCTCAACCTCCGCCGCGTGAGCGAGCGACCTGTTCCAGCGGGCTTCCAGCTCACTGGCCACCAGCCGGTTCGCGGGATCAGTGGCATCGTATTGCCGGAAGGCTCGGTCGGCGGCATAGCGCGCCGCTTCGAGGTCGCGACTGAGAGCATCGCGTACCTGATCGCGCCGTTCCCTGGCTCCCTTGGCGGCAGCGGTTGCGGCGGCGACAGCGCCCGGACCGACGACGCCAAGCAGTGCTTCCTCGATGGCATCATCGACGCGCAGTCCGCCGAAGGCGATGCAGTGGGCCCCGCCATTGTCCATCCAGGCGCGGCTGCAGCTGTAGCGAGGGATATGGTTTTCCATGCCGGAGTACCGGAGTGTGAGCTTGCGACCGCAGCGCTTGCAGCGGATCAGACCGGCCAGCAACGCGTCACCATGCTTGGGCGCGCCGTGATGCCGACTGGTGGGAACATTGCTGCTGACCATGGTGCGAATCGCCTCGAACTTCTCCCAGCTCACATACCCTTCGTGAGTGTTGGGCTTCAGCGTCAGCCAGTCGTTCCGCGCCTTGCGGCGGATCTTCACGCTCACGCCCGCGGTGCTGTATCCCGCCGCCACAGCTGTCTTACCATAGGCATAGGCGCCGCCGTAGACCGGGTTCTCAATGATCCGGTGGATGGCAGAGTAGTTTGGTCGCCGCCAGGCCGTGTCGCCGTTGGTCTGCTTCACCGGCAAATCGAGATTGTACTCGTGGAGCCAGCAGAGCGCCTGCCGCGCGCTGCCCAGTTCCTCGACCTTGTCGAACACCAGCTTGATCGCTTCCTGGACACGCCGATCCGGGTCTTTCTCATAACGGTCGCCGGCCTTCACGAAGCCGACGGGCGCTGTCACAACCAACTCGCCCCGGCGTGCCTTCTCGTAGCGGGCCGAGAGCGAGCGCTGGCGCAACAGATCCAGCTCGTACTCGTTGAGGCTGCCCTTGAGCCCGAGCAGCAGGCGGTCGTTGCCGTGCCTTGGCGCATAGATGGTCTCTTGATCGACCAGAACGGTATCGACCACGCGGCACATCTCGATGAGTTGCTGCCAATCCCGGCTATTGCGGGCGAAGCGCGAGACCTCGCGGGCGCAAACCGCACCAACCTTGCCGAGGCAAACCTCCGCCACCATTCGCTCGAATCCGGCGCGTTGTATGCCGCCGGCGGCTGAACGACCGAGATCATCATCGATCACTTCAATCTCTGACCACCCGAGTGCCGTCAGTCGGTCTCGCATGGCGTATTGCAGCGCGCTGCTCTCGCGATTGTGCAACACCTGATGGGCCGAAGATTGACGCACGTAAAGAATCGCCTTGCGCTCCAGATGATGAGGCCTGACCTTGTCAGAGATCATGATCGACCTCCTTCGCGCGCGGCGTCGCTGTCATCGCAGCATGGTCGAGGATCAATTGCGTCATCAGGCTCGTGAGCGCTGCCCGCGCTTCTGCTGGCAGATCCAGCCATGTGGGCGCGCCGACGGCGCCGTTCGACAGGCCACTCCCGAACAGATCCATCTGATGCTGCGGCCGCGGTTGTCGATTGCGTCGGTATCCGCTCCCTGGCACTGCCGTCTGCCGTGACATGAGTCTCTCCCCGATTCTGGTCGTGAGAGGCTCTGGATGCGCCAGAAAGCAGGGCAGCTGATGGCGTTCGATCCTTCAACGCCCGATCGAGAAGCGCAGAGAGCGCCGCAAGTGCGTCAATGCTGACAAACGGCTGAGCTGTCAAAGGCTCAGCGTCAGGGCATGCTGTCCGATCGAACATCCATGCTGGAACCTCCAACCATCGATCCGCTTGCGATCCATCAAGAGAGCAGCGGAAAGCGACATCATCAGCCTTCTCGACCCTTCCATGAACGCAAACTCGGCGACCAAACCAGGGATGATGTCGGTAAAGAACCTCGCGAAGAACCGTCCTGTGGGCGTTCTTGAGCCTTGTTGTACAACGATACGCGACCTCACTCGCAACTCGGATGGAAAACACCATCGGAGTTTGCCTTCACCTGCAACCCGCGACGGGATCTGGCGCTGCGCTATGCCGATGGCTCCGCACCAGCTCCCGTCGCTACCACCGCCCATT
Source organism: Bradyrhizobium sp. BLXBL-03 (assembly GCF_051853015.1). Taxonomy (NCBI): domain Bacteria; kingdom Pseudomonadati; phylum Pseudomonadota; class Alphaproteobacteria; order Hyphomicrobiales; family Nitrobacteraceae; genus Bradyrhizobium; species Bradyrhizobium sp. BLXBL-03. Next base: position 7,290,236 of record NZ_CP182470.1, on the reverse strand, counting down.
CGGGTAAATCCAACAGCCGGGGCGAACTCAGGACTAGATAAAACTTGGGGGCAAGGTCACCGGTTACTTGGCATGCAAATGCGCGGCGGCGCTGCTACCGCGCTGGGACACGCCAAACATTGAGGCGTTCAATCCTCTCAAGCCGTGCGTGAGCAGCGCGGCTGTTGGGATCTCTTTTATTAGAAGAGCCGCCGGTCTGAATTGCTCAAGCACCAGACCTCAGTTCGCCGGCCGTTTCTTCTTTCGACAGATCGAGCAAGCCTCACGTGAGCGGTCAACACTTTCAGCATGCCAGTGAACATCGCGAAATACGCGTCAAACATCTCATCGACTTCATTCTCCTGAATGGGAGAAAAGGTCGACCTTGTGATCTCATATCTGTCACCGTTCTTCGCAAGTTGCACCTCGTCGCCGAGTGTGCGCAAGACTTCGAAAAACAGTGAGGCGATTGCGCCTGCGCTTCGCTCCGAGATTCCCATCCGGTCTGCGATAGCTCGTGCATACTGCGTGCCCAAGCCAAGCATACCCTGTTCAACCAGATAGGAGGCGTAAGGGACGCCGTACATTTCAATGAGCACTTGTGCGGGCACTGCGGCATAGCTCTCCGCATACCGCCGGCGGGCCTTAAGCAGGCGCACGTCCGGCCACTCGGCAGGGTCTAGCTTCGGGGCCGCATCCCTGTCAAAGTCTGGCGAGATTGATACTGGCTGAAATTTGAATGCCTGTTCTAACGGTATGTCGGCATCATACTCGATGAAGTACCCTTCATCATATGGATCGCCATATTGATAAAGCTTTGTGCAAACATAACCCAATCTAGGACAGCCTAGCCACGTACCGTTGTTCCTGTGCCAAGCTTTAAAAGAACCGAGCTGCACAGATGCCGGACAGGCCAAAAGACCCGATCCTGAATAGGCCCATGCTGGAGCCAGATAACGAATCCAGACCTTGCGGTCTGTTTCGCGAACGTACTCCATAGGAACATCGCCAATGAGATCGTTTCCCATGTAGTGATATTTGGCTGCAGCCACCGCAGGTGGATCATTGCGGATACCAAGCTTATCCAGGCCGGCAAGAAAGTGCTTCTTTCCGTGGCCATTCATGAAATCGTATTTGAGACGGATAATGCCTTCGTGACCCTTTTCCCTCAAGGTCACCATCTGTAGGGCGGCATATGCTCTGGACCATAGATAGGTCGAAAACTCGACATTCTTGAAGGTACTTGCGTCTTCAGCCATTAACCTGCCCCACCATCTGGTGCACTTCGAAAACGATTAGTCTTTTTGTTCACCACATCGTGGTGCAGCTTTGCTAGTCCGCGAAATCGGGGAATCTCAGCCGGATCAAACCAAGTTGCTTGGTTGCGCCGGGTGCGCGATTGGGCACCGAATCGCTGAAGAAAAGGGCGGCAACTGACTTCCGCAAAAGCATATCGTCTCCTCTTTCGCCTATTTTGGAATTGTGAACGAAGCGGCTGTAGTGAGGCCAATACCAATTTCGGCAGGAATGATGCCGAATTGGAATTGGTAAGTCCCAAGTGATTTCCAGTTCGACTAAAAAACAGCGGCAGCCGGTCTTCGCTGAGAACCGCGGAGTTGCTGGTGGGGCTGCCAGCTCAGAAGAGCTTCTATCGAAAGAGTGACCCGAGAGGCTGAGGGTGGTCCTCAGTGGTTCTGTCGCTCGCGACCACGCTCCGGATCGCTACTGGGCGGCAACTAGGTCAGCGTTTTCTTGGTTGGAATCATATCAGGCAGCCTCGGCGAGTTTGTAGGACCACCTGTGGATGACCGGATGGCGATTGATGTCGTCGATACCAGCCACGATGCGTACCTTGAGTTCATGTTTTGAGGCCACCCGGATATGGCGCAGGACTGAACGGGCGAACTTGGAGAAGAATCCCTCGATGAGATTGAGCCACGAACCGTGCTTGGGGGTGAAGGTGAGCTCGAAGCGTCCGACCGGTCGAGTGGCGAGCCAGGCTCTGGTTTCTCTCGATATGTGCGCGGAATGATTGTCGAGGATCAACTTGATCGCAGTGTTCGGCGGAAAGGCAGCATCGATAAGCCTGAGGAGTTCGATGAACTCTCGACTGCGGTGGCGATCTTTGACAAGGGCATGGACCTTGCCGGTGAGCAGATCAATCCCAGCCAACAAGCTGAGCGTGCCGTGGCGTTTGTATTCATGGTCGCGCGCAAAGGTGGCGTGGACGCCAGGCTTGGGCGGCAAATCCGGCGCCGTCGTTGCGATGGCCTGGATTCCCGGTTTCTCGTCGCAGGAGACGATCGTCACCGGCTTTCCCCGCCTCTTTGCCTTGGCAGAGGCTTTCTTCAGGACTTCGACTTCACGATAGACGCACAGGACCTCCGCCATCTTCTGTTCGAACTCGGCGTCGCGATTTTCAAGATAGTAACGCACCTTGTGCGGCTTGATTTCCTCTTGGCCGAGGATCTTGCACACCGTTCCCTGGACCAAATTGGCCAAACACGCATGCCCTGCCGCCGGCCCGTGTTCGCGCGCATGGCGCGCCAAAAGCCGCGTCGTCCACAACTCATGTGGATAGCCGTGGTCCTTGGCCTTGTCGCACGCCAGCGACACCAACCAGGCTTTGGCTTCAGGCGTGATGGTTGGTTCCTTACCCGGTCGCGGGCGATCGTCGAGGGCTGCCAGAGGGCCATCGGCCAGCGCCCGCTCGACACAGCGCTGCACCGTCTGATGATGAACCCCGAGCCTCTGGCCCACCGCGCAGAACGAAGGATTTTCCCGATACGCCAGCAGCATCTGCGCCCGCGACACTCGGCTCGCCAGTTCGATCCTCGACCGCGAAAGCGTCGTCAACGTCGCAATCTCTTCATCACTCATTGCCAATTCGACCGCTCGCCGCCTTCCTGCCATGATACAACTCCTCGCTTCGCCGACCGCAAACGAGGAATCCGCCAACAACCCGTCCGTTCCACCAATCCAGCCCCGCTCAATGAGCGCAGGTTTCATGGAATCGGTCGTCTAGTGCCCTCGTGCGGTCAATAGATGACCTCGCGCGGCAACACCCGCGCCGGCTGATTTGCCGGGCCGCTTGGTTGACGGACGTTTACTGTCAGGGCGCTGCATCGGGACCCAGCCGTCATGTTGCTGAAGTGATGTCAATATTGTGCTTACTGCCAGTCGAGACAGGCGATCCCAGCTATCAGAACGGCAAACGGCAGAGGTCCACCAATGGAGCGGCGAACCCCCAAGCGGCTTCCAGGTCAATTCGCCAGATCCAGCATGACCTCGCCTCTTTAGCAGCCTCTCGGTTGTGAACGTCAGGGCCTGCTCCGAGGTCAGTAGAGCCGCGGTCGTCCTCACACCGTGAAGGACTGTTGGAGGATCGTATCCCCCAGCTCGACAGAGCTCCAAAATGTCATCGTACACGCCTGGGGCGAGGTGGCGATGAAACATGACCAGCGGGTAGGGCCGCAGGTCCGGCAATTCCAACTTCTCACGCTTTGCTAATGGATGATCGGTATGCATCACCACACCGAGCGTCTGGCCCAAGGACAATGATATCCTCAATCCACGCGCATCGAACGGATGCCGAAGCACCGCCACGTCGACCTCGCCTGCACCGAGCAGCTGCTGCTGTTCAGCCGTGGTTGCTTCAGTCATGTGCACTTCTACGTCTTCTCGCCGTAGCTGATTAACGACGTCGAGCAGCACGCTCCGTGAAGTATCCGGAGGTAAAGAAATGCGCAATCGTCTAGACTTGCTCGGAGAGGTAGCCCGCGCAACTCGCATTGCAGAATCAAACGCTTCAACCGCAGCTCGAGCTTGGGGCAGCAAAGCTTGCCCTGCCGCTGTCAGGCTGACGTGCTTGCTTGAACGATCAAACAGACGCACGCCGAGCTCTTTTTCCATGTCGGCGATCCGCTTGGATAGCGGAGGCTGGCTCATGTGCAGGTCGCGCGCTGCCTTCGCGAAACTCAAGCCCTCAGCTACCGCCACAAAATATCGCAGGTGCCGAATGTCCATCATATGACTATTTTAGGACACCAGCTCAATTGAGCGCAACGAAATTCCAGCGGTAGCAATGTCGAATTGAGCCGGGAAGGAGCCGGGAAGGTGTCACGGCGACCTCCAATACGGCAGTGGGAGGAGCGTTCGACCCTGGTTGCGCTTACCCTCGAGTTCTATGACCGAGTCAAAGCGCTTGCCGCAGGGGCGAGTATTTTGCAAAGCTGCGCAGCTGCTAGCCCAATGGCGCGGATCGCATCCTCGCTCCGGTGATGAATGCGAGAGATCAGCAATCTCATCGGTCTGCGACGGTTTCGGCGAGCAGCCACTCGCGAAATGCGACAAGGGGCGGGTGGGTTGATCGCTCGGGCGGCCATACCAGATAGTATCGTTCGGCGCTTTGCATCGGCAAATCAAGGGCGAGAACGAGATTGCCGCTCGCCAATTCCTCCTGAATTAGGAACGTAGGCAGTAGCGCAACGCCGACGCCGACCATCGCGGCTTGGGCGACCGTTGCAAACTGATCGAAGTACATTGTCTGTCCGGATCCGCCCGGCACGTCATGTGCCGAGAACCACCGATCCCAGGCATTGGGTCGGGTGGCGATGCTGAGCAGCGGCGCCTTTCTCAGATCGCTTGCCCCGCAAAATCTGTACTGATTCTTCAGCTCGGGGCTGCAGGCGGGGACGACCTGTTCAGAGCGCAGCAAGGCCATCTCAACACCTGGCCAGTCCCGTGGCCCGAAATGAATGGCTGCATCGAGGGCTTCTGTCCGGAAATCGAAGTAGGTCAGACGAGTCGCAAGATTGATGGTGATTCCGGGATTCTGTACCAGAAACTTGGGAAGCCGTGGCGCAAGCCAGCGTGTGCCAAACGTTGGCAGTATGGCGAGATCGAGCGTGCCTCCCCTGGGATTGGCGTGAAGGTTGAAGGACGCTGTGCTGATCTTGCGCAGCGCTTCGCGTATCTCGCGCGCATACGCCGCGCCGGCGGCGGTCAGGCGAATAGATTGCCGTTCACGTGCGAAGAGCTCGACCTCGAGCTGCTCTTCCAGGAGCTTGATCTGCCGGCTGACCGCGCTCTGGGTCAGGCTGAGTTCCCGGGCGGCCGTAGTGACGCTGCCCGTTCTGGCGGCCGCCTCGAAAGCTGCGAGCAGCGCTGTAGATGGGAGGAATCGTCGCGGCGTATGCATCTCTCATTCCAATATAGAATGATCTATTGAGAAATATCGTTTGATTGCATTGAAAACACGAGTGTAATCTCAAAGTACCATACCGATTTAACATGATCCAGTGAAGCTTCCTCCGAGTTGGGGGGAAGACCAAGGAGTTGCCAATGGCCGGGCGGTACGCTCATCCGGATTATACTCGCGATCTGTTCTCGCGTGCGATGTCCGACATGTATCGCGCTGAAGTTCCGCAATATGGGGCGCTCCTGGAGCTTGTCGCTGACGTCAATGCCCAGACATTGCGTGCCAATGCTAGCTTGCGTGCGAGCCTTGAGCAAAGCGGCGAATTGGAAAGATTGGGTGTCGAGCGCCACGGTGCGATCCGGCTCGGCACGGCGCGGGAGCTGTTTGATATCGCGCGCGTCTTCGCCGTCATGGGCATGCGCCCGGTCGGCTATTATGATTTATCGGTGGCTGGGGTTCCGGTCCATTCCACTGCGTTTCGTCCGATCACGGAGGGCGCTCTTCGCCGCAATCCGTTCCGGGTATTCACGTCCCTTCTCCGCCTCGAATTGATCGAAGACCGCGCGCTTCGCGCCGAGGTAGAAACGATCCTAGCTGCGCGCCAGATTTTCACGCCCCGTGTTCTCGAGCTCGTGGCGATATTTGAAGCCGAAGGCAGGCTGACTTCACCGGAAGCGCAGGAGTTTGTTCGCGAGGCGCTGGAAACCTTCCGTTGGCACAGTGACGCGACTGTTGATCTGGCGGCCTATCAAAAACTGCACCGTGCCCACCGGTTGATCGCTGATATCGTTAGCTTCAAGGGCCCGCATATCAACCATCTCACGCCGCGGACTCTCGACATCGACGCCGTTCAGGCTGGCATGCCTCGACACGGCATCGTGCCCAAAGCAGTTATCGAGGGACCGCCGCGGCGCAATTGCCCAATCCTCCTGCGCCAGACCAGCTTCAAGGCGTTGGAAGAGCCGATCGCTTTCAAACAAAATGCAAGTGAGCCCACAGCGGGAACCCATACCGCACGCTTTGGCGAAATCGAGCAACGTGGGGTTGCGCTGACCGCGAAGGGGCGGAGATTATACGACGAGCTACTTGCATCTGTCCGTCGAGATGTCCAACTCGGTGCCACGAAATCGAGCCCCTCGACCTACGGCGCCATGCTCTCGGAGTCCTTTAGGTCATTTCCGGACGACTGGGCTGAGCTACGATCACAAGCGCTCGCGTTCTTCCGCTATTCGGCGACTGAGGCTGGTCTCGCGTCGGCCCATAGCGACAAGTCGGCAACGACTGTCGATGAACTGATCGCCAATGGCTTTCTGCAGTTTGATCCGATCATATACGAGGATTTCCTCCCCGTCAGTGCCGCCGGCATTTTCCAATCGAATCTCGGCGCGGAGGAGCAGAAAAGCTACGCCGCACAATCAAGTCGAGCTCAGTTCGAAGCGGCGCTTGGCGGCGCGGTGCACGATGAATTACATCTCTATGCACTAGCGGAAAAAGCCTCGCTGAAATGTGCTCTGGAGCAGCTCGGGGCGCCCCAAATCGCCTTTGCGAGAGAAGAAAATATGGTTCTCGCGTGCGCGGCTTTAGCCGACTCTTGAGCCCGGGTACTGGCTTGTGACGCATGTATGATCGGATCAAACGCCCGAATGAGGGAAGACGTGATGTCCATTAAAGCGGGCGCGCACACGCAAGTCCGAAAGCTCGAGCTTAGGGGGGCAGTTGTAGGCTTATTGACCGAACTCGGAGTGACTCGAGACCGCTACACGGAAGGTGCACTCAAAGTGCACTCGCCCATCACGGGCGAGATCATTGGAGAGGTCCAGGCGACGGGCGCTCGCGAAGCTGCTGCGGCTATTGAAGAGGCGCATGCGGCTTTCCGCGCATGGCGGTTGGTACCAGCCCCCAAGCGTGGTGAGCTCGTACGCTTCCTTGGCGAACAGTTGCGAGCAAATAAGGAGGCTCTGGGGCGGCTAGTCTCGATAGAGGTCGGTAAGATCATCTCGGAAGGACTTGGTGAAGTCCAGGAGATGATCGACATTTGCGACTTCGCGGTTGGGCTGTCTCGCCAACTCTACGGGCTCACTATCGCGACAGAACGAGGCGAGCATCGAATGATGGAGAGCTGGCATCCGCTAGGCGTCACCGGAATCATTTCGGCCTTCAACTTCCCGGTCGCAGTGTGGGCATGGAACGCAGCGCTTGCACTCGTGTGCGGCAACAGCATCGTCTGGAAGCCATCAGAGAAAACACCTCTCACGGCTCTGGCCACCCAGGCGCTGCTCGAACGCGCTGTGAAGCGTTTTGAACGAGAAGGCGGGGTCGTGCCGGAAGGCCTTTCGGCCGTATTGTTCGGCGGTCGCGAAATCGGCGAACTTCTCGTCGATCATGACAAGGTCGCGTTGGTGTCGGCTACCGGATCGACTGCAATGGGCCGCGCGGTCGGACCCCGCCTTGCCAAACGCTTCGCGCGCGCAATTCTAGAACTCGGTGGCAACAATGCAGCAATCGTTACGGCCACTGCCGATCTCGACTTGACGCTACGTGGGGTCGCCTTCGCCGCGATGGGAACGGCAGGCCAACGCTGCACGACGCTTCGGCGATTGTATGTGCATGAGGGGATCTATGATGCCTTCGTCTCGTGCCTGAAGCGCGCCTATAAGTCAGTGACGGTCGGCAATCCGCTGGAGGGCGATACACTGGTTGGTCCACTGATTGATGAGGCAGCCCATCGGGGAATGCAAAGCGCGCTTGAAGCGGCGAAAGCCGCCGGTGGTCTCCTGCATGGCGGCGAACGCGTGACCATCGGCGGCGCCGCTGATGCCTACTACGTGCGTCCGGCGGTGGTCGAAATGCCCGCACAGACCGGGCCCGTCGAGCATGAGACCTTCGCGCCCATCCTTTACGTCATGAAGTATAGTGACCTGGATACCGTGCTCGAGCTTCACAACGCTGTTGCCCAGGGCCTTTCTTCCTCCATTTTCACAAATGACCTGCGCGAAGCCGAAACCTTTCTGTCAGCGCGTGGCTCTGATTGCGGCATTGCCAATGTCAATATTGGCCCGTCCGGTGCAGAAATCGGCGGCGCATTCGGTGGCGAGAAAGAGACCGGCGGCGGCCGAGAATCTGGGTCCGATGCCTGGAAGGCCTATATGCGCCGCGCGACGAACACCATCAACTACGGCCGGACCCTGCCGCTCGCCCAAGGCGTCAAGTTCGATGTGGTCTGAGTGAGGGTTCGGGCGTGAACGCTCCTGTTCAAGTACAATCATCCGTGTTCCGACCGGCGAGCCGCTTGGCACCGATCGGCGTCTCGAAAATCCTGAAAATTACAGGCATGGCCGAGGAGCTCAAGCGCCGGGGTGGGGATATTATCGTGCTCGGGACGGGCGAGCCTGATTTTGACACTCCCGACTACGTGAAAGACGCGGCCAAGCGCGCCATGGATGGCGGTGCGACGAAATATACGGCGCTCGATGGTACTCCTGAACTGAAAGCTGCTATCCGCGCGAAGTTCGAGCGCGAGAACGGTCTTGAATTCGCGCAGGATGAGATCACCGTCTCGGCGGGTGCCAAACAGGTTCTCTTCAACGCCATGATGGCGACGCTCGACATCGGCGACGAAGTCATAATCCCTACGCCGTACTGGGTAACTTATGCGGACATGGTCTTGCTCATGGGCGGCAAGCCGGTGTTCGTACCCTGTCGAGAGGTTAATGGTTTTCGCTTGACCGCGGAGGATCTCGTCCAAGCGATCACGCCGCGGACGCGATGGCTCATATTAAACTCACCATCGAATCCATCTGGTGCCGCCTATTCCGACGCAGACTACCGGCCGATATTTGACGTGCTGATCGCCCATCCGCACGTCTGGCTCATGGTGGATGACATCTATGAGCACATTGTCTACGACGATTTCCGCTTCGTGACGCCCGCCGCGATCGAGCCTTCTCTTCGTAACCGCACACTGACGATCAACGGCGTCTCCAAGGCCTATGCTATGACGGGATGGCGAATCGGCTATGCTGGCGGGCCAAGCGAGCTTATTCGCGCGATGGCGGTCGTTCAGAGCCAATCAACCTCGTGCCCATCTTCGATCAGCCAAGCCGCTACCATTGCAGCGCTCAGTGGCCCTGCGGAGATTGTGAGAGAGCGATGCCGGTCCTTTCAGGCACGTCGCAACTTGGTGATAGGTGCATTGAACAAGGTCGACGGTATAAGTTGTCGGATGCCAGAGGGCGCGTTCTACGCCTTCGCCGGATGCGCCGGCCTGATCGGTAGGATCACGCCGGATGGTCAGCTCATCACTAGCGATGCCGATTTCGCCGAATATCTCCTGCGCAGCGTTGGCGTGGCTGTCGTTCCGGGCTCCGCTTTCGGGCTCGAGCCGTATTTTCGGATCTCCTACGCCACCTCAGTTTTGGAGCTTGAGGAAGCATGCCGCAGGATCGCGCATGCCACGGGTAGATTATCTTAACGTGGAACGCGTTCTCAGACGTAGCTCGACCGCTCAGCTGCGCCATTGGTCAAGTCCTCGGACCAAGTTGTTGTGGGACCGATTTTCTGAGGTTGTTCGTCGCACTACTCCTCCACGGACTATCACCGGTCGCCCCCTTCGCGGGCGGCCACTTTCTTCCTCGGCCGACCTAAGCCCGCGAACCCACTTTCATACCCAAACCTGGGTTAACTGGCTTGACTGATGAACAGAGCAATATGGCGATCTCGTTTTCCAGGGGTGCCGATCAGCTGGACCATCCGAAGCACGCCATCCCCAGTTCATGCCCAACGAAGTGCGATCAAAAAGTCCGCAAACTCTCGATAGCTTATTCAACGCTACACCCATAGCAAACTGCAGCCAAGCTTCTGCGCGTAGCTCAGAATAGAGCGAGTTCAAGTCGTGCTGAACAGTACGGCGTTAGTTGATAACTCCCCTTCCCAAAATAAGTGAAAGAGGATCGATGAAGGTCTTAGTGCCGGTAAAGCGGGTGGTCGATTACAACGTCAAGGTCCGCGTCAAGGGCGATGGATCGGGCGTTGAACTCGCCAACGTCAAGATGTCGATGAACCCATTCGACGAAATCGCGGTCGAGGAAGCGCTGCGCCTGAAGGAAGGCGGCAAGGCCACCGAGGTCGTGGTGGTCTCCATTGGACCGGCGCAGGCGTCGGAGACGATCCGCACCGGTCTTGCCATGGGCGCCGACCGCGGCATCCTGGTGAAGGCGGACGGCAATGTGGAGCCCCTGGCGGTCGCCAAGATCCTGAAGAAGGTCGCCGACGAAGAACAGCCGGGCCTGATCATTCTGGGCAAGCAGGCGATCGACGACGACTCCAACCAGACCGGCCAGATGCTGGCCGCGCTGCTCGGCTGGTCGCAGGCGACGTTCGCCTCCAAGCTCGAGGTCGAAGGGAGCGACTTCAAGGTCACTCGCGAGGTCGATGGCGGCCTGCAGACGGTGAAGCTGAAGGGACCGGCGATCGTCACCACCGATCTCCGCCTCAACGAGCCGCGCTATGCCTCGCTGCCCAACATCATGAAGGCGAAGAAGAAGCCGATCGCGGAGAAGGTCGTCGCCGATTACGGCGTCGACGTCACCGCGCGCCTTGAAGTTCTCAAGACGACGGAGCCACCGGGCCGCAAGGCCGGCGTCAAGGTCAAGGACGTCGCCGAGCTGGTGTCGAAACTCAAGAACGAAGCCGGGGTGCTCTGATGACGACGCTTCTGATTGCTGAACACGACAATGCGTCGCTGAAGGATGCGACCAATAAGGCCCTGACGGCGGCCGCCGCCCTCGGCGCCGAGGTTGACGTGCTGGTCGCAGGCCAGAACGCCAAGGGCGCGGCCGACGCCGCCGCTAAGCTCGCTGGCGTGAAGAAGGTGCTGCTCGCCGACGGCGAGGCTTACGCCCACGATCTCGCCGAGCCGCTGGCGGCGCTAATCGTCTCACTGGCGTCCGGCTATGACGCGATCGTCGCGCCTGCGACCTCGCGCTTCAAGAACGTGATGCCGCGCATCGCAGCCCTGCTCGATGTCATGCAGATCTCGGAGATCATCAAGGTCGTCGCGCCCGACACCTTCGAGCGGCCGATCTATGCCGGCAACGCCATCCAGACGGTGAAGTCGAAGGACGCCAAGAAGGTCATCACGGTGCGCACCTCGACCTTCGCCGCTGCGCCGGCCGGTGGCGGCGCGAGCGTCGAGAGCGTCGCGGCGGCGGCCGATCCGGGCCTGTCGTCCTTTGTCGGTGAGGAAGTCGCCAAGAGCGACCGCCCCGAGCTGACCTCGGCGAAGATCATCGTCTCCGGTGGCCGCGCCATGCAAAGCCGGGAAAACTTCGCAAAGTACATCGAGCCGCTCGCCGACAAGCTGGGCGCCGGTGTCGGTGCCTCGCGCGCGGCGGTCGACGCCGGCTATGCGCCGAACGACTGGCAGGTCGGCCAGACCGGCAAGGTCGTGGCCCCTGAGCTCTATGTCGCCGTCGGCATTTCCGGCGCGATCCAGCATCTCGCCGGCATGAAGGACTCCAAGGTGATCGTCGCAATCAACAAGGACGAGGACGCGCCGATCTTCCAGGTCGCCGACTACGGCCTGGTCGCCGACCTCTACCAGGCGGTTCCTGAGCTCACCCACGAACTCGGCAAAAAGGGAAACTAACCTACAAAACAATCCGCCGGTGTGTTCGCCGGCCACACCTACTTCGAATTGGAAGCTGCTTTCAAGAATAACGCAAATGGTGAAGCATAACCTCTGGCGTTTCTCATCGCGGCATCAATGACCGCCATGTGGGAATATCGACGCTCTCATTGGCGAGGATATTGACCGGGAACTCTATGGACCTATCGAGATGTTGCCATTTCTAGGCGTTCGGCGTGGCAAGTCCTCAATGCTGGATGCGATTCGCCAGATCGCTGACAATTTTTGCGTTCGGCGTTTCGGCCGCGAAACATCATGCCCGGACTCGATTCAGTAGCGTCCAGGGTGCGCTGTTTTCTGGTCACACGACCTTGATCTCGTTGCGCGTTGCGCAGTTCGCTCAGTTCAAGGCTTGCCGGCTCATCAACACGCGCGTGCTCGTCGACACCTTTGATCTGGTCGAGTAGGGGCTCGGTCGGCCAACACATCTCCCGAACGTGAGTGGGCACTGTCACGATGGAAATGGGTCCGCCTTCCCGGCCTAGCCTTTCCTGCGGGAGGTTGCGCGGCCTTAAGCACGGCCGAATGGGCCGCACGAAGGCATTGTCGGTGCCCTGATGAGCAAACAATAACTTCATGTCAGACGCGGCGCGGGATCAGCCCCAACAGAAGCTAAGATTCGGAAAAGTTGCGAACTGGCACCTATGCAGCCGCGTCCCTTAGAGTCGGCAGCCGCCAAACGCACACAGTCAGTTCCAACCTCGTATCAGTTCGTGCGAAATTGCTATTGGCATCATGAAAGGCAATACGTTCACAGCCTTCTTTCTCAGCTCGCGAGGCTGCCATTTGTCGGCGGCCGGCCTGCAAAGCAACTTCGCTAAGGCCCGCAAGCTCGCGAGTCTTGACGATGCAAGCCCCTGCGACACCACGATCTCCGACACCGGTTCGCGGTGACCAGGCTCAGGCTTTGGCACCACTCCGGCGGAGTGGGTTGATGGACTGTCCTGGACGACCCGGATGATCTCGGCATCGGGATAATGGATGTCGACGAGGTCGCGCATGCCTTGGGCATAGTCTTCCGCCGCACGCCGCTCGGTGACTTTGACCTTGCGCCAGGGACGATGCGCCTCGAGGAGAACGAAAAGATTGACGATTGACGTATCGTTGCCACGATACTCGTAATCGTTACGTTCGAGTGGGCTAGACTCAGCCGGGGTGGGCTGACGCGCCTCACCGATGAGCTGCACCTGGCTTTCGTCGAAGCACACCACCGGCCGCCTGGGATGGGGGCGCCTCGGCATAGAGGTCCTCCATGCTGAGGGCATATTCACGATCGACCTGCGGAATGCGTCAGCGGCCAGCAAAATATGCGCGCGCTTAAGCTTGCGGGATCCATGCTTGCCGCCGCTGAGCAGTGCCGTGAGTTTGGTGCGCTCGATTTGGCTGAGCTCGACCCGATAGCGTACATTCATGGCGTGCCTGCTTGTTCGAGGCACGCACCAACAACTGAATCGAATGGCCGGCGTGTGTCCTTCGGCAGAAACCTACGTGTAAAAGAAGGGACTTGAGCTGACAGTGGGTGCTTTGTCGCGGCAGGTGTCCGACAAAGATTTCGTGTCCGACCTCACGCAGCCGGCAACAATTTCTCTCTCGACAGAGCACTTGCGTCAAGCAAGGTTTGCATCGGCGTCTTGCCGTAGCACCAGCGCCCCTGATGCGGGCGCACCTCATTGTAGGCAGCGATCCACTCATCGAGATCGCTCTGCAACGCAGGGATGCTCGGATAGATCTTCTTGCGGAACGCGACGCGATAGAACTCTTCGAGCACGGTGCGGTGGAAGCGCTCGACAATGCCGTTGGTCTGTGGGCTCTTCGTCTTGGTGCGGGTGTGATCGATGTCCTCGACGGCGAGGTAGAGCTCGTATTCGTGATGCTCCGGATTGCCGCAATACTCGGTGCCGCGGTCGGTCAGGATCCGGTTCAGCGGGATGCCCCGCGCATCGAAGAACGGCACCACGCGATCATTCAACAGTTCGGCCGCCGTGATCGGCGTCTTGCGATCATACAGCTTGGCGAACGCCACCTTGCTGTAGGTGTCGATGAAGGTCTGCTGATAGATCCGCCCGACCCCCTTCATGTTGCCGACATAGAAGGTGTCCTGCGCACCACAATAGCCGGGGCACTCGCTCTCGAACTCGCCGTGCGCTTCCTTCTCGGACTTGGCCTTTTCCAACGCAACGAGCTGGGCCTCGGTCAGCACCAGGCCGTCCTGGGCCATCTTGGCCTCCAGCGCCGTCAGCCGCTTCTTGACGTTGGCGAGGTCGTGACGCAGCCACACCGCCCGCACACCGAACGGGGAGATCGACAGGCCGCGGCTCCTGAGCTCATTGCTGACTCGCACCTGGCCCCAGGCCGGCTGGTCGATCGCCAGCTCAACGACAGCCGCCTCGACCTCCGGCGCGACCCGGTTCTTCAGGATCGGTTTCTTGCGGCTGATCTCAATCAGCGCCAGCTCGCCGCCCTTGTCGTACAGTTCCTTGAACCGGTAGAAGCTGTCGCGGCTATAGCCCATCATCCGGCAAGCCTGGCTGACATTGCCGAGCTGCTTGGCCAATTCCAGCATTCCGACTTTCGCGCGAATGACCTTCTGTTCCTGGGTCATGGTAACGTCTCCTGTGAGACGCTGCGGGCTGCGCGGGAGCGCCCTTTGGGTGAGCGCTCCTGCTCGCCCGCAGCTCCATTCCCTGCCAGTTCAAACCTTGCCGTCAGATTAAGTCGAAACTTCTACAACCTACGGCTCGGCCGCAGGCCCCTGGCCGAACCCGAATGAAGGAAAATTTCCGCGTCAGCCCGCCTTCGGTCCACCAGATGGTGCTGACGCTGGAACGCGCCGGCCTCATCAGAAGGCAGCCAAGAACCCCTCGCAGCATCGAGGTCCTCGTCGATCCAAACACAAACACTTGCGCTGATCTGACAAGACCCAACCCGTCAAAGTCACTGTGCAGAGCAACTAGAGCATGATGTTTTTGACTGGAATCGGGGTTCCCAGAGCGGGCGATTTCTGATTCAAGCTCCATGCTGGAGTGCGGAGGCCAGCATGGATGACGCGCCCCTATTCGGAAGACATCCGTGAACGTGCCTTGGCTCGCGCTGACGCGGGCGAGACGGTTCGTTCGATCGCGAAGGCGCTACAGATCAGCCCCTCGTGCGTGACGAAGTGGAAGAACCTAAGGCGTGATACCGGAGGCCTGGCGCCCGGCCAGATCGGCGGCCACAAGAAGCGGGTTCTGTCGGATGCCAACGCCGACTGGCTGCGCAAACGCATTCGCTCGGGGCCATTCACCTTGCGCAAGCTGACGCAGGAGCTGGCCGCACGGGGGATCAAGACAGACGTGCGGGCGGTGTGGACTTTTGTTCACGCCGAGGGGCTCAGCTTCAAAAAAAACGCTTCTACCAGCCGAGCAGGATCGCCCAGACGTCGCCCGTAAGCGGACCCGATGGAAAGCGCATCAAGGCAGGATTGACGTCACGCGGCTGGTTTTTATCGACGAGACGTGGATCAAGACCAATATGGCGCCGCTACGCGGCTGGGGGCCTTGTGGGCAGCGCCTCCAAGCCTCTGCACCTTTCGGCCATTGGAAGACCATGACCTTCATCGCGGCGCTGCGTCATGATCGGATCAGTGCGCCTTGGGTGATTGATGGTCCCATCAATGGTGAACTCTTCACGCTGTACGTCGAGAAGGTGTTGGCACCCACCCTCGCACCGGGCGAGATCGTCGTTCTCGACAATCTTGGCAGCCACAAGGGCAAAGCGGCTCGCCAAGCTATCCGCGCCAGAGGAGCCCACCTTATCTTCTTGCCGCCCTACAGCCCTGACCTCAACCCGATCGAGCAGGTCTTCGCCAAACTCAAACACCTCATGCGATCCGCAGAACCCCGTGACGTCGAGGCAACCTGGCGGAAGGTTGGTGAACTCCTCGATCTCTTCTCCGAGGCGGAGTGCACCAACTACTTCAAAAACTCAGGCTATGTTTCCGTGTAAATACATCATGCTCTAGCATATGATGCGACGAACTTCCGTTCCAGATGACTAGCGTCCCTGATGCTAAGCTGGGAGGAGCGGGCTGAATTGGAAAGGCGTTGGCGGGCCGCCGCAAGACGGCAGCGCCAATGCGAGAGAGCTCGGACTACTTTTCTGTGAACCGGCTTGGCTTCATGCCCATCCCCTCTGCGTCATGAGACTCTACCAGATTTGGGAGGAGATTATGGGATTCAGCAAAGTTAGAAGTTCCTTCGGGCTGAGATCCATTGGAATGGGCCTCCCGCACGAAGCTTTCAGGAAAGGGCCTATGCCAAGATATCACCATTTCGTCAGCGGAAAGACGTTCTCAGCCCTACTGGATCGAATTTTGCTACCTTTGTCCGCTGTAACCACAGCGATGCTTTTCGCTTGGGTCTTATACTACAGCAGTTACGGTCTCAATATTGGCGACGAAGGTTACTGGCTTACCTCTATGGCGAACCCATTCGCCTACAGAATCAATATTCCGCCTTCTCTTTTTGGCGTCGTTTATCACGAGCCATATCATTGGGTAAAAGGCGACGTGGCAATGCTTCGCATGGCGAACGTCACGCTCACCATGCTGCTTGGCTGGATCCTCAGCTTCTTAGTGATCCGGCGCTTCTGGACCGCGGGCTGGCTGTATGAGGCGGTGCTATCGGCCGGGTTCGGCAGCCTGGCATTAGCCGCTTTTCATGACCGCTTTCTGGTCACCCCCAGCTACTATACACTCAACATTCAATCGGTCTTGCTGGTGATGATCGGCCTGCTGCTAGCCGACCGGCCAGGGCGCATCCGCCAATTCTCGGGATGGTTTCTCGTGGGCGTTGGCGGCTGGTGCTGCTTCATGGCCAGGCCGACCACCGCTGCGGCACTTGCCCTTGTCGTCATGCTCTATGTCATCGTTCTGCGCCGAACGTCTTTACTGCCCATGCTTGCTGCGGCGCTGGTCGCTCTCGCTCTAGTGATCATTACCGGCCATTTGATTGGCGGAGGCATCACTGGGCTGGTAGCTCGTACGGTCAACGGCGCTGAGGCGATAATGTTGCTGGGTGCCGGCCACGAGGTATCTCACATTTTTCGGATCGACTGGCTCGCTACTAGTCGCTCGCAACTCGCTATCGCAGTTTTACTGGCAACAGCCCTTTTGTTCAGCATTCTGATGCGGTCTACACTCGATTTGCTCTCCCAGTTGGCGCTTATTGCGGCGCTGATCGTAACAATAACGATTGCGGTGCTCGGGACCGATCCGATCAGCATCAAGCCCTCGACCCTATTCTTAGTGCCCGCCTTCGCATGCGCCGGCGCGACGCTTTATCGCGAGGGAATGGTTCTGCGCTCCCAGGCTCCCTGTAGCATGCCTCTAGCGTTGGTCTTTTTGGTCCTGCCACACCTGCTTGCGCTCGGTTCTAATCTCAATTACTGGATCATTGGTTCGTACGCCGCCTTGTTGTGGATGCTTGCGGTCGTCGCGTACCTAGCTCCTCTTGCTCAAGAGGGCCGCAGCGTCGCAACCCTACTTCCCCTGACGGTCTTGGCACAACTGCTCACAGCATCGGTGGTCAATACTGGCATGCTCAAGCCGTTCTTCCAAGCGAAGGATCTACGCACTTATACAGCTACTATGCATATGCCCGGAGGTGGAAAGTTGGTGATCTCGCAACTGTTCCACGACTATCTAGCCACTGCCAGAGTTGAAGCTCGTGCGGCCGGTCTAGAAATCGGTGCCGGGGTCGTCGATCTCACAGGCCATTCGCCAACCCTGCTGTATGTACTCGAGACGCAAGCACTAGGTCTACCATGGCTGATAGGGGGATATCCCGACAGTAGCGCAATCGCGCTGGAAGCGCTCAGGCTTGAAAAATGCGCCGATCTGGCCAAAGGGTGGATATTGATCGAGCCCGGTGGCCCGCGTCACCTGGACCAAACCAGTATCATGTCCTCCTTTGGAGCCGAGCCGGCGGACTACGTCCCCGCCGCTACATTTGAAACCCCGGTCCTGGGGGGCGATTATCCGAATGCCCATAAGCAGTTTCTGCTCAGGCCTGCGCGGCCGACTGCGCTGGCGGAGCAATCCTGCCATGAAGCTAGGCGACGGCGACCGGCTAGCCAGAAATGGACTCAATCCTGAAAGCAGCCGCAGGGCGTGGGCTTGGAATCCCAAGTCCAAGGAAAACCGCCCTGAGCTTCTGCTAGTGTTGAACAAATTGAAGGATCAAACAGGGAATTTCGAGATGAAGATGTCGCCATGTGGGCAACATCCCGACTTGCGCTTCAAATTGCAAAGGTGAAAAATGGTGAATACAGCTTTAGTTGCAGGCCGCGCGGGATACTTTGGGCAATTGTTGAGCAAACGGTTGCTTGAGCGAGGAACGCATGTTCGTGTGTTCGACCTCAATTTCCCTGATTTCAGTCATCTAAACCTTGAATCTTTTAAAGGCACGATTCTCGACCGCAACGCGGTTAAGCAGGCGGTCTCAGGCGTGAACAAGATGTTCCACAACGTTGCCCAAGTACCTCTGGCCAGAGATGTAGACCTGTTCTGGTCCGTCAACAGGGGCGGCACTCAGATCGTTGCTGACGAATTGGTCGTGGCAGGAGTCGAGAAGCTGATATACACCTCCTCCAGCGCTGTTTTTGGAGCTCCGAAATCGAACCCCGTCACGGAGAATACGGCCCCCAATCCGGCCGAGGACTACGGACGCACGAAACTCGCTGGAGAAATCATTTGTAAGAAGGCAGTGAGCCATGGCTTGGACGTGGCGATTGTGCGCCCGCGGACTATTCTCGGACATGGCCGGCTTGGCGTCGTTCATATCTTGTTTGATTGGATTGAACGGGGCCTCGACATTCCATTTTTGGCTGACGGCGAAAATTTTGAGAATACAACATTGGCTCCGCCGAATTTGGCACAATGCGTAAACTTCTGCAGGTGGCAATCGATCATGCGGGAACGACGAGCCGAATCGGGGCAATGCCGATGAGGCCAACTACTCTCGCAGCGAATTTGGCCAGTGCGCTCGGCTTTTCCCCCTTAGGCCCGTACCATTTGTTGATGTGTGGCCGACCAATGTATTTCGACATTTCGAAAGCACAAACAGTTACGTACCGAAGTAATCGAATTCCCAGATGATCATCGATAGTTATGATTGGTATCAGGCCAATAAGTCGTCTCTGAGCAAAGACGGAGCGTCAAACCACAAGTCTCCAGTCAAACAGCGGCTTCTCGCACTGATTCCCTACATATTGCGGGTGATCCCGGAATGAATATGCCGCCTCTGATCACGCTTCTTGCCGCGGGCCTGAATTCCTGCAGTATCTTGCTGCAGTGGAGCCGGACGTCATTGCCTGCCGATGCCCTACTAGCCGATAAGCTTCTCTCAATGGGCTTTATAGGTGCCCTAGTTTTTTTCGGTTGTGTTAGCCGGTATTATTTTTCTGGCTCGAGGAGACTAAAAATGATATTCGATCGAGTGCTCGTGGCAACACTGATGCCGACGTGGCCATTGCTCGACGCGGAAGAAAGACCAATCGTAGTAGTCGAAGTGGCTGCAAGCGTCACCCGGGCCATTGGAGGCGCCCCCTTTTTTGTACGTTCGACGGTTCGAAGCGTTTCGATTTTGCTGGGCCTTTGCATCTTGTTGATCTCGACCGCCGCGGGCGGTCCGTTAGCAACCGCCTCTCGAGCAGACAGTTTTTATGCTCTTCTGCAGAGGTCGCCCGGTGCTATCACGTCCGTCGTACGCCTCTATCGATCGATGACGCTACTTGCATTTTATGACCACATGTACGTGACGGCCAAGCTTTGGTCCGCACGGCCTGGGCCTACTCTGAACCAAAAGGCACGGACATGAAAGGCAGTTTTCATCCGACCAACGCACTGCAACTGGAAGCGGATGCGGTGATTATCGGCTCCGGTGCGGGCGGTGCCAGCGTGGCAGATGCGCTGACATCTGCCGGTTTATCTATAATCATGCTTGAAGAAGGTAAGCATATTCCGCCGTCATCGGCTTCTCCTATCGCAATAGAGGCATTTTCGGCCGCTTGGCGCGGCGGAGGAATAACCGCCGCGATTGGCAGGCCTAGCATTACCTATGCGGAAGGCCGCTGCGTCGGGGGAGGAACAGAAATCAACAGCGGTATTACCCAACGAGCCGATAGCGATCTCATTGATCAATGGCGCTCGCTCAACAAGATCGAGAATTTTACGCCCGATGAACTGGCGCCATATTACGAGCGCGCAGAGGCGGCGGTAAATGCAAGCCTGACCCCCGGTCCGCACGGACGCGCGACCGATATTTTGCGGCAGGGGGGCGAAGCGCTCGGTTGGAAAGTATCGGAACTGAAACGGGCGCAACGTGGCTGTAAGGGGGCGAACCGATGTTCTTATGTATGTCCGAACGGCGCCAAGCAGTCTATGTCGGTGACGCTTCTGCAGAAGGCGATGGACTGCGGGATGCGGCTGCTGGCGCAAACGCGGGTGGACAAGATCCGAATTGAAAAAGACCGCGCCACAGAGGTCCTTGCCCAGTCACGGGATACTAGCGGACAGGCCGTGCCAGTCCGCGTAAAAGCCGACCTGGTGTTTGTTTGCGCCGGTGCAATTCAAACCCCAGCGCTTTTGCGCCGCTCTGGCCTGCGTGAACGCATTGGTAATACGCTGCGCCTTCACCCGACAATCAAGGCAACGGCGCTGTTTAACGAGCCGGTCGATGCGCATCAGTCGCGGCTTCCTTTAACTGCGATTACCGAATTTATGCCAGAACAACGCATCGGTGGATCGGTATTCACGCCCGCGGTCTTTGGCCTCTCGCTTGCGGAGGACTGGACCAATCGCGGCGATCTGATGCGGGACTGGCGTTTTTGCGGCTCATATTACGGCATGATACGTCCGCGCGGCGTGGGCTCAGTGAGACCGATTCCGAGCTCTAACGAGCCGCTTGTCACTTTCAAACTTGCCCCTGAGGACTGGATTGCGTTGAGCCAAGTTCTTACGCGTCTTGGCCAAGCCATGTTTGCCGCCGGCGCTCGCAAGGTGTTCCCCAGCATATCCGGCCATGAAGGATGGACGAGCCCTGATCAGGTGCATGAATTCTGGAACAAGCCTCTGCCCAAAGGGGCAACGAATCTGATGACAATACACTTGTTTTCGAGCTGCCCGCCTGGCGAGCATCGGGATGTTTGCGCCGTCGACAGTTACGGGCGGGTGCGCGGCATTGAAAACCTCTTTATCGCCGATGGCAGCCTCATTCCGGAAGCGCCAGGCGTCAATCCCCAAATGACCATCATGGCGCTAGCTTTCCGGGCTGCGGAGGCAGCGCTCTGTCATTCAGCACGAGAACGTGCCGGCTCAGCCACAAGAGAAAGAAATTAAGGGGCAATTAATGTCGCAAGAGGTAATCCCGATAGCCCTGAATACGCCGCTCGTGCTTCTGACGGGAGCCTCCGGCTGGCTGGGCGGGCGGATCGCGGCGGCGCTGACGACAGGTTTGCCGGAAACACGACTTCTTGCAACCGGAGGCTTCCGGTTACGGGCGCTCGCCCTTCCGGGAGAAGACGTGTCGCAGCTACGTCAACAGGGCATACAAATCGTGATAGGTGACATCCGGGACATGGAAACTGTTCGTGCATTCATGGCCGGTGCCGAGGGTGCCATATTGATCCACATTGCGGGGGTTGTTCATCCCAAATCGGTTGCTCAGTTCGAAGCGATCAACACGCAAGGCACGATCAATCTGCTTACGGCGGCGCAAAAGATAGGCGTACGGCGCGCGATCGTCATGTCCTCAAATTCGCCGATGGGCTTCAACCCACATCCGGACCACAGGTTCACTGAGAAAAGCCACTATAACCCATATATGGGATATGGCCGCTCCAAGATGCTGATGGAAAAAGCGCTGCGTGCGGAAATTGCCGTTGGTGGGCCGACAGAAATTGTCATCGTCCGTGCGCCGTGGTTTTACGGACCCAATCAGCCAACAAGGCAAACGCTCTTTTTCAAGATGGTAAAGAACGGCAAGTTTCCAATCGTTGGATCTGGGCGAAACCGCCGCTCGATGGGCTATACTGACAACCTCGCGCAGGGCATCCTGCTTGCCTCAGCTCACAAAAATGCGGCGGGCGAGATTTTCTGGCTTGCGGACGAGACGCCGTACACGATGAACGAAATTGTCGAAACCATCAGCAAGGTCCTGCATGAAGATTTTGGGATGACGGTCAAACGTAATAAGATCCGTCTGCCGAGCGTTGCGGCCAAACTCGCAATGGCGGTTGATGCAACTCTTCAAATGGCCGGCATTTATCACCAGAATGTCCATGTTCTTTCTGAAATGGACAAGACAATTGCCTGCGACATCACTAAGGCGAGAAAAGTGCTTGGATATGGGCCCAAGATCGCCTTGCGAGAAGGCATGCGCCTTTCGATCGACTCGTGCCTGAAGGATGGGCAAGCGATTTAGGTGGTCTTAGGTCAGAACGCTGCACCGATTTTTGGCTAAAGCAGGATGGGTTTAGTTAGGGATGAACGAAGCCGCTGGCGCGGCATTTGAGGAGAGGTGGTAACGGCCGGCTCCCGCTATCTAGAGCTCGAGGGCTCTCAGAGCCCAACACTTCAGACAGGAGGTTTTCCGATGGCCGAGGTGAGCCCTCTCCGCCGACGCATCCACAATTTGTCGCCGGCGAGCAGCGAGTGGCAGGTCTCAATCCGCAGGGCCTGTGACGCTCTCGAATTTGACCGCTCGACCTACCACTACAAGTCCCGTCGCTCCGGCCAGGCTGCCCTCGAACAGAAGATCAAGGAGATCTGTCATGTTCGTATCCGCTACGGTTATCGTCGTGTTCACGTCCTGCTGCGTCGTGAAGGCTGGCGCCATGGCCAGAACAAGACGCGGCGCATCTATCGCGAATTGGGCCTGCAATTACGCAACAAAACGCCCAAGCGCCGGGTCAAGGCCAAGCTGCGGGATGATCGCAGGCCGGCCACACGATCGAACGAGACCTGGGCGATGGACTTCGTCCATGACCAGTTGGCAACCGGACACAAGCTGCGCGTACTTACGATTGTCGATACCTTCTCCCGCTTCTCGCCGGCGCTGGCGCCACGGTTGACTTTTCGCGGCAGCGACGTCGTGGCGATACTGGAAAGGGCCTGTAAGGAAGTGGGATACCCGGCGACGATCCGCGTCGATCAAGGCAGCGAGTTCGTGTCGCGCGACCTTGACCTTTGGGCCTACCAGCGCGGCGTCACGCTGGACTTCTCGCGGCCCGGCAAGCCGACCGACAATGCGTTCATCGAAGCCTTCAACGGTCGCTTCCGGGCCGAATGCCTCAACGCCCACTGGTTCCTCAGCCTTGCGGACGCCCAGGAAAAAGTGGAGACTTGGCGCAGATATTACAACTGCGCATCTGAACACCCATCTGGCTATGTGATTGAAGAGAAGAGATTTTGTTGAGCGGGATGCGATCCCGCGGGGTATTTTGGGTTCTGTCGCGCTCGTTCGGCGATAGATTGAGCGGCAGTTGTTATCAGCCAGGTGCGGGCGAAGATCCAAGGACCATCCGGGAGAGGATGGATGGATTCGATCTCGCCGGCTTCAGCGGCGAGCCGGAGCGTCTTGGGCGCGATCTTCAGGAGCTTTGCGGCGTTGCCAAGGTTGAGCCATGGCTCGATCCCGTCCTCGGCGGGCTTGAACACCGGGATGTGGTAGTTCGAGCGCATTGATGTGACGCGCTCGCGGGTCCAGCGATTGCCGTTACCGGTCTTGAGGCCGTTGCGATTGAGGAGGCCGGCAATCAGATCGTCGCTGGCGATCAGCACGAACTGACGCACGGCCTGGATGATGTCGGCGGAGGTGCTGTTGCGCTGTCCGCGCCGGCGCTTGGGCAAGCGCAACTCGCTGTGGGCGCCCCCCACCCAATGGACGATGAGAACGATCTCCGAGGCCGCGTCGTCGATATCGGCCACGACCTCATGGATGAGGGTCCGCACAATGCGCTTCTTGAGGCGAGCATCCGTGGTCGGCGCATCCCAGACCGTTTTGAGGTTCGAGGCCAGAACGCCGAGCGAGGCTGGATCAGCAAGGGGTGCGGGCGTCGCCGCATCATGCATGGCGATCTTGGCCTCAACCTCCGCCGCGTGAGCGAGCGACCTGTTCCAGCGGGCTTCCAGCTCACTGGCCACCAGCCGGTTCGCGGGATCAGTGGCATCGTATTGCCGGAAGGCTCGGTCGGCGGCATAGCGCGCCGCTTCGAGGTCGCGACTGAGAGCATCGCGTACCTGATCGCGCCGTTCCCTGGCTCCCTTGGCGGCAGCGGTTGCGGCGGCGACAGCGCCCGGACCGACGACGCCAAGCAGTGCTTCCTCGATGGCATCATCGACGCGCAGTCCGCCGAAGGCGATGCAGTGGGCCCCGCCATTGTCCATCCAGGCGCGGCTGCAGCTGTAGCGAGGGATATGGTTTTCCATGCCGGAGTACCGGAGTGTGAGCTTGCGACCGCAGCGCTTGCAGCGGATCAGACCGGCCAGCAACGCGTCACCATGCTTGGGCGCGCCGTGATGCCGACTGGTGGGAACATTGCTGCTGACCATGGTGCGAATCGCCTCGAACTTCTCCCAGCTCACATACCCTTCGTGAGTGTTGGGCTTCAGCGTCAGCCAGTCGTTCCGCGCCTTGCGGCGGATCTTCACGCTCACGCCCGCGGTGCTGTATCCCGCCGCCACAGCTGTCTTACCATAGGCATAGGCGCCGCCGTAGACCGGGTTCTCAATGATCCGGTGGATGGCAGAGTAGTTTGGTCGCCGCCAGGCCGTGTCGCCGTTGGTCTGCTTCACCGGCAAATCGAGATTGTACTCGTGGAGCCAGCAGAGCGCCTGCCGCGCGCTGCCCAGTTCCTCGACCTTGTCGAACACCAGCTTGATCGCTTCCTGGACACGCCGATCCGGGTCTTTCTCATAACGGTCGCCGGCCTTCACGAAGCCGACGGGCGCTGTCACAACCAACTCGCCCCGGCGTGCCTTCTCGTAGCGGGCCGAGAGCGAGCGCTGGCGCAACAGATCCAGCTCGTACTCGTTGAGGCTGCCCTTGAGCCCGAGCAGCAGGCGGTCGTTGCCGTGCCTTGGCGCATAGATGGTCTCTTGATCGACCAGAACGGTATCGACCACGCGGCACATCTCGATGAGTTGCTGCCAATCCCGGCTATTGCGGGCGAAGCGCGAGACCTCGCGGGCGCAAACCGCACCAACCTTGCCGAGGCAAACCTCCGCCACCATTCGCTCGAATCCGGCGCGTTGTATGCCGCCGGCGGCTGAACGACCGAGATCATCATCGATCACTTCAATCTCTGACCACCCGAGTGCCGTCAGTCGGTCTCGCATGGCGTATTGCAGCGCGCTGCTCTCGCGATTGTGCAACACCTGATGGGCCGAAGATTGACGCACGTAAAGAATCGCCTTGCGCTCCAGATGATGAGGCCTGACCTTGTCAGAGATCATGATCGACCTCCTTCGCGCGCGGCGTCGCTGTCATCGCAGCATGGTCGAGGATCAATTGCGTCATCAGGCTCGTGAGCGCTGCCCGCGCTTCTGCTGGCAGATCCAGCCATGTGGGCGCGCCGACGGCGCCGTTCGACAGGCCACTCCCGAACAGATCCATCTGATGCTTGCGCATTCCAGGGATGGTGATCAGGTGTTCCAGGCGATGGTGATCACGGATTCCAGTGATCGCGATCAGGTGCGGAGGCGAACACGGCTGACGATTGCATCTGGGCTGGAAATAGTCTCCTCGTCAAGATTGGCGGGTTGGTTTGGAGATCGTCCCGGCGGTCCATGGGAGGGCCCCGTGCGCGGCGCGGAGTGCCCCCACGAGCGACGTAGCGACGCGCGCGGGAGGGGCCTGTGGGCCGGCGGGCCGATCGTGCGCGAGGTGCTCACGGTTTTTTCTTTTCGCCAGCCTGACGCCGTAGA
This sequence comes from Bradyrhizobium sp. BLXBL-03, assembly GCF_051853015.1. Classification (NCBI taxonomy): domain Bacteria; kingdom Pseudomonadati; phylum Pseudomonadota; class Alphaproteobacteria; order Hyphomicrobiales; family Nitrobacteraceae; genus Bradyrhizobium; species Bradyrhizobium sp. BLXBL-03. The sequence continues at coordinate 7,264,409 of NZ_CP182470.1, read as the reverse complement.
CTGTCGCCTTTGAGCTCGATGCGGTGGGCATTGTGAATGATGCGGTCCAATATCGCATCGCCGAGGGTGGGATCGGCAATGACGTCATGCCATTGCGACACGGGGACCTGACTTGTAATCAACAAGGACCCCTTGTCGTAGCGATCATCGACGATCTCAAGCAGATCACGGCGCTGGTCGGCGGTGAGCGGTTCGGGTCCCCAGTCGTCGAGGATGAGGAGATTGACGCGCTCCAGGGCCGCGATCAGGCGCGCCAGACGGCCTTCGCCGCGCGCCTGGGCGAGATCGGCGAACAGACGGGATGTTCGCTTGTAGAGGACGGAAAAGCCGTCGCGGCAGGCCTTGTTGCCGAGCGCGCAGGCAAGCCAGGACTTGCCGGTGCCGGTTGGGCCGACAATGACCAGGTGGTTGCTGTCACGGATCCATTGACAGGTGACGAGGTTCTGGAAGAGCGAACGATCGAGACCACGGGCGGTGCGATAGTCGACGTTCTCGATGGTGGCGGCTTGACGGAGCTTGGCACTGGTCAAGCGGCGCGTGAGGCGGCGGTTGTCGCGGGCGGTGACCTCGCGATCGACGAGGAGGCCGAGCCAATCGGCGTGCGGCATCTCGGCCGCCTCGGGATTGTTCTGCAGTTCGGCGCAGGTATCGGCCATGGCGGCGAGGCCGAGTGCGCGCAAGCGATCGACGGTGGGGTGAATGAGCATGCTGATCTCTCCTGATCAATTGTAATAGCTGCGGCCACGGATGTTGGTATGGAAGAGGATGGGCGCCTCCTCGGCGGGAGGAGCAGTTCTGTCAGTGCCGTTCTTGAGGATGGCGGCGACCGATTTGTACGACCGGGCGTTGAGCAGGAGGGCCCGGGCACAAGCGGCATCGACGCGTTCCTGGCCGTAGCGCTTGACCAGCCCGAGAATGCCGATGGCCGAGCGGAAGCCCTGTTCCGGATGTGGCCGCGATCGCAGGATGACGTCGATCAGCGTCTGGGCATCGGGACCGACCTTGGCGGCTTCCGAACGAATGCGCTCAAGGGTCCAGTCGCGATAGCGGCGATGTGAGCTCGGCATATGCTCGGGAATCGTGGTCGGGCGATGTGGCAAGGTGCTGCGCAGATGCGACGCCACCCGATTGCCGCGGAGAAATATCTCGACGGTCTTTTGGGTGATGCGGGCCTCAACCTCCTGATGAACGAGGTTGTGAGGGACGCTGTAGTAATGCTTGGCGATCTCGACGTGATAATCGAGGTTGACCCGGCAGCGCTTCCACTCGGCATACTCGTACGGTTCATCCGGCAAGGGGGTGAGCGCCGGATGATCGAGCTCCTGAAACAGTTCGCGCCGACTTCGCCCCCAGCTCCGGAGAGGTCGATCGTTCAACTCGACAAGGAGCGCGTAGATCGCCTCGTTGAGGGCGGCGAGCGAGAAGAAGCGGCGGTTGCGCAAGCGCGCCAGAATCCATCGCCCGACGATTTGGACCCCGACTTCGACCTTGGCTTTGTCGCGCGGCCGATACGGCCGCGCTGGAACGATGGCGGTGCGGTAATGGCGGGCGAGATCGGCATAGGTCCGGTTGACCATCGGCTCGTGGAAGCAAGCCCGGGTGATACCGGCCTTCAGATTGTCGCTCACCGTCTGCCGGGCCACGCCGCCGAAAAAGGCAAAGGCCCGAACGTGCGAAGCGATCCAGTCCGGCAGGCTCTGGCTGAGGCTGGCCTCGGCGTAGGTGTAGTTCGAGGCGCCGAGCACGGCGACGAAGATCTGCGTGCTGCGCACCTCACCCGTGAGCCCGTCAACCACCTCCATCGTGTGGCCGGAATAGTCGACGAACAGCTTCTCGCCGGCGACATGAACCTGGCGCAGGGTCGGCTTGAGGCGGCCGGCCCATTCCTTGTAGCGTTCGCAGAACCATGAGTAGCTGAAGCTGTCGGAGCTTGCGTCGCAATACTCCTCCCACAACAGCATCAGCGTGACGTTCGGGCGCCGCAGCTCGCGATGCACGAGCGCCCAATCCGGCTGCGGACGTTCGTCGCTGGGCCGATCAGAGGGTGGCGGATACAGGCGGTTCTCGAGCCGGACATCGTCATCCAGCTCTGGCCGCAACGGCCAGGTCAGGCCGGCGCGGCGGGCGCGGTTGAGGTACTTGCTGACCGTGCCTTGGGCCAAGCCGAGGCTGCGGGCAACGGCGCGTTGCGACATGCCGACGCTGTAGTGCAGGCGTAGAACTTCACGAATGTGGCGCATGGACAGTCTCTCTGTCGGCATCTCGATCCTCTGCGGTTGGGCAAAAGACCAAGGTAGCCGGGTTGCAGACTGTCAGCGGTGCGCGCCTCCCCGTTGCCCCCGATCATGATCGCTGGAAATAGCGATCACGATCGGCTGGAAACGATGATCACGATGCTCTGGAATGGGTGATCACGATGGCCTGGAATCGGTGATCACGATCGGCTGGAACACGCATGATGCTGCGGCCGCGGTTGTCGATTGCGTCGGTATCCGCTCCCTGGCACTGCCGTCTGCCGTGACATGAGTCTCTCCCCGATTCTGGTCGTGAGAGGCTCTGGATGCGCCAGAAAGCAGGGCAGCTGATGGCGTTCGATCCTTCAACGCCCGATCGAGAAGCGCAGAGAGCGCCGCAAGTGCGTCAATGCTGACAAACGGCTGAGCTGTCAAAGGCTCAGCGTCAGGGCATGCTGTCCGATCGAACATCCATGCTGGAACCTCCAACCATCGATCCGCTTGCGATCCATCAAGAGAGCAGCGGAAAGCGACATCATCAGCCTTCTCGACCCTTCCATGAACGCAAACTCGGCGACCAAACCAGGGATGATGTCGGTAAAGAACCTCGCGAAGAACCGTCCTGTGGGCGTTCTTGAGCCTTGTTGTATAACGAAGAACGGCCCCATGGGGCGATCGGCAACAGACCGCCGATTTTGCTGCAAACCCACCTTGGCGCATCCAGCCCGCCAACGTGACAGAGGCGTAAAACTCTAGGTCTGGGTGGTCCAAAGTTCGGTCTCGCTCCAAAAACCCCGAGACTCTAACCGCCGCTGGATGAAAGTTCGGTGGCAGGTCATTCCAGATTCACCTGGTGGCGACGGGGATCCCATGGCCTGCACTGAATCAGATCGTCTGTGCGTTGCAATCTTCTACGGCGTGACGCTCGGTCACAGCACGATCCCGGAGCGGATCGCCTATGCGCGGTGCCACGCAAGTGCCGGTCGTGCTGTGTGCCGACGAGGTGGTGAACTTTCTAGAGGCGATCCCGAGCCTAAAGAGCCGCAAAGCGTTGACGACAGGCTATGCCGCCGGACTACCGCTGTCGAAGGTGGCTTTCCTCAAGGTCGCGGATATCGACAGCCAGCGGATGGTAATCCGGGTCGAACAAGGCAAAGGCGGCAGGGACCGCTATGTCATGCTCTCGCCGCGGCTTCTGAAGATTCTGAGAGCCCACTGGCGGCTAACCCGACCGACACGCTGGCTATTTCCCGGCCGCGACAGTGAGCGGCCGCGCGTCCGTGCTGCACCGCCGATTTCATTCCTGGCTATGCAACTCCCTTGGCTTTGGAGAGCGAAATGAGCCGCTGCAAACAGGTGCGCTGAACAGCTCATCTGGCTTGGTTCATCCGCATGGCGTCCGGATTGTAAATCTGACCAAACCGATTGCCCAGAAAGTCCGCCAAACCAATCTCCTCCTGTCGGACAAAGCCTTTTGCCGGCAACCGGTCCTGCGCGAGAAGGTCAAAGATAGTGGTAATTCCTGTCGCCGTCGCCATTTGGATTGCAGTCGATGTGCGTCCCGCAACAATTCCAGGATAGATCTTGTTTGCATAGGTTTCCTGCACATAACGTCCATCGCGCCAACCGCAGACAGTGACAAAGATGATGACCACATCTTGCGTGGTCGCCGGCAGAGCATTTTCGAATAGATCTTTCAGAACATCTCGACGGTCCTTCAGATTGAGATCGTTTAGCAGCGCCTTCATAATTGCCTGGTGACCAGGATAACGGATTGTTCGATAGTTCATCGTGCGCACTTTCCCCTCCAGCGTCCTTGCCAGCGTACCCAATCCGCCAGAAGTATTGAAAGCTTCATAAGTCACTCCGTCAAACGAAAGCTCCTCCCGCTCCTCCATCGCCGGCACCTGCACAAGTCTGCCGTCGACGATGGCATCGCAGGGCTGAACATACTCGTTGATCAGGCCGTCGGTGCTCCAGAGCAGGTTGTAGTTCAGCGCGTTAGAGGGATACCGGGGCAGCGCGCCGACGCGCATGCGTACGCTGTCGAGTGTGTCGAAGCGCGATACCATGTCGTTGGCGACGATTGAAACGAAGCCAGGCGCCAGGCCACATTGCGGGATGAATGCCCGATCCGCATTGTGAGCCAGATCTTCGATCTTCTCACTGGTCGCTACATCCTCGGTCAAATCAAGATAGTGCGCGTCCGCCTCAAGTGCGGCCTCGGCGATCTGCCCCGTTACATGAAAGGGGGCGGCGGAAAGAACCGCGAATTTCTCCGTGAGCGCGGCCGCCAGACTTGCATTGTCCGCAATGTCAAGCAATGCAATGGAAAGCGCCGGATGGCGATCCACCTTGTCGAGCTGCTCACGACTGCAGTCGGCGACCGTCACCTTGTAGTCGCCAGTATCGACCAGCATCGACGCGATTGCACCGCCGATCCGACCTGCCCCGATGACCAGAATATCTTTCATGTTTGTTCCCTAGTTTTTTTGTACGTTGGATATTCAAGATTTAGGGATGAAATCGGACAATTCATAGTGACAAAAGGTACTGTTGGCACACCTGTTCTGGCAGTTTGACAATCGCCTGGACACTAGAAACGTGCTCGTCCGGGTTCGAACTAAAGCGAAGCTGTCGGGTTTAGACTGAGCATGCCGGCACACCGGTGGTGACACTGGTGAGGTAGTGCCGCCTCGTAGTGCCACGCAGACTTTAGCTGAATCTTGGAAGAAAACGGCGATTACCGTTTATGCCGTTGTTGCGTGGGATATGCTTCAAGTGGTACGGGCGCATATGCTATTGGTTTTGTGCCGAAAGCATTGGCGGAGGTCGTTATCTTCGTTCGAAAAATGCGCGAGATAATTGCGATGAATGGTCGCGGATTTCGCGAATTGTTTGACGCAATCTGGATCATCGAAGGTGTCGAGCAGAGGGCTGATGGGGTAGAATACCGGATTGGTACAACGGTGATCCACATATAACAAGATTCTGTGTTTGTTTTCCGCATCGCCGCCCGTTCGGAATGGATGATCCGTTATTGTCTCGACTGCGACGATGGTTTTGGCGCGAACCGCGCGAGCGCTGGCCAAGTTCTCACATCGGCACAAAAGCTGGTTAGGTTCGCAACATCGCCACGCCGTGCTACCCACCTTAGCTTTTGAACGCGCAATCAGTGGCTTAGTGTTCGCTGACGCCGATGGCACGAACATTGCTATTGAGATGCAGCAACACTGAGTGGATGGTGACTCGAAATACCGAGCAGTTGGGATCACAGCTGAACCCAAGCTTCTGGTATCCGAACCCGGATGGGCGTGCCTCTTGGTGAGCGGGGCCCTGACTCAAAGGAGCTATAATTATGGATGCAGAGCTAGCTGGACCGGAAAGGTGGCAGCAAGAGGTGTTCCGCATACTGAAGCAGCATGGAGTGAAGCACGTCGTCTACGTTCCGGATATCGGGCATTCCACGACTATCCGATTGGCCGAGGCGGACAGGGAGATCAATGCTGTCGTCCTCACGACGGAGGAAGAAGGGATCGGCTACTTGGCTGGAGCGTGGCTCGGAGGCGAGCGCGGCGTTCTTCTTATGCAGTCGAGCGGTGTGGGAAACTGCATCAACTCGCTAGCCCTTCAGTCCTGTACTCACTTTCCGCTTCTGATGGTCGTCACCAGGCGCGGCGATTGGGCTGAATCGAATCCATGGCAGAATCCCATGGGGCAAGCGATCGAGAAGGCGCTGAACCTGATGAACGTTTTGACTTGGCAGGCCGACGATCCCAAGGATGTCGGCCCCGTTCTGCACGGCGCTGCAACCATGGCCTTCAACGGGGACCGGGCGTGCGCTGTACTGCTCGGGCAGATATTGATGGGAGATAAGCAATGGGTGAGGTAGTAGACAATGGTATGCTCGATCGCCGCGAGGTGGTGGCTCGCCTGCTTACTGGTCGGAAGAACCTGTTGGTGGTGGGTGGTATCGGGTGGGCATCATTCGACATCATGGCGGCAGGCGATCATGATAACAATTATTACCTCTGGGGTGCCATGGGGAGCGCCGCTATGATAGGCCTCGGGCTCGCGACAGCCCGGCCCGATCAATCAGTACTCGTCCTCACCGGTGACGGCGATATGCTGATGGGCTTTGGGGCCCTTGCGACCATTGGGATCCGCAACCCCGCCAACTTGACCGTGGCCGTTCTCGACAACGGCCATTTTGGTCAGACCGGAATGCAGGAAAGCCACACCGGGCGCGGCGTTGCGCTCGATCAAGTCGCGAAGGCTTGCGGCTTCTCATGGACCGGCAAAATCACGAATCTCGCGGGCATCAACGATCTACGCGAGAGGCTCGATAGCCGATGTGGCGTGAAGTTCGCTGCGATCAAAATCACGACCGATATTCCCCCTCGCGTTCCACCTCCGCGCGACGGGGCCTACATAAAGAACCGTTTTCGTTTTTCGCTCGGGTTTCAGCCGATATGAGGCCTCATCATGGCAAAGGTGCAGCTGTTGTCAGCCTCTCGACAACACCGGTCGCGAGCACAAGCAGCTGCACCCGCGGCTCAGCGACCGTGAGCCGAGGTGCGCATCGCTTCGAAGGAACGCCGACGCTGCGGTTTAGAGTGCGTCTGCGGACCGTAGCGTGACTGTGGCCGAGGCATCGAGGTGAGGGCGCCTCTCCCGCCGTTCGTGGGGGGGGGGCCGTGTTGCCGATTGGCTAATTGAGAGGCCATGATGATGCGACAATGCATGCCTCCGCCTCGCCGCCACGGCGGCAGCTAGACAGAGATCATCAAGACACCCGAATTGGAGCAAGGAGCCCCAGCGATGGATATCAAGCGAGTTGTTCCCGAGGCGTCCGCGTCGATCGACTTCCAGAGCCGGCTCGTTTCACGGGGGACAAGCGGCGCGTTTTCCCGGCGCTTGTACCGCGTGCACACTCCATGAACGCTGCAAGCGGCCAACACTAAGCGTGCACGAGATTGATGATGTGACGGAGGCAAAGAGTGCAGCGGCGCAAGCTTGGGAAGAGCAACTTGGAAGTCTCGGCTATTGGACTTGGCTGCATGGGGCTGAGCAGCGGTTACGGTCCGGCGGTCGATAGGCAGACGGGCATTTCGCTCATCCGATCTGCCGTCGAACGCGGCGTCACGCTTTTTGATACCGCGGAGATATATGGGCCGTTTACGAACGAAGAGCTGGTAGGCGAAGCGCTTGCTCCGCTCCGCGACCAGGTTGTAGTCGCCACCAAATTTGGGTTCGAAGTTGACCAGAGAGCGAATCAGATAAGTCTCAATAGCTGGCCGGTGCACATCAAGGAAGTCGCGGAAGGCTCACTCAAACGGCTAAGGACCGACCGGATTGACCTATTTTATCAGCACCGCGTCGATCCGGACGTCCCGATCGAGGATGTTGCCGGCGCAGTAAAGAGCCTAATTCAGGAAGGTAAGGTGAAGCACTTCGGTCTGTCGGAGGTTGGAGTGCAAACGATCCGGCGTGCGCACGCGGTTTGCCCGATCACCGCGGTACAGAGTGAATACTCTCTTTGGTGGCGAGAACCCGAGCATGAGGTTCTACCGACGCTCGCGGAACTCGGCATCGGATTCGTACCGTTCAGTCCGTTAGGCAGAGGCTTCCTCACAGGAGCCATTAACGAGCACACGACTTTCGACAGTACCGATTTGCGTAAGAGTGTGCCGCGCTTCACTCCAGAGGCCCGCAAGGCGAACCAAGCGTTAGTCGATCTCATCGGGGAAATTGCCACGCGCAAGCAAATAACGTGTGCGCAGCTGTCGCTCGCTTGGGTGCTTGGCCAGAAAGGATGGATTGTGCCGATTCCTGGTACCACTAAGCTTGACCGGCTTGAGGAGAATGTTGGAGCCGCTCGTGTTGAACTAAAAGTCGAGGATCTTCACGATATCGACACCGTCATTTCCAAGATCCTGGTGCAGGGGGCACGGTACCCGCAGCATCTCGAGCGGATGACTGCTCCTTGACCGGCCATGATCAAATCGGAATGCCCACAGGGCTTGATTGTTTGGTACGTTCTCTGCGACTCCTATCCCCCACCGATTCCCCTCAGTGGCTCGGATCAGCTTCGAGGCGGTACAAGCTATGGCGATTCCAATTGGGTTGCTCGGACTCGCGGGCCACGCAAGATCTGAAAGGAGGAATCTTGCGCGCGACATACCGATCTCGGGTGTCGTGGCCGCGCCGAGATCATCGATGTGCTCGCGCCCGGCCGATTTGCCGCGCCCCATAAAGGCAATCCGCTGGCGATGGCGGCAGCGCACGCGGTGCCATCGTCTACGAGAAGCGAGTTTCTGAGCTCGATGGCGCTGGGCGAACGGCTGATGCGCAGCTCACCTCGCTGGAGGACAAGTTACCGATATGGCGCGAGCCGGGTGCTAATGTACCGGTCGGGTCTGCAATCTGGGCACACGTGAGCCCGATGTCCAATTCGTGAACCGCCCTTGAGCGCGGCGTCGAGGCCGATCTCGTTGCGCACAGCGGGATGGAATAGCGCCGCCCCCGCGCGCCCTTGCCATTGGGGAGCAATTTACGTGAGGCAACAACTCAGTATTCAGGAGCATTTCTGACGGGGCAATGCGCATACGGATACCCTAGTCGCGAGGACAAATCGTTCGCCGCCACATGCACCACCGTTCCTCGCCGTAATCCGCAAAAAAGCTCTGCCTCGCGCCGATCCTCCATGTGCCTTGTCGGCAGCCCGACACGCGTCACAAAGCTAACAGGCGCGTTTCGAAAAGGCGAGCGTTATCCACGGGGCGCACTGGCACGCGTCTTGCCAATTCACAGACAAGCGATCCGGAAACATCAATTGATAGCTATGATAGATCTGAGGACACTACAGTGGATGCGGCCAACAGTGCGACTCAACGTCGGGCAGCCGGCACGATCAGTCCCGAGCAATAGGCCTGTATTGCCTCGTTCCGGCCAATCACAGTCGCAAGACCCTATGTCTATCGCAGGCGTGTCTCGCTCCTTTTCTCCGCGATCTATGTGACCGCCGCGCTGGCTGAACCGCCTTGGTAACGAACAAGCTGGCTGTCGGACTCAGTAGGATTGATCTGTCTGACATTCCAATTGGCGTCACCAGACCCCATTCATCAGAGTTCATCAATCAAAGGACGACGAGACGACGATTATGCGATTTGCAATATCAAACTTCCCGCTCCTGCTGATCGGACTAACCTGCTACTCGCTCGCGACTTTTGCGCAAACCCAGGATCCTCTTATCACCTCGATGCGTAAAGCCGATGAGGCCAGGGTGGCAATGGGCTCGGTCCCTCCCTGGATGGGCGTATCGCAGAGCGGAGAGCCGACGGGTTACACAGTAGAGTTGGCGAGTCTAGCGCTCAAGAATATGGGAGCACCAGCGCTTACGCCTGTGCTTACGGCATGGGAGGCGATGATCCCTGGACTGCTGGCCCGGCATTTCGACCTGATTGGACCGGGGCTTGTAATCACCGAACCCCGCTGCAGAGTGGTGGTTTTCTCGGCCCCAATGATCGCAATGCATGATGCCCTGTTTGTGCGCTCTGGAAATCCGAGCAATCTAGAGAACCTCAGGCAGGTTACGGAGACTCCTGAAATCAGGCTTGCGGTGGTTACAGGGTCATCTCAGGAAGCCTATGTACTCAAGCAGGGAATCGCATTCGAGCGACTCGTGCGCGTTCCTGACATCGAGGCTGGCGTCGCGGTAGTCATTGGCCGCCGGGCAAATGCGTTTGTAGTCGGTCAGTTCAGCATCAGCAAGCCGGAGCAGAAAGGTCTCGAGGTTGTGGTCGACAAATCGACCCCACTGAGTGGAATTGGCGCGGCATTCCGCAAAGAAGACATTCGTTTTCGCGACGCATTCGACAAGCAGCTCGATTTATTGCGCACTAATGGGGCCTGGAAGAACCTGATCGTGAAGTACGAGGTCCCCAACTGGGATATGCTTACCAAGCTGAAGAGGGCCAGTCACGTCGTGCCAAGTTGCGAGTAAGGAGCAGCTGCAGTGGGAGCTGTGTTGGAGTACTGGCCTTCACTCGCGCATGGCTTGTGGGTCACCGGATCGGTAGCGTTCTGCATCATTCTGGGTGCAGCTCTAGGCGCGCTCATCCTTGGCCCGCTAAGGCTCTCCAAGAGGTCGGTGATCCGAGTAAGCTCGATTCTCTTGATCGAATTCATTCGTGGTCCCTCGGCTCTGGTTCTCCTGTTTTGGGTCTTCTATGTGCTGCCGCTGATACGCGGAATGCCGCAGCTGAGTCCGCTTGCGGCCTCGATCCTTGTGCTGTCGCTCGATGGAGCCGTTTACGGTGCCGAGATCGTGCGAGCTGGCATTCAGGCCGTGCATCGCGGGCAAACTGATGCGTGTCATGCACTCGGGCTGAGTAGAATACAGAGCCTCACCAAGGTGGTTCTGCCACAGGCGCTTTCGCAGATCGTCCCCGGTTTCGGCAGCTTAGCAAGAGACATGATCAAATGGACCTCGATCGTGAGCTTCGTTGGTGTACAAGATGTGCTCTATGTTGCGAATAACATTCGCAACCAAACGTTCGAGTCGGCCACCGTGTTTTGCCTGGTTGCTGCGGTGTACTGGATGCTGTGCCTGCTTTGCGCCGCTGCTTTTCGCGCGCTTGAAGGTGTGCTTCCGTTGAACCGCGCATTGCGAGCTGCGCGCGTCTCGGTTCAGGTCGCGCCCGATGCGACCGCGCTCGCGGGAGCCGCTCAATGACGTGGGATTGGGGCTATGCTGTTCAGATCCTGCCGCGCCTGATGGTCGGGGTCTGGTACACCGTCCTAGTAACGTTTGCGAGTTCGGCGATTGCGCTGACAGCTGGTCTTCTGCTTGCGATCTTGGAGAATGTGAGTACCAAGCTCGGTCGAATGTTCGTGCGTTTCCTACTCGAACTCTTCCGGGGAGTGCCAATCCTGGTGCTTCTCTACTTCGCCTTCTATGTCTTGCCGGAAGTGGGGTTCACCCTTCCCGCAATGCCAATTGGCATCGCCGTGCTGGGTGTTGTCTACGCTGCGTTCTGTTCCGAGGTATATCGGGGCAGCCTGGTCACAATCCCCGCCGAATTGCGCGAAGCTTGTGTGGCGCTCAGTTTGAGTCCATCGACAACCTGGCGATGCGTGCTTGTTCCGTTGATGATAAAGCGGTCCATCCCTGCGCTCCTCAACTACGTACTTGCGCTGTTTCGGACATCCGCGTTCCTCTTTGCGATCGGGGTGCCTGTACTGCTTGGCGAAGCTCAAGTCGCTGGCTACGAAAACTTCCGCTATCTCGAGCCCTTCACCATTGCGGGCCTTATTTATATCTTCATGAATCTGCCGTTCCTCTATCTCATCTGCCGATTGAAAGACAAGCATGTTTAGCACCGTGATTGGCCGTGCAGGCGGCTACGTGCCAGGAGCCGCTGTAACCTCCAATCCAATAGAGGCACAGGCATCCACCCCCAAATCGGTACAGGCCATGTACGCCATCGAATTCGAAAACGTCTCGAAATCATTCGGCGCTCACCCCGTTCTCATCGATCTGGATCTGTTGGTGCGGCCGGGCGAAAAGGTTACGCTGATCGGCCCGAGCGGTTCAGGAAAGACGACTGTACTGCGTTTGGCGATGACCCTTGAGAAGCCCACCGGCGGCAATATCCGCGTCTTTGGCGAAAGCATCCTCTTCGATGCTACGGGCAAACCGCTCTCCAGCTCGCAGGAGGCGCGAATCCGCCGCCGGTGTGGTATGGTCTTTCAGCAATTCAATCTGTTTCCGCATCTGACCGTACTGCAGAACCTCGTGTTGGCACCGACGACCGCGTTGGGACAGGCCACAGATCAGGCTCAGACGAGCGCGCTCAAATACCTTCGGATGGTAGGCCTTGAAGCCAAAGTGCATGCATATCCTGCGCAGCTTTCTGGAGGTCAGCAGCAGCGTATTGCGATCGCGCGGGCGCTCGTCCTGAAGCCTGAGATACTCCTGCTCGATGAAATCACTTCAGCGCTGGACCCTGAGCTCGCCGGAGAGGTTCTCGATGTGGTGCGAGACGTAGCGCACGAGACGAAGGTGACGTTGCTAATCGTCACGCATGAGATGCGTTTTGCACGCGAGGTCTCTGACCGCATCGTCGTCTTCGACGGTGGCCGCATTATCGAGCAGGGTTCGCCGGACAAGATCTTTAGCAATCCCGAATCCGCGCGCACGCGCACATTCCTACAATATGTTCTGAGCCGCTGAGGGCCAACCTACAATGCAGCTCATTTCTGAGTTCCTCCTAGCCGGGCTTAAGAAACGGCCGCCGCATCGTCTGTTCGTGAATCTGCCTCGACATCGTCCCTTTAGGCCATCCATCTAATGTGAGCGACGTCCATCGTTCCGCTAAACGGCAGCTTGGCTTATATAGATCACCTGAGCCTGTCCGCGACAGGGGCTCGTCCTTGTGCTGGATGAGGTCTCGTCGGACCGCTAACGCAGCAATAGAATTTGATGCCGCTGTTCTGCGGCTGTACTATCGGCACGAATGAGCTATTCCATTCGTTGGATGCGGTGATTAGCAGCATTTCGTAATTGGCGCAGTGCTTGCTCTGGCTTACCTGGTAAGAGGAGAGATCGCCAATGAAAGTCAGCTCCATTACCTACCATGCTCGCACCCGGGCGCTTTCAAGTTCTGACTGGAACCGAAGAGATCGACACCCCGTCGTGACCGGGTTCGAGAGTAGACACCTTAAGAAATTATCGAAGCGAGCTTTTCTGATCGGAACGATCAAGTCGACTCCTGGTGGATCATCGCCCTTCAATATCCGGCAGAAACGTAAGGGCACCGGCGAACTTCAAGCGAGTGTTCGCATCGACATTGGTACGGATGAGTGCCCGCCCATCTCGCGTGCATTAAAGAACGTATCTTAACCGATCGTCGCGGACTTGTTCGACCCTTGCACTCCGCAATAGGCGTTCTACCGTTCGCATGGCAGCTGAATAGTTTTATCCTCCGAAAACAGCAACTTGGAGCAAATCACTATGAGCGAAAAGATCGACAATGTCATTCCGCCTGCCGACGTCGTCAAACGCGCATCGCGCATCGGTGCTGAAATCACGAATATCAAATTATCAGGCGCGTTGTTGGATCACACAATTGACGCCATCAACCGCGTGCTGCTCGACCACAAGGTCATCTTCTTTCGCGACCAGACTCATCTCGACGACGCGGAGCAGGAGCGCTTTGCTCTTCGCTTAGGAAAGCTTGCACCGCACCCGCTACGCGATCTCCATGAGGGAGCGCCTCCGATCCTCGAGCTTGATTCCACCCGGGGCGGTGGTCGGGCGGACATCTGGCACGTCGATGTGTCCTTCGTCAATGCCTATCCCAAGATTTCGGTGCTGCGAGGAGTTGTGATTCCACCATTCGGCGGCGATACCGTCTGGTCAAACACCGCGGCTGCTTATCTCGACCTGCCGCCGCCGCTGCAACGGTTGGCCGACGAGCTCTGGGCCGTTCACAGCAACGTCTACGACTACCAGGCCGTGAGATCTCGCGCCCGCGAAGTCGACAAGAAGCACTATGACGAGCTCGAGACCAGAGTGATCTATGAGACTGAGCATCCCGTCGTACGCGTCCACCCCGAGACCGCCGAGCGCGCACTTGTGCTTGGCGGTTTAAGTGCAGCGTTTTGTCGGTATCTCAAAGTGTGACGGTACAGAAGCTGTACGATCTGTTTCAGTCTTATATCGTTGCACCCGAGAACACCGTCCGCTGGAACTGGAAGGAGGGCGATGTTGCAATCTGGGACAACCGAGCCACGCAGCATTATGCAGTCAATGATTACGGGGGCCAGCATCGCGTCGTTCGTCGCGTGACCGTCGAAGGTGAAGTGCCTCTCAGTGTTGACGGCCGGCATAGTGTAACGCGCATCACTGCCCCCAAGCTCCCGACCGCGAGGAGCGCGTAGCGCATGTTCCGCCTCCGCCGCCTGCAATGTTTGCGGGCCAAACGGCCCGCTATGGCGACTAATGTGGTCTTTGTGATCGCGATCAGTCTCGTCGGCCTGGCATCGTCTCCCCTCGGTGAAAACATTGCCTGGATATTCGAGCACATGTCCTCAAGCGCGTTCGTTTTTTGAACATTCTTGGAGCGCTTGATGGGGGCCTGATGCAACCGAGCAGACTCATGTTGCTTTCGATCGATCTGAATGACTGCTGCCGATTGGAATTGCGCCCGAATTTGGCCAGGCCCCATTTCGAATTGCAGGTCTGTCGGTTACCTGTCCAACTCCCGGGGGGTTGGCTTGCCAGAGTGAGCGCACGGTTTCTTTAACCCAAGAATCAGAGTCGAAACGAGCCCTGACTGAAATGGTCCAGCACACTGGAGGGGCGCTCTCAAGCCGAATAATCTCAAGTTGAATCGACTTGTGATCCCAGATCAGTCCACTTCTTGTGCCGTCTATGTCTGAATGAAGACGCCGACGTCGGAGCTCGGACAAAACGGGCGGTCCTTCCACACGGGCATTGCTACGAGCGCGTGTTTCTCTCGCGAAGCAAAGTGCGCGTCAGAGTGCGCGAGCGGCACGCCAATTGCTTTAATGAGGAAGAGAGTCGCTGCAATTGATGCGGTTCGTTCCACGAATTGCCGATGAGGGGCGCGATCGATGGCTATGAGTGGGTTTATTGCGTCGTGGTGAGATCAGGCGGCGACAAAGCCAAAGCACAACTGCTTGCCCGCATGCTGCCGGGCAGATTGGCTGCGACAGCGATCGGCGTGGTGTTCATGAGAACAACAAGCGGCTCAAGACGTCAGGATACCTACAGTGGGCGCCCTTGCGAGCGCCCTTTTGGTTCATTTTTACCGCTCTGGCCAGTCTCGTCCGGGTGCCGACACGATCTTTGTGATGCGAACGACATTGTAGATGACGGCACTGACCCAGAGGACCATTGGACCAGCGCTGCAATAGCAGCACGTCTTTTGCAGACCGCCGGCGCTCTTAATCGGTATCGGCGTTTCGTGCTGATGCGATCGCAAGATATGTGTGGCGTGTCAGCGATTCCGGAGCGGTGATGGGTCTGGTTTTGCTCGGCAAACAGTTGGAAAAGTGAGTCGGACAAGCACACCTGTAAGGAAGGGAAAGATATGAGTCGGATTAACGATCAGATGACGCCGAGCTATCGTTGGGCCAAGCGAGCGCATGATACGGTCGTTTCAGCGGTGATCGCGACCGCGCATGGCAAGCCAGTCGAGCTCGGTGGCGGCTACGATTTTCCTGACACGCTGCCGGACATCGTGTCGGAAGCGATGGCGGCCGCCCAGTCGAAGCACGAGACATTGCAATATGGCCCACTCTATGGCTTGGATGAGCTACGCGATGCTATCGTCGACTATCTCCGCGATGATGGAATCACCACCGCTCGGGAGAACATCCTGGTCGTTAATGGCGCCAAGCACGGACTTGACCTGGCCTGTCGGGTCTTCGTGGAGCCTGGCGATGCCGTGATCGTGGCCGCTCCCACTTACCTGAATGCCGTCCAAATCCTGAAAAACGCCGAGGCGCACTTTGTTTCCATACCGCAGGATGATGCAGGTATTGATACGGAGATACTGCGGCAGCGGCTGCAGGCACGGCATGATGCCGGCGAGCCTATGCCAAAGCTGCTGTTCGACATGCCGGACTTCCACAACCCAACGGGTATCGCGATGTCTGCTGCTCGTCGGCAAAGGCTCGTCGAGCTCGCCATGTATTATGACTTCTTCATCATTGAAGACGACCCCTATCGCCGCATCCGCTTTGAGGGCGAGCCCGTGCCGCCGATTAAAGCCTTCGACAATACCGGCCGGGTCATCGGCCTGGGTACCGTCTCCAAGATTCTAGCTCCAGGGCTCCGAATCGGCTGGGTGAACGCAGCCCCGCCCATTCTTCGTCGCATGGCTTCGCAAAAATCCGACGGGGGCACCTGTCCATTTCTGCAGCGAACGCTTGTCCAGCTCTTCCGCAACGGTAAGGTGGACCAACACATCGCGACGCTCTCGACTCTGCTGCGTCTTCATCGCGACACAATGATCGATGCTATCCGCGAGCACCTGCCAGGCACGTCGATTCGTACGCCGAACGGCGGCTACTTCCTGTGGGTGCGGCTGCCGCCTCAGATCGATGCAGACGAGCTGGTGCGCCGCGCCGCGAAGGAGGGCGTTTCCACTCTGTCGGGCCGGCTGTGCTTCGCCGAAGAGCCGTCAGATTCGTTCCTGCGTCTAGCTTACAGTTTCAGCACGCCCGGGCAGATCGCCGATGGTATCGAGCGGCTGGGGCGCGCCTACGCCGCAATGCGGTCCGAGTTCGGGCCGCCTCCTCATCGGGATCTCTGACCATAAACACCTCGATCGAGTACCGCGCCCTCGACACCTACGTGAGCGCGGCTCGAGAATCTCTACCCAGAAAGACATCCATCATAGTCACGGACGTTCCCGTGTGTTTCGGTCTCTAATATTTGCAAGCCGATCATAGGGAAGTCGCTGCGGAATGAAAGTAGTGATAGTGCTCCGCAAGTGATCGATAGTTTCCTTTGCGGCATTCCGCTAAATTTTGATCCCTTTTGGCTGGGCAGCTTGTCAGTGATAGCAATGGCGACAGGGGTGAGCGGGATGATGTCCTTCTCCGCGTACACGCAGACGCCGCGATTGAACGTACTGAGTATCAGAGGGGATATCGGAGGAATAGGAGTTATAAGTTGGCCATAAAGCTTTGTGAATTGCAAGGCAGACGGTATGACGCTGTTGTAATCGGATTGGGCATCAACGGAGCTGCCGCGCTGCGAGAACTCGCGTGCGCTGGCTATTCGGTGCTGGGCGTTGATATGCACGATTTCGGGTCAGGAGCGTCCGCGCGGTCGAGCCGCTTGCTGCATTGCGGGCTTCGGTACTTGGCGCCTGGTCGATCGCTGTGGGAATTCGTTTGGCGGCCCCAGCAGTTTGCCACTGCATTGAGGATGGCCCGTCAAGCGGTTACGGCTCGCAATGAATTTGTGCATGCTGAGCCGCACCGAGTGAGCGCAATTAAAGTTCACTTCCCGATATACGAGGGCGGACCGTATGCCACTTGGCAAGTTCGTGCTGCTTTCGGCCTGCTGGGCGCGATGAACGCGCATGGCATTCCATTGGATTATTCCATGCTGTCGCACGATGAGGCGGTCCGAGCTCCAATGCTGCGCATGCTGCGCTCACGGGATCAGCTAAAGGCCGTCGTCTCCTACCGTGAGTACTCGCTTATTTGGCCTGAGCGCATCTGCGTTGATGCGGTACTCGATGCCGAAGCCGCTGGGGCCGCTATGCTGAACTACACGCGCGTGCAATCTTGTGCCAAAACACCACAAGGCGACTGGCGCATTCACCTTGAGGGAAATGTCGAGATCCGAACGCCCGTTGTTTTGAACATGGCTGGAATCTGGATCGACGACATTGTGCATACCGCCAATCTTCGGGCCCCCAGGCGTGTTGTGGGAACAAAGGGCGCTCACATTCTCGTGCGTATGCCGGAAGAGTGCAGATCGCTAGGCATCGCGAGCCTTAATTCGAAAGGTGAGCCCTTCTATTGCTTACCGTGGGGGGATTATCATTACTTCGGGCCGACAGAAACATTGTACGAAGGTGACAAGGAACGTGTATTCGTCAATACGACGGAGATGGAGTTCCTGCTGAGCGAGGCTAACCGCCTGTTTCCTTCCCAGGCGCTGAACGCCTCGCACATTGTGCAAACGTGGGCGGGGGTGAGGCCATTGACGTTTGATAGTGACCTGCCGATGGGAAAGCGCAACCGGTTGCTGCACGACCTTTCGCGGGATGACTTGGCTGGGATGCTTGCGTTGACCGGTGGACCGTTGACCTCCCACAGATCGGCCGGCAGGGAGGTCCGACAAGCGCTTGATCGGTTGACCGGCAAAATAGGTGACAAGCGCGAGAAAATCCGGTGGGAGCACGCCGCCATAGACCGAGATCTGTTGCAGAAACTATGCGCGAACGAGCCGAGAGCGAATGAGCAGTTGCAGCGAGTCCTATCAAACGAACAGGTTCGCACGCTTTCCGACCTTTTCTTCAGGCGATTGGGCGTGGCGTGGTTTGAGCGGATTGAGCCCGCCAAGGTTCGCCAGATTGCAAGCGTAGTGGCAGCGATGCTGAACTGGAACGAAGCGAAAACCGAAATGGAGATTGCCAAGTTCCTTGACGAGCTCAACACGATCTTCGGATATGGCGTGAGTAAGCAGGCGGAAGAGCCAGAGCTCCGGCACTGATTGCGCGTTGCGCCGCGCGTCGTTCTCATTCGAGATGATCACCGAGCCTCTGTTACGCTGAGAGAATTCGATATCACCTGATCAATGCGGTGTGTTCACACTGGGAAGAGTGGCAATCATACCAGGCGGTCGCAACAGCTGGCGTGAGTGCTCCCGGACACGCTGTGCTCCGCCATCACCTGCTCGAGCAGAGAGCGACACCCAGGTGCCAGGAAGAGTTCTTTTCTGCGCCCATCCTCGGACTGTGAATAGACACGCGAAGCGCTCGCCGACATCTTGAAGCAACGAGGCTCATCTGCAGAAAGCGCCGGATTTGAGGTGTCCCAGTTAGGATGCGAGCTGAGGAAACATAGGCTGGGCGTCCCCAAGCAAGAAGGCCACATTCTCACGAAAACGAACCAAACTACACTCGGCACTAAGTAGCTGATCAGTGTGCCCGATCAAGATAGATTGGCGACTACAGGGTCATTCTCGTCGTGCTCTTGCCGGAACTCAGGGCTGCGCCTTATGAATATATACGGGGCGAAAGAATCGCGCGTGACGGCGCGGGGCTTAAGCTGGGGCCGCTAGTCAGCGACGATATCTCGCGCAGTTACCACGGTCGAGCTCCAGTCGATGGCGATGGCCGGCGCCGAGAGGCCTGCGATGCATTTCCAGGACAATGTTGGTCACCGTATCCCTGCCGTTCGCGAGCGATAGGAGCATCGATGAATCCGTCCACTGTCCGGCGTTTCAACTATGTGCTGGAAGGCCAGGCGACTTTGAACGTCTGGCAGGCGCGTCGATGGTACTTTATCAATGCCGCTTCCCATAAACGCCTTCAGCAACGTCGAGGCAGCAGCTTCTCCGGCGGGATCGATAGCTATCCAATTGGCGGCGCGGCAACCCGCCTTGCTGCTCCCACAGCGCCGTGCCGCCGCGCCGGACCCTCAGTTGGCACAACGCTTTCCTCAAGAGGCCGCTAGCCCTAGCGCAACCTGAGGTGTGGTCTTACTCGGTCGAGAGGTTTGGCCAAAATCTCCTTACTACCTCGCCTCCCTGCCGGTATGCGTGACAACTATCGATCAAGCCGGGTCGCGGTTGTTTGTCGAATGTTCCTTCTTTGTAATACAGGAACGGCAAGATGGTTTGGAACATCACCGAACCGATAGGACCAAGGAGTTCGGCGAAGTGAATGCAACCTGCAGCTCCGCCGACGTGCTCTTTGATCTTCCTTTGCCAACCGGGCCCTATCGTGAGACCCACGAGTCGCGCGAACGCGTTCGCTACCTCCGAGCACGCTGGATATGGATTCTTATCGCTCGCAAGTTCAAGCGCGCGGATTTTAAAACTGTTATCCACGGTTAGCCGTAGCCACATATCGTGCACCGGTTCGCCCGCGGGCACCTCTCCACCCCAAGGGCTCACGTACTCATTGGCCTTTGAGTCGATGGCCCAAGTGAGCGTCGATGTCCCAGAGTTGATCGTGACGACGGTAACCCACCAGTTCTATAGCCCTGCGATGCAGAACCTCGCGTTCGACAGGAACGGGAAGCGGCATGGTTGCTCCTCTCATTTGCAATGCACCTTAATACTAGGCGCAGCATAGCTGGGTCCGCAAGAAGAAATCTCAATATAGGTGTTTTTGAGTTGATTGATTCTCTAAATAGGTGTACCAAGTATGTCGAGGCGGAGACGCGGCCTTCCAGATGCTAGATTGGAGACAGCATGCCCATTTTGGAAACGGAAGCTTATGGTGCGGTTCTGGTCGCGCGGTTCAATCACTCCAACATAAACAACCCGATGAGTGTGGAACTTGAGAATGCCATTCGCGCGACTTGCAAAGAGACAGAAGAAAATTCAGCGATAAGGGCTTTAGTATTGACGGGAGGGAACAACCGATCATTTTGCGCCGGTGGCGATTTTAAGGAGGTGGCTCAAATTTCCGGACGCGCGGCGGTGGAGTCGTTTATCGACAGGGTAGTTGATTTTTATTGTACCATACTCCACGTGACGAAGCCGACTGTTGCTGCGATCGGCGGGTACGCAGTGGGGCTCGGCTTTCAAGTCGCTCTATCGTGTGATTGGCGTGTCGGATCGTCAGAAACCAAGCTCCTCATGTGGGAATTGAAACACGGTTTAGCCTGCACGATTGGTGGCTATATGCTCGAGAGTTTCTTGGGTCGAGCAGCGATGTCTGACATCATTTACCGATGCGAGGCCATTCCGGTTGCCTGGGCGGCGGACCACAAATTGCTTCACGAGGTGGTTGATTCAGAGGGCCTTGTGGAGAGGGCTGTCGCGCGAGCACAGATTCTCAGTGAATTTCCGGAAACCACATTTCGGCGAACGAAGGCCTCGTTAAATCAGCGACTCATCACAGGCCTGCGGAATATCGCGTTGGACGCAAAGGAAGCTCATGTTGCGGCTTTTGCGAGCGGGGCCGCCGAAGAACACTTCAATCGCGTACTGGGGAGATAGCCAAGGCGGGCGGTATGATCCTGGGTACCGACGCTCGCCGCGGCTTCAGCGCGTGACCTTCGACTTGGATAGTCTTGAAACCAACGAAACGATATCCGATCGAGCACGCTCATCCCTAATCTTCATGAAGGCCGTGACGAGATCGAGGACCTGGTTTGCCAGCTTACCCTTGTGCGTGCCGACTATCGCAGAAACGTCGGACAGGGGCGAGGAACCTCGCGGCAATTCGCCTTCCACGACTTCATAAAAGTATGAAATAGGTGTATTCAGTACTCTGGCTATTTCGTAAAGTCGGCTGGCTGGCACTCTACTTGTGCCATTCTCGTGCTTCTGCAGCTGTTGAAAAACTATATCCAGACGACTCGCGAGTTCCTTCTGACTTAGCCCGAATCGCTTTCGCTGGTTGCGAATGCGTTGACCAATTCTTGCGTCAAGATTGTTGTGTGTCACGGGGATAAATATGGCATTTAGCTTACAATTTGTCAGCTATCATACCACTTCCAACAATCCGCTCAACAGCCACTCTGTCATCCGATGAAGCATTTGGAGCAATTCAACTGGACGAACTCTAGAAGATTCACGGCGGTGCCTACTCCCGTTCGACAATTGGCCTAGGATCGGTCTCATTGGCTTGGCCGGTCGGAGGCCCGCGACATGGATAAACGCCATTCGTCGCGTCATTACAAAATTCCGCTTTTGCATCGGCCGGCGCATTGGGGCACATTTGCTGCACAGGGTGACCGGCGCAGCTCGATCGCGGGCTCATTCACCTTAGTGAGGTTTGCGCGACTGCCAGATGCTAATTCAGTCCTTGCCCGGTTTCACTCTCACAATCTTGTTCAAGACACCTGCTGCCGCAACTGGTCCACTTTTTTAAGCGTAGTTGGTACGTATGGATCGAGGACAACGCTGGCACGCCTGTTGCTCTACGCGGCAGCAACACTGAGTGACGCCGTGGCTAGATCGCGAAATGTCGCAGAACAAAGTCGATGATCGCGAATGATCCCGAGATTTTCTTTCGAGGCGACTTCCCAGATGTGGTCGCTTCCGTCACAGCGACGGCGGAAGCACTCCGGATGTCACGAAGCCCCGGATCATGCAGCTCAAAGTGAGGCCTAATTTTCAGCCTCTGTTTCGGCAACTTCATCGGGGACTGTCTGATGACACACACCTCTACCGATCTAACTGGCGCTCTTGCTCGATTTGCCTCAACTCTCAATCTGGCTGACGTGCCGGCCGTTGTGAAAGCCGACGCTCGCCGTCTTCTGCTCGACGCAATCGGCTGTATAATCGCGGCAACTCAGACCCGAATGGCACCGATCGCCTACGGCCTGGCTGAGTTCATGGGTGAGAGCAAAGTCGCATCTGTTGCCGGACGCAAAGAGCGCGCGAGCATAGCGGCGGCAGTGTATGCAAATGGTCGCCTGGGAAACTGTATGGACCTCGACGAGACGTTCCCCGTCGGGCACCATTTCGGGGTGCCCGCCGTCGTTGCCGCACTTGCGCTAGCGGAGGCACACAAGGCGACCGGCTCCCAGCTTTTACAGGCCGTGATCGCGGGATATGAATTGGGCGGGCGCGTGGCGAGTGCAAGTGGGCCGCCCATGATTTTGAAGGATGGTTACCTAACTGGCTTCCCAGTTCTTTATAGTTGCTCCGCGTCCGCGGTATTCGCGGCAGCAGGCTCGGCAATCCAACTGGAGTCTCAGGACGAAAGGCTAGCTCGGCAGACGCTGGGTATTGCTGGTTCGAATACTCCGGTACCGGTGGCGAGTAAGTGGGCCGAGTCAACACATCTGCCGGACTGCAAATACGCGGATGCGGGTTGGTCTGCCCTTGCGGGCGTATTCGCGGCACGGTCAGCCGCGATAGGCGCGACAGGCTTTTCTACCATCTTGGACGGCGACTACGGCCTGATCAGAATGTGCGGCATAGATGCTTTCGAACCAGATACGCTAGTCGGCGGCTTTGGCTCGCGCTGGATGCTCGCCGATATTACTTACAAGCCATGGCCGACCTGCCGGTGGACGCATCAGCCGCTCACTGCCCTCGTCAAGGCGACCGCCGGAGCCAACGTGGACCCTCAGCAGATTGAACGCGTCTTCATCGGTACGAACTTGTTGCTGTGTACTCCGCGTTTTTGCAATCCAAAACCACGCACTTTTTCCTCGCGGCAATTTAGCATTCCACACGCTGTGGCCATGGCGTTGCTCGGCATTCCCGCCGGTGCGCTTTGGTTAGACGAGGCACAGGACCACGACCCAATGGTTACGGCGTTGCGGGAAAAAGTAACGGTCGAGCAGTGGGATCGCGCGAATACGTTCGCATGCCATATTGTGCGCGGGCAGGTGCGCAATATGCCCGCACGCGCAACAGTTCTGATGCGCGATGGCGCGCGGCTCGAAGCTGAGACGGAGTTCGCTCTGGGCGATCCGTGGACGAGCGACACTGCTTATGGTGACGAAGACGTAATCGAAAAGTTTCGCCGTGTGAGCGGGCTATCGACTGCGCGAGCTACGGAGGTAATCGAATTCGTGATGAATGTCGAAGCACGGACAAGCGTGGAGCCGATCGTGTCGGTGCTGCGTAACGCAAATCAAAACCATTGAAACGGGTTTGCGCATGGAGGTCTGTCTGGCAGGACCAACATTCCGCACTGCTGCGTCAATGTCCGCCTGAGACCCATCGCATTGGTAGGCTCGGAGGCCGCCCACCATTTCTAATTGCGGCTCATCGTTCTGTTCGAGCAGGATCGCGGCAACGAGGTGGAGAATGGCGCCTTCCATCAGGAAGATGCCGATCAACTCGGTGCGCCGCTTGATCTCCTCGCTAAGGCGCTGGATCTGGTTTTTTGAGGATGGCTTGGTCCGATGCTGGGCTGGGAAGCTCATGGGCCGAGATCGCCACAGCGGAGATAGCCCAGATCGATGCGTCGCTAATGCGCGATAACGTGAGCTGGGGCGGGCTCCCGGAGCAGCATGAAAAACAAAGCTAGGATGAAAGGCAGGTCGAGGCCGGCAGAGCAGCAAGTACAAGAAGGTCCGCCCGACAGATCCCGAAGTAGCGATGGCCACGAATGCCCGAAAACACCGTCTGGAGCTCTCATACAAGGAGCACAGGGCATCGATGATAAGTCGACGATCTCGATCGTGCGGTCACAACTGGATAAACGAAGAAAGGCGAGGCGATCGAGCTGCAACTCGATGAGATTGAACCGATGAGAGTCCGCGAGATCGACACGGCCACCTCCGCTGCCGGCTTTGCGTATGCTGCGCGCTCTCGAACGGCGCGGCATCGATGCCCCGATCCGAACTAATCAAAGGTCACGTACCCTCAGACATTTCCGGTACAGCGCCAAGCGCGACATCTTGAAGTGCCCCCGAGGACGCGTCCTGCGACCCATGCAGTCGTTTCTCTTATTCGAAGGCGAAGGATTGTACCAGGTGTCCCTCCTTGATGGCTTCGTGAGCATCCGAGATCAACCGGCGGCCCGCGCGAGGTTGCGCAGGAACGCGGTCCAGAACATCTCGGCCTCAAACGGGCCGATGTCCATGCGGCACTCACGCCGGCCAGCGCTGTTAACCTCGCTCGCGGCAATCGCCGCGAACCAGACGATGCGGCCATTCTGGCGCACCTTCACGAAAGTGACATGTCAATTTACGGCCAAACGCCCTCGATCGAATGGGCAAGGAGCACCTTCACCTTGTAGTCGATCTCCGTGCGCAGCCGGCCTTGGCACCCATCAATCCTTAGGGCCATTGCTTATAAGCTTACGTTCGCACTCTAACCCTGTCTGATTTGGTAGCTGCCCAACCGATATAGCCAATGGTTTACTTCGCTTGAGCAGTGGGCATTGCTTGCGCTACGACGGCCGCTGCCCTGTTCAGACTGCAGGAGCTCACTCATTGCCGGTCTTCACCACATCGGGAGGCCAGTTCACCGTGTGATGTATGATGTATGGAGAGGACCGGTCGGGATTGTGCAGTCGTAAATTACCACGAGGTTGCAGTGTCGCTTGTTGATCATGAACTGTCGCGGCCCGCATGCGGTCGGAAAAACCTCTACAACGTTGGAGAGATTCCACCGCTCGGATACGTTCCGAAGCAGATGTACGCATGGACCATACGCCGAGAGCGCCACGGGCCGCCGGAGACCTCGATGCTGGTCGAAGTGGTGCCGACTTGGCCGATTGAAGAGGACGAAGTACTCGTGTTCGTGTTGGCGGCTGGTATCAACTACAACGGAATCTGGGCCGCGCTCGGTAACCCGATTTCACCCTTCGACGTGCACAATGTCCCTTACCACGTTCCCGGCTCAGATGCGGCTGGCGTGGTATGGGCGGTGGGCGCTAAGGTGCGGCGTTGGAAGGTCGGCGACGAGGTTATCGTCCACTGCAACCAGGACGACGGCGATGATGACGAGTGTAATGGCGGCGAGCCGTTGCTCTCTCAGTCCCAGCGGATTTGGGGATACGAGACCCCTGACGGCTCGTTCGCCCAGTTCAGTCGTGTTCAGTCGCGACAGCTAATGAAAAAACCGGAGCACCTGACGTGGGAGGAGGCGGGCTGCTACACGTTAACCTTGGCCACAGCCTATCGCATGCTGTTCGGGCACGCTCCGCACATCATTAAACCAGGCGATAACGTCCTGGTGTGGGGGGGCTCGGGCGGACTCGGAGTCTTCGGGGTTCAGCTTACCGCGGCCTCCGGCGCCAACGCGATTGCCATTGTCTCGGAAGCCAGTAAAGCGGAGTACGTGAAGGCGCTTGGCGCCAAAGGTGTCATTAGTCGCAACGACTTCAACTGTTGGGGCCCGATGCCCACGGTAAATTCGCTTCAGTATAACACCTGGATCAAAGAGGCTCGGCGGTTCGGTAAGGCGATCTGGGCGGTCACCGGAAATCGCGACGTGGACATCGTGTTCGAGCATCCAGGTGAGCAGACGTTCCCTGTCTCGACCCTGATCGTTAAGCGCGGCGGCATGGTGGTGTTCTGCGGCGGCACCACAGGGTTCAACATTAGCTTCGACGCCCGCTACGTCTGGATGCGCCAAAAGCGAATCCAGGGCTCGCACTTTGCGAATCTCAAGCAGGCCAGCGCGGCGAACCAGCTCGTGCTCGATCGTCGCATCTCTCCCTGCATGAGCGAGGTCTTTTCGTGGGACGAAATCGCCCGAGCGCACACGAAGATGTGGAAGAGCCAGCACAAGCCTGGAAATACAGCCGTGCTGATCAATGCATTACGTATCGGCTGCCGGACTTTCGACGACATCACATCGGCGACGAGAACCTGACTAATTTGCAGCCGACGTTAGCTTTCCCGGGATTGCGAGAGGGGGACACGATTTGAGACAGATGAGCGGTGCGGTTGCTGTAATAGGGGCTGCTTATGCGAATAGCCATTTCCGAAGGAATAACCGTCGTTTAAGCTTGGCAAAGACCTGTTCGATCGGGTTCAGGTTGGGCGAGTATTTTGGCAGGAAGAAGAGCTTGGCGTCGAACGAACGGATGAGCTGACGAACTGCGTTGCTCTTGTGGCGGCCGAGATTGTCCAAGACGACGATATCGAGGGGCCGAAGGATGGGCAGGAGAACCTTCTCGATATAGGTCCGAAGGCTAACGCCATCGATCGGTCCCTCGATGAACCATGGCGCATCGATCCGGTCATGGCGCAGGGTAGCCAGGAAGGTCATGGTCTTTCAGCGGCTGTGGGGAACTTTGGCGGGCAATCGGCGTCCGCGCGGCGCTCATCCCGGCAGGGGAGCTATGTCGGTCCTGGTCCAGATCTCGTCGATGAAGGCCAAGTGCTCAGCTTCGACGGACCTTGATACTTTGTCCATTGGGCTCGCCGCCGCGCGACCTCGGGACGATCGCGTTCCCCAGCCGCCACGCCTTTCTTGAAGCTGAGCTTCTCGGCATGAACGAAATCCCACACCGAATGGTAGTCAACCTTCAGCCCACGGCTGGCAAGTTCGGCCACAAAACCACGCAGCGTGAAATCGTCGTTCCTGATCCGCTGTGACAGCCACTCCGCATGCTCGCCCGAAATCGCCTTCCGCTTGTGACCGCCCATATGGCCCGGAGTAACGCTGCCAGTCTCCTCGACCCGCTGCATCCAGCCGATTGCCGTGCTGATCGCGACCCAAACTGCTTGGCTGTTTGATTGCGGGACATCCCGCCATCGATCGCGGCCACGACACGCTTGCGAAGATCCGGAGAATAAGGCTTGCCCATCCATGCTGGCCTACGTCCAGCCAGCATGGTGAATCAGAAACGGACTGATTTGATGGTGTGGAACGACCCCGCTCCTCCAGTACAGTTGGCGAGACCGGTCGTTCGAGGACCGGTTAGCTTTCGAGGGAGCAGCGCGATGGAAGAGATGACGACAGTGAGACTAGACATAGCCAAGCAGGTCTTTCAGGTGCACGGCATCGCCAGCGACGGCCGAGTGGTCGTCAGGCGATCGCTGCGGCGCTCCGAGGTGCTTCGCTTTTTCTCCAAGCTGTCGCGCTGCGTCGTCGGCCTCGAAGCGCGAGCGGCGGCGCCCATCACTGGGCGCGCGAGATTGGAGTGTTCGGGCATGACGTTCGGCTGATCTCGCCAAGCTACGTCAAGCCCTATGTGAAGCGTGGCAAGACCGACGCGATCGACGCCGAAGCGATTTGTGAGGCGGTATCTCGTCCGACCATGCGGTTCGTGCCCGTTAAGACGATCGCGTGCCAGGCTAGTCAGATGGCGCTCAGGCGTCGCGACCTTCTCGTCCGGCAGCGGACTCAGACCGTCAACGCCTTGCGCGGACATCTTGCTGAACTGGGAATCGTCGCAGCAAAGGGGTTGGCGAAGGCTGAT
Organism: Bradyrhizobium sp. BLXBL-03; assembly: GCF_051853015.1. Lineage (NCBI taxonomy): Bacteria > Pseudomonadati > Pseudomonadota > Alphaproteobacteria > Hyphomicrobiales > Nitrobacteraceae > Bradyrhizobium > Bradyrhizobium sp. BLXBL-03. Next base: position 7,236,601 of record NZ_CP182470.1, on the reverse strand, counting down.
ACGCTGGCCGCCATTGTCCTCGACGACACCGATGAACGGCTGCCGATCTCAGCACGGAAAGCGCTTTCAGTGCTCGTGGATCAGCTCCGGTCCTTGACCGACCAGATACAGTAGCTCGAGCGCGACATCGTTGCGGACGTTCGCGCCAGCCAGACAGGGCGTCGGCTGACGACAATCCCGGGCGTCGGGCCGATTACCGCCGCCACGCTCGAGGCGCTCGCGCCCGATCCAGCCGCCTTCGCTTCGGGAAGGCATTTCGGGGCCTGGATCGGCCTGACGCCTCGCAGCAACTCGAGCGGCGGCAAGGAGCGGATCGGCAGGATTTCCAAGATGGGCAACCCCGCGTTGCGCTCGCTCCTGGTCGCTGGCGCGACCGCGGTGATCATGCATGCGCGACGGGGACGCCCCATGTCGACGTGGCTGAGGCGGCTGCTCGAGCGGAGGCCGCCGAAGGTTGTGGCCATCGCCCTGGCCAGCAAGATGGCGCGGATCGCATGGGCCCTTCTCGCAAAGGGCGGCGTCTACAATCGCGGCCTGCCTGCCATGGCGGTCACGGCATGAGCTCACGACCCACCTGACGAATTGGCCAGCCGGCTTCGGCGGTTGGTCATGGGCAAGGCGCAGTTAACTGTGATGACCAACGGGACGACATCTCGATAGGGCGTAAGGCCGCGGATTCCCAAGCGCATCAAGCGCGTTGATTTGACTGGCCCGTACTATCGCGAACGTCATCAAGGCCGGCGGCTTTTGTCCGCACAATTAGAGGCCGGACATATGGGCGCACCGAACCCCAAAGGTCATTCAGGCGACGGCGACCCTTGACCGCGGGGTCGTTCCACATATGGGAATCCCCTTCGATTCAACCTAACCCCATCCCGCTTTAGAAAATTGAGATCGCTTGAAGCGCTCGGACGGAGCGAGTATGGCGGTACAGATGATTGGATGCGGCCCATAGAGCTGATCTCGGTTGACTAGAGTTGTTTCGCAGCGGAGACGCTGTCCCTCACAACTGAGGGGAGATGTGCATGGCGGAGCTAAATCTGGGACTAGAGGAAGTTCTTATGCCTCAGTTCAATCGCAGAGAAGCTGGTGGCCCCGCTTATTCCGAGAGCTAAAACGAGACATCGTACAGACTTGTCGATCCAGGAGGAAGCCGCGGTGAAGGCAACAGTTTCTTCGTGGCTGAATCCCACCGGCCCGTCAGGCTCTAGTCTAGTTTCTGTCGCGAAACGCCCGGGTTGAGTGGTGCAATCTAATTTATGCCGATGGATTGGGCACAAAATGCCAGTAGCTGCGGGGATCGGCAAGCTCCGGAGGGCCGATTTTCGGGCTTGGTTTCGCTGTTGGGCAACGAAGTGTCAGCTCAAGATACGTTGAGCCGTGGGGGTGCCTGCGGCTTCGGAGAAGGAGGCACCATGAAGGTCAAGCCGCTTTTTGCCTGCGCGGCGATCGTGCCCCCAGCATTGCCGCGATCCTCATGAGATTGTTGGCGAGCACAGCGGCGCCGACCCACAATTCGAAGCGGTCACGTCCTTCGGCAAGACAGCGCTTCATGCCGCGGCCTCGGAACAGCACCGAGATGCGTCCCTCGATGCCGGCGCGAAAGCGCTGACCATTCTTGAAGACTGCGCTCTTCTCGTACGCTTCACGCCGTCTCGTCCTTTTGCCGCCGCGCTGCGGAATGCAGACCACCTTGACGCCGGCGTGCTTGCACGAGGCAAGGTTCTGCTCGCTGAAGAAGCCACGATCCGAGCCGTACAGTTGCGGGGCACGGCCAAAGGCTTGCCTGTGGCGCTGGAGGGAAGATGCCACGTGAACTTCGTCGGGCGGATTGCCTGTAAAAGAAGGGACTTGAGCTGACAGTGGGTGCTTTGTCGCGGCAGGTGTCCGACAAAGATTTCGTGTCCGACCTCACGCAGCCGGCAACAATTTCTCTCTCGACAGAGCACTTGCGTCAAGCAAGGTTTGCATCGGCGTCTTGCCGTAGCACCAGCGCCCCTGATGCGGGCGCACCTCATTGTAGGCAGCGATCCACTCATCGAGATCGCTCTGCAACGCAGGGATGCTCGGATAGATCTTCTTGCGGAACGCGACGCGATAGAACTCTTCGAGCACGGTGCGGTGGAAGCGCTCGACAATGCCGTTGGTCTGTGGGCTCTTCGTCTTGGTGCGGGTGTGATCGATGTCCTCGACGGCGAGGTAGAGCTCGTATTCGTGATGCTCCGGATTGCCGCAATACTCGGTGCCGCGGTCGGTCAGGATCCGGTTCAGCGGGATGCCCCGCGCATCGAAGAACGGCACCACGCGATCATTCAACAGTTCGGCCGCCGTGATCGGCGTCTTGCGATCATACCGGTAGAAGCTGTCGCGGCTATAGCCCATCATCCGGCAAGCCTGGCTGACATTGCCGAGCTGCTTGGCCAATTCCAGCATTCCGACTTTCGCGCGAATGACCTTCTGTTCCTGGGTCATGGTAACGTCTCCTGTGAGACGCTGCGGGCTGCGCGGGAGCGCCCTTTGGGTGAGCGCTCCTGCTCGCCCGCAGCTCCATTCCCTGCCAGTTCAAACCTTGCCGTCAGATTAAGTCGAAACTTCTACATTGCCTTTCAGCACCTCGTATTGCGTGATCAGGCCCTCCGCGCTTTCGGCGAGGAAGACTTTATGGCCGAACTCGACCGGCGTGCGCACCTTGCCACGCTTGATCAGGTCGGTATGGGGCTCGAAGATGGAATAAATCTTCTCGTCGGTAGCCACCTGCTCACCAAAGCGCACACGACGACGTGCCTGATCGAGCCGCGCATCGTGTGGGTCCTCTCGAGCCCCGCGCGCGCGTTTCCTACGACCTCCTCGGCGATGTCGATGAGCACCCGGTACGTTCGGGTCTGCTGCTCGTGACGCTGCCTCGTCGTCATGCGCTGGATCTCGTACATCCGGCGCCGCGCCGCGCGCGTGCGGTCGCAAAAGCCCTTGATTCTTTGCAATTCCAGCGCTTTGGCCAGACGGCGGACCAAGCGTGTGACGACACGGACCACATCCCATAGCAACGTGTTGTCGGTCGGATGATGAATGTCGGTCTGCACCACCGTAGTGTCGACCCGCAGCTTCGCGCCGTCCTCCAATCCGAGCTCGATCGCTGCCCGAACCACCAAATCGTTGACCGCTCTCAGCGTTTGTGGGGTCAGACGGATGAAGCCACGCTGAAAGGCGTCATGCTTCGGCACTGGCGCGCAGTAGAAGTCGGTGAACTGACGAAGCGTCAATCCATCTGCGATGCGTTCACGCAACTCGCGATAGTCCCAGTTCTTGAGCCGCATCAGAACCAGCGAGCGCAGAACCTGTGTCGCCGTCAATCCGTGACGACCGCTATCGGGCTGCTTCAGGCCACGCACCAGATCCCGCCGGACGCGCTCGATGACGTCCCGCTGGTCGTCGAGAAAGCCGGATATCGCCTCCAGTAGCGGCTCCAGGCGAATGCCCTGATCACGTTGCCGCATCAGCTCCCAATCGGCAAAGCTGATCTGTCGCGCCGTCGCTCTCACTCCGCTCGGCTCTTCTTGCTTTTGGCTGCCTTGGTCCGTTCTCGCTTCAAGGCCTTCACGTAGCGCGGCGCAGTCTGCTGCAGCAGCTCCTGCAGGGCGCGTCCGTTGTCCAGACTGCGCTGAACCTCCGGCACAAGCTCTTCCGGCACATAAACGGCAACACGGCGCCCGTTCGCCCGACCGTACAGCACATAACTTTGATGCTGTTCGCCAGACTGGCACGCCGGGCAATTCTTGCGGATGCACCGACTCCGGCGCAGGCTCAGCGAACCCAGAAGCGCAGGCCAAAGATTCGTCGTTTCGCTTTGCAGCCAGCGCGCGACATCCGAAGGCGATTCCGAATCAACATGCTTCATATGAAGCATGTGATACCATGCACATATACGTCGCAAGAAAAACCGTGCTCGAAAATCGCGAAATAACCCCTATTTTTTAAGGGCGAAATGTCTTTCGCGACAGAAACTAGTCTAATTGCCGAGCGATGTCGGCAATCGCCGCTCCTAAAAGCGCGGCCGATATTTCAAGATCCAGCTCTGCTATCTCGGCCTCCGCATAGCGAAGCAAGTTAAGAATGCTTGTAAGTCGCTTCTGCCGCTTGCCCTTGGTAACATACCGATCGTCGGCCGTGACAAACTCTTCCTTAACGGGGCTCAGGAGTTGTCCATGCGGAAACGTGTCGTAGCCCATTGAGATGAGGAAGATTGGAATATTTCTCATAGAGGGATTCTTGAGAAGGCACTGACAAGCTTTCAATGCTTCTCCGACCGGCGGGCACGCAACCAGGATGAGATCCGGCTGATGTTTGACGGCCAACGATACGATTCGCTCGAATTCCGTCTTAACCACATGAACCTTGGATCGATCAATTCCCTGCAACTCGCTCAAGTGATGTATTGCAGCTACTACTAGCGCCACTGGGGCGTGACGTTCCGTCGGTAAAGGGAGCTCGAAGTAGGTTGGCCCGACCGCCAATAGGCTGCATTCTGCCAATGCATTCGGCGGGCGTAAATTGTTTTTCGGTCGTCCCATGAGTAAATTCCGATCTCCTTAGTCGTGATTGGAAGTCTCTGCGGAGTAGCCGCGACCTTTAGTCTCTCGACATCGTTTCCCCAGGTTGTGGCCGCTTACAAATGTAGCACTTCAGTCGCTAGCCGATGTGAGTGTTGTCAACATATCGAAAGAGAGAAAGGGGAGCCCTTACAAATTCCGGAAGGAGGTGTGACAATCGTTGTCGATTTTCGGACGCTTTATCATTTGTCCTAAGAAATCACGACGCCGGACACTTATGCCGCCAGCTTTTGTTGCTTCTTCTATTTTATGTTGGAGCCAATGCTTGGTTTCGCCGAGCGCGACCAATGGGTTGTCAAGGCACTCCGTTATTATAGCGTAGCCACCCAGCTTCTTCCCGACCAGGCTAAATCATCTCCTGGACGGTTGCTCCTCGTAGCCGCGCACAGCACAGCGCAGCCCTCGACCCTGTTCAATTGGGCCGACGCATCAGGCTACGCGCGTCCTGCTGGCGATCTGTGGGATTGTCGGAAATATCGAGTTCGATATTGTGAGATACCTCTATGATGGTTTCTGGATGCCGACCATTCTCGAACAGGCCGTATCTGAGTGCTTGAGCGCGATTCACGAACAGGCCGCCAAACAGCCCGTTCTGTTCGCGTGCAACCCAGTTCCCGCGCCGATTCCTCCCGAGAAGAATGGTCGACGCTATGTTGCTGCACGAAGCAGGCTTGACGAGCTTCATAGTCATTTCTTCCATGAGTTTCGAAAGGTATGCCATTCGGAAAACGCCTGCCAACATCCATACTGCAGACTCCTCAAAGCTATCGGACTGGAAAACAGACTCACCACATTACAGTATCTGGCGCATGGCGCGGCGCTTTAGTGCGAACGGCGGGGCAGAATACAAGCGAAAGGAAAGGCAGCCACCTACCAATTCTGGAGGAAACTTAACTTGCGACGAGCGCCGCGTCAGCGTTTGCGCGGTTCGGCCGGCAGAGCGATCTGATGCAAAGAGTCGATCAAAGAGACACTGAGACATTAAATCGAGGCCTTTGCCGAGTGGTCAAGCTTCGAAGCCGCGCAGCGGCTCGCCGGAGGCGCGGGACTTAGCGGCGAAGATTCGGTCCAAGCGATTAGGGGTCGCAAAACCGCAATGCAAAACATCATTGCGTGACAATCACACTGGCTACATCAGCTGACAGGAGTACGGTCGAATTAGAAGCTATGTCTTGCGCGACACGAAGCAAGAGCTGTGGCCCAACCGGAGGTTTCTGGCGATGCTTGTGTCCAGCATGTCTTCGCGAAACGAACTGCTCGCACGTCGATGACGGCTGTGTTGCCGGGGTCGCTTGTCGTCGGGAGCCGTAAATCGAATTGGAGTGCCGGGGACGTACTTCTCTCTCACGGCTAACGCGCGTGGCTTGTCCGGCCCGCCATTTTGACTCCAATCGGCATCGCCGCTCTTATCGAATCCTGTCTGGCTTCGAGGAGGCATTAGAAAAGCAATGGCAAACCACGCTCTTCCGGGGACGCGAAGCGCGCAATTCGTGTCCCGTCTCTAACAGCGGCACAAAGTCTGTCAGGTTCAAGACACCGACATCTCGGGGGCGTGGAGAGTTTGGTGCTTAGTATGCGCCGACGCCCTTGGCACGGCCGTTGCTAGTAAAACGCAGCAATACTGAAACGAGGCTGAGTGCTCGCAGACGCACAAGACGAGCGATACTCTCCTCCCACCGAAGACGTGTCGCCCGTTTCTGAGAGAAAACGGAGCTCGCGCATAAAGTCGAGCAGTCTTCCAATAGCGTTGGAGAGCAACATGATGCTGCGCATTGGGTCACCGGCTCCTCGGATCAAGGTGGAGAGCTGGCTGCGCGGACAGCCACTGACGAGCTTTCAGTCGGGGAAAGTGTATATCGTTGAGTTTTGGACAACTTGCGAACTATGTGTGGCGGCAGTGCCCCATCTGATGCAGCTGCAAGAGAAATATCGAAACAGCGGACTTGAGGTCATCGGAATCGCGGCCTACGAACGAACTTCAACACTGAATGATACCCGAATTAACCTGGACGCATGGTTGACCAAAAAGTTCCCGAATCTGAATTATCGGATTGCGTGCGATAACACAGGTGAAATGAACGAGCTTTGGATGAAACCGAACCTTTCTCGCGGGATTCCCACGTCTTTTGTCGTCGACCGTGACGGCTACATCGCCTTTATCGGTGCTCCGATGCAAGTCGATGATGTTTTACCGAAAGTTCTCGACTACGTCTGGCTCGCCGGACATAATGCTGAACCCGCCGACGATACGGCTTTTCCCCCCTACAAGCCGTTAGTAGTTGATCTAGATGGATCTTTGCTGCTCACGGATGTGCTATATGAGTCCTTCTTTAACGTCTTGCCTCTGGGATTCCACGCAAACTTTGCCGCCGTTCGGGCTCTGGCAGATGGCAAAGCGGCCGTAAAGCATCAGCTTGCTCAGTCGTCCGACCTGGATTATGCAACTCTCCCGTATAATGCCTGCGTTTTGGATCTAATCCAGGCCGCCAAAGCAGGGGGCAGAAAAGTCTACCTTGCTACCGCAGCCAACGGGAAACACGCGAAGGCCATTGCAGATCACTTGGGGATCTTCGATGGTTGGTTTGCTTCTGACGCGAAAACGAATTTGTCGGGACCTTTGAAGGCCGAGATACTCACAGCTGCCTTTGGCAAGTCCGGGTTTGACTACATTGGCGACGGTCCCGCAGATTTACCGGTGTGGGAGATTGCCGATAAAGCCTACGGGGTCGGTCTTTCCAATTCGGTAAGGAGTAGGCTCGTCGCGCTCAATGATAACTACGTCCCGTTAGATCGCGGAAATGTGGACAGGCGGGTATGGTTCAAGGCCCTTCGGGTCCACCAATACGTCAAGAATCTTCTTATTTTTGTGCCAGCGCTGACCGCGCATCAATTTACGCTCGCTAACATCTTCTCCGGTGCGATCGCCTTTGTAGCATTTTGCGCCTGCGCGTCAGCCGTCTACTTCCTCAACGATCTACTAGATTTAAAATCTGATCGCGCGCACCCTAGCAAGCGTGCGCGACCCTTTGCGAGTGGGCTTCTCCAACTTCGGACCGGCTTGCTCATGGTTCCGGCGCTCCTCCTATTTTCTCTAATGCTGGCAACTATGATCTCACTTGAGTTTGTCCGCGTATTAGTTGGCTATTTCGTGCTAACGAGCGCCTACTCTGTCTTTTTTAAGCGCCTGATGCTGGTGGACGTTATTGTGCTGGCGATGCTCTATACGATGCGGATTGTCGCAGGGGGGGTGGCAGTTGAAATTCAAATTTCGCAATGGCTTTTCATCTTCTCTATCTTCATTTTCACATCGCTCGCGCTAATCAAACGCTACGTAGAGCTGGCGACCAGGCTCGACCACGGCCTCCCCGATCGTCCAGATCGAGACTACAGGATCGGCGATCTTGATGTCGTTGCCGCTCTAGTTGCGGCGGCTGGCTTGAACGCTGTCACGATCTTTGCACTTTATGTTACATCGCCCGATGTTCAGACACTCTATCGACATCCGAAAGCGCTATGGCTTATCTGTCCAATTCTTCTGTATTGGACAGCCAGGAATCTCATGATGGCGCACCGGCGTCAAATGGACGACGACCCAATTGTCTTCGCATTGAGGGATCGTATCAGTGCAATTGCCATCGCCTCAATAGTCGCTGTAGTTCTCATCGCCATCTGACGCATTTTCGGGTTTTCAGGGTGGCGTACATTAGTGAACATAGATACCGGCTTCGGCACCGCTGATAAACCGTGAGTTGGCATCGCCCGCGATGCTGCTAACGCGCAAATCTCCTACAAAGTATCGTGACTGAACATTTTTGGCTAGAGTTTTCGCTGCCAAATCCTCGCCTCGGAGGAGCGGACGACGATGAAGGCGTCAAAATTTTCGGACGCCCAGTAGGCGTTCATCCTAAGGCAGGGCCATGACGAGATTTTACTGGCGCAATCTGCCGCAGGCCGGGATCGGCCAGACGACTATTTCAACTGGAAGAAGTGTGACGGTTGCCCACCGAGATGCGGCGGTTGAAACAGCCCGAGGATGAGAACGCCAAGCTGAAGAAGCTGATGGCGGATCTGTCGCTCGTCAAGGAGATGCCGCAGGACGTGATCCGCCTAAAGCCATCAAGCTTGGCCGCAACGCAAGCTGGTCGACGAGGTGTGCGGAGTGGCAGGTATCGATCCGCAAGGCTTGATTCGACCGGTCGACCTACCGTTACAAGTCTCGTCGTTCCGGCCAGGCAGCCCTCGAAGATCGGATCAAGGAGATTGACCTTGCCCCCATATGTGGAACGGCCCGCGAGGCAAGAGCTTTTTCAGTCGATTCACACATTGGGACGGTGCGGTCATATGTCCGGCCTTTGCGCGCGGCACAATAAGGCCGCTGGCCTCGATGAGATCCGCGGAACGAGGAGCTAAATCAAGTTTACGCGCTTGAGCGCATTGGGGGCAGTAGCTTCACTCGTTTCGGGATTTCGTCCCATGGGTTCATCGCCTGTTGTTGCACCTTGCCCTCTGCCGGCCTGCGCCGGTCAGATCGTTTTGGCGGTCACTACGTCACCGCGGTAATCGCCAATGGGTCGGGACGCCGATAAATTCCGCCCTTGTTCAGAAGCGCCCAGATAATCCGCGCCGTCTTGTTGGCCTGCGCGACAGCGGCAACCTTGAAGGGCCGTCTGGCGAGAAGCGCCTTCAGCCACGGCCGCGCCCGAGTGTCGTTTCGGACAACCCGCAAGACGGCCGTTGCCCCGACAACGAGGAGAGAGCGGAGTTCCGGATTTCCCATCTTCGATATTCGTCCCAACCGCTCTTTGCCTCCGCTTGAATGAGGCCGCGGCGTCAATCCCAGCCAGGCGGCAAAGTGGCGAGCCGACTTGAACCCGCCGGGATCCGGCACAAGCGCCTTGATGGTCGCCGCCGTAATGGCGCCGACGCCAGGGATCGTGGTCAACCGACGCATGTCCTCGTCGTGCTTGGCTTCCACGACGATTGCGCGCTCGAGTCTTTCGATCTGGTCGGCTGAAGCTTCAATCTCGTCGGCAATAGCCATCAGCGCGAAGCGCGCTGCTGCGGGCAGGCGAGCATCTGTCTCATCCCGTATGATTGCGACCAGCGCCTCAACCTTTGCCAGGCCGGCGGTGGCGATGATCCCCAATTCTGCCAGATGCGCGCGCAACGCGTTGACCGGCTGCGTTCGCTGCCGCACTAGAAGAGCGCGGGTCTTCAGCACCATCGCGGCAGCCTGTTGCTCAGCCGTCTTAATCGGCACGAAGCGCATGGTCTTTCGGATCACCGCTTCGCTGATGGCCTCAGCGTCCGCCGCATCCGTCTTGCCACGCTTGACGAAGGGTTTGACATAAGCCGGCGGAATGAGCCGGACCTCATGACCGAGAGCTGCGATCTCGCGTGCCCAATAGTGGGCGCTACCGCATGCTTCCATCCCCACCAGGCATGCTGGCAGCTTCTCAAAGAAACGCAGAACTTCGCTGCACCGTAGCTTCCGGTTGAACACGGGTGAGCCCTGGGCATCCGCCCCGTGAACCTGGAAAACGTGCTTGGCCAAATCCAACCCGATGGTGCTAACCTGTTTCACGGAACGGTCCCTCCTTTGTGGCGTTCGAACAACGACCACGTTCTAGCACTTTGATGCTGCTGGAGCGGGCCGTTCCACCACATCAAGTTTTATCTAGTCCTGAGTTCGCCCCGGCTGTTGGATTTACCCGAATGGGCGGTGGTAGCGACGGGAGCTGGTGCGGAGCCATCGGCATAGCGCAGCGCCAGATCCCGTCGCGGGTTGCAGGTGAAGGCAAACTCCGATGGTGTTTTCCATCCGAGTTGCGAGTGAGGTCGCGTATCGTTGTACAACAAGGCTCAAGAACGCCCACAGGACGGTTCTTCGCGAGGTTCTTTACCGACATCATCCCTGGTTTGGTCGCCGAGTTTGCGTTCATGGAAGGGTCGAGAAGGCTGATGATGTCGCTTTCCGCTGCTCTCTTGATGGATCGCAAGCGGATCGATGGTTGGAGGTTCCAGCATGGATGTTCGATCGGACAGCATGCCCTGACGCTGAGCCTTTGACAGCTCAGCCGTTTGTCAGCATTGACGCACTTGCGGCGCTCTCTGCGCTTCTCGATCGGGCGTTGAAGGATCGAACGCCATCAGCTGCCCTGCTTTCTGGCGCATCCAGAGCCTCTCACGACCAGAATCGGGGAGAGACTCATGTCACGGCAGACGGCAGTGCCAGGGAGCGGATACCGACGCAATCGACAACCGCGGCCGCAGCATCAGATGGATCTGTTCGGGAGTGGCCTGTCGAACGGCGCCGTCGGCGCGCCCACATGGCTGGATCTGCCAGCAGAAGCGCGGGCAGCGCTCACGAGCCTGATGACGCAATTGATCCTCGACCATGCTGCGATGACAGCGACGCCGCGCGCGAAGGAGGTCGATCATGATCTCTGACAAGGTCAGGCCTCATCATCTGGAGCGCAAGGCGATTCTTTACGTGCGTCAATCTTCGGCCCATCAGGTGTTGCACAATCGCGAGAGCAGCGCGCTGCAATACGCCATGCGAGACCGACTGACGGCACTCGGGTGGTCAGAGATTGAAGTGATCGATGATGATCTCGGTCGTTCAGCCGCCGGCGGCATACAACGCGCCGGATTCGAGCGAATGGTGGCGGAGGTTTGCCTCGGCAAGGTTGGTGCGGTTTGCGCCCGCGAGGTCTCGCGCTTCGCCCGCAATAGCCGGGATTGGCAGCAACTCATCGAGATGTGCCGCGTGGTCGATACCGTTCTGGTCGATCAAGAGACCATCTATGCGCCAAGGCACGGCAACGACCGCCTGCTGCTCGGGCTCAAGGGCAGCCTCAACGAGTACGAGCTGGATCTGTTGCGCCAGCGCTCGCTCTCGGCCCGCTACGAGAAGGCACGCCGGGGCGAGTTGGTTGTGACAGCGCCCGTCGGCTTCGTGAAGGCCGGCGACCGTTATGAGAAAGACCCGGATCGGCGTGTCCAGGAAGCGATCAAGCTGGTGTTCGACAAGGTCGAGGAACTGGGCAGCGCGCGGCAGGCGCTCTGCTGGCTCCACGAGTACAATCTCGATTTGCCGGTGAAGCAGACCAACGGCGACACGGCCTGGCGGCGACCAAACTACTCTGCCATCCACCGGATCATTGAGAACCCGGTCTACGGCGGCGCCTATGCCTATGGTAAGACAGCTGTGGCGGCGGGATACAGCACCGCGGGCGTGAGCGTGAAGATCCGCCGCAAGGCGCGGAACGACTGGCTGACGCTGAAGCCCAACACTCACGAAGGGTATGTGAGCTGGGAGAAGTTCGAGGCGATTCGCACCATGGTCAGCAGCAATGTTCCCACCAGTCGGCATCACGGCGCGCCCAAGCATGGTGACGCGTTGCTGGCCGGTCTGATCCGCTGCAAGCGCTGCGGTCGCAAGCTCACACTCCGGTACTCCGGCATGGAAAACCATATCCCTCGCTACAGCTGCAGCCGCGCCTGGATGGACAATGGCGGGGCCCACTGCATCGCCTTCGGCGGACTGCGCGTCGATGATGCCATCGAGGAAGCACTGCTTGGCGTCGTCGGTCCGGGCGCTGTCGCCGCCGCAACCGCTGCCGCCAAGGGAGCCAGGGAACGGCGCGATCAGGTACGCGATGCTCTCAGTCGCGACCTCGAAGCGGCGCGCTATGCCGCCGACCGAGCCTTCCGGCAATACGATGCCACTGATCCCGCGAACCGGCTGGTGGCCAGTGAGCTGGAAGCCCGCTGGAACAGGTCGCTCGCTCACGCGGCGGAGGTTGAGGCCAAGATCGCCATGCATGATGCGGCGACGCCCGCACCCCTTGCTGATCCAGCCTCGCTCGGCGTTCTGGCCTCGAACCTCAAAACGGTCTGGGATGCGCCGACCACGGATGCTCGCCTCAAGAAGCGCATTGTGCGGACCCTCATCCATGAGGTCGTGGCCGATATCGACGACGCGGCCTCGGAGATCGTTCTCATCGTCCATTGGGTGGGGGGCGCCCACAGCGAGTTGCGCTTGCCCAAGCGCCGGCGCGGACAGCGCAACAGCACCTCCGCCGACATCATCCAGGCCGTGCGTCAGTTCGTGCTGATCGCCAGCGACGATCTGATTGCCGGCCTCCTCAATCGCAACGGCCTCAAGACCGGTAATGGCAATCGCTGGACCCGCGAGCGCGTCACATCAATGCGCTCGAACTACCACATCCCGGTGTTCAAGCCCGCCGAGGACGGGATCGAGCCATGGCTCAACCTTGGCAACGCAGCAAAGCTCCTGAAGATCGCGCCCAAGACGCTCCGGCTCGCCGCTGAAGCCGGCGAGATCGAATCCATCCATCCTCTCCCGGATGGTCCTTGGATCTTCGCCCGCACCTGGCTGATAACAACTGCCGCTCAATCTATCGCCGAACGAGCGCGACAGAACCCAAAATACCCCGCGGGATCGCATCCCGCTCAGCAAAATCTCTTCTCTTCAATCACATAGCCAGATGGGTGTTCTGATGCGCAGTTGTAGTCGGCCCGCCAATGTCCGAGTTCGACCCGGGCCTGGGCCAGCGACGTGAACAGCGTCTCGTTCAACAATTCGTCTCGGAGACGGCCATTGAAGCTTTCGATGAAGGCATTCTGCGTCGGCTTGCCGGGCGCGATGTAATGCCAGGCGACGCGGCTCTGATCGGCCCATGTCAGGATGGCGTTGCTGGTCAATTCGGTGCCGTTGTCGCTGACCACCATTTTGGGCTTGCTGCGCTCGATGATCAGCCGGTCCAGCTCCCGCGCCACCCGGGAGCCCGACAGCGAGGTGTCGGCCACCAACGCCAGGCATTCGCGCGTGCACTCGTCGACCACGGTCAGGATGCGGAAGCGGCGGCCATCGGTGAGCTGGTCCGAGACGAAGTCGAGCGACCAGCGGTCATTCGGCGCTATCGGCACCACCATCGGCGCCCTGGTCCCGAGCGCCCGCTTGCGGCCACCACGGCGACGGACCGCGAGCCTCTCTTCCCGGTAGAGCCGGAACAGTTTCTTGTGGTTGACCAGATAGCCCTCCCGCCTGAGCAGAACATGCAGGCGCCGATAGCCGAAGCGACGGCGCACCTCGGCAATCGCTCTCATGCGTTGGCGTAGGGCCGCGTCGTCCGCCCGGGTCGCCCGATATCTGATGGACATGCGGCAACAGCCGATGGCTTTACACGCCCGCCGTTCGCTCATCCCGTGGGCGTCCACGAGATGGGCGACAGCTTTCCGCTTCCCCGCGGGCGTCACCACTTCTTTCCCAGGAGGTCCTTTAACGCCGCATTGTCCAGCATGGCGTCGGCCAAAAGCCGCTTCAGCCGCGTGTTCTCATCCTCCAGCGTCCTCAGCCGCTTGGCCTCCGAGACCTCCATCCCGCCAAACTTGGCTTTCCATTTGTAGATGCTTGCATCGCTGACGCCATGCTTGCGGCACAGATCGGCAACCGATACGCCAGCCTCGTGCTCCTTCAAAATCCCGATGATCTGCTTCTGTATTCGGTCTGCTTCTGTATTCGGTCTGCTTCTGTCAATCCCTTAAGTGCGCGTGCCGCGGGTACCTTGCTTCTGTTCGTGGTCGGCAAAGCCGCCACACGATGGGATTCGGTTGAATGGTCGGTTCAAGCTCTTCGGCGTAGTCACCCGACCTGGAGGGCGGACGCCACGACAGATCATACGAACTCGACCATCCCCACGCCCCGCGACGGGCGTCTCTTGGGATGACGATGGCGTCCTTACGCCACCGCCGTCCATCGGAATTCGGTTCCATCAACCCACATTCGGTGAAGGACGACAGCTATCTTTCTGGCCAGCGCGACCTTCGCACGCTTGCTTCCTTGCCGGTGGGCAACACGCACCGCCCAAGCCTTCATCGGAGACCATCGGGTTGATGGCCTGAGAACGACGTTGGCAGCTTCGAACAGGGCTGTGCGCGTCTCTCCATCTCCGACTTTTGTGATCCGTCCCACCCGATCAACCTCGCCAGATTGGTATCGCCGGGGCGTCAACCCGAGATAGGCGCCGACGGATTGGGAATGCAGGAATCGCCTGGGATCGTCCACAGTGGAGCGGAAGGTCAACGCAGAGACCGGGCCGATCCCTGGCATCGTCATCAAGAGCCGACAAGCCGGGTCACTGCGCACGGCCTTCAGAACCAGACGATGCAGTCGGGCGTACTCCCGCATCAGCGCTTCACGTCCGGCAAGCAGTGGATTCATGATCGCCTCCAGCAAGGCGTCGTCGCCGACCAACTCACGAACTCGCGTCGCGAACAGAGTCCGCGAGACGATTCCGACTTTGAGACCGAGCGGACGCAGAAGTCCGCGGATGACTTGCTCTGTGGCAGCGATGGAGCGGATGATATGCTTGCGAGCCGCGGCCAGCGTCCGCGCCCTTTGGCTGCCGATGCTCTTGACGTGAACAGGCTTGAACCATCCCGTTCTCACCACCTGCGCGATCCCACGGGCGTCATTCCGATCGGTCTTCACCGGCATGGCCGAAAGCGCCGCCTTAACTTGGCGGGCTTCCAAACTGACGGCCGGCAGCCCCAGTTCGATTAGATTTGCGGTCAGCCATTCTGACGTCGGTCCTGCCTCAAGGCCCACCCGTTCAACTTGACCAGCCCATGGTTCGAGGTACTGCACAATCGATGGCGCGTCCGCCAACGTCGTTCCCTCCCGGATAAGCTTTCCGGTCTCATCCACCGCACATACCGCAACGGAATTCAGCGAAACATCGAGGCCGACGTAGATCATGACGTTTCTCCTTCGGATAGAGTTGGTCCACGATCGTCAGTCAAAACGTGCCGCGCAGCAAATAGGTCAGGCGATCGTGACCGAATACCCCATCTCTTCCGTAAAGCGGCTGCGCTTCATGCTCTGGTCCTCATATGGGCCAGAGCGAACTTCAATCTGGATTAAGTCCAGGGGGCAAGGTCAAGATCTGCCATGTTCGCGTTCGCTGCGGATATCGCCGTGTCCACGTTCTGCTGCACCGCGAGCGATGGCGCCACGGCCAGAACAAAGACACGTCGCATCTATCGCGAATCGGGCCCGCAATTGCGCAAGAAAACGCCGAAGTGCCAGGTTAAGGCCAAGTCGCGAGATGATTGCGGGCCTGCGACGCGATAGAACGCGACCTGGGCGATGGATTTTGTCCACGATCAGTAGACGACGGGGCATAAGCCGCGCGTGCACGCGATCGTCGATATTTTCTCCCGCTTCTCACCGGTGCTGCAGTCACGGTTCACCTTCCGCGGCAGGGACGTCATGGCGATACTGGAGAGGGCTTGCAAGGAAGTGGGATTCCGGGCGACGATCCGCGTCGATTAAGGCAGCGAGTTCGGGTCGCGCGACCTTGACTATGGGCCTAACAGCAGGGCGTCTCGCTAAACTTCTCACGGCCCGGCACGCCAACCGACAATGCATTCGTCGAGGCGTTCAACGGTCGCTTCCCGGCCGAATGCCTCAACCTCCCTGGTTCCTCAGCCTTGCGGACGCCTAGGAAAAAGTGGAGACTTGGCGCAGATGCTATAAGGAAGAACGGCCCATGGGTGATCGGCAAGGGACCGCCGATTTTGCTGCAAAACCACACCGGTGCATCGAGCCCGCCAACGTGATCAAGAGTGAAAAACTCAGGTTCTGGTGGTCCAAAGTTCGTTGCCGCCACATGATGATATGGCTCTAATTCGTTCTGGGGGAGAGTGGCAGGCACAATCGCCCAATGAACTTAAGACGGCAGCGTTTGCAGCAACTGCACGTTTCTTAATTCTGCGAGTGTTGCGTGTTTCGGCTTCCGCTAGCGCTACGAAAATGGTCCTTGGCCGGGAATAGCGCTAGCTCTGAGACGGGGAACGCGATTACGCCGTGCCCGATCACCGGCAAAGCTGAGCTGAAGGAGACGCGCGAAAATCTGGAACACGCCGCAGCAGGCACAAAAAGCAAGTGCTGTGCTGCCATTTACCTTTCAAACCCGTTAGCGGTATATGGACGTTAGGGCGTCGGTCCCGCGCTCTCCAGTACGACCCACCCGGTCGGCGCGACGCACCGGTGATCATGGCGAACTCGCTGCCGCTTTCCGGATCGCCGGGGCGGTCAGTCCCTTGCTTTGCTCTCAACAACTCGGAGAGGGTTGGCCGTCGTTATTGTCTGGAACTTGATGGCTCGGAGATTCTTCGCAATGATTCTGAGTACACATGCGATCGTCGGCGGCGCGATCGCCAGCTTACTCCCTTCCGATCCGTTACTCGCGGCCGTGCTCGGCTTTGTGAGCCATTTTGCGATCGACGCCATACCGCACTGGGACTATCCACTTCGGTCGATATCCGTCGGGAAACGCGCCGACAATCGACGCCTTAGATTGAACCGAGCCGTGATAATCGATGTCATGTGCGTTGGTGTTGACGCCTGCGCAGGCCTCGCACTCGCGGTTTGGTTGTTTGCTACACCTACTTCGGCCTGGCTTATGGCGCTTGGCCCCATCGCTGCGATGGTCCCCGATGCATTGCAGTTCGCGCATAGCATTTGTCCACGAGAACCACTGGTCACACTTCAACGCTTTCACGGATCGATTCACTCAAACCGTAAGTTGGCTTGGAAACTGGGCGTCAGTTCTCAGATTGTGTTCGCCGCCGCAGTTGCAGCTCTGACTGAGACTGTCCGTTGATGCAAATGTGACTACCTGATCTCCTGACTCGGACTCAATAACATCAACACAGTTGTCAGTTCTTTAATCGCGGGCACGGTGTCAACCCCGATTAGACAAAAATCATCCGCTGCCGGGTTCATGGTTCTTTCCGCGGTCGTTTCTACAGCGTAAGCGGCAAGCTGCGGCCGTCACACGGCGTGGTTCCATGGCATAAGCGCGTCGATTTCGCTGCTCGGCCAGCCGTTGGCGATACGCTGAAGTGTTAGGGCCAGCCAAGCGAACGGATCGACGTTGTTCATTTTCGCTTTCTGTAGCAGTGTTGCGATGGTCGCCCAGGTTCGTCCGCCGCCGTCGCTGCCGGCAAAGAGGCTATTCTTTCTCGTAATTGTTTGTGGCCTGATGGCGCGTTCGACTATGTTGGAGGCGAGCTCGATGCGACCATCAGTCAGGAAGCGTTCGAAGATGGCACGGCGCGAGACGGCATAGCGGATTGCCTCGGCCAGCTTTGATTTGCCTGATCCGCCGCAAAGTCTGCTGCCAGAGATCGAAGAGATCTGCGGCGACCAGCGCGGAGACTTGCTGGCGCGCGGCAACGCGTACGTCGGGGCTTTGGCCACGCACGGTCTTCTCGACCTGCCAGAGCTTTGCCATCCGCTCGACCGTCGCCGTTGCCACTTTCGAGCTTCCTGCAACATGCAGCTCGTAGAACTTGCGCCGGCTGTGTGACCAGCAGCCGGCCAGCGTGATGCCATCATTGCCGCGATCGGGTCGCGCCAACTTGTTATAGGCAGCGTATCCATCAACCTGCAGGATGCCGCGATAACCATTGAGATGCCGGGCCGCGCATTCGCCGGAGCGGCTGTCTTCGAAGCGATACGCCACCATCGGCGGACCGCTGCCGCCAAAGGTTCGGTCATCGCGCGCATAGGCCCATAAGTAGGCCGTCTTCGTCGATCCGGAGCCGGGAGCGAGGGTCGGCAAGGTGGTTTCGTCGGCAAAGACCCGTTCGGCCTTCTTGACCTCGCTGAAGATGTAGTCGGCCACGATCTCGAGCTCGAAGCCGAGCTTGCCCATCCATTGCGCCATCAACTGGCGGTCAAGTTCGACCTGGTCGCGGGCGTAGATGGCTTCCTGCCGGTAGAGCGGCTGGCCATCGGCGTACTTGGAGACGGCGATCTGGGCCAGAAGGGCTTCGGTCGGAATGCCACCCTCGATGATGTGGGCTGGGGTCGGCGCCTGGATCACGCCGTCCTCGTTCTTGAACGCATACTTGGGACGGCGGGTGACGATGACCCGGAACTTCGCCGGCTCCACATCCAGACGCTCCGACACGTCCTCGCCGATCAGCACCTTCTGCTTGCCGGCATGCTCAGCCAACGCTTCCGGCTCAATGACAACCTCGATCCGTTCCAGATGCGACGCAAAGCCCTTGCGCCGACGAGGTGCGCGTTTGCCATCCGCACGCTCGCGGCCCTTGTTGACCTGTGCCTTGATCGCAGCGAGGCCGGTCTCGATCTCCTCGAAGGCAAAGGCTTGCTGTTCGTCATCGATGCTCGCAGGGCCGAGCTTCTCCGATCGTCGGCCGAACCGGGCGCGGTCAAAGGCCTTCAGGATCTGCGTCAGCCGCTCTATGCGCGCATCGGCATCGGCGTTGCGGGCCTTGAGATCGACGACCTCGCTCTCCAGAGCATCGACACGTGCCGCCCTTTCGGCCATGGCAAGCACCATGGCCCTTCAGCATCTCTACGTCATTCGGGAGGTCGAGATCGGGCGGCGTCATTGACCTGACCAGAGCACATTTTGCTCCGGTTCTCTCACCCTTTCAGGCGGTTCATTCACTTCGCCGCAGCGCTTTACCCAACAATCTCCGGCGGCCTGACCGGCACAGCCCAGACCCGCTTCCAGTCCATCCCATCCACCAGTGCCATCAACTGCGCGGAGGTGAGCTGCACCCGATGATGCCCGATCCGCGGCCAGCAAAACTTCGCCTTTTCAAGGCGTTTCAAATAGAGGCATACGCCAGAGCATCCCACCATACGATCTTGATTCTGTCGGCTCTTTTGGCCCGGAACACATAAAGCGCCCCGTCGAATGGATTTGAGCCGGCATCGCGCACAAGCGCAACAAGGCCGTCGACGCCCTTGCGGAAGTCGACCGGATGGCTGGCGAGGAACACCCTCACACCAGAGGGGATCATGCCGATCGGACCGCCCGGATCACCCGCTGCAAGTGTGCTTCGTCGAAATCCACGCCGGCGCGCACGACGACCTCGCCAATGGAAATCTCGATCACGGCGTCTGACATGCACGCCACCGCGGCTTCGCGACTCGAAGGCCGCGACAGGTAAGTTCGTTCGGCCTGAGCATCGCGACGCCAGGCGAAGAGCTGCGACGGGTGAATGCCGATCCGATGGGCGATCCCCGATACACTCGCGCCGGGCTCCAGCGCCTCTGCCACAACTTGTGCCTTGAACTCATCCGACCAGCGTCGGCGAAGCTGTCGCGGCGCCCCCTCAAAACGCTCGGCGACTTCGATCAGATGGAAGGTTCTATTTTCAGAACCAGGCGCAGACATAGAAGCTCACATCAGCTCACAGACTCCGCAGCCGATAGCCGATCGCTCATCCACTCCGCCAGATGGGGGCTCTTTGCCGCTTACTCTACAGCCGCCGCATGATGGCGTTCAAGAGGTGTGCATCTCGATGTGAAGAGCGCGGTGCGTAACGCCCGCAGGGACGACTTCGAGATTGCCAACACCTTCGTCCCGGCAGGGACGCTTGTTCCGCCGAAGGCGGATCTGGGTGTCGGTTTAAGGTTACTTCATGCGGCGCGCATCTCTGCCTGCCTGGAACTCAGTGCCGTCGGTCCAGATGGCGTGGAGGATGACAGCCATTTTGCAAGCAACGGCAACCTTCGCCTTTTTGGCGCCGATGCGCTTGGTCAGCTTGGTGCCCCAGCGCTTGAGCGCAGAACCTCGCCTGACAACGGTCAGCAGGACGTTTGCGGCTTCGAAAAGATAAGTCCGAACCTGATGGTTGCCGCGTTTGGAGATGCGGCCAGTGCGGTCGATCTCGCCGGATTGTTAACGTCTCGGTGTCAGGCCGAGATAGGCACCGACGTCGGCGGAATGTCTGAAGCGAGCGGGGTTGTCGATGGTAACGACGAAGGCAAGAGCGGTCAGGGGACCGATACCGGGAACGGTCATCATTCGCCGAACAGTTTGGTCACCCTTCGCCATCACCAGAAGTTCTCGATCAAATTTTTCAATTTGCTCGGTCAAACAGGACTGAGCAAGGAGTAGCGGCGCGAAAATACTATGCAAATCCGGCGATTCAGCGAGGACGGCGTTGACTTTGCGAGCCAGGTTGGTCGAACCGGCCCTGCCGAGCAATATTCCCAGCCCCTTACAGAGACCACGCATCTGGTTGTCGAGGTCACGCCGCAGATCCACCAGCTTGCTTCGAGCCGCCAGCATCGAACGGGTTTTCCTGCTCTCCGCCCCCTTCACGGCAGCTTCCCGGTACCATCCCTTGCGGGCCATTTCGGCCAACCCCTTGGCATCGTTCTGATCCGACTTGTTGATACGCATTGATAACGCCGCGTTGGCGTGACGCGCATCAAGGCAAATCACCGGAAAGCGGCAAATCACCGGAAAGCCCAGTGCCCTGAGTTGATGCCAAAGCCAATTGGATAGCGAGCCCGTTTCAAAGACGATCCGCTCAGCATTGCCGGCATGACTCCTTAGGAGCTCAGCGATCGCCTCCGGATTGGTCGGCGCACAACCTTCGAATGTCACGCCGCCGGCCAGGTCCAAAACGCAAATGCTGGTTTCTTCCATAGAGATGTTCAGACCAACGTACGGCTTAATAGCGCGGCTCCTTTTCGATTTGCTGACGCCGATCGTACCGATCCTCGTGTTCTCAAGAAGACGTCAGCCGCGATTACGCCATGTGAACAAGCACCGGAAGTCTGTTTTTCGGCCGCGACGGCATTTGAGATTACAGGGATCTGGGCCTTGAAAGCTTGGAATTTCGTTTGTGGATTCCCATTCGCTGCGGGCCACGATCCTGTGGCGCATCGTAGGGGATGATGCGGCCGAAGAAGCACCAGACGACTGGATCCAACGATCTGTTCCGGGTGCGGCTGGACCAGATTATCAACATGAAGCACGAGCTTGTCTGCCTGCAGGCACTGAGACACTCACCGGCTATTCGATCGAGCGGCCGATGTCGACCAGGGATATCGCGGTGCCACGACGCGCAAAATGCGCGCCGCGTCTTCATTTCCGGCCAGAAGCGCGGCGTCTTCGGTGTCATCAAACGTGAGCTACGCCATTGAGGCCATCATCGAGCACTCAAGGCCGAGGGTCATATCGGGCGCTCCTCAAAGTCGCGCAGGAGACGCTGCCAACGTCGTCTTCTCAGCCGTCGGCCACATCTTCCGCTGCATCCTCGTCTCACGGGCTCCATCGATCGTGTGTGGTTGTGTGGCGGCGCAGGCGATGACCTCGGGACTGGTCGCGTCGGTTTCTGCGGCGGGAGAACAAGTGCCAAATTCGCGCGTTTTGACGGCGTTCGCTCACGTGAACTCCTGGGACAAATCACGGGTAGATTCTCCGACAATCAAACATCATCCACTATGTGGGATGACCTACGCGTTTACATTTCACCCACAGTCCGCTGGGCTACACGCAACGGCAATCGTTTTTTGTCTGCAAGCTAACGATGTCGGATCAGCAACATGGCACTCATGGAGCCATCAAGTGGTAACAAGCGCTTTTTCGTTTGGCACGGAACATGCTGGATTGGAAGCAGACGCACTGCAGTTAGTGACTAGGGTTTGCCTTGACCGCACGATGCGACTCCGCGTCACCCAATGGCCTCGGAGTCGGAAGGAGGAGCCGATGAGAAATCTAGTTATCGATGATGCGAGTGGATGGGCAGGGTCAGCAACAGCAATCGGAAACATCTGCCTCGGTAAATTGCGAAGACCTGTCTGCCATCTACGAGTAACGTCCAAGAGCGCACGAAATTGCCGCGAATCTTTCTCTCATCGCTGTGTAACGTCCTGATTGCGCTTCTTAGCCCAGTGGCTTCACGAGCACGTCGCCGGGATTGGAAACAGAAAATCTCGACTGCGAGTGATCCAATCAAAGGCCAGGATGAGACCCATTCCCAGCAGTTTTTAGGTCAGAGACAGTGAATACAGCTTTAGTTACCGGCGGCTCCGGATATTTTGGGCAATTGTTGAGTAAACAGCTGCTTGCGCAAGGAACCCACGTTCGCGTGTTTGATCTCAATTTCCCTGATTTTAGTCATCCTAATCTGGAGTTTTTTAAAGGCACTATTCTAGATCGCGACGCGGTCAAGCAGGCAATTTCCGGAGTGAACAAGGTGTTCCACAATGTGGCCCAAGTCCCTTTAGCCAAAAAGGTCGACCTATTCTGGGCGGTCAACAGGGATGGCACTCAGATCATTGCAGACGAGTCGGCTGCCGCAGGAGTCGAGAAGCTGATATACACTTCGTCCAGCGCTGTTTTTGGCGCTCCGAAATCGAATCCTATCACAGAAAGAACGGAACCGAATCCTGCCGAAGATTACGGACGCGCAAAACTTGCAGGAGAAAATATCTGCAAGCTGGCAGTGCGACGCCACCATTTGGATGTGGCGATTGTGCGTCCGCGGACTATCCTCGGGCATGGCCGCCTTGGCATCGTCCAAATCCTCTTTGACTGGATTGACCGGGGCCTCGACGTTCCCGTTTTGGCTGATGGGAACAACAGATATCAGTTCGTTCACTCGGATGATTTGGCCTCGGCATGTATTGCGGCGTCGAATGTAAAGGGCTTTGCAGAATACAATATCGGCGCGGCCGAATTTGGCACGATGCGTGAACTTCTGCAGGCAGTAATTGACCATGCCGGAACCAGAAGCCGAATCAAATCTATTCCGATGGGGCCGGCTGCTCTCGCTGCGAATTTGGCAAGTGCCCTTGGCCTCTCGCCCTTGGGTCCGTACCATTCTCTGATGTATGGGCGATCAATGTATTTCGACATTTCGAAAGCGCAGAAGGAACTTGGTTATTTGCCAAAGTACTCAAACTCCCAGATGATCATCCATAGCTTTGATTGGTATCAGGCCAACAAGTCGGCTCTGGGCAAAGGCGGAGCGTCACACCATAAGTCGCCGGTCAAACAGCGGAGTCTGTCACTGCTTCCCTACGCATTGCGGATGATACCGGAATGAATATCGCACCTTTGATTCCGAGTCTTGCCGCGGCTCGAATTCCACTAACGGCACGTATTGGTGAAATGCAGCCGGATTTCACTATCTGCCGAGGCCGAGAAGGATCTCTCAATTGGCCTTATGGGCGGGCTGCCAAGCTTAACATGGCCTTGTTTGCAAAGGCTCGTAACCTCCATAAAGATAGCAGTCGCTCTTAGTTGTTTGGTGGATTCCGAGTTCGCAATCTTGGCTTGGCCGCTGTTGATTTTCTGGCTCGAGGAGACTTGGATGGTATTTGATCGAGTGCTCGTGCCAACACTGATGCCCGCGTGGCCTTTGCTCGACGGGAAAAAAGCCAGCTAGTAATTGAAATCGCGGCAAGCGTCACCCGAGCCATTGCAGGCGCCCCCTTTCATATTCGTTTGGCGGTTCGAAGTGTTTCGATCTTCCTGAGTCTTTGCATCTTCTTAATATCGGTCAGCGCCGGTGGTCCATTGGTAAGCGCACTCCGCGCGGAGAGGTTGTTTACACTTATGCAGAGATAGCCCGGTCCGTCGTGCACCTTTATCGATCGATGACTCTGCTTGCATTCTACGAGCGCATGCCCGTGGCAGCAAAGCTGTTGTCCGTACGGCCTGTGCGGAATTGAAAGGCGTGAACATGAAAGGCAGTTTTCATCCGAGCAACGCCAGCCGGTCGATGCGCATCAGTCGCGGCTTCCTTTAACTGCGATTACCGAATTTATGCCAGAACAACGCATCGGTGGATCGGTATTCACGCCCGCGGTCTTTGGCCTCTCGCTTGCGGAGGACTGGACCAATCGCGGCGATCTGATGCGGGACTGGCGTTTTTGCGGCTCATATTACGGCATGATACGTCCGCGCGGCGTGGGCTCAGTGAGACCGATTCCGAGCTCTAACGAGCCGCTTGTCACTTTCAAACTTGCCCCTGAGGACTGGATTGCGTTGAGCCAAGTTCTTACGCGTCTTGGCCAAGCCATGTTTGCCGCCGGCGCTCGCAAGGTGTTCCCCAGCATATCCGGCCATGAAGGATGGACGAGCCCTGATCAGGTGCATGAATTCTGGAACAAGCCTCTGCCCAAAGGGGCAACGAATCTGATGACAATACACTTGTTTTCGAGCTGCCCGCCTGGCGAGCATCGGGATGTTTGCGCCGTCGACAGTTACGGGCGGGTGCGCGGCATTGAAAACCTCTTTATCGCCGATGGCAGCCTCATTCCGGAAGCGCCAGGCGTCAATCCCCAAATGACCATCATGGCGCTAGCTTTCCGGGCTGCGGAGGCAGCGCTCTGTCATTCAGCACGAGAACGTGCCGGCTCAGCCACAAGAGAAAGAAATTAAGGGGCAATTAATGTCGCAAGAGGTAATCCCGATAGCCCTGAATACGCCGCTCGTGCTTCTGACGGGAGCCTCCGGCTGGCTGGGCGGGCGGATCGCGGCGGCGCTGACGACAGGTTTGCCGGAAACACGACTTCTTGCAACCGGAGGCTTCCGGTTACGGGCGCTCGCCCTTCCGGGAGAAGAAGACGTGTCGCAGCTACGTCAACAGGGCATGCAAATCGTGATAGGTGACATCCGGGACATGGAAACTGTTCGTGCATTCATGGCCGGTGCCGAGGGTGCCATATTGATCCACATTGCGGGGGTTGTTCATCCCAAATCGGTTGCTCAGTTCGAAGCGATCAACACGCAAGGCACGATCAATCTGCTTACGGCGGCGCAAAAGATAGGCGTACGGCGCGCGATCGTCATGTCCTCAAATTCGCCGATGGGCTTCAATCCACATCCGGACCACAGGTTCACTGAGAAAAGCCACTATAACCCATATATGGGATATGGCCGCTCCAAGATGCTGATGGAAAAAGCGCTGCGTGCGGAAATTGCCGTTGGTGGGCCGACAGAAATTGTCATCGTCCGTGCGCCGTGGTTTTACGGACCCAATCAGCCAACAAGGCAAACGCTCTTTTTCAAGATGGTAAAGAACGGCAAGTTTCCAATCGTTGGATCTGGGCGAAACCGCCGCTCGATGGGCTATACTGACAACCTCGCGCAGGGCATCCTGCTTGCCTCAGCTCACAAAAATGCGGCGGGCGAGATTTTCTGGCTTGCGGACGAGACGCCGTACACGATGAACGAAATTGTCGAAACCATCAGCAAGGTCCTGCATGAAGATTTCGGTATTAGGTTCAAGGCCAACATGGTTCGTCTGCCGAGCTTTGTGGCCGACGTCGCAACGATGCTCGATGCAGCTCTTCAAATGGCCGGCATCTATCACCAGAAAATCCATATCATGTCTGAAATGAACAAGACGATTGCCTGCGATATCACCAAGGCCAAAAAAAGTGCTCGGTTATGCGCCCAAGATCGCCTTGCGAGAAAGGGTGCGTCTCTCAGTCGACTTGTGTCTGAAGAATAGGCAGGCGATTTGCGGCACTGAGACCGCATCATTCGAGGCATGTGAACCGGTAAGTTCACGTCGTTAACAGGGGCGTTATGGTGCGAGCCCCAGTTTGGAAAAGAATTGCTCGATGGGGCTGAGGTCGAAGCTTTACGGCGGAGAATAGAGGAGGACAGCACTGCGCGCTTCAATGGCGCCGGCGACCTTCTGATTTCAACGTTTGTCCATGAAGACCAAATTTCCCCGCCTGAGCGTTGGCGCGATGATAGTTTCGACATGCGCCTTATCGGGAGGGGGAGATTCCGATTCTAGACCGCTATTTTTCACTTGGATTCGGCATCGCGAGTGTTGTCGCTGTATTGTTGGCGAACTTTCCTGGTAGCATGAGTGCGCGGGTAGACTGAAATGTGGTGCCGCCACGCGGCCTCAGTCGCGTTTATCGCGGCAAATCAGATGTTGCTGTGGTCGCCGCCTCGTCTTGTGACCGATCACATCTATAGTGAGCCGATAGATGAGCCGGGAATTCTCAGATCGGAGAATCTTTGCCGCAGACGCAGATCAGTGACGTGCCGTAGACATTCTTCGGCAAAATTCGGCTTTCGACCCAAAATGCAATTCCTAATAGCCCATCCAGCCAGGATGCCTTGGGTGCGCGAAACGCAGTCATACGCTTTATGCCTAGTTTCTTCAGCAATAACGTAGGCACATATAAAGCGTGAAAGAAGTAACTGTAGGATTTAATGGAAAGACGCGACCGAAGTGCCAATCTGCGAAGTTCAGTAACATCGTAGCGTAAGAAATGGCGGTAATGTTCATCAAAGTTCGACCAGATCTCTTGGCGCGCCGGCAGTGTGATGATCATTAGACGTAGCGCCGGGAGGGCACGAAACATTGCTTCGATGAATGTGACCGGCTGCTCGATGTGCTCAAGCACGTCCAAGAGCAAAACCGTAGTGACTCGGTCGCGCAGATCCTTATCAATATCGGCGAAATCAGTTTTAGGAAAGACAAACGGTCTCGCCTCCTCGTGGACCCATGGATCGCCCAGATCGCAGCCGTATGCGTCGAACCCGGCTTTCCGTAAGACTCTAACGTAGTGACCCCGAGCGGTGCCGATTTCGAGTAGCGTATCGTCGAGGCCACAAAACGTGTGAACATAACTCTTCACAATGGCGCTACGTGCGCAATGCCAGTAGTGTCGCTCGTAACCGGGCGGAAAGAGTTCATCGAACTCGTTGTGCGAAAACTCACTGCCGATTTGGCGATGATAGGAGACGCTCGCTTCATCAATCATAAAAGACCTGCGCACAGTTTTCGCGACAGGAAATAGATGCAGATTAGGAAATAGTAAAGGCGGGCGCCCCCTACCACACCTGATGGGTGGAATTAACGACCATGTGTTAGGCGCTGGCGCTCCCTAAGCCTTTGCGTTCTCGATGAATACCCAACAATCTGGAGGGCCGCACCTTCATCCTGATTGCCGCCCCGCAGAATCGCTTCGGGTTAACCTAGCGAGCACGCGCGCTCTCGTTGAAGAAGCACTGCAGTTCCGATAGAGAGACATTAGTTCGGGCCCTCCGACTCTAATGTGAATCGATGTCTCAATCGTGTAGCCAGAGCCGTCGCCTGCCCTATCTTGACTGCTTGGCTCGCTAATACAGGAGCGAGAGAATGCGAGAGTACAGAGTACGAGGACGTTGCGATCATCTGGCCGCTTCGAACACTCGATTATGGACACGCACTCGCGATCATGGAAGCCCGAGGACCTGCTCGACTCCATGTCAATCCCCTCCGAGTGATAGCCTCTACCAATTCTTGGAGGAGATTGCGCGGCTCGGGGCAGTTAGAAGATCGTCGAGGCCCACATACAGTGGATGAGCCTCCTCTGCGCAGCTGGTAGGAAAGGACCTATGCCGCGACAGTTGGTTGCGGTTCTGGCTATCGTATGCCGACGTATCTCATTTGCTGGCGCTAGCTGTCAGCACCTATCCCCTCGCTCCAAGTCACCCGAGGGGGCGATCGGATGCTTCCTGTCGGGATGGCTTGCCGCACGTTTGCAAGGAGCGGGAGCCATAAGTAGATTTAAACGTCACTTGCATCCACGACCAAGAGCGCACCTTGACCTCTTCATCATTCACACTGATCGTTTTTAGCGTAAGCATGAATGCGTTAGCTCAAGTTGCTTTGCGTAAGGCTATGCTGACGCTTGGTCGCTTACCGTCTATCAGCGAGCCGCTAGCATGCCTTCGGACATTTATCAGCAATGTCTATCTTTGGGGCGGCTTGGCTTGTTATTTCGTCGGTATTTTATTCTGGTTGGCTGTGCTCTCAAGCAATCAGGTTAGTGTAGCGTACCCAATGCTATCGATTGGCTACGTAATCGCGCTCGCATTCAGTGTTCTTGTGCTCGGCGAAGAAATACCGCTTGCGAGGCTCGTTGGCATCGCGTTGATTTGCGTGGGCGTAGCCTTAATTAGTGGGACGACGTAGCCGATGCGACAATTGATACTTCTGCCTACTGGAAGCAATGAACCTCCTCCGAATGAGTGGACACCTGTAGTAGGCTCGGAGAGCCCGGAGGTGTCGAATGCAAGGACGTCAACGTCGGTCGTTCACGGACGACTACAAGCGCCAGGCCGTTGAACTGGCGGTATCGAGCGGTCGATCGATCGGGTCGGTCGCCAAGGAGCTCGGTCTGCGCGACTCGGTGCTGCGACGCTGGGTGGATAAACTCCGGCAGGAGCCGGCATCGGCGGCGTGGCGCCCCACTACGCAGGCGACGCCGATGTCGGCGGACCAGGCTTCAGGAGGTTCAGAAGGTTGGAGGTAGATCGAGCGATACAGTGGGGCTCACGAAATGCGGTGGCCAAAGCCCGTGATCTGAGACCGGCAAACCGGACCATTTTTGGCTAGAGTTTTCGCTGCTTAAATCCCCTCGGCTGGGAGGAGCGACGGACATGAAGGCCTCGAAGTTTTCGGAAGCCCAGAAGGCGTTCATCCTGAAGCAGGGCAGCGACGGGGTTGCGGTGGCAGAGATCTGCCGTAAGGCCGGGATCAGCCAGGCGACCTACTTCAATTGGAAGAAGAAGTATGACGGTCTGCTGCCGACCGAGATGCGCCGGCTGAAGCAGCTCGAGGAGGAGAACGGCAAGCTGAAGAAGCTGGTCGCCGATCTGTCGCTCGACAAGGAGATGCTGCAGGACGTGATCCGCCGACAGCTATGAAGCCTGGCCGGAAGCGCAAGCTGGTCGACGAGGTCCGCAGCGAGTGGCAGGTCTCAATCCGCAGGGCCTGTGACGCTCTCGAATTTGACCGCTCGACCTACCACTACAAGTCCCGTCGCTCCGGCCAGGCTGCCCTCGAACAGAAGATCAAGGAGATCTGTCATGTTCGTATCCGCTACGGTTATCGTCGTGTTCACGTCCTGCTGCGTCGTGAAGGCTGGCGTCATGGCCAGAACAAGACGCGGCGCATCTATCGCGAATTGGGCCTGCAATTACGCAACAAAACGCCCAAGCGCCGGGTCAAGGCCAAGCTGCGGGATGATCGCAGGCCGGCCACACGATCGAACGAGACCTGGGCGATGGACTTCGTCCATGACCAGTTGGCAACCGGACACAAGCTGCGCGTACTTACGATTGTCGATACCTTCTCCCGCTTCTCGCCGGCGCTGGCGCCACGGTTGACTTTCCGCGGCAGCGACGTCGTGGCGATACTGGAAAGGGCCTGTAAGGAAGTGGGATACCCGGCGACGATCCGCGTCGATCAAGGCAGCGAGTTCGTGTCGCGCGACCTTGACCTTTGGGCCTACCAGCGCGGCGTCACGCTGGACTTCTCGCGGCCCGGCAAGCCGACCGACAATGCGTTCATCGAAGCCTTCAACGGTCGCTTCCGGGCCGAATGCCTCAACGCCCACTGGTTCCTCAGCCTTGCGGACGCCCAGGAAAAAGTGGAGACTTGGCGCAGATATTACAACTGCGCATCTGAACACCCATCTGGCTATGTGATTGAAGAGAAGAGATTTTGTTGAGCGGGATGCGATCCCGCGGGGTATTTTGGGTTCTGTCGCGCTCGTTCGGCGATAGATTGAGCGGCAGTTGTTATCAGCCAGGTGCGGGCGAAGATCCAAGGACCATCCGGGAGAGGATGGATGGATTCGATCTCGCCGGCTTCAGCGGCGAGCCGGAGCGTCTTGGGCGCGATCTTCAGGAGCTTTGCGGCGTTGCCAAGGTTGAGCCATGGCTCGATCCCGTCCTCGGCGGGCTTGAACACCGGGATGTGGTAGTTCGAGCGCATTGATGTGACGCGCTCGCGGGTCCAGCGATTGCCGTTACCGGTCTTGAGGCCGTTGCGATTGAGGAGGCCGGCAATCAGATCGTCGCTGGCGATCAGCACGAACTGACGCACGGCCTGGATGATGTCGGCGGAGGTGCTGTTGCGCTGTCCGCGCCGGCGCTTCGGCAAGCGCAACTCGCTGTGGGCGCCCCCCACCCAATGGACGATGAGAACGATCTCCGAGGCCGCGTCGTCGATATCGGCCACGACCTCATGGATGAGGGTGCGCACAATGCGCTTCTTGAGGCGAGCATCCGTCGTCGGCGCATCCCAGACCGTTTTGAGGTTCGAGGCCAGAACAAGCGTCTGTCGAAGCGGCTGCAATACGCCAAGCTGCGCCAGCAGGCCTGCGTCGAGGACATCGACTATCGTACCCCGCGCGGCCTCGACCGCAGCCTCTTGACGATGCTGGTCGAAGGCCAATGGATCGACGACCACGCCAATCTTTTGATCTGTGGCCCGTCCGGCGTCGGCAAGAGCTGGCTCGCCTCGGCGCTCGGCAACAAAGCCTGCCGCGACAATCGCTCCGTGCTCTATCAGCGCGTCCCGCGACTGTTCAGCGATCTGGCCTTGGCGCGCGGTGACGGCCGCCACCCGCGCCTGCTGCGCGCGCTCGGCCGTGTCGATCTCCTCATCCTCGACGACTGGGGCCTCGAGCCGCTCGACGCCGCGGCCCGCCACGACCTCCTGGAGATCCTCGAGGACCGCTACGGCCGCCGCTCCACGATCGTCACCAGCCAGCTTCCCGTTGATCAGTGGCACGCGCTAATCGGCGAGCCGATGACTTCATGATGCCTCCTTCTTCGAACGCTTGGTGCGTCGTACCCGATTGCGAAGCTGACTGACTTGTTCGTTTGAGAGCTGGATCTGCCATGGCTGGCCTTTGGCTAACTGACGACCTGCCAGCAATCCGCGCGCGAGATAATCGAACACCGTTTGCGCGGTTACGCCAAGCTCAGCCGCTGCGCCCTGAATCGAGAAGCTCCCGTCGGGCCAGCGCATCGGATTCTTGTCCACGCCGTTGATTTTGACGGTGGGAATGCCCCAGCGGGTACGCAACACCCAGACGTTCTTGCCTTTGAACGCGCAGCCTAGGGCCGCAACGAAGCCTTCCTGATTGAGTATCGCCGCGATCTCGGCATCCATTTTGTGTTCAGCATTCAACTCTACGATTCGTTGCCGCAACCGATCCATGTCGATGTAATCGCGGTAGGTGTGAACGCGCCTTTGCACGTGATGCTCGCTGGTTGCGCCGGTCTGCCAGACGATCTTGAGCCACACCTGACCTCGGGTCCGCTTCTGATCAAGAACGACTTCGCGGATAACAAATCGCAGAATGCGCTTGCGATCGGCTGCCGACGTGATGGCCGCGTTCCAAATCCGTGGAAGGTTCTCGCCGAGCGTTTGTAGCCCCGCGCGTTCCGCCGGGCCAATCAGAAGCGGCTCTTGCGCGCGCCAACGCGCATGCTCCTGCTCGACCGTCTCGACGACACGCAGCTTCTCTTCCCAAACCCGCTCAAGTGAGCGCGCCACAAGACGGTTCTCGGGCTCTACGGCGTCATACTGACGCCGAGCACGCTCGGCCTCGTAGCGGGCGCGCTCCACGCGAAGCGCCCACTGGTGCTCGAGCTGACGGCTCTCCTGCTCCAGTTGGCCCGCCGCCGCGAGTGCGATCTCAATCTGATCCGGCACCAGGGCATCGAGGACCACCCGCTCAACTAGCGAGTCAACCGCCAAGGCCCGGACTTCCTGGCACAGTGCACTGCCTTGCTGGTCCCGATCCGAACGGCAGCAATAGACCGGATAGTCGGCATTCGGGCCCGTGTAGCGCATGCCATGCGCCGTCCACAACGGCCGCAGATCGCAATTCCTTGTAACAGGGCTGCCCCCTTGCGCGGTACGCCAGAGTGTCCTGCCTCATAGCGGCAGACGTTATCTGCCAGTCGCCCCTGGTTGGCCATGAACTCCTCCCAGCTGATATAGCCTGGGTGAGCGGCGTGGAGGCAAACCGCCCAATCCGCGATCGCCACCTTGACCGTTCCCGTCAGCGATCCCGGCCGGCATCGGCTCGGATCTTTTTGCCGGCGGCCATAAACATAAGCCCCAGCATAGGCTGGATTTTGAAGGATACTAAGGACGCGTGCACTATCTGGCGCACGCCAGACGATCTCGTGTGGAGATGGTCCAAGCAGCGGTCGAGCCGGCAAGGACAATCCGTTCCTGTCCAAGTACCGCATCACACGGCGAGCGCTTTGCAGTTCCCGGAATTTAGCAAACACGAGATGAAGACGGGCCTGCACCTCCTCGTCGGGATTGAGAATAATTGTGCCCGCTCGATCATAGGCGAGCCCCGCTGGCAGGGGCAGCCGCAGTTCGCCCCGCGCCGCCTTCTGGCGTTCCCCTTGGTGAAGGCGCATTCGAAGCTGATGCAACTCCGCCTCGCTCATGATGCCGGACAAGCCCAACAGCAGGCGGTCGTGGTAGGCGCGAGGATCGTAAAGCCGCTCACCATCCGCAATGAGCACGCCGAACACCGAGCACAGTTCGAGAAGCTGATGCCAGTCTCGGTTATTGCGGGCCAAGCGAGAAGCGTCGAGGCTCACCACAAGACCGGCGTTGCCAAGGCCGATCTCGGCAATGAGCTTCTGGAAACCATGACGATCCACACCGCCAGCACCGGATTTGCCCAGATCCTCGTCAATGACCTGGACGCGCTCCGGCGGCCAGCCCAGACCGATGGCGCGATCGACGAGGCGGTACTGCAGCTCCGTGCTCTCTTGGTGCTGGCGCACCTGGTTCACGGATGACTGCCGCACGTAGACATAGGCCAACTTGGCTCGGTGCGCAGTCGTGAGCCGCTCGTCAGCGACGTTCAAGCTGATCAGCACGACCCAGTCCTCTTCCGGGCGTGCCGGGAACCGCTTGCATTCGCCGCAGCAGCGTGGCGAGGATTTGAGCGATCTGGGTTTGCGTCGTGGTCGACAGATTCGGCCACAGGCGCGGAATGTCGGCCGGACGGCCAGGTGGATTTGCCAACGTCGGTAGGGGTCGATACGCAACGCGACCTGGAAGCGGTCGGTGGGTCATCGCGAATCACCTTCTCGTCGCGCTCAAATGTTGCATCAATGGGATCAGCGTACGTGCACTGATGCGCGGCAGATCGGCGGCGCTCGGGCGGGAAGTGATTGCCGTCTCGGCAAGATCCGTCGACGCGATCCGAACTGCCCGCGGCCGGCCGTCCGGCAGCGCGACAACGACATAGGCGGGACCGCGCCCCGACCGCTCCTTCAGCACCTCAAGCCGGTGCCCAAAAAGAAAATGATGCGGGTCGGTGATCGTGACGTGAGACACGACCCGTTCCAAAATAGGGGCACTCTGTCGTGTTCGGTGACCCCACCTACGCCGACGCCGTTCTCGACCGCCTGGTCCATAACGCCCACCGGATCGATCTCAACGGCGAGAGCCTGCGGCGAACCCGTAAGCCCGGCCGAAAGGCCTAAGCCAGTGGCGCTGTGGACATGCCGCTGCGCTTGGACAACGCGAAGGGGCGTTGCCCACATGCCCACAGCACGAGCAGCAAAAAACAAGTCCTTCGAGCCGCGATTCAAGATTGACCACGCGGCTTCGCCGATGCCAGAAACCAGATAGCCAGAACGCCTCGCGCCCCGGGCGACATCAAATCGGAATGGTGGGCGAGATCATCTCGGAATCCTGGGCGAGATCAAATCGGTACACCCGGGCGAGATCATCGGAATCCGCACCATATTGGACCGCATCATTCACAATGCCCACCGCATCGAGCTCAAGGGCGACAGCCTGCGTCGTCGGGCCGACGATCGGACAACCGCGTGACCACCGCGCGCCCGATCGCCCCATCGGCCCACAGGTCCCTCCCGCGCGCGCCGCTGCGTCGCTCGCGGGGGCCACTCCGCGTCGCACGCGGGGCCCTCCCATGGACCGCTGGACCGATCTCCAAACCCTCCCGCCCGTCTTGACCGGGAAGACCATTTCCAGCACACATAAACACGTCAGTCGTGTTCGTCTCCGCAAGTGATCACCATCGTCTGGACTCCGTGATCACGATGGCCTGGAATCGCAGATCATCATCCCTGGAATACGCACACAGAACTCGCCCAGGACAGCACTTCCGTGGTAACGCCTGGCAGCAAGCCAAGGTGAACCTCGATCCGCTTCAATCGCGGAAACCACTCGTTCCGCTCGCTTTCGGCCGACCTAAAAGTGATCCAGCGATTGAGCGCGAGTAAGGCCCCGACAACTCCTCCTTGCCGACTTTCATTGACCGGCCAAATGCCTGGTGAGGCGCTCCATTCCACCAGATCGCTTTGCAAAGCCGCTCCTTACCGAGCACGATCGCATTGGATTGTGGTCCACGGATATACTTGCCACCCGCGTATGCGACCAGGTCGGCTCCGTTCTTGATCCATCGGTCGGAATTTTCCGGTGAAAGGCCTGCGGCATTGACAAGGACTGGCACACCGTCCGCGCGCGCAAAGGGCAGGAGCGAGCTTAGCGACAATGTCGAGGTAGCGTCCATCCGACCCCGCAGGCAGATCATCGCGACGTTGCCGTCCAAAGCCTCCGCCAACTCCTCTGTGCTGGAAATGCTGACAATCTGAGCACCCGCAACGCGGATTGCCTGCTCGTAGGCAGATCGTTGATTGGAGGGGATCAACACCTTGTTCCGCAGCCCCGATATGTCCGACCGCAACATCAGCTCTGGATTATTTCCGGCAATGCACGCTGCCGTGGCCAACGATAGCGCGGCTGCAGTCCCGGCGGTGATGACACCCCATTCAGCGCCAGTGAGTTCAGCCCTTCGTCGGCCTGCGGCCTCCGCGGGCTCGTCCATGTCCACAAAAGCCTCGGCAGCCGCGTTCATTGCGGAGATGGTCTCGTCGCTCGGGTTACTTGCACCATAGATCGTGCGGAAACCCAGCGCATTGTATGAAGGGTTCGACGCCGATTTCGCGGTAGATCCAGCCACGCGCGTGGTCTCGCCGTGACAGATCGCGTGCTTGCAGGAATTTCGATCGCTTCTTCACTCTAGTCTCTTCATTTCAGGTACGAGGTGCCCAAGATGAAGTGCGGTAAGAACAGGCTGCACGATGCCTGACGCCTTCCGCACTCGGAGGGGCCACATGCGAGCAACAGTTGCGACAGACACCAGAACAGGGTCCGGAAGGCCGCTTGGGGAATAATCGGACGGAACAAGGGCGATTGCTCTTACCGTATGGGGGGCTGGCCCCGGATGGACCGAACACCGCAGCGCCGGCGGCCATGCAGGAGTGGTGCTCGCAGCGAGCTGGCAAGCACGTCCGGCAACCGAGCTCGTGAACGGAAAGCAGATCTCGTGCCGACAAGGTGAGTGCATGACGCTTTGCTGGTGAGTCTGCAAACCTGGGCCGATGATCGATCGAGGTCTTCTGGATAGGTGCCGTACCGGGGATGGTAGGTGCCGCACCAAAAGACGGCTCGCGCCCTAAGGTCATGCCTGCCCCGCACACTCGTAATCTGCCGGCCGGCTGCTCAAGGTCACCGAGAAGCTGCCGATGATGCGAGCGGCAAAGATGCCGATTCCGTCTACAGGGCTTTGCTCGTGAAGGCAAACGAATTGAGGTCACGTGATCGAGGAGCAAGAAGCAGATTCTCCAAACGCGACAAGCCCCTAGCGGAATGAAAGGTAGGTGAAGAAGCGAGAGGGCCAGTAACGCCATATCGAATGACAAGAGCACCCGTAAGAAGAGCCCATCGGACACCCACAGAAATTGGCAGAAATGGCTAAGCCTCATTGCGCCTGCTACGAGTTGGGCGGCTGGGATCACAGGGAAAATGCCGACGCATTGCTCAGCTGAAGTAGCAGCACTGCCGGCACCACCGCTGCCGGTCTTCGCAACATCTATGTCGCAGTCCATAGTGGGATCAGCCGCGTCTCCGTCGAGGTGATCTGACAGCACAGCCCAAAAGCGCTGTCACGCCGCAATGGCCAGCTCGAGGTGCCAGAAGTAGGTTCGCGGAACAAAAGAGGAGACCTGTGGTAGTATCGTCCGCCGGATTGCAAAGGTATTTCGGCATTTGGTCCCTCACTTATCTTCCTGCCTCGATGCTAGAGCATGATGTATTTACACGGAAACATAGCCTGAGTTTTTGAAGTAGTTGGTGCACTCCGCCTCGGAGAAGAGATCGAGGAGTTCACCAACCTTCCGCCAGGTTGCCTCGACGTCACGGGGTTCTGCGGATCGCATGAGGTGTTTGAGTTTGGCGAAGACCTGCTCGATCGGGTTGAGGTCAGGGCTGTAGGGCGGCAAGAAGATAAGGTGGGCTCCTCTGGCGCGGATAGCTTGGCGAGCCGCTTTGCCCTTGTGGCTGCCAAGATTGTCGAGAACGACGATCTCGCCCGGTGCGAGGGTGGGTGCCAACACCTTCTCGACGTACAGCGTGAAGAGTTCACCATTGATGGGACCATCAATCACCCAAGGCGCACTGATCCGATCATGACGCAGCGCCGCGATGAAGGTCATGGTCTTCCAATGGCCGAAAGGTGCAGAGGCTTGGAGGCGCTGCCCACAAGGCCCCCAGCCGCGTAGCGGCGCCATATTGGTCTTGATCCACGTCTCGTCGATAAAAACCAGCCGCGTGACGTCAATCCTGCCTTGATGCGCTTTCCATCGGGTCCGCTTACGGGCGACGTCTGGGCGATCCTGCTCGGCTGGTAGAAGCGTTTTTTTTGAAGCTGAGCCCCTCGGCGTGAACAAAAGTCCACACCGCCCGCACGTCTGTCTTGATCCCCCGTGCGGCCAGCTCCTGCGTCAGCTTGCGCAAGGTGAATGGCCCCGAGCGAATGCGTTTGCGCAGCCAGTCGGCGTTGGCATCCGACAGAACCCGCTTCTTGTGGCCGCCGATCTGGCCGGGCGCCAGGCCTCCGGTATCACGCCTTAGGTTCTTCCACTTCGTCACGCACGAGGGGCTGATCTGTAGCGCCTTCGCGATCGAACGAACCGTCTCGCCCGCGTCAGCGCGAGCCAAGGCACGTTCACGGATGTCTTCCGAATAGGGGCGCGTCATCCATGCTGGCCTCCGCACTCCAGCATGGAGCTTGAATCAGAAATCGCCCGCTCTGGGAACCCCGATTCCAGTCAAAAACATCATGCTCTAGGGGAAGGCTCCTCCGTTGAAAGATGAGCTCCGCAATGCGCAGATCTTCGATACTGTCGATTCCGCACCACCTGAGATCTTCACACCGGGCTGCACCAAGCTGCAGACCTCGCTTTTCGATGAGATAGGCGATGAGCTCGTCAGTGTAGGCCCGTATTGCTCCCGACGTGACAATATCGTCCAGTGTTGGGACGATCGTTGTTTTGAGAGTCAGTGCCGAAAATCGAAGCAGGTTCATCGTCTTGAATAGCCTTGGGCCTTCCGCAACAAAGCCGGCCGCAGCTTTGCTCATGCAAAAACCCGATATGAAGCCGCTATCCGACAACAAAACGGCCGCCCCTTGCGTCAGCTCGCCAAAGGGAGCTACTGCGGCCGCATCGGGTACTTCGCTGGCCATCAAATGGCGCAATGCATCCTGTTCGAAGAAGACATCCCCCTCTAAAACAAGGCAGTCTCCAGCGAGCAGCACGTCGCGTGCCAGCCACAGCGAAAAGGCGCTCCCGGTGCAGTCGAATACCGATGACTCGAGATAGTTGATTTTGAGCTCGCCAAAGCGCCTTCCGCAGGCATATTGAATGGCGTCCTTGCGGTAACCGACCACGATGGTCACCTCTCCAACACCAACCGCATCAAGGTTTCGTAAGGCATTATGAATGATCGGCGTGCCGTTGACCTCGACCAGCGGTTTTGGGCAGAGATCGGTCAGTGGCCGGAGCCGCGAGCCCAAGCCAGCGGCGAGAATGATGGCGCTGTTTGGGACGTTGGGGGTCATTTTATTCCCTCGCGTCGTCGAATGATTTCGGGCCGTCGTTCCCTTGCGTTGAGGACTGTGGCCAAATGTCTCTGGCCTCGGCTGTTTGGCCGGCTTTCTGGGAAAGGACAAACGTCCGCGAGCTCCGAATGCCGTGACTGATGTGTCCTCGTGACCGAAGGTCCGGCTCCCGGAGGGGGCGTGTCCCGGGGGGACGACGCCGCGGCCGCATCCCGCCGCAAGCACGAGGGTTGGGCTCGGAATTTGGGGCAAAGGCAGCTCTAATCATGTCGGCACTCGTAAAACCAAGCTTAGTTCCACTCATTCAGAGTTGCGGTCAGGCGCCGCAGGCCTCTACCGAGTAGTTTAAGATCGATGCCATAGGAAAGCCGGAGACCCGTAGGGTCGCCAAATGCTGTGCCCGATAGTGTTGCGACACCGGCGTTCGTCAGCAACGCCTTGGCGACATCATCAGCGTTGAAATCTCCGCTATCGCCGGCGGCGCGCCGCTGAAGCGCGCAGAGATCGAGGTAGAAGAACAATCCACCCTGGGCAGTGGGCGATGGCACCAATTTCAACTTTGAAAGGATCGAAAGTCCGAGTGTTCGCGCGTCCGAAATGTGGCGCTGCAATCCCAATTCGAAGGCGGAATCGCCAGATTTGAGATGATACAGCAGCGCAAGCTGCGCAATGACATTGGGGTTCGATGTATGGGTTTGTAGAGCCTTAACCGCACTGATAAAATTTTTGGGCCCGGCGATATATCCGATCCGCCAGCCGGTCAGGGCCAACGACTTCGAAAACGAATTGACGATCAATGTGCGATCGCGGGCCTGGGGAGCCACCGATAGGATCGAATGATGCGTATGTGGGGGATGAGCGAAAGCCCCGTAGCATTCGTCGAAGATTATCCAGAGGTTCCGATCCCTCGCGAGTTGGGCAATACTAGCAAGGGTATCGCGGTCGTAGACTGTGCCTGTCGGATTGTTGGGTGTGTTGACCACGATCGCCTTGGTCCTTGATGTAATGGCCGCGGCCAGATCTGGCGGCCTCGGCACGTAGTTGCTGTGCCGGCTCTCTACAAAGATTGGCGTGCCGCCGGCAATGATGATCTGGGTCGGGAAAGTCGTCCAGTATGGGGTGGGGATCAGTACCTCGTCGCCGGGATTTACAAGCGCTAGAGCCGCATTGAAGAGCGCCTGCTTGGCGCCGCTCGTCACAGCGATTTCGTCTGCTGACCATGGCTGAGCCGTCTCGGTGGAAACCTTGCAAGCAAGCGCGCCGCAGCTCCAGCACCCGATCGGGTCGGTATAGCGGTTGAGGTTGCCATTGATCGCTGCGATCGCGCCCTCGCGCACCGATGGCGCGAGTTCGCTCCAAATCTCTCCCCAGTCAGATCAATAATGTCCTCGCCGCGTGCAATAGCCTCCTTTGCGGTAGTCCTGGTCGTGGTGCGGCCCCACAATAGAAACTCCCCGGTACTGACAAAAGCACACAGCAGAGCTCCTGTTTCTGAACGCCAAATGAATTTGGTGCGTTTCCTCGGTGCCTAGCCGTTGAGCAACGTGATGAGGTGGAAGCGCAGGCCGTCACGGAATAGCGGCTGGTCATGCCAATCAATGATATCTCCACGAGGACGAACAGGGGCTGCGTCGGAAATTTCAGTGGCGGGTGACGATGCTAAGGACCGGTGCATGGTGTCATGCCCGTCAAAAATTCATATGTCCTGTGGCGCATGAGGGACCTACTATTTTTTGTCATTAGGCTGGAGATATCGCGCTTCGGCACGGACGAGTTCATCGTACCCTAATAGGTTAAAAACCTCGTCGAGCGTCGCAATATGGGGCTCGATACTCGCGATGCCTTCCCTAGCCATGATGCGACCGCAGACCCTGCGCATGGCAACTATTGCAGCTCGCATGCAGTGGTTGGCCCAGATTACCGTGGAGATGCGCGCATCGCGATATGCAGAGACCGGCGTTTGATAGTATTTTGTTGGGATAATCACGATGGGCAGTCGGTTCTGCCAAGCACTCGCAAACTCAAGGATCTCCTCCGCGGTGCTCTTTCGCGAGTGAATGAGAATCGCATCGGCTCCCGCATGGGCATAAGCGTGAGCACGCGAAACCGCTTCCTCCATTGGACGACCGGCAATCAGCGCTTCGATCCGCGCCACGAGAACCAAGTCCTGCCCAACTGTATCCTTGACGGCCCGCAGACGGCCCGAGAACTCTTTGATGTCGGCTATGGCATGTCGCTCGCCAACGAACGAGTTCATTTTTGGAAAACAGCTGTCCTGCAGCGCGAGGCCGGCAGCCCCACGTTGGCGGAGTTTGCGTGCGAACAGACGCGCATTGTTGAAGTTGCCGAAACCGCTATCGCCGTCAACGAGCACCGGTAGTTCGGACGAGTCCACGATGCGTTCGACGACGTCGACGAGTTGGCTCCATGATGCCTCATTGGCATCGCGGTAGCCGAGAGAGGAGGCAATTGATAGGCCTGAGGCCCACAGACCTTTGAAACCCGCGCGTTGGGCGATTGCTCCCGAAAGCCCATCATGGGCTTCCATGAGAAAGGAGAGGTCGTCGTTGAAGCAAATCTGAGGTCGAAGTATATCGGCGGGCAGCGTTTTCACGCTTCGATCGGGCAGGCCGTTTCCGCGAACAGATCTGTGTTGCATGCCGAGTTTCCTGAGGGCGGGACCTGCGCTCTTGATCAGGCATTGATTGGCACGTCTCTGTCATCTCGATCAATTGCTAACGTTAGTAGTTGACTGTAGCAAAATTCTGCAGGGCGACCTCCGAGGAGCATAGAATTTCCTGATTCGTGCTAGTCGGCGACAACGCGATTGCTAGATCCGAACTGGGGCGGCACGGCATACTCGGTTCGGCGCGTAGGTAAAGAGCTTAGGTAGCCGTGTGGGCATGCAGCCCCTAGCTTTGCGCGTTCCGCTTTCATTGTGCGAGCATGAGATCGAATGCGTCGCTTTGGCCGGAGAGTCTTTGGTCTACATCGAGGGATGTCGCTACCGGTGCAAACAGTGATGTCGCAAGTCGGACGTATGTCGTGCTTCAAATCGGTTAAGACCCGTTAATCTCTTCAAGTGCTTGTCCACGACTGAGTTTCCTGCGGGCCGCGATTGGTATGACACTTGCTGTGCTCGATTGGGTTCCTGGCAAGGTTCTCGGAGAATCGGATGCTCAGCGTCATCTACGTCGATCTGGTTCAGGAGCTTGCTCTAACCGCCGCGCGGCTTCTCGCCAATGTCATTGGGCGCCAGGGCGGCGATCAATATCAACCGGGTCGATCGGTTCGCGCCGAAGGGAACGATGTGCCTGGGCGAAGAGCTCGACGGCAACCACAGCGTTCTTACAATTGGCACAGCAAGCGGGCCCTATTCCTTACCGAAAGTCGGATCGGCGACCGCCATGTATTTCAAAGGTCGGGTCTTCGCCGAGTTCGGCTCGCTGCCGGTTATGCATCCGTTGGCAGTCGTAATACGCGACGATCAATTGGCGATCGAGTCGGGACGAACTCATATTCGCTACCAAGCGTATCGATACCAAACAGCTGGAGCCCGGCACCATCGGGCCGATCTGCGCAGTGCGGCTTAATTGCCTGCCCATGGCCAGAATTTGGGATTTCTGCCTACGCCCGATCGGAGAATTGGCTGGCGCGCGTTTGGCATAGCGAAGAGACCGACAACGCTATTCAGCCTAGCGCAAAGTATCGGCGCGGGCGTCTCCCGCGCGATCCCCCATCATTTGAGCGCGCGCCGAAGCAATTTGGACACTGCCATGCAACTCGGCGAAAACACGCCGTCAGCCCGACTTTGTCCATATGGACAAGGAGTGTACGTCGCCCCCTCGCTGACGGCCCTTTTCGCCCCGTAGCTATCGCCCCACTAGCGCGACTGCGTTGCGAGCTGGAGCATGTCAGAAATTCAGCGAATCTCCGCCTGAAACCGACTCAATCGAACGGCGCACAACGTCCCTTCGGCTCGATCACGTGAGGCGCCTTATGAATCTCTTTAGCTTCGTCGAATGCGCGAATCAAACGCAATCTCTCAAAGCGCTGTTTGATTTGCTTGTGAGCTGTGCGAGCGAAGAGGGGTTCACTGAGGTCGCTTACGGAGCGCTCACCTTCTCAGAGCCGCTTCGTCTACCGGGGTGTCCACCGCCTCTGGTAGCTATAAAGGTTCCGCCTGACTGGTGCCAGCGCTATTTGGAACGCAAGTACTACATTGTCGATCCGGTCGTCCGGCGGACACCGATGTTTGCGGGGCCATATCTATGGGACGAGCTCGCAAAAGAACATCAACTGCAGGCATGTGAACAGCGTGTGCTACAGGAGGCCAGAGAAGCAGGTCTGAAGCACGGTGTCAGCGTGCCATTGTTTGGGCCATCAGGGCGAATATCTGTGATATCATTCGCATCCCGTTGTGATGATGCCGATCCTCAGAGGAATGTGAAGCATCTCAACGCTCTGGCTTGGCACTTCCATATTGCGTTTGCGGAGATCGCAAGGCCGTCGGACAGGGTCTCGAACAGAAAAGTGAGCCTATCCGAGCGCGAAAAGGATTGTCTGCGATGGGTCGCGGAGGGCAAATCGTCCTGGGAAATCGGAAAGATACTCAACGTCAGCGGGAATACGGTGAATTTCCATGTGAAGAACGCAATACGAAAGCTGGGTTCGGCGAACCGAACTCAAGGTCTTGTAAAGGCGATACGTCTTGGGCTCATTGAATTTTCGGAGCCTGCGTTGGCAACGCCGTTGGTCGCCTAATTGGTGTTAAGTCCGCTGCAGGGCCCCGCCAAAACGTCGCAACTGATCTGCGGACAAAGCGAGCCGCGCGCCAGTGTGGCCAAAAGGCTGTGGTGGTCGGCATGGATCCGCAGGTAAATACTTCCTAGTGACTTCGACTGGTTGATGCGGGGCGCGGGGGAGAGCCGCCTCTGCAGAACACTGAAGCTCCAAAAAAACGTTACACCTTGCCGTCGTTGCTGCCGAACTACGCGTCAGCAAGTCCCACTACGGGGAGGTATGTGCTTTGCCGAGCGCGACTTGGTATAAACATCGTGCATAAGCAGCAATGTCTGCCGACGCACGTCTGGCTATTGTGGTCGTCAGATCTGGAAAGTGCGCGCACACGAGGTGAGACTTCGCTCAGGCTGCATTGTCGATGATGCGGCGAATTGATGGTCGCGAGCTCGCCTCAATTTTCGCGACAATCAGCGTCGCTAACGTGCTCCTCGCACTATCGGCGCGGCCGGATAATTTTGGTCACACACACATGCCACTTTGCAGATCGCCCTTTGGAGAGGTGGTGCAAGCGTGCCTCGCAGGCATAATGGAAACGTCGTCTGCCGCGTGCCGTGATTGCCGAAAGCCGAAGCATCGGGATTAATGTTATCAAGGTCGCGCTGGATTAACGAAGCCGACGCTTTGGCACAGACCGTCAGTGGCACACTCGAGCGTAGTCGTGGGTCGGTCACACTATGGCGCCTTGCGCACTCGGTGTGGCTCAGCACATCCAGCAGGCCGACGTTTCCCGGATTTCAGAATGGACATGAAGGACGTTAAAGCCGGAACTTTTCCGAAAACAGAGACACCTAAGTGATCTTGCGTTCTTGAATTAGCTCAAGAAAGAGCCCCGGTCAAAAGGACCGGGGCTCTCGATCGCCGTTTGGACTGAGGAGATTGTTATTTGAGAGCTACGGGCCAGCCAAACTTGTAGTTAACTCGCGCGGTGAGGAGATCGAAATCCTGGCGGATACGATCGTTCCCAAACGAACCGCCACCGGCGGCGTTGAAGTTCACGTCGCTAGTCGGCATGAATATGTGGTCGTACTCGAGGCCAGCTGACCAGTTCGGCGTCAGGTTGACCTCAAATCCCGCACCAACGACGCCACCCCAACGTGTCGTGTCCGCGGTCCC
The DNA here is from genome assembly GCF_051853015.1 of Bradyrhizobium sp. BLXBL-03. Lineage (NCBI taxonomy): Bacteria > Pseudomonadati > Pseudomonadota > Alphaproteobacteria > Hyphomicrobiales > Nitrobacteraceae > Bradyrhizobium > Bradyrhizobium sp. BLXBL-03. Next base: position 7,192,480 of record NZ_CP182470.1, on the reverse strand, counting down.
AAGCTGCGTGCCTGAAGCAACGTCGTTGACCTGATAGCTGCTGCTCACGATCGCGGTGCCGCCTTTGGCGTAAAGCAGTACGTTGCTGATGGCATATCCGATTTGGCCAGTGATCAAACCGAACGAGTCGATCTTTGTCTGGTTCCTGTTGGTCGGAAAAGCAGTGCTGACATTGGATCCGTTGAAATCGGCCCAGTTGCCCTGGCCTTCGACGCCAAGCACTGTCTGGCCGATCTGCCAGCGATAGCCGATCTGCCCGCCCACCGTGCCGCCGCTTGCGTCGTGGGAGCCCTCAGGGTTCGTGCCTGCAAAATCCCAGGAGGTGTGGCTCGAACCCCAACCGCCGTTGACGCCAGCATAGAAGCCGCTCCAGTCGTAGAGTGCGACCGCGACCGGGGGCGGTGGCGCCTTGGTGTAGACGGGCTGTGCAGCGAGATCCGCAGCGAATGCAGGCGCCGCAGCGGTGAGTGCGACGATGCTCGCAGTCATAAGCAACAAGTTCTTCATTTCGAGCTTCATTTCCTTTAGTGGCCCCCGCCGTTCGCGTCATAACAGCGCCGACGCGAATTGCTGTAACTGCGGCGCAACATTCACGTTCAAAGAATCGGCTTGATCCTGACGCTGCGTAAGGTTGTACGCTTGAACGTCACTAACAAGGGGCGCATCGAGTTGTATCAGATGCGTGCAGCAAATTCCGACAATGGCGTAGGTGTCTGTACATCGAAGCTCGTTGATGAAGGATGGTCACTCGCATGCTTTCGCTGATCGGACCAACTGGAGCGTGGCACGAGTGCATTTGGACGCGCAGCGACACCAAATGTCGTTTCCCCAAAGTTGCCGTGCCCATCAGCGAGAATAAGCGGTCAGGGATGCCGCGCTGGATGGCGATCGGTCCAAGGAAAGCTGCGCGCTACATCGTCACGGCCTTACGGTGCCGAGAAGGCCGCTCGCTGAAACAATTCGCTACACTGAACCGGATCCGCTCGGCGATGCCTTGTTGCATGCGCAGCAGGGAGCGTCAGAGTGCCTAAGGAGCAGTCAATCTTCGGTTGATTCGGACACCGCAGTGCCTGAGATGGATCATACGACTCGCGAGTCCTCTAGAATGACTGTGACCGGGCGATCCACATTTTCGGGTGGCGAGTTCCTATTCTCCATCTGATCCCTATCAGCCCACCTTGCGCCACGGGATGAGCATGCAGGCTTGTCTTTGATATTGGCGGTACTGCTCCCCGAACTGTTGGAGAAGATCCCGCTCTTCGAAAAATATCCCGACAAAGATGTAGGTGGTGGTCACGGCCGCAAACAGTAAATGCCCGATCGTCATGATCGGCGCGGCCCAGAACGCGATGATGAAGCCGAGATAGATGGGATGTCGCACGAACTTGTAATACAGCGGCGTCTTGAATTGCGGCGCAGGTATGCTCCGCCCCCTGAGATTGGCGGTGACGTGACGCAGTCCGAACAATTCGAAATGATCGATAAGGAACGTGCTGGTGAACACCGTCGCCCAGCCGATGAATGATAGCGTCGCGATCATGACGAATATGTCGGGGTCCTCAACCTGCCAAACAATTCCCGGAAGCGGCCTCCACTGCCAGAATAGCAACATGAGACACAGGCTCGCCATGAGCACGTAAGTACTTCGTTCAATGCAGTTCGGCACATATCGCGTCCACCAGTTCTTGAACCCCTTGCGCGCCATGCCGGAGTGCTGGATAGCAAACAAAGCCATCAACAAGGTGTTTATGGAAAGCGCATCGATGACCGACGCCTCAGGTCCCGTGTCAATCGTCTTCGGTACGCCTATGCCGCTTACGAAGCCGATAGCGTAGACAATCGTGAAGAGAAACACCCCGTAAGCTGCCAAACCGTAGAGGAAAGCAATCAATCGTAACGATCGTATCCGGGAATGTGCTTGTCTTACGGAGTTTACCTTAGGCATGAAACGACTCCACCTTTAGGCAACGGCTTGCTCAAGGTCGTGGGACGCTGAAGAATCAGGAAAATCATCCAATCAAAGCCTGGTCCTGCACATGTATTGGAGATGCAGCCGATATGCGGCGCAGCGCCGACCAGATGCTCGATGATCATCATCACCGGCAAAGAGCCGCCGACCGTGTGCATCGCCCCGCTGAGCGATGCGAATGAAGGGAAAGCTGGCTCGCCTCAGTGCGATATGACAACGAACAGGTCTCATCGTGAACTCCTGGCGCAGTTCGCTGCCGGCAACATTGGTTGCGGAGCTTTCGTCCTCATCCCAGCAAACTGCGTGCCGATCGCGGAATTGGGGATACATCTTGCACGACCGGAGAATACCCGAACGACGGGCGGCCCAACGGGAGTAATGCTGAGGCTCTTGGGATTTCTGACATCGGCGTAGCCGCCGGACGGCTGGCATGACGGGCACCCATGTAATGCCAGCCACTCCTCACGCCGCTTGCGCGGGTCTAGACGATGATGTCTGTTGCGACTTGATGCCGCAATTCTGGGATGCCGCTTCAGTGCCGGACGCCCCGGTCGCTCGAACTAGGCATGTCCGGGCTCCGAGCGCCTCGAAAAGGTCACGCCGTTAACGCGTTCAGTCGCCGGGGCAAGCCGCCAGCTTTTCGTTTCGCTCATCGCGGTCGATTTACGTCCCCTTGGTATGGCGATACGGCCGGCCCTTGCCGAGCACTGGGAGCGGATCGATCGTCAGTCGCTGCGGCTTTCCGCTTTTGGGACGGAAGCCTGCTGATGCCAGAAGAAGTCGCTTCAGCCTCGATCCCGATCACACGTTGAGGTCCTGATGTAACCGAATGACGGAGGCGGCAGTTACTCGATCGGCTCGACAAGTGCCGAGGTCGTGGACCCCAGCGCTGTGGTCATACACGCCAAAGGGGCGGCGTCGCTCCTTGAGCTGGCTCGTCGGCGCTGCGGCTGCGCCAATCGTGTGTCTCATAGCCGCTGGACCGGCGGCTGATCGTCGCATCCCGGCGCAAGGGGTGCAAAGCCCGCGACGTGCCCTCATAAGCCTGCCCGCCAGTCATCCATTTACATGAAGCGGCGACTTGAACAGCTATCATAGCCTGTATCTTCTCTAATGCGCAGAAGATCCATTTCCTCGGGCCGTGCAAAGCCCTGAGCACCAGCAATTGTAGGCCCGTTTGTTCGAAAGGAACTTGAAGTGACTGGCGCGTCAGGTTGTAGGCTGGAGACCATATGATGCTGGCTTATTGAAAGCGCAGTGACGCTAATACCGGAGGGAATTGTGGCTACAGCAAGCTCGTCGACAGAAGTGGGCGATGGAAAGCCAACGCTCTCCGCTCCTGATGATGATCCATATCTTTGGCTGGAAGAGATAGAGGGGCCGCAGGCGCTCGACTTCGTTGAGCGGCAGAATGGCAAGACTCTGCAGGTGTTCGGCGGAGCGACATTCACCAGGGATCGCGACGAGTTGGCGTCGATATACGACCGGGCGGACAATATACCCTACGTAAGCCGGCACGACGACCATCTCTACAATCTTTGGAAAGATGCTGACAATCCGCGGGGTCTCTGGCGTCGGACGACTTTAGAAGAATTTCGAAAGTCGAAGCCGTCATGGGAGGTTTTACTTGATGTGGATCGGCTCGCGGCCATTGAACGCGAGGACTGGCTTGTAAGCTGGACCGCCATGCTGCCTGGTAGCTCGCAAGTCCTACTCGCTCTGTCACGGGGCGGCAGCGATGCAGTGACGCTGCGCGAGTTCGACCTGACGACGAGGAGTTTTGTGCCTGATGGTTTTGTGCTTGGGGAGGCGAAGAGTAGTGCCGCTTGGGTCGATCAGGACACCCTACTGTTGTCCAGCGCCTATGGCGTGGGCATGTCGACATTGTCGGGCTATGCCAGGACCGTCCGATTGTGGCGACGCGGCGACCCCATTGAACGAGCGGCAGCGGTGTTTGAGACGACCGTCGATCGCATTGGCGTTGGCTGCAGGATCGATCGAACCAGCCAAGAAAAACGCGTCTGGTTCACCGATAAGCTGAATTTCTTCAATTCCCAGACATGGCTTGGAACCGAGAAAGGGGCGCTCATCAAGCTCGACCTTCCTACCGATATCTCGCTAGAGGCGCATCAGGATTGGTTCGCGGTGAAGCTCCGCTCGGCCGCGACAATCGCCGGAGTAATCTACCCGACAGATACCCTGATCGGCATATCGTTGGCCGCCTTTCTCGCTGGGAAGCGCAATTTCGCGGTGCTTTTTCTGGCAAACCCGCGGCGAGCACTGCAGGGGTTCTTCTGGTCGGGCGGTAAGCTTGTCCTCTCCATCCTAGACGAGCTGCGGCCGGTCTTCGAGAGTTGGACGCCATCCACTACGGCTTGGAGCCGCGAGCAGCTGAGCATGCTTCCCGATATGGGCCTCGTTGATGTCTGGCCGCTTGATCGCGATTCATCCGAGAGCAACGACGATCTCCTTGCGAAGATCGAGGATCCGCTCACGCCCCCGTTACTGATGCTCTTGGAGCAAGGCGTGGCAAGTCCAGCGGTGCTGAAGGAGGCGCCAAAGACCTTTAGCATCGATGGTCTGGTGGTCACCCAGCACGAGGCGATCTCGGTCGACGGCGAGCGCATCCCCTATGTGCAGACCGGGCCGAAGCGTGAAACCGGCGAGGCGCCGGTCCATATGAGCGGCTATGGCGGGTTCGGCATCTCATTGAAGCCGTACTACAATTCCGCACTCGGCAAGCTGTGGCTGGAGCGTGGCGGCACCACTGTGCAGGCGCATTTGCGTGGCGGCGGCGAGTTCGGCACGCGCTGGCACGATGCCGGGCGGCTTGCCCGCAAGCGGCTGTCGCATGATGATTTCGCGGCGGTCGCCGCCGATCTCGTGCGGCGGGGCGTCACGCGGGCAAAGCGCATCGCGGCGCAAGGCGGATCGAACGGCGGCATCCTCATCACCAACATGCTGACGCGGTACCCTGAGCGCTTCGGCGCGCTGTTCTGCACGATCCCGCTGATCGACATGCGCCGCTACACAAAGCTGCTCGCGGGCGCGAGCTGGATCGCGGAATATGGCGACCCGGACAAGGAAGAAGAGTGGAAGTGGCTGAAGACCTTTTCGGCCTATCATGCCGCAAAGCCTGGCCGGCCCTATCCGCCGATCCTGATCGCGACGACGCGGCGGGACGATCGCGTCCATCCCGGACACGCTCGCAAGATGGCGGCGAAACTCATAGGGATGGGCTATGAGGCTTATCTCTACGAGCCGGCCGCTGGCGGTCACGGCTATGGCCGGGACAACAAGGAGCGGGCCGGCTTTCAGGTGCTTGGCTTCCAATTCCTGAAAAGCAAAATTGGCTGGCTGGACGAGACGGCCTGAGCGAGCTTCGCCCGTACTTGCAAACACCAGCCTGAAATGCTGACCGGATGTTTAGCGATCTGACCTGCGAGAGATCGGAATAGGCCACACGCAACGTCAGTACTTTCAAACGTTCGTGGAGTGCGTTCGTATAGGATCAGTCTGTAACGTGCAGATTCCTGATATCACTGACATATTCGCGCGGGCCAAGCCGCGAGATTGGCGTCTAAGTTTAGCGGTGAGTCATCCTTCAGTTTGGAAGACGGAAGGGGTATCCGATGGGTTCAGAAGCCTTGCGTATGCAACCCACGCATGCTTGGCAGCTCCACTTCGGCCCTGCTAGATGTGTGCACAGAATCCCAACGGAGTTGTTATGCCCAAGACGCTGAACAAGAAGATTGTACGTCGCGAGTACACTAAGACAGACGTAAAAGAACTGCGCGCACATTCGAGGGCGAAGACACCCGTTTCGAAAATCGCAAAACTTACAAAGCGAACAACCGGATCGCTGCGTCAGAAGGCACGAAAGTTAGGCATCCCGCTCGGACACCGACGGTAGTCAGGGCGCCGCACGGTAGAAGCACCGCGCGGAAGCACTCGAGATCAAGTACATCGGCGAGAGGAAGCTCGGCGCCATCCGAGTTTGGTGTCATGCACTCACCGTGTCATCGACCGGCTGTGCGCTGAGACCATCTTGTGCGGAACGCAAGGTGCGCCGGGAAAGCGCATGGCAACGCGTTCGGTGGCATGAAAAAGTCGCCGGAATACACTAGCCACATGATCGCGCGCGCATGTGTCACTTGGAAGCTACTTTATGGGACCTGCGCCGGTCGTGATTGTAAGGCCATATGTCCGCCTCTTCAGGTGAAGTGGCTCGCGCCTACAGTGCGGTCCGAGGATTACTCGGGCGTACCGAGCCGATCCTCACTCCACCTTCAGCGATCCGGCAAAACGCCATCGCTTCAGCGACAAGTGCGCATCGAGTTCGCTCTTCCAATCACGCATTGACGCTCTCCCGCGCACTACGCCCAGTTAGACCAGCCAGCTTATCACAAGCCAGGCCGCGAGCTGGCGGAGACGCTGGTCGCAACATAGGGCGCCGCCCCTCATCCGCTTGTCATGGCAGTAGCCGCCGGCAACATTGCCGGCGGCCCTTCGGGTTCAAAATACTCGTTGTGAAACAATGCAGTCCAGCCCCGTTTCAGAGATCTTCTAGAGCCAAAACGCATCGTCTCCTGGTTTTGCCGTTCGGGACGCTTAACGCAGCCCGATCCGGCGTGCGCTGGACCGCGACGCGCCACACATCAAACAGACGCGAGGTGCCGAACTCGATATGGAGCGCTGCTGGCGATGAGACACTTCAGTTCGACTTCGGCGTGGTTGCTGCGGCGGGCTGCGCGGCGGCCCACGGCGCGCGACCGACGATGACGGTCAGGAGGCCCTGGCCCCACAGCCACTTCGCGGCCTGCTTGGCATCGTCAAGCGTTACGGCATCGACGATGGCGTTGCACTTCTCGATGTAGTCGATCGGCAGCTTGTCCTGCTGATATTGCAACAGCGCTTGTGCGAGCTTGGAGGAGGTGTCGAGCGCGAGCATCTGCGAGCCCTTGAGGTAGGATTTGGCCTCGTCGAGCTCCTTCTGCGTCGGGCCCTCCTCGGCGATGCGGCGCACCTCCCTCTCGATGGCGTCGAGCGTGTCGCCGGCGCGGTCCGCCCGCGTGCCGGTGTTGCCGATGAAGACGGCCGAGTGCTCCATCCACAACAGCGATTCAAACACCGAATAGGCGAGCCCGCGCTTCTCGCGCACCTCGCGATAGAGCCGGGAGGACAATCCGCCGCCGCCCAGGATGTGGTTGACGACGTAGGCGGCCATGAAATTCGGATCGCTGCGCTTCACGCCGGGGCCGCCGAAGGTGATCACGGTCTGCGGTACGTCGAGCGGCACGAAGGCGCGCTGCGGCGGCGCGGCTGACTCGATGTCGGGAACCGGCGTGAGGTTCGCTTTGGCGGGCAGGCTGCCAAACGTCTTGTCGAGCAGCGCGCCGAGCGTCGCCGGGTCGACGTCGCCGACGACCGCGACCTTCAGCGTGTCCCTGGCGAGGATGCGGCCGACATAATCCTTCATGTCGGCGACCGTGATGGTCGGCACGCTTTCCAGCGTCCCGCTGGTCTGCCGACCGTAGGGATGATCGCCGAAGGCGACCTCCAGGAATTTGCGGCTGGCAAGCGCGGTCGGATTGGTGGTGTCGCGGCGCAGGCCCGAGATGACCTGGGACCGGATGCGCTCGACGTCGGCGGTGTCGAAATGCGGCGAGGTCAGCGCCATCCGCAACAGGTCGAAAGCCTCGTCCTTGTTGTCGCGGAGCATACGCAGGCTGCCGCGAAACGTGTCGCGGCTGGCGCTGAAGGAGAGCTTGATGGCACGGCGGTCCAGCCGTTCGTGGAAGGACTTGGAATCGAATTCGCCGGAGCCTTCGTCGAGGAGGCCACCGACCAGGTTGGCGACGCCCGGCTTGTCCTTGGGGTCCTGTGCCGCGCCGCCGGCAAAGGAATACTCCATCGCGATCAGCGGCACGGTCGCATCCTGCACGAACCAGGCTTCGATACCGCCGGGCGAGGTCAGATGCTGGATCTTGGCCGCGGCCTGCGACGGCGAGATGGACGCCAAGGCGAGCGTCACCGAGGTGACGACGGAGAGCGCGATGCCGCGCACGCGGGGGAAGGGATAGGTCACGAACGCTTCTCCTCGCGCTTTGTTGCGTCCTTGATCAGGTAGCCGGTGACCGAGCGCTTTTTCTCGAGCCATTTTTGCGCGGCGGCGCGCACCTGTTCGGCGGTGACGGCGCGGATGCGATCGGGCCAGCTGCGGATGTCCTCGACGGACTGGCCCGTCGTCAGCGCGCCGCCATACCGGTACGCCAGCAACGCCTGGTTGTCCCGAGCGTAGATCTCCCCCGCGATGAGCTGGGTCTTGACCCGCTCGAGATCCTCAGGCCTGATCGGGTTCCGCACGATGTCGGCGATCACGTCGTCGATCACCTGCTCGACCTCGGCGAAGTTGACGCCCTGCTTGGGCGAGGCCGAGATCGAGAACTGGCTCGGGTCGAGCGCGATGCTCGAATAGCTGGCGCTGGCGGAGACCGCGAGTGGTTTGTCGACGACGAGCGCGCGGTAGAGATAGGAGTTGCTGCCGCTGCCCATTAGTCGGGCGAGCACCTCGAGCGCGGCGCTCTCGCCGGCTGCCGCCGTGGTTGCCGACGGCACGAGATAATAGCGGCGCACGCCGGGCTGCTCGACGCGCGGATCGGACAGCGTGACGGTGCGCGGGGCGGCCGGATCCGGCTCCTGCGGACGGATGCGTTGCGCGGGGATCGCGGGCTGCGCCGGGATCGGACCGAAATTGCGCTCGACCAGCGGGCGCACGTCAGCGACCTCGACGTCGCCGGCGATCACCAGGATCGCATTGTTCGGCGCATAGAAGCGACGGTAGAACGCCAGCGCATCCTCGCGATTGAGCTTCTCGATCTCCTGGTGCCAGCCGATCACCGGTCGACCGTAGGGATGGTTGAGATAGAGCGCGGCCATGACCTGCTCGCTCAGCCGAGCCTCGGGACTGTTGGCAACGCGCATGTTGTATTCTTCGAGCACGACGTCGCGCTCGGGCAGCACGTTCTCGTCCTTGAGCACGAGCCCGGTCATGCGATCGGCCTCGAACTCCATCATGGTCGGCAACTGCTCGCGCGGCACGCGCTGAAAATAGTTGGTGAAGTCCTCCGAAGTGGAGGCGTTGTCGTTACCGCCGACGCGATGCACCGTCTGGGAAAATTCGCCGACCGGATGCCTCGAAGAGCCCTTGAACATCAAATGCTCGAGGAAATGGGCGAGCCCCGATTTGCCGGGCTTTTCGTCGGCCGAGCCGACCTTGTACCAGATCATCTCCGTGACCACGGGCGTACGGTGGTCGGGGATCACCACGACCTGGAGGCCGTTACCGAGCGTGAAGCTGCTGGGTGGTGCGGTGCTCGCAGCAGTCTCGGCTGACATGGCATCTGTCAAGGAGACCCAGCTCAAGACCAGCGCTAGAAGGCAAGCAACCGATCGTGATGATGGGAGCCTTGACAGCACTCGAGGTAGAACTTCCGGAACGAAAGCACGGTCTGGTGGCCGGTGAAACGCGGCATTGCTTCCGACCTGGTTCGTCAGCCGCTGGATTGGCATGACTTTTTGCAAGCTCCATTGCAGTTGGTTCTGGACGAGGAATGAGCTCATGATCGAAGTCATCTATCTGCTGCTCCATGACTTGCATAATCGATCGACAGATCAGCCTGCTCCAGGGGTATTATCGTGGTCCGCCGGGTTCGCCGGCTAACCCAAAGCATTGGTCGTGCCAAAGAAGAAACTCTTTGAACTACAACGTGATCGCCCGAAAAGCCTGTTCGCATGTTCACACGCAGTCGTACGTCGGACACGCTAGGCGCTATTTGCGACAGGTGTGGCATCGATGTGGCTATCGAAAGGCCTCCTTCGTGCGGAGCGGGGTTGGATCCGCGCAGCGACCACGGCAGCGTCACGATAAACATTCTGCTGTCGATATGCCCAGCCGGGCCTTGCGCGATCGGCTGGCGGCCTTTGTCACCAATGGCGGCGAAGTCGAGGCCAGGATTGCTACGGTCGCCTCCTCAACTTTCATGCAAATCCGGCAATCGCTTGCTCTTCATTTTTGGCAGAAGCGCTTTGACTTTGGCGCAATCAAACGCGAGCTCAGGCGCCACTCGTCAATCAAGCCCATGGAAGGTGGTGAAAGCCGACGGTTATCTCGGCCGCTGTTCGCGACGAGACCGGCCCGGGCAATGGATACTCGCCTCGCACGGCCAAAGTCACGGCTTGGTCTTCGCCTAGCTGGAGCTGCTGTTGCAGGTTAGTTTTGGATTTTTCGTTCGGCTGGTCGTCGCCCCAACGGCGCTCATAAGGGGGGACTATCGCTACCAGAAGTGGCAAGCCATTCCTTCCCTTAGGGAAACATTTTAGACGCCATGACACGCATATTGACGAATGCCAACTTCTTAGATTTGCCTACGTATTAAGCCGGAGCACAATTGCTAGTTGGACACTCAGATATGTCACAGTTCCAACCGGCCGTCTTCGGCAAGCGTTCGTAACGATCTGCCGCGCAGCTTTGCCTGCAGCTTATCCAACCTCGCTAGTCCCTCCTCGATGAGGTTTGTCGGGAGATAGCTAAAGCACAGGCGTACATGGTCACCACTACGCGGGCCATAATGACGGCCATGCAGAAGGTGCACGTCGTGTTCGCAGCGCGCAGCCTCAATGAAGGTCTCAGCCTCAATTCCGCCGGCGAGCCGTACCCAAAACGAGAAACCACCGCTTGGAAGGAGATATTCTGGCGCGCAAAACCGGCTACGCTGCAGTAGCGTGTGCAGGCTGTCCCGCTTGGCACGATAATGCTGGCGTAGTCGCACAATGTGCGCATCAAGTGCGTCCGACTGCAGCAACGATAAGACGATATTGCTGACAATAGGGCTGACCCCGCCGTCGCATTTGAGGCGCGCCAGCCTGTTGATGACATCTGAATCCGCGAGCACCCAGCCCACTCGCAATCCGGGTCCCGCGATCTTGGATATGCTGTGGACGTTTATGACGTTGCCACCCGGCGGCAGCCAATCAGCTGGACCGTCATACGGCAGCTCCGAATAGACGAGATCCTGCACCAAAGCCACGCCATGCCGGGCTAGCATCCCGGCAACGCGCGCCATATGGGCGCGCGATATTTGCCGCCCCGTCGGATTATGAAATGCAGGCGCCGTGTAGAAAAGTTTCACGCGGGGCTCGCGGCGCAAGGTCGTTTCAAGCGCGCTCAGATCGACGCCATCGGCGTTCATCCCAAGCTGGAGGATGGTCGCTCCCGTGATCGAAAAGATGCGCAGTGCACCCAAGTAGGACGGGTCCTCGGTCAGAACGATATCGCCTGGGTCGAGTAAGACGTCGCCAATCAATTGCAGAGCCTGTGAAGCACCAGCTGTAAGGATAACCTCCTCATCCGGCACATTATAGCGTTGTGCGAGGCGTGTCCGGAGCTTGGGCAAACCCACCGCGTCCGTATATTGAAGCAGATCGGCCGTGGCGACGCCGGTATTTTGGCTTAATGCGTCGGGCCAGGCCAGCTCTGAGAACCTAGCCGGATCGGGGAGCCCATAGGCGAAATTGATGCCGTGCTTCGCACTTGAGTAGTTGAAGGGTGCAAAGCCCTGAGCGAGGGAGCTGCGCGTCGAGACAGTCGAGTTCATGGCTTCTCGTTCATCTCCCGCTATTTTGCTTGGCTTGGCGTTTACGAAAACGCTCATTGTACGCTGCGATAAAATGCGCAGGTACCGCGGCGTTGAGGACTGGGAAGTCTATTTTCGGTGGCAGGCTGGCTTTCGCTGCCAGCTTGAAGGACGGCTGCCAGGCTGCACCGTAGAAATGTCGGCCATATCGGATCGCTAGCTCGGGTACCACAGGATACAGCAGGCTCAGGAATAGCGAGATCTCCATGGCGTTCCACATCCCGCTGTTGTCACGCGCAAAATCGGCTGCCTGGAAGTACTCATCGACAAAATCAAGCGCATCCCAGAAGCGGAGTTCCTCGATTGCATCCGCGTAACGCTGAGCCAGGATCCGCAGACGAGACCGCAGACGTCTAGAGTCCAATGTGCGTGCGTTGCCTGCATATTGGCGCAATGCATCTTCAAAGACCCGAAGGTGCGACGCCGCCGTGACCAACCCGTCAACATTGAACTCGTTTTCGTCTCTGCCGAATGGCCGTGCAATTCGAGCGAGTGCGTAACGAATGACGTTGGGGTCCACGTCGCGCGCAACCTCGTCGGCCCAAAGCGCATGGTCGCGACCGGTCGAAAACTTTTCGCCTTCGAGCTTATAGAAATCCTGGACCGAGTGGTTCGTGGGAATTGGATAGCCGCGCGCGAGCAGGACGGCGGTCACACCTATCGTGTAGTAGAAGCGGTTGTCCTGGCCCATGAAAAACACAAGCCGGGTGCGGGGGTCGTGCATGGTTGATTTCGCATCCCGAAAGTCGTTGGCGCATTGCTCTCGAATTCCGGTGTCAAAGCACCACAAGCCTTCGAACCACGTGAGCAGGGTTTGGCCGAACAAAGCTTCAGGCTCAGTTAACTCCACACCATGACTGAACTGGCGCGACATCGGCAGACCATGCTTATCGCTTGCCAGCCAAGCTCGCGCCTTGTCTCGTATGGACTCCGGCCAGGCGCTTTGTCCAATGGCTGTCTCTAGCGCCTGGGTGAGGCGGGGCGTATCGAACACCGCCTGCTCAATGGACCTTAGTTCAAGCTTGCGGCCGCATGTGGTGTGCCTGGCATTGCGCAACGTGTCATGCCGAATTGCCAGGCCACAGTTCTCACACAAATTACTGTCGGCAGCTGAGTTGCACGCCGGACAATTTCCAGTGGCAAGCGAATCCGCGACAAATTCGTCGCAATGCTCGCAATAGAGTTGGACACCATTTCGGACCTCGACGTAACCGGCCTCCTGCAGGTCGCGGAAAATCGAAAGAGCGTTCTCCTTGTGTATCTCGCTGGACGTGCGAATGAAGACATCAGGCGTAATGTGCAGCGCACGCAGGCCCTGCAGGATCTCGTCAATGTGCTTTTGTGCGACCTCGCTAACGCCTTGCCCGAGCTTTCGCGCCTTTACGAGCGTATACGTGCCGTGCTCATCCGCGCCGGTGATATAGTGCGCGCGATGGCCGGCCATACGCTGAAAGCGCACGAAGATGTCGGCGAGCAAGTATACGCCGCCGACGTGACCGAGATGCAACTTGCCGTTAGGGCAGGGGGGAGCTGGACATACGAAATAGGTACGCACGTCAATCCCACCAGATAGAGAGGAACTTGAGGGGGCTTTCCTGGCTGAGATTGCGGATCGCGTGCATCTGGTGTGGTGGCATGTAGAACAAAGTCACGTCCTTCACCGACCGGGTCTGCCCGCAAGCTTCGAATTCTCCCTCACCTGAGATCAGCACCCACAATTCGTGCTCATGGTGGGCGTGCAGATCGACCGCGCCACCGGGTATGACCTCAACAACCGAGGCACCGAACTCGGGGCTGAGATCATCCGGCAAATGCTCCAGCAAGCGACAGACCAGCGCGCCATATTCGGATCGCATCAGGGAGCGATCGATCTGCTTTGTGTACACGTCTTTCCTTAAGTGTTGCGGTCATCACGATAAAAGATGCCGTTAGGCTTCTTCAGATCTTCAAGGTCAGAGACCTTGCCCTCTGGCGGGTTATAGGCACGTTTCATCCGGTTGTACTCGGCACGATCAGGGCCGCCGGTAGATGCCCGCTGGAACACCAAGTAAATCACGCGGCGGGAGCGATCGCTCTTGTTCGGTAGTGAGTAGTGCGGCGCGTAGTCGTCGAAAATAAAGACGTCGCCCGCGTTCCACGGTGTCGGCTCCCATTCAAAGCTCTCGGCCACGTCCGGGTTGATGACGCCGCCGGCATCCATGGGAAAAACTCCCTCCTTATGCCGCCCTGGAGTGAAAAATAGCCCTCCATTGTCGGGAGCCGCATCGTCGATCGCAATGGCTGCGATAGCATGCACCATTCGCTCCGGGATCTTGTGGGGGATATGATAAATGTCCTGATGTGGGCGATACCCGCCGCTATCAGGATATTTGAAGATCAGTAGCTCCTTGAGCATCCGCGTGTCTTCATCGAGTAGCTTCTCGATCGCGGTGCGGATGCGACCGTCGGCCAGCAGCGTCTGGCGTAGAGCATCATGGTAGTCCAGGAAGTTTTCGACCTTTGAGATAATCTTACGATTATCGGTGGTCTTCTCGAACCACTTCATCCATTTGTCGGTGCTTACGTCCCAGCGCGCGACGTCCTCCACGAAATCAGAGATCCTGTTACGCGTAGGCGCATCAAAGAAGCCTTCGAGCCGAAGATATCCGTCCCTATGCCATTTTGCCTTTTGTGCGTCGGTCAGCATTTTGCGAGCTCCTTTCTCATTGTTACAGAGAGCCAATTCTTGCCTTTGGGCGGAGTGTGGTTGCCAATACTCCGTTAAGTACGGTCGCACCCAATAGCGTGAGTAACATCGCATTGATGCCAAATTCGTAGATCAACTTCCCTCCAAGCACCGGAAAGCCGAACGATCCGAGAAAATAGGCTAAGGTGAAGATTTGTGAGGCAACTGGCACGGAGAGCCCATGCTCGCCGGCGAGATTGACGGCTATTCCGTTAAGTGTGGAATAGCTGAGCCCGTAGCCTGTGGCGAAGATTGCGGCGGCCAGAATATAGAGCAGTTCGTTGCCAGGATTGACGATGAACAAAGCCAATGAGGCGCCGGTCGCGATAATGAGCGTGAGCGCAAGCCGCTCGACGGGCACTCGATCCAGCATATGGGCGACCGAGAAGCGGAGCGCCACGCTGGTCACGGTGAATACCAGGAAGAAGAGGTCGGGATTGAGGTGGCGTGCTGCCGCATAGGCGCTCTGATATGTCGACAGCCCTGAGAAAATGCAGGCCGCAACCGCGATCATCATGATCGGCGCGGCCGTCGCGTGTCGCAGCAGCGCGATCGTCTTGACCAAGGTGACCTCGATGTGAGGCATGGGGACAGATGGGATCTTCAACATGGCGTGCCCCGCCACGCCTATGCAGATGGTCGCGATGACGCAGGCGATGGCGAACAATGCGTACGTGATCGCCATTGAGCCTGTGTATTCCGTTAGAAAGTGGCCGAGCGGGGCCGCCAGGCCAAGCCCGGCCATTTGTGCGCCAGACAAGATCGTCAGATGTTGGATGCGGGCGGTGGGGCGTAGATGGCGGATGATCTGCAGCGGCGAGAGGATGAACAACACGGACCATCCCACACCGACGAGCATGCCGCCTGCATAAGCTAATCGCGCATCTAACACTGCGGCGGCAAAGGCTGCCATCGCCAGCGCCATCACGACCGAGGCGGCAGCCATCGTTGGCATAATGCCGATACGCTGAGCCAGGCGGCCAGCCAGGCAGCAACACACGATCGTCGCAACCATGCCACTGGAGATAATGAAGCCCGCGACCTCGTGCGCTAACCCAAGAATTTCCATATATTCCGGCAAGATGAAGCTCGAGCCATAGGCCGCCGCGATGACACTGGATGCGAGCAAAAATGGTCCGGAGGCGCGGTAGGGCAATCTGCAAGCGAGGCGGTCCGCAGCTCCAGGAGGCACATCGACAATACGCAAGATAGAGGACCGTGCCGCGCTCATGGGATCGCGCCTGTGTTTTCCGCCGACGTCGCTGCCTCCGATCCAGCGTTCAGCTCTGCATGGTCTGGATTGTCGTATCCGTCGAGCGAGTGCTCAGATCGATCCAAATAGAACGGCTGTCCGAGGAGGCTGTTGATAATGAGGCTGTTGCGGTACGCCACCAGCGACAGGTTTGCGCTCTGTAACCCGTGCTGCAGGCGGCTTTGATTCTGCAAATAGACCTGGCCTGGCATTGGCTTGGTGAAGCTGACCGCGTAGTCGGGGCCGAGCACGGGCAGGTTGTTCTCCATGTGCGCGCTGCCCAGGAGCGACTGCAGAAATAGGGGAGTTCGCGGCCGAAAGCCGGTGGCGAGTACGATGCGGTCAACGACGATGCTGCGATGCTGCTGCCTGGTGAGACCGGTCAGATCGACTCGCCAGCGTTTGTTCAGGGGCGTGATGTGCTTCAGGGTGACATTGCAGAACAAATGGAAGCTCTCAGATGGCGCGCCTTCCACGTCTCGTTCATACAACATGTCGTAGAGGCGATTGCACAGTTCTGCAGAAATGCCATCGCTCGTCAGCTTTTCACGCTCGATGAGGGCGCGGCGGTGCTGAAACGGCAGGGCGTGAAAGCGCCGGCTATAACCGGGTATATAGGCCTCATTGACGAAACTGCTGTCGTCCATTGCAAACAGGTTTGAGCGCGCAGTGATCCAGGTAATCCGGGGCGTATCGGGGCGATTGAGCATGTGCTCGACAATCTCCGCGCCGCTCTGACCGCCTCCCACCACAAGCACATGCTCGTCCGTCCGAGGTAATCCCCGGTCAAGATACTCAGCCGCATGATAGACCGTGTTGCAAATGAGGGGCTTAGCGCATCGGGGAATCTTTGGCTCGATACCAATTGCGACCACCACGGCGCGCGCCAGATATGTGGTTGTGTTCGTACTGACGCGATAAGCGTCCCTGGTGGCGGTCACATCCAAAACGTCTTGGTGAAAGCGGAGCGTGCCGAGTTGCCGTGCGACCCACTGGTAATAGTCGGTGAACTCCCGCCGCGAGGTCGAAGCGTTGCGTTTGTTGATGAAATTGTAGAGCCGCCCATTGACTGCGAGGTAGTTCAGGAAAGAATAGGGACTGGTGGGATCGACCAAAGTCACGCAATCCTTGAATGGCGACACTTGTAATCGGCTGTTCGGTAACACCAAGCCCGGATGCCAGCAAAATGCCTCGCGCTTCTCCAGGAATAATGCGCGCAGAGGAGTGGGTTCAATCAGCGCCGCCAGGCTGAGATTGAATGGACCGATCCCGACGCCAATGACATCCAGCGTATCCACGAAGCTCTCTCTCGCGCTTGCATAAGGTCGCCCCACTTGAACAAGGCGATCAGTTGTTGCGCGTGGAAGCCTACAATCTGACACTACGTGAGATACAAGTTGCTTTATCGCCGCACTGAAGGTGTTGTTTTGATAAGGTCGCTTCTCCTTGGCGACCGCAAAATGTGCATCTCCTGCAGCGTTGTCTCGCGGACGGCGAAAGATGGGCGCATGCGCGAAAGTCGCGGCCGGTTATGGGTTCTGGTAGTTGACCGAACGTGCCCTAAGCATGTAATGCGCCCCTCGCGCCGGCTGAAACCGCACTCTACGGGCTGCAAGCGGAAGAAGATGTTCGTGTGCCGTACGACTTGAAGGCTTGAAATGTCGGCTGCCGGATTGCGGCGGAAGAGTGCGGTATGAAACCCATGCTCACGCTCGAAAGCTCTCTGCTAATCGCAAAAAGTTTCTAAGGAGAAGGTCTCCTCGTTGGGTCAGGATCGATTCGGGGTGGAACTGCACGCCGAAGGTCGGTTGATCGCGATGTGCTAGCGCCATGATCTCGCCCTCGTCCGAACGCGCCGTGACCATAAGGGGCGATGCGTTTGACGGATCGAGCTCAACGACAAGAGAATGGTAGCGTCCCACACAAAGAGGAGAGGTGAGTCCTTCGAATAGCCCTTCGCCGTCATGCGTGACATGTGAGGACCGACCGTGCATGGGGCGACGTGCACGCGCCACCCTTCCGCCGAAAACGCTCCCGATGCACTGGTGCCCGAGGCAGATGCCTAAAATCGGGACGCGACCTGAAAGCTCGCGAACGATCGAGGTAGATATTCCCGCCTCTGTCGGGGAACAGGGACCGGGGGAGATGACCACGGCGCGTGGCCTGAGACGGACAATATCGCCTGTGCTGATCGCGTCATTCCGGACCACGTCCGTTGCTTCGCCAAGCCGGCGGAAGTAGCGGGCAATGTTGAAGACGAAGGAATCGTAGTTGTCGATGATGACAATCAAGGCTCACCGGAAGAACTGGCGGCAAATGCATCAAACATTCGCTGTGCTTTGGCGAGTGTCTCATCGTATTCGGCCGCGGGATCCGACATCGCCGTTATCCCACCACCTGCGTGAAACACAGCCGAGCTGTCATCGATCGTGACAGTGCGGATCGCAATATTCGTATCCATATGGCCGCTAAAGGCGAGAAAGCCGATCGCTCCGCAGTAGACCTCTCGCGTTACTCGCTCGATCTCCGTAATAATTTCCATCGCTCTCACCTTCGGCGCCCCAGTAATGGAGCCGCCTGGAAAACAGGCTTGAAGAAGGGCGACGGCGTCTTGGCCCTTTTCTAGATCCCCCGTAACGACTGATACGAGGTGGTGCACAGAGGCGTAGGATTCGAGATTGCACAGCGCAGGAACATCAACTGAATCTGGGGTGCAGACACGTGACAGATCACTGCGCAGGAGGTCGACGATCAAGATGTTCTCGGCACGATCTTTGTCGGATGTGACCAGGAGTTGAGCCTGGCGCTGATCTTCCATGGGCTCAGTGGAGCGCACGCCTGTGCCTTTGATGGGGCGTGTTTCGACGACTCGTCCGTCGAGCTTTAGGAAACGCTCCGGCGAGCTTGATGCAATTGTGAGTTTGCCATAACGTAGCAGTGCTGCGAACGGTGCGGGGTTCAATGACCGTAGTTGGCAGTAGAAGGCAACCGGATCAAATGAGGTCGTTAGCCGGGCGCAGAAACGCTGGGCGATGTTGACTTGAAAGACGTCTCCAGCCAGAATCAGGTCGACCACGCGCCGTACCGCCGCAATGTAGCCCGCGCGGCTGAAGTTCGAGTGCCATGGTCCGACCGCCCCGTGGGCGTCATTCCTCGCCAAGTTTGGATTGGCAAGGAGAGCTACAAACTCATTGGCTCGATGGCGTGCGCGCGCGGCTCGTCGCGCGGGGTCCTGCTCCGGCCAGCCAGTGGAAACGATCCAGCATCTGTTCTCTCGGTGATCGTAGCTGACGACCACATCATAGAAATGCAGGATTGCCTGAGGTAAACGGTGTCCGGAGGCTGCCGGCACCGGCAATCGCTCCAATGTCCTGTTCAGATCATACCCAAAGACTCCGGCCGCTCCGCCCTGAAATGGCGGCAGACCAGGGCGGTGCTCTTGCGGATACCTAGCAAGCAGTGTGCGAAGGGCTCCCCATGGGTCATCGCCGAGTTTTTGTCCGTTCCAACTCGCCTGTCCGTCCTCGACCATATAAGTGCCGAAGGGGTCACAGGTCAGATATGAGTAGTGCCCCAGCGGCTCCTGGTTTGCTGCGCTATCAAGGAACGTAAGATGAGGTCGGTGGGCGAGGCGCCGCATTGCAACGACAGGTGTCATCCAGGGCAATTCCCGCACGTGGATCGGGCGGTCAGTCATCGGCAAATTGCCTCCGCGTGCTGGCGAGGATCGCCCACCAAACGAGATCGAGAATAGATCGGAGCATGCAAGCTCGTGAGACTGACGCTCAGCCTAGCCTCCGACCGTCGATACAGCGCGGTGAGTGAGGAATAGCACATCGCTTGATGCATCGTAGTCGGCCGCGAACCGCAGCTCGCGGAGCGGACGTACCCGCCTGATGGATTCCTGGTACAGCTCATGCGCTTTGTAAGCTGCTAATTTCGCCTCGTTCTCGAACTCGCCATAAACAATGACGTCGATGTCGTTGCCGAGCTGATCGCTCTTGCGGTTGCGAGCAACCTCCAGCCGACTTGCATGCGGGATGGTGGTCAGAACCGATAGGCCCTCGATGATCCGGTCAATGTGCGCCTCATCCTTGGCAGTGAATAAAACAATATGACGGATCATGGATGGCTCTAGGTGTGCTATGAGAGATGGGCCGCCTAACTAACTTGGGATCGCGGCTTTCGCAACTCAACTCTGCTGCGTCGCTGGTTGATGATCGATAGTTCGCGCTGTTGTGCCCACTACCGTTGCAACTTAGCTCGAGAGTGGCACTTCTTGATCAGGAGGTCTGAAGGGCGAGGCGCTCGATGGATTGAATGTGACGTGCGAGCAGGTTACATGCTTGGTCAAGATTGCGGCTTCGTAAGGCCTGCAAAATCAGACGGTGATCTTGGTTGGACCGTGGGCGCCAGCCGGCGGTTCGCGCCATCGCGAAGACCAGCCGAGAATTGGCAAGCTGAAGCTCATCGAGGCTTGCAAGCAGCCGCGGCATCGCACAGGGCGCAACCAGGGCGTAGTGAAAGGCCCGATTGGCCATCTCAAAATCTTCGATCGTCTGGGCATTGTCTCCTTCGATCAGGGCAAGTTCAATGCGTGCAAGGTGGACCGATGAGAGCTTTGGAGCTGCATTGCGCAGCGCGACCACCTCGAGCGCTGCACGCATCTCGGCGATCTCCTTCACCGAATGCGCATCGAGCGGTGCAACCCGCACGCCTCGACGAGGTGCACTCACCACAAGATGTTGAGCCTCCAGTTGTCTAAAAGCTTCGCGCACGGGGACGTGACTTGAATTGAATTCTCGCGCGACATGATCCTGGCGCAGCGGAGAGTCGGGCTGCAGTGCGCCGTTGATAATCCGTTCGCCAATCGACTCGGCAATGCGTCCAGCAGTCGTCCTGTTCTCGATCATAGATTATCTATCGGAAAAATGGGTGCGCCCTGGTAACGCATCGATTAGCATCGATGCAATGTCGCTGACGATAGATAATTTGCGTGATTATCTATGATTATGGATTCGAGCTCATGGACCTTTGTGATGGAGTTGACCGGAACGGAAGCTGCGAGCTCGCGCAAGTCGGCGGGACGTGGGAACGCGCCGCGGCCGAAGCGCTCTATGATCTGCCCTTCGCCGAGCTGATGTTTCGAGCGCAAAGTGTTCACCGCGACAACTGCGATCCAAACCACGTCGAAACGGCTAGCCTGCTCAGCGTCAAGACGGGGGGCTGTCCGGAAGACTGCGGCTACTGCGCGCAGAGCGCGCGCTACGAGACGGGGGTGAAAGCAACCCGCCTGATGGATTGCAGCGACGTCGTCACTGCCGCGCAGCGCGCGAAGGAGGCAGGCGCGACCCGCTTCTGCATGGCTGCGGCTTGGCGAAGCCCAAAGGACCGCGATCTCGATCTGGTCTGCGAGATGGTCAGCGCCGTCAAAGATCTTGGCATGCAAACCTGCGTCACGCTCGGCATGCTAACGCCGAAACAGGCGGCGCGGCTTTTCGAGGCGGGGCTCGACTTCTACAATCACAACGTGGACACCTCGCCTGAGTTTTACGGCAACATCATCACCACCCGCTCGCTGCAGGACCGAATTGACACGCTTGAGCACGTGCGCGAGGCGGGCATCAAGGTCTGCTGCGGCGGCATCATCGGCATGGGAGAGGGGGTTCAAGATCGGCTCGACATGCTCGTCCTGCTCGCCAATCTCTCAAAGCCTCCGGAAAGCGTGCCGATCAATCTTTGGAACGAGGTCAAGGGGGTTCCTGTCGCTAACACCGCGCAGGCTCCCGACCCAATCGCGTTGGTGCGTCTGGTCGCAACCGCCCGGATCATGATGCCCAGAAGCGTGATTCGCCTGTCAGCCGGACGGCGTGACATCACTGACGAATTGCACGCGCTGTGCTTTCTGGCCGGAGCGAATTCAATTTTCATCGGGGACGTGCTGCTCACGACAAAAAATCCGACAGCCGACCGGGACGCCAGATTGCTGACCAAGCTCGGCATCACATCTACCCTTGGAAAGGGGCTGTAAGCGATCCTGTGTGCAGACCTCCAAGACACGGTTGAGAAATGCAGATTACCTTGTTGAAAGGCAAAATCCACTGCGCATCGGTGACCGAAGCCGATCTGCACTATGAAGGCTCAATCTCAATTGATCGTGAGCTATTGGACGCGGCGGGCTTCCTGGTGAACGAACGGGTCGAAATTCACAACGTCGAAACCGGCGCTCAGTTCGCCACCTATGTCACTGAGGCGCCGCGCGGCTCGGGGACTATCAACTTGAACGGTGCGGCTGCGCGACTAGCGCTACCTGGAGACAAAATCAGCATCCTTGCATACGCCTTACTTGCTGAGGTGGAAGCCAAAACGTTCAGACCACGTGTTGTGCGGGTCGATCGAGAAAATCGAATATTGCCGGTTTGATCGCGATAGCTGCCAACCGAAGCCGTTTTTCCGCGCGACCGCCCAGAATTTTGCACAATTTCAATGCCAGCCGGGTGCCACAATGAATCCAGTCCACGCGGGAAAAGCTGCCCCCTATGCCTCGGCGTTGAATGTCCTGAAAGAGGACCACCGATTGCGCAGTCTCAATCCGCGTGCGGGGATCGATTTCACGTCGAACGACTATCTGGCGCTCGCGAGCGCGCCGCGCATGAAGAAGGCTGTCTTGGCAGCGATCGAGGCCGGCACGCCGATCGGGGCCGGCGGGTCGCGGCTCCTGCGCGGCAATTGCGAGGAGCACGAACGTCTGGAAGCTGAAGCTGCCCGGTTCTTTGGTGCCGAGACAGCGCTCTTTTTTGGCAGCGGTTATGTCGCAAATTTTGCTGTCCTGACGACGGTGCCGCAGAAAGGCGATCTGCTCGTTCTCGATTCTCTGGTGCACGCGAGCATTCATGAAGGCGCGCGAGCGGGTCGCGCTGACTTTCGGATCAGCGCGCATAACGACCCAGAGGCGGTTGCAAGCACAATTCGTGACTGGTGGGCAAAGGGCGGAGTTGGGCGTGTCTGGATCGTGGCCGAAAGCCTTTATAGCATGGACGGCGATTTTGCACCGCTCAATGAGCTGGTTGCGCTCGCCGACCGGCATGATGCGTTCCTGATGGTGGATGAAGCCCATGCCACAGGCGTTTACGGTGAGAATGGACGGGGGCTCACCGCGCCTTACGAGGGCCGAGAAAATCTGCTGGTCGTTCATACTTGCGGCAAGGCGCTGGGCGCTGCCGGTGCGCTCGTCACTGCCTCCGGCGTCCTGCGAGACTTCATGGTCAACCGGTGCCGCCCCTTTATCTTCGCCACCGCGCCCTCGCCGTTGATCGCCGTTGCCGTACGAGAAGCGATGCTGATCCTGCAGCAGGAACCCGAGCGTCAGCAGCGTCTCATCGAGCTGGTCGCGTTCACGCATCGACAGATGAAAAACGTCGGTTGGAAAAGTTCCTCGAACTCGCAGATCATACCCTACATGGTGGGCGACAACGCCCGTGCGATGCAGCTCGCCTCTGCGCTGCAGGCGCGCGGCTTCGACATCCGCGGAATCCGCCCCCCAACCGTGCCGGCGGGCACGGCCCGTTTGCGAATCTCGCTGACACTTAACGTCGGCGAAGCGGACGTACGCGCAATGCTCGATGCCCTGGTCGAGGAGACGGAAGGTATACTTCGATGAGTCTAAGGATCGTGGTCACGGGCACGGATACCGGAATCGGTAAGACCGTGTTCGCATCGGGGCTTGCGAACCTCCTCGGCGCGAATTATTGGAAGCCGATTCAGGCCGGTCTCGATGGAGAGACCGATACCCAGGCCGTCGCGCGGCTGGGCGGCCTCTCAGCCGATCGAATCTTGCAAGAGCGCTACCGCCTTCGAGCGCCCGCCTCGCCCCATTATTCGGCAGAGCTTGACGGAGTTCGCGTTGATGCAGATTCGCTCGATTTGCCGGATACCGGGGGACGGCCATTGGTTATAGAGGGCGCCGGCGGGCTGATGGTGCCGCTGAGCGGCGACACACTTTATATCGACGTGTTCGAGCGCTGGCGCCTTCCAGTCGTGCTTTGCGCGAGCACGAAGCTTGGCACCATCAATCACTCGCTGCTGTCAATCGAGGCTCTCCGAAAGCGTGATATCCCCATTCTCGGGATGGCCTTCATTGGCGAACGAAATGCCGAGACTCAGACGGCCATCCGGGAAATGGGGCGGGTGCGTTGGCTGGGACGATTGCCATGGCTCTCTGACCTCACCGCGGAAACGCTGCAAACAGCGTTCAAAGCCGCATTCCGTGCAGATAGTTTCAAGTTGTATGCCGAAGAATAGGTCTCCGATCTGGCATCCGTTTACGCAACACGCTCTTCAAGACGAGATGACGCGGGTAGTTCGGGGAAATGGTGCCTATCTCCACACCGCGGATGGTCGCCGTATCATCGATGCAATCTCATCCTGGTGGGTGGTGACGCACGGTCACTGCCATCCCCGTATCGTGCGCGCGATTCAGGAGCAGGCGGGTAAGCTCAATCAGATCATCTTTGCCGGGCATACCCATGATCCTGCGGAGGAAGTTGCCGCGCAGCTCCTGAAGTTCGCGCCACCAGGGCTCGAGCATGTCTTCTTCTCCGACAGCGGCTCGGCAAGCGTCGAAGTCGCGTTAAAAATGGCACTCGGCTATTGGCATAATATAGGCGAGCAGCGAGTAAGCATTGTTGTGATGCAACATTCCTATCACGGCGACACGATAGGCGGGATGTCGGTGGGGGCGCGCGGCGTCTTCAATGAGGCGTACGGACCCCTATTGTTCGACGTCACCTCAGTCCCGTTTCCCGTAAGAGGTCGTGAGCAGGACACGCTGGACGCCCTGGAGCTAGCCTGTCGAAACGAAATTCCAGCGGCCTTTATTGTGGAGCCCCTTATATTAGGGGCAGGCGGAATGCTGATGTATCCAGCCTGGGTGCTAAAGGAAATGAAGCGGATCTGCGAGGCTTCCAGCGTCCTGTTCATTGCCGACGAGGTCATGACTGGCTGGGGTCGCACGGGAACACTGTTCGCGTGCGAGCAGGCCAACATCACACCCGATATCGTCTGCTATTCCAAGGGCATAACGGGAGGAGCGCTTCCCCTCGCCGTGACACTCTGTCGCGCGGATATTTTCGATGCCCACTATTCGAGAGATCGGACGCGCACATTCTTTCATTCCAGCTCATATACTGCAAATCCCGTAGCCTGCGCCGCCGCAAGAGCCAATCTAGAGCTCTGGCAAGATCCCAATACTCGCCAAGGCGTGGCGGCGATCGCCGCGATGCAAGAAAAGGCGATTGAGCCATTCCGGGCCGATGCACGCTTTGGAAACGTTCGGCAGACCGGCACGATTACAGCACTCGACCTGAAGACGAACGACGCCGGCTATCTCGCGGACATAGGTCCGAAGCTCCAGGCCTTCTTCAATAACCGAAATCTGCTGCTTCGACCGCTCGGCAATACGATCTACGTGATGCCCCCGTACTGTGCAACAGCGGCAGACCTTGATGAAATCTATGCTGGCATCTGGGATGCAGCCGATGCGCTGGCGGAAAGGGGCGCTCTGCGGGTTGAGGAGCCGAGCGCAAGCGTTTGTTAACTTATTCGGTGGTGTTGCGGTGATCGCGATTCCCCGAACCCCTAGCCTGGGGGACTAGGGGTCGGAGGTTCAAATCCTCTCGCTCCGACCAAATTCAGAAGATAAATCAATGAATTACATCGCGGACCTTTCGGGGTCCGTTTTGTTGTCGTCGCCGTGTAAGCACGGTGTCAGCACCGGCAAATTTTTGGACGATCGACGTTCTGCCAACACCATGTCCACCGTCCGGCGAACCCTCGCGGAGTATGACGTGGAAAACGGCAACGGGAGCATGCCCGGCAGTGATGGCGCGTGTAAGGTCAGCCTGCACAACCGAGGCAGGCCATGGCGCGGACGCGGGTCAATAAAGATCAGTTTCAGGTCGACGAAAACGAGGTCATCCACACGCCGACCAACGCCCGCTGGACGGCGCACCCCGGCCGCCCGGAGGCGGCCATCTATTCTCCGGGCATGTTGGGAAGCGTCCTTCCGAATGGCGACGACTACTGGCGCGAAGACGTCGAGCCGATCGCCCTGAAGCTTCTCGCTGAGAGGCCCATGGCATCGGAACAACAATGATCGGGCCGCCCGCTGAACGCTTCGCCTAAAGGGGACAGAATGAACCGGCTACAGAAATTCGTCGAACGAGGCGCCTTCGGAGAAGGTCCCGGCCGCACCGCGTACGTGCTCGATCCGACGAAGCTGCCCCAGCCAAGCAGCGGCTTCGAGTGGCACATCGCGGCCGACTTCCTGCCGGGCGATGCTATCCTGGCGGATCCCGGTCTGAAGCAAGTTTTCGAGGCTGCACTGAAACGCGGCTGCGCAGTCGTGGCGCAGACCTAATCTCACGAACAGCCGGACAGAATAGCTCCGATGAAGACCGACCGCTTTCCTATGAGACGTCCCGGTGGAGTAACCTACCGGAACAAGCCAAACGATGGTTCGAAGAACTTGAAGCGCTCGGCCCGCAGAACGTCCGGGCCAGATTGGCACAAGTCGATGCCGGTTCTGCCGGTTCTATTGCGATCGGCGAAATGCGGAGTTTGACGATCGGCTTCGCCCAGGAATGGCTCGCATGGCATGACCGAAGGCGGGAAGCTCTCGAAACAGCGCGGCACAATCGGCAGGTCTTCTGGACGCGCTTTGCGGCATTGGCCGCGACAGTCGCCGCGGCCAGCGCGGCGATCGGCTGGGCTTGGACGATCTTTCACAGGTAACGTTCGCGCACAGAATGAACCAGATTTTCGACCCCACCAACTGGGACTTGCTGTCCTTGCTAAAGACGGCGGTTGGAGCGGGAATAGGAACAGCCGCGGTGCAGGGCGGCATCGCCCTTTACCGAGAACGCACGCTGAAGAACGAGCATGCCGCCTACCTCGCTTTGCGGTTAGCCGTCCTCTTGGAGGCATATGCTTCCGAGTGCTGCGATTTCTATTTCGACAACGCCAACGCCGAGCAGCTGCCGAATGAACCCTATCCCTCTTGGAACACGCGGCTGCCGGACCTGCCAGAATATCCTGACGACACTGAGGCGTGGCGGACACTGGACAAAAAGCTCCTAGCGAAATGCCTGAATTTTCCGAACCGAGTTCACGCCAGTCAGAACGCTATCGCTGCATGCGGCGAGCACACGATGGACGATCTCGACATAGCGCTGGACGAACATGCATCCGCGCGCGGCGCCGAGGCTTGGGAGATCGCGTCCGCGCTCCGCGAAACGTATGGGCTCGACCGGGCCGAGATCGTCTTCGATTACTACACTGCCCTCCAAAAGGTTCTGAAACAGTCACGAGAAAAGCGCAAAAGACGAGAGGAAGGCCAATGGTCCTTCCTCAGTGAGATCTCCGCGCGCGAGAAAGATTTCCCGACCTAACAAAGGAAGTGCAACACATGCCCGCACCAGAAAGTCTGGCCTATCTGACAGCTTCGAATGCTGTTCCACTGGTCGGCGCAGACGGAAAGATGATCGCGCTTCAATTCACGCTGGGGAACGGCAAGATTGTCAATATCGGACTTGATGCTGATGCCGGTGCGCGGCTTGCGCACGACATGACAACCGCCCTTTCAGCGAGCGTTAACAGAGCCGCCGGAGGGCTCGGCTTCACGAGAATGACGCCGGTCACTCGGGTGCAGGCGCACCCGACCGATCAACCTGAGGAGATCGCCCTCGGACTGATCGATAGGGCCGGCCTCGTTCACTATTTTGTCCTTCGAAAACAGACCAGCAGCGAACTTCGTTCGTCGCTTCGATCCGCTGAAAGCAAAGCGCGCGTCGGGGTACAGATCCCAAGAGCGTGAAGCGCCGCATTCACGTAAGCTCGTCTTGCAGGACCATCATGTGCAATCTCTGACATGGCTATCCTCGATTGGTCCAAATCCATCGGCGTGGCGGCCGCAATAGGCTTCCTTGTGGTGTCGGGAATTTTCCGCGGGCCGGCCACTTGCGCCGACGGCTGGCATTCGCCTTCTATCGGGTCACGCGGAGCATGCTCGCATCACGGCGGCGTCGCTCGCACCGGATCTCTGTGGTTTCTGATCAGCATCGCTGTTGGCTTTGGGGCGTGGGCGCTTGCTGATGCCAACAGTCCGACGAGACGACGCGAGCTAGATGAGCAGAGACAAAGAAAGCTCGCAGAGGAAGCCAGGGTGCGAACGCGCCGCCGCGAATTCGATCAGGCCCAGCAGGTGGAAGGGCCACCCACAATCCGAAAAGAGACCGCGATCGACAATGCGGACGCACCAATGGGTAAGCGCTGCATCAAATGCAACGAAGCGATGAGCGCGGTTATCTCGACTGCAGGCCCGCACGCAAATCGCCTGCAGTGGAAGTGTGTAAATCCAACTTGCGACGGCGCGGTATTGATCGAGGATGACCTGTTCCCCGCGCATTCCCTGCCGGGTCGAACAAAACCACGCAGTCGTCGACCGGGGAGGCGGCGCCGGCGATAGGGAGCGTGGCTGGCCGCAGTACAGGCCGTCGCTTTGTTGCTAGGAAAGGTCCAGAGCCAGCCAGAATTGGTTAGCGGGTTGTTGATTGGTGATTGGCAGGCTTGCGGTCACTGGAGCGTATCGCTGCCTAATCCAGCCCCCAGCCACAGGCAGCGGAGGATGGCCGGCGGCGGCTGACGCCCGCCGGCCGTCTGCCCGGAAAAGGCTGGCGCGCTCTCTGCCATTACGGAGCCTTCGCAGGCCCCCCTCGCAGCAATTGACGATACCCGCTGTTGGCCATCCATAGCGCGCGCTCGAGATGGCTTTCAAACGCCTCCGCTTGGGCTCGCGGTCTGGGTCGATACCAAGGACGATCCGCGATACCTCGCGCCAGTCAGCGCCTTCAGCATTGGCGTCGAGCAGGCGCCAATACGTGGCCATGTGCTCTTCATCGTATACGGTGAGGTCTGACCCGGAGGGCGCCAGATCGGCGACAACTGGATTGAGCAGCGGCGGCATTGGCTTCCTGCGATCATTGGTTGTGGCGTCGGGATATTTCCCGGTGTTTGTGTCGGCAGCGTGACCGGTGCAGGATCATCCAAACAGCCGGCGGCAGACATTGATGATGAAATCCGGTGCGCCGATGATAGCGCCGACTAGGCCATAGCCGACGGCGCCACCGGGACCGATCTGGCGCTGCCGTCCCCCACACAGCGGCCAGAAGGCATTGCGCAATGCTTCTGCGACGAGGTAGTCAACGAACGCCTAGCCGCCCACGTCCAAACTGCCCACCGGGGCTAACCGTCGCATGAAGCATACCGCAGAACGTCCAAGCGCCGATGCGGAAGCAACAGCTCGCCCGACTAAACCGCAGGGTTCGTCAACCGCGCCACGATGCGGACCCCGCAAAAGAGGGGCCAAAATGTCGAAGCCCAATTTCGGTGCCGTCCATCGCCGCATTGAATGGAGCGACGACCGGATCGCATGGGTCCGTTTCCTCGCGGAAGAGCGTCGACTGACCGCGCGCGAAATCGCGCTCGACATCGGCTTGGCCGCGAACCAGGCGCCGCGGATCTTTGAACTGTGCAAGCGCTGCGATATTCAGCTGTCGGGGCAGGGCGGGCGACCGCGGCAGGAAATCGCCGGCGCCCACGTTTATCGCGTCAGCGTTCAGGATCGCAATTCCGGCCTGCTCGCGCGCCTCGCTGGCCGTCACTCGCTTGACCCCGGTCGGATCGCTGAAATGATCATGAATGCGGCATTGGAGACCGGCGACACCTTTTGCGAAAACCTTCTGGACTTAGAAGCAGGTCAATGACGCCGGCGCAGCAAGGCGCGGTTGCTCCGCTGGATTGATCGCGTCGGGATGCTGGCGACATCGACACTCGATTAAAGCGTTGCGCACAAAATCGATCCGCAAAGTGTGTCCTTACCTGTTGGGGCGGCTGGTCGGGATCGCCGCGGGCATCGTGAGCCGGCCCCTCGCTGGTCAATGCCGAGTGCTGATTTCCCTCCTGGCGATGGATAAATTCGAAGAAAAGCACCGTTTGACGTCGGCTAGGCTCCGGCTGCCCACCTCAACACGGGCACCCGTCCGAGCCCCAGCCGCGCCAGCCCCGGCTGGGGCTTCTTCGTGCAGCTGGACATCGCGATCGGTCGCCCGACGCCAGAAACGCTAAGGTGTCCAGTCATGGAGCTGCTACTTTGATTAGGAGAAAATGTGGTGACCTTTGACAATTGGCTGACAACCGGCGTCGTCGCGTTCTCGATTGTTGCGGGATCGGCATGGTTTCGATCTGCAATCGCCAAGGTCAAGGTACCAAAGGAGAATGGCAAGATCGTCGACTATCGAATGTCCCTAGGGGACCTTCCGAATAGCTACCAGCTCATTGTTGACGGGGTCGACGTCTACCTTACGGCTGCGTTGCAGGCAAAGTGGAATGCTGGAGCCGCGGCGGCCGCGTCAATAGCTGCGCTGCTTCAGGCGGTGCAAGCTTGGTTTCACTGGCCGATCTCGTGAGGACGCGCTGATCAGGTTCGGATCGTCTGGATCGTGCTCGACAAGGATCGGCGACAGTGCCGGCGGCGCGATAGTCGAGGGGTGTCAAGGGCGGCTTGCTTCAGCGTGGATCCGGTGAAGGGTTTGCCCTCAAGGCTTACGATGATATCGCCCCTGATGACCGCCGCTGCGCCCCTATAGCCGCAACCATCACGCGTTTTAAGAAGCGAGGTCCGGTAACGGAGGCAAACCCAACCGGACCTCGCAGCCGCCGATCCTGAGGGGAGGGCCGACGAAGGCGAATGGATCGCATAGAGAGTGCGCCGTTTTGCGTCTTTCAGGAGGATCATTTCGACGGAAAGCGTCGTTCGGCCGCGAGCCGAATGGGCTTTGAGGGGCTGGTCTTTAAGCGCTGGAAGCGGCGGGCCTTCATCGAAGCCAATGCAACTCAAAGGCCGCGCGAGCGCGCGCCGGCCGAGCCGCGCCACTTCGCGCAGAAAGAAGGCGGGCGATAAGCGATCAACGCCGATTATCGTCAGGGTTGCGATGCTAGCCGTTCGCCAACCCGCTCCGGGGTGGGTTGGTGAAGGCTTTCGCAACGCGGCGGCGGTGGTCGCTCTCGCTATGATCGTCGGCAGCAACTCTGTGCCGCCGGCGGCTTCACTGCGCGCCCATCTGCGGGATGACCATCCTCTACGGAGCGGACCCGAGTACTGCAATAATTTGAGGGTCCTAATGCCATTCATCTATCGCCCGATGCTCAAGACGAAAACCGGAGAGGCTACCGCTCTGCTGCAGCTGGCGCCGGCTCAGAGAGACAGGATCGAACCCGTCTTTCATGTCGGGGAGAAGCCGCCGGCGAAGTTTGTGGCACGCATGGCGGCCGCGTGGTCCAGCCGGAGGTGCTTCCTGGACGGAGCTTTCAATTTCAACGTCACAGGCGGACCGCAGAACTTCTACAGCATTCTCCGAGGATTGGTTGCGGCCGGGGTACAGGTCATTCCAGTTATCGAGATCGGCGCTGTCGCTGCCTACAATCAGGCGGCGCGCTCTCAAATCGGCCGCGGCGGTCCCGGCGCGATGTTGAAATGCACGCCAAGCCAGCTGCCGGGAGCAATCGGATACGCGCAACAGCAGCTGCAGCTCGCGCCTTCCGACGTCGATCTCCTGGTCGACGCGGGCCACGTAGCCGAGTTCGATCCAACATCTTTCGCCGGCTATCTTGGCAGCATCCTGCAAGCGAACTTGGGCGCATCCTGGAGGTCCGTTACGCTGGCGAGCTCATCAGCTCCGAAAGACTTCGGCCAGCTTGGACCGGGCCTGACCATCGTGCCGCGAATAGACTGGCTGACCTGGCGCCAGCTGCCGCAAAGCGATCGACCTATCGATTACGCCGACTTCGGGATCTCGCATCGAGACCTTACTGAACCGCCAGGGATGGCCATGGCTTCGGCAACAGTGAGCGTGCGCTACACGATCGATGACAACTGGATTATGATCAAAGGAAAGCGCACCACGGGAGCGTCAGGCATTCCAATGGGCGACCAATACCGGGCGCATGCGCGAACGCTGGTACGAAGGCCTGAGTTCGGTGGACTGCCGGGTTGTTGGGGCGACCAGAGGATATCAACGATCGCAGCCAACCCCAGCGTGAGCGCAGGCGGAAGGTCTCAATGGGTCGAGATCGACGCCAACCGCCATTTCGCGTTTATCGTCGACCGACTTCCTTGACCAATTGGTCCGAGCTTTCAGCGTTTCGCGAACCTCAAGCCTGAGGAGATCGATCGGAAGTTCCGAAGCCAAGCGGCGGCATAATTTCTCGGCGGCCGCACTGCGAAAGCCCTTGACGAGCCCGTGGCGCTCCAAGATCGCCACGGCCTCTGGCCGCCAAAGCAAGCGAGCCACCTGCAGAGCATCAACGGCCGGATTTCCATAGCTCGGCCGATCTTCCTGCAGACACACTGAAAGATCATCGGCCATGCTGGCGATCATAACTCCCCACCACTCGGGGATAAGCACCGACGCCTTCTTCGAATGATGATCGGCGACAACCAAAGTGACGCGATCGAAAACCTGGCTGTAGAGAGCCTGCTGAGCCGGGAGCCGCACGAGTGTGTCGCGGGCGCTTTTTATCTCGTAGCCGGAAAGCTCGCCGTTGATCACTGCGATGTCGACGCGGACGGAGCCAGCCCAAATGCCCATCTCCTCCACGATGCGCGTTCGCGCGTCGTCGTGGTGCTGTTCATCGAGATCCCGCCGCAGGGCCTGTCGGACGTCGAAATCTCTCATCTACGGTTCTCAATGCCTCCTAGCGCCCTGCATTAGCGCACATAGGACGAGTCTACAACACAGGCGTTAACCGGAGACGAAGCGGCATCAAAGGCCGGCGCAGACCGCCGTCACACCAGGCTCGCAGCGCGCGCGAAATCCAAGCCAGACGGCAGAGAACGTCGGGACGCTGAGACCGCAATAGGCGGCCGCCTGATCCAGCCGCAGCGCCGCGGGCCAGAATGGTAGGTCGGAAAACTCAATCATGGGGCCGCCCCTTCAGGAAACCATCCGCTGTATTCTGACGCGCCGGTCGCCGCGCTGACCGCGACGACCGGCGAAACGGCAACGCGCGCTATCGCTCGCCTTTGATTTTGCCCGGGATCATTGTAACGCCCGCCGGTGGGTGGATCACTTTCCGCTGCTGAAATCCCGAGACGATATCGTCGTCGACGTCCTTAGCGCCATAGATGAACTGCGGGTTGAAAAGGCACTTGTCCGACGTCACGGCGACCTTCAGCTGGTCGCAGTATTTTTCCAGCCACTCCCGAGCCGAGGCCGGTTCAACGACGGCCGTGAAGATGGCAAGGAAAACAGGGCCTCCCGCGGTGCAACGGTAGTCGTCCACGTCCGCGTAGTAGCAGTGCATCCTTTTGAGCAGGATAGGCTTGTCGAGGTACTTCCGCGTCCCAATGAAGAGGTCGCTGGGGTCAACGACTTTGTAATCGACGTCGCCTGATTTCTTTTCCGCCGGCGCGGTGGTCGACGTTTGTGCTCCGGCTGCCGAACTGAGCATGATCGTCGCTACCGTGGCGGCCAAAATATTTCGTATCATTGCATTCCCCTCTATCCGGGCTGGCTGCGCGCGCGCCCGGCTCATTCATGCTATCGCCGCGTGACCGGCGATTTGCAGAATTGTTGTGCCAAACTGCGCACAGAAACGTCCGAAGACGGTCAACATCAATCTGTCCGCGCCGCCGATCCAGCCAGCGCCAGCGTCCGATCGTATCGAAGCAGCATCGCTTCCCAGGAGCCCGGCCGGTACGACGTGCGCGTGACCGCCTCGGGCGTCCACTCAACGTGAAGCACAAGCTTTCCGCAAAAACGGACGTCGAGGGTCGACGTCCGGTCCTTGTCATCGGTGGGTCGCGAAAGCGTCAGCCGGAACTCATTGTAACGGACTTCCGAGATCCGATAGCGGTCGCCGGCGCGAACAATATTGCAGCGCTCTCCGCACCTGCGGATGATGCCCATCGCCAGCTTGCTGATGGTTTTCATCCGTCCGGTGCGGTCGGCGTTTGTCATGTGGTGCAGCGCATCTACATGCCTGTCGGCCCGCGCCACTGTATTTGGAAGTACATGTGGCCGTGGTCCTGTTCAGCAGCGCAGCATGTATCGCCAGTAGCGGGCGAACAGGCTGTCGCTGGTTGCGCGGTCGGGAGTGCTCGTGCAGCGCTCCCAGTAGAACCTTCGTATGTGATCGAAGTGGTGCATCGTCCGGTCTCCGGTTTGGTGACAAAGCGCCCCATTTTCATGGGGCGCCCCGCGGGGAGCGGGTCGATCGCTAGCACTCGGCGATCCTTAGGATTTCCTGAACGAAGCGTGTTAGGTCCTTTGGCCGGTATTGGAGAAGGCCTTCCGCGCCACGTGCCAATAATACCTGGGCCTGGATCGCAGCGTCTGCCTTCGATGCTAAGGGGGTGGCTAGGATCGCATCAGCGACGGCCTCCAAAGCGTCATACGCCGCGTCGCAGGCGGCTTCGGCCGCGTCAGAGTAGTCGGTATCGGCAGTTTGATCCGCTAGAGCGTAGATTTCTCTCTTTGCATCGGCCGTCGTCTGAAACTGCTTCCAAAGCAATTCAATCGGTGTCGGCTTCGTTAGGGAGTGCGCCCAAGGTCCGACAATGATATTGGTCCGTTCAGCTTGCTGCATGATCTAATCCATCGTGTTGCAGGTTAGGGCCGGTCATCAGTTCGCAGCTGATGGCCGGTCCGGTTGAACCTACTCAAAAAATCGGCAAATGCAACGCGGGAAGAAACCCGTAGCCGTATGTGCAGTACCGGCACAATTCCCGGTTTATTACCGGTTTGCCGGAGCGGAAGGCGCCCTTGATCTCCAAACCGCCCACAACAGAGCCGCCCGATCGATCCCCTGAGGAACAGGAAGCGATCGGCAAGTCGATCAGAAACTCGACCTCACGTGATCAAGCCAGACAGCGACGACTGAACGGCGACACAATCAAGGACCGGCATCGGCGACAGGTCACACTCGAAGACTTGCCACTGTTCGCCAGCGAGATGGACGTTTCCGTCGCGCTGATGGGACCGGGTCGCTATTCTGAATTTCGCGCGATTGTCCCGCTGCTCGAACGACGCGGCTTTCCGAAGATCGATGGGCTAATGGGCGGTCGTTACACGCCGGCTGTGCGGGCGTTCTTCGATCTGGAATATGGCCTCTACGCACAGGGCCGGGGTTCAGTGTACGGTGCGATTGACGGGCCGGAAAATTTCGGATCGTACCAAGGTCGCGCGAGAAAGCGGAAGCCGAAGACGGACACCTGATCGCCGCCGTCTATCGGGCGCAGGCCGACGCGCTGGATATCGAGGCGCAGGCTAAGCGGCGGCTTGCGGATGAATACGACGC
Source organism: Bradyrhizobium sp. BLXBL-03 (assembly GCF_051853015.1). Taxonomy (NCBI): domain Bacteria; kingdom Pseudomonadati; phylum Pseudomonadota; class Alphaproteobacteria; order Hyphomicrobiales; family Nitrobacteraceae; genus Bradyrhizobium; species Bradyrhizobium sp. BLXBL-03. The sequence continues at coordinate 7,157,426 of NZ_CP182470.1, read as the reverse complement.
GGCGCAGGCGCGGGGCGAAGTTCAGAAGCGCGGGGACCACCGGCGCAAAGAAGTCCGCGGCGGGGACTTCAAGCCGACAGCCGCTGATATTGGCTTAGATCGTAGGGCAATTCAGGAGGCCCGCCAGATCGGAGACGCCGAAGCGCGTGACCCGGGCATCATTCGGCGGACGGTCGATGAGGCCGTGAAAGCAGGCAAAGAACCGACGAAGGCGAGCGCAGAACATTCAAATCGCCGTCAGTTAACCGGGTATATTCCCGGCGTGGATTGCGGGAGTAACCAGTTCGCCACGCATCGACTTAACAACTTTTCTCGCCCTTCATCGTGCCTGGTGAAGGGAGGCCGGCAAATGAAACGCCAGCGGCGAAGCAAGTACGAAGGTCTCAACGCATCGGATCGGGCCCGGGCACGAATTCAGTTCGAAGGACGCACCCCGGACGGACATCCTCTGTGGACCAAAGAGGAGGATTATGTTGTTGGAGAGCTTTTCCCCGACTATCGCGCGATGCAACGGAAGCTGCGGCGTCGATCAAAACAGGCGCTGTATTCGCGAGCCATGAAGCTCAAACTCACTCGGTCAGTCTCCCATTGGACAACGAGCGAGATTGCGCGCCTGCGGGGGCGCTGGGGAAATGCAACAAAGGCTGAGCTGATCGCGGAGTTTCCACGGCATAGCTGGGACGGCATTCAAGGCAAGGGCAGAACTTTTGGCATCCGAAGACGGCCATGGCAGCCCAAACTGACCGGTCAACAGATGTTAGATGCGATCCGGCAGAGGGCTGCCGATCTCAGAATTTCGCTGCGCGATCTCGATCGAACGTGCGCCGGACGACGTTACTTCGCCAATAGCAGTCGCCGGTCTCAGAAGCCGCGTCGTAACGTCCTACTCCGAGCAATCGCCGCCCTCGGCGGGCGCGTCGAGATCGTGTGGCGATGAACCTTAGGCGTGCATACCGATCAAGTCATGGTCGGCGTTACAATGTCGTCGCGGCCGTACTGGAAGTGATGCTTGATCGGCGTGGGCCGGTGTCCAAGACATTCACGAAGGCCGGCACGCACCGATCTTCGCCCGAACCCGCGCCTCAATGTTGTCTGCCAGTTGTTGAAGGTACTCCTCGACGGCGAGCTTTTGAAATTCATCGAGTGTCGGCATGTTTATGCCAGTTCGAATGCCGTCGATTACCTCGCGACCTAATCCAGACTCCAAGGCTTCCAACAACGGTGCGGTGATTTGCACGACGACCGCCTCAGCGGCGGCCAACCTCGCTGTGAAGCGGTCGATTTCGTTGAGGACGTCGCGTGGCGCATCCAAGTCACCAACTCCCGCTTGCGCCGCCGCTGTTGCCCAGCGCCGGCCTTGCCCCGCTCAAATGTCAGTCGGGAAAAACCACGTCGGACCCGACTTATTGCCCTTGCCGCCGCCGGCGCCCTCGCCGTCATAGGCGCGCGGGTCGACAAGGTTCAGCGTCGCAATGCTGCCGCCGTCGTTTTGGCTGTAATCGACACTTTCGATCAGCATGTCCTGCGCGATGTCGAGGAACGGGCTTTCGGTCCAAGTCAGATTGCCCGGCGCCCAAAGCTGGCCGCCGTCGTCGTGGAAGCCTTGGACAACGATCGTCGCCTTGAGCGCGTTGCCGGCCGCGCGATCCTTGCGGTTTTTCGCGCGCTTCTTCGCGCGATCCTTGGTCGTGTCTTCGTCCTGGATGATGATGATTGGGCGATGCCGCTTGACCGCGCCGTCCTGTTCTTCGGCTTCGATTTCCAGATTGTCGTCGCCGTGACCGAAGGGGCGCTGACCGCGGACGACAATCTTCGAATGCCGGTTCGATCCGTTATGGTGCGCGGTCCCTGACAGAATGTTCTGACCTTCGATCAGCGGGCCGTTCCGCCCCTGCGCGCCCTTCGTGATCTTGGCGTTACCTTCCGGCGTACCCATGATCGTCATGCCTTGCTGGCGCGTCAGCTTTTCGACGCAGCGGAAGCATGTTTCGCCGGGCGTCAACTGGTACTGCTCAACCTTTTCCAGTTGCTGGTCGGTCTCGAATTTCGGGGCGAAGTTGCTCGAAATCTCTTGGCCAATTTCTAGAGGGTCTTTGTTTTCGAACTGGCCTGTTTCGTGTTCGCCGCTGCCGTCGATCAGGTCGGCCGACTTCCCGCGACGAAATCCGCGGCCCAAGACGACGTCCATGCACCGAAACCAAGAACGGCGTGAACGTCGGAATGCTTCACAGTCCCGCGCGTTTCGATCGGCTCCACGCTCGTCGACGCAGGCTGGACACCAATTCTCCACGATTTCCCCCCGGATCGCTGGCCCGCCGTCAGTCGCAGGACCAACCTCGGTCGCAGTGAAAACACCCCATCCAACCGGGCCCGCGCCAAGCGTCCATTCCTGTGAGGGTCGTTTCCGCGCCGCAAATGTCGCAACGAATTGTCGTGGTTTCGCTCATCAACGAACCTTTCTGGGGAAGTTACGCAGCATCGGATGCGGCGTCGTCGGTAGCGATGAATTCTTCGAGTATCGGCCGGGCGGCCTTTCCCTTCTGGTTCGCCTCGATGGTGCTCAATGCATCTGCGACCCTATCCGGAAGAACGAATGCCCCATCAAAGAGCGGGCCGGCGCTGTCCCATCGAGGGAAGCGAAGATCGGTCGAAATCGGCGCGGCGTATCGCGGACCTTCCGCGGGATGGTACCGAACGTGTCGGAAGGTTCGTTTTTCGCAGTATGACGCCTGCTGTGCGCCAAATCCCGCATGCAAACTGCCGCCCTGAACGGCATCTTGATCTCCGACGCGCTCCCCAGTTGAAGAGTAAACCCACTGCTCGACTGGCCTGCTCGAAATGTCGTGGCGAGGCAGCGCCAGAGCGCCGCGCGCGAGATCGTCCGCGTAGGGAAGCTGGGAAAAGTCGCCTGGCGCGGCCTTGTTCAGAAGATCCGTGGCTGCCCGCGCTTCCGCCAATTCTCGAAGCGTCGGGGCTAGGACATCCCAAGCCTTGCGAAGTGCCTTTTGCGCAGCAGCGGCTACCTTTGCGTTCGCTTCCTGCTGCGCGGCATGGCGTCGCGCGAATTCTTCGCGCGCTTCGTCGGCGAGAGCGTTTTCGTGCTCAGCAGCAAGAATGTCGCGACGCTCAGCCTGTAGCACCGCCTTGCGTTCTGCGGTGGCGATGCTCTCTTCGAACTTGCCGGCCGCTGCGTCGTTACCGTCGCGGATCGCCTCGCGACGCCTTGTTTGCAGATCAGCGAGGGCAGCGGCGCCGGCAGCAATTTCCTTATCGAGCGTATCGATCCGGGCGCTCAGCGCTGCGGACTTTGATTTGTTGAAGATCATGGTGTTTCCTTTCCGTCGATTACAAGACCGAGCGGTGTGTCGCCCGAACGGCGACAGTCGGCGCGGAGGACGTCAGCCTCCGTCGGCGATTGCTCCAAAATCGCTGTGATATTTCCGACGGGGATGCTGGTCTGGGACGCAAGGTGCTGAGCAAACTTGCGCCGGCCGTGCGCTGCCGGCAGGCTCAACACCGCGTCGATACGAGCCATCGCCGCGGCAAGTCCGTCGTCGGTCACGCCGAGTTGGAGGCCCTCCGCGCGCCCTTCAGCGCGCGCGGCTGCAAGATCGGCCGCGGTGAACGTCAGCGCCGCCGGGGGCGGGGGGAGGCGGTGCAATTGCGCTGATGCCGTCAGTTCGGAAAGCACGCTTTCGAAACTGCCGACGGCATCGGCAAGACCAACCGCGACAGCGTCGGCCCCAATGTAGGTTCGCGCTTCGGTCGCGCGAATTGCGGCTTCGTTCATGCCCGGCCGCCCCTTGGCGACGCTGCCGACGAACAGGTCATAGAACCGATCAATTTCGGCTTGGAGTTCGCCTTTAACTTCCGTGGTTAGCGGTTCGTACGGATTGCCGTCAACTTTGCGCGCTCCGGCATGGATTAGCGTCGGCTTGATCCCCTGCTTTGCGATGGCAACCGAATAGTCAGCGTGCAGCATGACGACGCCGACCGATCCGCAAATTCCTGAAGACGTCGTGACGATCCGCGTCGCTTGCGCGGCAATGGCGTAGGCGGCGCTTGCCGCCATATCCAATTCGGCGCCAAGTCCACATTTCTGACGCCGCAGGATTTGGCAGTTGCCCAACAACTGAGGGGCCTTTATGGGAACGATATCCCGGCTGCTCTGGCTAGCAGTGAAGCCACTGGCCTACGCTTCAACGCCACCATCAAAGAGTTAGCCAACCTCGGCCAGCAGGTAAACAGCGGATTCTTGGTAGACTTCGAAACCAAGATCCGCAACGGGGCGTCCGCAATGGACGCGCTTAAGGAGGCCGGTCTTAACGCGCTGGGCAAAATTGCTGACAAGTTGGCGCAGATGGCTGCGGATAATCTCTGGTCGTCTGCGTTTGGCGGCGGAGGCGGTGGCGGGCTATTTAGCCTATTTGGTGGAGGTAGTGGCATCAACGCGAACGGATCGATTGCAGGTGCAATTGGGCCAACGTCGGTTGGTGGTGCTCCACTCGTTGGGCAATTCGCGTCCGGTACTGATTCTGCGCCTGGCGGTCTGTCCCTGGTCGGCGAAAACGGCCCAGAGCTTATGAACGTCCCGCGCGGCGCTCAGATCATTCCTAACGATGTTCTGCGCGGTGGTGGCGTGGGAGGTGGAGGTGTCACTGTTCACGGTGGATCTGTCTACATTCAAGGCGATGCCAGCGAGAAGACGGTTGCATTGATTAAGGCTGCGATGACGCGGCAGAACGCGGAATTGCCAATGCGTGTTGTGGCTGCGGTGAAGGATGCGAAGGCGAGAAGGGTGTTGGGGTGAGCAGGCTTATCCGCAACTATTTGATGCTTGCGGGCCCCGAATACTTGAAGGTATGCGCGTGAACCCTCTATGGTTGATTGAGGAAATCATCAGAGGGAGAAGGGTTATGGCGGCTGCGGGCCACGGCTTGCTGATAAAATACGGGCTTGCGAGCGAACCAAACGATGCGCAGACTCGGCGTTGGGCAGAGTTAGTCCGCGAGTTAACCCGCCAGGGCATGTCAAGAGACGTTGCCGGGGACGCTGCGGCCAAGCAGATTTTTCCAGACTACCGTACTCGCTACTATGCATCGGAGAGCGATACGATCGATACCCTATTGCGCCTCGCTGAACAGAAGTGATCGACCTCGCACACTTGTTTGAGCTGGCCAAGGACAATTTCTCTCCGGTCCAGTGGATTTTCGGGGGCGCCATTGGTTTTTTGGCGACTCGTTGGACACTGACAAAGAAGGAGCGTTTAGACGCCGAGCAGAAGCTTTTCGAAAATGGTAGAGACCTGATGCTGGCGCAGAACGCGCGCTACCAGGAATTCACCACGGTCTTTCAGAAATACATCAGCAAGAAGGACGACCCCACGTTCGACGACTTCTTATCGATCGCGACCGCCGGAGATAACTATTTTCATCAGCTCGCTATAATCAGCAATGCGATTTTGGCTGCCAAGGTTGATAAGCAGTCGCGGGATGCGACGTTAGTTCCAAGCATCGAGCGCGCCATAAAAAGCAATCTACCTGGTTACTATTCAACGCTCCAAAGCATTGCCGCCCGCAAAGGGTACGAATATCACGGCAAGCTTGAGCGAGCAAAATATACGGCGCTTTACGCAGTGGTTGAGAAATACGGTAGGATAGAGACCCTCGAAGAGAACGATGTTACGACAGCGGGATAGTTTGATTGCCGCCGTCCATCCCATACGTGTACTTCACAAGCTTGTTGCCGCGCTGGTTTTCCTGCAGCTCCACCACTTGGACAGGAGTTGCCACCGATGCATCGATATTTCTTGAGCACATGAATGCAATCAGAGACTCGAACGTATCGGCAATGTGATCGGTTACCTGAGACGTATATGCGGAAATCGGTATTCGCGGCTGAGTGAACTTGGGGTGGTACACGGCAATCGATGGAGGAACGATCTCGTTATTTGGCGTTAAAGAGAAATCAAAAACCTCAACACGCTCATTTGGTTTCCTGTGCTCGATGCAGTTGCGAGTGGTCCTAATTGATTTGCAGAAATTCGCCACATCTGACGTCAACCCAATGTATTGGCTGTCGCCTTCGTGTTTTCGCGCTACTTCCTCCGCAAGTCCTTCAAACCAGCCCTTAAACTTGCTTCCGTAGAACATCGAAGCAATCGCAAAGAGTGCTTGGAGCGAGTGATCGGCGCGTTGAATGAACTCTTTGCAGCGCGGCTCTAGGTTAGGCGCCGATGGGAGCGCTAGAGAACGCCCTTGATCTGCAAATCTGCAAGCCGACTCTCTACGTCATCATCCTGCCTTCTGAACTCGGTTGCAAGGTCGGACATCGCAGCCAAATTCTTCAAGCATTCGAAGCTTAGCTCGATTGCCTTCGCAGACTCGAAGTCGGGACCGAGGAATCCCTTCTCAAAAAGCTGCTTGGCGGTTAGCAGCGTTTTGGCTACCAGCGGCGAGTCAGAACTGTAGTCTAAAACCTTCTGCTGCGAGTTTGGCACATTGATATTAGTGCGACCGGGATCAATTTCGTCTGCCAACATGACCCGATAGATTGAGTCGGTCTTTACGGAGTGAAGACGATCGCCAATCTTAATCATTCCCGTGATGCGGCTTCCGGATGAGCCCACCTCCATGGACATCGCGGAATCGCGAAGATGATCAATCGGGCGCTTCATCGGTGCAACTTTAGTAACTGCGGTTGCGGTCAACGAGGTAAATGCCAGCGTGTCATCGGGCGGGTCTAACTCCGCCCGATGACTTGCCTCAAAATCGCTGCGAGACTTCAGAGCTTCAGACCGTTGAGCAGTCCGAAAGGCACCCCCAGCCTATTCGCTGCCGACACTCCGCCGGACAGCCCCATGACGCCACCGAGACTTGCAAGCGAGTTGTGCTGCTTGTTCAAGGGCGGGCACAGCGTACGGATGAGCCGCTCTTCCACCTCGTGAAAATGCACCTTGCTCTGTGCGTTGGTGCGGTGGACCCATAGCTCGGTCGCTCCATCGCGCTTAGCTTCCTCAATACGGTCATGAGAGCCGATCCGAGTGGCGAGATCCTCGGCTCTTCCGATGTAGTGCACAAAGCCGTAGGGCGAGACGAGAGCATAAACGCAGTCGCGCCCTTGAGGCCTGGCATCAATCGGGTATCGCTGAAACTCAAACGTCCACTGCGAGTCTTGCAGCGAGCGTTTTTCCGCAAAAGGGGGATTGATCAAAGCGTCGTAAAGTGACATCGGTAGTTCTCCATTGCGAGAGCGCCCGGTTTCCCGATTCCCCAAGAAAAGGCCCCGGGCGCGGTTCGCGACACGAATCATTTCGCGCCGCACTTTAGAGAACACACATAGAACAGAGTCGACGCAACCCCGTCGCGACCCGGGGCAGGGGTTATTCGACCTTTTCACAGCATGCTGTGCAAAAGATGCCGAGCCTCATTACTGGCGTCGCCCCACAGGCGGCGCCACTACCTCAATCCTGGAATCGCGCCGGCCCGTCAGCTCAACTCGCGTATTGTCCAACGAGACGTGTTGCCAGCCTTAGAAGAACGCGACCACCGCAGGCCAGCCGCTGCTAGACCAGCACGATTGGATTGCCCTCGATTGGGCCTTCTAGTTGCGCTTGTACGCTAGCCTTGTTTCGATAGATCTTTCAGTATTATTCCATCATGATCCCCGTCCGCATTGTCATAGCCGCCGCTTTTATTCTTTGCCTGGCTCGTCCAGCTCAAGCCGAAGTCATGGATTTCCTGCTCGGCTTCGCCGCCTGTAGGCAGATCAAAGAGGACGCCCCGAGACTGAAATGCTTCGACGAGTTGGGGGTTAAGAAAGCTGCGGAGTCTGGGGACAACAAGACCACCAAAGTCGTCGGTTGGTCTTACACGGAAAGCAAATCCCCGGTTGCCGGTGAAGACCGATCGGAATGACGCCCGTGGGATCGCGCAGGTGGTGAGAACGGGATGGTTCAAGCCTGTTCACGTCAAGAGCATCGGCAGCCAAAGGGCGCGGACGCTGGCCGCGGCTCGCAAGCATAGGATCGGACCAAATCGTCTGGATCCGAAGCGCTTTTCAATCTGGCTGTGGTTTCGGTTAGAGTAGAGAGCGCGGCTTGCATTTGATTGGGCTGCGAACTGAGCGTCGTTCGAAAATACTGTCGCTGCTGCTCTGTGGCGCGATCGAGCGACGATCCATAGATCGCTGCAATAGCAATTTCCTTTGCTAGGCGCGTATAGCTCTGCCACATGAGATAGAACATCAGCGGGGGGACTTGGCGGTTCGCGAGCATCTCGTAGCAGCGCGGTCCCGCATTTTCGATCGCCCACCACTGCTGCGCGAGCACCACGAAATGGCGGAAGTCTCGGCCCGTTCGCCTGAACTTGTCAGGGTCGACGCCGGCGAGGAATGCGCAGTGATCGAGCCAATTTAGGCCGGCAATGATCGCGGTCGGATAATCGTCAAAAGGAACGCCCCTGAAGTCGACGACAGTTTCCTCGTGCGGAAGCTGCCTAAGAAAGGCATCCATCATTTCGGCCTGGCGCACGGCGCTAACCAAAAGCTCTACGTCGCGCCTCGGCACCATCATGACGTAGCGGCAGGCCTCAAGCCGAGTGTGCCCCAAATTGCCCGAACATTTCCATCGGCATCGTTCAGCGTGCGGTTACACGCCGGATAGACTAGCCGCCCTTCATCCGTCTCTTTCAGGTACCATGGAAGCAGCTTATCGAGAGCTGACAGCAGCGCCAGAGGTTCGAAGAGGTTGCCTAGAGCCCCTTCGGCCGAAGGCAAGGCCGGCTTCTTTGATCGTCCCCATCCCAACATCGTAGGCGCCCCCGGTCACGCTCCATCGACGCCGATTACAGCGGAGCTTGCCGGAGGACGCAAGGCCGCCGATTTCTAGCCGCTGATTGGTCTAGGGGCGGCCCGAATTGGTTAGCGGATTGTTAACTGGTGTTCGGCAGGTTTGCGGTCACTGGAGCGCATCGCTGCCTAATTCGTCGCGCGATGGTCGCTTACCCGCCACACCCTTGTCGTTGTGGTTTAGAAGGGCCTTGACGTAGTCGACCGGCAGACGTGCTGATTGCACGATTGTCGCTGCCGTTCGCCGAAGGCCCTGAGGCGTGAAGGCCGCCAGTTCTATGTTTTCCAGTAGGTGGCGGACGGGTGCGAGGTCTTGCCAAGCTCTTGGTGTCACGCCAGCGCGTCGGCGGCGAAGGCGTCGGCGTCGTCCTAGTTATTGAACGTGTCCTCGGTGACGGTACCCCACTTTTGTTCAATCCGTTTCAGTTTCCACAGACATTGTTCGCGATTCCTCGCTGAGGCTAGCCAACGGACCAGTCCCAATGCCGAATGAATGAGCCCGTTCGTTTGGCCGAATTCCTCGAAAAGTCCGCTGCTAACAGGCAAAAGCTGAGATCAAAAAGGAATTGGAAAAAACGAAGCCTTCCCGCCGCGATGAGTGTTACCGATCTCGACGCGTGAATCCGGCGCAATAGCGCCTAAGATCGCGTAATTTAGGCGCGGGCTGCCGCCTGCGCCGCGAGTCTGCAGCGCCAGGGGCATGATATGCCGATATCGTAACCAGTCTTTCGACTGTCGATGATCGGCGAGTAGGCCGATAGACCGCGCAGAGCAAGCCGAAGGACAAAGAACGCAAAACAACCGCCTGCCCGCGCTTGTCACGGCATGCCCATCGAGCCCAGTCTCTCCGTCAATCTCGTGTAACAAACCCAAATTAGAGGCTACGAATGGTCAGCATCTCGCCGAGCCATCGTTTCGATCGTGCTGATCAGAAATGCCGAAATGACAACGGATTGATTGGCAATCTGATGCTTGCTCCAGTCGTTGCGCTGCGGCTCATGTTGCCAATTTTTGGTCGGCTTCGGCCAAGCCTGCGAACCAAGATTGCCATGCTTGGAATAGGGGGCGTGCTCGTCACAGGGACGACTTGCATTCTTGGGCTCAATTATGTTGCAGAGGTTCAGCGGGAGGCAGACCAGAGCATTCACCTTCGTGCTCACTTGTCGGCGATTTCAGAAGCGTTTCTTGAGTCACAGCAGCTTGCACTGGAGTTTTTGCGCAGCCACGATGAAGCGTTGATCGCGCGCCACTCAGGCGGCATCAGGAAGGAGCTGGCCAGCCTAGACCAGATCGAGGCGTATGTTGCTTCCTTGTTGGAGAGCGATCCTCTGAAAGATGTGTCTTTCCTGCGTGCCGGAATCGGCCTTTATGCAACACGTTTCAACAACATCGTTTCGGCGCAGCGCGTGCTCGGGTTCACTGAGAATGATGGCTTGCAGGGCAAGCTGCGAAATGCCGTGCATCACGTTGAATCCTACCTTACGCAGATCAATCAGCCGCAGCTAACTGTGTTGATGCTGATGATGCGACGACACGAAAAGGATTTCATGCTGCGGCGTGATGAGAAGTACGGGGCTGAGCTGGATAAGCGCGCCGCCGAGTTCGAGACCGCCCTTGCTGCTTTGGAGTTGGCGCCAGCCGCCAAATCAGAACTGAACAAGCTTATCGAGTCCTACCGATCGAGCTTCGTGGCGTTCCTGGTCGCGCAACAAGCATTGGACGAGCAGGTCGATGATCTCGGGCAGATCTACGGTCGAAATCGTCCCCTGCTGTTGAAAGCGATTGCGGCGGCTGATGCCAGCGCTGCCGCTGCGGAAGAGCGCGCGTCGCGAATCCGCCATATGCTGGCTTGGGGAATTGGGCTTGCCACGCTCGTCATCGGGTTCGTTGCCATCGTTGTCGGGCAGACAATGGCCGGGCTGATCACACGCATGACCAAAGCGATGCGCCAACTGGCGGCCGGCCAGTTCGAGGTGACTCTACCCGGACTTAGCCGTTCTGACGAGATCGGCGAAATGGCGCAGGCCATGGAATCGTTCAAGCTCAAATTGAGTGAGAAGGCTCAGGCCGAGTTTGCAGCGAATCTGGAACAGGACCGCTTGGCGGGGATGCGGCGGAAGGCGGAGCTTGAGAAGCTTGCCAGGACATTTGAAGATGCGGTAAGCGGCGTCCTCGACACACTCTCATCCGCCTCGACCGAGCTGGAGGCTTCCGCTCGCAGCCTGGCGGATACGGCGCACGATACACAGGAAGTCTCTGACAAGGTAGCTTTAGCCTCGGAGGAAAGCTCAAGCGGTGTTCGGGTTGTCGCTGCACGTACCGCCGAGTTGATGGCGTCTGCAATGGAAGTTGGACGCCAGGTCGAGCAATCTGCTGAAATCGCCAGGGGAGCGGAGCGTCAAGCCGAAGAAACCGACCGAAGGATAAAACACCTATCCGCCACGGCGCTAAAGGTTGGTGGCGTGGTCGAGTTGATCGCCGCAATTGCCAGGCAAACAAACCTTTTGGCTCTTAACGCAACGATCGAGGCTGCGCGTGCGGGCAAGGCCGGCAGCGGCTTTGCCGTTGTGGCGCACGAGGTAAAGTCGCTGGCAAGGCAGACTACCAAGGCGACCTCGGACATCGCAGGACAAATCGCAGATATTCAGGCGGCCACCGAGGAGTCGGTTACTGCGATCGCGGAGATCGGCAGCAACATCAGTAGGATCTCGCAAATCGCGTCCACGATTGCTGCTGCCATAGAAGAGCAGGGTACAGCAACTCGGCACATTGCGGAGAATATTCAACATGCGGCAGAAATGTCGTCGCAGGTAGCAACCAACATCCGGCAGGTTGCAGGGAGCGCCTCGAGTACAGGGGCCTCATCCTCCCACATGCTGGCATCTGCGAATGCGCTGGCCCAAAGCAGCCACCGTCTCAAACTCGAGGTCGATGGCTTTCTCGCCGGAGTCAGGTCGTGACCATCTGAATTTCCTAAGGAAAATTAGATGATGTGGTGTAATTATTTGCTCTGATTGAGGGTCTGAGAATGCCTGCCTATCTTGCGTCGTATGATTTGAAGGAGACCAAGCCTGATCCACACCCAACCTTTTTGAAGCAAGCAGCGGCGCAGGGCTGGAAACTGTGGATCCTTAGCTCAAACAACGTTCGGTATCGGCTTCCAAACACAACGCTGATCGGCACATTTGATAATTTGGCCGTTGCCGAGGCCAGGCTCGAAGCAGCCCGCTTGGCAACAGAGAACGAAATGGGCCGCAACGTCACGACGAGCAAGTGGATTGTTGCGGAATACGGACCCACCCGATTCAATTCAGACGAGCGGCAAAGCGCGTAAGACCGTCGGAGCGTACATCCAATCCTCGCACTTTGCTCGTCGGCCTGGAGCTTGCGTCAGGGCCGGGATTTGAGAATAGCGTGGGGTTTAAGCGAGTTCGCTAACCACCTGCGGCGATGACGGCGCGGGGAAGGCAGCATTGTGGAGCGGCCGAATCGGCCTGCTCTGGATGCACCTTTCGACAACGCATGTTATCTTCTCTTGGTCTGTCGCGAAGAGTTTGGTGAGGTGTCGCAACGTTCCTTGCTCATCTCCTCTCTCCTTTATGTGTGGCCCAGCGGCCGTTCCGGCGAGCGGGACACAGGCACCGCGCCCGTTAGGTTAGCGCCGGCGCGAGGGTTGCCCTTTCGACGGACGGAAATCCGCGTCAGATCAGCCGATTGCATGGCCAGCGGATGTTTAGTCGTCCGTGAAGAGCGGCTAAGCGATTGAGCTGGGATCGCAATATTCGTTGTGGCCTGTTTTGGGATTGCAGGGTTTTGATGCTTCGGGCATCGGAACCCTGCAATTTTGTTTTGAGGATTCCATCGAATCGCCAGTCATGATTCCGTCCTCGCATCGGAGGTGGCGATGCGACCGAAGAAGCCCAAAGCGACGGGATCGGGCGATCTGTTCCGAGCCAGGCTGGACCAGATCATCAACATGAAGCACGAGCTGGTTCAGCTCGCCGGCAAGGTCGACTGGGACTGGATCGACGGCGAGATCGCGCCGCTCTACAGCGAGAACGGTCGGCCGGGCATCGCGACCCGCTTCATGATCGGGCTGCTGCTGCTCAAGCACATATACGGCCTGTCCGATGAGGGGGTGTGCGAGCGCTGGGTCCACGACCCGTATTTCCAGTACTTCACCGGTGAAGAGTTCTTTCAGCACGCGTTCCCGCATGAGCGCTCGGACCTGAGCCACTGGCGCAAGCGGCTTGGCGACAAGCTGGAGCTGTTGCTGGCCGAGAGCCTGCGGGTGGCGCACGAGGCCGGCGCGTTGCGCAGCCAGGACCTCAAGCGGGTCACGGTCGATACCACCGTGCAGCCGAAGGCCATCACCTTCCCGACCGATGCCAAGCTGCTGCACGCGGCAATCAAGGGGCTCAACCGCCTGGCAAGGAAGCACGGGGTCAAGCTACGGCAGTCCTATCTTCGCATTGCCAAGACCGCGGCGATGATGGCGGGACGCTACGCCCACGCCAAGCAATTCAAGCGGCATCAGCGGCAGTTGCGCATCCTGCGCAGCCGGCTGGGCCGGATCATCCGCGATATCCGCCGCAAGATCGAAGGTCAGGCCGTACTCGAGAACGCCTTCGCCCTCCCGCTCGGCCGGGCCTCGCAGATCCGATCGCAGCAGCAGCGCCAGCGCGGCTGGAAGCTTTATTCCTTCCATGCTCCGGAGGTTGAGTGCATCGGCAAGGGCAAGGCCGCCGCGCCCTACGAGTTAATGGCATGGACCACGCCCGCTCTCAGCGGCAACGTGCAGCCCGGCGGGGGGCAGCAGCAGGAGCGCAAGCCATGTCGAATACGAACCTTGTCACAATCGGCATCGATCTCGGGAAGAACACATTCCACGTCGTCGGTCTCGATGCCACAGGCGCAATTACGCTACGCAAGAAGCGGTCGAGAAATCAGCTTGACCAGTCGCTGGGCAATATTCCGCGTTGTCTGATCGGAATGGAGGCGTGTGCAGGCGCACATCATCTGGGGCGCAGGCTCGAGAAATTAGGCCATCAAGTACGGCTCTTGCCGGCGCAGTACGTCAAACCATACCTCAAGGGTCACAAGAATGACTTTCGGGATGCTGAAGCGATCGCCGAGGCCGCTCAGCGGCCGACAATGCGGTTCGTTCCAGTGAAGTCAGCCGAACAACTTGATTTACAGGCACTACACAGAGTTCGCAGTCGATTGGTGACGCAGAGAACGGCGGTCATCAATCAAATCCGGGGCTTTTTGCTTGAGCGAGGGCTACCAGTGCGGCAGGGAGCGGCAGCACTCCGACTGGCACTTCCTCAGATTCTCTCAGCGCCAAACGACAACTTATCGCCTCGCGTGATCCAGCTCATTCAGGACTTAGCCGAGGACTGGCGCTATCTCGACCGACGGGTCGCGTCAATGACGAAAGAAATCGACGAACTCGCTGATCAAGATCCACACTGTCGCCGCCTAATGAGTGCGCCCGGCGTCGGGCCGATCATCTCAAGCGCGATGGTCGCCGCCATCGGAACCGGTGATGCCTTCCATAAAGGCCGAGACTTTGCAGCATGGCTTGGTCTGGTACCAAAGCAAATCTCGACCGGCGATCGAACCATTCTCGGGCGCATATCGAGGCGCGGTAATCGGTACCTGCGAACGCTGTTTATTCAAGGTGCCAGAGCGGTACTTCTGCAGCGTCAGAGTTGGCCTCGGCATGGCTTCGCAGCCTGGTTAGAGGCAGCGTCGAAGCGGCTCCACTCCAATGTCTTGGTTGTTGCCCTGGCCGCAAAACTTGCGCGCATGGCCTGGAGCATGCTCGCAAAAGGCCGTGACTACGACGCCAACCTCCTGGGCCGCACCGCATAAGAAACAGGGCCGGAAAGGGAAATCCAAGGTCGGGATCAGAAGGCACAATAACCCGCCGAGGTTTGCGAGACGGAAAGGACGAATGGAGAAACGGTTCCACCGACACTTCTGAAGCCTGGTTCGACTCCATGGCCCTTCTTGAGGCCGGCGAGTTATTGAGGACAGAAGTGAGCGGATATCCATGATGGCTCGGGGCAACAGCCCCAAATTGAAGCCGGATAGATTGGCGCAAACCGCTTCATCCCTTTGTCGATTCCTCTTGCAACGCGGGCGTGGTCCATAGATCGGTGTCAAAGCCTCCATCGTCACCAACAACCGCCGTGCTCCCGGCGGCCTGTTCGTGCTGCACGCCAGGGCGCTACCCGATAACCCGTACGATGGTCACACCTTGCGAGACGTCATCGACCGCACCGAGACACTCACCGGCTGTGCGATCGAGCGGGCCTATGTCGACAAGGGATACCGCGGCCACGACGCGCAAAATCCTCGTCGCGTCTTCATCTCCGGCCAGAAGCGCGGCGTCTTCGGTGTCATCAAGCGCGAGCTGCGCCGCCGCTCCGCCATCGAGCCCATCATCGGACACCTGAAGACCGATGGTCACCTCGGCCGATGCTATCTCAAAGGCCGCCCCGGCGATGCGGCTAACGTCATCCTCTCCGCCGTCGGTCACAACTTCCGCCGTGTCCTCGCCTGGCTGAGAGCTCTTTGGTGCCTGATCCTCACCACCCTCATCGCGCCCGCCAGCGACTGCTCACCGCTCAAATCGGTTTCTTAACGGACGACTGTTTAGGAGAGATCAACGCACACATGAGCAGACAGAAGCACTGACTTAGAGAATAGGGATCCCTCCGTCGGCCATGCTTGTCCCGCGCTCGGGCTCTATTTCAGTCAGCTTCTCGAAAGTTAGCCCTGGTAGTTGCGATCCTTTTCGACGATCTCGTGAAGGTAAGGCTAGCGTGGAAACAAACAACGTTGATCCATTCGATGTGTCAGGCCGGCTGGAGGCTCATCACGCCGTGTTGCAGCATGAGCAAGCGCGACAGGCCGGGCAAGATGACTTTGAGCAGCGCTTGGCCGAGGGGCGCCAGGCCAATGCCGCTCTGGCCGTGGGCGCAACTCAAGACCCCCGCTATCCTCATCTAACAGAAAAAGACCGAACCCTCATCGACGCCTCCGCCGAGCACTTTGCGAGGAACTTACAATCAAACACGGTCGGCACTTATACTTGGGCTCTTCGCGTACTTGGAAATCATCTTGGGTCTCGCAGCCAGACGATTGACGCGCTGGATCACGAATCGTTGGTCTGGCACGCTAATGCGTTCTTTCCGGCTGATGGATCAATGGTTACCGCATTGAATGCGCTTCGCAAGTACCGTGAGCCCAGGGCTTCAGACGGCTGTCGACGTTATATTCCTTCTGTAGAAGATGCTAGCCTGATCGAGGCAGCCATCCGCGCAGCTGCTGGACGTCGAAGATGGACGCCTATTACCGCCGAGAACAATGAGAAGCTTCTTCGCAGATTGGCGAAAAGTCTCGAGTCTCGGGGGCGAGCAATTGCTGCGTGCGATCACAATTCGCTGGTCGCTTACGTGAAAGAGTACTTCGGGGATGACGTGAAAATGCCCTCCGTGTTGGAGGTGCTTCGCGAGTACCGTGAGCCCGATATTTTAGCTGCTCGTGTCCCTCGTCGAGAGGATGAATATATTCCATCAACGGAGGACAAGAATCTCATCGATACTGCGATTCTTGCCAGCGGGCGACCCGAGCATACCGTCAAACACTATACCGACAAACTTTACAGGTTTGCTGGAGTGCTCAAAGATGAGGGCCAAGGAATTGCTAAGTTAGATCACGAGTCTCTGATCAGGCGGGCGAAACGCCTATCCTCAAAAAACAAGAATCTAATCACCGGGCTGAACATCATCCGCGATTACCGCAACGCGCAAGGCTCCGCCGCGGACAGCTATCAACACGCGGAGGCTCTGACCGTGCAGTCACCGGTGCCAAGTGTCAACTCAGAGGAGCTTCTGCGGCGGCTGGATGATCAACCCATCCCCTCACGGTCAATTTGCGTTTCTGCGGAACTTCGGACTACCTCGGATCAAACTGGCCTGCTGCCAGCCGAAAGTTTGGACACAGCAGAGCTTTTGGAGATTCTTGCTTCACCCACGCATTCGCGGGCGGACAGCGTTGATCAGCCAAGCCCAGCGTTACCCTTACCAGTCCAGGCTGTCTCTCCCGAGGAGATTTGGCGGATAGCGGATAAAGCAAATCAGCTACCAACTGAAAGTTTAGACACAGCGGAACTCTTGGAAATATTGGCTTCACCCACCCATTCGCCGGCGGACAGTGTTAATCAAGCAAATCCTTCTCCGCTGTGGGACATCGGGACATCGACCTCCGATCCGGCATATCTCCCGGTTCACGCGCCGCTTGCGGTGCCGAATCTAAATTTGTACCTTCCCCAGGGCTGGCAGCACGGCGACCAGTGGGCGACGGAGGATTTCATTCACGGGATGCGCTTGCATAACGTGCTGCCGAGCGTGGCTGAGCCGCAGACAAATCTCACCATTCAAGGCGTGAACTACACGGCCACTATCGGGAGTCCAGGAAGAGAGCGTGCGATTTTCCTCCGCCGAAGCTGAATAGGGCACAGCCATCGTTGACGTTCATGCTACCGTTTCCATGGCTCGTATCGATAAAGACTCCAATTCCGCAGCCGCGAATGGTTATAGCTGCGTAGGTGTCGCGATCGTAACAGTTCAGCTGGTACTCTCTATCTCGCCTTGACCAGCGCCAATAATCCCGATTACTGCCGGACAGGACTTTCGCGGTGTACCCCTGCCAGGCTCAAGGTCATTGATGTCGAGCTTGACCTCATTACGGCTGCGTTTCCACAAACATGGCTCTTGAGCTCGTCATTGGTCATATTCACCACGAAAAATTGGTGCCTTCGCCCGTCATCGCTCCCTTTTCGCCTCCTTCTCTTTTCGCATCATCCAACCTCTGGCTCTCCTCCGCGTGTACGGCTACGGCAGATTCGTCGGAGTTTGCTGGCAAGATGCTGTAGTCTCAACTCTCTGATTTGGTGGGCTAACAGTCACCCCCATCGCGCACTCCGCTGATAGATTTCGCACATCTCATAACGGCGACATTACTTCGTGGCGACGTGAGCGGCATTTGTGATGGGGACAATGCGTATGGCTGTGCATGGGCGCAGAATGCGAGATGCGAAAGTGTTTCGGCGGCTGGAGCAGAGTTACTTGCTACAGGCTGAGCACTCGACGGGAGAGCTCGAACGAGACAGCTTACTCAATCTCGCGCGAAGTTTCGGATATGCGGCCGAGCAAATCGAGAGACGCGCACTGGTTAGCAAGGCATTGGTGTTCTGCGCTCTTGCCGCGATCGTACTATTTGCAGTCTTCTATATTCCTTAATTGCGCCGCCGCTGCCGTGCCGAAGGCTCGCCCTATTGCAGGCGCCAGGTGGGGCGCTGCTCAGTGGTGAGGACGGAACGCTTTTGCGTAACTTGCCGGGCGTTGCTTTGACGCGATTGTGGTCGCGGCTGCGAAGCCAGTAGCGGCGGACAAAAATCGCGCGCAGATAGGTTCCTGTGTCGACGGATGTGTTCTGCGGCACACCAGGCGCGGCATATCTTCTGGCAAGCTCGGTAATTTCCGGCTCTTGTGGATGCGGCCCGAGCCGGAGTGCATCAACGTAGTCCGGATCATGAAGAGTTCCCAGGACTGACACCACCATGTCTGGGACGTTTTCAGTGGGCAAGATAAACTGGTTACCGGCTGCGCTCTCCAATCCGGTCCGGATCTCGTTGAGCCTATCCTCCACCTCCCTTGAGGGCTTATTCGTTCCGGCCGCATTTGCGATAAGAGCCCCAGGGTTGGATGAGGCCGGTGTCATGTGTAACGTTAGCCAGGTCGCGGAAGCCTCCTTCGTCGCCGCTCTCCAGCCGATGTGAAGCCCATCCTTTCATAGAATGCGACCAGCCTCTCAGCGTCGGGACGGTCGGCCATTGGAAGAGACACCTCGATCATGGGCCAGCCCCGCGCCCGCGCCTCGCGGTCCACCGCAGAGAGAAGCCGTCTCCCATTTTGAGCCGAGCGATAGCGCGAATCGACCCAGAGCTCCTGCAGGATGCCATAGTGGCCCGACGCCCTTACCGCGGTGACCTGCGAGACGACCGCAATGCCAATCACTTCGGCGGTCAGCACATCCTCCATGACCAAGGCGAAGCCAAGCCGTGAATCCTTCGCGATTTGCCCAGCGACGCTGACCGCTGCTTGCGGATTGAATTGCGGCCCCGGTCCTCGGAGCTCCGTGAGAAGCGTATCGACACATTGTGCGATCGTGTTCCGGTCCTCGAATGTCGCCAAGCGGAGACGATGTACCGAATCGGGTACCGCCTGGTCGGCAACATCGTCGCCCGCTCCATGGATCTCGACGCTATGATCCGGGTTGCCGGTGATAGCCTCGACAATCGCACGGATCGGCTGGCCTGCCTTGAGGAGAATCTCTTCAAGGCAACGGATGCCCCATGAAAATGGGCGATGGATTGATGTCTTAAGCACACGCCCAAGACGAATTTCGCTCTGGCACTGTGTTACACAAGACAATGGCTTCCCTACCATTCACCTCTCCGACCATCTGGGCAATGTTGAATGTAAAGGAGTCGAAGTTGTCGATCAGGATCACCGATCTCTCAAAGCCTCTCTCGGTTGCTGCCATCTTCATTGCCTGTTACGGGCTAATCCCATCGAAAGGAGAACTCAGCTGCGCTGAAGGGCAGCGGAATGACCGAGCGTTGCTGTAGATGCCGTGCTTTTCTGGGCTTCTCGGGGATCTTCCATCGGTCGAGAAGGGCGCGAGCTCTTACTCCGCAGGATCGAGCCCGAGGACGCTCTATTTCTGCAGCGGGCACGTCAGCGCATCGTCCGCTTTTCGAGAGGGGACTTTGGTTGCTGCGAGATTCTTTGCAAAGAGGTTGGGTCAGCCCAACATTCGTGAACCGATTGTCCCCCTAACTTTCATCTCGGTCAATCACTAGCGTTGGTAGTTGACGGGGGCGCAAAGTTACCGGCCTAAGATTCCGCCATGTTGAACAGGCGGCCATCGGCACCCTCGTCGTGACCGGCGAATTACAATCTCATTCGGCAGGAATGTTGGTGGAGAGTTCTCCTCGATCGCCTCCCTGCGCGGCCTCGACGATATCCGCACCTGCCCAATCGGCGTGCGATTTCGCCGATCCGGAAGATTTCCCACAGGGCACCCGCCACTCCGACGACTATGATCTAGTCGTAAAGGAAGATCAGGCAACGGTCGTGCGCGTCTTCTGAAATTCCGTCACTGATGAGGAACGGCTGCGTAACCTCGTCTTGCTTGTATTGCAAGAATGATATGGGCCATCGACGCAGCATGAAGAGGATATTTCGTGCGGACTGGCTCCGCGTCCGACATTTCGCAGAGCACAGGATCGCAAAGAAAATGCGCTCTTGACCCCGTGATCGCGATTAGGTTGGCGCCTCAAGCGGGCGAGTGCTGGGAGCTTTTGCCAGCGGGCGCCGCCGCGCTGGGTTGGATGCGTTCGGCAGGCTTGGTTTGCTCTGCTTTCGGCAACCGTTTGATCTTGATTGCCAGCGCTCTCAGCTGGCTGTTGATGTGCGAGGCGTGAGCCCGATACCCTGGGGTCGACGGTCACCGCGTTGCCGGGATCTTCCCGGTAATGGCAGGATGAGAAAGGTCGTCCAGCCGGCAGACCGGCGCGCACCCGCCGCGCGATTGGTCCGTATGTCGCTGACGACCTGGAAGGTCTTGTTCGATGATTGCGCGATCATTGGATGTTTCTGTGCGCGCGCCGCTAACTTTGGAGAGACAGCTTTCTTTTTTCTCTTCACCGTTGACAAATTTCTCTCGCCTTTCTTAGGAAGCGACGACCCTAGGTGTGGGTCAGTCGACCGATCGGACTTTAGATGAGCCATATTTCGGACCCGCCTTTCGCGCGCGTTACCATTCCAGTGCTGCAGCGGTGGAAGGGGGAGGGGCGGCGTGTCGTAATGACCACCGCTTACGATGCGGTGACGGCACGCATCGCCGACCCCATCGTCGACATCATCCTTGTGGGCGATAGCGTTGGCAATGTCTGCCTCGGATTCGATAATACGTTGCCCGTCAGCATGGCGATGATGAACCATCACCTCGAAGCCGTGGCGCGCACAAAGCCTCATGCCTTGCTTGTAGCCGACATGCCCTTTCTAAGCTTCCACCTCAGTCCCGAGGAGACGATCCGCAACGCGGGAGGCTTTCTGCAGCGAGGGGCCGACGCCGTGAAGCTCGAGGGCGGGGCCAAGCGCGTTGAAATCGTACGTGCTTTGGTTGATTGTGAGATTCCCGTGATGGGCCATCTCGGCCTGACGCCGCAGAGCGTTAATGTTATGGGTGGTTTCAAGGTGCAGGGCCGGAACGCCGACAATGCCTTGCGCCTGCTCGACGACGCCCACTGTCTGCAGGAGGCCGGATGCTTCGCTCTCGTCCTGGAGGGTATCCCGGCCGAGCTCGCCGCCCGAGCGACCAAGTCACTGACAATACCGACGATTGGAATCGGAGCGGGCCCCAACTGTTCCGGCCAGGTGCTTGTATTCCACGATGTGCTTGGCTTAACTGAAAGTCATCGGCCAAAATTCGTTCGCACCTATGTCGAGGGTTTTCCGCTATTGCAGGAGGCACTGTCACGCTGGGCCGCAGATGTCCGGAACGGTGCATTCCCGACGCCACAAGAATCCTATCGACTTCCGGAAGGGTTGAGCGATGCGATCGCAAACTGGGTGCCTTCCAATCCAACCTGATGTAAAGCTTAAACATGCAAACAATTACGACGGTATCTGAGCTTCGTAGCACTCTTGCAAAAGCTCGTGACAAACGTGTCGGCTTTGTACCGACAATGGGCTACCTGCACGACGGCCACATGGCGTTGATCGAGGCGAGTCGTGCGCGATGCGACCTCACCGTCGTAAGTATCTTCGTCAATCCCACTCAGTTCGGGCCAACCGAGGACCTCAGCGCTTATCCGCGCGACTTTTTACGCGATGAGAAGCTGTGCCGCGAGGCCGGTGTCGCGATCGTCTTCGCTCCAGATGCGCGCGAGGTCTATCCGGCTCAGTTTGAGACCTTCCTCGAACCTGGCGAACTCGCAAAATCATTGTGCGGGGCATTCAGGCCCGGACACTTTCGCGGTGTCGCAACCGTCGTCTGCAAGCTGTTCAACATGGTGCAGCCGGATATCGCATTTTTTGGACAGAAGGATTTCCAGCAATGTGCCGTCGTGCGTCGGATGGTAGTTGATCTCAATCTCCCGATCGAGATCGTCACCGTGCCAACCGTTCGGGAGCCGGACAGACTCGCCATGAGCAGCCGCAATCGATACCTCAATAAAGAAGAGCGCCAGCGAGCTCTTGCGATCAGTCGCGGTCTATTCGCTGCGGAGGCCGAATTTCGTGCAGGCGAGCGCCAATGCGAGAAGCTTATCGCAATCGCTAGGCAGCATTTGGATGAAGTCGACCGTCTGCAGTACATCGAGATCGTCGATTCCGACACGCTTGAGCCGGCCCTAAGTCCCTTGCGTCATCCTGCAGCCCTGTGTGCTGCGGCCTACGTCGGCTCGACGCGGCTGATCGATAACCTAATTCTTAGGCCGGAAACGAACGCGGAATACGCGATCAAGCTCTAGCGACTACATCGAGCGGGCGACGGTGCGTAGTAAAAAGGCATGACCCTCTAGGCGCGACGCTTACTGCTGAGCACGACCGCGACGTCACAAGCGCATAGAAACAACGGCCGATCGAGCGACCGCCATCCTGCCTCTGCCCGGTACGACCGGTCTCGTCGTGTGGTGGCTGTGCGTTGCCGGCTGCCCGCGCAACCCACCTTTTCTGAAGGGAGTGCGATATCGAAACGCAGATACTAAAATATCATGCGACATGCCGTCCGCCTTCTTAAAGTAACGCAGCACGTCAGCTCGCAAACGCAAAGGTCACACCTCAGCTGTCCGCAGTGGCCATGCTGATCGAGCAGGTCGAGACGGGAACCGCTTGCCTTTTGGCAGTGCGGATCGTGCTAACGGTCCGCAGCGCTGCCAAATGCGCGTCATCGGATCAATCCAGTTAGAATTCGTCAGAAATTGGCGGCAGAGCGCAGGATTTAGGCTTTGGACGGCTATTGATTGCACTAATCAAGATTGAACTAGGCTTATTGTGAGCAGCCTTGGCGAAGCCCTCCAATGGAGCGTTGCTTCGTCAAATCGGTGCACATCAAGTGATTTGCGCGGTGTCTGAACAAGCCGGACGAGCTGGACGCCGGCCGAAGTCGTACGTCGCATGCGTAGTGCTGCGCCAAAGGAAAAGTCAGGTGACGCCAACAGGAGGCGAGAATGCGAAACAGCTTCCATAGTTCGGAGCATGGTTCAGCAAAGTGCTGTGCGATCTGTGGTGGAAGATTCGGTCTGATCCGCTACTATTACTGGCGAACGGCTCTTTGTTCCAAGAAATGCATCGACCGGTTCAAGGCACGGCGGGAGGCCGATCAAAAATGGCTTCGCTGGCTGCGAGCCGCCTAATACCGCCGGGTATCATACAGATCTTGAAGAAGATTGCATTGCGTTTCATTTTGGATCTGTCTCTCGAGTGACCAACCGGGCCATAGTCAGTTGTGACTGCGAGTCCAGAAATATTCGTCGCAATGGGCCCGGCGCTTTCGCATGTGATCTGCGGTCGCCCGAGATCGGTGCCCTTTGGAAACTCGAATCGCGGGCAAAATCTTAAGGCCGGACGGAGCACATAACGGGCCTATGCTATGAAATTCATCCTGGTGAATCACCGGACGCCGCACGGCGAGCGAACCTGCACGATTTGTTCTCGGCCGTTAGGTCCTGGCTACCTGCGAGATGTAGTAACGCGGAGAGAATATTGCGGCTACCATTGTTACCGATGCTGTCACTTAGCCAACGTCGCCTTCCTTTACCGCAACACGCGTGCCTTCCCTGGGCGCGATACGCAAGATCTCGTTCCTGTTGGGCTCGCTGCCTTGCTGACTGCCGCGTCATGCTGGCTTCAGGTTGGGGTCGCCACAATGTCGTGGATCAACAGCGCGGCGCATTCCGGCGAGCCTTCTAGGTCTGAAAGACCTCCGTCGGCTTAAGCTCTTAAGGTTTCGTTCAGAGCGCGCCTCACGGCGGTGGTGAGTGCTGATTGAAGTGATTGGGAGCTTGCGCGATGGTGGACGGCGACCGGGCGGTAGTTAAGGCAAGACCTCGCCGGCAATACGATCCCCCCTTGATTTGAGCTCGCTTTTGCGGTCTGCGTGGCATGAGCGGTCCTTCTTTTTGAAGCCTTCAATGACGTGTATAAAGTAGTATTCGCAACGTAAGCTAGTTCTTTCAATTCTTCATCAGTGAGGATTTTCCATGAAAACACGCGTCTGGATCGCGCTGGGCTGTGCAGTGCTCTTTGCGGCGCCCGCCAAGGCCTGGAATAACTTCGGACATATGGAGGCAGCTGCGCTGGCCTGGAATCAGCTAAGGCCCGCCGCCAAGCAGGAAGCCACACGCCTTTTAAAGCTCAATCCTCAATACGATGGCTGGATCCAGGGCGTGCCGGCGAGCCAGCGCGACCAAGTCGCCTTCGTCAAGGCGGCGACCTGGTCGGACCAGATCAAATCGCTCAGCGACTATCACAACGATGGTGACAGAAACGGCGATGTTGCGCCGCAGACACCCGAAGCGTCCCAAAATATCGGCTATGCCGACCACTTCCGCCACAAGTACTGGCACTTCATTGACGAACCGTTCTCGACAGATGGTACCCCATTGCAGCAGCCGCAATCGCCCAACGCGCAGACTCAAGTCGCTGTCTTCAAGAAGACGCTTACGGATAAGACGGTATCGGATGACATACGCTCATACGATCTTTCCTGGCTGCTGCATCTTATAGGTGACCTGCACCAACCGCTGCATGCGACCTCCCGCTTCACGCACGCCGAGCAGGATGGCGATGCCGGCGGGAACGACGTGAAGATCAGTTGCACCAAATGTGGAAGCTCCAGAGAGCTCCATGCCTTTTGGGATGGGTTGTTGGGATCGACCAGCGCGCCACCACAAGATGCCATCGACGCCGCGGCCGATCTTCGTACCGTGGATGCCGGATCGACGGACGAGAATGACTGGATTCAGGAGAGCTTCGAGATCGCCAAGACGTCAGTGTACGCGCCGCCGATCCGCGGCGGCGACGGCCCGTACAAGCTCACGGGGGCTTATCAATCGAGGGCCCACAGGATCGCCAACCAGCGGATTGCGCTCGCCGGCGCCAGGATTGCGGCGATCCTGAACGATGCATTCAAGTGAGCGTCTGTCTGGGCTCGTCATAAGTTGTTGCGTACGATGGTCCGGCGTGAACGTTGCTAAATGCTATTCGTGTTTCACGGCTCCTTGCCGGATCATTTCGAGTAAGAACGAGCATGCCAGGACGGATCATTGTTCCATTTAGATGTGTGCCAGCGTTTTCGGAACGAAAGCCGCCAATGATACAGTGAAGGGTTTCCTGCCATTTGGCAGCCGCTCTGGCATTGGTCGCTCGCGTTGGGTGGGGCCGCCGCTTCTAGGCGGGGCCCCTTGCCGCGAAGGCCCCGGTTACCCGAAACATCGGCACCTTCGCGCCCGCTACCAGAATGGGCGTGGTTGGCGCATGGCGACAAGAAGCTTTGCTCGTTAGTGTTATCAATCAAGGTTTTTCGCCGCGCAATGCTCCGCGCGCTATCGTGATCTGCTAGATTGATCTTTTGGGAGCGTTGTTTGTTTGGGTGATATATGTCGTATTCGGTTGAGTTGATCGTCAACGGCTATGTTAGGCTAAACGATCGTGCCGCGCTGGAGAGGCTTCTTGCACATCGGCGGGAGCTGCTGAGGCAACTAACGAGTGTCACCGGCATCGATCCAAGTCGAGCCGTCGCGCAAGTCAGCCAAGAAATCGCAATCATCGAAGCTGGGCTTGCGACGATCGCGCCAGAGTGAGGAAGGTTGGTCGTTCAGTGGAGCCGAGCTACTTGGTGTCGTCGTCGGTCCACGGCCTCCACGCCCAGAAGGGTCAAATCAGCAACGACTAGCGCGAGCAAAGTGGTCCAGAGACAGTCGCAGAAACGGCGGACAGCAGCTTACGCGCACGATAACTCCTTTCGACCAAACGAAGCGCCGCGCCGAGTATATTGGCGCGACGTCTTCGCCTTGGGTGGACCCGGACGGGGCAATGTCCGGTGCGCTGAGCCTAGACGCCGCGCTGCGCCACAGCAATCAAACCCTTGCATTAAGCTTGATGTCGCTGCTGCAGGTTAATTTTGGAACCGCCATTTTGCGCAGACATTGGCTGACGTTTCAGCGAGGGCGCGACGTTGAGGCCCGGCAACAGGATCCAGAGCAATTCATTGTTGGAAAACCAGCAGCTCTACATTCAGATCGCGCAGGGCTTTGGTCTCGCGTTCTCACTTGCGAGCCTGCTTAGGTCGATCAAGAAGGTCAAGCGCAGTGTTTACCTGCTCAAGCTGACGCTCAATCTCCTGGCGCTGCTCAACGTCTTGGGTCAAATCAAGTTGCTCAATGAGCTTCTGCTTTCGGGCGAGCAGATTTGAATGACTGTCGACATCTGACCTCCGTTACAGCTCTCAGGCCGATCGCGGGATGCTGCCTGTTCTTCACCCTGATTCAGCGCCTCTGTCGGCCGCCATAGAGCGGGTCGCGATGTTTAGGGGTAACTTCATGGGCCTCAATGCGCTCGGATCGCGACCGCCGCCAAGCGCAGCAGCCGCGCCGCAAGTAAACCGTAGGCAAGATCGGGCCGACGCCGGACGATCCCGTTTGTAGAAGAACGACACTATCTGCTTAGAGAAGGTGGCGGCGTCTCCTTTGTGCGCGTTGGCAAGATCAGATACTCGATGTTGGGTAGGGGCCCGCTCAGTGAATGTAGAAACGCAACAATATCGTTGTTCTCCGTCTCGCTGAGCCTGGCGCCGAGCTGGACTTCGCTCATAATTCCTACGGCTTCCTTGAGAGTCCAAACTTGACCCGAATGGAAGTAGGGAGCCCGCAAGGCAACATTGCGCAAGGGGGCGACACGGAACACGTATTGGTCGCTGGAGGCCTTGGTGACCGCGAACCGTCCCTTGTCGGCCGCAGGAAGCAATTTGATATCAGGCTTTTTGATTACACCAAACGGGAAAAAATCCTGTCCCCCAATATTGATTCCGCTATGGCAGGAGGCGCACCCTTTGTTCATGAACAGCCGCAATCCCGCCTTTTGTTGGTCGTTCAGAGCGTTGGCATCGCCATTCAGGTACTGGTCGAACGGAGCCGCCGGCGTCGTGAGAGTAGCTTCAAAAGCCTCGAGCGCCTTCGCGAAATTGTCGAAGGTGGCCGGCGGTATATCACGCGGGAAGGCTTGCTTGAATTTACCGACATAATCTTCCATCGAATTCAACGTGCTCGTCACGTGATCCGGAGTCGCATTTATTTCGGGGCTCGCCTGAACGGGACCCTTGGCTTGTGTTTTTTGATCCGTCGCGCGTCCGTCCCAGAACTGCGCGACATTGAACACCGCATTGTAGGCGGTTGGTGCCCGACGCGCCCCCTCTTGCCAGCCGTGACCAACGGATGTGGGACCGGCGTCGACCCCGCCGGTGCCGAGATTAAGGCACGTATTGCAGCTATTGACTCCACTCGCCGAGAGCCGAGGGTCGAAAAACAGCATCTTGCCGAGCTCGGCTTTCTCGGTCGTGACAGGATTGTCTTTTACCGCGGGAATAGCAGATGGGATCGGTTTGAAAATCTGTTTGGCTGCCACCATCAAATCATCGTTCGCGATATCATGGGATGATGAGACGAGCACGAGAATGGTAGCAATAGACACCTTGCGCATCATGTGAGACTTCCGGCTCTTTCGACGCCGCTACCGAACAACACTTCTTCAGGGCGGCACTCACTACATGATGCCTGCAACCATGCAGAAACTGAGCCAATTCTCGCGCTGCAAGTTTTTCTGCTAGATGTCCGCTTCGTGACACATTGGCAGTAGCTCGACACAAGTACGTCGGCCTCACACGAAGGATGTAGTTTTGCCGCTCTTCGAGAAGGCAGAACCGTATCTCTAACGGCACGTCAATTGCATCACACCGCGACATCACAGGCACCTGTCTCGCGAGGTCAGATGAAGGTTGCGCAATTGGATCCCAATCAATGTCACAGACGCTACAGTATGAAATGGATCCCGCTGCTTGAAGTTTTGCAGATCCGTCGCGCTGCCAAGGCGCGCTCCCAATCGCTTGGGACTCTGTCCCGTCTGGAAGGCAGGGGCTTTGCCTGTCACGCCGAGATGAGGCGTCGCGGAGCCCGATAATGGCTTCGCGGCGCGCGAATAAACTTAAGCTAACCGTCGGCCTGGATGGATTGGTGGCGCGCGTCATGAGCTCCTGCACCACGACATCTTAGGTGACTTGCTACATCCCATGGCACGCCTTGCCCGCAAGAAGAAAGCGTAACGGGGTGCCAAGGAGAGCGGATGAAAAGGTTTCTCATGTCTAAAGCGAAACGACTTGAAATAGTCAACCCGCCACCACCTTACAGCTCAGTTGGCCTGCATACGCGCCGTCATTGGAATGGCCCTCGGTATTGGAGAGAGCGAGGTGTAAGCGAGCGCTGCCTGGCAGCGGGCTGTTCGGTGGCCGCCTACGGGGCCGAGGTGCCTGATGGCAGTCACCTGGTTCGGTCTCACGGCCCTTCTTCGACCGACAATCCGACAATTGCGAGGAGAACGACGAGGCATGAATTTCGACCCTGGTCCAGTGCGCTCTTCGGCGGCGCGGCATCGCTGTTCGTCGTTGCGAGCGCGTTGGCGCAAGGTCGCCTCACCGAGCCAGCCTCACGCGTCGTGTTGTGTGCCGAACACAGGAATAAGGATTGTCCAATTGATCTGCAAAGGGCAAGCTCGATGGAGAGCGGTAAGTTCTTCCCGGCAATCAAGGGAGGGCTGTTAGACTTGACCGCGCCGACCGATGTGCAGAACGCAGCGCCACCAGAGGACGGCCACATCGCCGGCAGCAGCGTACGCGGTGATGTGCCCTTGCTCAATGAGCAGACGCCGACGCGCTGGGAGAAGATTGTTCTGCGCCCCGGCGCGAAGCAGAAGTTCAAGTGGGAATATGGGGCGGTTCACCTGACGAGGCGTTGGAACTACTTCATCACACGGATGGGTTGGAATCCGTCCTCGCCGCTCACGCGCGCGCAGTTCGAAGTGAAGCCATTCTGCACGGTTCAGAATCCCGGCCAGCCCTTTTGGGATCCGAATGCCAACCTTATTCCCCAGGAGCCCACCGAGCACATGTGCGACCTGCCAAAGCGCACGGGCTATCAGGTTATTTTGGCTGTGTGGGAAATCGCCAGTAGCCCAATGTCGTTCTATCAGATCGTCGATGCGACGTTCGAGGAACGCAAGTCGTCGAGCGCCAATGGCTCCGATTGACGGGGCGGAGTGTCGCCCGCCGAAATGAAGCGGGCACTTGGCTGACCAAGCGCTGATCCACCACAAACAGGTGCGCCGACTGCGGGTCACCTTTCTGTGGGCGATGAAGTCATGTAACGTGCGCCTCAATTCAAAGTAGGGCTCTCAAGACTCGGTGCGTCGTCTGAAAGCCTTATTCACGATCTCTGGGCTGCGGGTACTGGCCCAATAGGCCACCGCGTATTCCAAAGTAGGCCGTTGGCCAGATAGTATAGCTCAAGGAGTTTTTGAATCTCGATTCCCGCCGGAAATGCTACCTTCCCAATGGCCAACGACCTCTTAGAGCGAATGACCCGGAACCTCAGGGGGACTGGACCATTAAGGATGTGGAAACGGTTTGCGCGGAACATAACGTGTCCTGCAAGCCGCCAACGGAACGGGGCGTGGATCACACTATAAGGTGTCACACCCGCGTATTGATCACATTCAAACCCTTCCCTCTAAAAGGCCCATAAGCCTGTATATATACGCAGATTAGTGAAGTTCCTCGAAGTGGTCAGGGGGATCAAGTGAGTATCTCGACTGAATACGCTGTGACAATCCGACCGCTTCGTGTTGCCGATGGGGGCGGTTTTATCGCTCTGGTTCCCGATCTTCCCGGATGCATGTCCGACGGCCAGACGCCCGAAGAGGCGATGGCAAACGCTCAGGACGCTATCGCATGTTGGATTGAGGCCGCCCATGAAATGGGACGCCCGATTCCGCAGCCAACTTCGGAAGAACCAGTTCAGATGCTCAAATTCGGCTGATTAGCCATAGAAAAAGCTCGCCGGTTGGCGGGCTTTTTCTAGGGCAGTGCGAAATTCAATTTAGGCCACTGGGGGTTAAAAGGTTAAAACAGGCCAGTGCCCACGCTGCGCGACGGTCGGATTTCCGTCTTCCCGCGCAGAGAGGTCGAAGCGGCGCTCGCGGCTACAGCCACCGCGGCCCGATGAGATCGAGCATCCCGCGCGCGTCGGCGCGCGCGTTTCCGCAGACCTGAAGAGGCAAGCCGTCGAAGCGGTGCGAAGCGGGCTCGCGGCGCACTAGGTGGGAAAGCGCCTCGGGATCCACCACAAGACCGTCGCCAAATGGGTCGAACACTTCGCCAAGACCGGTCGGATCGAGCCCGCCGGCAAACTCGATCCCTACGCCGAACGCATCGCTGCGATGACCGAGGCGGATCCGGCGCGCAGCACCAACCGTCTTTGGGCGGA
Organism: Bradyrhizobium sp. BLXBL-03; assembly: GCF_051853015.1. NCBI lineage: Bacteria > Pseudomonadati > Pseudomonadota > Alphaproteobacteria > Hyphomicrobiales > Nitrobacteraceae > Bradyrhizobium > Bradyrhizobium sp. BLXBL-03. The sequence continues at coordinate 7,126,903 of NZ_CP182470.1, read as the reverse complement.
GTTCAAGGAGAAGGAAGGGTGCGAGGTAGCCTACAGCAGGTTCTCCCGTTTCCTCGCGGAGATCGGGTTTTCGCGCGACCCTGCGACGAAATTGCTTCAGCGGAACCGCCCACTGAGCGACGAGGGCGGATGATCGCGATCACCGCGATCGGCGTGGTCGCGATCGGCAGCGCGATCGACATCATGACCGGCACCATGATCGGCACCGGCATGGTCGGCGGGGATCATGCCGGTGCCGTGATACGCCATGCCGCCGATGCCGAAGATCAGCGGCAGCAGCAGCGGCAGATGGGGACGGGAGCCGCAGCAGGCGGGCGTCGACATGTCGACGAAGCCGCTGTCACTGCGTCGGCGCGGCGGTCGGTCTCGCTATAGAGACGCGCGCGAGAAGACCATCCTTGCCGCCCGTGAGTCCGTACTCGTCTGCCGGCTCCCCGTCGAGTTTGGCCGCTTCCGCTACTCCCTTGGAGAGCATGGCGAATGTGTCGTCAGAAAGACGCAGAGCGCCAACGCCGAGGCGACGTCGCCATCTCGCTCCGCGTTCCCAAGCCTCCATCCACGCGAAACCCAGGTCGCTGTTGCGCTTGACGGCATCGAATGCCTGAATGAGTGCGCCCGCCTGGTTGATATCCTTCTTGGCCTTGTCCGCAAAGAACACGTTTCGTTTGGTGGCGACGATCAACTTGTGGATGGCGTAGCGCTCCGGCGCCGGCACAAGAACCGGCACGCCGGCGTCGTGCAAGACCACGGAGCGGATCGGCTCATGGATCAGGTAGTCCAGGAATCGCAACACCTGCGCCCCTACGGACGGCCCCAACGACGGCATCGGCGTCAGCCTGGAGGAGTAGTCCTCGTCGCCGCGGTTTGGCGTAAGGAACTCGACCTTGAAGCCGGTGGCGTTGGCGAAACCGCTGAATAGCTTGGTTTCGTCGGGAGAGAACGAGGGCGCAAACGTCGGATCCACCTTTTTCAAGATGTCTTCGATGTCCGGCATGCTTTCATCGATGGAGATCGAGATGCCGTAGAATTTTGCGATGTCCATGTCCTCGGTCGTGACGAGTTCGTCGGGGAGCCTGACGCCGAGGACGCCACTATACGTTTGATAGGCCATCGAACCGACGAGCGTGGCGCGAAGTCGAAAAAGTCCCGCGCGCGCGAGTTCATTGACGACGAGACCTTCCATGTGAGGAGGGCGGGATAGCCAGCCCGCCTCAACTTGGCCGCGAGCTCGCGACGAGCGCGATAGCCGATTTTGGTGCGCTGAAATGCTTCGGCGCGCTTGGCAATCTCCGGATCGTCGGCTGGTCCCACGTATTTGAGGGCCGTCTTCGTTGGTCCCTCGCCGCCGGACGGCTGATAGGCCTTGTAGTAATAGTAGTCGCGATTGGCCCGCTTCTGTTTGAGAAAGGTCCCGTTCTCCGGGAAATTCTCGTCGAAGTCCGCGTCAGTCGCTTTCTGAACCAGGTCGGAGAACATCACCTGGTCGATGTTTGAAAACTGCTTCATAGGTCTTTGTTACCATTTTGGCGAAGTGGTAACAATGTTTTGTATCCATTCTGCCGAAATGGTAACAAGGCTTGTTGCCACTTTGGCAGAATGGTAACAATAACAAATTCAACGGCTTGCGATGAAATTGTTCCGCTGGAACTGGAACCGTCTCCAGCCTGCGTTGGCACCTTGCGACTTTCGGGGGCTCGACAGTGCCCGGCCCAGAAGGCTATATAAGAACATACTAAGAACCATTCCTCCGGTTGTACCCTTCCGAACTCGCTCTCAATAACCAATATTCTCCGGCACATCATGAGTGTAAGGGGCCGACCCGCAGTCGGCCCGAGGAGCAGTGTCCATTGTCCTTGTTCCGCCATTTGCATGACGACGCGTTTCTGGCCTTTTCGCGTGATCACAAGCACCTGTACGCGGCGTGTCTGCTCGACCTCCACGAACGCTTCTTTTCGGGCGCACCAGCGTTCCCGACGCCGCAGCAGGTTGTCCACGCCATCTACGACGTCATGCGGGCCAATCCCGCACTGTGGAGCGAGGGCGATGATTTCGGCAACCTGCCGGAAATGATCTCGGCCGGTCGCCGCCGCATCCGCAAGGCGGATGTCGCGCTCGCCTCCGAGAAGGGCGACAAAGCGCTCGGTCTGGCGCGGCAGCTTTACGCACGGCTGCTCGCCTGGGGATGGCTCGAAGAAGAGGAATATGGCCTTCGGGTCACCGTGGATATGGCGATGGGACCTCTCCTGATCATCCAGCGGCTGGCGAGCCTCAACAAGGATCTCTCGCAGCGGTTCGGCGGCTTGATCGTGCAGATCCGCCTGAACCTGGAAGCGGTCGAAAAGCTGAGGCCCGAGATCACCGACCGCAAGCAGCGCGAAGCCGCGCTCGCCGTCCGCGAGGCGCGCAACCAGGCTGACCAGTTCACCAAGAGCCTGCGGGCCATTCTGGCCGACCTGAAGCGAATCCGACGGACCGTCATGGAGTCGAAGACAGTGGCTACCCGGTTGGAGGCCTTCTTCGAGGAGTTCGTCGATCAGCTCCTGCTGAAGGACTTCGAGTCCATCCTCACCGTCAACCATCCGTACCGCTTCCGTGACGCAATCGTCGATCTTGCGCGGAGGATCTCCTACACCCCGGACACCATGCAGGTCCTTGCCGAGGAGTACACCGCATCCAGCATGGCAGCGGACGTCGAGGATGGGCGGATGGCTGCGGCGGACGACCTGCTCGCCATCGAAAACATCTTCGAACAGATCGGTGAAATGTTCGAACGGATCGAGGCCTTCCGCAGGCAGCTCGAAGCCCGGGTCCGCAACACGATCAAGTACGCCGAGCGAGGCGGGCAGGGACTCGTCGGCCGGGCCGGCGACCTCGTCCGTCGACTTGACGCCCTGCTGCGGGACGGCAGGCACGAGAAGGCGACCGTCGAATGGAGCATCGAGCCGCTACGGTCGCCCTGGTCGGAGCACCATCAGGCGCCGGCCAGACAACCGCGCCGCCCCGTCGAGGCAAGGGAACTCGCCGGGCCGCCCTCGGACCCGCTCTACGAGCTGCGGAAGAAGCTCCGTCTCGAATACATCGCTCGCATCGCACCCCGCCCCGAGGACGTCAGACGATTCCTCGAGGGCCAGGTGCCGCCATTCGCGACCAAAGAAGCCCGCTTCATGGAAATCGATTCCGTGGACGACTTCCTCGCCTTCGATTGCGCCCGCCGATACGCACTGACGGGCGAGGTCCCGGGGCTGATCGCGGCCGGGTTCGATCTGGAGCCGTGTCCGGATACGCCGCCACACGACAGCGAATGGCTAAGGTGCGCGAACTTCGTGGTCAAGCGATCCGGCCCGCACCGAAACGCGAGGGCGGCCCATGCTCAGTGAGTTCGAAAACATCGAGCGCTCCTCCGGCGCGGAGAAGGCGGCCGACCTCCGCAAAGCGCTACACTTCCTGCTGCGGCGGCAGTTCGTGTTCGCGGGAGATCCCCGGACTGGGACTGTCTACAACATGCTCATGGACGGTCGCTTCCGCGACGTGGTCGACGGGTTCTTCGACAGTTGCGGATACCGTGTCCATCGCGATCCGGAGGCGCAGTGGGCCGGCATTGTCGCCATGGACGAGGACGTGCCGCTGCCTCGGATGAAGCTCGACGAAACCATCGTCATGCTGGTGCTGGCAGCAAATTGGCAGCAGGAGGTGAACGTCGGAGCGGTCGAAGACCGTGCCGTCGTGGTCGCCACCTTGAATGACCTGTTCGACCGCTACCGGGAGATGGCCCAACATGGCGGCGGAGGCGCGATCTCGGCCGCCCGCTTCCGCGACATCCTGCGCGAGGCCGCCCAGCGCAGCCTGGTCGAGATCGGCGACTTCGACGACGAACAGCAGGACTGCGAGATTAGGATACGCCCGATGATCAAGCTGATCAGCGGCGGCGACGCCCTCCAACGGCTCGAGCGCTATGTCCGCAGCGAGGAGGCCCGGTTTCCGCAGCCCGCGGGACACGAGGCATGATGCAGCTACGCCACGTCACAATGGTGAACTGGCACCTATTCGACATCGCCGATATCGACGTGACTGGACACGTCGGGGTCCTTGGCGAGAACCGGTCCGGCAAATCCACGATCCTCGACATGGCGCAGGTCGTTCTCACCGGCGGCAGCCGGCGGTTCCTGCGCCTGAACGCAGTCGCCGGCGACAGCGGGAAGTCGCGCAGCGGCTCGAAGCGCAGCGTCGTCGACTACTGCCTCGGGACGCTCGGCGAAGACCAGCGCCGGCGCGACGAGGCGCGCACCTACATCGCGCTAGGCTTCGAAGACACGGAAGGCACTCGGCCGCCGGTCACGATCGGTATGGCGCTCGAGGCGCGCAAGTCCGACAGCAGGGAGACCGTGCTGGCGCTGTTCGTCGTCATCGGGGCCGTTCTGAGCTCCAAGGATTTCATCGAACAGCGAGGACAGTCGCAGTTCCCCGCGCAGTGGGAAGAAGTGCGCGCCCGGGTCGTCGCGATGGTCGGCGACGGCAACTTCGTTAATCACCGCGACCGGGCCGGCGACTACGTCCGCGAGTACATGCGCCATCTCCTGCCGCATTCGCCCTACGGCGAGCAGAACGCCAGCGCGCTGCAGAAATCGATCGTCAACGCCATGACGCTCGATCACAACCAGACGGCTACGCAGTTCGTGCGGAACTACATCCTCGAGGAAAGTTCGATCGGCATCAAAGAGCTGCGCGAGTCGATCCAGACCTACCGCAACATCAGCGAGACCATCAGGAAGATGCGCCTCAGACTCGAAGCCCTGAGCGCGCTTCGGGTCGTCCTCGCAGCTCTGCAAGAGGCGCTCGAGACCAAGTTCAGGGAGGAGTGGATCGCCAAACGCGCGGCCTGGCTCGCCGCCCGAGCGACGAACTTGGACTTCAAGACCAAACGGCGTACCGAGATGGCGCGCCGGGATGCCGCAGCAACCGAACTCGAATTTATCGACGAGGACGTCAAGGCCATCGATAACGAGATCGAACGCCTCACCGCCGCAATCGCCGAGCACGATGCCAAGACCGGAAGAAAGTCGCTGCAGCAGACGGCCGATGTGGCCGCGCAGGCGGCGCACCGCGCCTCGTCGGACTTCAAGGCGCGCCTGGACAACATCCATCGCCTGCATCCGCTCCGGGCAATGTGTGCGGACGCTTTCGAGGACTTCGTCCCTGCGCTGGAGCGGCTTCTGACCGTTGCCACGGGGCTCCACATCGCGCTGGTCTCCGACGAGCTTTCCGCGGCCGAGAAATCCTTCGCGGTCAGCGGCGCGAAATGGCTGCCGAAGATCGACGAAGCGCGTCAGATGATCATTGCGGACCTTTCCGGGCTCCGAGGCCGGCGCGACGAGGTGCTCGAACGCATCCGACAGCATGCCTCCGGAGGGGCGCGGGCCTATCTCGGCGATGACACCGAACTGCTCTGCCGCAGGCTCCGGCAGAAGGGAATGGCCCCGCGCGTGCTCTGCGACATGATCGAAGTCGCCGAACCCGAATGGGCGGGAGCCGCCGAGGCGCTCCTCGGCCGCGACCGGGAGGCCGTATTCGTGGACAGAGCGGACATCAGCGCTGCCACGGCGATTTTCAAGGAAGGCCGCCGCGAGTTCCGCCACGCATCCCTGGTGAGCCTGAACAAGCTCGAGCAGTTTAGGGCCAAGCCTGAACGCGGCACTTTCCCGTCCATTTTCCGGAGCCAGGATCCGGACGCGATGGCGTTCATCATGCGCCGCTATGGCACGGTCCGTCTCGCCGACACGCTCGACCAATTCAACAGGCCCGGCAGGGCCATCATGAAGGACGGCCTCTATGACGACGGACTCGTCAGGACCCATCGCTGGATCGAAGCCTCGCAGCACAAGATCGGAAAGGCGGCCCAAGCGAACGCCCTGCGCGCCCTGCAGGATCAGGCCGAGGAACTGGACCGGATCCTGACCGACAAGAGCAAGGAGGCCCAGGCCGCGGAGCAGGCCTTTGCCGCTCTGAAGAACATCTGCGATGGACAAGACGATCTGAAGGCTTGCGCCGCAGCCTTCGCGGCCGCGCAGACCGAGATCGCCGAAGCGCAGGCCAGGCTCGATGCGCTCGACGGCGTGGGCGACGGCGGGCTTGGCGACAAGAAGAGAGCGCAGCAGAAGCTGAAGGACAAGAGGCTCGGCGAGAGAAAGACCCAGCAGAGAGTGTTTGGCGAGCATGACGGCGAGGTCAGATCGGCGGAGAGGAGGCTCGGAGAGGGCGAGAACGTGCCCGGCTCCGAGCTGAACCTCCGGGTCGCTCGGTCGATCTACCGCAAGACGTTTCCGCTCTATTCCGCCGCGAAGGGCAGGGTCGTCTACCGCGAGCGCCTCGATGCCGTGGCCCAAAAAGGCTTCGCGGAGAAACACCGCGCCATCGCCGACAAGGCGCTAAAGGATGCGGACAATTCGGACACCGAGCGCTCTCGGATCGAGCGACGGGTCCGCGAGCTCCTTTACGATTACTTCGACCAGTTCGGGATGAGCTCGCAAGTCGGCGCGGAAAGCGAGCCGCTACGGGAGGTGAAGCCTTGGATGGAGCAGCTCATCTCGGATATCGAATCCAACGAGCTACACCAGTACGAACGGCAGGCGCGGGAAGCGGCGGAAAAGGCGTCCACCCTTCTGCGCGGCGAGTTCATCAACGCGCTCACGGCCCGGATCGGCAAGATGGAGCGGGAGCTGCAGTCGTTGAACCGTAGCCTTTACGCACATCCCTTCCACAACGAGCGATATTCGTTCCACCGCACGCAGGTGGTGGAATTCCAGCCCATCCTGAAGATCATCGAGATCGCCAAGACGTCTCCGGAGGCGCTTGACATGCTGTTTCGGGGCGACGTGCCCGACGACTTTCCGCACAAGGATACGATCCTTGCGCTCGAGGCGCTGCTCGAGGACCCCGACAAGGACTTTACCCAGTTCGAGGACTACCGCAACTTCTATACCTTCGAAATCCACATGGAGGATGTCGCAACCGGCCGCTCGACCCGCTGGGAGCAGCGGCGCGGCACCGGATCCGGCGCCGAACAGCAGGTGCCCATCTACGTCGCCATCGGCGCTTCGCTGGCCGCCGTCTACGGCAGCGCCGAGCGTCGTGCCGGCAAGCCCGCCGGCTTCGCCCTCGCCATGTTCGACGAGGCCTTCTCCAAGATGGACGGCAAGAACCAGCGGCAGATGATGAGCTTCTACAAGAACCTCGGCCTTCAGTTCGTGATAGCGGCGCCGTTCGAGAAGCGGGTCGCCGTGCTCGAGCACATGGATACCATCGTGGAGGTGGACCGGATCGGCGAACAGTCCAGGGCCACCGTGGTTGAACTGAAAGAGAAGGCCAAGCGCGAACTGATGGCAATCGATCCGGACCTGATGTCCGAAGATGAACTCGCCACCCGTCTGGCCGCCGAGTAGCCATGGCGCGGCGCTTCACGGACGCGAACGGGCTGCTGAACGACCTGGTCGACCGCTTCGAGGCCGGAGCCGCAAGTCCAATCGCCCACCCGGACTATGCCGCCTTCCCATCGGTCGTCGTGGCGGACGCCTTCCTGAAACAGATCAGGGACGCCGAAAGTGCCGGCGCGGTCTTTCTTGGCTGGGGCCGCGGCGCCAAGCGGGACCAAGTCGCACACGTGCGGCTGGCCTCGGCGGAGATCCTATACCGATACCTCGGTCGCACCCCGGCGTCGCGGATTGCGGAGGACGCCGCCGCGCGGCTTGTCGCCGGATCGGCGCTGGACGGCCAGCTGAAGAACAGCGCATCTCAAATCGCCGAGTTATGGGGGCGGGGCAAGACGTGGCACGGATTCGCTTCGTCCGACGTCGACACGCTGCGCCACGCGTTCGTTCTCGCCCAAGCGATTCTAGACAACAAGCATCTCGATGTCGACTACAAGACCTTCTCGCGACGGACAGTGGGGCACAGCAAGACGCTTGAACGCATCGAGGGTGCCGTGGTCCGGCTCCTGAGCGGCATCATGCAATTTCCGCCGGGCGCGCGGCCCCGCGAGGCACTGCGGGCAATCGGACTGGAGCGCTTCGCACCGCCGCTGCTGATCGCGGGCAAGATCGACCTCCAAGGGGCCGATCTGTCCACAATCGCTCCGCTCTATCTCGGGATCGCACCCAAGGAGGCAGATCGCGTCCGCTTCCGGGAGCCGCCAGCCTACGTTTTGACGATCGAAAACTTCGCAAGCTTCAACAGGCACATCGCCGAGGCCGACCCCGGTCGACTGGGAATGACGATGTACGTCGGCGGATATCCCTCGCTCGCCACCCAACAGGCCTTGCGGACGATCGCAGGAATGGTGTCCGAACAGACCCCGATCTTTCATTGGTCGGACATCGATCCGGACGGCACCTGGATCTTCCACACGATCGAGCGCGCCATCGGACGGCCGATCCGTCCGCACCTGATGAGCGTCGAAATCGCCGAGCGCTCGGGACAAGTGCCGTCCAAAAAGTCCGCCCCCGCTCGATGCCCACCGGACTCTGGTATCGCAGCGCTGGCAGCGTACCTGGCCGAACATGACGCAAAGACGCTCGAGCAGGAGGAGCTTGACCCGATCTTGCCCGGAGTCGCCACACTCACGTCGGCGCAAACCAGGCGAGACTGACATTTTTCAGATAACCTTCGGGTAGCTTGGCGCGAAGATCGCGGGCGTCACGCCATGCGGGACGCCTCCTGTAGCATGATTCCCGCATCCAGATGCTTGCCTGATCATTGTTGCGAAGCGCCGGCCATTGCACGGCCTCCGTAAAGGCCGATAGCGGCAGCAGAAGATCAACGATCCGCAGCCGCATCGTCGTTGCGAAAAGCCGAGCCAGCCGTGAATGCATGGTCGCGATCCTCTCGGTGCCCAGCAGCAGCGGTGGTCTGAAGCTCGGCAGGGCAACCTCGATACGCCGCTTGTGGCCATGCTGGAGCAGGAGCCACGCCTCGATCGAAGGCTTTCCCGTTGGTCCGAACTCCGCCGCAACGTGCCCCATCGACATGTACCGTTCGAAAGTGAGCTTGCGTGAAAGCTGCTTGTTCATGTGACAGCCCACGCACACAAGCGTCTCGTCAAACAGCTTTGCCTTGGGGTGCGCGTTTGACATGTACATTTCTGGAAAGATCAGGAAATCCACCTCGCCGCGCCGCAGCGGCTCGACCGGTTGATCGTCAAGCGGAACCAGCTCGAACGTGATGCCAGGGGCCTCGCGCCCGACACGCGCAATCACGGTCCGGAAGAACACCAACGCCATGAAGTCAGACAGTACGACCCGGAAGCGCCGATCCGATTTGGCCGGGTCGAACGTGTCACCCCCGGCAATCGAGAGCTGGATGCAGCAGCGTGGCGAACTGGAACGCGCAATTGAAGAAGCTCAGGCTGAAAAGCAAGGCTGCCACAGTCGGTGGCCTGTCCTATTCAATCTTCATTTCAACCGGCTGATCGTCCCCCGTCGTAGAACTTGGGTTACGTTCATGGCGAACGTTTTGAACCATCGAAGACGGTGAGCCGCAGGCCACCTCCTTTCTGGCTCGTATCTTCTCCAAGAGTGCGAGTAATAGCGCATCAAGATGCAAGCTGTCATCACCGCCTCCTGCACCGCCGTTATCCGAGCCGTGGACGAGATATGCTGCCTTGCCGATGACGACGTTGCAGGCGGCTTGAGCCGCTTCGTCGATCTTCCTTTGATGTGCTCTCTGCTGAGAGATCGGGCTGTGGGGCCACAGCTATGGCGGGCTCCTCGCGGCGTTAACCGATCTCCGCGACAGCCGTGTTCATGCCTCCTGTATCAATTCGGCGCCACCGCGCTCGGAGGTGCCGCCGTTCCGCACGGCGCAAGAGCAGCTCGCGGCGATGTTCGGCTGCCACGATCCGGATTTACTGACCGAGCGCGTTTCCGCGCTTGACTTCGACGGCCGCCGCGTCCCTATCGCCTGCGCGACACTGCTGCTGGAGGGCGGCACCGATGCCTTGGTCAAGCCTGGATCTCAGAGCGCTTTTCGGGAAGGCAACACCAACCCGCGGTCGTGCCTCAAGTCCTGGCCTGACGGCGAGCAAACAATAGGGGACGGGACCGTGCTGCTGGGTGACTCTCAAGCCGGATCATCACAGCCTAAGCTCTAATCTGCACAGGGAGAGCGGAATAACCGTGCACGAAGTTCGACGCAATTCGCTGGGGTTCGCCGACAACCCTGATCTCCAGCCGCGCATTCAAGATTTCTTCCCAGAGGATTTTCAACTGCAGCTCCGCAAGATGTCGCCCAACGCAACGATGGATACCGAATCCGAAGGAGAGATGCTGCCGCACATTCTTGCGGTCGATGACGAAGCTGTCAGCGTTCTCGATGACCTCTTCGTCGCGGTTACCAGAAATATACCACATGACGACCTTGTCGCCCTTCCTGATTTGTTTCCCACCCACGACGATATCGGCCGCGGCGTTGCGCCGCATATGTGCGATGGGCGTCTGATACCGAATAATCTCCGACACCGCGCTCGACACCAGCTTGGGGTTCTCGCGTAGTTTTCGCAGCTCGCAGGGGTGCTGGTTCATGAACAGGAGGCCCCCGGTAATCGAATTGCGGGTGGTATCATTCCCGCCCACGATCAGCAGAATTAGATTCCCGAGAAATTCGCTCGGCTCCATGTGTCGAGTTGCAGGCGAGTGTGCCATCATGGAAATCAGGTCCAGGCGGGCCTCGGCATTCACGCGCTCGTTCCAAAGCCGCGTGAAATAATCCAAACACTCGGACAAGATCGTGCTGCGCTTGTCCCAGGTGTCGATCGCATGACCTACTTTCGGAACAGAAACAGCTACGTCCGACCAATAGGTTAGGAGCCGGCGATCCTCAAATGGAAAGTCGAACAACGTCGCGAGCATCTGCGTCGTCAACTCAATGGAGACCATATCCACCCAATTGAAGGTATCATTCAGCGGCAAGCCGTCCAGAATCGTTCTAACCCGACGGCGGATCAAGCCTTCGAGCTTCGTCAGATTTTCCGGCGCGACTATCGGGCTTACAGTAGCGCGCTGCTCGCCATGTTTGGGAGGTCCCATCTTGATGAAACTTTGAGTCCAGTGCTTATCCGGCACATCGACAATTGTGACGCCTCGCTCTGACGAAAATGTCTCATGATTTGCATCTATCGCGACGATATCTCGGTATTTCGTTATGGACCAATATGGACCATAACGGCTGTCTTGGCAGTAGTGAACGGGATCTTCCATTCGCAATCGCTCGAAGCAGCTCCATATGCTGTCATCCTGAAAGCGCTTGGCTTCGCTTACATCCAGATTGCTCAGCGGCATATGACACGCATGATCGCCTCTATAGCCTGCCAATCGCGTTTTCATGATCCTCTCCGCAGAATCTTCTCTCTCGAAAGCTTGCGGATCCACAGGTCGCGATTCATGGTTCGAACCGCCGCCGCGTTTTGGTTGCGAGCGGGTCGTCGCCAGAACAGAGTATCCCAAAGTGAAGACAGTCTCTCCCTACCATGTCCGGCAGTAAGGTCGCATTGACTTTCTAAATCGATCGGCTGAGCGTTCAAGCAGCTCAGCAAAAAGTGGGGCCTCTCAATCCTGGTAGCTGAACAGAATCCGAAGGTCGCGGTACGATTATCGGGGCCCATGCAGTCGTCCCCTCGAACGGCCATAGCGTCCTGTCCGGTGCACCAGCGCACTTGCGTAACCGCGACGACATCAAGGCGCTTTACCTTGGCGACTCACCGCAAACTGACTTCAGAGAGGAAAATACTGACGCACGCCGCTGTTTGAATTCGTCGGCAAAGGATCAACTGACCATGATTACAGCCGGGCTGGCACACAACTTCGAGCTCTATTCTCGGCTGGATGCTGCCATTGATGCGACCGTAAGGCGCAACGCCGACCGCAATGATCTCGAAAGCCGCTTTCCCAAAGAAAATTTGAAGGCGTTGGCGGACGTGGGCTGGACCGGCGTCTTGAGCGAAACCCGCTTTGGCGGTCTTGGCCTCGGTCATGTCGATTTCGCCGAAGCTGCTTATCGAATTGGTCAGATCGATGCATCGACCGGGCTTGTCTACGTTATGCACGTCGGCGCGGCTCAGACCATCAACCTGTATGGCAACGATGACCAGAAGGAGCGATGGCTCAAAGCGAAGAACGGCACCCTTCTTGGCACATATTCGACCAGCGAACGCGCGACCGGTGGACACTGGTGGTACAATCTGTCCGAAGCGTCACGCGACGGCGACGACTATCTGATTGATGCCAAAAAATCCTTCACAACGAGCTCCGGTCAGGCCGATTTCTATGTGGTCCAGACACGCACGCCCGGCGCCAAGGACCAGGCCGACATTGTTTTCTTCATTGTGCACGGAAAGTCTCCCGGGATCGAATCGAAGCCTTGGAACGCGCTCGGCGTGCGCGCCAATCACTCAGGACCCATCCGCTACAACAACGTGCGGGTACCGCGGCGGGACCGGCTCGGCGCGGAAGGGCAAGGAAAGGACATCATCTACAACGGTGTCTCGCCCGTCAATCTTATCGGGCTCGGTGCCGTCTGGGAAGGTTTGGCCCGTGGCGCGCTGAATGCCGCTGTCAAGCACACTGAAAGTTTCGTGCATAAGGATCGGAACAAGAGACTTGCAGATTATCAGGCGATCCGGCAGGAGCTCGGCGCGGCCAAGGTGCTCGTCGAGTCGGTGCGCCCGTGGCGGCTCGAATTGGCAACGAGGTTGGACGAACTCTGGCGCGCCGGCAAACCGCAAAGCGAAATCCTGATCCCGCTAACCGAGTTTAAGGTGCATGCCGCCGAGGTCGCGAACGAGGTTGCAGGCGCTGCACTAACAGTGACCGGAGGTTACGGCTATCGCCGAGGGCCGATCGAACGTTTCTTCCGCGATGCGCGCGCGGCCATTGCAATGGGCCCATCGAACATTATCGCTCGGGACTGGATCGGAAAATCTTTGGTCGGACTACCGCTTGAGCTCTTCTACGAAGGGGGAGAATAGGTCGAGTTCCCGGGTTTCGAAATGCGTCCATGCCGCGGGAGATAAGGCTGATCAGATTCAAGGTGGTGAACGGCACGTCAGGGCGTCCAGCCCGGATCGCTATCCTTCGGATTTGCCTCGAGAACGAGAGCGCGCCAAGCTCGCGCGCCGCGCCGGCGCGGCGGGGAGGGCAGCGGTCCCGGTAGGGTTCTCTGCCACGAGCTCGAGCCATTCCGTGACGAAACGCTTCGCGGCCAGATTGCCCTAATGCGCTCGCCTGATGAGACGATCGGGCCTGGGGGGTAACAGCTATGGCGGGCTCCTCGCGGCGTTAACCGCCATTCGCGACAGCAGTGTTCACGCCTGCTGTATCAATGGGGCACCACCGCGCACGGAGGTGCCGCCGTTCCGCACGGCGCAAGAGCAGCTCGCGGCGATGTTCGGCTACCACGATCCGGATTTGCTGACTGAGCCGCGTTTCCGCGCTTGTCTTCGACGGCCGCCGCGTCCCTATCGCCTGCCTGACACTGGTGCTGGAGGCCGGCGCCGATGCCCTAGTCAAGTCTGGATCTCAATGTGCGTTTCTCGAAAGCAACACCGACCCGCGATCGCGCCTCAAGTCCTGACCTGACGGCGAGCCTACAACGATGGGGACGAGCGATACACGCTGGTAGCGGACTGATTCAGCGCGGTGCTCACAACGTAGCCGGAGGTAGCTGGATCGGGATGCGCGTCGGGCCGAGCCAGTTCAAACGGTCTGGACGGCTTGAACGAGGATGCTCGCTTACGCTTGTCGTGGTAGCCGACACGGGCGTACTGCCTTAAAGGTCGTGAGCTTGCAGGAAGACGTTATCGTTCTGGAGGGCCAATACCTCACGTGAAGATCCTATCCGAAGGACGCCGCCTCAAGACAGCTGACTCGCAGCGAGAGATACCGCCGGTTGGCGACGTGTTCGCCGCCATGAAAAAGCGGCCGCAGGTTGCCCGCGCTATCGTGACAAGTCTTCCAACCTTTCCGCGGCGTTGAATAAGTATCGTCTGGAGAATGGATTGCGGCCGACCAAAGAACACGCGGTTTATTCGCTGCGGGATAGCTTCAAGGATCGGCTAATTGCTGATGAAGCGCCCGATAGTCTCATCGAGAGTCTCATGGGCGAAGGCGAGCCAATGCTGGACTTCCCAGCGCGTAAGCTTGAGAGGAACGGCGGACAGAGTTGCCGGCGGCGTCACGGGGCGCGCTGATCATGGGTGCTGCCTGTCACCGGCTATGGTCGCTGCCGACTGGAATTTTCAGCCAACTGTTCCACGTTTCGCGAAGTTGCAGAGTCATCTTCGACAGTAGGTCGGCCACACCGTAGGCTGATATATCGCTCATCATTTTCGTCTTCTTACTAATGAGAGGATCAATCAGTTCTGAGCACCACCGTTCATCGCTGCTCACAGGTCACTTCAACGCCGGTCCGACGGCTGCCCGGTTCCCGAGATCGATTCATTCCTTCACGTCGATCAACCGTTTTCGGTACTGTGCGGCAGAGCCGTCAAAGAGGTGTCGCAACCGTGCTGCTGGGCGACTCTCACGATCAATGCTGACGGTCGCTTGTCCGCTCATGCCTGCTGTCCTCGCTCTATGGACAACGAAGCGTTGAATAGCGAAACGAGGGAACCAGGTGGCCGGTGGGGTCAGGGTTGAAGCGGCTTGTTGTCGACGTCATGTTAGGCAAACATCTGCCAGCACCGCGAAGGGAGGCACACGACGCGGATCTTAGCATTCGGCTCAACGTGCGCCTGCCAGCCGGCGGCACCGAGGTGCGCCTGCATGTTCTGTCGAATATCGTCTCTGTTGCCGCTCTCGCAATGGGCCAATTGATCGATGCGGTGAGCCGCCGACCCAGAGATCGCGATTGTCAACCTTCACGACTAGCCAAATATAGTGAACTTTGTGGTCGCCGCGATATTCGCGCTTCTCGACCGCCGACGACGGGAGCTGGTGGACGTAGTCCGACACGAAATCGTAAGGTGCTCTTCCGCCCGGAACCGGCTGCGACCGCTCGCTTTCACCTCCGTCGTCGTGGCATGAGTTGTTTCGTGTGCTTCACCCGAAAGGAGACCCGCTTGGCAGTATCTTCGGCTGCCCACGGATCATGGCCCACGACGGCAACGTTCGAGAGAATTTCTTGCCGATTTATCACCCGTTACGGCGGAATATTACGCGAGTGCGTTCGCGGGATCGTCGTGATGTTGTAATACAAGCAAGCGATTTCGATCGTTTCCGTTTGCAGAAAGACCGGTCGGGCCCCGTTGATGTGAAAATGGCGTAGATGTCGGCGCCGAGCTCGCTCTCCGAGATCAAAACCGTTCCCGTAAGACTCTTCCACGCCGTGCAGCGTCTTCCAGCGTCTTCCCGCTCTCCATCTTCGACATGCAACACCTTCCGGCTACGTTGTCCTCGCCCAGCAACACGCAGCTGGTACATTGCGGCGGTCTTGATGCTCAGCAGGAACTCTGGCTATATCCCGCGCGTTCAATCTGGAGTTACTTTTGGTGGCAATTGGTATAGTGAAATGGTTCAGTCCGACTAAGGGCTACGGCTTCATCAAGCCAGATGATGGCGGCCCCGATGTCTTCGTGCACATCCGCGCCGTAGAAAAGGCCGGCTATGCCGAGTTGGCAGAGGGCGCGAAGATCAGCTACGAGACAAGGGTCGGAGCTTCTGGCAAAATTTCTGCCGAAAATCTTCGACTTGGATGAGCTCGCTCGCGCAAAAATAAAAGGCAGTCCTACCATTCGTCATTCTTGCTCCCCCCCGGCTTGTCCGCGAGGCGTAGGTACGGCCTCATCATATCCCCTGGAGCCGCTGAGGCCGTTTCCTTGTCTGACGCTGTGAGTAGGCGTGCTTCGCAATAGGAGGCGAATTGTGTGAGTGCTTCCGCAAGACGATTGGCTCGAATGTCAGTCCTCAGCCCTCCAAAGGCAGCCTGGTCCTTAACTCTCCAACGCATCGTCGGAATGATTTTCACAGCGTCATTCGTTTTTCTAATTCTAGCATTAGGTCCAGTTCATCGTGGCGTTCGCGCGCCGGTGACGCCAAGTTTTCAGGAGGCATCATTCGCGTTTGCAACTCCTGGCGAAAGCAGTCTAGCCACTCTTGCAAGGCGTGCGAGCTGTTCTCTCGAACCTACTGAGTTTTGACTCGTCTCGTGCAGCGGAGGGCCGACGTTTAATCCGACGAAAAACTGCGCACGCGCGCGACCCAAAGCAGAATTTCGGCGACACATGGCGCAATACCGGCAAGTTTTCTCCTGCGTTGCCAGGTACAATCTGCGACACGTGGAGCTAAGCTGGCATTCGCAGAACCGGCTATCCATTGAGATCCGCACTAAGGGGCGAAATGGGATGGACGGCGCTGCGTGGCCTCAGGTGAGGGGCGATCTTTTATCCACACGGTGGGGCGCCGCGGCGTTCCTCAACAATCTCGAAACTGCCTGCACAACCATAAGTCGAACAGAATGGGTCGTAAGATGGCTAAACATCGGAGACGCCCACTGCGTTCTTGGTGATACCAATAAAGAGAAAGGATACTTTGATGAGGTGGCAGAAGATTGGCTATGCGCGCTAACCGCCTTTGAAGTTGCCAGGCGACTAGCTTGTGAAGACGCTTCGAAAATTGAAGTCGTTTCGGCGAAGATCAACGTCGTCATTCAAAAACTCGGAAAGCTGGGACCGAAGGTCGAGCGGGTACAAATCGAGTGTTGCGATCAATTTGAGATTTCAGCGCACTTCTTGCCTGCTCGTGATCGCAGTTCAGCCGCCCCAGCAATTATTTGCATCAGCACGGAAGCGGAAACAGCAACGACACTGCTCGGAAGGCTCTTGCCTGTCGTAATGCATAGAGGCATGTCCGTCCTTGTAGTCGCTCATGACGACCTCTCAGATACAGGACGCAGCCAATCGGACCTGTTCTTGTCTTGCTGTGTGGACTACTTGTCAACCCGGTCTGACGTCGATGCGGCTCGTATTGGCGTATACGGAGATGGGCTGTCCGCTGCCCTGGCAACCGACCTTGCCGCATTTGACAGTCGTGTGGCCGCAGCAGTGTGTGACGGCGGTCTTTGGAATTTGGCTCGAATGCTGGCGTCTGTCGGCTGGCTCACCCGAACAGCCGACGTGCAGGACGAGCAAGTGATCTCAGCCCGCCGCTTGCGCTTGCTCCGGCAACTAAGATGCCCAGTTCTCGTGGTGGCTGGTGGGCGCGGCATCATCAGTGCAGCGGAAGCGATGAAACTACTAGTTGATGGCGCCGCTGCACCTATTGATCTACAGTTGGCGATACCGAGAATGCTGACGATTGACGGAGAAGAGTTCGAAAATTTTGTGACTGCCGACGACCGCATCTTCGGGTGGCTTGAGCATAAACTTGTGCGGAATACGCTCTCTAACCAGTCTTGAGTCGCATAGCAGCGGAAGCCTTTGTGATCCGGGCTGCCGTATGGCGATCAAGCCATAGGCGATGTCCTTATGTATCGCTCCGGCGTAGTTTCAATTATGGACATTCTCGAGCAGGCTTGCTCCCAATCTGAATCGGGCGTTGTTCTGTCCGCGACGCCGAATCAATGCGGCGTCGCGTGAATGTTGGATCGGAGCCCGGCCACGTCGGCTGGCAACTTGCCGAGTCGGGGGTGGCGAGTCTTGAGGCTAAACGTCTGCAACGTCCTTCGACGGCGGTTGCTGGAGCAGCTTTCCGGCGCCTCGAGTAAGCCGGTTCCGGCAACCTGCGGCGGATTGGGCTGCGACGAAGACGGCTTATAGGGTATTCGACCATCCGCAGCGTTACCGAACAGCGTGATGGCGGGAATTTCGCTGCGATTGGAGCGCGTTTCCAAGGCAGCGACGGGCCTGTTCTGATCCTGCAGGACACGACCAAGTTCCCGCCCGGCAAGATCGGCTCCACAAAAACCATCACCGCTGGGTGCTACAAAGCCGGACAAACCAGCAGCCGTCCTTGTGCAGTGTGTTGATGCATTCGAGGTCGTCACCACCAGTAGGACACCGCTCGGTCTGTCGGCCGTAAAGTTCTGGACCCGCAGCAAGTTCAAAGGAACGGCCGCGCTGGCGGCTCATCACGCAAACGCGCGTTCCAATCGAGATCCTACGCCCAATCCGGCCGCCGCCGTCGTCGGTTCCTGCGCGGCGCGCAAGAGCCGGCATAATCGAGATCGGGCTTGGCGGCTGTCGTACTCGCCTGACAGCGACGTAGACAAGGCCAGTGCCGACGCTAGGTGAACAGCAGGCGTTGAGCTAGTCCATGCCGGGTGCCGAGAAGGACACCTCTACGCCTTCCAAAGCGCAGGGTTCGTCAGCTTCTCGAAAGCTGGTCTCCCTATTAGAACAAGACGACCCAAGGTGGGAGACGGAATGAATAACGACTCATGGAGCCCGGCTGACTTCGCCCGACAGCTACCGGCCGACATGAGCGCGCAAACCAGCCCCCTATCATGCCCGTCGCCGAATCAAGCGGAATTTGATCAGCAGCTAAGTGAGTTGCGGTCAGCCCATCATTCAGATTCGGCCAACCTCGAGCGGGAATCGCCTGCGAATGTGACAAATAGCAATACGCCACCACGCACTATCCTGCAGAGCGAACGATGTACCGCGGCAGTCTTTGTCAGGGGACGCGCCGAACTTGCCGCATCGCTGGTCGGAGCGAGCGTTGAGGCGCTCAGCAACGAGATCGGGCTGGCTGAGCGACGAACAGCACAGTGGCCAACAACGGCTGAGTCTTCCGCCGGCAGCGTCGATGGCAGAGATATTCTAAATGATGTCTTGGCTTCGTCATATTCGCAGCTGCACCGCTTTCAGAACAAGCGTAACCACTGCAAGCCGCGTATGGACGACGATGTAGCGGCAATGGAGCATGTACGTTCCATGGCGGATTTACGTTGTCACACTAGAGCGCATGTTGCTAAGGCGTTCTGCAACGACGACATCGACGAAATCGATATGGCACGCATGGCTGCAATGCACGCCTACGGTTATGCCAAATTGTCTTCTTTCGTGTCGTTGGCCCAGGAGCCCTCACAACTGCTCGTTTCGGATGGCGATGCTCGTGCGAAGGCAATCGCCCAGAGAGCTAAGGAGTTGCACACCTACACGGTACCGAAGGTTGCCGCTTGGTCAACCAGTCGAATCGACGGTGTTCTGGCGCGAGGAAGCGATCCCGAAGATTCGAAATTGCGGGAGTGGGTGAATGGAATACCGACGAAAGAGACGGAGGTCTTGTTTCTCGGCGGCAATCTGGAAGATTATCGGACGGGAAGCCAACCGAATCCCTACAGGATCTATCGCCCCGGTACCAATCAAGAGGCTCAATCTCGCCGGTATCCTCCGCTGTCGGAGTGCGCTTCTGCGCTGTTAGGGGCGGGTCAATGACCGGATGCCTCTTGCTTGTCAACGCTAGTGCGGTTTGCCCAGCCTTGACTTCGCTTGCCGACGAATATCGGGCTACGCGGCCCATTGCTTCCCTCGTGATTCGTTGCGCAGATCGCTAAAGACCGCGCTCAATGCGCCATCACGACTTCAGTCCCTGGTCGGATGATTGATCCTTTTGGTTAGGAGTATAGATTATGGGCTGCTGCATTTCACGACCGAGCGTACGGCACGAAACCTCTCGGGATGACGGACACGCCCTGGAGGCCGAGTTTGGCACTCAGCTAGATTTGGTGCGATCGAGTCCGCCTCGATCCAGTATTGAATCACAGCACGCGCCCGGATCATCTCGCCAGGCCGGTGACGCAGCCGCTTCGCATTGTATTCCGGCCCGCGTTGACCAGAAGCTTCGGTTACTTGGGCAAACACTTGAGCGTGCCAACCAAGCGGGAATTTCGTCCGGTCTCATGGAATATGGTCAGCAGGTGGCTCACTATATGTCTGCCGACAGACAGCCCGACCAGGAATTGTTGTCCCTTGATATCGCCAATCTTCATCGCCTGGCGGACAGCTATAACAAGCGCTATCCGAAACTCAATCTTAAGTATATGGACTCGCCCGCCAAGTTACTTAGCGCGTTGGCGGACCGGTCGTCGGACAGTTCTTGGCGTGCTGTCGTGCGGTTGGCGGACGGCGAGATGCACCACTTTGCTGCTGATGTGCGAACCCGCGCCGGAGCACCGCCGACGGTTATCGTGATGGAGCCAGCCGACCTCTACACCTTCCTGACCCCATACTCCGGATTGCGAAGGCAAGCGCTACAGCAGCTGGGCACAGAGCCGAAATGGGCATTTATTGGAGTTGGTGCACAAAAATCTTCCGCCGATTGCGTGATATTCGACATGCAGTTTGCGCTGGCAGCACACCAAGAGTTGTCCACCTTCGACGGCTGGCATAGCAATCTTCATCGGCACGGAACGATTGCCGATGAGGGGGACGATTCCAACAACTACGTTCCCTCACCCGACGCCATGCTGGAATTTGCCGACATACGCTTGTTTCATGGGGAAATGTTTCTTCCAGCGTTGTTCTATAAGCATTCCCACTCGAAAGGAGTCATCGAGGAGGTCGCAATGTACCAAGCTGGTATTAAAGACGAAGATGTAAGCAGCAGCAGACGCGATCCCAAAACGGAGTCGTTGGCCGAACGGCTCGAAGCCTTTGCTGTCGAGCGAGGCCCCCTTAAATATAGCGCCTCTATCGAGGCTTCGAGAGCAACCAAGATCCGCACGACTTTGGACACAATGTTATCCGACTGATACGATCTTTCGTGTTAAGGCACGCACGAATTTAGCCTTATCGGCTTTCGATGACTTCATCACTGCGGCCTTTGAAAGCTTCACGTCATCCTCTACGACCTCAATAGCCACAAGAAAACGAACATTGGCTCGAGACCAACGTGCATTCCAATTCAGACCGGCAGGTGCGTCTGACCGGCCACTGAGCTGGTCCCGATTGTCTGACCAGATTCCCGCCTCGATTGGTGGAGGCTCTGCCGAGGTTAGCCTCGCCTTCCAATCCAATTGCGCTGCCGCGTCCATCCTCGCAGGACACCACGTGCCCACTACGAGATTGGAGGTCGCAGCCGCAAGGGCTTCCCCGTTCCAAATGGTGCCAGGCGAGCAAGCTGTGATGCTTGCACAGGACAAGTAATCTACAATATTCCAATACTGAGCTTTTGAGATGCCAATCGGCTATTCTTCGCAATCAAGATGAGCCGTTTGTTGACGTAGTGAAGAGACTCCTCGTCGAGCCCTTCAAGCATTGTGGCATTGAGGGATTGTCTTTTGATTGACAGCTTCCTGATTTCCGCTTGCGCTTTTTGAGTCAGCGATATCCGCAGGTATCTCGCATCATCGGGCGAGGTCACGCGGGAAAGGAACTCCATTGCCTCGAGTTTCTTTGTTTGGTTGGTGACGAAGGCGGGATGAATTCGCAGCTTGTTCGCAACCGCTATTCCCGAGACTCCTCGGCCTTCATCGAGTTCGTCAACAGCCATCAAGATCAACCACTGCGGTTCCGTTATGCCTAATAGCTGAGCCCAAGTCTTGTGTATTTCCTCGAGCTGGGAATGGACCTCGACGATATTCCAGATGAAGTCACTAACCGCTCGATCGAGTTGTTCTTTTACTTGCATGGTGTTGTTCCCCGGCAAATCTAGATTGGCCGACACGCGCACAGTCGATGTCCACTCCGGCGGAAACGTACCTACTCTTCTTATGCGCTCGAAAATAGAGCTCACAGGACACACTAGATCAAAAACAATTGAGGCGTGCAATTGATCCAAGTGCGCATTGAAGTTGGATGTCGAGCAAGTGGCACTTTTACGTCGATTCGTAATTTAAGCGGCGTTCGCCTTCGTTCCGATAGCCTTATCCACCAAGACTTCGTCCACGAAATGGCCTTGCGATAGAATAATGTTGCTCTCATCGAATCGCGCACATGATTTCGTTCTGACGCTTTATTGAAGCCGAGATTACCATTCGGCAGGTCGTGGCGAGACGCCTGTGCTCAGGCGGGTTGCTGACTGCGAGAATTCGATAGATTTAGCTTCAAATTCTATAGGGAGCGCTAATCGCCGTCATCCTCGAGACATGACACGCCTTTAACGTGATGGGTTGGGTGAGTTGGTCCCTCAATAGGACGAGCGTAGAGGCGGGTGGGCCGTGCTGTGGCCCTCAGGAATATCGCCGACGAGCGGCGAATTTTTTCCGCGTCTTCGGCCCTATGCGTCCGACAAAGACAAAGCTTTGAATGTTGCGTTCGGACTTGTCCTTCTGGCATCAGGAGCGTGCGCCGATGTCTTGAGAGTCTCATTCCAAGTACGCGGGGTCGGCGCGCCGAGACCGTCACTTCTTGAATGATTTAGGTCTTCCAGGCCGCCACGATTGCAATCCACACGTTCATAGCGAATGCGCATGGAGTGCGCGGGGCCAAATGCCTGGCGCAAAATAATGGCTGCGCTTGCGCGTTCAAACCGGATCGGTTCGCGCTCCGCAAAACGCTCTATTCGAGATTATGTTTGCCCGTGGCCAGAATTGCATGCCTGATCGCTTAAAAGCAGTCCGCTTCTCGAGGGCCACGGTGGCCTCAAAGTGTGGCGGAAGCGAACGCCGAGGTTTTCGCGTGCCAGCCAAGCTCTGCTAGACGGCTGACATCGAGCAACTTACGCGGCGTACCGTCGGGGCGAGAGGCATCGAACGCGATCTCGCCTCGATAGCCGACGACCTCCGCGACAAGCCGGGCGAATTCCAAGATCGTGACGTCCTCGCCAGTCCCTATATTGATCAGCTCTGCACCCGAATAGGTCTTCATCAGGTGGACGCAGGCATCCGCCATGTCGTCGACATAGAGGAATTCGCGGCGGGGTGTGCCGGTGTCCCAAGCCGGGACGCTTTTTCCACCGGAAACCTTGGCTTCGTGAAAGCGGCGGATTACACATGACTATATTCCGGGTGGTCGTTGTCGCCGGGACCATAGAGGTTGGTCGGCATCACACTGATGAAGTCACTTCCGTACTGACTGCGATAAGCCTCCACCAGCTTGATGCCGGCGATCTTGGCGATCGCATAGGGCTCGTTAGTCGGTTCGAGCGGACCGGTCAGAATCATGTCTCCGCGCGGGGGCTGGGAGCAAGTTTCGGGTGGATGCAGGAGGAGCCCAAGAACATCAGCTTTTCCGCACCATTTAGATGCGCGGCATGGATGACGTTCGCGGCGATCGCGTTGTCGTAAAGAAATTCGGCGCGCAGTGTATCATTGGCGACGATGCCGCCGACCTTGGCGGAGGCCAAAAATACCACCTGTGGCCGCGTCTTGGCGAACCAGCCGAAGACCTGGGCTTGTCGCGCAGGCCGACCTCGCTTCGCTCAATGATGACGAGCCGGGTGTCTTCCCGCGCGAGCCTGCGCATCAGCGCGGCCCCGGCCATGCCGCGATGGCCGGCGACACAGACCGTCTTGCCTTTCAGCTCAAACGGGGCGCTTGCCATTTTCGGCTTCCCGTTTCGCCTCGGCAAGATCGCTTGCGACCATCTCCTGCACGAGCTCTGCAAAGCTGCGCTTCGGCTTCCAGCCGAGCTGTTCGCGCGCCTTGCTGGAATCACCGATGAGAAGATCAACCTCCGTCGGGCGGAAATAGGTTGGGTCGATCCTGACCACGATCTTGCCGCTCTTGGTGTCGACCCCAGTTTCTTCTACGCCCTTGCCGCGCCATTCGATGCGGCGACCGACCTCGGAAAAGCCGAGCTCGACCATTTCGCGCACCGACCGCGTCTCGCCGGTTGCGAGCACGAAATCGTCGGGCTTTTCCGCCTGCAGGATCATGTGCATGCCTTCGACGTAGTCGCGAGCATGCCCCCAGTCGCGCTTGGCTTCGAGGTTGCCAAGATAAAGTGTGTTCTCGAGACCGACCTCAATGCGGGCGACGGCGCGAGTGATCTTGCGGGTCACAAAGGTCTCGCCGCGGAACGGGCTTTCGTGATTGAATAGAATGCCGTTACTTGCAAACATGCCATAGGCTTCGCGGTAGTTCACCGTGATCCAGTAGCCGTAGAGCTTCGCCACGCCATAGGGTGAGCGCGGATAAAATGGCGTGGTCTCTTTCTGGGGGACTTCCTGAACCAGGCCGTAAAGCTCCGACGTAGACGCCTGGTAGAAGCGCGTCTCCTTCTCCAGGTCAAGAATCCGGATCGCCTCAAGCAGGCGTAGCACGCCAATCGCGTCGGCGTTTGCGGTATACTCCGGGCTTTCAAAGCTAACGCCGACATGGCTCTGGGCGGCCAGATTGTAGATCTCGGTTGGCCTAATCTGCTGGACCAAGCGGATCAAATTGGTCGAATCGGTCATGTCACCGTAGTGCATGAGAAACGGCACATTGCCGGCATGCCGGTCTTGATAGAGGTGATCGACGCGCGCGGTGTTGAAGGAAGATGACCGTCGCTTAATACCATGCACGACATAGCCGAGCGACAGGAGATATTCGGAGAGATAGGCGCCATCCTGCCCGGTCACGCCAGTGATCAGAGCGACCCGCCTTTGAGAGTTTCCGTTAGGCAAATTCTACCCTATGCAAACGAAGTGATCATTTTCCGTGCCCCTTGGTCACCGCCGTACGCACCCGGTCGAAACGCTATTCGAGGGAGCAAAACCGGCCACGGTGATAAACAAAAGGCTGGCCAAGGACAATAGACGCTTACGACAATGATTTTGCAAAGGTTTTTGCCATTTTCCAGATTTGGCCGTGCAAACGCGGTCAGAGGAACTGCTCCGAGCGGGATGCGGCCTTAGATCCTCTGAATGAACCCTTTAACCGTATTCGGCAACCGCAGGCTCGCCACGATGTTCTTCATGCGCCGCAATCTCAAGGCGATAAAGATCGATCGAAATCGTGAGGACTACCATCAGAGCAAGAAGGTGAAATCCGTCGAAAAATGCAATCACGCGCGGAACTAATGCGCCAATACACCACCCCTTGCATCAATCCACTTGGCTGCTGCGCAATGAGAACTCTTGCAGGAAGCTGAAGAGAATGAATCGGCAAAACCATATCAGCAAAGGGAGATAGGAGCACGACGTTGCTGGCGCTGTCCGCCTAGTGGGGTGGGCAAAACTCCCTCGGACGGTTTGGGGCAGACGTGGATGAAGCAGTAATAGAAGCAACTGTGATCTATCCCACTTGAATTTAGGAACACGCGCTTCGTATTATCTTCTTCATGAGGGGTCGGGGGATCTGCAAATGTTGGATACGGCTACCGCCAAGCTTCTGCGCGCTGTCCTCGACGAGGTCTGCGCGAGCATTTCTCGCTATGAAACAGGCGTCCGTGCACATGTGGCCGCTAAGCTTCTGGAAGCCGCCACCAGAGGCGAAACAACGCCCAGTCGCCTCAAGCAGATTGGTATCGAAGCGCTTCGTGAAGCACCGACCATGTGGCGGTAGGCGCGGGCAACATGAAGTCTCATTCAGGTGAATCTCCAAGTTACCGTCCTAAAAATCCTTGTGAGCTGTCCGGACGGCTTCGCGCCGATGGAGGATCTTAAGCGCGACATGGCGATTCCAGCGACGAGTAGTCGAGAGTGGGACGAGCGCACGACGAGAATGGCCACCCGTGCTCAGAACCTCGACATCTTTTCCCAGAAACTCATTGAGCGGATGAACGGTGGCTGGGATACCACTGAAGAGGGCCGTGCCGTCCTTGATCTCATGGAAGCGCAGCCGGTCGTTGCACAGCTGCCGCCCGAAACGAACGAATCTGCATCCGAGCAAAGAGACGACTAGTCACGGATCGAGAAAGTCGTGCCGGTGTTGTGAACGCTAAAATTAGCATGCTGAGCACGATGGGTCCTCAAGTCTTTAGTCCCGTGCTCTATGTTCCTGGTGCGGCCGGACTGGATGCCGCGCCTCGTTCATTCCCGCTGACGAGAGATGGTGTACCGCCCAAGGTGTATTAGGCCATCGGACCTGCCTTGCATGCAGACAAGCCAAAAAAGATCCAAGCCAGCAAACGATCTGATCTGTTTGGTTCCTAGCGTTTTCCACGCTGGGCGCATGTGTCGTCTTACGTATTCTACGCGCGCCGTTGCGCGCGCAACGCGGGTGGCGGTGCCAGAGATTTAAGAACCTGCGGAACGATTCGCGATGGCTTGCGCTCTCGTTACCAAAGCGTTCGCCTATTTTCGCTCGGGGCGTGCTCATACGATTGCGGCATCCTTGGATTCCGCAATCATGCCTCAGGCCGGCCCCACTATAAGGACGATGACGCAGAGCAGGGCGATTGAGGCGGCCCACAGCGCCAAGTAGTGCCACCAACTCAACTCACGCTCCGACGTCTCACGTGCGACGGTGGCAGCCAAGCCCCCCAAGGTCATTCCGGCTATGACGGTTACGAACATATCAATGTCTTTCATAGGTGCTCCATTCAACCAGGCGCGCGTCGCGGTTTGCTCGTCACGCAAAGAGCTGGTTGCGCATTGTGATCGATGCCGGGCCCGGCGTTGGCCAGACTGATGATGGGAGAGTCGAAACATAAATGTTCGGCCCACCACAGTCGGTGCGTGACAGGAAAGCAGGATCATGCGTGGGCCCACACGGCGGGTAGTCGATATTCCAACTATGCAAACGAGTTCGTCCGGGCGAGGAAGCCCAGAGTGCGCCCCTGCACAATTGAGGTCGTGATCCTCAACCGGGAAAGCGACTTCACTGAACCACCCCTACAACTTGACGCTACGTACGGTTCAACCCCCAACGACATCCATGCGAAATTGTCCAAAGACTATTTCGCGCGCAGGCGCATGCCGAATCGCAAGTGGCGTCCTGTGCACGATCTTCAGTAGGCCACTGTTTGCGATGTGGTCTTCCGACCTGCGACACTTGGCTCTTGAGCGACATCAATGCGCGTTAAGAACGTCTCTATCTAGTTTGTGGCAGTAGCCGAACAACCCGCGCTACCGTGTTGCTGAGGCTATGGGCTCGGATTGCTGCGCAGTCCGGGCCCAACGCCTTGAGAAGCGCTTCGGACCGTACGTTTCCACGGAGCACGAATGCTTCTTGGTGACGACGCATCAGTGGGCTTCGAAAGTCGCAAACATTCCTGATGAAAAAAACCATGAGCCGGACTGTCGTGGCTGCAGGCCGTAGCGAACTGGGGACAATTGTTGCCTTGGTGACAATTCGAATGACTTGATGTTCACAAAAGCTGTCCCTTCGAAGAAGCGCATGAGAACTGCTTGTAAATGCAGCGCTCTCGGTCGCGGCACACGACTTGCTTTGTTCAACGTAGCATCGCCACCCAGTCTGGTGATGTAGGGGCGGGCCGGCGCGCCCCCGCTTGTTCGTCAGGCCCGCCCTGTTCTGTTCTAAAAGCCAGCAGCGCTCAGGCCTGGTGGTAATTCAAAAACTTGAGACGGCCTCAGATTGAAGGTCGCCCGAAGGGACAATCGTATGGAACGCCTAGACCGATTACGGCCGCACTATCACTTGTCGCATGCTGGAGTGAACATGCGGAAGCCATGGTGCTATCTGCGACACACCGTCGACTTGTTGCGTCGCCGCTTTCAACCATCGCCCGCAGTGTGCCCGCGCCAATTCATCTACATCAACGTCTGATTCCCGACGCCCGTCCACTGGTGTGAGATCTGCCGTTCTACTCCCAGTTCCCACCAGCTATTGGAGAGATAGCCGATGCACAACGTCGTTTGCATAAAACAGGTTCCGGACTCAGCGCAGATTCGCGTCCATCCCGTAACCAACACCATTATGCGCCAAGGCGTACCAACAATCGTCAATCCTTACGATTTGTTTGCGCTCGAGGCCGCCATGGAGCTGCGCGACAGGATTGGTGGCGAGATCACTGTTCTGACCATGGGCCCCCCCGCCGCCGAAGACTCGCTTCGAAAGGCGCTGACCTTCGGGGCGGATCGCGCTGTGTTGCTCACCGATCGTGTTTTCGCAGGCGCCGATACGCTGGCGACGACTTACGCGCTGGCGGCGGCCATTCGTAAGATTGGAGAAGAGTACGGCACGCCCGACCTCATCTTCGCTGGCAAGCAGACGATCGACGGCGACACAGCGCAGGTTGGGCCTGGTATTGCCAAACGGCTTGGCGTGGTTCAGCTCACCTACGTCGCCGAGATCACGAGCCTTGATCTCGCGGCGCGCGCAATCGAGGTGGAGCGACGTTCGGAAGGCGGCGTGCAGGTGCTTCGAACCAAGCTTCCATGTCTCATTACCATGCTGGAGGCGACAAACGAGATCCGGCGAGGTGGCATGAAGGACGCGCTGCGCGCGGCACGTACTGACATCGTAAAATGGAACGCGCAGGATGCAGGCATAGTAGATACACAGAAATGTGGTCTTAAGGGCTCCCCGACAATCGTTAAGCGCGTGTTCGCTCCCTCCAAGCGCGCCGAGAAAGCAATGCTGGTCGAGGGGGCCGATCAACCTGTGCCGGCATTAATCGATGCAATTTTCAAGCAGCGGCCGAAGCTTGAAACTGAGCTTACAGCGCTGGCGCGCACTTCCGACGTGCGATCGGAGCGATGAGCCGTTGAAATGTCTCTCGATCTTCGGGTCGTGGTGTTGCCCATGAAGCCTTGGTACAAGATTCTGTACGCCCAGGTGTTGATCGCAATTATGCTGGGCACCATCGTTGGGTGGTTATGGCCCTCGGTCGCTACCAACGACTGGATCAAGGCGATGGGCGACGGCTTCATCAAGCTGATCAAGATGGTGATCGCGCCGATCATCTTCTGTACGGTCGTCTCTGGCATCTCCCACATCCAAGATGCCAAGAAGGTCGGCCGCATCGGCGTCAAGGCGCTGGTCTATTTCGAGATTGTGTCGACGTTTGCACTCCTGATCGGACTCATCGTCGGCAATCTCGTCAGGCCGGGCGCAGGCTTCGGCAGCGCCGCGGCGAGCGCCAACGCAGTTGCCAATTACGCCAAGCAGGCCGAGGGGCAGAAAACCGTCGACCTCATTCTGCACATTATCCCTGACACCGTTGTCGGCGCTTTTGCGCAAGGCGAGATCCTCCAGGTGCTGCTGTTCTCGGTATTGTTCGGCTTCGCCATCATGGGCCTCGGCGAACGGGGACACGCGATCCGCAACTTCATTGACGATGCCGCCTATGCCGTGTTTGGCGTGATCTCGATCGTGATGCGCGCGGCACCGATCGGCGCCTTCGGCGCGATGGCCTATACCATCGGCAAGTTCGGCACCGGCGCGATCCTCAACCTCGTCGGCCTGATCGCGACGTTCTACGTCACCGCGGCGTTGTTCGTGGTCATCGTGCTCGGCACCATCGCTCGGCTTGCCGGCTTCTCGATCTTCAAGTTCCTTGCCTATATCAAGGACGAGCTGCTGATCGTGCTCGGCACCTCGTCCTCCGAAAGCGCGCTGCCGTCCTTGATGGAGAAGCTGGAGCGTCTCGGCTGCTCCAAGTCGGTGGTCGGCCTCGTGGTGCCCACGGGCTACTCGTTCAACCTCGACGGCACCAACATCTACATGACGTTGTCGACCCTATTCATTGCGCAGGCGCTTGGCTTCGACCTCACATTAGGACAGCAGATGACCATCCTGGTGGTGGCCATGCTGACCTCGAAGGGAGCCTCCGGCATCACCGGTGCGGGCTTCATCACGCTCGCCGCGACGCTGGCGGTCGTCGACCCGCGCCTCGTGCCGGGCATGGCAATCGTGCTCGGCATCGACAAATTCATGAGCGAATGCCGCGCGCTGACCAATCTTTGCGGCAACGGCGTCGCCTGCGTGATCGTCGCCTGGTGGGAGGGCGAGCTCGATCGCAAGAAGCTCAGTGGGCGCGTCTGCCGAATCGATCCCACGAGCCTCAGAAAATCAAGATAGCTAGACGGGCCGGCGGATCTCGGGATAACCGGCTCGACACGTGGCGCCAATCGGTGCGGCTGACGAACCAGGCATGACCCGAGGCTAACCTGCCGCTCCGAATTCCGCTGCCAACATAAAATGACAGGGGATCTCGAATCTGAAGGCCTCGGGCGGGTCGGACGTAGCCGATTGCTCTATAGCTCATGGATATCGCCGTTAGCTCGCGACGGCTATCTGAAGGCGACACCGATTGGCCGTAAAGTACGCAACGTTCCATGCAGCGACGAGAACGAGACAAGGCTATCTCCGAAGGAGGTCTGTTAGTGCGCTAACTGAGTCTGCCGAGCAACGAATGTCCCCAATGTCCTGCGATAACGCGAGCGCTCTGACCGCTATAGCCGAAAGATCTGGTATCTGACACTCAAGTTCATTCAGGCGTTGTTTCTAGCTGGGTCTGAAGTAGCTTAATCGCCGTATCTTTCTGTATTGCAGAGTTGATGCTCCAGTCCCGTAGCGCTCGCATGAGTCGTCCCCGTTTTCATCTCGCGCCATGTCTTAGCGATGTTCGTGGCCGGAATTGGGAATTCCGCGTCGAATGCTTGGCGGTTTAACGCCGCAGCAGACCCGCTCCTGCTATGGGCAGCCTTCGCATCCAACGTCATTGTTGACCAGCGGGCGCGGCCCTCCACAAGCGACTATGCTGGTAGTGGAATAAGGCTTAGCCCGGCATTGGAGTGGCTTGAATCTAACGTTGCGTCAGGTTGTAGGTCTTCAGACAATCGCGATCGACTTCACGGCGTCAACGTGTGTCGATGAGTCAGCCCTCAGGGAGAGAAGGCGGCCTCGCGGGGGATCAAACACATGTAGAGAGCGTTCGAATCAATGCGCGATGAAGGGCACAAGCGAGATCAGGAACGCTATGGTTGTAGCGCTCGTATCGAGGCGCCCGCACGCAGTCGGCAATGGCAGAAGAAGCCTTTGGGGGTCGGCGCGGCGCGTCCGTTTCGTTTGCCTCCGATCATTGGCGGCCTCGGATTGAAGCATCGGACAAGACCGGTGGCGCCATCGGCACAAATGGAGCAGGTTCGTGTTTCGCTGATCGACTGCGCCATCACCATCGCTTTCCCTAAATTCTGCTGCGCGTGTTCTTTTGTCGAACGACGGCCCGCCGAACAGATTGTCTTATTCGGACCTAGGATCAACCGTTCACTTCAAGAGATGGACCGCTTGAAGGTTTGCAATCAGCTATGCCGCAGTGTGGCGTCACGGCCGCCGCTCCTTGCTTATCGATGAGCTCGCGTTGCTTTGGGGAGCTCGACCGCTCGTTCAGCTGCGAGCCAATGGGAGCGGCGGCAGAGCGGCACTCCCTCTCGCCTAATCTTAAGGCATTGCCCAGGTTTCGACGCGATCGGGCCTTGCGCCAAATCAGCATGAGCACGGCAGAGCTAAACGCGTGGAACAACGACGTATTTCATGAATGCAGAAAGTGAACGGATGAGGAAGCAGAATGATCAATACTCGGCAGTACTCGAGGAAGCGTCTGAGAAGAATATGATCTACGCCAGTATTTGCACGGCAAAGGAGTTAGCATGAGAGCGCAAATTGGGGACCAGCTCGAGGGCGGTCGGGTACGATATGGACAGTTCGCCAGCGCACCTGGATCAGGTCCTTGCGGTGTCTTCATCGTGCAGGGACCCTGCGGCGCTAACCTCAAGATCGTCGGATCGCTCCACCCGCGCTGGGAACATGTCTCCGTCTCGATCCCGCGGCGCTGTCCGAACTGGCAGGAGATGTGCTTCGTCAAGGATCTATTTTGGGACGAGGAAGAGTGCGTGATGCAGCTTCATCCGCGCCGATCGGAATATGTAAATAACAGTCGCTACTGTCTGCATCTCTGGAGGCCGACTAATCAGGAAATTCCGACACCACCCTCGTGGTTCGTCGGGATAGTCGGGATCGGTCCATCTGAAGCGGCTAGGCTGGCTGCACGAATACCGGTCGGATGACCCGGCCCCGGATGGTGCGTTGCAGGCAGGTTCGCAGGCGTGAAGCATGGGCGGTGCATCGATCCATTTTATGGGTCTTTAGAAACTAGCGATGAGGATTCGCAACCCCTAGCCGTCCGCTAGCTTTTGCCCGTGACGAAGGACCCATCCACTGTTCGGATATGTTCTATCTATACAATCGATTTTACGAGCGACCGCGGACGGTCGATAAGAAAAACGCTTTGAAAATATGAATTCAGGTCTATCAGGATGGCACCGAGAAGAGTCTTAAGGTACGCCTCGAGCATCGAGGGCGGATGCCAGTTAAAGCAAAATGTTTCCGGCGACCGTCTGGTCGAGGGCTGCCGGCAAACCTTTGTATAAATAGTCCAACCGTTTCGATGTCGGCTACCTACTTCCGTTCGATTGAACCACCGCTAGCTCCGGTCTTAGCTTCCCGGAAAGCGAGAACTATCGATTGCAGGTGTTGTTGAATGCTGCTTCAGAAGGATCGAGTGCAGTGCGGTCAGGTCGCCTCGCAGGTGCCGAAGAGGTCCCTCCTAGATTTAGTCCGAATGGCCCACACGCTCAATATCATCTCCGTCGTGTGCGACGATCAGTCGGTCCGCGAACCACTCATGAACATGCTCATTTCGGCCGGCTGCGTCGCCGAGCTGTTCCGAAGTGCAGATGAATTCCTGAGCTCAAACGGCTATATCAGCACGTCTTGTTTAATCGCTGACACGCAGTTGCCGAGGTCAAATGGGCTCGGCTTATACGAGCAGCTCATTTTATCCGGAAACGTAATTCCCACCATTCTGCTTGTGACTGGCCCCGACGACGACAAACGTGCGCGCGCGCTGCAGGTCGGCGTGTCGCATTTCCTGGATAAGCCGTTCAACAATGGCGAACTGCTTGCGTGCATCAAATCGGCACTGAAAGATCGAACGATGATTCGACGTCGTCCTTGAATATAGGGTATGCCTGCTTGGAGATCCCGTCGTGCGGGATCCAGTTGAGCCCGATCCTGGCGACGAATGGGATGAGATTATTTATCACGCCGACCGCAATCGCATGGCAGCAACGATCCCGCTTTTCCAGCGTATTGAAAAAGGGGATCGAAGGCACGGGCCCAAAGCGTCGGGCGATAGTCGCACGGCATGAGTCGCACGTGCATTTAACCAAAGGAGAGGCTTGATGAAGATTACGCCCTTGTTCAGAGAGGATCTTCCGACGCTGTCAACGCAGCCCATGCTTGAGGACTATAGCGCATGCTAGAATCGACCTCGAAGCTACATGTCCACGAGCAGCTTGTTTCACTTCTGGGAAATCCGAGCCCCGTTATTCTGGACATCGGCTGTAATGATGGAACCGACACGAAGCGGTTTGTGGAGCTGTGCCCCGAGGCGCGGTTCTACTGTTTTGAGCCGGACCCCCGTGCTGTGGTCCGCTTCAAGAAAAATCTACATTCGGCCCTCGACAAGGTGAGGCTGTTTGAAATTGCGATTAGCGATCGAAATGGAAAGATTGATTTCCACCCAAGCAATGGGGACGGGGAGGTCGAGGAATGGGACCTCTCTGGCTCAATACGCCGACCAAAGAATCATCTTGCTGAATATGAATGGGTTCGATTCGATAAGCCGATCTCGGTTGAAACTCGAAGGCTGGATGACTGGAGCAGTGAAGCTAAACTGGACAAGATTGATTTGATTTGGATGGATGTTCAGGGAGCGGAGTCCGATGTCATCGCCGGTGGCAAACGCGCTTTGAGCAATACGCGGTTCATCTACACGGAATATAGTGACCGCGAGCTTTATGAAGGCCAGCTGTCCCTAAACGCCATCCTTGAGCTTTTACCTTCATTCGAAGTGGTAAGGCTCTATCCCCGCGCAGTGGAGGGCGATGTATTGCTTAGAAATACGAATTGTTAGCGCGGTCCGTAAGCTTGCTTTGCAACCAGAGAGCCGCATCACGCGATCCGCGCGATGCGGCAGCGCAGTTCAGCCCGAATGGTTCTTTATTAAGTTGTTCGTTTCGCTATTTGCGATAGCGCTTGCAGATTAGTTCTCGCGCGACTATTTGATCGATGAAATTTTCTCGTGCTGGCGGACCGCAATGAAGATGAATGACCTGAAGTCAATGAGTGTCGACGAGCTGTGGAATCTCCACGAGAAGGTGTCCGCCGCTCTAAACCAACGGATTGCGGCGGAAAAGCTCAGACTCGAGGAGCGGCTGCGAACCATCGGAGCGCTCGATAACCCACCTCCGCCCACCCGTGAGCGCCGACCATACCCTCCAGTGCGGCCAAAGTATCAAAATCCGAAGAACCCGGCGCAAACTTGGTCAGGGCGCGGCAAATTACCCAGATGGCTCGACCCGCAACTGCGCGCCGGCCGAAAGTTGGATGACTTCCTCATTGATCGATCTGCGCGTAAGCGTCGCCACAAGGCCTGACAGGCCGGTCAACAATCCTGATTCGACTTTATATGGCAGCGCCTGTTGCTTCTGGCCAGGTACGGTTTTCGTCACGCGTGTCTCGCAAATGCTCGACGGCTTCGTTAGAGCCTTCGGCCGTGCACGTCCACACGTTCAAGGCTGCCAAATAGCTCACTGAGCGGCCAAAGCCGTCTGGTGAGCGCCGATGGTCTCAATTTCTGGACCTTTTTGACAAATTGTCTCCACAAAAGGATTTCGGCATCCTTGGGCCAAACCTTTCAGTGAAGCGATCGGCTAGGCAGCGCAGGAACGTGCCACGCATCATCGGCTGACCAAGAGATTTGGTCCATCTCCTTCAATCTGTTTGCGTTCGTGCCAAAAGCACATGGGCGGCAAAAAAGCGGCTGTCAGGGGCTTCGCAAGGTCTTTGATGGCGGGACCAAGCAATCGATGAACTAAAGCCGGTCAACGTCATCCGTTTCTGAGGGATCTATTGGATTGCGAGGACAGGTCCACATTTTGGACCGAGCAGCCTCACTCCACGAGCTATATAGCTACCGCGCGGCGGCTCAACGTAGTCGACCCCATCGATCCAAAAGGACATATCGTCGATCGCAAGCTGCGGATTATAAGTCCACCCGGTCTGGACGGCCTTCACGACGGCGAAGGCTCCGTGTGGCGAAAACGAGTCCGGGATAACGACATCAGCATCCTGCTCGCATCCTGATAGAACCTCAATAAGCTCTTTCACCTTCATTTCGCAGCCTTAGGGTCGCATTTGCGGGGAGTATTCTTCTATGACTTCTGTAGGATCTGTAAACGCCACGTCAAGCTGAAGCTACCAATCGCGATGAAGCCTCGCTGCGTTTGCGCGCAGCTCCAGCTCTAGGCCGGTCAAAATGTCGACGCGACGCGATGTTTTCGCGTGCCTGTCACAGCTAACCGCGGACAATCGATCCGGTTGCCGCCGGCTGAACGCTCAGCTCGCTCAGCGCCGTGGCACAAGCGCAGCTA
Source organism: Bradyrhizobium sp. BLXBL-03 (assembly GCF_051853015.1). Classification (NCBI taxonomy): domain Bacteria; kingdom Pseudomonadati; phylum Pseudomonadota; class Alphaproteobacteria; order Hyphomicrobiales; family Nitrobacteraceae; genus Bradyrhizobium; species Bradyrhizobium sp. BLXBL-03. Next base: position 7,091,657 of record NZ_CP182470.1, on the reverse strand, counting down.
GGTGAGAAACGGGCGAGCGAATTGCCGATGTTCCACGAGCAGGAAGCTGGCTCGGCGCACAACTGATTCGTTTCTGACGCGAGATAATGCACATGAGCTGGTGCCGCCAGGTGAGCGGCTGAGCTATGTCAGCGGATATCATCGATCCATCTTCGACGATCTGCCCTTGAGCGAAGCAGTGTCGGCTGCCGCTTCCAGCATAGTATTGCGTCGCGAGAACCGTCGGGGGCTTGAACCGGACCCAGCGTCAAGTTGTAAAGGCATACCAGTGTCGACACAAACAACGAGAAGGGGCCGTTTCATGATCTCCTCGCTGTTCCGCCGGGAAAGCGCAACCGCTTTGGAAAGAGAGACTTCTTAATGACGCTGTTTCTAGTTCTGCTTCCTATCCTGTTCGTGGGGTTTGCAGCTGGGTTCGCTATTCGCGCATGGCGCTCTCGGAAAAGGCGTGAGCGCTATCGTCGGTACGGGCCTTACCTCCGGACAACATCGCGCGTGCCCGAACGTCCGTCTGAATTGCCTAAGCGCAGAGCATTCTGAAGCTTCATTTAGGAGTGTCAGCATGAAACTGAGGCGGATAGCCGAAAGGTGCGCATAGTCGGCGGTTCAGCCGATAATGCGTATCTTCCGGCAATCGATGCTCATCTTATCGACGATGCCGCGATCATGGACTAAAGGCGTGCGGACAAAGAAATCCGAGCTTGCCGCAGGTTAAGCGTCCAGCGAGTGCGGGTGCTTTATGAGACACTCGTTCGCGAGCCTCGCATCATCTGCCTGCTGAGCCCCGCCGAGCGCACCGGCGGGGGTGTCTCCATGAATGCCGAAGCGCACATCGAGCTCGATCCGTCCGGAAGAAAAACAAGGATCTTGATAGGTAGATGCTAAAACGTGAGTTCGTCAGGTTGGAAGGCGATCGCTTCTCCCGGCCTTCATTTCACAATCCCGCATGCCTTCGATGCGCGCCATGACCACACGCTGAGAAGCTTTGGTGAGAACGGTTACGGTTCCCCGGCCGCGTGTCATCTTGAGATTGCACTCTGGCCCCTCGATCATTGCCACCCTCCACCGTGGACTACCGGCGCCCACCCACCGACGTTAGGCAGGCGGCGCTTCTCTGTTTGGACCGCGCGCGTCGCTGCTCAATCGCTGCTCAATCGCTGCCGGCTAAGGCATTTACCAAGGTTCCGCCGGGGGCGAGTGGAACGGGGGCGAGGATAAGTCGTGTGGCAATGTTCGCCAGGCTGCTAAACGCCAGTGTTGGCGAAAAGTCCGCAAGCGTTTGTGAGTGTGTGGCCTCATGTTCGTTCACTAAATTGCTTGAAGTTATCGCAGCGTCAAGTTGTAGGCTTCAAAGATCGATCACGACCGAAAAGCGACTGCCGCCCGAAGGATGCAGCTGCACTCGCGGTTCGCGTGAATGCTGATGAAGGTGTGCTGTAGTGCGAGCGAGATATGGAGCATGTTTCAATTGCCGCGCGCTTGTTTGGATGGGCCAAGATACTAATTGCGTCGCGGTGATCGAGGCCAGAAGCGACGCCGGACAGGCGAAAAGCGATGAGGAGCCAAGACTCTAGCTTCGTCGGCTCCCACAATGGAAAATCGGCGTCCCGATCGATCCATCTGCTCTTACCCAATTCTAAGCGCGACCAACGCACTCCGACCGATCTGAGAGCAGACGATGGATCTGAAATTAATTATGAGCAAAGTCGCAAGCGGCGCCCTGTTAGATCAGCAGGAAATGGCCTCGGCGATTGACAGTATGATGTCGGGCAAGGCGACTTCCTCGCAAATGGGCGGGTTGCTATTGGGGCTGAGGGTGCGCGGCGAGACAGTGGAGGAAATCACCGGCGCGGTTTCCGCGATGCGCAACAAAATGCTGCGGGTCAGTGCGCCCGCCGAATCGATCGACATTGCGGGCACGGGCGGCGACGGTTTGGGTTCGGTCAACGTCTCGACATGTGCTTCCTTCATTGTCGCGGGCGCCGGTATTCCAGTCGCCAAGCATGGCAATCGCGCACTCTCCTCACGCTCGGGCTCGGCAGATGTACTGGCATCGCTCGGCGTCAAGATCGACTTGAACGCGGACGGTGTCGCTCGCTGTGTCCGAGATGCCGGCATCGGGTTCATGTTTGCGCCGACCCACCATCCAGCGTTGAAAAACGTGAGCGCAACCCGGGTCGAGCTCGCGACCCGAACGATTTTTAATCTCGTCGCACCGCTCTGCAATCCCGCGGGGGTGAAGCGGCAGATGGTCGGCGTGTTTTCGCGCAAGTGGGTGCAACCGTTAGCGGAAGTTTTGCAAAGACTCGGCGCGGAATCGGCCTGGGTGGTCCACGGCAGCAATGGGCTCGACGAGATCACGCTCACGGGTCCTACCTTTGTCAGCGCCCTCGACAAAGGTCAAATTCGCAGCTTCGAGGTGACGCCGGAAGAAGCCGGGCTCCCCCGTTCTGGAGGGGAGGGTTTGGCGGGTGGGGACCCCCATACCAACGCGCTTGCACTACGAAGCGTGCTCGAGGGTTGGCCAGGCCCATATCGTGATGTTGCCCTGTTGAACGCGGCAGGAGCCTTTATAGTGGCCGGTCGCGCTACAACTTTGAAGGAAGGAGTGGGGATCGGGCAGGAATCACTTGGCAGCGGCGCCGCCGCGGCGTGCCTGAAGCATCTGGTCGCAGTCTCCAACGCCGAATAGACAAGATGACTGACCTCGACATTCTGACGAAAATCGAGACATATAAGCGCGAAGAAATAGCAGCTGCCAGACGCGCGCTTCCCCGTGCCGAGCTCGACGCGCACGCACAGCGTGCACCGTCTCCGCGCGGTTTTCTCAACGCAATTCGTAAAAAGCACGCGTCAGGTGGCTATGCCCTCATCGCTGAAGTTAAGAGAGCATCCCCGTCGAAGGGGCGTAACCGTCCGGTGAGGGCCGCGGGATGATCGCGTGGCGCGGTGGCCCGATCAGGCCGCAGACTGAACGGGGGTTCTGTTCCAATCCCAAGGCAGCAGCTCATTGAGCTGACCTTGAGGGGTGCTGGCGATGCGGGCCAAGACGTCCGCCAGCCAGGCTTGCGGATCGACGTCATTGAGCTTTGCCGTCATGATTAGCGTCGCCATGGTGGCGGCGCGGTCGGCACCACGTTCGGAGCCGGCGAAGAGCCATGACTTGCGGCCGAGGGCAAAGCCGCGCAGCGCGCGCTCCGCCGCATTGTTTGTCAGGCAGATCCGCCCATCATCGATGAAGCGAGCAAACCGGTCCCAGCGGCGCAGCATGTAGTCGATTGGCTTGGCGACCGCGGACGAGTTTGACAGCCGGGCACGCTGCTCGCGGAGCCATGCTTCCAATGCCGTCAAAGGCGGAGCGCTTTGCTCCTTGCGCATGCGCAGACGCTCTTCGGCGCTTTGGCCGTTGATGCTGCGCTCAATATCGAACAGTGCATCGAAGCGCTTGACCGCCTCCAGGGCAATCGGCGAGATCGCTGCGGCATTCTTGTCGCGCCTCGCATTGGCCGCGATGTCCGCCAGCTCGAAGAACTGGCGCCTGGCGTGGGCCCAACAGAGTGCGGACGTGATCGGCCCCTGCGCGCGCGAGGCGTCATACAGCTCGTTGTAGCCGCTATAGGCGTCGGCCTGCAGGATGCCGGAGAAGCTTTGGAGATGCCGTGTGGGATGCTCCTGCCGCCGGTCGCGCGAGGCGTAATAGAGCGCGGCCGGCGGCGCCCGTCCGCCAAACGGCCGATCGTCGCGAACGTAGGTCCAGATATGTCCCTTGACCGTCTGGCCCTTGGCCAGGATCGGCACCGTGGTGTCATCGCCATGCAGTCGCTCGGCGGAGAGGACGTGACGCTCGATCAGCCGATAAAGCGGCTGCAGGGCCACCGCACAGGCGCCGACCTGGTCAGCCAGTGTCGACAGACTCAGATCGATGCCCTCCCGGGCGTAGCGCTCGCTCTGCCGATTCAAGGGCTGATGCTGGCCGAACTTCTCGAACAGGATCATGGCCAGCAGGTTCGGCCCGGCAAAGCCGCGCGGCGTCACGTGGAAGGGGGCTGGCGGCTGGGTGATCGTCTCGCAGTCCCGGCACGAGAACTTCTCGCGCACCGTCTGGATCACCTTCCACTGCCGGGGAACGACCTCCAGCGTCTCGGTAATGTCTTCGCCCAGCTTTGATAGCTTCGATGAGCCACAGCAAGGGCAGCTCTGCGGTGCGGCGATCACGACCCGCTCGCGCGGTAAATGTTCGGGGAACGGTTTGCGCGACGGACGCTTGCGCTGGAAGGATTGTACCGTCTGTGTCTTGGCCGCCGCCCTCTCGGCCGCCAGCTCGTCTTCGGTTGCGGTTGCTTCCAACTCTTCGAGCTCGAGCTCCATCTGCTCCAAGAGCCGTGCCTTGCGCTCCGAGCGGCTGCCGTAAATCTGGCGACGCAGCTTCTCGATCTCGAGCTTGAGGTAACTGATCAGGGCCTCGGCCGCCTTCGCGTCGGCAGCTTCTGCTTTGGCGCTCGCCGCAACCGCTTCCGCTTCCAGGCGCGCGGCGCGCTCCGCGAGGATCATCGCATGCGCGGCGGCAAGATCGGTGGGGAGCGATTCAGATGTGGTCACGATGTTGATGGAATCACATCCATCACGATCCGCAAGCTCAAAGCCTCATCCGACCGACGTCGGTCGCCACGTCTCCTGTGGGTGCCGCCAGTCGATTCCGGACAAGAGATAACCGAGCTGCGCCGACGAGATCGTCACCACACCCTCGGCCGGGCTCGGCCAGATGAAGCGGCCGCGCTCAAGGCGTTTTGTGAACAGGCAGGCGCCCTGGCCGTCATGCCAGATCACCTTCAGCAGGTTGCCGCGGCGACCGCGAAAGCAAAACAGGTGGCCGCCCAGCGGGTCGCGATGCAAGATCTCCTGAACCTGCAACGCCAGCGACGGAAAGCCCTTCCGCATGTCGGTATGGCCGGTCGCAAGCCATACCCGCACGCCGGCCGGCAACGGGATCATCGCGGCCGTCCATCAGTCAGCGCCGCCACGACTGCGCTTAGCGTCGCCGCGTCAACCGCACCGGTGATCCGCATCCGAGCGCCGGCAGCGAACTCAATCTCGATCGCACCGCAACTTCCCGAGGGCGCCGTCAACGGTTGCCGGTCTGGCGCCATGGAGACTGCCGCAAAACGGACCTCATCGTCCTGCCGCTGCATCGGCTCGGGTCCGCAAGCGAGGACGCCGGTCCGCGCCTGCCGCCGCCAGGCCGTAACCAAATTGCGGTGAACGTCATGTCGTCGAGCAACTTCGACAACACTTGCCCCAGGAGCCAGACTCTCCTCCACGATCCGAAGCTTCTCGGCACTCGTCCACCGCCGTCGCCGCTCAGGACCGGACAGAACCGTAACCGTCGTCACGTTTGCTCATTTGCTTGCGAATTAATGCGCAAACCATCTCACGCCCGTACCCGATCCGGGAAGGCGGCCTCCACCGGAGGCGTACGAAGGGGCTCATTCGCACCGACTTCGATCCGCCGTCGCTTGCCAGATCGTATGAAGCAGGCGGCGCCGCCTGCCTCTCCATCTTGACAGACAAACCGTCCTTTATGGGTGACCTTGACTTTATGGAGGCGGCGCGCGCCGCCACCAACCTGCCAGTCTTGCGCAAGGATGGATGATCGGCATCAATAACCGCAATCTGCGCACGTTTGTGACAAATCTCAAAACGACTGAAACGTTGGCGCCGCTCATTCCGAAGGATCGACTGATTGTCAGCGAAAGCGGAATCTGTGCGTTCACTGATCTCGAGCGGCTCTCACGTGCCGGTATCGCAACCTTCCTTGTAGGCGAAAGTCTAATGCGTCAGTCCGACGTGACGGTAGCAACTCGCACGCTTCTCTCAAAGAACTAAGCTGCCACCGGGGCATATCAATGACATAGAAAGGCTCCAACCAGTTGATTCGGAACGCTCAGATCCACGACGAGAACAGCAGCCTTCGCATGGTCTGTGGATCGGCAGCACACGTCAATGTGCAGCCCGCCAAAGCAAATGGTTCTCGTGCGACGAGTTCGGAATCGGCCCTAGGACCGTGGCGGCCCACGCGAGTGTTCATCGCACGTCGGCCCGCACAAGACAAGGACCGCAAGGGTACGGTCAAACTTGCAACGTTGCCCCACAGTCCGGTTGAAGTTCCTAGGTTGAATTGCCGATGAGCGAGATACGATCAAACGAGGCGGCCGAGTTTCGCCAAGCGATGCGAAATTCGGGCAGCGGCGTTGCGATCGTGGCGACGGGCACGGCGCTTGAACGGCGTGGGTTAACGGTGAGTTCTATAAAATCGATTTGCATAGAGCCACTTTGGGATCAATATCAGTTCTGGGACACACGATGCGATACTTGCGAACGGCAAGTTTGGCGTGAGCCTCCTTGCTCTGCGATTTGTTGGCCGGGATGGCTCCAAAGGTGTCCAAACGTTCGATACGGCTCCTTGGAATCAGGGGGGCCTCGATGTGCCGCTATTGCGAAGCGCAATCTGCGCTCTCGAATGCGTTCTACACCACCACCAAGTCGTTGGCACGCACGGGGTATTCATCGGCCGAACGGTTGCGGCGCGCGCAGGAGATGGTAGTCCGCTTATTAACTGTCGCGCCGAACTCCGAACATTGTTGCCACAGGGTTGAGCGCCGTTTTTGTCATTGGGTTTCGACAGGGTGGCTAGACTGAGCGTCTGCCAGGGCGCCCAAAAAGGAAAAGTGTGGCTGTCGGCACTCCTACGCCACTTGGTCGACCCCGGGGCGTCGAATCCGTCACTTCCAACGCCCGCAGAGCGGCGCCGATTTCCCGCCTGAGGCGCGCTATCAACACTGCGCAGGTCCGCTTTCATCGCAACGTCTTCAGCCGTGTCCCTTCGACCAGAATTTGCGAGGTGAGCCGCATACTCGAGGCGATTCAATGACAAGCGAAAGGACGAGCGACGCTGCGCTAGGGGGGAGCTAGACAGGGTATGAAGTGTAGCTGAGCAATGGTTGAGATAGCCGCCAGCGTTGGCATTTAGGAGGCGCCAAGAGACAGTAGGTAACCATTCCTCGCCAGCGCTGGCATGGCCAGCTTCATCTTCGGCCAGCTCCCGCGATGGACCGAATAATGATCGCTGTATTCAATGAAGCCTCCAGGGGGATATCCCCAAATGCGAGCTGACAAAGAAGATAATTGGCACCCGCCTGTTCCAGATGACTAAGAAGCGTTTGTTGTATCGAAGCGGCCGTGCCGGCGACGCACAACTCACTCTCGATTGCGGCGTCAAAGGTCAAGGGCAGGTTCGGAGGAGTGGGGATGTTGTTGCGCTCATAAAGGAACTTAAAGCTCTTGAGCCAGCGGTCATAGGCAGACGCAGCGAGTGAATAAGCATCCGCTTCAGAATTTCCGGCTACGACCATGCGCAGCAATCCAAGAAACGGCGACGATTGATCATGCGTGTCCGAGCGTATTTCTCGACGCGAGCGGTAGGCATCAGTGACCTTTCGGACAGCCGATGAAGGTCCGATGCTTGCGATGTTTGCACCAATCTCAGCGGCCCAGCTTGCCGACTCCGGTCGATTTACGGCGATCCATGTCGGGGGATGCGGTCGCTGATGAGGCGCGAGCGCCAATGGAACGTCATCCAAGTGGAAATGATCGCCTTCGTAGCAAAGCGGGCCGCCTCGCATGGCCTTAACAAGGACTTCGCTGGCTTCTGCATAACGGCCTGGTGCCGCGTCCGCGCTGACCCCGAAATAGCTCAATTCTGCGGGAAGGGAGCCGCGCCCGATGCCAAGCTCAAGTCGGCCGCCGCTCAAGTGGTCCAGCATACAGGCCTCCTCAAATGCTCGCAGGGGATGATGAAGGCTAAGCAGCATGACCATCGGGCCGATGCGAAGATGTGTTGTGCGTTGTGCGACGCTGGACAAAAACAGATTCGGTGCGGGGCTTCTCCCATGCGGGGTGCAGTGGTGCTCTGCCAGATGATAAGCATAGAATCCCAGCCGATCGCATGCCTCAGCGAGTAGGAGGCGATCGTTATACTGCTTGGCGACATCGTGGCCGTCAGCGTCCAGGTGATCGAAGATGCCGAACGCTAATTTTGAATGTTGGGTAGTTCTCACTCGATCACCTCATGTAGTGAAGCTGGATAATGATCAGTTTGGGGGTTAGTTTGAAGACGAAGAAATGCGGCTTACGTTCGAAAGAAACACATCCATTTGCCTTTCTGTGCCGATCGTAATGCGTATAAAGTTCTCGAGACCGTTTTCGGGGAAGAACGCGACAAGCACGTTTTGCTTCTGCAATGCGGCTTGCCACCAGGCGCCATCCCGTCCTTCGGGCACGCGGGCTAGCAAGAAGTTGGCCTGGGAAGGCAACACAGTAAAGCCAAGCTTTGATAGCGCGACGCTCGTTCGCTCCCTTTCAAGCATGATATGTCGATGGTTCTCCTCGAACGCTGCTCGATGCTCAATGATGCTCATGCCGACCGCATGACCAATCACATTCATATTGAAGAGATTCTGCATGGTACGAAGCCTGCCGATAAGCTCGGGGTGACCGAAGCCGAAGCCGACACGAAGGCCCGCGGTGGCATAGCTTTTTGAGAAAGTGCGTAACAAGAGAATATTCGAATAGCGATTGACGAGCCGTAGCGCATTATCAGGCGCAAAGTCGACATACGCTTCGTCAAGCACGATCAGTCGGTCCGATTGTGCGACGAGCCTTTCGATGTCCGCGATCGGAACAAACGTTCCCGTCGGATTGTTCGGATTGGCAAGCACGACGAACTTGGCATCGCGGGCGGGGCCGAAAAGAAACTGGTGCGTTGGTAGGGAATGGTCCTTACCCCACCCGATTTCCAGAAATTGGGCCTCGTGCAACATGGCGAGCTTGCGGTTAAATGAAAACCCGGGCGACATCATCGCTACGGCGTCGCCTGGAGCCAGGAACGCTTTGTAGATAAGGCCGAGGAGTTCAGACGAACCGTTCCCTGCAATCACCTGATCAGCGGATAGGCCGTAAGCGGAGGCGGCCGCCTCCCTTAGGCCGACATTGTCATCTTCCGGGTACAGATAATGCCGCTCAAAGGCTGCAATCGCGGCTTCCCTGACGACTACCGGCAACGGGAATGGGTTCTCATTCATGTTGAGCTTGACGCAATTTGCGTCAAGCTCAGCCGGAGCGGGCGGCGGCACTTCTAACTGCTTTGCCACATGTGAAAGGGATGAGAGTGCGCTTAGCAGTCTTGCGTCTGACATGTGGTCGCTCCGTCGAAAGGCATGGGTTCTGAGCATGGCGATAATCCCATCTGAGTGAAACATTCTGTATTTTGCGCATGAGCTTCCGCACCAGCAGGTCGGTTATGTCTCTACACAGCCGATCGGCGCGGGTCTTCACCACTTTCTATATGCCAATCCTAACAGTTGCATGAACTGTTGAGAAAAACTAATACTTGTGTAGCGAGACCTGAGTTGCAAGAGGGCGCTCGTCGGATGTGCGCTCTGTCATCATCAAGCGGACAAAAATGCGCAACTTGAGCGTGGTTCAACTCCAGCGAATACTCGTTACTGGCCTTGAGCACTTCAGCGACACTTCGCTGTAAGCTGTCGCTCGTAATTTCAGACAGAATGGTGTCTGCTGACCGGCCACCGCGGCGCTCAAGGATGTCCGTCCGTTGTCGCGTGGAGGGGCGACGTCGCTGCTCTCCAGCGGGCATACACAAATGCCTCTGGTTGGTTTCTCGGAATTGGCCGGGAGGCATGAGGGACGGGCGCAGCGCAAACATTTGCGTTTGAGACATCACAATCCTCGTTTTGAGAGACGAAGGCCCCGATGCCCTCCCCAGTTTTGGTAGTTTACAACTTCACCTTACGTTCGTTTCAAGCGATTTCGATGAACATCGGACAATGTGTTACTTGCTACAAAGAGCTCATAATGGGCGCGCTGAAGCGCCACGCCATACATAATCTCGTGAGCGAGTCGTGGGCGGAGCATCCAGTAAGCGAATTGGGCAAACGTCAAAGTCGTATTCAATCGTCCTAGTCGCCGCGACGATTGAAAAGTTCTAGCCAACGCTCAAGAGACATCACTGGCGTAACGTCGCAGTAACATTGTTTGAGATTGGCACTGTTGTTGCACTTGCAATGCAGCGGAAGCATGCGAGCGAATCAACGAGCGTGGCGACATGGCGCGAGCGGGAGGGTAATGGGATGGAAGAGCAATTGGCATGAAGGATCTGAACGACGACAAGAACCTACGGGACACGGAAACTCTACTTTGTCACCTCGGCCGCGCGCCGGCGGAACACGCGGGGATGGTGAATGTGCCGATCTACCGCGGCTCAACCATTATTTCGGAAACCTTAGAGGAATGGGACGACCGGAATAAAGACAATCCTAGCTACGGTCGTTTTGGCTCGCCCCTGTCGCGCGCGCTTGAGGCTGCCATCTGCAAGCTAGAGGGCGGCTTTCGTTCGATTCTCTTCCCATCAGGGCAATCGGCTTGTACTCACTCGCTGCTGGCCTGTGTAAAAGCGGGCGACGCTGTCCTGATCAGCGACGGCGTCTACGCGCCCGTGAGAGCCTTCGCGGACAACGTTCTCTCGAGGCTGCACATTGAGGTGCGATATTTCTGTCCAACCAAGCCGTCAGAATTGGCCGCGAAGATCAGCGCAAATACACGCGCCATCTATTTGGAATCGCCATCGTCCATGACCTTCGAGGTTCAAGATGTGCCGGCACTCGCGGCCATTGCACATCTGTCGAACGCTCTTGTGATTATGGACAATACGTGGGCGACACCTCTGTATTTCAGGCCGTTCGAGCACGGTGTCGACATTTCGATTCAAGCTGCGACGAAGTATATTGTTGGCCATTCCGATGCGTTGCTTGGCGTTGCAACAGCGAATGAAGCGGCATGGGCCGCGCTGAAATCAACTGCGCATCATTTCGGCGAAATTGGCGGACCAGATGATATCTATCTGGCCCTCCGGGGACTTCGTACCCTAGCTTTGCGCATGAAGCGGCATTGGGAAAACGGCGTTGTTCTGGCGCAAAGCCTGCAAACCCACCCAGCAGTCGACAGGGTATTGCACCCGGCGCTTCCCGATGATCCTGGCCATGTTATTTGGAAGAGAGACTTTCTGGGTGCCGGTGGACTCTTTGGGGTTGTTCTAAAGCCGATGTCACGGCCGCAACTTTCGGTTCTCTTCCGTCGCCTACGTATCTTTGGAATTGGTTTGTCCTGGGGCGGGTACGAAAGTCTCGCGTTGCTCTCGGAGCCACCGAAACGAACGGAAACCTCGCTTGCGTTCCCCGGACCGCTGATTCGCATACACGCGGGCATGGAAAATCCCAGCGAGCTGATCGCGGACATGCATAACGCACTGAACGCCGCCCGCGAAGCTGCAGGTAATGGCATCGTGACCCGAGAAGAGAGCGAGCTCGTCAGTGAATGTCAAATAGTCAGTTAGACCTGGTGTTTGATCCTAGGTCGGATTTTCGCGGTACCTCAAGGCTGCCGCACTGGCGCTCGGTCAGCGGCCCCTCGTGGAATTCGTGTTATGCAACTGGGAGGTAGCTGCCAGGCCCCAACCTGATGCACCCACGGCAATCTCACCCCGTGAGATATGACCTGGCCTAGCCGCGAACCCAGCCGCTCTCGCGCGGGTCATCAATCCACTCGATGCTCCGGTTGCTCGCATCGGAGAGGCCATTCGGAAGATCACTCTCGTTCCAACGCCGTGCTGGATTCCAAACTCAGCAACAGCGTTGGCAGAACTGCGACAATGTGTCTCGCGACGAGAAGTCGGTGTCAAAGCGCGAATGCCTCGTAGGTTTCACGGCCATGAATTTTCGACTGCAATTCAGTCGTTGCCGGAATGATTTTCGAAGCGCGTGCGAGCCACCAGATCGAGCCAGGCCCTCGCGGCATGCGACAGATGGGCGCCGCGCCGCCAGATCATCGCAATGCGCCAGTCCGTATCGGCTTCGTCGAGCGGAACGCGGACGATCGAAAGATGTGCGCGTTGCTCGGCAATCATCCGTGGCAGAAAGGCGACGCCCATGCCCGCAGCCGCAAGCTCGACGATGAAGTCAACCTGGCTACTCCGCGCCGCGACGCGCGGCTCAAAACCGTGCCGTCGGAAACCTTCTATAATTACGCGGTTCAATGCAAATCCGGTTTCAAAGAGAATGAGCGGAAGCTCCCGCAAGGCCGGAATATCAAGGGATCGACACCGTGAAAGCTTGTGGTCAACCGGTAGCAGAACCGTGAGGGGCTCGCGCTTGACGTCCTGCCATTCAAAGCCTTCCGATACGGGAAGAAGCGAGGCGGCAAGTTCGATCTCGCCCGACAGCAAAATCTCCTCCAGGCGCTCGCATCCGTACTCGACGAGCCGGATGTCGACGCCGGGATAACTTTTGCGATAGATCGCAAATAGCTTCGCGAACAGCGTGCCGCTGCCAATCGGTGGCAAACCGAGCTTGAGAATGCCGCATTTCAGGCCGCGCAGCTCGTTCAGTTCGGAAACTAGATCATCCCGTTCTGCCAGAATCCTGATCGCACGACGATAAACAATCTCGCCGGCAGCGGTAAGTTTGCTGCGATGGCCGATCCGGTCAAGCAATGGCACACCAATCTCGTCCTCAAGCTGCCTGACCGCCTTGCTCACCGTAGACTGCGTCGCGAATACGACTTTGCCAGCCTTTGAGAACCCGCCTTGCCGTACGACCTCCACGAAAGCGCGTAATTTCCGAACGTCCATGTGAATTCCAAAGCCGAATAGACGCTAGTCGATCAATTCATTCGTTGCGCCATCGGAGTGTTCTCGAGGTGAGCTTGCGCCCCAAACTCAATCTTTGCATCGGACCCGCCAGGACAGTGCAACTCTGCGGGCCGAGAAATCCATTCTTGCGTTCGCTCGTTTGGGGCGGTTTTCTGTTCTGAACCGGTGGTCTTACATCCTGATCATGCTTTCCGGTTTGCCGCCTCGCTGTGAGCCGCGCACTGTCCTGCATGATGCTGAAGTTCCGCAGCTGCTACGCGATGTTGGTGCCGATCCAGGACGGACCGTCGGTGTGGTTTTCCGCTAGTAGCAGCATTCAGTTCGAATGCAACGGGTAATCCGGATGGCGCTTACTGGCTGAACTCTTGCGGATTGTCTCCTTCTACAAGCAACGATCGGACTTCGCGCCACACCGTTGAGGCGTGCCGAAAACGTCAGGTACGATTTCGGCCTGGCGAAGACGATCGAGCGGAGTGCCCGTTCGTGTTGTATGCAGTCTTGTGTTTTAGGCAGCGACAATGCCTTGCATGCCTTAGCGCGTCGGTGCTGGAAAAAGCTCATCTTCCGGCTGGTTCATCACGAGCTGGGCGATTCGGTGTGAGCGAAGTAGAAATGGGCTCGGCCCCGGCGTTCCAACGCTCGCGATGTTGGTTGCGCGGTCAAAATCCACAGTCGACCGGTTGCCCGCATCCTTCGCGCCAATGCGCCGAAGTGCTGCATCGAACGACGAGTCGACATGTTCATGAGGCTGGCGCGCCGCAGGTAGGTCTTTTTTTTGCCCTAACGCAGCCAAACGTCCTTGCAAGGAGCCGCGCCGCCGGCGCGATACGTCGACAGGAGAGACGGTGCAAGTTTTGCAGGTACGAAGTGGCGTCTTCGATCCAGAAGACCTTTCAGTGTTGGGGAAGATCTATGATGAGACGGTGGCGGCGCTACCTGCAAGTATGAGAACTCCCGTCAATCGAACAGAGATTGCCAAGATTGTACTTGGTCGTACCGCCGCTGGTGAGGCCGAATTGGTTCTCCTAAGAAGGCTAATGGTGGCCATTGCGTCAGTCGCTTAGTCTAGCGCTTGGATACACCATGACGACTCGTCCGACGCCATGGCAGGAGAGTGGTGCTTGTATCTTGCATGTCACTCAGCCCGCTAAGGCGCTCCCCGCAATTCGAGGTTCGATGTTGTCGACGGAAAGTTGGCAACAAAATCTCCAGGCCGTTGAAACCGCTTGAACCTCACGTGACGTTAGGTTGTAGGTTTGAGAAAGAGAAACATGACCAGACCTACAGTATTCAGGCGTCGCTGGCGACGCATCGGTGAACTTGCAGAGGCGACCGGCGTGACGGTGCGCGCGCTGCGTCATTATGAACACACGGGATTGCTTAGAGCATCGCAGCGCACGGGTGGTGGTCACCGGATTTACGACTCTGAAAGCGTTCGAAGAGTTTATCATATCCTGGCACTTCGCGAGCTTGGCTTCACTCTGCAAGAGATCCGGAAAGCGATGGAGGGCAGATCCTCGCTTCCTAACTTGTTGAGCGAGCAATTGGAGCGAGCGGAGCTTCAGGTCGCGCGCGCAACCGAGTTGCGCGATCGTTTGCGCAACATCACGAAGAATGCCGAATCGAACGTGAGTGTGGACGAACTACCTGCTCGCCTCGATGCGATGTCGCATGATGGGTGCGGACATACCCGCCGGCGTGCACGCGCTCCAGATGATGCAGATCAATAGCCGGGTAAGAGGAACAATTGGATTGCGCGGACGATCGCTCAGACAAAGGCGACGCTCTGTGCGTCCGCTAACATCCGCGACCGAGGTGCTCGAAACCACTGCAAGCCTTACCGCAAGAACAAACCACAGTTAGGAACGTCAAATGGCCTTCTTTAGCAAAAGTTCGGTTGCCGGCGCGGTGGTCCTTGCTTCTGTATTGGTTTCGGTCGCGTCCGCTGACGATATCTATATTGCAGTAGCGGGTCCCATGACGGGCAGCAACGCCGCGGTTGGTGCGCAGATGCAGTATGGCGCTAATGCGGCCGTGGACGATTTGAATTCTTCCGGAGTGTTTCTCGATACAAAGATCAGATTGATTGTTGCCGACGACGCCTGCGATCCTAAGCAAGCCGTGGCGGTCGCAAATCGATTGGTGTCAGATCAGGTCAGGTTGGTCGTTGGCCACTTTTGCTCCTCTTCATCAATTCCCGCCTCCGACGTTTACGATGAAGCAGCAATTATCCAGATTTCGTCTGGATCAACTAATCCTCAACTGACCGAGCGAGGCCTCAAGACGGTTTTTCGGATCTGCGGCCGTGACGATCAGCAAGGCCTAGTCGCCGCCGATTATATCTTGCGGCACTATTCGAAGAGTAAGATTGCCATCCTTGATGACAAGAGCACTGCCGGGAAGGGCATTGCAGACGTTGTTGCATCTCGTCTCAATGATGCGGGTCTGCAGCCTCTGATGCGGCAAAGCTATATGGCCGGCGAGAAGGATTACACGGCGCTGGTGACGAGATTGAAGAGAGAAGCCATTCAGATCGCTTATATCGGTGGCTACTACACGGAAATCGGCTTGATCGTACGGCAAGCGGCGGACGCACAAGCCGGCTTCACGGTCATGGCTAACGATCCCTTGATGACCGGAGAGTTTTGGGCGATTGCGAGCGGTGCCGCAAACGGCACTCTCTTCACCTTCATGCCCGACGCCACCAAAAGGCCTGAGGCGGCCGACGTCGTCGCTCGACTGAAAGCATCTAGCAAGTCTCCGGAGGGCTACACGCTTTACACTTATGCTGCCGTACAAGCATGGGCCGACGCGGTGAAGCGCGCGGGCTCGTTCAACGCTATGCGCGTGGCGAAAGAACTTCGGTCGCAAGAAATTGAGACCGTGGTCGGCCAAGTTCGATTTGATGCCAAAGGTGACAATGGGTCTGCCGCCTTCGTAGTCAATCGCTGGCGCGACCACGCGGTTGAGATGGTCGAGTAGCCTCGATATTACCAGATCGATAGCCGTCACGTCGACGCCGCCGGCAGCTGATCTGACGAACCGTTCGCCAAATGGCCTCTTTGTGGCGAGTCGAGTCGATTGGAGGGAAACGAGCGCTGGCCACGAGATGCAACGTGATCAAGGGGCGGCCAAGTGCATTAATCGGAGGAGTGCCGGCCACTAAGCTGACGTCATCAAGTCCCGGCGAGAGCTGCGTGGAAAAGTCCTGATCGTGAAAAAGCGCTAGTACAGCAAGCGCTATTGACTAACCATTATCATCGACATCAGTTCTTGGAGCAAGAAGCAGGTTAGGAGCCGGAGTTGCCATTTTTTTGAGCGTCTGCAGCCGAGTCGTTAGCTGGTGAAAGGTCGTTCGATGAATGGCTTAAGCGAGTTTTGGAACTAGCGCGCCCAGGAGCTAGGCGAGCTGCCTCCTGTAACAAAACCTCGCGCATCCATATGCTCGCCGGATCGGTATTGTGGACCGAAGGCCACTGAACCGCCTCGGTAAAACCGGGAAGTGGTAGCGGAAGTGTGTTGATCCGCAGTGGCATCGTCTTTGCGAAGTATTTCACTAGCGTCAAGGGCATCGTGGCTATTCGGTTGGTGCCCACTAGCATGTGCGGGATCATGCTAAAGCTCGGCACGACGAGCTCAACCCGTCGCCTGAGGCCGTGCTCTCTCATGTACCAATCGTCGATGGAGGGCACTCGCGAACGGCCAAATTTGACCGCAACGTGCCCCATCGACATGTATCGTCCGAATGTAAGCTGCCGAGACAGATGCTTGTTCGAACGGCAACCGACGCACACAATTGTCTCGTCAAAGAGGGCCGCCCTGGGGTGCGTATGCGACATGTATACCTCAGGCACGATAAGAAAGTCGATTTCTGCGCGTTCGAGCGGGTGATCGAACGGGTCCGCGAGAGGCATCAACTCGAACCGTATTCCGGGAGCTTCTCGTGCGACGCGCTCGACGACGTTTCGGAACAACACGATCGTAGCAAAGTCCGACAGGCAGATTCTAAAACGGCGGTCGGATTCACTCGGCTTGAACGTATCCCGCGACGTAATCGAGACCTGGATGTGGAGCAGAGCCTCCCGAGTTGGAGCGGCGAGGGCTTCCGCACGCGGGGTCGGGATAAGCTCGCGCCCCCTCATCGTAAAGAGCTCGTCTCGGAAGTAAGTGCGCAGTCGGCCGACTGCCGCGCTCATGGCCGGTTGACTCAAATTTATGCTGCGTGCTGCCGCCGTGAGATTGCGCTCGGTCATGAGAGCATCGAGCGCGACGAGGAGATTTAGATCAAGGCCTCGGAAACGCATTGTCACCTATCCGCAATGTAGATGTTTCTCATCCAAACAATCGATTTTACCAGTTCGCTCAGCGCCAGCTAGGAAAGCTGACAGACTTTAAGAACTTGGTAGGTTTTGGAGTAGCGGAGCGTGACGCGGCAGATCGCAGAAGATGGCGACGAGGCTCCGTCCGCGGCTGCGCGCAGCCTCGCTCGACGGTCGTCATTCGATCGTAACATTCGAGTACATTGTACAGAGTCCAGCATTAACCAGTCGTGCGAACGATTTACGATCGCACACGCAGTGAGCCCTCACGCTCGTCTTAAGATCATTGAACGGCACGAGGTTCGTCGCGTCCATCGAGGTCGATGCCAGAGTTTGCACGAAGCAAGTCATGGCGCGACCAACATCGTCCCGTCCCGCTTTCTCCGCATGCAGTCAGCATTCCCGCTGCGCAAGCTGGGGAGCATAACGTCGGGTGCAGCAAAGTTGCGGCACCTTCGTAAAATGCTCCCTCCTGAGAAATGCTCTACATCAACGTCCTGTTTAATAGCAACCGCACGCCGTTTAATAACGCCGCCAGGAGCGCGGTTTAAACCATCGTATACTCCCTACATACGATTCAATGGCAGGTGCCTACTCGGATATGAGTGGGTAAATGGGCGCTCCTTCGATAGCTTCCGTGTTGCGCAGAGACGTCGCGAAGAATTGGCGTTCACGCGTAATAAAGAAAAACGGAAGTGCGGAATAATTCATGAAGCATTAGCGGTAGCAGAGCCGGCCGTTACTCGCCTGAAGGAGAGGACGGCGACATTTAGCTGCGGTACGTTCAAGATCGGAAGTATCCAAAAAGGCTTGCTCCTCGCACGTCGCGCCTCAAACGCCGTCGGCAAGTCAACATCATTCACAGTCTCTGACGACACCATGGAACGAGCGCCATCGCACTGCTCGTCGCTCGCCTGATGCGTGCTTCAGGAACGCTGCAAGAAGCAGGAGATCCTTTCATGCGCCCTCAACTCCAGTGGAGGACGTGCTGGGAAAACGACTTACAGCTCGCCGACCACGTCGAGATCTCCGAGTTCTTTCGCAATGCCTACGGGCGAACCGGGGTATTTAACGCAAAACCCTTTGAAGGCGATCGAAGCTGGGCCGGCGCGAGACCCGAGCTCCGTGTAATTGGCTACGATGATCGCGGTGTGGCGGCTCATATCGGCGCGCTGCGCCGGTTCATCAAGGTCGGCGAAGTCGATCTGTTAGTCGCTGAACTCGGACTATACGCGGTACGGCCGGACCTCGAAGGACTTGGAATCTCGCACTCTATGCGCGTGATGTATCCAGTGCTGCAGGAGCTTGGCGTGCCGTTCGGGTTCGGTACGGTTCGACATGAACTCAAAGAGCATATCCACCGGCTACTCGGCCGCCCAGGGTTGGCGACGATTATTCCGGGCATTCGCGTGCGGTCCACTCTTGCGGATATCTATGACAACCTGCCGCCAACTCGCGTCGATGATGCACTCCTCGTAGTGTTTCCGATAGCGAGGTCCATGAGCGAGTGGCCGCCTGGTACAATCATCGAGCGAAACGGGCCAGAGCTGTGAAACACGCCAATTTAGCCTTCGATGCGCGCCGCAAGCGCGCCGAGGATACGGTCGGCTGCGGCGTCTATTTGACGTTTGATGACGGGCCTAATTCCTATTGTACGCCGGATATTCTCGATGTGCTGGCGGAATTTCGTGCACCAGCGACGTTCTGCGTAGTCGGCACATATGCGGCGAATGAGCCGAGGCTGATCCGACGGATGATCGCGGAGGGACACGAGGTCGCAAATCACACGATGACGCATCCGGACCTATCCAAATGCAAACCGGATGAAGTGCAATATGAGATACTAGCGGCGAGCGGCGCTATCAGATGGGCGTGCCCGCAGGCGTCAGTGCGACACGTGCGTGCGCCTTATGGCGTCTGGACCGAAGAAGTGCTGGCGATGTCAGCGAAGGCCGGCCTGGCTGCACTTCCCTGGTCAGTCGACCCGCGCGACTGGTCCTGCCCCGGCGTCGATGCGATCGTCGATGCAGTGCTAACAACCGTCCGTCCCGGTGCAATTGTGCTCCTGCACGATGGATGCCCGCCCGACGAGTTGGGACGGGGCATTCGTGCCGATCGGCGCAAGCAGACCCTGAAGGCGCTCCCCAAACTTATTCCAGCCCTGCGGGATCGCGGATTTGCGATCTGCCCGCTTCCCGAACTTCACTGAACAAACCAAGTCCCATGAATCTGATTGACACAGCTAGCACTGTTATCGTTTCGTCTTATGCGCTGCTCTCAGCGGTCTACAAGACCGCGCAGGCGTTCCATGCCTCGCCGACACACACGCCTTCGGTGTCGACACATGCGGTCCGCCCCGAAGCCGCGACGAGCGTGGATGTGATCGTACCATGCTTCAACGAGGATCCTCGTACGCTGTCGGCGTGTCTACAATCCATCGCAGGCCAAGACTACGTCGGACAGCTGCGCGTCTATGTGGTTGATGACGGCTCTTCGAATCGCGAGGATGTGGCGCCTGTCCATCAAGAGTTTGCGCGTGACCCAAGATTTAGCTTCATTCTGCTTCCGAAAAATGTTGGCAAGCGGAAAGCGCAGATTGCGGCGATCCGCGCCTCGTCCGGAGATCTGGTGCTGAACGTCGATTCGGACACAATACTCGCGGGCGACATGGTCGGGAAGCTTGCGCTGAGAATGCAGGATGCCGGGATCGGTGCTGCCATGGGGCAGCTGACGGCCAGCAATCGGGACGCCAGTTGGCTAACTGGCTTGATCGACATGGAGTACTGGTTGGCGTGCAACGAAGAGCGTGCAGCTCAAGCCCGTTTCGGTGCGGTCATGTGTTGCTGCGGCCCATGCGCTATGTACCGACGATCCGCACTCGATTTGCTGCTGGATCAATACGAAGCGCAATACTTTCGAGGGAAGCCAAGCGATTTCGGCGAGGATCGTCATCTCACGATCCTTATGTTGAAAGCGGGATTTCGAACTGAATACGTTTCCGACGCCTACGCCGCGACGCTCGTTCCGGATAGGTTAAGCCCCTATCTGCGCCAACAGCTTCGCTGGGCTCGGAGTACGTTCCGCGACACACTGCTTGCGTTGCGCCTTTTACCAGGTCTCGACCCATACCTGACACTAGATGTTATCGGGCAGAACCTCGGACCGCTGCTTCTGGCGTTTTCGGTTGTAACGGGCATGGCGCAGGTCGCAGTCACGGGTACCGTGCCATGGTGGACAGTTCTGATGATCGCATCAATGACCATGGTGCGATGCGCCGTAGCGTCCTTTCGTGCTCGTCAACTTCGGTTTTTAGCGTTTTCCCTGCATACGCCCATCAACATCTTTCTGCTACTTCCAGTAAAAGCGTATGCCTTGTGTACGTTGAGCAACAGCGATTGGCTCTCACGCAAGCCGGCCAAGACCCTCGGGGCTGGCGGAGAACAGGTGGTCAAGCAAAGCCAGCAGCCTCAATCAGACCCAGCGATGCCGGTCCGCAAGCGGGATGGCTCGCGCCGTCCTTCTGGCGGTGACGGGGCTGCGCTTGTGGCGAGTGACGGTGCGGACTGAGGAGCGGCTGGCCATGAAGTTGGATGAGACTCATTCATCGTTGGATCGAGAGCTGGCTGCCGATGATCCCTGGCAACTGGACGGCAATCCGTTCGAGCGTGAGCGTCACGCGCAAATGCTGCGGCTTTCGCTTTCCAATGGCTTTATCAGGAATGCGCTCGAAGTCGGATGCGCTGCAGGCGCGTTCACGGAAAAGTTGGCGCCTAACTGCGACCGACTTACAGTGGTCGATGTCGCGCCGCGAGCGATCGCTCGGGCAAGTGTCCGGACGAAGCAATGGTCACACATCAGTTGGGTTGTCTCCGACATCGAACATTTCTCGAGAGCCGAGCCGTTCGAGTTGATCGTGGTGGCCGAAGTCCTCTATTACCTCCGCGATGTCGCCGAGATGCGTGCGGCCATCGGCAATTTGATACGCATGCTTGCGCCGAATGGTCATCTGGTTTTCGGATCAGCGCGTGATGCCACTTGCCGTCGCTGGGGCCATGCTGCCGGCGCAGAGACGATCATCGCGATGTTGAGCGAGACATTGGTCGAGGTCGAGCGGGTGCAATGCCAAGGTGAGTCGGCCAACGAAGACTGTTTGCTCGCTTGTTTTCGCAGTTCGAACCGCTCGTCGTTTCCATTCAAAAGCCAATCTTAGCATGAGGCACTATGCGCATCTGTGGCATCAAGCTGACGCATGACGGGTCCGTCGCTCTTGTGGAGGACGGACGTCTGGTGTTTTGCATCGAACAGGAGAAACGCGACAACAATCGGCGGTACCAGACCATCGAGAATCTTGACACGGTTGTTCTTGCCTTGGCGGAACATGGGCTCACTCCCAACGATATCGATCAGTTCGTCATCGATGGCTGGGATGGCGAAGTCGAATCGGAGTTCCAGGTCTTGAGTGGGTCGGAACGTCTCACTCTCAAAGGTGCGCCGTATGTGGAACGTCCCGAGGGACTCCTCTTTTCAAACGAAGGGTCCGGCCTTGTGCTTGACGGCAAGAGTGTCTCTTACAGAAGCTATGCACACGTCACAGGCCATGTTACTTCCGCATACTGCACTAGCCCTTTTGCAAAAAATGGAGAGCCCGCCTTCTGCCTCGTGTGGGACGGCTGCATCTTTCCACGGCTCTATCATGTAGCACCTGGTGGCGGCCGCTTCCTGGAATGCCTATTCCCAATGATAGGCCATGCCTATGCCGTCGCCGGCCACCACTTTGGACCGTACCGGCAGCCTAACCGAACCAATTGGGACCTGGGTGTCGCGGGTAAACTGATGGCCTATATCGGTCTTGGTACGCCTGATGAAGACATCATAACCGTGTTTAGGAGCCTCTATGAGAAGCACTTTGCGGCAGACACGGAGTCCGCTCGGCAATACCGTGAAAACATAAGTAACGGCGAGGCGTCACTCGCGGCTACACACGACTTCTTCGCGGAAAGCGCCCTTCGATTAGACGCCAAGCGAGCCGAAGATATCCTTGCATCGTTTCATGTTTTCCTTGAGCGCCTGCTCGTGCGAGAGATGGCACTTGCGTTACTGCGGCATTCGTACTTTTCGGGGCCGCGCAACCTCTGCATAGCCGGGGGATGCGGTCTTAACATCAAATGGAACAGTGCGTTACGTGAGACCGGTCTGTTCGATGCTGTATGGGTACCGCCGTTTCCGAATGACAGTGGCTCCGCAATCGGCGCCGCTTGCTCAGCGATGGTGGCGGACAAGGGGTTTGGGCCACTAGAGTGGTCGGTCTATAGCGGCCCCGCCCTCAGAAGCGGTGATGCGTCATCGGAATGGGACGCGAGACCGTGCAGCATAAGGGAGCTTGCCGCGCTCCTTGCAAGTAATAAGCCCGTGGTATTCCTCGCTGGTCGCGCCGAACTTGGACCTCGCGCCTTGGGTGGCAGAAGCATTCTTGCCGCCGCGACTTCGCCGGGAATGAAGGACTACCTCAACGACATCAAATTTCGCGAACATTTCCGCCCTGTTGCGCCAATATGCCTGGAGGACCGTGCGCCGGACATTTTCGATCCTGGAACGCCGGACCCGTACATGCTCTTCGATCATCAGACGCGGCCAGAATGGCGAGACAGGATCCCGGCCGTTGTGCACCTTGACGGATCTGCCCGACTGCAGACGATTAGCAGAACATCGCAGCAGACGGCTGTTGAGTTGCTCATTGAATATGAAAAACTCACGGGCATTCCGCTGCTTTGCAATACCAGCGCTAACCACCATGGACGTGGCTTCTTC
The DNA here is from genome assembly GCF_051853015.1 of Bradyrhizobium sp. BLXBL-03. NCBI lineage: Bacteria > Pseudomonadati > Pseudomonadota > Alphaproteobacteria > Hyphomicrobiales > Nitrobacteraceae > Bradyrhizobium > Bradyrhizobium sp. BLXBL-03. Next base: position 7,068,752 of record NZ_CP182470.1, on the reverse strand, counting down.
CCCGATGTCGCAGCTGCTTGCGAGTGGGGGCGCGTCGAACACGTCTGGTGCGACGGTTTACTCTGGACAAAAATGCTCGCAACGGAGGTGCCGTCGTCCGAACGACCAGCTGAGATGGACACATGTCGAGCGTAGCTATCGACCTTGCCGCGGTAGACAAATCATATCGCGGCAAGGTCGTTGTCAACGGGTTGACATTCACTGTAGCAGCAGGAGAGTGCTTCGGATTGCTCGGCCCGAATGGCGCTGGCAAAAGCACGATTGTGCGTATGGTCCTCGGTATGGTGCCGCCGGACGCGGGCAAGATTACTGTGCTCGGCAAGCAAGTACCGGCCCACGCTCGCTTGGCGCGAGCAGGCGTGGGCGTGGTCCCGCAGTTTGATAATCTAGAGAACGAGTTCACCGTCCGCGAGAACTTGCTGGTGTTCGGGCGCTATTTCAGCATGAGCGCGCGTGAAATCGAGGCAGTCATTCCATCATTGCTTGAATTTGCCCGTCTAGAAAGCAAAGCGGATGCACGCGTTGCGGAGCTATCCGGCGGCATGAAGCGGCGGTTGGTGCTGGCACGTGCGCTGATCAACGATCCGCAACTGCTTGTTATGGATGAGCCGACGACCGGTCTCGATCCGCATGCCCGTCATCTGATCTGGGAGCGACTGCGCTCGCTACTTGCACGCGGCAAGACGATCCTGCTAACGACCCACTTTATGGAAGAGGCAGAGCGACTGTGCGATAGGCTGTGCGTACTTGAAGAAGGACGTAAGATCGCTGAAGGCGAGCCTCACACGCTCATCAACGAGCAGATTGGCTGCGATGTCATGGAGATCTATGGCGGCAATCCGCACGAATCGATTGAACTGATCAGGCCTTACGCGCAGCGCATTGAACAGAGCGGCGAGACCATCTTTTGCTATGCGCCGGATCTGGAGCCGGTGCGCAAGCAGTTGCGGGGGCGTGCGGGTTTACGTCTTCTGGAGCGTCCGCCGAACCTCGAAGATGTGTTCTTGCGCCTTACTGGACGCGAGATAGAGATATGATCAGAATGACTTACGGAGCGGCCATGCCCGCTAACGCGCGCAACTGGACCGCGGTATGGCGTCGCAACTATCTGGCCTGGAGGAAGGTCGCGCTAGCATCGCTTCTCGGAAATCTTGCCGATCCGATGACCAACCTACTTGGTCTTGGCTTTGGCCTCGGCCTAATCGTCGGCAGCGTGAACGGAACTTCTTATATCGATTTTCTGGTGGGAGGCATGGTCGCGACCAGCGCGATGACTTCCGCGAGCTTCGAAACAATTTACGCAACATTCGCCCGCATGCACACGCAACGGACCTGGGAGGCAATGCTGTGTACACAGCTGACACTCGGCGACATCCTGCTCGGTGAGGTGGCGTGGGCAGCCAGCAAGGCCGTGCTGGCCGGCACAGGAATCACAATCGTCGCCGCCGGACTGGGGTATGCGGCATGGCCATCCATGCTCTATGCGCTACCCGCTATCGCCCTCACGGGAGTCGTCTTCGCAAGTTTGGCGATGGTCATTGTATCACTGGCGCCCAGCTACGACTATTTTGTGTTTTACCAGACGCTAATCCTTACACCCATGGTGTTTCTCTGCGGCGCAGTGTTCCCGATCACGCAGTTGCCTGCCGCCTTCCAGCTCGTAGCCGCCTTGTTGCCGCTGGAGCATTCGATTGAGCTTATTCGCCCGGCGATGCTTGGCCGGCCAGCCGGCAGCGTCGGTACACATATCGGTGCACTTTGCATTTATGCGGTGGCTCCGTTCTTGTTGTCGGTTGCGCTGCTCCTCAGACGTCTGATGCGATGAGAGACCGCGGTGGAGGATTAGAACCTACGCTCGGCCCATGGTTTGGAGATTCGTGGAGCCTCCAAGGTCTCGTGTGCCGGCGTTGTCGGGCTGGTGTATGCAGCGGCAAGTGGCTGAAAGGCCGGTTGTCACAATTGAGCCTTCTACAATCAATGGAGAGTAAAGATGCTGTGTCTCGGCGTGAGCGGCGGAATAGACAAGGTTTATGAATGTCGACCCGAGCTTCCAAGCACATTCCTTCACGATGGGGCAGCTGTGCTCGTGCGCGACGGGCGTGTTATCGCGGCCGTTGAAGAAGAACGCCTCAATCGGGTCAAGCACTCTAACAAATTTCCAAGCCGTTCGATCCAATACTGCCTCGAAGCGGCAGGTGTTGGACTGGGCGACGTTGATCGCATCGCGTTCTATGCAACCGAAGCCTACTGCAATACGATGCTCGAGCGCCTGTTCGTTTCGCAGCCGTCCGACGCTATTCCGATCGATGCCAGGCTTTTGCTGCGAACGATGCTGGCTCAGGAGTTCAACACCGAGCTTGATCCGACCCGTATCTCATTCGTAAGTCACCACCAGGCGCACGCGATAAGCGCATTCGCAATGTCCGGATTTGAAAAAAGTCTGGTCCTTGCAATCGATGGCGGTGGTGAGTTCCTCTCCGGCCTCGTGGCCATCGGAGACGGAAGCGAGGTTAACCAACTCGAGAGCTTCCCGGAGAGCAACTCTTTGGGGCTGTTTTATCTCGAGACGATACGATACCTCGGTTACAGCTTATTCGACGAGTACAAAGTCATGGGCCTTGCCCCGTACGGGGATCCTGTTCCTTATCGCAAGCTGTTCGAGCAGTTCTATGAACTGGGAGATTACGGCGGCTACCGGGTCCACCTGGATCGCATCGGTCCGGCGTTGGTCCGCAATATTCAGGTTCGGCGGAAGGGAATGCCATTCACTCAGCAACACCGCGATGTCAGCGCTTCGTTGCAGGAAGCGCTCGAACGGATCGTGTTTCACATACTTCGGCATTATCGAGAAGCCACGGGCATGACGCGCCTTTGCTTGGCTGGCGGGGTAGCTCACAACTGCACCGTGAACGGTAAGCTGCTGTATTCAGGACTTTTCGAGGATATCTTCGTGCAGCCCGCGGCGCACGATGCCGGTTGCGCGTTAGGCGCGGCACTGATGGCCTCTCGTGAGATTGGTCAATCCGCGCCGCGCGAGCGGCTCCAGGAGGTCTATTGGGGGCCCGATCTCGGGACCGAGCATTCCGTGGAGCAGGAACTGAGTGCATGGGCCGGGCACCTCGATATTGAACGCAGTGATGACGTGGCGGGTAGGGCAGCCGATTTGATGGCAAACGGCGCAGTCATTGGCTGGGTGCAGGGTCGGTCGGAGTTCGGACCACGTGCGCTCGGCAACCGCAGTATTCTCGCCGACCCGCGACCTGCAGCTAACAAGGATCGCATAAACGCGATGGTCAAGAAGCGCGAGGGCTACCGGCCGTTCGCGCCCTCCGTATTGGAGGAGGATGCTCCCGAATATTTCGATCTGCCGGCTGGTTTGAGGGAATTTCCATTCATGAACTTCGTCGTTCGCGTGCATGAGTCAAAGCGCGACTTGCTGGGAGCGATTACGCACGTTGATGGCACTGCAAGGCTGCAGACAGTGTCCCGCAAGTCAAATCCAAGCTACTGGGGCCTTATCGATGAGTTCAAGAAGCGGACGGGAATTCCAGTTGTGCTCAACACCTCCTTTAACAATAATGCCGAACCGATCGTGGATTCGGTTGCAGACGCCGTCGCCACATTTCTGACGACCGAGCTCGATGCTCTTGTAGTTGGGCCGTTTCTGGTCAGAAAGCGAGCTGTGACGCTTGACGATTGGACGTCGCTTGCGGTTTCATTGCCACCTTATGCATCCCTGTATCGCGTTCGCGCTCACACCGCACGAGATCGGCAAGAGACGGTATGCGAGGTCCGCACCACGGTTTCCGGCGGTGGCGCAGTCCGTATCTCAGATGAGCTGTTCGATCTGCTGATGGGGGTCAAGGGCGAAGCCGTCCTCCGTGACCTCTTCGATTCTATGGTCTTGGACCACACGAAGCGTGAGGCGCTGGTCGAAGAACTGAGAGGCCTGTGGGAGCAACGGCGGGTTCGCCTGCATCCACCCTCATGCGCTACTCACTTGAAGAGTGACTCCCATCAGATGACAGAACTAGCATAAGCGCACTCACCAGGGTGGGGCAAATCTCGAAGCATGGGCGGCGAGGCCCGGGGGAAGAGCGTACTCCGGTGATAGCGCTCCTATGCGGAGGAGCCGATGGACCTGCTCAATGTTGTGTCGAACACCATTGTTCGAGCTGATAGTCATTCGGTCCTAAGTAGCTCATCAGGAGTTGCCGGGTCGTGAAGCATGGCGACAGGCTCGGGCTAAAGTTTGCGCGACCTGCTGATCGATCAGGTACGTTGCGACGAGGTTAAAATGCTTGATGACGGAGTTAGGAAGGAAAGGTTCGTCGTTTCTCGGCGGCGTACTGGGCTCGGCGATTGTCTATGGTCGCTGGCGGCAGCTTGGCAGTACGCCAAACGGACAGGCCGTACACTGGTCATCGATTGGCGGGACTCTTGCTATCTCGGTCAACCCTTCACCAATGCGTTTCCGGTATTCTTCGAACAAATTGATGAGATCGCCGGCGTACGTGTGATCTGTGATGATCAGGTCAACAATCTCTCACTTCCCGGACCATTCTTTCCAACGTGGTGGAATCGGCCAACGATCGACTGCGTGTATCGACCAGATGAGCAGATCTTCCGGGAGCGCGACGAGCTGAGGCAGCTTTTCGAGTCGAAGGACGATACAGACGCGAATACCGTGGTGTGCGATGCGTGTTTGATGTGGGCTTGTGATGAGGACGCCGAGCGACAAGTGTTTCGAAGCATCAAACTGCGGTCTGAAATTCAGGCGCGGATCAACGCGATATATCAGGAACACCTTGAGGGGTGCAGTGTAGTCGGCGTTCATGTTCGACATGGCAATGGCGAAGATATCATGGGGCACAGGCCCTACTGGGCCGATCCGGAGGTTGCCTTGCGGCAGGTGTGCACTGCCATCCAAAAAGCTAAAGCGCTGCCCCATGCAAAGCCAGCGAAGGTCTTTTTGTGCACGGATAGCCCGAAAGTTCGTGATCAAATCTCGGCCAAGTTCCCCGACCTCTTTACGATCTCGAAGCGCTTTCAAGCGGATCAAGCCGGCCCGTTACACAGTGCCGAGCTAGGAGCGGACGGCGGATCTTCGGCTCTTATCGAGATGTACCTTCTCGGGCGATGCGACACCGTAATTCGTTTTCCCCCGACGAGCGCCTTTACGCGCTATGCTCGACTTGTCGCGCCCCGCATTATTGAGTTCGATTTGAATGATCCGGCGCATTTAATCCTGATTGAAGAGCCGGCTAAAGGCTACCCGATCTCATAAGCCGCATAACGCTGGCTCTCGCTGATCATACGGCGTCGTCGCGTGTCCTCTTACTTCCTCGGGGCGAGCGCTCTTGCCGAGGCTTAAACGGCACGGTGCCTGCGCAGCAGATTGCCTGGCTTCGTAACGATTCCTGCCGATTATACCCCGCGTGGCGACCCGTAGATGAAGCGCGTCCCGCAAGGCCATGTCGATTGCCGCTGAGCGGACATACGTCTTCGCGTCGACGAACGGCCTGTTGGAGATCAAGTGTGTCTCTAGAGCGCACCGAAAGCAAAAAAAAGGCGCCAACCGCTGAAACGACGCGCCTTCACGGCATGTCGCTCGCGCAGCGGCCTAGCCGATAAATCTGACCTAATCGGCTGCTTGCGTCTGGTTGGCAATCCCGGCCGGTGTGGTCAAGGCAATGAACACCGGGCTGCTTGACTGTCCTGCGCATCCAAAAGATCGGTGCCATCAATTCAAGGAACGCGCTCGCGGACGTGATGTTCGTCGGTTAGCTCACAAATTGCCTGCCTTTGGATGCATTGAAGGGTTTCGGACAAAAAAGCACCCCTTTGCGGTTGCGCAAGCCCGAAAAAGACAATGGTGCACATGCCTGCCGGCAGCATTTCGGGAGTTCGAAGAGGCACGAATACACGGCAAGTGCTGGGGTCTGAAGGACCCCGCGCGCCTGATGGCCGGAAGGGACTAAGCCGTTTGCGCGCGTGACATTGTCTCCCATCGTGCCAACGTCTTGTGTAATCCGACTGGTCCAAATCCTGCACTCACCTAGGCGTGAGTGAATGGACAACGACAAAAGAAGGAAAGATATCGTTCATTTATCGGCATGTCGTACGAGAGCGCGCTCCGGCGTCATTGTCGGAAATGGACGTTAGGGTCCGTTTCACGTTGCCGAAAGTTCATGCAGAATGCAGCACGTTTGGAAAAGAGGATCTAGTGCTCGGCGAAGACCGGGGTCACCTAGATCATGATCCATGACGGTGGAATAGATATGATCGGTTTCGCTCACACAGAAGATATCGCCCATTGTCGCTAAATGGACGTCGGTTGTGTTCGAAGAGTTTCCGCCCAATTGTTTGAAGGAACGTGAACCGAATGAAAGCCCCTTCTTTATCGTCGTGCCATGAAAAGATGTTATATCTTAGCGCCATCAGAATTAGCGCGAGATCGAGCGTGAGATGCAAGACGATGTTTCGAAGTGCCAACTAACTGGATGTAGGGAGAATAAGGGCGGCGTCGACGTTGTAGGAGTGCAGATTGATTCCGAATGCGAGTGGCAAGGCCCGGAAGCCGGATCGAACCTTCCCGTGATCCTGCCATTGAACGAGATCGCACTTAGAGGAGTGTTCGAAATATCGAACATGCTCGCCAGCCCGTCGCGGCTCGAAGTCGCGTTGGCAAATGTCATCGATTTGCTGCAGTCCTCTTTGCAGATGCGACATGGTGTCGTGTCTCTCATGGCAGACGATGATGTGCCCGAGATTGCAGTCGGCGCTGGCTGGACCGAAGGAAGCGATGAGCGCTACCGTACGCGCCTGCCGCAAAAGGCGATTGAGGAGATCGTGACAACGGGCATGCCGTTCGTCGCTGAAGACATCGCCAAGCATCCGGCCTTTAGCGCAGCTGATTTGAACGTACTCGGCGTATCCGATCACATGCGATTGTCGTTCATTGGGGTTCCTATCAGCGTCGATGGAAAGGTGGTTGGCACCCTATCTATAGAGCGTGTGCCGGACCTGGACTCGATGTTCCCACTCGATTCCGATATCCGGCTACTCACCATGATCGCGAACCTGATAGGGCAGGCGGTGAAGCTCCATCGGTTGGTCGCGCGCGACCGCAAACGCCTCATGGCGGAGAGCTATCGATGGCAGAAGGAACTGCTTGAATTTAAGCAGCCTGCGCGGGAGCGTAAGAAGGTTCACATCGATGGTATTATCGGTACCAGCCCGGCGTTGCGCGCACTGCTCGACAAGATCGCGGTGGTGGCCAAGTCGAATGTGACGGTTCTTTTGCGAGGTGAATCAGGCACCGGCAAGGAGCTGGTTGCCAAGGCAATCCACGAGCTATCCCCGCGTGCCAAGCGGCCGTTCATCAAAATGAACTGCGCCGCGCTGCCTGAGACGGTGCTGGAATCCGAATTGTTCGGGCATGAAAAAGGAGCCTTTACCGGGGCCCTTAATTCACGCAAAGGACGCTTCGAGCTTGCCGACAAGGGAACGCTGTTTCTCGACGAGATTGGCGAGATCTCAGGCTCGTTTCAGGCAAAGTTGCTGCGGGTTCTTCAGGAGCAAGAGTTCGAACGGGTCGGTAGTGGTCACACCATGAAAGTTGACGTCCGAGTGATCGCTGCAACCAACAAGGACCTGGAGGGGGCGGTGTCAAAAAGCGAGTTTCGCGCCGACCTCTACTATCGTATTAGCGTAGTTCCATTGCTTCTGCCCCCGCTCCGGGAAAGGCGCAGCGACATTCCGCTGCTTGCCACTGAGTTTCTCAAAAACTTCAACAGCGAGAACAGTCGTACACTAACGTTCGATCCGGATGCCGTGGACGTGCTGATGAATTGTGGGTTTCCGGGCAATGTTCGTGAACTCGAGAATTGCGTTCAGCGGACCGCAACACTGGCGCCGGGGCCATTCATTGTCAGAAGCGATTTCGCTTGCTGTCATGGTCAGTGTCTTTCCGCCCTACTATGGAAAAGCGGATTGGACGAAGCGAAGCCGCGCTCCCCGCTGATCAGTGTGCTATCGCCCGAGCCAGCTAGGCCAATCCCCGACGCCACCGCGTCGGTTGCGGTTCTGACTCCGCCTGTCCTGGCCGAGCCGGTTGCCGGTAACATCTTGAGCGGTTCGAAGTTGACGGATCGCGAGCGCCTCATTGCTGCCATGGAGAAGGCTGGCTGGGTGCAGGCAAAGGCGGCGCGCCTACTCGGACTAACGCCGCGCCAAATCGGCTACGCGCTGAGGAAATACGGCATCGAAATTAAGCGCCTGTGAGTAGCTGCTGAGCTCGTTAGGATGTGAGTTTGTCGGCCCGCGCAATCAACGGCAGTGCTCGTAGATCTAGCCGCGGAATGCGACGATCAGCTTTGATCGGACTTCGAAAGAAGGCAGTCTGCCTCGCGCTCGCGGGGGCGGCTGTATGCTAACATTCTAGCCGGGGACGCGCAAACATCAGACGGACCTGTATGTCTACCTACTGGAAGCGGGCCGTACGGGTGCAACGGAGGCTGCAGCCAAACGAAGACCATTGCCTACCTTCAAGAGCGCCGATCCATGGTAGTTGGGACTTACGACCGCTTTCCGGGCCCCCGCGAGGACGGCACTATACTCGGCTGCCGTCCAAGTTCGGTGCGTAGATTCCATATAGCGTTGTTTGCCAGATGAAGAACATTTTTTTCGCCCGTTTCCAATGAACGCTCCAGATGGATGCGCAGCCGAGCGCGGAGCAATGCCTCCGCATTATGGGTCAGGAACGGGTCTTTCTCTACAAAACGCCATGACTTCTCAAATGCCACGCTCACCAGAGCGTCAAATCCTTGCTGCTGTTGGGGAGAAGGGTGATCCATGAGCGGAAACTCCAGTAGAATATCCTTTCGGCAACGGCACGCTGCTGGCCAGAAGTGGGACGTAGCTGGCGCTGGAACGCGTCGCGAAGCAGTCGCAATCATTCATCCCACTGAATGCATGTCGATGCGTTGATCAAGCCTATACAGGCGCTCGTTGAAGCCATGATGACTATTGGTGTTTGAAGTGGCTTGTACTTAGCGAAATTCGATATTTTAGTACCTTCAATAGTAAGATTGATGCGTCAAATCACGGATCGAATCTATCTGTGCGCGGGACAGCCGTGGCTGTTGTCCCATTAGCGAGACGGCGCGGTAACTCTGTATGGAATGCGCTGTTCTCTCAAGAAAGACTCCGCGCAAAAACCTCAATCCGTGCCGTTGAAAAATTAAGGATCTCTAATCAGTTACGGTTGACGAGCCGAAGCGGCGTCGTGTGTGCCACGCATCACGACTCGAAACGGACCGTTTTGGGAAAGAGAGTATCCAAGCCCGGCCGGAGATCTGCCACGGGATGGTGTCACCGGAAGGCTTTAGATTGTTGGCTAAGGTGGCGACTATTCATATTCAAATACTATGGTCAGAATAGTGTTTACATGCGATGGGGGACAGGGGCGCTGCAACATTTCAAGCGCCCCGCAGAGATAAGCTGACAGGACAATCGAGGTAGCACAGTATGTCCATCGGAAAGCTCTGGTGAGCTTCTTTGTCGACGACGCAAGCTGAATTGGTCGTCCGTGAAGAATGCAGATCGGCCTGAGAGATAGGCAGAAGTTGGCTCGATAAAGTATTCGATTTTGCAGGAAAGCCGGGTGTTGGGCCACGCTTTCTTGCGTTTTGGGATTTTGCTTTCGAGCGATTCGTGATTCCCTGGCGGCGGGTCATCGGCATTGGGGACGGCGATGAGCAAACCGCGGGATGATCGCCAGAAAGACCTGTTGCTTCCGGCGCTTGATCAAATCATCGACATGGGCCACCCGTTGGTACGGTTGGCGGCGCTGATCGACTGGAAGTTTCTGGATGACCGTTTTGGTTCGGTGTGCCAAACCGGTCCGGGGCAGCCTGGCCTGCCGACGCGGCTTGTCGCCGGCCTGTTCATCCTGAAGCACATGCACAATCTCTCGGATGAGGTGCTGTGCGCCCGCTGGATCGAGAACCCCTATTACCAATACTTCTGTGGCGAGTTGAGCTTCTGCCACCGGCTGCCGTTCGATCGATCGTCGATGACACGCTGGCGCCAGCGGCTCGGCGAGGAACAGCTCGTCGCGCTGATCCAGGAAAGTCTGTCGGTGGCGCACAAGACTGGCGCCATCGGCCCTAAGGACCTGGAGCGGGTGGTCGTTGATACCACGGTGCAGCCCAAGGCCGTTGCGCATCCAACCGACGCGCGGCTGATGCATCGGGCCATCACCAAGCTCGTGGGGTTCGCCAAGTGCAACCGTGTGCCGCTGCGCCAGAGCTATCTGCGCCTGGCCAAGCGCGCCGCCATCATGGTCGGCCGTTATACCCACGCTCATCAGTTCAAGCGCGCCCGGCGCCAGCTCAAGTTCCTGCGGACGCGGCTTGGGCGGATCATCCGCGACATCCGCCGCAAGATTGATGGCGATGCGGTGCTGGAGGCGCGCTTCGGCCCGCTGCTCGATCTGGCGCAGCGGGTGCGCAGCCAGGATCAGCATCAGCGCGGCCCCAAGGTCTATGCGTTACATGCGCCGGAGGTCGAGTGCATCGGCAAGGGGAAAGCCCGCGCGCCTTACGAGTTCGGCTGCAAGGTCAGTATCGTCACCCCCGTGACGTCCCCGAAGGGTGGACAGTTCGTGCTCCATGCCAAGGCGCTGCACGGCAATCCCTTCGACGGGCACACGCTCGGCCCCGTGGTTGCCGACATGGAGAAGCTCACCGGCGTGGAGGCTCGCCGCATCCATGTCGACAAAGGGTACCGCGGCCACAACCACCCGCACCGGCTCAGGGTCTGGATCTCGGGGCAGGTCCGTCGCGTCACGGCTTCCATCCGGCGCGAGATGAAGCGTCGTGCGGCTGTCGAGCCCGTCATCGGCCACGTCAAGGCCGAGCATCGCATGGACCGCAACTATCTCAAAGGCCGCGCCGGCGACCGCATCAACGCCGTCCTCGCCGCGGCCGGCTACAACTTCGGCCTGCTCCTGCGATGGCTCGCAGAACTCTTGCGTGCCATCATCCGGGCCTTCGCCGCAACTGTCCCGGATCAAAAGATCGCTTAAATCAGCGCTCGTCCGCGTTCTTCACGGCGGACGAATTGGAGCTTGCGAAAACGTCGCGCCATCAGTAGCACCCATCTGAAATTGTGCGAGAAAGGTGTTTCTGAGCGATCATTCTAATTTGATGTCCCATTACGTCGTGCGATCACTTTTGCGGCGTTGTGCCGTGCTCCGATCGCTTGGTCTTCAGTCATGAATCCGGCTTCGATCAAGTTGTCCAGCACCATGTTGGCGCGAGCATGAGCGGTAGTCGGGTCGATGGGAGGAGCATATCTTGTCGGCGCGTTGATCAGGCCGACCAGCATCGCAGCTTCAGCGAGGGTCACATCGCGGGCAGGCTTATTGAAGTAAAAGCGCGCCGCACCATCGACACCGAGGGTATCGGCGCCCATATCGACACAGTTGAGATAAAGCCTCAAGATTTCATCTTTGGTCAGATTCCATTCTAGCCAGATTACAAGCAGAACCTGCTTGATTTTGTGTCCGATGCTGGGCTCTGCATCCAAAAGCAGTGTCCTTGCGAGTTGCTCGGTGATTGTTGAGCTGTGCTGGTGGGCGCCGTTCTGCGCCTCAAGTAGCAGGTGGAGAGTACCAGGGAAATTGATGTCGAGATGGTTGTAAAATTGGCGGTCCTCGGTTGCGATCGTGGCCTTGATCAGCGAATCGGGAAGGTCCCTAAGCGGGATCGGTACCCCATGGCCAATCGGCCCGGCGCGTCCGTTAAGCAGGCACACCGTGACATCGGAAGCCTTCAGGCAATCCTCTTGCCAAAGGGCGCGGGTAGTCGAGATGGCAAACGCCAGCAGCAGAAGCAATCCACAGAAAGTGAAGGTCAGGGCCTCGGAAACAGGTTCGAGAAGGAGCCAGCGCTGCCACCGACCCAGAGAGATGCCGACTAGAAGCCTCGAGTAACAGTAATATAATTCCCGCACGTCCCTCGCGTAGGACAGTAGGGCGAGTCCGAAGGACCGCTCGCGAGCCGACAAGCAGTGCCGGATGGCGGACGTCTTTGGTGGTATAATTTGAATCACGTGGATCTTTCAGGTTTACGTACACGGGCCTGCGGCGGGCGACTAGGCGTTCTTCGAGAGCGCTGAGGCAAACCTCAAGAATTGCATAGCTTAGCGGGATGCCTTTTCCGTTTGGCGCGGGAGGCAGAGGCCAGCGCGAGGTTGAGATACGCGGTCGTGATCTGCTGCGTCCCAGGGCCTTCGCCCGGATGCGCCCTGAGCGACAAGGTCCGATTCTGCAAATGTCATGGTAGCTATTCGGGTAAAGATTGGTCGAACGACGGTGAGGGAGAGCCGGATCGCACGTCGGTCTTAGCTTCAGCTCGCATGTTCGCGAGGCCGCGGAAAGCGGAGTGAAGCGTTCGCTAATGCTCATCCGTGAAAGTATCGGTTGTACGAACTGATGGATCGCGGTCGCAGCCGTTGGTGCCAAAAAAGATGCGAAGCGTCTATTCCATTCCCCGCCGTATCTCGAGAGGCATATCGAAACAGATTGATGTTCTGACCAAGCATCGATGCTCCCGCTGTCTGATGTGAGTTCTGCCTTCTAAATCGGCAAGCAAGCTCGCCCGCCAACATAGGGGGCAAGTGTGGCGGCTTCGCGCGGTTGCTGAAGCGAAAAATCGGCAGCACCTGACATCCACGGCAAAGTGCGTCAACTTTCGTCCCAAAAAAATCGACGAGCGACGTGTTGCCGACAGCTTCAGCCGGTCTGGTCGCTGGAAGGGATGTTCTTCATTGGAGCGTGCATTCGCCGATGATTCGCAGCGGCACGCGGCGCTGAAGCGCATGAACGTTATCGGTACAGGAAGAGTTGCGCGTACCCCCAAGATGCCGTTCGTCAATCGCTGAGGGCATTCTGGCCTGAGCGAGCATCGAGCTGTTTGAGCACAGTATGCTGAATCTTACCCAGGGCCGTTTTCGGCAATTCTTCTATAAAAATGATTTCGCGCGGCGCTTTGAAGCGTGCAAGATGGGATTGCACATGTGTTACGAGTGCCTCGCCGTCTATGCGGGCTCCTGACCGCTTGATCACATAGGCAACCGGCACCTCATCCCATTGTGGATCCGGCCGGCCGATGACCGCGCACTCAGCAACATCGGGATGCTCCAAAAGTACGCGCTCGACCTCTGCCGGATAGATGTTTTCTCCACCGGAAATGATCAGATTTTTCTTACGGTCATCGACCCAAAAATATCCGTCGGCATCGCGACGGGCGATGTCGCCAGTACGATACCAGCCGTCATGCATCACCTCGCGCGTGGCGGGATGATTGCCCCAATACTCCTGCAATACGTTAGGCCCGCGCACTGCGATCTCACCTGGCGACCCCGCGGGCAACTCGTTACCTGCATCATCCATGACAACCGCTTCGCAGCATATTCCGGGCAGGCCGGTCGACCCTTGCCGCGAAAGGTCGCCGCCGAGCCTTGTATAGATCGCAATGGGGCTTGTCTCCGTGGAGCCGTAAATGTGGAGCACCGGCACGCGAGCAACCAAGCGATCAACCAGATGCTGCGGCACGGTCGAGGAGCCAACGGAAACCGCCTTCAGTGACGACACATCGGTCCTGGACCACATCAGGTGGTCGGTCAAGGCCTGAATGGTCGCAGGCACCAGGACTGTCAAAGTGGGGCGATCCTGCTTGAGCGCGGAAAGGGTAGCCTCAGTCGCAAACCGTGAATGGATTGTGACGGTCGCGCCGATATGCAATGCAGGCGTCGTCTGAATGTTGAGGCCGCCGACGTGGAAAAGCGGCAATACGGTCAGCACATGATCGTCAGATGTGAGGGCGTGCATGTGTTGGCTCATCACGCCGTTCCACAATAACGCCTCTTGGCGGAGCACTGCCCCCTTCGGCCGGCCAGTGGTGCCTGATGTGTAGACAATCAGAAGCGGGTCGGCCAGGTTTGCGCGAGGCTCGTAGCTGTTCCCCTGTGTCTGATCCAACAAGCCCTCCCACGTGCACGCGCCGGGAGACGCAAAGCCGAAGCCCACGGTTGCGATGCCGGGCAGCGTCTCCGACAATATCGGCAGAACGGCTCCAAAAGCCTGCTCGAGGACCAGAACCTTAGCGCCAACGTTCGAAAGGATGAAAAGCTGCTCAGCCAACGCCAATCGCCAATTCATCGGCACCAATATCGCCCCGATCCGTGCGCAAGCGTAGAGGAGAACTAGATAATCAGGGCGGTTGAGGCTCAGGACAGCGACGCGATCGCCCCTCTTGACGCCGAATGCAGTTTGCAGGGTCCGTGCCGCCCGGCCGATACGCTGATTAAAGTCGGCGTAACTTAAGGTGTCGCCTTCGAAGTGGATCGCAGGTTTGTTAGGAGCGAACGCCGCGTTACGCTCAATCAATGTGGAAAGATTCACTATCCTTCATCCTGTGTCGTTGGGTGCTTACAGTAGCTATCCCCGAGTTGGCCAAACCATCGCTTCTCAGCGCTCTTGAGGGCCGTTATCGTGTGTTACGCCCCTTCGGCAAATGCAGCTTAAGCACGATGGACCGCATTGTTTCCCCTGTCGGGCCTCACTTAACAGGACCATTGGGGGATCACACTCAGCTCGATATCGCGGAAGATAGTGTAATTCCGCCGAATCCACTGATGAAGTTCCGTCGAAGTGTCTTTCTCGTGGCGCAGATAGCCGGTGAAGGACAAACCTAGCCGGCAGATGTAATTATTGAGAAATACCGGCAGTGCCGCAAAACGCACCACGGGCCCGTGGTGCATAGCCTCGAACAGTTCGCCGCGGACAAAGAATTCGTTATGTACGGTGATTAGGATCTGCTTCGGGATCTGCCGCCGCAGCATCTCATGCGCACGAGCTGACACGCGATTAATATCTGCGACAAATAGAATGATTGGCACAACGTTTTGTCGTATCGCTTCGCTGAGGAAGCCGATCTCGCCGCACATCTTGAAGAACTCGTCGAAAGCGTGGAAGCCAAGGTCGATCACCTTGGCTACCCCGTCGTTAAGAATGAGTCGATCAACGAGCTGCATTTTGCCATAGGTATCGGTGACATCCGCCGTCTCTGTGATGGAGGGGAGGTAGTCGAGCAACGACGGCTCCTTCAAGTTGATATCGAAGGAGAGCACCGCACCGTTCTTCAGTAGCAAGAACTCGCTCAAGAGCCGAGCAATCAGCGTCTTGCCGACTTGCGGGCTTGCAGAGCAGATGATGTAGACCGGGGTGGCCAAGATCGCTAATCCAGCGCGTATGGATCCGCAAGGGACTATCTTTCGCCCGCACGGGTCACCGACTTAGCGCCGGCGAGATCGGTCAGGTTGATGCGGTCATACTCGCTCCAGACATTGGCGAGCCAATGCCGTACGTAGCCGCGCAGCACGAACGAGAAGTTCGCGGCGTCGTCGTGTAGTCCCTTGTTCGCGACGAAATTGACGAACGGAACGGAGGCGACCTCGACCTGTTCATAGGCCATCTCGTTGAGCTTCGGGATGGTCAGATCGGTGGCGTCTTTGATTCGCTTAAAATAGGAATCGTAGGTCGACTGGTCCCACTGAAAGAACTGGGTGTCGTTGATGAAGTTCTTGACTAAATAGTATTTTGCGCCGGCCATGAAATCGCTTGTTTCAGCGATCTCATCTAGCGAGGCGATGGACGATCCCAATACGTGAAATACTGCGAAGGTGAGTTGGCCTGACCGCGCGGCCTCCAAAAAACCTATGTCGCGCAGGGACGCCAACGCTGGGGACATCAATCCGGCACGAACATCGATGACGGTAACTGATAGACCGGAGTTCAGCGTATCAAAGATCTTCATCTGGTCCGCGGTTCTCGTCATGTCAACGATCTCGGTGATCGCAGGGTGAAAGCGCTTCAGCGTGCCGCGGGGCGACTCGGTATCAAATGCGCGGGTCTGCACATTATTCGCGCTGAAATAATCCAGAAGCGTCCGAGATACGGTCGTCTTGCCGACTCCTCCCTTGTCTGCGCCGACCACAATTACAACTGGCTTTACCATAGAAGTCCTCTCAGGTTATCGCTTCATACGTGCGATCGCGAAGCGCGCGGTCTGTGTGTTTCCGGTCCTGCCTTCGACCCTGTGTTGACCGAAAGAGGAGATCGTCCGATTTGTGAATGTCGTTTGCAGCTATTGTTGCCGGAGGGCCCCGTCTATTGTCGCTCCGAAATCGGCTGCATCTTGTTCGTTGTCGGATTCTGCATGTTTTGATACTTTTCCTCGGTTTCGCGCTGTATGCCGCAGCCATAGAGGTCGTGGTGTGATCTTAACCTGCGTTACACTTAGCTCTTGGTAGGCAGGATCATGCGGCTGAGCAGGGCGCACACACCAAGCCCGTATGTCGCTCCTCTTCCATTCCTCGGCGGGATCTCTACGCGAGAAGCGCTGATCGCGCGGAACGCGAAGAGAAAACCATCACAGTAGACGGCCGCAAAGCCGCGACTAAAATGATGGAAAAAGTGTTCGACCACAGGTGAGCTCCTACAGGTTCAGGCGCGACGGATTGTCAAGCCGGAATTCTCAAGCGCCTGGAGGATCTCGCTTGCGGCGCGCTGATGATCAAGTCGGATGCCACGACATCGGCGACTATGGCGCACGCTCTTTTGTGCTCGGCCAGCTCGTCCTCAACATAGTCGGCGCAAGCGTTGCAGGCGATCACCGGACGGCCGCTCCAGGGGTCGTGTAATGCGCTTTGATCATTGGCATGACATTTCGGGCATTGCATGGGCAGGCTTTCGGGTGGTTCAGTGCGTGAGTGACTTCGTGGTGGTGAGAACGCGCTCGCTCCGCTGGACGGGAACAATGCGTCGGATTGAGTGAAAGGCCGGTCCCGTTGAATTGGAGCTCTCCTTGCGAAGTGCCTGTTGCGCGAGAGCGCGTGCTCAATGCGTTGCCCGCAGCTACATTCTAAAGACACCGTAACGCGGCGCTTCGATTGGAGTATTAAGCGAAGCGCTCAAGGCGATTGACAGTGCGTTTCGCGTATCTACGGGATCAAGAATACCGTCATCCCAAAGCTCGGAAGTTGCATAATAGGCGCTCGATCGCGCCCGGTACTCTTTCATGATCGGCTCTCGAATGACTGCCAGTTCCTGGTCGGACAAATGCCCGCCTTCACGCGCCAATTGCCTTGCTTTGACATGGGTGAGTACGCCCGCCGCTTGTTCCGCCCCCATGGCCGAAATCTGCGATTGTGGCCAGGTAAACAAGAAACGTGGATCGAATGCTCGCCCCGCCATAGCGTATGTTCCTGCTCCGTGGGAGCCATTGCAGATCACGGTGAGTTTGGGTACCGACGCGGCGGAGACGGCCATGATGAGGTTGGCGCCGTGCTTGGTGATGCCGCCATGTTCGTATTCTCGTCCAACCATAAAGCCGGTGGTGTTCTGCAGGAAGAGCAGGGGCGTCCGGTTCTCATCGCAGAGTTGGATAAAGTGAGCGCCCTTCAGGACGCTGTGGTTCTGCAACACGCCATTGTTTGCGATGACCCCGATCTGATATCCCTGGAGACGTGCGAAACCGCATATCAGGAGCGGTCATAGCACGGCTGGTATTCATGGAATCGGCTGCCATCCACGAGGCGCGCGATGATCTCCAGAATGTCGAACTGAACGCGAGGATCCTTCGGAATGATGCCGTATAGTTCGGATGCGTTATAGGCCGGAGGCTCCGGAGCGGATTGATCAATCGCTTCTTTCGTTGGGCGCTTTGTGCGAGCGACGATGTCCCGCGCGATGGCGATCGCATGCACTTCGCAAGTCGCAAAGTAGTCGCTCGTTCCCGAAACGCGCGTATGCATGTCAGCGCCACCCAGCTCTTCGGCAGATACCACCTCCCCGGTGGCGGCTTTTACGACTGGAGGTCCACCGAGAAAGATGGCCCCCGTTCCCTGCACGATGATGTTGTAATCGCTCAGTGCCGGAACGTAGGCCCCTCCCGCGCTACAGTGCCCCATGACGATGGCGACCTGCGGTACTCCCATCTTGGCGAGGATTGATTGGTTACGGAGGATTCGACCCGCGTGGTAGCGATCAGCGAAAAACTCAGCCTGCAGAGGCAAGAAGCCGCCGGCGCAGTCGCAAAGATGGACCACCATGAGGCGGTTCTCAATTGCGATATCCAATGCCCGCACAATCTTCTTCACGGATAGTGGATACCAAGCTCCGCCCTTCACACTGGCATCATCTGCGTGAACAATGACCTCGCGACCCGCCACGATGCCGAGGCCGACGATCTGCCCGGCGCCCGGTACCTCGCCATCATAAGCCTTGTTGCCAGCAAGCGTCGAAAGCTCGAGAAACGGAGTTTCGGGATCGAGCAACGCTTCGATCCGATCACGAACAAATAGCTTGTTTTGCCGCCGCAGGCGCTCAATGTCTCGTGTCGGCCGATCGAAGCGAGCGGAACGCTGGCGCTCCTTCAGCTCGGCAGCAAGCCTTCGGTTGTGGAGCTCGTTAACGCGAAATTCTTGCGAGGTGGTATCCACCCGAGAAATAATCCGCTGCATGTTAACGCCCTTCGTCGGAAAACGTAACCAGCGCAGCGCCTTGTTCGAAGCTTTGGCCCACTTCAAAGTGAACGCGATCGACCACACCGCCCCGAGGGGCACGTACGACAAATTCCAGCTTCATGCTTTCGACCAACATCAGCGTTGCGCCTCGGCTGACCGCATCGCCCCGCGAAACGTTGATCGCAACCACGACGCCGGGCATCGGCGCTCGGGCCGCATCATGACTTGCCAGCACCTCAGATAAATCGAATTCACTTAGTCTATCGCGGTATCGCAGGATGTGCGTCCTGCCGCGGACATGCAGGTGAAGCACGTCGCCGTCGATTGCAAATCTGACTGGCACAGTCTCGCTCGCAATTTCCAGTATGCCGCTGCCGCCGAGATGATGGGAGAACGCCACTGGCGCAATGACCTCTCCGCCTAGGTGAAGGCGATAGTCGCGTTGGCCTGGTGAAAGCCATAGTTCATAGCTCTCGGCCTTAAGCGCAAAAGAATGCCTCACGTTAGTTTCTCCACTTGCCGAGCTCTGCATGGAGCTTGGGCACGTTGTCTGCCGCATCGCGAACGGGCTTGGTCAGAAGTGCCGCGGCTGCCAAGATGGCGGGCAGATCGCTTCCGCATTGGCCGACGGCCAGGTGCGGGTTCTCATCGAGATAACCGGTATGAATCTGTCCGCTCAAAAACGTGTCGTCCATGAGCAGGCGAGCCAGAAAATCGGCGTTGGTCTCACAGCCGAGGAGCACCAACTGGCGCATCACGTGGGCCGCCTTCAATGCGGCTTCACGGCGCGTGGCCGAATGTACGACGATCTTTGCGAGCATCGGATCAAACGCCGTCGAGATTTTCTGACCCTGGACTATACCGCTGTCGATTCGAACGCCTTCGTGCTCTGGGTACTCCAACATGAGGATCTTTCCGGTTGTCGGAGCGTATTCCCGTTCAGGAGCCTCGGCGTATAGCCTCGCTTCAATTGCGTGACCGTTGGACACAATGTCGGATTGTGAGAGGGTAAGCTCGTAACCCGCGGCCACATGGAGTTGTTCGGCGACCAGATCGATGCCGGTGACCATCTCGGTCACTGGATGTTCAACCTGAAGTCGAGTGTTCATCTCGAGAAAATGGAACTCATGCCCATCGAAGATGAACTCGACGGTGCCAGCATTTCGATAATTGGCGCTACGGGCGATACCAACCGCCATTTCACAAACACGCTTCTGCAGATTGGCGGACAAGGCGGGCGAGGGCGTCTCCTCGATGATCTTCTGAAAGCGTCGCTGGACGGAGCACTCGCGCTCAAAGAGATGGACAACGTTTCCGAAGAAATCCCCGAGCACCTGCACTTCGATGTGGCGTGGTTTCTCAAAACATCGTTCGACGTAGAGCCGGCCATCTCCAAAATACCGCAATCCCTCACGACGAGCTTGAACAATCGCATCATCGAGGGCGCCGAGGTCGCGCACAATCTGAATCCCCTTGCCTCCACCACCTGCCGAAGGTTTCACCAGCAAAGGTAAGCCAAGGTCCCGCGCGCGGGACGCGAAGGTCTCTGGATCGTCTTCTTCTACGGCTGACGGTGCGACAAGAAATCCAGCCTGCTGAACAAATTTCCGGGCGCGGATTTTATCGCCCATCAATTCGATGCTTTCCGGAGTTGGCCCGACGAATGCGATGCAAGCGTTCGAAACGGCCCTCGCGAATTCGGGGCTCTCCGACAGAAACCCATAGCCGGGATGCAACGCGCCTACATTGGCTCTGCGGGCGGAAGCGATGATTTGCTCAGCATCAAGATATGCCGCGATCGGGGAACTACCCTCGATGGCAATCGCTGTGTCCGCCATAGAAACGGCTAATGTCGCCGCATCCACCTCGTGGTAGACGATTGCTGAGCGCAAACCCAATTTACGCAACGTCTTGATGATGCGCACGGCTATTTCGCCCCTATTGGCGATCAAAACCGTATCGAATGGTAGTTTCTGCATTCGTCTATTTGCTCAAGCACAGCTCGAGAGCGCGACGCTCGAAAGCTGCGGGGACTTACGGTTCCGAGAAGAGTTGTCCCGGCTGGTCATAACGACGACACGCCAGGAATAATCCTATGGATCAGGGAAGCCAAACGAACCAGGACCGATCGAATGTGTGCCGCAATGTCATTTCGGGCCTGCTTTTAGTTTCGCGCTAATATGCGCTGACATCACGTAGCGACAATGGTCGCTCAAGCTGTTGAGCTTGGTTCGCAGGCAAGCAGTGATAGCGTCGGCGTTCGGTATCTCATTGCGACACAAGCGAAGCACATCCGGGGTGCAAGCCCGTAGCTCTTCCTCCATGGCACGAAGCTCTCGAGCGACAGCGCTGAGAGAGCTCGTTGTCGTAAAAGCAATGAAAGCTCCTACATGCCAAACTGCTCTATAGGTCTGAAGAGAAAGGGGGCAATGCGTTCGATTCACGATATCCTCTTGGGGGGCGGCGTGGAGCAGGACGCTCAACGGTGCCTGTAGAGACAGTAGGCCAAAGGCTCAGTGGTGGGAGCGGCTACGGAAAGTGACCAATGAGAGAGAGGTCTACAATTGTCGGAGGGGCAGGGAAGCTACGCGTCGACTACCAAAATCACGCTGTTCGGTGTCGGACAGCTTGGTCGCGCATCGGACCGGTTGTAGATTGGATGTCGGTAATTTGTGACGTAGAGTACGCGGCAGAATGCGCCCTGGAGGCCGCTCTTGCAGTTGGCCTACTACGACGCGCTCATCTCCGCAGTCGTGTTTGGAGTGCTTGCTGTCCAAAAATGATACCAAATTGCATGCACGAAGGAGGTATGGATCCTCGCAGCATGGTGTGGCGTAGATCTTAACAGGCTGAGACATTGGCGATCCTTGAACTCGTTAGTGGCGTCGGCCTGGCCGGTGAGCCTACTTGTTCGAGATCCTACAATTTGACGCTGCGTGCGGTTCAACCCCTCCGAACGGCTGGTCGGACGAAATATGTTAATTCCAGTGCCGGCGGCAGACGCGTCATTCGCGAGACTAGCGGGTGGGCCGCCAAGGTAGACGAAAAGCCACCTCTACGAAGCACCGGGATTGGCCGGGCTGTTCCTCTGGCGATCCTTGAAATTGCTCGAAGAGCCGCTGTCGCTAGAGAAGCGGCGCTTTTGCGGCGTGCCGAGCTGCTATCAATCGACTTCGCGAGTTCCGCGACTGTTGCGAGGTTCGGGAACGCGGGCGAGACCGCGGCCGGTATTTACTAGATCTGGTGGGCGATCGAAGGAATAGCTTGAATCTCACGCAGCGTCACATTGTAGGCGTGAATCGCGGAACACGAAAGATACGCACCATGCTTCTACTGCACATGCTACGCAATTATGCGCTCGACATAGATCATCATATCGATACGCCGGAAGTCCAGCGTGCTCTATCTAATGGATGCCGCCGGTCGAACGACGACGAGGCGCATAACATATGGGCCTACTGCTTCTCGCCTCGGGAGCGGATCAAGTACATCCGGAAAAATCGCTCGCAGTTTGAATTTCACGACTATCGTCAGATCGTCAGCGTCGTTCGGGGACACTGTTTTACCGGCTGCGCATCAGAGCTGGTAAAATGGCGACGTCGATTCAGGGTAAGAGCGTGGCGCCTCGCTTTGTTGTTCTGCGTCGCTACTTGGTTAATCTTTGTCCTCGCCGTGATTCGATTGGTCCGCTAGTCTAAGCGTTGGCAAGTTAGGCGGGTTCTGCGAACAAAGGGACTTATTGAATAGGCTCGGACCGATTGAGCGCGAGAAAGCTCCCGAGCGTCCGAGCGTCTGCGAACCCCAACTACCATGCCGACAACATGCCAAGCGATGGTCCCTTCCATGGGTCCTCGTGCGGAGGCCCGGTCAGGTGATTGAGCGAACGTCGAGCGACGCCGCGAAACGAGCCCAGCCCGCCATAAGCTTTTAGAAGCAGCGGCTTGCTCGAGAGCGCTCTCGCTACTATCGAGCCAACCCACGGGGACGAATGCATCCCGACGCCACTTTTGATGGTGTCAGTCCTGTGCCATTTCGCGTGATGTCGCGGCAGAGGGGCGTATCGGCTATGTCAAGCGGCGGCGATAAGGGCACTGATCAACTTAATAAGAAGGCTAGGTTCGATAATAGATGCGCGTTCTAAAATGAGTTTGGCGATTTCGATCCGGTTAGAAGGAGTTCTCATACTTGGAGGTAATGCTAGGACGGCCTCGTCAAAAAGCAGCCCCAGAGTAGAAAGCTGTTCCGGCTCATACAGTTTGCCGTGGTCCTGTTCGAGACAGTTGGCGTCGCCCCCGATGACCGCATTCTCTGCTTGCGCGTCGAGTTTCGGACACATGCCGAGCTTCGCCGTTACTAGCTCGCTTGTAAGCGCATTGAGGAGTCGGGTTGCTTCGATCGCGCTCTTGTCCTCGCAGATCAGTCTCGCAACTTCTTCGATTTGCAACTCAATAGTTTGCTTAAGATCTTGAAGACGGTGACGAGTACACTCCACGGAGGGTTGTGCGGTGGGAATATGTGGGTCAGCATCAGCCTTCAGTGGAACGGAAGATGAGTTGGCAAATGCGCGGAAGGGGAGGGCGAAAAATCGAAGGAGTTGCGCGCAAAAACCTAACGTCATCACCCGATATGCTTGATTCAGGCCCTCCACAACCTTCGATTTGCTGGACCCATACACTGTCATAGTCATGGCTGCCTCATGTATCCTTCTGGCACACGAATCTTTCGTTACTCCGCGGTGGCGTCCAGCGCGGCGTGGTTGTGGCCTTCAAAGACATTGCTGGCAACCGTTTGAAAGGACTTCTTCTGCTTTACTGTTGAGCACGGGCCAAACAAGCTACCTAGAGCAACCGACCTCAACTGTCGACAGTAAGTCCCCACGCCCTGCACCATCCCCCAGCTCAACCTCCGCTTGGCCTAGCAGCCTTAATCGGGGTGGGTAAAATAGATTGTTGTGATGGAGGGCATTCACCTCGTGGATAGAACACAGCAACTGTGGCACTCATTCCGAATGATATGCGCGGCGGCCCAACGGACTTGATTCGGTCGTGACGCGCTCTGCGGCACCCAATTTGAAGCGCTTCGGTCGAGCTTAGCGATAAAATGCTCAAAGGGCAGCCCAGAAGGTTGCTCGTGCGGCGCCGGCCCGGCGGCGCAGAAATAAAACGATAGGCCCACCGCGTCTGCGGATTCACTGAAAACTCGGACGCCGAGCGACGATCTCACTGCCCGAGTGCGACCTGCGCTTTAGCTCGAAAGCGCGCAGACATTTAATCAGAATCTCGCTCGCCTAGCCGGCTTTGACTCCAGATAGCACCATGCTGACGCCATGTATCGTTGGCGTGCAGATCGTAGATGAATCATGCAAGATCACTCATTTTAGTGCTGCCGGAGTGTTTCATCCCCATAAGTAGCTGCAGCCTTTGACTGATGCGGCTTTCCGCCCGAATAGCCCATTCAGTGTCGGGCCGACGACCTCCTCGCGTTCTCGCCGACCTGATGACAAATCCCGTGAGCAGGGGACACCAATTATCCGGTGGACCCGCCCTGAGCGCTTGCCACCCCTTACTCCGGCCGCGACGAGTATCCGGTTCATCAAGCTATCCCTTTCGTCCCATCCGACGTCGAGACGGCGTCGAGAGTGTCCTTTGTCATCCCTTGATCTCTACAAGCTAACGCAACGTGCGATTCAAGTCATTTCTGCGTCTCTCGCGAAACCTATTCTATTCAGACATGAGCGCAGCGCAAGTCCGGGCAAGCTTAAGTCCGCGTATCGCGGCAGGAGATAAGACAAGTGCGAAATCACGATAGCAGGAGGCAATAGGATGAAACAAATGACGCTGCCTGCGAGTCGACCAGAGCCATGAATTCGGCAGTCTGGCACCGCGCGAGCATGCCGATTGTGCCAGAGCCGCAAGCTAGAGGAAATGCGCTTATGCTCATATCGTGGAAGGACCGGTTGGGAGCAGCGACAATTCACGCCAGCGCGATCGCTGGCCTGTCCAGATTGTGCAGATGCCGTAGGCGAGCGAATCAAGGCTGAATGAGCGTGACCATCCATGGTGTAGATGCGGCCCATCAACACAATCGATTTTACCAATCTTGTAGGATCTTGCATAACGACGGCGGTTTAGAGAAAGGCCTTCGGTCTAGTCGGAATGGTTATCGATCTTAGTCTGCGCACGAAAGAGCATTTTCGGCGTACGTCGGACATTCGTCCAAGCGCTAGTGTAGGCTGCTGCTCTCGGGGGCAGCCAGTTGACGCTGCGAGCATCCGAAGCGGCCGGCCACGGC
The DNA here is from genome assembly GCF_051853015.1 of Bradyrhizobium sp. BLXBL-03. Lineage (NCBI taxonomy): Bacteria > Pseudomonadati > Pseudomonadota > Alphaproteobacteria > Hyphomicrobiales > Nitrobacteraceae > Bradyrhizobium > Bradyrhizobium sp. BLXBL-03. The sequence goes on along the minus strand of NZ_CP182470.1, from coordinate 7,043,864 downwards.
TGAAGAACGGAGTTTGTCCCCAAAATCGTGGTACGGCGCGCGCATGAGTTCGGGCTCCTTGAACTCCGGTCCAATGACACATAAGGAAAAGCCAGATTACGCTCAAAATGGACATCTCTCTTCTGTGGCTAAGGTTCGCGGCGAATGCCCTCGCCGCAAATGGAGCGCCGGTAGTAGTCCTCCCTTTTGTCAGCGGACGCTGGTGTGATGTGAAGCAGCCTCGCTCTTCCCAGACTGCTGCCCAGCCAGAGAAAGCGGCCGGGCTTCTTTTGGCGGCCGAGTACAAACGACAGCGTGGAAACGGAAGCTTCAGTCAGCTATTCGCTTCTTTCCGGCATCAGCGGCGCACTTCCTGAGAACTGAGCTGGTGCATCGTGAATAATCCTCAGCGTAACCGACACGCCATGAAGTTTATACTGGTAAATCACAGGACACCTAACGGCGCGTCGAGCTGTATCGATTGTCGTCGATCTCTAGAGACTGGTTACTTGCGAGATGTGCCAAGCCGGCAGCACTATTGCGACTACAATTGTTATCGTCGTTACCAACAGAAGAGATCGGGCGCGCATTGGCTCGCGATCAAGTGGAGCATCGATAGGCTACCGCAAGAATATCTGAGCAATCTTGGAACTGTCGTTTCCTTTGCTGCGGTAGCGTTCTGGTGTTCGATCGTGCTCGTCAAGGTCGCAATGCGGCTCGGCGAACCGGAACTGCTGAAGCGGCCTCATGCGTAAGTGCACACCAGAAAGCGCCGAGCTAAACGTTACAGCGTTAGGGCAGGCGATCGAGCATTGCAGAACAGTGGAGCAGATTTGCGAATGATTGCTCCAAGAGTTGGGGGATATTGAGCCGTATGTGCGGGATTGTCGGAATTCTCGGGCGCGAACCGGTTGCAGAGCAATTGGTGGATTCGCTCAAGCGGCTTGAGTATCGAGGCTACGACTCCGCGGGGGTTGCCACGCTCGAAGGCAATCACCTGGAGCGCCGCCGCGCCGACGGCAAGCTGAAGAACCTCGAAGCGCGGCTGCACGACAAGCCGCTCAAGGGGACGACCGGTATCGGCCACACCCGCTGGGCCACTCACGGCAAGCCGACCGAGCACAATGCCCATCCGCACGCCACCGAGCGCGTCGCGGTGGTCCATAACGGCATCATCGAGAATTTCCGCGAGCTGCGCGAGGAGCTCGAGGCGAAGGGCGCGGTGTTCCGCACCGAGACCGACACTGAAATCGTGCTGCATCTGGTCGACGACCTGCTCGCGCGTGGCAACAAGCCGGTCGAGGCTGTGAAGCACGCCTTGAGCCGGCTGCGCGGCGCGTTCGCGCTCGGCTTTATCTTCGCAGGCGAGGGCGATCTGATGATCGGCGCCCGCAACGGGCCGCCGCTCGCGATCGGCTATGGCGACGGCGAGATGTATCTCGGCTCCGACGCCATCGCGCTTGGCCCGTTCACCAACACGATCAGCTATCTTGAGGACGGCGACTGGGTCGTGCTGACCCGCAACAGCGTTGCGATCTTCGACAAGGACGGCCATGCGGTCCAGCGCGGGAAGATCAGCCACGCGGCTTCGACCTCGCTGGTTGACAAGGCCAATTACCGCCACTTCATGGCCAAGGAGATCCACGAGCAACCGGAGGTGGTCGGCCACACACTGGCACGCTACGTCGATATGGCCACCGAGCGCGTCGCGCTGCCGGTCAAGCTGCCGTTCGACTTCAAGAACATCCAGCGCATCAACCTCACCGCTTGCGGCACCGCGAGCTATGCCGGGCTCGTCGCCAAATACTGGTTCGAGCGCTTCGCGCGCCTACCGGTCGAGGTCGATGTCGCCTCCGAATTCCGCTACCGCGAGGCACCCCTGCGCAAGGGCGATCTCGCCATCTTCATCTCGCAATCGGGCGAGACCGCCGACACGCTGGCGGCGCTGCGCTATGCCAAGGCCGAGGGCGCGCACACGATCGCGGTCGTCAACGTGCCGACCTCGACGATTGCGCGCGAGAGCGAGACCGTGCTGCAGACACTGGCGGGACCCGAGATCGGCGTCGCCTCGACCAAGGCCTTCACCTGCCAGCTCATGGTGCTTGCCTCGGTCGCGATCGCGGCCGGCAAGGCGCGCGGCCAATTGTCGGAAGAGGACGAGACCAGGCTCGTGCACGGCCTGGTCGAGATCCCGCGCCTGATGGCAGACGCGCTCAGCACCGAATTGCAGATCGAGAAGCTCGCGCACAGGATCGCCAAGTCGCGCGACGTGCTCTATCTCGGCCGCGGCACGAGCTTCCCGCTAGCGCTCGAAGGGGCGCTGAAGTTGAAGGAGATCTCCTATATCCATGCTGAGGGTTATGCCGCCGGTGAGCTCAAGCACGGGCCGATCGCGCTCATCGACGAGACCACGCCGGTCGTCGTCATTGCACCCAACGATCGGGTGTTCGAAAAGACCGTCTCCAACATGCAGGAAGTTGTCGCCCGCGGCGGCAACATCATCCTGATGACGGACGCCAAGGGCGCGGCCGAAGCGACGGTCGATTCTCTCGTCACCATCGTCATGCCCGACATGCCGGCGGCCTTCACGCCGATGGTGTATGCTGTGCCTGTACAACTTTTGGCCTACCACACGGCGGTGGTGATAGGCGCCGATGTCGACCAGCCGCGCAACCTCGCCAAGTCGGTGACCGTCGAGTGAGGAAGAGGGAACGGAGGCGATCACTTCTGTGTCCTTGTGGTTGTCGGGCGGTCCATTCTGGCTCTTGGATAACGAATCCTACGGCAACTTGGATTTGGATTCGCAGTAGGTTGGCAAACGTTGGTGAGCCGCCAGAATTGAGAGTTGTTCATGTTGGTCCGTTTGCATTTTTTGGCTTTGGTCTCGATTCTTGCCACAGTGGGCCTCGCACAAGCCAAGGATCGCCGCCCTGTCACCGAGCCCGTTGCACCTCATCATGTCTGCGCTCGGCTGGCGCCGTCGAGTGAAAACGTCACGGATAGTCTGCAAGACGCCATTGCTCACTGTCCCCTTGGCTCGGCCGTCTACTTGGCAAACGGGATCTTCAAGTCGGGTCCCATCGAGATGAAATCTGGCGTAACGCTATGGATCGAACGCGGCGCCACGCTTGTCGCTCTTGCACAGCCGAAAGCTTATGACAAAGGCTTAGGAAATTGTGGGCGTATCGGAGGCAAAGGCGATGGCTGTCGCCCATTTATTAGCTTTTCCAAAACACTGGGAGGCGGCATCTACGGCGATGGCATCATCGACGGCCAGGGCGGCGCGCTCATGGTCGGCACCGGTGAGAGTTGGTGGCAATTGGCGCGGCGCGCGCAAAGTGAGGGCGGAAACCAGAACGTACCTCGCCTCATCCAGATCGACGATGCCCAGGACATTGCCTTTCACGGCATTACACTGCGTAATGCGCCCAATTTCCACGTCGCGATGAACAGGGTCGAAGGTGCCACCTTTTGGGGGATCACAATCGATACACCGGCCGACGCCCGCAATACAGACGGCATCGATCCGGGCGCCAGCCAAGATGTGACCATTGCTCACTGTCAGATCCGTACGGGAGATGACAATGTGGCGATCAAAGCCGGAAGCAATGGTCCCGCCCGCTATATTTCCATTATAGACAATTACTTCGGGTGGGGGCATGGCATGTCGATTGGCAGCGAGGTTAGCTCTGGTGTCAGCGATATACTGGTGCATGGCCTGACCCTGGACGGCACGACGTCTGGCTTGCGTATTAAAAGCGATGTCAGCCGAGGTGGCCTTGTGGAGAGAGTCACCTATGATGATGTGTGCCTTCGCGGCAACCGATGGCCTATCTATTTCGATACACGCTATAATCCCCAGGCGCACGGCGACAAACTGCCGGTCTACCGACAGATCGTTCTGCGTCACGTGCGTGGCGGCGGTGGTGCGCTGGTGATGCACGGGCTTGATCTAATCCATCCGCTTGAGATTGCGTTGGAGGATGTGTATTTCTCCGATAGCGCGACTTGGCAGGTGGAAAATGCAAATGTGGTGGTTTCAGCGGTGTCGCCGCCTCTGCGGGGCGGGCACGGCCAAGTGCCGTCTGATGCGTGGGAAGTTTGTGCAAAGGCGTTCTCAAAAGCACCCAGCGAGTCTGCGAACAGCATCGGGCCCTGATAGAATCTATCGCCTCTTGTTAGGTACGGCTCATGACCGATCAGGTCGCGAGCTCTCTGAGCACGGCTGGCTTAGCCGGTGCCGTCCGTCCGCCCGCCTCGCGGGATATGTTTGGCTGAATTTTCCAGCTTCGGCTCCTTGTCAGATTTTGCGCCCGCAGACCGCAGGTAGCCCCCCTCGACTGTCCATTTCAGTTGAATAGAGAGGCTCTGGTCGCCGACGATAGGATTGCCGCCGACCTGCTGAACTTGGAAGCAGCCACCAAATTTGCAACCTCCAGCAAATGAAATGAGAGCACCTCACTCATTATTGGACGTTCGATGTCAAACCAGGCTCAAGTTGCCCCTGTCTCAGCCAGGCTGCTGTCATGCCAGACCGCGAACCCGCCCCGGGTTCACTTTTCTTTTCGATTTCGTCAGCTTCTCGAAAGCCAACCTTCCTAGCATTCGAACCTGGTCTCTAGACATCGATGCTGCCTAAGAAGGAACTGGCCACAAACCTAGGGTACCCGCTGGGTGGATCTGCAAGAGACTCTGTTTCTCGGAACCGAAAGGAGAGCTTTATGGAGTCCAATCGGATAAACGGTGCCGGCTCGCCTGAACCCTTAACGGGGTACGTCCAAACACTGGAGAATCATGATCTATTTAAACAGGCAGTGAATGATGCCAAGTCAGCATCATCTGCCGCGCCTGTATCGGCAAAGGCTTCGGCTTGGCACTCGAGCGATCCATACGGGAGCTATTCACGCGACGGTTACTCTTGGAATAACGACGTATGGGGCGCGGGCGCCGGGCCTCAGACGATTTCGGTGGGTGCAGTCAACGAGTGGGGCGTGTGGTCGAACCAGCCTAATACTCGCGGCATCAAGAGTTATCCACACCAGGCTCTTGATATCGGCAAACCGCTCAGTTCAATCCACACTTTGAGCTCGAGCTTCAATCAGACCGTTCCTGCTGGAGGCGCCTGGGACGTCGCTTATGATATCTGGGACAGCTCAAAGCAGTATGAGATAATGCTCTGGACAAACTACACCGGAAACCCGGACGGTAGCGGCAACGTTAAGCCCATTTCATATAATTACGCCGCTTCCGGGGCGGCGATCCCGGTCCGCAGCAATGTCAACATAGGTGGAGCGACTTGGAACGTGTTTGAAGGCTACAACGGTCACAAGGTCATCTCACTGCTTCGCACTTCGAAAACCAACAGCGGCACAGTGGACATCAAGAGTGCTCTGGAGTGGATCAAGTCGACGGGTTACTTTGGCGACATAAAGGTTGGTAGCGTCCAATACGGCGTCGAGATCACCTCGACCCCTGGGGGAAAGAACTTCAATTTCAACAACTGGACCGTGACTTCGAAGTGAAGATCTGCGGGCGGTGAGCTGATCTGCGCTTATGCCCTTGAGGCACGCCGACCGAGCCTCAGCTCGCCGCCTATGGCTGAACGAGAAGCTGACGAAGTTCGCGAGGCGGTTCGCGAACCCTGAAGAAAAGATCGTAAGGCGGTGCAGAGCTGGGCGTGACAGACCCAGAACGGCGCAGCGGTGGACATAATACAAGTTTACGCCACATAGTTTCCTATCTTGATGGTGAACTCAGCAACCAGTCCGTATCATCAGCGAAGAACGCTTTGAGCGACCATTGCTTGGCTTCACTGTCGGTTAGCTGATGGGCGTAAGGCTCCCGTCCTCTGGGGTTGGCGCCGATACCGGTGGATTGATATTCGGCATAATAGGCGGTCTTCAATCTATTGGTCTTACCGCGATCCCACTCGCTCCAGCCTTCCGGTATCACCGGCGCATTCATTCGGGTGAATAAGAAGATCACTGTAGCATAAGAGCGCCAAGGACGGCCAAGGGCGATGCCGTGTGCGCTCGGATCGGCGGTCAGGGTGCAATGGTCGAAAACATAGGCGCTGTCTTCGTCCGGCGAGTCTTTGCTTTGTGCGGTATACACCACAGCCTGGTTGGCAATGCCGTGCAACTCACAATGTTGGAAATAGGCCTTGGCGTTGCCAAATACATAGTCGACATGGCCCTCGACGTAGCAGTCCGAAAAGTATTGCCGTGCGGTTCGGCCGTTCGGCCCTTTGTTGGCGAATAGTGTGTCCTGTGCGCCGAGGAGCCGGACGCGGGTAATAATGTCCTTGTCTCCGGTAATAGACAGCGCCACCGCTTGCGACGGCGGATTGTCTGGATCCAAGGAATAGTCGTTTTGTATCGTCAGATTATCGAGTCGGAAGTCATCGCCAGATGCGTCCATCGTGGCGGAATGAACGGTTCCTCCCACTTTGATCGCGCCGTCGCCGTAGACGACCACCGTGTCCTCCGGTCTCTGGCCGGTGCCTTTGATGTGAACGCCAGGCTTGCCGATTTTGATCTTCTCGCGATAGACGCCCGGTGCGATCAGAATGTCGCCGCCTCGAGCCGGCAGTGCATCTACCGCCTCCTGGACGGAGCGATAGGCCATGTGCCCGGATTGCGAGACCAAGAGCCGCTCAGCATGTGCCTCCGATGGCTGCAAGGATCTGGCCAGAACGGCGGCGGAAATCAGGAGAATTCGCATAATGGTCCCCCACTCTTTGTCGAAGGAATAGCAAACTTGATAAACGTTTTGTGTAGTTGCGTCCTACATGAAGGCAGCTCTTCCCCAGGCAGACATACTGCAAGCATCTGAGGACGGATGAGGATATCACAAGCGTTCAGGTTCGAGGCAGCTCACCGCCTCCCCAACGTACCGGCCACACACAGGTGCAGCCGCATACACGGGCAGTCCTTCGTATCGAGGTGCAGCTTGATGGGCCCGTGGACCCGATCCACCGGATTCGTCATCGATTTTTTGACGTAGAGGAGTCTTTGGCCGAAATAGTGAATGCACTTGATCATCGATATCTGAATGAAGTCGAAGGTTATATAGTCGATCGTTAAGAAGCGGGACTGCGCTGAGTTGGACAGTTGAGTGTCCGCCAGAGCGGGATCAGGAACAGGCACAGAAGTTCTCTGAGCCAGGCGAGGACGCGGCGGAAATTGTGTCCGACGGCAGAGAGGAGAACGTTGGCGGCGTCCCCGGCGCGGCCTTTGAGATAGCACCGGCCGAGGTGCCCTTCGGCCTTCAGGTGTCCGATGATGGGCTCAATGGCGGAGCGGCGGCGCAGCTCGCGCTTGATGGCGCCGAAGACGCCGCGTTTCTGGCCGGAGATAAAGACGCGGCGGGGGTTTTGCGCGTCATGGCCGCGGTAGCCCTTGTCGGCATAAGCCCGCTCGATCGCACAGCCGGTGAGTGTCTCGGTGCGATCAAGGACGTCCCGCAGGGTGTGACCGTCGTATGGGTTGTCGGGCAGCGACCTGGCGTGCAGCACGAACAGGCCACCGGGAGCCCGGCGATTGTTGGTGACGATGGAGGCCTTCACCCCGAATTCGTAAGGCGCGGCGGCCTTGCCCTTGCCAATGCACTCCACCTCCGGAGCATGAAACGAATAAAGCTTGAAGCCGCGCTGGCGCTGCTGCTGCGAACGGATCTGCGTTGCCCGGCCAAGCGGGAGAGCGAATGCCTCCTCCAGTGCGGGCTGGCCCTCGGTCTTGCGGCGGATGTCGCGGATGATCCGGCCCAGCCGGCTGCGCAGGATACGCAGCTGTCGCTGATGCCGGTTGAACTGCTTGGCATGGGCGTAACGACCCGCCATCATCGCGGCGGCCTTCGCCACACGAGCATAGGATTGCCGCAGCCTGACCCCGTGCTTCCTCGCCAGGCGGTTCAACCCCCGGATCGCTGCATGCAGCAGTTTGGCATCGGTCGGGAAGCTGATGGCCTTCGGCTGCACGGTCGTGTCGACCGTGACCCGCTTGAGGTCTTGGCTGCGCAACGCACCGGTCTCGTGCGCCACCCGAAGGCTCTCGGCCAACAACCGCTCCAGCTTGTCGCCCAGCCGCTTGCGCCAATGGCTCAGGTCTGAGCGCTCGTGCAGGAAAACGTGCTGGAAAAACTCTTCGCCGGTAAAGAACTGGAAGTACGGGTCGTGGACCCAGCGCTCACACACCCCCTCATCGGACAGCCCGTAAATGTGCTTGAGCAACAACAGCCCGATCATGAAGCGAGTCTCGATCCCCGGCCTGCCGTTCTCGCTGTAGAGCGGCGCGATCTCCTCGTCGATCCAGTCCCAATCGATCTTGCCGGCAAGCAGAACCAGCTCGTGGTTCATGTTGATGATCTGGTCCAGCCGCGCCCGGAACAGATCGTTCGATCCTGTCGTCTTGTGCTTCTTCGGTCGCATCGTCCCTCCGATGCAACACAGAAGCACGGTTCACAGCGAACGGGAATCTACAAAAACGAATTTGCAAGGTTTGCTACGCCCAAGCGTCAAATCCCTGCAATCTCAAACGCCCCCAAATCCAAAAAACAGACTCCTGCTCAATCGCTTAGAGGCTTGTTCACGGGCGACTATATAATTCTACCGCCGAAAATATCGCGGTTTGGATCTGGGAAAGATTGCATCGCAAAGTTCTGCGAATTCGTCCGTTCGGGTCTATGAAACGTCTGATGCCTTGGCTGAATATGACGGACGATGAGAAAAATCAGTCTTCTCTAAGCTTTTCTCCTGCTGGATTGTCCAACAACGGCGATAGGCGAGCGGTCGTACTGCGCTGGCGGTGATCAAAATCGATCGCGGACCAAGCGCCAGGGGACCGCCAGCTTCGACGCCTGGGCGATACCGTCCAGTGGTTGGCGAGCGCATTTCAGAATCCAGCGGCATCATCTCAGTACATTTGGGAGAGATTGCCGGAATCCCTGCTTCAGACAGCCTCCTCAATATTATGCCAATCATCAAGCCATGCCGACTTGGATCACCGACTAGCGCTTGCACCGCAAGGCGCTGGGCTGACCGAGCAGCAAGTAAACTTTCCTATTCGGTAGTTGGCACAAGATGCGATTCGCGAAACCACGGTCGGTGGTTCGCACTAACGGCTCGCCAACGGCAAACATGTGGAATGGGAGAGGAGCGCGCGGCGCGCGCTCCTCTTCCTGGCCTGTACCTTTTACAGGTGGGGGCAACGAGGATAAACCAGATCGCTCTCGAATCCGGTCTCGTCATTGCAACTGTTACCCCATGGCCAATTGTCTCATGGCGCGCTCGAGGTGCCATGAAGGGTCGTCGTCAGAAGAATCTGCTTCACTCAAGTATGCTTCGCTACTTGCTTCGCTACCTGCTTCGGTATCGGTGTCGTTGCCCTCGGATTTCGAAAGATACAGTGGAGGTTTATCGGCTCGCTGCCATTCACCGTCGTCGTTCTTCGTCCATTTCTCGGGATGTTGGTTGGGATCGAGCCCCCAACAGTTATTACCCCGATCGCCCATATCACCCATATGAACAAAGCCCATCTCCGCTAGACGGGGTTCAATCCCATCTAAGGCAGGACGCGACATGACCAATGGCCGCTCGCCGTCGAGCCGAAGCTGATGCTCCAGCAGAATATCGCCTGCGTTCTCGACCAGCGGATGAGTAACCCTAAGGTCCAGAACGGATGTGACGTCGCTATGCCCAGGAAATTTCCGCTGGGCCTCTTCCGTTTCGAGGGGGAATCCGGCTCCTGACCTTAGAAGACCGACAGTTTTGTCGCCCAATTGATAGCGGAAGAAACGCGCCCTCTTGTTCGGATTATCGTAGGTGCTGGCATAACCCCCAGCAACCCATGCGGCACGATCAGCTTTGTTGGATACGAAATGCGAGTACTCTTGTGGATTGCCGGCGATGTGTCTGATGTCACCGCCCATAAATCCTCTTACTTCTCTCATGAAGGAAGACCTGTCGATCTCATCGATTGGGGGCTCGGCGACCAGGGAGTACGGCCTCGCCGCCGACGTGCCCGCAACCGTTTCAGCAAAGCGATAGCTGTCTTCTGAACGTCTCGTTTCATCAGCCTGGCTGGCGCTTGTGGACTGGCTGGATGAGCCAGTGATTCGGCTATACATTAGATTCGCCCTCCTATCGGCAAAGTTGCTTGCTACGCGCTTGTGCCGCTCAAGCGTTGGGCACAATGATACGCAGCTTAACTGACCATAAGCTGACACGCCGGCGCAGAGCGTCTGCTGCCGACCGCGACTAGCGTAGGTTCTGTGGGGGGCACGGCTCACGGGTCATAGCAGCGAAGCGTCGATCGGCTTGTCTGCGCGCAGCGGGACGTGTTTGAATTCTTGAGCCTGCAGAAGATATTTTTGATCGTGGTGTGTACTTTTCTCGTCGACGGGCGCGCGGCTGTGCGCGGCGTGGGTGCCGGGAGATCACTACCTTGGCGCCGATGCTCGCCGAGATCGGCGATGATGCATTGCTGCGGAACGCCTTGGCGGCGATCAGTGCGTCGATGGCGACATTTTGGATGATGGTGGAACGCCGACGATGGCGAAGCTCTATTCGGGCAGCAACACGAAACACACGAGAGCGCCGACCGCATCCGTGAGGCCAGGATTTTGGTGTTCATGCCACCCTTAACGGCCGATAGCCTGACCTTGAGTCCTCCTTTTGCGCCTTGTCCGTGGCGGTGCACCTTGATGCCCGCGGCGTTGACGATGGCGTATTCCATATCCGTCTCGTCTCGCCCCGAACAGGCTCTTCCGCACATTGGCCCAATGCCCGAGCACACGCCGGTTCGACATAGGGGACGCATTGTTAACTCATGAGGAATTTGGGAATGGCTATGAGATCATCCGCAAGCTGATCGATGAAAATTCGAACCTCAGGGTCAACTTCATCAATCATGGCGGAACTTCCGGAGTCTTGCGTGCAAGGCGCCGTTGGAGTCAAACGCAGAGTCCGAAATCGTACAAATTGACGCTACGTACGATTCAAGCTCTTTCGAACATTGCGCAAATGATGTCTCGTCGATGCGGAGCCGGTCTAGCGGCCTAAGTTTCGCCACGCTGCTCGCGTCAGTCAGAGCAGCATCATCACGGATGTACTGATGGTGCAGAGGCGGGACCCGGCGCATTTTACGACTGGCAAAAGTGCGCCGGGCGCCTCGGTTTGCTGGCGAGCCGCATGCGTAAAAGACCTATCGAGTGCATAGGGGTGGTTGGTGGGCCTTGACGTACGGCCTTTCGCAACACGCTATAACTCTGGGAAGCTCTGGTGAAAACACGGGTCTTTGTCAGCCGCTTCGCCAAACGACGCCGACCTCAACGCCGAATTTGGTTCGAAAGCGACGGGCACCTGCTCCAAACCGAGCAACATGTCGCGAGGCGACATGCGAACGAGAGAATCGCTTCGTGCGTTGAACGCCGTGGCCCAATTATTGCAAACTTTCCTGCCAAAGATGCCGACTTATCTGATCACTCTTAAGGAGCTCGCTTGTCCCTTCATGGAGATGACGGTGTTGCTGGTCAGACCGCTGAACCAGATCTGGCGCATTGTCCGTTTCACGACGACAAGTCCCACGCGCGACTTGGCGAAAGGAAGACGCTTGTACTAACAGGCGCCTCGCGCGGCATCGGTCATGCTACGGGCAAATTGTTCTCGGAAGCTGGTTGGCGAATCATCTCGTGCTCTCGACAGCCCTTCGATGACCGTCGGTGTCCATGGGATTCGGGAATCAACAATCATGTGCAGGTGGAGCTAAGCGATCACAACGCATTGCCGCGCGCGATTGCCGAGATCAAGGCGCGGCTCAATGGAGAGCCGTTGCACGCCCTGGTCAACAATGCAGGTATTTCCCCGAAGGCACCGGATGGCGGTCGACTGAATTCGTTGACAACATCCATCGGAACCTGGATGAGCGTATTTCACGTCAATTTGGTCGCGCCGATTCTACTTGCGCAAGGTCTATTCGAAGAATTGAAAGTGGCATCCGGCTCGATCGTCAATGTCACGTCAATCGTAGGCACTCGCGTGCATCCTTTCGCAGGCACCGCCTATGCCACCTCTAAGGCGGCGCTCGCCTGCCTTACGCGCGAGATGGCGCATGACTACGCGCCGTTCGGCATTCGGGTCAACGCGATCGCGCCGGGCGAGATCAAGACAGACATTCTGTCACCGGAAACTGAAGCGAGGTTGGCGCCGATCATACCGCTACACCGTGTCGGCACGCCGGACGAGGTCGCGAAGGTTATTTTCTTCCTCTGCTCAAGCGCCGCGAGCTACGTCACAGGTGCGGAAGTTCCAATCAATGGCGGGCAACACGTGTGAAGCTGCCGCTGCGGTTCACTGCGGTTTTGATGCGCTCATCAGGACGAGATGTCGGTCGTACCTGGTCTAATGTCGCAAACTGGCCGAGTCGTCGAAGACGACAACAGGGTGCCGATAAGCCGACAATGCAAATATGAGTTTCCCGCCAGACCCGGCACGAAGCGATAAAGTCTAAGCTTCCTCGGATTTTCCCGGCCTAAGGCGGCAGCTGACGCTGCGGGCAGGTCCGCCGAGCCAACGTCGGCGCGCGCAAATGCCCACTCGCAGATCGACGACACGCTCAAGATAGAACCCCAATTCACACGATTCTGATGAGACGATTGTCAATTTCGAGGTGGTATTGCCGGCGACGGCAGACTTACCAAAGTCGGTGTCGGGAGTTCCGGTCTCTCGCGTGTGGCACGAGGCTTGAAAGCCAGGTGTCGCGCACCGCTTAATCCTAGGAGTCTTAATCCATGGCCTACAAGATCGTCGCTTCGCAATGCTCGGTTTGCGGTGCATGTGAGTTCGAGTGTCCGAACGGCGCGATTAGCCTCAAGCGCGACATCTATGTAATCGATCCGGCAAAGTGCACAGAGTGCGAGGGGCATTCCGATACACCGAAATGCGCGACGGTCTGTCCAGTCGAGGACACATGCGTTCCCGCCTGACAATGTTGATCGAGATATCGTCGCAGATAACATCAAATAGGAAAGAGTGTCGGCGCATCCCCGCCGCGTCGTCGAGCGGCGTGGCAAGCTTGCGGCAACTTAGAAAGAGCGTGCGTCAGCGTCGTCGTGGCCAGCGGCGAATAGGGCGCACAGTCTCGAAGGCAGAGCGAGGCGATACATCGGTTGGCATGCTGAGTGGTGGATGGTAGCGGCCGACAAACAGTCGAGCGGGTCGGCGGCTTTGACGTGGACCAATCGCAACCCGTGAGGCCCTGATAGATCCCAATAAGGGCTTGAAGGACTAAGAGGTTGCCAGAGACCGAGTGAGAGCTCGCTTGAATTCTCCCCACGGTACCTGGAGGGCTGTTACCGCTCGTTGATCGCGACCGAGCTGGTCCGCCGCGTTGAGTATCCGACAATCGAGTGCGGCATCGCGAGGCCGAAGAATGCGCTCGTCTCGCTAAGCATGGCCGATTCAGATCCGGAAGCCCCACGAGCTTGCTATTTTCCTCCGCCAAGTCGCGATGCTGGAGCCCCACGAACTGCGCGCGAAGCGGTCTTCAACCCTGGATCAATGGTCCGGACCCTCAGGGCGGAGCCAATGAACAGGGCGTCGTTTTCATGTCGATTGCGAAGCCGTCCGCGAGCATCGTGAGCTCGTGCAGGTCGACTGCAACCGGGCCATCCAAAGTCGTCGGAAGACGTGTTTAATCGAACCTGACGGGAATGAGACCGGATGGTCCGTCGTGGGAGACCGGTGCACCCAACGCTATCCTGACGGCCTCGCAGACAGAACTGAAGGAGATCGGATTGCTGATGACGCCATGTGCACCCCGTTCAAGTCCTATCTGCACGAAGGGGTCGGAGTTCCGCTCCGCTATGAGCAGGATCTTGGGACTCGCGAACACCTTGATAAGCTCTTCCAGGACTGCCTCTCCTCGCTCCCGCAGGATGGCGATGCCAACCAGAACCACGTCGGGAGCTTCCCTTGACGACGTTATGGCGTCATCCACGGAGGCAAAAGCATGTGTCTGGTAGCGCTCACGTAGGATGTAGTCGAGCGCGGAACGTACGACCTGCTCAGGTTCGATCAGGAGAATGCTCGGACCGTCGCTCCTCGTAAAAGCCTCGGTGTCGAACTGCATGATACCCTCTGTGCATTAATTAATACGCATCAAAGCAAGCTCCGTACCGTAGCTGTCCAGCTGTGCGAACGATACTGTCTGTGCGAACGAAACTGTCGATTCGTTCGTTGCGTAAAGCAAAGCGTCTGCCTTGTTTCAGACAAGCGAGTGCGACCACTCACGTCGAAAATTGCCGATGTCGGACTTGCGACAATGCCGCCCCTCCACCGGTATCTATCTCCACTTGCACTGTTATTTGTTTCGAGCGGGCGCTGGCACGCTCGTTGCAAAAGTCGTTATGCAAGGGCGCGGCTGTCGGCCCTTGTATCTCACCGAGCTGCGAATGCGGCGAGCCGAGTGATGGGATTACGAAAGTACGCAGATCACAATTGATCGATGGAGAGCAACATGTCGTCACTGAGACAAATCGCATTTTACGGCAAGGGCGGTATCGGCAAATCGACCACATCACAGAACACGCTCGCAGCGCTTGCCGAGATGGGTCATAAGATCTTGATCGTCGGCTGCGATCCGAAGGCCGATTCGACCCGCCTGATCCTGCATGCCAAGGCACAGGACACGATCTTGAGTCTCGCGGCGAGCGCCGGCAGCGTCGAGGATCTCGAGCTCGAGGACGTTTTGAAGGTCGGTTATAAGGATATCCGCTGCGTCGAATCCGGGGGTCCGGAACCAGGCGTCGGGTGCGCAGGCCGGGGCGTCATTACGTCGATTAACTTCCTGGAAGAGAACGGTGCCTACGAGGACATCGATTACGTGTCCTACGACGTGCTCGGCGACGTCGTCTGCGGCGGCTTTGCGATGCCGATACGCGAAAACAAGGCGCAAGAGATCTACATCGTGATGTCTGGCGAGATGATGGCGATGTACGCCGCCAACAACATCTCCAAGGGCATTCTGAAGTATGCCAATTCCGGCGGCGTGCGGCTTGGCGGCTTGATCTGCAATGAGCGGCAGACCGACAAGGAGCTGGAGCTGGCGGAAGCGCTCGCCAAGAAGCTCGGCAGCCAGCTGATCTACTTTGTCCCTCGTGACAACATCGTCCAGCATGCCGAGCTACGCCGCATGACGGTGCTGGAATATGCGCCGGACTCCAAACAGGCGGAGCACTATCGCAATCTCGCGTCCAAAGTCCACAACAATGGCGGCAAGGGCATCATCCCGACGCCGATCAGCATGGACGAACTTGAGGATATGCTGATGGAGCACGGCATCATGAAGCCAATCGACGAAAGCCAGGTCGGAAAGACCGCTTCCGAACTCGCGGCCCTTTCGGCGTGAACTCAGACCTCACATTCGGTGCGTTTGGACCAAGCGTCGGTCCGAAGCCACAGAGAGCAATCAGAAGGATATTCGCATGAGCCTGGCGTCCACCCAGAGCGTCGCAGAGATCAAGGCCCGCAATAAGCAATTGATTGACGAAGTCTTGAAGGTCTATCCCGAGAAGACCGCCAAACGGCGTGCCAAGCACCTTAATGTGCACGAAGTTGGTAAGTCCGACTGCGGTGTTAAGTCCAATCTCAAATCGATCCCGGGCGTAATGACCATTCGAGGCTGCGCCTATGCCGGCTCGAAGGGCGTGGTGTGGGGGCCGATCAAGGACATGATCCACATTAGCCATGGCCCCGTCGGTTGCGGCCAGTATTCCTGGGGATCGCGACGCAACTATTATGTTGGCACCACCGGTATCGATACCTTTGGAACGATGCAGTTCACTTCCGACTTCCAGGAAAAGGACATTGTCTTCGGCGGCGACAAGAAGCTCGTCAAGGTCATCGACGAGATCCAGGACCTATTCCCGCTCAGCCGCGGAATCACCATCCAGTCGGAATGTCCGATCGGCCTGATAGGGGATGACATAGAGGCAGTTTCGAGGGCAAAGTCGAAGGAATACGGCGGCAAGACTATCGTGCCCGTGCGCTGCGAAGGTTTCCGCGGCGTATCGCAGTCACTGGGTCACCACATCGCTAACGATGCCGTACGCGACTGGGTGTTCGACAACATCACCCCGGAGGCAGAGCGGCGATTCGAATCCACGCCCTATGACGTTGCCATCATCGGGGACTACAACATCGGCGGCGACGCCTGGTCATCTCGCATCCTCCTTGAGGAAATGGGCCTGCGCGTGATTGCGCAGTGGTCGGGCGACGGTAGCCTTGCCGAACTTGAAGCGACGCCAAAGGCGAAGCTGAACATCCTGCACTGCTATCGCTCGATGAATTACATCTCTCGCCACATGGAGGAGAAGTTCGGCATTCCCTGGTGCGAATACAACTTCTTTGGTCCATCAAAAATCGTCGAATCGCTGCGTAAGATCGCGGCCTTTTTCGACGACAAGATTAAGGAGGGAGCCGAACGCGTCATCTCCAAATACCAGCCACTCATGGATGCTGTCATCGCCAAGTACCGGCCGCGGCTAGAAGGCAAGTCCGTGATGCTCTTCGTTGGCGGCTTGCGGCCTCGACACGTGATTGGCGCCTATGAGGACCTCGGTATGGTGGTTGTCGGGACCGGCTACGAGTTTGGTCACAACGACGATTATCAGCGCACCGCCCAGCATTACGTCAAGGACGGAACATTGATTTACGACGACGTCACTGGTTACGAATTCGAGCGCTTCGTCGAGAAGATCCAACCCGATCTTGTTGGTTCTGGCATAAAGGAGAAATACGTATTCCAGAAGATGGGCGTGCCGTTCCGACAGATGCACTCCTGGGACTATTCGGGCCCTTATCATGGCTACGATGGGTTCGCGATCTTCGCCCGCGATATGGATATGGCAATCAATTCGCCCATCTGGAAGAAGACCAGAGCACCTTGGAAGGATGCCCCGCGTCCGACCCTGATGGCGGCGGAATAAGTACGCCAGTTCAGGACGATCGAACACGAATCCAACAAGGACGCCACGATGACACAGAATGCCGAAAACGTGCTCGATCATTTCGAGCTGTTCCGAGGGCCCGAATACCAGCAAATGCTGGCGAACAAGAGAGCGCTTTTCGAGAATGCGCATGATCCCGCGGAGGTCGAACGTATCCGCGAATGGGCCAAAACCCCCGAATATCGCGAAAAGAACTTCGCGCGCGAGGAACTGACCATTAATCCGGCCAAGGCTTGCCAGCCGTTGGGTGCCGTGTTTGCCTCGGTCGGATTCGAGAGCACGTTACCTTTCGTGCATGGCTCTCAGGGCTGCGTCGCCTACTATCGAAGCCACTTGTCGCGACACTTCAAGGAACCAACGTCCTGTGTTTCCTCGTCGATGACCGAAGATGCAGCTGTATTCGGCGGTCTTAATAACATGATCGACGGGTTGGCCAACAGCTACAACATGTACAAGCCGAAGATGATCGCGGTCTCGACCACGTGCATGGCGGAAGTGATCGGCGACGATCTCAACGCCTTCATCAAGACGTCGAAAGAAAAAGGATCGGTTCCGTCCGAGTTCGACGTTCCCTTCGCTCATACGCCCGCTTTTGTCGGTAGTCATGTCACCGGTTATGACAACGCCCTGAAAGGTATTATCGAGCATTTCTGGGACGGCAAAGCTGGTTCTGAGCCAAAGCTCGAGCGCCAGCCGAACGAGAAGATCAACTTCATCGGCGGCTTCGACGGCTACACTGTAGGCAATATCCGCGAAATAAAGCGCATTTTTGAGTTGATGGGCATCGAGTACACGATCCTCGCTGATAACAGCGATGTGTTCGACACGCCGACCGACGGTGAGTTCCGCATGTATGACGGCGGGACTACGCTGAAAGACGCCGCAAATGCCATCCATGCCAAGGCGACCGTCTCCATGCAGCAATATTGTACGGAGAAGACGCTGCCTTTCATCGAGGCCCATGGCCAGCAAGTCGTTGCGTTCAACCATCCGGTCGGCGTCAGCGCGACCGACGACTTCCTGATGACATTGTCGCGCATTACCGGAAAAGCAATCCCGACGGGCCTGGAGCAGGAGCGCGGTCGTCTGGTCGACGCCATGGCGGATTCCAGCGCACATCTTCACGGTAAGAAGTTCGCAATCTATGGCGATCCAGACCTTTGCTATGGTTTAGCAGGCTTCCTGCTCGAGCTCGGTGCCGAACCCACTCACGTCTTATCGACCAACGGAACTAAGGCCTGGGAAGAGAAGATGCAGGCGCTATTTGCCAGTTCGCAGTTCGGCCAGGACTGTCATGCCTATCCAGGCAGGGACCTTTGGCACATGCGTTCGCTGCTGTTCACCGAGCCGGTCGATTTTCTGATCGGCAACACCTACGGCAAGTATCTGGAGCGCGACACCGGTACGCCGCTGATCCGCATCGGCTTTCCCGTGTTCGATCGTCACCATCATCACCGTTATCCGGTGTGGGGCTACCAGGGCGGCATGAATGTGCTGGTGAAGATACTCGACAGGATATTTGAGGAGATGGACAAGAACACCAACGTAGTCGGTAAAACAGACTACAGCTTCGACATCATCCGCTGATGTGAGGGTGTCTCCGCCTCATCGCCGCGTGTCGCGGCCGTGAGGTGGGGATCTACACCTCGACCGTTGCCAGGCCCACAAACCATCCGCGGAAGGAGATAGCCGTGACTTCGCTCTCGGCCACGATCCAGAATGTCTTTAATGAGCCGAACTGCGCCAAGAACGCCAACAAGTCGGAGGCTGCACGCAAGAAAGGCTGCACCAAGCAGCTGCAGCCGGGCGGGGCCGCCGGGGGTTGCGCCTTTGATGGCGCCAAGATTGCGCTACAGCCATTTACCGACGTCGCTCATCTCGTTCACGGCCCCATCGCGTGCGAAGGCAATTCCTGGGACAATCGCGGCTCCGCCTCCTCAGGGTCCGATCTCTGGCGCAGAAGCTTTACGACCGACATGCATGAGATCGATGTCGTGTTCGGTGGCGAGAAGCGGCTGTACAAAGCGATAAAGGAAATCATCGCAAAGTATGATCCCGCGGCGATCTTCGTCTACCAGACCTGCGTGCCGGCCATGATCGGCGACGATATCAATGCTGTCTGCAAGATCGCGTCGGCCAAGTTCGGTAAATCCGTCATTCCCGTCAATTCGCCGGGATTTGTCGGTTCGAAGAACCTGGGCAGCAAGCTTGCGGGTGAAGCGCTGCTTGAATACGTGATTGGCACGCAGGAGCCAGATTGCACAACGCCTTACGATATCAATCTCATCGGCGAATTCAATTTGTCCGGCGAGCTCTGGCAGATCAAGCCGCTGCTCGACGAAATCGGCATTCGTATCCTGTCCTGTATCTCCGGCGATGGTAAATATCGCGAGGTCGCCAGCTCACATCGGGCGCGCGCCGCCATGATGGTGTGCTCCAAGGCCATGATCAATGTCGCGAGCAAGATGAGGGAGCGTTACGGCATCCCATTCTTCGAGGGATCATTCTACGGCATCCAGGACACTAGCGACGCCTTGCGAAAGATCGCGCGCATGCTGATCGAACGCGGCGCACCGCCCCAGCTGATGGAGCGCACCGAGGCTGCAGTCGCACGCGAGGAAGCAAAGGCCTGGGCTGCGATCGAGCGCTTCAAGCCGCGCTTTGCTGGCAAGAAGGTTCTGCTCATCACTGGCGGCGTGAAGTCATGGTCGGTGGTCGCGGCTCTGCAGGAAGCAGGGCTCGAGATCGTTGGTACTTCGGTCAATAAATCGACCAGCGAAGACAAGGAGCGCATTCAAAAATTGGTGGGCCATGATGCCCACATGATCGAGGATCTTACGCCACGCGAAATGTACAAGATGCTCAAGGGGGCGGAAGCAGATATCATGCTTTCGGGCGGAAAGTCGCAGTTCGTCGCCCTGAAGGCGGCGACGCCCTGGCTCGACATCAATCAGGAGCGCTGCCACGCCTATATGGGCTATGTCGGCATCGTGAAGCTGATGGAAGAGGTCGATAAGGCGCTCTACAATCCGATATGGGATCAGCTCCGTAGGCCCGCGCCGTGGGATGAGGCGGAGATCAACTGGCAAGCAAAGGCGCTTGCGCAAGTGGACGTGTCGGCCGCAGGGGGCACGCCGACCTTGCTCGGTGCGGCGAGGGCCCCTTACGCCAAGAGAACGCGCTCGCGCAAGACCGTCGAGCTCAGCATCATCGAGGAGTGCATTCCCACTCACGGGTCGACCACTGTCGGTGCCATGCCGCAGGATACCCACGCTTCCGTGCCGCCCCAGCCGATGTCCGCGCTGCAGGCGGCGGAGTAGGGTGCAAGCTATGGCGATCGTTACCTGTTCCAACAAGGCCTGCACGATCAACCCGCTGAAGATGAGCCAACCGATCGGCGGCGCTTTCGCCTTCTTGGGACTTCGCGGTGCGATGCCACTCTTACACGGTTCGCAAGGTTGCACGTCTTTCGGCTTGACCCTCTTTGTCCGTCATTTCAAGGAGGCGGTGCCCTTGCAGACCACTGCAATGAGCGAGGTTTCGACCGTGCTCGGGGGCTATGAGAATGTCGAGCAGGCGGTCCTCAATATCTACAAACGCGTTAAGCCCGAAATTATCGGCATCAGTTCGACAGGCGTCACCGAGACCAAGGGCGATGACGTCGAGGCGTTCATTCGCCTTATTCGGCAAAATCATCCGCATCTCGAAAAGTTCCCGCTCGTCTACGTTTCGACGCCGGATTTCAAGGATGCGTTTCAGGATGGCTGGGCAAAGACCGTGGCGCGACTGGTTGAGGTGCTTGTCGACCCGGTCGATCCGGCTGCGCCGCGCGATTGCTCGCGCGTTAACGTCCTGCCTGGTTGCCACCTCACCCCTGGCGATCTTGATGAGCTAAGGACGATTTTCGAGGATTTTGGGCTGAGGCCCTCGATCCTGCCGGATATCTCCGGGTCGCTCGACGGTCACATCCCCGATGATTTCACGCCGACTACGATCGGTGGGATTGGGGTCGACGAGATCGCGACCATGGGGCAGGGGGTCTGGACGATCGCCATCGGAGCGCAGATGCGCCGCGCGGCCGAAGCGATGCAGGCGAAGACTGGCGCGCCGTTCCGGCTATTCGAGCGGCTCTGTGGCCTCGTCCCCAGTGATGAATTCGTGACGTTTCTGAGCGAGATCAGCGGCAAGCCGGTGCCGGCAAAATATCGCCGGCAGCGTGGCCAGCTAGCGGACGCCATGCTGGATGCGCATTTCCATATCGGAGGTCGAAGGCTCGCGATTGGGGCCGAGCCAGACCTCTTGTTCGACATCTCCAGCATGCTGCATGAGATGGGCGCTGAGGTGACCGCTGCAGTGACGACTACGGCATCTCCGGTGCTCGAACGCGTCAAGGCCCAAGAGGTTGTTATTGGTGACCTCGAAGATCTGGAGGAGCTTGCCAAGGCGCGGGACTGCAATCTCCTGATCTGCCACTCGCACGGCCGCCAAGCGGCAGCACGGTTGGATATTCCGTTCTACCGGGCCGGCTTTCCGATGTTCGACCGCCTCGGTGCAGCTCACCAGATGAGCGTCAGCTATCGCGGCACGCGCGAGCTGATCTTTGACCTCGCCAACCTCATCATTGCTGACCGCGAGGACAACCACCAGCCGACACCGGCAACTTGGAAAATCAACGGCGCCGGTCTGCGTGCCGTTCCACCGCAGCTGAACTGATGCAAGAATAGGAATCAGAGCCGATGAAAGTCGCATTCGCCACCCAGGATTTGAAGCGCGTCGATGCACATTTTGGTTGGGCCAAAAACATCGCCATCTATGAGGTGAGGCCCGAGGGGCACCACTTGATCGAGGCCATCCAGTTCGACGGCGATCTTAAAGAGGACGGCAATGAGGACAAGCTAGCACCGAAGATCGATGCCATCAAAGACTGCGCCATCCTCTACGTTGCCGCGATCGGCGGCTCCGGTGCAGCGCGTGTCGTGGCAAATAACATCCATCCGATGAAAGTGAGCCAGCCCGAAGCAATCGACGATCTCTGCATCAAGCTCGAAGGTGTGTTGAAGGGCTCGCCGCCACCTTGGTTACGCAAGGTGCTTGCCAAAGGCCACAAACGCTCGTTCGATTTCGAGGACTGAGGGACAGGACTATGAACGAGACGCTTGAATTGATTCAAACCCGCCCCGCGGGGGAGGCGCCCTTCGTGAAGAAGCTTGTCAAGATCTGGCGCGCCGAGGACGGCCACGGCGCGTGGGATGGAAAAAGCGATCTCGAGCTGCTGGAGCCTTATATTCTCGACAGGGAGAAGCGCCGCGCTTTGCCGATCGTCGGCGATCCCGATCCGGACACGATCTGGCGATTGGAATTGTTCTTCAACGCCGTTGCGGTGTCCATCGAGAGGGCCACCGGGGTGATGATCTCGCCGATGCTGAAAATGCACCATGAAGGCTTTGGCCGCATAGTGCTCATTGGCGGTCGGCTCATTGTTGTAAACAAGCAACTGCGCGACGTGCATCGTTTCGGTTTTGACAATCTCGCAAAGCTGGTTACGGAAGGTGACAAATATGTCGACAAGGGAATCGAGATGATCCGCAGGTTCCCGGACGTTGCGAACTACTGAGGTGATAAATGAGCAATCTTGAAGCACTGAAAGCCGACATCAAGAAGCTCTCGGTCAAGGCTACTCAAGCAAAGATGGATCTCCACGATCTAGCCGAGGGACTGCCGGCCAACTGGACCTCGATCCTTAGCGTTGCCCAACAGGTCCACGACGCCTTCGACGAGCTAGAGCGCAAGCGCGAGGATCTCAAGGCGCAAGAAAAAGTATAAGAGTCTTGACATGTCATTTGCAACTCGCGACGGCCGTAGTTGGAAGCCCGAGTATCTGACTTCTATCGATCCCAAGAAATGCATTGGCTGCGGCCGCTGCTACAAGGTGTGCGGGCGCCAGGTCATGATGCTGAAGGGCATTAACGAGGCCGGCGAAATGGTCGATCTCGAAGACGATGACGACGAGGTCGAGAAGAAGGTCATGGTGCTGAATGATGACGGAGCGTGCATCGGCTGCGGTGCCTGCGCACGGGTGTGCCCGGCCAACTGCCAGACCCACGCTCCAGCCAGTTGAATCCAATTGTCGCTTGAGGCGTCATGTTCTTAGGGGTCTTCTGCGGTGGCCCAAGCCTGTGAACGCCTGGAAGCTTCTCTGAGAGTACGAGCGACATTGTTTCGCCTCTGCCGGCGGCTCGGCTTGCACCAAATTCAAGAAGGAGGCGGACGATTCTGCGCCATCGCGGGGCTGGCCCGCGGCGATTCAGTATGCAGGCAGGGAACTCGGCGCTCGGCGTAATTGAATTCAGAGTCCGAAAGACAGATCAACTCTTGCTACTCGATCCCCTGTTCATGTGCCTTCCTCATCGCAGCAATGCGAAACCGCTCGTGGATAGCGGCGGGATCGCCGAGCATATCGGCCTCGGCCTTATTTAAAGCGGCGAGAACGAGCTTCGCTTCCTCGCGCGTCAGCGGGACGCGGCCAGCCATGTGGGTGGCCTCGGGCACTGTAGCGAGAATCACTCGGCGATATGGATGATTCTTGACTTCAATGAGCTCGTCCGTCTCAAGTCTGCCCCCAAGCATGATTGCGAGCCCGACGACCTCAAGCTTACGGCCATCCCGAGTGGTCTTGATCAGAGTTACCATTTCGTTGAGTTTCCCACGCAGCAGATCAGTCATAGCGACCATGGTTCCGATAGTCGCGTCACGGTCTAAGTCTCAGGTGGGGTACTCGCCCCGTCAGGCCGCGCGATCATCCGCGCCAAGGCGTGACATGCCTGCGGTGAAGATCCGTTTTTTGAAATTTGCCTGGGACCACAGGACAAAGTTGAACGGCTTGCTTAAGGCCCGCAACTCGAACCTAGTCGCGGCAAGCAGAACGTGTACCGGCGCCTCGCCCGTCTTCGCACTCCCTTCCTTGACGCAAAAAAATCGACGTCGCGGAGCCTGGACGCGGACGGACATTTTCGTGATCGGGCCGCTCCAGCCAGCCGTCTTGAGTGACGAATTTAAAAACGGCAATTTGCACCAGGGCGCACCTTGCTTGCAAGGAGGTTTCACAATGTCGATTTGCTTGTTCTAGCCCAGCGGAAAAATCCACTGTCACCCGCGCGATTGGCACCACGAGAGCAGTCGAGAAATCTGACACGATACGTTAGACAGGACGGTTCTCGTTGCGGTTCTTCACAGGCGTCATCTTGGCGAGGCCTTCGTCGTATGAGAGTTCATCGTAAAGTGCGTCGACGTTCTTGGCAGCATCGAGCAGATAGTCGAGCTTGCCGGCAGTATTTAGCTTCTTGATGTCGTTCTTGTCGACTCCAGCGAGATCCATCATCTCCTTCCATACTGTCGATTCGTCACAAGGCAGTACGCGGAATGTGATGTCACCGATCTTCGTACGGTATTTCGCCGATAGATCGATGTTGTTGCAGAACATGAAGTAGCTGCCGTTCTGGCTCAATGCGCCGTCCAGCACTTTTGCGGCATCCGCAAGATAGGCGAAAGAATGCAGGTAGCCGGCCAGGACTGGGATCGCTGTTTCTCCCTCGTCCGCTACGGTCAATACCTGCTCGACCGAATAGTCGGGAGGACGCTTCTCGTCGGCAACCTGAGCCTGGAATTTTAGCGCGATATCGCCGCGGAAGCCGAAACGGCCAGGCTTCGTGGTCTCACCCTTAAGCACCGCATTTAGCAAACGGCCCTCCTTGTCTAGTCGGCCAAGAACGGTGTTGTCGATGGACGTCATGAAATTCTCCTCATTTCGATGCGGCCGGTGCAGATATCGCACAGCGGGAATACGCCTTGCTCCGTATGCAAATTGCTTGCCGGTTGCAAACGCCTGCAGCAAACTCAACGGCAATCGTTCGGCTGTGCTTAAGTAGACAAGCGTGTCCGTCAGTGCAGAGATCGCGACAAACTCTTCCCAAGCAGCAAACCCTTGTGTCGCAAGCCCGACACGCCTCGCAACGCGAACAGGCCAGATCTGCAAAAGCCAAGCGCTATCAGGAGTGCGAGTGCTGGCATGGGACTTGCCAACGTTATCGCCAAGTTGGCGCAAGAGGGAAAGCGATGATCAAGCTGACAGAGAGCGCGGAAAATGCGGTGAAGAACGCGATCTCTACGGCCGCGCAGCCTGCGAGCGGGTTACGGATTATGGTCGAACGTGGCGGCTGCGCCGGGTTCAAGTACACCATGCGACTTGCCCCGGCGCCGAAGCCCGACGATACCGTGATCGAGAAAGGGGGCATCAAGCTGTTTATCGACTACAACAGTCACGAGCAGCTTGCCGGAACCACGATCGATTTCGTGGTGGAGTTGGAGGGCTCCGGTTTCACCTTTGACAATCCCAATGCAAAGTCGAGCTGCTCATGTGGCAAGTCATTTAGCTAACGCCGACTTGGCGAAGATTGCAGAGAACCGGGAAATGCTCGTCGAGACTCAACAATCAAGACAATCGGCGACCAAAGAGTCGTCCGGACGGGAGCAGATCGTCCGCGCCGTGCTTGACGAAATTCGGCCCAATCTGAAGGGTGACGGCGGAGATTGCGAGCTTGTCGGCATCGATGGCAACAAGATCATGGTTAAGCTCACAGGCGCCTGCCTCTTCTGCAAGCTCGCGAGTGTGACCCTGGAAGGTATCCAGGAGCGGTTGATCGAGCGGCTAGGCGGATTTGTCAGCCTGATCCCGGTCGCCAGAACCGGACACGGGACAAGGAGGAAGACGCACCGTGCGGCCGATCTATCTGGACAATAACGCGACCACACGCGCGGATCCGTCCGTCGTCGCGGCGATGCTGCCATTTTTCTCCGAGCAATTCGGCAATGCCTCCTCCGCACATGCGGTGGGAAGGCAGGTCGCAGAAAGCATAAGAGAGGCTCGCAGGAGTGTGCAGGCGCTGATCGGTTCCGCTTTTCATCACGAGGTCGTGTTTACCTCAGGCGGTACCGAATCAGACAATACGGCGATCCTCTCGGCGCTCGCCGTGCAGGAGCAACGGGACGAGATTGTCACCACAGCTGTGGAACATCCAGCCGTGCTGTCGCTTACAGACGAGCTCGTCCGTCGCGGCCACAAGTGTCATCTAATTCCTGTCGATTGTGCCGGCCGACTCGACATTGACGCCTATCGCCGCGCGCTGTCGCCGCGTACCGCGGTTGCCTCCGTCATGTGGGCCAACAATGAGACCGGCACAATCTTTCCGGTCGACGTTCTCGCCAAGATGGCGCGCTCCGTCGGAGCACTTTTCCACACTGATGCGGTGCAGGCCGTGGGGCGAATCCCCATCGACGTGAAGACGACAGAGATCGACATGCTGTCGCTTTCCGGTCACAAGCTGCATGGGCCAAAAGGCATCGGAGCCCTCTATGTGCGCAAAGACACCAAGTTCAGGCGGCTGATCTTCGGCGGCCCCCAGGAGCGCCGCCGGCGCTCCGGCACCGAGAACGTGCCCGGCATCATCGGGCTCGGTAAGGCTTCCGAGCTCGTTGCTGTGGAGGCCGGACGGGAGTGGATGAAAATAGCAGCGCTTCGCGATCGGTTGGAACACGGCGTCCTGGAGTTCGGCAATTGCGTGGTGCTCGGCGACCAAGAGAACCGCCTACCGAACACCTCAAATATCGCCTTTGAAAATCTGGAAGGTGAAGCAATCATTCATCATTTAAATCGCGACGGTATTGCAGTGTCGTTAGGATCAGCCTGTGGGTCCGGCTCTATGGAGCCGTCGCATGTGCTGCGCGCAATGAACGTACCGTCGACCCTGTTACGCGGCGCGATCCGCTTCTCATTGTCTCGTGATACCACGAGCGAAGAGATCGATCGTGTCCTTGTTATGCTCCGGAAGATCATTGCGAAGCTGAGAGGGGCATCACTTGAGGTGCCGGGGCGTGCAAGGTCTATCTCTCGATTCAACGAGTCTATCCAATGAAGGTCATTATTCGTCGTTCACCTGAAGCCGGTCTTTCGATTTACGTGCCCAAGAAGGATCTTGAAGAGCCGATTGTTGAATCTGAGCACGAGACGTTGTGGGGCGGCTGGATCAGAATAGCCAATGGCTGGGTGCTCGATCTCCCGCCGATGACGAGCGACACAACCTTGCCCATCACAGTCAACGCAAGGAAGCGTGGCGGCGACCGCGAAGAGGCATGAACGCGCTCAATCCATCAATCGAGTTCGTTAATCGGCCAGCGGCCGAAGCCATGCTCCGCAAGGTTGCCGAGGAGCTTCGTCGCGGCAACGTTGTTCCCTATCTTGGACCCGGCCTAGCGGAGTTGTCGAACGCGAGTGTACCGATAAGTTTCGAGGATCTAGCGGCATTCTTCGGCAGCAGGCTGGCGTTGCCAAGACGCACGAGCGGGAACGCCTGGGCCTGTGCACAGCACATTGAGACCACGAGGCACCGCACCACCCTGACAGCGATGATGGCGGACGCCTTTAACACGCCGGTCGAGCCGGCGCAGTTACGGCGGCATCTCGCAGGGCTGCCGCTGCCGCTGATCGTCGATAGCTGGTACGATGGCGCGATGAGAAACGCCCTGACTGGACGCAGCAATTGGGGCGAGGTCCAGGGAACCACCCGCGCCGGCCTTAGTGAGCATCGTTGGTACCGCTTCTATGACGCCGCAGGCACTGAAGTCGACTGCTCTTCGGCAAGAGGGTGGAAAACGATTCTTTACAAGCCACACGGCGGCGTCGCCCCGGCCAAGAATTTCCTTGTCTCCGATGGCGATTATGTTGAGGTGCTAACCGAAATCGACATACAGACGCCGATTCCGGAGGAGGTCAGGGATCGCCGCACCGGCCGCAGCTTCCTATTTCTTGGTTGCCGCTTCGACGATCAGCTTCTGCGTACCTATGCGCGACAGGTGTTAAAGCGTTCCTGCGATGTACACTACGCGGTGATCGAGCCTGACACGCTCTCCAAGAATGAGCGCCGCTTTCTGCTCGAGCAGGGCGTGAGGCCACTCGCAATTCCGCTCGCTCATGCCGTCGAGATCCTCCAGACCAGTTAGGGGACGCAGTCGATTTTGCGGCAGTCGGAAAGGGAACTTTCCTCCCGGCATCGCCGCCGCCTGATGAGCGGTCCTTCTAGCAAATCAGAGGGAAACGAGGGTGACAGATCAACATCTCTGCTGACGCGCCACTGCGTGCCGTCCTAGCAACAAGGCATGTCGTCTTTCCAACATACCTCGGCAACACAACATCCGTGCGTTTTGTAACTCATTGAACGCGACCAATAAAACTCGCGTGCCGCGACCATGGCACGCCGGTTGCTAAGACCTGGAGACACGAAGCTTGTCAGGTCTGAAGGGAGAACTGGGCAGATGGATGCTCCAACGCAACAGGAAGCATCGAGCAGCGCTATTGAGATCGGCGAAATCACGAAGGTGATTGCCGAGAAAAAGGGCTGCGGCACGGCTGGCTGCGGCTCGCAGGCGAGCCGCAACGATCTGCCTGCCGAGACATGGGAGAAGGTGAAAAACCACCCCTGTTACAGTGAGGAAGCGCATCATCACTATGCGCGCATGCATGTCGCGGTCGCGCCGGCCTGCAATATCAAGTGCAACTACTGCAACCGAAAATATGATTGTGCTAATGAATCGCGTCCCGGCGTAGTCAGCGAGAGGCTGACGCCAGAACAGGCCGCTAAGAAGGTCGTGGCGGTCGCCTCTACCATTCCGCAAATGACCGTGCTCGGCATCGCCGGTCCTGGCGATCCCCTCGCCAACCCCGAAAGGACCTTCAAGACGTTCGAGCTCGTCCGAGAGGCCGCGCCCGATCTCAAGCTGTGCCTATCAACGAACGGTCTGGCATTACCCGATCATGTCGACACCATCAAAAAATTCAATGTGGAGCACGTCACGATCACGATCAACATGATCGACCCCATGATCGGGGCAAAGATCTATCCCTGGATCTTCTACAAGCACAAACGCTATACAGGCATCCAAGCTGCAAAGATTCTCACCGATCGCCAGCTCCAGGGGGTGGAGATGCTCGATGCGCGCGGGGTCCTCTGCAAGGTCAACTCCGTCATGATCCCCGGGATAAACGATCGGCACCTCCTCGAGGTCAACAAAGCTGTGAAGTCGCGCGGTGCTTTCTTGCACAATATCATGCCTTTGATTTCCTCACCCGAACACGGCACCGTGTTCGGTTTGAATGGCCAGCGCGGCCCGACCGCGCGGGAATTGAAGGCATTGCAGGATGGCTGCGAGGGTGAGATTCGCATGATGCGCCACTGCCGTCAGTGTCGGGCCGATGCGGTCGGCCTCCTCGGCGAAGACCGTCGCGCGGAGTTCACCACCGAAAAAATCGTGGAGATGAATGTCAAATACGATGTTGAGCGCCGCAAGGGCTACCAGGCCAAACTCGAGGAGGAGCGCGCCGCCAAGACCGCTGCGAAGCCCTCCGACCTTACGAAACGCGCAAATAACGGTAGCCACCTTAAGCTGCTGGTGGCGGTCGCGACGAAAGGGGCGGGCCTGATCAACGAACACTTTGGGCATGCCAAGGAGTTCCAGGTCTATGAGCTCTCCAGCGGCGGTGCCAAATTCGTTGGCCATCGACGCGTCGATCTGTACTGCCAGGGAGGCTATGCGGAGGAAGGAAGGCTTGCGACCATCATCGAGGCTGTTAGCGATTGCCATGCGGTGTTCATCGCCAAGATTGGCGGCCGCCCCAGTGCCGAATTGATCAAAGCCGGCGTCGAGCCGGTCGATCAGTACGCTCATGAGCCAATCGATAAGGCAACGATCGCCTGGTTCGAGGCCTATCTCGACAGGGTCAACAGCGGCACGATCCAACATGAAGAACGTGGTGATGCTGCGATCCGCCCGCGGGCGCTGACTTCCGCGGTGTGAGATGAGAAAACCAATGCCGTTCAAGATCATCGCCTCTCAGTGCACAGGCTGTTCGGCCTGCGAGCCAGAATGCCCGAACGTCGCGATCGCGGAGAAGGGCGGAACGTTCGTGATTGATCCAAAAAAATGTACCGAATGCATCGGCCATTTTGACGAGCCGCAATGCGTGGCGGTCTGCCCAGTCGACAACACTTGTGTCATCGACACCTCGCTTGCGCGCTACCAGGAGCCCGCTTGAGCGGAGGACAGGACATGAACGTTAGGAGTATAGGAGCGGTGCGACGAATTGCCCGCTTGATGCTCCGGTCTGAGAGACGCTCCTGCTGCGACCTTTGCCTGGCGATTAGCCCGGGCGCATGTTCAGGACTTGCCTGTGGGGTGAGCCTGATAGAAGAGCCGGGGGACCTTGATGCCAAGGTCAGGAACGCACGCGTTGAGCCGCTCCGGGAGAGCCCGCAGCTGTGCGACAGTGCGACGACTGACTTGCCAGATGGGCCGAAGCGAACCGGGTTCGTATTGCCAGATCACAAGCAGATCTCCAACGGGCACTATTGAATGTAAGGGGCTGCCACCGATGCCAGAAGCTCTGTTCAGCCCGCAATCGGAGATCAACGAGGCGCTCCTCAGCAGCACTTTGCTCGGAGATGGACTGCCGAGCGAGGCCGAGCATCACCTATGGGAGGCGAGCCTCTTCTATCATCTCGATGAGGTCGCCGAAGGCCACTTGCGCCAGGCGGAGGCACTCGCACCAGAGCACGCCGCAGTGCTGATCGGCCTCTTTCGCTTCTATTTCTACAAGGCGCGTCTCGCCGAGGCGCTGGAGGTCGCTCAGCGCTGCATAATCAAGGCGGCCGAGGTGAACAATCTTTCGTCGGACTGGCGCATTGTCCGTGCCGGTGACGCGGCATTCGGCTGTTATGAAAATACTCTGCCGCGCTTCTTTCTATTCTCGCTGAAAGGATATGCCTATTTGCAAATGCGGCTCGGTCGAACCGAGGAAGGGCGGATAGCTATCCAAAAGCTACTGGAGCTCGATCCCACTGATAAGATCGGTGCCAAGGTTCTCCTACGTGTGCTTGAACACATGTTTCAAGACGATGATTGACATCGGCGCGGCACAAAACTGGCTGGACCTTATGAACCTTGTCGACGACCCATACAGGCTAGCACGCGAGGTTGCGCGGTCGCGACTTGCCTTCGAACCAGAACGAGGACCCCGGCATGCGCACCAGTGTTCCTGATGATGACGTCGTCGAGCTGATGGCAGGACCCGTCTTCGACTTTGGCGAGAAGGTGCGGGCCAATCGCACCATTCGCAATGACGGCACCTACGCCGGCAAAGAGATCGGCGACATCCTGGCCAGGAAGGGCGAGGTCGGCTACGTCGTGTCGATCGGCACTTTCCTGCAGCGGTTCTACATCTACGGCGTCCAATTCATCGAAAGCGGCAACAGGGTCGGCATGAAGCGCAAGGAACTCGATCCGATCGTGCCTCGCGACACGGTCGAAGACCTGCTCTTGCCGGGAGCTAAATCACGATGATCAAAGCCGAGCCGCCAAAATTTCAGCGGGGCCAGCGCGTAAAGGCGTTGTTCGACCTGGTCAATGACGGGTCCCTCCCCGATGCTCCAGCGGAGGGACGCCTAGTCCGTCTCGGTGATATCGGCAAGATCGTCCAGGTTGGCCGACACACAGACGCAAACCTGCCGATCTATCTGGTCGAGTTTGGTGAAAAAGTGGTCGTCGGCTGCCTCGAAAGAGAAATTGGCTTGATTTCGGGAGTGGACAGATGATCGCGGGCTTAGCCAGAAATCCGGGACGACCCGCGCACCCTAACGACATCGATCGTATGCGAATCGAGCGCGCGCTAAAATCGAGAGAACGCTACCGTTATGTCTCAGCGAGCATCACGGCAGTTGCCGGCGGCTACCTGATCGAAAGTCCATGCTGCTCGCGCAACATCGAC
Organism: Bradyrhizobium sp. BLXBL-03; assembly: GCF_051853015.1. NCBI lineage: Bacteria > Pseudomonadati > Pseudomonadota > Alphaproteobacteria > Hyphomicrobiales > Nitrobacteraceae > Bradyrhizobium > Bradyrhizobium sp. BLXBL-03. The sequence continues at coordinate 7,012,012 of NZ_CP182470.1, read as the reverse complement.
ATCGAAGGCGGGATCATTGACGTGGCCCTGCTGCACCACAACAGCGCAAGCGCCTGCTGGCAGGTGTTCCGAAAGGATCATAAGAAGTGCGTATGGAAGCTGCACTCGACCCACCGGCGCTTGGCCGCGGTGACGGATCTCTTGAACGCCGATCCGGAACGCGTGTTCTGGCAATAAGGAGCCAAGGGATGGCTTTGGGAACGGACGAAATCGCGGACATCGAGCAGGAGCTCGGGTCATTCGATGATGTATCTCAAGCTCATGCGGCGTTGCGAAAGAGATACCCGCATCTGGCCTGGATCCGATGCGACCCCTCCGATCTCACCGAAATACCATTTCGCAGCATCGGGCCATTCGACCTGCATTTGCTCGATGTCGCCGATCATTGTGCGCGGATCACGGACGATCTGGCCCGGGCGACCGGCATTGTGTTGGTCAAGCGGGCGGCCGAGCTGTGACCGGTCCGCAGCTAACCTACGGCTGTGTTGCAGAGACCGGCGAAGAGCCGCGTGCAGCCGGACATAGCCCATTGGTTCCGTTGTCGGATCCCGACATTACCTGGGCCGAAATTGCAGCAGTCGATCGCGTGTTGTGCTCGCAGCGACTCTCTAACGGCGAGGTCACCGAACAATTCGAGGCGGCATTTGCCGCCTATCTCGGGCGAAACCATGCCGTTGCGGTACCGAGCGGCACCATTGGCCTTCTGCTTTGCTTGAAGGCTTGCGGCATTACCGCGGGCGACGAAGTGGTTGCCTCCTCCCATTCATATCGCGAAACTGCGCATGCAATCAGCCTCGCGGGTGCACGGCCGGTGTTTGCGGACATTGACTATTGGTCCGGGACGCTCGCGCCGCAGAAAGTCGAGGAACGCATCACGCCAAAGACCCGCGCCATCCTCGCCGCCAACATTAATGGGCATCCTGCAGCCTGGTCGGAGCTACAGGATGTCGCCAGTAGGCACAATCTGCTGCTGCTGGAAGATTCCACTGAGGCTATCGGCTCGCGCTACAAGGGCCAACTGGTCGGCACCTTCGGCGATGTCGCCGTGTTTGATCTGTCCCAGCCCTCGCTTCTGACCTGCGGCGAGGGCGCCATAGTGGTTAGCGATGATATCGAGCTAGCGGTGGCGCTACGTCGCCACCGCTCGCATCGGCTGGGCGATCGTTCTCCCGTTTCCGTCAGTGCGGGGGCACCATATCAGGTCGGGATGAGCGACCTTTCCGCTGCGCTGGGACTTACGCAGCTAAGGCGTATCGACGAGATCTTGGAGCGGCGCCGGTTGATCGAGCAGCTTTATGCGACGCATATGCAGTCGTTCGAAGGCATCAAACCTCCCTATGTCGAATCCGACGCGACTGAAGTCAACTGGTTCCTCTACGTTGTCCATCTCGGGACGCGTTTCACGCGCTCCAGCCGCGATGCGGTCGTCGAGGATCTTCGCGTCCGGCAAGTCGAGGTTGCCGTCTACAGCCGTCCCCTTCACCTGCAGCCGCACTATTTCGATCTCGGATACCGCCGCGGCGATCTGCCGGTGATCGAAAAGATCTCCGATCGCGCCGTCGCACTACCGTTTCATACGCATCTCACCGACAGCCAGATCGAGTTCATCGTCGAGACCATGAAAGACGCCTCGATCAATGTGGGCGCCGGAGCGACGATCTACTGAGAAGCCTATAAATGCATCAAGTCCGGCAATGGTCTCGCCAATCGATACGAATTCTTGTTGTCTCTGCGACAGTCCGTCGGCTCGATCGTCAAGGGCGAATGTCGGAGTAGCATCCCCGTCGCGGACTCTTTCGGCAGATGGCCGTCGCTACAGTTGGTTTGGAGCTTGCATGAAGCCGTGCCAGAGCAGGAGTGAGCGACCATGGGGATGGTTGGATCGGAAATCGAGGCCTTGATCCGCGAGGCGTTTCCCGACGCCGATGTGATCGTGACCGAACTCGGAGGCACCGGGCGCTACTGTGGAGCACGAATCGTGTCACAGACCTTTGCCGGAAAGAGTCGTATCCAGCAGCATCAGATGATCTATGAGGCGCTAAAGGGCAAGATGGCCGACACGTTCCAGGCGCTTGTGCTTAAAACCACCGTTCCAAAATGAGCCGCCTGCAAGGAAAGACTCAATGAGTGACCTGACCGGACAATACATTCAGCGCCTCAGTGCTGGAGGTGCCATCCAACGTTTCGAACCGGCGATCGTCCTACGGCTCTGGTCCGAACAGGAGCTCTCGGCGACCGCGAGATTGCTCCCGATATGTCGAGAGAGGATGAGCTCACCACTGGGACGACAGTGCATTTGAGGTTTTAGAAGCATGGACAACAACATGAACGAGTTTGAACTTCCGCAGCTCTACCGGCATCACGTTTTTTCCTGCCACACTCAGCGCCCACCGGACCATCCGCACGGCAGCTGTGGGACGGCAGGCGGTGGACCTCTGTGGGAGCGGCTCGGCAAAGCGATCGAGGCGAGAGGCCTCACCGATGTCGGCCTCACAGCAGCCGGCTGTCTCGGGTTCTGCGCCTCCGGTCCCCTGATGGTCGTCTATCCTGACGGTGTCTGGTATCGTCCGCGTAGCCCGGAAGACATTGACGAGATTGTTGACTCCCATTTGAAAAATGGCCGCCGTGTCGACCGCCTCGTCATCGTGCTGACGCGGAGTTAGCGCCGCGTGTGGTATGAAGTCAGTCGGGCTGCGTTGCATCGGTGTTAGCGCAGAAAGGGGCCCTCTCATCGCACCTCCGCGGGAACTGCTCGCGGTGAGGATGCCTCATCTGTCCGCGTCGTAGAAATGCCGGAGGCTGGTACAAGGCAATAGTGCCTCCGTGCGCGTGCAGTTCAAAAGCTCGCGCCCCGGGCATCCGCCCAGCAGTGACAGTACGGGTTCCCGGTCAAATCCAGCACATTTTATATTACTGGCTTCGATCAGTGGACGCCGGACTAGCAGAGGATTGTCGAGCAACAAGGCGATCGCATCGATTGCATCGATTGCCATCGGGTTAACTGCGCCCGATTTCACCTGGGGCGCGGCAGGGTTGAACCAGGATCGAACCGGCGTGTTACCAAAGAAAGTGAGCAGATTTGGCGCTGTCCAGAGCTCGGTCAGCAAGTTCTTTGCAACGACGCGATGTCCCGCCGCCTCAAGGGCGCGAATCTGGCGCGCGTTCGTGCTGCAGCTGGGCTTCTGCCAAAACAGAACAGTAGCCATGTCTAATTTCCTCTCTCTTTACAGTGAGCTGGATCAACTGACGTCGTTGTTGTTCCTCTTTGCGAGCGATCGAGGGGCGGCGGGATCAGCGCTCTCTGCATGTCGCGTTCTCGTCAAATTGCCGCTGGTGAGGAGGCAGCAATTTCTGTTCCGCATTGTCTGTTTCGCAGCAGATTCTTACTTTTGGAGCTCCGGCTTCTACAGGACCGTTATCGGTCGGCAGCGCCTGTTGGTCGTGAACTTCAGGGTTCCTCGAGCGCGATCAAACCCGTGGCGCAAGCGCCGCGAATGGCACGCCAGTTGCTACTTGGATGCTGCAGGAGTGAGGCTGGAGCGCGCCTGACGCTTTTGGCTAGCAATTCTCCTTTCCAAAGCTCGTCTGTTCCCACCTTTCTGAGAAAGAAACAACCTCGCACAAACCCAACGCCAAATCGTTGGAAGGCGATCGATGAAGAGCAACATGTCGTCACTGAGACAAATCGCGTTTTACGGCAAGGGCGGTATCGGCAAATCGACCACATCACAGAACACGCTCGCAGCGCTTGCCGAGATGGGTCATAAGATCTTGATCGTCGGCTGCGATCCGAAGGCCGATTCGACCCGCCTGATCCTGCATGCCAAGGCACAGGACACGATCTTGAGTCTCGCGGCGAGCGCCGGCAGCGTCGAGGATCTCGAGATCGAGGACGTCTTAAAGGTCGGTTATAAGGATATCCGCTGCGTGGAATCCGGGGGTCCGGAGCCCGGCGTCGGGTGCGCAGGCCGGGGCGTCATTACGTCGATTAACTTCCTGGAAGAGAACGGCGCCTACGAGGACATCGATTATGTCTCCTACGACGTGCTCGGCGACGTCGTCTGCGGCGGCTTTGCGATGCCGATACGCGAGAACAAGGCGCAGGAAATCTACATCGTCATGTCCGGCGAGATGATGGCGATGTACGCCGCCAATAACATCTCCAAGGGCATTCTGAAGTATGCCAATTCTGGCGGCGTGCGGCTCGGTGGCTTGATCTGCAATGAGCGGCAGACCGACAAGGAGCTGGAGCTGGCGGAAGCGCTCGCCAAGAAGCTCGGCACCCAGCTGATCTATTTTGTTCCCCGTGACAACATCGTCCAGCATGCCGAGCTACGCCGCATGACGGTGCTGGAATATGCGCCGGACTCCAAGCAGGCGGAGCACTATCGCAATCTCGCGTCCAAAGTCCACAACAATGGCGGCAAGGGCATCATCCCGACGCCGATCAGCATGGACGAACTTGAGGATATGCTGATGGAGCACGGCATCATGAAGGCAATCGACGAAAGCCAGGTCGGAAAGACCGCTTCCGAACTCGCCGCCATTTCGGCATTACATAGTAAGGGCCCCGCAAAAAGGCCGGCATTATAATGAGGGCCTAACGATGGAGTTGTCGGTAATTGTAACGGAGGAGCGGCCATTCGATGCGATCTCAATTCCGTCGGGCGGCCTCCCCGCTGATAGACGGCAGGCCGGAATCGAACTCTACCGTCTTCTAAATGGCTGCGATCCGGCAGACGCCGACGTCAGTGATAACGCAGATTTTGATCGGCATGTGCTCGCCTCAGTTCTTTGCGCCGCTGTGATGGATGGCGGACCACTTCCTGGCGGGGCGGGCCTGACCACGGAGGATCTCAATAAGCTGCTGGCGCTGTGTTTCTCATCAGCGCCCGTACGCAACCTCGTCTCGACGGAAAACGTCGTTCCGACCAGCGACGAGGAGATCATGGTGCGTGACCTTCTGCTTGCACAGCGATCGACGGAGGGCGAGACCAGCCGCTGGTTGGCAGCCATGATCGCGCGACGAGCGATGGAGCCGAACCATTTGTGGGAAGATCTCGGGTTGCGCGAGCGGCTTGAGTTATCGCGCCTTTTGGCGCGTCATTTTGCACCCCTGGCAGCGCAAAATATCAAAAATATGCGCTGGAAGCGCTTCTTCTATCGCAGATTGTGCGAGGAGGAAGGATTGGTCATGTGCACGACGCCTGTGTGCACACAATGCAACGATTTCAATCACTGTTTCGGCGAGGAGACCGGCGAGAGCAGGATGGCGGAGCGCCGCCGCGACTATCTGCGCGGAGTGGAGGTCACGTCGGAGCCACCAGCAATCCGCAGGCGCAAGTGAAAAGATTATGGACGGGCTTTCCGCCAACAGCCTCGCAGGACCGCCGGCGGCTGCGCAGGCTGAACTCGCGCGACGGCTTTGTATCGGACGTTCCGCGAAAGCGTACGCGCGGCGGCTACGAGAGGTTGCCGTGCGGCCGAAGCGCCAACGCGCACTGCTGGCTCAGTTACTCTTCGCAAGGGTCGATCGCCATGTCACCGCCGAAATGCTGTTCAACGAGGCGATCGAAGCCAACATCAAGCTATCGATTGCGACCGTATACAACAACACGCTAAATCAGTTCGCGAAAGCTGGCTTGCTGCGCCGAGTCATGCCCAACCGCTCAAGGCTGTTCTTTGATACCGATACCAGCATACATCCGCATTTCTATCTCGTCGGCGAAGGCATTTTGACCAATATTCCCGAAAAGCTTCTGTTTGCGCAGATGCCGAAGGCCCTGCCGGGCCACAGGATTTCTCGGCTCGACGTCATCATTTACATCCGTAGGACAGTCGACATGTGATGCGTCGCAAGTCCTACATTGGTGTGTTTATGACCAACCCAGTTACTGCCTTGAAGCACTTTCATTTCAGGAGGCTGCCTCACCGGTACGCGTGGCACAGCCGTTGCTCACGATTGAGCGGGGAAGGCGGAAGCCGCCATGGCCTTTGGAGTAACCGTGTCTGGAAAGTTGCAGACAAGACAGATAGTCCTGAATGACACCACATTACGCGACGGCGAGCAGGCTCCCGGCGTGGCCTTCACAACAGCGGAAAAGCTATCGATTGCACGTGTGCTAGCGAGCGCCGGGATCACCGAGATCGAGGCCGGCACGCCGGCAATGGGCTATGAAGAAGTCAGCGCGATCCGCGCAATTGTCGCAGCTAGCTTAGAAGCGACAATCATAGCCTGGTGCCGGATGAAACGTTCTGATGTCGACGCAGCAATCGAATCTGGCGTCGCAATGGTTAATATTTCGGTCCCATCCTCCGACTTGCAAATAGCCGCCAAGCTCGGCATCGGTCGGGTCGCCGCGCTCGAGCAGCTGAAGCGGATCGTGGGCTACGCTCGCGACAGGGGGCTCGATGTCGCGGTCGGAGGCGAAGACTCCTCGCGCGCCGACGTCAACTTCCTAATCGAGCTCATCACCGCGGCAAAAAACGCCGGCGCTCGGCGCTTCCGTGTCGCTGACACGCTCAGCGTGCTCGATCCCGATGCGGCCTTTGCGCTGGTGGCGGCGCTGCGTGCCACCACAGACCTCGAGATTGAATTCCACGGCCACGACGACCTGGGCCTTGCAACCGCCAACACGCTCGCCGCAATCAAGGCCGGTGCAACGCATGCCTCAGTCACTGTGATCGGCCTCGGCGAGCGGGCTGGGAACGCGCCGCTGGAAGAGGTCGCAGTTGCGCTCAAACAACTGTATGGATGCGATACCGGCGTCGTGCTGCCGGAACTCGAGAATGTCGCTGCCCTCGTCGCGGCCGCCGCCGTCCGTACCATCCCGCTCAACAAAGCGATTGTCGGCGAGCACGTCTTTACGCACGAATCCGGTATCCATGTCGATGGTCTCCTGAAGGATCAGCGCAGCTATCAGGCGCTCGATCCACAACTACTCGGTCGCTCCAATCGATTCGTAATCGGCAAACATTCGGGGATCGCGGCGATCACCGCGCTGCTGTCCGAATTGCGGCTTTCCGTCAGCGCCGAGGAAAGCAGGGTGATTCTTGCGCGCGTCCGCAAGCATGCCGTTGAGCACAAGGGTGGGGTAGGGCGCGAGACCGTGATGACGATCTGGCGCGAGGTCTGCGAGCGCTCCCTGCCCAAGGGGGCGTAAGGCCGCCATGTCCAAAGTAGTCGTCATCTCTGTTCTCGAACGCGTAGCCAGGACCGCACGTCAGTGCCTTGGGCTCCGATGACGAACATGTGGTAGAAATACGGATGGAAATGATGTCAAACGGTATCCTTTATCAATTAGGCAAGGCCGCAGCGGCCGAGGAGTTTTTTGAGCTGCTCGGTGTCAAGTACGATCCAAAAATCGTCAATGTGGCGCGGCTCCACATCCTGCGACGCATGGGGCAGTATCTCGCGGCTGAAGACTTGAATGCTGCAACCGATGTGGAGGTCGCTGAACGGTGTAAAGCCGTACTGGAGCGGGCATACGCCGACTTCGTAGCCTCCTCTCCAATCGATCAACGCGTTTTCAAGGTTCTGAAGGAGGCCGTCGCACCACGGCCGAAGAAAGCGCTACCCCTCGTGAAACTCGACAGGTTGAAGTGATGACGCTTCACTTCACCTCGCTTTCGTTCGCTGCCTCTTCGGTCTTCCCGGGCGGCGCGGCTGCCGCGGGAAGGTGCGAGTCCGGCTTTGCTCGAAGGGGTGTCGTGATTGGGACCTTCCGAATTGCGACGTCATGCTAACCCTCCTTGTCGTGGCTAAGTTCGCCTGTGGACGAGCATATGCGTGGACTTAATGCCGCTGTTCGGTTTCCGACGTATGGTCGCCGAATCTTTTGTCGCGTCGGGCCCCGGCCGGCCGAGGGGAATGCCGCTGATTTTGTAAGCCTCTGTATTAGCACCGAAATTCGAGTGCCCGGCCATTTGGTACGACACTTGCTGACTGGATTGGCAGCAAAGCCTTGGAGAAGCGCATGCACATCGTCGTCTGCATTAAGAAAGTTCTCGTTTCCGCGCAGATGAGCGTGCACGCTGTGAGCAAGACCATCATGCCTCAAACGGGAAAGTCCGACCTCCAAGATCTGTTTGCATTCGTGCCGTGCGACCTCCGTGGCTCGCCGCCTGTGCCGAACGCTAATTTGGGCCGGGGTTACACAGCAAGACTGTTCTAATCGAAGTTCGGCGAGCAATTCGGGGAGTGCCCCTCGGGCGCCAAACGAACTCCGAAAAGCCGATCTCGCGATTTTGGCGCACGGCTAGTATAGCAAGGAAGACTAATACCATGAGCAGTACCCCCAAAAGCCGCGCTCCGGCCGCCGCCTCTGGCCGTGCCGCGACCAAGAAGGAGTTGCCCGAGCGCTTTAAAGCCTACAAGCACGTTTGGGTTTTCGTCGAGCAGGAACGCGGGGTTGTGCACCCCGTGTCCTGGGAACTCATGGGCGCCGGCCGTAAGCTCGCCGACAAGCTCAAGGTTGATCTTGCTGCGGTCATCATCGGCCCGCAAGGTGAGGCGACACAGCAAGCGGCCGCGCAGTCTTTCTGCTACGGTGCTGACCTCGTATACATGGTTGCCGACAATCTCTTGGCCGACTATCGCAACGAGTCCTACACGAAGGCTCTGACCGACCTTGTCAACGGCCACAAACCGGAAATCTTACTCTTGGGGGCGACTACGCTCGGCCGCGATCTCGCGGGCTCGGTCGCAACTACGTTGCTTACGGGACTGACTGCCGATTGCACAGAGCTGGATGTCGATGCCGACGGTTCCCTCGCCGCGACGCGCCCAACCTTCGGAGGCTCGCTACTCTGCACGATCTATACGCTGAACTTTCGTCCGCAGATGGCAACCGTCCGTCCACGTGTGATGCCGATGCCAAAGCACGTCGCGCGGCCGGCCGGCCGAATTATCACCCAGTTACTCGGACTCGTCGAAGACGACATCGTCACAAAAGTTCTCTCTTTCCTGCCTGACCGCAACTCAGCAAAATCTAACCTTGCTTATGCCGATGCCGTTGTCGCGGGCGGCCTTGGGCTCGGATCACCGGAGAATTTTCAGCTGGTGCACCAGCTGGCGACCGCGCTTGGGGCCGAATACGGCAGTTCGCGGCCGTTGGTACAGAAGGGCTGGGTCACTTCCGATCGCCAGATCGGCCAGACGGGCAAGACGATCCGACCAAAGCTTTATATCGCCGCCGGCATTTCGGGGGCGATCCAGCACCGAGTTGGCGTTGAGGGCGCCGACCTCATCGTTGCTATCAACACCGATAAGAACGCGCCGATTTTCGATTTCGCTCATATAGGCATCGTCACCGATGCCATTCATTTCTTGCCGCCGCTCACCGCCGCGTTCCGCGAGCGGCTGTCGCCACATTCCAGCGATCGGATAGCAGGTTAAAGGAGTACGATCATGATCGAGGAAAAATTCGATGCCATCGTTGTTGGCGCGGGCATGGCCGGCAATGCGGCCGCGCTCACTATGGCCGAGGGTGGCTTGAAGGTGTTGCAGCTCGAACGTGGCGAGTATTCGGGCTCAAAGAACGTGCAGGGCGCGATCCTCTATGCCGACATGCTCGAGAAGCTGGTTCCCGATTTCCGTGAGGACGCCCCGCTTGAGCGGCATTTGGTCGAGCAGCGCTTCTGGATGATGGACGATCGCTCGCACACCGGGTTGCATTATCGCTCCGAGGATTTCAACGAGGACAAGCCGAACCGCTACACCATCATCCGCGCTCAATTCGACAAGTGGTTCTCGCAAAAGGTTCGCGAAGCGGGCGCCACAGTACTATGCGAAACGACAGTCACCGACCTGGCACGAGACTCCGATGGCAAGGTTATCGGTGTAAGGACCGATCGCCGCGATGGGGAGATCCACGCCGACATCGTCGTGCTGGCGGAGGGCGTCAACGGCATGCTCGGCACGCGGGCTGGCTTGCGCGAGCGGCCGAAGCCCGAGAAGGTTGCGCTCGCAGTTAAGGAAATGCACTTCCTGCCGCGCGAGATCATTGAGGCGCGTTTCAATCTGAAGAGTGACGAAGGCGTAGTGATCGAGGCCGTAGGCACGATTTCTCGCGGCATGACCGGCATGGGCTTTATCTACGCCAACAAGGAATGCATCTCGCTGGGTATAGGCTGTCTGGTCGCCGACTTCCAGCGCACGGGCGAGACGCCTTACGGCCTGCTCGATCGTTTCAAACGGCATCCTTCGGTCGCCCCCCTTATAGAAGGCTCCGAGGTGAAGGAATATTCTGCTCATCTGATCCCAGAAGGGGGATTCAAAGCGATACCGCAACTCTACGGCGATGGCTGGGTCGTGATCGGCGACGCCGCGCAGCTCAACAACACAATTCATCGCGAAGGCTCAAATCTCGCGATGACCTCGGGCCGGATTGCGGCCGAAGCGATTCTTCGGATCAAGTCGCGCAATCAACCGATGATCCCGCAGTACCTGGCGCTCTACAAGAAGATGCTCGACGAGTCCTTCGTGATAAAGGATCTAAGGAAGTACAAAGACATGCCGGCGCTGATGCACACTCGCTCGCAAAACTTCTTCCTGACCTATCCGCAGCTCGTTTCCAAGGCCATGCAGAACTTTCTGCGCGTCGACGGCACGCCAAAAATTGAAAAGGAAAAGCTCACACTTAGATCGTTCACCAGCGCACGCTCGCGGAGAGGTCTATTTGGCGATGCCTTTCGACTCGCGCGCGCGTGGCGGTGAACGGAGGAGCAGGAAGTGCCAACGACGGAGACCGAATTATGTCGATCGAAGTAGCCATGCGTGTCGAAGATAAGCTATTCAATAACCGCTATCTCGTCGATACCGGCCGCCCCCACATCAAGGTGCGGCCGCATGCCAAACCATCGCCGCAGCTTTTGTCGATGTTGAAAGCTTGCCCAGCGCGCTGCTATGAGCTCAGCGAACAGGGCCAGGTCGAAGCCACCGTCGACGGCTGCATCGAATGCGGCACTTGCCGGGTCATTTGCGAGGAGAGCGGTGATATCGAATGGAGCTATCCGCGAGGCGGCTATGGCGTGCTATTCAAATTCGGGTGAAGCAAAGTGGAAGGTTTCCCAGAGAGTGGGCGATCCTGCAGCTATCACCGAGGTTCGAGGCGTCTTCCCCGAACTATCCGAGGGCTATGAGAGCATGATCGGGTTTTCGGCGAGGCCCCCTGCACACGATCAGAGCAGATCTAACTAACATCGCAGAGGATTGTGATGCGGACAGAAGATCTCCCCTCCCACGTTCTAAAGGGTGGAGAGGAGGAGCGGGCACGTCTTGCAGTGGTTGCCCGGGTGCTGGCGGAGCCGACACGCTTGCTGCTCGATCGATCCGAACCGCTCGACGGGTGCACCGCCATCGATGCAGGCTGCGGCGGTGGTGATATCACGTTCGAATTGGCAAAGCGGGTTGGCAGAGCTGGCCAAGCTTTCGGTCTGGATCTCGATGAAGACAAAATCGTTTTAGCACGAGCGGAGGCTAAGCGGCGTGGCATCCCAAATGTGGAATTCTGCCGCGCAGATGTTACACATCATTGGCCGGTGCGGGGGGTATCAGTGGTGAGTGTTCGGTTCGTCCTTACCCATCTCGTCGATCCTGGTAAGGCGCTCAAACAAGCCTACGAGGCGCTCCGACCTGGGGGTATGATCGTGGTCCAGGATATCGATTGCGACGGCGAGTTCTGCGATCCGCCGTCGGCTGCATTTCGTCGCAAAGGCGAACTCTTCATTGAAGCCGTGCGCAAGCGCGGCGGAGATCCCTTGATTGGCCGTAGGCTCGTCGCGCTCCTCGAAGCCGCAGGCTTCTCTGACGTTCACTCCTCAATGGTCCAGCCTTACGGCGGCGAGGGTGACGTCAAGCGGGTACCATTGCTGACTTTCGCCGCAATTCGCGACGCGCTGATTCAGCTAGGGCTCACCAGCATCCAGGAGATCGGCGGCATTACGGCCGAGCTCGAAGCGTTCCTTGATCGGCCTAATACGACTGTCGGCCTACCGCGCATCTTCCACGCCTGGGGACGAAAGCAGTGAAGCTTGTGGCTGCCGTTTGCGATAACTCGGGAGCGTCACGATGGTTTGAGAGCGCGTGACGCTGGTTCAGTGCGTGACGTTAGGTCTGCTTCTGGGCCGTTTTTAGCCGCACGCACGGTAGTCATTAGCGGCGAAAGCAGGCAAGACGAGGTTTCGGCTGAGTGTTCTCATCAGCGTATATGCACACAATCAAGAACGCGAGGATAAGGGCGTGAAGTCGGTGATAGATGAGGAGTTTGCTGCCTTGCGCAGTCATCGGGACCGCATTCATCGTTATCGCCGTTTGCTTACAACGCAGCCAACGGGACTCGAGCGCCAGGATCTCGAGCGACGGCTGTACGAAGAGCGTTGTGCTTTCGATGCCTTAATAGCCAGTAGGTTTCCGCTCATTTTCAATAGTCCGCTTGTGGCTGATCGGGAGAAGTCCGTTTCAGTCACGACGGAGGAGTGTGACTAAAGCCGCCCGGCCCCTCCGCCGTTGTCTTCGTTGCCCCGATGATGCATATATCGCAAGCCAAGGCGTTGTGGTGTTCGCAGGATTGTTCGCCTTGCCGAGCCGAGGCCGCTAGCTATCCTTCGACCTGATAGCTGAGCGTACCATCGTGCGTCTCGTGGCCCGCGTCGCGTTTGACATCTGAGGGCTCTGCCAGAGGTCAAACGCTGTAAGCAAAGTACGAGTCTTCGTAGTGGTCAAACATGTGGGCTTCACGACGCTTGACTTTCACTGAGAAGTAGGAAGACGTGTCGTGATCAAAACCGTTGTATGCCCCCGAGCCGTTCGGCACGAGGGTGAAATACGAATCCTCTCCGTGGTGATAGACGTTCGCTAACTCGCCATCAACGTAGCAATGGCCGATGTAGCCATATCAACTAACTCTGCCGTTCCGAACGCAGACGCTGATCCTATTGTATGCGCTGGTCTCGACTTCCCAAACCCTGGTGACAAGACGCCCGAGACTGTCAGCCAAAGCGACCGCAGCTGCGGCAACCCGAATACAGGGTTTCACGTTGCCTCCTTACTGATTGATCGGAGAAACCTGAGGCGAGGAGTGGCTTTGATGCTCGCCCGAAGACGCGCCGTGCCCACCTCTACATGGCGCGGTGATCTCGTGCCGCGAGAAGCAAGCAGTATGCCGAACCGGAGCTGAAGCGGCTGCAAGCATTCCGAAGGACCGCGCTCGAAGAATCTGGCGTCCGAGCCATGCTGCGCCGAATTGTCGACGTGGCAGTGATAAACGCCTGAGGCGGCGGTGGTCCTCACCCAGGAATGTGAGGAGGACAATCCCTTCCGAAGAGGGCTTGAATCGGACGTTGCGTCAGGTTGTACCAGGGGCGAAAGCCCTTTCCAGAAGACTAAACTAAGATGACGCAATCCTTCCTTGCTACGATACTATGTTCCGTATTCGGTTTGATTGGGATGGCCGGAGTTTCGCTCGCTGGTCCAATCGGAGGCTACGACTGCGCCATAATCGCCACAGCTCGATACGCAGTGGGTGATCGCAATGAACACGACGTCGTTAGCTTCCAATATACGTGCAACGGCGTCGATGGGGTATTCAAAAATGCCGTGGTTACAGCAATATCTGTCGTGGAGCTCGATAACGAGGAGGGAACGTTTATGGGTTCGTTTAGTCTTCACCGCTCGCCTGATGGTTTTGCAGCCGAGCAGCTTCTAGAAGGCATCGGCGACATCGTCGTAGAGGGCGACAACGCCGTTGGAATTGAAGCGTACGGTAAGACGTCGTTTAAATTCGCATCCGGTGCCTTGGAGTGTCTCGCAGAGAAGACTGTCAAGTTCACGGCCAAGCCCACGGGTTTTGGAAAATTCAAGCTGGAGTTTATGGACTGATCGTTCGTCAACAAAAGCTGGCGGCGTTCTTGTGCAAACGTCGCGTTATGTAGCAGAATCTCTCTGACCATGTCCTTCTTGATTAGCTTGATCTGTCGACCGGGACGCTGAACCACCGCACGACAGATGCTCCTACACATAGAGCGTGAGCCTTAGAGGGGAGCTGTGTATGCGACATCCAATGCTTCTCGTATTGAGCTGCTGGCACGTCACAGGAGTTAGGTATATCCGTAGGTGAGGCTGTGCTGTCCACCGCCGTTCCGCGGGGTCGCAAATTCGCAGCGGTCCAGAGCAAGCTTTCCAGGGGAGGCATGTTAAAGCCGACTCAGGTGCAAGGCGCTCCATATTTCGCGCGTCCTTAAGCCATCAAAGTGGCAATGTCCGCGTTAGGATATTGATCGTTTCTGATACGACAACTCCAAAGCGTCAAACCAACACATCGATTGCAGCTAGAAACGCCCGGTGCCGTGCCCTGGGACGGGATGCCCTTTGTGCGACCAATCAAGCCCAATTCGCTCAAGAGGGAACGAATGTCGCGGCCCGAGGCGCCTGTTTAGATGCCGTGAAGCGTTACGCGCTCCTGCGTCATCCAACAAGCGGAGATCGGAGCAGAGGAATGCAGGTCTGAACCTCCGACAATTCGCTGACCTACCCCGCTGAATCGCATTAAAAGCCAACAATGCGCGATGACTTATCCGGCGAGACATAGCCACTACCGCCGCCTGAACCAATGATCCGGCGCGAGCGCACCTGGCTTGCGAGAACCGCGCGGATCCTTTTGTTCGATGTCGTACATCTGGGTTCCCCGACCGCGAACGTGCCGATGTCAACAAGTCATCAATCCGTCGGCAGACGCGACATTGTGCCGGAAAGGCAACACGCGTGTTCGTGTATCGCACTGGCCCAAATCCTGCACCGCACAAAAAGCGGGACGCCAAGGCTTACGAAGCGGAGGCCTATTTGAAACTCTACGTATCAAAGCGACGATACCGACGCGGCTCCACTGCTGGTGAGCAATGGCGGCAGTTCGCCGAAGAGGCTGGACGGCGCAAAGCTGATGGCCCCCATGATTTCAGCAGAAGCCTCGATGACCTCATTCGAGATCAATTGGCTGGCGCCGAACTGGGGCGCGCAAGGACTCCTTCGCGAGCTGAGGAGCGTCAATCTCCCCTTGATCGTTTGCTAGCGGGTCTACCGATTTGGCGCCGCCGACGATGCGGCTGGCGGTGATACCGGACGTTGCGCGCTTGGGAGATATCGATGGTCGACCAATTGGATTTGGCATCATTCAAGCTGCATCCCGAGCGGGAGGCCGTACTCGGCGAAGTGCATGCACGCCCATTTTCCGGTCTAGTTTCTTCGCTTGGGATGGTGCGTTTCGTGTTTCTCGCGAAGGGCGAGGATGCCGCAAGCGATCGCCGCCGATTTATCGATTTCTGTCGGGAGCGCAATGTAACCCCGCCAGAGCCGTCGGCAAAACATCATCAGATCGGGTTAGGACCGGTGGTGCTACGCTGGGAGCAACATTCGGAATTTGCAACGTTCACTTGGATCTGGAGTACCGCGAACGGTTCAGCCGCCCGTCAATTCGGCGACGTCTGTGACTCCGCTCAATCATTGATCCGTGCACTATCGCAAGCTGGAGAACTACTCGCCGCGATCAAGTTAGAGGCAGAGCGGGGCGATTGTCCGATCGAGCGCGCCGAACAGATTTTTGACAAAAATAGCCTCGCGATGGTCAACGTCAAGGACGGGGCAAGCCTTGTAGCCTCCGACTTTCGCGCTGACGACAAAGGTTTCACGAGAATTCTAGTCTGTGATCGCGGACTGACGCCGCCCGATCTCGGTGCGCTGGTGCAACGCCTGTTAGAAATCGAAACCTACCGCTCCCTAGCGCTGCTCGGTCTATCGACTGCGCTCGAGCTTGCGCCATCGGTCGATCGAATCGATCGCCGCCTCGTCGAGGTCCTCGAAAAGATGCAGGGCGCGGAAGGGCTAAAAGTCAACAACCATCTCCTTGAGGAATTGACGGCACTGGCAGTCTCGTTCGAAAGAGACGTGACCGGCAGTTTGTTCCGCTTTGGTGCCAGCCGAGCGTACAACGAGCTCGTGCAATCGCGATTGTCGATCGTTGAAGGCGAGGGCGTCGCGGGTTATCCGACTTGGTCGTCCTTCCTGGCGCGCCGTATGGCGCCTGCGATACGAACCTGTGCGACGATGGAGGAGCGTCAGGCAAATTTATCGGACAAGCTGGCACGCGCCGCGGATTTGCTACGAACACGCGTGGATGTCGAGATCGAGCAACAGAATCGCGACCTTTTGAGATCGATCAACGAACGGTCGAGGCAGCAGCTTCGCCTGCAGTCCACGGTCGAAGGATTGTCAGTCGGGGCCATTGGATACTATGTGGTCAGCCTGTTCGGCTATCTCGCGAAAGGCGCTCACGATGTTGGGCTCCACGTAGAGCCCGCGTCCGTAACCGCGGCTTTCGTGCCGATCGCCGTCGGCGTGATTTGGCTGGTTAGTTACAATATTCGGAAACGACACCTCAAGCCAGAGGACGCATCGTCCAGAGCTCGCGAATAGAGTTTTCTGAGACAATATCGATCGCGCGGTCCTGCAGCTTGGCGAGCCCGGCGAGAGGATATTCTACGGTCGCGGCTCGCCCTTGCGTGCTGGCTTTTGAAAGACGATAGGTTTGGTCGGTAACTCTCATGAGAGGCGTCCTCTAGCTAGTTGCCTGTTGAAAAGCGGACAATTGCCGGACCGAGTGCCAAAAGTTTCTCGAACGCCGGACAGCACTGGATTCGACAGTTCGATAACGCCCAACAGACGTAGGACCATTCGGTCGGAGATTTCGTCGTAGCGATGAAGGGCGTGTTCTGGGCACTGAAGCTAAGCGTATGCAGGCTGTAGCGATGTGCAATGTGGACGCCTTCGAGCGTGATCCCGATAAGCGCTGCTTGCCTAAATGCGGCCTCCGTCTGGCACGCTGCTTGCTCTGCCACACACAACATCACCAGGCCCCCCCATGGTGGTGTTGGGGCGGACTCGGCGTATCCCAGGTCCAGGCGTCGGGGCCGCCCCGCTGCGCATGTTCGGGTATAGGCGGAGATACACCTCTGCACAGCCCTAATGTTGATTGCACCACATCTCAGAGAATTTTGATAGAGATTCGACCCACACAGAGCCGATCCCGTTCACATCGGCAAGCCAGAGTGTCGGTCGTTTAGAACGTCACTGCCGTCTGTAAAAGGGGCCTGCAGTCCCGTTCCATGGCGCATGGCAAGCCGCCGATTTTGGAGGAGATCAAGCAAGGGACGTGAAGCAAAGTCGCCATTCATATGCCTGATCGCGTAGTTTTCCCGCGCAAGATATCCTTGCATCGTCTGCATGACCAATGTTGGGATCGGCCGATTGCCATTCGCCGTGCTCGTTTGTCGTGATTCCGACGTTGTCGTGCGCCTATGATTTGGTCGACCAAATTCCTAACAAACGGGAACGTCTTCAGTTCGCGCACACACCGAGCCATTGGCCTGCTTCTTGCTGTTCGCTTCATCGATGACTTCATCAATCGGCATAATCGCTGGGGAGGCTCATGGGAGCAGCGACGGAAACGTTCTATGGCGTGATCAGACGGCAGGGTATCACCCGTCGAAACTTTCTTAAATTTTGCAGCCTGACCGCGGCAAGCCTCGGGCTTGGGCCGCTGGCCGTTAGTCGCATTGCGAATGCGCTTGAAACAAGGCCACGCATACCTGTGATCTGGATGCATGGGCTCGAATGCACCTGCTGCTCCGAGAGCTTTATCCGCTCCGCCCATCCCTTAATGAAGGATACAATGCTGTCGATGATCTCGCTTGACTATGACGACACCATCATGGCCGCCGCTGGCCATCAAGCGGAAGCGATCCTCGAAGAGACCCGTGCCAAACATAAGGGGCAGTATGTGCTCGCGGTCGAGGGCAATCCACCGCTGAACGAGGGCGGCATGTTTTGCATTCACGCCGGCAAGCCATTCGTCGAGAAGTTGAAGACCATGTCCGAGGACGCGATGGCCGTCATCGCCTGGGGTTCCTGCGCTGTATGGGGCTGCGTTCAGGCGGCCAGGCCCAATCCGACGCAGGCAACACCCATCGACAAGGTCATCACCAACAAAACTATCATTAAGGTGCCGGGTTGCCCGCCGATCGCGGAAGTGATGACTGGCGTTGTGACCTTCATGACCACCTTTGGCAAGCCCCCCGAACTCGACCGGCAGGGCCGGCCGAAGATGTTCTACTCGCAGCGCATCCACGACAAATGCTACCGACGCGCGCATTTCGACGCAGGCCAATTCGTCGAGGAATGGGACGATGAGGCGGCGCGCAAAGGATATTGCCTCTACAAGATGGGCTGTAAGGGGCCGACCACGTACAACGCCTGTTCGTCGGTGCGCTGGAACGGCGGCGTCTCCTTTCCGATCCAGTCGGGCCACGGCTGCATCGGCTGCTCAGAAGATGACTTCTGGGACAAGGGCTCGTTCTACGACCGCCTGTCCAACATCAAGCAATTCGGCATCGAGAAAAATGCCGACCAGATTGGTATGGCGGCGGCCGGCGCCGTCGGCGCTGGGGTCGCCGCACATGCGGCGGTGACGGCTTTTAGGCGCTATGCCGCCAGACGGGAAGATACGAACCGGCGTCACTGAGTGTTTTGAGGTAAGGCAAGAGTGGACCTTCACATCCCAGACGGGTTCAAGCCCGGCAAGCGCATCGTGGTCGACCCTGTGACCCGGATCGAAGGTCATATGCGGATCGAGGCCAATATCGACTCCGACAACGTGATCCGCAACGCGGTCTCCTCAGGCACAATGTGGCGGGGCATCGAAATCATCCTGAACGGCCGCGATCCGCGCGACGCCTGGGCCTTCACCGAGCGGATCTGCGGCGTCTGCACCGGAACGCATGCGCTCACCTCGGTCCGTGCGGTTGAGAACGCGCTGGGCATCACCATTCCGGAGAATGCCAACTCGATCCGAAATATTATGCAGCTCTGCCTCCAGGTGCATGATCATCTCGTGCATTTCTATCACCTGCACGCGCTCGACTGGGTCGATGTGATGTCGGCATTGAAGGCCGATCCAAAGGCGACCTCGGTGCTGGCGCAATCGATCTCGTCCTGGCCGTTGTCCTCTCCCGGCTATTTCAAAGACCTCCAGATCCGGCTGACAAAGTTTGTCGAGTCCGGTCAGCTCGGTCCGTTCAAGTACGGCTATTGGGGGCATGCCGCCTACAAGCTGCCGCCGGAAGCGAACCTGATGGCGGTCGCGCATTATCTGGAAGCGCTCGATTTCCAGAAGGACGTCGTCAAGATCCACGCCATATATGGCGGCAAGAATCCGCATCCAAACTGGCTGGTCGGCGGGGTGGCCTGCGCGATCAATGTCGATGGCACCGGCGCGGTCGGCGCCATCAACATGGAGCGATTGAATCTCGTCTCGTCCGTCATCGATCGCTGCATCGAGTTCACCGAAAAGGTCTACCTGCCCGACATCGTCGCGATTAGCTCCTTCTACAAGGACTGGCTCTATGGCGGCGGGCTCTCTGGCAGAAGCGTGATGGCCTATGGCGACATTCCGGAGAACGCCAACGACTATTCTGCGAACAACCTGAAATTGCCGCGCGGTGTGATCATCAACGGCAATCTTAACGAGGTGCTGCCGCTCGACCATGCAGATCCCGAGCAGATACAGGAGTTTGTCAGTCACTCCTGGTACAAATATGACGATGACTCCAAGGGCCGACATCCCTGGGACGGCATCACCGAGCCAAACTACGTGCTCGGTCCCAATGCGAAGGGCACCAAGACCGACATCAAGGAGCTCGATGAAGGCGGCAAGTATTCTTGGATCAAGGCTCCGCGGTGGCGCGGAAATGCCGTCGAGGTTGGACCGCTCGCCCGCTTCATCCTGGGCTGCGCGCAGAACAAGCCGGAATTTAAGGAGCCGACCGAAAAGCTGCTTAAGACGCTCGGCTTGCCGGACAAGGCCTTATTTTCTACTCTCGGCCGTACCGTTGCACGCGCACTGGAATGCCAATGGGCTGCCAACCAGATGCGGTATTTCCAGGACAAGCTGGTGGGACGCATCAAGGCGGGCGACTCTTCGACCGCCAACATCGACAAATGGGAGCCGGAGAGCTGGCCGAAGGAAGCAAGGGGCTATGGCTTCACCGAGGCGCCGCGTGGCGCGCTCGCGCACTGGATCAAGATCAAGGAGACTAAGATCGACAACTATCAGTGCGTGGTTCCAACCACTTGGAATGGATCGCCACGGGATCCCAAGGGCAACATCGGCGCCTTTGAAGCGGCGCTGATGGAGACTCCGATGGCGGCTCCGGAACAGCCCCTGGAGATCCTACGCACGATCCACTCCTTCGATCCCTGCCTTGCGTGCTCGACCCACGTGATGAGCCCGGACGGTCAGGAAATGGCAGCCGTCATAGTCCGGTAAAGAGGCAGGAACCTCATGATGGATACAGCTAAACGTCGGGCGGAGACCGAGCTGGCCTCTGCCCCAATCGCGGTCGATGCCGCTGGCGAACAAGCCGCCGCTCGGTCCCCCATCTATGTCTACGAAGTGCCGGTGCGGATCTGCCACTGGGTGAATGCGCTGTCAATCGTGTTTCTTATGGTGAGCGGCTATCTGATCGGCACGCCGCCGTCGATGGTCGCGGCGTCCGGCAAATTTGTGATGGGCTACATTCGGTTTGCTCATTTCGCGGCGGCGCAGGTGCTCGCGATGTTCTTTCTCGCCCGTATCCTATGGGCCATCTTCGGGAACCGTCACTCACGGCAGATTGTCTACATTCCGGCGCATCGCAAGCAGTTCTGGAAGGACATATTGCACGAGATTCGTTGGTACGCCTTCCTGGAACGCAAACCGAAGGTGTATGTCGGCCACAATCCCCTGGCGCAGACCGCGATGTTCACGGGCTTCACCTTGTTGGTCCCCTTCATGATCATCACAGGTTTTGCGCTCTTTTCAGAAGGCGCGGGGATCGACAGCTGGCAGCACGCGATGTTTGGTTGGGTGTTCGCCCTTTGGCCGAACAGCCAGGACGTTCACACTTGGCATCGTCTCGGCATGTGGGCACTCACCATATTCGTGATGGTCCATATCTATGCCGCCGTCCGCGAAGACATCATGTCGCACCGGAGCATCATCTTCTCGATGATCTCGGGTGTACGTCAGTGCCGTTCCAACTGGGGAAGCGGAGTGGTGCCGACATGTTCAAAGCCAAGGCGCGTCCTCTTGCTCGGAATCGGCAACATTCTTTGGGCAGATGAAGGATTTGGGGTACGTGCCGTGGAAGAATTTCATCATCGCTACGTCGTACCCGATGAGGTCACAATCCTGGACGGCGGGACGCAGGGGCTCCACCTCGTAAACTATCTTCAGGACTCCGACCACCTAATCGTATTCGACGCGATCGATTATGGCCTAGAGCCTGGACAGTTGAAGCTCGTGCGCGACGAGGAGGTGCCGCGTTTCACCGGCGTTAGGAAGATGAGCCTGCATCATACTGGATTTCAGGAAGTTATCAGTGCGTGTGACCTGCTCGGGCATTGCCCAAAACATCTCGTGTTGATCGGTTGCCAGCCGCTTGATCTCGATGACTGGGGTGGACCCCTGACGCCGGCAGTGCGTAATCAAATTAGCCCTGCGGTCGAGCTTGCCAGATTTATTCTCGTGGAGTGGGGCGTGCGGGTGACGCCGCGCATCACACCATTACGGGAATCTGAATGGTTGCTCGCCAATGGTATCGATCACCAGCGTTACGAAATGAGAGCGCGAACATGAACGGATCGCGAGTTGTCGGAGACGTCGCAGATGTGTCTTGGCTTACCAATGACGGTTATCGAAACCGACGGTATCTCTGCGCTTTGCGAGTTTCGCGGAAAGCAGCGTCGTGTCTGGGTATTCTTGCTCTCCGATCCGATTGCCTCCGCCAAGGTGCTTGTCCATGTCGACACTGCGATCCGGCTCTTGGATGATGAAGAGGCGCAGCTAATTGGCGATGCTATTGATGGCATCGGCGCAGCGCTCAACGGCGACGATTGCGACCGCTTCTTCGCCGACCTGATCAACCGTGATCCGACATTGCCCGTGCATCTACAGCGCGATCAGGCCTCTGGCCACCTTCGACATCCTAATACGAGCCACGAAGCAAGCACCGACCGTAAGACAACGACTGCGAGGTTGGAAGACAAGTTTGTGATCTAAAAAGATGACTATCAGTCGTTCATGACAGCCATCGTTTCCAACTAAAACTCGGCTTTGTCGGACAATTGATCTGGCTCAGATCTGGAGGATTGATGGATTTCTGCTTCGCACGACGCGGCCGGTCCGCGCTCGATATCACTGCTCTTGATCGTTCTCCACTCTTGTCCCGTGAGGCAGGTGGGGGTTTCTGCACAGCGGCTGACGAAAAGGAGCAGGCGATGCGCACCGGGAAGAGTCCGAGCGCGGCGGGGCACAGCCGGAGCGCCGCGGGCGCATTGCCAGAGCTTGCCAAGCTCGATGTTGCCGAGCTAGCGAAGAGCTGCCCGAATGCTATCGAGCTCCTGTCGAATATAGCTGAAGCCATCGCGAGCCAGAAGGTAGATGCGCCCACGCGGCTGTTCCGGCTTGACGATCTCAACCATCTCGAACGCGAGCTCCTCGCCGGCATCATCGGTGAAGGCGAGGTAGCCGGCGTCGTCGCGCTACCGGGTGGATCGCTGGTGCAGATCCGGGAGGCGGTGCTCGCAGGCCTATGGCGCGTGCGGATCCAGACCGATTCTTTTCACGAGTATCTTGAGATCGGAGCGATCCCAGAGATCGTGAAACGGGCAGCCGCGGATCTGACAATCGCGGACTTCAAGATCGGCCAGCCGCCGCAAGGCGCCATGAACGTGCTGCCAGTGCTCGCCGAAATCCGCGCGCGGGCGCTTGCCTGGCGGCCTGGTATGCCATCGGGGATCATCAACCTCACGCTGCTGCCGATGAGCCCGATCGACATGAGCTTTCTACAGGAGACGATCAGGAACGGACCAATCCAGCTTATCTCGCGCGGTTACGGCACCTGCCGCGTGCTCGCGACCGGAATCCGCAATGTCTGGTCGGTGCAGTTCTTCAACGCCATGGACACCATCATCCTCGATACGTTCGAGGTAGGCGGCATGCCGACGGTCGCTGTCGCAGCTGACGAGGATTTCGAGGATTCGGCCGAGCGGCTTAGGGAAACTATCGAGGCCTATTTCAAATGAAGAAGGTTGATAATTTCGGCGTGCGGCAGGATGTCACTGAGCTTACGCCGCTCGAATGCAGCATCTGCTGGACCGCCTATGACCCCGTCGGCGCGTTCGCGACAAGCGCGTTCGACGGCCGTAACGTCCCGTGGGGTGTCCTGACGGAGCAGCGCGCATGAGCCTCGCCTTCCGGAGCGAGATCGAGATCACGGTGTGGCTCGCCGGGTGCTCGATTGTCGACGTTGCGATCCTACCGCGCAGCAGGCCGGCCGTCATGCGCCTGTTTGCGGGCAAGCCAGCATCGTCAGTGCTCTCAGTGCTGCCTCGGCTGTTCTCGCTTTGCGCGGTCGCGCAGCAGGTGGCCTATCTGTCGGCGGTCGAAGCTGCGCGGGGTGAAGGCGCCGCCGCGGAGACGGTGCAGCGCCGCGTTACCGCAGTCGTTGCAGAACGATTGACGGAATTGGTGCGGGGCCTGTTCGTCAGGCAGCTCGCGTTTGACGGCACCGGCGCTGAGGCGGTGCGCGCGCTGATGCATGCGGCCACAGTTCTTGGCGGCGTCGCCAGCGAAGGTGCAAGAGAGGGAGCGATGCGCGAGGCGGTGTCGCAGATCAAGTCCGCGCTGACCGCGCTCGGAACCACGCGCGAAACTCAATGTCCGGAACCAGGCCGTGCACCGGCGGCGGCGCACCTTGCAAGCTTCAATGCCCAGGCGCTGTCGCTTCCTGCCATCGAGCAGTCATTCCTGTCGGTTGCTGATGATCCCGACGTCATTGCGCGGTTGCTCACCGAGGGAGCGAGCTTTTCCGGCGCGCCCGAACTTCACGGTCGGATTCCGGAGACCGGCGTCTGGGCCCGCAGGGGCGGCCGCGAGCAGATTTTGGCGCTGGATGCTGGCCCAGCCGAGCGCCTCAAGGCGCGCCTCGCCGAAGTGGCTCGTCTCCTCGCCTGGCTTGACGACGCCGAGCGGGATCTCGAAGACGGCGTTATCGCCAGCTATTCCCTCGGTAACCACAGGGGAGCGGCCGCGGTCGAATGTGCACGCGGCCGACTCTACCATGCGATCGAGCTCGACGACGAGGACCGCATCGTGCGCTTCCAATTACTGGCGCCGACCGAATGGAATTTCCACGCGCGGGGGCCGCTGGTCCAGAGCCTCAAGGGCTCGCGGCTCGCCGCCGGCCCGCGCGGACAGGACGCGGTTCGTACTTTCGTCGGGTCGTTTGACCCTTGCGTTAGCTTCAGCCTCAATTTCCACGAGGCCGGCCGTGCATGAGATGGCGCTGTGCCAGGGCATCATTGGGATTGTCGAGGAAGAGGCGCGAAATCGCTCGTTCTCGAAGGTGAAGACCGTGTGCCTCGAGATCGGTGCGCTCAGCCACGTCGCACCGGAGGCGATCAAATTCTGCTTCGAGGCGGTAGCTGCGCGGACCATCGTGCAGGGCGCAAGGCTGGAGATCATCGCGACGCCGGGGATCGCATGGTGCATGGCTTGCTCGATGAGCGTCGAGATCAAGCAGCGTTACGAGCCGTGTCCATCCTGCGGCAGCTATCAATTGCAGGTGACCGGCGGTGAGGAAATGCGCGTGAATAAATTGGAGGTTGCCTGATGTGTACGGTCTGCGGTTGCAACGACGCCAAGACGTCCATCGAGTGCGTTCGTGATGCGCATCATGAGCATGACAACGATGGTCGTCATCACCATCATGCCCGGCATGATCATCCTCACGGGGGCGGATACCACGATCATGAGCACGACGTCGCCGGGTTTCTCGATTGCAGCGCCAAGCCCGCGGGCCAACAGATCGCGGGCATGAGCAGCGACCGTATCATCCAAGTTGAACGCGACATTCTTGGCAAGAACGACCACCTCGCCGCCGAAAACCGCACCCGCTTCCACGCCGACGACGTACTTGCTTTCAACCTTGTCTCGAGTCCCGGCGCCGGCAAAACTTCGCTGCTGGTCCGCGCCGTGTCCAAGTTGAAGGACAGCTTTCTGATCGGCGTGATCGAAGGTGATCAGCAGACCTCCCACGATGCAGAGCGCATTCGCGCTACTGGCGTGCCGGCCATCCAGGTCAACACCGGAAAGGGCTGTCACCTCGATGCCGGCATGGTCGCTAGGGCCTATGAGCGGCTGCGCCGGCTTAACGGCGGCATTCTCTTTATCGAGAACGTCGGCAACCTTGTTTGTCCCGCGGCGTTCGATCTCGGTGAAGCCTGCAAGATCGTGGTGCTTTCGACCACGGAGGGCGAGGACAAACCGCTGAAATACCCGGATATGTTCGCCTCCTCTTCGTTGATGCTGATCAACAAAATCGATCTCGCGTCGGTGCTCGATTTCGATCTCCCCAGGACCGTCGAATATGCGCGGCGGGTCAACCCGAAAATTGAGGCGCTAACCGTGTCGGCGCGCACAGGGGAAGGGCTTCCGGCCTTTTATGCCTGGATCCGCAAGCAGGCGGCCAGGATAGGACCGGCCGCGGCGGAATGACAATGGTGGACGAGGTCACAGCCCGCGATAGACGACGGCTGCGTCTGCATGTGCGCGGCGCCGTACAGGGCGTCGGCTTTCGTCCCTATGTCTATGGTCTGGCCAGGCGCTATCGCCTCGGCGGCTTCGTCGCCAATGATCCGCATGGCGTCGTCATCGAGGTCGAGGGCGCGCGCACATCGGATTTCGTGACCGCGCTACCGCTCGAAAAGCCGCCGCTGGCACGGATCGACGAGATTTCAGTGCAGCCGGTCAGCGCGGCGGCGAGCGAGGAGTTCTGCATTCGCGCCAGCGAGCAGGGCAGGGTGTCGACGCGGATCGTCGCCGACGCCGCAACCTGCCCGGAGTGCCGGGGCGAGCTGTTCGATCCGGCCAGCCGGCTCCATCTCTATCCCTTCATCAGCTGCACCCATTGCGGTCCACGCTACACCATCACCGAGCAGCTGCCATATGACCGTGCGGCCACCGCAATGAAGCGCTTTACCATGTGTGAAGCCTGTGCCGCGGATTATGCCGATCCCAACAACCGCCGCTTCCACGCCGAGGCGATTGCCTGCCCGCAATGCGGCCCGAGGCTTAGCCACCCCGTCGCGGAGATCGCGGCCGCAATTGCAGTGGGGAAGATCGTCGCGATCAAGGGGCTCGGCGGCTATCAGCTCATCTGTGACGCGCGCGACAACGAGGCCGTAAAACGCCTTCGGAAGCGCAAGCAGCGCGATCAAAAGCCCTTCGCCATCATGGTCGGCTCAATAGACTTGGTTGCCGAGATCGCCGCTGCCAATGCTGCCGAGCTGGCGTTGCTCCAGACGCTAGCGCGGCCAATCGTGCTGATGACGTCGCGTCATCGTCTCGCGCCTGCGATCGCGCCGGGGCTGTCGCGGGTCGGGGTTATGCTGCCGGTTATGCCATTGCACTATTTGATTTTTGATGCGCTGAAGTCGGGCCATCCGCAGGACGGCAAAAGCTGGGCGATCGTCACAACCAGCGCCAATCTCAGCGGCGAACCGCTGCTGACCGACAACGACCAGGCGAGGCGGCGCCTCGCCGGCATCGCCGATCTCGTCGTCACCCATGACCGCGACATTGTCATTCGTGCGGACGATTCCGTCGTATCTGTCGTGGCCGGGCGGACCCAGTTTATCCGCCGCGCCCGCGGTTACGTTCCAGAGCCCGTGCGCCTCCTACGATCCGTTCCGTCGATCCTTGCCGTTGGCGGTAGCCTGAAATCGACCGTAACGGCTACGCGCGGCGACGAGGCCTTCGTCTCCCAACATATCGGTGATCTCGACACAGCGGAAGGCGTCCGCTGCTTAGAAGAAACAGTGCATCAACTGCTTTCAACACTCCATGTTGAGCCGGTCGTCGTCGCGCATGACCTGCATCCGAATATCGCCTCGACCCGTTTTGCCGAAGCGAGCGGGAGGAGGCTGGTTGCGATTCAGCATCATCATGCCCATGCAGCGTCCGTGATGGCCGAACATCGCGTCGAACGTCCTGTGTTGGCGCTGGTGCTTGACGGGTTCGGCTATGGCGGCGACGCCGGCAATTGGGGTGGTGAGCTTCTGCTGTGCGAAGGGGCGCGCTTCCGCCGGCTCGGACATCTCGCCACACTCAAGATGCCCGGCGGCGACCGCGCCGCGTGCGAGCCGTGGCGGATGGCAGCGAGCGTGCTACACGGATTGCAGCGCGGCGACGAGATTCCGCGCCGCTTTGCCGCGCAGCCGCAAGCGGTGCGTTTGTCCGCCTTGCTGGATCAGCGCGACGTGCCGATGACGACGAGCGCCGGCCGGCTGTTCGACGCCGCGGCAGGACTGCTTCGGCTTTCCCTGGTGCAGAGCTACGAGGGCGAGGCCGCGATGAAGCTGGAAGCGCTTGTTCGCCAGCCCCGCGTTGCCAGGGACGGCTGGGTGATCGAGAACGGCGTGCTCTCACTGTCTCCGTTGCTCGAACGGCTGGCGAGCGATGCGCTCGATCCGACCGACGGCGCCGAACTGTTCCACGGCACGTTCGCGGCCGCCTGTGCCGACTGGATCGTTCGTATTGCGCGGAAGACCGGCATCATGACCGTCGCCTTGAGCGGTGGCTGCTTTCTCAATGCGATCCTGAGCGCCGAGATCGAGCGGGGCTGCCTCGCAGCCGGTCTTACGCCGCTGCTGCCCCGCCAGGTGCCGCCCAATGATGGCGGCCTGAGCCTGGGGCAGGCCTGGATCGCCGCGCTCCAACTCATCGAACACCAAGGCCTGGAAGGAACCGCTTGATGTGTCTTGCCATACCTGCAGCAGTAACAAAAATTTTGCCTGACGAGATGGCCGTCGTCTCCATCGATGGCGTCGGCAAGGAGATTTCCGTTGCCCTGATCGAGGATCTCGCCGTCGGCGACTACGTGATCATTCACGTCGGTTATGCGCTCACCAAGATCGACCCCGAGGAAGCCAGACGCACATTGGATTTGTTGCGCGAGCTCAGCGTCGAGTGACAGGGAGCTGTGCAATGAAATATGTCCACGAGTTCCGCGACAAGGAGATCGCGCTGGGGGTGGCGAAAGCGATCGGCACCGAGGTCGATCTGGCAAGACCCTATCGTTTCATGGAGTTTTGTGGCGGCCATACACACACGATCTCGCGCTATGGCCTCGAGGACATGCTGCCGAACAACGTGCGGATGGTCCACGGCCCTGGTTGCCCGGTCTGCGTGCTGCCGGCCGGGCGTATTGACATGGCGATCCATCTCGCGATGCGGCCCGAAGTCATCCTCTGCGGCTACGGCGACCTAATGCGCGTGCCGGGTTCGCAAGGCGCCTCGCTGCTCAAGGCAAAGGCCCGCGGCGCGGATGTCCGCATGGTGTATTCCACCATCGATGCGATCCGGATCGCAGAGGAGAACCCCGCGCGCGAGGTCGTGTTCTTCGCCATTGGCTTTGAGACCACCACGCCGCCGACGGCTATCATGATACGTCTGGCCGAAAAGAAGAAGCTCTCAAACTTTAGCGTGTTCTGCAACCACGTGCTGACGCCTCCAGCGATGCAGAATATTCTAAAGAGCTGCGATATACGCAATATCGGACACGTCGAGATTGACGGTTTCATCGGGCCAGCCCATGTCTCGGTCATCATTGGCACGACGCCTTACGAGTTTGTCGCGGAGGAGTTTGGCAAGCCGATCGTGATCACCGGTTTCGAGCCGCTCGACATGATGCAGGCGATCCTAATGCTTGTCCGGCAAGTCAACGAGCATCGCCACGAAGTAGAGAATCAGTATCGCCGCGCGGTGATCCGCGACGGCAATCTGCGCGCTAAGGAGGAGGTCTCCAACGTTTTCGAGCTGCGAGACCGGTTCGAATGGCGCGGCCTCGGCCCAGTGCCCTACAGCGGGCTGAGGCTGAAGCCCGCTTACACCAAATACGACGCGGAGCTGCGCTTCGACATGGGCGAGCTGTGCGTTGCCGACAATCCGGCCTGTAAATGCGCTGCCATCCTGCGCGGGATAAGGAAGCCTGTGGATTGCGAGCTGTTCGGGAAGATCTGCACGCCCGTAACGCCCATGGGATCCTGCATGGTCTCCTCGGAAGGCGCCTGCGCCGCTCATTGGACCTATGGCCGTTTCCGCGATCATCAGCAGAGGCCGGCGTCATGAGAGGTCATCAGGCCAAGCTCGACATCAGCAATGGCTGCATCGACCTGTCTCACGGCTCCGGCGGCCGCGCGATGGCGCAGCTTATTTCGGGACTGTTCCACGAGGCCTTCGGCAATGAATGGCTGGCGCGCGGCAATGATCAGTCGGCCTTCGACGTCGGCGGCGGGCGCATGGTGATGACGACCGATGGCTACGTCGTCTCGCCGCTGTTTTTTCCGGGCGGAAATATCGGTACGCTGGCCGTGCACGGCACGGTCAACGACATCGCAATGGCAGGGGCGCGGCCGCTTTACCTGTCTGCGGGCTTCATTATCGAGGAGGGATTTCGTTTGTCCCACCTCAAGATGATCGCGGAGTGCATGGGGGAAGCGGCGCGATCGGCCGGCGTTCACATTATCACTGGCGACACCAAGGTGGTCGAGCGCGGCAAGGCCGACGGCCTGTTCATCTCGACGGCTGGCGTCGGTGTAGTGCCTGTCGGGCTCGATCTCTCCGCGGAAAACGCGCGCGTCGGAGACCGCGTGCTGATCTCGGGCACGCTCGGCGATCATGGCATCGCCATCATGTCCAAGCGGCAGAACCTCGCCTTTGAAACCGACATCATCTCGGATTCGGCGGCGCTGCACGACCTCGTTGCGAAGATGGTTGAGGCCGGAGGCCACGGAATCCGCCTAATGCGCGACCCTACGCGCGGTGGGCTTGCCGCGACCCTGAACGAGATCGCCCGGCAATCCGACCTCGGCTTTCGCCTGCAGGAAGAGGCAATCCCGGTGAAGCCGGACGTGGCGGCGGCCTGCGAGCTCTTGGGGCTCGATCCGCTCCATGTCGCCAATGAAGGCAAGCTGGTTGCCATTGTGTCGCCCGAGGTCGCCAATGCCGTGCTTGCTGCCATGCGGGCGCATCCGCTCGGCTGCGATGCCGCCGAGATCGGCGAGGCAATCGCCGATGACCATCATTTCGTGCAGATGGCGACCAGCTTTGGCGGCGGCCGCATCGTTGACTGGCTGTCGGGCGAGCAACTGCCACGCATCTGCTGAGGCTCAAACATGCAAAGATCGAAACGTTGCTGTTACACAGGATCCACTAATGGTTCATTACAGTGACTTTGACGTTTTGATACCGAGCCATTCGAGGAGGCAAGTTTTCGGGTGGCAGGAGAATCTCGATGCTTCGGGGAACGCCGGGCTGACGGCGAATGAAACCGTTTCGTTCGAGGGTGACGATCATCTGGTGGACTGAGGGCGGGCTGACGCGGAAATGGCGCTGAATGTCGGCCTCGGCGGGCGGCTGTCCGAACATGTACGAATAGGTATGGATGAAAGCGAGGTAGTGACCCTGTTTCTCGGTTAAGCGCGCCTGATGTTTGACTCATGGATCGATTCGTTACGGCCTCCGACAAGGAGGCGAAGCATGAATGTTACGTTATCGGGTCGATTGAGCCAAGCCGAGCGGGACGAACTGACGGCGATGCTCGGCGGCGGCAAGCGCACCGTCCGCAAGCTCAAGCGGGCGCAGATTTTGCTGGCGGCCGATGGAGGTCGCCGCGACGAGGAGATTGCCAGGACCGTGAGTGTCAGCCTTTCCACCGTTTATCGGACCAAGCGCGGCTTCGTAAAGGCAATCTGGAGCGGGCCTTGAGGGAGCAGCTGCGTCCGGGCGCAGAGCGCAAGCTGACCTTAAATCGTTCATCAGGCCCGCTCCCAATGCCTGAGGCTCGGCGCCGGACCATCCGGCAACCCTCGATAGGAGCTTGCCGCGGGGCGGGCCGCCCTCACCTCAGAGAGCAAACATAGAGTCGAGTTGAATTTCGCACACTGCCGCCGCGATGCGGAAGGGATGCTCCGGCCCTCGGTGTCGGTCGGCTTGCCGAGTCTGAAGAAGTGAGGTCCCAATTAGACGAAGACGCCCGCCCCTTGCGGAGCGGGCGCCCCTTAACTATGCCGCGAGTACAGACGGAAGGTCCTTAAGCGGCAAAAGGGTCGCGAGGTCCGGAGGGCGGCTCCTTAAAGCCCGGCACGAAGTCCCGAGGGAAGGAAGGAATATCCTTGAAAGCGCCAGCGGGATGATTTTGCACCACCCGTGGCTGTCCATTCGGCTCCTCTTCCGACAACCGGCCGGCTTGGGCGAGCTGCTGCTCAAATTTAGTTTGTGCCGCGCCTCCAGATTGCCCTTGCTGCTCAGACGCGGTGCTTCGATTCGCGCCGATCGACCCAATGTTGGCTAAGCTCACCTTGATCTCCTATCTAGGGTTGGAAGAACAACACCACGCTACCTCGCCAGTCTGACCAAGAGCTGACGACCTGCAAGCAGAGGCAGTTCTATCTTGACCTATTGTTTTAGCAGAAGGCCACTCATCATCGAACTCGCACACGCAGCAGAGATCAGCAACGTTCGGTCGCAACGGCCGGGCGTTCGGGCGCCGACTAGTGGTTTATCACAGTGGTTTTGACTCTTTGGACGTCGTTGGATAGGCGTGGCCGAGTTTGGCGCGGGCTTTAGTTGGGTGTGAACATCCATTTGATGCGGGTCCGTGGCATGGACTCGGCCGCGCGTATCGCAATTCTGAAGAAACTCATAACTTTCTGCGTTGAATGTATTGACGCGCAAAGATCCGGTGTTTCGCTAGACAGCTACCCGCAAAGCTCTCAAGCTTGATTTCCGTTATCCGCGCCGCAAATCAATAAACCGTGGTCAAATTGCGCCGGAAAACTGCACTTCCTCCCGGCAATAGCAGGATTATTGCGACAAATTCGAATAATCATTGATGTATCAGCCGGTCGACTGGACCAACCAGGACAGTCACTTTCCCTCTGCCGTGCAATCGAGGGCTGTACGATGAATAATCATGACCTCATTTCCAGCAGCCTGCTGGCGCTAACCGCGACAGGCCTTGCGCTACTCTGCTCGAGCCTGCTAGCTTTTGCCCTCATTTGAAATCAACGTACTATTTGCGCCGTGCTGTTTCACGATTGGGCCCGCAAACGGTCGCTAGCTTGCGATTGACTAAGATCAAGAAGAACGCAAATCGGATCCATTAGCTAGTAGGAAATCAAGTCAGACGAGGGTCCCATGCGCCATCATTTCCTGTTTGCTGTTGCGCTCGCAGTCCCCACCTTGGTTTTCGCTCAGACAGGTTCGATCGCCGCTCCGCGAGACCGTTCGGGATACATGCCCCCGGCCCAACAAGACGTTTACTGCTTGCAAGGACGTACCTGGGGATACCCAGGTAATTGCCAGTTCTCGAGCTATAGCCAGTGCATGGCCACCGCATCCGGCACAGACGCCTATTGCGGTATTAATCCGGTCTACGCTTTTGAGCGCCGCAGATCGCACTCACCTGACGGCGTCGCGAGGCTAAGATAATAAGGCAAATCCTACGGTGAGCGTTGAAACCTAGAGATGCTGATCCAGGAAAGAGAAGAATCGACAAGTGCGTGCAGCGCTCCTCGTCGGCCTCGCCGCGGCGTGCCCGAGCGGCAGCGGTTGAGACGCTGAGGTCCAGCGGCACAAGTGACCGCCTTCATGCTCAAGCACGTTCGAACCTGTTCTTGCAGGACTCTCTCGATACGGCGGTGGTAGCTATTTCGTGCCGTTCGACGTGAGCGAACGTGGACGTTCGGTCGATCGCCACGAACATATATGAAGCTTGTGTTCGGTCCGTACGTCGGCGATATCGATGCGGAAGAAGCCGATCGGGTAGCTCTTGAACTTCTTCCTTGCTGGTCTGTCGCCTTCGACATCCGGCAGTCGGCCGGTACCGTGGCGCTGTAGACGGCGGTGCAGTGATGAGCGTGTCAGTCTCGCGTGCTTGGGGCCGGTCGGGAGGTCGGCGACTGAGGTCCGCTTCCTCATGTCGCGCGCACGGCGCGGTGATCCCGGTACGAAACGGAGCGCGGCCGGTAACTCAGCCTGGCGTCGCTTGCAGGGCAATAACCGGTTCAGTCGGCTCCGCGAAGCAGTTGCGTGGCGTGCTTGCGATGAAATCCGGTGATGACGATGAGCTCGGCGAAAATCCGCGCTTCTGCGCACGGTTCGACGACCTGTGACGCTGGCTGACAGTCGCCAATAGCTCCTTGCGCGTCGCCTGCCTCAATCGCCCCATCGGCGCCCCCCGACCGCCGGTCTCGCACGAGGAGCAAATTATTCGAGGCAAAGACGCGCTATTCGGGAACATTTCTGGTGAGGTAATGCGGAAAGCAACCCCTTGAATCGGACGTGGCGTTAAATTGTACGGTCTCAACTGGGTGAGAGGCCTGACCACACAAAAGCTCTCCAATGACTAACAAGGATTGCGAGTGTCTCAACTCTTAGACTCACGCCGCACGGATCTCGTCAGTTGCGAAAAGCAGGGCGGTTTTTGGGCGGATCCGCCCTTTGGACCGCGTCAACAGATTACTAGCGTTTGATGAACGAAAATAGGCGCAAGAGGCCCATCATGTCTAGCTCAAACCATCTGGACGGAGCATAGCTTGAACACCGGAGGCCGTCGATGTTTGACGCAGCACTACGTGGCTTGATCGATAAGGTAAAGAGCGGATCTATGGATCGCCGGGCCTTCGTCCAGCGCATGATATGCATCGGCATCACCCCGCCGATGGCAACGCAGATCCTCGCCATCGGCGACGTAGCCACAGCCGCGCCCCCATCAACCTACAAGCCAACTAAATGCGGCGGTGGTGGACCGCTGAAGATGTTGTGGTGGCAAGGACCAACCCTGCTCAACCCCCACCTTGCAACGAGCATGAAGGACCAGGATGGCTCGCGCCTCTTCTATGAGCCGCTCGCCTGTTGGGATCCGGACGGCAACCTCCAACCCGTTCTTGCCGCAGAGATACCATCGATCCAGAACGGAGGGCTTGCGCCCGACGGCAAGTCAGCGACATGGAAGCTTAAGCCCGGCGTCAAATGGCACGATGGCAAGCCCTTTACCGCGGACGATGTAGTGTTCAATTGGGAGTACGCCAAAGATCCTGACACGGCAGCCGCAACCACAGCAACATACCGCAGCACAACGGTTGAACGGATTGATGATCTTACCGTGCGTATCCTCTTCAGTAAGCCGACTCCCTTCTGGGCCGACGCATTTGTCGGAGCTCCCGGCGCCATCATCCCAAAACACCTGTTCGCGGATTATCGGGGCAACAAATCCCTTAAGGCGTCGAACAACTTGTCGCCGGTGGGAACGGGCCCTTACAAATTCATCGAGTTCAAGCCCGGCGAACTCGTCCGCGGCGAGATCAACCCCCAATACCACATGACTGGCCGACCCTATTTCGACACAATCGAGATGAAGGGCGGAGGGGATGCCGTTTCGGCGGCACGCGCAGTGATCCAGACCGGCGAATATGACTTCGGTTCGAACATTCAAGTCGAAGACGACGTTTTGTTGCGTATTGAAAAAGGTAGCAAAGGCAGGAGCATCCGTGTGGCCGGCGCAGATGTTGAGTTCATCGCGCTGAACTTCACCGATCCTAACACCGAGGCCGATCAAGAACGCTCGAAGACCAAACATCCGCTATTGTCGGATCCCGCGGTACGAAAGGCGATTGCGCTGCTCGTTGATCGAGAGACGATCAAGAAGGCCATTTACGGCCGCGCCGGCAACACCACCGCTAATTTCCTTAATGGCCCCGAGCAGTTCGTTTCTAAGAATACCTCCTGGGAGTTCAGTATCGAAAAGGCTGCAAAGCTGCTTGACGATGCCGGCTGGAAACCCGGCTCGGACGGCGTTCGCGAGAAGGACGGAAGGAAGCTCAAATTGCTTTTCCAGTCATCGACGAACGGAGCGCGCCAGAAGACTCAGGCCATCATCAAGCATGCGTGTCAGAAGGCAGCCATCGACGTGGAGCTCAAATCGGTCGTCGCATCCGCGTTCTTTTCGTCCGATGTTGCAAATCCGGATACCTACACGAGGTTCAATGCAGATATCGAATTGTTAGCGTCCCTAAGTACCCAGCCCGACCCGGAGAGGCGTATGCGTACCTTTCATTCGCGCTACATTCCCAGCGAGGAGAGCAAGTGGCAGGGATTCAATATTCCGCGCTACGCAAGCCGCGATTATGACGCGGTGATCGATGCTGCTGAGGTTGAGATCGATCCGGTTAAGCGCGCAGCCCTCTTCGTCAAGGCCAATGATATCCTGTGGCAAGACACCGTTCTTATCCCCGTGATTCACCGTATGAGGGTCGCCGCGTGCTCGAACACGTTGCGCCCGGTCATCAGTAGCTGGACGACTGACATTGACAATTTACACGATTGGTACCGAGAGGTCTGACTCAACGTCGCACAATCAGATTCACGTCGCATCTAGAAACGCCTTGTTTGCAGGCTCCGACGCTGGCGCCGATCAGTTTTCTTTATCGTTTTCATCCCTGGGTTCATTGCCGCGTTCGCGTTCATGGAAAGGTCGAGAAGGCTGATGATGTTGGTTTCTGCCGCTCTCTGTATGGATCGCAACAGATGGATTGCTGGAGGTTCCAGCATGGATCTTCGAGCGGACGGCATGCCCTAAGGCTGAGATTTTGGTAGCTCGGCCATTGTCAATTTGAGATGATGCGCCAGCGCGAGCAAGAGACACTGATGAATCGCCGAATGCCTGTTGTAAATTCATCGACTGCGGTGTTCGCTACGTATTGAAGATTGCCGGCGGAATGTCGGATCAGGCGAGCGCCAATTCTCCTGCCACAAATCCTTGTTCACGAAAAATCCCGACCTATTTCGGCTGCGCTGGCACTCGCAGCAAAGGATGTTCTTTGCGTTTTCCACACGGGGCTCGTCAGCTTCTCGACAGCTGGCCCGAGTAGCATGAGAGAGCCGCCTTATTGCTCCTGACGGGGCGGTGGCAGGATGATTTTCAGGCCCGTTCCTCCCAGAGACTGGCCCGCTGCCAAAGGTGGCCGGGGCTTTTTGGGGGGCCTCACGCCAAGAAATTCGGAGCCGCCGAACGGATTGCGGCCGCGGCGCTGGGTGTGGCGCCTCCGCAGGCCCATCCACGAAGTTGTCGTTAACGTGACGCCGTCCAACCGACAGGACGAGTAGCACTGCAGGGCTTGGTGCGGGGGCAGTCGCATTTTCTTTGTGTGCTGCTGGGGACCACTAGCGATCGCGGATGCTTGAAAAGCCCAATGATTCGAAGAAAGTTGACTGAGTTTGAGAAGGCTCAAATTGTTGCACAGAACAGAGCAGAACATCTGCGCCAGTTTTGGTTTTGGTACAACGAAATCGAAGTGATTGTGGATGACTACACGGATGAAGGAGGCAATCCTCGCGTGACCATCCGCGTAAAGAGTTAAGAGAGCAACATATGAACCCTCTCGGATCATCCGGCAGGATCCTGCTTCAGACCACGAGCAGTGATTATTGGGCAGACGCCGAGGGCTAAGGGTCGGCACAGTCGCCTTCCGAATCGCCGGTCTCGTCTACAATGGTCGCTGGTGACCGATGCAACGCCCATAGAGATGCAAAGCTGGCGCGGCGGCGCGCCTGAATCCGCTCACCGCTGATATGCTGGGACAAAAAAACATGTAGCCTTGAACACTGGGCTCGAAGCCGCGTAGATTGGTGCCGAACATCCTCGTAACCGCCGAAGATGTGTCCGTCGCTTTGTCAGAGGATGCAATGAGCCGGCCGGGTAGCGACAAACCACATAAACACCGCACCAAGTGGCAGATCTTGTGACGGTTATCTGGTTTCCCGGAAACATGGGTATGCCGTATTAGAATTATGAGGACGTTCCAGCGCATCTAGGGCGTCGCCTCTTCACGTTATATCGTCGGATCCACGTCGCTCTTTGCTGAAGTCCGCCGAACCCGAAGAAGTGCGCTCGTAACAATCGCAATTCAAGTGTGCTTTCCATTTGGTGCAAGGGTCGATCGATTATCTCCCGCGGCTCATAACCGACGGCAAGACGGCTAAATCTATGACCTTGAGCGCGCAATGCTTTAGCAGAGTGTGATACGCCACAGATGAGCGCCAAACGCATGACGCTCTTTAGCGTGGTAGGCCCCGCCAAGCCAACGCGAACGTCGTCTATTGTCCCTCGCACCTGCAAACGACGGATATGGGCCGTTATGTCGTCTGGCTCGAAACAAAACTGGCTCACGACCCACGGCGTCATCCCTTGCCGAACGGTCAACGAAACCTTTCGATCGAGTTCGCCCATCTAGCACATCAGTGGGGATGTGCGGATGGGGCTGCGGATAGGTGGCGAAGCCAAGACGTTCAAACCCATAGCGAGCGAATAGGCCCGTCTCAAGCGCCGCTCGACTGGAAGGAAACGGTCCGGCGACGCGCGCAACGTCACCCGCTAGCAACAATGCTCGATTGACGCCGGCCTCCTGCAGTCGGGCCAGTGCCGTCTCGAGCTGATGATGACTTTCGTATCGACGTGCAACCAAGTGAGGCACTGGAACGAAGCCTGATGTCTTGAGCTCTACCGTTCTTGCAACCAACGTCTCCAGCGGCTCTCCTGATATACTCGCAAGATATATCTCCGTCCCCGGTGAGAGGGCGCGCCTTGCCATCTCAACAGCTCGAGTATCGCTTGGTGTAATTTCGATGGAGTACTGACCTAGAAACTGCCGGCAAGCGTCCCCCTCGTTGCAAGCTTGGGCCCTTGACCCGGTCATGAACCGATCCTTTTTTTGGCCGTAACGCGGCCTGAGGCTCGACGTGACCAGCCGGCTCTTTTGAGGTTGGAAGCGAGCGGTAAAAGTCCCGCGCCTCGGCGGAGGCTGAACTATTTCACGGCTTGTGATTTGCGGGAGATGACGTAAGTTTCGTCCCAAAACCAGAGTCCATTATGCTTGCGCAAAATCTCCCTAGTGCATGCTAGGTACTGATCGTCCGTCATCGCCCGGGCCAGTCGCTCGTCCTCAATCTGTGCCACGTAGTTGGCATTATTCCAGGCCGCGAACATTGTTGAGGTGCCGATGGACGTGGCGTCCGCGTCGATTTCGTTTTGGCAACGTATACATCACATACTTGAATCTAGACTGCTTATCGCTCAGTGCATTGAAGTTGTATTGGTGTGCCTCATGCCCCATCGCGACTTCGTTTCGCGTAAGATGTCTCGTTGATCGTTTGCGAACGGCTGTTCCCCCGGCCACACGCTCTGAATGATTTCAAGGCCTGGATCATTGCCGCACGAATGAATGCCGACCAATCGACCTCCCGGAGCAAGTGCGAGCGCTAAGGGCGCAACGACTTTCCTTGCCTTAAACTCCGCCGACGCCCGTGCCCGATAGGGCTGCGAGGCGATGACAAGATCGTCGTCC
Organism: Bradyrhizobium sp. BLXBL-03; assembly: GCF_051853015.1. Classification (NCBI taxonomy): domain Bacteria; kingdom Pseudomonadati; phylum Pseudomonadota; class Alphaproteobacteria; order Hyphomicrobiales; family Nitrobacteraceae; genus Bradyrhizobium; species Bradyrhizobium sp. BLXBL-03. The sequence continues at coordinate 6,973,461 of NZ_CP182470.1, read as the reverse complement.
GCCGTGAGCGCGCCTTGCCTGGGGATGACCTGGTTCAACAGGAACTGGCAGCTCTGCAGATACGGCACCAGAACGACCGGGCGCTCGTACACCGGGTTGCCGGATTTCTTGCTTACGCTCGCCTTCCAATGTTGAGCTAGAAACGGCTCCAGATCATTGATCTGGCGCTCGTAATCGGCCGCAGTTCGTCCGCTCACGGCGACTTCATGCCAGACGAGCCTGGATGTCGCTAAAGCCGAGCTTGACGAAAGATGTGGGGCCTCGTGATAGTAAGGTTGGTCAGGGCGATGACCATAGAAGGGTGTTCGTGAAACCGATCAGGTAGTGTTTCGAGCCTCAAGCGAATGTCTTCGAGGCTGATCTCTTTCCCGACGACATAGTATGGCAAATGCTCGTAGCGTTGATGCATCGAACGCAGTACGCGCGCCAGCACCGTCCCGTCACCGACGCCCGCATCAAAGACCCGCACAGCAGGTGGACGTGGATGGATCTGATCGAGTTCGAGCGCTATTCGTTCTGATACGACACGCTTCTCGCTGCACGTATTGACGAACATCAGGTACTTTTGTCGATTGTCGTAAAATCGAAAGCGTTTCTCTGGTGCAGCTTCTTTGATCGCTTCGTGCGCAAACTTATTTTGTGCGACGGATGACACGTTAACCCCTTCCTTGATAAGCTGGCATTTTATGTCGCTGAACTCTCGGCAGCGCACTGCTCAACGTGCTGCCCCCCCGGGGGGCTAAGCGGATAAGCAATTGCGCAGCGGCCAACGGGGACGACGGCGAGCCGCCGCACAAGAACAATTGAGCGCAATCGACGACTTTTAAACGAGTTCGATGTCCGCTTCGTGCGCCGCTGAGCCACTGACAATCAGAAACCAGTCCCCTCGAAGCGATCAACACGAAGATTTCAACCTGGCAAGGTCGCCCCCCCCTTCGTATTTGCTTAGAAACTCGTCGATCGTCAGCTTGCGAAAATCTGTCAGCGATACCCGCAGGATTTCATGATCCTCATCCCACCACGCAAGCCTGGCGAGCCGCCCGGCGATATCGTCCGAGAACCGCGGCCTGACGGGGCGTGCCGGATTCCCAGCGACGATCGTGTAGACCGGTACAACCTTGCTAGCGATTGCGCCGCAACCACGGCACCAGTGCCGACGTTGCGGCCGGAAAGTACGATGGCCCCGTGACCTATCCAGACATCGCGGGCGATGTGAACCTGATGCTGCCTTCGCCAATCGAAGAATTCTGCCACGTCACTTTCGCTGGGAAAATAGGCACTCGCTCGATAGATGAAATGTGACTGACTCGCGCGGTGCATCGGATGATTGCCAGGGGTAATGCGTGTCATTGCCGCAATCGAGCAGAACTTTCCGATCGTGATGTAGGTAATCTGGGAATCGTTCTCGACGTAGGAGTAATCGCCCATCGTCACTTCTCGCAAGATCGTGTGCGCACCGACCTCGCAGTAGGCGCCGAGTGCGGTATCGTGCATCAGAGCGCCGAGGTTGACGATCGGTTGGACTGAGAGAGTTCTTGTGGCCATGGTGGCTTCGCAAGTTGAACGGTGGGCACTTGTCTAAACGGGGTGAACACGGTTTCGGACGGATCGAGACTGGGGTGCTGATATCCAGGCAACGGCGAGCATCGCTGAATGCGGCCCCGGCAAGACCTCAGTCCGCCTCGAAAACATTATCAGCAAGAAGTTCGGTTGGAGTCCGCTGCGCCACGATCTGTCCCTTCTGGACGACCAGCGCTCGGCCGACCAGCGTGGCCAAGAAACTGAGATCTTGATCGGCAATGATCATGGTTGTCTTTTCCGACCGGTGGATCGACAGCAGGCATTCAGCGATTTCGTCGGTCACCGAAGGCTGAACGCCCTCTGTCAGTTCATCAAGCAGAAGAAGCCGGGGCGAGCGAACCATGGCGCGCGCCAGGGCCAGCAACTGCCGCTCCCCTCCACTCAAGGCACCGCTAGGGCGCGGAAGAAGCTTTTCGAGTCTCGGAAAGAGACACAATACCTCGGCAATCGGCTTTGCTCTGCCAAACCCGGGCATCATGCCCGCAAGCAACAAGTTCTCCTTTACAGTGAGGCCAGGAAAACCCGCTCCGCCTTGCGGCGCGTAGCTGAATCCGAGATGACTGCGTCGATAGGCTGGCAGAACTTCGATGGCACCACCGTCCAGCACGATCCGGCCACCTTCCACCGGCAACAGTCCCATGACAGTCTTGAGCAATGTGGTCTTGCCCATACCGTTGATGCCGATGATCCCCAGGATCTCATGAGCGCCGAGATCGAAGCTTAAGCTGCGCAGTACCTGCGTCTTGCCGTAGCCCGAGATCAACCGTTCACCCTTCAGCATGAGCGGCCTCCTTCTTGCGGCCGAGATAAATGTCGCGAACAATCTCGTTTGCCTCGATCTTGTCCATGGTGTCCTCAACCAGCACCTTTCCCCGGTGTAGGACAGTAACTCGCTGCGCAAGTCTGGCGATGAACTCCAAATCGTGCTCGACGACGATTACCGTGGCGCTGGCGTTGAGACGTTTGATGACGTCGACGGTCTTCAACATCTCCTCACGCGTCATGCCGGCGGTGGGCTCGTCAAGGAGGGCAATGCGCGGGCTGCTCGCGAGCAGCATGCCGAGCTCGCACCATTGCCGATGGGCGTGCGAGAGGGTCGCCGCCGGCTGACTGGCGAGACGTTCGTCGAAGCCGATCTCGTCCAGCGTCAGCTCGACAACCCTGTTCAGCTGGCGCTTTCCCAGCCACCTCCGCAGGCCGGCGAGGCGGATATTCTCACGGACGTCAAGATTGGCGTAGATGCTGGGAATCTGGTTCTTAATGGCGATCCCAAGCCGAGCAATGCGATGGGTGGCCAGCCCCTGCAGATCCCGGCCCTCGAACAGAACATGGCCGCTCGTCGGCTGGTGCTGATGTGTAAGGCATTTGAAGAGCGTGCTTTTGCCGGCGCCGTTCGGGCCTATGAGGCAGCGGATTTCGCCGGCGTCAACGACAAGGTCGACGCCATCAACAGCGGCGACACCCCCGAACCGCTTAACGAGACCGCGCGTCGCAAGAATGGGAACCTCGCTCATGCCGGTTTTTCCTTCCGTCGCAAAATGCCGCAGCGGTGCGGGAACTTCAGGCTCGATAGGCCAAGAAGCATCGGCTGCAGGCCTTGCGGCACGAGCATGACGAACAGGATGATCGTCGCGCCGAAAATGAGCTCCGTGTTGAAAACCTGGTTTGCGCCGAGCTGGCTGCTCAGGAGTTGGAAGCCGAAGCTGGCTACTACGGGTCCGACAAAGGCCCCGAGTCCGCCGGCGATCACCCACAGAACGAATTGCGAGGCTTGCGAAAGGTCAAAGACGTTCGGGCTGACGTAGCCCATCACCGCCGTGTAAAGTGCCCCGCCAAGCCCGGCCATGGCAGCACTCACGGCAAAGCCGACGAGCTTGTAGAAGCGGATGTCGTAACCAAGAAGCTCGCTCCGCAACTCGCTCTCGCGGATCGCCGTCATGATCCGACCTGCATCGCTCGAGCGCAGGAGCGAGAGCAGAACGTAAGCTCCAGCCAGTGAAAGCAGGCAGATCGAGAAAGTCGCTTCCATGGATAGAAATGCCTGCGGATCGCCTGGCATATTAAGCGACGGGACTGCCGTGATCCCGTTGAAGCCGCCGAGCGGCACCGGGCCGATGTGAAACGAGGGATCGGCGGTCGAGGTCATGAAGGAATAGAAGATCAGCGTCACGCACAGCGTGATAACGCCGAGATAGACGTCACCCAGGCGGCTGAAGAACAGGAAATAGCCGAGGACAAGCGAAAATGCGACCGCCAGCGCGATGCCAATTAACGCGGCAAGCGTGCTGTCGCCGAGATTGGAGACCGCGATTGCATAGGCGTAGGCACCCAGACCAAAAAACATGCAATGTCCTAGGTTCAGGATCCCGAGTGTCCCCCAGACGAAGGCAAGACCGAGTGCTGCGATCGCCATGGCCGAAAAGGCCGATAGATTGACGAGATCGAAAGGCTCCAGAATGAATGGCCCGAGAGCCGCGAAGAGCACAAGAGCGACTGGGAAAAAGGCCTGTTTGACTTGACGTACCATGGCGTTATCGACCTCCAATCCACAAGCTGGAGACACCCGTTGGAAACAGGCGCAGGATGATCACCGCCAAAAGCAGCAGCGAGGCCTGACCGAGGACCGGCGTTGCAAAATAAGAAAGTAACGCCTCAACCGGCCCGAGTATTGTCGCGGCCGACAGAAAGCCCGTAATCAGGGCTCCGCCCCCGCTGATCACCGTGACGAAGGCGCGGGCAACATAGGCCGCGCCCATGTGAGGAAGGACACCGGATATCGGGGCAAGCAGCGCTCCGGCCAAGCCACTGATTGCTGCGCCGATGATGAAGGTGGCCGCATATACGCGATCACAGTTGATCCCGAGGGTCGCTGCCATCTCCGAATTTTGCATTGCCGCCCGCGCTATTAGTCCATATTTCGTCCAGTGCAAAGCAAGGAGAGCACTCACGACCAGCAGAGCTGTGATTCCAATCAAGAACAGTTGGTAAGCACCGATGGAGTAGGCACCGATCGGAATATTGCCCAGCGGTGCGCTCACGCCCATCGTCGTGTTGCCGAAGATGGCGGTCACCGCACCTATCAAAAACAGGCTAAGACCCCAGGTCGCCAACATCGTCGTGACCAGGTGACCATACAGCCGGCGAACGATCAGTCGCTCCGCCACGGCACCGATCAGAGCGACGAACATTGGGGCGACAACGAGCATGGAGAGCCAAAGATTGAGGCCGCAATGATTGGCGATCACGGTGGCATATCCACCGAGCATGATGAACTCGCCATGAGCAAAGTTGATGACGCGCATCATGCCGAAAATGACCGCGAGTCCCAAGCTGATCAGGGCGAGAAGCGCAATGGAATTGATCACCGCGAAACACAATATGACGAGATTGTCCATGAACTGTCTCGGCTTGCGAAATTGGAGAGAGGCGCATTGGGCCGGCGCGCCGCGAAAGGTTCGGCTCTGCGAGCGCCGGCCCGCCTAGTTCGGCATCAGAAAATCCGTCTGGTTGGGATTGGTGAAGACGTTGCATTTGCCACCATACGTATCCGGCGGAATCTGCTCCTTCTTGTCGATCAGGCTCCAGACGCGGTTCTCGACCTTGATGATGTGAACGTCTTGGGTCGTGTTGTGGCTGGGGCCATTCGTGGTCATGACGCCGGCCGGACCCTCCCAGCGGATGCCGCTTTCGAGGGCAGCCAGAACCGCCTCCCGCTCGAAGCTGCCGGCAAGCTTGACCGCTTCGGCCCAGAGCATGACGCCGCTATAGCCGCCGAACACCTCGCCATTGATATAGGGGTGGTTCTTGCCGGCAACGGCTTCCACCTTGGCCAGAAATTCCTTGTTCTTCGGCGTATCGAGTTCTTGGAAGTAGTTGTAAGCGACGATCACGCCGTCCGTTTCCTCCGGAGCAAGAACCTCGTGCTCATTGCCAGCGGCAAACACGATCGAGATGATCGGAATCTTTTTTAGCATTCCGGCCGCTGCCCATTGGCGGTAGAACGACATGGCCGGACCGCCAACGAGGCAGGAATGCACGACATCCGGTTTGGCGGCCTGTATCTTTGTAATGGCCGCGGTGAAATCCGTGACATCGAGGGGATAGTAATCATCGGCTAACACCTGGCCGCCTTCGCGCTTGGCCATTACGTGATTCCAGATCCCGAAATTGCGGGGGGCGTTATAGTCCGACGCAATATAATAGAGCTTCTTTCCGAGATTCTTGAATGTCCATTCGAGCAGAGGAACAACCTGCTGATTACCGCCCGTGTTGACGCAGAATGTATTCTTCTCGCAAAGCCCGCCTTCGTAGAACGAGCCGTAGATAAAAGGTATCTTGTACTTGCGCAGAACGGGGCGCGTCGCCTCGCGCGCGGCGCCGCTGAGCGCCCCTTGTACCATGACGACCCGATCGGTCAGCGCCGCCTTCTGCGCGTATTGCGGGTACTTGTTAATGTCGGATTGGCCGTCATAAACCTTTAGCTCGACCTTTTTGCCGAGCAGGCCGCCAGCGGCGTTGATTTCCTCGACGGCGACTTTCATGCATAAATTCGAGGGTACGCCATAAATATCTAGCGGCCCCGACAAATCATGGAGCGAGGCAATAGCGACGCTGTCGGATGCGGCCCACGCGCCTCCGGCAAAAGAGCCGGCGATGAATGCAGCAGAAAGCGCTGCCGAAGTGCCTAGAAACGAGCGACGGGATAGTTTCACCAGAATTCTCCTTTGATTGCTCGAGAGAAGAGGCGTGCTCTCCTGTCGAGTGACGACGGCGAAACAGTAAGAAAATGAGTCTGCGGCGCCGCTTGAAAGACGCAGCGTTGGGAGCGCAGCCGCCTACATCTGTGGCATCAAGAATTCGGTCAGGTCAGGTTGGGCAAAGAAGTCGCACCCGTCCCCATAACTGTCCGGCTGGATCTGTTCCTTGGTTGCAACGAGGCTCCAGACTCGGTTTTCGACCCTGATAATGCGCACTCCTGGGTCGTGTGGTGGGTGGCCCCGTCGGTAACCATTTTCCCGCCGGGCCCTTCCCAAGTGATGCCGGTTCCCCAAGCCTTCATGACTGCGTCGCGATCAAAGCTGTTCGCGCGATTGACGGCCTCAGCCCCACAACATGACTGTATTGTGTCCACCGATCGCCTCGCCATTGATGTATGCATGACTTTGACCCATCGCTTGAGAAAAGCGCGCCAGGCTTTGTTTCGCGGCGTATCGAGCTCCTCGAAAGAGTTGTAGACTGCGTAGATGCCATTGATCTCCTCAGGCGCCAGAATCTCGTGCTCTTGCCCGCCACCCAATATGATCGAGATGATGGGAATTTTCTTCAACATCCCCGCTGCGACCCATTGGCGGTAGAAGGACGTTGACGAGCCACTAACCAGAAAGGAATGGATGAAATCAGGCTTTGCCGCCCGGATCTTGGCGATTGCCGCAGTGAAATCCGTAACATCGAGTGGATAGTAGTCGTCCGCAAGCGCCTCGCCGCCTTCGCGCTTTGCCATCACCTGATTCCAGGCTCCGAATGTGCGCGGCGCGTTGTAATCGGAAGCGATGTAATAGAGCTTGTTACCGAGAGTTTTGAACGACCACTCGAGCAGCAGAACGACCTGCTGGTTTCCTTCGGTGTTGCAGCAGAAGATGTTCTGTTCGCAGGCATCACCTTCATAGCTCGAACCATAGAAGTACGGCACCTTGTATTTGCGCAGAACCGGTCGCGTCGCCTCTCGGGCAGCTCCGGTCAAGGCGCCCACCGCCATCACGGCGTTGCGGAGCGCCGCCTGCTGCGCGTATTGCAGACCTTTGTTGATGTGGGACTGGCAGTCGTAGGCCTTCAGGACGATTTGTTTGCTAAGCAATCCTCCTGCCGCGTTTAATTCCTTGACCGCGAATTCCGTGCACATGTTAGATGGCGCGCCATAGACATCGAACGGTCCGGATAGATCGTAGAGTGAGGCGATGGCTACTGTGACTGAGGCCGCCGACGCGGCGCCGGCCCGTGAACCAAAAACGGACGCGGCTGATCGTGCGGCGGAAGAACAGAGCAACGTGCGACGCCACAAATTCATGAGGATCCTCCTTCAGGGCTCGCAAATAAGAGTCCAACGCAGCGTGCAACTGCGGTGGCTAGACGAGGAACGGGCAGGCGTGATGGTCGTCGGTGGGAAGCGAGCCCTCGTCGCCAGTGGGTTCTGGATTATCTTCGCCGCGCCATTGAAACGACTTGACGTTCGACGGGCAGGTCAGGCTCGTATAGGTACTTTGTGCTTGTATCGAGAAAGTCGTGGGTGTGGATCACCACCGCGTCCGAGTTCAGGAACGCGATCGCATAGGCTGGCGGCTCCATGCTGCAAGGAATCCCTCGCTCGTGACCGAAATCGAGCCACAATTGGTGATTGAGCCCCCGCAAGGTGGAAAAGGGAATGTTCTGCCAGCTTCCGGCGATTGGGCGATGCACATGCCCGAAGAACAAATGGCGGATGGAGTATCCGCTGAGCAGCTGTCCAAATCTTGCAGCATCGTCCAGCATGATGTCGTCAGCCGGCCGGAAGTGAACTGGAAGCGGCGGGTGGTGCATGAAGAGATATACAGGGCTGCCTTGCGACTCTCCCAGACGCGAGCGCAACCATGCTTGGCGCTGCTCACAGTAAAGGCCGGCGTGGCGGTCGGTTTGCTTTGTGTCGAGGAAGAGAAAGCGTCCCGCCGCCGTGTCGAGCGCGGATTGAATGAAGCCGAAATCGTCGGCGGGAACCTCGGGAAACACGCTCCGGAAATGGGCGCGATTATCATGATTTCCCATTAAGAGCCGCACCGGCATAGGCAGGACCTTTAGTGCCTCGCGCAGGCGAACGTAGGCGCTTTCTTCGCCATGATGAGCAAGATCACCGGTGATGACGCAGAGCTCCGCATCTGCATGCTGCCTGGCGATATCGGCCAGGCAGGCGGTCAGGCGCTCGCCAGGATCGTTGTCGAACAAGCGATCGCCAGCTGGGACCAGGTGAAGGTCGGTGATTTGAATGATTTTCATCATTGCGGGCTACTTGTCAGGAAGCAACGGCTTGAACGGAGGGCCTGGCGTTCGCGTTCCAGAGCCGGCGAGATGCAATCTCGGCGCCCTGCACGAGCGACTCGAGCTTGCGCCAAGCGATGTCCGGATCAACAGTGTGGAACGTTGCAAAGCTGGCAAAGCCGCAGTCGGTGCCGGCGATCACTCGCTCCCGTCCGACCAAATTGGCGTATTGTTCGATGCGCTGGGCGACCACCTCAGGATGTTCGATGTAGTTCGTGCAGGTATCGATGACACCCGGAACGAGAATCTTGTCGTCGGGAAGCCGCGTCTGTTTGAATAGACTCCATTCGTGCGAGTGACGTGGATTCGCCGCCTCCAGCAGAAGTGCCATCGGCCGCGCCTTGATGATGATATCGAAGATCTCGTGGAGATCGATATCGTGATGGTGTGGCGATTCGTAATTGCCCCAACACAGATGCAGTCGCATCCGATCGGCGGGAATGTCGCGCAGGGCATGATTAAGGACCTCGACGTGAAGCGCAATTTCCTTGCGAAACTCCGCGACATCCATCGGCTTCGCCCGAAAATGGCGTCCAAGCGCCAGATCAGGGCAGTCGATCTGCAAGAGAATGCCCGATGCAGCTATGACGTCATATTCCGTCTTCATCGCGTCGGCCAAAGCATAGAGATAGGCCTCCTGCGAGGGATAATATTTGTTTGGCATGTAGTGAGCCATAATTCCCGGAGACGAGGCGTTCATGAACGCTTCCTCAACAGGAACCATATCCAGTGCCGCTTTGAGGTTGGCGATATCCGTGGCCACCGCCGCCTCGCCTTGGTACGCGATAGGTCCCACGCACGCAGGCGTCTTGATATCTAGATTGACCCGCTTCGCGAAATTCGAAAAATCCGCCAGTTCGGACAAGGCAAGCGGCTGATCAACGCCCGTCAGACCTGTCATGCGCTCGCGCGCATAGGTCGAATAGGCGTATTTGCTCATCTCGCCATCATCGATAACCGAAAGCCCAATGATCGATTGCTTTTTTACGATGTCGAGGACGGCCAAACTGACGGAAGCGGCCAGCAACGGATTGCGGTCAGCGTCCAGTTCGCTCTTCTCTTTTGCCAGGAGCATCTCCTCCAATGCAGAGGGCCTCGGCAAACTGCCGACGTGGGTCGTGAGGATACGGTCGGTGCTTATTTTCATTCGCCTCTTCCATTAATTCGTACGAGGTCGGCCCCTCTCTTTCGATGGGGAGAGGATCACCTCCTCGAAAGCCTGATTTCGTTGTGCGTGAGCGCTGCGCTCCCGATAGGCCTGGTTGATAGTGGTTTGTGGCCTGCTTCCGGAGGCGAGGCGTAGCAAGCGCAGTTGACGTAGAAATGTCTTATTATTAGCTCTGCTAATAGTTGAAGTATTGCTGCAATTAAATAAGCGGGCATCCAATCAGCGCATCTTTCGCCGGTGCCGATTTTATTCTGCACGACAGCCTCAATTTCGCGCAGTAAATTATGTCACATCTTGCTGGTCTTGCTGAGAAACGTATCCAGCAACCAAGTTGAACGGTCGAGATGAATTGTGAAAAAACAGCGCGCAACTGGCGGAAAATCAAAGTCGTGTGTTCAGTCGCGCGCAGAAAACGCTCTCCAAGCGCAGGAGCCCTTGTTTGCCTATGCTAGCGAGCACGCGCCAGGCTCGGCCTCAAGACGCAGCAGAAGTTTGACATTTCGGATACCGTGTGATGTTCATTTTCAACTACGAAGCAGGAGGTTCTACCGCCAGTTGAGGTAGTAGCTTGGGTCTTTCGTCGATTCGCGATCATGAATGCAATGCTTGGGGAAGGGCGATATGGGGCAGGGCGTCGCGACAGTAAGTTGTTTCGATCGTCGGTCGAGACAAAGCGGTGATCAGCAAGCATATCGAGAAGAACGCCAAGGCCGCGTGCCTCACTCTCTGAGCCTGCGGCGTTTTGATCGCGTTTAGGCCGCTCAGTACGTACAACCTAGCCAGAAGGGCGGGGCGAAAAGCCTTGAACCCGCTGCGGAATGCGAAACTACGGCAATATGAGGAGCAGACGTCGAAGGCATGAAAATCAGTTCTCACCAGATTGCGGCCTTTACAGAGGTCTTCCGGCAGAGAAGCGTTTCAGATGCCGCAGCCGTCCTCGGTGTCACCCAATCGGCCGTCACCCAGCAACTTGCCAAGCTTGAGCAACATATGGGGACGACGCTCTTTATCCGTCATCGCAGTGGGCTCGAGCCGACAAAACCGGCCCAGGAACTGTTTGCACTAACTGATCGCGTTCGAGTCCTCGAGCAGCTCGTCGCGGAGAAGATTAATGCCTACAGTGACCTATCGGCCGGACATCTAACGGTGATCGCGAACGCCCCGCGCCCGGCAATGCCACTTATTTCCGAGTTCAACCGGCATTTTCCCGCAGTCAGAATCACGTTCTGCCTGGTGCCCTGGGAGCTTGCTAAGCAACGGCTTGAAGCGCGTGATGTCGATATTGCTATCATCACTGAGCCTGATGACATTGCCAACCTATTCCACGTGCAGCTAAGCAAGACTCGGCTTATGGCCCTCATGAGGCGCGAGCATCGACTCGCCTGTAGACCGACACTCACTCTTGCCGAACTTGCCCAAGAGAGAATCATTCTAACCGAGGATGGTTCGCTGACGCTCCGCGAAGTGGAAAAAGCTTGCCTTGAGAACAGTACAACTATGCCCAATATTATCAAAATGGCGACTTATCCTGTTCTGAAGGAGGCCGTTCTGCACGGAGTAGGAATCGGCGTCCTTCTTGAGGATAGCGTATTTCCAGCAGAGGAGCTCGTCTATAAAACAGTCGACGAACTCTGTACTGACTTCAAAACATATATTGTCACGACATCGGATAAAAGACGGCTACGCTGCGTAAAATCGTTCTTCGAAACCGTTGAAGTGTCTTTAGAAAATCAAGGCAATACGTCTCCCTGCTAGACGTGGAAATCGCATCCGCGAAACCACTCGTGAGGGGGCTCGACCGAGGTGGGTGCTGAACTGCATGAAAACGCTACGTCGGGCTTAGTAGGCCGACTTCGCGGGATACAAATGCTCGAGCGCGGCAGCTAGAACTTCGCGCCGGTCCCCCGTGGAGAGCTCAGGAGATCGCAATCATTTGCAAGGGCTACTGCTGCCGCCCCTGCCGGATCGCCATGATACTCAAGCGGAAGAGAGTGGCTGGCCTAGACCGACCAGGGAAGCGAGTAGGTCTTCAACTGCGTGAAGCTCCGCATCGCCTCCAGTACGCCCTCTTTGTGCCCGAGTCCGGACTGCTTGATTCCCCCGAATGGGGTCAATTCGGTGCGATACCCGGGGACCTCCCACACGTTGACAGTACCAACCGCGAGACCGTCGATGAGCTTCGTGACATGATCAAGCCGGTTGGAGCACACACCAGCAGAAAGTCCAAACTGGGTCGCGTTCGCAATCGCTATGATCTGATCAACATCATTAGGACAACGGATGATTGGCAGCACCGGCCCGAATGTTTCTTCAATAACAAGTTCAGACGTCGGTGAGACGTGGTCCAATAGGGTCGGCGGATAGGACGCGCCGGTAGGCTGGTTACCGAGCAATAGGGTAGCACCAGCATCGACGGCATCGGCAACCCGTCGAGCAATGAGCTGGGCAGCCTCTCGACTTATGACAGTGCCGATGTCAACTGATGGATCGCTGGGATCGCCGATCGAAAGCGTCAGCATGTGATGCAGCGCCCTCTCGGCAAATTCGTCGGCAACGGAGTCAACCACCAACGCTCGCTTGACGGCTGTACATCGTTGACCCGAGTTCTTGGTTGCTCCTTGAACCGCCAAATAAGCTGCCCGATCGACTTCGGCATCCTCAAGTACGATGATGGGGTCGTTCCCACCGAGCTCCAAGATGAGCTTCCGGTAGCCGGCTCGTTCCGCAATATGGTGCCCGACTTGAACGGAGCCAGTAAATGTGACGAGCTCAGCACATGGATCGGTAAACATGGCGTCTCCCAAGGGGGTGGGTGCCCCTGTCAGGATCGAAAGCATTCCCTCGGGCAGGCCTTGCTCGTTCAGAATTCTGCCAAGCGCGAGCGCAGTCAACGGCGCTCGCTCAGACGGCTTCAGGACGACGCGGTTGTTTGTTGCAATCGCGGGCGCAAGCTTATGGCTGACGAGATTAAGAGGATGGTTAAACGGGGTGATAGCTGAGATCACACCGGCGAGGGGCGTTCGCATGGAAAAGATACGCCGGTTGTGCGGTGTTGCACCAATGTCAGATGGATAAACCTCGCCGTCACTCTGGATTAGCATATGGGCAGCAAATGACCAGACGTCGCATGCACGCCCGGTTTCATGCAAAGAGTCCTTCAGGCAGAGCCCTGTTTCCGATGTGATAAGCCGAGCAAACCGGTCTCGATCTCTCCTAATGGCGCTCGCCGTCCCAAGGAGGATATCCGTTCGTTCGCGACGCGTGAGCCGAGGGCGAATCCGCGCGGCTGCTTCAAATGCCTGGCGTGCATGCTCCGGTCTGCTCTGCGGGACTCTGCCAAGAAGCATTCCCGTGAATGGATTGTTTACTTCGATCGTTGCGTCCGAGTGAGCGGGCATACCTGCGATGAGCATTGGATGATAGTCTTCATCGGTTTCGTACATGCTGTAGTTCTCGTTGGGTGTGAGATCCACGACTGTGATCGCGTTTCTTCGAAACGGACGCGGTAGGCGGTCGGAGCACCTCTTTGACAAGCTCGTTTACGTTCAAACCAGAGCGATGAAGATCAGCCCACAGTCGGCCATCGAACTATGAGACAAGACCCATTTTGTCGCTTGTCGCTATCTCACTGCCGCGGATGCCGATGTCGCGCTGAAACATGTTCTTATTCTGAAGCGGAGAATATCGGCTTGTGACGCGCGCAAGCTGAGAAGGATGAAGGCGGTTGACCTTGCAGACCACGAAATGAGGGCCGCTGCGCCAGGCGCACTGTCGCAAGGCGGTCGTGATATGCTCGGCCCGCTCGCAGCGGGTAGCCGTTCGATAACCGCAGGCGGACGCAACGGCCTCGAGAGATGTCGTTCGTGACGTCGACAACTGACCGCCCGTCGAAACGTATCCTTCGTTGTCCAGCACCACATGAATGAAATTCTGGGGGGCGGCATAGCCGATAGTCGATAGGATACCCATGTGCATCAGCGCGCTGCCGTCTCCATCCAGTGCCAGGATGGTTCGGGTGGGCGAAGTCAGCGCAACCCCTGCCGCAACCGCGCTGCAATGTCCAAGAGAGCCCTGCATGTAGAAGTTAGTGGGACGATCCCGGACGCGGAACAGCTCACGAGAAATGTATCCGGTCGTAGAGACAATAAGTGTATCGGGCTCGAGCTGCTGGTAGATCAACTCAATGGCTTGTCCGACACTGACCCCATATTGAACGGCATCAGCCTGTCTTTTGTCGGGGCAGCACACGGATAGTTGACCCGTCCGAAAGAGCAATGCAAACGGCGCTGAGCGATGAAATGCAGCGTCGCCTTGTGCGAGCGCGTGATCCAGGCCGGACAGGGTCCCATCAAAGTCACAGCATTCAATAGAAAGCTGATTCAGGAGGGCTTTTGTGTTCGCGCCCATGATCGTGTGTTGCGGCTCGTCGGCAGGTTCATCGGGGTGGCCACGAACGGATAACAGGAGCAAGATGGGAATTTTGTTAACCATCAACAGAGATGTCAGTGGGTTGATGATATTTCCGAGCCCAGAATTTTGAAGCGCAACGACCCCTCGTCGACCTGAGAGCGCCGCGCCAGCAACTAGCGCAACTGCGCTACCTTCGTTGGCCGCCGGCACACTCAGAAATCCTGAAGCTTCGGCGACAAGGCCGAATAGATCACCAAAGATGGAACAAGGAACCCCTGAGAAAAACGAATACCCGGCCGCCCGAAGCTTAGATAAGAGAACATAGGTTGGAATAGACATGCCGTGCTCACGAGATTCATTGAGAGCCGCGGCCGTGGAATGAGCCGTTCCTGAAAAGCGGAAAAGTCATTGGCTTCAGGCGATCTTTCTCGCAACGATGAGGCTGCGATTGCAGATTGATTTGTGGAATTCAATCTCCTGGAAGCCGGTCCTCTCAAGCATGACCCGCATGTCCTCAAAGCTGTAACAGCAGCCTTCGTATCCGGTGGTCAGGAGCACGGAGTATTCTGCTTCGGCTGCCGGGGATGGGCGTCCTCCGCGATCATCAGGGTGGCAGTCGTAAATTGCTATCCGACCATCGCAAGCAATGCTGTCAAAAGACTTGCTTAGGAGTAGATGAACCTTCTCTGGTCCCCAATTGTGAAGCACGTGCGAATAGAGGTGGAGACTAGCATTCCGAGGCAGAGGATCAATGAACATATCGCCAGCTATGACATTGGCGCGACGCGGGTATAGATTCCGGTCCGTCAGGCACGTCCTTGCAAGATGATCAACGGGGGGGCGCTCAAGGATGGTTGCCGAGAGTGAGGAATAGCGCAGCAACAAATGCGCGGAATAGACCCCCGATCCACCGCCTACATCGAGTACGCAAGTATCATTCGTACAATCAAGCAGCTCCGCAAGGTGCGGTGCAAAGATCCGCCCGCGTTCCTCCATCCCGCGTGTGTTCAGATCAGCGAACTCGTCCGTTTGCATCAAGGCGTCCCAGGTCTTGGTTACGCCGCGCTCAACGTGCCAGGTGTCCGAACTATCCTGTCGCAGGATCTCATAAAGTTCTCGCACAGAGGACTTATATTTCATCGTTGCAACGTATGACGCGACGTTGTCCGGGGAATTTCCGCTCAGATACCGAACGGCTGTCGGGGTTGCATGCAGTCGGCCGGATTGTCTGGAGATGAGGCCCCACGATTCAAAGAGTCGAAGCATGGTCCGTGTTGGCCGCTCGCGAAGAACGAAATGAGCTCGCAGCTCCTCTTCCGTTACCGGCTGGTCATCCAGGTAAGTAAAAAGATCAAGCCATGAGACTGCGGCGATATAGAGATCGGCCGCATAGGAGCTGTCGCGCCACTTGATAATCTGAGCAATATCGGGACAGCAGATAGGCGCGGTTTCAGAGATCCGGGCGTGTGACGTCAGTGGAGACGAATGCATTGCAAGTCCTTGTCTCGAAGCAAGTTTGTATCTCTGAATGAGCTATTGCTGGATGTCGGCAAGCTCCAGCCAGACGCTTATCAGGCAATCAGTGACACGCGTCTGTTATCTGGATCAATTGTCATTGTTGGTAGTTGATCGCTCGCAAAGTGGCTCGGTCACGGCTGGGAGGAAGGCAGGTCGCCTCAGATCGCACACGGTTTGCGGCATCCTGATGCATTCGAGCCTCGCGGTTACAATCGAGGGGGTGCCGCTGGGGTTGGCGGCCGTTAAGTTCTGGACCCGCAAGAAATTCAAGGGGACGGCAGCGCTTAAAAAGAAGATCAATCCGACTCGGATTCCCATCGAGAAAAAGGAAAGCGTCCGGTGGTTGGAAAATCTGAAGCAGTCTACGCAACTCTTGGATCATCCGGGACGATGCATCCATATTGGCGATCGCGAGAGTGACATCTACGAGCTCTTCTGCGCAGCACAGGAGATCGGAACCCATTTCCTGATCAGGACCTGCGTCGACCGCTTGGCTGGAGATGGGATCACACGATCGCCGACGAAATGGACGAGGTCGCCGTCAAAGGGCTCCATCGCATCGAAGTCAGAGACAGCAACGGCGATCCTGACCAGGCCATTCTTGAGATCAGGTAACGCAAGATTCGCGTCCTGCCGCCGATTGGAAAGCAGAAGCGATATCCCGCTCTGACCCTGTCGGTGATCCATGCCGAAGAGCGCGGAACGCCGAAAAACAGAAAGAAGATCGATTGGAAGCTGAACACCGACCTGCCTGTTGGTTCCCGCACCGACGCCATTGAAAAGCTGGAATGGTATGGTGTGAGATGGAAGATCGAGGTGCTCCACAAGATCCTCAAATCGGGCTGCAAGCTGAGGAGTCGAAGCTCACGACCGCCCAGCGTCTGGCCAATCTGATCTCGCTCTTTTGCATCCTGAGTTGGCGGCTCTTCTGGATGACGATGCTCAACCGTTCCGCCCCAGACGCGCCACCAACCCTCGCGTTGACTGCGACTGAAATCGGCGTGCTCGATCGCCTCGTCAAAGATAAACCAAAAGCAAGACGGAAAACGCTCTCGCACTATCTGATCAAAATCGCCCGTCTCGGCGGTTACCTCGCCCGCGCCAGCGATCCGCCGCCCGGCAATATGGCCATGTGGCGCGGGCTGTCACGCCTCACCGACATCGCGCTGGGCGCCATGGTCGGAGAAGAATTTGTGGGTAATTGAAAGCCGGCGTAGGCCGCGAGCTTGAGCGGATTATGCGGTCGACCAGCGTTTGATCAACTCGGGATTGTCTTTATAGACTTGGATGAGCTCGATGAGGCGTTCGATGCCGAAGTCGGTGAACGCCTGGACGCCGTCTTCGCCAACGCCAAAGGCCCAGATGGCTCCGTCCTCGATCTCCATTTCGTTTCCAACGTCTCGCAGCCAATCTTCGTCTTCGCCGAGGTCCCTCGCGACCTTGGTGATGGTGGTGACGTAATGGATTTTGTTGACGTGGGTGGTCATGCCGCGCGAGCGGAGATCGCTGCCGCTGGCGTCCAATTCCAGGGCAGAAGTTCGTCCAGCCGATGAACCAGATGGGCGGCGATCCGGCGAGGATATCCGTAAGCCACGCCTGCGGGTCGATGCCGTTCATCTTTGCCGTGATAAGGCTGTACATGGCTGCGGCGCGCCGCCCTCCGCGATCAGAGCGCGGCAATGTGCAGAAGGCCGCCGCTGCATCGAGGACGAGATAGAGAGGGTCATTGAAACCTGGACTCTCACCCGCAATGCCGACCAGGCGATGTCGAAGCAGTTGCGGCCGGCGTGGCCCGGCAGCCAACTGATCTGCTCAGGGACCCACATCTCGGGTCGCGTGGCTTTTTACAGGAGGTGGAACGCGCGTTCGTGGGTTTGCATCCACAGCCGTCGATGCCGATCCGCGACGGGTCGGGGCCGTTTGCGGTCCGCACAGCAGCACCAACGCTCGGAGAGCATAACAGCGAGATACTATCGGAATTTCTCGGGCTCTCCGACACCGAGGTCGCTCAATTGGCGTCGGAGGGCATCATCGGGGCGTCGATGGCCTCCGAGAAGCTAGCAAAGTCATCGTGTCGCGAGCATGTATAGCCGACAGGCGCCGCTGAGATAACTCTTGAAGCTCCTTGAAACCTTCAGGCCCCAAGTGACTGGGCGAAACGCACTGAGCTCGAGGCATGGATGCCGCAGCGATCGGCGATGGCGTTTACCGACAGGGCCGCGACATCATTCGGATTCTGGGTTAGATAAACAGCTACCCTTCGATACGACTTGCTCAGTCATCGTAGTGGTCGTGGATGACATGGATCAATTCCTCATAACTTGACCACGTCCCCATCGAGTCGCGCGCCAACATTAGTTTCAATGTCCTGGATCACTGGTCCGCTGGGTGGGGCAAAGAATGGAAAAGAGTAGAACCAATTCGGGCTTGACATTGGTATCCCCTCAACCATCGAGATGGTGGCGTTCTTCCTCATATTCCAGCAATTGGCGTGCCACTGGATCAGGTTATCGAGGTCGAATGTTCGAGCCAGCTCTGGCGAGTGCCGCGGAGGCATACGCATCGGCGGATCAGCGCGTTTCTTAGTGCTGTCGGCGGGGGAGGCGGACAAGGCGCCCCCACACTTCCTTTCAGTATCGCTTCTGCCCGCAGACATTTGGTGAAGGAGGGATGAGGCTGGAGCGGAGCTTCATCGGTTCGCCGGACTCGGACGACTAAGTCGTTAGTCGGGCCGACATTGAATTCTGTCTATCCAGGGAATGCTCATGGACCGTCCTGCGATACAGTCACCTACCAATCTTGGCAGTTGATAGAGAGGACGGACACATGGCTATCGTGGCCGATCGTCCGTCACGGAAACCGACGCGGAGCGGAGCCAAAAAGACAGTCCACTGCAAGTTCGATCTAAGGCCCAGCAAAGTTCGGTCGACAATTTATAGGATGAACGTTTGGCAATGGCCCGGCTCTTGCTCCACTGCTTAACCGATACCATGCAGCTCTTCCCGAGGGGTTGAACAATGCAGAGTGTGTCAAACACATGATGATCGAAAGCGCATCCTGCCCGTCGCGCCACAAACGAGATTCGAATCCGCTGCAGCCTGAAACGCAATTGTCAGCTTGATACTTGCGGCACATCATCCTGAGAGAGAACATGACGGACGCCAGTGAGATCAAATCGAAACGTTCGCCCAGCCGAAAGCTCGTAGGTCGTCAGCTGTTCTTTCTTGAGGTGAGTACCAACCGCATACAAGCCATGAAGCCAGACGGCTCCGATCGAAAAGTTGTCGTCACCAATTGTCAACTTCCTGACGGAATCGCCATCGATGTCAGCGCCGGCCACATCTATTGGACCAACATGGGTTCCGGTGTCGCCGTTAACGATGGCTCGATTGAGCGCGTCGATATCGATGGAACGGCTCGCAAGGTCATCGTCCCGTGCGGTGCCACTTTCACACCGAAGCAGATTCAGCTCGATCAAAAAGGCGGCAAGCTCTACTGGTCTGACCGGGAGGGAATGCGGGTCATGCGGTGCAATCTCGACGGCTCCGAGATCGAGACGCTCATCGAGGCAGGCCGCGGTGAGTTGGACCGACGCGACCCGACCAATTGGTGCATCGGCATCACCATCGACACCGATCGGCGCCAAATCTACTGGACGCAAAAAGGTCCGGACAATGCCGGTAAGGGCCGGATCTTCCGCGCGGACATGGACATCCCGAACGGCGAGAGTCCGGCAAACCGCTCCGACATAGAAGTGCTGTTCGACGACTTGCCGGAGCCGATTCACCTTGAGTTCGATCTGGCTAACCGCGTCCTCTATTGGACAGACCGCGGTGATCCGCCGCGTGGCAACACAGTCAATCGCGCGTGCGTCGATCTAAAGACGGAGCCGGAAATTCTGATCACGCATCTCATGGAGGGAATCGGCATCGCACTCGACGTTCCCGGCAACCAGATGTTCATTACCGACCTCGCCGGTTCGATCTATACCGCAAATCTTAATGGCAAGAGCAAATACAATCTCCTCTGGTCCCAGGGCAACTTCACCGGCATTGCGTATGCCGAAATCTAACCCGTCGAAGGACATGACTGGGGTCACGCAACGCCGTCGTCGACGCCCACCTGTCGGAGCGAGTTGGACAGCTGTCTTCGGCTACGAGAGCACGGATCGTCGCGAACGACCTAGCACCGTACACAAAAGGTGCGCTGAGGCGCACCCTTCCGCTCGAAAGGTTCGCGAACTCATTCGCATGAGCGAGCGGCTGTTCCCCAACGCGAGCACCCAGCTGAGTCGTGACGGTTCTCAATAAGCAGATCTGTTCTGAATGCCAGGTGTTGGAGGCTGGAGCCTGTTGAAGACGACACTTGCGGCCCTTACGACTTGTTTCAAGTGGTTCCTCAGCGGGTACGTAAGGACCCGCTATGAATACCCAAGTCGGCGATGACAGGAGACGCAGTATGAGTTTTAACGGAAAAGTCATTGTCACGATTGCTCCGACGGGAGGGGTGGTGAAGAAATCGCAGAACCCGCACCTGCCGACCCAGCCAAACGAGATCGCGGAGGATGTGTATCGATGCTACGGTGCGGGGGCGTCTATCGTGGCGCTGCATGCGCGCAGGCCGGACGACGCCGCAACCTGTAATCCGGAAATTTATCAGGATATCAATTCCCGGATTCTGGCAAAATGCGGCATCATCATCAACAACAGCACGGGCGGGGGCATTGATGGAGACATGGTCCGATCCCTGGAGGCCGGTCTCGATGAGGTTATTTTTGAAGAGCGCCTAAAAGGTCTTGAGGCGGGCGCTGACATGGCGACATTTGACGCTCACAGCGTTCTGGCCAGCTTTGGCGGCCGCGATGTTGTCGTTAACACGTCGCCGAGCCGCTGCGATATCATGGCAAAGCGATTCCAAAAAACGGGCATCAAACCCGAATGGGAATGCTTTTCACTTTCCCACCTTCTCCAAGATCCGATACGTCTCATCAACAAGGGGTTCGATAAGCCTCCCTATTGGATCAATTTCGTTCTTGGTGCCGATCGCGCAATTCAGGGCGCATTGCCGTACAGTCCGCAGATCCTCGATTTGCTGATCGGCAATCTTCCCAAAGGAGCCATGTTTTGCGTTAGCGGGGTCGGTCGAGCACAGCTGCCCGCAACCACTCACGCGGTGCTCGCGGGCGGCCACGTGCGTGTAGGTCTGGAGGACAATCTCTACCTCGAACCGGGCATGCTTGCCACGAACGTGCGCCTGGTCGACAAGACCGTAAAAATTATCCGAGAACTTGGGTACGAGCCTGCCACCACAGTGGAAGCGCGAGCGATGCTTGGGCTTGCGCCACACAAACAGCCCGGATAGCCCATTTGCCGCTCTCAATCGGAAGCGGCGGACGATGGCTCGCTAGTTCGATGACGGGTCTAGACAAGTCATGAACGTGGGACCAATAGCAGAAAGTGCCGTCGATGGTTGAAAATGTGCGATCGGGCACTTGGGGCCGTGATTCCCAGGTTTCAGCCTAACATCCTGGCATAGCGTCAGAAAAAATGGACGGCTGGTCAGCGATTAGTTGTAGGAGCAGAACGAATTGGTTGACGCCGTTGCTGCGCAGCGTCATACGGACGAAAAGGAAAGGTGTGGCTTGGTTGCGAGCGCTGTCGTCAAGAACACGCGGCGGCTCGTGCCGCTGTTGGGCGTTGCCTATCTTTTCAACAACCTCGATCGGACCAGTGTTGGCATCGCTGCGCTGCAGATGAACGAAGCCATCGGCTTAAGTGCCACGCAATTCGGATGGGGGGCTGGGATCCTCTTCTTCAGCTACTGCCTGCTCGAAGTACCTAGCAACATGATGATGTATCGCGTGGGAGCGCGCCGCTGGCTCGCCCGCATCATGATAACCTGGGGCCTTGCAGCCGCGGCGACAGCGTTCGCCGTTGGACCATACAGCTTCTACGCAATCCGTCTTCTTCTGGGAGTTTTCGAATCGGGGTTTTTTCCTGGCGTCATCTGGTACATTTCCATTTGGTTTCCGGCGCAATCGCGGACCGGCGTCCTCGCCTGGTTCATGACGGCAACGCCGGCGTCCTCGTTGATCGGCAATCCACTATCGGCTTCATTATTGAGAATGGATGGAGTGTGGGGACTAGCCGGCTGGCAATGGATGTTCCTGATCGAAGGCCTTCCGGCCTGCTTGCTTGGAGGCTTATGCCTCGTTCTGCTGGCCGACACGCCGGTCAAGGCCTCGTGGTTGACGCCCCCGGAACGGGACGCGCTACTGGACGAGCTCGCTAAGGAAAAACACGACAAGGTCAAAACGGATCTCTGGGCCGCGATCAGGGATGTCCGCGTGCTGATGCTGACAAGCATCAGCTTCGCTTTCACGATCGCCTCCTACGGGATAGGCATCTGGCTCCCTCTGATCTTAAAGAGCCACAACTTGAATAACATGCAGATTGGTTGGCTCTCGGCCGCGCCTTATTTCTTTGTGACAATAGGCTCGTTGTTCTGGGCGCGCCTTGTCGATTGCAAGGGGCAAAAGATCTACAATCTGGTCGCCGCACTGATGCTTGGCGCCATCGGACTTGTCTTTTCGGTAGCGTTCACCTCGTTCATACCGGCGCTCATATGCATGACGCTTGCGCTGATTGGCACTATTTCGGCGCGGACCGTCCTTTACACGATCCCACAGAGTTTCCTCACCGGGCCCGCTGCCGCTGGTGGCATAGCGTTCATCAATTCGATTGGTGCCTTTGGGGCCTTCGTCGGCCCGTACATGGTCGGCTTCCTCAAGGATTGGACGGGATCTTTTCGCATTGGCATGATCGGAATGGCAATCATCCTCATTGTTGCAACGGGCGTCGCCTGCAGCCTTAGACTCGTCGTGACATATAACGATGACGCTCCTGCTTAGACGGAACGCCTAGGTAGATCTCCGGGTAAGGTGATTCGCAAGGCGGCGCCGCCGGTAAAGGACCTGCTGAGTGTGACCGCGCGGGAAACCTGGATCTTCTACATCAGTAGGTCATAGCAAGAGGTGGCGTGCCGGCCACAAGCCGAGATCGAGACGTGCGGGCAAAAGTTCAGTCTATTTGGTCGCCCCCATTTTTGCCATGGCCGTCAAGGCGCAACTCGATCCTAGCGATTTGCGCAAAACAGACTGATTTTGAAGCCCAGGCCAACGATATGGTCAGCTGGCCCCGCCTGCAACGAGTAATACCGAGCCTGAACAGGTCAGGCGTTCGGGCTCGGCAAGACTCGATCTTCGATACCAAATCCGCTTTTGGACCAAAGTGGGCGTCTGGGTAGATTAAGGCAGGGACGAAAGCTCAGCGTGATAACGTTCCTTCCTTTGCCATGTGGCTGGTCATGTCACTTGCGCGACTTGGTATTCGAGAGCTTTTCGCCTGCACCACCGCTCTTGGCCGCCTCGCCGCTAGCGGATGGTAGTTTCGATTTGTCGCCGCTTGCGAAAGTGAAGGTGTCCGCGCCGGCGCTAATGCCGTTCCACGCCACCGGTTCCGCGAGTGAAAGGAGCCAAAGTCCCTGAAATCTAGATGCAGCGTTCAGCTGCCCGGTCCACACGGTTGTCGATCCGCAGCCAACAAAATTCACCGAAAAGCTGATCGCCGTGCCACTATTGGTCTGCGCGAGCCAGCCCGTCATTGTCTGTGGGGCACCTGCATCGCAGCTATTGCTCGCATTGTTTGTGTAGATGCCGGAAATAGCGCCCGTGTTTGGATTATAATTGTCGACCGCCAGGGTTGAGCCGTATTGGTTGGTCCAGGTCCAAATCGGTTGCGCGGCTGCAGGCGCCGCCAGGATGAGTAGGCCGAGGCAAGCCGCGCCGATCCGCTTCGTCAATTTCCATCTCTCTTGAAACATTTCCGACTCCATGTCGCTCCATTAGTGGAGCAGCCCACTTATAAAACGGGGTATGGACAATTTAAACGAGTATGACGTCGTGATAGCGCTAGCACGTTGAGATGTGATTGACATCCAAATTTCAGCTCTTTTGCCAGCGTGGGTCCCCGTCATAAGGACACGAGCAGCCGACTCGTGACCGGGCCGGACATGCTTGAGCTATCGACAGCTCTGCGCCATACTGCGGCGACGGTGGGCCCAGCTACCTCAATGAGTCATTGGGCCGCGATCGCGGGCCCGGTGTACAAAGCCAGCCTCACCGACGAACACGGCTTTGACCACCAGATCACGCTGGCATCAGGAAGACTTGCGCAGTTCGCGAGCTGCGGCGACCATGTTGACGAGCGCCGGACGAACTTCTGTCCATTTGCGAGTCTTTAGACCGCAATCCGGATTGATCCAGAGCTGTGAGTCCGACAGTCGTTGGCGGGCCAGCGTGATGAGATCCGCTATCTCAGAGGCGTCGGGAACGCGGGGCGAGTGGATGTCATAGACGCCAGGGCCGATGTCGTTCGGGTACTTGAAGGCAGTGAACGCATCGAGCAGCTCCATCCTAGAGCGGGAGGTTTCGATCGAGATGACATCTGCGTCCATCGCGGCAATTGCGTGGATGATGGCATTGAACTCCGAATAGCACATGTGGGTATGGATCTGCGTTGCATCGGCAACACCGGACGAGCACAGGCGGAAGCTTTCAACAGCCCAGTCGAGATAAGATCTCCAATCGGATCGACGGAGCGGCAAACCTTCGCGTAGCGCGGCCTCATCGATTTGGATCATGGTTGCGCCGGCCTTTTCCAGGTCCGCGACCTCGTCACGGATAGCGAGCGCGATCTGACGGCAGGCCTCGCTGCGCGGAATGTCGTCACGGACAAACGACCAAGTGAGGATTGTCACCGGTCCCGTAAGCATTGCCTTCATCGGCTTTGTGGTCAGCGACTGCGCGTAGCGCCACCATTCGATAGTCATCGGCTTCGGGCGGGAGACATCGCCGAACAGTATAGGCGGACGAACGTAACGGGAGCCGTAGGACTGCACCCAGCCATGCCTAGTGAAGGCGAATCCGGAGAGCTGCTCGGCGAAATACTGGACCATATCATTGCGCTCGAACTCGCCGTGGACTAGCACGTCGAGCCCGATGTCTTCCTGCCAGAGGACCGCGCTGGCCGTTTCCTTCTTCAAGAATTGTTCATATTTCGCCTTTGTCAAGTTTCCCTTGGCATGCTCGGCGCGGGCGTTGCGTATCTCGCTCGTTTGCGGGAACGACCCGATCGTGGTTGTGGGGAACAGCGGCAGGCCGAAACGCTTGCGCTGAACCTCCGCACGTGTCGCAAAAGCACTGTTTCGGCGGCGCATTGCCTCGTGAATCGCCGCCGTTCGCCGGGCGACGGCCTTGTCATGGATTTTCGGCGATGCCTGGCGTGCCCTCGCTGCAAGGTCTGATTCGGAAAGTGCGGCAATGACATTTCCGTCGCCCGCAAGCGCCTTCGCCAAGGTCGTGAGCTCCTCGATCTTCTGGACCGAGAAGGCAAGCCATCTCTTCACGTCCCGATCGAGATCGGTTTCGAGCGCAAGGTCGATTGGCACATGCAAAAGCGAGCAGGAAGGCGCGAGCTGCACGCGCTCCTTGCCGAACTTTGCAATGACGGGCTTGTACTGCTCAAGCAGTGCCGACAGGTTGGAACGCCATACGTTGCGGCCGTCGATGACGCCGAGTGAAATTACGAGATCCGCGCGGGCGCCGTATTCAATCTGCCTCAATTGCTCCGGAGCGCGAACAAGATCGACGTGCAGTCCGGCCAACGGCAGCTTCAGAGCGGTCGCCAAATTGTCGCCGATTGCTCCGAAGTAAGTTGCAAGCATGACCTTGATGCCAGGCACCTCCTCGGCGAGACGCCCGTAGGCGCGCTGGAGTCCATTCCGCGTGGTTTCGTCCAGATCAAGCACCAGATAGGGCTCATCAAGCTGGACCCACTCGGCTCCACGTTTCGCCAGTTCTTTAAGAACTTCGACATAGACGGGCACGAGGCTATCGAGCAGCGAAATCGGATCAAACGCTGGATCGACGCTCTTGCCTAGTTTCAAGAAGGTGACTGGTCCCACCAAGACAGGACGCGTCTGATAGCCGAGGGCTTTCGCCTCCTCATATTCCTCGATCGGCTTGCGGGAAGAGAGCTTGAAGGTCTGTCCTTTATGGAATTCTGGTACCATGTAGTGGTAATTGGTATCGAACCACTTAGTCATCTCCTGCGCAGAGGCGCCAAGGCCTTGACCGGTGTGAGCCCAGCTCGCCTCTCGGTCCTGGTCTTGCGAGCCCCGCGCCATGGTGAAATAGGTCTTCAGCGAGACGGGACCACTCTCCCAGCCATACGCCTCAGGAATGGCGCCGACCGTGACGCTCGTGTCGAGAATCTGGTCATACAGTGAAAAGTCATTAGACGGGATGATAGTGACGCCCAACAGATTCTGACGTGCCCAATTGGCGACACGAAGACCGGCTGCAGCTTCAAGGAGCTGCTGATCGCTGATCTTGCCAGCCCAGTAGCCTTCGAGCGCCAGCTTGAGCTCACGGCGTGGCCCAATACGCGGCATGCCGAGGGTCGCGACAGGAAGTGAGAGAAGAGACATAGCTTTATCCCCATTGTGTGGGGGCAAAGGCCATGGCGGAACGCAGGCAGGAAGGCCGCCAAAGCGAGGCCTGCTGCTAGGCGTACCACCGGACACCCCGCCCGTGGACGATTATGTTGTCGGGGCAGGTCTCCTGGCTCGCGGGTCATCGCCTGCATCCGGCCTTCCCGAAGCGTTTGCTTCAGTGACGCGTTTGGATACGGGCTCGCCGCTTACAGTTGCGGGGGCAGCGCCGGCATTGCTTTGATCCTGAACGAATCGAAAG
Organism: Bradyrhizobium sp. BLXBL-03; assembly: GCF_051853015.1. NCBI lineage: Bacteria > Pseudomonadati > Pseudomonadota > Alphaproteobacteria > Hyphomicrobiales > Nitrobacteraceae > Bradyrhizobium > Bradyrhizobium sp. BLXBL-03. Next base: position 6,946,906 of record NZ_CP182470.1, on the reverse strand, counting down.
CGCACCGGCTTCCCTCTTAGCTCCAGATCAAGCTAGATCTAGAGAACCTCGACGCCTGCGATTATCTGCAACGCAAGCGGTTCGTCAACCCGGAGATGCCAATAGACGCGTCGAGCTCCCCGGAGCAATCGTAGTATCAGGCTCGGGGCGCTTGCATGTGATCGACGAGGTTGGCCGTAATACCAACGCTTGCAATCGCGCTGTTGTTGGTCACACGACGCTCGTATCGGCTAGTGATTATCGAGTAGCCCGGGCCTGGGAAACGCCGCTGCTGTGAAACCACGCCACACAAAACGCACAACTCGACAAAGGGTTAAGAACCTTGACCAGCGTTTCCTTATCGCCGACCTTTTCTAGACATTGCGCATGGAGAGCAATGGAGTGCTTTTTGGGTAGTTCCGCTTCGGTGTCACCGCTGCGACTCTTTAGCGCGGCAATCTGGATCGCTTAGACCGCCCCTCTAAGTCGATCACAAAGCCGCTCTCATTGCCTTTTTCAAATTCACTCGGTAGTGGACGAAATATCAATCACTCAGCGAACTGCGGAGCTCTCGCCTCGGTCAACTACCAATGCTGGCAATTGATCGAACTGACGTAATGGTCAATTTTAAATCAAGACCTTCGCGAACGCCGAACTAACCTACCCGAGATCGCGTGAAGAGCTCAAGCAAGGGCTCGCCGCTGCATCACGGGCTATGAAGGATCCCGCCATGCAGCCCCATTTGGCGTTCGTCGCTCTTTCGAGTTGAATAATGTGATCCCGTGGCAACCGCAAAATTGGAGGCGCCGGAGCCATGACTGCAACGGTCTTGTCGAACAATGTCATTCCTTGCGCGGATATCATCAAACGGGCAGCGCGCATCGGTGCGGAAATCCGAAATATTAAGCTGTCGGGCGATTTGCCGGAGCAGACGATCGCCTCGATCAATGAGCTATTGTTGGAGCACAAGGTTATCTTCTTTCGCCAACAGGAGCACCTTGATGATGCGGAGCAGGAGCGCTTTGCCGTTCGTTTCGGAAAGCTGGCACGTCATCCGACGCTCGGTGCGATTAACGGAACGGCGTCGATCATCGAGCTTGATTCAGCTCGCGCCGGTAGCCGGGCCGACCTCTGGCACACTGATGGAACCTTCATCGATGCCTACCCCAAGATTGCGGTGCTGCGAGGCATTGTGATGCCACCATTCGGTGGCGATACGGTTTGGTCAAATACCGTCACGGCCTACCTCGACCTGGCTCCGCCTCTCCAACGGCTTGCAGACAGGCTCTGGGCCCTTCACAGTAACGCCTTCGATTACGCGATACTGGCCCGCGCCAGCGAGCTCGACAAAAGGCACTTAGACGAAGTTTTCACTAAAACAATCTATCAGACTGAGCATCCCGTTGTGCGCGTACACCCGGAGACCGGGGAACGCACGCTGGTGCTCGGTGCTCTAGTGCAAAACTTCATTGGTGTCCCGAAATACGACGGCCAGAAGCTTTTTGATTTGTTTCAGTCTCATATCACGGCGCTTGAAAACACCGTGCGCTGGAACTGGAAGGAAGGCGATGTAGCGATCTGGGACAATCGCGCCACACAACATTACGCCGTGAATGACTACGGCGACCAACACCGCCTCGTTCATCGTGCAACCATCGCCGGCGAAGTACCCGTTAGCATCGATGGTCGGAGCAGCGTGACACACGTAACGGCCCCCAAGCAGCCCGCGGCTGAGGTCGCTTAGACGGATCACAAGATTGGCCGCGACCCGGACCCGGACAACGGAAGCTATCGCACTCAACTATGAATCTGATGCTCGAGCTCGCAAATCGAAAAGCAGTAATTGTTCTTGAGAGGACAAATTGGATTCAGCAGCTACTTGGTAGCGGTACTATGATCGCGTGCTCATAAACCGGGTGTCGGGTCAGGTACCCCTGATGTTCGCTCGTCCGCCAATAGCGGCGGAATTGCAGACGTCGCCAGAGGTCGCAGAAGGGCCAAAAAGAAGATATCATTCGATCGCTTTGTGGATGCCTAGCAGAAGCTTACGGGCGCCAGGTGGTCGTGAGCAACGAGGCCATTTGAGCGCGATGGTTCCTGCCCGTTGCCGATAGCGTTCCGAACTAGGCAAAATGGCATGCTCGATGGCCTGCCGGATCTCCGGCGTCTGCGCGTCAATCAGCATGGGCGTTCGTACCGTACCTCGCGGCCCTGCGGCTGATATCACCTACCAACCTTAGCAATTGATGCAATGGTGACCACATGGCAATCGGCCGGCAGCTAAGGTCTTGCCTCTCACGCTAAGGAAGTCGGGATGCAATATGGGTCTGCCTACGCCAGCAAGCGTGATGGATCTGCCGTCTCGTTAGCGTCAGCTGTGAGGTCTACAGCGATCGTATTCGTTTCATGCAAACCGCTCGCAAACTTTCTCGCGCGATCATCGAGGATCCGGCCCTCAAAGGTTTTAGTGCTCCGTAGCCCTCGATTGCTTCGTCTCGTGGCTAGCGCGTTGCGAACGAAAATTCATGAAACCAACGCGCAGAGTTGGATTACTATCGCAGTGTTCCTCGCGGCGAATCTCATCGTGGATGCGGCGTTGGCTCAAGCTGCCACCGTGCCTAGCTCACAAAGTGACACTCCTGGTGAGGTCGCCGACGGAGGAATTAAAAAGAAGAACCCCCTGGCGACGTCCTACCGAAGGTATCGGTCGCAACAAGCTGCGCATCTCACCGGTAGCGCGGCGCTTGAACAGACCGAAAACGCGTTTGCAGCAAAGCGCGAAGCTGCGGGTGTGGTTGCAAAGAATAAAATTCCGGAGAATGCCGGCCCATTTGCAAAGTACGAGGACCTGCGCGAAAAAGGTATGTGGCTCAATATTCCTGGTCCGGCCGATACAGTAGATCAGGATTACGGCGGCGTTAGATCTGCGCTGGGAGAAGTCGGAATCGGCTATGTTGGCGGGACAGTAAACACCTTCGTGGACAATCAGCTGCCGAATGCAGCGAAGAGCGCCATTCGTGATCAGCTATATGCAGGTCAGAACCCGACATTCAATACCCTAAATTTCATGATCGTGACCTATGATCTCAGCCGATTTGGGATTCCCGATGGTCAGATCATCGTAGGAGCCCAGCAGCAGTACTGGACATGGAAGCCCGGCGGGCCAGATAGAGTTGGGATCAATACGATCGGCTACTATCAAACGTTTTTTGACGGGAAACTCGAACTCAAAATGGGCTATCTCAGGAACATAAATGAGTTCGTAGGCACGGTGGTCGGAGGAAACGCAGCAGTAAACGTTTTTGGAGCGTCATCCCACATTTTGTACCAAGCAGGCATGAGCAACAATGCCGCGCCGACGCCAGCGTTCAATCTAAAGTACAATTTTGATGATCGGTTCTACAACAGGATTTCAGTACAGCGTTCACTCAGTCCAGACGGTCAATTTGCGCAAATTCGCGAAAATCCGACTGGCTTAAACTGGAGCACGACGAACGCGGGCGTTCTCTTGCTCGACGAAGCCGGCTACAAGAACAAAGCTGCTCCAGGTTTACCTGAGACTTGGTTGCGGGCAGGTGCCGGTTTCAACAATAGTAGCTACACCGACTTGCAGGATCCGAAGCAACCGAGGGCCGACGGGAACAGCATCTATTACGCGGCAGCGGACAGGCAACTCTGGCAGTCGGATGTCCTAGGCTCACCAACTCGCGGCATCTATGCAGGATTTTCTGTGATGTACGCGCCGCCCGACTCAAACAGGGTGAGTAAGTATTTCGAGCTCCGTCTCTACGCGAAAGGGTTGTTTGACAGCCGTCCAAGTGACCAGATTGCGATTGTTGCCACCAACACTGCGTGGAGCAACGTTGCAGTAGAAGCTGCCGTGGCCAAGGGCCATCTTGTGCATCGCGACAGTACGGCGCTTTCCGCAACCTACACGGCACATCTGTCGTCCGGGGTATATTCAAGCTTAGGACTGACATACGTCAATAACCCTACGAGCATCACTTACACGCCGCGAACGGGACATGCGTTGAACGTGTTAGTGTCTACGTCGATATTCTTCTAAGCCTTCAAAGATAGGGAGAAATTCACAAGCACGCCAATGCGGATATTGGTATCCGCGATGCTTGGCGAGGGGCACGAAGCTGTCGACACACAGCGGCCACGCAGTGTGATGCCCACCACATTGATGGCCATTGGATTGGCCAGCTAACGCGGCTTCTTGGATCTATGCAGTTCAGCGCCTCTCGCGAATTGTGCCAGAGGGGAGGGGCATTTGCCCCGAACTGTTCTATCTTCCTCTACCGTCTATAGGAAAGCCGAATAAGCGATGTATCGGCAAAGCTCGCAGCATCTCGCACCTCGACAGTCGCCCGCTCAGGTAAGGGGGAAGTCAGAACGGTGCTCACCAGGACAGCTGCATGATCTGACCTTGTCAGATCGCGGCCGCACTTTGCAGGAGATAATCTCTCGCTAGAGGAGATCTGCTTTGGAGAAGTCCAGTCGGGATATCGATGGGTCACCCTAGAATTGCAAGAATACAATGTTAAGGGCGAAATGCGAACCGCAGAAGACGTTCTTGGGGAGAGGCAAGACGCGCTCTACGGTATCAACACTCTCCGGGCTTTGGAGAATTGTTCACTCACGCGCCGCACAAATCGTGATGCCGTCATTGTGAGCAACCATGTCGTCGATCCTCTCCGATCCCAATTGTGAAGGCTTGGAATCAACGACTACCTCAGCGAGGTGATTGCTTTTGAAAGCCGCGCCACACAGTTCAAATCGATGAGCAAGGGGGAGCGGCTTCGTCTGTACATGCAGAAAAGCGCCCCGAAACCGCCGGCGACCTTCATTATCGGCGATATACCCAGAATATTGCACGCGACCTGGGGGCTTATGAGTGTCTCGATGACCGGCGGATTTGTTTCCAATTCGCGATTGCAGGCAACAGAACCGGACTACATCTTCCGCGGCCATCATGAGCTATTGCCGATCTTGCAGAGGCACGGCTTTTTCCGGGACGCATAAAATCATTGTCGAAGAACAATGACCCGATGTCGCCCTATAGCGACAAAAGCCACCCTCATGCGTATCCGTGCCGCCCGCAGTAAGGAGCTGACGTTGCCTCAATCGGCGTACCCATGGACCCTTCCGCTTATTGTGGCGGCCGTGAAAAGTATCTGATTCTTCTGCCCTTTTTTTCGCTGAGCGGCAGAGGCCCGTGTTCGCGTCCGTGGACCATTCGGGCTGAAGATACCAGGTGTCGTTTTGCAAACGGATCGTTAGGCTGACGATCCGGCATCGGCACGGCTAGAGTGTGTTTTAGGGTTAGGGATGCAGGACATAATTCTCGACTCATTCTCAGATTGCTCAAATCCGATCGAACCTGGTCTTGATAAGCCGCTTGTGGCGCAAGAAGGGCGGCTAAGCCTCCGCGCTGCTGCGGCCTCTGTAAGATGGGGGCGCGTGGTTCTCGGGCCAAAGAGCCCACAAAAACGCTTTTTGGAGAAGTTCGTATCCGCGTGGTGATGTCGAAGTGAACCACCAGTCTAGGTTATGATCGCGAATCCAGCGCGAGAACGGTGAATATAGCGTTCAACCTCCGTCGCTAGACGGGCATAACCGCATCGCACCTCTACCGCCGAGTGCTACCGTTGTGCTTCATACGCTACTATCTTGCGATCGCTCTTCCAAAGCTCAATCGCGTAATCATTTGCAACGCGCCGTACCCGCTCCTTTGCTACGTCCTCATCAGAACAGATAAATTCGACGAAACTCACAGCATGTCCATCTGGCCCGACTAGGTAGGCCGTGTACCGCTCCATCGAAGCTACCTCTAGCCGACGGCTCGTGACCATAGCGGCCCCGGTCGCTGCACTGACCGAAAACGCGCAACCCGGATTACGGCGCAAACGTGCGCGGAGTAAAGTCCTAAGATTGTTCTTCAACGATTCACTCCGTGATTGGAGTGCGGCTCCCCGACCAGATCGTGTACGTGAAGTCCGCGCCTTCCCGGTGATCGAACAGCCTTGCGTGCTTGCTGGTGACCTTTACGGAAAAGAAAGATGAAGTGTCGTGATCAAAGCCGCTGTACGCTCCCAGGGGGCGCGGCCTCAGCCGCCAACGTGATCTCACGCCCTGGTGAAACATATACGGCAGTGAGCCGCCGACTTTGCACTGATTGTCGGAGTCGTATCCGCTCGCCCAATTTGCGTTTACCCACACCCTGATCCTATTGTATCCACGGGTTTCGTGTTCGTACAAGCTGAGGACCTCGCGGCGGAGCGCGTGAGCAAAGGCGACCGCAGCCACAGCCGCCCGCATATGCTGTTTCATGGCACCTCACCGCAAATCGGTCGGGGCGGACACAACACGCCGTGACACGTCCGGTCCGCCCCTGCATCACCCAGCCGGGAGGCGAGACGGTGATGGTGTGCTGGGCGAAGCAAGCTGCGTGCCGAAGGCGAAATTACGAAGTCTACAGGCGCCTTGCGATGGTGTGCACAGCGTCAGCCTAGGAAAATCGGCTCAAACCCGACAAGCTCGCAGAGCTCTTGTCCGATTGCTCGCAAAGGCTGTGGTGCGGAGCCTCGGCTTTGCTGGATTTGCCTTCACGGCCACCGGCACGCCGCCATTTGCCAGAGGTGCGGCTATGCCGACACCTGGCGCTTCCTCGCTTCCTCCTCCGCCGATCCATCGCGAAGGATCAGTTCGCATCAAACTCCAGGAGCAATGAGCTGGAGCCGCGATGCTCGCCAGCAGTCCACGGAAGCCTCACTTGTCCCATCTCTTCGGGCGATACGCGCTGGCCGTTCAAGCGAAAAGCGCGCGGTTAACGGCATACCTTTTCAATTCTGCCTTGTCGGCCAGCACATCGGCCGATGCCTTTAGACGCGTAGCTAGTGCAAGTATACATCGGCCGCCTCGGTGACAGCTTCAAGGTTATGCAGACCGTTGTTCAGAGCCTGGTGATACGGTCAACTACTAACATTGGCAATTGATGAAGATGACGCACACGTGGCAATCCTACTCAATCAAGCCAGAAGAAAATCAGGATGAATATAGATGTGGCCACCCGATGAACCTGAATGATATGCTGCTCGCTCGTTGCCTACGGCCGCACTCTCGATCTCGGAAGCCGATGTACGAGCTGAGACGCAATCGGCCCGGCGTCGCCGAAGTCCATGAACTTCACGTCCGTCAGCATGACGGAGCCTATCGGGTGCGACCTACTTGCCGGTTGTCGTGACGGAGGCCTGCCTGATCATGCGCCCTGAGTACGCAGCAAAGATGCAGAGGCAGTCTCTTGCCTCGCGATGCAGTCGTTGACCGATTAATCCTGCGAAGGCGGAAGAGTTCGCCAAAGTCGGTGCAGCATGTTTCCTCTGGGTTTAGCCGTCATCTCAATGCTCTACGCGACGGTCGGGCAGGCGGGCGGGACCGCGTTTCTCGGGCTGATGGTGTTCGCCGCTCTTCCGCCAACAGAGATGCGCCCGACAGCGCTCGCTCTCAACGTCGCTGTCGCGACTTATTCAACCTGGGTCCTTAATCGCAACAGAGTCGTTGACTGGACAATGCTGCGTCCGCTTTTGTTTTCATCAACGCCAATGGCACTCGGCGGCGGCCTTATCGTGCTTAGGGATTACATTTACAGGCCAATGACTGGCAGCCTCCTTCTGCTGGCAGGCGCCGTGATGGCCTTACGGCGCGATCGCGCCACCGATCACGATCGCCAAATGCCGCTCTGGGGTACCGCAAGTGTTGGAGCGATCGTCGGCCTGGTTTCTGGCCTGACCGGTGTTGGCGGCGGAGTGTTCTTGGCTCCGACGCTCATTGCATTGAATTGGGCGTCTCCTAAGCAGGCCACTGCGCTGTCGAGCCCATTCATCCTGGTGAACTCCGCAGTCGGGTTAGCCGGAGTTCTTCTCGCCGGCCAAGTGCCGTCTTTGCATTTCGGGTCATACACTATCGCCGCGCTGGGAGGCTCCATCACAGGAACGGCGATCGGCCTCAAATGGCTGGGTCAAACAGCCACCAGGGTCATACTCGCAGGAGTTCTGTTCGCCGCCGGGATCCAAATGGTTCTTGTGTGAAGGCTGAGGTCGCTGGAGCGGCGCTCGGGTGATCGTCGCGAGCCGGATAATGAGCGAGTAAACATTCGGCTCGCGCCTCTCAATGGGGGCGAGGTGGATATCGGATGCACGTCTAAGCGGGATGAGCAATATACTGATCCAAGCTCGGTCGTGGACGATGCGTTCAACCGAGTACGGAGCCACCTGCAGTAGCACGAGCATCTGATTGGCAGCGGTCGGTCAGCGTCCGAAGTAGGGACGGTTGGCACCGTGGTGCGGACCAGGCTGCCAGTTCGGTTTTCTCAAGGGCACCCCTAATTGGGAGATTTACTTCAGTTGCATCGGTGTTCTGGAAGCTGGCGCGGAGATCGGTGTCGGAGCGCGCGTGAGCTCGGTCGAGGAACTCGGCGAAGACGGTCTGCAATCCATCGCAGTCAAAGCTTTGGGCAAGTGCGCCTAAGCTTGTCGTCGCACCCGACAATACATAGCGATGCGAGCTGTAATGGCCGCGCCAGATCTGCGCGGCGGAGCAGCTAAGTCATTGAGAGAGGCTCTCGCGTCGTCTGATGAGAGAGCCTCCGTCCTTCTACCGGCGTGTCGCCGCTTCCCGCAGACGCGATAGATGATCGCATGTTCTCTGGGAGGGTGGCTCCGGTTCCGACGGCGCTATATCGGCGACCCGGAGGGGTTTTTCGCGTTGGCGAACCGAGTCTGAGCCAGCTTATCATGTCCGGGCGATGCCAGCGCGCCGAGTTTCTATTTATACAGATCATGCAACCACCCAGCCGCGAGATTGATGGGGGGCGAGTTCACCCTTCTCGTGGTTCCTCCGCTCTGGTAGACGACGTAGAAAATCTTACTCGTGGGGCCCGGTCCGGGCGGCGTTTATTCCGCCCGGCATGTTTTCACCTCTGAAGGGGGCCGGTATCGATCAGCGTGCCCCATGCCGCTCTCACCCGACGGCGGTATGCATTTCTTGCGAGAATGTCGGCACCAGTTCTGTGCATGTCGGCCGAGTCGATCTCCAGGAGGGCTCTGCCAGATTTCCTCAGCATGCCCGGGTGCTAATAAGCTCATGTTGCCTCTATTCAGTAGCCGTTTGCCTTTTGAACGCGTCTGCGGGCGCTTTTCCAAAGAACTGAGATATTCCGAGTCTTAGGAGACGACTACATGAAGTCCGTGCGGATCACGCCTGAGGAATAATTTGCAAGACGGCCAACTAACCACTTTCCTACCGCTATCGGCGCTGAGCGGCAACTGTGCCAACTTCAGACGACATTCAGGACTCCCGACCAGGCTTCCAGCTATCTTCACAAGCACCGAAAAGAGTTGGAGCATGTAACCCGCGAAAGATTCGCGCGTGGCGAGTTGGAAGACGGGGTGTCGTCAATCCGACAACGCTTTCAGAGTGAGCATCCGCTTTAAATTGCTGACGGCAGTCCAGGGATGAGAGCAAAAGCCCGTCTGTTTGCTGGCCTAAAAAGGTGGCAGCGGGTCGGTCCGCCCCGACAAGAGCGGGTATTTGATCTTTGGCAGCTGCCCGGTTAGCGAATGAAGGAATGCGACAATATCATCCACTTCCTTTTTTGCCTGGCTTGGCCGAGCCCCGCTTCGCTCATCACGCCCACCGCCTGCTTGACACTCAAGACCTGCCCCGAATGGAAGATCGATGCCCGTAAGGCGACGTTGCCCAGCGGCGCGGATAAATATCCATCGTTTGCGATCTTGGCAACCGTAAAGCCGCCCCCTTGTCGGCGACTGGTCAAACAACAGTGCTGCCCGACTTCTCGATTGCGCCGAGCAGGACAGTGGCTACGCTCCTATTCGGACCTTCGTACAGGTGGGGGGCGGAGTGCTGCGAGCAGCGAACCGTCGTCGGCGAATAAGTCCCAGACCACGACTCCGGCGAGCGCATGGGTGCGAGCGTACGTCGCCTTGCATGCGATGGAGAGTGGGTCGTCGTAGCTGATCCACAAGCGCCGTTCGGCGTTATAGAGCCACGGCACCTGGGCCTCGTCGCTCCAATATCGGCGAAACCCCTGCTCCTCCGGTCGCCGGGCAACGAGATCTCGATAATCGATGCCGTCGCTTCCTCCCCACTCCTCGCTCGCTGTAGCCCCCGGTTGGAAAAGCCCGCCCTTTTCTTGCGGCACGCCCGCAACGGCTCGGCCATAGAAGGCCATCCCGAGCGTCACCTTGGCTGGCGGCACGCCGGAACGGATCAAGGCGGTCACGCTCGCATCGACATTCAGGTCGGGATTTGGATCTCCGGCGCCGGCGAACAGTGGGGCATTGAAGCCGGCAAAGGCCGAGCCCGCATGATAGTCGTAGGCCATCACATTGATTCGGTCGACCAGGCGAGCGAGAGCGGCCGCCTCTAGATTGATAATTTTGTCAGGCGTCGACGACACCGCGATGGTGAGCTCCAGGCTCCGGCGCTCCAACGCGGAAAAGCCCGCGAGCTTTCGGCGGAGCTCCGCAATTAGGAGCGTAAAATTGCCACGGTCCTCGATGTGCGCAAGATTTCCGGGACGTCCTCCTGAGACAGGAAATTCCCAATCGACATCGACGCCATCGAACAGACCTGGATACGGCCGAAAGAACGCCTCGACGACGGATTGTGCAAACCGCGCGCGCGAGAGCGGCGTGGCAGCTGCGGCCGAGAAATATTTCGATCCGCTCCAACCGCCTAACGAAATCAGGATCCGAAGCTGCGGATTGCTCCGCTTCAATTCGGCGAGTTGGGCGAAGTTGCCGCCGAACGGACCGGGGGGCGCCGTCCCATCGCAGGCTCCGGCGTCGAGGCAACGGTCCGTAAGTTCAGCTAGTCCTTCTGCCGAGACGGTACCGAATGCGTACATCAAGTGAGTCAGCTCGCGAGCCGGGATCGTCCTGATGCTCGGGCCGCCTGGCCGGGCCTTCCAAGGGGCCAGATAGCCGGCGACCACGGGACTCCCGACTTGTGCGGCCCACCCCTGCTGCATCAAAGTTTGTCCGCACACGAGGGTAAACAACCCGGCCGCGGCGAATGTTCGACGATTAGCAAGACTCAAGACCATAGGCTCTCTGCTGGATTGCGCGTTTGCGCCAACGGATGACGACGACCTCCAGGATATCGCCCGGCACGACTGCCGCGAACCTGTCGACATCAAACTGATCACTCGTTCTCAACCAAACGCCTCAAAGCGGCTCCGGTGCGACACCGGATTCAGGTGCCATATACTTGGGGTCGATATAGCGGTTGTCCATACCCAACAGCCCGCGCCGTCAGTGCACCCTGCGCGGTGGCGTAGTGCTCGCGAATAGGGCGGCCGGTGAAGTGCCAGTCCGGTGAGACCCAGCGATCTTCTGATCAGCCAATCTGCGCGACAGCGATCTCGTCAGCTTCTCGAAAGGCAGCTCTGCTATCTAAGGGTTCGGAACGGCTGTGGCGGTTCTCAATTGGAGACTAGGTATGCGCGTTAACACTACCGACCGGTTGCCACCAATCCCCGAAGAGAGGACGAGCCGGCAAGACGGTCCAACGGACTTTCAGCAGCAGCTCAGCGCGCTAAGGACGCCGGGGATGCTCAACAGGGCGGGCAATTCGCAGGGCGGGGCGCAGACGCGTCTTCCGCGGTCTCGCTTGAACCTTCCATATCGTGAGTCCGCGCTGCACGACAGTCCTGACCTCTTGCGAAGGGGCGCTCCGTCGGCGGAAGTCGTCGCGACGCTTGCAGGAGCGCAGGCGCGTCTTCCCCGGTCTCGCATGAACCTTCCGTATAGTGAGTCTTCCCGGTTGCGCGATGGTCCTGATTTTGTCCGCGATCCGTCGCAGGATAACCCGTCGCTGGACTTCAGCACGCCTCCCGGCGCGTTGCTGTCCAGGATAGAGACAGATCACCCGGAGGCTCGCATGAATCGTCCGTATAAAGAGTCCGTGCTCCTTGCCGATGCTCGCTTTGCGCCGCCTGATGAAACGACTAATAGAGCGGTTCAGGAGGAGGTTGGGGCGTCGTCGCCGGCAATCTCATCCGAGCGATACTCAAAACACCACTGGCGAAATATATAATCGCTAAGTCCCGCATCTGAGGCAGCTAGACTGCCTCAGTATAATCCGAGCGATCTGACGATACAATCTCCCACGCCCCGCCCGCCGATATATCCTGCGACGGCGAATGGCCAGTCGATTCCGAATTGCCTTCAGTCATGGGCTAGCACAGGTCCTGAAAGGAATGCCGCTCATATAGCGACAGCCCAAGCTTGCCGCACAGTTGTCAGCGTGATTACACCAATCTGAGATTCTTCCTCAACTCCACGTGCGCGATCGGGGCCGCTGACGCGCAGCTGGTCTCGCAAAGCGAAGAAGAATAAGGTCGTGCCCGGCCACACGACGGCTTCCGACCGGCCATCCACTATTGAAAGCCAGCTACGTATTCGAGCGTCCGTTTCGCGGGTGCGTCGACTTGCTTCGATCGGCGATAGTGGTCTTCCTAATGTAGCCTTTCGCACGTAATAACCTTGCTTCTGAATAGCTAGCCTGATCTCGTGACTGACGCCGATACCCGCGCCTTCTTCTTTCGCCTCTTCGTGAGCGAACACGTGGCAGGCAGCAGAGCTCCCCGTGAACAACCCGCAGATCATCTCTATCGTTTAGATACACATCGAACATGTCCTACCTTTGGCTGAAATCGAGGCTATCCTGGCTGTCTCGTGTACGCGGACAAGCGGGGTCATTGGACTTTCGCTCAAACTCGCCAACGACACGTGTCGCCAGCGACAGAATGCGACAAGATTGAGTCGCGAGAAGTGTGTACTGCCGAAGTCCGGCTTTCACCGGACTTCGCTTGTCACACTATTTTGGCTTATAGTCAGCGTAGACGATCAACGCCACCGGATCGATCCTTGTGAAGGGGTGTGCGCGTGATGTCCTAGCGGTGGCAACACGTTGCAGCTGAAATGCCGATCTCGCGATGACAGCCCATGCACCGGTAAATTCCAGCGTCGGGAGCTGCGGCTCCTGGCCCGTAATCCCGATCAAAAGCTTCGCTGGAAGATTGTTGCAGATAGTTCGCGCCTTTGTAGATGGCCATTTCACTTTTCTTGACCGACTAATCTGTGAATCAAATGAAATTCATTGGCGTCGCCGATACCGGCTATGGATACGCCGAGAAACGGTCCCGCATGATGGTCACAGGCCGACACCTCCGGACCTCCGGACCATGATGACGGCCGTATCGCCCTCGTAGCACGCACTCTCTACAATAAGCCCACGCGGCACCAGACGGGAGCGGTGGAGTGCTTACTGCATGGCGCTGGTTCTCCCCAATCAATGCGCAAGAGATCCCTCGAACTGCATTAAAAGAGAGTCAATGCCAATTTTGCATGCCGAATAACACGAAATCGTCGAAGCCCGCAAAGCGGCCCGGCAGTACAAGTGCTTTGAAACGCAGCTTGGTAGCCAGCCGATGGATGACCAAACGATCGAAAATATCGAGAAGGACTAGAAAATATCGAGAAGGACTATAAGCAAGCAATCGGCAAATTCGGCGCGGCGTTTGGAAACAGCTATGGTTGGGTCGCCGAAGCCCTGGCCAAGGAGAACCCGACGATCGCCGACATTCGAAAAACAGGGACTTGAGGTGATTGCAGCGCTGCCGCCCGCAATTGCTGCTACTCTAGTTGATGTCGCCGCCGATGGCTCGATCCCGATAACGCCAATTTTTGTCACACGGCGCCGCATGAGCTCATCAAGCGGTTTGCCGAGGGTGGATATCCGACAGAAGCGCTTTCTATGACAATAGCCGTATTCCAAGTCTTGGACCACGGCAGCAGTGTGGCCTGCCTGCATCCTGAGATTGCTCTGGCGTTGTGCGCGCAAACGCCCTCGCAGGCAAACGCCGTCGAGGAGCGGCTCCTCACGCTCACGCCAAAGCTGTTTAAATGGATTGCGTTGCATGTCCCATCGCGACCGTGTCCCTCGTGAAATCGGGGTTGCGTCAGGGCGCAGCGGGCGTAGGTTTTCCTCCTCAAAGTGGTCGATTTTCTGCCGGGAAATGTCCGTCTCCGGAGGAGATCGACAGGGCGTCAGCGCCATGCACCGTACATTGAGCGAGGACATCAAGAAGCGCGGCGATCGGCGTCTTTCCGATGCGGAAGCCCGTCAGCGACTTTCTTGGGATCCCTGCGGCGATTTTGGCGTCGGCGCTTTAACGCAAGCTTCTCGAAGCAAGTGGCATCGATCTATCCGATATCGACGAAAACACAACAGTCGGCGAAGTGGGGGCGCGCGGCGCGTTTCGCGGCAAATTGCGGGTGGTTAACCGCGTGACCCAATTGCCGTGGGACAAACTTAAAGCCACGGTGTCTGCAAGGCGATTGCCGTCTCAATCGTCCAACCCAGTGTCGATAAATTTAGGGCGGATGCCAAAGAATGGAAGGGTAGCGATTTGAACGACGCGCATTTCAGTTGTTGGCGGCCTATGCGGATATGACGTATGTCGACAAGCGGACGCATCAAGCGATGCGCATTGCGAAAGAAAAAAAGGTCGGAATTTGCAGTGCTGGTGCGGCGGGTACTCTATTCCGATATTCCTGCGCAACTCACTGCGATGGCGCCTGACGCGGAATTTGCTACTGCTAGCTGCTGTATTTTGATGCCGCCCGGACGCCTACACTCCATGCGTATGGCAGAGCGTCGGTGTTCGATTTCATAGCGGCCGATTGCGGGAAGCTTGAAGTTCACCGCACTTTACAAGATGGAGCTTGCGGCCTCAAACGACGATGGGTTGCTCTGTCTGCAAGCGGCTCACCAAATGTCGGGCGCCCATCGGACGCACGGGCAGGTAGAGTTTGAAGTATTTCATAGCAAAATCGCTATCAAGCGCAGGCTTTATGCGTAAATTTAATTTCAATCGCGCTAATTAATCCCGACGGTTTTCTACGATGCAGCCCTTCGGGAGCTACCTTGAGCGTGTCTTTTGCGACCGATTATTCGACTCCAAGCCATTCCTATCGCCTCCGAGCGGTAAATTTTGCCGAAGCATTGTTTTGAGGCAGCACGTGCGAGACGGGGCAAATCCTCGGAACTCAGTTAAACTTGATGAGGGACGGCAACGGACTAGCTGTCCCGGCACCGGCCTCTCTTGGTGTGCCAGCCAATTCGGCATGCACCGGATAGGCCCGAGAGCTCGCTTGCGTCTCGCGTGTTCACTCATATCCCAGTCAAGGCGCCCTTGCCTGTTGCGATGGATGGGGCGTTTCCGGAAAACAGAAAAATCAGTCAAAAAGGCGTCGGCAGAGCCGGGACCGGTACTTGCACAGCCGCAAACTTCATGGGCTGATCAGGAAGAGTCGGCAAAAAGCCCTTTCCTCGGCACAGGCATCGGGTAAACTTGCGACCCTACGTTGTTGATGGGCGGCCGGCTGAAGGACGGTGGGATGGGCGATGCGGTCGGCCGGCAGTTTATCTGCCGATTGGGCGGCAAATTTTTCTGGGAGCGTCGTTTCGCGGCCAGCAGCTTCGGTCCTCGGCGGCGAGCTGCACAATACAGTTCGAGATCGGCCTGAATGTTGACGAGTGATGAAATCGACTACGTTCGCTCGCAGCTGAACGCAAGGCATGGGGCTTCGGGCGCGATCCGCTCGATACTTACCTCCGCTCTTCCTCAGAGACTTTGGTCGCAGGTCCCTGACGGCGGGGCCGTCGATCCGCTTTACACTGCAGCCATCAATGCATGTATCCTGGACGGCTTTTACGAAAAGCCTCCCATCATGGCCCGGTTTCTCGAGAGGCTCGTTCCGGGCGACGCCAAGATCGAGCAGATGATCCAAAAGATCACCGCCGCATCGGCAGTGGATCCGGCCATTCCCGACCTGTTCGGCTCGAAGCTGCTTTTCAAGAGACTTCCCTTTCTTGGTCGGGCGGCTGTGCGCGACCACTTCAAGGCTCTCATGGAAGATGTCCCCGAGCAGCCCATCGTGGTCATCAATGGGCCGTCCGATAGCGGAAAGACCTACACCGCCGAGTTTGTCAGGCACATACGCTCTCGTTATCCGCAGATCATTTCCTGCCACATACGACTTCAGAAGGGACAGGGCGAGACCATCGGGGCCGGCGAACTGGCAAGGGATATCGCCACCCAGCTGGGTGGCGACCTGGGTCTGCTGCCCAAAAAAGGAGATACGAACGCCATCAGGTGGCCCCAGGAGCTTGCCAACACGCTTGTCACGTTCGCAGCGGCAACCCACAAGAAGTGCTGGATCATCCTGGATGGCTTCAACGATAAGGAGCTCGCCTCTTCGCCGGACACGCGACAGCTGATTGTCACCTTGTCGCACGTGATCACCAACGGAGCTGCGCAAACCCTTCATCGTTTGATTTTGCTGGATTTTTCTGCAGGGCATCTCCTGAACCCTGTCGGCACGATCGCCATTGAGAATATTCCGGGACTTCCCATTTCAAAGGTCGAGGAATTCGTCAGGGAGTTTGCAGCCGCAAGACCGCCTGAGGAAGTCCAGGCATTGATCGAGAAGGTGAAGTCCGGCCTACCGGATCCTGTCTTAAACCTGTCCGAGGTCGGTCGACGGCTGGCCGACCTGGTGCAGCTGGTCGGATAACACACCATGCAAAGCAAAAGGCTATCAACCGCGGAAGTTTTGGCCGAGCTCGATCGCAGAATGACGGCGCGCGCAACCGAGCAGATCGGCGAGGCCATCTTCCCCTTTCTGTTTTCCGCTGCTGTCCTTCATGTCTTTGATCCCGCGACGCTGGTCCCATGGAATGGACTTTCCCTGCGGGTCGATCCCGTCGAGGCGGTTTTCGACTACTCGATGCCTGCTATCGGTTTCAGCCATCTCCGCTTGCGCAGCCTCAAGCCCGAGGTCAGAAGGCGGGCGCTTTCCTGGCTCTGGCAGTACGGCGGTCGACCGGCCATGCGGGGGGTTCTGGAAGCGAACGATGCTTATCCGACGGATGTGCAGGTGATGTTCGCAAAATGGCTCAGGGAAGAAAGTCCCGAGCTCTCCGCCCTGTCATTCGATGAGCTTCGCGCGCTGGGTCAATTGTATGATTGGGGTCTATCCGAATTCGGCGGGCTGCCTGAGCGGAGCGTGTTCGACAGGGTTGTGCGAAGCCGGTCATCGGTGTCCCTCTTTGAGCACCTCGTGGATGAAACGTTTGTTGGGCGCGAGACTGAGCTCCAGGCTCTTCGCAATTTCGTTGGTGTGGTTGCACCTTCCATCTGGGAGAGGCTGCGTTCGTTTGTGGGTCTGGAGTCTCAGCCGCCAATGGTGCTCTGGGGCCCAGGCGGAATCGGGAAAACGGCTCTTATCGGCAAGTTTCTTCTCGAGCACGTGAATGCGCCGCAATCGGGCTGGTTTCCGTTCTCATATCTGACGTTCGATTCCGAGACGGTCGACATCCGCGAGCCTTTCACGCTTCTGGTGGCGGTCACCAGTCAGCTCGAATTTCAAGTCCCGGATGGTGGTTCGGGAAGCCGGGCTCGGCTGGCGATTCAGAGTTTCCGAAGCCGCGTAAATGAATACAGAACGGGGCGGGACAGGCTGCGGCGAAGAGCAAGCGTCACCCGCAACCGTTCCGCGGATCTATCCAACGCCGAGGAGACTTTATACCGTTCGTTCGGTTCGATGCTTGGGGAGATTGCCCAGGCGGCGGGTGAAGAGCAGGGGGCCTCGCAGGTACCCGTACTTCTGGTCTTCGACACATTCGAAGAAGTCTTCTACCGAGCCCAGGAAGAATTCCTCGGATTTTGGCGGATGCTGGAGAATGCACAATCGGCATTCCCACGCATTCGGATCATCATCTCAGGACGGATACAGCCCCGCGCTTCCTGGAGCTCGAGCGTCAAAGCCGTGGAGCTTCCACTTGCGACGTTGAGTGCACCGGATGCGCAGAGACTGCTTCTGAATTTGGGTGTCACCGATCCCACCGTTGCCCAGGCGCTTGTCCGTCAGCTCGGGGGAAGCCCATTGACGCTGAGGCTCGCAGCACGCGTTGCCGAATCAGAGGACGTTACCGCCGGAATAAAGGGAGTGGAGACGCGCCGCTTCTGGATATTCAGTGTCGCACAGAGCGTTGTGCAGGGTCAGCTGTACAGGCGGATACTCGACCACATCCATGAACCCGAGGTCCGCGCTCTCGCCCATCCGGGTATGGTCCTCCGGCGTGTCAACGTCGCGATCATCCGCGATGTCCTTGCACCGATATGTGGCCTTGGCAAAATCGATCAGGATCGGGCGGAGTATCTGTTTGATTCGCTGAGGCGCGAGCATGCGCTAGTGAGCATCGAGAGCGACAGCTCGTTGCGATACAGGGAAGAGGTACGGCAGCCTGTTCTTGCGCTTCTGATGAACGACAAGCCGGACCGGGTGAGGGCGATCCAAGAGGCGGTCGTGATATTCTATCTACCGAGCGAGACGGTCGTCGATCGGGCCGAGGAAATATACAATCGTCTGATGTTGAAGCAGACTGGCGAGGATATCGAAGGCAGGTGGCTGTCCGGCGTCGAGAACTTCTTGTATTCGTCCGTCAATGAGCTGCCGGTTGAGCAGCAGATCTGGCTGGCCGGGCGCATGAGCATCGAGCTGCCGCCGGCATCGTATCAACTCGCCGATCTGTCCAGCTGGGAAAGGTTGATTGGCAGAAAGGCTCTGGATGCATTCCGCTACGGGGGGCCGAAGGAGACGATCGCGCTGCTGAAGCAGCGAAGCGACCGCAGCCTCGACAGTCCACTGTTTGCAATAGAAGCGCGCGCCTGGCTCGCGCTGGATTTCCCAAGGGACGCAATGGAGGTTACCGGACGCGCGCTGGCGAACTATCCGGCTCTGGGAAACAGGGGCAGGCTTGCAGAAATCCTATGGTTCCGCGCACAGGCTGCGCTGAGACTGCAAGCTGTCGAGGAAGCACACGTCACTTTGGAACGCCTGGTAGAGGTGACCAGGAATCTGACGTCTGCTCTTACGAGTGTGCAAGCCCTTGCGGAGATACTCGCTTTGCCGAAGCCGCTGGGTGCTGCTGATGAGATCTATCGAGAGCGGCTCGCCGAGAGCCTGAACAAACTTTCCGACTCTGAGATCCAGAAGGAGCGGGACCTTTTGAGGCTGGCCCTGGTTCGCCTCGGAGCTGACTACCCCAAAACGGTTGCGAGGATCGCTCCCCGCGTCGCGGACGGTTTTTTGCAGTTCTTGCGCACCGGCCTGCTGCATGCCAGCGATATCTTCGCCACCTTTTCGAAGTATGCCCACATTTTCAGAAATCCAGTCGACAATCCGAATGATGCTTCGCCACCGCAGCGCGAAATCCTGGAAGGGGCCGTACGGCAGATTCTGAAAATCGTAGAGGACGGGAAAGGACCTCCCGAGATGACCGAGCTTCTGCTCGATCTCTTCGCCACGGAAGGCGCTTCACTGGCGAGCGCAGGGCTGGCCGGACTGGATCCATATCGTGAGGTGTGGGAGCGCGAAGCTGCTTCGGAGGTGGTATCGTGACATCGTTCAAATGGTTCGACGATCAGGTCGTACATGAGATCGCGCAGCTCGTCGTGACGATCGTTGGTTACGATCCACCCCGGCGCAACGCCCTTCTCACCGGCGTCATGCCGCTGTTCGCGCAGGCACTGCCGGGCGTGAATGTCCCGCCCTTGTTCGCCGCCACTCTCGACCTCGGCGTTCTCAACAGCGTCAGACGGCTTTCCGACGGCTCTGTTCCAATGAAGATCTGGCTGCGCAATGCAGTGACCTTCTCGGTAGGGCGCGAGGATGCGGAGCCGCTGAGGCAGAAGCTCGATCAGATCGAATTGCGTTCAACCGGAGCGCCCAAGGTCGACCCGGGCGATCTGAGGGAACTGAAGGAAGTCGTAGTGCACCACGATGACATGGTGCCTTACGAATACATGAAAGCCGGTCTGGTGGCAGCGAACGCGATCGCGAAGCTGTCGGTGCCGCGCTATTCGAACAAAAATTTGGAAAAGAACGACAAGGGCGAGCCCGTGATCTACCTGGGAACGGCATGGCTCGTGGCTCCAAATCTCCTGCTCACCAATCACCACGTCATCAACGCCAGAGATGACGATGAGAATGATGCGGACGAGGCTGACCTCGTCTGCCAGGCCGAGACCAGCAAGGCCCAATTCGACTTCAACTCCGATGGCATGAAGGGCGTGACGATCGGCCTTAAGGAGCTCGTGGCATGGGACGCCAAGCTGGACTATGCGCTCCTCCGCACCGAACCGATTGACAGGGAACCGCTTCAAATAGGCGAGAAGCTTGCGCAGACGAATAATACCCGGGGAAATATTGCTCTTAATATCATCCAGCACCCGGACGGGCAGCCCAAAAAATTTGCTATCAGAAACAACCTGTTAACCGGGGCCACGGACACTGATTTGCGGTATTTCACGGATACGTTGGGCGGATCGTCAGGATCGCCGGTATTCAATGACCGCTGGCAGGTGGTTGGCCTGCACCGCGGCGCGACACGCGTCAGTGATGTCAATTACAATGGCCGGAGCGTTGCGTACGTTAATGTCGGTACCCAGCTGAGTGCAATCAAAGGTGATCTGTTGCAGCGATACTCTGGCAAGGTTCCGGAGTTGCGTATATGAATCCAAAGCCAAGACCTCAGAGAGAGCGAAGTGATGGCGGTGTTTGAAGATTTCGGCGGAACTTTCCGCGGGCTTTTGAGCCAGGTGGATTCCAGATCCATCCCGCAGCTGCTTGAGCCCGTCTTACGCAAATCCTCGATCGGAAACCTGCAGGGCCTCGTTGACCGCCTAGAGGTCGGGGGATTTGCCGACCGCGTCTGGAACTGGGCAAACAGCGGCCAGCCGGCGCCGATCACGGCGGTCGAGGTGAAGTCCGCGCTCAAGGCGGAGGAAGTGGGGCAGCTCTCGCGCACGCTCGGATTGCCCGACGACTCCACGCTATCGCTTCTTGCCGACACCCTGCCGGCCGCGGTGGACGCGGCGGCCCATAAGGGCGATGTCGTGGTGCATGGCAATGTCATGACCGCAAAGCGGGCGCTTTAGGCCCGCTTCACCGCCGGCGCACGAAAATTATCTGCTCGAGAGCATCAAGCTCAATCTCGCCTGCGCCAAAGGCTTCTTTCGTGTCAACGAAAGGATCCGACTTCGCCAGCCCATCGAAATGGATCCCGCTGCGCTTCTCGATCGAGGCGATCGAGACCTGCGTGGACCTGGCGAGCTGGGGCGATACGAAGTCGCCGTACACGAATTCAGTATCGGGCGGGATACTCTTCGACTGGTCCATTTCGTAGCCGGTGGCGCAGAGTTCGCCGGTGTCATCGTGGATGAAGGCGATGATTTTCCAGAATGCGCGCGGAATCTGCACGCCGTGCCTTTCCGGGTCGTCCTCGCGCAGATACGGACCGGTAAAGACCGATATCCTCATCTTGTCCTGGCGCGCGTGATCAAGCGCGTAGTCCTCGAGCGCCAACCAGATCGGTGAATTGAACTTCTGCATCTGGGGCGTCGTGTTGGTGACGTGCATCGAGTCCTCGTTTCCGCGCCTTGCGATCTCCGCGCTTCTTCCCCAGCCCGGATCCTCGCGGCGGGTCATGTGGCCACGACTGAATTTCGGAGGATTCCCGTAGCACTCGTTCATGATTTGCTGTGCCTTCGGAATCCGCGGATCCCACTTCCAACCGGCCCGGCCATTCTTCTTCGACAGCTTCCCATCGATGTTCACGGCGCTGAAGAAGCACATTCGCCGGCTCCGGCTCATGATGACTGAGAAGTGCTCGTACCGAAGCACGGTCTGCCGGCCGCTCCTGCTTTGAAAGTCCAGGACGTCGTCCGCGTCCCGGCGCACCTCAGGCAGACCGACCGCGAACGCCTTGCCAAGAAAGTCGCTCTGATAGCCCTTCCGGCCGTCGTAGTCGGCAGCGACTGCTTCCTCTCCTGCAATGTCAGGCTCTGCTGTGCTCACCCGGCGTGTGGCAAAGCCAACCTGAGGCGTCGCTGCGGGGGGGCCCGCCGCACCATCGACAGCAACCGAGACCGTAATCTTCAATGGGATGGTCAGCGATGTTTGCTGCGCGGCGGCCCGGACGGTCAGATCGGCGCTTCTTACGTTCACAGACGGCCGAGTGTCTGCCGTAACGTCCCGCCGCCGGACTCCCGATTTGATGTCGGAAAGGATTTTCTGCACCACGTCCGCACGGACTGCATAGTTCGACTTGAGGAAGCTCCCGCTGAAGTGCAGGCCGAGTGCGCGGCCGCTTTCGAGATCGAGCACGACCGAGCCGGAGTTTCCTCCCAGCGTCGTGCAGTTGTGGAGCAGGTCTGTCTCGCCGACCTTCGTCACAGCGCCCGGAGACAGCCGCTTCGTGTCATAAAGATTGCCGAATATCTGCTTCATCAGATCCGGTTCGGGAATCCGGCTGTCGTAGGCCGGATATCCGATCGTGGCCACATACTTCGTTGCGACGGGAGCAGCAGCGAGCGGAATAGGGGTGGCGAGATTGCAGCCTCCGCCGGTCTGCTCGATCTCGAAAAAAGCAACGTCCGAGCCCGGTTCAGGTTCGATATGTACCGGCCTTATCAGCCTGAAGACCAGTGAGTTCTCGCTGTCGGCCTCGTGGACGAAATCCACGTCGGCAACGACAGGACCGTCGATGCCGGTCCGGAAAACGAAGCCGTCACCTTTGGTGCGTGCAAATTCCTCAGCCACGTGGCGGTTCGTGACGATGAGGTTGGCCGCGACCACCCATCCCGTGCCGACCCAGTCGAGTCGGCCGCCGGTCAGGTTGATGCGTCCAACGGCCCGGCTGGCCTTCTGGAGAACGTCATCAGCCTTCCTAAGAATGGGCTCCCAGACCTCGCTTTCCGCCGGATTGCGGAAGTCCTTAAGGTCGGGCCTGTTGTCACGGATTGTCAGGACCGGTCTCTCGCGCCGCAGGATGATGCTTTCACGCTGGAATTGACGGTCGATCGCCTCGGCTGAGCCTGTCTCCCGGATGACGGGCGACCGATCTGCCCGCCCGGCGGCCTTCTTCGGATCTGCGCCCAGGACCGAATCGTTAAAGCGTCGCAACAGAGTGAGCTGGCTTTCCGTCACGTCAGCCATGTCCGGTTCCTCCTGCCATGACCTGGACAATGAAGAAACGAAAAGCTCCGTGCAAGCCAGCTTTGCGGCAGCCGCAGCGACAACGAGCCTGGTATCTTCACTCGAACTGAGACAGCTTCTTGGAATTCAACTTTATTAGCCAATGGAATCGCAGCCGATCAGGAACCATTGATCGACCGCCCCTCGCCAGTTTATGGGCCCCTCGAGTCTGAACGCCTCACTCGATATCATGGGCGGTTCACCGCGAAGAACGAGAGCTTCTCAGGGGCTATGCCGATGCGGATGCTGCGGATCCGAAGGCCTGGGTCCGAGGACTAGTGCCGCATTCCTCGATCAAGGCTGAACGCCGTTCGCTTTTCCGGGCCTGCACTGGAAGGTGATCAGATGACTGCTGGGTCGAAAAAGTAACCTTGGAGAACAGCGCGCTCTCCAGGAGAGAATGGGATGACCTGCAGTGCAGCATTTCTGCCGAAGGCAATTAAAAGATGCTGAGAAAAGTCGCGGGATTGGCCTTGCCGGCTCTGGTCTTGCTCCAAAGCTTATGGTTGTATTGGCGCATTACTACCGCCCGTTCAGTCTTGAGGCTTTTTATGAGCCACGGATCATATACTTACCCGGACCATATCCTTTCGATATTTCAGTCAGCGGCCGCGGAGATCTCAGGCAAAGAGCAGGCGGATTCCGGCAACGCCGAATCCGCCCCGGCCAGTCAGGAAGGGTTGCTCGACGCCGCCACCGAGGTCGCTGGCGTCAGAATGCAGGGGAGAGTCGACCGCAAGGCTCGCGGGCCGGCTGCGCACGAGATCCAGACCGAGGCACTCTCTCCCGCTGGTCTTGCGAAAGTCTGCGCATCCCTTGGCCTGCAGTACCTTGAAGCGAAGCTGAAGGGCGATCAGACGACTGCGGACAGACTGCAGTCCGAGATGACCGATTCAAAGTGCGACGTCCGTTGGGCAAGCACCATCAATCAATATCTGCGCTATTTCGGACCCGGAGGTACGCGCGCGCAGATCCCCTATGTCACGCCGGAGAAGGCCGGCGAAAGCGTAATCCAGATACCATCGCATGCGACCATTGGCCTGATCGGGGATTGGGGGACCGGTGCGGCTCCGGCGCGACGGCTGCTTGCGCAGCTGAAGGCTCAAAAGCCCGATGTCATCGTCCATCTGGGCGACATCTACTATTCGGGTACGCCGCAGGAGTGCGAAACGAATTTCGAGGACATCATCGATGACGTCTTCGAACGGCACAAGACGAACATCCCTGTCTACACGCTGGCAGGCAATCACGACCTCTATTCAGGCGGAGTAGGTTACTACGGTCTGATCGGGCGCCTGAACAAGAAGCCTTTCGCCCAGCCGGCGAGCTTCTTCTGCCTGCGTACTGAGGACGCGAAATGGCAGTTGCTGGCGATGGACACTGGGCTGCACGACTACAATCCGTTCACAGTCAACGATGCCGTCACGTTTGTGAACGCCGATGAGGAGCAATGGCACCGCCGCCGTATCGAGGAGTTCGGGGGCAGCACCATTCTCCTGTCGCACCATCCGCTCTTCTCAGCCTTCTCGCCAATCGGAAAGCCGGACGACCGCGCGAAGCGGGCGGCATACAATCCGAAGCTTCGGCAGACGTTCGAGATGCTGAAGTCACTCGGAAAGCCGATACCGGCCTGGTTCTGGGGCCATGAGCACAATCTTTGCATCTACGAGCCGTACATCGGTCTCCAGAGGGGACGCTGTGTCGGCTGCAGCGCCATTCCGACCTTTGTCGATGATGATCCCTACGACGTGATCCAAGGATTGAACGATGCCCCGGCGCTGATCAGCGATACGAAACTGTCGGTGGCCGGCAACGTATTCACCAACGCATTTGCGACGCTGTCCATTACCAGCCAGGGGCCGGTCGAGGTGCGTTATTTCGAGGACCTCAACGGCAATTGCGTGAAGAGATATTCGGAAACCATCAGCGGCGGCTGAAAGCCCAAAATTCGTCTGCTCGAACCATTTTAGGCACTCATGAGGCTACCCATGGTGAACTTCATAAGGGGCGCCACGCGCATATACGCGCCGGCGTCGCCAAGTGTTGGCGGGCGGGGTTTTATTCGCGAGACGATGAGGCAGGACGGCGCCAGGGATCACGAAGAGCCGGATCTGGACCAAGTCGCCGCTGCCAAGGGAGACAACTATCTCTCCGCGCTTGTCAAGCTGATTCCCTCCGAGATGATAGCGGCCTACAATGCCATCAAGGATAGCGCCGCCACGCACAAATTCGTTGCAGGCTGGTTCCTACTGTGCCTCGGCACCTGCATCATCCTGCGGGCCTATGCCAACCTTCCGCGGAAGACGGACGTCACGGTCTGGGATGTCCAGTGGAGAAGTGTCGGCGTGTCGGCCGTGGCTTTCTATCTTTGGGCATTCGGCGGCGGGCTGGTCACCGAATACCCGTGGCTCAACATGGAGGCGTGGCTCGCCTCGGCGCTCGCAGCGCTCTTTGGACTGATAGCTCCGCTTATCGTGCCGGGCGCACCACCCGACGAAAAGTAGGGAGATTGCGCAGAACATCTGGGCGGATATCTGTGAAGGTGGTGGGGGATCAGGTGGCGAAAAAGGCGAAGAAGACGACGAAGTCAAAGGCTGCCTCGAGCAAGAAGGCAGTTCGAAAGAGGGATGACGACCTCAAAGCCGCTCTGAGGGAGCACACGATAGCCTTGCGCGAGCATGCGCGTGAACTCAGGCGCCATGCCGAAGCATTGCGGGCCGCAGCACCCGAGAGCGTCGGCATATCAGCCGAGGCACCGGAGGCAGGACTTATTCGTGAAACGGCTCTCGCCGGCAAGCCCTCCACTGAAGTCATCAGACAGAGACTGGCCTCCGCAACGGGCAACACGCCGGAAGCGCTCAAGGACGACTTCAAGGTCATCTGGATGATTGCCGGCGGTCCCGCGGTCCGGGACAACCTCATGAGCAGGATCAACAACGAGTTCTGGCCCGGAGCGGAAGTGCCTCATCTCACGTTCAATCAGATCAAGGGCATGAACATAGGTCAGTTGATTGCCCGTATCCGGCAGCTGCTTTGATGGGGGGCGCTATGAAACACAAGTTCTCGATTTTCTCCGCGATATTATTGACTGCTTCAATGCTTTCGGCGGCTGAGGCTGGGGCCGGGGATTCTGCGACTGCCCAGCGGCCGCGCAGGTCAGGCGAACAGGATCTGGACTTCATCGCGGCCTGCCGGATCCTGGCCAAGCGAAACGTGACCCTTCCTTCCGAATGCGCGGAATTCGTTCCGGTCGTCGCGCTTGCGCCGCCGAAGCCGAAGATCGTTCGCGACGCGCGCGCGGCGGTTGCTCCGGCTCCAGCCCCCGGCGCCAAGGCAGCCACCACCCCACCTCCCGGCGACGGCGCTCCGGGCGCGCCCTTTCTTCTGATGAGGCAGGATCAGTACGATCAGGTATCCTACGTGTTTCCATACGAGGGATATCAAATCTTGCAAGGCGCCTCCTTCTCCTACAGCGATGACTTCAAAACCAGGTCGCAGTCCGTCAGCGTCAAGGCGTTCGGTGGCTGGTCGGCCTACAACTGGGAGGCCACAAGAGCGGAGACCGGTTGTGCGAGCAATCGCGGACCAGGCTTTCTCGCGCGGTACGGGTTTGGCCCGTTCCTGCAGGCCAATGGCAACCTCAACGAACCGATGTCGGCCAGCGAACGGAGCGCATTGCGTGCCGGCTTTGATGTTGAATCCTACTTTTGCGACACGGCGGTTTTTCAGCAGCAGGATCTGCAGTTTCTCCCCTATGCTCAGACGGACTTCCGCGGGCGGGGGAGCATCGCCGGCTTCGATGCGCTCTGGGAGCCTTACTACATCAACAACGGGATCAACCTGGGCGGAAGGCTGGACGTTCTTACACCGAAGCCGGTCGGGTACTATTTTCGTCTTATGGGAGAAGCGAATGTCTTCCGTGTGAATGATGGAGGTCTGACCAATTTCCTGCCCCACACCACCTACGCGCTGATCGGCGGAAACGCTGAATTGCGTGCGGTCCTGTTCGAGAACGATCCGAGTGTAGGGGCGGCGCTGTGCGGCACGATCTCTTTCATTGGCAGCACGAAGTATCTGTGGGATGCAGTCTCCCAGAAGCCGATCTATCAGCTGGGCGCTGAAGTCGACTACCGGATCGGCGGCAAGAGCGCATCAACGGCCAATTGTCCAAGCCCCTCGATAGGCAACGGCAGTACCTCGATAGCCTTGTCGTATAACAAGGGTACCGACCCCATGACATTCGTGAAGCAGGACGTTTACAAGGCTTCCCTGAAATTTGCGTACTGACCTGCGTCAGGCAAGGAGCATCCTCGCATTTGAACCCGATGGTCAGGCAAAGCGTGCCCAGCACAGACGGCGGGAGTTATCGCTAAATTTTTGCGACGGCCTGGCCGGTCAGGCGGCGGCGGTTATGGGCTCACGGTCAGTTGGTTTGGCGATGACCTCGATCCCGTCGTTGAATGTCACACCGAGAACGAGTTCTAGCAACTGGTTGTGGCCATCGAGACAACGCCAGCTTTTCTGCGCGGCCTCAAGCAGTTTGAAGACCATCGCGAGCGCCGTCCTGTTGGACAGGCAACCCTTCGATCGTGCGGTGGCGCACGTAGTGAAGGTGCTTTCAATGGGATTGGTAACCGGTATGAGATTTCTCGGTGCCAACGTTCTGCTGCGGTGTTCTACATCGTGGCGTATGGTGCGACCATCGGGACAGAGGCACCGGGAGCACGAAGTGCGGGCAGGCCGATGCACCCGATGAGCCGAGAGCTCGAGTTAGTAGCTGGCCGCCTCTGCGACTAGCCCGGTTGCGCAGGCGGCGGGATACCTGCCGCAGATCTGGACGCCTGACGCGGCGACCGAACGCAGGCGTCGGCTGGTGGCGCGGCGCTACCAGGTCGTGCGGCATCGCACGCGGCTTAAGAACGAGGTGCATTTAATCCTGCACGCGCACCTGATCCCGAAGTGCCCGCATGCCGATCTTTTCAACGCCCGCGGCCGGGCCTGGTTGGCCGCTCAACAGTTGCCGGACGATGAGCGGGCGGCCGTCGATCGGCACGTCCGTGAGCTTGACCGGCTGGCGGAAGACCTGGCCCTGCTCGACCGCGAGATCGCGCAGGACGCCATCGACGATCCCGCGGTCAACAGATTGATGACGATCACCGGCGTCAATCTGGCGGTCGCCGCCGGGATCGTGGCGGCGATCGGCGACATCAGCCGGTTCAACGGATCGCAGAAACTGGTGAGCTATTTCGGGCTGAACCCGCGGGTGCGGCAGTCGGGACTGGGAGCGGCCATCACGGCCGCATAGCAAGATCGGCCGTTCTCACCCGCGCGCCATGCTGGTCGAGGCGGCCTGGCCGCGGCCAAGGCGCCCGGTCCACTGCATGCGTTTTTCGTGCGGATCCGCGCCCGGCGCGGCCATCAGATCGCCGCGGTGGCCGTGGCTCGCAAGCTCACGGTGCTGTGTTGGCATTTGTTGACGAAGGGCGAGGATTACCTGTGGGCCCGCCCAGCACTGGTCGCCAACAAGACCCGCGCAATGCAACTTCAAGCCGGACATCCGCAACAGAAAGGCAGCCGGCGTGGACCCGCCTATGCCTACAACATCAAGGCGCTGCGCGACCGCGAGATGTTGATTGCCGCCCAGGCGGAGCAAAGCTACGAACGATTCGTGGCGCAGTGGAAACCGCGGAGGCCCCAAAAGACCGGCGCGCGGGCGCCTCAGCTCGGCAAGACAAAATAGGCAGTCCGGTGACGCTTGCAGCCGACGCGTCACGCTTCGCCACGAGGTCGCCCGCGCCCGACAACCATAATCGCCGCTGACGGCAAATTCCGGTCACGCCAGAGTGCAGTCCCGTTCCACGCCAGTGTGCCGCCGTGCTCGGGCCGGTCAAGGCCACGCCTTGCGGTGGCCGCAAATGCGGCCAGCCTTGACCGCCCCTGCGCGCGGCGGCTGCGAGATCAGATGGCCGGGACGGAAGAATGGCCCACAGCGCGGCCGAACAAAAGAATGGACTGACAGCGATCTCCGCAATCGTCAGCTCGGTCACTAAAAAATCGCTTGTCCACCTCATCCGTCGTCCGCAGGTGTTTCCAGTGCTCGGCCGGGAAGTCGTAGATCGCCAGTAGCATGTCCCGATCCTTGCCCAGGCAGTCGGTCGCCTTCTCGTATTTGGGCGTGTAGCTCTTGATGAAAGCGTCGAACGCCAGCTCGGCGGCGGCCTTGGTTTCGGCCATCCAGATCTCCTGCAACGCGCGTTCGGCCTTCGGCTGCTGGCTCTTCGGCAACTTGGCTATCACATTCGCGGTCTTGTGCACCCAGCAGCGCTGCTCGCGCGCTTTCGGCCAGACCTCGCCGGCGGCCTTCCAGAACCCGAGCGCGCCGTCGGCGATGGCGAGCCGCGGCGGCACGTCGAGCCCGCGCCGCTTTAGGTCGAGCAGCAGATCGCGCCAGTCCTGCGCGCTCTCGCGGGCGCCACTGGTGAAGCCGACCAGTTCCTTGCGGCCTTCCGGCGTCGCGCCGATCAGCACAAAGAATGCACTGCTTTTCGTCTTCGAGGCGCGCTTGGAGATGGATGCCATTGGCCCAGATGTAGACGCAGCGCTTCGCCGACAGATCGCGCCTCTGCCACGCGGTGTGTTCCTCAAGCCAACCGTCCTTCAGACGGCCGATGGCCGATGCCGGCAACCCGGCAGCATCCTTGCCGAGCAGCGCCGCCAGAGCCTCGGAGAAGTCGCCGGTCGAGATCCCCTTCAGGTAAAGGATCGGCAGCAGCGTCTCGGTCGATTTCGAGCGGCGCATGTAGGGCGGCAGAATCGACGGAGAGAAACGGATGCGGTCGGGGTCGGTAGCGTCCACCTCGCGATCGCGTACACGGGGCTGGCGGATTTCGACCGGACCGATACCGGTCATCACCTCGCGTTCCGGCAGGTGACCGTGGCGCATGACGCGCTGGTGGCCGTCCGCAGTCTTCAAATCGGCATGCTTGCTGAGAAAGTCCGCAACCTCGGCCTCGGCCGCCTGGGCCAACAGAGCACGCGCCCCATTGCGTAAGATTTCGGTGAGTTGATCGTCGACGTTTCCTGGTTGAATCAGCTTGATGATGTTATCTTTGGAGACGGCATATCGCTCCTTCGGTGGAGAAGTGGAGGCGTCAAGCACCGCCACGATATGCCGCCTTTCCGATTCCCACCGTCACCAACTTTCAGCGATAGCTCGACGGCGGCGGTTGAGCCCGACTCTCGAACAGACTCTGGCGACTACGGCTCTTCAGAGGTATCGTGCGCTCGCATGTTCCTTTAATCGCCAATTTGGCGGCGAAGATTGCTGACGCCTCCGCAGAGACAGACGCTGACCCAGCCATTTTTCGCGCAGCTTAGCGTCAATCCGTCGACCCAGGACGTCTCTGTCTGGGTCGAGCAGGCGGTCGGGCAGCTGCCTACCGCGGCCCGCGTCCTGAGAAGCTGAGCATGCCGACATGCATGCTGGTGAGGGGCGATACAGGATCCGGCAAATCCTATCTGCAGGATTTTTGCAAAGGTGTCGCGGCGCGACGGAAGGATTTCGTTGTCGGTTACACCAGGATGGGCTCGAGCGCGTTGAAGGATTTTTCCCCGCCCGGCGCGCGGATCGGCCAGATCATCCAGTCAGAACTATCCAATACCATGCGTGCGGCGGTTCGGGCCAATGATGATGACGACCTCGCCTTGGCGGACCGAGAGATTGTTACCCTTCAGAACCTCCTTTGATCCGTACGAAACGCGTATGTCGCGCAGATCGAGAAAGGGTGCGTTCGGTCCGGTTGACATTGCGCGCCCTCTCTCTGTTTCAGCGAAACGCCGGCCGAACGATCGCCGAGATCAGGTCGGTCATTGCAACGTGCGTCTGCAGAGAAATCCCGTCGACGTCGGCGTCGACGACGTTTCCGACCGAGTTGATCAAGCCGATGTCGACACCCCGGCGAAGCAGGTGTTTTTCCATTTTGGGCGAATGGAGAAGGTCGGGCCTCTTTAGGCGTGCTGCAAGCGCCCCCAAGATGGCATAGCAACCCCAGTTCGAGCAGGCCGCAGTGACCAGAACGTCGGTGCCGGTCACCGCTCCGATGCCAGCACCGCCTTCCAGGCGCGCATCGCCGAACTTCACATGGTGCCGCACCGCGTCAGCGACGACGCCCATGCCTATTTCGTTCCCCCCGTCGCCAACGCAGACGCTCGGAATCCCACGAGCGAGCGCCTCGTCGAACAAGTAATCAATCCGGGCCCGTCCCATGCCATAATCAATGCCGCGCATCGAGCAATAGATGCCATCGGCGTTACGGCCGACCCGCTCCGTTGAGAACACCAGGGCCGGCTTCAGTTCATCGAGCAAGGCGGCGGAGGCGGCCTTCGCCTCAGAGTCCGTTACGGGAAAGGAGCGTGTGCTGGCGACCGCGAGGCTTCCATCATTGCTCGCAATCCGTGCCTGCTCGTAGGGGAGCACCGACAAGCCGGCACTGGTAAGGATCTTGGCGGTGCCGTCCAGCAGGGTCTCCTCCGCAACAACGACACAAGTCACCCGCTTGGATAGGGCAAGCGCGCGCACGACCGCGGCTGCGCCCGCTGGCCCGTCATTCTCGCCAATGGTCGGCGAAATCCAGGCCCGCGAGACAGAGCCCGTCGTCACCACGACCGTCGCACCCACGGGGGTAGCGGCAAGCATTTCGGCGGCCGCGCCGCACAGCGCACCGCCTTGGCGCGTGCGCGCCGCCTGGTAAAGATGCTCGACACCGCGGCCACCGAGATCGAGATTGACTAGCCGGTCGAGCCGGTCGTCCATGCCGGCGAAGGTCTTGTTGACGGCGCTCATGCCTGATCTCCCAGAATGAGCCGCGAGATCGTGGTAACTTCGTCGATCCGCGCGGCCAGGTAATCGAGTGCAGCGTCGACGGCGGCGACGACCGCGTCCTGGCCGCCAACTCGCCCGACCGCGTCGAGGGTCGGTTTCAGACGCAGCGACACGCGTGCCCCGGGCTGGCCATGGGTGTTGACCGTGAGGATTCCAGCGTCGCGCAGGAGGACCATTCCGAGCGCAGAGGAGACCTCGCAGGGAACCAGCCCAAAGTTTTCTGCGGAACGGCCAGCGCGCCGCAGGACAAGGGAAAGCACGTCCTGCTCGTCGACCATCGGCCCGAGATCGCTGATAGCCACGACGTCGCGACCGAGTGTCTCGGCAAGCGCGACCGCGAGTGCCTGACCAGAACGTGCTTCCTCCCGCAGATCCTCAGGCCGAAAACCCTGGAGGGACCGCATGGCGCCGGCAGCAATCGGCGCGCGCGCCTCCATCCCGAATTCAGCGCCTTTCGCCGAGGCCGCCGTGACAAGATGGGGGCGGCCGGCAAGGACGCCCGCGCGCGGTCCGGCGAGACCCGCCTTGTCGCAATTGGTGATCGCGAGGTCGGCGCCAAGGGCGAGGCCTGGCTTACCGCCGTGGAGTACTGGACGCAGACGGGCGCCATAAGCGTCGTCCACGAACGCAATAGCGCCGACCGCGTGGGTGGCCTTGACGACGGCCGAGGTCACGGTGTCGTCCAGAAGCTCGAGCGCGCTCGTTACGGTGGTGACGACGACGAGGTTGGGTTTCGCTTTGGTCAGAGCTGCCTGCCAGTCGCGATCGCCCCCGATTTCGACGAGTTCCACCCGTGCGATGGAGCAGCCTCGGATCACCGATGCGTGCGATCGCCCGCCCGGAGGGACGATCGAAATCACGGGGCTGCCTGCGGCGTGAGCGACGATGGTGGCAATGATTCCCGCGCTGGTTCGGTTGAAGACAGTGACGCCATCCCCGGCCTCGCCACCGAGGTGAGTGATCGCGACTTCTCGGAGGTCTTCGGCGAAGAGGCCCGGGCCAACCCATTCCTCGCACAATGTCGCGAGATCTTCCGCCTTGAGTGGAAAATCTCGCTGATTTCCCGTGAACACACCGATGGAATGCGGGCCGAGCTTGCGGACACGATCGGCCGCTACGACCTGCCCCTGACGAAGGCGGCGCGCTTCGTCGACACTAGATCGGATGATGCTACCGCGCGCAAAGCCGACAATGGGGTCGATCGGATTGCCGAAGCGATCTGTGGGCTTCGGGAATTGCGTTTTCGCTTCGGTGGTGGCGGCTGTCATCATCTTCTCCTAGAACCAGTGTGACTTGGCGATGCGGACAACCAGTGAGCCAAGGTGACCGGCGACGCGCGACGAAATGGGCGTTCTTGTCAGAAGCGTTCGGCGAAAGCGTCTTGCCGTGCGAATACGCCAGGCGAGGCATTCTCGATGCTTCAAGCCCGGTACGAGACCGACGAAGTCGGGCCCAACAGTGGGGTCGTAGCTCGGCGTCATTGGGTCACCTCGCGAGATCGCTGACGCGACGATGAATCCGGACCAGGCTCGCTTGACGAACTTGCGACGATGCTTTGGAGCAGACTGACAAAGCCCCGATGACCGCGCTCAGGGACGCCATCAACCAGTGGTTCGGTGCTTGCCGTCGCGCCATCACGAGCGCCCGCGCTAACGCAGGCTCTGATGAGTTCCCCTTCCAGGGTATCGTTGTGTAACAGGTCGGGACTGCCAAGTCCGACAGCAAGTCCAGCGCAAACGGCGTATGTGCCCCAATTCGATATCGCAGCGCTGACGATCACATCCGTCTCGACTGCCGTGACAACGAAGCTATTGGGATGGAACGCGGCAAGCGCGGTTCGCACCGCGCCGAAGCCGACCTCGTTACCACCGTCGCCAATGCCTATCGTCAAACGCTTCGCTGCGCGTCCCGCCTCCGCGAGCAAATGTAGATGCGCCATCGTGCCCGCAGGGCGACGGTCACCCCGAACGCCATGGAAATAACCATCCGGGTTGGGGCCGTCGAGCTCGACGAAGACGATTGCCGATGGCTGGCATCGCGCCATCAGCGTCTCGACGGCCTTGGGCCCATACTTGGAATGAGGCGGGATAGTCTCCACTTTGATTGGTCTTGCTGTAGATGATCCAACGAGCGCCGCGCAGGCCTCCACTGGCTTGGAATGGGCCTCCTCCGAAACAATCGTGACCTGGGCGCCAAGACCGAGAGCCATGGCCCGTGCAAGGACAGCCGCGCCTGGCGGTCCGTCGGTTTCTCCCTGTGGGAGTTTGGGCGGAACGCCCGCACCCGTTGCCACAATGACGTTGTCTCCGTAGGCGACGCGCGACATGAGAGCCCTAGCTGCCAACGTGGACAGCGGCTCGCCATGATGACGACGGCAAATCTCGTACATCGGAACGACGAGACCTGGCGGGAGCCCGCCCGAGAGAGGGCGCGATTCGATCGTCATCAGGCGATCGAACCGCTCGCCCGCCATGGCCAGAAGGGGTTCTGGCCCAGCGGAGTCTTCGGTTAGGAGCATAACCATAGAGACCTCTTGGCCTATCTCTCGGCTCACACCGTGACGGTCACGCTCTTGCGATAGGTGTAGCTCTCGAGAGCTCCTTCGATGGAATATTCGGCGCCGATGCCGCTCTGTTTGGCGCCGCCGTAGGACATGCCCGGGATCTGACCGCCGGCACGGTTGATCTGGAGCCAGCCTGCATCGATTCGCTCCGCTGCGCGTAGGGCAGTGGTGATGTCGTTCGTGAAGATGTAGGCGGCGAGACCGTAATGGGTGTCGTTCGCCCAACCGATCATCTCGTCTTCGTTCGTCCAGGGGATCGCAACCAAGACAGGCCCGAAGACCTCCTCGCGCACAACACGCCAGCTATTGTCGACACCCGTCAGCACGACGGGACCCGGCATGAAGCCGTCGGTCTCGTTAGACGGAGCCGGAACCTGACCGATCTCTACCTTCGCACCACGATCGACGGCCTCGCGGATGAAGGCGCAAACTTCTCCGTAACGCTCGGCATTGATGATCGCGCCGATGTCGGAGGCCTCGTCGAGCGCATCGCCGACCTTCATGGCCTTCAACTTCTCGACCACCTTTGCAACCACCGGACCGAACACGTCCCGGTGGATGAAGAGCCGCGAGCCTGCCGTGCAGGACTGCCCCTGGCGCGCGAAGCGCATGGCGTTGATGACGTTTGTCGCGCAGGTGTCGAGTTGCTCGGGCGTCGCCGCATCGGGATAGACGATGCAGGGGCTCTTGCCGCCGAGCTCAAGGGTGACCTTCGCAATGCGGTCGGCGGCAGCATGCGCCACGAGCTTTCCGACCTCGACCGAGCCTGTAAACGAGATCTTCGATACGTCGGGATGGTTCGACAGCGGCGCACCGGCTTCGATGCCCGTTCCGGTGACGACATTGAAGACGCCGGCCGGGAAGATGTCGGCGGCAAGCTCCGCGACCTTGATGACCGCGAGCGGCGCGTCCTCGGCAGGCTTCAGAACCAGCGTATTGCCGGTGCCGAGCGCCATGCCGATCTTCACGGCCGCGAGGACGAGGGGCGAATTCCAGGGGATGATTGCGCCGACGACGCCAAGCGGCTCTCGTGTCGTGTAGCTGAATATCCCCGGGCCGAGCGGCAACGTCTCGCCCTTCTGCTCGGATACCACGCCGCCGTAGTAACGCAGAACCTCGGCGGTGCTCGCGACCTCGGGTCGGCTTTGCGTTCGCAGCGCGTTGCCCGTTTCGGCCGCCAGGACCTTGGCGATCTCTTCGGCATGCGCCGATACGCGATTGCCGAGTTCGGCCAGAAGCGCGCCGCGGGCTCGAGCTGCCATGCGGCGCCATGTCGGAAAAGCCGCCTTAGCCGCCGCGACTGCGGCATCGACGTCCTGCTTGTCTGCAGTCCCGACCATGGCGACGATGTCGCGTCGGCAGGGATTCTCGACGGCCATCGTGCGGCCCGAGACGGGCTTGATCCACTTTCCGCCGATGAAGTTGCCCAACAGCCCGGAGCGGGGCAACGTCAGTTCGGAATCGTAGCTGGTGGTGGCGAGTTGCGCTCTCATTTGTTCGTTCCTAGTCTTCGAAATCATGCTGCGGGCTGACGGAGATTGACCTTGAGCAGTCGCTCGTAGACCTCCGATACGCTGGTAGAATCCTTTCCGCCGAGACCGTCCGCGCGGGCGGTGTTGTAGATCTGGCGAACGAGCTGCCCGAGATACATCGGTGATGCTGTGAACTCGTCGAGTGCGAGCGAGATGTCCTTGTGCATCAGGTCGAGCGCGAAAAAGGCAGGCCGCTCCTGCGTGAAGAGCGTCTTGCCGAGCCAATCCAGCATCTTGCTGCCGGCGAGCCCCCCGCCGAGAACCTCGAGCAACACATCGAGCTTCGCGCCGGACTTCACGCTGGCCGCCAGCACCTCGCCAAGCGCTACGGTGTTGATCGCGGTCAACAGGTTGTGGCTCAACTTTATGAGTTGGCCGGAGCCGACCGGGCCGCAATGAATGACCTTGCCGGCAAGTGTCTCAAGCACGGGGCGCGTCGCATCTAGCACTGCATGGTCGCCCCCGATCATGATCAGGAGCTTGCCATTTTCTGCGCCGGCGACGCCGCCGCTGACGGGCGCGTCGAGATAGTTGATACCAGCTTCGCTACACGTCGCAGCGACCGCCTTGGTGGTGGCGGGATCGACCGTGCTGAAATCGACCACGGTCGCGCCCTTCTTCGCGGCGGCGAGGATCCCGTCCTCAGCAGTCACTGCCGCCTTCAAGGCCGCTGGAGAAGGGAGGCTCGCCAGAATGAAATCGGCGCCAGCAGCCGCGGTCTTGGGGCTTGCGGCAGTCTCCACGCCAGCCGTGGCAAGCTTGGCGACGGCCGCCGCGTTGGGATCGAAGGCCCGCACCTTATGCCCGGCTTCGGCAAGCCGACGCGCCATATGTGAACCCATGCGGCCAACACCCAAAAAGGCGATCGTCGGCATCGATAAATCCTCGCGATATTGGCCAAGAGGCCGGTCAAAACTTGCCGGTCGCAGTCTCATCTCCGCGATGATCGCGATCGCAGGCGTGATGTCGGCGGTTTTAGGTCCAGTTCGACGAACCCCGGAAGACCAGTCCAGTTGACGCGAGGCGAAAGAAATTCTTACTCTTAGGCTCTTTGGGGATATGCGAGTTTGGCACTTAGTCTTTCGCGGCTACGTCTCTTTCATGAGCTCTCCGAGCTCGGAACGATCTCGGCGGTTGCACGAGCGCTCGGCCAGACACGGCCGGCCGTCTCTCAACAGTTAGCGCTGCTCGAACGAGAGGCGGGAGCGGTGCTTTTCGAACGTTCGGCGGGAGGGTTGCGCCTGACAACCAAGGGGCAGCAACTTCTGGATCGCGTCACGCCACTGCTGCAACTGGCAGACCGCATCGAGGCCGAACTCGACGAGAAGGACGGGCCACCTGCGGGCGAACTACGACTTGCCGCATTC
Organism: Bradyrhizobium sp. BLXBL-03; assembly: GCF_051853015.1. Lineage (NCBI taxonomy): Bacteria > Pseudomonadati > Pseudomonadota > Alphaproteobacteria > Hyphomicrobiales > Nitrobacteraceae > Bradyrhizobium > Bradyrhizobium sp. BLXBL-03. The sequence goes on along the minus strand of NZ_CP182470.1, from coordinate 6,909,389 downwards.
GGGAGTGTCGCGACCAGCATCGTTCCAAGAGCTTTGGGCTATCTCCACAAGACACACCCCCTGATCGATGCCAGCTTCGTCGAACTCGAGCCGACCGAGGGCCTCAAGGCAACCGTCGCCAAGCAAGTCGATATCGCAATTGTCGACGATTATACCGATGCAAATGCGTACCAACAGGCCCTCGAATTCCACCCGCTCTATGTCGATGCCCTGAATGCAATCCTTTCGTCAGACCACCGCTTTGCGAAGACCGACTTGACAAGCATAGAGCTCAAGGATCTCTCGAATGAGAAATGGGCCATCAACCAAACGGCGGTCGCCTATCAGCAGAACTTGACGAACGCGTGCTTGGCTGCCGGATTCGAAATGAAGATTGGCTGCAGCGCTCGCAATATTTCTGCCACCCTTGAGATGGTACGCACCGGACAATTCGTAACAGTCCTGCCCGGTCTGGCGGTGCAGCCTCTCGACAAGGATCCCGACTTTCGCATCCTTCCCATTGCGCCCGCCCTACACAGACACATATTTAGCGCCGTTCCCAAGGGCACGTCTCGGCGTCCTGTCGTTGCCGCTGCATTGGCGGCCCTGGAGCGAGCGGCCCTCAATTGCCGCCTCTAAAACGTTGGCAGCGTAACTCTTTCTAACGTGCTCCGTCAGGAGCCGTGTTCTTTCGCCGCAGCAAGTCGAGCGCTAGTGGTTGAGCAAAGGCCACGTCTTCTAACTTTCCAATAACCAATGGAGCATGGACATGCGAAGCTTTGGACGGCGGTTCATCACCGGTCTGGTTGCGGCATTCTGCGGGTTCGCGCTTGGGGCCGGGACGAGCCAGGCTCAGGAGAAGTCCAGGCTGGATGAAATCCTGGCGCGGGGCAAGCTGGTCGTCGGCGTGTCGAGCGAGTCACCTCCTTTCGGCTTCGTCGACGAGAAGGGGGAGCTTGTCGGTTTCGACATCGATGTTGCCCGGCTGATCGCCAAGGCAACGTTCGGTGATCCCAACAAAATCGAATTTATTCGCCAGAGCGCAGCCCAGCGCTGGCCCAATGCCCAGAACGGCACGATCGACTTTGGCGCGCAGACGACCACGATCTACGCCGACCGCGCGCAGCGCGTCGCATTCACCCGCAACTATATCGATGGTGGCATCGTCCTCATCGTCCGTAAGGATGGGCCGTTCAAGACGCTCGACGATCTGAACAAGCCGAACGTCACTATCGCAAATCTGACCACGCCGACCCAGGAAGAACGCGCCAAGCGCCTCTTCCCGCAGGCCAAGCTCCAGACTTTTGACGGCATCGCCTCGCAATTCAACTCTGTGAAGCTTGGTCGAGCTCAGGCAGCCCAGCTCGATGCTCCCGTCGCGGCCTGGTATGTCAAAAGCAACCCGGACATGCGCGTCATGGAAACTCGCCTAACGGATGTCGTTAACACCGGCCTCTTTATGAAGCCGGGCGATTTCAGGCTTTGGCAGTATTTCGACCTCGTGGTGTCTGAAATGACCGGCGGCTATCTTTTCGCCGATTACAGTGCGATCTACGAGAAATGGTTCGGCGAAAAGCCGAAGAATGCGAAGTGGTATCTCAACAACAACTAATCGACAGGCGCAGAGAGGGCGGGTGATGGATTGGTCACAGTTTGGTAGCTTCGCCGCCCGCTACCTTCCGCAACTCTGGAACGGAATGCTCGTTACCATCGCCGTCGCTGCGCTCGCGGCGCCGACGGCTGTCGCAATCGGCGTAGTTCTTACGGTGCCGCGCGTGGCTGGCTGGCGGCTGCTCAGCGGTTTCGTGCGAGCCTATATAGAGGTGATGAGGAATACGCCACTCCTCGTCCAGATGTATCTGCTCTTCTTTGGTCTTCCGATCCTTGGAATCTTCTGGGACGAGATCACTTGCGGTGTTCTCGCGGTCTCGCTTCAACACGCAGCCTTTTTGTCTGAACTTATTCGCAGCGGCATCGCCGCCGTGAGCCCCAAGCAATGGGAGGCAGGTCAGGCGATCGGTATGCGACGCTGGGCAGTTTTTCGTCAGATCATTCTCCCTCAGGCGGCGATCAAGGTCATGGCTCCCGTCTCGAACCAATTGATCGTCCTCGTGAAGGACACGTCTCTCGTATCGGCGATCGGTGTGCTCGACCTGACGCTATCTGGCAAAGTCATCATCGAAAGATCAGGAGCATCCTTCGAGGTGTTCATTCTCGTTGCGGTACTCTATCTGATCCTGACAAGCGTCATAGGCGCAGGCTTCCGGATCAGCGAGACGCGCTTTACGCGGAGGCTCGGATGAGCATATCCGTCCTTCTCGCTAATCTGCCCTACCTGTTCCAGGGTGCGGTGGTAACGCTATGGCTGGCTTTCATTGTCGTGACAGCAGGGGCACTTCTTGGTGCGATCGTTGGAACGCTCGCCAGCGGCGGTGGGCGGATTCTCCGGGCGATCGTCACGGCTTATGTCTTCGTCTTTCGGGGCATTCCGGTACTGGTCGTGATGTTTCTCGGCTTCTACACCTTCCCGGCACTTGGAATCCGGCTCAGCGCCTATGCTGCGGTGACGATATCAATGATCGTCTATGTCGGCGCCTTCGTCACCGAGGCGGTGCGCGGTGCCATCGCGGCCGTGCCAGCCGGCCAGGTTGCAGCAGCCAAGAGCCTTGGCATGCGGCGGCTGACCATGCTGCGTGAAGTCGTCCTACCTCAGGCGGCGCGTCTTGCGATCGCTCCGATCCTCAACATCTCACTTATGGCCATCAAACAAACCTCCTACGCTTCGGTCGTCGGAGCCTGGGAGCTCTCGTTCGCGGCTCGAGAGATCGTCGAGAGAACGCTCGCGGCTTTCCAGATCTTCCTTGGTGTCATGCTGATCTACTTCTTGATCTGCTATCCCATTTCGTTGCTCGCGAACTTTTGCGAGCGGAAACTTTCCTTCGATCACTGAGGCTGCCCATGCCCATCCCCGCCGGCGCGCCCATCGTCGTTTCCGTAAATGGTCTTGTGAAATCCTTCGGACCGCATCGCGTCTTGAATGGTGTTTCGTTCGACGTGCGGCGCGGTGAAGTCGTTGTCGTTCTCGGCCCAAGCGGATCGGGTAAGTCCACAATGCTGCGTTGCGTCAACTTCCTTGAGACATTCGAGGGCGGCACCATCACCGTCGATGGTGCGCCGGTCGGGTATCGAAGCGACGGCCAGGGCCGGCGCCGCATGCTTGACGAGAAGATGGTTGCGGAGAATCGCGAGCGCGTCGGAATGGTGTTTCAGAGCTTTAATCTGTTCTCACATCGGACTGTCCTCCAAAACGTCATGATGGGTCCTGTATCCGTCCAGCACCGAGACAAGTCTGAGGTGAGAAAGCAGGCGCTGGAATTGCTGGAGAAAGTCGGGATGGCCGAGAAGGCCGACCAATATCCCGCACGCCTCTCCGGCGGCCAGCAGCAGCGCGTGGCAATAGCGCGCGCTCTAGCGATGAGACCAGCTGTTATGCTTTTTGACGAGGCGACGTCGGCTCTCGATCCCGAGCTCGTTGGTGAGGTGCTCCGCGTCATGCGCGAACTTGCCACAGAAGGCATGACGATGGTGGTGGTTACGCACGAAATGAGCTTCGCTCGTGAAGTTGCGGATCGCGTTATCTTCATGGACGGTGGCGCAATCGTGGAGCAAGGCGTGCCGCACGAGATCATGGCGAACCCTCAAACAGAGAGGTTTCGGTCGTTTCTGGGGACCGACCGACCTGATCGCGGAGCTCGAATTGCTTAGCGTCTAGTTGCGACTGAGCCCTATGTCACGGGCGTGCCGCGAGCTTCTCGAGCGTTCGCGTCAGTTCAGTGCGAGGAACCGGCGTTTTCCCCGCCAAGCTGCGCCACGAGCCAATCTGCAAAGGCCCGCACTGCCGATCTCTGTCGGCTGGCGCGGGGATAGATCAAGCGGTGACCGACGTAGCGGATATCGTTTGCGCGGCCCGCCAAGGGAGCCACCAATCGTCCGCTGGCTAGTTCACGTTCCGCTAGCAGTGTTGATTCCAGTGCCACGCCCAATCCCTCGACAGCCGTCGCAATCGCCAGAAAGCTCCGGTCGAATCTCATGCCGTGTAGGGCGGGGGCTTCCAATCCATTAGCTGCGAACCACTGGTGCCATTGAATCTGCTTCACATCTGAACGGATGAGCGTCTGATCGAGGAGATCCGCGGGCTTTCTTATAGAGCTTGCGAGGGAGGGCGAACAGAGCGGTGTGACTGTCTCCTCCGGAAGAGGGACGACCTCGACGCCCTCCGCACGCGGCGGACCGTAAACGATGTCGATATCGAAATCATCGTTGCTAAAGCGAGCGTAGTCCGTGCTGGCAGCCAGCCGAACTTCGAGCTTCGGGTAAGCGGCGAGAAACTGTGCGAGCCGTGGTGCCAGCCATTGCGCGGCAAAGCTGGGCGCTGAGTGGACGCGCACCAATTGCGGTCCGCGTGCGGCGACTTCCTCCAGGCCACGGCGTAGCTGGTCAAAAGCCGCTCCGGTGTGTCGCATCAAATTCTCGCCGGCCGGCGTGAGCCGCACCGAGCGCGCGCTGCGCTCGAACAGAACCGTGCGAAGCGTGGCCTCCAGCTTGCGGATGGCATGACTGACGGCACTCGGCGTCAGGTGAAGCTCATTCGCCGCATCGCGAAACGATCCGGTGCGGGCCGCGGCTTCAAAGACACGAATTGCCGATATCGGGACATTCGACAGCATTTCACAAGTGAACCAGATTCATCGATCCATGACAACTGTGCGTTTGTCCATTGGCCTTCTGCGGGTCATTCCTAGCCTTACCAAGGAAGAACAACATGCGGGAGGAACTGATGCTGCTCAGCGGTAAGACGGCCATCGTTTCGGGCGCGGCCTCGCCGCGCGGGATCGGGCTTGCCACCGCTCGGCGGTTCGCCGCCGAGGGCGCTCGGGTCGCCATTCTGGACATCGACGCCGACGCTGCGGCGGATGCTGCGACATCCCTTGGAAAATCCCACATCGGACTTCAGTGCGACGTCGCCGACAAATCATCCTGCGAGCAGGCGGTGGCCCGAGTGGTCGAATCCTTCGGCGGCATCGATATCTTGATCAATAATGCCGGCATCACCCAGCCGGTCAAGTTCCTACAGATCTCGGCGGCCGATTGGGATCGCATCCAGGACGTCAATTTGAAGGGTGTTCTGTTCCTTTCCCAGGCTGTGATCCCCCATATGCGCGCACGGAAGTCTGGATCGATTGCATGCATGTCGTCGGTGTCGGCCCAGCGCGGCGGCGGAATCTTTGGCGGCCCTCATTATTCGGCGGCGAAAGCCGGCGTGCTTGGTCTCGCCAAGGCGATGGCCCGTGAATTCGGCCCGGACGGTATCCGCGTCAATTGCGTGACGCCGGGCCTGATCGGCACCGATATCACCGCGGGGAAATTGACCGACGAGATGAGGACGAAGATCCTGGAAGGCATTCCGCTCAATCGTCTCGGCACCGCCGAAGACGTCGCCGGCATCTACACCTTCCTGGCCTCAGATCTCTCAGCATACGTCACCGGCGCCGTGATCGATGTCAACGGCGGCATGCTGATCCACTGAGCCAGCGAGACGAGGTCCCGATCGATGAAAACGCCGACCAACACGCTTACCAACACGCCCAAGCTGGCGGACCGCGCGTACAACATTCGCCGCAATGCGCTGCGCATGGGCGAAGTCCAGGGCCAGGGCTATATCGCACAGGCGCTGGACATCTCCGACGTTCTCGCCGTGGCCTACTTTCACGCGATGCGCTACCGGGCTGAAGATCCGTCGTGGGAGGAGCGCGACCGCTTCCTTCTCTCCAACGGGCATTATGCCATCGCTCTCTACGCGGCTTTGATTGAGGCGGGGATCATCCCCGAGGAAGAACTCGAAACCTATGGCAGCGACGAGAGTCGCCTGCCGATGTCGGGCATGGCTTCCTACACGCCTGGCATGGAAATGTCGGGCGGCTCGCTCGGGCTTGGGCTGAGCATAGCCGTCGGCATAGGGTTGGGGCTCAAGCGCAAGAAATCCGAGGCGCGGGTGTACACGTTGTTCTCCGACGGCGAGCTCGACGAAGGCTCGGTCTGGGAGGCCATCCAGTCGGCAGGGCACTACAAGCTCGACAATCTGATCGGCATCGTCGATGTCAACAATCAGCAGGCCGACGGTCCTTCGACGCAGGTCATGGCCTTCGAGCCGCTGGTCGAGAAGCTTGAGGCTTTCGGCTGGTTCGTGCAGCGCATCGACGGCAACGATCTCGATGCCGTGGTTGCCGCGTTCGATGCCGCCAAGTCCCATCCCGAGCCCAAGCCGCGGATGATCGTCGCCGACACGCTGATGGGGAAGGGCGTACCTTTCCTCGAGCAGCGAGAGAAGAACCATTTCATCCGCGTCGAGCAGCACGAATGGCAGCTCGCACTTGCCGCGCTGGAAGCCGGGAGGCAGGCATGAAGACTGAAAGATCAGCACCGCAGCCGGGCAAGCCGCGCCTGACTACCTCAGCCATGATCGCTTCGATCGCGGCGGAGGGACAGAAGACGAAACCGGCGCCCTTTGGCCACGCCCTCGTCGAACTCGCACGCCACCGCCCCGAGGTGGTCGGCATGACGGCAGATCTCGGCAAGTACACCGACCTGCACATCTTCGCGAAGGAATTCCCGGACCGCTATTACCAGATGGGTATGGCCGAGCAGCTTCTGTTCGGCGCGGCCTCAGGCCTTGCGGCCGAAGGCTTCATGCCGTTCGCGACCACTTATGCCGTGTTCGCATCGCGGCGGGCGTACGATTTCATCCACCAGACGATCGCGGAGGAAGACCGCAACGTGAAGATCGTCTGCGCATTGCCGGGCCTGACCTCGGGCTATGGTCCGAGCCATCAGGCCGCAGAGGATCTAGCGCTGTTTCGTGCCATGCCGAACATGACTGTGATCGATCCCTGTGATGCCCACGAGATCGAGCAGCTGGTGCCTGCCATCGCGGCTCATCAGGGGCCGGTCTACACGCGCCTATTGCGGGGCCAGGTGCCGGTGGTCCTCGACGAATATGACTACAAGTTCGAGCTCGGCAAGGCGAAGCTGATCCGCGATGGAAAAGATGTCCTGGTCATCTCATCAGGCATCATGACCATGCGTGCGCTTGAGGCCGTGCAAACCTTGAAGGACGACAGCATCGATGTTGCGGTGCTGCACGTTCCGACCATCAAGCCGCTGGACACTGAGACGGTCTTGCGCGAAGCCGGCAAGCCGGGCCGCCTTGTCGTTGTTGCCGAAAACCACACGACCATTGGCGGCCTTGGCGAGGCCATTGCCGCGCTTCTGATGCGTTCAGGCGTTCATCCGCCATTCCGCCAGATTGCATTGCCGGACGAGTTTCTCGATGCCGGCGCGCTTCCGACGCTGCACGACCGCTACGGCATTTCCACGGCAGAGGTCGCAAGGCAGATCAAGCAGTGGCTTTAGCGCACCGGCGCTAAGCGCCAACCCAGCCAAGCCGAGGTGAGGAGCTAGGCTCGCCGCATATTGCGGCGGCGAGCGATGGCTCTGCCCGAATGCCGGCGGTCGTGAACCGCTGAACGAAAAGCCGGAAGGTCGCACGCCCGCGCAGGCTGATGCAGCCGGCACCAAGATCATGCATGAAACAGGAGGAAAACATGACTGTCTCGAAGCCCGGACGCTTCAGCCGCCGTTCGCTATTAATCGCGGCGAGCGCCCTACCCCTCTGCGGGATTCTGACCCGTCCGGCGCCTGCCGCCGAGTTCGTCTACAAGTTCGCAACCGGACAGGACCCGACCCATCCGGTGAACATCCGCGCCCAAGAGGCGATCGATCGCATCCGCGAAGCGACCAGCGGACGGCTGGAGATCAGGCTGTTCCCGGCCAATCAGCTCGGCTCCGACACCGAGCTCCTGACCCAGGTGCGCAGCGGCGGCGTCGAGTTCTTCAACCAATCGTCCTCGATCCTTGCCACCCTGGTGCCGAGCGCCGGCATCGTGAACACCGGCTTCGCATTCACCGACTACGACAGCGTCTGGAAGGCGATGGACAGCGACCTCGGCACCTACATCCGGGCGCAAATCGCCAAGACGCCGATCATGGCGGTGTCGAAGGCCTGGGACAACGGCTTCCGCCAGGTGACCTCGTCCGGCCGCGAGGTGCGGACGCCGGATGACTTAAAGAATTTCCAGATCCGCGTTCCGCCCGCGCCGCTGCTGACCTCGCTGTTCAAGGCCCTCGGGGCCGGACCGACGCCGATCAACTTCAATGAGGTCTATTCCGCGTTGCAGACCAAGGTCGTCGACGGCCAGGAGAATCCGCTGCCGATCATCGCGACCGCGCGTCTCTACGAAGTTCAGAGCACGTGCAGCCTGACGGGCCACGTCTGGGATGGCTACTGGATCCTCGGTAACAAGCGCGCGTTCGAGCGCCTGCCCAAGGACTTGCAGGAGATCGTAACGCGCGAGCTCGATCGCTCGGCGGTCGATCAGCGCGCCGACATCGCAAAGCTCAGTCAGTCGCTGCGCGCCGATCTTTCCGCGAAGGGCCTCAAATTCATCGACGTCGATCGCGCCGCCTTCCGCCAGGCCCTGGCGAAAACCAGCTTCTACGCCGATTGGAAGAGCAAGTTCGGCGAGGAGGCATGGTCGCAGCTCGAGAAAGCCGCGGGCCAGCTATCATGACCAGCACGAGCCATACGCCGCATGTCGATGCCGGTATTGCGGCCGGCGCATTGCAGCCGGGCCGGCGCAGTTGGGTGATAACGGCGAACACGGTTCTTGGTCATGTCGTTGCGGTCCCGGCAGCACTGCTTGTGCTGGCGGAGATCGCTGTGCTGTCTGCCGGCATCGTGGGGCGATACGTGTTCCGCTCGCCGATCATATGGTCCGACGAACTCGCGGGCATTCTCTTCCTCTGGCTCGCCATGCTGGGATCGGTGATTGCGTTCCAACGCGGCGAGCACATGCGCATGACCGCCATTGTCGGTGTGCTGCGTGCGGAAGTTCGCGCGTTTCTGGATGTGGTAGCAGCCGCGGCATCGCTGGCATTCCTCGTGCTGGTCGTCTGGCCGGCCTATGAGTTCGCTGCCGATGAGGCTTTCGTCACGACGCCGGCGCTCGAGATCGTCAACAGCTGGCGCGCGGCGGCGTTGCCGATCGGGATTGGATTGATGCTGGTCGCAGCGGTTCTCCGGCTGATCCGCATCGCGAGCCTGCGCAGCTTGCTGGCTTCGGTCGCGATGGTCGCAGGCATCATCACGAGCTTCGTTCTGCTCGCTCCCGTCTTGAAGCCCCTCGGCAACCTAAACCTCCTGATCTTCTTCGTGTTCCTGGTCGGCGCGATGGTCTTCGCGGCCGTGCCGATCGCGTTCGCGTTCGGCCTCGCCACGGTCGGCTACCTCGCCCTGACAACCAGCACGCCCGACGTGGTAATGATCGGGCGAATGGACGAGGGCATGAGCCACCTGATCCTTCTGGCCGTTCCGCTCTTCGTCTTTCTCGGACTTCTGATCGAGATGACCGGTATGGCCCGCGCCATGGTCGGCTTCCTGGCGAGCCTGCTGGGCCACGTGCGTGGCGGACTGCACTACGTTCTGGTCGGAGCGATGTATCTGGTCTCGGGCATTTCCGGCTCCAAGGCAGCGGACATGGCTGCGGTGGCTCCTGTGCTGTTTCCCGAGATGCGGCAGCGCGGGGCTAAACCGGGCGACCTCGTTGCGCTTCTGGCGGCAACCGGCGCGCAGACCGAAACGATCCCGCCCTCGTTGGTCCTGATCACGATCGGCTCGGTCACCGGCGTGTCGATTTCGGCGCTCTTCACTGGTGGGTTGCTCCCGGGCGTGGTGCTCGCGGTCATGCTCGCGGCCGTGGTGTGGTGGCGATACCGTCGCGAAGACCTGTCTCACGTCAAACGGGCTAGCGGCCGGCAAATCGGGCGGGCCTTTGTCATCGCGATACCTGCTATCGCATTGCCGTTCGTGATCCGCACGGCGGTCGTCGAGGGAGTTGCGACGGCAACGGAAGTCTCGACGATCGGCATCCTGTACTCGGTCTGCGCGGGTCTGTTCATCTACCGCCAGTTCGACTGGCGCCGCATCTATCCCATGCTGGTCGAGACGGCCTCGCTGTCAGGGGCGATTCTGCTCATCATCGGCGCGGCGACAGGCATGGCCTGGGCGCTGACCCAGTCGGGATTTTCCGCCTCGCTCGCCAAGTTCATGACCAGCCTTCCCGGCGGCGTTCCTGTCTTTCTCGCTGTCACGATCGTCACTTTCGTCATCCTGGGTAGCGTGCTGGAAGGAATCCCGGCCATTGTCTTGTTCGGTCCGCTGCTGTTCCCGATCGCGCGGCAAGTCGGGGTGCACGACGTCCACTACGCAATGGTCGTCGTCCTCGCCATGGGCATCGGCCTGTTCGCGCCGCCGTTCGGCGTCGGCTACTACGCGGCTTGCGCCATCAGCCGCATCAATCCGGACGAGGGCATGAAGCCGATCGTGGGCTATATGATCGCGCTCCTGATCGGCACGCTGATCGTTGCCGCCGTGCCCTGGCTGTCGATCGGCTTCCTATGATAACGGGTGAGGCGCCCTCGCGAAACATCGCGAGGGCACCCCGTCAAGCGAATTTCGGCAGATGCAGCGGGAGACCATCGCAAGGCATGTCGATCTCCTCGACCTGGCCCTTGCCGACCTCAGTGACGCGTAGCTTCCTGCCTTCGAGCGCAAAGGCACAATTGGTCGGTTGGGGTCCGTCCAGGACCAGACGATCGGCGACCTCACCCCGCCGGTCTAGCACCGTAACGTTCTTCTGGTTGTAGACCGTGCAATAGAGCTGGCCGTCCGTTCCGAAGGCCATCCCGTCCGGCCCTTTGAAGTCCGGATTGGAATCCGGCTGCAGGACGTTGCCGAAGACCACGCGTTTCGGCGCTGCCTCGCCAAGCACGTCATATCGATAGATCTCGCCGGTGAAGGATGCGTTGGCGTAGAGGTGATTGTCGGGACCGAAGGCAATACCGTTGGTGAAGCGGATCTTGCGATCGAGAACGCGGAGGACCTTCATGGCTGCGGGATCAATCTCGTATACACGGCCGTCCCAGTCGAGATCCATATAACCGTCGACGAAGGCCTGGCCGTTGATGAAATCCTCGGCGGCCATTCCGGAGTCGGTCATGTAGAGCAGTCCGTTCGGACCAAAGCAGAGGTCGTTCGGAAACAGAAAGCGATCCGCGCCTTCCCCCTGCATGCGCCGGACCTCGTTTCCGCGTTCGTCGATGCAGATCAGCGCCCGGAGGCCTGCTTCCGCGATCCAGATCCGGCCGTGGCCATCGGTCGTCAGTCCATTCGGACGGCCACCCGTCGTTCGGATCACGCGGCGATTGCCGCGAGGATCGAGCCGCGTGACGCAAAGGGTCGACGCAGACATCTCCGTGACATACATCGAGCCGTCGGGCAGGCACACCGGACCTTCCGGCGCGCCAATTCCGGTTGCAAACAGTCTCGACGCCATTCATCCCTCCCGTTCTCGAATGTTGCTCTCATTATGCGATGACAAGGCCGCTGGCCGGATCGATCAGCACCACGCGATTGAGGTCGATGGCGAGATCGATCCGCTCGCCATGGCTGCTGACGTCGTGCGCCTGCAGCTCGGCAACGGCATCGACGCCACCGATCCTGATGGTGGTGAAGGTGCGTGTGCCCGTCGGTTGAATGAGATCGGCCGTGGCCGAATAGGAGACTACGCCTTCGCGCAACGGCCCGCCGGCTCGACTGAAGTGCTGGGGTCGAATGCCGACGAGAATCTCTCGCCCATCCATACTGGCCAGCGGCCTCGTCTTTGCGCTCGGAAGCGTCAGTTCGCCGCCGGATTGAAACACCACTGCTGCCCCGGGACCGTTTGTCCTGAGGGTCGCGGGGATGAGGTTGATCGAGGGAGAGCCGAGGAAGCCGGCGACGAACCCCGTGCGCGGCTGTTCGAACAGCTCGAGCGGAGCGCCTTGTTGTTCGATCTGTCCGTCGCGCAGCAGCACGATGCGGTCGGCCAGCGTCATCGCCTCGACCTGGTCGTGGGTGACGTAGATCATGGTCGTCGTGATCTCGTGATGCAGGCGCTTGATCTCGGTGCGCATCTCGTCGCGCAACTGAGCGTCTAGGTTCGAAAGCGGCTCGTCGAACAGGAACAGGTCGGCCTTGCGAACGATGGCGCGGCCGATGGCGACGCGCTGACGCTGTCCTCCGGAGAGCTGCCGTGGATAGCGCTGCAGGAAATTGCCGATGCCGAGCATCTCGGCGGCTTCGCTGACCCGCTTCCTGATCTCGATCTCCGGAGTCTTGCGGGCGCGCAGACCGAAGGCGATGTTCTCGCCGACGGTTAGATAGGGGTAGAGCGCATAGTTCTGAAACACCATTGCAATGTTGCGCTCGCGCGGGCGCAGATCGTTAACCACTGCGCCACCGATGGCGATCGTTCCGCCGTCTGGGTCCTCGAGACCTGCAATGGTCCGTAACAGTGTGCTCTTGCCGCAGCCGGACGGACCCACCAGCACAGCAAATTCGCCGTCGGCGATGGTGAGATCCACACCACGCACTGCATGCACGTTGCCGTAATATTTGTGTACTCCGGACAGCTTGACGTCAGCCACTTCGCTCTCCCTAACCCTTGACTGCGCCCAGCGAGATGCCGCGCGCGAGATAGCGCTGCATCACCGAAACCGCGACAAAGATCGGCAACGTGCCGAGGACCGACATCGCCGCAATCTTCGCCCAAAAATTCGATTGTCCGCCGAAATAGTGCGTCAGCATGACCGGAAAGGTGATGACCTCGGTGCGCGTGAGCACGAGTGCGAACAGAAAGTCGTTCCAGGCGAACACGAAGGTGAAGACCGACGTCGCCATCAGGCCGGGGCGAACCATCGGGAAAACGACCTTCCAGATCACCTCCCATCGGTTGAGGCCATCGACCAGCGCGCTTTCCTCGAGCTCCAGCGGAACGTCGACTATGTAGCCGCGCATCATCCAGATCACGTAGGGAAGATTGAATGCGGTGTAGAGGAGGATCAGCCCGAAATAGCCGTCGACGAGGCCGAAATACACGTAGATCAGGAAGATCGGGAAGACGACCGCGATCGGCGGGATCATGCGCTGGGAGATGATCCACATCGCGAGGTTCTCGCCGCCGGTGCCGAACCGGGCGAGGCTGTAGGCGCAGAGAGTCCCGAGAACGATTGCGATGCCGGAGCTGACGCCGGCGACGATCAGGCTGTTCAGGATTGCGAGGACGTCGCCATCTTTGAACAGGACATAATAGTTCGAGAACTGAATCTGCCCGGGAATCCACAACGGCGGCACGTGATAGATCTCGTCCGGCGTTTTGAACGAAATCATGAACAGCCAGTAGACCGGAAACAGGAACAGCAGGGTCACAATGCCGGCGCCGAGATAACGGACGGCGAGAATGCGGGCTTTTCTGGCCGGAAGCCTGCCGGTCCTCATCGCGCAAGCTCCATGCGCTTGAGGACCAGCGTGGTGATGACCGTGAGCAGCGCAATCACCAGAAAGGAGATTGCGGCCGTGTAGCTGGTTTCGAATTGCGAGAAGCCTTGCACATAGGTGTAGAGCGAGACGGTCTCGGTCATCGAACCCGGCCCGCCTTCGGTAAGGGCCCAGATGATGTCGAAGATGCGAACGAGATCGAGGCCGCGAATCAGGCAGGCGACGGCGATCACGGGCGCGATCGCCGGCAGAACGATCGCGCGAAGCACGCGCAGGTACGACGCCCCATCGATTTCCGCGGCTTCGAGTTGGGATTGGTCAACATTCGACAGCGCGGCGAGCAGCAGCAGGAACATGAAAGGCGACCACTGCCAGACCTCGCAGATGATGATCGCCGGATAGACGTAGGCGGGATTGACCGTCCACAGGATCCGCACCGGCTCGCCGGCGAAGAAACTCAGGATCTGGCCAATCGGGCCGAAGCGGACGTCAAACATCAGACGCCAGGTCGCACCCGCGACGATCGGAGAGATCACCGTCGGAAGTACCAGCAGCGCGACGAAGATCTGTCGGCCCGGCATGCGATCGATGAAGAGCTGCGCCATCAGGAAGCCGACCAGCAGCTCCAGGGGGAGGGCGATCGCGGTGATGATGGCGGTATGACCGAGCGAAGCCCAGAGGCGGGTATCCCTGAACAGCTCCGAATAGTTCAGGAGGCCAACGAAGGACGTGTCACTCTCGGTCATCGTGATGCGCTGGAAACTCACGATCAGCGAGTAGATCAGTGGAAACAAGCCGACCAGGAGCAGGATCAGAATGGCCGGCGCGACGATGAGATAGGGCAGGCGGTCCTCGAGCATGCGCCCGAAGCGGCTGGGGCGGCGTTGCTCGGCAGCGTTGAGACTTGCGGAAAGCGTCATCATCAGTCCAGGAAACGGCCGCACGGGAGGGCGATGCCTCCTGTGCGGTGACTAAAGCAGCTATTGCGGGTAGGCGCCGGGCTTCGCGGCCCAGACCTTGTAGACGGCCTTCTGGTTCTCGATGCCGACCTTCTCGGTGATCGCGTCGAATTGCTGCGCCATGCGGTCGAGAATGGCCTTGGGGTCTTCGCCCGCCCAGAGGCTCGAGATCGCCTTGGTCATCGCCTCGTCGTACTTGTCCTGTTGCAGCAGCGACAGGTCGAGTAAGCCCTTTTCGCCGGACTTCTTGATGGTGTCGAGATAGGCGGCAGCATCAGGCCAGAGCGCACGATATTTCTCGCTCGCGTAGTGCGAGAGGCGGAATGGATCGCGCAGCGTATAGGGGAGCTGGACGCGCTCGAGGCTTGTCTTCTTGCTGTTCAGCCATTGGATGAAGAGATAGGCGGCCTCCTTGTTCTTGCTGGTGGCCGAGACCGACAAGTCGAAGCCGACACCGAGCTCGGGACGGCCGAGAGGCGTGAGCGCGTAGCCGACTTTGCCGGCGACCTGCGATTTCGGCACCCACTTCAGTGCTTCCTCGCCCGAGCCATAGCCCGCGGCCCAGCGTCCGTACGGCGGCCAGGAGATCGTCATTGCGGTCGTGCCCTGAAGGAACGCGGCGAGGTTGTCGACGAAATTCCACTGCTCTACGCCGGGCGGCATGAACTTGTTCTCCGCCAGCATCTGCTTGAACACCTTGAGACCGACCTCGCCGTTCACCGTTGCCTTCATGGTGTCGGCATTGAAGAACTTGCCGCCCTCCATGCGGAAACGCTCCTGGAACATGTATTGCGGATAGGGCGCGGTGCGGAAGAATCCGGCGCCGTAGACCTTCGGCGCCATCTTGTCGGTGATGAATTGGCCGATGTCGTCGAATTGTTTCCAGTTTTTGGGCGGCACGAGCTCGTAGCCGAACTTGGCCTTGAATTCGTCCCTCATCTTCGGATCTTCGAAGATGTCCTTCCGGTAATATAGCAGCATCACGTCGCCATCGTCCGGGAAGCCGTAGATCTTCCCGTCATACTGCATCTGGTTGTCGCGATAGGCGGCCGCGATGTCCTGCAGCTCGTCACGGTAGCCGAACTTGTCGACATACTTGTCGAGAGGCTCGAGCGCGCCGGCGCGCGCAAGATCGGGCATCCAGGATGGAATGACGTTCAGCGCGTCATACGCTCCGGCGCTCGATTTGAAATCCTGCATGATCTTGGTGAACATCTGGTCGGTCGGCACTTCGACCACCTTCACCTTGATGCCGGTGAGCTTCTCCCATTGCGGCCCCGAATAGTTCAGCGGGTCCAGAGACTGGAGACCGGCCTCCCAGACGATGCTGATCGTTGTACCCGCGTACTTTTTTGCGGCTTCAACCGCTGTGTCGGCCGCATCCTTGTCGGCGGCCTGCGCTGAGCCGGTAGCGAGCACTAGGACAGCGAATGCTCCGAGAAACCTCCTGAACTTCATCCCTTCCTCCTCCTCTTGGGCGTCCGGAGTCCGGAAGAGCCGGCTTCGGAGCGCTTCTCACGTGATCCTTGCCTGGTTAGCCAGCCGCAGGCGTGAACGGACCATGCCGGCGGCGACCTCGCCGAAAAGAAACAGATTCATCTATGGTGAGGATTTGCGGCACAGGCGCATCACGGGTCCCGGTTTGTCGTCCGCAGCCTGAATGGACGCCAGTTGGCGTTGTAGATGCACGTCCTCCCCAAAACGCTCGAGAGCGTTGTCTTTGGGGCTAGTCTGCGTCGAGCCGGAACCGGCCGACAAATGAGAACTTTGCACTCATACGTGAGCAGCATTCATCTGAAAACGGAGGGCCCTCAGGCCCAAGAGCTGTCCCGGTCTGCCTACCCCGCAGGGTCTCCACTCGCGTGGCACCGACCAGCCGATTCGACAGAAACGTTGGGAGCTCGATCGATGCTCAGGCCGAAGCGATCCACTTGCGCAGGCCCGCAATGATGCGGAATACGTCGGCCGCGCAGCACCGGGTGGAGGATCGAACGGCTTGCATCCTCTCGGCCAGTGTATGTCCGGGGCCGGATCCAGCACGCGGGTCACGCCGAGTTCTGAAACACACCTCCGCCGTTGCCGACGAATCGATGGAACGTGCGACCTGGTTCGCCAGTTTCGCCGTGCCGCCGGCGGCCGAAGAGATGCGTTCGCCGTCGCTGCCGGCAAGCAATAGACGCTGTCCTGCGACGGCCGCTTGTCTGCTGGCATCGAGTGCTTGCTGAACCGGTTTGCAGGCCTGCGCGAGCCTCATCGTCTGCGACGCGATCTTCACGGCGAGAAGGCCCTCGCGCACACGCTCTTTGGCGGCCTCGTTGCATAGGCGACGACATCCCGCTCCGCGCCGCCAATCACGACGAGAAGGTTAGGATTCTAGATAGCGATCTCGCAGCGATGTTTTGCAAGGAGAGGTCCGAGCGCAGCCCGGTCGAGACCGCGGACATAGCCGAGGCGATTATCGGGCCCTGCTGCGTCTTGCATCAAGCGCGCGAATATCCGTCAGACGCAAGGCTTCGTCGGCGGTCCAGATCCCCGCGATAGTCCAGGCCGCCATCTCGCCGACGCTGTAGCCGGTGACGCTGGTCTGCTCGGTCAGCAGGTCGGCGATGCAGGCGTGGATCGCGAGCGTCGATGTGACGGTCAGGATCTGGCTGGAATGATTAGCGGAGAGTTCGTCCGCACTCCGCGTCCTGATTAGCTCCCGCGGGTCCGCGCCGAGCAAAGCGGCCGCGGCGGCGAAGACCGGCTCCGCAGCAGTCTGGTCCGCGAAAAGATCGAAGATCTTGTCCGAGAGCGTACCTTGTCCGCCACAGAGCAGGGCCAGCATCAGACTCCAAGCCGATCGACGAACAGCGCCATCGGGAGAAGGTCCGCCGAGCCGCCGGGGCTGAGATTGCGAGCGACGAACGCTTGGTGAATGTCGGCCGCGCGCTTGCGCCATCCCGGTGACCCGATGCCGCCGGCGGCGAGGAAACCGGAAGCGCTCTCTTGCGCGAAGCGCAATCCTTCCGCTCCGCCTCGATGCAGCAGGTTGGTGTCGGTGACCTCGGCGATCAGCCGCATGCAGGTCTCAACGCGCGCGGCTTCCTCGTCATGGGGGCGAGCTCGCGCGCCGCATGCAGCGCGGGCAGGGCGATGTCGTAGACCGACGGAAAGCCGTCGGCTGCTTCCACCCTGGCGCCGCCGGGGGCATAGCGCCGCGAGGCGATGGCGCCACGGCTGCGCAGCGAGACCGGACCCTACAGGATGTCGTCGTCCCAACGCTCCGAAACTAGCCGGCCGAGCGATTTGTGGATGCCGACGGCGTTCCGGTATCCGGCCGCAGCGCAAAGCAGACCTAGCCCGAAGATCGCCCCGCGGTGCGTATTCACGCCGTGCCTTGCGGCCAGCATCGCGCGTTCCGCGGCAACGCCGATGGCCCGCAGCCGGTTCATTCCCGCGCCCTCGGCGCTTGCGGTGACGAGCTCGCCATAGAACGGCATCAGTCGCGGCGCTTAGGCAGAGCAGCGCTGAGTCCATGTCGCGATGCGCGCCATTGGTGACATGGCTGACGAGGCCAGGCTTCGGATGGGTCTCGACCTCGAGCTTCAGGCACAGCGTAGCGAGATGGCCGAGCTGCTGCGCGCTAAGCGTGCGGTTCGGGAGCGATTGCCGTATGAGCGCCGGTGTCATGACGCGAGATCTGACGCGCGCGTCGTCGTGAGGATGCCTGCCTCGCTCTTCACGAGGACTTTGTCCTCGTCAGTGCCGGTCAACTCGCGCCATTGAACGCCTCCGACACGACCTGTGATCTCGCCGTTCAGCCGCATCGGCGCTTGCTTCGCGATTGCCGCGATGCCGGACAGCAGACGTCCGATGTGCCTTGCTGCGGACAGCGGCCAGAGCAGGTCGAGGTCGGAGATGACGCGGCACAGATCACTGGCGCTAACCTGTCGATACTGGAGATTGGAAGGCCGCGTAGGAAGGAACGAAGAGCTTCGGAAGCGCCGCGAAGGGAACGCAGGTACAGAGCTCGGCTGATATCGGCCGTGAAAATGCTGGCGGTGTCAACGGTTCGAAGCTCTGGCGCTCGTCGTCTGCCGTCTAAAGCATCGGCTCGAACTGGCAGTGCACGAGGATCTCGGAGACCGACGCATTGTTCGGTAGCATGAGCGCAGTTTCCACCAAGCGTGCGATCTCGCCCGGCTGGCTCATCTCGTGGCGGGGAATCTCGTCGTCGTTCACCGTCATGTCGGTGGCGACGTAGCCCGGGCAGATCACAGTCGCCCGGATGCCGGCCGCGCGTCCTTCCCGGCGAATGCCGTGGGTGAGTGCGACCAAGGCGAACTTGGTCATGGCGTAGCCGACATTGCTGCCCACGCGCTTACCCGCAAGCGACCCCAGATTGATGACCCTACCATTGCCGCAGACAGCCAGATGGGGGAGGGTGGCCCTGACAAGGCGCAGCGGACCCTTGACGTTCACGCGCCACATTTCATCCAGCTCGTTCTCGCCCTCGTCGGAGACCCGGACCTTCGGATTGATGCCGGCCGAGTTGACGATGGCGTCGACGCCGCCCCACCGCGCGACCGTTGCATTGACCCAGGAGATCGGGCTCTTGGCGTCTTCGGCATCATAGCGGTGCGTCATGAGCCTCTCGCTCTCGGCGAGACGGCTGGGGTCGCGAAGCCCCGCCGAGACGCGGAAGCCCGACGCCAGCAGCCGGTCGACGACTGCGCGCCCGATGCCGCGCGAAGCCCCGGAGACCATGACAATCCGATTGCCGACTTCCAACATCCTGGTCCGTCTCCTGTGGGTGAGCGAAAGGCACGGCAAGATGTAGGGGGATACGCGCCGCGACGAGTAAGAGAAAATCACTCTGCCTGCATCGGGTGTGCTTATGGCTCGCGCGCCTGACGATCTTTGGCGGGGATATTGGATGTCCTTATGAGGGCAGAACAAATCCGCTGTAGGCATCCGTCGGCCTCCGCCCGTAACTTTCCGCCGCTCCGGCTGACTGCAAGAGAGCCCTACGGATGGGATTTTCGGACTACCGAACGGCGTTGGTGACGGGCGCGTCCTCAGGCATCGGAGCTGCGACGGTTCGTCGCCTCCACGCCGAGGGGCTCGAGGTGCATGCGCTGGCGCGCGACGTTCGCCGGCTGGACAGCCTGTCGGCTGAGACCGGATGTCGCGCCTGGGCGGTGGATGTGACCGATCTCGGCGCTCTGGAACGCCTTGCGAGCGCGGCTGAATTCGATGTTCTCGTCAACAATGCCGGCCAGTCGCGGCGCGGCACTATCCTTGATACGGCGCCTGACGATATCGACTCGCTGGTCGACGTCAATCTGCGGGCCGTCCTGCACCTGACGCGGCTGATCGCACCAAGCATGGCGCGGCGCAACCGCGGACACGTGGTCAATGTCTCGTCGATCGCCGGCCACTATGCCTTCGGCGAGAACGCCACGACATTCAATTCATCCGTTGCCTATCACGCGACGAAAGCCAGCGTTCATTCGCTGTCGCAGCAATTGCGCGTCGATCTCTCCGGCACTTGCGTGCGCGTCACCGAAGTCTCGCCTGGGCGCGTGGTAACGAGCATCTTCCAGAATCAGAACACCGCCGACGATTCGGATGCTCGCTTCGTCGGCGGCTTCGAGACTCTCCAGTCCGAGGACGTCGCGCATGCCATTGCATTCGCCGTGGGATCTCCGGCGCGGATGAACGTCGCGATGATTGAGGTCGTTCCCACGTTCCAGGTCGTCGGCGAACTACGATTCGCGACCCGATCCGAGGCCGCGCGATTGAAAGAAACGAGAAGTGGAGTTGCCAATGCCTGAGCTCGCAAACCGCCTCAAGACCGTAAAGGTATCAGCTTCCGCGGCGATGACGGACAAGGCGCGGGAACTTCGTGATGCAGGCGTCAAGATTGTCGGCCTGTCGTCCGGAGAGCCCGACTTTCCAACCCCGCCGCACGCGATCGAGGCCGCGCATCGGGCAGCCCTCGCGGGCGACACCAAATATCCCGCGCAGCCGGGGACTGTCGCACTGCGGAAAGCGGTCCAGCGCAAGTTCAAGCGTGAGAATAATCTCGATTACGCACTCGACGAGATCCTGATCGCCAACGGAGGTAAGCAGATCATCTTCAATGCGTTGTTCGCGACCTGCAATCCCGGCGATGAGGTCGTCATTCCGGCGCCGGGCTGGATCACCTATGCGGATATCGTGCTGCTGGCGGAGGCGACGCCGGTCGCCGTGCCCTGTCCGGAGAACAACCAGTTCAGGTTGCGTCCGGCGGACCTCGAGGCGACGATCTCGCCGAAGACGAAGTGGTTGATCCTGAATTTCCCCAACAACCCGACCGGAGCGGCCTGTACGCGCGAAGAGATGCACGCGATCGCCGACGTCATGCTGAAGCACCCCGACGTCTGGATTCTCACCGACGACATCTACGAACATCTCACCTACGATGGCTTCGAGTTCTGCACTATTGCGGAGGTTGAGCCGAGGCTGAAGAATCGCGTCGTGACGGTGAACGGCGCGTCCAAGGCCTATGCCATGACTGGCTGGCGGGTCGGCTATTGCGGCGGGCCCAAGGACTTGATTGCTGCAATGAACAATGTCCACGGTCAGGCGACCGGCGGCATCTGCACGGTGAGCCAGGCTGCGGCGGTCGCGGTGCTCGACGGTCCGCAGGACTTCCTGAAGGAGCGCGCGGACATCTATCGGGACCGGCGCGATCTGGTGGTCAAGCTGCTCAATCAGATTCCCGGCATCACCTGCCATAAACCGGAAGGGGCCTTCTACGTGTTTCCCAACATCGCCGGCTGCATCGGCAAGACCACGAAAGGCGGGCGGCGGCTGGAAACCGACGCGGACTTCATCTCGGCGCTGCTGGAAGAACAGCATGTCGCGGCGGTGCCGGGGGGCGCTTACGGCATGAGCCCATATTTCCGCATTTCCTACGCGACCGATACCGATTCGCTGAAGGAGGGCTGCCGGCGCATCGCGATCTTCTGCGAAGGGCTGCGCTGACCCGGCATCGAGACGACGGGAGGACTGACCGGAAGGAGAATGAAAGACGCGCCTAGCGGCATCTGTCGATCAAGATCGGAGCAATATGCCGAACCAATTGTCATAATCGTTCCTGATGCCCCTAAACGAAGATGTTCTTGGTCCTATAGAATGCCGGCGCATAAGCTTTGTGCAAAGAGGGGATTGCCTTGGTATTGCGCAGTCGAGGACGGCCCGCGATGACCACCAGCGACCATGTGGTGGCGGTTTTGACCGTTGAGGCGGCTCCAGCCGCCCGGCAGCGATCGCGCTGGCGCCTGGTGCTGCCCGTCGGGCTGCTTGCCGTCCCGATGCTGGCATTCCTAACCTATTTCTTCTTTTATCCAGCCTTGATACTGCTCCTCTCGAGCATCCAGACGCAGGACAGCCGCGGCCTCATCGGCCGCCCGTTCACACTTGCGCACTATGCGCGCCTCATCAATGTCGAGCTCTACGCGCGCGTGCTCTGGACGACGCTGCGGATCAGCATCATCACCTCGGCCCTCGCGACGGTGCTCGCCTATCCGGTCGCGCTGGTGATGGTGAAGAGCCGCCCGATAGTCACGCGGATCATCACGCTGATCGTCATTGCGCCGCTCATCGTCAGCGTGGTCGTTCGCGGCTACGGCTGGCAGTTGGTGCTCCAGAATGGCCCGAAGGGGATGCTGAACTGGATCCTGATGACGTTGCATATTATCGACTCGCCGATCTCGGTCCTCTACACCGAAGTGGCGGTCGTCATCGGATCGCTGCACGTCTTCTTCCCGATGATGGTGCTGCCGCTGGCCTCGGCGCTCGGTAAGATTGATCCCAATCTCGAAGATGCGGCTCGCATGTTGGGTGCGCCCTGGTGGAAGGTGTTCCTCCGGGTGACGCTGCCGCTCAGCATGCCCGGCTTCGTGGCCGGCTTCACGCTGGTCTTCTCGCTCACCGCCGGCTCGTTCGTCATCCCCGCGATCCTGGGTGGCGCCTCGGCGATCATGCTCGGCAATCTGATCGAACAGCAGATCTTCGTCGTCTACGATTGGCCGTTCGGTGCGGCCATCGCCGTCGTCCTCGTCGGCCTGGTGCTGGCCGTCAACGGCGTGTCGATGTGGCTGCTGGAAGGCCGGCGTCTCAGGAGGCCCGAGTGATGGACGAGCGATTCTCCGGCTTCGGCGCTTTCGTTCTCTACACCATCACCGCCGCCATGATGTTGTTCATCCTGGCGCCGCTTCTTCTCGTCATGGCGGCGTCGGTCTCCGATTCCTATTTTGTGACGTTCCCGCCGCAAGGCTTCACGCTGAAATGGTACGCCAAGGTTCTCGGAGATCGCGACTTCCTCGAGGCGATGCGACTGAGCATCCTGCTTGCGCTCGGCACGACGGCGGGCTCGCTCCTGCTTGGTGTGCCCGCGGCCTTCGCACTGGTTCGCGGCAAGTTCTTTGGCCTAGCGGCGATCAAGGGGTTCCTGCTGTCGCCGCTGATTTTCCCGGCGCTGGTCACGGGCCTTGCGCTGCTCCAGGTGTTGACCAGGCTCGGCTCCCAGGATGCTCGGATCAATCTTCTCATTGGACACGTGGTGGTGACGTCGCCCTATGTCATCCGCACCGTCGTCTCCAGCCTTCAGCTGGTGGACGAAAACCTTGAGGATGCGGCACGCACGCTTGGCGCCAACCGTTTGTGGACCTTTTGGCGCGTCACGTTGCCGCAGATCGCCTCGGGCGTTGCGGCCGGCGGGCTGTTCGCCTTCATGGTGTCCTTCGACAATTATCCGGTCACGATGTGGCTGGCGAACTCGGAATACTCGCCCGTGCCGCTCGTGCTGATGCGGCAACTGGTCAACGTCTTTGACCCTTCCGTGCCAGCGATGTCGACAATCATCATCCTGATGGCGATGGTCGGCGTGCTGCTGCTGGAGAAACTGGTCGGCCTTCGCCGCGCGTTGGCTGCTTGATGTGCATTGGTTAGATGGAGATTGGACCCATGAAGCTGACACGTAGGACTCTCATTAAGGCCGGTGCATCCGCGGTTGCCTTCCCGACGATCATCAGCCGGTCGTGGGCGCAGGACGCCAAGCAACTGCATGTCGGCGTCTATAACTCCGCTCTGGGCAAGCTTATCCAGAAGGAGGTCATTCCCAAGTTCGAGGCCGAGTTCACATGTCGCGTCTTCACGATCGAAGGTGCAACACTTTCGAACATCGCCGCTCTCCGCGCGACCCGCGACACGCCGCGCTTCAGCATGATGATGATGGACGACGTCGGCATCCCCCAGGCCAAGCAGGAGGAGCTGATCGACAAGCTCGATGCGGCAAAGATTCCGAACCTTGCGAAGGTCTATCCGCGCTATCTCTTCGAAGACGGCTACGGCGTCGGCTTCTCGATCTCCAGCGCTGCGATGTTCATCAATCCGCAGGTGACGAAGCCGCTCGAGAGCTATGAGCAGATCTTCGACGCGAAGTATCGCAAGCAGATCCTGCTCAATACGCCCAAGAACACCCAAAGTGTGCTGATGCTCATCGTCGCCACGGCGCTCGCGACCGGAAAGCCATTGAAGGAGGCGCAATATCTCGTCGACGGCGGTTGGGACAAGCTCGCGTCTCTCAAGCCCAACGTCCTGACGATCTACGACAGCGAAGCGCAGGTGCTTCAGGTGGCCCAAGGCCAGGCCACGATCGGTGGCATCGAGTATTCGAAGGCGATCTATCCGCACACGGCGAAGGGCATGCCGATCGACATGACCTTCCCCAAGGAAGGTGCGTTCACCGGCATCAACAGCATGACGCTGGTCAAGAATGCGCCCGAGCCCGATCTCGCCTGTGCGCTGATCAACCGCATTCTGGAGCCCTCGGTCGCCAAGATGCTGTCCGAGCAGACGCTCAGCGCGCCCTCGGTGGGTGGCATTGACTTCAAGCCGGAGACGGCCAAGTTCCTGGCCTATCCCGACACCAAGGCGACCGATCTCGGACTGTTCACGCCGGACTGGAAGTTCATCGTTCCGCGCCGCGGTCCGTGGCTGGAGCGCTATAATCAGGTGTTCACGAGCTAGGACAGGCTGCCATGAGGTCTTCCGAAGTCAGGCTTGATCGCCTCAGCAAGGAATATAACCGCACCGCCGCGGTCAACGACGTCTCGCTCACGATCGAGCCGGGCCACATGGTGGCGCTGCTCGGTCCGAGCGGATGCGGCAAGACGACCTGCCTGCGCATGATCGCGGGGCTGATCCGCCCGACATCCGGCGACGTCTTCGTGAACGACAAGAGGATGACCGACGTTCCCGTGCATCGCCGCAACGTCGGAATGCTGTTCCAGAACTACGCGCTGTTTCCTCATCTGACCGTTGAGGAGAACATCGCTTTCGGCCTGGAGATGCGCGGGATATCCAAGGCCGATGCCGCAAGGAAGGTGGCCGAGGCGCTCAGCCTCGTCCAGCTCTCCAGCTTCGGCAAGCGCTATCCGGCGCAACTCTCCGGCGGGCAGCAGCAGCGCGTCGCATTGGGGCGGGCCCTCGTGATCGAGCCGGCCATGCTGCTCCTCGACGAGCCGCTCGGGGCGCTCGACAAGGGGCTGCGCGAGAGCATGCAGGTCGAGCTGCGCGCCCTTCAGCGCAGGCTTGGCCTGACCACCGTCATGGTGACCCATGACCAGGACGAGGCCCTAACCATGGCCGACAAGATCGTGGTCATGCGCGATGGCAAGCTCGAGCAGGTCGGCTCGGCGACGGAAATCTACCAGCGTCCCGCCTCGAAATTCGTCGCGCAGTTCATCGGCGCGTCGAATCTGTTTCAGGGGCCCGTCGAGCGGCGAAACGGAAGTGGGGCGGTCATCCGTGTCTCGCCGGAATTGAGCCTTCAAGTCGACCAGATCCCGCAATCGGCCAGCGACGTGATGGTTTCGATCAGGCCTGAAGCGATCGTGGTCGAACGAGCCGGTCAGAGCCCGGAGGCGCAACGCGCCAACAGCGTGACGGCGCGTGTCGATCAGGCCATCTACCGCGGCTTCGTCAGTCACTACTATCTCAAGACGCCGAGTGGCGGCCAGATCATTGTATTCGAACAGAACCAGTCGCAACAGGCCGGACTCCGATACACGGTGGGTGAGGAGGTCGTGGCGCGGTGGGAGTCGCCCAGCAACCACGTCATTGCGCGTCACTGAAATCGGAGGCGAGCGAAACGTCCTGCCGGCAATCGACATCCCTTATACCCGCAGACGAACATCGTCTTGGATCGGCTTGCGCCGCTTGGCTAGATCTAGGGGTGGCAGCGCCACGGGCGTTCGACCAGCGAGGCCCTTTTGTCGATTAATCAGCCCAACGCCCCTTTTGTCGGCACGATCGAGAAAAGTCCGAAGATCAGCTTGATCGGCACGCTTGCGATGCTGGTCGAGGCGCCGGGTGACTTTGACCTGGTGCAGCAGGGCCGCATCTGGGCGCTTGCCGATGCCGTGTCCGCCTGGCCCAATGTCCAGGAGGCCGTCATTGGCGTCACCAACGTGATGCTCGTCTTCGAGCAGCCCCCGGCGGATATCGGCATGCTCAGCGCCGCGATCGCCGAGCTGTGGCATCGTTTGCCCGGCCGCAAGGCCGACGGCAAGCTCATCGAGATTCCCGTGGTCTATGGCGGCGAGCTCGCCTTCGATTTGCCGGCGATTGCGCGCCACGCCGGGCTCTCCGAGCGTGACGTCATCAGGATTCATAGCGAAGGCGATTACACCGTCTGTGCAGTCGCGAGCTCGCCAGGCTTCGGTTATCTCCACGGCCTCGATCCGCGCATTCACATGCCGCGCAAATCAGTGCCGTCGCTCAACATGCGGGCGGGCTCGGTGACCATCGGCGGGATGCAGACAGGCGTCGCCGTGCTGACAAGTCCGAACGGATGGAATGCCATCGGCTGGGCCTCGGTCGCGATGTTCGATCCGAGCTCCGAGGAACCCTCGCTGATGCTTCCCGGCGACCGTGTCAAATTCAGGATTGATCGGATCGAGCTGTGATCGAGGTTCTAGCCAGCCCCGCCTTCAACACGATCCAGGATCTCGGTCGCAATGGTGCGCGTCGTTTCGGCGTGAGTACGTCAGGTGCGATGGATCCCCTCGCGCTTGCCGGCGGAAATGCGCTGCTGGGCAACGACGACAATGCGGCCGGTATCGAGATCCAGACGTTTCCGTTCCGCCTGCGCTTCCAGACCGCCGCCCCATTTGCATTGACCGGAGCCGATCCGGTCTCGACGCTGGCCGGATCTCCCGTTCCTTCCTGGTGGTGCACGCGGGCGCGCGCGGG
The DNA here is from genome assembly GCF_051853015.1 of Bradyrhizobium sp. BLXBL-03. Classification (NCBI taxonomy): domain Bacteria; kingdom Pseudomonadati; phylum Pseudomonadota; class Alphaproteobacteria; order Hyphomicrobiales; family Nitrobacteraceae; genus Bradyrhizobium; species Bradyrhizobium sp. BLXBL-03. The sequence continues at coordinate 6,882,671 of NZ_CP182470.1, read as the reverse complement.
CGACATTCTCGAGATCGGGACACCACGCCGCGGAGCGCGCGTCTACGCGACCTTCGGCGGCGGCGTCGATGTCCCGCGCGTGCTCGGCTCGCGCAGCACGCATCTGCGCGCTGGCTTCGGCGGGCTCGAGGGGCGAACCTTGCAGGTAGGCGATGTCATTCCGGTCGGGAAGCCGTCGTGCGAGGCTGGCCGCCGCTTCGATTTCGGCGCTGCGCCGCCTGACGTCGCGATTGCAGGCGCCGGTACGGCCGATGACCGCATGCTGCGGATACGCCTGATGCGCGCCGGCGAATATGATCTGTTCTCAGAAGAGGTGCAGGCAAAGTTCTGGTCCACCACCTGGAAGATCAGCGCCCGCAGCGACCGCGGCGGATACCGTCTCACCGGAGCCAGGCTGATCCTGGACGCGCCGGTCGAGATGCGTTCGCATGGCGTGGTGGCCGGCGTTGTGCAGGTGCCGCCCGGCGGCGAGCCGATCATCCAGATGAGCGACGCCAACACGGCGGGCGGCTATCCCAAGATGGCGGCCGTGATCCAGGCCGATCTCTGGCGTCTTGGCCAGGCGACGCCGGGATCGTTCATCGTCTTCAGCGAGGTGAGCTACCAGGACGCAGTCGCGGCGATGGCTCCGGTCAACGATTATCTCGCGAAATTGCGTGCGACCGCGAACCTCTATCGAGCGCTTTGAGTGGACGTCAGCGAAAACAAAAGCAGGGTGCGAACATGAAAATCGGCATCAATTCGGACATGGGGGAAGGTTTCGGCAATTACCAGATCTGCGACGACGAGGCGCTGATGGGCATCGTCTCGTCAGCCAATGTGGCGTGCGGTTTCCACGCCGGCGACCCTATCATCATGGATCGCATGGTGCGCCTCGCCAAGCAGAAAGGGGTCGAGGTTGGAGCCCATCCGGGCTTGCCCGACCTGCTCGGGTTTGGCCGCCGCGTGATCCAGATGGATGCCGCCGAGCTTGAGAAGCACATGGTCTATCAGATCGGCGCCTTGCAGGCGATCGCGGCCAATGCTGGTCACCGCGTGACCCATGTCAGCTTCCATGCTGCGATGGGTAACATGGTCAACGCTGACGCGGCCATGGCGGATGTCGTGGCCCGCGCGATTGCGACCATCAATCGCGATTTCATCGTATTCTCGCAGCCCGACGCGGAGATCGTGCGCGCCGCGCGCAAGGTAGGCCTGCGCATCCTGACGCTGTTTCTGGCCGATCGTGCCTATGACGAGTACGGCCATCTGGTGTCGCGCAAGCTTCCAAATTCGGTAATCACCTCGACCGAAGCAGTTGCTGAACGGGTCAAGCGATTCCTTGACAGCGGAACGGTAAAAACCATCGACGGCAAGTCGATCAAGGTCGAAGCGCGCTCGATCCTGATCCACAGTGACACGCCCGGATCGGTGAACCTTGCCAGCACTGTACGCCGTGTCATCGAAGAGGGCGGCGGCGAAGTCACGCCTGCGACCGTCTTGCTTAATTGAGCTCGCGGATTCGCGCGATCGGGGTGCCGTAGCCGACCATGGCACCCGTCTCCGCAATCACGGCATCGATGGTGCCGGCCGCTGGCGCAACAACGGGCGCATACAGCAGGCCGACCTTCACGAGACCGACCATCGCGCCGTCCTCAATGCGTTGTCCTGGCGAGACGAACGGCTTGTCCTGCCAGGGGTGGGCCGCAAGGAATTGCCCCGCGACATCAGCTTTTGCGATGATGGAACGATGCGTGACCGGGGCGTCCGCGGCTGCAAGCGTTGCAGACGCCGCGATTCTGTTACCGGTGTCGACGACGAGCTTCAGTGTCAGCCCGGGCTCCTCGATCTCGATCGCATCGACGCCGGACCTCGAGAGGATCTGCGCCAGACGTTCGATGTGGCTGATCTCTATCGGCATGCTCTGAGCTCCTCGACAAGGCGTACATTGGTGCGCAGCCGATCGAGATAGGTCGACATCTCGGCTTCGGCCGCCAGCGCGTCGGTGTAGGCAGTTTGCTCGAACCGCAGCTCGCTGCCGAGCCGCGCTTGCCCGACGCGCCAGAGGTCGGCCCGGATCACAGTCGCGATCTTCGGATATCCGCCCGACGTCTGTGCATCTCGCATTTGAATAATAGGCTGTCCATTGGGCGGAATCTGGATGACGCCGGGCACAATGCCGTGCGAGCGCTTCTCGACCGGTGCTTTCGGCTTCACGTCAGGGCCTTGCAGGCGGTAGCCGTAGCGATTGCTCTGCGGTGTGATCTTCCAGCGGCTGGACCAGAACAGCGCCTGTGTGGCGGCGTCAAACGCGTCATATTCGCCGGCGATAACAACGCGAACGATAGTCTGGTCGGCGGCAGCGTCCGGGCGCGCCAGCGTGATATCGGCGGGTTCGATCCCGAGTTCGTCTATGGCCGCCGTAGACGACGCGCAGGGAAGGGTGTCGCCCGCCTGAAGCGGCCGCCCATGCCAGCCGCCGAATTCGCCACGAAACTGTGTGCTGCGCGAGCCGAGTATCATGGGCACATCGATGCCGCCTCTGACGGCCAGATAAAGGCGTGCGCCGCGGGACATCGCCTTGATGGTCAGGACGTCTCCGGCGCGCGCATGCGAGCGCCACCAAGGCGGAATTGGACGTCCGGCGATCTCAGCCTCGACGCCCGCGCCTGTGAGCGCAAAAGCCATGTCGCGGCCGAAGCGGAGTTTGAACGGCATCATCGGGATCTCAATCGCCGCGGCGTTCTCGTCGTTGCCGACCAGGATGTTGCCGGCGCGCAGCGCGACGTCGTCCATTGCGCCTGATGTGCCGACCCCGAAGCGGTATTGATCGAAGCGCCCGAGGTCCTGGATGCTGGCGGGACCCGTGACTGACAGGATCTCCATCACCGGATCACCCGCTCAATCTCGAAGCGGATGGTATCGCCCGGTGCGAGCGCAGCAGGCGCCGGCCAGGTTGGATCGAAGAAAGTCCAGTTCGTGTGTCCGATTGCATGCCAACCACTGGGGCCTGGCGAGGCGGAGACGCCGGTCTGCGATCCGCCGATCGACACCGAACCGCCCGCGGAACGGTGCAGCGGTGTCTGGCGCCGCGGCATGGTGATGCGGGGGTCCATGCCGCCGAGATAGCAATAGCCTGGGTGGCTGCCGAGTGCGAACACTGTGTAGAGCGGCGCGGCGTGGATCGCCACGACATCGTCGATCGACAGGTTGCAATGTTCAGCGACGGATTGGAGCTGCGATCCGACCTCGCCGCCGTAGGTGACCGGCAACCTGATCTCGCGGCCCCCGATGGCGAGGCCTTCCGCCGCGTCCCAGCCGTCATTGAGCGCGGCGATCAAGGTGTCGAGCTCGCGGGGAGGGGTCTCGAAGGTCAGCATCATGTTGGTGATGCCGGGAATGGCCTCGCGAATTCCTGGCCATTTTGATGCGGTCGCCGCCAGCGCCCAGATCCTTCGCTGATGCGGCAGGTCGAATGCGCCGGGCGCCTCGAACAGGAGGGCCGATGTGCCAAGCAGGCTAATCCGCGGCCGGTCGGTTACCGTCATTGCGCGGCCACCTTCGCATTCATCCAGTGCTCGAGGTGGTGGATATCGTAGCCGCCACGGCAGAACGAGGGATCGGCGAGGATCGCCTGATGCAAAGGCACGTTAGTGCGGATGCCGTCGGCACGCAGTTCAGACAAGGCAACTCGCGCGCGGGCCAGGGCCTCGTCGCGGGTGCCGCCATGGGCGATCAGCTTGCCGATCAGCGAGTCATAGTGTCGCGAAACGGTGGCACCGGCGGTGATATGCGAATCGACGCGGATGCCGATGCCGCCAGGCACATCCCAGCGCGTCACTGTACCGGGCGAGGGGGCGAAGGTGGCAGGGTCTTCGGCATTGATGCGGAATTCGACGGCATGGCCGACACGCGCGATGTCCTCTTGGGCGATCTGAAGCGATTCGCCACGCGCAATGCGAATTTGCTCTTTGACGATGTCGATCCCGGTCGTCATCTCGGTGACGGGATGCTCCACCTGGACGCGCGTGTTCATCTCGATGAAGAAGAATTGCCCGTCCTCGTAGAGGAATTCGAAAGTGCCGGCGCCGCGATAGCCGATCCGCCGGCAGGCTTCGACGCAACTTGCGCCGACCTGCTCGATCAGCGCGCGATCGATCCCTGGCGCCGGAGCTTCCTCGACCACCTTCTGGTTCCTGCGCTGGAGCGAGCAGTCGCGGTCACCGAGCCAGAGATGGTTGTCGTGCTGGTCGCACAGCACCTGGATCTCGATATGGCGGGGCTTTTCGAGGAATTTCTCGATATAGACCGCGGCGTTTCCGAACGCCTTTGCGGCTTCCGCGCGCGTCAGCGCCAGCGCCTCGTCCAGGGCGGCTTCGCTGCGCACGATCCGCATGCCGCGCCCGCCGCCGCCGCCGGCGGCCTTGATGATGACAGGGTATCCGATGTCCCGGGCGATCGCGCGCACCTCGGCCGGATCATCGGGCAATGCACTGTCCGGCCCCGGCACGCAAGGCACGCCCGCGAGCCGCATCGCGCGCTTGGCCGCGACCTTGTCACCCATCGTCCGGATGCAATCGGCGGGCGGGCCGATGAAGGTGAGGCCCGCGCGCGCCACCCGATCGGCAAACTCCGTACTCTCCGAGAGGAAGCCGTAGCCCGGGTGGATGGCTTGGGCGCCGCTGACCTCGGCCGCGAGAAGGATCGCCGCCATGTTGAGATAGGTGCTGCTCGCCGGCGCCGGCCCGATGCAGAGTGCCTGGTCGGCGAGTGCGACATAGCGCGCGTCGCAGTCCGCTTCAGAGTGAATGACGACCGTCTTGAGACCCATCGCCCGACAGGCGCGCTGGATGCGAAGCGCGATCTCACCGCGATTGGCGATCAGGACCTTGTCGAACATCAGGATGAACCCGCGGGACCGATCCGGAACAGGGCCTGACCCGCCGCGATCTCCTCACCATTCTCCGCGAGGACCGCGAGCACGACGCCGGGCGCCTCGGCGGCAATATCAATGAAGGTCTTCATTGCTTCGATGATGCAGATCTTCTGCCCGGCTTCGATCCGTGCGCCGACCTCGACCAGCGGCGGCTCGTCCGGCGCCGCGGCCCGGTAGAAGATGCCATGCATCGGCGCGGGCACGAGGGTGTCGGCGGCAACCTCGGGAGCCGGACTTTCCTGGTGATCGAGAGCAGGAGCCTCGACCTCGGCCCGGTTTACAGGCTGTGCCGGGACCGCAGGCGGGCCCGCAGACGCGCGCTTGAGGATGCGTACACGGGTGCCGTCCTGCGTCAGGTCCAGCTCCGCTATCGAGGAGCGCGCAACGAGATCCACGAGCTGTTCGATCTTGGAGAGGTCCACAATCACGCTCCGCGTTGGCGGCCCGCCGAGTTCGGTGCGTTCATGCGTCACTCCGCAGGCGGCCGGCTCTTCTGTGCAAAATTCAGGCCGCCGACGACCTGCTGGGTCGGCAGGACTTCCATGAAGGCGACATTCATGCGCGCCGGCGAACCGACCGCGAATGCGATCGAATAGGCGATGTCCTCGGGCTGAAGCGAATCATAGTCGTCGAAGAAGCGGCGTTTGGCTTCGGCGAGATCACCGAGCAACCGGCCGAACACCTCGGTCTCGACCCGGGCCGGCGATATCTCGGTGACGCGGACCCGTGTTCCGTAGAGGTCGACGCGCAATTGCTGCGACAGGGAGTGAATGCCGGCCTTGGTGGCGTGATAGACGGTGTTTCCGCCTGCGAATGCGTAGTGCCCGGCGATCGAGGAGATGTTGACGATATGGCCCCGATCGCGGCGGGCCATGCCCGGCACGATGAGGCGCGTCAGATGCAGGACCGCGCGCAAATTGACGTCGATGAGGGCATCGACATCCTCCGCCGTGGTGTCCAGGATATTGCCGCGGCGGGACTGGCCGGCGTTGTTGACCAGGACGTCGAATTCGGCCGACTTCGCCAATGCGGCGAGCGCGTCGAGGTCGCTGATGTCGACGGCGCAGGGCCGGCAGCCGGTCTCCGCCGATAGGGCGCTCAGGCGAGAGGCGTCGCGCGCCACGGCGTAGACCTGGAGTCCTTCCGCACTGAGGCGACGAACCGTCGCAGCGCCGATTCCCGAGGAAGCGCCCGTCACCAAGGCCGTTCGATAATCTGAAAATCCCATCCAAAGGACTCCTCTGCTACCGTCCAACCCGCACGAGCGGCGTCGGCTGCAAGGCAAGCGGCGGACGAGTGCAGTACTACCTATAGGCCCCCCAGGTTCCAGATGGTAAGAACAATTCCTTCTGATCCCATAGCTTCAGCCTATTGCTGCTGCACTGCTCCCTGACTGTTATCCGGAGACGCCATATTGGATACGAAACGTTTGGAAGCCTTTATCAAGGTCGTGGATCTCGGCAGCATGACGAGCGCGGCGAAGGTCCTGAATGTTGCACAGCCGGCGCTGAGCCAGCACATTGCGAGCCTGGAGGCGGATTTCAAGTGCAAGCTACTCGACCGCAGCGCCCGCGGCGTCAAGCCTACCGAGGCCGGTCGAATTCTCTACCGCTATGCCAAGTCGATCCAACGGCAGATCGAAGAGGCAAGGCGCACCATTCTGGACAACAAGCCGGAGCTGACCGGCAACGTCACGATCGGTCTGGCCCCACTCAGCTCGGCGGCATTGCTCGCGATCCCGCTGCTCACGCAGATACGCGAACGCTATCCTGGCATCGTGCCGCACATCTACGACAGCTCAGGGGTCATGCTCAGCGAAATGATGCTCAAGGGGAGCATGGATATGGCAGTCCTCTACGGCGAGCGCCCGGTAACCGGGCTGGATTACAAGCCGCTGATGCGCGAGCACTTCTATCTTGTCGCGCCCCGCAGCACGTATCTGGAGGAGATACCTCCGGAGGACATTTCGGCGGCGGAGGTCGCGCAATTCGACCTGCTTCTTCCATATCGGGAATCCTTCCTGCGGCAGACCATCGAGCGGGTCTGCGCCGAGGTGGGACTCCGCCCGCGCATCGTCGCCGAGATCCATTCTCAATCGATCCTCTTTTCGGCGATAGCCGCCGGAGTCGGCGCGGCAGTGCTGCCCATGTCGATAGCAAGGGAGTTGCCGAATCTCGACCAACTCTGCATTAGACGGATCAATGCGCCGTCGGCGTCGCAACAGATGTCGCTATGCATTTCCGATAACGCTGCGCTGTCCGACGCTGCATTCGCCGTCTATAAGATCCTCCTCGATATCATCATCAAAAGCTGGGGGCCGTTCGATTCCCAGCTCGGCCCGGCTGCCGTCGCCGCGGCTGGCTCAACGTCGCCTCCGGACGGTGCGAAGGACGAGCCATAACAAAACACGATACGGCAATCCTAAAATCTGAATTTGCCGCCCCAAGGCGGTTGGTTATGGAGGTGTAACGGAGATCGCGACAGCAAGGAGGTTACCATGGTGCACGTAATCAGGACATTTGATCGGCCCGCCACCGAGCTTGTCGAGCGCATCAAGAAGTTTCCTCCCTCCACCCTTCACGAAGCGCAAGGACGATCGGGCGCGCTGAACTCCCGCATCAAGCCGATCTATTCCGGGATGCGCGCCTGCGGACCGGCACTGACGGTGAGCTGCCATCCAGCCGACAACATGATGCTGATCACAGCGATTTCGCTGGCTAAGCCCGGCGACGTGCTGGTGGTGAGCGCGGGCGACCATCCCGAGCAAGGCGGCTTCGGCGAGGTGCTGGCGACCGCCTGTGTTGCCAAGGGCATCGTCGGACTCGTCACGGATGCCGGCGTTCGCGACGGCCTTGCGGTGCGCGACACCGGCTTCAACGTCTTCTCCTATGGCCTCTGCATGAAGGGTACCGTCAAAGAGACCCTCGGCACCATCAATCAGCCGATCGTCATCGGCGGCATCGCCGTCCGCCCCGGCGACATCGTCAGCGCCGATGACGACGGCGTCGTGATCGTGCCGAAGGAGAACATCGCCGATGTCTGCGTCAAGTCGGCGGCGCGCGAGGACAAGGAAGCCAGCGTGATGAAGGCGCTCAAGGCCGGCGGCGACATCCTCGAGCTCTCCGGTATCGGCAAAGTTCTGGAGTCCAAGGGCTGCACCTTCGCCTGAGCGGGCAAGCGCCGCAGCACGCAGTGATGGGAGATCAGGTGTCAGCCATTCTCGGCTCGGGCGAGCATCGCTACCGCGTCATCGAGAATTGGGCGAAGCTGCCGGACGGCTGGCAGCTCACCGATGTCGCCTCCGTCGCGGTTGACAGCAAGAACCGCATCTACGTCTTCAACCGCGGCGTCCACCCGATGGTGGTGTTCGACCGTGACGGGAACTTCCTGCGCAGCTGGGGCGAGGGGCTCTTCTGCCGCGCCCACGGTCTGCACATCGATGCCGACGACAATCTCTACTGCACCGACGAAGGCGACCACACTGTGCGAAAGTGCACGACGGACGGCAAGGTGCTGCTGACGATCGGCGTTCCCCAGAAGCCGGCTCCGTTCATGAGCGGCGATCCCTTCCATCGCTGCACGCACACGGCTTTGTCGCCGAAGGGCGAGATCTACGTCTCCGACGGCTACGGCAACGCGCGCATCCACAAGTTCACGCCGGGCGGCAAGCTGATCAAGAGCTGGGGCGAGCCCGGCACCGATCCCGGCCAGTTCAACATCGTGCACAATATTGTCACTGACGCCGAGGGCTGGGTCTATGTTGCCGACCGTGAGAACCATCGCGTGCAGGTGTTTGACGGCACTGGCAAATACGAGACGCAGTGGAACAATCTGCACCGGCCGTGCGCGCTGTGCTGTTGTGGTGGGCCGAAGAACCCCGCCTTCGTCATCGGCGAGCTCGGCCCCGCCATGCCGGTTAACCGCAAGGTGCCCAATCTCGGCCCGCGGCTGTCGATCGTTGACGCCAAGGGCAAGCGCATCGCGGGGCTCGGCGGCGAGGATGGTCCCGGTATTGCGAGCGACAAATTCCTTGCGCCGCATGGGATCGCGCTGGACTCCAGAGGCGACATGTATGTCGGCGAGGTCGGTGTCACCGATTGGAAGACGAACTTCCCCGATTATGAGATGCCGGACGTCGTGCGCGCCTCGCGCTGTCTGAAGAAGCTCGAGCGGGTGGCCGACGTTCCGCGCTAGAGGCGCCCCGCCGTCAACCTCCCCCTGCGCCTGGTTGCCATACGCTCGCCTCCGCCGATGGCATCACTTTCAGAGAAACGCTACACCCATCCGCGAGGGTGCGCGCCAGGCCACCCGACAGGACAACCTCAGACCGTGCTCTGGGATGATCAAATCGAAGGTGGCGAGTATTCGGTCGGTCGCATCCAAGAATTGCAGCGCCGCGCCCGACGTCGAAATATCGCGGACTATACAGGAGGTCTTGTTTTTAAACTCCCTCGACTTGCGCTGGCATGGCCGCGCGAATCGCGGTGCCCTGCGTGTCTCCACCGTTGGTTCCACTGCTACAGCAGCTCCCAAATCGATCTATATTCTTCAACGCTCTGATTGATCCAGAGCAGCGCGGTCCGCCTAATCTTGGTGTTCCTCCCCATCATCACCGGGAGTCATGTGCAATAAGAAAGGAATTCTCGCCAAATCGAAACAACGTGTCGCGTGCTCGGCGCTCGCTTAACGTTTGAACGTCGAGATATGGATACGCGTGGGTAGCAATAAGCTTCATGGCTGAAACCTGCTCAAAGTCGCCTCATGCGAAGCTCAGTTGATCAACCATTAGCCGTCTTAGAGAGAACAAACGGGCGCGTCACCGTGGGGGACAAACCTAAATGTGCCTTGGCTACCCCGCAAAAGTTCACTTTTGAACAAACCGCGCTACCCTTCGTTCACTGATGAATGGAGGAGGAAACAATGCCTCTTTACTTCTTTCATCAGCATGTGCGCGGTCAGAAGACGGAGGACCTGCGTGGAGAACTGTTCCCGACGGATGGGGCATGTCACCGAGCCGCGCAGCGGATGCCAGCCGGCCTTAAACGAGCTGCGGAGCGTTCCTCCAACACCTATGTCACTACCGAAGTAACCTAGCGGCAATCAGACCCTGTTCCTTGTGAGGGGAACAGTCATTGTCGAACGGCGATAACGGCGGCGTCCGCGCTCCGCGTCCGCGCTTGGCGATGGGTCGAGAAGCCGACGGCAAATTGCCCGCGTGAGTGGTCCCGTTACTCGGAGGCAATCCAGTCGCGCAGGCCCCCGATGGTGCGGAAACCGTCGGCCGCATAGCAGCGGATCGACGGAAAGCCACCTTGCATCATCTCGGCCAGCGCATGTCCCGGGCCGAGGTCCAGCACGCGATCGACGCCTTGCTCTGCGAGAGCATCCAGCGTCGCAGCCCAGTCGATCGGGCGTGCGAGCTGGCCGGCGAGCGTAGCCGTGGCATCGGATGCACAGAAGATGCGCTCGCCGCCATCTCCGGCGAGGAGGATCCGCTGAGCTGCAACAGGCACGTGCGTGCTCGCCGCGAACGCCTGTTGCAGGGGCTTACAGGCCGCTTCGAGCCGTGAGGTGTGCGAGGCGATCCTGACGGCGAGAAGTCCGGCCCGCGCGGCGCCCTGCGTTGTCGCCTCATCGCAGAGAGCGATGACATCCTGCTCCGTGCCGCCGACCACATAGAGGAGATCGGGATTCCTGATCGCGATCTCGCAGCGATGCTTCGCAAGCAGCTGGCCGAGCGTCGTCTGATCGAGCCCGCGGACATAGCCAAGCCGGCCGCCCGGGCCGGCCGCGCGGTCCATCAATCGGGCGCGGACATCGGTCAGTCGCAGCGCATCGGCGGCGGTCCATAGTCCTGCGACGCTCCAGGCCGCCATTTCGCCTACGCTATAACCCGTGACCACGGTCTCCTCAGTCAGCAGATCGGCAATGCGGGCGTGGATCGCGAGGGCCGATGTGACGGTCAGGATCTGGCTGACGCGGTTGGCGGACAGCACGTCCGCGTTCCGCGTCCTCACGAACTCTCGCGGGTCTTCCCCGAGACGGGCTGCTGCGGCAGCGAAGACCGGCTCGGCAGCGGGCTGGCCGGCGACAAGATCAAAAATCTTGTCCGAGAGCGTGCCTTGTCCGCCGCAGAGCAGTGCCAGCATCAGGGCCCCATCCGATCGACGAACAGGGTCATGGCGAGCAGATCTGCCGAGCCGCCCGGGCTGAGGTTGCGGGCGACGAACGCCTGATGAATATCGGCGGCGCGCTTGCGCCATCCCGAAGAGCCGACGCCTCCGGCGGCAAGGAATGCAGACGCGCTATCTTGAGCGAACCGCAATCCCTCGGCTCCGCCCCGGTGCAGCAGATTGGTGTCGGCGACTTCGGCGATCAACGCCATGCAGGTTTGAACGCGGACCGCATCGTCATCGTCAGGCGCGAGCATCCGTGCCGCATGCAGCGCGGGAAGGGCGATGTCATAGACGGAGGGGAAACCGCAAGCAGCTTCTGCCCTGGCGCCGCCGGCGCCATAGCGACGCGCAGCCACCGCGCCGTGGCTGCGCAGCAAGATCGGGCCGTCGGGGATGGCCTTGCCCCATCGTTGCGAGACCACTTCGCCGAGCGGCTTGCGGATGCCGAGCGCCTCGCGATAGCCGGCCGCGGCGCAAAGCAGGCCCAGCCCGAAGATCGCGCCGCGATGCGTGTTCACGCCTGACGTCGCCGCCAGCATCGCGCGCTCGGCCGCAACCCCGATCGCGCGCAGCCGGTCCATGCCGGCACCCACGGCGCCTGCGGCGGCGAGCTCGTGGAAGAACGGTGCCAGCGTGTCGGCGCTTCGGCACAGCAGTGCGGCATCCATATCGCGATGCGCGCCGTTGTCGACATGGCTGACGAGGCCGGGCTTCGGATAGGTCTCGACTTCGCGCTTCAGGCAAAGCGAAGCGAGATGACCGAGCTGCTCCGCACGGCGCGCGCGCTCTGGCAGCGCTTGCCATCTCAGCGCCGGGTTCATGACGCCGCACCCGCCAGAAAAGCTGCGCGCGTCGTGCTCGTGACACCGGCCGGACCTTTCACAAGGACCTCGTCCGCCTCATCGCCGGTCAGCTCGCGCCATTGCACGCCCCCGGCGGGAGCCGTGATCTCGCCGTCCAGCCTCATCGGCGCCTGCCTGGCAATCGCGGCAATGTCGGATGGCAGGATCTTGGCTTGCGTCACTGCTGACAGCGGCCAGAGCAGATCGAGATCTGAGCTCTCGGAAAGATATGGAAGGCCGGTGAGATGCTCCCAGGCCAGACTGCCGAACGTGCGCGTCTCCGGCAGAAGCGCAAGCAAGAGGTCGATGGTCGCGCTCCAGTGCGCAGGCGCCGCGGCGGCGGCATCGGCCAGCAGGGGCGGCGGAGCGGATGCGACAATATCGGCGGCGGCGAGAGAGAGGGCGATACGCCGTTTGCCATGGCTTGGAGGGAGCGGCAGACCGAGCGGAACGCGGCCGGCGGTATCGCTGCAGGCCGGCCGGCGGACGATGAGGGGACGTCCCGCATGTATCCAGCTCGCGACGATCGGCTCGCTGGCAAGCTCGGGATAGCGATCCATCACCGCGGCCCATCCGGTCGTCGAGGCCTTCACCATGCTGTGGCGTGCGAGAGCTTCAGCCATGTAGCGATTCCCGATGTGCCGCGAGCGCAACAACGCGATCGGCGATCTCGGCAGCTTTGCGCCGGCCGCCCCGCTCGGTACCGCGCCGGCTGCGATCATCCCGTCCTTGCGACCGTTGCAACACGGCCGCAAGCTGCGGCGCCAGCGGTGCGCTGTCGTCCCAGACGGCGTGAACGCCGCCTGTCAGCACCATGTTGTCGAGCCCGGGCGCGAACACGGACGTGGCTTCGGCCTTGGCCTTTAGCACATCGATCGGCAGTTTGGTGACCCGCGCCATCGACGGCAGGTCCATCACCGCGGGATGGGCGCCGGGCAGCGCCACCAGCGTGCCGGTGGCGAGCGCGGTCGCGATGAACGCACCGGCAGCGCTGCCGCCATAGAGCAGGCCGACGGTGCGATGCCCCTCGGCCTCCGCCAGCAGCAGCGCCTTGGCGAGATGCGACAGATATTCGCTGAGGCCGAGCAGCTCGTCGCGCTTGCTCATGCGCTGGCTGGCGGAATCCACCAGGAACAAGATCGGCGCCCGGTCCCCGGACTTGACGATGTCGATCACGCGGCTCGCGAGCACGATCGCCTCGTCGACGCCGAGCGGCTCTCCCCCGATGATGCCGAGCACATGGACAGGTCCGCCGTCGGGCAGCACCGCCCGTCCCGCGATTATCGCGCCTGATCTGTCGATCTTGCGTCCGTTCGGAAACAGGCTGGCCAGGATGTCATCGAGCGCCATCGGCATTCTCCCTGTCGTTGGCGGCGCGGAGGAAGGCGGCGGTCGGAAGTGCGGGGACATCGGACGGATTGCCGATGCCGAGAGTCCGCCAGATCTCGACGGCATCCTCGGCCTCGCCAAAGCGCTGCAGCCGCCGCTTTAGCCGCGCCTGTTCGGCTTCGAGAACCGCGACATCGCATCGCCCGCCGGCCTTGAGCGCATCGATCGCGGCCTGGCGAAATGCCAGCGCCTCGTCGTCGACGAACATGTCGACGCCGCCGATCAGATAGCGGTGCTTGCCGCCCATGGTGCGCCAGACCAGGGCGCGGTCGCGCGAGTCGAATTCCTCGATGCCCTGGTTGGTCTCGATCACTTCGGGGCCGCTGACGCTGAGCCGGCCCTGCTCGGAGATGATCAGCCGCGAGCAGGTGCCGGCGATCAGGCTGCCGCCGCCATAGCAGCCGGCACGTCCGCCGATCAGGCCGACGACGTTGACGCCGGCGCGACGCGCCTCGACCACCGCGCGCATGATCTCCGCAATGGCGAGCTCGCCGGCATTGGCTTCCTGCAGCCGCACGCCGCCGGTGTCGAACAGGATCAGCACGTCGTGCTTGAGCGCGCGTGCGGCGCGCAACAGGCCGGCGAGCTTGGCGCCATGGACCTCGCCGAAGGCACCGCCCATGAAGCGTCCTTCCTGCGCGGCGACGAGCACCGGCGCGCCGTCCAGCCGGCCGCGCCCGACCACGATGCCATCGTCGAACTGCTCGGGCAGGTCGAAGATCGACAGATGCGGGCTGATCTCGCGCAGCTCGGGGCCGATGAATTCAGAGAAGCTGCCGGCATCGAGCAGCGCGTCGATGCGCTGCCTGGCGCTCGCCTCGTACCAGCTCAGCGAGACGGCATTGGCTGTGACGGCTGTCATTGCTCCGGCTCCTCGATCTTGCGGACGCCCTGGGCAAGCCGCAGCGTCACCGTGTCGGGCCGGGCGCCGCCGTCATTGACGGAGATGCGCAAGCCGCCGGCCGAGCGGCGGGCGACGAAGTCGCGGACCACGGCGTCCCACACCGTACCGAAGCCATCGGCCGCCGTTGCGATGTCGATGGTGCAGATGTCAGGCGGAAGGCCGCGCTCCAGCAGCACTTCGAGATTGCCGGAGGCGACCACGCCGACGATGGCCTGCGTGCGCGTGCCGCCGGCGGATCTGGGTGCAGTCAGTCTGAAGCTGAGCTTTTCCATGCAAATCTCACCAGTTGCGGAAGCGGCTCGGCGGGCGGTAGAGGCCGCCGGAGGCCAGCATGAGGTCCTTGATCGAGCGGGCCGCCAGCAGATTGCGGTCGGCGTCGAGTGGATCGATGCCGAGATCCTCGGGGCGCTGGATCACGCCGCGCTGCCGGAGCTGTTCGACCAGCTTCGCATCTCGCGCGCGACCGATGTCGGTGTAGCCGGCCACGCCGCGGATCGCCTGCTCGCGCTCGTCCTTGCTGCGGCACATCAGGAGGTTGGCGATGCCTTCCTCGGTGACGATGTGGGTGACATCGTCGGAGTAGACCATCACCGGCGCCAGATCGAGGTCGAGCTTGTGCGCCAGCTCGAGCGCATCGAGACGCTCGACGAACAAAGGCGTGTTGCGCTCGCCAAAGGTCTCGCCGATCTGCACCACCAGCTTGCGGCCACGGCGCAGCGCCGCGTTGGTATCAGGGGCGGCTTCGGCGCCGGCCTTGAGCCAGGGTTCGCTCGGGTGGCGGCGGCCGCGCGGATCGGAGCCCATGTTGGGCGCGCCGCCGAATCCGGCGATACGGCTGGTCGTCACCGTCGAGCTGTGGCCTTCGAGATCGATCTGCAGCGTCGACCCGATGAACATGTCGCAGGCATAGAGGCCCGCGGTCTGGCAGAAGGCGCGGTTGGAGCGCAGCGAGCCGTCGGGCCCGGTGAAGAAGATGTCGGAGCGCGCCGCGACGTAATCCTCCATGCCGACTTCCGAGCCGAAGCAATGGATCTGCTCGACCCAGCCGGATTCGATTGCCGGAATCATCGTCGGATGCGGGTTGAGCGCAAAGTGCGTGCAGACCTTTCCCCTGAGCCCGAGCTTCTCGCCATAGGTGGGCAGCAACAGTTCGATCGCGGCGGTGTTGAAGCCGATGCCGTGATTGAGCCGGCGCACGCCATAGGGCGCGTAGATGCCCTTGATGGCCAGCATCGCCGTCAGGATCTGGGTCTCGGTGATGGCGGCCGGATCGCGGGTGAAGAGAGGCTCGACATAAAAGGGCCTGTTAGCCTCGACCACGAAATGTACGAGGTCGCCGGGGATGTCGACGCGCGGCACCTTGTCGACAATCTCGGTGACCTGCGCCACGACGAGACCGTTCTTGTAGCTGGTCGCCTCGACGACGGTCGGTGTGTCCTCGGTGTTCGGTCCCGTATAGAGATTGCCGTCCTTGTCGGCGCTGACCGCCGCGATCAACGCAACGTTCGGCGTGAGGTCGATGAAGTAGCGCGCGAACAGCTCGAGATAGGTATGGACGGCCCCGAGCTCGATCTTGCCGCCGAACAGCATGCGCGCGATGCGCGCCGATTGCGGGCCCGAATAGGAGAAGTCGAGCCGCCGCGCGATGCCTTTCTCGAAGATGTCGAGATGGGAGGGCAGCACCACGCCAGACTGCACCATGTGCAGGTCGTGAACATCCCGGCGGTCGAGGTTCGCGAGCGCCGTTGCGAGGATGTCGGCCTGCTTCTGATTGTCGCCCTCCAGGCATACCCGGTCGCCCGACCGGATCACCGCCGCCAGCAACGCGGGAAGGTTCGGGATCGGGACGACCTTTCCTTTGGCGTGCTGCCGGCCGGCAGCCCGCCGCTCACCGAGGGCAGCCTTTTGCATACCCCAATCGCTCATTTTGGCTCCTTGGCATGCGGGAAGTAGCTTCGACGGCGCCGAATGTATTCGTATTGCCTTTAATTGTCAATTAATGTATACGTAGAGCTATAAGCGAGGGATATTCGCATACACAGGAGGGAATTTATGATACGAATGCATACAGAGCGCCAAACTCCCGGGCCCCGTGCTCCATCCGCAGGCGGGAGGCGCCCGTGACCATTTCCGGTGTGGCGCTCCTCGCTATCTGCACCCTGCTGGGGGCCCTGCTCGGCGACCTTCTCGGCGTCGCCCTCGGTGTGAAGGCCAATGTCGGCGGTGTCGGCATTGCGATGATGTTCTTGATCGCTGCCCGGCTTTGGCTGGTGCGGCACAAGCTGCTCGGCCATGGCCTCAAGACCGGCGTCGAGTTCTGGGGCAGCTTCTACATTCCGATCGTGGTCGCCATGGCCGCGCAGCAGAACGTCGTCGCCGCAGCAAAAGGCGGTCCGATCGTGATCATCGCCGGCGCCGGCGCGGTCGCGGTGTGTTTCGCGATGGTGGCGCTGATCGGAAAGCTCAGTGGCCGCGTCGAGACCATGGACGAGATCGAGGCCCGGGAAGCGCTCGAGGCGAGCGTGCCGCACTTCAAGTCCGGGAGGGTCGCATGACCATGATTTCTTATGTTCTCGCTGCAAATTCGCTGATCACCGCCTTCGCCGCCGTCGGGATCCTGATGTGGATCTCGGGAGCGATCTCGAAATATCTCACCTTCGGACGCATCCACGGCTCGGCGATCGCGATCATGCTGGGGCTGCTGCTGGCCTTTTTCGGCGGCATCGCGACCGGCGGTGAAAAGGGCGTCGCCGATCTGCCCGCGTTGACCGGGATCGGCCTGATGGGCGGCGCGATGCTGCGGGACTTCGCCATCGTCGCCACTGCCTTCGAGGTCGATGTCGTGCATGCGCGCAAGGCCGGATTGATCGGTGCGGTCGCGCTCGGATTGGGCACGGTCGTGCCGTTCATCCTCGGCGTATTCGTCGCCGCAGTGTTCGGCTACACCGATGCGATCTCGCTGACGACGATCGGCGCGGGCGCGGTCACCTACATCGTGGGGCCGGTCACGGGGGCCGCGATCGGCGCATCTTCGCCGGTCATTGCGCTCTCGATCGCGACCGGTGTATTCAAGGCGGTGATCGTCATGATCGGTACGCCCTTCGTGGCGAAGATGATCGGCCTCAACAATCCGCGCAGTGCAATGGTGTTTGGGGGCTTGATGGGAACGGTGAGCGGCGTGTCCGGAGGGCTGGCGGCGACGGACCGGCGTCTGGTGCCCTATGGTGCGCTGACGGCGACATTTCACACCGGGCTCGGGTGCCTGGTCGCCCCCTCGATCCTTTACTTCGCGGTGCGTGCGATCACGGGAGACTGAATGGCGGAGATACTGAAGGTCGCAGTCGGCGCGGAAGACGATGGGGGACTGCTCTCCGATCGCATCCGCAATGCGCTCACCGACGAGATTGCGTCCGGTGCGCTCGTTGCCGGCTCGGCTTTGGAAGAGCAGCAGCTTGCCGATCGCTTCGGAGCATCCCGCACACCGGTGCGGGAAGCTCTCCGGCAGCTCGTCGTCAGCGGACTTGTCGAGGTACGTGGCCGGCGCGGCGTAGTCGTCGCGCGGATGACACCTGAGCGGATCATGGACATGTTCGAGACTAGCGCCGAGGTGGAAGCCATGTGCGTCCGCCTCGCGACCTTCCGCATGACACCACTGGAGCGCAGTCATTTGATCGAGCTGCACGAGAGCTCGCTCGCGATGGTCGAAGCCAATGATGTCGATGCCTATGATGCCTTCAACCGGACCTTCCACGAATGCATCTACAGCGCGACGCACAACTCGTTCATGGCCGAGCAGGCGCAGGATGTCCGGGCACGGCTCAGCGCCTTCCGCCGTACCCAGTTGCGGCAGGGCGATCGCATTCGCAAGTCGCGCGACGAGCACGACGCCATCATGCAGGCGATCGCGGAGGGGGACGGCGATACAGCCTCGCGCAGAATGCGGGCCCATATGCTGAACGCCGCCGCGGCGCTACGGCGCTACATCGATGATCGGTTTGGCCGTGATGGACCACCGAGCGTCGGCGACGGCCCCTTGCCACACGAGTAGTGGATTGGAAAAGCCTCCGCTCCCGGCGACCAGCAGCTCACCCAGGTCTACATCCCGGGCCGGGCGAGGCTCGCCTAACGAAGTGCGCTAATCTTGGTGACACATAGCGCTCCGTTGTCTCGGTGACTCCCTTACTACGGTTTTGTGCGCTGGTCTAACCAGGCGCTTGGCGGCACAGAAGGAATCGAACCTTGGACCTCCCGTGTGTCGGCGAGAGCGCTGGTGCATTGCGTTCGCTCGAGCGCGACCGAAATTCACCTGCCTGGCACGTTGTCCAGATGCCGCTTAGTCCGGCCTGTAAGTGCAGGTTGCGGTCGGTGTGAAGGAAAATGAACGGACTCGTCCCGGATCTGCCGGCTACTCGAACTCAACTTGTAACGAGTGATGACGCCAATGCCCTCTCAAGGCTGAAACAGGGGTTCGATTCCCCAAGGGAGCGCCAGTAAGCAATTTCAATCACTTAGTTCTATGAATAGCGGCCTTAGCGGCACTCGATAGCGGCATCTCACTATCAATGAAGCGCGGTGACCGACACCGATGCTCAAGCCCACCTCGGTAGAGCAAGAGCTAACTAAGTTTGGTGGCAGCGCAACACTCGACCTGAGCTAGCGATGCCGAAATGCGCGGTCGGCTGAAGGAAGGACTCGATCGCAATTTCCCGCCCAGCGTCGTCAAACCTCCTTGACGACAAGGGAAGGGTTCACACCCGTCCATGCGAAGATGCCCGGGCTCCTTCTCCCGGAGAAACGGATCATCGCCTTTCGTCATGCCACCAAGTTTGAGCATGTAGTATCGGGATCGGCGATCCCCTCGTCGAGGTGAACGCGAGGCCGACCGAGATTCGGTCCTCAGGTTTCGACGCCCAAGCGTTACTCGTTCCGAGGCCTTATCCCCGCGGCGTTCCTTCAACCTATCGATTCCAGCGTTTTTCCGGCCGGATCGTCGCCATGCTTGGGTAGAACCTTTCGAACGCGGTCTGAAAGGACAGCCGGTATGCGGAAAAAGTCACCAGTATGGCGATGTCGTCGCCCACGGTCGCGAAGTAGTCCGTGTAGTAATTGGGGACCTCAGACTCGAATTGTCTGCTGTGAACCCACATTTTCTCGCCGATCGTTTCGCGCCTGACGAATTGAACAGTCGAGGAGCGTCCCGTGGGTAAACCCCTGCTGTCCATCAACGGTTTTGCGGCAGATAGATGATCCTCATAGAGGTCGAGCCGATCTTCGCTTCCCCGTTCCTTCGCAGTCAGAATGATGATCGCGGTCTTCTGGGAGCCCTCCTCGGTATCTTCGCAGACCCATTCCAACCCTTCCAAACTGCATTTCCATGCCGGCGGGAGTTCGAAGGAAAGATAGGAGCTACGGAAGATTTCAGCCGAGGCCGGGGAGCCGAATCCGAGCAGCAGCACCGTCGCCAACACAAAACCGACTAGTTTCATCGTGTCTCCCCTTCTGCTACGTCATGGTCGATACGCTCCATCGTACGCATGATTTCGGTCCAGAACCGCCGTCCTTGGACGGCATCGTCGTCTCTCGCAAGGCGGTAAAGCGCTCTCGTGGATATGATACCGATATCGTTATCGGCTACCGACTCCGCCCATTCCTTCACTTGCGACCAATCGCGTTCCGACGGATCCAATTCAGCTTGAGGGTTCACTACTACGAGCTTTCTTCCGGATATTCGCGATGCGCGCGATGCCAGGCCGATGCGCGTAACCGGGGACATCGTTCGCGGTCCGGCAATGCAAAGCAGCGCGAGCGGAGCGAGGCCAGGAGGCTCGAATATCGGAGCGGCGCCGCCGGGGGTCGCTATCTCGCCCGCACCGAGCTTCAAGAAAAGTTCTCTGACCGCCGATTCGAGACTTCGCGCATCCTTGGCGGCAAGTATGCGGCTACCCGCTCTCGATGCCTCGATTTTCGACCGGGCGGTCCGCATGTCGGACTCCGTGCGGTCGCGAAGCGCGGCGAGTCGATCGAACTCACCGGCCGCCGCAGAGCCGTCTGGGGTGTCGTATCGCGCCAGCCAAGTCGGGTCGTCACGATCCAACAGCGCGCGCCAGCGCAAATGCTGCAGGAAGCGATCGCTCAGCCGATGATCATTCGAGTCCAGGGCCGCCGACAGGAGATATTCCTTCAGCTCGTCGGCCGCTTGCGCGGGCAACTCCCGAGCCAAGTAATCGAAAGCGCCCGCGAATCGGTCGTCCCTGGCCAGTGAAAAGCGCATTTCCGAATTCGCCTCCAAAAGCGCGAAATGGAGGTAGAAGTCGCCGATCTTCTCGTGCCTGAACCTGTACTCCGAGGTCGCCTTACCGCCGGCGACATCGACGGTGGTTCGCCTAACCTGCTTTCTTTGCTCGAGGATCGCGACATATTCCCCGAACGATGACCAATCGATCTCCGCCTTATTGTCCTGGCGGGCGTTGAGCGCCGACTTGGAGAACGCGCTGATAGGAAACGGTCGGTCCAACTTGGTTCGGCAATCCTCGTCGACTAGCCGGAATTGTTGTTCCTGCAATCGGAAGGGATCGGGATCGATGTCGAGCGACAGCAGGACTGCCGCCGTGTCGAGATCCATGGGATTGGCCAAGGTTGCCAAGAAGCTCGTGACGATCGCAGGATGTGCAGGATCCGCCGACTGCCGGTCCGCATTTTGGACCACTTCGTCGGACAGTTCGTCCAGATAGGCATTGACCCGCTGGGAGTAGTGCTCGCCGCGGAGAGGAGCTTCGGCATCGAGCGACGTCTCGCGACTCAAGAGAAACTCTCTCATCTGCTCCTTCGTCAACGGCAGGAGATAGTAGGTGGCCAGCCGGGTTGGCAAGGCGATGCCGACCTCCTGGGAACTCAGGAAAACGTTCGCGGTGGGATAGTCGACCACGAATCGCACAATGCGTTCCTGAAGCTCCCGGTCGACTTCGTTGAGGCCGTCGACGTAGATGTCGAGAATGCCGGAGCGGATAAGGGACACGATGAGGTCGGTATCGCGGCCGAGGCCGGGAAAGCGCGAGCAAACGGTCGATACGACGTCCTCTCCGCACTCGGCCGCGCGCAAGTAGACGAAGGGGGTCCTCTTGGACGCGTTAGCCGTGAGGACATGCCTCAAGTAGCTTGTCTTGCCTCGTCCCGAGGGACCGAAAAGGCAAGTCGGTCCCTTCCAATCGGCCAGACCGCGGACGATCTGCTCGGCGGGCGTCTTCAAACCACCGGACAGCGCCTCGCGTTCGGCGTCCTTCAGCCCGGCGGAAAGATTTGATCGGTCAAGCTTTAAGATCTGCGAGTCGGGATAGTACGGCCCTTCCTTCGTTCCGAACGAGCGGCGGCCGACGTCACCGGCCATACCGCCCGCGAATGGCGCGAACAACAATCGTCGCAGCGGACCGATCCAGACGAGGAGTATGTCGACGTAGCCGAAACCGAGGATCTTCCGAGCCAACGGGTTGTAGAAGATATGCGTCTGGACTCTGGTCGATTTGCGATAGGCCGCGAGCAGCACGCACCAGAAGGCCAAATGGAGGAAAAGCGCCGTCGGAACCGCCAGCAGGAGCAGGAATGCCGAACGAAGCAGCCACTCCCTCCTGACTGGCCAAACCTGGTCGGGCAGATCGCGCGAGAGTTCCGAATCCCATTTTCTGAGCAACCCCGTGTCCGCGACGCCCCATCCCATATGCGGCGCGAGAGCCGCCGCTCGCATCGCCATCTTCCGGCGAACCAGATCTCCCAGCGCCTGCGCCTTCGAGGCGGACCAAAGTTGGAAGAGCGTATCGAGTTGCTTCGCGGGCTTCTCGGTCGTCTCCAGCGTGCCGTCCCTGAGCGCGAGGAGCCACAGCATGTCACCTTGCTCTGTCAGGCCGATGGCATTCGCCGGCGCGAGCCAGGCCACGCAAGCCGGCAGCCAATCTTCGCCCTGGAAACTCTCCGCCGCCGACGCCTCCAGGAGCAGGACGGCGAGGCGGTTGTCGGAAAACGCTCCCAATGTCGCGGCATCGGCGCATATATTGGTCGTGCTGCCGAGCTTCGAAGGCACCGTTCGGGCCAGCATGTTCTCCAACCTCTTCGGATCGATGGTCGCCGAATCCGGGCGTTCTCCGAAGGCCCTGACGACCCTTCCCCGAAGGCCTTCGGTGGCCAATCGGTCCAGCAACCAGCCGGTTCGTTCGCGGCTGAACAGGGACGCTGGATCGTTGGTGACGCGCGAAGCCCTGGTGAACGCACGGATAGCCCTTACCGTGAGCTCGTCTGGCGAATCCGCGGGAGCCGCGCGAAGTCGCATGATCGCATCGAACGTATCGACGAGACCTTGTACATAACCCGCGAGCATCAGATCGTCGAACGCAGCTCTTGCGACGTCGAGATCGGCTTGACTGGACGACAGAAGGGCCAACTGATTCATGTCTTGGTTCGCCCACCCCTCCGATCGAGCGGTCAGGTGCAAGGCGGCGACGATGGATCTCTTGTTGCTCAGGATGTGGTCCGAAAGAGAGGCGTTCCCGGCGGGTTTGAGCGTTTGGCGCAGCGCGGACAGTGCCGGATGATCGGACGGCAGCGCCTCGATCAACGCGCCGACGAGGGGATCCACGTTCTCTTGGCGCGCGAGACTGACCAAACCAGTCGAATCCGAGGCGAAGGCGCGCCGCGTCGCTTGGGCGGTCCGGAGAATGTCGCGCACCGCCTTAAATCCCGAACCCGATTCGTCGAAGTTTTCGGCGGCGGCATTCGCAGCTTGCGATAGCGCGGCTGCGTAAGCGCGGTCGGCTGCGGTGCCGAGCCGGGACGTCGCGGCGTCCAGGACTGTTGCAATGTTTTCGGTCGAGCACGGGGGACCGGCCTGCGACCGCGCGATGCTCGAGAGCAGGCTTGTCAAGGAAGTCGCGGTGTCCTTCGGATTCAGATCCGGCCAGATCTCGACCGCCGGAATGAGGATGTCGCACCGGCCGGTTGCGAACATCTGTTTCAAAGGCAGGTCCGCAATCCGCCCTCTGAGCGCGGGTAGCGAACCGGGGGCGCCCGCGATGGCGCCCAATGCGGCGTATCCGCGATCGGCCAGCCAGAAGGCTTCGTCCCCGCGGTGACGATCGATGATTGCGGTCGCGGCGCTCGCATCGGTGCCGAGCAGGAGCCGTAACGCCTCGGCCCACGCGCCGGAATCTCCGCTTCGTTCCACGATTTTCGCCAGCGCCGTCCCGAATATCACGACCCTATCCGGTCGAAAGCTCGACACCCGCCGCAGCGCTGCGCGCACGGCGCCTGGATCGAGGCTATCGAGTGCGCCGAATAGTTCCGTGTCGGTCACCGGCAGTCCACGTGCCACCGCATATCTGAAGGCAAGAACGCGCGCCTTCGGGTCGTTCGACGACCGCAAGTCGAGCAGATAGCTCTCCATGCCCGAGACGATTTCGGGAAACGATGCGATCCTCTCGACGAGCTCGCCGCCGGCCCCGTTGGAGGGGTCGATCGCCCTTGCGATCAAAGCACGCTGCGCGGCCGGGGGCGCCCTGCGCATTCGACGCAGGACTTCGTCCACCGGCTTACCATCGACTACGCCCCGATCGTCGAAGGCGATCGTCTTGGCCAGCGCATCGGCCAGATCCGGCAGTTGCTGGGTCAGGCGCAAGTATATGTCGCGATTATCGGAGAAATTCGACCGGAGGCCCCTCTCCAGAGCTTCCTGTACCTCTCTCCTGGACATGATGGCGTCGATCGTCTTCGGCCAGAAATCGTCTCCCATTTCCAAGACTTCAGCGTGCTTGGCCGCCAACGTTTCCAGGACGTTGCGAGACAGATCGATCGGAGCTGACAGGAGTTTCACGACGCCAACGGCCAGGCGGTCTTCGGCCCTGTCGGGTACACCCGACCGAGCGAGCGGCGACATCGCGCCGAAGACCCCCATCGACAGAAAGCAGCAGGTAGCGAGGGCGGTGCGGCGTATCGTGCGGGGCCCGCCGACGCCCGAACGACCGACTCGCCCGAACCGATTGACCGCGTCGTCGCAGAATCCGGAGATTGAAGCCAACGAGGCCTCCCAGATCGACCCTACAGAATGGCATCTTCAGCATGGCTTGAAGAGCAATCCAAATGCAACGATAACGTGCAGTAGGGTGAGTTGAAAGATGTTCTTAGGGGCGCTCTTAAGGACCGGCGGCGATAGAGTGCGGCTCCGACGACGAGAGTTTTGCACAGAGCGGCTCAAGCAAAACCTTTCGGCTGCCTTCAGTTGGTAGGCATCAACGCAGTTACGGATGCCACGGTCCTCGACCGTGTGTAAAACAGCTCGAAGATCAGTGCGCACACATGCACCAGCACCCACTTGCGCGCCACGGTTGCGCGGGTCTCTGACAGTTTCTAGACAAAGGAGAACGTTTGCGAATGGGTCGCACCACTAATGTCTTCCAAAAGAGCATCCGCCCATTTGCGAAAGGCTCTCCTGTTGGAGGACGAGTGCCATCTGCCCGAACGCGGCGACCGACCGCGCATGAAGGAGGCGGAGTATTGCCATGAGCTCTCACTTCCTGCTGGATCGACATCGCTGGGCGATGGCGGCGCTGCACCGAACCCTGGGAGCGCGAGGAGCGGGAGATCTTTGCTCGGATGGTGCTCACCCGCCGAAATCTACCATGCCTAAGCGGGAGCGGGCACCCCGAGAACCGAGCCAATCTCAGGCTTTGTCTATAGGAATAGCTAGTTCGCGCGCGTCTACGAACTTTTCGACAATGACACGCGTGTGATTGGTCATGGCTTGTGGTCCGCCGCCTACGTGCCGTAACGCCCTTCAAGCGTTCGCACAATCCTCCACTCTTTAAGGCGCAGTTCGACTATCTCGGAAGGGACCAGGCGCTAACGACCCTGCAACACGTTGGAAACAGCGCTTCCGATCAGAGCTGCATTGTGTGCGTTGACGGCGGCCTCCGATGGCCGATTGACGCGCACAAGAACCGTTTTGCCACTCTGGTCCTTTGCCGCCTGGCATGACCATGCGCCAGGCGCGAGGGTCATGAAAACTTCGTGCGTCCGTGTGCGCGACGGGTCGAGCAGGGGGTTCGAAGGTGTGAAGATTCGGTCATGCCTTTTGGAACATTACAAGAACAAATTGTCGGGTTGATCGCCTCTGTGGCGACTGCGCCGCAGCGCGGCCGCCACCTCCGTCGCCGTTCATCGGGAATGACCGTGACGAGCGCCGACAACCGCGTCGAACGAGGAACGACTGCTCACTGAAGGTGGGCGGAGTTCCGTCCCCCAGGCGAAAATTTCAGAATATGTACTTGAAACCATATGTTTCCGATGCCATTATCTTCACATGGTTTGGCAGGTCAACTTGCACGACGAGTTTGAGTTCGATGAGCTTCCGTCCGAAATTCAGGACGAACTCTTAGCTCGTTTGAAGGTGCTCGCCGAGTTCGGACCTAACCTTGGTCGCCCGAATGTCGATACGCTTGAAGGTTCATCCTTCCCAAATATGAAGGAGCTTCGATTTCGGAAGGACGGCCTTTGGCGGTTCGCGTTCGCCTTCGATAGCCGGCAACAGGCAATAGTTCTTGTTGGTGGCGATAAGGAGGGCGAAAACCAAACGAAGTTCTACAAGACTTTGATCAAGGTAGCCGACGCTCGTTTCAGCGCGCATTTGCGAAAGCTGCGGCCTGCGTTGAAGAAGAAATAGGAGATGAACATGCGCAAGCTCGATGATGTGATTGGCAAGCTCTCCCCTGCTCGTCGGCAGAAGGTTGAGGCCAGGGCGCAGGAATTGATTGCCGAAGAACTGACCCTGCAGGATATTCGCAGAGCTCAGAAGCTCACGCAGCAGCAAATGGCTCGATCGCTCAAGATTGGACAGGACAGCATTTCACGCCTTGAAAAGCGAAGCGATATGATGCTGTCCACCATGCGAAGCTACGTTGAGGCTATGGGCGGCTCGCTAGAACTGGTCGCTCGCTTTCCGAAGCGAGCGCCGGTTATAATCAGATCAATGGAAGACGTTTCCTCTGCGCCGAAAAAGGTCGTCAAGCGCAAGAAGCCAGAGCTTGTTCGGGCCTGAAGAACTAGAACTGCATGAGACTGCAGGCTTAGCCGCCACGCTACTCGATACTCCGCATGTCGATCACGTTTACATGCTGCAGGCGATCGCCCTCGAGACAATCCGAGATCGACGACATGAAAGCCTCGTGATGCTCCTCTACGAGCCCTGGCCTCCTGTCCCCGATTGAATTTAGCTTGTCTTCGAGCTTTCGGTCGACGATGACATATCGAACACTGAGGTCTGGGGGGACGATCGACGCATTCCGCACCCGGTCAGCTTTGCGAAGGTGGCTGGCATCAAGAATCGCATCAGATCCTGCGCGCATCAGAGAAGCAATCTTCTCCCGCGCCGACCTAAAGATCGGCCCTTGACTGCCTGAAACGGACAAGCTGCCGTACATCTGCATTCGAAGGCTAACAAAGGCCGGGAAAGTTGTAGAATGTCACCCATCTCCCGGTAGCGTCACCCAAACAGTGCGCGCCGGCCCGTCATATCCGCCTTGACACGATCAACCGACGCAACGCAGCTCGGCTCGAACGTCGAGTTCCGTCCGAAAAGCTTGGCGTATGCCTGAAGAACCATCACTAGAGTCGATCTTACAGGACCTTCGGTCGAGGCATGAGGGGAGCCGTGTGCTGGGGCCAAGCCGTGCACCTGAGCCATCGGGGCCGATCGTCCCCGCTCGGAGTTGGCAGCCTCAGTCTTCAAGAACTGCATCGGACAGCGTCTAGCGCCGAATCGGCTGCTGTGACTGCGGCGCCAATGTTTCGTTTTCAGCCGAGGCCTGTCCGCACTGCGGCTCGGGCGAGCGTCCGGGCTTATGTGCAATACCCCAAAAGAGCGCGCCTGCACCGGATCGAGGAGAAAAACCGATCAGACCCTGATCGGCATGATGGCCCCGTGCTGGGGGATCGGCTTCTTCTACGGCGCCATGATGCTCGGCGCTCTCGGCGCCTTCAGGCGCTCACGTCCTGAGACATCTGCGCGAAGATGTGCCAGCCAACATTTTCGACGGACGGATGGAAGCCCGACGATGAGGATCACGTAGAGTGTGCCCGCATTGTGCCCCGGCATTTTCGGGGCACGCGGCGTGGGAAGAAGCCTTCTAAGTGATTGTATTTTCGAGATTAATGGTGGGCGCACAAGGGATCGAACCTTGGACCTCTCCCGTGTGAAGGGAACGCTCTCCCGCTGAGCTATGCGCCCGGGACCATCATGCCAACGGCCGGACTTTTCGGCCGGCCGGCGCATCGGAGCCCGCGATTTAGAAGTGCGGGCTATCAGTGTCAAGTTTTCAGGCGGCCCCAGGGGCGGAAAACCTTCCAATGGTGTCACAATTCGGTGGCGCGGCCGGATTTTGGGCCGCTTACGCGCCCTGCTGACGGGCGCGGGAGGCATGGGCCTGGAGCGCACGGATGCGCTCGGCCAGCGTTCCACCGCCTTCGGGCAGCGGGCCTGCTGCGCCATTGGTGGCGACGCCATTGGCCGGGCGCGGCGCGGGCTTCGGCGGCTGGCCGGCTTCGGCGGCCAGCAGCGCCTCGATCGGCGAGTTCGGGCCCTCGAGCTGCATCGCAAGTTTTGCCACCTCGGCGGCGATGTCGTTGATGCGCTCGCGCAGAAGCGCGTTCTCCATGCGCTCGGTCGCCCAGGAGCTCTCGGCCTGCTGCTGGATCGCATTGACGTCGCGCTGCAGTTTCGCGCGCTCGTCGCGGGCGGTGCGCAGCTGCTCTTCCAGCGCGGCCTTCTCGGCGCGCAGCGTCTCCATCGCGGCCGATGATTTGCCGCCGCTCAGTGCGGCGATCTCGACCCGCAGCTCCTTGATGGTGCGCTCGGCGCCCTCGTTGGTCTGGCGCAGCTGGTTGTTCTCGTATTCGCGCTCGGCCAGCAGCTTGCCCTGCGTGGCGAGGCGGCCTTCGAGGTCGGCAACGCGGCCCGAGAGCATCTCGGCTTCCTTGACCTGCACGATCAGCTGGCGATCGAGCTCGGTGACGCGCTGGCTCAGATTCTCGACACGGCCGCGGGCCTCGCCAAGCTCGCGCGAGACGGTTTCGGATTCGCTGCGCTCCTGCGCCAGGCGCGCCTGCGTCGCGGCAAATTCCTTCTCGGCATCGCCGACCCGGTTCTTCAATTCCTCGATCTGCGCGCGCACCGCGACCAGCTCGACCTGGCGGCTCTCCGCCATCATCGAGCGGTCCGACAGTTCGGAGTTGATCTTGGCGAGCTCGCCCTGCTTGTTGCTCAGCGCGATCTCGGCCTCGCGCAGCGCTTCGCTCTTGGCGTTGAATTCCTCCTCGGTCGCCCGCAGCTGCTCCTTCACCGCCTTCTCGCGCGCCTCGAGCGCGAAGATCGTGGCGTTCTTCTCGCCGAGCTCGATCTTCATGCGATTGATGGCGTCGGTCTTCTTGCCGAGCTCGGCGAGCTGGCTGGTAGTCTTGTTCTTGAGCTGCTCGACGCTCATCTCGAGCCGCCGCGCCGACATGGCGAACTCGGCGCGGAGCTGGTCCTTGTCGGCCTGGATCTCCGCCATCGACAGCGGCGTTGCCGCCTCGAGCCGGCGCGTGGTCAGGCGCACCGCGCGGTTATGCACCAGCGGCACGATGGCGAGCCCGCACAGCATCGACAGCAGGAAACCGATCGCCAGGTACATGATCGGTTCGACCATGGGTCAGAGCTCCAACAGACAAGGGAAAATTTACCAAGGACAATGCATGGCGGGCCGGCAAAAAGCCAGCCCTGCCCTGTTGTTAACGTGAATCCGGAAGCCGGATCGGGGGAGAAGCCTAGAACGGGTTCCAGGTCGCCCGCGGCGTGTATTTGAGGTAGCCGATATTGGCGCCGAGGCGTAGGCCGAGGCCGGAGCGGATCGGCACCAGCACGATGTTGTTGGCGGTGAGCGCCGTCATGCCGAAGCCGCCGATGATATAGGCCGAGCCGTCGATGCCGGCGAAGCGCTGGTAGATCGCATTGGTGGCGGGCAGGTTATAGACCAGCGTCATGGTGCGCGCGCCGTCGCCGCCCCAGTCGAAGCCGAGCGAGGGACCCTGCCAGTAGACGCGCAAATCGCCGGCGTTCTTGGTGTAGAGCGTGCCTTCGCCGTAGCGCAGCCCAGCGACGAAGGCGCCGGAGCCTTCTTCGCCGAGGATGTAGCCGTTCGGCAGGCCCCATTGGCTGACCGCCTTCTCGATGATCGAGGCGAGCCCGCGCGAGACATTGCCGAAGAAGCGATGGCCGGCGGTGACGAGCTCGTCCGGTCCATAGGTATTGGGAGTCGGGGTCCGCTGCGGTGGTGGCAGGTCCGGGGGCGGCGCGGCCGTCTGGGCGGAAGCCGGCACGGTCCAGCCAGCCAGCGCGATGAGCGCCGCTGCGGCAAGGCGTGATGCGAAAGTCATAAAAGAACCCCTGATATCGATCCCGGTCCGCTTCCCTTAACCTGATGCTATTAGGCACGGCTCTAGGTTGGTCCGGATGACCCCTCGACTCGAATGTTATCCGCAGCAACTATGACGGCACAACGGCAGGAAGATAGCCCTTTGCGCCCCGGAACTGCCTTGATCGGCGGTCTGGTCTGCCTGCTGGCGTGCATTTGGCTCGGCCTGTCCGGGTTACCTGCACAGGCCGCCACCACCGAGCGGATTGTCGTCAATCGCTTCTCCGGCGTCGCCATCGAGGGCTTCGACCCCGTGGCCTATTTCGTTGACGGCGGAGCCGAGCAGGGGACGGCGCAGTTCGAGGCCAATCTCTGGGGCGCGGTCTGGCGCTTCCGCAACGACGGCAACCGGGCGGAGTTCCTGTCCCATCCCGAGATCTATGGCCCGCAATTCGGCGGCTATGATCCCGTCGACATCGCCCGCGGCGTCACGATCGCCGGCAATCCCCGCTTCTTCGTGATCGCGGCGCAGCGGCTTTATCTGTTCAGCCGGGAAGACAATCGGGACGCCTTCACCGCCGACCCCGAACGATTCCTGTATGAAGTCGGCAAGCGCTGGCCGGCGCTGCAGGACAAGCTCAGTCAGTAGGTCGTTACCGCTTCGGCATCGCCCCAGGCGATGAAATCAGGGATGATGAAGCCGGTGTCGCCGCGCTCGCCGAACCGGAGCTCGCCGCCTTTGCCGTCGGTCACCTTGCCGCCGGCGGCCGTCACCACCGCGCAGCCCGCCCCGACGTCCCATTCGCAGGTCGGCCCGAAGCGGGGGTAGATGTCGGCATTGCCCTCCGCGATCCGGCCGAACTTGACGGCCGAGCCGCAGGTCTTTCTGACGGCGTTGGGCCTGCTATCGATGAAGGCTTCGCTCTTGGGGTCGCCATGCGAACGGCTCACCGCCGCGATCCAGGGCTCGCCAGGCCCGGGCAGCTTGCGGGTCCGAATCGGCTGGGCAGCGCCGCTGGTGGTGCCTTCGAATGTGACGCGCTCGGCGCCGCGCCCGACGATGCCGCGCCAGAGCACGCCGAGCGCGGGCGCGCTGACGATGCCGAGCAGCGGCACGCCCTTGGTAACCAGAGCGAGATTGACGGTGAACTCGTCGCGGCCGGCGACGAATTCCTTGGTGCCGTCGAGCGGATCGATCAGGAAGAAGCTGCCGCGAAACGGCGGCGAGGCGAGATGGGTCCGCTCCTCCGACAGCGTCGGCACGTCGTTCGCAAGCCGGCCGAGGCCCTCGGCAATGATTCGGTCGGCGGCGAGGTCGGCCTCGGTGACAGGCGAGCCGTCCTGCTTGCCATCGACCCGCATCGCGGAGCGGTTGACGGCAAGGATCGCCTCGCCGGCCTGCACCACCAGCGCGGTCAGGGGCTCCATCAGCCTACCAGCGGCCTCGCCGTCGATGATCCTCACCTGCATGCCTCATTCATCGGCAAGTTTGCCTCTGTTCACGTGATTCGCCCGTGTCCCCTTATGGCCGCTTCGAACCTATCGCAAGCTTCCTGCCACGGGCTGGCGAATGATAGAACCCGCAGCGACAGTCCAGGCCATGCGTGATTCGCCGCGTCCGCGCCGTGCAATTCCAGGAACCCTCTATGTCTGACGCTCCGTCTTCGGCTACCGCTTCTGCTCCCGATATGCTCGAACTCGCGGCCCTTTTGTGCTCGCGGGTCTGTCACGATCTCATCAGCCCGGTCGGCGCCATCGTCAATGGGCTTGAGGTGCTCGATGACGATCCCAAGCCCGAGGACCGCGAATTCGCGCTCGACCTGATCCGCAAGAGTGCCAAGACCGCCTCCGCCCGCCTGCAGTTCTGCCGTCTCGCCTTCGGCGCGGCCGGCTCCTCCGGAGCGCAGATCGACCTCGGCGATGCCCAGACCATGGCGAAGGGCCACATCGAGGACGGCAAGTGCACGATCACATGGAATCTGCCGCGGCTGCTGCTGCCGAAGAACCGCGTCAAGCTGCTGCTGAATATGCTGGTCGTGTCCCAGCACACGATCCCGCGCGGCGGCTTGCTCACGGTCGATCCGATCGGCGAGGGCGCGGCGATGAGCTTCCGCATCACCGCGACCGGGCACAACGCGCGCCTGCCGCAGAACATCTCCGAGCTCTTGAGCGGCGAGCGCGGCCCGGCCGCCGATGCTCATGCGATCCAGCCTTATTACACGCGGCTGTTGGCGCAGGCCTGCGGGCTCAGCGTGACGCTCAAGCTGGAGGGCGAAGCCGTCATCGTTACCGCTTCGTAAAACGCGCGCTGCGCCCTTAGTTAACCGATCCTTGACGAGGCGCTTCGGCTTGTCCGGAGCGCCTTATCTCTTTGTTGGTTCCGTTCTTTTGCACATACTCAACCAATATTAAACGCTTTGCGGTGAAGCTGGCCTCATTCCGATCTGGCGCATCACGTCTCGTGCGCGCCCTCCCTGTATGAAGGCCTGTTTTCATGGATGATCTGTTGCGGGAGTTTCTGACGGAGACCAGCGAGAGCCTGGACACCGTCGACAATCAGCTGGTGAAGTTCGAGCAGGAGCCGAACAACGCCAAGATCCTGGATAACATCTTCCGCCTGGTCCACACCATCAAGGGCACGTGCGGCTTCCTCGGGTTGCCGCGGCTCGAAGCGCTGGCGCATGCCGGCGAGACCTTGATGGGCAAATTCCGCGACGGCATGCCGGTGACCGGCCAGGCCGTGACGGTGATCCTGTCCTCGATCGACCGCATCAAGGAGATCCTGGCCGGCTTGGAGGCGACCGAAGCCGAGCCTGAAGGCAACGACCGCGATCTCATCGACAAGCTGGAAGCGATGGTCGAGCAGGGCATGGCCGCGATGTCAGGCTCGGCGCAGCCGATGCCGGCTGGCGGCTCCGCTCCCGTTGCTGACGCCCCGCCGCTGGTGCCGGAAGCGCCGCCTGCTGCTGCGCCCGCACCCGCCAAGGAGATGACCACGGGCTCGCTGGTCGACCAGACGCTGGAGCGTCCGCTCCGTCCGGGCGAGGTCTCGCTCGACGAGCTCGAGCGCGCCTTCCGCGAGACCGCGATCGAAGCGCCGGTGCCCGCGCCCGTTGCCAAGGCCGAAGTGAAGGCCGAAGCGAAGGCCGAGCCGGCTCCTGCCGCCGAAGCGCCGAAGGACACCAGGGCGCCCAAGGAGAAGGCCGCGCCGAAGAAGTCGATGGCCGACGAGAGTGCGAGCGAGGGCGAGCGCATCGCCAACCAGTCGATCCGCGTCAACGTGGATACGCTGGAGCATCTGATGACCATGGTCTCCGAGCTGGTGCTGACCCGCAACCAGCTGCTGGAGATCTCCCGCCGCAACGAGGACACCGAGTTCAAGGTGCCGTTGCAGCGCCTCTCCAACGTCACCGCCGAGCTGCAGGAAGGCGTCATGAAGACGCGCATGCAGCCGATCGGCAATGCCTGGCAGAAGCTGCCCCGCATCGTCCGCGACCTCTCGAGCGAACTCGGCAAGCAGATCGAGCTGGAGATGCACGGCGCCGACACCGAGCTCGACCGCCAGGTGCTCGATCTGATCAAGGACCCGCTCACCCACATGGTGCGCAACTCCGCCGATCACGGCCTGGAAACCCCCGCCGAGCGGCTCGCTGCCGGCAAGGGCGAGCAGGGCACCATCCGCCTGTCCGCCTATCACGAGGGCGGCCACATCATCATCTGCATCGCCGACAACGGCCGTGGCCTCAACACCGAGAAGATCAAGGCCAAGGCGCTCTCTTCAGGTCTCGTCACCGAGGCCGAGCTGGAGAAGATGAGCGAAGCCCAGATCCACAAGTTCATCTTCGCGCCGGGCTTCTCGACCGCAGCCGCCATCACCTCGGTCTCGGGCCGCGGCGTCGGCATGGACGTGGTCCGCACCAATATCGACCAGATCGGCGGCACCATCGACATCAAGTCGGTGGCCGGTGAAGGCTCCTCCGTCACCATCAAGATCCCGCTGACGCTGGCGATCGTCTCCGCCCTGATCGTGGAAGCCGCCGGCGACCGCTTTGCCATTCCCCAGCTCTCGGTGGTCGAGCTGGTCCGGGCCCGCGCCAACTCGGAGCACCGCATCGAGCGCATCAAGGACACCGCGGTGCTGCGCCTGCGCAACAAGCTGTTGCCGCTGATCCACCTGAAGAAGCTCTTGAAGATCGACGACGGCGCGGCCAGCGATCCCGAGAACGGCTTCATCGTGGTGACGCAAGTCGGCAGCCAGACCTTCGGCATCGTCGTCGACGGCGTGTTCCACACCGAAGAAATCGTGGTCAAGCCGATGTCGACCAAGCTGCGTCACATCGACATGTTCTCCGGCAACACCATTTTGGGCGATGGCGCTGTCATCATGATCATCGACCCCAACGGCATTGCCAAGGCGCTCGGCGCCGCCGGCTCCTCGGCCCATGACATGGCCGACGACAACAGCGCCCATCACATCGGCTCGGGCGAGCAGACCACCTCGCTGCTGGTGTTCCGCGCCGGCTCGTCGCAGCCCAAGGCGGTCCCGCTCGGTCTCGTCACCCGCCTGGAAGAGCTCCCGGCCGACAAGATCGAGTTCAGTAACGGCCGCTACATGGTGCAGTACCGCGAGCAGCTGATGCCGCTCGTCTCCATGGACGGCGTCACCATCGCCTCCCAGGGCGCCCAGCCGATCCTGGTGTTCGCCGATGACGGCCGCTCCATGGGCCTCGTCGTCGACGAGATCATCGACATCGTCGAGGAGCGCCTCAACATCGAGGTCGGCGGCTCGGCTTCCGGCATCCTCGGCTCGGCCGTGATCAAGGGCCAGGCCACCGAGGTGATCGACGTCGGCCACTTCCTGCCCATGGCGTTCGCCGACTGGTTCACCCGCAAGGAGATGAAGCCGTCGATGCATTCGCAGTCGGTGCTGCTGGTCGACGACAGTGCCTTCTTCCGCAACATGCTGGCCCCGGTGCTGAAGGCCGCCGGCTACCGCGTCCGCACCGCGCCGACCGCGCAGGAGGGCCTGGCTGCGCTGCGTGCGCAGAGCTTCGACGTGGTCCTGACCGACATCGAGATGCCCGACATGAACGGGTTCGAGTTCGCCGAAGTGATCCGCTCCGACAGCAATCTGGGCTCGATGCCGATCATCGGCCTGTCCGCCCTGGTGTCGCCGGCCGCGATCGAGCGCGGCCGTCAGGCCGGCTTCCACGACTATGTCGCCAAGTTCGACCGTCCCGGCCTGATCGCGGCGCTGAAGGAGCAGACCGCGGGCGCCGCCGGCGCCTCCGAGCTGAGCCGGGCCGCGGCATAAGGGCAGGGACCAGGAGACACTGAAATGAGCAAGAAGACGCAAATTGGCGAAGGCGCCATGGTCGAATACGTCACCGCGATGATCGGCGGCCAGCTGTTCGGCCTGCCGATCTCCCGCGTCCAGGACGTGTTCATGCCCGAGCGCGTCACCCGCGTTCCCTTGTCCTCGCGCGAGATCTCGGGCGTGCTGAACCTGCGCGGCCGCATCGTCACCGTGGTCGACATGCGCGCCCGTCTCGGCCTGCCGAGGGACGAGGACGGCAAGACGGCGATGGCGGTCGGCGTCGATCTGCGCGGCGAATCCTATGGCCTCTTGATCGACCAGATCGGCGAGGTGCTGCGCCTGCCCGAGGACGGCAAGGAAGAGAACCCCGTCAACCTCGACCCCCGCATGGCGAAGCTCGCCGGCGGCGTCCACCGTCTCGACGGCCAGCTCATGGTCGTCCTCGACGTCGATCGCGTCCTCGAGCTCGCGCCCGAGATGATGGCGGCCTGATACGGCGGCATCGCCGCCGACGATCAATTGGAAGTCCCCCTCACAGGGGATAGGAAGCAGAGGCTCACATGCGAACTTGTCTCGTCGTTGATGATTCCAGCGTCATCCGCAAGGTTGCGCGCCGGATCCTGGAAGGCCTCGACTTCCAGATTCTCGAAGCCGAGGACGGTGAGAAGGCCCTGGAGGCCTGCAAGCGCGGCCTGCCCGATGCTGTCCTGCTGGACTGGAACATGCCGGTCATGGACGGCTACGAGTTCCTCGGTCATCTGCGCCGCATGCCGGGTGGCGACCAGCCCAAGGTGGTGTTTTGCACCACCGAGAACGACGTCGCCCACATCGCGCGCGCGCTGCACGCCGGCGCCAACGAATACATCATGAAGCCGTTCGACAAGGACATCGTGACCGCGAAGTTCCAGGAAGTCGGCCTGATCTGAGCAAACACCGGAGGCTGGACGGCTCCTTCGGCGTTGGTTGTCAACTAAACCGTTTCAGTCCGAGTTGGTGAGTGATGAGTGTGGCGTTCGCAGGAAAATCGATCATGAGCCCGTCGCGTGAGGCCGGGCCGCTGCGGGTGATGATCGTCGATGACTCCGTCGTCATACGCGGTCTGATCTCGCGCTGGATCGGAGCCGAGCACGACATGGAGGTCGCGGCGTCGCTACGCACCGGGCTCGAGGCGGTCAACCAGCTCGAACGCATCAATCCTGACGTCGCCGTGCTCGATATCGAAATGCCCGAGCTCGACGGCATCTCGGCGCTGCCGCAACTGCTGGCGAAGAAGCGCGATCTCGTCATCATCATGGCTTCGACGCTGACCCGCCGCAATGCGGAGATCAGCTTCAAGGCGCTGTCGCTCGGTGCGGCCGACTACATTCCCAAGCCGGAATCGACGCGCGAGACATCGGCCGCCGATATCTTCCATCACGATCTGATCCAGAAGATCCGCCATCTCGGCGCGCGGCTGCGCCGGAAGCCGGCCGTATCGAGCCCGCCGCTCGCGCCCGCGAGCCCTGCTGTGCCGGCCGCGCGGACACCGTTTGTTGCGCGGCCTGCCCCGCCCGCACCGGCTCCGGCCGCGCCCGCCCCTTCGGGGTCGCTCTCCACACGTCCGTTCTCGACCCAGGCACCAAAGGTGCTGCTGATCGGCTCCTCGACCGGGGGCCCGCAGGCGCTGATGGCGCTCGTCACCGAGCTCGGCCCGGTGATTGATCGCTTCCCGGTGCTGATCACCCAGCACATGCCGCCGACCTTCACCACCATTCTCGCCGAACACCTGGCGCGTTCGAGCCGCAAGCCGGCGGCCGAGGCGGTCGATGGCGAGCCGGTGAAGCCGGGTCGCATTTATCTCGCGCCCGGCGGCAAGCACATGCGCGTCGTGCGCAATGGCGCGGACGCCGCCATCGCGCTCGACGACGGTCCCGCCGTCAATTTCTGCAAGCCTGCGGTCGATCCGCTCTTCACCTCCGCCATCGATGTCTGGCACGGCAACATTCTCTCCGTGATCCTGACCGGCATGGGCTCGGACGGCATGCGCGGCGGCAAGGACATCGTCGCGGCCGGCGGCAGCGTGATCGCGCAGGATGAAGCCTCCAGCGTCGTCTGGGGCATGCCCGGTGCGGCCGCCCATGCCGGCATCTGCGCGGCGATCCTGCCGCTCAACCAGATCGGCGCCAAGGTCAACCGCCTGTTCGCGGGAGACCGCACGTGACGCCGGCGGACTACGACTATCTGCGCAAATTCCTGAAAGAACGCTCTGGTCTCGATCTCTCGCCCGACAAGCAATATCTGGTCGAGAGCCGCTTGCTGCCGCTGGCCCGCAAGGCCGGCCTTGCCGGCATTCCCGATCTCGTTGTCAAGATCAGGAACGGCGACGGCCGCCTTGCCACCGATGTGGTCGAGGCCATGACCACCAACGAGACGTTCTTCTTCCGCGACAAGATTCCGTTCGATCACTTACGCGACAGCATCGTGCCCGGCCTGATCCAGGCCCGCGCCGCGCGCAAGTCGCTGCGCATCTGGTCGGCGGCCTCGTCGACGGGACAGGAGCCGTATTCGATCGCGATGTGCCTGAAGGAGATGGGCGCGGCACTCGCAGGCTGGCGCATCGAGATTGTCGCGACCGACCTCTCGCAGGAAGTGCTGGAGAAGTGCAAGGCCGGCGTCTACAGCCAGTTCGAGGTGCAGCGCGGCCTGCCGATCCAGCTGCTGATGAAATACTTCACGCAAGCGAGCGACGTCTGGCAGCTCAATGCCGATGTCCGCGCCATGGTGCAATTCCGCCAGCTCAACCTGTTGCAGGACTTCTCCCATCTCGGCACGTTCGACGTGATCTTCTGCCGCAACGTGCTGATCTATTTCGATCAGGACACCAAGGCCATGATTTTCGAGCGCATGGCGAAGGGTCTGGAAGCCGACGGCACGCTGCTGCTGGGTGCCGCCGAATCCGTCGTCGGCATCACCGATGCATTCCGTCCCGTGTCCGATCGTCGTGGGCTCTACCAGCTCAACCCGGCGCGGTCTGGTCGTCCGATGGGCGGCTTGATGCCGCAGCCGCTGAAGATCGCCGCGGCGCGGTGAACTCTCCTCGTCATTCCGGGGCCGCGCGCAAGCGCGGAGCCCGGCATCCATAACCATTCGGGTTTCTCACAAAATCGCATGCGGCAGAAACCGCGAGCTGTTGCCCGTGATCGGGCTCTCGTCCTCGCGGATCGAAAGTCCGCACGGCTCGTGGTTCACCAGCCAGCTTCCGATCACCGGATAGACGCCGGAAAAATTCGGCAGCGGCGCCAGCGCCTGCCGGATAAAGCCTTCGGCGCCGTAGGGACCTTCGTGCTCGTCGAGTGACATTCCGCCGGACACCAGCGTGACATTGGCGCCTTCGCGCGACAGCAGCGGCTTGCGGACATAGGAGCTGCCGAGCTCGGCGGCGCGCGGATCGTCCTCGAAATAGGCCGGCAACAGATTGGGATGGTTTGGAAACATCTCCCAGAGCAGGGGCAGAATGCCCTTGTTGGAAAGCAGCGCCTTCCATGGCGGTTCGATCCAGCGCGTCGGCGCGCCCTTGAGCTTCGCCCCGAAGGCGTCGTGGAACATCCACTCCCAGGGATAGAGCTTGAAGACCAGCTCCATGTCGCGGTTATCGAGGTCGACGAAACCGCCTGCCTCGTCGCGCCAGCCGATATCTTCAATGTCGAGCAGCGTCGTGGAGAGGCCCGCCTGGCGCGCCGTGTCTTCGAGATAAGCGAGCGTGCCGGCGTCTTCCTCGTTGGCGGTGGTGCCGGTGAGGTGCAGATGCTTGTTCGAGGCGATGTCCTTCCACGCCGCGATCAGCCGCTCGTGGATCGAGTTGAACTGGTCGGCGCGCGCGGGGATGATGCGCCGCTCGATCGCCTGCTCGAGCCAGGTCCATTGAAACACCGCGGCCTCGAAGATCGAGGTCGGCGTATCAGCATTGTATTCGAGCAGCTTTGCGGGACCGGCGCCGTCGAATTTCAGGTCGAGCCGGCCATACAGGCTGCGGTCGTCGCGCTCCCAGCTCTCGGCGATGAGGTCCCAAAATGCTTCCGGAATCTTGAGCCGGCGCAAATGGCGCTCGTCGCCGATCACGCGGCCGGCAAGCTCGAGGCACATCGCATCGATCTCGCCGGTGGGCGTCTCGATGTCGCGCTCGATCTCGGCGAGCGTGAAGGCATAGTAGGCGCGCTCGTCCCAATAGCGCTCGCCATCGATGGTGTGGAAGGTGAAACCGCATTGTTCGGCAGTCTGTTGCCAGTCGTCGCGCTCGGGACAAAGGATGCGTTGCATGTGTCAGCCGCCGCCGTGACCATGACCGCCGCCATGACCGTGGCCGGGATGGCCGCCCTGCATGCGATGCAGCGTGCCGCCGAAGCCGCCATAGCTCGGCCGGCAATAGGGCTTGCCGCCGATGCCGGGAACGGCTTCGAGGCCGGAGCCGCAGGGCCGCTCGCGGTTCACAAATCCCATCGAGACGGCGCCGGCCGCCGCGCTTCCCATCAGCGTGAGCATGACCCTTCGCGAGCGTTTCATGATGTGTCCTCCCGCGCGATTTAGAGCAGTGGTTACTTAAAGCAGGCCGCGCTCGGCGTTGAATTCAAAACCGCGCGTGTCAGCTACCGCCCGAAAAGGCATGCGCGAACGAGCCGAAGCCGCCGCGCGTGACGCCGCCGGAGCCTGCATCGGACGAGCCTCCCGACGAAGAATGACCGGAGGAGTCGCTGCTGTAGAAGCCCGACCGCGACGACCAGTGCGAGCCGCTGCCCGAAGAACTGCTGCTGCAATTGGTGTTGGTCTGCGCTGTCGTCCCGGCGACCGACGCCCCGGGAGGCGTAGGATCGCAGTTTCCCCGCGGCATCAGCGTGAAGGCGGTGCTGCCGACCGCGATCGTCCCCATCACCAGCAGCGCGACATGGCCCGAGCGCTTGACCGGCTCCCGCGGCGGTAGCGGCAAGTCCGCTGGCAGGCGCGGACGGCGCTTACCGAACTCCTGGCTGGGAGGTTTGTTGGCCATGTCAGTTCGCTACCATGTCAGTAAATCATGCAGGCGGCGTTGAGGAGGCCCGCGGCGAGCGAGGACAACCCGAGCCAGATGGCGGGAGCCAGTTCGCCGGCGGCGATCCGCCCCGACAGGTCGGGTACCGGGATCTTGACGATGTAGAACACGGCGACCTGCACGATCAGCGCGATGAAAGCCCAGACCATGCAGTCCAGCACGTTGGCCGAATGGGCGATCGCGCTGAACAGCGGTGCCACGAAGCCGAGCAGGCTGAGCCCGAGCGCGATCGCCGCGGCAGGGTCGTTGTCCCGGATCAGCTGGAACTCGTTGTGCGGCGTGATCCGCGTGTAGACGAACAGATATGCCACTATCGCGATCAGCCCGGTGCAGAAATAGACCAGGAAGGCGGGCAGGCCGGCGAGCGATTGCAGGATCATGGGGAGAGGTCCGACGGTTGCGCCGGGAATTCTGGCACGATCGCTTAGTCGCGGCACCGGGCGAGCAGGTTCGATCCCCAGAAAGAACCGGCACCGCTTGCGCCCGGGCATCGCACAAAAATTCGGGCCGCATGAGACATGCTTCACAAATGCGTCTCGAGGTTGTGTGTGATAGTCTGAGTCATTGTTCTGCCGCCGCCCGTCAGTTTTGATCGGCCGCGCTCATTCGAGGGATGCTTCGTTCAGATCAAGAATCTTGTTGAGTGAGGCTCAAAATGCCCGTTGCCGAATACGAAGATTTCGAGCTCGAGATCGGCTCCGATCTGCCCGTGGGTGGCGGCCCTCAGCAATATTACGGCCGTGTCGTCAGGTCGCCGGCCGGCGAGGCGCCGAAGAGCCAGGTGAAGTTCTGGTTCTCCGCGCCCGGCGAACTGGCCAAGCTGCGCGGCGAACTTGAAAACGCCGTCCTCGAGATCGACGACAAGAAAAGCCAGGGCCCGACCACGCGCGGCGAGCAGGTGCTGCAGGATTTTGGTCGCGGCGTGTTTCGCAGCATCTTCATCGACGTGCCGTCGATCCAGCGGATCTATGAGCGCAGCAAGGGCGCGGCGCAGGATCTGAGGATCAAGCTGCGCATCGAGGCCGCTGACCTCGCCGGCCTGCCCTGGGAATATCTCTACGACGAAGACGACATGCCCCGCTTCGTCGGCCTGACGCGCCCCATCGTGCGCTATCTCGAGACCGCCGGCGGCGTCGGCCGAATGGGCGTCAAGGGACCGTTGCGCATTCTCGGCATGATCGCCGATCCCTCGACCAGCGAATGGCCGAAGCTCAACGTCGTCAAGGAGCGCGACCGCATCAACAAGGGCATCGATGCGCTCCAGCACGCAGGCAAGGTGGATTTCCAGTGGGTCCCCGGCGGGACCGGCAAAGACCTGATGAAGAAGCTGCTGGAAGGCGAGTGGCATATCTTCCACTTCATCGGGCATGGCGGGGTCGAGGAAGCCTTGCCCGGCGCGGGGGCATCCGGCTTCGTCGTCATGGTCGACGAGGACGGCAAGCCGGTGAAGAAATTCGCCTCCGACCTTGCGATGATGCTGACGGGAGCACGACGTAGCCTGCGCCTGATCGTGCTCAATTGCTGCGAGAGCGCCAGGATCAATGTCGGCGACCGCTTCGGCAATCCGGCGATCGGCTTGATGAAGACGGGATGGCTGCCCGCCGTGGTGGCGATGCAGTTTCCGATCACCGACAATGCCGCGATCTCGATGTCGGAGGGGTTTTACGCCGCGCTTGCGCGCAACCGTCCGATCGACGATGCGGTGACGCTCGCGCGCAAATTCATCCAGGAGAAGTCCCGCGTCGAGTGGGGCATTCCGGTCCTGTACATGCGCTCGCCCGACGGCCGCATCTTCGACGTCGAAGCACCGCAGCCGCAGGCGGCCCCGCCAGAGGCGGCGCGGCCCTCGAAGGAGATGCTGCAGCAGCGCCGCGATGAGTTCATGGAGGCGCTGCTGATTGCCCCGACGACGATCGAGGCGCTGGAGGACCTGACCCGGCGCGGACAGGAGCTTCACGGTCTCCTGGCCGACGATGCCGAGCTCTCGGTCCAACTCGCAAAGGTCTATTTCGATCTCGGCACGCTCCAGCACAAGCAGAAGCAGATCTCGAAGGCCGCGGCGAGCTTCGCCTACATGCTCAAGCTCGACCCTACGAAGCCGGAATATTTCGTGCGAAGAGCCAATTTCAACGTGACGGTCGGTCTCTACGAGAATGCACTGAGCGACATCACCGAAGCGATCAAGCTGAAGCCGAAGAACCCGGAGTTTTACTGGATCAAAGGCGTCGTCAGCATGACCGCCGCCGGCACCGACGACAAGCGCGGCTATGTCGAGGAGGCGATCAAGGCGTTCGGCACGGCGATCGCGGCCAACGAGAACGAGCCGAAATATCTGGTGTCGCGCGCCAATGCCTATGCCCTGATCAAGGACGTGGTCAAGGCCCAGAACGATATGGACAGCGCGATTGCGCTGGCCCCCGACAATATCGATCTCCTGGTCCAGAAGGCCAGGATGGTCGCCCAGGCTGCGTGATTTCTCGCGAGTGTAGTCCGGCGCGCCTTTCAACAGCGAACCCTAGCAATAGGAGTTCATCGTGCAGATCGCTCATGTCGTCGATCCCTTGAATGCGATCTTCGAGTCCTTCGGTGGACCGGTTCTGGTCGTGCTGTTCTACTGGTTCCGCTTCCATACGATGAAAGGCACGCGCTCCTTCACCACGCGGCCGCTGTTCCTGTTCGGCCTCGCCGTCTTCATCACGCCGTTCCTGGTGATCTACGCCGTTCTGCCCGATAAATTGTCGCCGCTCGCATCGGTCTGGCTCTTGATGTTCGTCTGGCTCATTCCGGTGGCGCCGAAGGCGTGGCGCAAATTCTGCCAGGAACTGGCCGGCATTCCTGTCGCCGCGCTCGCGCTGCGCGAGGCGCTGGCCGCTGCTCCCTTCCAGGTCGGTCCGGATGACATGCCGAGCCTGCAGCGCAAGCTGTCCAGGGTCGGCTACCAGATCGACGATTTCCGCGCCACGCAATCGACCGCGATCCAGTCGCGCTTCCTCAAGATTTCCGCGCTGATGCTTCACCTGGAGCGCTGGGCCTGCGAGCATGAGGGCTTCATGGAGCGCAACTCCGATCTCTATGCGGAGCTGCTCGCGGTCTACGACGCGCTCTGCTTCCGCACCGTCCGCGTGCTCAAGAGCAGCACCGAGATCTACGGTGCGATCATGGAGGACAGCCATGTCGAGCCTGACGACTGGCAGGCGCTCGACAAGCTCTCGACCCGCCACACCGTGGTCAGCCAGCTTCAGCTCGCCGCCCAGACCGCGGCCGGATGCATGCTCGAGGATCTGCGCAAGGACATGGATGCGCTGCTCAACAATCTGCTGCTGTTCGCCGCGCGCGCAGCGCTCGCCGGCGAATGGACGTTTGCCCGCAGCCGCCAGCGGCTTGGCGCGATCGGCTTCACGCTGGAGCCGGCTCCGCCTGGCATCGCGAAATTCGTCGCGGTTGCGGCGGGCTTCGGCTTCGTCTGGTGCCTGGCCTGGCTGCTCGGGTCGGGCAAGATCGTGCACATGCCCGGAGACCAGGATGTCGGCATGATGCGGACGCTGCTGATGACGCCGCTCTATCTCATCGTGAATTTCTGGCTGGTGTATTATTTCAAGCGGCAATACGCCTTCGCGAACGAGACCATCTTCGGCCGGCTGCCCGTCGGCTTCATTCTGACGGTCGGCCTCTGGGGCGCGCTGATCCTTTTCCCTGTCCAGGCCGCGTTCGACTTCTACCAGTTTCCGCAAAGGCCCTATCTCGACGTCGTCCTGCACGAGCTGCCGGTCCTGATCTTCCCCTGGGGGATCGCCGCGATGGCGGCGCTGCTGGTGCAGGATTCGACCTGGGGCAAGCGGTCGCGCAAGACGCGGCGGATGCGCGATGGACTC
Organism: Bradyrhizobium sp. BLXBL-03; assembly: GCF_051853015.1. Classification (NCBI taxonomy): domain Bacteria; kingdom Pseudomonadati; phylum Pseudomonadota; class Alphaproteobacteria; order Hyphomicrobiales; family Nitrobacteraceae; genus Bradyrhizobium; species Bradyrhizobium sp. BLXBL-03. The sequence continues at coordinate 6,838,772 of NZ_CP182470.1, read as the reverse complement.
GTGTTCGGCGGCGGCATGACGGTGCTGCTGTGGGTGCTGCTTGCGATCCACCGGGTCAGCCCGATGCCGGTGATGGAGGTCGTCGACAACGTCTCCGGCTGGACCTTCGTCTGGTCTTTCGTGCTGCCGACCTTCGGCTTCGGCTTCACCATCGGCTACGCCTTCATGGCCTGGCTGCGCGAGGCTGCCTCGCGCGTTCCGGTCAGGAGGCCTGTTATGGCAAGTCCTGTGCTCGCGAGCGTCTAACCGAGCGGTTCATCGCAAAATTCCGTCGCAAATATCGCTGCGGACTGTGAACACGTTCACACGAAAATCTGGAATCGACGGTAAGGTGAATTGCAACCTATGGTATTGCCGCACGGCAAGGCCGCCGCAGCGGCATCTCCGGTCATTTCTCAGGCATCGCCCCTGAAATCTTCGAGGAGAACGACGATGAGGTCATCCGTCAAGATCGCGCTCGGTTGCTGTTGGCTTCTGCTTGGTACCATTCCCGTTGCGGCACAATCGGTGCCCAATCCGGCGATGGATGCGCCGGATCAGCTCGCCTGGCAGTTCTTCATCCAGGTCAATACGCGCGCCGGCGGCAACAATGCGCTGTTCGAGACCTGGGCCAGCGACAGCGATACGTTCAAGGTGAACCCGCAATTCCCGACGACGGCGGTGCCGCTCCAGCTGCATGAACCGGCGGTGCCGGAGCTCGGCCGCTTCGCCCTGCAGCGGGCCGGCAAGCTGCTTCCGGCGATTCCGCCCGGCAAGGGTGTGCTGGAGGAATCCCGTCGCAACAAGGACTCGTTCGATTTCATCGTCCAGAACAACCTGTACAAGATATCCGGCCTCCGCGCCGCGTTCGGCAAGACCATCACGTTCCCGGTCGGCGCGATGGAGGTGAAGGCGAACTGGCAGCTGGTGACGGACATTCCGTCCTTCACCAACGGCAAGGTCGCGATCGGCGATGTGCCAAAATTGTACCACGTCAACACCGGCGCGGACGGCAAGCAATATGCCTTCGTGTCCATGCACATCATCTCCAAGGCAGTGCCGAACTGGACCTGGGCCACCTTCGAGCACAAGTTCAATCCCGGGCGCTGCGACATCATCGGCTGCCGGGACTCGTTCGGCGCGCAGACCAGCCCGGTAGCGCCCAATCAGCAGCCGGGCCAAGGTTACCCCGATTGCGCGAAGACGCCGGCGCTGTCGGCGATGATCGCATCCGCCGATTGGGATCCGGCATTTGCCAATTATTGTCTGAAGGGATCGCAGACCGATTTCACCGATGCCACAGGGCTCGACGTTCGCCTCGGCAATTCGGTGACCGAGGACGGTTTCGTCGATCAATCCTCCTGCATCACTTGTCATGGCCGCGCCGCCTGGGACAGCAAGGGTGCGCCGACCAGCGGCGCCGGATTTGACGACAATGGCGCCCCGCTCGGACCGATCCAGCCGAGCTGGTACTGGAGCTTCTCCAGCCAGCCGCCGATCTTCCAGGGCATGAGCGGCCTGTCGCAGATCGCGACCTCGGCGGACTTCGTCTGGTCGGTTCCGTTCTGCGCGCTCGACGACACCCAGAACCCGCCGAAGCTCAATCGCAACTGCAAGGGCAAATGATCGACCGGGCGGTGCGGTGGCCATGCAAAGGGTCGAGCTCGCCGGCAGCTATCGCGCCCCTCCGCCGGACGCGATCCATGTTGGCGAGGTCGATCCCGACGAACGTATCGTGCTGACGGTCTATCTCAAGCGGCGCACGCCCGACACATTCCAGCCGGGCAGCGCCGGGGACCTTGCCCGGCTGTCGAAACCGATCACGCGACAGGCTCTCGCGGCGCAACGTCGCCGGACCCACGGCCGCGCCGCCGCTCGCATCAAGAAGCTGGCGGCGCAGTTTCACGTCACTGTGCTCGATATCGACCTGTTACAGCGCATCGTCACGCTGCAGGCGACCGCGCGGCTGCTGACCGACATTCTCGGCGCCACATTGCGCATCTATGATGACGGCCGGTGCCGTTTCCGCACGCGGGTGGGTCCGTTGCTCGTGCCAAAGGAAATCGCTCCTTGGACGCGGGCAATCCTCGGCTTCGAGGACCGGCCGCTGTTCAGGCCGGTGCCGCGCCTGCGCGCGCTGGCCGGCGTTGGGGGCGGTGCCGGGCTCTGGCCGACGGAGGTCGCCGCACAGTACGGAATTCCACTCGACCGCGACGTCTCGAAAATCTGCGTCGGCATCATCGCACTTGGCGGCGGCTATCTCAAAACCGATCTCGACCAGGCGCTGACGGCGATGGGACGGGAGGCGCCTGTGGTGATCGATCAGGCCGTTACCATCGCGCCGGCCGTGCCTGGCGGCGCGGCTGCACCTCAGACCGGCAGCAATCAGTTCGGCCACGATGCAGTCGCGGACGAGGAGATCGCGCTCGATCTTCAGATCATCGCAGGCTTGCTGCCGAAAGCGCGCGTCGTCGTCTACTTCGCCGGCAACAATATCCGGAACCTGGTTGGTGCGATAAGCCAGGCGATCTTCGATCATGTCAACCGACCCCAGGTGCTGTCGGTCAGCTGGGGCAGCGCGGAGCTGTTCTGGAGCCCTTCGGCGCGCGACGCGATGCAGGCAGTGCTGGCGGACGCCAAGCGATTGAACGTCACGGTGCTGTTCGCTGCCGGCGACCAACTCGCGACTGGCGGACTGAATGACGGCAAGGCGCATGTCTGGTTTCCCGCTTCGAGCCCGTACGCATTGGGTTGCGGTGGCACACAGCCTGCGGACGGCGGGGGAGCTGCGGCCGGTGAGGTGGTCTGGAGCGACGGCAGCAGCGGTACCGGCGGCGGGATCAGCGACGTCTTCCCGGTGCCGGCCTATCAAGCCGGCCTCGCACTGCCGCCGTCGGTCAATGACGGTGCGCTGCGCCGTGGCGTTCCGGACGTCGCCGCCGCCGCGGCGGGCAACCCGGGCTACAAGGTCGTGCTCAATGGCGCCGTGGTGATCAAGGACGGCACCAGCGCGGTCGCGCCGCTCTGGGCGGGGCTGATCGCGATTGCCAATGCCGGACGCGGCACTCCGCTCGGCTTCGTCAATTCCGCGCTCTATGCCAATGCGACACTGTTCAAGCCGATAGAGCAGGGCAACAACCGTGTCGACGGCACCGGCTACGATGCCGGACGCGGCTGGAACGCCTGCACCGGACTGGGCGTGCCGAAGGCCGCTGAGCTCATCGCTGCTCTGACCGCCGCTCCGGTTGCCGTAGTCTAGTCCAGAAACGAAAACCCCGCCGATGCGGCGGGGTCCAGGCTGGAAGGAGCGAGCCCTCAGGGCTCGCGACATAAAACGGATCAGGCGGGGATGCGCTCTTCGTGCTCGTGCGGCTCGCGCAGCACGTAGCCGCGGCCCCACACGGTCTCGATGAAGTTGCGGCCCTCGGACGCGTTGGCGAGCTTCTTGCGGAGCTTGCAGATGAAGACGTCGATGATCTTCAGCTCGGGCTCGTCCATGCCGCCATAGAGGTGGTTGAGGAACATTTCCTTGGTGAGGGTGGTACCCTTGCGGAGCGAGAGCAGCTCCAGCATCTGGTACTCCTTGCCGGTCAGGTGCACGCGCTGGCCGCCGACTTCGACCGTCTTGGTGTCGAGGTTGACGACGAGGTCGCCGGTCTGGATGACCGACTGGGCGTGCCCCTTGGAGCGGCGCACGATCGCGTGGATGCGGGCAACCAGCTCGTCCTTGTGGAAGGGTTTGGTCATGTAGTCGTCGGCGCCGACGCCGAGACCCTTGACCTTGTCCTCGATGCCGGCGAGGCCGGAGAGGATCAGGATCGGTGTCTTGATCTTGGAGACCCGAAGCTGCTTGAGCACGTCGTAACCGGACATGTCGGGCAGGTTAAGGTCGAGAAGGATAATGTCGTAATCGTATAATTTACCGAGATCGACGCCTTCTTCCCCCAAATCGGTCGTGTAGACATTGAAGCTCTCAGACTTCAGCATCAGCTCGATCGACTGCGCGACGGCGCTGTCATCTTCAATCAGCAAAACGCGCATGCCAGTTCCCCATAGTCGCCGCTCCTGGGCGTCAGGTCGGCCGCATTCGCGGCACTCAACAAAACGCCTTTGAACAACTGATTCGGATCCTGACAACAGATGGTTAACAAATCCTGATTCTGGAACGCAAGTCCCCCCGGTGCAATTTTTGTCGAATCGCCCTAAGGTCTTGCGCGAGAAGCAGCTTTCGTTATCCGGCTCCGTTCAAGTTCCACTTTAAGAGACGGGTCTAACCGACTCCCGCGACTCAGCCTTCTTCTGAAGGGGAGCCACGCTCAGTCACAAAGACAGTGACGCAATGATTAATGATGCGGGTAAACACCAAGTTAAGCGCCGTTCAGAAATATGGCGAAATTTAAGGGTTTCCCCGTGAGGGCCCGGATATCGAAGGCGAGCCACCCTGATGAAGGCTCTCACCAAGGCGCGCTCTTGATGAAGGCTGCTCCATGAAAGCTGCTCTATGAAGGCTCTTGCCGAACAGATCGGCGATATCGACGGCATCAATATCTATGGCCGCGTGGTTGGGGTTCGCGGGCTGATGGTCGAGGTGGCCGGACCCATTCACGCGATGTCGGTCGGCGCGCGCCTCGTGATCGAGACTGGCGCCAACCGTTCCATCCCTTGTGAGGTGATCGGCTTCTCCGGCAGCAATGCGGTGGTGATGCCGTTCGCCGGCCTCGACGGCGTGCGTCGCGGCTGCAAGGCCGTCATCGCCAACGCCGCCAATCTGGTGCGTCCGTCGCCGGCCTGGCTCGGCCGCGTCGTCAACGCGCTGGGCGAGCCGATCGACGGCAAGGGGCCGCTGCCACAGGGCGCCTCCCCGATGCCGTACCGCAACTCGCCGCCGCCGGCGCATTCGCGCAGGCGCGTCGGCGCGCCGCTCGATCTCGGCGTCCGCGCCATGAACACCTTTCTCACCTGCTGCCGCGGCCAGCGCATGGGCATCTTCGCCGGCTCCGGCGTCGGCAAGTCGGTGCTGCTGTCGATGCTCGCGCGCAATGTCGATGCCGCAATCAGCGTCATCGGGCTGATCGGCGAACGCGGCCGCGAGGTGCAGGAATTCCTGCAGGACGACCTCGGCGAGGAGGGCCTCGCGCGCTCCGTCGTGGTGGTCGCAACCTCCGACGAGCCGGCGCTGATGCGGCGGCAGGCCGCGTATCTGACGCTCGCCGTCTCCGAATATTTTCGCGACGAGGGCCAGGACGTGCTCTGCCTGATGGACTCCGTGACGCGCTTTGCCATGGCCCAGCGCGAGATCGGCCTGTCCGCCGGCGAGCCGCCGACCGCCAAGGGCTACACGCCGACCGTCTTCACCGAGTTGCCGAAGCTGCTCGAGCGCGCCGGTCCGGGCCTCGGGGAGGGCGCCATCACCGCGATCTTCACGGTGCTGGTCGACGGCGACGACCACAACGAGCCGATCGCGGACGCCGTCCGCGGCATCCTCGACGGCCACATCGTGATGCAACGCTCGATCGCCGAGCGTGGCCGCTACCCCGCCATCAACATCCTCAAATCGGTCTCCCGCACCATGCCGAAATCGGCCGACCCGCAGTTCTGGCCTGTGATCCAGAAGGCGCGGGCGGTGATGGCGACCTACGCCGACATGGAAGAGCTGATCCGGCTTGGCGCCTACCGGGCGGGCTCCAGCCCCGAGGTCGACGAGGCGATCCGCCTGCACGAGCCGCTGGAGGCCTTCCTGCGCCAGCGCAAGGACGAAAATGCCTCGCTGGCCGACGGCTACCGCCAGTTGGCGCAAATCCTCGGTAATTTGGAAACGGAACGCTAACTTTGTCCCGTCATCATCCGTTCCCACAGAGTAGCAGAGCCGGTCTTGGCCCTGACAGGGCCAATGGGGAGACCGGTGCAGTCCCGATGTGTGTATGTCTTGCAGCCAAGGGACTTCTGGGGAGTACGAGTCGATGAAGTCACGTGATACCCTCATCCGCCTGAAGAAGTTTCAGGTCGACGAGAAGCGCCGCCGGGTCGCCCAGATCGAGTCCATGATCGCCGACTTTCAGCGGATGTCGACCGATCTCGATCGCGAGATCCAGACCGAGCAGGACCGCGCCGGGATCAACGATCCCGCGCATTTCGCCTATCCGACCTATGCCAAGGCCGCCATCCAGCGTCGCGAGAACCTGACCCGCTCGGCCGACGAGCTGAAGGGCCAGCTCGAGGACGCCAAGGCCGCGCTCGGCGAGGCCTTTGAAGAGCTGAAGAAGGTCGAGCTGCTGGACGAGCGTGACCAGGCCCGCGAGCGCGCCGAGGAAAACGCCCGTGAGCAGGCCGATCTCGATAGCATCGGCCTGATGCGTTCCCGGATCGGCGCCGTCGCGTAAGCGGCGGTCCGCGCCCCAAGACCGAGAATTTCCGAACCCGGACCCGCAAGGTCCGGGTTTTTGCGTGTCCTGTCCACAGCGTGGCGCGCCGCCTCTTGGTGACGGGCTTGGCCGCGCGCTATGGTGGTGGCGATAAAGGCTGCGCCAGCGACGGCGGTGCCCACCTCTCCCCGTCGGGGAGAGGTGAAGAGAGACGCGACGGGGACCGCGCGTTGGGGGGCTGAATGCTGACGCCAGCAGAGCTGGTCGGGCTGATTGAGGCGGTGGCGAGGCGCGATTCTGCCGCGTTCGAGCGCCTCTACGCCGCCACGCGCGCGAAACTCTATGGCGTCGTGCTCCGTATCTTGCGCCGACAGGATCTCGCAGAGGAGGTCATTCAGGAGACCTACGTCAAGATCTGGAACAGTGCCGGCCAGTTCAATTCGCAACTGTCCTCGCCGATTACGTGGATGGCCTCGATCGCGCGCAACCGCGCCATCGACATCGTGCGCAAGAAGACCGAAGCCTCGATCGAGGAGGAACCGCAGGCGATGGAGGTCGCCGCCGAAAGTCCCGATCCCCTGGCGCGCCGGGAGATGTCCGAGGAGCTGAAGCGGCTCCTGGAATGTATTGGCCGGCTCGAGCCGGACCGTCAGCGGCTGGTGCTTCTCGCCTATTACAACGGTTGGAGCCGCGAGCAATTGGCGGAGAAATTCGCAGCGCCCGTCAACACCGTGAAGACGTGGCTGCGGCGCAGCATGCTGGATATCCGGGAATGCCTCGGACTTTAAAGGATGATGAGAGCGCCACGAACCAGAGCGGCAACGGCAGTCCACCTCTCCCCGTCGGGGAGAGGTGAAGGACAGTGATGGCCTACAGCGAGGACCATATCGCGCTCGCCGCGGAATATGCGCTCGGTACACTCGATGCCGACGAGCGTGCGCAGGTCGCGACCATGATGGCGGTGGACCAGGAGTTCGCCGCGATCGTGCAGGCCTGGCAATTCCGGCTCGGCGTCCTCAACCAGATGGTCGGCACCATCGAGCCGCGGCCGATCGTGTGGGAGAACATCAAGCGCGAGATCGCGCAGACGGTATCGACGCAAGAATCGCAGCAGGATTTGCAGCAGGATTCGCGGCAAGGCACGATCGAGGCGCCGCCGGTGCTGGTGGATGCGCCGCCACCGCCATTGCCGGAGCTCTCGTCATCGGAGCTTTCAACTCAAGAGCCTTCATCTCCCGAGCCGCCAGCGCAGCAAGCTGCCGCGCCGGACGTGCAGCCGCCGGCACCGACCGACTCCGATGTCATTCCTGATATCGCGCCGCAATTCATTCCGCAGACCCACGCGCCCGACCCGCGCATTGCGCCGGCGACGCAGGTGCCGGTCGTCGGCGACACCAAGGTGATCTATCTCGAGAGCCGCGTGAAGCGCTGGCGCACGATCGCCTCCGCCGCGGGCGCGCTGGCGGCCGCGCTGCTGGTGACGCTGTCCCTGCAGATCCTCTCGCCCGATGCGCTGCCGGGCGCGCTGCGCCCGCCACCGCGCATCCAGACCGTCGAGGTCAAGACACCGCAGGCGCCGTCGGCCTTGCCCGCGCAATATGTCGCGTTGTTGCAGGGCCAGAGCGGTGGTCCCGCCTTCATCCTCACCATCGATGGCGCGACCAAGAACTTCACGGTGCGCAAGGTCGGCGCGACGCCGGAGCCGGGCAAGAGCTTCGAGCTCTGGCTGATCTCCGACAAGCTGCCGCGCCCGCGTTCGCTGGGTGTGATCGGCAACGGCGACTTCACCGCACGTCCGGTGCTCGCGGGCTACGATGCCGACGTCGTCAACAGCGCGACCTACGCCGTCACCGTCGAGCCCTCGGGCGGCTCGCCCAGCGGCCAGCCGACCTCGGCGCCGGTGTTCTCAGGCAAGCTGATCGAGACCGTGCCGTCGCAGCCGCAGGCGCCGGCGAAGAAGTAGTTTCCGTAGCCCGGATGGAGCGCAGCGCAATCCGGGACCTTCGTGCTTGCTGGCGAGAACCCCGGATTTCGCTTCCGCTCCATCCGGGCCACAGCGCCGCAACTGTCGCCACGGTCCATTTCGTCGTCGCAATCCGACAAGTCCCGCCAAATCCGCATCCGATTTGAACCTCCGTCCATTCCGCGGCGTCAAATGCCCGGAATTTGCAGTCGGCACGGCCGATCAAGGGTGCCGGGAAGGGGCTAGAAATCAGATGGATGCAGCCAAGCCGCCGGGCATTCTTATCCACCAATATACAGGCCTGCCGCAGGGGCCGGCGTTCGAACATTGGCGCGACCGGGCTCTGGGGGCCTGTGGCCTCGAGATCGGGCCGAGCCATGGCGACAGCATCGATTGCCGGTTGCAGGTCAGCGTGGTCGACAACATCACGCTCGCCATTCCCGAAGGCGCCTCCGCGCAATATTCGCGCACGCAGAGTGGCCTCGCCGACGGCAGCGACGATCTCGTGCTGATCGCAGCCCATGCCGGCCTCGTCAACGTCAGGCAGAACGGCCATGCCGTCGAGCTCGCGCCGGCGCAGATGGTGCTGGCCGACATGAGCATCACCGGCAGCGTCGGTCACACCGACGAGAACCGCTTCACCACCATCCGCATGCCGCGCCGCGCGCTGCTCGACATCAATCCGCGCGCCGAGGACAAGCTGTCGCAGGTGCTGTCCGACGGCGCCGTCGCCGAAACCATCTTTCGCTATCACGCGCTTGCCGCCCATCAGGCGCCGCATCTCGACGCCGTCGGCCAGCGCCTGACCGCGCAGCACATGGTCGATCTCGTCGGCCTGTTGCTCGGCGCCGACGCCGAGCACGCCGCGCTCGCGCGCGGCCGCGGCCATGCGGCGGCCCGTCTCGATCTCATGCGCGCCGACGTGATGGCCGCCCTCGGCCGCAACGATCTCTGCCTGTCCGAGGTTGCGACCCGCTCGGGCCTCAGCCCGCGCCAGGCGCAGCGGCTGTTCGAGCAGGCCGGCACCACCTTCACCGAATTCGTGCTGGAGCAGCGTCTGCTGCTGGCGCGAAAGCTGCTGGGCGATCCCCGCGCGCGGGCGCGCAAGATCAGCGACATCGCGCATTCCTCGGGTTTTTCGGATTTGTCCTATTTCAACCGCGCCTTCCGCAAACGCTTTGGCGCGACGCCGTCGGAACTGCGCAAAGCCTGAGGGCCTGCGGCGGCGCCGCTGCCGCATTTGGTCGATCCGTCCGGATGAGCTATATCTGCCCGGGCGGGGGGCTCAGCGGATCCCTGCAAGCAGCGAAGTCAACGGACATGGCGCGTATCGTCGTGCTCGGCGCCGGGTTTGCGGGCCTGTGGGCGGCCATCGGCGCCGCGCGCATGCGCGAGGCGATCGGTGAGGCCGGCCGCGACATCGAGATCCACGTCATCGACCGCAACCCCTATCACAACATCCGCGTGCGCAATTACGAGGTCGATCTCCGCGAGGTCGCGTTGCCGCTGGCGCAGCTGCTCGATCCGGTCCGCGTCACGCACGGCATTGCCGAGGTCGAAGCCATCGATCCCGTGCGCCGCGAAATCTCGCTGGTCACGTGCCGCGGCGAGGAGACGCTGGGCTACGACCGCCTCGTGCTTGCGCTCGGCAGCGAAGTGATGCGTCCCGTTATTCCGGGCCTCGCCGAGCATGCCTTCGACGTCGACAGCTATGCTGCCGCGCTTCGCCTCGAGGGTCATCTCACCTCGCTCGGACGCAGCGCGCCGTCGCCGGGACGGTCGACGGTCGTGGTGGTCGGCGCCGGCTTCACCGGCATCGAGGTTGCCGCCGAAATGCCTGATCGTTTGATGCGCGCCGGTGTCACCGGCAGCCGCCGCATCATCCTGGTCGATCCCAATCAAGCGGTCGGCGCCACCATCGGCGACCACGCGCGCCCCGTCATCGAGACCGCCTTGTCGTCGCTCGAGGTCGAAACGCGGCTCGGCGTGCGCGTCGCATCGGTCGAGGCTGCAGGCGTTCGCCTGAGCTCGGGCGAGTTCATCCCGGCGCAGACGGTGATCTGGTGCGCCGGCATGCGCGCGAGCCGTCTCGCCGAAAATTTATCGGGCGCGCGTGATCGCCTCGGCCGCCTTCTGGTCGATCCCTTTATGCGGGTCGCTGATGTGCCCGGCATCTTCGCCGCCGGCGACGTCGCCTCCAGCGTGATCGACGGCCTGCATCCGACCGTGATGTCCTGCCAGTTCGCCCGTCCCATGGGCCGTTTTGCCGGCCACAATGTGGTGGCCGATCTCGTCGGCGAGCCGCTGCTGCCGCTGCGGATCGACTGGTACGTCACCGTGCTCGATCTCGGCGCCTGGGGCGCGCTCTACACGGAAGGCTGGGATCGCGAAGTGCGGACGACCGGGCAGGCCGCCAAGGCGACCAAGCAAGCCATCAACTGCAAGCGTATCTATCCGCCGCTGACAGGCAGTAAGGACGACCTGTTCGCTGCGGCAGCGCCGACGGTGCAGGCGCCGCCGCCGACTTATGGGGTGATGCGGCGTTGAGCTGAGGTGCGCACCCACAAGCCCATCGAACCGATGCGCAGAAGCAGTCAGCGGCGAGCCAGAAGCAGACATTGAAAGGCAGCCGGTCAGCCTGACGGCCACGTGTGCGCTTCCTGCCGGCTCGGCGCGTTTCGCAAGCGCTTCAGCCGCCCCTACTTCGCAAAAGCGTCTCGGACGGCAGTTCTCCAAACGTGGCCTTATAGAGGTGCGATAGCTCTCCCATGTGCGAAAAGCCGTTCGCGAAAGCCGCCGATGAAACCGACGTTGCCGGCATGCCCCGTGCGAGTTGCGCGCGTAGAGACCAAAGCCTTTTGCCGTCGTCGTGCCGATGAGCAACCGGCAGATTGCTTCAGGTTCGAAAACGGCACGAGTTTGCACCGGGCGTGGAGGGAATCAATTTTGACCCAGTTCCGATAAACACGGTCGTAGTCGGTTATATGATCATCGGCATACTAAAAGGACAATCATTAAAAAGTAGAAGCACCGCATGTCCAAGGTCGTGCCCTTCAATCAACGGTCCGTACCGTCAGCGGGCGTGGCAACGGAGCGCTTGCGTCGAATCTCGGCGCCCAGATGACAGCTATCGCGACGCGGCGGTCTCTTTGATCTTCCCCGATCCGCCACATTTCGTGCAGGGACGAAACTCATTCTTTTCGCCCAAGCGAACCGGATGCATGCCCCTGTCCTGGCCGGTCCCGTCACACTCCGGGCAATTGCGTTCGACGTCGTTCTGGTCGGTCATTTGTAGCTCTGAGCTGGCCACTTGGCGGGCCATCGGTTGTGAAGCTGGCCGATTTAAACCCATTAATTGTCAGGGCGCCAACACATCCACAATCCCTTGCACTGCCTGACGGGCAAAACACCCAAGGCGTGGGGCAATATCTACCAGCAAAAATATTCCACTTTACCGAAATTCGGAAATGGCGTATGTATCGCGCAACCCGGCCCATGGAAGAGGGGCGTATCGCGATCGTCACGACGCGGGCCGGACGGCGGTGGGCGCAGGCCACATCGGCGCGATCAGGCTTTGCAGGGCGGGCAACCGTGAGCGAAGGCATCGCGCAAACGACCGGTGTGATTGCCGCGTACGGCAAAATCGTGTGGTCCTGGCGCCCGGAGCCTGTGCGCCAAGTCTCGTGGTGATGCGTGTGACCCGACCGGGTCCTTGCATCAGCCATCTGCGAGACGACGGGGGCAATAGTGCATCGCTCCCCGGGGAGATCACGACATAAGCCGTTCCAACCACTGCGCAGGGAAGGCCGGATGTTTCGGCTTCACCTGTATGCCGCTGTGCAGCCTCTTGTAGCGCAGACTATCGCACAGTGGACCGCGGGTGCCAGTCGGGCACCCGGTCTTCCCTGCGCCCTCTTTCATTTGAGGGTGAGGCGACAAGCAGAACTCGGGCGAGATGAGCCGCGAGGATGCGAAAGTGTGTCTGCGATGAAGATACAAATTGATGAAGCGACCATGCTTCCGCACACGCCGTCATTGCGAGCGCAGCGAAGCAATCCAGAAATCCCTCCGCGGAAAGACCCTGGATTGCTTCCGCCTTCGCCAAGGCTTCGGCGGACAAGTCGCTGCGCTCGCAATGGCGATGTGGAAGCAGTTGGGCGCGGAAACTGAGGTCGGGCGTTCGCAGCCACCCCCAGACATGAGAAAGCGCCCGTGGGGGGCGGGCGCTTTCTGTAGTCGACTTGGGGTTGGGGTCGTCTACATATCCACGTGGCGACTTTGGGGGGCTGGTAAAGAGCCGCGTGAATTCCTGAAACTCAAAATCTCCTTAGCGAACGAGCGATGCGTTCGAACTGGTGATCACGACCGGCTTGCCGGCCTTGATGACGCGAGCAGTCTGTGTGAGGCCTTCATCCGAACCCGAGCGCGCCGAGATGCCGAAACCCGCAACTGCGATGCCGGCGACGAGCGCCACGGCCACCACCTTCAGGTGGGTCGAGCGATCCGCGCTGTAGATCGAGTGGTTCATGGAAGCCTCCTGCCGCCATCTACCCGAAGTAGTCGCCGACCCCTGCAGGCAGGTTCATACTTCCGGTGCCCAACAACCTAGTATGTGTGGGATTCGTTCCCAAGAGGCCATCACAACAGCGTGATAGGACGTGAAAGATCGCGATCAAAAGCAGCGCTTGATCGGTCGATTTGGCAATTATTTCAACGGTATAATTTGCTCGAAAGGCGCCTTTTCGGCCTTTGGTCGACAAGGCGCCGGGAACTCAAAAACCATTTGCCTGTGGCCGAAAAACACACAGCTTCTTAAGGCAAATCAGATGCTTCCGACCGTTTTCAACCTCGCCCTGGGGTGGATCTCGGCCTGCGATAGAACCGTCGTTTGGGCCCGGAACCGCTCGACCAGGGAGCGGACGAAGGGACGAATTGCCGCAGAGGTCACCAGCACCGGCGCCTCGCCTTCGCGGGCGGCGCGCTCGAAGGCCTCGCGCACGGCGGTCATGAATTCCGACAGTTTTGAGGGCTGCATCGCGAGGCTGCGCTCCTCGCCCTGGCCGATGATGGATTCGGCGAAGGCCTGCTCCCATTTCGCCGACAGCGCGATCAGCGGCAGGTAGCCGGCATAGGAGGTGTTTTGCGCGCAGATCTGCCGGGCGAGGCGGGCGCGGACATGCTCGACCATGGTCGCGGGGTTGCGCGAGAAGGCGAGCGAATCGGCGATGCCCTCGAGGATGGTCGAGAGGTCGCGGATCGAGATGCGCTCGGCCAGCAGCAGCTGCAGCACGCGCTGGATGCCGGAGACGGTGACCTGTCCGGGTACGATGTCCTTGACCAGCTCGCTCTGCTCCTTCGGCAGCTCCTTGAGCAGCTTTTGCACCTCGCCGTAGGACAGAAGGTCCGACATGTTGGCCTTGAGCAGCTCGGTGAGATGGGTCGAGAGCACGGTGGCGGCGTCGACGACGGTGTAGCCCTTGAGCGAAGCCTCCTCCTTGAGGCTGGCGTCGACCCAGGTCGCGGGCAGGCCGAAGGTCGGCTCGGTGGTGTGGATGCCGGGCACCTGCACCTGGCTGCCGCCGGGATCCATCACCATGAACTGGCTCGGCCAGATCTTGCCAGTGCCGGCGTCGACCTCCTTGATCTTGATGATGTAGGTGTTGGCCTCGAGCTGGACGTTGTCGAGGATGCGCACCGCCGGCATCACGAAGCCCATCTCGATCGCGAGCGAACGGCGGAGCGCCTTGATCTGCTCGGTGAGGCGGTCGGTGCCGTCGGGGCCGTTGACGAGCGGCAAGAGCGCGTAGCCGAGCTCGATCTTGAGGTCGTCGATCTTGAGCGCCGCCGAGATCGGCTCCTCCGCGGCCGCAGCGCCCGGCGCGCCGGGCTGACCGGCCGCCGGCGCGGCCTTGGCAACGGCTTCGGCCTTGGCCGTCGCACGGTTGCGGTTACGCGCAGTCCAGGCCAGCGCGCCGGCGCCGGCGCCGAGCGCGAGGAAGGGGAGGGTCGGAATGCCCGGCAGCGCCGCCAGCACCAGCATCACCGCCGAGGACATTGCGAGGGCCTGCGGATAGCCGGAGAACTGCTTCATCAGCGCCTTGTCGGCGGCGCCGGAGACGCCGGCCTTGGAGACGAGCAGGCCGGCCGCGGTCGAGACGATCAGCGCCGGCACCTGGGTGACGAGGCCGTCGCCGACCGTCAGCAGCGTGTAGCTGCGCCCGGCATCGGCAAAGGACAGGCCCTGCTGCGCCACGCCGATGATCATGCCGCCGACCACGTTGATGAAGACGATCAGGAGGCCCGCGATGGCGTCACCGCGGACGAATTTCGAGGCACCGTCCATGGCGCCGAAGAAGCCGCTCTCGTCCTCCAGCGCCTTGCGCCGCTCCTTGGCGACCTTTTCGTCGATCAGCCCGGCGGACAGGTCGGCGTCGATCGCCATCTGCTTGCCGGGCATGGCGTCGAGGTGGAAGCGCGCGGCGACTTCGGCGATACGGCCCGAACCCTTGGTGATGACGACGAAATTGACGATGATCAGGATGGCGAAGACGATGATGCCGATGACGAAATTGCCGCCCATCACGAAGCTGCCGAAGGCTTCGATGACGTGACCTGCCGCATCCGTGCCCTCGTGCCCGTGCGAGAGGATCAGGCGGGTCGAGGCCATGTTGAGCGACAGCCGCAGCATGGTCGAGATCAAGAGGATGGTCGGGAAGGCGGAGAATTCCAGCGGCGCCTGGATGAACAGCGAGGTCATCAGGATCAGGATCGACAGCGTGATCGAGATCGCCAGGAACAGGTCCAGCACGATCGCGGGCAGCGGCAGGATCAGCACCACCAGGATGGTGAGGATGCCGAGCGCGAGCGCGATGTCGCCGCGCTTGAGGATGGTGACGATGTCGGAGAGGGAGGGGATCCCGGGCTTTGCGCCGCCTACGCCCTGACCCGCGGTGACGTCGACCATGGTAGCTGCCTCCCCGCGCGACTGCCGTCCGCGCGCCCCAAACGCCTGCGCAGCGGCCGAAGGGCCGCCGGTCCGAAAGTGAGGCACCGCACTGGCGTCCACGGGAGCTCCCGTCTTACGCGGCTGACGACACTCGACTTCACCCGGCAATTCTTGCCGGGTGTATGGTTAGCAAAGGGTTAACGAAGGGGGGTGGGGAGCTCGGGGCCGAAGGGATTCGGGGATTTTCCCGCGTCGTTCCGGGGCGCTCGTAGAGCCGAACCCGGAACCGCAAGGATCCGGGTTCGGTCCTGCGGACCGCCCCGGAATGACGGCGGTAGTGGTGGACCGCCCTACTTCGCCTTTTCCAGCTTCGTCACCGTGTACCCCGACGCCGCCTCCTCGGCTTCGAAGGTCACCTTGTCGCCGACCTTCACCTGCTTGAGCATGCCGGGATCCTTGACGCGGTAGACCATGGTCATGGGCTCGTCCATGCCGAGGTTTTTCGCAGGGCCATGCTTGAGCGTGATCTTGCCGGCGCCTTCGTCGATTTTCTTGACCTCACCGCTGATGGAAGCGGCTTGCGCCAGCGCGCTGATGGTCAGGCCCAGCGCCAGCGCAAGCGCTGCGGCGGTGGTGCGGATGATTGGCTTCATTGATGCCTCCATTGTCTTCATTTCACGGTGACGTGGCCGACCATGCCGTAATCGCGATGGTCGGGGATCAGGCACGAAAATTCGAAGGTGCCTGGTTTGGTGAACTTCCAGACGATCTCGGCCGTCTTGTTCGGCGCGAGCCGCACGCCGTTGGGATCGTCGTGCTCCATGTGCGGGTGTTTCTTCATCACCTCGGCATGGGCGAGATTTTCCTTAGGTGTGGCGAGCAGGAATTCGTGGTCTTCCCTGCCGACATTGCGCAGCACGAAGCGGATCTGCTCGCCGCGTTTCACGTCGATCTTGGACGGCTCGTAGGACATCTCGCTCATCGCGATCGCGATGGTGCGCGCCGGCTTGCTGGGATCGCCGGGCTCGCCGGCCGAGAAGCCGTGATGGCCGTGCCCCTCATGCGCACGGGCGGGCGCGATTGAAAGCGTGGCCAGCGCCAGGACGATGCCGATTGTTCTTGTCATTGTGGTCTCCGGTTGGTGGTTGATCGAAACGCGTGGGTTACATCTTCATCTTCGGCATCGGCGCTGCGGGTTGCCGTGCGGGCTCCGCCGCGGGCGAGGCGACTTCATAGGCGACGGTGCCTTGCGGGAATTGATAGGGGCCGGGATCGCGGTAATCGTCGCGCGCGAGGCCCTCGCGGATCTTCATCACCGTGAACATGCCGCCCATCTCGATCGGGCCGAACTGGCCGGAGCCGGTCATCATCGGCAGCGTGTTGTCGGGCGAGGGCATCTCCATGTTGCCCATCGCCATGCCGGTAGAACCCATTGCCATGCTGTCGGGCGCGAGCTTGCCGACCGCCTTGGCGAGATCCTTCCGCGACACGCCGATGAGGGTGCGCACCTCGTGTCCCATTGCATTCATGGTGTGGTGCGATTTGTGGCAGTGAAACGCCCAGTCGCCGGGATTGTCGGCGACCACGTCGAACACGCGCACGGCCCCGACCGGGACATCGGTGGTCGTCTCGGGAATCTGCGCCGTCTCGGGAATCCAGCCGCCGTCCGTGCAGGTCACAGAAAAGCTGTGGCCGTGCAGATGGATCGGATGGTTGGTCATGCTGAGATTGCCGATGCGCACGCGCACCTTGTCGCCGAGCCGCACCGGCAGCGGATCAATCCCGGGAAACACCCGCGAATTCCAGGTCCACATGTTGAAATCGGTCATCTCGTTGACCTGCGGCAGATAGCTGCCGGGATCGACGCGATAGGTGCTCATCACGAAGACGAAGTCGCGATCGACGGGCCGGAAGTTCGGATCGCGCGGATGCACGACGACCATGCCCATCATGCCCATCGCCATCTGCACCATCTCGTCGGAATGCGGGTGATACATGAAGGTCCCGCTCTTCCTCATCTCGAACTCGTAGACGAAGGTTTTGCCGGGCTCGATATGCGGCTGATTCAGTCCCCCGACGCCATCCATACCGCTCGGCACGATCATGCCGTGCCAGTGCACGGTGGTGTATTCGGGCAGTTTGTTGGTGACGAAGATGCGGACCTTGTCGCCCTCGACCGCTTCGATCGTCGGCCCCGGCGACTGGCCATTGTAGCCCCACAAATTCACCTTCATGCCCTCGGCGAACTCGCGCACCACGGGCTCGGCGACGAGATGGAATTCCTTCCAGTCGCCGTTCATGCGGAACGGCAGCGACCAGCCGTTCAGGGTGACCACGGGCCGGTAGTCCGGGCCGCTGACCGGGTGCAGCGGCGGCTGCATCACCACCTTGTCCATGGTCGGCGCTTCCGGAATCGATGCGGCCTGGACGCGGCCGCCGATGGCCGACGCGCCGGCAAGGGCAGCGCTGCCGAGAAATCCTCTGCGGGAAAACATGCTGGCCTCCATCTCAGTGGCCGCCGTCGGCAGATGCTGCCGCGGCGATGGTGGTCGAAGTGTCGCCGCCGGACGCAGGCGCGCCGCCGCCATTGACGGCCGTTTGCAGGTCGGACTGGGCGAGGAAGAATCTTTGTCTGGCATCGATGGCCCCGCGCAGCGATGCCAGGCGCTGTCGTGCCTCGGTCAGCAGTGCGAAGATGTCGACCTGCATGCTGGAGAAGCGCAGCTGCATCTCCTCGGTGATGATTTTTCGCAAGGGTAGAATCTCGCGCTGGAAGTGGCTGGCGATGTCGTACGTGGACCGATAGGTGCGATAGGCATCGCGCGCCTCCGAGCGAACGTTCACGGCACGCTCGGTCAGGCGGTTGAAGGCGAGATTGTAGGTCTCCGCCGCCTGCCGCACGCGCACCTCGCCGCCGTCGAAGATCGGGATCTGGAATTGAACGTCGAAGCCGCGTTCGCGGAACGGTGCGCCCTCCGGATCCTGGGTGCGGCGGGAGATGCCGGCGAGATCGAGCAGCGTGACGAAGCGGGTTGCCTCGGTCAGGTTCAACGAATTCGCCAGCGCGGTCAGTTCGAGCCGCGCGATCTGCAAATCGATGCGATGGGCGACTGCATCGGCCTCGATCGATGGCAAGGCCTGCGGCCGTCGTGGCAGCGGCGGCAATGCGTTGGGCAGACGGAAGTCGAGGCCGTCGTCCCACAGCCCCATCAGGCGTGCAAGTCGTTCGCGCGTGCTGGTCGCGGCCTGTCGCGCGGAGGCGAGATCGGCGGTGGTCTCGGCGTAGAATACCTGTTCGCGGGCCTGGTCGAGCTTGTTGATCGAGCCCGTTTCGCCGAGCTTGACGGCGAGCTGGGCCGTCGATTCCGCCGTAGCCTTCGCATCCGTCAGCAGCGCCACGAGTTCGTTGCAGGTGACCGCGCGGATATAGGCGCGCCGCACGTCGGCGGCGAGCCGCAACGTTGCCAATGCCGCGCGCAATTGCGCCTGGCGAAAGCGATCCCGCGCGATCTCGGATCGGAACGGCAGTGTTGCGAGGGCGAGGATGTCGCCGACAACCTGGCGTTCGATCTCGTTCGCGCCATCGCCTGAGATGCGCGAGATCGAAAACACCGGATTGGGCGGCAAGCTTTGCTCGACCAGCTCGGTCTCGGCCAGCGCCAGCTCGTTATAGGCGGCTTGCAGCCCCTTGTTGTTGAGCAGCGCGACCTGCACGGCGGTCTCGATGGTCAGCGGGCGCGCCAGCAGCCGGCGGACGGTCGCATCGACGGCCTCGGCGCCTTCGGCTGATCGGACGAAGGCGACGTCCTTATTGATGGTCTGGCTGGTGAGGTCCGAGACCGTCGTCATGCCGCCGTCCGGCGAGAACGCCATGCAGCCGGCAAGACTTATTGATGAGAGTCCGAACGGGGTGAGCATGCGCAAGCCCCGCGCGAGACGATGTGCCATGACGCGTCCCTACCGGTCTTGCTTCGGTTGCGGCGTTACGGCGTCGTTGCGTTGCCGCCATGGTGCAGGTGTCGCAGGCCGCAGGGTGGTATAAGGCGCGATGGTCGAGCGGTAGCCGACGCGTGCCACCTTCGCCGCCGGATCGGCGGGGTCCGCACTGGCCACGTGCGTGGTGGCTGGCATGCAGCCGGACAGCGCCAGCGTAACCACGGCCAGCAGCGGCCAATTCAATGGAAAGAGTCGCCCACCCACCGCAGCTGCGGCGGCAGACTTCGCCCCGAAAAGCGCAAGCATGATTCATCCCTGATCTGAAAACCACAGGTTCGCGCGCGCAAACGCGCGCTCGGACCGAGTCGTTGCGTCAGATCAGGCGATGGGGGGACGGTAGTGCTGGGGCGGCGCCGTGCTGTGCAGGCTGGCCACGATCTCCGGCGCGCAGGTCGACGTCGGCTGGACCGGTGTGGCAACGCCGGGCAGATCGGCTGGCAGCGCGCTGATGCACATCATCGCGCAGCATGGGCCCACCGTTCCCTTGCCGTCATGGTGATGCGGAGCGGGTGCATCCTTGGCCGCAATTAGGTGATGCGCGTGGGCTCCCGCATGTTCATGCGAGGAATCCCCATGCATATGGCTCGCCATCTGAACCGGCACGAGGTCGGTGAGGAGCGCGTCATCGAGGCATGGCGCGGGACCGGTACCCAAAGCGAGGCTTGCCGCCGGCGCGAGCACGCAGAACAAATAGGCGAGAGCGATGATCCGCCCCACCTTCATTCGCACCGATCGCGTCAACCGCAGCAACATCCGCCGATAGGCTCCTCGCGCGGCAATGTTGCACACGCTGATTGCAAACTAACGGCAAAAGACGATTTCGCCAAGCTCCTTCTTACCGCAGCGCACCGCGCATGCCCAATATATCGCCACGTTGCTTGACCGTGTGGCGATCCGCGGGCCATGGTCCGGCCCGTGCACGCGCCAAATCATCCCGAACAAAGACCAGACTCCTTCAGCCCTGATTCCCGTCAGGCCTGGATACGGCTCGTCGTTGCGCTGCTGATCGGCTCGATCGGCAGCGTCGGCATGTGGGCCGTGGTCGTCGTGATTCCCGTCGTGCAGGCCGAATTCGCCGCAACGCGCGGCGCAGTGTCGCTGGCTTTCACGCTGATGATGTTCGGCTTCGGGCTCGGCGGCGTCATCGCCGGCAAGATCACGGACCGGTTCGGCATCGTGCCGGCGATGGCGATCAGCATCGCCTTTCTCGGCGTCGCAAATACGCTCGCGGGACTCTCGACCCAGCTCTGGCAGTTCGTTGCGGCGTATTTCCTGATCGGGCTCGGCACGTCGGCGACTTTCGCGCCGCTGATGGCCGAGGCCTCGCACTGGTTCGAGCGCTATCGCGGCCTCGCCGTGACCATCGTCGCGAGCGGCAATTACGTCGCCGGCACGATATGGCCACCGCTGGTCAATGCGGGCATGGAGACGATCGGCTGGCGCTACACGCATGTCGCCATTGCCTTGATCTGCGCGACCTTGATGACGACGCTGGTGCTGGTCTTGCGCGCGCGGATCGGCGACGACAAAGTCCGCAATCACGCCAACGCGCCGCCGCCGCGCGTCGATCTGAAACTCTCAACCAACACGCTGACGGCGCTGCTCTCGATCGCCAGCATCTCCTGCTGCGTCGCCATGGCGATGCCGCAGGTGCATATCGTCGCCTATTGCGGCGATCTCGGTTACGGCGTGGCGCGGGGCGCCGAGATGCTCTCCCTGATGATGGCCTGCGGCATCGTCAGCCGCATTGGCTCGGGCTACCTCGCCGACAAGATCGGCGGCATCCGTACGCTGTTGCTCGGATCGCTGGCGCAAGGCTTTGCGCTGATGTTCTATCTGTTCTTCGACAGCCTCACTTCGCTCTATCTGATCTCCGCGATGTTTGGCCTGTTTCAGGGCGGCATCGTGCCGAGCTATGCCATCATCGTGCGCGAGGCGATGCCCGCGAGCGAAGCCGCAACTCGCGTCGGCATCGTGATCTTCGCCTCCGTGTTCGGCATGTCCTTCGGCGGCTGGGTGTCCGGCATCATCTTCGATGCCACCGGCTCCTACGCCGCGGCGTTCGCCAACGGCGTGGCATGGAATGCCCTCAATGTCGGCATCGTCTTGACGCTGCTGATCCGCTCGCGGATGAATTCAGTCAGGTCAGGACCGACCCTCGCGACTTAAACCGCCTGTCCGGCCTTCAGCAGTGAGCAGCCGGTGATCTTGTAGCTGCCGTCAGCCTGCTGCTCGAGCGTGTAGAGCGCTTCCCAGGCTTCGCCATTGGCATCGATGATGTGAACGCGCTGGGCAACCGAGCCGCCGTCGGTCTTGACGTCGCCGAACTCAAAACTCTTGTGGCGGTAGACCGGCGCGTAGCCGTTCTGCACCATCGACATGAAGATGTCGGGGGCGGGGAAGATCTGCTTGATCGCCGGCGCGGCATAGGAATAGGCGGCCGCCGCGTCGTCATGGACGAAGGCCTGCTCCTGGGCGCGGATCACGCCTTGCGCCGCCGAGACATCGTCAGCGCGCGCGGCAAAGGGGCTGAAGACAATAGCGAGGGCGACGACCAAGGCTGCGATGCGCATGACAGGCTCCGCGTTGATATGCCGGCGATGCTGATCCTAGCATGACCATTGGCAAATACGGGCGAACTATCGTCTCCGTTTCACCGCCGCCTTCGCCGGCTTGACTGTGCGCGCTTTGGCCTTTGCGGCAGGCCGCACGCGCAGTCCGTCGACAAACACGTCGAGCATCCGCAGCACCGAGGATTGCCAGCCGGGCTGGTCGTGCATGTAGCACATGCCGAAGAACGCGCGCAGCAAATCCTCGGGACTGATGTCGGCGCGCATCGCGCCGGCCGCGGCTGCGCGATCAAGCAGCGAGGCGATCGCCTTGGTCAGGCGCTCAAAGGAGAAGGCATGCAGTTCGGATCCGCTCTGCACGGCGAGTGCCAGGGCTGCCACCATGCCTTTCTTGGTGGCGACGAATTCGACACCTGAGCGCAGCCAGCGCCTGAGCGCGTCGACCGGATCCTTGGCGTTCTTCAGCTGTTCGGCGAGCTCGCTGAGCTGCTCGACCTCGCGCCGGTACACCGCCTCGAACAGATCCTCACGCGTCGGGAAATGCCGGTAGAGCGTGCCGATGCCGACGCCCGCGCGCTTGGCCACGGCCTCGAGGCTTGCTTCGGGGCCGCCGGCGCTGAACACGACCTTGGCCGCCTCGAGCACACGCTCGCGGTTGCGCACGGCATCGGCGCGGGGCTTTCGGGTCTGGTCGGTATGGTCGTCCATATCAGGCAATGTAGATCACGAATTGGTTAGGTTGAACCCCGAGCCTGCTGCATGGCGTTGTCAGTGCACGGCCTTTTTGACGAATTCCAATATTTTCCGAGGGGCCCTTGTTAAACGGAGGGTGCCTCCGTATCTTCGCGGGGTGTCGGCTCGGAACATGTCCGCGCTGGCGCGATATCGACAGCGGTCACGGCGGTGACGCGCTGCGCGATGACTCATGTCCATATCTGATCGGAGCCCTGTATGAACCACTCCATCAGCCTCACCGTGAACGGTGCACGGCGCGATTTCGTCCTCGACGATCCCCGCGTCACGCTGCTCGATCTCCTGCGTGAGCGCCTCCATCTCACCGGAACCAAGAAAGGGTGCGACCGCGGCCAGTGCGGCGCTTGCACCATCCTCGTCGACGGCAAGCGCATCAATTCCTGCCTCGCGCTCGCCATCAGCCATGACGGCGCCGATATCCTCACCATCGAAGGTCTCGCTCGCGGCGACCGGCTTCACCCCGTCCAGGCCGCTTTCATCGCCCATGACGGATTCCAGTGCGGCTTCTGCACGCCCGGTCAGATCATGAGCGCCATCGGCATGATGCAGGAGGCGCAGGCCGGCAATGACCCCGAACGCATTCGTGAGTGCATGAGCGGCAATCTCTGCCGTTGCGGTGCCTATGCCGGCATCGTCGATGCCGTGCTCGAGGCGCAGGCCGGTGCCGACGAAACCAACCAGAGGCGCTCCGCATGAAACAGTTCGATTACGTCAGGCCCGCCACGGTCACTGAAGCCGTCGCCGCCGCCGCCCAGCCGGGCGCAGTCTATCTTGCCGCCGGCACCAATCTGCTCGATTTGATGAAGGGCAATGTCACCCGCCCAGATCGGCTGGTCGACGTCACCCATCTCGATGGGCTCGATGGAATCGAGCGCCTCGCGGATGGATCGTTGCGGATCGGTGCGCTCGTCAGCAATGCCGATCTTGCGCATGATGGGGAGTTCGTGAAGGCCTATCCGGCCGTCGCGGAAGCGCTGCTCTCCGGCGCGTCGGCGCAATTGCGCAACGCTGCGACTGTGGGCGGCAACCTCCTGCAGAGAACCCGCTGCGCGTATTTCTATGACACCGCCAGCCGCTGCAACAAGCGCGCGGCCGGCTCGGGCTGCGACGCCCGCGACGGCGAGAACCGGTCCCATGCCGTGCTTGGCTGGAGCGACCGCTGTATCGCGACGCACCCCTCTGATTTCTGCGTGCCGCTGCTCGCGCTCGACGCCATCGTCGAGATCGAAGGCAAGAACGGTCGTCGCGAGATCGCGCTCGACGAATTGCACCGCCTGCCGGGCAATACGCCGGAGAATGAATCCGCGCTCGAGCCGGGCGACCTCATCGTCGCAGTGCGCCTGCCACCCGCCGCGCGTGGCTTCGCCGCGCATGCGCGCTATCTCAAGGTCCGCGAGCGGGCGTCCTACGCGTTCGCGATCGTCTCGGCCGCCGCGGCGCTGCGGATCGAGAACGGCAAAATTGCGGAGGCACGGCTTGCGCTCGGCGGCGTCGCCGCAAAGCCGTGGCGTGCCCGGGCTGCGGAAGATGTTCTCAAAGGCGTCGCGCCCAGCGCAGATGCCTTCCAGGAAGCCGCCTGGCGCGCGCTCACCGACGCAAAGCCGTCCGGCGCCAACGCCTACAAGATCGAGCTGGCGCGCCGCATCGTCGTGCGCGCGCTGACCCTTGCCGCAGCCGGGACGCCCGCGCGCATCCCCGCGCTGCCGGCCTCCCCCTTTGCTTCGACCTCTGGAGCCATTCATGCCTGAGCTCAATCTCACCAGCGCTCCTGCCCATCTCCGCCACGGCTCCAGCATCGGCCAGCCGCTGACCCGCCGCGATGGCGTGCTCAAGGTCAAGGGCCAGGCGACCTACGCCGCCGACAATCATCCGCCCGGCATGCTGTTCGCGGTGATGGCCGTGTCCAGCATCGCGCACGGCCGTGTGAGTTCGCTCGATGTCGCCGCTGCCAAGCGTCATCCCGGCGTGGTCGATGTCATGACGCCGGATCACAAGCCTGAGCTTGCGATCGATCCTGAAATCAAGACCAATCCGTTCGTGTTCCGGATGGAGGTGCTGCAGAGCAACGAGGTCCGCTACGCCAACCAGCCCATCGCCGTCGTGATCGCCGAGACGCTCGAGGCCGCGACGGAAGGTGCGGTGCTGCTAGCGCCGCGTTACGAAACGCTGCCACCGCTCGTCGGCCTCGATGCCGGCAAAAGCTACGTGCCACCGGTCGTCGGTGTCGGCAACCCCTCGGAGATTCATCGCGGCGACGTTGCGGCAGGCCTTGCTGCCGCCGACAAGCAGATCGATGCGACTTACGAGACGCCGGCGCAATATCACAACGCCATGGAGCCGCATGCGATCGTGGCTGACTGGAACGGCGACCATCTTCAGATCGACATGCCAACTCAGGGGCTCATGCTGTCGCTTGGCCGCGTCGCCGAGCTGGTCGGCCTTGCGCCCGACAAGATACACATCCGCAGCCCCTTCCTCGGTGGTGGATTCGGCTCGAAGGGCCTGATGGCTGGTCCCCCGGTGCTCGGCATCATGGCGGCCAAGCTGGTCGGAAGGCCGGTCAAGCTGGTGCTGCGCCGTGAGCAGATGTATGGCCCGGTCGGCCATCGTGCGCCGACGCGTCAGCGCTTGCGCATCGGCGCCGACGCCGAAGGGCGCCTGACTGCGCTCGATCATCACGCGCGGACCGTGTCGAGCACGTTCGACGATTTCTACGAGCCGGCTGCCGATGCCTCGCATACGCTCTATGCGGCGCCCGCCATCCGCACCTCGCATGACGCCGTGCGCGTCAACACCGGCACGCCGCTGTTCATGCGCGCGCCGGGCGAGGCGACCGGTTCGATTGCGTTGGAAAGCGCGATCGACGAGATGGCCTGGGCCTGCGGCATGGACCCGCTCGCCTTCCGCCTGAAGAACTATGCGGAGGTCGAGCCGATCACCGGAAAGCCGTTTTCCTCGAAAGCGCTGCGTGCCTGCTACGATCAGGGCGCGGCGCGTTTCGGCTGGGCGAAGCGCACGCTGCAGCCGCGACAGATGCGTGACGATGCCGGACTGCTGGTCGGCTGGGGAATGGGCACCGCGACGTTCCCCGCGCTGATGTTCCAGGCTGAAGCGCGTGCGGCGATCCGTCGTGACGGCACTGGCGCGATGGAGATCGGCGCGCATGACATGGGGCAGGGCGCCTGGACGGCGCTGGCCCAGATCGCGGCCGATGCCGTCGGCCTCGATATCGACCGCGTCACGTTCAAGGCCGGCACGTCCGATCTGCCCGATGCCGGCATTGCCGGCGGCTCGGCGCATACGGCGACGGCGGGGGCTGCGATCCACAGCGCCGGCGCGGCCGTCATCGCCAAGCTTGCCGATCTGGCCACCAATGACGAGCGTTCGCCGCTGTACGGTGCCGGCAATACCGGCGTGATTGCGCGCGATGGCCGCCTGATCCGGCGTGACGACGAGGGCCGCAGCGAGAGCTACACCGAGATCCTCGCGCGCGCCGGTATCGCCGAGGTCGAGGCGCGCGGCACTGGCGCACCGAACCCGGCGGCGATGGAGGAATATGCCATGCACGCCCATGGCGCGGTGTTCGCCGAGGTGAAGGTCGATCCCGAGCTCGGCCAGATCCGCGTCACCCGCATGGTCGGCGCCTTCGCGGCGGGGCGTATCGTCAATCCGCATCTGGTCAGGAGCCAGCTGTTCGGCGGCATGATCTGGGGCATGTCCTTCGCGCTGCACGAGGAGGCCATCACCGACCGCCGCACAGGCCGCATTATGAATGCCGATCTCGGCGAGTACCACATTCCGGTGAATGCCGACGTGCCGCCGCTCGATGTGATCACCGTCGAGGAGCACGATCCGCATGTGAATGCGCTCGGCATCAAGGGTGTCGGCGAGATCGGCATCACCGGCAGCGCCGGCGCCGTCGCCAACGCCGTCTGGCATGCGACCGGCGTGCGGGTGCGCCGCTTCCCGATCAGGATCGAGGAGCTGCTGACGGGGCGCTGAGCGCGCGCGGCGGGAGCTTCTTTCCGCCGCCGCTTTAGCGGATTCCGGGGAGGCGGTCGATATCGGGCGAGGGCTGCGCCGGGAACAGCCGTGCGGTCGAGGAAATATCGAGCCTTCGCTTGCACTTGGCTTCGTCGGCATTCCCGGCGATGCCGTTGTCGGTGTAGCGCTTCTTGGCGAAGTCGTCGTCGAGTCGGTTGACAATCAGCGTCGCGTGGTCGCGTTCGAGTGTATCCGGATTTCTGCCCTGCTCTTTCGAGGTGAACACAGCATTCTTGACGCTGCCTCTCATCTCGTAGTCGCAGCCGGCTTTCCAGTCGCCCTGCTCCCATTTCCAGCCATTGGCTTCGAGCCCGCCGTCCTTGTCGATGATGATCTCGATAATGGCATTGTAGGCGAGCCAGGTGCCTGCAAGGCCATCGCGCTTTTCGTCAAAACCTTCGAGCAGCGCGATCCGCTCGCGCTGCAGGCCGCTGAGATGATCGCGCGCATTGACCGTGTAGTGCATCTCCGAGGTCCGCTTCTCCCAGCCCGGGTGCAGGAACTCCGGGAATTGATCGGCCTGCGAGCGCACCCAGTGGCGTTGGTCCTCCGTCAAAGCGTGTCGCGTTGTCTCGTCGAGCCGAGGCAAAAGCGCCTTCCAGGCGCGGTTCAAGCGCTGATCGTTTTCGGCGAGCTCCGGATCGGCGCAGATCTCCTCGTCGGTCGCGGTCTCCGGATGCGCGCAATCGAAAGTCGGCTTGACGAATGTGGTGTCGGCCTTGTCAATCGCGTCGGATTTGCCGCTGGCAAAATAAGTGCCCGTGATCTGTCCAAGGCTCTCGCAGCCCGAATCGTCGAAGCCGTCCCATTGCTCGTCCGTCGCAACGAGAACGAGGCGGAGCGTGTCGCCCTGGCGGCGCAGCTTGATTGAGAGCGGCTCGGTTGGCTTGTTCTGTGGGGCGCCCGCATCGGTTGATTGCGCCGGCCTGGCGCGGTCGACCGCGCCGGACAGCCAACCGTTGCCGCTCGGCTTGACGGTCGCTCCTAGCTTGCATTGCCAATGCTTGTCGCTGCCGTAATTGCTGCTCAACTCGGCTGTTACGCGGTAGGCCCCGTTGTCGCCCACTGTAATGCCGACAGCGCCAAACGTGTTGGTCCATTTGCCGTTCAGCCCAGCGCGCCCGAAGCCGGCCGCGATCCCGTTCAGGACCGGGACGCGCTGGCGCAGTGTCGCGGCGAAATTCCTGCGGATTTCGGCCTCGTCCACCTCCTGCACGGTGGTGGCAGCTTCCTCGATCATCTCGTTGAACCAGACCTGATCGCGCTTGAGCAGGGGCCGGACATTGGCCGGCGCCTTTCCGACCGCCGCCGCAAACGATGCGTCGACCGCGGCGACGAGCTTGTCGTAGCCGTGAGCCTTGCAAAACTTGCTTGCGCCGCCCTCGATCTTGCTGCCGTCGGAGTTTTTCGTGCAGAACGTCATCGCCAGCGGTCCGCTGCTGCTGGCACGCATGAAATCGTCCATCGCATCGGCGGGGGCGGGGCTGAGCAACGCGGCTGCAAGCAGCGCGAGGCGGACAGGCCTGGACATGGTCGGCTCTTGGGCGGCTCTTGGTCGAAGCAGGTTCGGATCTCTCCTTGGTCGCCGCTTGCGTCCGTCCGGTTCAGGACCGCATGACGTCGCGTCCGCCCCGGTGGCCGGATCAGTTCATCATCCGGCGGAGTGCCTTGATCTGCTCTCGCTGCTCTTCGATGTATTTCTCGATGGCCGCCCGCAGCTCGCGTGAATGGAGCTTTCTTGTATCGCGCTGAACGTCGTCGAGCGCAGCTTCTGCATTGGCGAGGGTGGTCTTCATCGTGCGCTCCGTTACGAAGCGGCCCCGGAGTGCCTAGGAGTCCGGGGCCATAACCTCAACACCTTTGCGCGAGGCTGCTCGGCTACATCTCGTAATATATAGGAGGCCGGCCCGCAGAAATTGAGCTGGCTCAACTACCGTAAGATGCCGGTGCTCCGTATGATTGCGGATGTCGCGATCGCCCTTCAGAACGTCGGCGGCGTGCAGGCCGAAATCACCTCGCACGGCTTGCCGCCGACGCAGCGGAAGCGGTGCGGACGGCGGCTTTCGAAATAGTAGGCATCGCCGGGATTGAGGATGCGCCGCTCGTCCTCGACGGTGACTTCGAGCTTGCCTGAGATCACGATGCCGCCTTCCTCGCCGTCATGGACGAGGTGCACGCGTCCGGTGTCGCTGCCGGGCTCGTAGCACTCCTTCAGGATTTGCAGGCTGCGGCCGAACAGATTGTCGCCGACCTGCCGATACGAGATCGGCTTCTTGCCGACTTCGGTGAGCTCCTCGGCGCGGTAAAAGATCTTGCGCCTGGACTCCGGTTCCAGCGCGAAGAACGCGGCAAGCCCCATCGGGATGCCGTCGAGGATGCGCTTGAGCGCCCCGACCGACGGGTTCATCTGGTTGGATTCGATCAGCGAGATGGTCGAATTGGTGACGCCCGCGCGCTTTGCCAGCGCGCGCTGCGACAGCTTGTGGCGCGCCCGGATGAATCGCAGCCGTCCACCGATGTCGACGCTCATGCCTCTGGCCCTGTTTCAGGTGTTGCGGATCGCGCAAATATGGACCGGGTGCCCCAAGGAAATCAATGGCTTGCAGATCACCAGAAAAGGACTTGTTGCGCTATCGAAGCCGTGGCTCTGCTATGCCGTCAGCAAAGGAGCGTGGCCCGTGACCCTTCATCAGATTCCGAACACTATCAAGACCGACTCGTTCTGGATGCCGTTCACGGCCAACCGTCAGTTCAAGAAGGCGCCGCGGCTGTTCTCCTCGGCCGAGGGCATGCACTACACCACCGTCGACGGCCGCAAGGTGATCGACGGCTCCGCCGGCCTCTGGTGCGTCAATGCCGGCCATGGCCGCAAGCAGATCGCCGCTGCGGTCGAGCGGCAGCTGATGACGCTGGACTTCGCGCCGACGTTCCAGATGGGCCATCCGCTGGCGTTCGACTTCGCCGAGCGCCTTGCCGAGATCGCGCCTGATGGCCTCGACCGCGTCTTCTTCACCAACTCCGGCTCTGAATCGGTCGACACTGCGCTGAAGATCGCGCTCGCCTATCATCGCGCCACCGGCCAGTCGAGCCGCACCCGTCTCATCGGCCGCGAGCGCGGCTATCATGGCGTCGGCTTCGGTGGCATGTCGGTCGGCGGCATGGTCGCCAACCGCCGCGCCTTCGCCACGCATCTGCCGGGCGTCGACCATATCCGCCACACCCATGATCTGTCCCGCAACGCCTTCGCCAAGGATCAGCCCGAGCACGGCGCCGAGCTCGCCGATGATCTCGAGCGCCTCGTCGGCCTGCATGGCGCCGAGACCATCGCCGCCGTCATCGTCGAGCCGGTGCCGGGCTCGACTGCGGTGCTGCCGCCGCCGAAGGGCTATCTGCAGCGCCTGCGTCAGATCTGCGACAAGCATGGCATCCTCCTGATCTTCGACGAGGTCATCACCGGCTTCGGCCGCCTCGGCACGCCGTTCGCAGCCAATTTCTTCGGCGTCACGCCGGACCTGATGACGACGGCCAAGGGCATCACCAACGGCACCATTCCCTGCGGCGCGGTGTTCGCCAGCCGCAAGGTGCATGACGGGCTGATGGTCGGCCCCGAGAATCAGATGGAGCTGTTCCACGGTTACACTTATTCGGCGCACCCGACCGCCTGCGCGGCCGGCATCGCCACGCTCGACATCTACAAGGACGAAGGCCTGCTGACGCGCGGAGCGTCGATGGCCGAATACTGGCGCGATGCGCTGCATCAGCTCAAGGGTCTGCCGAACGTCGTCGATATCAGAAATTGCGGCCTGATGGGCGCGGTCGAGCTGGCACCGCGTGACGGCGTCGTCGGCGCACGCGGCTACGACGTCATGGTCGACTGCTTCAACACCGGCCTTTACCTGCGCATGAGCGGCGACAGCTTCGCGATGTCGCCTCCGCTCATCGTCGAGAAGAGCCACATCGACCAGATCGTCTCGATCCTCGGCGACGCCATCAAGAAGGTGGCCTGATAATTGCTCTTACAGCGGCGAGCGTGATGCCGCGGGAGTTTGACCAAGCGTGAAAGTTCTGATCCTCGGCAGCGGTGTCATCGGTGTCACCTCTGCCTACTACCTCGCCCGTGCCGGCCACGAGGTGACGGTCGTCGACCGTCAGCCTGAGCCCGCGCTTGAGACCTCGTTTGCCAATGCCGGCGAAGTGTCGCCCGGCTACTCCTCGCCATGGGCAGGCCCCGGCGTGCCGGTGAAGGCGGTCAAGTGGCTTCTGATGAAGCACGGCCCGCTGGTGATCCGGCCGAAGCTCGATCCGGTCATGTGGGTCTGGCTGCTCAAGATGCTGCGCAACTGCACCAGCGCACGCTACGCGGTCAACAAGAGCCGGATGATCCCGATCGCGGAATACAGCCGCGATAGCCTGCGCGACCTGCGCCGCGACATCGGCATTCAATATGACGAGCGTTCAAAGGGAACGCTGCAGCTGTTCCGTTACCAGGCCCAGCTCGAGGGCACCGGCGAGGACGTCGCCGTGCTCAAGCAATACGGCGTGCCTTACGAAACGCTGAGCCGCGAAGGCTGCATCGCGGTCGAGCCGGCGCTTGCGGGTGTGAAGGAGAAATTCGTCGGCGGCCTTCGCCTGCCGCAGGACGAGACCGGCGACTGCCACATGTTCACGCAGGCGCTGGCCAAGCAGGCCCAGGCGCTCGGCGTGCGCTTCCTGTTCAACACCGGCATCGACCGCATCGTCACCGACGGCGCGCGTGTCAGCGGTGTCGCGACCAGCGCCGGCCTTTTGCAGGCCGACAGCTATGTTCTCGCGCTCGGCAGCTATTCGTCGCGCATGGCAGCGCCGCTCGGGATTTCACTGCCGGTCTATCCGGTGAAGGGCTACTCGATCACGGTGCCGATCAAGGACGCCTCCGGCGCGCCGGAATCGACCGTGATGGACGAGAGCTACAAGGTCGCGATCACCCGCCTCGGCAACCGCATCCGCGTCGGCGGCACCGCCGAGATCTCGGGTTTCTCGACCAAGCTCTACGGCGCCCGTCGCGCCACGCTCGATCACTCCCTGAGCGATCTGTTCCCGCGCGGCGGCGATCTCTCCAAGGCGACGTTCTGGAGCGGCCTGCGTCCAATGACGCCGGACGGCCCGCCGGTCATCGGCCCGACCAAGTATGCCAACCTCCACCTCAACACCGGCCATGGCACGCTTGGCTGGACCATGTCCTGCGGCTCCGGCCGCGTGCTCGCGGACATGCTCTCGGGCAAGAAGCCGGACGTGGATGTGAGCGCGCTGACGGTGGATCGGTATCAGCATAGGTTCGGGTGATTGCTGCGTCATTCCGGGGCGATGCGAAGCATCGAGCCGGGAATCTCGAGATTCCGGGTTCGCCTCTTCGAGGCGCCCCGGAATGACGGCAAATTACCCGGTCACGCAATTCACCCACAGCACGACGCTGTTCGCATCCCGCGCCGGATTGGAAAACCGGTGCGGCCTGCGGCTCGCAAAGCGAAAGCTGTCGCCCGTCTTCAGCGACCAAGTTTGGCTGTCCACCGTGAGCATCATCTCGCCCTCTAGCACGAGGCCCGCTTCCTCGCCGTCATGGGTGTAGAGCTCGTCGCCTGTCGAGCCGCCGGGCTCAAGATGCACAAGGAATAGATTGAGCTTGTTGTCGGCGCTGGCCGGGCTCAGCAATTGCTTGGAGACGCCGGTGCGCCAGAGCTTCAGCTCGGGCCGCTGTAGCCCGCGCGTGACGACCTGATCGGATGTGCCGTCGGCGCTGGGGCTGGCGCCGAACAAGGCGGCGATGCCGACGCCGAGCACATCGGCGAGCGTCGCCAGCACGCGCAGCGAGGGCGACGACAGGCCGCGCTCGATCTGGCTCAGGAAGCCGATCGACAGCTCGGTGCGCGCCGCGACCATTTCGAGCGAAAATTGCCTGGCGCGGCGGAGATCGCGGAGGCGACGGCCGACCGCGACGTCCATTGGGGGCTCCGTCGGCTTCGCGGTAGCCTTCCTGACCCTCTTCGCCGGCTTTGCCGCGGCCGGTTTGCGCATTCTTTTGCCACCGCTCACGTCAAACCGCTTCCTTCATGTGCATGAAAACCGCTTGCATCGTCCGCGAAAGTGTGACCAAATTTTCATATTGGTGAAAATAGGCCGAAACGGCTTGGCCCGCAACGTCTGATCCACGACATGCGCGAGCGCCGGCATCGGTCGGGACCCAAGGGGGATGCGATGAAGCGTTTTGGTCTGGCCGCGGTCGCGGCGCTCGCAATGGCAGCGATGATGCCGGTCTCGGCGCAGCAGGTGCTGAAGGTCGGTTCGACGCCGACGGGCATTCCCTTCACCTTCCTCGACACCAAGACCAATTCCATTCAGGGCATCATGGTCGATCTCGTCACCGAAGTGGGCAAGGACGCCGGCTTCAACGTGCAGATCGAGCCGATGCAGTTCTCGGCGCTGATCCCGTCGCTGACCTCGAGCAAGATCGACATCATCGCGGCCGCGATGTTCATCACGGCGCCGCGCAAGGAGGTCGTCGATTTCTCCGACCCGATCTACACCTATGGCGAAGGCCTGGTCGTGCCGAAGAGCGACACCAAATCCTACGCCACGCAGGATGATCTGAAGGGAGAGACTGTCGGCGCCCAGGTCGGCACCGCCTTCGTCGATGCGTTGAAGAAGTCCGGCCTGTTCGCCGAGGTGAAGGCCTACGACACCATCCCCGACATCCTGCGCGATGTGAACACCGGCCGCCTCAAGGCCGGCTACGCCGACTATCCGATCCTGGCCTATAATCTGAAGCAGGGTGGGTTCCCCGAGGTGCGTCTCGTCGACGGCTACAAGCCCGTCACGGTCGGCTCGGTCGGCATCGGCGTCCGCAAGGGCGACACCGAGTTGCTCGGCAAGATCAACGCGTCGCTGGCGAAGCTCAAGGCCAACGGCACCATCGACAAGATCCTCGAAAAATGGGGCCAGAAGGCGCAGGGCTGATAGAGCGCTCATAGGGCTGCACGATGAAAGGCTTCTGGCACGACGCCGCCGAGTTCTTCCCGATCCTGATGAACGGCGTCGCGCTGACGGTTATCGTCACGATCGGCTCGCTGCTGCTCTCGACGGTGCTCGGCCTGATCTGGGCGATGATGCGGGTCTCCGGCATAAGAGCGCTGTCGATGCTCAGCGCCAGCCTGATCAACGTGATCCGCGGCATCCCGATCATCGTGTTGCTGTTCTACCTCTACTTCGTGATGCCCGATCTCGGCGTCACGCTCAGCGCCTTGCAGGCCGCTATTCTCGGGCTTGGCATCGCCTATTCGGCTTATCAGGCGGAAAACTTCCGCGCCGGAATCGAGGCGATCGATAAGGGCCAGATCGAGGCCGCGCAGTCGATCGGCATGGGCTGGTGGCTGACCATGCGCCGCGTGGTGCTGCCGCAGGCCGTGCGCATCGTGCTGCCGCCCTACGGCAACGTCATGATCATGATGCTGAAGGATTCCTCGCAGGCCTCCACCATCACGGTCGCCGAGCTTGCCCTGCAAGGCAAGCTGATCGCGTCCTCGACCTTCAAGAACACCAGCGTGTTCACGCTGGTCGCATTGATGTATCTCACCATGAGCATCCCGCTGATCCTGCTGGTCCGTCACTTCGAGAAGCGGGCGGGCAAGAAATGATCGAGCTGAACGACGTCCACAAGAGTTTTGGCAAGGTCGAGGTGCTCAAGGGCATCACGGCGAAGGTCGAGAAGGGCGAGGTGGTTTGCATCGTCGGCCCGTCAGGTTCGGGCAAGTCCACCATCCTGCGCTGTATCAACGGGCTGGAAAGCTACGATCGCGGCGAGATCAACGTCGAAGGCCTGAAAGTCGACCGCGACGCGCCGTCGATCGTCAACATCCGCACCCAGGTCTCGATGGTGTTCCAGCGCTTCAACCTGTTCCCGCATCGGACGGTGCTGGAGAACGTGGTCGAGGGGCCGCTGTTCGTGAAGAAGGAGCCGCGCGCCCAGGTGCTGGAGCGGGGTCGCGCACTGCTTGCTCAGGTCGGCCTCGCCGAAAAGGCCGACGCGCACCCGCCGCAGCTCTCCGGCGGCCAGCAGCAGCGTGTCGCGATTGCGCGCGCGCTCGCCATGCAGCCGAAGGCGATCCTGTTCGACGAGCCGACCTCGGCGCTCGATCCTGAATTGGTCGGCGATGTGCTCGGTGTCATGCGCAAGCTCGCTGATGACGGCATGACCATGGTCGTGGTCACCCACGAAATGGGCTTTGCCCGCGACGTTGCCGATCGTGTGCTGTTCATCGACGGCGGCATCATCGTCGAGCAGGGGCCGGCTAAAACGCTGCTCAACCAGCCCCAGCATCCGCGCACGCAGGACTTTTTGCGCCGCGTGCTGCATCCGCTCTGACCGGACTTTTACAATGACACGCCTGCCTCTGCCGCCATCGCTCTATGCCGACACGGCCGTCGCGCCGGTTGCGACGCCGGCGCTCGATACGGACAGGAGCGTTTCCGTTGCGATCGTCGGCGGCGGCTACACCGGTCTGTCGACGGCGCTGCATCTGGCCGAGCAGGGCGTCGAGGCGCTGGTGCTGGAGGCACAGGAGCCGGGCTGGGGCGCGTCCGGCAACAATGGCGGCCACACCAATCCCGGCCTGAAGCACGACCCCGATCAGATCGAGGCTGATTTCGGCACCGGGCTCGGCCGCCGCATGATCGCGTTCTCCTACGGCTCGCCGAACTTCACCCACGATCTGATCCGCCGCTACCAAATCCCTTGCGAGGCGCGGCAGAACGGCACGCTGCGCGCGGCCTATAACAACGCCAGCGCCGCTGCGATCGAACAGACCGCGCAGCAATGCATCCGCCGCGGCATGCCGGTGTCATATCTGAACCGCGAGCAGTTGCGCGAGATGACCGGTACGGATCGCTACATCGGCGCGATGCTCGATACGCGAGGCGGCGACCTGCATCCGCTCAGCTACGCCCGTGGTCTTGCGCGCGCTGCAATTTCAGCAGGCGCGAAGGTTCACGGCGAGACGCCGGCGCTATCGCTCCGTCGCGACGGCGCGCGCTGGCGCATCGAGACTCCGCGCGCAGTCGTGCATGCGGAGAAGGTGCTGCTCGCAACCAACGGCTTCACCGACGATCTCTGGCCCGCGCTCCGCCGCACCATCGTGCCGGTGTTTTCCTCGATCGCGGCTACTGCGCCGCTGCCCGACGAGGTCGCCCGCGCGATCATGCGGACACGGCCCGTGCTCTACGAGAGCGGCCACATCACCGTCTATTACCGCATCGACCAGCAGAACCGCCTGCTGATGGGTGGTCGCGGTCCGATGCGCTGGATCAAGTCGCCAACTGATGTCGCCTATCTCATGCGCTACGCCGAGCGGCTATGGCCGCAGCTCAAGGGCGTGGCCTGGACGCACGGCTGGAACAGCCGGCTCGCCATCACCGGGGATCATTATCCGCATGTGCATGAGCCGGCGGAAGGCATCCTGATCTCGCTGGGTTGCAACGGTCGCGGAGTCGCGCTCTCGACCGCCATGGGCGCGCAGCTTGCGCGCCGGCTGATCGGCGGTGCCAAGGCGGAGATCGACATGCCAATATCAGGCATCAAGCCGATCCCGATGCACGCGTTCTGGCCGGTCGGCGTGACCACGGCGGTGATTGCCGGTCGGGTGCGAGACCGGCTGGGGATCTAGCTAGCCTCAGCCTTCCGCCACAGCATCTGCCCAGGGCTGGAAGATCTCGACCGCGCCGGAATTGGTGTCGCCATCACGCATCACCACGCTCGGGAAGGCGAACTTCATCGGCAGGGTCTGCACCGGCGCCTCCCTGTAATCGAAGCGCGCGGCGAGAGCCTTGCGTGCATCCGCCGGCAGCCTGATGTCGCCGAGCACGATCGCGCCTTCGCTGCAATCGATACGGGGCTGGTGGATGGCGGCATCGAGGTCCATGCCAAAATCCACCACAAAGGACACGAGTTGCAGGACGGAAGGCAGGATGCGGCGGCCGCCGGAGGCACCGACCGCGAGTCGTTTGCCGTCCGGGGTCTCGGCGATCACAGGCGTGTAGTTGGTGAGGCAGCGCTTGCCGGGAGCGAGCGAATTGGTGGTGCCGGGCGTCGGATCGAACCACATGATGCCGTTGTTCATGGGAATGCCGCTCTGGGGCGTCACATATTTCGAGCCGAACGAGGACAGCAGTGTCTGCGTCACCGCGGCGATGTTGCCGTCGCGGTCGACCACGGAGAAATGCGTGGTGCAGGCCGGCGCGAGATACTCGGCGCCGAGCGCGCGCCTGCCGTCGACATCGCCCATGTCCTTGAGGCGCTCGCGATAGGCCGCCTGCAGAGCCACTGCATACTCGCTGTAGGCAGCGGCGTCAGGCGTGCCCGCCGGCTTCAGATTCTCCTGCAACAGCCGCAGCGCATGCGCCATGGTCGGGCCGGCCGTGAGTTCCGGCGTCGCCAGCACCTTGCCGCCGCGATAGGGGATCGCCAGCGGCTCGCGCAGATGGGCGCGGAATGCAGCGAGATCCTCGACCGATAGCGAGCCGCCATCGGCCTTGATGTCGGACGCGATGCTCTTGGCGAGGTCGCCCTGATAGAAGTCTCGTGGCCCGGCCTCGGCGAGGTGCAACAGCGTCGCTTTCAAATTGTCCTGTGGCAGCCGGGTCTCAGCCTCGATGCTCCAGGGCGGGCTCGGGGGCAGGCCGTCTTTCAGAAAGGCGGCCGCGCCTGCCGGATAGCGGCGCAGATCTGCCGCTGCACTCGCGATCGTCAGTGTCGTCCACCAGTCGACCAGCAGGCCTTCACCGGCCAGTGCGGCTGCCGGAGCAACCAGCTCCTTCCACGGCATCCTGGCGTAGCGTCGGTGTGCCTCCTCCATGCCGGCGACGACACCCGGCACGGCGATCGCGGCGGGACCGTGAACGTTGCGATCGTCCTTCACCCGCGGCCACGGAAACAGGTCGGTCGCGAGGCGGTCCCCAACGATGGGATAATCCGAGGCGCGCAGGCTTTGCGGCGCGCACATGCCGTAGTCGATCACCTCATAGCGATTTTCCTTGGCGCGGTAGAGCACCATCGCGCCGCCGCCGCCGATGCCGCTATTCCAGGGCTCCAGTACGTTCAATGCGAAGGTCGTCGCCACGATCGCGTCGACGCAGTCACCGCCCGCCGCCAGCACCTGCGCTCCCACCTCAGCCGCCTGCCGCGACTGCGAAGCCACAATGCCGACCTTGGATGTCACGGCGGGTTTGCGGAAGGTTTGGTTGAGGCTGAACTGATGAGGCATGATCTCGTCTTCCGATGGGCAAAGCTCGACGAGAATGGCACATCACCATCGGCGAAAACATCTGCTGCGAGACGCAACATGGCAGGTGTGAAACGGGCGCAGGATGGCACGATCAGCATTTTGACGCTGCGTCTTACGGTTCTCCAAAAAACGTCGATGGCCGGGCAAGCCCGGCCATGACGAAAGATACAAATGTCTGAAAAATGCGGTAAGCGCCGCCTCAGCGCATGCGGTCCAGCCGGCTAGCCTGGTACTTGGCGCGCCATTTCGGGCCAGGCCCGCGCATGTAATGCAGCTCGGGGCGGTAGGGATTTCCGGCGACCCGGATCAGCGTCAGCCATTTGGTGGCGACGAAGGTGAGGGGCTGGCGGAGCAGGGTCAGGGAAGCGAACAGCATGGCATCACCTTAATGGGGCTTGCCGAGCATGGCGGTGAAGGGGAGATCGAAAATCTCTTCGCCGTCGTCGTCGCTGATATGGATCACCCAATCGCGCCAGTCCTCGGCGCCTGGCGTCTCGATCATGGATCGCATGATCTGGGCAGCACGATCGCGCGCTTCGGTCAGATTGGCGACGGCAGCGCCGTAGCGGTCGATCAGCGTGCCCTCGGTGTTGGAGCAGTGAAAGTAGACCTGGACCATAAGCGCCTCCTGGAGAGAGCGATTGGGACGGCAAAACGATACCACCCCAAGCATTCCCAAAATATTCGGGTTGAACCCGGTAAGGGAATTTACGGAGGTTGGTCGCCACGAAGATCGTTACAGGTTTAATCACAGCCGGGTGATGGCTGGACGGCTCCTGCACGACATGGAACAACCCTCAACCGAAAATCGGGGGAGGCCGCTGTGAATCATCTCACTTTGCAGAATGGACGCCGAGGCTTGTGCGCAGCTGCCGCCGTCACCGCGGTCTTGCTTGGCCTTGCCTCGCCAGCGGCGTCCGATCAGTTGCGGAAAAGCGGCTATGCGGTCGGACCGGAGACC
The DNA here is from genome assembly GCF_051853015.1 of Bradyrhizobium sp. BLXBL-03. NCBI lineage: Bacteria > Pseudomonadati > Pseudomonadota > Alphaproteobacteria > Hyphomicrobiales > Nitrobacteraceae > Bradyrhizobium > Bradyrhizobium sp. BLXBL-03. Next base: position 6,799,889 of record NZ_CP182470.1, on the reverse strand, counting down.
TGCGGCAGCGGCGATCTCGCCTTCCCAAGAGTCCAGATCGACATGAAGGCTGGCTTCTGCGCTGGCCTGGTCGGCAGCGAGGAAGACCATCTGAAATTTCCGCGGTCGATCATCCAGGTGCCCGGCCGTGAGCTGTTCGTGGTGGCCGACATGGGCGGTTGGGGCCACACCGACGGCCGGCTGCTGCTGCTCGATCCTCACGCCGCCAGCGGCCATCGCTCCAAGGAGCTGCTGACCGGGGTCGAATATCCGTTCGGCCTCGTGATCGGTCCGGACAAGAAGCTCTACGCCTCGAGCGCCGAGACAATCTTCCGCTTCGATCCGCTCGCCGATAATCCGCGCAGCACGGTCGAGACCATCATCCGTCATATGCCGGGCCGCCGCATCACGCTGCCTGACGGGACGAAGCTCGAGGAGGCCGCGCATCCGCTCAAGCAGTTCGTCTTCGACAAGAACGGGCGGCTGTTCGTCAATGTCGGTGCCCACAGCGATGATTGCATTGCGCCGGCGCCGATCACGAAGCCTTGCGCACCGGCTGAAGGCGCTTCCGCCATGGCGGCACTCTGGCTGTTCACGCCACCGTCAGGCGGCGTCTTCCCGGCCTTGAAGCCTGGCGATCCGGATCCCGCTCACACGATCTACGCGCGCGGCTTGCGCAACTCGCTGGCGCTGGCGCTGCACCCGAACTTCCCCGATGCCGGCTACGCCTTCCTGCAAGGAGAGAATGGTCGGGACCTGCCCGATATCTTCAAGCCGAACGAGGAGATCAACGCGATCGAGCAGGGTAGGCATTATGGCTGGCCCTATTGTTACGATTTGTCGACGCCGAGTCCCGAGTTCAAGCTCGTGCTGCAATCCGGCATCTACAAATCGCTCTGTACGGCGAGCGCGCTCTACAAGCAGCCCTTCTCGCTGCTGCCGCCACATGGTGCGCCGCTCGCGATGCTGTACTATCACGGCGTCAGGTTCCCCGAATTGGAAGGGAAGTTGCTGATCGGGCTCCACGGCTACCGCCCGACCGGCAGCCGCGTGCTGATCTACGACGTCGACGATCACGGCTTTCCAAAGCCTGCTCCGCCGCCGGTGCGCTACCACGTCAGCTGCGCGGCCGATCCGACCCACAATTTTCAGAGCGACGCCGGCGACGTCGCCGCTGCGCCGTTCGACGAACTGATCGCGGGCTGGCACCGCGTCAATGGTGCGCGGCCGCAAGGCGCGCCAGTTGGCATGACGGTCGCGGAGGACGGTGCGATCTGGCTGGTCGAGGACAAGAACCAGACCATCATCCGCATCGATCGCGCCGCCGGCGATCCGCCGCCGCCACTACCCTGCGATGTCAGAAGCCAAGCGTTGATCGACCAACTCGCGGCCTTCGTCGCCAAGGATCCGCAGAACAAGCTACGGCTCACCACGCTGCGCAAGAACCTCGTTGAAAAGCACTGCGTCGGCTGCCACTCCGATTTCGGCCTCAAGGCAGGGCAGTCGGACGCGGACAAGGATGCGACCGTGCTGAGGTTCATGCTGTCGCAGGATGGCTGGATCTATCCCGGCGATCCCGCCTCCGGCAGATTGCGCACGCGCCTGCGCGGCATCGGCGCGGAGAAGCTGATGCCGCCCGGCGGCGAGAGTCTGCCGAAGACCGAGCCGGGTTACGCGGCCTTGCTGACCACAGCGGATCTGCTGGTTGCCAGGATGGTTCCGGGAACGCCGATGCGCATCAAGCCGGGCCTGCCGCAGCGCAAGTTCTTCAGCAAGGCGAACAAGGAATGCGGCGAAATACCGGCTGCCAAGGTCGTCGTCGTGACACAAAGGAACGCTGTAGACAAACCCGGCTTCAGCCGGTTCTTCCGGCCGGCTGATCCCTATCTATATGGTGAGTGCAGCGACGACGATGGCTATTACATCCGGCAGGACTTTCTGGTGCCTGTGCAGTAGCATTCTGCTTGTCGTCGCGACGCCGCTCTTCGCGGCCGAGACGAAGCTGTTCGAAAGCGTGCAGGTCACGCCTTCAGGTGAATATACGCACGGTATCGAGGGCCCCGCCGCCGATCTCGATGGCGATCTCTTCGTCGTCAATTTCGGCAAGCCCGGCACCATCGGCCGATTGCCCGCGGGCGCTGCGGCGTCCGAAGCTTTCACGGAGCTTCCCGAGGGAAGCGTCGGCAACGCGATCCGCTTCGATCGCAATGGCACGATGTTCATCGCCGACTACAAGAAGCACAACATCTTTGCGATCCCGAAGGGCGGCACCGAGCCGGCCGTCTGGTTTCACTCCGACGAGATGAACCAGCCCAACGACATCACCATCGCACACGACGGCACGATCTATGCGAGCGATCCGAACTGGAAGGGCCGCGAAGGTCACATCTGGCGCATTGCCAAAGCCGCCGATGGCGTGGTGCAGGGACAGATCATGTCGGCGCCGCGTTCGATGGGCACCACCAACGGCATCGATCTCAGCCCCGACGGCAAGACGCTCTATGTCGGTGAGTCCAGCAACGGCCAGGTCTGGTCCTACATTATCCGGGACAGCGAGCTCACCGATGCGAAGCTGGTCAAGACATTCCAGCCCGACACCATCGACGGTCTGCGCACCGACGTCGCCGGCCGCCTTTACGTCGCGCGCATTCTCAAGGGTACGATCGCGCTGATGAAGCCGAGTGGTGTGGTCGAGCGCGAGATCACGCTGAAAGCGAAGGAGCCGACCAATCTCGCCTTCGGCGGCAGCAACGGCAAGACCGTCTTCGTCACCCAGCGCCAGGGCGGCTTCATCGAAACCTTCCGCACCGATCAGCAGGGCAGGGAATATTGTCTTCAGCGCGGGCGCTGCTAGAGCATGATCCGGAAAAGTGTGCAGCGGTTTTCCGAAAAGATCATGCTCAAACAAGAGAATATTTCGCGGGCGATCTGCTGCTGGCGCAGAGCGGTGCGGCACAGGCCGGCATTCTTCTTGCTTGCATCTGGCCGCCGCAGCGATCAAAAAACTCTGTGGCACTATCAAGGCGTTTCGAGCGAAGTGGATACCGGTTCGCGTCAGGAGAACGCGTCGATTCAAAAAGCCGCTGAAGAGCACGGAGTGTTGAGTGAAAGCCGTCCATACCGAACTGCACCGCAGCCACGATCCGCAATTCTTCCTGGTTCGCGGCGTCGTCAAGCGCACCACCGAGCAGCCCGAGCGCGCCGATCGCCTGCTCAAAGGCTTGAAGGACGGCAAGCATCAGCTGGTCGAGCCGACCGAATTCGGCCAGGGCCCGCGGGCGCGCATTCACAGCCCGGAATATCTGTCGTTCCTGAGCGAAGCCTGGGACGCCTGGACGGCGCTCGGCGATGCCGGTCCGGAGATGATCGGCAACGTCCATCCCGTGCGCCATGCCGCCACCTATCCGACCCACGTCGTCGGCAAGCTCGGCTGGCACACCGCCGACACCGCAGCTCCAATTGGGCCGGGCACATGGGCCGCGGCTTGCGCGGCGACGGATGTCGCTGTCACCGCGGCGCAGATGGTGATGGACGGCGAAGACGCTGTCTACGCGCTCTGCCGTCCGCCCGGCCATCACGCCTATCGCGATATGGCCGGCGGCTTCTGCTTCCTCAACAACAGCGCGATCGCGGCCGCGCATCTGCGCCTGAAGCACGAGCGCGTCGTGATCCTCGACGTCGACGTCCACCACGGCAACGGCACGCAAGGCATCTTCTACGCGCGGCCGGATGTCTACACGGTCTCGATCCACGCCGATCCGGTCGCCTACTATCCCTATGTGTGGGGCTATGCGCATGAGCGCGGCGAGGGCGCCGGCCTCGGCGCCAATCTCAACATTCCCCTGCCGATCGGCACTGGCGACGATGGCTACATGCAAGCGATGGAGATCGCGCGCAAGGCGATCGTATCCTTTGCGCCCGGCGCGCTCGTGATCGCGCTCGGCCTCGATGCCTCCGAGCACGATCCGTTGAAGGGGCTTGCCGTCACCACGCCCGGCTTCCGCCGCATCGGCCAGGCCATCGCGAAGCTGGGCCTGCCGACCGTGTTCGTGCAGGAAGGCGGCTATCTCTCGGATATCCTTGGCGCCAACCTGACCTCGGTGCTTGCGGGATTCGAAGAGGTGCGGTGATTTTCGCTGGATAGACCGTCGTTCTCCGTCATTGCGAGCGAAGGGAAGCAATCCAGACTGCCTCTAGGGAAAGGTCCTGGATTGCTTCGCTTCGCTCGCAATGACGATGCGGATGCAGTGTTGATCAGTAGTCAAAACATCCCGCTCGCCTTCAGCGCCTTGCAAACATGCTGCATCTCGGCCTCGTCGGCGACCATGTCGAGCATGACAGTGGTCAGCCCCTTCGCCGCAAACTCCTTCAGTTGGGCGCCGATCTCGGCATAGCTGCCGACGAGATAGGGACAGTCGGCCTGGAAGGTGAGGAAGGGCAGCAGCCAATAGCCATTGTCGGCGAGCTCTCCGCTTTGCCCCTCGTACAATCGCCGCTTCCAGACCGAATCTGAATTTTCGACCGTGAGCGCGAGCAGCTCGCGATCGTCAGGATTGTCGCGGAAACGGGCCTTGGCCGCCCGCCGCGCCTCGTCGCGGCTCTCGCGCGCGAAGATGCCAAAGTTCATACCTGATGCGCCGAGGCCTCGATCGAGGTCGGGCGGCAACATCTGCATCTTGATGCAGCCAGCCTCCTCGGCGACGCGCCTGGCTGCGTCGGATTGCCCCGCGATCAGAAATTCCGGCATCAGCTCGGCGGGCAGGCGCGGCCGCAGTTGCAGATTGCTGGCGCAATAGAACCGGCCGTCGACATTCACCGGGCGGGGGCTCGAGAGCAGCCTGCGCATCAAGGTGACGAACTCGCCGAGCCGGACATAGCGGTCGGCGTGAGACTGCTCGTCGCCCAGCCCCTGCAGATCGCTGATCGCGGTCCCCGTGATCATGTTGAGATAGACCTTGCGGCCGTAGAGCTGCGCAAAGGACGAGACGAACTTCGCCGCCGTGAACGGATGCATGTAGACCGGATTGACCGCGATGAGCGGTGAGGATCGCGTCGTCGCGGCGAGGATGTGCTGGGCCATCGCCCAGGGCTGGACGAACACGTCGTTGCCCTCGAACAGCAGAATACCTTCGAAGCCGTTGCGGTCGGCGAAATCAGCCACCCGCATCAGCTCGCCGACGTATTTTTCGGGATCGCGGTTGCGCGAGATCGCAGGAAAGACGCGCAGCCGCGCCGGCATCATTCCGCCGCGTCCTGGAGCGGCCAGGCGTTGCGGGTGATGCGCAGGCCGCCGGCCGCGCCCGAGCCGTCGGCGATCGCAAGGCGATGCGAGGGCGATGGCGAGCACAGCGAGAAGCGCCAGCCCGCTGGGTCGTCGGCAATATCGGGCTTGAAGCTGATCTTGATCGCCTCCCGCGACACCTGCATCGCGAACGCATCCAGCGGCAGATTGAGCCCAAAACCTCTTGCCTTCAGATAGGCTTCCTTCAGCGTCCAATAGTCGAAGAAGCGCTCGATCGCGGCGGGCTCCGGCAGCGTGCGCAGCGTCTCCACCTCTTCCGGCGCAAAGAAGCGAAGCGCGGTCGACAGCGGTGCGACGCGCCGCGACACGGTCTCGACATCGACGCCGACGGTCTCATGCTTCGAGACGACGCAGGCGACGCAGCCATCGGCATGGGACAGGCTGAAATGCAGCGGCGTCGCGGTCGTGGGCGCCGCGACAAAGGGTCGCCCGTAGCGGCCGGTCGAAAACGACCAGTCGGTCGGTTCGACCTCAGGGGCCGCATGCGACAACGCGAGGCGCAGCATCGCATGCGCGAAGACATATTGCCGCTGATGCCGTTCAAACTTGAAGCGGTCGGCGCGTATCTGCTCGTCGACCGAGAGCAACCCTCGGCACACATCCACCGCGCCGGGCGTATCGATGCTCTCGATCAATCCGATAAACAGTTCAATTCCGTCGTCTGCCATCAATTGGGCCCATAGCGTCAGGCGGAGGCCAAATCCGGCCCTGACTGAAGGATCAACCGAACAGGAAGCAACTCGGCGGACCATTTCTAGCGGTCCACCCAGGCAAATTCTTGTCAATCGCTGGCCGGTTTGCAGGAGCAGGCTTGTGCGAGACCCCGACCGGACAGGCGAGCGGCTCAAATCGAAAATGATACGCGAAGATCCGCCCGGCGTCCCGGCCGCCGAATCTTATTTCTTCTTCTTGGCCTTCTTCGCGACGCCCAGCGTCGCAAGGCTGGCATCGACGTCCTTCAGGGCGGACTGAAGTTTTTTCTTCTCGCCCGTCAGCAGCTTTAGCAGGGCCTTGCGGTCCTTGTCGCTGAGCGAGGTGCCTTTGGTAAATTTGATAAAACCCATAATGACGCTCCCCGGTTGAAAATATCGTCCAAATCAAAAGGCGAGAATAATCTTGCGCGCTGGAGCCGAATAATCAAGATGCAACTTGTGTCTTCACAGCTTTGACGGGTGAACTCGTGTTTGCCTGTCCTGTGCGGCTGGTCATGCCGCCCTGCGGGCGAGCAAGCGCTCCAGCGGCGTGTTTGGCCGGAGGATGGCAGCCTCAAGCAGCGCGACGAGATCCTCCATCCATGCGCCGACCGTGGCGCCGTCGAGCAGATCGTCTTTATAATTGCACGAACCTGTAATCCCGGTCGGGCGCTCCTTCAGCATCAGCGATAGCCAGGTCTGGTCGACTGGCAGCACCGGCTGGCCTTCCCGCGCGACGTTGCCGATCGATCGCACCGCGACATCAGGCAGGTCGAGCGGCTGGCGCAGGGGGTTTTGCAGCGTGAAATGGACCTGAAGCAGCGAAGCCGGGTCGATGCCCTCCCGCTCCAGATGGTCGGCCACGATGTTGAACGGCAGCTCCTGCCGCGCATGCGCGTCGAGCACGCTCTGGCGCACCCGGGCCAAGGCCTGGGCGAACGACAGATCCGGCGTGATTCGGCTGCGGACGATCACGGTGTTTTCGAACGGGCCTATGATGTGGTCGGTGTCCGGCTGGGCGCGGTTGGCCATCGCGGTGGCGACCGAAATGTCGGTGCGCCCGGTCCGCGCCAGCAGCAGGGCCTTCAGGCCGGTGAGCAGACACATGAACAGCGTGCTGTTGTGCTGGCGCGCATAGAAGGTGAGACCGACGACGAGATCACGCTCTAGGCTGAGCGGATGATGGCCGGTCGACGCGCCCGCGCGCGCCTCGCCGTCAAACACGGGGGCTGCACCGCGCAGATTGTCGGCCCAGTCGGCGGCCTGCCGGCGGGCCGCCGCAGTTCCGCACCACCAGCGCTGCCAGCGCGCGACGCTGGAAAACGCCAGCGGCGTGCCCGGCAGGGGCGGCGACGGATGGCCCGCCAGCGCGGCATAGCGGCCCGACAATTCCTCGAACAGCACGCCGATCGACCAGCCATCCGCGATGGCATGGTGCAGCGTCAGCAGCAGGACGTGATCCTCGGCATGAAGGCGCAGCAGGCGCGCCCGCAGCAGCGGTGCCCGCGCGGTGTTAACGGGGGTATAGGTCTCCTGCGCGATCAGGAGCTCGATCTTCCTGAACTCGAGCGCCTTGCGCCGCTGATTGTCGTGGGGCCGCCCGTCACCGATGGTTTCGACGGTCAGGACCGGACCGAGCGTGGCTGGCGCGATGACTTGGCTGACCGGCTGCTCGCCATTCCAACCGAATGCCGTCCGCAAGGATTCGTGCCGACGCACGATGTCGTCAATGGCTTGCGCCAGGGTGAGCGGATCGACCGGGCCTTCGAGGTGGAACGCGAAGGGCAGGTTGAACAGCGGCAGATCGGGCAGGTTCCGCTCGATCCGCATCATCTGGTCCTGCGCGATCGACAGCGTGGGAGGAGCGCTTTCGGCCAGGCGTGGAACGCCGGCCGCAGGCCTTTGCGGTGCCGTGGCCACGGCCTCGTCGACCCGCCGGGCGAGCTCCGCGATCGTCGGTGCCTCGAAGATGGTCTTGATCGGCAGCGATACGCCAAGCGCTCGGGCGATGCGCGCCATCGCTTGCCCGGCCAGCAGCGAATGGCCGCCGAGGTCGAAGAAATTGTCGGTGACACCAAGGCTCTCGACCTTCAGCAGATCGATCCAGATGTCGGACAGGACCTTTTCCGTGAAGCGCCGGGCCGGCACGGTCATCTCAGTCGCGGCGCTCTCCTGTTGCGGAGGCGCCAGCACGGCGGAGCGATCGAGCTTGCCGTGGGCGTTGAGCGGGACCTGATCCCGGAACAGGAACGCCGACGGGATTGCATGAACAGGCAGCCGGCTTTTGAGAAAATCGCGCAGCTCGCTGGCGCTGATCTTGTTGCCGGCTTTGGCTACGACGTGGGCAATCAGCCTGACATCGCCATTGGCATCGCGCCGCGGCTCGACGATGCCGGCCCGCACGCTTGCGTGGTCGGCCAGCGCAGTCTCGATCTCCTTGAGCTCGACGCGATAACCACGGACCTTGACCTGAAGGTCGGCGCGGCCGAGGCATTCGATCGTCCCGTCTCCGCGGCGCCTGGCAAGGTCGCCGGTGCGATAGAGCCGGCCGCCTTTCCCCCGCGCGAACGGATCGGGGATGAAGCGCTGCCGGCTCTGCGCGGGATCGTTGACATAGCCACGGCCGACGCCGGCGCCGCCGACGCAGAGCTCCCCGACCACGCCGATCGGCTGCGGCTCCAGATCCGGATCGAGCACGTAAAGCTGGGTGTTGGGCAGGGGCGCGCCGACCGGAACATTGATGGTCGCAGCATCGGGTGCATGAGTCAATCGGTGCAGCGAGACGTCGTCTGAGCATTCCGAGGCGCCATAGGCATTGATCAGCGGCACCTTCGGGCAGCGGGCGAACCAGGCGCGGCAGAGCTCGACCGGCAGCGGCTCGCCGGTCGAGATCAATAGTCGCAACTTCGCAAAAGCGCGCAGCATCGGCGCCTCGTCCATCCGTTCGAGGATCACGCGAAGCAGCGAGGGCACGATCTCCAGCACCGTTATGCCTTCGCGCTCGATCTCCCGCGCCAGCAGCATCGGATCCTGCACGATCGAATTGCCGCAGACATGGACCCGCGCGCCAACCATGGGACCGGCGAGGAACTGCCAGACCGAGATGACAAAGCTCTGCGGCGCGGTCTGCGCGATCACGTCCGTGGCCGTAAGGCCGAGTTCATCGATGAGCGAGGCGAGATGGTTCGACAGCCCGCGCTGTTCGATCATGACGCCCTTCGGTGCGCCGGAGGAGCCGGACGTATAGATGAGATAGGCCAGGCTCGAATCCGCCCGCCGGGCAGGGCGGCCCGGCTCGCTCGATCCGCCTGCGATTATATCGTCGACTACGGCGACCCGGATGCGTGCGACCAGCGGTTCGAGTAGCGCGTCGACCACGGCGGACTGCGCGCGTCCCGTCAGCAGCACGTTTGCGCAGCTCGAGCCGAGGATGGTTGCGAGCCTCGCCGGCGGCTGCTCGGGATCGAGGTTCAGGAACGCTGCGCCCACACGCTGCGCCGCGATCATCGCTGCGAGCAGGTCCGGTCCGCGATCCGCCAATAGCGCGACCACGGTCTCCGCACCGGCACCTTCGCTGGCAAGCCAGCGCGCGATCGCCTGGCTGCGATGCGCTAGTTCGCGATAGCTCCGGGACTCATGTCCATCTGAAATTGCGACGGCATTCGGCGCCTTTTTCGCCTGCCGCTCGAACCGTTCGCAGACATTTCCGCGCGCTGCGAAATTGGCTGGCCGGCCCTTCGTTAGCAATCGCCGGCGCTGCGCGGCCGTCAGCAGCGGCAGGCGCGAGATGCGCTGCTCGGGATTGGTGATGACCGCCTTGAGCAAGGTCTTGAAGCGATCCGCCATGGCCTCGATCGTCGCCGCATCGAACAGATCGGTGGCGTATTCGAAGAAGCCGGTGAAGCGGCCCTCGGCCTCGACCAGCTCGAGCGTGATGTCGAAGCGGGCGACTTGCGGATCGATTTCCAACCGCCGCGTCGACAGGCCGGGAAAGCGCGCGCTCTCGATCGATGCGTTCTGCAGGATGAACATGATCCGGAACAGCGGATTGCCGTCGCTCCTGCGCGCGATCTGCAAGGCACGCAGGACTTCCTCGATCGGAAGATCCTGGTTGCGGTAAGCATCGAGCGTGCCCTGACGCACCCGGCGCAGCAGCTCGCCGAAGGTCGGGTCGCCGCTGAAATCGTTGCGCAGGATCAGCGTGTTGGCAAACAGGCCGATCAGGCGCTCGCTCTCGATCTGGTTGCGGTTCGCGATCAGCGAACCCGTCGCGACATCCTCGTGCCCGGTGTGGCGGAACAGCAGACACTGAAACACCGCGAGCAGCGCCATGTAAGGCGTCACGCCCTGGTCCCGGCTCAGCGAGCGGATGTCGGCGGAAAGGGCCTTTGAGAATTCGAAATAATGACGGGCGCCGTGGCCGCTCCAGAACTCCGGCCGTGGCCGATCGGTCCGCAGCGGCAGCGTGGTGACGCCGTCGAGCTGGGTCCGCCAATAGTCGAGCTGCTCCCTCGCGGCCGGGGTCTGCGCCCAGCTCTGCTGCCAGCGCGCGAAGTCGCGATACTGAAAGCTGGGCGGGGCGAGCGCCGTCACACTTCCCTTGCGCGCGGCAGAATATCGGGCGGCGAGCGCCTCCCACAACAGCCGTTGCGACCAACCATCGGTGACGAGGTGATGGACATTGACCATCAGCGCATGGCTGCATTTGTCGAAAGAGAGCAGCGTGACCTTCAGCGGCGGCTCACCGGCAAGATCAAATTCGTACCGCGCAAGCTTGAGCGCCTCGCGCCTGACGACCGCAACCTGCCTCTCGGCAGGGCAGGGCTCGAGCTTGATCCGCTCGAGCTGTGGCGATGCCTGAAGCACGCGCTGCACAGGCTCGCCCTCGCGTTCGACGAAGATCGAACGCAGCGCTTCATGACGTGTGCAGATCGCGTTGAGGCTTACCTGAAGCGCGGCAATATCGACCTCGCCCTTCAGCAGCGCGACCTCGACCACGTTATAATTGTAGCGCGTCGGGTCGAGCCTTGAGAGCACGTACATCCGCTGCTGCTGGAACGACAGCGGCGCGTCCGTTTCGGCAGCCTCCTGGCGCCAAGCCGGCAACGTCGCATCGCGGTGCGCCGTGGTCTCGATCCGGGCGGCAAGAGCACCGACCGTGGCGCAATCGAAGATGTCCTCGAAGGAGAAGTCGACGTTGAAGCGTTCGCGCAGGCGGGAGCGCATCTGCGTGACCGCGAGCGAATCTGCGCCGAGCGCAAAGACGTCCTGGTCGATGCCGACCTGCGGAAGCTCGAGCAGACTGGCCCAGATTGCGGCGAGCTGGGTCTCCAGCTCGTTGCGCGGCAGCTGCGTTTCGTCATCGTCGTGGGGGGCTGAAATCAGCTCGGCCAGCGCGTTGCGCTTGACCTTGCCGCTGGCGCCCTTCGGCAGCGCGGCCATCTTACGGATCAGGTTCGGCACCTTGTAGGCGGCGAGACGCTTGCGTGCGAATTGGCGCAACTGGTCTGAGGTCGTCTCGGCATTGTCCCTGAGCACCACGACGGCGGCGACGTTCTCGCCGAGCGTGGCATGGGGAATGGCGAACACGCCGGCCTCCAGCACCGCCGGGTGGGCCAGCAGCACCTCCTCCACCTCCAGCGGCGAGATCTTCTGGCCGCCGCGGTTGATGACGTCCTTGATGCGGCCGACGATGAAGAGATAGCCGTCGGCGTCGAGATAGCCGAGGTCACCGGTCCTGAACCAGCCATCGCGGAACGCGGCCTGCGTCGCCGCTTCGTCATTACAATAGCCGCGGCTCATGTTGGGCCCGCGCAGCATGATCTCGCCATGCTGGCCGGGCGCAAGCAGGCGGCCCGTTTCGTCCATGATCGCGATCTCGGGGCCGGCGGCGCGGCCGACCGAGCCGATCTTGCGTAGCTCGAACGAATTGGCGGCAATCTGCGAGGCAGCTTCCGTCATGCCGTAGGTTTCCAGCACGGGGACGCCGAACATCGCCTCCAGCCCGTTCAGGATGGCGGGTGCAAGCGAGGACGAAGCCGAGCGGATCACCCGCAGCGACGACGACCGGACGCGCTCGGGGCTCGCTTCCGCGGCGGTGAGCAATGCGCGATGAATGGTCGGCACGGCCGTGTACCAGGTCGGTTGCAGGTCCCGCATCCAGCCGAAAAAGGACGGTGCGTCGAAACCGCCTGTTACGATCACGCTGGAGCCCGCCGCGAATGCGGTCAGGAGGCCGGAGATCAGGCCGTGGGCATGAAACAGCGGCAGGACGTTGAGCAGGCGATCATGCGGAGCGAGCGAAAGCACCCGGCCGGCATTCTGCGCGGAGAGACACACATTGCGGTGCGTCAGAGGCACCATCTTCGGGCGCGCAGCCGTGCCCGATGTCAGCAGGATGAAGGCGTCGTCCTCCGCGCGAGCGGTGCCGTCGGCACAGGCTGGCCCGATCGTCGGGCCCACGAACTTGCAGCCGCCGAGATCCGTCTCCGGTCTCGGCACGAAATCGATCACCGCGATATCAAGTGCCCTGGCGACGTCGCGGCTCGGCGAGTTCATGTCCGCCCGTGTAACGAGTGCCGTGAGCTTCAATTCGCTGAAATAACGTTGCAGCTCGTCCGCGGTGAAGTCGGGATTGACGGGGACGCAGGCGCAGGTCGATGCCACCGCGATCAGCGCCAATGCACTGTCGGCTCCGCGCGGCAGTGCGACGGCGATTCGGTCGGCAGGTGTAATGCCGAGCCCGCGCAGCGTGCGGACGCAATGCGCAATCCAGGTGCCGAGCGCGCCGTAGGCCAGAGGAGGCCGGCCGGGCGCGAGCAGGGCGGGCGCCGCCGGCATCGCGCGCGCGTGAAAAGCGAGAAGGCTGCCGATATCGGCAAGGTTCTCGGTTTCGACGCCCGCGCCGGCTGGTCTATCTCCCGCCTCGGATGCGATCTCCGACAATGCCATTCCCTTTTGATCCGATTGGGCTATTCTTCCCTGGAGTTTGGCAACGCGTCCAGTCTGAGGTGAAGTTTTGGCCCCAAAATCTGTGGTTGAGGGACCTTAAGCCCTTTGGCGCAGGGAGTGTACGGCGGGATCACCATGCTGGAGAATGAGCCGGGGACTGAAGTCGGGTTGAAGCGTTGGCTCGAAGGCATTGGTCTCGGTCACTATGCCGATTTGTTCACGCAGCACCGCCTCGATCTCGACGTCATGGGCGACCTGACCGAGGCCGATCTTGCCGAGCTAGGGTTACCGCTTGGCGATCGCAAACGGTTGCAGCGGGCGATGGCCGCGCTGTTCAAGGCGGAGACGGTGGAGGCGCCGGCTGCCCCGGCGCGTCCGCAGACCCGCACCGAGGTTGGCGCCGAGCGTCGCCAGCTCACCACCATGTTCTGTGACATGGTGGATTCCACGAAGCTCTCGGCCCAGTTCGATCCGGAAGACGTGCGCGACATGATCGCCAGCTTTCGCGAAACCTGCGTTCGCGTCGTCAAGCATTATGAAGGCTTTGCCGCCCGCTTCGTCGGCGACGGCATTCTGGTCTATTTCGGCTATCCGACCGCGCATGAGGACGACGCCGAGCGCGCGGTGCGCGCCGGGCTCGAGATCGTGCGGGTGCTGTCGACCGCGCGCGCGATCGAGCCGCGCGGCGCGCTCAGCCACGCGCCCGCCGTCCGCATCGGGATCGCGACCGGCCTCGTCGTGGTCGGCGACCTCGTCGGCCAGGGCACCGAAGAGCGCGACTCCGCCGTGGGCGAGACCGTCAATCTCGCCGCGCGTCTGCAGGCGCTGGCGCCTCCCAACGGCGTGGTGATCTCCGCCTCGACGCAGTCGCTGCTGAAGGGCAAGTTCGATTACCGCGATCTCGGCGCCCAGACGTTGAAAGGCATCTCGGAAAAAACCCAGGCCTGGCACGTCGTGCGCGCCACGCGCGTGGAGACCCGCTTCGCCGCCGCCATGGGCACGCGGCTGACCCCTCTGGTCAACCGCGAAGAGGAAATCGCGCTGCTGATGGCTCGCTGGCAGCAGGTCAAGGACGGCGACGGCCAGGTCGTCGTCAAGTTCGGCGAGCCCGGGATCGGCAAGTCGCGCATCATCCAGGAGATATTTGAGCGGATCGCAGGTGACCGGCACGGGCATGTCGCGTTCCAGTGCTCTCCCTATTACACCTCCACTGCGTTCTATCCCTTCGTCGAGCAGCTCAAATTCTCCCTCGGTCTCGATCGCGAGGATGCCTCCGCGCTGTCGCTGGCGAGCCTGGAGAATGCGATCGCCGCAGCCCACGGCGATATCGAGCAGGTGGCACCGCTGTTCGCCGCGCTGCTGTCGATCCCGACTGGTGGGCGCTATCCGCCGCTGGACCTGTCGCCGCAGCAACACAAAGACGCGACCGTCGCGGCGCTGGTCAATCACTTCCTGGGGCTCGCGCGCGAGATGCCGCTGGTGATGGCCTTTGAGGATCTGCACTGGATCGATCCGACGTCCCGCGAGGTGGTCGATTTGCTGGTCGACCAGGTGCAGAACCGGCCGATCCTGGCCATCATCACGGCGCGCTCCGAATTCCAGCCGAGCTGGAACGCGCATTCGCACATCACAACGCTGGTGCTGAACCGGCTGAGCCGGCCGCTGCGCACCACGCTGGTCGAGCGCGTTGCGGGCAGAGAGCTTCCCAAGGAGGTCGTCGAGGAGATCATCGTCAAGACCGACGGCGTGCCGCTGTTCCTTGAGGAGTTGACCAAGACGGTTCTCGAATCCAACCTCCTGACCGAGCGGCACGGGCGCTACGTGCTGTCGGGTCCGTGGCGGCAGCTCGCGATCCCGGCGACCTTGACGGACTCGCTGATGGCCCGTCTCGACCGGATGGGGCCGTTCAAGCGGATTGCACAGATCGGCGCCACCATCGGCCGCGAATTCTCCTACGAGACCCTGCACGCGGTCGCCAACACGCCGGCGGAGCAGATCGAGGCGGCGCTGACCCATCTGGAGGAGGCCGGCCTGATCATGCGCCGGGGGCATCCGCCAGACGCGGTTTACTCCTTCAAGCACGTGATGATCCAGAATGCGGCGCATGCCAGCCTGTTGCATAGTGAGCGGCGCAAGCTGCATGCCAGCATCGCCCAGGTCCTTGCCGAGATGTATCCGGAGAAGACCGATCGCGAGCCGGAGCTGCTGGCCCACCATCTGACCGAGTCCGGACAGAGCGAGGGCGCGGCGAGCTTCTGGCTCAAGGCCGGCAAGCAGGCGGCAAAGAGCGGCGCCAATCTCGAGGCCATCGGCCATCTTCGCCGTGGCTTGAGCGTCGTGCAGGCCAACGCACGCATGCAGGGCGCCGACGAGGTGGAGCTCGAGCTGCGGATCGCGCTCGGCAACGCGCTGATCGCCGCCAAGGGCTACGCCGTGCAGGAGGTCGAGGAGAACTACATTCGCGCCCTCGAGCTTGGCCAGCAGCTCGACGACGACGAAAAGACCTTTGCGGCGACGCGCGGGCTATGGGTGTGCCATTTCATCCGCGCCGACCTGACCCGCGCGCATGATCTCAGCGTCGAGCTGCTGAAATTCGCCAAGCGCGAGCGGTTGAACGAGGACGCGGCGCAGCAGACCGGCTACCTGATCGAGGCGCACCGCTCGATCGCGATGACCATGCTCTATCGCGGGCGCTTCGCCGCCGCGCAACATCATCTGCATCGCTGCATCGATCTCTACAGTCCCGATCTGCATTCCGACCTGATGGAGCGTCACGGCACCGATCCCGGTGTCGTCTCGCTGTCCTATCTCGGCTACCTGCTCTGGTTCCTGGGCCAGCCGGACGCGGCGCGCCAGCACAGCGAGCAGGCGATTGCGCTCGCGGAGAAGATCCGCCATCCGTTTTCGCTCGCCTTCGCGCTCGTGTTCGGCGCCTATCTCTGCCAGCATCTGCGCGATATCGAAGGGACGCGCGATCACGCCAACCGCGCCATGATCATCGCCACCGAGCACAATTTCCTGCACTGGAAGCAGCAGGCCGCGATTCTGCGCGGCTGGGCGCTGGCCCAGCTCGGCGACCTCGACGAAGGCATCAGCCAGATGCGCTTCGGCCTCGACGAGTATGAGGCGATGGATTCCTGGCTCGCCGGCTGCTGGTTCCGCTCCCTGCTCGCGGAGGCCTATGCCAAGGTCGGCATGCGCGATGCCGCCTTGCGCGCGCTGGACGGTGCGCTTGCGACCGCAAGGCGCACCGGCGATCACTCCTACCTCGCCGAGGTGTACCGCCTGCAGGGGGAGATCACCTTGTCGGATGGCAATCCGGCCTCGGTGCAGGAGGCGGAAGATCTGTTCGAGCTGTCGCTGGAGACGGCGCGCAAGCAGGGCGCGTTGTCCTGGGAGCTCAGAACCGCCGTGAGCCTCGCGCGGCTGTCGCACGCATCGGGCAAGCGCGAGCACGCAAGCCTTCTGCTCGTGCCGATCGTCGGCAAATTCAACGAGGGCTTCCTGACGCCCGACCTGAAGCTGGCCATGCAGCTGGTGCATGAGCTCGGCGGCGATACGCCGGCTCGTCCGCAGGCCAATCCGGTGAAATGAGCGATCTGTCCGCTGCGCGGGCGCGCTTCGTCGAGCTCATCGCGAAGCGCGAGCGGATTGCTTCGTCGCGCCTGCTTGCGGCGCTCGCGGCGGTGCCGCGTGAAAATTTTCTGGCGAAGGGCCCCTGGCGCATCAAGAGCGGGGCGGCGCGCAACTACCGGCTGACGCCCAGCGCCGATCCCGTTCATCTCTACGATAACGTGCTCGTCGCCATCGACGCGCGCCGCAAGCTCGACACCGGGCTGCCGAGCCTGTGGGCCCATTTCATCGATGTGCTCGACATCCGAGCGAAGGATCGCGTGATCCAGATCGGTTGCGGGCTCGGCTATTTCTCGGCGATCCTGTCGGAGATCGTGGGGACCAAGGGCAGGGTGTGTGCAATCGAATGTGACGCGCGGCTCGCGGCGCGCGCTGCGAATTACCTGCGCGCCTATCACAATGTCGAGGTCATCTACGGCGATGGCTGTCGCGATATTGGCGAGCCGGCCGACGTCATCATCGTGCATGCCGGCTTCTCGCATCCGCATCCGCTCTGGCTTGCATCGCTTCGCCCGCGCGGCCGGCTGCTGGTGCCGCTGACGCAGCGCGACCGTGAAGGTGCCGCCCTCATGATCACGCGCCGCGGCAAGGGGTTCGTCGCCGAAGCGGTACAGCAGATCCGGATCTTTCCAGGCCACGGTCGCGGGGTGACCGCGCTCGACGACCGCGTCGCCGACTGGTGGCAACGCGCATCCGCCCTGGCGCCGCTGCGCTTTCGCGGGATCGTGCAGGGACTGCCGTCGGATGGCTAACACTGGCTTAGATCGGACGTGAGTGTTCACCTCTCCCCGTCGGGGAGGGGTGAGACCCTGCCAGTCCTCACACGTCCTTCGTGAACTTGCTGATGACATCCATGAACGGCTTGGGCTTGAACTCGCCGTCGAGCGGCAATGGCCGGTTCGGCTGCTTGTCCGGGCGTTTGACGTAGCCGTTGATCCAGCTGTAGCGATCGGAAATGCCCCAGGTCAGGACCGAGCGCACGGGGCCGCTGCTCGCGATCGCGGTCAGGAGATCGTCGACGCGCTTGGCGACAATGGCGTCGCGCTCCAAAGGACTTCCGGTCAGCTTCTGATCGTCGACGTCGAGCTCGGTGACGAAGACCTCGAGGCCCCATGAGCGGATCTCGGTGACGAATTCGGCAAGCCCGTGGGTGTCAATCTCGAGCTCGGCATGGAGATGCGATTGCAGCCCGACCGCGTGCAGCGGAACGCCTTGATCCAGCAGCTCCATGATGAGGTTGCGGTAGGCCGCGCGCTTGGCGATGAACGAATCCTTCGCCGACTCGATATCGTATTCGTTGATCGCGAGCTTGACGTAGGGATCGGCGGCGGCTGCGGTGCGGAACGCCAGCGGAATCCAGCGGTCGCCGAGATGCTGCGTCCAGAAAGTGTCGCGCCGGTCCTTGACGTCCCTGGGATTGTCGGGGATCGGCTCGTTGACGACGTCCCACGAGGTCAGCTTGTCCTTGTAATAGGACGCGACGGTCGAGATGTGATCCACATAGGCGCGCTCGACGCCCTTCGAATCCTTGATCCGCTTGGTCCAGTCAGGAATGTTGTGATACCAGGCGAGCGTATGGCCGCGCATGGTCAAATCGTTCTGCTGCGCGAAATCCAGAATTGCGTCGGCGCGTTCGAAGGCGAAGGTGTGCGCGTCCGGCCGCAGCATCGGCCATTTCAGCTCGAGCACCGGCACCACCTGCGTGCAATAGGTGCTGATGGCCTCGCCCAGCCGTGGATCTGACTGCAAATCCCAGAGCGTGGCCGCCGCACCATAGCCCTGATGACGCCGGGCAAGTTTCGACGCCGGCAGCGCCGCGGACGCCGATGCGCCCGCCGCGAGCGTAGCGGCGCCGGCGAGGATAAATTCGCGTCTGTCGAGCTTGGTCACGTGGCTGCAGTCCTTTCGGAACCAACGCGCCATCGTACCAAGCGGCGCCTTGCAACGCCGCGGTTTCCTGTTGTTGGGTTAATTGTCGCGAATGTTTGGCTCAGCGCGCGTGGCGCTGCATCACCGCTTCGGCGATGTCGTAATAGTGCAGCGCGCCCTTTTCGAGCGTGAGGTTGTCCATGACATAGTCGCGAGGCGCGAAGCCGCCCGCGCTCACCTGCGACCAGAAGCCGCTCCAGCCGGAGATGAAGCCATCGGCATCGATAAATGTGCTGCCGCAGCGTGCGTCGAAATAGGGCACGGAGGACACGCCGCCTTCGTATCTCACTTTGTCCGGGAAATATTCCGGATCCTGCCACGGGCCGCCGCGGTCCCAGGCGAATACGGGCACGCCGCTGGACAGCGCCTGCTGGCAGGCAATGCCCTGGCTCTCGTGTTCGCAGAGGAATACCATGCTGCGGCAGCGCGCCAGCGCGGCCTTGTAGTCGTCTTCCTTGTATTGGCCGTAGCGGATCACCTCCACCGTGCGACCGCTCGCTTCGAGATGCGATCTTATCGGTTCGATCAGCTCGCTGTCGTAGCGGTCATGTTCCCAGCGAACCTTGTCGTAGAGCAGCACGTCGAGGCTTTTTTGCGCGGCCGGCGTTGGCGTCCACAAATCGGTTTCGATGCCGACCGGCCACACCTGGACGTCAGGCCAGTAGGGCCGGCACATCTGCGCATACCAGTCGCAGGGCACCAGGATCGTGTTCTCGTGAACAAGCTTGAGACGCTTGGGCACGTCAACCGGATGGTTGTACATGACGACGCCGAGCAGCAGCGGGTTCTTCCATGCGAACCAGTCGAGCACGAACGGGCGCCCGAGAATGCAGGCGAGCTCCTCCGGATGCTTGCGGATGTAGCTGTAGTCGTTGACGCGATAAGGAATTCCAACCCGGTCGAGCCCGGCGCAGAGATTGAGGAATACGCGCCGCTGGCCGCTGATCCAGGATTTTCCGAGCAGCATCCGCCGCACCAGCGGCCGGACATGGCGGTCGCCCGGAAACCAGCGGTCGTCACGCTCCTCGAAGAACAAATTGAGCGTCATCCGCTCGCCCCCGTCCCCGGGGGATGCCGGGACCAGGGACGCGTTCGTCCCGGCATGGGGCAGGGCGCTCGGGTTTGCCCCTATGCGTTCGACAACGTCCATCTCAGCCACGTCCACACATTAACCAAACGTCGGGCGACGTCTTTAAAATCATGGTTTCCTTTCGGTGATCGCGGCGGCGCGTTCAAGCACAGGGCAAATTTAACGCTAACGCGCGAAAGCGGTGGCTCCGTCCCATTCGGCGGCCGAGTTGCAGACTTAAATGACTATTTTGGGAGATGCTGCGGCGCAGTCCGATCACCAGCCTTTGTTCACCAGGTCTTCGTTCACCAAGTCTTCGTTCACAAGCCAAGGTCCAACTGAATAACGGCTGCTCGATTTCAAGGCCGCCGGTCCCGTGCACGCATGCTGAACCGCCATTTCTCCATCTACCTCGTCAGCTACATCCTGTCTGCTGCGATGGGTTTTTTCGCGGTCACCGCCTACACGCGGCTGCTGACGCCGGCGGAGTATGGCGTCTATGTCGTCGGCATGAGCATGGCCGGCATTCTGGGCGCGATCTTCTTCGCCTGGATCAAGCTGTCGGTGTCGCGCTATCAGGCGATGTCCGCGGAAGCGGATTTTCGGGGCACGGCGATGGCTGGCTTTGCGCTGACCGTCCTTGCCATGTGCGCGGCGACCCCCCTGGTATTCCTGTTCCGTAGCGATGTCAGTGTCGAGCTCGTGCTCGCCAGCATGTTCGTCGCGATCATGTCGAACGGGTTTGATGTCGGCCAGGAGTTCGAACGCGCCAAGTTTCGGCCCTTTCGGTTCGCGGCGATCTCGATGGTACGCAGCGTGGCGAGCGTCGGATTCGGCCTGCTCGGGATCTGGCTCGGCTGGGGCGGCATGGGCCTGCTCGCCGCCTTTGGCCTCGGCTCGCTGACCGGCGTCATCCTCAATCTCGTCAGCGATCGCGCCAGGGTCGCAAGCTTTTCGCGCAGCCAGTTCATGCAGCTGGCGCGCTACGGCCTGCCGTTGACGCTGGCCGGACTTTCCGTCGCGGTCTACTCGGCCAGCGACCGGCTCATCGTCGCCTATCTGCTCGGCAAGGATTCCGCCGGCATTTTCGGCGTCGCCGCCGACCTGCCGCGCCAGTTCATGGTCATGATCGCCACCAGCGTTGCCGCGGCCACCGTGCCGATGGTGTTCCGCTCGCTGTCGGAGGGGAACACGACGCGGGAGCGGCTGACCGAGAGCCTCGAGCTGCTGCTGGCCGTCGTCGCCCCCGTCGCGGTCTGGCTTGCGCTTGCCGCCGATCAGGTCACGGGCACGCTGGTCGGTGTCGATTTTCGCGGCGGCGTGGCCGCGCTGCTGCCGACGCTGGTGCTCGCCCGCTTCTTCGGCATTGCCAATCAATTCTACGTCCAGCTCAGCTTCCAACTCGCCGAACGCCCTTTCATGCTGGCGGCACAGTCGTTTCTCACGCTGGTGGTGAGCGTGGCGCTGATGTTCACAATGGTTGGGGGTTACGGCATCTACGGCGCTGCGCTGGCGACCCTCGCAACCGAGGTGATCGGCTTCGTCGTCGCCGTCGTGCTGATGCACCGCGCCCATTCCGTGCCGTTCGACGTCGTCAGCCTCGCCGGCGTCGCCGCTTCCGCCGCGGCAATGGCAGCTGCGATCCTCCTCGCGCGGTCTCAGGTCCACGGCACCGGTATCGCGGCGCTGATCATCGTGAGCGTTGCGGGCGGCCTCGCCTACGTCGCCGTCGCGTGGCTTCTCAATGTCGCGAATGTGCGGACGCTGTCGCTGCGCATCCTGCGGACGTTCAATCGCAAGGCGCTGGGCGTCTAAGCCGCCGAAGCTGACGAACCGGTCAGGCGGGACGGCTGCGGCTTGCGCATACGCATCTGAATTCCGCGCCACATCTCACGCCTGACAATCCATGTATCGTCTCACCTCCTCCAGCCACGGTGAAGCGACGATGGCACCATCAGGCCCTCTCAGCGGCATCCGCGTCCTCGATCTGACCAGCGTGCTGTTCGGTCCCTATGCCGCGCAAATGCTCGGCGATTGGGGCGCCGACGTCATCAAGATCGAGCCACTCACCGGCGACACCTGGCGCTACGCCGGCCTGTTCCGGAATCGCGGCATGAGCGGCCAGTTCATGGCGGTCAACCGCAACAAGCGCAGCCTCGCGCTCGATCTGAAGCATCCTGATGGCAAGGCGGTGCTGGCGAAGCTGGTCCCGACGGTCGACGCGCTCGTCACCAATGTGCGCCCGGCCGCAATGGCCCGGCTTGGCTTCGGTTACGCCGACTGCGCAAAGCTCAATCCGAGGCTGATCTATGCGGCCGCGACCGGCTTCGGCCAGGACGGCCCCTGGGCGGCGCGCCCGGCCTTCGATGAGATCATCCAGGCGGCCTCGGGCCTCGCATCGTCGATCGGATCGGACGATGAGCCGCAATTCGTCCCGAGCCTGATCGGCGACAAGATCTGCGCGATGGCGATGGTCGGTGCGGTCTCGGCAGCGCTGTTTCGGCGCGAGCGCACCGGGCAGGGGCAGATGGTCGAGGTGCCGATGCTGGAGACGATCGCGGGCTTCAACAGCATCGAGATGCTGGGCGGGCATGCGTTCGATCCGCCGATCGGCCCGACCGGCTACAAGCGCATGAAGAACCGCCGTCCGGTAAAGACCAAAGACGGCTGGCTGACGATGCTGCCCTATTCGGGGGAGAATTGGTGCGCCTTCTTCGAAGCCGTCGGCCGCCCCGAGCTGATCGAGGAGCTCGGCGTGCGCGATCCCGTGCTGCGCTCGCAGAACATCGACAAGGTCTACGACCGCATGAGCGAGATCGGGCCGACCCGCACCACCGCGGAGTGGGAGGAGCTATTGCTGCGGCTCGACGTGCCGCACACCGCCTTCGCCAAGCTGACCGAGCTCGGCGAGCAGCCGCATCTTAAGGCGGTCGGCTTGTTTGCCGATATCGATCACCCGACCGAAGGTCGCATCCGCCAGGCGCGTCCTGCGACAAAGTTTTCCGAGAGCCCGGCCGGCATCCATCGCATGGCGCCGCGGCTTGGCGAGCATTCGCGTGAAGTGTTGCGCGAGGCCGGCATCAGCGACGCCGAGATCGAGACCCTCGTCGCGAACAAGGCCGTCGGCGCGCCGTAACGCGTTTCGCCTGATCGCTTGGCGCTGGCAGATGCCGTCACCTTCGCCAGTCCGCGATCTTCTGTGATTCTGGTCACATCCAGTCAGACTGCTTCCCGGGGCGGACAGTGCGTCCGGGCGGTCACCGCCATCGCCAGCTCCGGGCCAGCCTCGGCCGCGGGCCGCCCTTCCGCCCGCACGGACCCTCGTATAAGAGAGTTTCGTCGCTGGAATGGACCGAATAATGCCGGAAACGGAACAGATGATGGCTGCGAATTCTTAATCCGAAGATCGCAATCTGACGGATCATCGATGCAAGTGCGGACAGACAACCGGGGAATGGCATGAAAGACCTGATGACGACGGCGCAATCCAATCGAGCGGTGCGACGTTGGGGGGCTCCCGGAGTTGTGATGTTCGCCCTAGCGCTGGCGCTGGCGGCCCCGGGCCAGGCGCTGGCCGCCAAGCAGCCGCGCCAGACCGTTGAGGCGGTGGCGCCGCGCGAAGCGGGCGAGCCGATCATGGCGATCGTGTCGATCAAGAGCCAGCAGGTGACGTTCTACGATTCCGAGGGCTGGATCCTGCGCGCGCCGGTCTCGACCGGCACGACGGGACGCGAGACGCCGGCCGGCGTCTTCGCCGTCATCGAGAAGGACAGGGATCACCACTCGACCATGTATGACGATGCCTGGATGCCGAACATGCAGCGCATCACCTGGAACGGCATCGCGCTGCATGGCGGACCGCTGCCCGGCTACGCGGCCTCGCACGGCTGCGTGCGCATGCCCTTCGATTTCGCCGAACGCCTGTTCGACAAGACCAATATCGGCATGCGGGTGATCATCTCGCCGAACGACGCCGCCCCGGTCGATTTCTCGCATCCTTCGCTGTTCGTGCCGAGCAAGGAGGCCATCGCGGCGGCCCCGGCGCGTGCGGACAAACTCCTCGTGGAGGAGGAGGAGGCCGTCAGGGCGGCCGATGAAGCCAAGAAGGCCGCTTCTGCTGCGGCGAAGGAGGCGCAATCGCTGCCGGCCATGCTGCGCAAGCTCGAGCAGCAGAAGGCGCGCGCCGACGCCGAGAACGCCTATGCCGACAAGCTGGTCGCCAATGCCAAGAACGACCAGGCCAGGGCAAAGGCCGACGAGCTGAAGCAGAAGGCGGCGGCCAAGGCCGCTGATGCCGCAACCCAGCTCGACGCCGCCAAGGCCGCCGCTCAGCCCAAGCGCGACGCGGTTGCCACGACCAAGGAGGCGGCCAAGGTCGCCGCGGCCAAGAAGGTCGAGGCTGTGAAGGCTGCGACCGATGCCAAGCTCGCGATGGAGCCGGTCTCGGTCTATATCAGCCGCGCCACGCAGAAGCTCTATGTTCGGCGCAATACCCACAAGCCCGCGCCGGATGGCGGCGGTGAGGTGTTCGATACCAGCATCGAGGTTCCCGTCACCATCCGCAATCCCGACCAGCCGATCGGCACGCACATCTTCACGGCAATGGCGAAGAGCGGCGCGGGCCTGCGCTGGAGCGTCGTCAGCATCGACGAGGGCGACGACGCCAAGGACGCGCTCGACCGCATCACGATCCCGCAGGAGGTGTGGGATCGCATCGCGCCGACCGCGTTGCCGCGGTCCTCGATCATCATCTCGGACGAGCCCTTGAGCGCCGAGACCAACTATCGCACCGAGTTCGTCGCGGTCCTGAGCAATCATCCGCAAGGCGGCTTCATCACCCGCAAGCCGACCGCGCCGCCGGTGGAAATGGCCAGTGACGACGGCTGGGGCGGTAATGGCTTCTTCTTCTTTGGGCAGCGCGATCCCTACGCGCAGCCGGTCAATCCGCGCCGCCGCGCCGGCCAGTACCAGTATTATCAGCCGGCACAGCCGATGCCGATGCAGCGGAGTTTTTGGTAAGGGCAAGGCTGGAGCATAGCTGCTGCGGCATTACGGCCGGGCCGTGATCACCAGCGCCTGAATCTTTGCTTCGACCGGTCCCGAGCCGTGGCGTTTCCGGATCGCTTCGGCGACCGCGTCGGTCGCGGCCTCGAGCCTGCTCGCATCCCTGGCCTCGATCTCGCCGCGCAGCGGCGTTCCCTGGCAATACGCGATCGCGACATATTCGGCCGATGGCGCGCGGCTCGTCGCCGTCAGGGTTTCGATCGATATGTCCCTGAAGCCTGCGCGCTCGAGATCGGCCTTGATGACCGCCTTGTCGTGATAGCCGTGCGGCGTCCGCGCCATGAACAGCGGCGGATCGTCGGGGAACATCTTGCCGAGCGTGGCGGTCGCCTCATCGGCGAACACATTGTCAGCGATACGGTCCCACACGTTGAACAGATAGGTGCCGCCAGGCTTCAACACCCGCCTCGTCTCGGCGTAGCCCTTGCTCCGGTCCGGAAAGAACATGGCGCCGAACTGGCAGAAGACCACGTCGAACGCGGCGTCGTTGAAGGGCAGCGTCAGCGCATCGGCCTGACGCCAGGTCATGCGGGGATCGTCACCCTGACGCTGCCTGGCGACTGCGAGCATCGGCTCGTTGAGGTCGGTCGCGACATAGCGGACATCCGACGGCAGCAGAGCCGCCGCGGCCCGTGTCACCGCGCCGGTGCCCGCGGCGATCTCGAGCAGGTCCGAGGGCGACAGCGCGGCGACGCGTCTGGCCAGGTCGTCGGCATAGACCGAGAAGATCAGCGGGACCAGATATTCGTCGTAGAGCTTGGGGACCGAGCCGGCGAAAACCTTGTCAGTTGCAGACATGCTTGCCTCTCTGAAGGTTGGACCGTCGCGGGCACGATAGCACGGTTCGAGCCGGAAATCCGAAGATCGTGGCCGGTTGCGAGCTCGGGCATACGCCTCGACGCCGGGGCGTGAGACGATTAATGATGCGTGGGTGATCCCCTGCTGGACGCCTGCACGACATGACAACCACGCTGCTGAAACCGGAAGACTACACCCGTGCGCCCTGGAAGAACGGCGGCGGCATCTTTACCGATATCGCGGATGCGCATCGGCCAGGCACGGAGGTGAAGAACTGGGACAGCCTGCTGTGGCGCTTTGCCTCGACGCCGATCGTCGCGCCCGGGCCGTTCTCGCACATGCCAGGCATTGACCGGCTGCAGATGGTGATCGGCGGGCGCGGGCTGGTGCTGAAAGCCGAGGGGCAGGAGTTCGACGAGCGCGAGCCGTTCACGACCGTCCGCTTCACCGGCGAGATGGAGATCGTGACCGAGCTCGAGGCCGGTCCGGTCGAGGTCGTCAATCTGATGGCGCGGCGCGGTGCGGCGGAGATCGCGCTGGTGGCGCTGAAGGAGCCCGGCGAGCGGTCGTTGCCCGCCGGCACGCATCTGGTGTACGCGCTATCAGGCGATTGCGGCATTCGGGTCAGTGGCGAGGAATTTCTCGTTCCCGGCGGCTGCACGCTGAAAGTCGAGCTGGCCGAGGCGTCCAGGCTGGCATTCGTTTCGGGACTTGCCGTGCTGGGATCGATTCGGCTCACCGGCTAGGCCGCGGTCGTGCGAATGCGTACAATCCGTGCAACTGGCTAGGTTGACGCGGTCCATCCGGAACACGATATCTGCTGACGTAAAGACTGCCGCCGAAGGCCAGGATATGAACGCGTCAGACAAGATTCCCGCTGCCACGTTAGCCGACGGCGTTGTCGACTGGCTGACTACCGGGACGCACAACGAGCGCTTCATCGACAACATTTTTGCCGAGATGTGCATCCGCGTCCAGCAAGCGGGCATTCCGTTGCAGCGGTCGACGCTTCACGTGCTGATCCAGCATCCGCAATGGCTGGGGGCGCGTTTCATGTGGGCCGCCGGCATGCTTGAGGCCGAGATCGCACGAGTCGATTTCGACGTGCGGGAGCGCTCCGAATATATCGGCAGTCCCGCCAACGAGATGCAGAATGGCGCAACTGAAGTGCGCGAAAATCTCGAACGGGATCCGGCGCTCGGCCGCAAGCACGCACTCTACGACGAGATGCGCTCGAAGGGCCTGACGGACTATGTCGCCTGGCCGCTCTATCACACGCTTGGCAAGCGCCATCTCGTCACCTTTGCTACAGACCGCCGCGGCGGCTTCGAGGATGCGCACATCGCGGCCCTGAAGAAGCTGCTGCCGGTGCTGGCGCTGGTCAGCGAAATTCGCATCAAGAACCGCCTGGCGCGGACGCTGCTGGAGACCTATGTGGGTTCCCATGCCGGCGAGCTGATCCTCGCCGGCGCCACGCGCCGCGGCACCGGCACGACGGTGCGCGCCGCGATCATGATCTGCGACCTCAGGGATTTCACAAAAATCTCCGATAACTGGCCGCGCGATGACGTCATCGATCTGCTCAACGATTATTTCGACGCGATGTCGGACCCGATCGCCCGCCATGGCGGTGAGATCCTGAAATTCATCGGCGATGGCCTGCTCGCGATCTTTCCGCTCAGCCAGCCCAACGCCTGCGCCAATCTCCTGCACGCCGTCACCGAAGCCCGGCAGGCGATGGCTGCCCTGAACGCGCGCAACAACGGCACGGGCCGCGCGCCGCTGAATTACGGCATCGGCGTCCATGTCGGCGACGTCATGTACGGCAACATCGGCTCGAAAAGCCGGCTCGACTTCACCGTGATCGGCCCCGCCGTCAACATGGCCTCGCGCCTGGAGGCGCTCACCAAGCAGATCGGCAAGAAGGTGCTGCTGTCGCGTGACTTCGCCGAGCTGGTCGATCGCGAATTCGAGCTGGAGCGCGTCGGCAAGCATGCTGTGCGCGGCTTCAGCGACCCGATCGAGCTGTTCGCGTTTGAGCCGGCCGCGCGGGCCTAGGCCCCGCCGCGCGAGCGCGCGCTGTTGCCAAGGCGCGGGCGTCGAATTACGCTTGAGGTCCGCCACATCGGTTCAGCATCAGCCGCATCGTCATGCCCAAGTTTCTTCGCGTCGGCCTGCATCAGTCGAACGTATCGGGGTACACGTCGAAGGCGTGGTGCGTGCGGCGGGTCGGCTCGGTGGTGCTCCTGAAATGGGGCGCCGTCGAAGTGCAGGGCGCCGGCAAGAGCCGCAAGGTTTACTGGACGCATCTGCCGCAGGAGAAAACGATCCGCTGCCGCACGGCGCAGCGCGCCCAGGACTACACCAGATCCGCCATCGCACGGCGGCGCAGCCATGACTATGAACCGCTCAGTGGCGCCATTGGCGTCAGGAGAAATTCTGCCAACGGCGGCGCCGAGCTCAAGCAGGCGCTCGCCACGATTCTGATCGTCGACATCGTCGGCTCCACGGCAAAGGCCGCAAAGCTCGGTGATGCGCGCTGGACCAAGGTGATGGGCCTCTACTATGCCGCCGTCCGCAAGGAGCTGAAGACGTGCCGCGGCAAGGAAGTCGTGACGACCGGCGACGGCGTGCTGGCAACCTTCAAGTCGCCGGCCGCTGGCATCAGTTGCGCAGCCGCGATTCAGAAAGCCGTGCGCACGCTCGGCCTCGAGATCAGGGTCGGCCTGCACGCCGGCGAATATAGCATCAGCGGCGGCGAGATGGTCGGTCTTGCCTTCCACATCGGTACCCGCATCGCCGCCAAGGCGCGCGCCGGCGAAGTGCTGGTCTCGAGCGCAGTGAAGGACCTGCTCGCGGCGCAATCCCAGATCCGCCTCAGCGATCACGGCAGCCACCAGCTCAAGGGCGTGCCGGCGCGGTGGCGGCTTTACCGGGTGGAGGGTTAGAGCATGATCCGGAAAAGTGTGAAGCGGTTTTCCGAAAAGATTATGCTCAAACAAAGAGCTAAAGCGCGATGACGATTCAACCCAATCTCATCGCGCTTTAGCCGGGAGGATGGCTTCCGCTCTGCCGGGCCTGCCACGCAGCAATTTTTCCTTCCAGCTCTCGCCGAACGCTGTCCACCACGCCGGCCCAGTCGTCCCGCTTCTTCTGCCTGAACAGGCGCATCGACCGATACCACGGGCTATCGCCGCGATTGAGCAGCCAGCGCCAATCCGGGTTGAAGGGCAGCATGGTCCAGACCGGTGCGCCAAGCGCGCCGGCGAGGTGAACGACGCTGGTGTCGACCGAGATCACCAGGTCGAGGCAGGAGACCAGCGCCGCGGTCTCGCTGAAATCGGTAAGCTGCTCGGTCAGGTCGATCATGTCGGAGCGTCCGGCGAGGAAGGCGCGATCCGCATCGCGAATGCCCTTCTGCAGGGAGACGAACTGGACGTCGCAATCCAGCAGCGGCACAAGCGCGCGCAGTGCGATCGACCTGTTGTGATCGTTCTTGTGACCGGGGTCTCCCGACCAGACCAGACCGACGCGAAGCTGCGTGCGGGGGCCGAGCCGGCTCGCCCACGACTCCACACGCGCTGCCGGCGGTGCAGGAAGATAGCCGTCCGCGAACGGAATCGTATCGGGGCGCGTCCCGAACGCCAGCGGCAGGCTACCGAGCGGGCAGTGCAGGTCGAACGCCAGCGACGGCGTCGACGACCGGTCGATACAATCTGCGACGCCGCTGATCCCGGCCAGCAGCGGCCGGACTGCAGACTTGACCTCCAGAATGACCCGAGCCCCGAGCGCGGCCACCATGGGCGCGTAACGCACAAACTGGATGGAATCGCCCAGGGCCTCGTCGGCATGAAGCAGGATGGTCCTGCCCTCGAGCGGGTGGTCGCCAAGCCAGCGTGCTTGCGAAAAGCCGCGCTCCGCAAGGCCCAAAGACGGCGCCTTCCAGCGGGCCTCGCGTCCAAGCCAGCCCCGCTCGAAATCTCCGGTCAGCATCTGCAGCAGCGCGAGATTCCAGATTGTATCCGCATTGTCGGGGGCGACCGCCAGCGATCGGTGAAACGTCGCGAAGGCCTCATCCAGCAATTGCAGGCTCCACAGTGCCCGCGCCTTTTCGTTGAGCGCCGCGGAAAAGTCGGGACGAAGCGCGAGCGCGCGATCGAAGCTAGCAAAGGCCTGCTCCATCCGGCCCAGTCTCGCATGCAGCGTGCCGAGATTCTTGTGCGTCTCGGCCTCAAGGGGGTTCAGCGCAATGGACTTCTCGAAGTCGGCCTGCGCCTCCGCAAGCCGGCCCAGCCGCTGCAGGCAAAGCCCGCGCGTCTGATACAGAGGTGCGACATCGGGATTGAACTTTTCGAATGCGTCGAAGCATTCCAGGGCTTCGGCATACCGGCCGAGCTTGAACAGCGATTGGCCCTGCTTCGCGGCCTCCAGGCTCTTAGCGGTCACCAGATGCTGCGACGCGACTTGTGGGGATTGCCTGGCCGCGGCCCGGCGCTCTCTGCGGTTCATGAGCTGACCAGAAATGGAGACGACGTCCCGTCGCGCTAATTTCTGGTGCCAGGCTGGTGCGAGGCTGGCGCAGCCTGAAAGGCTCCCGCAATGAAAGAGGCCGCCTTCGCGGCGGCCTCAGTTCTGTTGTTACCATCGACCGGGACCGACGCCGATCGTGACGCCAGGCCCGTCATATCCGCCGTCGTAATAGCCGCGGTCATAATAGCCGCGATCATAATAGGTGCGGGCCGGCGCCTGATAGTAGCCGTAGCTATCGCGCCACCTTGCGTGGCGGTGACGGCAATTTCCAACGCCGGCCATCAACTGACCACCACTCATGGCGGGGCCTTCGGCGCCGACCGCGTTGTTGCCTGAGCTCGTGCAGGGACCCGGGCCTTGCGCGAAGCTCGGGGTCGCCATCGCAGTCACCGCGATGGTCGCGGCAATCACGGCAATGCTTGGAACGATCTTCATGTCTGTCCTCCAGTTTCGAGAGGGATCAACGACGCGTAGCTGCCGACGTTCCCTGCGATGCGCTGATGCGAGCATGCGGAACATGGGAGCCTCCGTCTTCGCTACCGGGCGGTTCCAGCTCTGTGCAAAATCCTGCGCGACGTCAGCCTGGTGGGGTTCCCTACGGATCGCGTTCGGCCAGGAACTGGCTGATGGCGTCAAAGGCCTGCATGCGGTTCTTTTCGAGCAGCACCATATGGGTGCCTTCGCCGATTTCCACCCATCGCTTGTACGGCGCCCGTTTGAGCGAACTGAACAGATCCTGCATCGTGGCCATGGGCACATCGCGGTCCCATTCGGCATGAACGAGAAGCACGGGGACGCGGATGTCGTTCGGATCATAGTAGGCTTTGCCGGCGCCCCAGTAATCGCGGATATCCTGGATCGGACCATTCACCGCGCGCATCACGCGGGGGCGCTCAGCGTTCCCCAGCGGATCTGACGCGAGCGAGGCTTCCGCCCAGCGCTCGAACCAGCCTTCCGGGATCAGGCTCGCGCGTGCCGCTTCCGGCGCCGCGGCGAGCCAGCGCTCCCTGAAATCGAGCACGGCGACCTTGCGGTAGCCACCGAGTGCGCCACCGGAATCAATCGGGGCAGGGGTGTTCAGCAGCCACAGCGGCGCGACCAGCGCCAGCCGCGCGACCTTGCCGTTGTTGCCGGCGGTATAAGCCCCCGCCACCGAGCCGCCCCAGGACATGGCGACGAGATTGAGGCGCGGGATGCCGCGGTGTGCGAGGACATAGTCGACCGCGCTGGCGAGGTCGCGCACCGCGACTTCGGTGCGAACGAGCGGCGCGGAGTCCTGCGCCGGCGCGTCCATTTCAGCCGGCCGGGTCGATCCGCCATAGCCGCGCACGTCGAGTGCGAACACATCAAAGCCCTGCGCGGCGAGATGATCCATGAAGGAGCGGCCACCGAGCGGCACGTCGAACAGACTGGCCGACGAATAGGTCGCGCCATGGACCATCAAAATGCTCCGCTCGGCGGAGAAAGTCTTTTGCGCACTGGCGCGCTTGTTGCGCAGGTGAAGCGAAATCCCCGGCGTGTCGCTCGGGACGGTGAAATCCTCGACCACGAGGTCGGGCCTGTATCCATGTGCAGGAATGGTCTGGTCCATCGTCATTCTCCTTCTGTCAGAGGAATTGCCAGGCGAAGCGCTCGCCGCTGCGCGTGATGCGCCCGGTGGAGGACTGCGCGAAATGGGTGGTGAAGACGGTTGCGCCGCTCTCGGCCGCGTCCTCCAGCACGAATTTGCGCGAGCGAAGTGCTGCGTCGGGGAATTCGCAGAAGCAGGAATTGAGCGAGGGCTCGTAGACCTGGAGCGGGTGATGCATCACGTCGCCCGCGAACAGGGCTTGCTCGCCGCGAGAGACGAGGCGGATGGAGGCGTGGTCGACACTATGGCCCGGCGTCGGGATCAACGAAATTCCCTCCAGGACCTCGCCGCCGTCGACAGTGACGAGCCGTGCCAGGCCGGCATCGATCACCGGGCGTACGCTATCGTCATAGACGCGGTCGGCGGGCTTGCGCAGGGCAGGGCCCAAGGCCGGATTCGTCGCTGGTTCCTCACCATTGGCCAGGCTCTCGCCATAGGCCTGCTCGATGCGAGAGAAGATGTAGGTCGCGTTGGGAAACGTCGGCAGCCAGCTTCCGTCGATAAGGCGCGTGTTCCAGCCGACGTGGTCAGCATGGACATGGGTGAGGAGCACATAGTCGACCTCCTCAGGCGTGACGCCCGCAGCTTGCAGCCGCGCGAGGAAGGGCTCGTTGAGCCGGTGCAGCGGCGGAATGTCGGGCCTGTTCTTGTCGTTGCCGGTCGCCGCATCGATCAGGATGGCGTGGCGCGGTGTCTTGACCAGCCAGCTGTGGATGCTCTGGATGAACGTGCCGGTGGTGGCATCGAACGAGCCGGCCTCGAGCCGCGCGCGCTGGCGCTGCAGCGCCTCCGGGTCCGCGCCCGGATAGAGCATGTCGAACTGAAAGGCCGCGAGCGACAGTTCGTCGATCCGGGTGATGGTGGCATCGCCGACGCGATAAGCCTTCGTCTCCTTCGTCACTGAGCGTCCTCCGCTTCGGTCGGCGCCGGATCCGGCGAGATTGCCGACATCCCGGACCTGCCGCCGTGGCTGTGAGGTACGCGCCGGGCGCCGCGTCCGGGAGGGCCGTGGGCTCGATACGTCTCATCGATGCCGGTGATATCAGGGCCTTGCGGCGGGCTGCTTTTCATGCCCGCGTGAAGGCCTTAACCTCTCTCGGTGCGGCTCATGCGGCCGCGATCTTCTTGCCTTGAATGGAGGTGCCGCGATGGCGGATGTCGAACGCGGTCCGGGCCGGTCGGCCGACGATGCCGACCTCGCCGAGATCGACCTCGGCCTGTTGCTTGCGCTGGAGGCGCTCCTGCGCGAGCGCAACGTCACCCGTGCGGCATTGCGGCTGAACATCGGGCAGCCGGCGCTGTCGGCCCGGCTGAACCGGTTGCGGCAGGTGTTCGACGATCCGCTGTTCGTGCCGGCAGCGGCGGGACGGGGCGTCGTGCCGACACCGCGAGCCCTGCAGCTGCAGGCGGAACTCGCCGAAGTGCTCGGCAGGTTGCGCCGCATGGTGGAGGGGCCGGCCGCTTTCGACCCGGCGCGGGACCAGCGCACCTTCGTCGTTGCCATTCACGAGAATCCGGCGGTGACACTGGCGCCAGGTTTCGTCGCTCAATTGACCGCGATGGCGCCCCGCACGCGGCTCGCCCTCGTTCATCCCACGCCCGACATCGTCGATCGCCTTGAACGTGGCGAGATCGATATCCTGGTCACGGGACCCGGCGGGACCAGCAGCGAGCTGATGCAGCGTCCGCTGTTCGAGGACAGCTTCCTGACCGCGCAGCGCAAGGGCCATCCGCGCGGCACAGACGCGCTCGATCTCGACGCGTTTTGCGCATGCGATCATCTGCTGATCTCCGCAGATGGCGGCGGCTTTGCGGGCTTGGTCGACGACGCGCTATCAGCGCTCGGCCGCAGCAGACGTGTCGCGGTCTCCATCCAGACTTATGCGCTTGCCCCCGTCATCCTCGCGCACAGCGATTGCATCTGCACCCTGCCGCGGCGATTCCTGATGCGCTTCGCCCACGAGCTCGATCTGGCGCCGCCGCCGCTCGAACTGCCGCCCGCCCGCATCGTCGCGCTCTGGCACCCGCGCAACCAGGAGGACGCAGGCCACGCCTGGTTGCGCGATCGCCTCTACCAGGCTGCTGCCGCCACGTGATCTCTGCGACCGCGTGGAGCAGCCGAACTCGCGTTTGACAAAGGCCGGACGCGCCTAATCAATCTCAAGGTCCAGCAGGCGCGCGAATTGCTGCCCGGCATGCATGTCGCGTTCCTGCATCCAGCCTTGCGGATGCGGGCGCGGATAGGAAATCTTGATCACGTGCAGATTGTCGACCGGGATGCGTTTGACCAGGTCGGGATTGGTGCCGAACAAGCGCGCAAATGTCTGCGGCGACAGCGCCGGCGTATCGCGATAGCGCCTGAAATTCTCCTCGCCATCGAAGAAAAGGTCGACCGTCACCCAAAATGGCCCGGCATTCTTGGAGCGGACGTGGCGGCAGATGTCGCTGAGCTTAGGCATGGAGTGCCCCCTTGTTCGCATCCGCCGGGTCGATGCTCACGCTGCGCACGAGCTCGAAGGCGTCGCTCGTTCGCACGACGTGGTTGAGAACGAACTCATACACCTGGCCGCGCGGAATTTCGGCTGGCGTAAACGGGAATGCATAGCTCGGCATCTCGATGCCCGGGCGCAGCGGCGTGTGGAAGAAATAGGGGTTGCACGCCTTCGCCATCCGGTTGGCGAGGTCCTGCGTCGGCGCCGTGACCACGAACATCACGCCGACATCGCGCGGCGGGACCGTGTCCCGCGGCACCGGCCGGCCGGACGTGCCGTTCCACCCATAGATGCGCAGCGACACATCGAAGCGAACAGCTTCGTCACCAAAGGTCTTTCTGATGCGCCCCGTCAGGGTCTCCAGCATGAGATCGTGGAATTCGTCGAGATTGGCGAGCACCTCCGGATCTTCGATGCCGATCAGCATGATCGTCTGGAAATCACCGCCGCGGGCGCCTTCGAGCTTCATGGTGTAGGGCTTCGGCGTCCAGCGCGAGCCGGTGACGCGGGTGATGCGGTTATCGACCCAGCGATAGTCCGCATCCCGGGCATCAAGCACGCCGCCGGGCTCGGTCAGCGTGAACGGGTCGCTGTTTTCGTACAACAGGTGCGCGGACACGGTCTCCGGCGAACACTGGTTGTCGATATCGAGCGGCTCGATCTCGAAGGCGTCGCGGCCGACCCGCATCAGCACGCCGCCGAGCCCGGGATTGACCGTACATTGACCGCCGCATTCGGCGATCTTGGCGGCGTGCCAGGCTTGCGCGATGCCGGCGCCGCGCATCAAGGGAACCGCGGCGAGCACCGCCGTGTCGGTGGTGCGTCCGCCAAGCACGATGTCAGCACCGGCCTCCAGCGCTGCGATGTACGGCTCGGGTCCCATCAATGCGACGATATGCTCGCAGGATTTCAGGTCGGCGTCGCTGACCGGGCCTAGCGGCGGCAACGGCGTGATCTCTCCTTCGCCGTTCTTCCTGACGAGATCGTCCGCCTTCTGCTCGCTGTAGAGACAGACGATCTTCGGGGCGATGCCGAGCTCGGCGGCCACTTCGAGCGCAATGTCTCGGGTCCAATCGACGCCGCTGTCGGTGCCGCTGGTGCCGCAGCTTCCGACCAGCAATGGAATTTTCGCCGTATACGCTTCCGCCATCAGGATCTGCAGGTCGCGTTTGATGGATTCGCGGTTCATCTTCGATACGCCGCGCGCGAGATAAGCCGGCCCGCTATCGGTCGATCCGGAGTCCACCGCGATGGCGCTGGCGCCGCGGCGGAGGCCGTACTGGATTTGCGTGCGATTGACGCCGGCGCCCAGCATCCCCGTCGGGACGATGACGCTCACCGTGTCGGACAGATTTACACTCTCGGTCATGTACCTGATCACCTCTTGCGACAAATGAAGTTGCGCTAGCGCGCAATGTCTTCAAGCGAACGTCCGCGTGTCAGCGGACCGTAGATGCCAATCGAGCCCATCACCACGAACATGCTGAGCGAGATGAACACGAAGACCCATTGTGCACCGAAGTCCCTGAGAAGAAACGCGATGATGAAGCTCGTGAACACCGTCGACAGGCGACTGAACGAGTAGACGAAGCCGACCGCGCGGGCTCGCACCTCGGTTGGATAGAGCTCGGCCTGGTAGGGATGGTAGGCATACGACATCAGTGTGTTGGCGCCGACGATCAGCGTACCGCACAGGATCAGCAGCGAGGGAACCGTCAGCATGGCAAAGATCAGGCCGAGCCCGGCGGTGGCGCCTGAAGCGACGACGATCTGCCATTTGCGCTCGTAGCGTT
Source organism: Bradyrhizobium sp. BLXBL-03 (assembly GCF_051853015.1). Classification (NCBI taxonomy): domain Bacteria; kingdom Pseudomonadati; phylum Pseudomonadota; class Alphaproteobacteria; order Hyphomicrobiales; family Nitrobacteraceae; genus Bradyrhizobium; species Bradyrhizobium sp. BLXBL-03. Next base: position 6,764,027 of record NZ_CP182470.1, on the reverse strand, counting down.
CGGCGACGGTAAAGCCCCACAGCACAGCCCAGAGCGGAAAGGCCACCGCAATCACGGCGGAGTAGAACAGGCTCTTGGTGATCGAGTGCCCTTGCGCCGCGAGCAATGTCGGCAGCCAGTTGGTGAAGCCGAAGAAGCCGATCGTCTGAAAGAAATTGAACGCCATCAGCATGATGGTGCGCTGCCGATAAGGCGGCTGCCAGATTTCCGCAAAGCTTGCGCGGCGCGGGACGCCGACAATTTCAGGCGCAGGCGCCGGCAGCGCATGGCCAAGGTCCTGCTCGAGCTGCTGTTCGATTTCGCTGACGATCCGATCGGCGGCCTCGATGTTGCCGTGCTGCGCAAGCCACCGCGGTGACTCCGGCAGATTGACGCGCAACCACCACACGAAGGCAGCGCCACCTGCGCCGATCAGGACAACCCAGCGCCAGCCCGCAACGCCAAGGGGATCGAGCGGAATCAGCAAATAGGAAACGAACGCAACCAGCGGGATCGCAAGATAGGCGATCGCGTGCATGATCGCCGCCGCCTTGCCGCGCATATGCTTCGGCACGATTTCGACGAGGTAGGCATCGATGGTGACCAGCTCGATGCCCAATCCAATTCCGGCGAGCAGGCGGCACGCGAGGATGCCGTTTGCGGTCGATTGCAGCGCCATCACCAGCGTCGCGATGCTGTAGCCGACCAGCGCCCACAGGAAGATCGTCTTGCGGCCGAAGCGATCGGCGACCGAGGCAAACGCGATCGCGCCGATGAACAATCCAAGGAAGGTTGAAGACGCAAACGCGGCCTGGTCCGGCAGGCCGAACAATCCTTTGGCGCCTTCCGAGAAGATGCCTGATCGCACCAGGCCGGTTGGGACGTAGGCGGTCTGATAGAGGTCGTAGACTTCGAACATTCCCGCCAGCGAGATCAGGACTGCGAGGCGCCATGTGTGCCTGTTCTCCGGCAGCCGATCGATGCGCGCGGTGATCGCCGCGGCGTGCGCATGCGGCAACGGCTCGGCTGGCCGCTCGGCGATAGCCGTGATGCTCACTTGGACTTCCCCTGGAGAATGGGCGTTTCTACCTCAGGAGATTGAATACAATAAGCAAGATTGTCAACAATATCTTATATTGGCAACAATTTACTGGCCCATGACTGTGATTCTGGTAGTCTTGGCAGGAGACAATTCCGGATGAGAATCATGACGTTACAGCCAGCCAGCGGCGCTCTCGTCGACCAGATTGTCGCCCGCCTTGAACAGGCGATCCTCACCGGTGAGCTGGCGCAGGGGCAGAAGCTTTCGGAGCAGGCCCTGTCCGACCGGTTCGGCGTCAGCCGAGGTCCACTCAGAGAGGCGATCCGCACCCTCGAGGGGCGCCAACTCCTCGAACGCACGCCATTCTCCGGCGTCCGCGTCGTGCAATTGTCGCTCGACGATCTGGAGCAGTTATTGACGACGCGCGAAGCGCTCGAGGGCATGGCGAGCCGGCAGGCCGCCGAGAACATGACGCTGCACGAGACACGGCAGCTGCGCGTCCGTCTCGCCGCTTTCGAGGACAGCTATCGTCGCGAAGGCGTCGATGGCGTGTTCCGTGTCCGCAGCGCCGGCGACGATTTGCACACGCTGATCGTGCGCGGCAGTCGCAACCGCTGGCTCATCGACATCATCTGCAACGAGCTCTATCCGCTGCTGCAGATCTGCAGGTTTCAGAGTACGGCGGTGACCTTACGAACCCGGCAGCGGATCGAGGTGGTGCACCGCGAACACGAGGCGATCATCGTCGCGATCGAACGCCGCGATGCCGATGCCGCAGAAGCCGCAATGCGTGCCCATCTTGTCGCCTCGCGGACGATTCTGATGGCGCAGTTGCGCGGCGAGCCACCCGCGACCGCCGTGGCCGGAGCTTGAGGCGCGAAGGGGCGCGTTCATCCTGTCGCGGGGACGAGGCCGGTAAGCTTCCTTGGTCTTACCTTCGCCACGCTTCAGCGCTGCTATCCGGCAGCTCGTCTGGCCGAGGAGGCGACAATGGTGAGGACGATTGCGATCGGTTGTCTCGCTGCAACACTCTATGCCGCTCCGCTTCGCGCGGAGCCCGCCGATGCCGTATCTCCGGCGATCACCAAGCCGAACAATGACGCGACATTGCGTCCGCCGCACGTACGACCGCCGGCACCGCGTCGCACCGCTCCGGCAACCGGGTCTGCTCCAACGGATCAATTGCATCGGTGATGTGATCGAGCAGAGAGTCGCGGGCCGCGGCGCGAGCTGCGCTTCTCAGGTCGACAGCCGTGGGCGCGGCGTCAGAGGACGACGTCGCGGTTGACGTTCTTGTAGAGCAGATAGACCGCGTGATTGAGCCCGGTGGGATAGAATTGCTGGGGGCAGAACGATCCCATCCAGATGAAATCATCAACCCAGATTTCGTGCCAGCCGCCGCCAAGATAATAGAGGCCCTGCCCCTCCAGCATGAACAATCCGTGCTCCATGATGTGCGTTTCCACCGCCGGGAAGCAGACGCCGGGCTGGAAAAACATCAGGTTCATTTCGAAGTCGAACCTCAGGTCGCCCAGCGGCAGCAGGTGCTTGAACCCGCGGCCCTGTAATCCGGTATGGTTCGTCATCGGCATGGATTGCTGCTGGCCGATGATCGCCGTTGGGGCGGCAATGCCTTCGGCTTCCTCATAGCGTTTCTTGACGGCGATGATGCGCGCTGGCGCGGTGGGGCGACACGTCATCGCAAATGACAGGCCGGGCGGTACATAGACAAACGCCCCCGCTCCGAGCGGCACTGTGGAGTCGGAGCCGATGGTCACGTCCACTTCGCCTGCCACGACATAGAAGAAGTGCTGCAGATCCACACAGATCGGCCGGGCCGTACCTCCGGCCGGTTCGATTTCCAGCACGAACTGGACAAAGCCGGCGCCGAGCGATGGTGCTGCCAGAAAGCGCACGACTGTCGATCTCCACGCCGGAAGCCTGCTGACCAACACACCCTCCGGAGGGATGAACGCGAAGTTGCGGCCGACAACGCCGCGATTATGGCCGATCGCTCCGGGAGGAACGACACCGGGTTGGCCGGGCAAATCGCTGGGGTTCATCTGATGTCCTCGATCAATTCGCGGGAGTCCGATTCAATGGAAAGCCCTAACGAGAGGCGCCTCCCGGTTTCGGAAACATATGGCGGACGCTGGAGCCGGCTTCGCGTTGCAGCCAGTTTCGGACAGTCATCATCACGGGATCCTTGCGGCGAACGCGCGAATGCAGAAGGTACCAGCCCGTCCCTCGCATCAACGGGGGGAAAGACAGCGGAGCAATCAGCCGGCCGAGGTCGAGTTCCGACGTCACCAGACTGGGATCGATCAGTGCAAACCCGAGACCGTTCATCGCGGCATGTGCGGGCAACACGCTGCTGGCGAAATGCAGCATGCGTTGCGGTTGTTCGCCATGCAGTCCGACCATCGCAAACCAGGCGGCCCAATCCTGCGCCGTGTCGTCGGTGGAGATCAGGGTCTCGGTGAGCAAATGGGCCGGTTCGATAAGCCGTCGTTGTGCAGCGAGGTAGGCCGGACTGCACATCGGTATCAGCCGGTCGGCGAACAGGAAATGGGCGTTCAGTCGCGGCCATTCGCCTCGGCCGTGGGCAATCGCCGCATCAGGAGCACCCTCACGCAAAAGATCCGGCAGATCGGGTTGGGTGAGCAACCTGATGGTCAATTCCGGCTGCTCACGATGGAAGCGGGCAAAGCGCGGCAGCAGCCAGCCGGTGGCGAAAGCCGTCGGCGCATTCAATGCGAATGTCGCGCGCGGCCGCTCCGACAGCAGCCGGGCAGTCCCGCTTTCGAGCGTATCAAACGCCTCGGACACGACGGGCAGCCAGGTCCGGCCAAACTCCGTCAGCTCGAGCGACTGCGGGTAGCGATCGAACAGCTTGCGGCCGATTTGGACCTCCAGCGCCTTGACATGCCGGCTGACTGCTCCCGGCGTCACGGCCAGCTCATCGGCGGCAAGCGCAAAGTTGACGTGACGAGCAGCCGCCTCGAAAGCGCGCACCGCGTTGAGCGGCGGCAGACGGCGACGGGCCGGACGCTCGCGTTTCGACAGACGTGACACCGGCTGACCTGCCCTTTCACCCGCCTCGGTGCCGTTTCGAAGCGGTGTCCATGAGGCTTAGTTTTTATCATGCTCAGCCGCAAAACAAGTGGTTTGCTGAAAAAACGCCGGGGACGGTAGGTTCATCGGGTCGATGATGCGGCTCAATGAGCTCGCATCATGGGCCAACGATGCAAATCGGCCGGGAGGCGACCGAACACTGATCAGTCCTGTGATCGATGATGCTTCGCTCCAAAGCTGCGGCGAAGTATCTGGCAACAAAAGAGGTCCTCCGTGGGATTGCGCCATTTTGTGCTGTCAGCCGCGCTTTCACTTGTCGGTCTCGCCGGCGCTTCTGAGGCCGCGCACGCCGAAGACAGGGTGCTGAAAGTCTCGTTGCAGACCGAGCTTCAGGTTCTCGATCCGATCATCACCACAATCAATGCGACCCGCGTGTTCGCGTACCTCGTTTTTGACGAGCTCGTGGCGATCGACAGCGAAGGCCACTACAAGCCGCAGATGCTCTCCGGCTGGGAGGTCAGCTCCGACCGCCTGACCTACACCTTCCATCTCCGCGACGGGCTGAAGTTCAGCGATGGCGCGCCCGTGACGTCGGAGGACTGTGTCGCCTCGATCGAACGCTGGGCCAAGCGCGAGGGCTTCGGTGCCCAGCTGATGGATGCCGCGGAGCGATTCACGGTGATCGATTCCAAGACGTTCGAGTTGAAGCTCAGGCGGCCTTTCGCCTTCGTCATCGAGGCGCTCGGCAAGCCCGGCCATCAGATACCCGTCATGATGCCGGCACGCCTGGCCCGCCTGGACGCGAACACCGCGGTGCCGGAGGTCGTCGGCTCAGGGCCGTTCATTTTCCTGAAAGACGAGTGGCGCCCCGGCGCCAAGGCGGTGTTCGCCCGCAATCCCGACTATGTCCCGCGCTCCGAGCCGGCAGATGGTCTTGCCGGTGGGAAAGTCGCGAACTTTGACCGCATCGAGCTCTTGAGTATTCCCGATCAATCGACCCGCGCCGCGGCCCTGCAGAAGGGAGAGGTCGATCTTCTGGAGGTCGTGCCCTACGATTACATCGACGTGCTGCGCAAAAATCCCAAGGTGACGATCGGCAAGCAGCCGGCGATCGCCCAGAACATGATTGCGATCAATGTCGATCACACCCACGCGCCTTTTGACAATCCGCTTGTACGCCGGGCGTTGCAGGCCGCGGTCGAACAGAAAGACGTCATGGCTGGTCTGGGACTACCGGCCGACATGTACCGCACCTGCTATTCGATCTACATGTGCGGCAACGACGGAAGTTCGGACGCCGGCACGGAATATTCCCGCGACATCGGGCCGGAGGCCGCCCAGAAGCTCCTGAAAGAGGCCGGCTACAAGGGCGAGCCCGTGGTGTTTCTGCATGCGGGAACATCCGCCATTCTCAATCCGGTGGGCTCCGTGCTGGCCGACCAGTTGAAGCAGGCGGGCTTCAACGTCGATCTGCGGACATCGGACTACGCGACGGTTGCGGCGCGTCGCCTGAAGAAGGCGCCGGTGGCGGAGGGCGGCTGGAGCGTGACCCCGCTGGTGATGGCGGGTATCGATCTGGTCAATCCACTCGCGCAGCAGATGGTGTCGTTGAACTGCCTGGAGAACAATCCCGGCTGGTATTGCGATCCGGAGATGAGCAAGCTGCTGAAGGCGTATTCCCAAGCGTCGAGCCCTGCCGAGAGCAAGAAATACCGCGACGATCAGGCTGCCTTCCACGACAACGTCAACTACGTTCTCGCCGGACAATTTGCGACACCTCCGGCCTACCGTTCGGATCTCAAGGGCATGATCCCTTTCAGCTTCCCGGTGTTCTGGAATGTCCGCCGCGAGTAGCAGGAAGGTACGACGCAATCCGGCGGTCGTCGTCCTGCGTCTTGCCCGGGAGCAACGATGACATGAAGCCCAGAATTCTCTATCAGTTGACCAGTCCCATGCACCGTACCCTCGGGGTCGAGGAGATTGAGCGGCGCCGCGCATATTTGTCGGAGGCCGCCGCGTCCGATGTCGTCATCGACGTCTGGCCGCTCGCCGATGGGCCGTCGGCCGTCGAGTCCAACGCCGACGCCGCCCGGGTCGTGCCCGAGCTTCTCCTTGCTGTTCCGAAATGGATCGCGGAGAGCTACGACGCCGTCGTCATCGGCTGCTTCAGCGACCCCGGTGTTGCCGCCATTCGCGACCTCACCGATATTCCCGTCATCGGGCCGGGCGGCAGCGCGATGCACCTGGCGGCTCAATTCGGCGAACGCTTCTCGGTGCTGTCGTCCGATCCCACGCCCAAAGGGCTGCTCGCGCGCCTTCGTTCTCTTGGGGTCGCCGACGTCTTCGTCTCCGAACGCATGGTCGGCTGTTCGGTGCTCGATCTCGTCCGCAGACCGGACGAAGCCTTCAATGGAATTTTGGCAGCAGCACGCGCCTGTGTCGACGATGGCGCAGACATTCTGGTCATGGGCTGCATGGGGATGGGGTTCACGCCGCAGCTGACGGAACGTCTGCAGGATCGCGTCGGCGTACCCGTCGTCAATTCCGTGCTTGCCGGTCTCAAGATCGCTGAAGCAGCCGTCGGCATGAATCTTCGCCCTGCCAAAGTCTCCGGGAGCAACCGATGACCAGCGCCGCGCTCGCCGATGAGGTCGAACAGTTGAAGGCCGTGGCGCTTGCCTATGAGGCGCGGCATTTTCCGATTCCGGACTTCGTGCTTCCGCCCGGCGTGCGGATGGCGGTGAACTTCACGCTGGATTTCGATGCCATGCTGGCCCGCCGGCTTGCGAATGAGCCGCCGATGCAGCTCGCGAAAGGGGAGTTCGGCGGCCGCATCGGGATTTGGCGCCTGCTGGAAATGTACGAAGCTCACGACATCAAGGTCACGATCTTCACGCCGGGGCGCATTTGCGAGCTCTATCCGGAAGCCCTGCGCCGCGCGGCCAGAGCCGGGCATGAAATCGCCGATCACATGTGGGAGCATCACGTTCCCAAGGACAAGGCCCTCGAGGAGGACCATCTGCTCAAGACCATCGCCGCGCTTGAACGCGTCGCCGGTCGCCGTCCCGTTGGAACCCGCAGCGAGCACAGCCCCGCGCTGCTGCGGCGGCAGGGCTTCATCTACAATTCCTCGACCTCCTGCACCTACACACCGCTCCATCAGGACGACGAGAACGGGATGAACAGGATGGTGCAGCTGCCGGTGCACTTTGCTATCGATGACGCGATGTATTTCAGCGCGAATTGGGCTGGCAGCAAGACCGCCGCGCAAAGGCTGCTCGATCCGGATGAAGTGTTCGAGATGTGGCGAAGTGCCTTCTGGCACCAGTACAGGCTGGGCGGTTATCTCAACTTCATGCTGCACCCCTTCGTGTCGGGCCGTGCCTCCAGAGTCGATATGCTGGAGCGCCTGATCGTCGAGATGAAGAAGCTTCCAGGCGTGTGGTTCCCGACCTGCGAGGATCTGGCGCGGCACGTGCTCGCCCGGCATCCCGCCTGAAAATCGACGACAGCCCGTCAGGACCAGCTCAATGCCCTGGAAGCAGAACTACACGATATCGGACGAAATCGGGATGAAGGATTCGGAAGTCCGCTGGCCGGACGGCAAGCGTTGTTGCTTCAGCGTGGTCGTCGATCTCAGTCCTGCCTCGACACCTTCAGGGATTACCGCGCCCGATATCACGCATCCGACCTCGCTGTTCGGTATCACGGTCGGGCTGCAGAACATCATGCGGCTGCTGCGGCGATATGGTCTGCGCGCGACCTTCGTCGTCCCCGCCGTGATGGCGGAGATCCATCCCGACCGCATCAAGTCCATCCGCGACGACGGGCACGAGATCGCCGCCGGAGGATGGAAGCACGAGGATGTCAGCGCGTTGAGCGTGGAGGAGGAGAGAGAACGGATCGCGCTGACGACATCGACGCTGGAGCGGATTGTCGGACGCCGGCCGAAGGGATGGTTTTCCCTGCCCCGGCAGCAGGACGCGTTCGCCGTCGGCAGCGTGAGCTGTGCGACGATAGGCCTGCTGCTCGATGCCGGTTACGGCTATATGGGCAACGGGCTCGCGGACGATGCTCCGCACTATTGGGTCGCGGACTTCGTGCAGCGCAAGGCTTTCTTGACGCTTCCATACCATTACAGCTGCGACGATCAGTTTTTCCTGATGTTTCCGACCGAAGGCACAGGCCTTGATCGGGTCAATGCGCTGAAGCGAAATTGGCTTCGCGAGTTCGAGGCCCAGTATCGACGCGGTCGGTACTTCTCGCTGACGCTGCATCCGAAAGGGAGCGGCTGGGGACACCACGCCGAGGCGCTCGAAGAGGTGCTTGCATACATCGCGAATTTTCCTGGCCTATGGAATGCTACGGGAGCGGAATGCGCGGATTACTGGTCCGCGACCTATCCCGCGGACACCCATCTTCGCCTGTCCGCTTCGATCTGGCAGGACTATGAGGGCAGCCTGAGCTGACTCCTCGCGAATATTGATGCGGGGTGTTGCAATTATTTTGCGGGAGCATGATGCCGAACCAAACACAGTCAACCGAAGCGGAATCGCTTCTCGCCGGCCTGCGTCGCTGGGTCGAGATCGAAACGCCAACCGGTGACGTCGACAACATGGCGCGGCTGCTCGACGTCGTTGCCACAGACTTTGTACAACTCGGCGCCAGCCTGGAGCGAATTCCGGGGACCGATGGAATGGGCGACCATCTGCTGGTCCGGCTGCCGTGGGGGCGCGGGCCGGGCATCCTCTCCGTTTCGCATCTCGATACGGTATGCCCGCCGGGGTCGGTCGCCATGCGCCGCGATGGCGACCGCTTTCATGGTCCGGGCATCGCAGACATGAAGGCGGGCGGCTTTCTGGCCTTCAAAGCCGCTCAGCATATTGCCGGTCTGGTCCATCAGCCGCACCTTCCGCTGACGCTTCTCTACACCTCGGACGAGGAGATCGGTTCTCCGACCTCGCGCCGCATCATCGAGCGGCTGGCGCGGGAATCCCGCTACGCGCTGATCGCCGAGCCGGCCCGCAAGGACGAGGTCATCACCTTCCGCAAGGGCCGTGCGAAATACCGTCTCGACGTCGAGGGCCGGGAAGCGCATGCTGGCTCGGCTCACGCGAGCGGCCGCAGCGCCATCTCCGAGCTTGCTCGCCAGGTCGTGCAGCTTGACAAATTGACCGACTATTCGACGGGAACGACGGTCAATGTCGGGGAAGTCGGTGGCGGCACGGCGCGGAATGTCGTCGCGGGCCGCGCCTTCTGCACCATCGATGTCCGCTTCTCCTCCGCCGAGGCTGGCCGATTGGTTGATGAGACGATCTTGTCCACCGGGCCGATCGGCAGCGACGTCACGGTCACGGCCAGTGGGGAAATTGAAAAGCCGTGCCTCGAACGGACTGCAGGTGGATTGGAGCTGTTCTCGCTCGCGAAATCCATCGCGCGGGAGCAGGATATCGACCTCGTCGAAACCTCGAGCGGCGGTGGCAGCGACGGCAATTTCACCTCGGCCGTTGGCACCCCGACCCTGGATGGTCTCGGTGCGATCGGCAATGAGTGGCACTCGCCGAACGAATATGTCGTGGTCTCCGCGCTTCCACGACGCGCCGAGCTGCTGCGGGGAATGATCACGGCGCTTGGATCATAGACGAACCGGTCTCGGTGGCGTGCTCAGCTCGACATCAGCGCGCGCGCGGCGCGGGCGAGGCGGCGGCTGACGGTCTTCTGCCGCAGCGCCTCCGTCCAGTCGAACATGCTCGAATTGACATCATAGTCGCCGCGCTGGGCATCCGGGATCGCACCGGCCACGATACGTGCGATCAACTGTGGCAATTCCCGATAGAAAGCCTCCGTGCGATACGGCGGATGCAGCGAGTAGAGCCCGGCGCCCGAACCGAGAAAGTCGATGCGGGAAAGCCCGTTGCGCATCATGGCCGCGGAGATGATCTCCTCGGCCGGCATCGTCAGCGGCGACTGGTGAAACAGTCTTGCCCGGATCCGGCGCTTGAGATTCGGACGCACCAGCTCCAGCGCCCCGATCGACGCATCGAACCTGTTCTGATCAAGCACGAAGATCCGCGTGCTCACGGTGCGAAAACGGTAGGCCGGGTAGGCGGCGGCGAGCCGCTCGGGCGGCTGGATCCCGGTCAGTCCGGGGAACCCGCCATGCAGATCGCCGAGCGTGCCGTCAGTGCGGGGCGGGCCGGGAAGCGGTCCGGCGAACAGGGCATCCGGCGTTGCCGTCAGCCAGCCGATCGCTTCCGCCAGCCAGACCTGGCTGCCGCCGCCGAACAGCATGTCGCTGTCCATATGCACCACATAGTCCGCATTCGCCTTCGACAGACCGTAGAAATAGGCATGGAACGGCCCGCCATCGAAGGCCTTTTCCGGATAGGCGCCGGACGTGGAGAAATAGCGCTGCCGTACGGCCGCGAGCGCCGCCGGCGAATAGTCGACCTCGGCAATCTCCGCCTTCGGCGACTTCCGCGCGATGGCCTCCAGCAATGCGAACAGGCGCCGGCGGCTCTCCTCGTAGGCGCTGCCGGCATAGCGGCCGCTCTTGCTCTGCCTGGTGTCGACGGTGAAGACGATACGATCGACCTGATCGCCCCACACCTCGAGCTGATGCGGAAGTGTGTGGACCGCATGGCGCACGTCCAGCGGATGCAAATTGATCTGAAGCGCGGATCTGACCTGCATCTCATCTCTCCTTGCCGGTGAACGGGCCGGTCACGTCCAAGAGCAGCTTGCGTCTGAATCAGCTGTTCGAGGGAGGCGGCCTCAGCGGATCGGCCTGGATTTGCACCTTTCCGTGCTTCTATCCGCAATTTATCAAACATGGTCCTCGGCAGAAGCCAATTCGCCCTGCGTCGTTAATGAACCGCAGAGCGTCAATGATTGAGTAACCATTCTTGTTAGCCAAGCGCCGGCTGGCGCATGATCCAGAGAAGTGCGAAGCGGCGGAGGTCAGCTCTTTCTGATCATCCGCCAGCGACCGGGAGTGGTCCCCACCCTCGCCGAGAAAGCTCTCGTGAAGTGGCTTTGATCGGCGAAGCCGCATTTGATCGCAATGTCTATGAGCGGCAACGAGGAGCCGACGAGCAGGCGCTTGCTTTCCTCGATGCGCTGATCCATCAACCAGCGATGCGGCGGAGTGCCGGTGCTGATCTTGAAGGCCCGGGCAAAATGGGCCGTCGACAAGCCGCATTCGGTCGCGATGTCTGCCAGGGAAACCTCCCCGTCGAGATGAGCGCGTATCAGGTCCTTCGCGATGCGAAGCTGCCAGGGTGTCAATCCGCTGCGTTGCAGGCGATCGACGGGAAGAATGCTGGTGTAGGTGTGAAGGAAATGCGTGTTGAGCGCCATCGCAACAGAGCCAACGAACAGCTCGTTGGCCTCGTGCGGCCGCTCAAGCGCGGGCAACAGGCACTTGCCGAGATGCGCCACGACAGGATCGCGGATGTTCGTACCAGCCGCAATGTCGAACTGAACGTGCGCAGCCTCAAGCTCGCTCGCAAGACCACTCAACGCGCTGTGCGGCAGATACAGATAAAGAAAATCGAACGGATCCTGGAAGCGAACGATCGTCTCGCATCGCAGATCGTAGATGCTCGTCTCGTCCTTCGCGGCGCCCTTGCGGGCATGGCGTCCATCAACCCATGCCTCGGCCCTTTGACGTCGCAATCGCAGACACAGCGCGAACGCTGCATCGGGCGGTGACGGCAAGGTTGGATCGCTGGACGGCCCGAAATGGGTCATCCGCACCGCGGCGAACGTTCCCTTCTGGAGTGACTTGACGAGGCCCGTGCTGGGCTGCCGGATCATCGGGAATAATGTGGCGAGCCGCTCGCCATAGAGTCCGCAATCGTCCATGCTCTACGTTCGACGCTCCGCCGGCAACGACCCCCAGTCATTGCCGTCGGCGTATACTCCCTTTGCCCGCGCCATTGCGGGTCTTGATGTGCCGGATCGCTTTATCTCGGATTGGCGTTGGTTCGCAGTCAAGTTGCACGAAGGTATCTTATTCCCGTCGTCGTCTCGTGGAGAACCGATCCCGGGTGACACGGGCCGCAACGAAAGGCCGGATCTGAGCCGTCGACGATATGAAACTACTGGACCGGGGCAACGTCGACCGAGCAGCCCTCGCTGTTGCCGCCTATGCGCTCTTTCTTGACCGGTCTCAGGTCAGCAAATGCCTCTTCCAAAATCGTGGCCACCTCCAGCAGCGAAATCATCAGCCGGGGCGTTCGCCGAAGCTTTTCTTCGACGGCGGCCGCATGGAGATCGTTCGGCGTTCGCCCGCCGAGCAGTCGCCGCCGCCCAAAGGCGATCTTGTGGACGTTGCCGGAAGTATATCCGACCGACTCCCACGACTGTTTCGACTCCTGCAACAGCTCGTCCGCCATTCGCTGCATCACCTTGATGATGGCAATCATATCCCGCCTGGCACCGATGAGGCCGCCATGGCCGTCGCGCTCGATAGCGGAGGCCGCCACGGATTGGCTTTGCAAATCGGCGAGTTGGTCCAATAGCGTCGTGAATTGCGTCCGGGCAACGCCGGCGAGAGCCTCGAGCAAGGACAGATTGCTCTGCATCGACGCGGTTGCGACCTCCGGCTTGATCAGTGTGAAATACATCAAAGGCCCCAGAGACAACAAAGCAAACAGCTAAGGTGCGATTCTAGGAGGCTTCAATCGAGGGTGCTTGAACGTCTTGAGCCACGATTGATCAATGCAAGCCTCAAGAGCGAATTCGGGAACAATAGGCAACAAGGTCCCGCGCGAGCACGCGGTGCGTGAATATCTGTTCATCTTCCAGCGGCACGACGCCCTGTTTGAGCCGAGCGACTTCACCTGCTTTCCCGCAACCACCAAGGCCGTGCTCGCGCCATCAGCCAGGGCGTGTGCGACATTCGCTCGGAGCGGAGCTCAACGCCAGGGGGCACGATGGCGTAGCCCCTTCTCCTCGTGGTCGGAATGCCTTAGGACGGGACGAGGACGAGGGGTGAGATGGCAAAGCAGACCGTGAAGAAGCCGCCCGCACTCAAGGGCGTATCGGCGGCCGAACGGGCACTCGCGGTATTGACCGCGTTCCGCCGCGGAGACGGCGCCCTGAGCCTGGCCGAGCTCGCGGAGCGCACCGGCCTCGTCAAGAGCACGATCCTGCGGCTGGCCTTGTCGCTGCAGCAATACCGGCTGCTCGCGCGCCTGCCTGACGGCTCGTACCGGCTCGATGCGGAGACCTTGCGCCTCGGCACGGCCTATCAGCAGGCGTTTCGTCTGGCCGACCACGTCATGCCCGTGCTCGAGCAGCTCGCGGCAAAAACCGGCGAGACCACGTCCTTCTATGTCCGCAATGGCGAGGAGAGGCTATGTCTGTTCCGGGTGGAGAGCAGCAATCGTATCCGGATGACCGTGCAGCCGGGCGATACGCGCCCGCTGGACAAGTCTGCCATCGCGCAAACGCTGCAACGATATGAGGCCGGGCCGCCCGGGCCGGACGATGAGTTGCCGCTGTTCACCTCCGGCGTGACGGATCCCCATGCGGCCGCTCTTGCCATGCCCGTCTTCGGTATCGGCGATTCCCTGGTCGGGGCGCTGGCGGTCTCGGGGCCGGTCAGCCGGCTCACGACAGCGCGGGCGGAGCAGATCAAGCCGGCGCTGGTCGAGGCCGCAACCAAGCTGACCCTGGCCTGCGGCGGAACGCCGTCCTCCGGCACGGCGAGAAGCGGACGCCGGCGAGCCGGTTCGGCTTAAAACGAAACGCAGTTTCGTTTCAGCTTGCGACGTTGGCTTCGGCGGGCGACAATCCTGTCGAACTCTATGTTCTGCCAAGCGCGTCACAAAGGCCAGCCCATGACATTCTTCAGCCCGCCGCGCCGGATCGAGACCAGCATCTTCACGCGACTGCCGGATCATCTTCGCAAACCGCGCCGCACCGCCTGGGCCGATGCCAATCAGGGCGGACGCGAGATCGACTCCTTCCTCGAAGGGCCGTCCTTCGATCGGCAGGGGCGGCTCTACGTCACCGACATTCCCCATGGCCGCATCTTTCGCGTCAGCGCTGACGGGGAGTGGGAGCTGGTGTCCGAATATGATGGCTGGCCGAACGGCCTGAAGATCCACCGCGACGGCCGCGTGTTCATCACCGATTACAAGCGCGGGATCATGCTGCTCGATCCCGCCAGCGGCAACGTCACGCCGTTCCTGGAGACGGCGGCGAGCGAGAGCTTCAAGGGCGTGAACGATCTCGTCTTCGCATCCTCAGGCAATCTCTATTTTACCGACCAGGGTCAGACCGGCATGCATGATCCGACGGGCCGGGTCTGGAAGCTCACGCCGGATGGCCGGCTCACCTGCCTCATCAACACGATCCCGAGCCCGAACGGCATCGTCGTCGATCCCGAGGAAAGCTTTCTGCTGGTCGCGGTGACGCGCGCCAACCAGATCTGGCGCGTGCCGCTGCCGGCGAGCGGCCTGACCACCAAGGTCGGCATCTTCTCGCATCTGCACGGCGGCCCGGGTGGTCCCGATGGACTGGCGCTGGATGACGGCGGCAACCTTCTGGTCTGCCACACCGGCTTCGGCTCGGTCTGGCGGTTGTCGCCGCTGGCCGAACCGCTCGACCGCATCGTCTCCTGCGCGGGCGTCGGGACGACCAATCTTGCCTTTGGTGGCCCAGAGCGAAAGAGCCTCTTCATCACCGAGAGCCGTACTGGAACGATCCTGCGTGCCGAGCTCGAAACGCCGGGCCTGGCGATGTTCTCGCACGCCGATTGACGGCGGGAACCGCCGCCGTAACCAACGGCCACCGCTTCACTTTCTCCTGGGCACACCCTCGTCCGGCGGACACGGGCGCCGCTTTGGCTTTTCACAAAATGAAACGCCGTTGCAAAAAAAATTGCAACGGCGTTCTGTTTTTGCTAAGGCGCTTGCCATGGCCGGGACAACACCGGCGCCCCGGGAGGGAACCCATGGCAAGCGTCGCTGCCGCTTCAGTCCAACAGGGCTACACAGCCGAGGAGGAGAAGATCCTCGCGAAGGTGCTGTGGCGGATCGTGCCCTTTCTGCTGCTCTGCTACATCGTCGCCTATCTCGACCGGGTCAATGTCGGCATCGCCAGCCTGACGATGAACGGCGACCTCGGCATCTCGCCGTCCGCATTCGGCTGGAGCGCCGGACTGTTCTTCTTCGGCTATTTCCTGGCGGAAGTGCCGAGCAACCTGGCCTTGCAGGCCGTCGGCGCCCGCAAATGGATCGCCCGCATCCTGATCACATGGGGCCTGATCTCGGCGGCAACGGCGTTCGTGGTCGGCCCCGTCAGCTTCGGCGTGATGCGCTTCCTGCTCGGCCTTGGCGAGGCCGGCTTCACGCCCGGCGTGTTCCTCTATTTCACCTATTGGTTTCCGGCCCGCATCCGCGGCACGGCGACGGCGGCATTTCTGCTCGGCATCCCGATCGCGAACATCATCGGCGCGCCGATCTCGAGTTCGCTGCTCACCCTCGATGGCCTCGGTGGCCTGCATGGCTGGCAGTGGCTTTTGATCCTCGAGGGCCTGCCGGCGACCGTCCTGGGAATCGTGTGCTTCTTCACGCTCACGGACAAGCCAGAGCAGGCCAAGTGGTTGAGCCCTGACGAGCGGCGTTGGCTCGCCGAGGTGCTGGCAGCAGAGCGCGAGGCCATTGCCACAAAACATCCCTCGCGACTCAGGGACGCCTTCATCAATTGGCGCGTCCTCGCCTGCGCGGCCGTCAATTTCTGCGCCATTATCGGCTCGGTCGGTCTCGGGCTGTGGATGCCGCAGATCATCAAGGGGCTCGGCTTCGGCGTCGTCGCCGTCGGCTTCATCGCCGCCATTCCCTATATCTGCGGCGCCATCACCATGATGCTGTGGGCGCGACTGTCGGACAAAGGCGGCGAGCGCAGCTGGTTCGTGGCATCAGGGCTGCTCGTCGGCGCGGCCTCGCTGATCGTCTGCGGCTACGCGACGTCCTCCGCGCCGGTTTCGATCGTCGCGCTCTGCGGCGCCGTGATCGGCATCATGTGCTACCAGTCGACGTTCTGGCCGATCCCGTCGAGCTTCCTCACCGGCAGCGCCGCCGCCGCTGGCCTCGCGATCATCGTCTCGATCGGCAATCTCGGTGGCTTCGTCGGTCCTTATCTCATCGGCGTGATCAAGCAGTCGACCGGCAGCTTCTCCTGGGCCCTGATCTCGGTGGCCGCGTTTCTCGGCCTTGCCGCCATCCTGATCCGTCTGGTCGGTGCCAGTCTGCAGCGACAGGCCGGAACGGCTGACGGCCGCACCGGCCGCATCGCATCCCTCTCGAAAGGAATTTGAAAATGAGCGAACGAAAGCAGTTCCGTCTCGGTCTGGTCGGTTATGGCGAGATCGGCAGCACGCTGGGCAAAGGGCTGCGCGAGGCCGGCCTGCAGCAGATCTTCTGCTACGACAAATATGCCTTCGACGGTCCGTATGCCGATCTGATCCAGAGCCGCGCCAGGGCCGCGGGCGTGACACTGGTCAGGTCCAATCGGGAATTGGCCGATGCGGCGGAGCTGATCTTCAGCGTCACGCCGGGCTCGAGGTCGCTCGAAAGCGCTGATGCCTTCGCGCCTGTTCTCGACGGCCGCCACACCTTTCTCGACTTCGCCTCGGCCACACCGAAGGTGAAATACGGCGTCGTCGAGCGGCTCGCCGGCACCGGCGCCACGCTCGGTGACGGCTCCATCATGGGCACGCCCAAGCACGGCTATGCGATGCACATGATGTCGAGCGGTCCTGCGGGGCAGCGCGTGGTCGACCTGCTGGTGCCCTGGGGCATGAGCATCGAATTCGTCGGCGAGAAACTCGGCACGGCCTCCGGCATCAAGATCCTGCGCTCCGTCCTGATCAAGGGCATCGAGGCGCTGATCGACGAGACGCTGCTGGCGGCCCGATCCTACGGCCTCGATGAGACGGTACTGGCCTCGGCCTCGAAGACGCTGACGCGTCCGTTCATGGACACGGTCGAGAGCCTGACGCCGTCAGGCGTCATCCATGCCAAGCGGCGTACCGAAGAGGTCGAGATGGCGGCCGAGGCGGTCGAAGATGCCGGCATCGAGCCGTTGATGGCGCGCGCGACCGCGGCGCGGCTGCGCTGGAAGGACAGCCTCGGCCTGAAGGAGCATTTCAGGGGCGTCGTTCCCGAGAATTACAGGATCGCCATCGATGCGATCGCGACCAGGATGCAGGCCAGCGCAAAAGCAGCCGAATAAACCAACAACAAAAAGCAAAAAGGGAGAGAAACGTGACGGCTGCTCGAACGGACATCGACCCGATAGAGAAGGCGACGATGCGCAGGGTGATCCTGCGCCTCGTGCCGTTCCTGATGGTCTGCTACTTCTTCGCACTGCTCGATCGCGTCAATGTCGGCTTTGCGGCGTTGCAGATGAACAAGGATCTCGGCCTCACGCCGGCGATGTTCGGCTTTGGCGCCAGCCTGTTCTTCGTCTCCTACTTCCTGGTGGAAGTCCCCAGCAACCTGGCGCTGCAGAAAGTCGGCGCGCGGCGCTGGATCGCGCGGATCATGATCACCTGGGGCCTGGTGACGGCGTGCATGGCGCTCGTCGTGGGGCCGTATTCGCTGTACGCGATGCGCTTCATCCTGGGCGCGGCGGAGGCCGGCTTCTTTCCCGGCGCGATCCTTTATCTGACCTACTGGCTGCCATCCGAATATCGCGCGCGCATCCTGGCGACCTTCACGGTCTCGATCCCGCTCGCGACCTTCCTGGGGTCGCCGCTATCCGTCGGCCTGCTCGAGCTTGACGGCGTGCTTGGCTTGCGCGGCTGGCAGTGGCTGTTCATCCTGGAGGGGTTGCCGACCGTTTTGCTCGGGCTCGCCTGCCTGTTCGTCCTGACCGACAGGCCCGAAGGCGCGGCCTGGCTGACCAATGAGCAGCGCGATTGGTTGACGGCCCGCATGGCGGTGGATGCAGCCGCGCGCAAGCCGGTCGGTCATCTCTCGCTCTGGCAGCTTGCGACCAATAAATATTTCCTGGTCATGGCCCTGGTCTGCTCCGGCGCGTCCGCCACCGGCAGCGTGCTGTCGGTCTGGCAACCGCAGCTGCTGAAATCGTTCGGCCTGTCGAATCTGCAAACCGGCTTCGTCAATGCGATCCCCTACGGCATCGCGACCGTGCTCATGGTGCTGTGGGGACGGCATTCGGACAGCACCGCCGAACGGCGCTGGCACACGGCCATTCCGCTACTGTTCGCCGCCGGCGGCTTCACGGCATTGAGCCTGACCGGAACGGCAGTCGCGCCGACCATCGTCATGGTGACGTTCTGCCTGGTCGGCGCCTATGCCTTCAAGGGGCCGTTCTGGGCGCTGTCGGCGAGCTGGCTTTCGACCGGCACGCTCGCGGCCGGCCTCGCCGGCATCAACGCGATCTCCAATCTGATCGGCGGCGGCCTGATGGTGAACGTCGTTGGCGTCGTCAAGGAGCGGACGGGCAGCTTCGTGCTCGGGATGCTGCCGCTTGCGCTGCTGTGCGCCGTGGCGGCGACCTTGGTCCTCGTGCTCGGCCGCAAGGTCGCGCGCGCGGCCGACATGGTGGCGGTGAAATCATGAGCGAGCCCGGCAAGTCATCCCAGCACGCCATCACCCGGCGCGGCGTTCTTGCAAGCATGCTGGCTGTGAGCACGGGCGCCTGGGCCGGCGGGGTCGAGCAGGCGGTGCCCAACAGCACGGGGTCGGCGCCGCCGCGCTTGAACGCGGTTGCGGATGCGTGCGATTGCCATCACCATATCTACGACGGACGGTTTCCCGTTTCGCCGCATTGGCACCAGGGCTTTCCGTCAGGTGCGACCGTCGCCGATTATCGAAATCTCCGGCGCCGGCTCGGCACCACCAGGAGTGTGGTGGTGCAGCCGTCGACCTACGGGGTCGACAACCGGTGTCTCGCGGACGCGCTGGGCCAGCTCGGCTCATCGTCACGCGGCGTTGCCGTCGTCCATACCGATGTCGAGGAAGCAGAGCTGCGCGCGCTGGCCGAGGCCGGCGTCCGCGCCATCCGCGTCAATTTCGTCTCTCCGCAGAGCTGGGGCACGACAACGCCGCAGATGCTTGCCGCGCTTGCCAGACGAGTCGCCCCGCTGGGCTGGCACGTGCAGATCCTGATGACCGGCGATCAGATCGTCACGCATGAGAAAGTCATCCGGTCGCTCCCCACCAAGGTGGTGATCGACCATCTCGGGCGTATTCCCCAGCCCGATGGCCTCAAGCATCCGGCGTTCGCCGCTGTCCGCCGCATGCTCGATGAGGGCCGCACCTGGGTGAAGGTCACCGAGCCCTACGAAGACAGCAAGCTCGGTCCGCCCTATGCCGATTCCAGCCAGGTGGCGCGTGCCTACGTGCAGGCCGCGCCGGAGCGCATCCTGTGGGGCACGGACTGGCCGCATCCGACCCAGCGCGGCACCAAGCCTGACGATTCTTTGTTGCTCGATCTTCTCGCCGACTGGGCCCCGGACGAAAAGACGCGCCGGCGCATCCTGGTCGACAATCCCGCCGAGCTGTTCGGCTTCTAATCCAGCCGCTGAAGCGAAAGCATCTCAGTCGATGCCTTCGCACATCAGCTCGCGCAATTGCTTGTCCACCCAGGAGGCGTCGTGGGTGCCGGCCTCGATATTGGCCATCTGCTTCTGCTCGGCCTCGAATTTCGCCGTGGCCGCCTTGAACACCGCTTCGGTCTGATCGAACGGCACGCAGAGCAGGCCGTCATCGTCGCCGATGATGAGGTCGCCGGGCTCGATCACCATGCCGTCGATCGCGATCGCAACGTTGATTTCGCCGGGGCCGTTCTTGTAGGGGCCGCGATGCGTCACGCCGGCCGCGAAAACCGGAAATGTCTGGCCGCGGATGAAGCCGGCATCGCGGATCGCGCCGTTGATGACGAGGCCGGCCACACCGCGCTTGACCATCTGCATCAACATCATCTCGCCGGTAATGGCATTGGTGAGGTCCCCGCCGGCATCGACGACGATGACGTCGCCGGGCTCGGCCAGTGCGATCGCCTTGTGCACCATGAGATTGTCGCCGGGCGCCGTCTTGACCGTCTGCGCGGGACCCGAAAGCCCGCCGCTCCTGTGCATCGGACGAAGCCGCGCACCGCCGGCCGTCAGGCGCGACATGCTGTCGCTGACATTGGCGACCGGTAGCTGCGCGAAACGCGCGACGACCTCAGTGCCGACCTTCCTGGTGCGCTTCAAAATTCTGAATCCGACGGGCATGAATGGTTCTCCAATTGGTCGGAAAATTTATAGAACGTCGTTTCATTATTCGCAATGCGCGTCATCGATCGCCTGGCACGCCGCGCGAATGCGCGAGTTGGGCCGGTGGAACGATCGAATGACGGGCGGCAAAATCGATCAGGGCGCCGCGGGCGGGACTGTCCGGCTGCAGCAAGCCCCTGTGCGTGCCGAACAAGGTCACGGCCACTTCGATCTCGCCTTGCCAGTTCGTGATCGCGGACGAGATCGCGACCAGGCCCGGAATGTAGCGTCCGTCGACATAGGCAATGCGTTCGCGCCGGATCTTCATCGCCACGGCCTCGACACTTGCCATGTCGGGATTGAGATCCGGCCAGCTGACGCCGACCGAAGCGGCACGTTCGAGTTCGCTTTGCAGCCGCACGGCCAGTTGCGGGGGCGGCAGATAAGAGAGGAAGACGCGTCCGGTCGCGGAATCGAGCAACGGAAAGGTGCTGCCCAGACCAATCGACGTGGTCGTCAGATGAGGGCCTCGCTCCAGTCTGACCACGGTCGGGCCGTTGTGACTCCAGACAGCGAGCAGCGCGGCATGCCCTGTCGTCGCGGCCAATTCCTCGAGTTCATCGGAGGCGCGGACAACGAAATTGTTCCGGCTGATGGCCGCGACCCCCAGTTCGGCGGCTTCGCGGCCGAGGTCATAACGGCCGGACCGCTCCTTCTGCACGGCAAGGCCGGCATGAATGAAGCTCGCCAGATAGCGATGCACCTTGCTCGGCGGCATGCCGGCTTCCCTTGCGATATCCGATAGCGTCGCCGGCCCATCGAAGGACCTGAGGACTCGCAGGACCGAAAGTGCGGCGTCGAGAGCCTGGATACCGCCGGGGGCCGTCCCGCCGCTCTCGTCGTCAGTCTCTTTCGCCCGCGTCCGTTTCATCTCAACATGTCCTTGAACTCCTGCGGCACGCTTGCACCGCGGAGTTCGCCCGTATCAGTGACAGCGGCCCAGGCGCGCTGTTCGAAGCCGCTCGCAATCTGCACGTTTCTGACCGACAGCTTGTAGTCGATTCGAAACCGCCGCTCTTGCCACTCGGCCACCTCTGCCCGGATCGTCAGTTCATCGTCGTAGCGGGCTGGCCCCATGAACTGGGCCCCGACCTTGACCAGCGGTGTGACGCTGCCAAAGCGCCGCTTGAGCTCCCGCTGACTCAATCCATGGCTGCGCAGCCAGCGCTGCCAGGTGCAGTCAAACCAGTAGAAGTAGTTGGGATAAAAGACGATTCCGGCTTCGTCGCAATCGCCCCATTCGATCGTGAAAGCTGTCTCGAACATCCAAGAACCCTCCCGGCAAGCACGTCGGCGCGGAGCCTAATGCGTCGCCTCTATTCCTCATAAGAAAAATGATTCCTCATGGCGGAAGAAAGATATTGCACAAAAGGAAATCTATTGCATAATACGCAAACAAAAGCGGGCAGACAAACGCAAACACAGGGAAGGGAAGTCATGCCGCTCAGTCGCATTGCGGTGATGGGAGGAGGGCCTGCGGGCCTGTATTTCGCTGCCCTCTGGAAGCGTCGGCATCCCGAGGACCATGTCGATGTCTTCGAGCAGAATCCGGAAGGCGCCACCTGGGGATTTGGCGTCGTCTTTTCCGACAAGGCGCTCGACTTCCTTCGCGCCGATGATCCTGAGACGGCCGAGGCCGTTTCGGCCCGCATGGAGACGTGGCGCGACATCACGCTCGTCCATCGCGGCGAGCGCGTCGTGCTCGACGGTGTCGGTTTCTCCGCGGTCGGGCGGCTCGATTTCATCACGCAATTGACCGAGCGCGCGCGGTCCGCCGGCGCAAATCTGCACTTCGGCAAGCTCGTGCGTTCCGTCGACGAACTCGCGGGATACGATCTGATCGTCGCCGCCGATGGCGTCAACTCGCTGGTGCGACGCAGCTACGAAGGCGACTTCAACACGTCGCTTTCCTATGACGACAACAAGTTCGCCTGGTACGGCACCACCAAGCGCTTCGAAACGCTGACCCAGACCTTCGTCGAAACCGAGTTCGGCTGTTTCAACGCCCATCACTATCGCTATTCGCCGACGATGAGCACCTTCATCGTGGAGTGCGATCGTGCAACCTGGCTCCGCGCCGGCTTTGCCGAGAAGACCGAGGAAGAGAGCAGGGCGCTTTGCCAAAAGGTGTTCGCCGACACGCTCGAAGGGCATCCTCTCGTCGGCAACAAGTCGCTCTGGCGCAATTTTCCCTGGCTGTGGAACGACCGCTGGTCACACCGCAACATGGTGCTCGTCGGCGACGCGCTCCACACTGCGCATTTCTCGATCGGATCGGGCACGCGCCTCGCCCTCGAGGACGTCATCGCCCTCGTCAACGCGCTGGATGGCGAACCGAGCAACCTCCGCCATGCGCTGGAGCATTACGAAGCCACGCGCCGCCCGGTGGTGGAGAAGCTGGTCAAGGCCGCAAGGACCAGCGCGGCCTGGTACCAGCGCTTTGCCGAACACATGAAGCTGGCTCCGCTGGATTTCGGCTACAGCTACATCACCCGTTCCGGCCGGATCGACGACAGCCAGCTCCGCGCGATGTCGCCGCGCTTCATGGCGCGTTACGACGCCGGTTCATTGGTCCCTAGCACGTAGCGATGATGAGGAGCGCTGCCATGACGGACGGAATCGACCAAACGCTCTCGAATGCGATCGTGGACCACGTGCCTGATGATGCGCCCTGCGCGCAGGAGATCGGCTTCGATATGCCAGACCGCTACAACGCCAGCGAAATCCTGTTCGGCAATCTCGGCGCCGGCCGCGCCGACAAGGTCGCGATCTACACCGCGGCCGGCAACACCAGCTATGGCGAGTTGTGTGCCAGGGCCGCCCAATGCGGCAACGCGCTTCGCTCGCTCGGGCTTCGCCGCGGTGACCGCGTGCTGCTCCTGCTGAACGACACGGCGTCCTATCCCGCAATGTTCTTCGGCGCGGTCCGTGCCGGCTTCGTGCCGATGCTGATCAACACGTTGTCGCCCAAGGACCTCATCGGCTTCTACCTGCAGGATTCGGCCGCGCCGGTCGCGGTCGTCGACGCCGAATATGCCGCCCTGTTCGACCGGGAGACGGTCGCAGGAACGCAGCTGCATACGTTGGTGATGCTCAACGGCGAGGTCGCGGTCGAGTCCCCGGTCAAGGTTCTGGGTGGTGACCAATGGTTCGCCCAGTTTCCCTGCGAGCTGGATGCTGCGCCGACCTCCCGCGACGACATGGCGTTCTGGATGTACTCCTCGGGCAGCACCGGCCGGCCGAAGGGCATCGTGCATCTGCAGCACGACATGGCGTACACGGCCGACAGCTTCGGCCGTCACATCCTGGGAATCGAGGAGAGCGACATTTGCTTCTCGGTGCCGAAGATCTTCTTCGCCTACGGCTTCGGCAATTCCATCACGTTCCCGTTCTCGGTCGGCGCCAGCACGATCCTGCTGGCCGGGCGGCCCGAGCCTGGCGCCGTCCTGGATCTGATCGAGCGGTTCAAGCCGACGCTCTTCTTCGGCCTGCCGACGCTCTACAATGCGCTGCTGCATCATCCGCGCATCGAAACTGCCGATCTGTCGAGCGTGCGCCTCAGCCTGTCGGCCGCCGAAGTGCTGTCGCAGGACATCTTCAACGACTGGAAGCGACGCTTCGGTCTCGAGATCGTCGAAGGGCTCGGATCGACCGAAGTGCTGCACATCTATCTGTCGAACACGCGCGAGCGGAGGAAGACCGGGACCGCGGGCAAGCGCGTTCCCGGCTATGAGCTCAGGCTGACCACGCCCGAAGGGCAGCCCGTCGCGCAAGGCGAAGAAGGCGTGATGTGGGTCCGCGGTCACTCCAACGCGCCGTGCTACTGGAACAGGCCCGACAAGACCGCGCAGACCATGCGCGAGGCGGGATGGATCTGGACCGGCGACAGGCTCGTCGAGGATGCCGACGGCTTCTTCACCTTCGTCGGCCGGGTCGACGATCTCATCAAGGTGAGCGGCCAGTGGATCTACCCGGTCGAGATCGAGCTCTGCCTGTCGGATCATCCCGCGGTCCGGGAATGCGCGGTCCTGGGCCTCGAGCTTCCCGACCGCCGCATGACCACGAAAGCGTTCGTGATCCTTCGGGACGGTCATGCGGCGAGCGAGACGTTGACGCGGGAGCTGCAGGATCACGTCAAGTCGAAGCTGCTTCCCTACAAATATCCGCGCCTGATCGAATACCGGTCCGAACTGCCGAAGACCGGAACGGGCAAGATCGACCGGCAGAAGCTGCGCAGCGCCCCGCTGGTGACCTGAACAAGCAGCCTCCTTGTCTCAAGTCTCCTGAAAGTCACAGCCTACAAACCCACGCTCACTGGAGTTCGTGATGTCCGCTGCTGAAGATGTAGACGTTACCGAGGTCATCGAAGAGGCGCGGTTCGGACGCCTCCAGCTTCTGATCCTGGTTCTTTGCGCATGGATCGCGCTGCTCGACGGTTTCGACACGCAGGCGATCGCCTATATCGCACCTGTGATCGCCGAGAAATGGGGGATCGCCATGGCCGGCTTCGGTCCGATCTTCGGCGCCGGCCTCGCTGGACTCGCCGTCGGTGCATTCGTCCTCAGCCCGGCGGCCGACCGGTTCGGCCGCAGGAGCGTGATCCTGCTGTCCGTGCTGCTGTTCGGGATGTTCGCACTCGTCACGGCGCGTGCGACCACGCTGAACGAGCTCTTGGTCTACCGTTTCCTGACCGGCCTTGGCCTCGGCGGCGCCATGCCCAACATCGTCGCTCTGACCAGCGAATACGCGCCGAAGCGGATGCGCGCGCTGCTCATCGCCATCATGTTCTGCGGCTTTCCGCTGGGCTCGACCATCGGCGGCCTGATCAGCGCGCCTCTGATCGGAGCGTTCGGCTGGCAGGCGGTCTTCGTTGTCGGCGGCGTGCTTCCGCTTCTCACCCTGATGGTGCTGTTCGCCTGGCTGCCCGAGTCGATCCGCTATCTCCTGACGCGCGAGGTCGCAGATGTCAGGATCGCGAAATTGCTCGCAAGGCTTGATCCAGGCATCCGCGCGACCGCGGCGAGCCGCTACGTCGTGCATGGTTCGCAACGATCGGGCTTCCAAGGATCTGGCTTCCCCGTGACGAAGCTCCTCGCCGAAGGCCGCGCATCGATGACGGTCCTGCTCTGGATCGCGTTCTTCATGAACCTGCTCGTCATGTACTTCCTCGTGAACTGGATGCCTTCGCTGCTCAAGGCGAGCGGGCTGCCTCTCAACATCGCGATCCTCTCGACGGCGGTGCTGAATGCCGGGGGCGTCGTCGGCGCGATCGTCCTCGGCCGCTTCGTCGACCGGCTCGACCCCTATCTGGTGCTCGGCGGCGCCTATCTGGCTTCGGCCCTCTTCATCGCGGGGATTGCCTTCGGATCGGCCAGTGTCGGGACGTTGATGATCTCGACCTTCCTCGCCGGCTTCGGCGTGGTCGGCGCGCAGATCGGCATGAACGCGCTGGCCGCCGGCCTTTATCCGACCGAGATCCGCTCCACCGGCGTGGGCTGGGCGCTGGGTGTCGGCCGCATCGGCTCGATCATCGGCCCGGTCGCGGGCGGCGTGCTGCTCGGCTTCGGATGGGACGCGCAGTCCGTCGTCCTGACCGCGGCGGTGCCGGCGGTGCTGGCGGGCCTTGCGGTGATCGCCCTGCGCCGGCGCGAGCCGTCACTCAAGCTCGTGCCGTCGGCGGCGACACTCCATCACTAACAGCGAGACAGACCATGTCCCATCAAGCCATCATGGCGCCAACCGCCGATACGCCCGAGCGCCGGGCGTTCTACGACAAGATCGACAAGAGAAACCTGACGGCCCTGTGGCTGTCGCTGGCCGATCTCGTCACGCCGGAGCCGAGAAGCGCGTGCCGCCCTGCATCCTGGCGCTTCGACGAGATCCGCGCCTACATGCTCGAGGCCGGAAGTCTCATCACTGCGAAGGAGGCGGAGCGGCGGGTTCTCGTGCTCGAAAATCCCGGTCTTCGCGGCCAATCGAAGATCACGACGGATCTCTACGCCGGCGTACAGCTGGTGATGCCGGGCGAGGTTGCGCCGGCGCACCGCCATACGCAATCCGCGCTACGGTTCATCCTCGAGGGTGAGGGCGCCTACACGGCGGTCAACGGCGAACGCACCATCATGCATGAGGGCGATTTCATCATCACCCCGCCCTGGGCCTGGCACGATCACGGCAACCCCGGCTCGAAGCCGGTGTTCTGGCTGGATGGTCTCGACATCCCCGTCATTCAGATGCTGGATGCATCCTTCGCCGAGCATCTCGACGTCGACGAGCAGCCGATCACGAGGCCCGTCGGCGACAGCGACGCCCGCTATGGTCACAATTTGCTTCCCGTCGATCACAAAGGAGGTGGCGGCACCTCGCCGGTGTTCAACTATCCCTATGCACGCACGCGCGAACAGCTCGAACGCCTGCGGCGCGCCGCCGCCTGGGATCCCTGCCACGGCCTCAAGATGCGCTACACCAATCCGATCACGGGCAATCACGCCATGGCCACCATGGCGACTTTCATCCAACTGCTGCCGAAGGGCTTTTCCACCGCCGCCTACCGCTCGACGGATGCCACCGTGTTCGTGCCGATCGAGGGCAAGGGCCGCAGCGTCATCTCGTCCCGGACAGGCGAGGACATCGTGGTCGACTGGAGCAGGCGCGACATCTTCGTCGTTCCGTCCTGGCATCGCGTGCGTCACGAGGCGATCGGAGGCGATGCCGTGATCTTCTCCTATTCCGACCGACCCATTCAGGAAGCCCTGCATCTGTTCCGGGAGGACCGTGGCAATGCCTGACGCCATCTCTCACGCCGACTTCGTTCTGCCTGCGCCGCCGCAAGCCTCCGTCGCCGTCCATCAATCCCCGGCGCGCTTTCCGGTGCGCCGGATCATCTGCGTCGGCCGCAACTACGCGGCGCACGCCCGCGAGATGGGGCGCGATCCCGACCGCGAGCCGCCGTTCTTCTTCATGAAGCCCGCCGACACGGTCGTCGACGACGGCACGACGGTTCCTTATCCGCCGCAGACCAACAACTTCCACTACGAGATCGAGCTGATCGTCGCGATCGGGCAGGGCGGGACGGACATCCGTAACGAGAGTGCGCTCGATCATGTCTGGGGCTATGGCGTCGGCATCGACCTGACCCGTCGCGATCTCCAGCTTCAGGCCCGCGAGCAGGGCCGTCCCTGGGACTGGGGCAAGGGTTTCGATCTCTCGGCGCCAATCGCGCCGCTGCGACCGGTCTCGGACGTCGGCCATCCCGACGCCGGGCGCATCTGGCTTGCCGTCGACGGCACGCTCAAGCAGGATTCCGACATCTCAAAGCTGATCTGGCCGGTGCCTGATATCATCTCGATCTGCTCGCAGTCGATGGCGCTCAAGCCCGGTGACCTCATCATGACGGGAACGCCGGAAGGCGTCGGCCCCGTGCGGCGAGGCCAGGTGATGACAGGAGGAATCGAGGGGCTGGGCGAAATCAGAATACCCGTCGGATAGGATTGTCGGAGCGGAAGAGCTGACCGTCGATCGGCGGTCGACGATGCAAAGCGCAGCACCAAGCGCGCGTGGCCTGCGCTCTCTTACCTTAAGTTGTTGTAAATGGCCGACAGGCTATCTGGGTGGCATGCCCGTATTTGTCATGCCGTCCCGTCGCGCCGCTGTTTCAGACAGGGAATTCTCCGCCAGAGAACGAGCCGGTGGGCCGCATCCGCTGTCCGGCTTGAGGCGGTCCTCGTGATGGTTGCGCTGGACACAAGCGCGGGCGCGGTCACGCGCCGGCCGATCATCACGGCAGCGATGCCGTTGGTTGTCGGCGGCTTTGTCGTCCTGACCATCCTGCTGTTCTGGCCATGGCTCGGGCACCTGTCATCGGCGCTGATCGGCCCGGAAGAAGACAATATGCAGGATTTCTGGAACAGTTGGCACGCGGCAACAGCCCACGGCTGGCGCGACTTTCTGTTCACGAACCAGATCCGCTATCCCGAGGGCACATCGCTCAGCTACCATTCGTTTGCCTGGCCGCAGGTCGCAGCCGTGATGCTGCTTGGCCACATATTCGGCACCAGCCTCACCGATCTGATCCTTTTCCAAAATTTGACATTGCTGGCTTCTTTTCCGCTCTCTGCTGCGGCGATGTTCCTGCTGGCACGTCATCTCCTGGGCGAGCGCACGGGAAGCAACGCGGGGGCGGCGTTGGCCGGCTTCGTCTTTGCCTTCAACCCCTGGCACGTCGCGCAAGTGATGCACCACGCTCATGTCGCGACGATCGAATTCCTGCCGCTCTTTGTGCTGTTTTATCTTAAGGCACTCGACGAGCGGAATTATCTCCATCTCGCCGCGGCAAGCGCGATGATGGCACTCAGCGCGCTGTCATGCTGGTATTATCTGTTCTACGCGTTCTACTTCATGGCTTTCGATCTTGTGTTTCGATGCAGCCGGGATCGGAAATGGCCGGACAAATGGCAGCTCGCTGCGCCGATGCTTTGCGTGATCGGCAGCATTCTCTTGCTTTCGCCTTGGCTGATACCGATGATCATGGCCCGTGGTCCCGCCAATGCAGGCACCAACGCGTTCGTTGCCGATCTTTTTGCCCTGGTCGTGTTTCCACCCAGCCATTTTCTGGCTCGGCTCGGGGAGAGCATCTATGCCCGCCTGACCGGCAATCCCTGGGAGGCCACGGTCTATCTGGGCCTCGCCAATCTCGCGGCGCTGGCCTGGGCGTTCGCCTGCAAAACCGAGACCGACAAGCGGGTGATGCATTACGCGCTGGTCGGGATGCTGTTCTTTCTCGTGCTTGCCGCCGGGGAGACGCTGCACATCGGAGGGCATCCTTCCGGGCTGCCTCTGCCCTATTTCGTCCTGGCCAAGCTGCCTTTCTTCGGCAATGTGCGCACGCCTGCCCGTGCCATTGTCATGGTCTATATGTTCCTGGGGCTCGGCCTGGCACAAGCCTGCGTGATTGCCGCCCGCCGGGTCGGCATCAGGCAACGCGCTTGCATGGCGTTTGCCGCGATTGCGATCCTGTTCGACTTCTTTCCGACCAACCTCGCCGCGACACCGCTACGCTGCTCGCCCGCGCTCGCTGCGATCGCCGGCGATTCCGATAGCTTCGGCGTCCTGGATCTGCCGCGCGGCTACATTGCGGGGAACATCGCCATGGCACTGTCGGCCTGCCATGGTCATCCTATCGTTGCTGGCGAAACATCACGCAAATTGGCTGTCACGCTGGCCGACCAGCTCGAAACTGGCAATCTTGCGCTCCAGCGGCCTCAACTCACGGCAGCTCATGTCAAATATATCGTGCTGCGCCGCTCCAAGGGCCACTCCTTCGTCTGGAACGAGACTGACGGCAGTCTTGACGACTATCTGCGAACCTACCCGCAGGTCAGCTCGGACGACGAAGCGATCGTCTTGCGCGTCTATTAACGTGCCATGCCTGGCCTGACATAGACGCTTTCGTAGACGCCGGTGTGGGCCTCCTTCCACCCTCGCTTTGCCACGAGAAACTGCCTTAATTCTTCATGTCCCCTGAGCCATAGCACGGCGTCGATGTGATATTTTTCGAGAACGTCGTCCCAGGTGTTTTCGTCGATCTCCCAGTGAACCAGCCTGAAGTAATCTCGCAACAGTTCGTCAGGATAGGCGGTGGCAGCCCGTCCGTCCACAAACAGGGGCACCGTTCCATGAGTCAGGAGGATCAAATATCCTCCGACGTTCCAGTGATTGAGCACCCGCGCATGCGAAAGATGCGTTTGCAGATATTCGGCGTCCTGCTCCGACATCATCTCGGGTAACGCCAGAGCGGGCCTGATCTGAATGAATGTCAGAGGGAGCACACATGCGCCGAGAATCGCGGCGGTCACGAGCGCCCGCTGAACTTGCAGCTGAGGCAACTTGCCGGGGATCATGCGATCGAGGTGCAGAGCCATCGGGATGGTCGAGAAGATGAAGAAAAAGGACATGTATCGAAATTGATGGAGTCCGAGGGCCAAGAAGACCCAGGACAGAATGCGTGCCTCCGCGCGGATTTCCGTCGACGCTCCGTAGCGCAATTCGAGCGCAATAAACCCGACAATGTAGACCATTCCGGGAATGCTGCCCGGGATTTCGATGTTGTGAGAATACGGAAGCCACTCGCCGATATTGCCTTGGACGAAGTGTCCCAAGGTTGCGGTCACACCCTCATAGATTTGCCAGCCCAATGGATTGACGAAGGTCACGGCAAAGCAACCCAGCCCCGCCAGCATGATGGCTTTGAACCTTCTCAAGTCGTGGCGCCATAGGGCCCCTGCGCCAAAGACTGCTGGGATCATGAAGCCCAGCACGAATCCTCCGTGCAGGTTGACCCACAACAACATCATCAAGGGCAACAGCCACAGCTTGGTCGAGCGCAGGCATTCCCGGTAGAAAACGACGCTGAACAGCATCGTCGAAACGTTCGGAGATGCTGCCAGGTAGGTATTGGGAGCAGCCTCATAGGCAGGGTACAAAAGGCCTGTTGCGAAAGTCGCGACGCAGACGGCGAGTGCCGAAGCCCCGGTCTCCAGGCAGGCGGACGTCAGATACCAAATGATCAGCGCGCCGCACACGACGACCAGGCCGACAAGACCCCCATAGCCGGCATACTTGAAAATCAAGCTGGCGATAACATCCCATAACCAGGAGAGGTTGAACCATTGCTTGGTTCCGAGCGTGAACGACCACGGGTCCTGGAACGGAACGTGCGCTTCGGTTCTGATCAACTCACCGGCGGCCAGGTGCCAACCGAGGTCGTAGTGACTCAAGATGAGTGACGCGTTGGACAGGTAGAACACGCTCAAGAGCGAGATCAGGAAGACGTACGTTCCCAACGTCGACGACGGCGTTGCTTCGGATGGTTCAGCAAGATTCTGCAGCATCCGGACATTCCGATCGTTCATTCCAAAGCATAGGTCGGACGTGCGTCGACGGTCCGCCGTCGGTTGTCGCCCATTCCCTCACAGCCTAGCGGCGAATAATCTAAGGTAGAGTGAAAGTCGATTGTGCAATCGAGGTTCCGCAAGCAGAAGGAAGAGATGGTTAATGCGGGGTATCGGTCTGGAGCGATGATCCGGTGCCGGTCTCGTCACCACGTCGACGCTGGTTTCGCAGGTTTTAGGCAGTCGGTCATCGCGTGCACTGTCGCCGTGACCATGGCTGCCGCCAGCAGCGACCGCGCCGCTGCAACGGCGTCCGATGCTAGCCGCCCCATCCCGCATACGGATTGTGACCTGGTTCTGGCTGATCATCGTAATGCGGCAGCGGCTGAGGGCGGGCCGGCCCTGCTGGTGAATAGGCCCATGCCCCAGCGGGCCCTGTCGTCAAGGCGCGGGTCGAGTGAGCAGTTGCATGATGCCGGTGGCCCTGGGCTGCCATGGCGGCGCCGACAGGTGCACACAGGAAAATCAAAAGACTGAGGATCAGGCCTGATCGCATGGTCGTTGCTCCGGCGGACTTGCGGTGAACCATCAAGTGAGCCTCGGTCGATGTCCACGCAATCCGTCACCGCCTCGCGACGGGTCACATCCGCGGCATCATGCTCGGGTCGACGGTGGAATTCGTGCGAATCTGTAAACCCATACTGGATGAGCCCGCGTCGCCGCGCTGGGCGACCGCTCTGCAAAGGCCCAGCCTTGCAAAGGCGACACTCAAGATCTTGAGGTCTTCCGATGGGCCGGCCGGTGTCCGTCAGGGGTGCTGCCGAATATTTGCGCCAGAGGGCGTGCCTACGGTCTGTATCGGTTCACCGGGAGCGCGGTCGAGGGGTGGGTGTGGCCGCGCCAGCCCGACCGTTCCGGGAGGCGTGTCATTGCTGGACGGACGAGTATTGACGCGCTCCAACGTAATTGCCGATGCGGCGACAATGGCGATGGCAAGGGCGATTGTGGATAGGGCTAAGGCTGCTCGATCATTCGGGTCCATCGTCAGACCTCCGCGCTCCATAGCCGGGGAATAACGCCGGATGATCGATTTGGTTCTTGCTCAGGGTCCTCGGCCTCAGCGCCCGAGCGGCACCGACGCCTGGATCGTCCAATCGGCGATGGCAATGTCCTGTCCTGAATGGACGATGCAAATCCTGTCGAAGCTAATTCTGCGGCCCGCGAGACGCTGCCCGAATTCGACTGATGCCGGCGCCTTCACTCTTTCCGGCAGGTTGCCATAGAGCAGCGAGACATGCGGCATGAAGCGTTCGGTTTCCTGCGGATCGAGGCGGCGCTTCAGTCCGAAGAGCGGCACTGAGGCGGCGAAGCGCAGGTAGAAGGCGCGGAAGAACGCCTGCGTCGTCTCGATCCCGGTGATCGGCTCGGTGAAGGGCTGCATTGCTGCGGCTGCTGCCCGAGCGTCGTCGTGGAGCTGCTCGAACGCTGCATTCGTGTCGCCGCGCAGCGTCAGATGCGGCGCAAAATTCGGCGTGCCGAAGCGCGCCGCAAGCTCACCGATCAGCGAAGCGAGAAACGCTTCGTCTTCGGGGCACGGCATCAGCCAGAGCGATCGGATCTCGACGGCCATCGAAAGTCATAAATCTGTTGCACGAGCGAGCTAGGGGTCGTTATGTTTATTCCACGCTGATCGCAGAATGGAAGAACAATTCCATCTGAACAATAGGGCAGCGTGGAGGAGCGGAACGTGCGGGCGGGCTCGCAGGCTATGTCGGGTGTCGGCGCGGCAATCGAGGTGCGCGGCCTGCACGTCGCCTATGGCGGCACCAAGGTGCTTCACGGCGTCGATCTCGATTTCGCGCCGGGGTCTTTCACGGCATTGCTGGGCTCCTCCGGCTGCGGCAAGACCACGCTTCTGCGCGCGCTCTCCGGCTTTGTGCCGGTCTTGTCCGGCTCGATCGCTGTCGGCGGCAAGGACGTCGCGGGTCTGCCGCCCGAGAAGCGCGGCATGGCGATGGTGTTCCAGTCCTATGCGCTCTGGCCGCATATGACGGTGCTCCAGAACATAGGCTACGGCCTGAAGCTGCGCGGGGCGTCCAAGCGCGACATCGCCGCCAAGGTGTGCTCGCTGCTGGCGATGCTCGGGCTCGCCGGCTACGAAGATCGCAAGGTCACGGCGATGTCGGGCGGACAGCGCCAGCGTGTGGCGCTGGGACGCGCGCTTGCGGTCGACCCCGGCATCCTGCTGCTGGACGAGCCGCTCTCGAACCTCGACGCCAAGATCCGCCTGACGATGCGTCACGAGATCCGCGCCATCCAGCAGCGGCTCGGCGTCACCACGATCCATGTCACGCATGACCGCGAGGAGGCGATGACGATGGCCGACAGGCTGGTCATCATGAATGCCGGCCGCATCGCGCAGATCGGCACGCCCGAGGAGGTCTATGACCGGCCGAACAGCGCCTTCGTCGCCAATTTCATGGGCGCCGAGAACGTCCTGCCCGTCCATGTCGTCACCGGTGCGGGCCGGACCACGATCACGGCTGGCGAGGCGCGCCACGTGCTCCCCCGTGAACGCGACTTGGCTCTGCCGGCGGGCGAAGCACTCGCCTATTTCCGCGACGACGCAGCCAGTCTGGATGCCCCCGATGCCGAACCGGGCGAGGATCTGGTGGTGCCGGGTCGCATCGCGGCGCGCAGCTATCCGGGTGGGCTCTACCGCTACAGGGTCGAGGCCGCCGGCCGCCAGCTGACCGTGGATCACACCATCAGGCATGAACCCGGCGCGGCGGTCGGCCTGCGCATCCCGCTTTCACGCCTTCACATCTTCCCGGCCGCACAGGCCTCCATACAGGCCTCCATCCCTGCCTGAGCCCTTGCAACGATCCGACACGGAGCCAGACCATGCGCCTTCTCACGATCGCCACCTCGCTCGCCGCGCTGATCGCGGCTTCGCCGCTCGCAGCGCAAACGCTCAACGTCGCCTCCGCGGGCGACCAGAACATGGTCGACTATGTCAAGGATTACCTTGCCCCGATGTTCGAGAAGGCTCATCCGGGCGTCAAAATCGTCGCAGTCGGCACCGGGCCGGGCGATGCCGGCTCGCAGAAGATCTACGAGAAGCTCAACGCCCAGAAAGGCGCGACCGCATCCGATTTCGATGTGGTGGTGATCCACCAGAAGGCCGCCGGCCAGATGGTCAGGGAGGGCCTGCTCGACAAATATACGGCCGATGTCGATACCGCCAGGCTCGCCACGGGCGATGCGTCCAGGAACGCGCTCGGCACCGACGTGAGCGGCTACGTCATCCCGATGTTCCAGTCGCAGACCGCGCTCGCCTACAATGCCGACATGGTCAAGACGCCCCCGGCAACCTTCGCCGAGCTCGCCGATTGGGCCAAGAAGAATCCGAAGCAGTTCGGCTATAACGGCATCAAGGGTGGCATGTCGGGCGTCGCCTTCGTCGCCGGCTGGGTCTACGCATTCGGCGGCGATGCCGACAGACTGATGAAAGGTCCCTACGACGCCGCCACCAAGGCCAATTGGGACAAGGCCTTCGCGGATCTGAAGGCCTTCAACGCCGTTGCGACCATCACTCCCGGCAATGCCGGCACGCTCGACATGTTGAACCGCGGCGAGATCGCGATCGGCCCGGTCTGGGTCGACATGTTCTATTCGTGGCAGGCCGACGGCAAGCTGCCGCCGAACATGAAGCTGAAGCTGATCTCGCCCGGCATGCCCGGTCAGCCGATGTATTATTCGATTCCCGAGAAATCGGCGCAGAAGAAGCTGGCCGAGGCCTTCATCGCGCTGGCAACCTCGCCGCAAGTCCAGGCCGACGGCATCGTCAAGAAGTTCAACTGGTATCCGGGCATCGACGCCAGGAACCTTGAAGGCAAGCTCGACAAGGCCGCCTGGGACAAGCTCTTCAGCGACGTGACGCCGGCCGAGCTCGCCAGCAACGGCAAGCCCTTTCCCATAGCCCCCTACTTCAACGACATCCTCGAGGGCTACGAGAAGAAGGTCGCGAATTGAGGTTGGTTGCGGCGCGCCGCCGTCGGCAGGTTCGATGTCGATCTCGCAACGCCAGCTCGCTCTGCTGCTCATCACCCCTGGCCTCGCGCTGGTGGCGGCGCTGTTTCTCTATCCGCTGAGCTTCTCGCTGATTTCGGCCTTCACCGGGCCGAAAGGAGGTTTCTCGCTGGATGCCTTTCGAAAGGCCTGGGAGCTCTATTCCGGCGACATCCTCTTCACCGTCGTGATCGTGCTCGTCTCCTGCTCGTTGACGGGACTCGCCGCCATCGTCATCGCCGGTACGCTGACGCTCGGCGAGAACCGCCTGATCGTTGGCACGCTGAAAGCGCTCTATCGCTGGCCGCTCTTCATCCCGTTCATCGTCGCGGCGCAGTGCATGCGCACCTTCCTCGCCAAGAACGGGCTGATGAACAATTCCTTCGTCGCCATGGGGCTCATGGAGCCGCTCCAGGCGGTCAGCTTCCTCGACTGGCGCGGCATCATCGCCACCTTCGTCTGGAAGCAGACGCCCTTCGTTGCCCTGCTGCTCGCGGGTGCGCTCGCCGCGATCGACCGCGCGACGCTGGAAGCGGGCCGCAATCTCGGGGCCTCCCGCTTGCGCGTGCTGGTCGAGCTCGCGCTGCCTCAGGTGATGCCGCAGCTCCTCGTGGCGCTGGTGCTGTCGTTCGTGACGATGCTCTCGGTGCTGTCTGTACCGATGATGGTGGCGGGATCGCAGCCCACCTTGCTGACCGTCGACATGGCCTTCCGCATCAACGCCTATGGCGATTACGCCACGGCGAATGCGCTCGGCGTCATCACCTATCTGCTCTCGGCCGGCGCTGCGATCATCTATCTGAAGCGCGGCATGGCGAAGGAGAGTGCGCCATGATGCATCTCGGATCTGCGTTGCGCACGGCGCTGGCCGCGTTCCTGCTCGCGGCCTTTGCCTTCGTGCTGATCGGCCCGCTCGCCAACCTTGCGCTGTGGTCCGTGGCCGAGCGCTGGTACACGCCCTATAAGCTGCCGGTGAGCTACGGCACGCGCTATTGGGAGCAGGTCTTCCGCCCGACAGGCGACGCCATGGCCTCGCTCGGCACATCGGTCTTTATCGCGGTGCTGACGGTCGCCGTCGCGCTCGCGCTCTCGATCCCGGCCGGCTACGCGCTGGCGCGCTTGAGGCTGCCGGCGCGCGCCCTGTTCATGGTTGTGTTCCTGCTGCCGCAGGCCTTTCCGTCGGTGGCGATCTACATCAACGTCGCCCGCGTCTTCTACCAGCTCGGCATCAACGGCACGGTCCTCGGCGTGGTGCTCGTCCATGCCGCGCACGGGCTGGTCTATTCGGTCTGGATCGCGGCCGCCGCGTTCGGCGCGGTCGACAAGGATCTGGAGCTGGCGGCGCGCAACATCGGCGCCTCGCCGCTCAAGACGTTTGTCTCGGTGACGCTGCCGCTGGCCGCGCCCGGCATCGTCGCCAGCGGCATCTTTGTCTTCCTGGAATCGCTCGACGAGTTCACCGGCACCTTCTTCGTCGGCGTGCCGCAGGTCAGGACCCTGCCGCTACTGCTCTACAATGCGGCGATGGGCGGCAATTATCAGGTCGCCTCGATCACGGCGCTGATCCTGCTCGTGCCCTCTGTGCTGTTCATGCTCTTCATCGAGCGCTTCCTGCGCGCCGACGTGCTGGCCAAGGTCGGCGCCTAGCCCCGATCCCTGGCGAGCTCGGCAAACACCCGCCGGAGATTGCCGTCGCCATCCTTCAGAATGGTCTCCGCTTCAGCTCTGCTGACACCCAGCGCCAGAAGCACCGCCGTCTTGACGTTGCCTTCGGCCTGCTCCAGCGCGCGTGCCGCGTGCGATGGATCGCGCTCGGCGATTTGCGCCACCATGGCCTCGGCGCGCCGCTTCAGCTTGGCATTGGTCGGCTGCATGTTCACCATCATGCCGCGATACACCCGGCCAAGACGCAGCATGATGCCCGAGGAGATCAGGTTGAGCACGACCTTCTGCGCGGTGCCCGCCTTCATCCGCGTGGAGCCGGCGATCAGCTCGCGGCCGGTCTCGATCAGGATCGGAAACTTGGCCGATGCCAGCAGCACGGTGCCGGGATTGTTGGCGACACCGACCGTCACTGCACCGCAGGAGCCTGCCTGCTGCAGCGCCGCGACGGTGAACGGCGTCGTGCCGCTGGCCGCGACCGCGATCACCACATCATGCGGTGTGAGCCGCGCGGCGTTGATCTGCGCGACCGCGTCATCAATGTCATCCTCGGCGCCCTCGATGCTGGTGACGAAGGCACTGTCTCCGCCGGCGACGATGAAGCGGACGCGCTCGCGGGGCCAGGCGAAGGTCGGCGTCAGCTCGGCGCCGTCCTGGACCGCCACGCGCCCCGAGGTGCCGGCGCCGACATAGACAAGGCGACCGTGGTCGCCCAGCGCGGTCTTGGCCGCTTCGGTCGCCGCGGTGATTGCGGGAAGGGCATGGCCGATTGCGGCAATCGCCGCAAGCTGCCCCTCCCACATCGCTTCCATCGCCGACGCCAGCGGCCAGGCATCAAGGTCGGCAAATCTGGGATCGACGTCTTCGGTTGCCATATTGCTGATCCCAGCCTCAAACGCGGAACTTCGGAGCCTGTTCATGGTCAGTTTCTCTCCTGGGCAGGTCCAGCCTGGCCAAGTCAACGCGGCAGCGGGTGTCGCCCCACCGATGCCGCGATACCCGGTGCCTTTGTTCCCATCGGACGTTAACGCGAGGAACTAGCTTCGGGTCCCGAAACCACTGTGTACACTAAGGAGCCGGATGCGGCGGGGAGGCGCCTCACTAGTCCGTGAGTGCGATTTTCGGATCGGCACCGATGGCTCGAGCTGGGTCTTCCGCCGTTCTCTCGGTGCCCTACAGCACATCTTTGATGGTGCTGACATGTCCTGCGCGGATCTCGTCATCCTTCATCCGAACTTTGAGGTCGGCGGAACATGAATAGGTGGCATCGGTTCGATGGGCGAGGGGAGTAAGGTTCCCGAGCGAGGCCAGATGCGCAACGATCCCATCATCGTTCAGATTTATGGTGGTGTCTGCCTTGAAACACCGGCCAAGATTGGAGCGGTTGCGCGCAGTCTCGCCGACCTGCACGGGCGCGGTCATCGTGTCGTCGTGATCGTCTCGGCCATGGGCACGACCACCGACTAGTTGATCCAGATGGCGTCCAATCCACAGCAGCAGGCGCTTATGCGAGACGGGCAACCCGCGCTTGTCTCTCGCCAGAAGAATTCACCGCCTTGAAGGAAACCGTCTCGCCGGCCGTCATGCAACCGGTCAGAGTGGAGCAAGCGACTGCTATCACCAGAATGCGCATACTGAAATTCCCCCCGAGGAAAGAGACTATGCAAACGCAGCCTATGCGCGAGGGCAAGATGGTTTGTGCTTGTAGGTATCCGGGCCCACCGTCAAAAAGTCTAAGGCGCTTCTGATGTGTGGCACCGGCTCGCCGAGCCGAAGCTCGATGCAGCAGTCCGTCTTCGTTTCCGCTGCGCTCCAGCTACGCCGGACACCACGCTTCGCCCTTCGGCTCCTGCTGGCTGCTCAGCCCGCCTTCGCCCTCCGGGCTTCGGCGAGGCAGCCTTCACTCGCTTCGCTTTTGATGTGTGGCACCGGCTTGCCTAGCCGAAGCTCGCGAAGCGAGCGAAGGCTGGTGGGCCCGGCAGGACTCGAACCTGCAACCAGACCGTTATGAGCGGCCGGCTCTAACCATTGAGCTACAGGCCCCGCCGCGAGACGGCCCGCGAAGGGGCGGGCCGGCAACGGTGCGCGGTTCGTTTACAGGGATGGAGGCGGGGGTGCAATGCCGAGGCGGGTGACGTGAAAGCGCCAGCGCGACTTGGCGATGACTTCCAAATTTCCGAAGTTTGTGATGATGCCCTTATACGCCTGTTTTGCCCGACGGAACAAGCGTTTTTCGGTGGTATAGATTTTTGCTGCCGCAACCCGTTGTAATTCCCTCACTTTCTACTGTGCATGGGGTTGTTTTCGTGTTTTGACGGCCCGTCTTGCCGGGCACCTGACGCGTGGCGGCGGCCCGCTCAGTCTACCGAGACCCCGGCGAATTCCACCACCTTGCGCCACTTCTCGGTCTCGTCAGCGACCAGCTTGCCGAACTCGGCCGGCGTCATCGGCCTCGGGATGCCGCCATTCTCGGTCAGCCGCGCCACCACCTTGGGGTCCTTCAGCGCCTCGTTGACCGCCTTGTTGAGGAGCTCGACGATCTCGCTCGGCGTACCCTTCGGCGCGGAGATGCCGTAGAAGCCGACCGATTCGAAGCCCGGCACGGTCTCGGCGATGGCGGGCACGTCGGGCAGCGCGGGCCAGCGCTGCGGCGAGGTGACGCCGAGCGCGCGGACATTGCCGCCGCGCGACTGCTCGAGCGCGGAAGGAAGGTTGTCGAAGATCAGCTGCACCTTGTTGGAGATGATGTCGGGGAAGGCGATCGCAGATCCCCGATAGGGCACATGCACCATGTCGCACTTGGTCATCGCCTTGAACAGCTCCGCCGACATGTGCACCGAGGTGCCGTTGCCCGACGAGGCGAACGAGATCTTGCCGGGATTGGCCTTGCAATAGTCGATGAACTCCTGGACCGTCTTCACGGGCATCGCGTTGGAGACGACCAGCATGTTGGTGAGCTGCATGATGCTGGCGACCGGCGTGGTGTCGCGCAAGAAGTCGAACGGCAGCTTCTTGTAGAGCGAGGTCGAGATCGCATTGTTGGGCGCGACGAACAGCAGCGTGTAGCCGTCGGGCGGCGAATTGATCGCGGCGGCGGCCGCGATGTTGCCGCCGGAGCCGGTGCGGTTCTCGACGATGAACTGCTGGCCGAGATGGTCCGACAACCACTGCGCCATGATGCGTGCGACGATGTCGACCGGGCCGCCGGCGGCAAAGCCGATCAGCCAGTGCACGGGGCGGTCCGGGTAGGCGGCGGAGGCGGGAGGGGCCGCGTTGAGGAGACCTGACAGCAAGACCAGCCCGAAAACAGCGCACCGCAAGATTCGCAACATGTCGCCTCCCATTGCCTTATTGTTTGGCGGCATGCTTTCACAAAAACCGGCCGCTGCCTACATCGCCTCAAGTCGATGTTGACGCAGGCGCAGCCGGGCCATGATGAAATTCGTAAGTCGTATCCTTCTCAGTGTCGCGAGACCGGCGTGGTGAAATGACGATCGCTCTAAGCGATCGTCACTTCTTCAGCATCGCACACGCCGGGTCCGGCGGGCCGAAGGCCTTGTCGCCGGGAATCGTCGTGAGGATCTTGTAATAGTCCCACGGATATTTGCTCTCCTCCGGCGTCTTCACCTGCACCAGCCAGAGGTCGTGCACCATCAGATTGTCATCGCGAAGCTTGCCGTGGCGGGCGAAGAAATCCTCGACCGGCGTCTCGCGCATTTTCGCTGCGACCTTGAGCGGATCGTCGGTGCCGGTTTCCTTGATGGCGTTGAGATAGTGGATCACGCTGGAATAGACGCCGGCCTGCCACATCGACGGCATCTTGTTCATCTTGGCGAAATAGCGCTTCGACCATTCCCGGGTCTTGTCATCCATGTCCCAGTAGAACGAGGTCGTCAGGAGCAGGCCCTGCGCGGCCTGCAGGCCGAGGCCGTGGATGTCGGTGATCAGCGCCAGCAGCGCCGCCATCTGCTGGCCGCCCTTGAACACGCCGAACTCCGAGCCGGTCTTGATCTCGTTCATGTTGTTGGGGGGACCTGCCGCAATGCCGATGATCTTGGCCTTGGAGGCCTGCGCCTGCAGCACAAAGGAGGAGAGGTCAGGCGTCGCCAGCGGCGGCTTCACCGAGCCCAGCACCTTGCCACCATTGGCGGTGATGACGCTGGAGGCGTCGCGCTCCAGCGAGTGGCCGAAGGCGTAGTCGTCGGTGATGAAGAACCAGCTGTCGCCGCCGCGCTTGACGACCGCATCCGCAGTGCCGACCGCGAGCGCGCGGGTGTCGAACACCCACTGCATCGCATAGGGCGAGCAGAACTTGCCGTGGAAGTCGGCGGTGCCGGTGGAGTGGGTGATGAACAGCCGCTTCTTCTCGTTGGCGATGTTCTGCACCGCAAGGCCGACGGCCGAGACCGGCACGTCGACGATCAGGTCGACCTGGTCGACATCGTACCAGCGCCGCGCGATCGCAGCGCCAATGTCCGCCTTGAGCTGGTGGTCGCCGATCACGATGCTGATCGGCTTGCCGAGCACAGTGCCGCCGAAATCGTCGATCGCCATCTGCGCCGCCGTCACCGAGCCCTGGCCGGTCGGCGCGGAGGCGGGGCCATTCATGTCGGTCAGCACGCCGATCTTGACGACGTCGTCGGACACCTGCGCCATCGCACCACCCGACAGCAGCGCCGCCGCCACGGCGGCCGCAACCGGCAGTCCAAATTTGATTGGCTTCACGCTCGTCCTCCCCTGATCCGGCGCGTTGGCCGAAAATTGCTTGGCGCCGGGTACGGCCCGGCTGAATTGGTTTCTTTTGCAACTGTTTGGGGGTGGGCGTCAATCTCAGGCCGCGAAACGGATTTGGCCTGCGGGCGAGGGATCGTAACCGGTCAGCTCCTCGGCGCGTTGGCACAGCCGCCGTTCGTCCAGGAACCGGATCAGGGCCTGCATGGCGGGGCGGAAATAGCTGCGCTGCCGCATTGCGAGGTCAAAATTCTCCCAGACCAGCGGCACGAAATCGAGCCCGGCCGAGCGCGCTGCCGCGCGCGTCGCGACGCCGCAATCGGCTTGTCCGGCGCGGACCATCTCGGCGAGGTCGGGCCCGGTGAGGGCCGGCGTCTCCACCCGCCGCAGATCGCGCGTCGAGGCGCCGGCGCGCTTCAGCAGCACGTCGAGCAGCATCTGCGCGCCGGTGCCTTGCTGCCGCATCGCCATCCGCGCGCCGAGCGCGAGCACGTCGGACAGCCCCTGCAACTGCTTTGGATTGCCCGGGGGCAGCACGAGCCCCTGTTCGCGGCGCACGAAGGCGACCAGCAGCGCATCATGTAAGTCAGGTGCGTCCCGCAGCGCCGTCACGCTGGCGTCGGAGGCAAGGTTGCCTTCCGCGTCGAGGCTGTGGAAGTGCACGGCGACCGCCATCACCTCGTTGCGTTGCAGCCGCTCGAGCCCGCGCGCGCTGCCTTCTGTCATCGATCCGAGGCCTGAACCGGACTCGCGGAGGCTCCAGTCCAGCAGCTCGTCCTGGCTGCCGCCCACCACCGGCGGCGGCTCTGCCGTCAGCATGCCGGCAGGGCGCGCCAGGCCCGACAGCACCCAGAGGTCGAGCTCGTGTCGCGGGAAGAGCCATTTGCCTGTGACCTTGGTGCAGGGGATCGCGCCGTTGGTCACGAGTTCGTAGAGCTTGCGTTCGCCGAGGCGGAGATAGTCCGCGGCTTCGCTGGTCGTCAGGAATTCCATCCTGCATTCCTATGCAAATTCTTGCTTCTTTTTGACGTTCAACGC
Source organism: Bradyrhizobium sp. BLXBL-03 (assembly GCF_051853015.1). NCBI lineage: Bacteria > Pseudomonadati > Pseudomonadota > Alphaproteobacteria > Hyphomicrobiales > Nitrobacteraceae > Bradyrhizobium > Bradyrhizobium sp. BLXBL-03. The sequence goes on along the minus strand of NZ_CP182470.1, from coordinate 6,721,237 downwards.
AGGGGAATTCTGCATTTCAGTTTCTGTCCGTGGGAACCATGCCTGATCATCTCGTTGCTTTGCAACACGTCCGCACGCCGGTTTTCACTGCTTTAGTGAACGAGCTTAAAGTGGGCGCATGCTTTGCCGAGATTTCCCGAAAGACCCGCCCAATGGGTATCGCGTCACGAGTGCGGCGCAATCGATCATCATCATGATCGCGTCATCGCCAATGGGAACCTGATATGGGCCGCCTGTCCGTTGCATTCGCGCTTTCCTGCGGCCTCACGGCGGCCGTTGCGGCCGCGTCCGCGGAGGACCGCAGTATCGTCCTCGCGACAACGACCGCGACGCAAGAATCCGGGCTCATGGATTATCTGCTGCCGATTTTCCGCGACAAGACCGGCATCGAGGTGACGGTGATTGCGCGCCGAAGCGACGAGGTGCTCGATGTTGCCCGAAGAGGCGAGGTCGAGGTGGTGTTGATGCACGCCCGGCCGCAGGAGGAGAAATTCGTCGCAGACGGTTTCGCCAGCAAGCGCTACGACGTGATGTACAATGATTTCGTGCTGATCGGGCCGAAGAGCGATCCCGCCGGCGTGAAGGGCAAGGACATCGTCACTGCGCTGAAGGCAATCGAAGCCAAGGGTGCGCCGTTCGTGACGCGGGGCGATCGTTCCGGCACCCATGCGGCGGAGCTCGCACTCTGGATCGTTGCCGGCATCGACATCGCCAGTGCCAAGGGCGCCTGGTATCGCGAAAGCGGGCAGGGCATGACCGCGGCGCTCGATGCCGCGCGCAAGGCGAATGCCTATATGCTTGCAGATCGCGCCAGCTGGATCTCGTTCAGGGAACGCGGCGATCTCGACATCATCGTCGAGGGCGACAAGCGGTTGCTCAACCAATATGGCGTGATGCTCGTGAACCCGGAAAAATTTCCGGACGTGAAGAAAGAATTGGGCCAGACCTTCATCAATTGGCTGATCTCTCCAGAGGGGCAAGCGGCGATCGCCGGTTACAAGGTCGACGGCCAGCAGGTGTTCTTTCCGAACGCGGACAAATCGGGCGGCTGACGGCCGAGGTACGAGTGGTTGCCAAACCGCGCGATGCGTGGTCCATCATGAGACATGATCCAGTGCTTGCCGCCTTCATTGACCCCGCTCGAGCCCGGGCTCGCCGCGCTGCTGCGCGGCGTCGATCCGGTCGGGCCGGTCGAATTGCCGCTGATTGAAGCGGCCGGCTGTGTTTCCGCGGGCATGCCATTGCTGCCGGCCTCTCCGCCGCGCGACATCGCTGCAGTGGATGGCTGGGCGCTTTGCGCCCGCGATCTCGTCGGCGCGTCCTCCTATTCGCCGCTGCCTCTGGCCGGCCTTCCGGTGTGGGTCGAGGCCGGCGGCGCGATGCCGGCGGGCTGTGATTGCGTGCTCGATGTTGACGCAGTTGAGGTGTCGGGCCCGCTCGCCCAGGTGCTGATGGAGGGCGTTCCGGGACAAGGTGTCGCGCGTGCGGGCAGCGATATCGCCGAGAACGCGCCCGCGGCCGCAACGGGATGTCCCGTCGATGCAGCAGCTCTGTTGCTCGCGCGCGTTGCGGGTGCGGACAGGCTGAGCGTCAGGCGGCCGCGCCTGCGCATCGTCAACGTGCCGGGTGGAAGCGCGACGCTGCAGATGATCGCCGAGCTTTCAAGCGCGGCAGGGTTGGATGTGAGCATGCATGAAGCCGGTTCGCGCGATGCGGCGTCGATCGCAGCGGCGCTCGATGTGTCCGCCTGCGATCTTCTGCTGACGATCGGCGGCAGCGGCGTCGGTCGCGCGGATGCCGCGGTGACGGCGTTGGCTGAGCGCGGGGCGGAGCTCGCCCACGGTCTTGCGCTCCAGCCTGGACGGACCGCAGCCGCTGGTCGGCTCGGAAAGGTTCCGGTCGTCGCCTTGCCCGGTTCGCCGGCTCAAGCGCTTGCGGTCTGGGTTGCGCTGGTGCTTCCGCTGATCGATCGATTGTCGGCACGGCAACCACGTCGCACGGTGACCTTGCCGCTCGCGCGAAAAATTGCTTCCAGCGTCGGCATTGCCGAGATCGCGTTACTAGCGGAGGAACATAAAACGTGGATGCCGCTTGCCATGGGCGAATGGCCGCTGCACGCGATCGGCCGATCCGATGCATGGTTGCTCATTCCCGCGAGCCGCGAGGGATTTGCTGCGGGCGAACCGGTCGATGCTTATTTGATGCGGGAATGATATGGGTTCCGGCATGACGATGATCCCAAGGCCGCCAGATCGCAGCACTCTCGAGCAGCAGCAATTTCTCAAGATCCTTTCGCGCGAGGAGGCGTTGGCGCGCTTCGATGCTGCGCTGTTTCCGCGTCCGGTCCCGAAAGAGGCGCGCAAGCTCGCCGATGCGCTCGGTGCGGCCCTTGCCGAAGACATCACCGCGCCGATCGACGTGCCGCCGTTCGATCGCTCCAATGTCGACGGCTTTGCCGTGCGCTCGGCGGATCTTTCAGTCGCCGGCGAAGGCGCACCCGTGCGGCTGGCGCTGAACAGCGAGACCATTCACTGCGGCACCGTACCTGTGCTGCAAGTGACGACAGGAACCGCAACGCCAATCGCGACCGGCGGCCCGCTGCCGCGCGGCGCCGATGCCGTCGTCATGGTCGAGCACACCCAGCCGGCCGGCCTCGCTGCGATCGATGTCCGTCGCGCAGTCTCGCCGGGGCAGTTCGTCTCGTACGCCGGCTCCGACATCGCGCGCAGCGAAGCGCTGCTGCGCGCGGGCACAATCATCGGCTCGCGCGAGATCGGCATGCTGGCGGCCTGCGGCATCGCCGAGGTGAGAGTCGCACGGAAGCCGCGGGTTGCGGTGATCTCCACTGGCGACGAGCTCGTGCAGCCCGGCGAGGCGCTTGCGCCGGCGGCGATCTACGACACCAATGGTGCGATCGTCGCAGCCGCGATCAACGAGAACGGCGGCGAGGCGATCTTCCTCGGTGCGATTCCCGACGACGAAGTCAGGCTGGAAGTGGCGATGCGTCAGGCGCTGGCGGATTCCGACATGCTGGTGCTGTCGGGCGGCACATCGAAGGGCGCAGGCGACCTGTCCCATCGCATCATCGACCGGCTCGGCCTGCCCGGCGTCATCGCGCATGGCGTGGCGCTCAAGCCCGGCAAGCCGCTATGCCTTGCCGTGTGCGACGGCAAGCCGGTGGTGATCCTGCCAGGCTTTCCGACCTCGGCGATGTTCACCTTCCACGACATGATCGTGCCGGCGCTGCGCAAGATGGCTGGATTGCCCCCGCGCTCTGATGCCAAGGTGAGTGCGACCGTGCCGGTACGCATTGCCTCCGAGCTTGGCCGTACCGAGTTCATCATGGTCTCGCTGGTCGAGGGCAAGGACGGGCTGATCGCCTACCCTTCCGGCAAGGGCTCAGGTGCGATCACATCCTTCGCGCAGGCCGATGGCTTTCTGCGCATCGATGCGCTCGCCGACCAGATGCCGGCGGGGACGAAGGCCGAGGTGACGCTGTTCACGCCGCATGTGCGGGTGCCTGATCTCGTCATCGTCGGCAGCCATTGCACCGGCCTCGATCTCGTCACCGCGCCGCTCGCCCATGCGGGCCTCACTGTGCGCTCGATTGCCGTTGGCAGTCTCGGGGGCCTGGCGGCGGCCAAGCGCGGCGAATGCGATCTCGCGCCGATCCATCTGTTCGACGACAAGACGGAGACCTACAACGCGCCGTATCTCGTCGAGGGGCTCGAGCTCGTGCCGGGATGGCGGCGGATGCAAGGCATTGTCTTCCGCAGGGGGGACAAGCGTTTCGAGGAGCTCGGCGCAAAGGAGGCCGTTGCTGCCGCGGTCGCCGACCCCGCCTGCATCATGGTCAACCGCAACCAGGGCGCCGGCACGCGTATCTTGATCGACCGCCTGCTCGGCGGAGCGCGCCCGGAAGGCTATTGGAACCAGCCGCGCTCGCACAACGCGGTTGCAGCGGCCGTCGCGCAGCACCGTGCGGACTGGGGCATGACCATTGCGCCGGTCGCCCATGCGGCCAATCTCGGTTTCATTCCGTTCGCGGAAGAGCATTATGATTTTGCCTTGGTGACCTCGCGCAAGCAGCGTCCGGCCGTGCAGGCTTTTCTCGATGCGCTCGGCTCGGATGAGGCGCGTGCGGCGCTGCAGCGAGCCGGATTCCGGCGTGCCTAGACGACCGAGCCGATGCCGTTGGCTTAGCGGCGCGCTCTCTCGCGCATTCCCGCTCCTCGGCTTCCGCAAGCGCACGCTGCGCTGCCGGCGGCAGCGGCTTCGGGTCCGACGGGACGTCGACGATTTTGTCGCTGCCCGTGGCCTGTTGGCTCAGCCGCTTGGTGCTGTCGATTGCTTTTGAGAGATCGAACACGAAATCGACGACCGCGAATATGGCATTCAGAAGAGAGTCGGCCATGGCTGATCCGGAGTGCGCCCCGATCAGTAGTCGCAGCTCGTCTCCATCCGGTTCGATGTTCCGTTAAATGCTAGGATGCCGCATCCAGTGCCGCGAGACGCTCGGCTGCAGTGATGTCCTCCACCGTGTTCGCATTGAAGAACGGATCGAGCGGCTCGGCCGGCCATGTTACTGTCGCAAGCGGATAGCGCGCGGTCCAGCGGTCGATCTTGCGGAGATCCTCGACGACCAGGGCGTGGCGCAGCTCGTCGCGCAAGGCGACGCGCCACAGGCCAATCACCGGATGCGACTGGTCGCCCGAGGCGGCGACCGCGAGCTGCGCGTTCTCCCGCGCCCGCGCCGCGTGGAGCCGCGCGACGAGGTCACGTGGCAGGAACGGGCAGTCCCCGGCGGCGCTGAGCACCCATTCGATCTCCGGCCGGTTTGCTGCGGTCCATTCCAGTGCGGCCAAAATGCCGGCGAGCGGACCGGGGAAGCCGGGCACGTCGTCGGCAACAACCTGCAAGCCAAATGTAGCGAAACGCGCCGGGTCGCCATTCGCGTTGAGGATCAGTCCATCGCACTGGGGCGACAGGCGCGCGATCACGCGCTCCAGGATGGTGCGGCCGCCGATGGTGCGCATCGGCTTGTCACCACCGCCCATGCGACGTGCCAGGCCGCCGGCGAGCAGCACGCCAAGAGTCGGTGGAAGGCCCGTTGGCGGAATGCTAGTCGTCACCACTTTCGCCCTTGCGCTTGTGCCTCGCTGATTCCTCTTCGACGTAAGCGAGGTTCTGGTCGTAGACGATCCGCTCCTCGCCGGCGAGTGCGATGAAGCGCTTGCCGCGGGTGCGTCCGACCAGCGTCAGGCCGACTTGCCGCGCGAGATCGACGCCCCAGGCAGTGAAGCCGGATCGCGACACCAGGATCGGAATGCCCATGCGTACGGTCTTGATCACCATCTCCGAGGTGAGGCGGCCCGTGGTGTAGAGGATCTTGTCGCCGGGATCGACGCCGTGGCGGTACATCCAGCCTGCGATCTTGTCGACCGCGTTATGGCGGCCGACATCCTCGGTGTAGCAGAGCGGCTCGCCTTCCTTGCACAGTACGCAGCCATGGATCGCGCCGGCCTCGAGATAGAGCGATGGCATGGTGTTGATGGTTTGTGTCATCCGGTAGAGCCAGGAGGTGCGCAGCTCCGCCTTTGGCAGCGCGACGCTCTCGACCGCTTCCAACAGATCCCCGAAGGCGGTGCCCTGCGCGCAGCCGGAAGTCTGCGTGCGCTTCTTGAGCTTGGCTTCGAAATTGGTGTGGTGTGAGGTGCGCACGACAACGACCTGAAGGTCGTCGTCATATTCGACCTCGGTAACCGCGTCGTTATATTTCAGCATGTTCTGGTTCAGCAAATAGCCGAGCGCCAGATATTCCGGATAGTCGCCGATCGTCATCATGGTGACGATCTCCTGGGAATTCAGGTAGAGCGTCAGCGGCCGCTCCATCGGCACCTTGATTTCGACCCTGGCGCCGGTCTGGTCAGTCCCGGTCACGCTCTGGGTCAGGCGCGGGTCGCCGGGGTCAGGGATAATCAGAGGCACCGGGGCCTTGTCGATCTTCATCATGGCCGCGACGTTAGCATGACATTCGCCGCAAGCCGATATAAGCATGCCGGGGAATGGGCAAAATGCCTCCGCTCGTCAGTGCGAGCGCAGCAATCCGGAATCTTTCCGCGGAAGCAATCTTGATTCGCTGCGCTCGCACTGACGGGGAGAGGCCGGAGGTTCCATCTGCTCGCGAGCCGGTGGCGGAGATCGAATGGTTATGAAAGTCATCGGCCTGGCAGGTTGGAGCGGAGCAGGCAAGACCACGCTGTTGACGCGGCTGATCCCGCATTTCAACGCGCAGGGCCTGCGCGTCTCCGTCATCAAGCATGCCCACCATCGGTTTGACGTCGACGTGCCCGGCAAGGATTCGTGGCGCCACCGCGAGGCCGGGGCGGCCGAGGTGCTGGTGGCGTCGTCGAACCGCTGGGCTTTGATGCACGAGTTGCGCGGCGCAGCCGAGCCGCGGTTGCCGGAACTTCTCGGCAAGCTGTCCGCGGTCGATCTCGTCGTGGTCGAAGGCTTCAAGCGCGAGCCGCATCGCAAGATCGAGGTGCATCGCGCCGCCAATGCCAAGCCGCTGCTGTTCCCCGATGATCCCGGCATTGTCGGGATTGCCACCGACGCTGCGGTTGAAACCCGGCTGCCGACCGTCCATCTCGATGACATCGAGGCTGTAGCGGCTCTCATGCTGCGTGCCGCGATACAGGTCGAGGATGCGATGGCAAGAAGCGCGGCGACGCGTTGACGAGGCACCATGGCACAACTGTCGGACGATTGCTTTGCTTTCGGCGGACCGATGATGTCGGTCGACGAGGCTGTTGGCCTGATCACGACCCGCGTCCACGCGATTGCCGACCTAGAGACGGTGGCGCTCGTGGATGCCGACGGGCGCGTGCTGGCGCGCGATATCGCGGCGCCGCTGCCGTTGCCGCTTTTCACCAACTCTGCCGTCGACGGCTATGCCGTCGGCGACGCGGATCTTCCGCAGGACCGGGAACAGGCCTTCCCGCTCGATGGCCGTATCCAGGCCGGCGGCCTTGCGCAGGCGCCGATCAAGCCCGGCCACACCGCACGCATTTTCACGGGCGCGCCGATGCCGCCGGGGGCCGGGACCGTGTTCATGCAGGAGGATGTCCGCATCGATGTATCAGGAAAGATCGTGCTGCCATCAGGGCTGAAGTCGGGTGCGAATGTCCGGCCGGCAGGCGAGGATATCCCCGTTGGCCAGATCGCGCTGCGAGCAGGCCTGCGACTGCGGCCGCAGCATGTTGCCCTTGCCGCCGCGTTTGGTCTGACCCGACTTGACGTGGTCAGGCGCATTCGTGTCGCCGTGTTCTCGACCGGCAACGAGTTGGCCTCGCCGGGCGAGCCGCGTGCGGCCGCGCAGCTGTTCGATTCCAACCGTTTCATGCTGATGGCGATGCTGCGCCGGCTCGGCTGCGAGGTCTCCGATCTCGGCATTCTGCGCGACGATCGTGCCTCGCTCGCGAACGGATTGAAACAGGTGGCGGGGCACCATGATCTGATCCTCACCACCGGCGGCGTCTCGACCGGCGAGGAGGACCACGTCAAGGCGGCGGTCGAGAGCGTCGGCTCGCTCGTGCTGTGGCGGATGGCGATCAAGCCCGGCCGGCCTGTGGCGATGGGCATCATCGGCGGCACGCCGCTGATCGGGCTGCCCGGTAATCCCGTCGCAAGTTTCGTCACATTCGTTCACGTGGTGCGGCCAACCGTGCTCGCGCTCGCCGGCAGCCTGCCGGAGCCGCTAGCGCCGATCCCGCTGCGTGCGGCGTTCACCTATAGGAAGAAGCTGGGTCGCCGCGAATATGTTCGCGCCTCCTTGCGCCGCGCACAGGATGGCGCGCTGGAGGCAATCAAGTTCCCGCGCGAAGGAGCAGGCCTGCTGTCGTCATTGGTGGAGACCGATGGCCTCATTGAACTCGGCGAAAATATCACGCGCGTCGAACCCGGCGACCTCGTAGGTTTCTTGTCCTACGCCAACCTGCTCTGAGTCCCTCGCGTTGACGCAAGCGATCCCTCCCGCCATGTTGCCCTGATGACCAGAACGACGCTTGATCTCACCGGGCTCAAATGCCCGTTGCCGGCCCTCAAGACGCGCAAGGCGCTGAAACCATTGCAGCCGGGCGATCAGCTCGAAGTCCACTGCACCGATCCCTTGTCGATCATTGACATTCCGAACCTGATCCGCGAGACGGGCGACACGGTGGAGATCACCGAGCGCAACGAGGCGCGCATCGTGTTCTTGATAGAAAAAGCGAATGGCTCGATAAAAAGCGCCAATGGTGCGCTGCGTTCTTAGGCGCGTTACTGCGCCGATACCGACCTTTTGTCTATCGACATCGATCCCGGCTTCTGCCCCAATTGACTTTGTCCGCGCCGGCGCGAAGGTTGAATCTTGCCCGCGATACGCGGATCAGCGGGCCGCGCACGAAGCCGTCACATCGTATCGGGCATAGAGTCCTGTTCGAGGGGTTAACTTTTCAGACATGCGTGACGGTCCTGGCGCGTGTTGGATGATTTTGCGGAGCAGCAGGGACCGCAGCTGCGCCGCAATGGGCTGAGCAACAGGATCGTAGCGGCAGTCTCGCTCAAAAGGGCGACTGCAGGGGAGGAGTGCATGACCACAATCGAGAGCGCGGGAAGGATTTCAGGCGCTGGCGCAGGAATTTTCGATCGCGAACATACGGTCGCAAAGGCAGGCTTCAACCGCTGGCTGGTGCCGCCGGCTGCGCTCTGCATCCATCTCTGCATCGGCATGGCCTACGGCTTTTCCGTGTTCTGGCTGCCGCTGTCGCGCGCGATCGGCATCACGCAGAGCAAGGCCTGCCCGGACATCTCGCTCTTTCAGGAGCTGTTCACCACCACCTGCGATTGGAAGGTCGCGAGCCTGGGGTGGATGTACACGCTGTTCTTCGTGCTGCTCGGCGTCTCCGCCGCGATCTGGGGCGGCTGGCTCGAGCGCGCCGGCCCGCGCAAGGCGGGTGCCGTCGCGGCCTGCTGCTGGGCGGCGGTCTTCTGATCGGCGCCTTCGGCGTCTATGTCCACCAGCTCTGGATCATGTGGCTCGGTTGCGGCGTGATCGGCGGCGTCGGTCTCGGCTTGGGCTACATCTCGCCTGTGTCGACGCTGGTGAAATGGTTCCCCGACCGTCGCGGCATGGCGACCGGCATGGCCATCATGGGGTTTGGCGGCGGCGCCATGATCGGCGCGCCCCTCGCCAACCTCCTGATCAACTATTTCAAGACGCCGACCTCGGTCGGTGTCTGGGAGACGTTCGTTGCGATGGGCATCATCTATTTCGTGTTCATGATGATCGGCGCGTTTGCCTATCGCGTGATCCCGGTCGGCTGGCAGCCCGAGGGCTGGACGCCGCCGAGCGAAAAGAAGTCGATGATCACCGAGCATCACGTGCATCTCGACAATGCGCACAAGACGCCGCAGTTCTGGCTGATCTGGTGGGTGCTCTGCCTGAACGTGTCGGCAGGCATCGGGGTGATCGGCATGGCCTCGCCGATGTTGCAGGAGATCTTCGCCGGCAAGCTGATCGGTCTGCCCGATGTAACTTTCAGCCAGCTCTCGACTGAGCAGAAGACCGTCATCGCCGGCATCGCGGCGGGCTTTGCCGGCCTGTTGTCGCTGTTCAACATCGCCGGCAGGTTCTTCTGGGCCTCGCTGTCCGACTATCTCGGCCGCAAGAACACCTACTACACGTTCTTCCTGCTCGGCATCGCGCTCTACGCGCTGGCGCCGACCTTTGCGGCAATGGGCTCGAAGCTGCTGTTCGTGGTCGGCTTCGGCATTATCCTGTCGATGTATGGCGGCGGCTTCGCGACCGTGCCTGCCTATCTCGCCGACATGTTCGGCACGCAGTTTGTCGGTGCCATTCATGGCCGTCTGCTGACGGCGTGGTCGACCGCGGGCATCATCGGCCCGGTCGTGGTGAACTACATCCGCGAGTTCCAACTCGCCGCCGGTGTGCCGCGCGATCAGCTCTACAACACGACGATGTACATCCTCTGCGCCATGCTGATCGCCGGCTTGATCTGCAACTATCTGATCAAGCCCGTCGATCCCAAGTGGAACATGAGCCAGGAGGAGGTCGCCCGCTTGCAGGCGGCCAGCGCGAAGAACGAAGCGGCGATCCAGCACGGCTCGTTTGGCATCGGCAGGGGCGGTCTGGATGCCAAGGCGGCGCTGTTCTGGGCTTTCGTCGGAGTTCCCTTGGCCTGGGGCGTTTGGAAGACGCTGGAGAGCGCGGTCAAGATCTTCTGATCGTAGATCCATGCCGCCGCGGAAGGTCACATGGCCTTCCGCGCGCATCTGTCGAATTGCTCAAGAACAGAATCCAGGGGGATTTCATGCTTCGCACCCGTATCTGTCTTGCCGCCATGATGCTGGCAGCAAGCCTTCACACCGCGTCCGCGCAGACCGCGACGGCGCCTGCACCTGCCGCAACGACCGACGCCAAGCCACCGGGCAAGATCAAGCTCACCATGCAGAAGCTGAAACACATGAAGGCGAAGTGGGCCGCCAACAAGCCGAAGCTGAAGGCGTGTCGCGCCGAGGTGAAGGCCAAGGGGCTGACCGGCGACGACCGCTGGTTCTATATCCAGGACTGCATGGACAGGACCTAAGCCAGAGTTCCACGTTGCGGTTGCGCGGAGGGTACGCAGAGCGGTGGCCTTCCCCGTAAGGCATTATAGAATCTTTCTAAATTCTCTCTTGCATCTGGCATACCAGAGACTAGAGTCGGTTCGATCGGGTTCGATCCACTGTGCCGCGGAGACGCGGTTCCCGGATGATCGTGCCTAGAAGATCAGGGCGGATCGCGATGGTCGTCCCGCCCGGAGATCATCGCGCTTTTGAGGAGAACGCGACGTTTCCATGAGCAGCAACGACGACGTTCACAAGGTCAGGGAATTCGAGCATCCGGGCGAGGGGCGCCGGCGCGCCAAGGCGACGCCCAAGGGGCGTCAGGTCGACCCGACCGCCGCGCATGAGATTGAGCAATTGCTCGGAGATCGCCCGCGGCGGCGCGATCTCCTGATCGAATATCTGCACCTGATCCAGGACACATATCGCCAGATCTCGGCTGCGCATCTCGCCGCGCTCGCCGACGAGATGAAGCTCGCTTTCGCCGAAGTGTTCGAGACCGCGACCTTCTACGCGCATTTCGACGTGGTGAAGGAAGGCGAGCCTGATATTGCCCCACTGACGATCCGCGTCTGCGATTCGCTGACCTGCGCGATGCTCGGGGGAGAGAAGCTGCTCGCGGATTTGCAAGAAGCCTCGGGGCCCGGCATCCGCGTGGTGCGCGCGCCCTGCGTCGGCCGCTGCGATACCGCACCTGCCGCGGAAGTCGGACACAACTTCGTCGATCACGCGACCGTTGCCAATGTGATGGCTGCGGCGAAGGTCGGTGATACTCACGCGCATCTGCCTGATTATATCGATTACGACGCTTATTTTGCCGGCGGCGGCTACAAGCTGCTGGGCCGCTTGCGCTCGGGCGAGATGTCGAAGGACGATCTCTTGAAGTCGCTCGACGATGCGTCGCTGCGCGGCCTCGGCGGCGCGGGCTTCCCGACGGGACGCAAATGGCGTGCTGTGCTGGGCGAGCCCGGTCCGCGGCTGATGGCGATCAATGGCGACGAGGGCGAGCCCGGCACGTTCAAGGACCGCTATTATCTCGAAACCGATCCGCATCGCTTCATCGAGGGCATGATGATCGGCGCGCATGTGGTGCAGGCCTCCGACGTCTACATCTATCTGCGCGACGAATATCCGGCCTCGCGCGAGATCCTGACGCGCGAGATCGCGAAGTTGCCTGCGGGCGGCCCGACATTGCACATGCGCCGCGGCGCCGGCGCTTACATCTGCGGCGAAGAGTCTTCGCTGCTCGAAAGCATCGAGGGCAAGCGCGGGCTGCCGCGCCACAAGCCGCCTTATCCGTTCCAGGTCGGCCTGTTCGGCCTGCCGACGTTGATCAACAACATCGAGACGCTGTGGTGGGTGCGCGACATCGTCGAGAAGGGCGCTGACTGGTGGAAGGGCCATGGCCGCCATGAGCGTCATGGCTTGCGCAGCTTCTCGGTCTCGGGGCGCGTCAAGAATCCGGGCATGAAGCTTGCGCCTGCGGGCATCACGGTGCGCGAGCTGATCGACGAATATTGCGGCGGCATGGCCGATGGCCACCAGTTCTATGCGTACCTTCCGGGCGGCGCGTCCGGCGGCATCCTGCCGGCGTCGATGGACGGCATCCCGCTCGATTTCGGCACGCTGGAAAAATACGGCTGCTTCATCGGTTCGGCCGCGATCGTGATCCTGTCGCAAAAGGACAGCGTGCGCGCAGCCGCACTGAACCTGATGAAATTTTTCGAGGACGAGAGCTGCGGCCAGTGCACGCCGTGCCGCGTCGGAACCCAGAAGGCGGCGCTGCTGATGCAGAAGCCGGTCTGGAACCGCGCATTGCTGGAAGAATTGAGCCAGGCGATGCGCGATGCCTCGATCTGCGGGCTTGGCCAGGCGGCATCGAATCCGCTGTCCTCCGTGATCAAATATTTCCCTGACGAGTTCAAGGAAGCGGCCGAATGACCAAGATTACGTTCGAGCTCGACGGCAAGCAGGTCGAGGCCAGGCCCGGCGAGACGATCTGGCAGGTCGCCAAACGCCAGGGCCGCGACATCCCGCATTTGTGCTATTCGCCCGCGCCAGACTATCGCCCCGACGGCAATTGCCGCGCCTGCATGGTCGAGATCGAGGGCGAGCGGGTGCTGGCGGCTTCGTGCAAGCGCACGCCGTCGGTCGGCATGAAGGTGAAGACCGAATCCGCGCGCGCGACCGCCGCGCAGAAAATGGTGATGGAGCTGCTTGTCGCCGATCAGCCGGCGCGCCAGACCAGCCACGATCCGGATTCGAAATTCTGGCACTGGGCCGAGACCACGGGCGTCACCGAGAGCCGCTTCCCGGCTGCCGAGCGCTGGGAGACCGATGCCAGCCATCCGGCGATGCGGGTCAATCTCGATGCCTGCATCCAGTGCGGCCTGTGCGTGCGCGCTTGCCGCGAGGTCCAGGTCAATGACGTCATCGGCATGGCCTATCGCAACCATAGTTCCAAGATCGTCTTCGACTTCGACGATCCCATGGGCGAGTCGACCTGCGTTGCTTGCGGCGAATGCGTGCAGGCCTGTCCGACCGGCGCGCTGATGCCGGCCGTCATGCTCGACGACAAGCAGACCCGCGTGACTTACGCCGACAGGAAGGTGGATTCGCTCTGCCCGTTCTGCGGCGTCGGCTGCCAGGTCACCTACGAGGTCAAGGACGAGAAGGTGATTTATGCCGAGGGCCGCGATGGCCCCGCCAATCATAACCGTCTCTGCGTCAAGGGTCGCTTCGGCTTCGACTACATCCACCATCCGCATCGTCTGACCAAGCCGCTGGTGCGGCTGCCGAATGCGAAAAAGGATGCCAACGACCAGGTCGATCCGGCCAATCCCTTCACGCATTTCCGCGAGGCCAGCTGGGACGAGGCGCTCGACATCGCCGCCAAGGGCCTCGTCAAGATCCGCGACGAAAAGGGCGCGAAGGCGCTCGCCGGCTTCGGCTCGGCGAAGGGCTCGAACGAGGAGGCCTATCTGTTCCAGAAGCTGGTCCGCACCGGCTTCGGCTCGAACAACGTCGATCACTGCACCCGTCTGTGTCACGCTTCGTCGGTCGCCGCGCTGTTCGAAGGTCTGAGCTCCGGCGCGGTGTCGGCGCCGTTCTCGGCGGCGATGGACGCGGAAGTGATCTGGGTGATCGGCGCCAATCCGACCGTCAACCATCCGGTGGCCGCGACGTTCATCAAGAACGCGGTCAAGCAGAACGGCGCAAAACTGTTCGTGATGGATCCGCGCCGGCAGTCGCTGTCGCGTCACGCCACCAAGCATCTGCAGTTCAAGCCCGGCTCCGACGTCGCCATGCTGAACGCGATGATCAACACGATCATCACCGAAGGCCTGACCGACGACCAGTACATCGCGGGCTACACCGAGGGCTTCGAGGACCTCAAGGAGAAGATCAAGGAGTTCACGCCGGAGAAGATGGAGCCGATCTGCGGCATCCCGGCGCAGACGCTGCGCGAGGTGGCGCGAACCTACGCGCGCGCCAAATCGTCGATCATCTTCTGGGGCATGGGCATCAGCCAGCACGTCCACGGCACCGACAATGCGCGCTGCCTGATCGCGCTGGCGCTGATCACCGGCCAGGTCGGTCGGCCCGGCACCGGCCTGCATCCGCTGCGCGGCCAGAACAACGTGCAAGGAGCGTCCGACGCCGGCCTGATCCCGATGTTCCTGCCGGACTACCAGCCGGTCGGCCGCGACGATCTGCGCGGCAGCTTCGAAAAGCTGTGGCAGCAGGATCTCGATCCCGTCCGCGGCCTGACCGTGGTCGAGATCATGAACGCGATCCATGCCGGCGAGATCAAGGGCATGTATATCGAGGGCGAGAATCCGGCGATGTCCGATCCGGATCTGCAGCACGCACGCCAGGCGCTCGCGATGCTCGATCATCTCGTTGTGCAGGATCTCTTCGTCACCGAGACTGCGTTCCACGCGGACGTCATCCTGCCGGCCTCGGCGTTTGCCGAGAAGGACGGCTCCTTCACCAACACCGATCGCCGCGTCCAGCTCGCGCGTCAGGTCATCAAGCCGCCGGGCGATGCGCGGCAGGATCTCTGGATCATCCAGGAGATCGGCAAGCGCATGGGCCTGCCCTGGAATTATGCCGGCCCGGGCGAGGTCTACACCGAGATGGCGGAGCTGATGCCGTCGCTGAAGAACATCAGCTGGGAGCGGCTGGTGCGCGAAGGCGCCGTCACCTATCCGGCCGATGCTCCCGACAAGCCCGGCAACGAGATCATCTTCACCACGGGCTTCCCGACCGCGAGCGGCCGCGGCAAGATCGTGCCGGCCAAGGTCATCCCGCCGGACGAACTGCCGGACGACGAATATCCCATGGTGCTCTCGACCGGCCGTGTGCTCGAACACTGGCACACCGGCTCGATGACCCGCCGCGCCCAGGTGCTCGACCAGATCGAGCCCGAGGCGGTGGCGTTCATGTCGCCGAAGGACATGCGCAAGAAGAAGCTCGTGCCCGGCGATTTCATCCGCCTTGAAACCCGCCGCGGCGCGGTCGAGGTCAAGGTGCGGTCGGACCGCGACGTGCCCGAGAACATGGTGTTCATGCCGTTCTGCTACGCGGAAGCGGCGGCGAACCTGCTCACCAATCCGGCGCTCGACCCGTTCGGCAAGATCCCGGAGTTCAAGTTCTGCGCGGCGAGGGCCGAGCGCGCGGAGATGCGGGACGCGGCGGAGTAGGGCGGCGAAAACAACCCCATGCACAGTAGGAACGGGGGTTGAAAGGCTTGAGCTATTTTCGGTGTTACCGAAAAGTGCTTGTGGCGTCGGGCAAAACACCTGTATAAGGGCATGATCACCAACAGCGCCCGGCGTCGCCGCGACGGCGGCAAACGTATCCCATGTCCAAGATCACCCCGGCCACCCGCGCGCTCACCGCCGCCGGTGTCGCTTTCACCGTCCACGCCTACGACTATGATCCCGATGCCGAAAGCATCGGCCTGCAGGCCGCCGCCGCGCTCGGCGAAGATCCGGCGCGCGTCTTGAAGACGCTGATGGCGCTGGTGGACGGCAAGCCGGTTTGCGTCATCGTGCCGTCCGACCAGGAAGTCTCGATGAAGAAGCTCGCCGCGGCCGCGGGCGGCAAGTCAGCACAGATGATGAAGCCGCCGGAGGCCGAGCGCGTCACCGGCTACAAGGTCGGCGGCATCAGCCCGTTCGGGCAGCGCAAGCAGGTCGCCACCGTGATCGAGAGAAGCGCGCTCGCGCATGACCTCGTCTATCTCAACGGCGGCCAGCGCGGCTTGCAGGTGAGGATGAGGCCGACCGATGCGCGGGATGTTGCGAAGGCAGTTGTGGCCGACGTGCTGGCGTGAGCGTTTTCGAGCTGGACGCCGACGGCCGCGGATCAAGGGGGCCCGTCGGCATGGGCCAGGGATCGAGAGAGGCCCCACTGAAGGCGACCGGCAAGGTGTTGCATCACATCCTCCAGCGATCTAGCTTGGTCGCATGCGATCTCAGCTGCTCGTCCTTTGTCGCGATGTTCCAGCTTCCAGCCGATGGTATCAAAAGCTACTCGGCTGCGTCGGCGGGCATGGCGGAACCGAATATGAGCGGCTTTGGGACCCACGGCACCACACGAGCAAGTGGGGGAGTGACGGGCTGATCTTGCAACTGCACGACTGGAATGCTGATCACCATCATGGTCCGCTTGGCGACATCGACAAGCCCATCGGCAATGGAATTCTGCTCTGGTTCGAAGTCGATGATTTCGACGAAGTGGTCCTTCGGGCCCGGGACCTTGAAGCCCACGTCGTCCGCGACGTCCACGTCAACCCGAACGCGGGGCATCGGGAATTCTGGATCAGGGATCTCGACGGTTACATGGTCGTGATCGCATCTCCGGATGGCGAGGGTATCGCGTAGCGCGGCTTGTAGGTGCGGATGAAACCGACCGATGTGCGGGATGTCGCGAAGGCGGTCGCTGCGCACGTGCTGGCCTGACGCAATTAAAGAGACTGGGAGTTTGCGGCCTTCAATCCGAGCCACTCGGAACGGCGCCCTCTCCTCGATGGTCCGAGCGAAAGATAGGTGTTTGGGCCCTCGGCATCGCAGGATCGATTTCCGCGAGCGCGTAAGCCATCGAATTGCCAACCAGATGGACGAGGCTATCCCACTTTGTTCTGTGTTCGACGTACGACTCGACGGAATTGCGAAGATCGTCGGTGACGCAAATTCCGGCGATCAGTAGTCGCTCTCGCGCATGATCATACCGGACCCGCCAGAGTTGCTGATTCGCACCGACGGGTTCACCCGATGGTTTTTTATGCAGGAAGACGCCGTTGAGGGTCGCAAGGAGCATTAGCCCGGACAACCAGACCTGCGTGACCGCACCGGATTTTTTCAGCCATTCCGCATCGTCCGGCAATGCACTTCGGATCAGTGAAACGGCATCAAGCGCGATGAGACACGACCTCGACACGGCGTAAATCGGTTCAGGGAAGCGGAAGTAGAACAGGATGGGATAAAAATGGTGGGCTTCCTTCGCGTCCGTCAGCTCTACCGCCATCTCGGAAAGGTTGTTGTAACCCGCGCTGAGCTGGTTCTTCGCAAATAGATGCGCGAGCAGTTCCGCAGCATCACCGGTCTCACCAGAGAGGGTGTGGATTTTGAGGCATAGTGAGTTTCTGCTCCTGAGAGCGCCGTAGATTTGCATCAGATAAGTGATGGTGAGCGATATGACTGACGTTCCGATCACCGAATTGACAAGAAACAGCAGCTTCGCGCCGGCGCTTTGCGGACCAAAATTGCTCCCGCCAACGATCGAAAGACTGCTTCCGGCCACATATAGTGCGGTCGTAAAATCGGTTGGTGTCTGTTGGTTGCTGTTCGTGATACTCGTCCCGAGCAGAGGGTGCACAACCAGCGCGGCCCCGAGCGCGAGCAGAAACGACCAGGTCAGTAGCAAGGCGACCAGGATAAGAGGTCCGCAGAACGAGAGCAGATGATTATTGCGGCTGGAGCAAATCCCGCGCATGGCCAGCCACACCAGCCTTGCCAGGCGGTCGCTCACGATCCCGGTGCCCGCGCGCGCGTAGAGCACCGTGAGGAAGACGTCAGCTAGGACGACGGCTATCAGCGACATGCCCAATATGGGCTCCAACCAATGCACCATCGGCCTCCTCGGCTGAGTCGCCAGGCCTTGTCGCTTACTTCCGTTTCGAGGCGCTGCCTGAGGTGACCGCGCCGGGATCGCGCGGCATGAACTTGAACAAAGTGAAGCTCTTGTCCGTCCATGCCATGTGGAACCAGGGCGAATCCTGAATATGCGATGCCGTCACATAGATGTGGCCGTCAGGACCTTGCGAAAAAGTATCGGGCCAGCGCAGGCGCGAATCCGTCAACAGCTGGCGTATGCTGCCGTCGTGCGGGTTGATGATCTTGACTGCGTTATTGGCGATCGAGCTGAGGTAAATCTCGTCATTCTCTCCCGTCCAGAGCCCGTCCGCCGGCTCTGTCTTGGCTACCATCTCGGGACGCGCACGGCTTGCCCTGTCGGGATTCTGGATGCTGGACGTGGAAATTCGGTAAAGGATCTTCCCGGTCAGGGCTTGCCAATACAGCGTGCTGCCGTCTTTGGACAGCGCCAGGCTATCTGCATTGAAGAGCGGTTGCCGTCCATCGGGCCGCCGCAGCGGCTGACCATCGGTCATCACATTGACGCTGGCATCGAATTGGGTTGAAGGATCGTCGCTCAGCACCCGCCAAGCCTGCCCTGAGTCAATGTCGAGGACGACGAGGCCGCCGGGTGAGCCGGAGTCGGTGAGGTAGGCGAATTTTCCATCGGGCGCGATGCGGATATCATTCAGATAGCTACCCGGACCAGCTATCTCTTGAGAAATCGGGAAAGATCGTTTCACGTTGTTCGATTTCAGATCTATCTCGACGATCTTGGGCCCGCCCTTGATGGTCTTCTCGGTATTTGGGGCCGCCGGATCGACGACCCAGAGAGATCCCCGCTGGTCCGCGACGACGCTTTGAACGCAAACGAAGTGATCGTTTGGTGAGACCTCGGACATCCGTACGTTGCGCCAGCTGTTCCACTCCCCATTGGGGTAAGGCTTGGTCGACCCATCCGGCAGAAGCTCAGCCACCGAAACGGGCGTGTCCTCCGTCCAGCGCGGGAAATTCACGAAGATACGGCCGTCCGGTGCCACGGTGACACCGGTGACCTGATGGTCGAATGTCGCGACCACTTGCAAGCGGTCGTCGCGAGTGTCGACCAAAGGAGAGACAAGTCGTTCCGCTTTGGCCTTGATGTCTTCTGTCGCCGTTTGCGCATGGACAGTGGAGGAGATCGACAGGAGCACTGCCGCGCAGTAGCCGAACGAGTTTGGACGCATTGCGTCGACCTCTCACTTGGGGAAACTCACGACACAATCTTCTCCTTTCGACATCGTTCCTGCTGCCGAGCGAAACCGAGCCACAAGACGTCGCGCGTAAACCTAGGTTAAGCATCGCGGCTCGCACCGGGGAAAGGTCACAAGCAGTCGCTGCCGGCCAACTGGGGCCACTTCCGCTTACCCCACGAAGCAGATGTTTATGATGCACGTCTACTGCTTCTGCAGCAGCTTCAGTCGGCAACGCAGCGCCTCGCGGATATGCGCGCGCGCGAGCTGCTCGGCGTTGTCGCCGTCGCGCGCCGCGATGGCATCGATGATGGCCAGGTGTTCGCCGTGGCTGGTTGAGGGGCGGCCTGTCACGGTGAACGTCGTGGGGCCGAGCAGGGAGATCCAGTCCTGCAATTCGCGCGAGGCGTTGTCGAGATAGCGGTTGCGCGCGGCTCGGCAGACTGCCTGGTGGAAGGCGCGATTGAGCCTTGCCATTTCTCTTGCCATCTCGGCGGCGTCTGTCTTGGATGCTTCCGCCAAAGCCTGCTCGATGTCCCTGAGCGCGTCGACCTCCGGCGCCGAGGCGTGCGCGGCGGCGAGGCGCGCGGCCGCGCCCTCCATGATCTCGCGCATGGCGTAGAGCTCGAGCACCTCCGAGATGTCGAGGTTGCGCACGATCAGGCCGCGGCCGCCGGCGGGCTCGACGAAGCCGCGCGCCGCGAGGCGGCTAAGGGCTTCGCGCACCGGCGTGCGGCTGACCTTCAGCCGTTGAGCAACCTCTTCCTCGCGCAGGCGGTCCCCGGCGCGGTAGCTGCCGGCCTGGAGCGCCGCGCAGAGCGAGCGGAACACGGCTTCGCCCAGCGCGACGCCGCCGTCGCGCGCGATCGATCCGCCTGACTTTGCCGGGCGTCTGGCCATGGTCCCTCGAAGCGCCGCGCGCATCCTGCCCATGCAGAGATGCCGCTTGCTTGAATTCTGTATATCATTGTATACAAAGGTACGCAAGCGGGGCCGGCTTGACCGGATTCCCTTGCGGGCAGAATGTCTCCAACTTAGCCGCATCGGACGGACCGTATGGGCAGCAAATACGATGTGCTGGTGATCGGCGGCGGCAATGCGGCGCTGTGCGCGGCGATTTCGGCGCGCCGCGGCGGCGCCTCGGTGCTGGTGCTGGAAGGCGCGCCAAAATTCTATCGCGGCGGCAACACCCGCCACACCCGCAACATGCGCTGCGCCCATGACGCCGCCACCGAAATTCTCACGGGCCCCTACACCGAGGAGGAGTTCTGGGAGGATCTGCTGCGCGTCACCGGCGGGCAGACCGACGAGCTGCTCGCTCGTCACATGATCCGCGAGTCCAAGGACATCCTGAACTGGATCGTGGAGCAGGGCGTGCGCTGGCAGCCCTCGCTCGGCGGCACGCTCAGCCTCGGCCGCACCAACTCCTTCTTTCTCGGCGGCGGCCGCGCCATGCTGAACGCGCTTTACCTCACTGCCGAACAGCTTGGCGTCGAGGTCGAATACGATGCCGAGGTCACCGACCTCGTGATCGAGGACGGCATGTTTCTCGCCGCCCGCCTCAAGCGGCCGATCAAGGGCGAGACCGAGATGCGCGCGACCGCGCTGGTCGCGGCGGCCGGCGGGTTCGAGGCCAACATCGAATGGCTGAAGCAATATTGGGGCGAGGCGGCCGACAATTTCCTGATCCGCGGCACGCCGTACAATCGCGGCTCGATCCTGAAGATGCTGCTCGACAAGGGTGTCCAGGAGGTCGGCGATCCCACCCAGTGCCACGCGGTCGCGATCGATGCCCGCGCGCCAAAGTTCGACGGCGGCATCATCACGCGGCATGACTCGGTCGTGTTCGGCATCGTCGTCAACAAGCACGCCCAGCGCTTCTATGACGAGGGCGAGGACATCTGGCCGAAGCGCTATGCGATCTGGGGGCGGCTGGTCGCGGCGCAGCCCGACCAGATTGCCTACATCATCTTCGATTCGACCGTGGTCAGCAGCTTCATGCCCACGCTGTTCCCGCCGATCGCCGGTCAAACCGTGGCTGAGCTCGCCGGCAAGCTGGGGCTCGATCCGGCGGCGCTGGAAAAGACCATCACCGAATTCAACGCGGCGGTGCGGCCGGGTACCTTCGATCATACCATTCTCGACGACTGCCGCACCGAAGGCGTCACGCCGCCCAAGACGCATTGGGCGCGCAAGATCGAGACGCCGCCCTATCTCGCCTATCCCGTGCGGCCGGGCATCACCTTTACCTATCTTGGCACGCGCGTGAACAAGGAGGCGCGGATGTTGATGGCTGACGGCAAGCCGTCGGCGAACATGTTTGCAGCCGGCGAGATCATGGCCGGCAACGTGTTGGGTAAAGGCTATGCCGCCGGCATGGGCATGACCATCGGCAGCGTGTTCGGGCGGATCGCAGGACGGGAAGCGGCGAAACATGCACGGAACTAGAATTCTTGATGAGGCCGACCGTCTGATGACGGTCTGCAATTCCTGCCGCTATTGCGAGGGCCTGTGCGCGGTGTTTCCCGCCATGGAGATGCGGCGCGCCTTCTCGGACGGCGATCTCAACTATCTCGCCAACCTCTGCCATTCCTGCGGCGCCTGCTACGTCGACTGCCAGTTCTCGCCGCCGCACGAGTTCAACGTCAACGTTCCCAAGACGCTGGCGGTCGCGCGCGCCGAATCCTATGCGGCCTATGCCTGGCCGCAGGCGCTGTCCGGCGCCTTCGCCCGCAACGGCCTCGTCATCAGCATCGTTGCCGCGCTCAGCATGGCGGCCTTTATCCTCGGTTTCGCCGCGCTCAACGACCGCGGCGTGCTGTTCGGTGTGCACACCGGGCCCGGTGCGTTCTACAAGCTGATGCCACACAGCGCGATGGCCGTGCTGTTCAGCGCCGCGTTTCTTTATGCCGTTGTCGCGCTGGTGATGAGCGTGCGTGCGTTCTGGCGCGACATCGGCGCGCCGATCGGCGGGCACGCCGACGGCGGCTCGATCTTCCAGGCGATCCGCGATGCCGGCGAGCTGCGCTATCTCCATGGCGGCGGCGTCGGCTGCTACAACGAGGACGACAAGCCGACCGACCGGCGCAAGCTCTTCCATCACCTGACGTTCTACGGCTTCCTGCTGTGCTTTGCCGCGACTTCGGTGGCGACGCTCTATCACTATCTGCTCGGCCGGGAGGCACCGTATCCTTGGTGGGATCTGCCGGTCGTGCTCGGCACGCTCGGCGGCGTCGGCCTCATCGTCGGCCCAATCGGGCTTCTCGTCGCGAAATCTCGGCGCGCGCCCGAACTGCTCGACGAGAACAGTTACGGCATGGACGTCGGCTTCATCGCCATGCTGTTCCTGACGGGTCTCACCGGCATGCTGGTTCTGATTTTGCGCGAGACAGCCGCCATGGGTCCACTGCTGGCGCTGCATCTCGGCGCGGTTTTCGCATTGTTCATCACCATGCCCTACGGCAAATTCGTGCACGGCATCTACCGCTTCGCTGCGCTGGTGCGCTACGCGCAGGAACGGCGCAGCGAAGCCGGCTCTTGAGGGACGCGCGGCTCTAACGTATCTCTTGAGCCATTCGCGCTATGCGCGAATCGCTTGGGGAGCCCGCGCTCATGTACATGTTTGTGCCATTTCTGTTGGCGCTCGCCGGCTGCGTGAGCGTCTGGCGTTCCCACGCGCGACTGGGCTACGGACTGTGGGGCGCAACGATCGTCGTCACCGTCGCGTGGTTCTTCCATCACGCGACCGATCCGCTGAAATTCTCTTTCTGACGGTGTCGAGATGAGCATCGTTGATACGAGCAAGAAACCGCCGGTCGGCGCGATCCTGAATGCGGCGGGATTGCTCGGGATCTCGCTAATCCTGACGGTCGCCTTCTCCTACCAACTTGGGCTGGGCGAATTGCCTTGTCCGCTTTGCCTGCTGCAACGAGCCGGGTTCATCGCAATCGGCATGGGGTTCCTGTTCAACCTGCGTCTCGGTGAGCGGCCGTCGCACTATGCGATGATCCTCATGGCCAGCCTCGTCACCGGCTTTATTGCGATGCGGCAGGTGTCGCTGCATCTGGCGCCCGGCGATCCCGGCTACGGTTCGGCGTTGTGGGGCTTGCACTTCTACACCTGGGCGCTCATCGCGGCCGTAGCTGTGGTGTGCTATGTCGCGTTGGTCCTTGTCCTGAAGGATGCGACCGGCAAGCAAGAGGGGGATGCGCCCGTGACCGGGTTCGCGTCCAATGCGGTCTTTGCGATGTTCGCATTGCTGGTTGCCGCAAATCTCCTTTCCACCGTGCTGGAGTGCGGCGCAGGTCAGTGTGACGACAACCCGGTCCGCTATCTCCTGCTCAGGTGAGTACGTGGAGGAGGCCGTCGCACCGGGCATCCGCCGATGCGACGATCCTGACCCTTACGCCACCTCGCGCTCCGGCGCGGAGGCCTGCTCGCGGGCCATCGCCGTGGCGGTGACGTAGTCGGTCTTGCCGGTGCCGAGCAGCGGCACCTTGTCGACCACCATGATCGTCGCGGGCACGGTCAGCTCGGAGGCGCCGATCGCCTTGGCCTGGGCCTGCATCGCGCTGCGCTCGGCATTCTTCTCCGTCGTCAGCAGCACGATACGCTCCCCCTTGCGCTGGTCGGGGATCGAGACGGCAACCGAGGCAGCCTGCGGCCACAGCGTGGTCGCGATGCTCTCGACCGCCGACAGCGAGACCATCTCGCCGGCGATCTTGGCAAAGCGCTTGGCGCGGCCCTTGATGGTGATGAAGCCGGCTGTGTCGATCGCGACGATGTCGCCGGTGTCGTGCCAGCCCTCGGGCAGCACTTCGAGCACACCAGGGTTTTCGGCCCTGAGGTAACCGAGCATGACGTTCGGTCCGCGCACCGACAGGCGTCCGCCTTCCTCGATGCCGGGGACCGGATCGAGGCGGCTCTCCATCAGCGGCGACAGGCGGCCGACGGTGCCGGGGCGGTTCGCCATCGGCGTGTTCATCGCCAGCACCGGCGCCGTCTCGGTGACGCCATAGCCTTCGAGAATGCGGATGCCATAGCGCTCCATGAACACCTGGCGTGTGCGATCCTTCACTGCCTCGGCGCCGGCGATCACCAGGCGCAGGGTGCGGAAGTCGTAAGGGTGCGCCGAGCGGGCATAGCCGGTGAGGAACGTATCGGTGCCGAACAGGATGGTGGCGCCGGTCTGGTAGATCAGCTCGGGCACGATGCGGTAGTGCAGCGGCGAGGGATACATGTAGATCGGAATGCCCGCCAGCATTGGCATCATCATTCCGCCTGTGAGCCCAAACGAGTGGAACACGGGCAGCACGTTGAACACCTTGTCATTGGCGTTGGCATCGACCCGCGCCAGCGCCTGCGCCGCGTTGGCGAGGATGTTGCGGTGGGACAGCACCACGCCCTTGGGCGTGCCTTCCGAGCCCGAGGTGAACAGCACGACGGCCGGATCGTTGGCCTGGCGGGCAACGCGCGGTGCGGTGCCTGCGAGTAGTCCCTTGATCTTGTCGACCGTGCCGATCGAGGCTCTGATGTCCTCGAGATAGACGATGCGCGCCTCCGCGGAGATCGCGGCCATCAGCTTGTCGAGCTTGCCCTTCTCGATGAAGGCCTTCGACGTCAGCACGGTGTTGACCTGCGCGGCCTTCATGGCGGCGAGCACGTTGACCGGGCCGGCCGAGAAGTTGAGCATGGCCGGAACGCGGCCGATGCTCTGCAGCGCCATGAAGACGGCGGCGACGCCGGCGGAGTTCGGCAGCAGCACGCCGACATTCTCGCCGGCCGAGGTACCGGCCTCCAACTTGCGGCTCAAAACCTGCGCACCGAGGATCAGCTTGCGATAGGTCAGCTTGGTGCCGAGCGCATCCTCGATGATGACCTTGCCGGTGTCGCGGTCGCGATAGGCATGGCCCAGCGCTTCGAACAGCGTGTGATCGAGCATGGCGTTCTTGACCATCGCGTCGATCATGACGTCCTGCAGCGCAGCACCCGCGGCATTGCGGCGCGCCTTGCCTTTCAGCTCCGAGGCGACCGGCAGCTTGACCGGCGGCAGGATCGTCACCGTCACCCGCGGGAACCACGAGCGCTTGATCTGGCTGCTATTGAGATAGCTGAGGTGGGAGCGCTGCGCGCCTTCGATGCGAACCGGCACGACCACGGCGTCGGCCTTGTCAGCGATCATCGCGGTGCCGTCATAGACCTTCATCAGCGAGCCGGAGACGGTGATGCGTCCCTCCGGGAAGATCACGACGGGCTCGCCGGCCGCGACGAGCTTGATCAGGTCGCGCGCGGCCAGCGGCTTGCTCGGGTCCATGGTGTAGTGCTTGACCACCCGCAGGAACGGTTTGGCCCACCAGGCCTTGGAGATGCCGGTGTCGACCGCGAAGCTGGCGTCGATCGGCAGCACGGCGTGCAGCAGCGGACCGTCGATCAGGCTGACATGGTTGGGCGCGATCAGCATGCGCGTGCCCGGCGGCGGCAGGTTCTCGAGCCCGCGCACCTCGGTGCGGAACAGGGCGCGGAATAATAGTCCGCCGAAATCGCGGACGCCTTCCTTGCCCCACTTCGTGAGCACGAACCAGACCGCACCGAAGCTGGCGACGCCGAGCCCGAAGAAGATCCAGCCGACATGCAAGCCGCCCGCCTGCAGCAGCGCGACGAACAGCGAGCCCACCACCATGAAGGCGGCCTGCAGCACGTTGCCGGCGGCGATGATGCGGGCACGCTCGTTCGGCGCGGACCAGGCCTGCACGGCGGCGAATGACGGCACCACGAACAGGCCGCCGCCGAAGGCGAAGGCGACGAAGTCTGCCAACATGCGCAGGCCGGCGAAGGAGGTTGCGAAATCGAGCGCAGCGATGTCCTGGCCCTTGCTGGTCACCGCGATGGCCAAGGCGAGGTCAAGGCCGGCGCAGCCCATGATGATGGCGCCGATCGGCACCAGCGCGAGGTTCGGGCGAACATGGCTCAGGCTGGCCGCGAACAGCGAGCCGACGGCAATGCCGATCGCGAAGATGGCCAGGCACAGCGTCACCACGCCCTCGCTGCCGCCGACGACATCCTTCACCAGCGCCGGCAACAGCGACAGCACGATGGCGCCGACCAGCCAGAACCAGGAGACGATCACGGTGCCGTCCCACAGCCGGTGGTCAGCGTGCAGCGTCCTGAGCAGACCGAGTGTCGAGGTCCAGGGATTGGCATCGACGGGCAGATCTGGCGCGGAGGGCGTCGTCTGCGGAATGCGGGAGGCAAAGGCCCAGGACAGCAGGGCGAGCACGACCACGGCCGATGCGACCCAGCCCATATGGGCGGAGCCCGCGACGAACTGGCCGCCGGCGACGGTGCCGAGCAGGATCGCCATGAAGGTCGCGCCCTCGACCAGCGCGTTGCCGGTGGCGAGCTCGCCGAGCTCGAGCTGGTCCGGCAGCATGGCGTATTTCACCGGGCCAAACAGCGCGGCGATGATGCCGAACAGTGCCAGCGCGGTGAACAGCAGCGGCACCGAATGCATGAAGAAGCCGGCGGCAGCGAAGCTTGCTGCGAAGATCTCGGCAAACTTCAACCGCCTTGCGACGACCGATTTGACGTATTTGTCGGCAAGCTGGCCGCCGAGCCCGGACAGGATGAAATAGGGGAAGATGAAGACGGCGCCGGCCACTGTCACAAGCGCATCGCCGTGGCCTGTCGCGGCGCTGTAAAGCAGGATGATGACGAGTGCGTTCTTGAGCACGTTGTCATTGAGCGCCGAGAAAAATTGCGCCCAGAACAGCGGCGCAAAGCGGCGAGACGACATCAATTCCCTGATCATGACGAGTCCTGTTGTGGAAAGGCAGCCTGAGATTGTTACGTTGCGGGTCGAACGTCACGACCGGAAGGGGGTGGGGAGCGATTGCAGGCGACGATGCTTGCCGGCCTGCCATGTCCCCTGCCGTCCCTCCGATCCTGTTGGTCTCCAGCTTGTCTCGTTAGGTTCGCAAAATATCCGGTCGCGGACCCAGCTTCGGGCGGAAATGCCGCGATTATGCGGATATCGCCGGGGCCAATAGCAAAAGCTGAACGGCATGCCTGACTTTCGCCGGGCGGCCGGCAATATCGCGACATGGTGAGTCCTTCGTTGCGACCGGCGTTCGCATTCGAGTGGACCTGCATGCGCATCGGCTTGTCCTCTAGGTGAGGTGAGCGAGATGGCGAAACGGGTTGAGGCGGCCAAGCAGGCCGACACGGCGACCCTCGTGGCGGGCGCGGCTGGTCCGCCACATCCGAAAATTGGCGCGGCGCTCGGCGAGCACACCGGCAATGTCGCAGGCATTCGCAATCCGATCGATCGGGGCCATCGCGAGCCGCAGGACAGCGCGGCCAAAGCCGCTGACGAGAGCCGCGGCGTCATCGATGAAGGTCGAGGCGATATCAACAGCGAGGGTTTGCATTTTGCAGGTCTCCCGGTTAATTTGAACAATGTTCACGTGAGTAGCTTGAAAATGAACAATGTTCAAGAAGAATCGGTCCGAGATCAAAAAAAATTGCGCAGGCGGCTCCAGATCCTCGAGATCGCGCGCGGGATTATCGCCTCTAAGGGATTGAGATCGTTGAAGGTTCGGGACGTCGCGGACGCCGTCGGCTGCTCCGTCGGCAGCGTCTATAACGAGTTCGACGACTTCGACGGGGTGATCCTGACCGTTAACAGGGAGACGGTTCAGGCGCTCACAGCGCGGCTTGGCGCGGTCCCGGCTGAGGATCCGGTTCGCCAGCTCTATGGATTGGCCGAGACCTATCTCGATTTCTTCGCCGAGAACGCCAATCTGCTGCGCTCGCTGTTCGAGCATCGGATGGAGGATGACCGCCCGTATCCCGACGACATCCTCCAGATGGTGATGGACGCCTTCGCGCTGATGCATCCGCCCCTGGTGCGGGTGCTGCCTGACGCGGATGACGTGAAGATCGCGCTGTTGTCACGCACGCTGTTTTCCGCGGTCCACGGCATCATTTCGCTCGGCCTCGAAGAGCGCATGGTCGCGGTGCCGCCGCAGATGCTGCGCCAGCAGGTCACGCAGTTCCTCGACGCGCATCTTCTGGGTCTCCGGATATTGCCGGCGCGCTAAAGCGCGATGAGATTGGGTTGAATCGTCATCGCGCTTTAGCTCTTTGTTTGAGCATGATCGTTTCGGAAAACCGCTTCACACTTTTCCGGATCATGCTCTAGACTAGACCAGCACCGGCTGGCGCACGCGCCCGGCATCGCCGAACACGCGCAAATAGCGCTCGATCTCGGAGGGCATTCCGGTCGCCTTCTCCGGATTGTCGGAGAGCTTGACGGCCGGACGTCCGTCGACCGACGACACCTTGCAGACCAGCGAGATCGGATCGAGATTGAACGAGCCGTCCGGCGCACAGCCGACAAAGTCGTTGGTCAGGTTGGTGCCCCAGCCGAACGAGAGCCGCACGCGACCGGCGAAGTGATGATAGGTCTCCTCGATCGAGCCGACGTCCATCGCATCCGAGAACACCAGCAGCTTGTCCTTGGGGTTGCGGCCCTTCTTCTGCCACCAGGCGATGATCTCTTCACCGGCCTGGATCGGCGGCGCGCTGTCGGGGCGGAAGCCGGTCCAGTCGGCCACCCATTCCGGCGCATCGCGGAGGAATGCCTTGGTGCCGAACGCGTCCGGCAGGGCGATCAAGAGGTTGCCGCCATAGGTCTGGCGCCATTGATCGAGGATGCGATAGGGCGCCCAGCGCAATTCCTCGTCGTCCTTGGCGAGCGCGGCCGCGACCATCGGCAGCTCGTGCGCGTTGGTGCCGATCGCTTCGAGATCGTTGTCCATCGCCAGCAGCACGTTGGACGTCCCGATGAAGGACGGGCCCAGCCCTTCCTTCACCGCCTCCACGCACCAGCGCTGCCAGAGAAAACCGTGGCGGCGGCGGGTGCCGAAATCGGACAGCCGCAAATTCTCCAGCTTGCGCAGCCGCTCGACCTTGGTCCACAGCTTGGCCTTGGCGCGGGCATAGAGCACATCGAGCTCGAACCGGCCGCGGCCCTTGCATGCCGCGCGCGAGCGCAATTCGTTGAGGATGGCGAGCGCCGGAATCTCCCACATCGAGGTGTGGGTCCACGGGCCGTGGAAGTGCAGCTCGTACTGGCCCTCGACCTTGCGCAGCTCGTAGTCGGGAAGGCGGAATTCGGCGAGCCAGCGGATGAAGTCCGCCGAGAACATGTGGGTCTTGCCGTAGAAGGTGTTACCGGCAAGCCAGATCAGCTCCTTCTTGGTGAAGCGGATGGTGCGGGCATGGTCGAGCTGGGCGCGCAGCTCGGCCTCGTCGATGATTTCGGCCAGACGCACATGGCGCGAACGGTTGATGACTGAGAAAGTGACTTGCTGATCCGGGTAATCCTCCCGAATCATCTGCAACATCAACAGTTTATAAAAGTCGGTATCCAGCAGGCTGCGGATGATGGGATCCAGCCGCCAGCTGTGATTGTAGGTTCGGCTCGCAATGTCGGTCACTGTCATGGCCGAATTCTAGCGTGGCCGCTCGCGCGCAACCAGTGGGTTTGGCGAGGGGCAGGCCACGGCCGGCGTCAACAGCCGGCGGGCAACGACCGATTCAGGCGGCTGCCGTCGCCGCCACGTGTTCCAGTTGTGTCCTGATCCAGCGGTGGGCCGGGTCCTTCTGGTAGCGCTGGTGCCAGACCATGAACATCGGCAGCTCGGCCAGCGTGCGCGTGCGTGAGGCCAGCGGAATCTGCACGTGCGCGAAGCCGCGCATGACGCCGGGCGCCAGCAGGCTCGGCATGCTCGCGAGCATTTGCGAGCCACGCAGGAACGCGGGCACGCCGGAAAAGCTCGGCACCGAAATCGCGATGTCGCGGTGGAAGCCGTTGGCCGCGAGCCGG
The DNA here is from genome assembly GCF_051853015.1 of Bradyrhizobium sp. BLXBL-03. NCBI lineage: Bacteria > Pseudomonadati > Pseudomonadota > Alphaproteobacteria > Hyphomicrobiales > Nitrobacteraceae > Bradyrhizobium > Bradyrhizobium sp. BLXBL-03. The sequence continues at coordinate 6,691,307 of NZ_CP182470.1, read as the reverse complement.
CGGTCGAAGTCGAGCCGCTCATTGTCGGTATAGACCACGGTGACGTGGCGCGCCGCGAGATAGGCGCCTCGTCCCGATGGGGCGGCGCGCGTCTTGGGATCGTAGTAGCAGACGTAATGATCGCTCAGCAGGCGCTTCTGCACGATGTCGACGCCGACGGGCGGCAGTGGCGTGATCATGAGGTCGCAGCGATTTTCGCGCAGCATCGCAGGCGAGGGCGATTGCGACGGGATCACGCGCAGGTTCAGGCCCTTCACCTGCGCGACAACATGGCCGAAGAAGTGCGGCAGCAGCAGGTCGCGCTGGAAATCATTGGCGGCGATCGTCAGCGACAGCTGCGCGCTTCCCGGCTCGAAGGTGACGCCGCCGGCGAAGCTGCGCATCTGGTCGATCAGCGCGCGGGCCTTGGCCGCCAGTGCCTGGGCATGGGCGGTCGCGACGATGCCGCGGCCGGATTTCGCGAACAGCGGATCGCCGACGATCCGTCGCAGCTTGTTGAGGTTGTGGCTGACGGCGGATTGCGTCAGGCCGAGTCGCGTCGCGGCCGCCGTGACCGAGCCTTCCTCCAGCACCGCGAGAAACAATTCGAGGGCGTGGCCGTCAAGCGCCAAATGATCGATTTTGTTCATGGGATTCATTATAATCGATCTATTTATCTTGAGAATAGGGAGCGGCATTATCGTTCAACAAGCCGCGCACCCGGACCCGGGGCGCCCAAGGGAGAGACAACGCCGATGAATGCCCAGGCGACAGCCTTGCAGGATCCCCGCCTCAACCGCCCCGAGCCGTTCACGCCGCCACTCGGCGATGGCGGCTTCTTCCAGCGCGACCGCTCGATTCATCCGCCGGCCTATGCGCCCGGCTACAAATCCTCGGTGCTGCGCTCACCGCGCCAGTCGCTGCTGTCGCTCGAGAATTCGGTCTCGGAGATCACGGGGCCGGTGTTCGGTCACAACGATCTCGGTCCGCTCGACAACGATCTGATCCGCAACTACGCCAAGGACGGCGACCCGGTCGGCGAGCGCATCATCGTCCACGGCCGCGTGCTCGACGAGACCGGCCGCGGCGTGCCGAACACGCTGGTGGAGTTCTGGCAGGCCAATGCCGGTGGCCGCTATCGGCACAAGAAGGACACGTATCTCGCACCGATCGATCCGAACTTCGGCGGCTGCGGCCGCGCGCTGACGGACGACACCGGCTACTATTATTTCCGCACCGTGAAGCCCGGCCCCTATCCGTGGCGCAACTTCGTCAACAGCTGGCGCCCCGCCCATATCCACTTCTCGGTGTTCGGCTCCGGCTTTGCGCAGCGTCTGATCACGCAGATGTACTTTGAGGGCGATCCGCTGATCCCGGTCTGCCCGATCCTGACGACGATCCCGGACAAGGACGCGCTCGACCGCCTGGTCGCGCCGCTCGACCTCAACGCCTCGACGCCGTTCGACTCGCTGGCCTACCGCTTCGACATCGTGCTGCGCGGCCAGCGCTCCACCTATTTCGAAAATCGTCCCGAAGGGAACTGAGCACATGCCGCAGCCGCTCAACTATCTCAAGGAAACCGCCTCGCAGACCGCCGGGCCCTACGTCCATATCGGCCTGATCCCTGCCATGGCCGGCTTCGACATCTTCGAGAAGAACTTTTCCAACGTGCTGGTAACGCCGAACACCAAAGGCGAGCGCATCACGCTGGAAGGCAAGGTGCTCGACGGCAGCGGCACGCCGCTGCGCGACGTGCTGCTTGAAATCTGGCAGGCCAATGCGGCCGGCCGCTACAACCATCCGGCCGATCGCTCGGCCGGCGCGCTAGACCAGGATTTCCGCGGCTGGGGCCGCGCCGGCTCGGATTTCGAGAGCGGGCTCGTGACGTTCGAGACCATCAAGCCGGGCGCCATCACCGACAAGGCAGGGCGCAAATGCGCGCCGCACATCAATGTCTGGATCGTCGCGCGCGGCATCAATATCGGCCTCAACACGCGGCTCTATTTCTCCGACGAGGAAGCCGCCAACGCCGCCGATCCCGTCCTGAACCTGATCGAGCAGCCGGTGCGCCGCGCGACACTGATCGCCAAGCGCGGCGAGCGCGCAGGAAAGGTCGTCTATTCCTTCACGATCAATTTGCAGGGCCCGGACGAGACGGTGTTCTTCGACGTGTGAGGCCTCAGCCCTCGTCGCCATGGAGCTGCGCGCGAAAGGCGCGCGGCGACAGGCCGGTGGCCGCGGCATAGACCCGGCTGAAATAGGCGGGGTCCTCGAAGCCGAGGGCGTAGGCGATCGTCGAGACCGGCAGGTTGGTATAGACGAGGTTGCGCCGCGCCTCGCGGATCAGGCGGTTCAGGATCAGGTGCGAGGCGGTGTCGCCGGTCGCCGCGCGCGTGACGCGGTTGAGATGGGTCGGCGTGATCGCCAGCGACTTCGCGTAGTCCGCCACGGTCCAGCGTTCCAGGTGATGCTGTTCGAGCAAGGCCTCGAAGCGGCGGAACAGATTTGTCTCGGCATTGCCGCCAGCGCCGCTCGCGCCGGCGAGCGCACGTGCGACGAGGCCGATCATGGCCGCCGACAATGCCCGCAGCACATGCGCGCGGCCGAAATCGCGCGCGGCATGCTCGGCAAAGATCTGCTTCATGATGGCGCGGATCTGCGGCGTGCCGCGCACCACTGATGATCGTGACAGCACGCCGCGCAGGCCTTCGGCAGCGAGCAGCGCCTCGTCGAGCATTTCCGCGGCGATGGTCAGCACCCAGCCCTCGGTTCCTGGCACGAAGCGGAAGCCATGGACATGGCCGACCGGCACGTTGACGATCTGCATCGGCTTCAAGGTCACGACGCGTCCGTCGAGCGTCGCTTCGCCGCCGCCGCGCTCGATCAGCAGCACCTGGTGCAGACGGGCATGCCGGTGCACGGCGAGCTTCCAGTCGTGCAGCACCGAGCGCGACGCAATCGTCTCGCAGTGGACGACGTCAGGCAGATCGCCGGCTTCGCCGAACAGATTGTAGACCCGGATCGCCGGGGCGGGGGCTGCGTTCCTCATGTTCGAATAGTACAAGACAATGGCGAAACCCTCCATCGGTCTTCCGCATTGAATCTGCAAAAAAGCGCCGTCGGGAGGACGCAAAAATGAAAGTTCAGGTCTGCATTATCGGCGGTGGGCCGTCCGGGCTGCTGTTGTCCCAGCTTCTGCACCTGAAGGGCATCGACACCATCGTGCTGGAGAAATACAGCCGCGACCACGTGCTGGCGCGCATCCGTGCCGGCGTGCTCGAGCACGGTTTCGCCAGGCTGATGCGCGAGGCGCAATGCGGCGAGCGGATGGACCGCGAAGGCGAGATCCACAACGGTTTCGAGATCGCCCATGACGGCGTGCTCTCCCATATCGATCTGCACAAGCATTCCGGCGGCAACTCGGTGCTGGTCTACGGCCAGACCGAGCTGACGCGCGACCTCTACGAGGCGCGCGACCGGCTCGGCGGCAAGGTCGTCCACAACGCCGAGGACGTGACGCCGCATGATCTGACCTCGGATCGGCCTTATGTGACGTATCGCTCGAACGGGGAGACTGTTCGCGTCGATTGCGACTACATCGTCGGCGCCGACGGCTTTCACGGCGTCAGCCGCAAGTCGATCCCGAAGGACGTGCTGCGCGAATATGAGAAGGTCTATCCGTTCGGCTGGCTGGGCGTGCTGTCGCGCACCAAGCCGGTGTCGCCGGAGCTGATCTATGTCAAGCATGAACGCGGCTTTGCGCTGTGCTCGCTGCGCTCACAGGTGCTGAGCCGCTATTACGTCCAGGTGCCGCTGACCGACAAGGTCGAGGACTGGAGCGACGATGCGTTCTGGGCCGAACTGAAGCGCCGCCTGCCTGATGACGTCGCCGCACGATTGATCACCGGTCCCTCGATCGAGAAGAGCATCGCACCGCTCCGCAGCTTCGTTGCGGAGCCAATGAGCTACGGGCGCCTGTTCCTCGCCGGCGACGCCGCCCACATCGTGCCGCCGACCGGCGCGCGCGGGCTGAACAGCGCCGCCTCCGACATCTACTATCTCTATCACGGCATGCTCGCGCACTATCAGGATGGCGACGATTCTGGGTTGAAGGGCTATTCCGCCAAGGCCCTGGCGCGGATCTGGAAGGCGCAGCGCTTCTCGTGGTGGATGACGATGATGCTGCATCGTTTCCCCGATCGCTCCGAGTATGAGGACCGGCTCCAGCAGACCGAGCTCGAGTACCTCTTCTCGTCCGAGACGGCGCAGCGGCTGCTTGCGGAGAATTATGTGGGGCTGCCGTTCTAGGGGCCGCTACTTCCCTTCCAGCGTGTTCACCGGCGTCCAGTCGGCCGGCGGTGGATTGGCCGCCAGGGCCCGCGCACGCTTGGCAAAATATCGGGACGGCGGATCATCGCCAGCGGCGCTTTCGAACAGTTCGGCGGCCCTCGCAAAGTCGCGCGCCCGCCAGCATGCAAGTGCCCTGGCGTAGGTGGCCGCGCGCAGGCCCTGCTCCTCCGTCTCCTGGTTCTTCTCGGTGAGGGGCTCATACACCCTGATCGGCTCGTCGCGTCCCTGCACCTTGACCATGTCCAGCTCGCGCCAGGTATAGGCGCTGCGGCTCTGGTTCACCGTCGCCTCGGAGGCCATGATCACAGTGCCATAATATTTGTTGGCGCCCTCGAGCCGTGAAGCCAGGTTCACAGTGTCGCTCATGACGGTGTAGTTGAAGCGCCGGCGGGAGCCGATGTTGCCGACGACGGCCTTGCCGCTGTTCAGCCCGATGCGGTGGGCAAGGCCACGGCCCTGAAAGGCGGGGTGGCTGTCGTTGAGCTCCTTGAGCCGGTCGCGGCATTGCAGCGCGGCGGCGACCGCGTGCCGCGCGTGATCGGGATCGTCGGCCGGTGCTCCGAACATGGCGACAACAGAATCGCCGATATATTTGTCGACATAACCGCCATGGCTTTCGATGATGTCGGTCATGGCCGACAGATAGTCGTTCATCAATGCGACCAGCTCGGCCGGTGTCATCTTCTCGGCGATCGAGGAGAAGCCGGCGAGGTCCGAGAAGAACATGGTGATGTCACGCATCTCGCCGCCGAGCGCAGGCATCTTGCCGGAGGCAACCATGCTGTCGATCACTTCGGGCGCGAGGTAGAACGCAAAGCTCTTGCGCAGAAAGCGCTCCTCGCGGTCGGCGATCACGAAGCGATAGCCGATCATCATGGCGATGGCGGTCAGGCCTGCCAGCACCGGCTCGGTCAGGGGAAGTGCAAGCGCATGAACGAATGCGCTGACAGCGACGGTGGTGTAGGCGGCAGTGAGCGCGAGCCAGCTGAGCATCGCACCGGTCGGGGCGAGCATGCAGGCCGCGAAGGCAATGACCATTGCGAACCCGATCGCCAGGACCGTGCGCTGCGGGACGCCGAGTTCGGCGACAGCGTCACGCTCGATCAGGTTCCGGACCGCCGTGGCATGCACGAAGACGCCGGCGATGTCATTGCGGGCCTTTTGCGCCGTCCCGGCAGGCGTGGGCAGGGCGCATCGTGCGGCCGGGCTGCCGTCATAGCCGCCGGAGAGGTGCATCGAGGTGAGCTTGCGGTCCTCGAAATTGAGGATGGTGCCGAGCAAGACGACCTTGCCGTCAAAGGCGCGACGGAAGAAGTCCGTGTCGCCTTTCTCGATGCAAGCGCGCAGATCTGCGAAGGAATAGGCCGGGACGTCGCGGCCCATGCCGCGGAAGTTGAGCGTCAGTGTGTTGGGCTCGGCGCTCGGAATAGCATAGCCGGACAACGACATGGTGCCGGACGGCCCGGTCTCCGGCGGTAGGGCGAGTGCGCGCGAAGCGAGCTCGACAGCCATGGCCGGGATCGGCTTGCCGCCGATGGAAAAGCTGAGCGGCATCCGCCGGATCACGTCGTCGTCATCGGTGTAGACGTTGAGGGCGCGGACATTGTTCTTCACCGCAAGTCGCTGCGCGGCGAAAGGACTGTCCGGATGGTCATTGCTGAGAATCTCGCCGAGCACCAGCTTGCCGCTGTCGGACAGCTTGCGCAACGCGATCAGATAGTCGCGGTCAAATCCTTTCATGCGCGCGCCGACCGGCGCGTCGCCGAAAGGAATGTCCGACTGCTCGATCGAATTCTTGAAGATGACGTCGAATCCGATGACCTTGGCGCCGCCCTCGGTAATGCTGCCGAGCACCCGGCCGACCTCGCGCGTCCAGGTCTGCGTCGGCGATCCCTTGAAAGGCGGCGTCTCGTAGGTCTCCCCGTCGATCGCGACGACGACGACCGGCGACGTCGCGGGATCGCGCCGGTCGCCGATCAGCGTCCAGCGCAAGGCCGTGAGAATATCGAGCGAGAGACCTTGCAGTCTCTGGAGCGGCGGGGACGTGAAAGCAGCGCCGGTCACGAGCGCAATCACGATCGCTGCAACGATGTCCCGCCTGCCGATCCGCCGCATCGCTAGAGTCGCGGACCGTCTATTCGAACCGCAGCAGACGCCCGATGATCGGCGTCGGCGACGCGGTGGCGCTGGCATCGACCTGGAAGGTGTAGCGCTTGTTGCCGAGTTTTGCGAGATAGCTGCCGCCCGGCGTCAGCGACTTTCCGGCCTTCGAGAGGTCGAAGAATTTCCCGGCGACCATGATGTCGCTCTTGAGCGGCAGGCTGATCGCGGGCTCCTTGCCGTCGGTGCGTTCGATCACCAGCGTGCTGCCGCTCTTGGCCTGGATCAGCGGCGCGGTTCCGTAGATCGTCGGCAGCTTCGCCGGCGCGCTGCCGGCATCGGATCGCATGGTGCGAAACGTGGTCGCCGCGCTCTGGTTCGCCTCGCGTTCGGAGAGCTGCGCGGCGTTGGCATCGCACGATACCTTGACGCGCTGGACGTTGCCGAGTTGCACGGTGCTCTGCTCGGTGCCGACAAGCACCACGCCTTCGGTGATGGTCTCGCGCAGGCAGGATTTCAGGTAGCTGAGCGTGACGCCGGCCTTGGGGCCGAGCTTGATGATCTTGCCCGGCGCCACGTAATCCATGAATTCGATACCGTCGACCTTGCCCTGCACGTCCTCGACGATCGCGGCCGGTGTCTCCGCGACGGCGGGGGCGGCGAGGCAAATCGCGCCGACGATGGCGCCGATCAGGGTTCTCATGACTGTCTCTTCCAGTTCGAACGGTGTGTGACTGAGCCGGGTCCCGACGCGAGCCTAACAGGGGATGACCGAGCCAAGTGTGATCAGAATCACTCCTGGTGTTGATGCAGCCTAGCAGGAACAGGTTCAAGCCTGCGATGACAGAAATGGGCGGTGCCGCAAATCCCGGCCGTGGGCCCGATGTCGGACCGCCGTTGCGGCGGCGCGGTCCGGGGGGCGTCCGGCCCGGGAGCCGGGCCCCGTCCCCACGCCTGTCGCGAGCGAACACGGCGCCCATGCGATCCGCGCGCTTCAGGCGGCTCGGCTCAGGGACGCGCAGCGCGAGTTCGGTGGCGACATCAGTCAGATCATCCGTACGCTGTCCGCGATCCTGAATGATGCCAGTAGTCTCGTCGGTCACGGCCGCTCGCTGTTCGGCGGCGAGCATGGCTCCTCGTCGTCGTTCCTCGCCCGCATCAAGCAGACGCTGGCGCAGGCCTCGATCCTGATTGCGACCTGCGAGAACGCAGGCCGTTCGGTCGATGAGGCGTTGGCGGTCGTCGAGGAGGCAGATTCACCAGGCGCTGCGCGAGGTCGAGGCCGGCAACGAACGGCTCGGCAAGCTGGCCTCGTCGACGAAGGCGCCGAGTTCGAGGGCCTGATGAATTCGGCGCAAGGCCTGATGAGCTCGCTCGGCGAGTCCTCCGCAACGTTGCCCGCGGTCGCTGCGCGCCTCGAGACGGCAAGCGCGGGCACGCATCGGCCGCAGCTCCAGGACGAGGCGCTGCTCGACGATCTCTTCGCGCGCTACACGATGGAGCGCGAGCGCGACGTCCACAGGAACTTCTTGCAAGCCTTTGGGCTGTCGTCGAGCGCCGCCGCGCGCCGCGTCGACGCAGTCGAGCCTGCGGATGACGGCATAGAATTGTTTTGAGCTTGCCGCCGTCGCGGCGCAGCCCTGCGCCGCAATTTTAGGAACCGGCTTTGCAGGGCGTTAACCGTGGCGGAACACGCGCCATATCGGTCATTGTCGCGCCCCAGGGATCATTGCAAGTACGTCTGAATTTCACGACGGATGTCTTCATGCTGAGAGACGGCAAATACGCTGCCTGGTTCAGAACTCCGCGTGGCCAGGGCACTGGCCTTGTCGATTTGACCGAGGGACGAATCTCCGGCAGCGACAGCTTCTTCACCTATGGTGGTTCCTATCAGGTCGATCAGCAACGCTTCACGGCTGTCCTGACCGTGAAGCGTCATGCCGAGGGCAATCCGAGCGTGTTTGGCCCAGACGAAGTCGAGGCCAATCTTTCTGGTGATTGCAGCGGCGCGGTTGCGACGTGCTGGGGCACGGCAAAGGAGGCGCCTGACGTCAGGTTCGAGTGCACCTTGATCTACAGCCAGGAAGACGTCGTGGCGGCCGACGCCAAATGCGCGGTCGTGAAGCTCAACTCCGACAAATTGCCCAAGGGGCTCGACAGCTGGTCCCGGCCGCGCCGTCCGCTTGCGCCCGGGCCATTCGGATCGCCGCGCGATTAGCGCTCAGGCGGCTGCAGCCTCTTGAGCGCAAGCTTCATCATTTGGGCGGATGCGCCTTCTGGTGCCAGGCCCAGGCGGTGCGGATCACGGTCGGCAGGTCGGAATGGCGCGGCACGAAGTCCAGCACTTTTCGCGCAGCAGAAGGATCCGCGACGAGATAGGTTGGATCGCCAGCGCGGCGCGGCTTGACGGTGTGAGGCACCTCGCGTCCGGTCTCTTGCTTGATGGCGTTCAGGATCTCGCGCACCGAGAAGCCTGAACCGGTGCCGAGATTGAAGCTGCCGCCGCCATGTCCTGTCTCCAGCAGCTTCAGCGCTGCGACGTGGGCTGCAGCGAGGTCGGTGACGTGGATGTAGTCCCGGATCGCAGTGCCGTCGGGCGTGTCGTAATCGTCGCCGAATACGGCAAACTCGACATGGCCCTGCAAGGCCATCATGGCGCGCGGAATGAGATGGGTCTCGTTGTCGCGCAACTCGCCGATGCCGCCGGCGGGATCGGCGCCGCTGGCATTGAAATAGCGCAGGCAGAACGCACCGAAACCGTAAGCCGCGCGATAGTCCGCCAGCATGCGCTCGATCATCCATTTAGAGGCGCCGTAAGGATTGATCGGTACGCAGGGGAAATCCTCGGACAGCGCCTTGGAATCGGCATTGCCATAGACCGCGCCGGTCGAGGAGAAGACGATGCGGTGGCAGCCCGCATTGCGCATCGCCTGCAGCAGCGACAGCGTACCCTGGACGTTGTTGACGTAGTATTTCTGCGGGTCGGTCATGGACTCGCCGACGAGGCTTGCCGCCGCAAAATGCATCACCGCCGTCACCTTGTGGTCGGCAAAGGCGCGCGCCAGCGTCGCGCCGTCGAGCAGATCGCCCGTCACCAGTTCCCCGGCGACGAAGCTGCGATGTCCCGTCGTGAGATTGTCATAGACCACGGGCCGATAGCCGGCGGCGGCGAGGGCGCGGCAAGCATGCGCGCCAATATAACCAGCGCCACCCGTGACGAGGATAGTCGGTCGGTCTGTCATGTCCTTTTACCCCAACGCAAATGCAACGACCCATCCAGCTGAGGCCGCCAGCAGCAAGTCCACGCAAAGCACAAGTGGCGCAATCGTCGACCGGTTTCGTTATATCGTGTTTGATCATCCTGGATAGCTGCAAGCCTTGGTCCGTCAAGGCCACGAAAGAACTGCTAGTCTCGCTTCGGCGCAGGCCCGGAGGCTGATATCCAGGATCGTTCGAGGTTCCGAGATCGCACCCTTTGGCTTCGCATGCAAACCGCTCCTAATTCAGCTTCAATTGACCATCGTGCGACGAAAATGTCGACGGATTGCGCTCGCAGCAACAATACTTTTAGAGCCGAAAAATTAGGCTGAGGTCCATAACAAGGGACGGACGGACATGGCTCAGATCTGGATGACATATGACGAACTCGCCACGCTTTGTGAATGCAGCAGCAGCGAGGCGAGATTGCGGGCCATCCACCTGTCGCTTGACCGTCGCAAAAGCCGCGACGGGGCAACCCGCGTGAAACTGGATCTGGCGTTGACGGCCAAGTTTTTTGCCTCTGTCCGCGAGTCGGATTTTGACCTCGACAGCGCCATCGAAGCGCTCCGGGCCACACACCGGCAGATGGCGGAACTGCTGGCGCCGAGCGAGGTCCATAGGCGCGGGGTGGCTTAATCGCCGGGCACTCCCGGGGATGGGACCAGCCGGCTTGGCCGTCCGCCGTGATTCCCGCGATGGTTGTCGTCTCGAATCAGGCATAAATCCGCATCCGGAATTTACGGCTGCGGTCGGTGTTTCAACCGAGTTGGGGCCGAAGAGCCTGCAGGAGGATGCCATGAGGAAACCCAATCATTGGGTCTGCGTGCGCGTTTTGGGAGTGGCGACCCTGGGAGGGCTGCTCATCACCACAGTTGCTCCCGCAAGAGCAGAGGTCGTGAAGCTGCAGGCCGATCTGAAAGGCAGCAACGAGGTGCCTCCGAACAATTCGGCCGGCTCGGGTAAGGCAGAGGCCACCTACGACACCGAGACCAAGACGCTGACCTATACGATCACCTTTACCGGCCTGTCGGGCCCCGCGATGGGCGCCCATTTCCACGGGCCCGGTGAAGCCGGCAAGAACGCCGGCATCGCACTGCCGTTCAAAACGGCGCAAAGCCCCATTCGGGGCACCGCGACACTCACTGACACCCAGGCGACGGATCTGCTGGCCGGAAAGTGGTACGCGAACATTCACACGGCTGCGAATCCCGGTGGTGAGTTGCGCGGTCAGATGGTGAAATAGAGGGCCGATATCCTGGCGCGTTGACGCTTCGCCCGTGCCAGGTTTTCCCCACGTCAGGACGGCGGACGGGGAAGGAAAGCCAGGATCGTCTGGGCAAGGATGACCCCTACGGTGCCTCCCGCTGCCTTTTGCAGAACGTCCAGCAGACCGGGATCGCGATCAGGTGTCAGAGCCTGCAGCACTTCCAGCCCCATTGCGACGGCCACGACGAGCGAGCACGCCAAAACGAAGCGGCCCGGCAGCAAGAAGGAGAGAAGAAATCCCAGCAGGCCATAAGCACTGAAGCGCTCGATGACGACCACCCAATATGCCTCGTGGTGACCCATGAGCGCGGGCCGCCCCGCCAGCCGCGCCAAAGTGGCGTAGGCGATGAGGGCAAGGCAGATTGCCGAGGCTGCGATGAGGTGATTTCGGCGCATGGCGGCATCATAGCCGGCCAATCGGCGTACCGCTCTCAAAAGCGGAAAGTATCGTTAAAGCTCGGAGATCGCTGATGCAGCGTTCATGACTGCTGGTTCGCACCGGGACGCATCCATGCAGGGTGGTCCGGCGCCTGTCCGAATTCGAACCAGCCGCCTCGGTCAAGCCACCAGCGCAGCGTCGTTTGCCTGCGCTGCCGCGGCATGACGCGGCGCCATCAATTCGCTGAACTTCGCAAAGGGCAGCGGCGCGGCGACAAGATATCCCTGCCCGGTCTCGACACCGGAGGCGACCAGGGCGCGGAGCTGTTCTTCCGTCTCGATTCCTTCCGCAACGACCGTCATTCGGAAGTCCTTGGCGAGTGCGACCAGCATCTCGACGATCGTCGTGGTCGATGCATCCACGGTGATCGTGTCGACGAAGAATTTGTCGATCTTGATCGTGTTGGCGCCCAGACCCTTCAGTCGCGACAGTCCGCTGTGGCCGACCCCGACGTCATCGATGGCCACGTGGAAGCCATATTCGCGCAGCTCGGCCACGACGGCGGCCGCGCGCGCGAGATCGTCGAGCTCGTCGCGTTCGGTCACCTCGATCACGATTTGCCGGGTGGCAACTTTTGCCGTCAAGACGGTACGCCGAAGCGTTTCGACGAAGCCGGCGCTCAGGAGATGCTTGGGGACGACGTTGAAGGATAGCTTGAAATCCTTGTCTGCTTTCAACAGCGGCCGGAGGTCGGACAATGCTGATTTCAGGATCTGCCAGGTCATGGCCTGGATGCGGCCGCTGGACTCGGCAAGCGGAATGAAATTCATCGGCGGGACGACCGAGCCGTCTTCGCGTACCCAGCGCGCCAGGATCTCGCAGCCCTTGATCTCTCTCGTCCTGAGATCGAAGACGGGCTGATAGTACGGCTTGAATTCTCCTGCGGTCAGGCCGCGATCGAGATCGCCGACCGGTCCCTCCGTGCGGCGGCTTCGCGCCAGCAGGATCCCGAACAGCGCGCCAAGCCCGGCGGCGACGGCTAGTGCCGGCCAATAGGCTTCGCTATTCCAGGCCGAGAGGACGGCGCCGTCGACCTCGATGGTCGTGTGAAGGGGATAGCGGTCCGAAGACCTGTCGAAGCGCTTCGAATTTCGCCGTGGCTGGTCGGCATCGAGCTGGAACTCACCAAGCTTCTCTCCATTGCTCAAGGAGAGGGTCACCTCGCTGTGCCCGCGCAGCTCGGACGGCATGATGTCAAACAGGCTGGCATTGATGCCGACAATGGCGACCAGTGCAGCGCTGCTGTTGATATCCCTGAGAACGCCAAGCGCGTCGCCACCGAACTGCTGAACGCGGAACAGTGAGAGTTTCCCGTCGCGCGAGGCGAGCATGTCCCGGCGGTCGACCCATCCCTCGTCGAATTCCAGCGTTTCGGAATAGGCCGAGCAGATCACCGAGCCGTCCGGATTGACAAGGCGGACGTCCTTGATTGCCGAGCGCTGGTAGACATGGAGGCGGATGGCCTGGAGCGTCGCAGGCTCGCAGTTCACAGCGTCACGCTTGCCGAGTTCGGTCAGACTTGCGGCCGCGAACTCGACCGCAAATTCGGAGCGACGTAGGACGACCTCGGTCAACTCGTCGAGCTGACGGGCCTGCTGGTGGCGGATGAAGCTCTTCGCCGCAAGGTGTCCAGCCAAGCCGAACACGACTGTGCTCGCAAGCACGAGCGCTGCAAACGCGATGGTCGGTCGCTGTTGTCTCATCCTGCCCGGGCGGAAGTTGAGGAGGCTTCCGGCAGATCCTAGCCCGGACGCGCTAAGATAGGGTTTAATGAAGCCACCGGAGCGGACGGATGGGAACGGGTTTTGGTCAGGCTGTGCGGGGCGTTACTCATACTTGTGGGGCCCGGGAGATGCCGCGGCCTGGCACAGGGAACCAAGGATCGGGCCCCTGGCACCCAGACCTGCTCTTCAATCCGAAGCGGCATCAGCACGAACACCCGCTGCGACAGCATGGGGGCGCCTTCAAGGGCACGGAATGCCCATTTATGGAGCCAGTCCCCAACCAGCCGCGGCCTAGGCCCTTGAGATCGCTGGAAAATCCATGACTTAGAGGCCGTGATCCCCTCGGCGTCAAAGCTTTATCGCCGCATGTGGCGATGCTGGGAAACGAGCTCGGGGCGATAAGGGGCGATCGAACTGTTCAGGTTCTTTCCGCCGTGCGGGGATCGCGTCGCTCTCATTCTCAGCGCGACGTAGGCGATGTTGATGGCCAACCAGACCAGCATGACGCAAATGGCAAGATGCAGCACGGTCTGACCTCGCTAAAAGCCTAGGGCAAACGCCGAGTCCCTGCCTATGTTCCCCGCTGAATGCGCCGGATGCCGCGCACCTGTGTAACCCCTGTCTGACACGTCAAAGGAAATATGCCTGGAGCACCCACGACGCGCAGCGTCGCCGCCACGCCTGCCGGCGAGCGCTTGCTCCGCTCCAAGTGCAAATTTGCGCTTTTGCGCGCCCTGACGGTGAGATGCAGTTCTTGAACGAAACGAGTCGGTAACTGTTCTCTAGTGGAAAGCCGACTTGCTTGAAAGCGCCGCCGAGCGCGGGAGGCAATGTCATGCCTCCTACTTTTGAAATTTTCGTCGTTGTGTTCACTTTTGAACGGCAACGAAACGTCTACGAGCGCGTCTGGAGTGAATGGACCAAGATGATCTGCGCATGCTGCGGGAACGCATAAGGCAATATCGGAAGGTCGCGGACCAAAGCTCCGATCCGATGACGCAGATATTGTTGGCGGACATGATCGCCATGTCTGAGGAAATCGAGGAGTTGGAGCGGATGAAGCCGCTGCAACGGCACTAGCCTTAACCAAGCAGGAGCGGTGTTCTCTAAACGACGTGATTAGTTCGAAGAGCAAATTTAGTAAGCACCTCAAAAAGCCTAAAGCAACGTGGGTTGAGCCTGTTTTTACTGCAGAAATTGAATATCGCTGCTTCACGGTTGCGCGCAAGTGCCCTAAGGGATTTTCTAAGACCTAACCTTTATTGTTTCGGCTGACGAAGTATTGGCGTACTCTAAGGTCATCACCGCAAGGCCCGTGGCAAACATCGGTGACGAGGACGCCCATCACAGCGCTCCCGCCTTCCCAAAAAGGAGCGCGCATGCAGAAGCGGCGCCGTTTTAAACCATCTCCGTCTCTCGAAGCGTGTCTCGGCGAGGAGGCGGCTCAGTTGCGCCAAGCAGCCCGTGAGCTTCCGGAAGGACCAAAGCGCGACCACGTGTTGAGGAGGGCACGACAGTGTGAGACTGGCTCTCACATGACCGACTGGATGGACTCGCGCGGTCTTCAGCCACCGGATTAGGAGGAAATATGAAACTCAAGAGAAGGCGTTTCAAGCAAACGGACACGCTTGAAACTGGACTTCAACAATTCGCCAATGACATGCGTCGCAAGGCAGAGAAAGCAAGGCGCTGTGCAGAGAGCAGCCAACGCCGACCAAGCGATCGAACTGGAGCATCAGCTCAGTCTTACTCACTAAGGGGTCGTCTTCCTGGAGACTGCAATGAAACTTTTGGTTGAATATTTGGAGCGGGCCGTTCAGCTTGAACGGTTGGCTGCGAGTGAACGCGATGCCAAGTTCAAGGAGCAATTGTGTGCACAGGCGCAGGCCTACCGGAAGCTCGCGGCCAAGCGAGCGAAGGACTATGGCCTGCCGGACCCAAGCCCGTCTGAAGCAGCGCGAGCGGCTTCAGAAATCAAGCCCGGGACTCTTGATGCGCCGATCCCGATCCATAGGCACCTGCGCATAGATTGATTGAGTCGAGGCCCGACGCGCCGTCTAAGCTGTCAGTTTACAGGACATTCAGGGCAGGTGTCACCGATCGTCTCCAAGACTTCAGCAATCGCGAGCACGGCAGCAGCTGTAGAAATCCCGACAGGTGGTTCTTGACGAGCAACGTCGAATGCACGCTCCCGGGCGTGTGGGTCGGCCCGGTCCTGCATCCAACCGTGCTCTTCGCACTCGCGGATAGCGCCGGCTTCCTGCAGCACGGAAAGGGCCCATCCACGAAGTGTTTTTCTTGCGGACCGTCGTTCCTTGGTCACTAGCATTGCGTTGGCTCCTGCCGGGACGAATCCTTCGCCCACCTGCTTGTTCCGGGCGGTTAGCACGGAGCAGGGATTCGCAATCGGCAGGGCTGCGGCTTGTCCACCTGTTCGGCACCGTCTGTGCAGAAGTGCTACGCTGCCGGCACGGAGTCTTCCTTCTCGCCGGTCGCCACGATCTTCAAGGCGCCGTCGGGCAGCGGTCGCTGCAGCGCTTTGGCTTCGTCCCACGGTGACCGCATCCACACTTCGTACTCCGCGGTGGTGGTCACGATCACCGGCATGGCCTTCGGATGGCCGCGCTTCACCTCGGCGTTGGGTTCGCACGTCAGGAACCCGAAGACGTCGATGTTGACCTCGCCTTCCTTCGCCTTGCGAACGCGTCGAAGCATAACACGTGGCAAGACGTAGCCAGATTAGTAGGGGGGGATGAAGGCAAGAGCGTCTTGCTTTCAATTAAATACAGCCTCTGCCAGAAGAGCGAAGTAGGAGACGATCATGAAGAAGGCGATCGTCTGAAGCTCCTTCGCGCGCAACTCGGCTTCGCGATAGGCGATTGGCTTAGAACGGCGATTGACTGGTGCTGTCCGAAGTAAGACGAGGCACCATTCTGCAAGTGAATGCAGAAGCCTCACCGTCCCTGCCTCGAGAGCGCTCATTCACTCAGGATGTTCGTCTGGCTGCTGGCTGACGAGCGGGTAGGAAGCAGAACCTAGGCCGCGCTCCAACTCGTCGGCTTGCGCGTGATACTGCGCGGCGATCGATTTTAGGGTTTGAGACGCCCTGTGGTCGCTGATGGTTTGGGAAAGCCGCTCGGCCTGAAAAGCCTGTTCTCGCAACCGGTCGGATTGTTCGCTCATGAAATGATCACCTACCCAATGGCAAAAAAACGTCTCAGGGGGCAGCTTGTTCCTGTGCGAAATACCGCGTTTTCTCGCATTCGTCGCACATCGGGCCTGCGAACGCGACCTAACATTTATCAAGTTCGATGGCGCCTGCTACGTGGTAGTCAATCACCCTCGGCCCTACGACCGCACCGATCCTTAATCACTTTCTCCTATCGTGAGCCTTCCACGAAGGAGAGATCAATGGCAGAGGTCTGCAAAGGATGCGGCGGAGGCGATGCGCTGCCTTTCCAGTTCAAAATGGCGTTTCAGCCCATCGTGGCCATCAACGAGCAACGCATTTGGGGCTATGAGGCGTTGGTGCGCGGACCCAACGGTGAAAGTGCACACAGTGTACTTAGCCAACTGACCAAAGATCAGCTTTACCGCTTCGATCAGGCTGCTCGAGTCATGGCCATTGAAACTGCCGGAAGGCTTTTCAAAGACCGGCAGGCCCGGCTGTCCATCAACTTCATGCCGAACGCGGTCTACGAACCCCAGGCTTGCATCCAGAAATCTCTGGCGGCGGCGCACCGTTCGAATTTTCCGCCTTCGAACCTCATGTTCGAGTTCACTGAAAATGAACGCATGACAGACCCTGCGCACGTCGAGAAGATCGTGCATGCATACAGACGGCTAGGTTTTATGACCGCGCTAGACGACTTTGGAGCCGGTTATGCCGGATTGGGTTTGCTGGCGAGGCTCCAGCCCGATCTTATCAAGGTTGATATGGAGCTTTTGCGCGACATTCACCTTAGCCGGTCGAAGCAGGTCATTGTGGCCGGTATCGTCTCGATGGCGCGCGAACTTCAAATCAAGGTTCTCGCGGAGGGCGTGGAAAGCGAAGCCGAAATCACCGTGCTTCGAGCTGCGGGAATAGGACTCTTCCAAGGCTACTACTTCTCTAAGCCGGGATTCATGACACTGCCGGATGTGCCTGGTTATTCGAGTGCGTCCAGCGCCCTTGCAGGCTGACAGGAGAAAGCGTTGGCTTTGCATCTGCGAGGGGCGACTTGGTGCGCAGGAAAGTGCTTTGCTATCATCCCAGACTGCGCCCCGGAGGGATGGCACCGCTACGCAGTTTGCTACCAGACCGGAACAGCCACTGCAATTGACCCGCTAGAACCCGCCAATTGGTTGCGTAGGAATTCCAGCAATTGGTCACCCGAAAGAGCGGCAAGATCGAGTGACGCATCAGAAGGCCGCTCGATCAAGGCCATCGACCAATTCGGGAATAGCCGTTCGGTAGCGTCCTTGGCCTCGATGATGCTGAGTGCCTCGTGGCGAGGGTCTTGAGAGATACGGATAAAGAGGCTAGTCACTTTGCTCCGGTCGCCTTCAAGAACCTGAACAAAGTGATGTTTGTCAAAGAGAAGCGCGCCGGTGAGTGCCAGTGCCAAGTTGTTGCGCTCGGCCGATCTTACGATTTTTAAAAGCTCGCTACTGCCTGACGACCGCCTGAGCAAGTTGCGGCTGTGGTAGATGAGCCTGAACAGCATGGTACGCCTCCCTGAACACCCATAGGCTTTTGGGGTTTTTGGAAAGTTAACGAATGCAGCAGATCAGTGGGCCAAATTCCACAAGGAGGGACTGTCAATCGCGCGGAGCACCATGCGGACAGATAGCGCTCTAATTGTCCGAGAAACGTTCTCCGCACCGAGCGCATCGGTGCAGCTTAACGATTGCGCCGTTTCGAGGGTCGAGCATCGATATAGATAAGCAAGAAAAGGCTCCGCAAGTCGGACATGGTCGCTCCGCAAGGTGGCCACTTGTATGACCGCGGAGTTGGCGAGGCTGGCGTTGATTTTCTCGACACGAGCCGGTCCGCCGATAACATCGTAACGAACCCTCCTTACAACTGCGCCGAAGGCTTCATCCCGCTGCTGCCGAATAGCTCTCATGCAAGGATTTTACCGAAATCGTCGCCTCGAAGCGCCTCTGGCGTAGGACATGACCCTTGGCGTGATTGCCAGAAGGATTCGCTAAGCGGCATGCGCGGCACTTGCGCTCACCGGCATCAGAAAGGTGCGGTTGCGTCCGGTCTTCTTGGCGATATAGAGACCCTGGTCGGCGCGCTCAATGACGTCTTGCACGTCGCGGTCGGCTTCGTCGAAGAGCGCAAGCCCGACCGAGACGGTGAGGGGAATGACGGTGTTGCCATGGCGCACCACGGCGCTCTCAATCGAAACCCTGATGCGGTCGGCGAGCAGCATGGCGGTCTCCTGGTCGATCTCGCGCAGCAACACCACGAACTCTTCGCCGCCGAAGCGCGCCGCCTTGTCGGTGGTCCGGATTGACTGGCTGATGATGTCAGCGACACTCTTGATCGCGTCGTCGCCGGCGGCATGGCCATGGGTGTCGTTGATCTTCTTGAAATGATCGATATCGATCATCAAGGTTGCCATGCTCCGCTTGTATCGGCGGCTGAACGCCACGGCGTCGTCGGCAACCGCGAGGAAGGAGCGGCGGTTCATCAGGCCGGTCATGAAGTCGGTATCTGCGAGCTCGCGCAGCTTCAGCATGTCCTCCTGGAGCTGCATGGCATTCTCGGTCGCGCGCAATTCGGCTTCTTTGGTGCGTTCCTCGGCATGGCCGATGCGCCGCAGCAGCGAGCGCAGCGCGCGCGACAGCTGCACCACTTCGACCGAGCCGCTCTGGCGCGCGAGCATGGTCGGGCCGTGAGCGCGTCCGATGCGGTCGGCTTCCTGCGTCAAGGCAATGATCGGGGCCGCGATGCGTCGCGAGACCAGCACGGCCAGCGACAACGCGATAAGGGCCGTCGCGGCGCCGATCGCCAAAATCGTCTGCGCCGACGAGATCGCCGCCTTCAGCGCCACGCTCGCCGGCTAGCTCGCGGTGACGATCCAGTTCAAACCCTGGTAGTCGCGATAGCCGTTGCCGACATGAAACGCGGTCAGCATCTGCTGGCCATCAACCGTTTCGCGGAAGGTGCCGTCGCGGACCTTTAGCATGTCGGCGAGTTCGTCGCCGCCATAGCGGATGGTTTCCCGCTTTGGCCCGACGAGAACCATGCCGCCCTTGCTGAGGATCGAGAGCCGCGTGTCGGTGTTGCCGTCGTTGGCCTGGACGTCAGCGATGAGGTTGCTGGCCCAGGTCCAATCCAGGTGCCCGCCGAGCACGCCGATCACCTTGCCGGAGGTATCGCGCACGGGCAGGGCGATATCGACGAAGCGATAGGGTTCGTTGTTGGCACGTTGGGTAAGCAGCGAAGCCAGCAGGAGGGCCTCGTGCACGTCGCCGACCACGACGTTCTCGAGCCCCTGCTTGAACCAGGGGCGCGCGGCCACGGACTTGCCCTGCAGCAGCCCTCCGGTCGAGGCGACGACATTGCCGTTGAGGTCGGCAAAGCCGATCCAGGTAAAATCGAAATTGCGTTGAAGTGCCTCGAGCGCGCTACGCAACTCGGTCGGATCGCCCTGCCAGAGCCGTTGCATCGGCTCCAGCTCGGTAAACAGCTTCATCTCCTGCCGCCGCGTCGCCATGAAGCGGTCGAGCCGGGCAGAGGTGCTGGATGCAATTCCGGCAACACTGCTCTCGATGAGGGCGGCCGTGTGTCTGTAACTGATGATGGCGGCGCCGGCAGCCAGGGTGCTTACCAGCGCAATGGACATCGCGGCGACGGCCGCAGCGATCTGCGTCCGTACGGTCAGTCGATCTTCAATCGCGTGCAGGCGGCTTGCCGCCTCTTGCAAGAGGGCTTGCATGGAAAGGCTCCGGTTTTACCGTCGCTCATGCCACGTCGTATCTTCCAGCGGCTTACCGGCCGATTTCGGATTTGGATCGTATTGAATCGGTCGTGAAGCGAATTGGTTGATGGAGTCTTAATTAGAGTGCCGTAGACATCGATCCGCGCTATCGGATCCGACCTATAGTTACGTCCCGACCGCAAGGTCGGTCACGATGCTTTTGCTGTGATCGGCGAGACCATTCGCGAGATGAACAAGGTCGCCATCGGCCGCGTCGTCCTGACCAATCGCCAACACAACATTGCTCTCGAGCCCATGGACAAGGGGCTCGTCGGAACGCTGCTGCGCTACCCCTACGAGGTCCGCGGCGAACAGGAGTATTTCGACGAGATCCAGGACGTTAAAGTCACCAAAGGCATGCTGGATCTAGCCAAGCACATCGTGAACCAGAAGGCAGGCAATTTCGATCCTGAGAAGTTCGAGGACCACTACGAGAGCGCACTGGTCGAACTGCGTGTGCCCATGAAATCCGGGCCGAGCCGGACCTTGTCGCCCGCGCCATCGACGACCCGCGATTCACGCGCACCATCGCTGTTGTTCGAAAACGCGGTCGTACCCTTCCACTCGCAGCGGAAACCTTTTCCGCCGCGCTGGTGGAATTTCTGAGTGATCGTTGGCCCGATCCGAAACGAAGTAAACGAGGTGTTCGCGTAGAAGGCAAGCGAACCTCGGCATAGAGGCGTCAATGAGTCCCCTTGATGACCGCCAAGGATATTGAGGTTCCAAGCATTGTTGGCCGTTTCGCGGATTCCGGCGCACATGCCCGGGTTAGGAAGGGCTGACCTGCATTTGCGAGGCTATCTTTGCTTCGGCGCGCGGCGTCTTGGTGGTACGGCTCCTACTGTGCATGCGGTTGTTTTCTCGTTTTGCCTGGTCAGGGCCGCTTCATCGTCCGGAAGGTGATGGAATAGCGGCGCGCCTCGACCGGTGGAATGCTGTGCTCCCATTGTGATCGCGACTCACCGTCCATGAGGTAGAGGGAACGCGGTCGCGCCTCGAGCGTGTAGCGCTGCCACGTATCGCCGCAGCGGCGCCGAAAGCGGAATTTGCAGGACGAGCCGAGTGACAGTCCGAGGACCTTGTCGAAATGCGGCTTGTCCCGATGCCAACCGATGCCGACGCCTTCGTCATACTCGGTGCACAGCACCTGCTGCACACTGCCGTCCGAGAGGCCGGCCCACGCCTCGGCCTGCCGCGCAATGGGCGCGACCCAGTCTGGGATCGGCTCGGCCGCGGTCAGCCGTTGCTGCGAATAGTCGTATTGATGGCCGAACCACGCCACGCGCCGGTTGCCCTCGAAAGCGCCGAACTGGAAGCGTTGGAGTGGCAAGGCTGCGATGTGGCCGATCAGCGCTTCCTCGGCGGCGCCGTCGATAAAATTGTCCTGATGGCGAAGACCGGCCGGCCCCGCGTCCGGATCAGTGAACAAACCCAGTTGCGTCATTTCTCGTATTTCCGTGATGGAACCTCAAAGCGGCTGACGCGATTCATCTATAAACGCGGGAAGTAACATGCGAGGCTGTCATGGCAGAGAAGCAAACCGCCGCCACGGCAGAGATCGTGCGGGCGACCGTGTCCTGAGCTGGAATAACCGCCGGCTGGCGCCAGTCTGTCACTATCCTCGCCGCCCAGGATCGGCGGGTTGCCGCAGCGGAGGATCGGACGCCTTGAAGCCCTTCGGATGTTCGCTTTCGTCGACCATCAAACGTCGAAAGCCGTAACCGACAGAAGCGCCGGCCCGGTATCCGAGGCTCGCGACGCGACAAGGCCCGCATGCACCTTGACCGAAAGTCCCCGGCTCCATTCTGGGCCATGCCGCGCTCTCCCTGGACATTCGAACGTATTGTGCGGCCCGGCGCGCTCGGCTCCGCCTCGCCGAGCTTGTCCCTTTGGGAACAACAAGCTGCCAGTTGCCCATGCACCTCTCCTGCTACTTAGAGGTACCGCCCCAGCCAAGACACCCCAGGCGTGCCGGTTTGGAGCCGGCGTCCGGTCGAACGCTGCGTCCATGGTGTTGTACACAGCGCCCGGAACACGGGGACAACGCCCGGCTCTGCCGATTGCGAATCCCGGACCCGTGCTAACTGCCGGAACGAGCAGGCGGGCGGAAGGATTCGTCCAGGCAGGAGCCATCTCGATGCTGATGACGAAGGAACGACGGCCGGCGATCCGCACGCTGCGCGGCTGGGCGATCAGCGTGCTGCAGGAGGCCGGCGCGATTCATGAATGCGAGGAGCACGGCTGGGCAAAGGACCGGACCGACCCCCATGCCCGCGAACGCGCACTGGAGCTTGCTCGGCACGATCACCCCGACGGCGTCTCCCCCGACGATGCTGTCGCAGAAATCCGCGCCGTCTTGGATTCCGTCGGTGATACCTGCCCGGAGTGTCCACCGAGCGATTGAGCGCGTCCTTATCCCCAGCGCCGTCCCTACTGAGTCACGGTGCTGGGCTTTGAGAGCAAGCGTTTCGATCGTCTGAGGCTTGCCGCCTGGACCCGGCGTACCAGTCGGCGTACGGCGTGTTCTTGACCGCGTGTCGATTGAAGTCGGGCGTGCCGTCCTTCCACCACACCGGTCCGCGCTCACCCAAGCCACGCTTGGTCTGATCGACGAGCCGATGCGCTGCAGCTTCAGCTTCCGAATCTCCGGCCGCTTTGGTGTCTTCACTGCGCGGCGAGCATCCATCAACTGCTTCACCAGCCGCGCCTTGTCGCCGGGAGCTAAGGTCGGATCGCTCATCCGCCAGAGTTTCCCCCTGACGACGAAGTAGCGACCGTCCGGAGTCACGGGATGCTTGAGATCTGCCATCCAGAAGAGCTTACTTGGTGCGAACGGTCTTCGCGCCGGCGCCCTTCAGCGCCTCGACGATCTTGTCCAGCTCGTCGCCGTGGAAATCCACCGACACCTCGATCTCGCCTTCAAGCCTTTGCTGCCCTTCCGGCGTTGGTGCGGTCTTGGCGTCCGCACCAGCGGATCGCGTTCCAGACGAATTCGCAGCGCCCACGGGCTGGACGAAGATGTCGCCTGGCGCGACGCCACATTCCTGGACGACGTGCTCTACGGCTAACTCGGCCTCGCGCCGCGTGGCGAATTCTCCGATGATCGTGCTTTCCAAGGTTGTCCTCCGCGCCAGGAATCGTGAGGCGGGCAACCGGCCAGTCACGCCGAGAGTTCCTAAAGCCAGTCCGACGCCCTTCCTCCGACGGACGCCGCGCGCGATGCACTGGCGCTCAGCAGCAGAAACAGCGCCCGCTCGGCCTTGTACCTCGCGGCCGCGCGGCTGCACTCTGACCCTGACATCAGAATTTCTCCGTCAGCCCCGCGCACGGCCCACTTCCACCGGCCGCGTCCGCGCGGCTTCAAGACGATATCGTAACTCGGATGTTCGGTCGCCGTGCGGGGCTGCAGCAGGGCATTGATGTTCACGACGTTGTCGGCGGGGGCGGTCGTCGGCCGCATCGCTTGCTCCATTTCTGTTAGACGAGGTGAGGGAATGCCGCGCGGAGGATCCGCGCGGCCGGCGATCCTTGCCCTGTGTCCGGTCAGGCGGCCCTGGATTCGATCTGGGTCACGTTGCTAGAAGTGGCGCCGTTGATCTCGATGCGGCGCGGCTTCATCGTCTCAGGAATCTCCCGCTGCAGGTCGATAACGAGCAGACCGTTCTCGAAGCGGGCGCCCTTGACCTCGACATGATCGGCAAGGGTGAACTGGCGCTTGAAGTTGCGGTTCGAGATGCCACGGTGCAGGAAGGTCTTGCCCTCCTTGTCCGCCTTGCGGCCCTCCAGCGTCAGGACGTTCTGCTCGACCATCAGCGCGACCTCATCTGGCGTGAAGCCGGCGAGCGCCACCGAGATCTGGAAGCGGTTCTCGTCGAGCCGTTCGATGTTGTAAGGGGGGTAGCTCTCTTCGCCCACGCGCTGGGCGGCTTCGGCGAGGTCAAAGAGACGGTCGAAGCCGATGGCCGACCGAAAGAAGGGCGAAAAATCAACAGTGCGCATAGCCAGATCCTCCTGGGAGCAAAATGGTTACGAGCGGCACCGGACACGACCGGTGCCCGTCTCAATTGGCGGGACCCTGACGGCATCCCGATCGTCGTAGGACGACGCCGAAAGAATCTGGAAGTCCGGAGAGACTTTCAAGGGGCCGCCGCAAAAATTTTAGCAAGGACTTCGGAGGATTAATCAAGCGTTGCCGGCCTATTCCCTGGCCCGGTGCAGCGTGTCCTGGAGCCTTTCTCTTTCCCCCTTCCAGCGGACGTCTTCGGCCTTGATCCCCTTCTCGATACCGCGCCGCTCGGCTTCGAGGCCTTCCGATCGTTCTTCGAGCTCCCGCTGCGCGGCGTCCAGCTCGCCCTATCCATTCGAGGGCAGCGTAACCTACTCGCGCCCGGATTCGAGGTCGTTGAGAAATCGAGCCGAACTAAAAACCCTCGGTCGTCGCGCCGCGGTCCTAACCCTCCACAAGCGTCCCGCCTAAGATCGCCTAATTGCCGATGAGCTGCTCCTGAGGCTCGGGACCAGCCGGCTCGCTGGCTCGCTGCTGCTCCAGGAGGTGATGCCGGTAGCAATCGCTGGCCCCGGAACATTTGCGCAAAAACCTGGAAGGTGGGTCTTGCGGGGTGATGAATACCATCCATATAACATCCACATGGATGGCAACAGGATGGCGATGTCCAGTAACTTGCACGAAATCCGGCCAAGGCCCTCCGACTCTGAAAAAATCACGATCAACCTTGGCTTCGTCGATCTCGGTCAGGTCGACTTGATGGTGCAGGAGGGCTTTTACTCGAACCGTACTGATTTCATCCGGACCGCCATCCGCAACCAGCTCGAACGCCATGCCGACGTGGTCAAGCAGTCCACGGCGCGAAAGAGCCTTGACCTCGGGCTGCGCAACTACAGCCGTGAAGATCTCGAAGCAGCGCGGCGGGCGGGCGAGATGCTGCACATCAATGTTTTGGGTCTTGCGACCATCGCGCAGGACGTCACCCCGGAGCTTGCGCGCGCGACGATTGCATCGGTCTCGGTGCTAGGAGCGCTGCACGCCAGTCCGGCCGTCAAATCTGCTCTCGCTGACAGAACGAGGTAAGGCCATGCTGAACCAGGACATCATTCGCGAAGCCACACGCCTCACTCGGTCGGGCCAGATCGTCGAAGCTACTGCGCTGCTCCAGCGCATGCTTCGGGGGGAGAAAGCTTCGGACGCAACCACACCGGCAACCGGTCATCGCGCCCTTGCTGCAGGACGAGAGCCCCCGACCATCCACGCCAAGGTAAATGCTGCCGAAACGAGGCGTCCGCGTCGCACGGCCCGGCCGGCCTTGGATCTCGCCAAGAGCCTCGAAGGGCTCGGACTGAGCGGATCGCTGAGGCGCGCTCCGCCCTCTCTGGCGGACATGGTGCCGCACGGCGCCAGGTTCATCGAAGGCACCTACGCAAACGCCGCGGGAAGCCGCTCCTACCGGCTCTTCATCCCCAGCAGGTATCATGGCCAGGCCATTCCGCTGGTGGTCATGCTCCACGGCTGCACGCAATCGCCGGAGGATTTCGCCGCCGGCACGCGGATGAACTTCATCGCCGAAGAACGGACCTGCTTCGTCGCCTATCCCGCGCAGCGCGCTGAAGCGAACCAAGCGAAATGCTGGAACTGGTTTCGGCCGGCCGATCAGCAGCGCGACGGAGGCGAGCCCTCGCTCATCGCCGGCATCACCCGCCAGATCATGCGCGACCATTCGGTCGATCCGGAACGGGTCTACGTCGCCGGACTGTCCGCCGGAGCCGCGGCCGCGGCTGTCATGGGATCGACGTACGGCGATCTGTACGCAGCGATCGGCATTCATTCCGGACTGGCCTGCGGAGCGGCCAACGACCTTCCCTCCGCGCTGATGGCCATGAAGCAAGGCGCCGGACCTGAGGCAACGCCGAGCGACGGCCCGCCCGTGCCGACGATCGTCTTCCACGGCGATCGCGACACCACGGTGCATTCCAAAAACGGCGCTCGGATCGTCCGACAGGCGATCGGCGGATCCCGCATGAAGGCGAAGGTGCATAGCGGGCGGGTACCTGGAGGGCATGCCTACACCCGCACGGTCCACACCGACGCGGGCGGGCGCGCAATCCTCGAACACTGGGAAATCCACGGAGCCGGACACGCATGGTCGGGAGGCAGCCCCGCCGGCTCCTACACCGATCCAAACGGACCGGACGCAACGAGAGAAATGCTGCGCTTCTTCCTCGAGCATTCGCTCCCACCGGGGCGGAATTGAGTGGGGCATCCACTTTTCGGCTCGGGGATGGCAAGCGGACGTCGCAATCGTTCTCCATCGAACGGGAGGAGCCTTTGCAACAGCGGGCGCGGCGGGGAGGGCGCCGCCCCCCTAGGGGAGTCGATGACTTGCTCGCTTGCTTTCACGAAGAAAAGGTGGCCCGCCTAGGCGAAAGTTGGCGTTCCCTGCCCACCTCGTCCGCCGGGCGGTCCATCCAGATCAGCCGACTAAGGCCCGTCAAGCCAGTAAGTCGAGTGCGTTCTCGAGGGCGGCTCCAGCGGCGGTGTTGTCCAAGATGCACCAGGTCTCATCCGACGAAGACGCAAAATTCAGCCGCGTCTTCAGCGTTCGAAGAAATGCCCCGTCGTAAGCGGAGTAGTAAATGCGCGGAGCTCCATGCAGTCGGAAGTAGCGCAGGCCCAGCCACCCGCCCGGCAGGTCGGCATGGGGCGCCCGCGCCGGATCCGCAGCGACGCGGCAGATCCGGCGCTCGTTGAGCCAAGCACCGACTTCGGACGTGAACCAACTGGCATGACGTGGCTCGCAAACGAGAGCGGCTGAGCTTCTATCCCGCAATGCGCTGAATAGCACTTCAGCATCGGACTCAACGAACGCTCTGCGCGGGGCAAACTGAACGAGCAAAACCCCTAGCTTCGTGCCAAGTCCGGCGCTCTCTTCGGTGAACCGGTCGAGTTCACTCAGCGCAAGCTGCGAGGAATGAGTGACTGACTTCGGCACCTTCACCGAAAAGCGGAAATCATCCGGTGTCACGTCCGCCCACTTCTGATAGGTCGAACGCCGGTGTGGTCTATGAAATGACGAGTTGATCTCGGTGGCGTTCAATACCCGCGCGTATCGTTCGAGGTGACTGCCTGCCCCGCCAACCCTTTCCTTGCAGATTTGCGGAACATTCCATCCCGCTGTGCCGAGCCGCAGCTCAGCCTTGACGTGCGCGTCCTCTTCCATGTCGGTCCGTAATTACCGTCACCTGAGCCCTTCACAACATCAAGCCGACTTCCGCCGCGCCCCCGCCGTCGGTTTCTTCGCGGCGGCCTCCTTGACCGACTTCTTCCCGGTTACCGGCATGAGCATTTCCTTTTGACTGGCTGAGGCCTTCTTCGGCTTCTTAGCGGGCTTTGCCTCTTTCGCCGGCGCGGCTTCCCGACCCACGCTCTTGCGCAGCGCGTCCATCAGATCGACCACGTTCTCGCCCTTCGGCCGCTCCGTCGGACGGATGACCTTGCCGGCCCGCTTCTGATTGATGAGATCGACGAGGGCCTTCTCATACTGGTCCTCGAACTTATCGGGCTCGAACGAACCGGCTTTCTGGTCGACGATGTGACGGGCCAAATCGAGCATATCTTTGGTGACCCTCACCTCCTGGATCTCGTCGAAATATTCCTTGGGGTCGCGGACTTCGTAGGGGTAGCGCAGCAGCGTCCCCATCAGGCCCTTGTCCAGCGGCTCCAGCGCGATGATGTGCTCGCGGTTGGTCAGCACGACGCGGCCGATCGCGACCTTGTCCATCTCGCGGATGGTCTCTCGGATCACTGCGAAGGCGTCGTGGCCGGCCTTGCCGTCCGGACGCAGATAATAGGGGCGGATCAGGTAGCGCGGGTCGATGTCGGTCTTGTCGACGAACTCGTCGATCTCGATGGTCCGGGTCGAGTCCAGCGCGACCTCTTCGAGATCCTCCTTCGTCACCTCGATGTATTGGCCCTTGTCGAATTCGTAGCCTTTGACGATGTCTTCGTTGGGCACCTCGTCGCCGGTGTCGGCGTCGACCTTCAGGTATTTGATGCGATGGCCCGTCTGCCGGTTGAGCTGGTTGAAGCTGATCTTCTCCGACTCAGAGGTGGCCGGATAGAGTGCGACCGGACAGGTCACCAGTGACAGACGCAGGAAGCCTTTCCAGTTGGCGCGTGGGGCCATGAACGCGGTACTCCGGGGGGACGGTGCTGGATTCAAGACGAACGGAGCCTGCCGGTTCCGACATCGTCGCGGCCCGCTGACAGGAAAATTGGTCATCTGCCTACAGCGCCCCGGGGCACGTCCGAAAACGTCGTGAATCGCTTGTTTTCCAGGTACCTCGTGGACCTTTTGGCCGGTATTGTGGACCTATGGACGCGATGACACAGCCCCTTGGAGACCGGCATACTCTGGACCCGGCGGACCTGGCCGCAATGGCCGACGCGTTGGCTCAGTCGGCCGATTACAGGGTCCTTCGACGCCTGATCCCCCGGTCTCCTTACACCCCGCCGGCCGGGCAGGAGGTCCGGACGGGCATTCTTCTCGATACCGAGACCACGGGCCTCGATTGCGCCAAGGACGAGATCATCGAGCTCGGGATGGTCAAATTTGACTACGCGGCCGACGGGCGGATACTTGGCGTCAGAGACACGTTCTCCGCGTTCAACGAACCGAGTGCGCCGATCTCCGCGGAAGTGACGGCCCTCACCGGCATCACAAGCGAAATGGTCGCGGGACACAAATTCGACGATGCCGCCGTCACAGCCTTCGTCGAAAGTGCAGTCATTACGATCGCGCACAACAGCGCCTTCGACAGAAAATTCGCCGAACGATACTGGCCCGTGTTCGAGCACAAGGCCTGGGGCTGCAGCATGAGCGAGATCGACTGGCGCAGGCACGGCTTCGCTGGCGCGCAGCTCGGCTATCTGCTGAACGGCGCCGGCTACTTCCACCACGCGCACCGGGCAGTCGACGATTGCCACGCTTTGCTGGAGGTGCTCGCTTTTGAATTGCCGACGATGGGCTCTTCCGCACTGGCGCTCCTGCTGGAGACCGCCCGTAAGCCGACAATGCGAGTCTGGGCGGAGCAGACCGCTTTCGAGCTCAAGGACTCGTTGAAACGCAGGGGCTATCGTTGGAACGACGGCAGCGATGGCAGGCCGAAGTCCTGGTTCAGAGACGTCGACGAGACCGCGCTCGACGACGAGATCGCGTTCTTGCGGGCCGAGATCTACATGCAGGACGTCGAGCCAACCGTGCAGAGGCTGACAGCATTCACAAGGTTTTCCGGCCGGATTTAAGCTGGTCTAGCGTCCGAGACGCTTCTCGACGCCCTTGCGGCTGTTGCCGACCTTCTTGACGGCTTTCTTCACGGCCGATGCCGAGCGGCCGGTCTTCTTCGCTTCGTACCGGACTTCGTAGTCCTGTCCTTTGGACACCCGAGCCCGGTCCTGCGTCCACGCGCCGTCTTCTTTTTCGCTGCGGCCATGGGCTCCTCCTCTTGGAATGTTGATGGGGATGCGACGCCGCAAGGATTCGCGGGTTCCGGAAACGAATTCTATCGTCCTCACTTGAGCCCGCGTGTTGGCACGGCGCCGGATGCGGCGGATTCGAGCGCAGTTGCATCGGCTCGCCAGCCGGTGCGCAGCGCCTCTAGAAACTCGTCAAGGCGTCGGTCACCTTCGGCCCGTCGGGCGCTCGCGGCGACCAGCATGGCGCGAGGCCGATGCATCCGACGCCCATGAAGCAGATGGCGCGGTTCTTGGAAAGGCTGAGATCCGGATCGGAGATCATCCGTAGGCGCGCGAAGAACGGCTGTGCCTCACGGTCATGTGTCCAGGCCTCTATTGAAGTACGATCGTAATTTAATATTATGGTCGTAATCAAATCCCGTCGCCCCTCCGCGACGGATGCCTTCTTCCAGCTCTTCTCGAGGTTTCCATGGCCCACACCACTGCCGCTTTAGTCCGACCCACACTCGGCGAAATCAGTGACCTGGCTCAACTCGGGCTTGCGGCGGCGGCTGCGGCTATCCGAAATGGCGACATCACGTCCGAGGCCTACACCGCGGCACTTTTGCAGCGCGCCCAGGTCGTTGCCGACTTAAATGCCTTCATCACCATCGATGAGCCCAACTTGCTCGCGTCCGCCAGGGAGGCAGATAAGGCGCGTGCCGCGGGGACAACAGCCCCGCTACTTGGCGTGCCCATCGGCATAAAGGACAGCTATTTAACGAAAGGGCTTCCAACAACTCTTGGTCTGGAAGGGCTCGCGAACTTCTTGCCTTACGAAGATGCGGACGCCGTTCTCGCCATCAAGGACGGCGGCGCCCTTGTGTTCGGCAAGAACAACCTGGTTGAGATGTCCTATGGCCTCACCGGCCACAACGCGCGCTTTGGCCAAGTGAAGAATCCGCATGCCCGCGATCGTGTGTCGGGTGGATCGTCCAGCGGCTCCGCCTCCTCCGTCGCCGCCAACATTGTACCCGCATCCCTCGGGGGCGATACGGTCGGGTCAATTCGGGTGCCCGCATCATTCTGCGGCGTGGTGGGGTTCAAGCCGACGACCGGACGATGGCCGCGCGGCGGAGTCGCGCCAATTTCCCACACGCTCGACACCACGGGCGTGTTCGCGCGTAGCGTCGAGGACTGCGCTCTCATCGATCAGGTTGTGACCAAGGAGTCGGCCGGGGAGCTCTCCAATGGCGGCTATGACCTGAAGGGAGCCCGGCTGGCTTTCGCACCGCGTCAGTTTCTCGATCTCGTTGACGTGGAAGTCGAGGCTCGCTTCCGCGAGGTGGTTCGGCGGCTGCAGGACGCCGGCGCCGAAGTCGTCGAGGTCGATCTGGGCGACGATTTCAATGTCCTCATCCAAACCGCGACATGGGGAATCTTCGCTTACGAGACGATGGGAGCCATTTCGGAATTCCTGCGTCAGCACGACCTTCCGACCACATTCGAGGAGATCTACAAGGGTCTAAAGCCTCAGCTTCACCAAGCATGGGGGCAAATAGTATTGCCTGGCGGTGCGGGTGCTACATCGGCAGAAGCCTACCAGACCGCGCTCAACGCGAGCCGTCCGGAAATCCGGCGCCGCCTCCAAAGGGCGTTCGTCGAACAGGGGGCGCAGGCGATCCTGCAGCCGACGACGCCGTGCCCGGCACCTTTGATCCAGAACCAGGCGACAGTCCATATTGCGGGACAGGAAGTCAGCTACCTGGCTTTAGCGAACCACACTGTATCGGCCAGCAGCGTCGGGCTGCCCGGTATTAGCCTTCCTGTTGGCTTGTCCAGCAGTGGGCTGCCGATCGGCCTTGAGTTGGATGCCCCCTTAGGAGGCGACCGTGCGCTCTTGAATCTCGCGAGCCGAGTCGAAGTCCTTTGGGAAGCCTAGCGCGTAGGGGCGAAGAGCGGGAACATCCATGCGTTTCGAGAAAGGCCACAAGGCAGCAACGCGACGGCATATTGTCGATATAGCCTCTAAATGCATTCGCCGAGACGGTGTCGCTGCCTCCGGCATCGGCGGGATCATGAGCGAGGCCGGTCTGACCAAAGGGGCCTTCTCTCCCCATTTCGAGTCCAAGGAGGCGCTCGTCCGTGAAGCGATGGCGAGTGCACTCGCCGACCAGCAGGATCGTCTCGGCGGGGATCAGCAGGGCGGCGGGGACCTTGAAGCTTTGATCCGAGCCTACCTCAAGCGCGTCCACCTCGGAAATCCGGCGGAAGGGTGCCCCTCAGCGGCCTTGCTTCCGGAAATCGCCCGTCAACCGCTGCGTACTCGAAAGGCCTATGAGAAGGGACTGCGGAGCTACGTCTCGGCGCTGGCCGCGCTGCTTCCGATAACGGACACAGAGAACAGCCACCGCCGCGCAACGGCCGTCTTCGGGCTTATGGTCGGAACCCTCCAGCTCGCACGCGCTGTACCAGATGCTGCGTATGCCGAGCAGATTCTGGAAGGCGGCATCGACGCCGCGCTGCACCTCGCGCGAGCTCCATATCCCGAAGATTGAGCACCTTGGCGTGCTACTTGCGCTGGTGCCGCGCCGCGGCTGCATCTTCGCCGGACTTTCGTCGCCCGTGCACTCCGCGGGGACCGAGCTCTTCGCGCCGGAGTCATCCTCTGAGCGTTCACGCTCCCCGCCTTTCATCGGCTTCTCAGGCATCATTTCATCCGAGCCTTGTCTTTCAGGTCGCGGATCCGGATATCGGCTTCTTCCTTGGAAGTGACGATCTCCGATTCGTCCGGGACACGCGCAATTGCACTGAGCCTCTTGAGCTCGTCGAGTTGTTCCGTTGTGGGCTTTTCCATCTTCGAATCCTTGAGCGCTTGCACGACGGCTTCGTCGTCGAGCACATCCAGCAGCTTGTTTATGGTTTGCTTGCAATCTCTGGGGCCGGGCTCGACATGCCGGGCCAAAATGCCTTGTGCCTCTTCCAAGGCCTTCGCAACTCGCTGTTCCGGATCCATGACCGGTACTCCACAAACTCCGCAGGAAAACGCGGCTATGATCGGCGCGTTCCTTTGCTCAGCCCCTTGAACGAGCTGGCCCGCAGTAGACCTTCGGAGGTGATGTCACGGTACTCGATGTCGGCATAGAACTTGGGTTCGACCCACGTCGCCTTCGGTTTCCTGATGGTCTTGGTCAACTTCTGCTTCGGGCTCACGACGGTATCGAGCGCCTTGCGGATCTGCGCGGAGGTGGTCCGGCTCCATCCGGTCCCGACCTTTCCCATGTAGACCAGATCCTTGCCTTCCTTTTTGTCCAAATAGAGCGCGGCCACGCCGGACGGGTCCTTGATGAAACCGACCACGGGAAACTTGCCCTTCTGAACGACCTTGATCTTCTGCCAAGCCTCCACTCGATCCGATCGGTATGGTGCAGCCACCCGCTTGGAGACGATGCCTTCGTAATCCAGCCTGCTGGCTGCGGCGAAGAGTGCCTGGCCGTCCCCTTCGTGGTGCTCGCTATAGAGGACGGGCTCTTTGAGGTCGTGCTCCTCGATCAGATCCTTGAGCAGCCTCTTCCGCTCGATTTGCGGCTCTTTCCGCAGATCTCGGCCGTCCAGCCAGAGCAGATCGAAAGCGAAGTAGACCAGTCGATCCTGATCGCCTCTGCCGAGGTCTGCCTGCAGCTCGGAGAAGTTCGTGCGTCCATCATGGATGACGACAACCTCGCCGTCGACGATGGCCTGTCCTTCGATATCGAAGGCAGCCGCAATCCTTGAGAACTTGTTGACCCAGTTGTAACCGTTGCGGGTGTAGGCCCGCCGGTCGTCACCGTCGATCCGGAGCTGGATGCGGTAGCCATCGTATTTGATTTCGTGAATCCATAGAGATCCCGAAGGAGCCTTCATCTTCAGGGTCGCCAACTGGGGTTCGATGAACCCCGGCATTGTTGGGCCTTCGGTCTTTTCGGCCCGAGGCGCCTTCGTACGCTTTGCCACGCTACTCAACTCACAAAAAAGCCGCCGCCGGGTTGGGGCCGACGGCGGGCAGTCTACCTACCTTAATCAACGAGTCTCGCAACTTCGAAGGCGGCGAGGAGTTCTAGTGATTGCACTCATCCCGCATTTGCGCCAAGCCACGACGGGCGATCCAGTCTTCGCCGAACCCATCGAACTCCCGGCGAGAGCCGGCGTTTACTGACATCATGTCAGACGCATTCGATTACTTCCGCGCCTACGCCGTCCGAGCTCTCTGCAAAGCGAGATCTATGCCGCGGGGCAAGATGAAGCATCTGCAACTGGTGGCCGGCCGAATCTACAATCTCCTCAAGAAGGAGGCTGCCTACGGCCCCAATGTCCAGCACCTTGAGGACTTTCGCGCAGCTCAGAAGCTCGAGGCTTCTCTCGATCGCCAGCCGAGTGACAGCTCCGGCCGTCGCCCTGCTCCGGCGGCGCCGCAAAGTTCGCATAGGGAGGCTGGCTGAATGTCTTCGCTCGACGCGCGCGGTGTGGCAAGTCTTCTGCGAGAGTACGCGCAGCGCACCGCCTTGCGAGGCGGCAATCCCTACCGGGCGAAAGCCTACTCTCGGGCCGCCGACAGCTTGGCGGCTCTAGCCGTTCCTCTGGACGTGCTCGTCGCCGAAGATCGACTTACTGAGATCCCAGGCGTCGGCGATGCTATTGCCGACGTCATCACCAAGGCTCACACGACGGGCAGTCATCCCAGCCTCGAAAAGTTGCGGAAGGAGATTCCCGCGGGCGTGCTCGAGATGCTCGCTATACCCGGCCTTCGTCCGGAGAAGGTACTGCGCCTGTACAAAGATCTCGGCATCGGCTCGCTCTCGGAGTTGGAGGCCGCCGCCAAGGAAGACCGCATCAAGAAGGCGAAAGGACTCGGCGCCGCGCTGCAGACCAAGATCCTGCAGAACCTCGCGATCGCCAAAAGCGGAGAAGGCCGCCTCCACCTGCACCGCGCTTCCGCGCTGCTCACGCATGCGACGGACTCGATCCGCAAGTCCCGTCCCGAACTCAAGCGTGTGACGATCGCCGGCGACTTCCGCCGCGGCTGCGAACTCGTTGGCGATCTCGCGATCGTTGCGGAGGCTGCCAAGCAGGTCAAGACATCGACGCCACCGGCGGACGGGCTGCAAATCCGAGTATCTGACCGCAAGCACTTCGGCGCTGCTCTCCTCTTCGCGACAGGCTCCGCCACTCATATCGAACAACTCCAGGCTTTGGCGGCGGAAAAGAGGATGCGATTGGAGCCCGATGGCTTGCACAAGGGCCGCATGCTGATCGCCGGCGAGGAGGCTGAAATCTACCGCGCCCTCGGTCTGCCCTTCATCGACCCTGAACTCCGGGAGGGGCGCGGCGAGATCGAGGCGGCTTTGAAAGGCAAGCTCCCGAAGCTCGTCACCGACCAGGACCTGCGCGGGATCCTTCACTGCCACACGGATGCTTCTGACGGCACCGAAACACTGGAGACCATGGCTAAGGCCACGCGCCAGCGGGGCTTTGAGTATTTCGGCGTGGCGGACCATTCCAAGTCTGCCCACTATGCCGGAGGTCTCTCCGTCGAGGAGATCACGCAGCAGCACCGGGAAGCGGATCGACTGAACAAGCGCTTCGGCAAGGACTTCCGGATCCTCAAAGGGATTGAATCCGACATCCTGGCGGACGGGTCGCTCGACTATGACGACGACGTTCTGGAGCGTTTCGATTTCGTGGTCGTCAGCATCCACGGCCGCTTCAAGTTGGACCGCAAAGCGCAGACGCAGCGCCTGCTTCGGGCCATCTCCGATCCTCATACCACCATCATCGGCCACATGACCGGACGTCAGCTGCAGCGGCGGCCCGGCTACGAAATCGACGTCGAGAAGGTGCTGCGGGCTTGCGCCAAGCGCGACGTCGTAGTCGAGATCAATGCTCATCCATGGCGGCTTGACCTGGACTGGCGCTGGCACCAGGCTGCTCTCGAGTTCGGCTGCATGCTGAGCATCAATCCCGACGCGCACTCGATCCCCGAACTCGACCACATGCACTGGGGCGTCCAGATGGCCCGGAAGGGCGGCGTCCCTGCCGATCGGGTCCTGAACGCAATGAAGCTTCCCGAGATCACGCGCTATTTCCGCCACAAGCGGCGCTCGTTCGCCCGCGCCGCCTGATGCCGCAGGCGCACGATCTCTCGCTCGAAGGGAAGGTTGTGGCGGTCGCCGCCGATCGCGGCCACCACTTCAGCAAACCAACTCAGGCCCGCATCATCCTGGTGAAAGATCACGGCGTCGAAGGTGACGCCCACGCCGGTCCGTACGTCCGGCACCGCTATTTGGCAAGCCGTCGGCCCCGCCTGCCCAATCTCCGGCAGGTCCACCTGATCCCGTCCGAACTCTTCCTGTTTCTCCTCGAAGCTGGCTTCGAGGTTGGCGCGGGCGACCTCGGCGAGAACGTCACCACCGCCGGCTTGGACCTCGAATGGATGCCGCTCGGGACCCTGATCGAGCTCGGGCCGTCCGCGGTCGTCGAGCTGACGGGCCTCCGGACGCCCTGCGTCCTTGTCGATCGCTTCCGAGCAGACCTCAAGCGGCAGGTGCTCTCGTCGGCGGAAACAGGCCCCGCCTTCAAATCTGGAGTGCTGGGCGTGGTCCGGGCCGGGGGACCGGTTGTGGCCGGCGACAGCGCGCGGGTTCGCCTTCCATCCTCCTCGTTTCGGCCTTTGCCGGCCCTATAGAGAGCCCCTGCCATGGCCCGAAAATCGACCTTGCCTCTTCGCCTGCAGCCCATGCTGGCCACACTGACGGATGCGCCCTTCGACGATCCCGATTGGGTCTTCGAGGACAAATTCGATGGTTTCCGCATGGTCGCGGAAATCACGCGTGGTCGGGTCGCGCTCTACAGCCGTAATGGGAAGATCATCAGCCACTCCTACGTCGAGGTCGCGAAAGCGCTGGAGGGCGTGAAGGCGGATGCCGTGATCGATGGCGAGCTCGTCGCGATCGGCAAGGACGGCGCATCTCATTTCCAGTTGCTTCAGAACGCCCTGCGCCATGAGGCCAAGCTCTTGTACTGCGCGTTCGATCTCATGTTCGCGGACGGCGAGGATCTGCGCGCGCTGCCGCTC
The DNA here is from genome assembly GCF_051853015.1 of Bradyrhizobium sp. BLXBL-03. Classification (NCBI taxonomy): domain Bacteria; kingdom Pseudomonadati; phylum Pseudomonadota; class Alphaproteobacteria; order Hyphomicrobiales; family Nitrobacteraceae; genus Bradyrhizobium; species Bradyrhizobium sp. BLXBL-03. The sequence goes on along the minus strand of NZ_CP182470.1, from coordinate 6,654,637 downwards.
TTGCAGCGCAAGAAGCGGCTCAAGGCCATCCTGCCGCGCCACAAGCTGATCGCGTTCAGCAAGCACCGCAAAGGCAATGGAACGAAGTTCTTCGCAGAAGCCGAGCGAAGGCATCTCGAAGGCATCATGGCCAAGCGCGCGGACAGCCCTTACGCGTTCGGGCGCCGGACTGCCGACTGGCTGAAGGTGAAAACCGCGCAGCGGCAGGAGGTGGTGATCGCCGGCTTCACAGCGCCGAGGCGAACTCGGCCTTTCTTCGGCGCCCTCGTTCTGGCGGTACGCGAGGACGATGCATGGCGGTACATCGGCCATGTCGGCACCGGTTTCAGCCACCAGGTTCTGGAAGAGCTTCACGGCAAGCTGGTGAGGCTCAAAACCGCCAGATCGCCGTTTCCTGCCAAGGTGAAGGATGAGCGGGTCACGACGTGGGTGCGTCCTTCGTTGGTCGCGGAAGTGAAGTTTGCGGAGTGGACGAGCAAGGGCGAGCTGCGCCAGCCGGTCTATCTAGGCCTGCGGTCCGACAAGAAGGCCAAGGACGTCGTTCGCGAAAAGAGTTGGTCGCGCAAATAGAGCCGACGTGAAGAGACGTTCGACCCGGTCAACCAGCGGCGCGCTCGGCTGCCGAAGGCCACGGCGGGAGGGGCGGCAACCCGAGAGCTTTGCGTACAGGCCCGAATGACCGCCGATGAGCGGCGCATGCGCCAAGCCTGGCGAGAGCTTCGTAATGAGCCGGCACCGGGTAGCCCTTGTGATCCGCGAAGCCGTAGCCGGGGTGTCGCACGTCGAGCGCCCGCATCACGGCATCGCGCTCGACTTTCGCGAGGATGGAGGCGGCGGCGATGCTGGCGGACTTGGCATCACCCTTGATGATCGCCTGCTGAGGGGTGTCGATTTCCTTCAACCGCTTCGCATCGATCAGCAAATGATGCGGCGTCATCCCTAGGCCCCGGACCGCGCGCTGCATAGCCTGGATGCCTGCCCAATAGATGTTGATCGCGTCGATCTCCTCGACCTCGACGAACGCCACACACCAACTCTCCGCCTTTTCCTTGATCTCTTTGGCGAGCTCTTCGCGAGCCGCGGCGTCGAGTTTTTTCGAGTCGTCGATGCCGACAACGCGCGTGCCTGGTTTCAAGATGACGGCGCCCGCGGAGACTGGCCCGGCGAGAGGGCTCATTCCCGCCTCGTCCACGCCTGCCACGGCATAATGACCGCTTTTCCAGAGAGCGGTCTCGAAGCGGAGCATCTTGCGGAGGCGCTGCCCTTCGGACCGATTTTCAAAGCGGCGTTTATCGATTGCGGCCAGGATGGCACGCGCTCCAGCGCGGCTGTCGGCGCGCAAGATCTGCTCCACGCTGGCCTCGAGCGGTCTTCTCTCGACGACATAGCGTTGACGCAACACATCGAGTGAGTACTGGGACATCGCGGCCTTGGTGGAGACTGACTGTGGGAGCGTGTCGGTGAACTTTGTGGCGATTGTCTGAAAGTTAAGCCATGCCTCATCCGCTGCGCAGCACCTTGTTTTGAATGGAACCGGGCCGGCTCTCATCCGAGGTTCATATAATTTGCGCTGCCACCGACCTCAGAGCGTAACGAACTCGGCGCTGTAAGAGCCCAGCGCGCAACTCGGCCCTTCGATGGCCGAATCGAAAAGCGTTCGGTAGATCGGGCTGGCATGGCCGCAAACAAGGTAACGGCGGTACGCTTGGGGCTGGGGAGGCAATCGACGGTCCGGGACGGCAAAAATTGGCAATAGATCTCTTGTCACGGGCGGCCCAATGTGGCGATCGCCTTCAACGTTTGCTCAATCCGATGAGCTCCCTGTATTCGGGCGAGCGCGGCTGGCGTCAGCCCTTACCTCTCATGTAAGCCCGGTGCACGACTCGGCGGCCTGATAGCCGAATCGAAAAGCGCTCGGTAGATCGATCTCGCATGGCCGCAAACAAGGTAACGGCGGAACGCTTGGGGCTGGGGAGGCAATCGTCGGCGCAGCCTGGTCGAAGCGTTCCGAGGAGGGCCGCGACTACCTCTCGCTCAAGCTCGACGATCCTTACTTCAACGCTCCGATCTATGCGAACCTGTTCGATGACGAAGGCGGCGAGGGCTACACCCTCCTGTGGTCGCGGCCGCGCAAGACCGGCGAGTAAGAGTGCCCCACCAAGCCCCGTCTGGTCCGCTGGGCGGGGCTTTTCATTCTTCCGGGCATGAGTGAGCGATAAGGTCTTTCGGATCGAGCGGCTCGACATTTAATTATTCGGCCTGTCCCCGAGTCCTTTTCTTGGCGCTTGCGGACGGGCGAATGAGCAGGTCGGCGGCCTCGACACCAAGGCTGCGCGCCAGCCGATCGACAACGTCGATACCTGCCGCATAAACGCTTCGCTCGAGTGCGCTGATGTAAGTGCGGTCGATTTCAGCACGATGAGCCAATTCCTCCTGTGACAAGCCACGGGCCTGCCGGAGCTTCCGCAAATTAATTGCAAGTATCTCGCGTATATCCATGCGCGAGAGGGCATGTCCTTGAAGAGTATTTCACCACGGAGTATTCTCTACAAAACGCGATCGGGATGGCTCCCGCGACTATTTTGCTGCTCCTTCCTGCCCGCGTGTTAGAAATTGTCTAAACCAAGGCGTGGAGTCTTATGAGGAAGCCGCCGCTCGACCCAGACGTCGCCGACGCTGCGCCTGCAGATCAAATTCTCACTGTCTACGATGAGCAGCATGTCGTGACCTACATGCGCCTTCTGCAGGCCGAAAGCCAAGGGGCAGACTGGTTGGAAGTCGCTCGCCTGGTGCTGCATATCGATCCGGTGTGGGAGCCTGACCGTGCGCGAAGCGTATTTCAGAGTCATCTCGCGCGCGCCAAATGGGTGACTGAGCAAGGTCGCCTCTTACGCGCCACCAGCTCGAAATAGAAGAGAATCGTCGGCCGGCGGCTAACAGCAAGAACTATTTTCTTTTGCTGATCGGTGGTCATTCCTGTGCACCACGTGGTGCCAAACTAGGGACTTCCTACAACCGCTTCGTTCATAACTATTGCGCCGCCGTCCTTAGCTGCACACAATGGGACGGACGTAATGCCTGAGTTCGACTGGCGCGCCTGAGGTTCTTAGCGGCGGTCGTTCCGATCACCGTTGCCCGGGCCGCTGATCACAGTTCAGCGTCTCAACCGCTGCTCTGGCCGGGCGCGCTACCGTCAATCCTGGCTGGCTTTCGAATTACGGCATACTGCTGCTCGTCGTCAGCGCAGAGATGATCGGCGCCCAATTTGGAATCGGAGCATTCGTACTGCAGGTGGGCAATCTTATGCAGACGGATCAGCTGTTGGCCGGCGTGCTCATCCTGTCATTGTTCGGATTGACGGTAGGAAAGCTGATCAATCTTTTTGAGGTGAGGTTGTTGCATTGGCGATAGGGATTTCCGCGTCACGTTGCTTTAACGCTTCTTTGCCATCCGTTTTAGGAACTCATCAGGTTCGACGTCGAGCTTATCGGCAAGGCGGCCAATGACCTTTATGCTGACGTAGTATACGCCCTTCTCCAGTTGGCTCAGATAGCTCCTGCTTATCTCAGCCTCCAGAGCAAGTTCGTCTTGAGACCATCCCTTCGCATTGCGTAGACGACGCAAGTTGGTGGCGAATGTCTCCCGCAAATCCATGCGGGCAAAGATGCCGCTTGTTCAGTATATTGCACCTCGATATACTTAACAATGTGCGCCCTGTGAACCGCTGGATAGTAGATTCTGCGACCGTAAGATCATGCAGACCCACCGCTCGATCTTGCCGTGGCTGACCTGGCCCCCACCGGGTCTGTGCTGACGTGTTACGATGAGGGCCACGTTGTAACGTACATTCGCCTTCTACAAGCTGAGGGTGAGGGCGCGGACTGGCAGGAAGTCGCTCGAATAGTCCTGCATATCGATCCTGAGCGTGAGCCGGACCGTGCGCGCAATGCATACGAGAGCCATTTAGCACGGGCTAAGTGGATGACCGAGCAAGGACGTCTTTTGCGTGGCTCGAGGTCAAATTGGTAGAATCTCTGTCAGCAAAAGCATCTATCTGGAAATGATCTTCTCCGGCAGAGCGTGGTCATCCAGAAGCACCACGTGGTGCCAAACTAGGGGCTTCCCATAACCGCCTCGTTCATAACTATTGCGCCGCCATCCTTGTTAGCTGCATACAATGGGAGGGACGTAATGCCTGAGTTCGACTGGCGGTCGCCGGAAACCTACAAGAGCCTACAAGACGCCGAAATCACCGACATCGCCTGGGAATGTCTTCGTCGCAATGCGGACTATCGACGCGACTTTGAGGCTATGATGGCAAACAGTCCCGATGGCGAAGTGACACAAGAATTCAGGAGGAGATGGGGTGTCTGCTTTCGCCCATGACCCGCAGAGGTCCTTCGCCGAGCAGACAATCTTTTGGGCGCCTGAGATTCTAGCCGCTGTCGTTCCGGTGACGGTTGCCGCGGCGGCCGATCTCGGGTCGGCGTCTCAGCCACTACTTGACCTTAGAATTAGCTAGGTGCGCTGCGCCGCGAGCTGACGCATCCGGGCGTGCTGGCGCAGGCATCCGCAAGAGGGCTTCTGCCCCTTTAGTGCTTTGCGCTGCGGCTGGGTGCCAGACGGCAAAACGATGCCATCCTGACAGGCTGCGTCGCGGGCTAGCTCTTCTTGCCCGTCTTCGACTTCAACGACAGACCAAGCCGCATCGCCATGCGCTTGATCGCGTCAGGCGATCGCCCGAGTTGCTTTGCTGCTTCTTCCACCGACGTGGAAGACTTGGCCAGCTCCATGAGCCGGCGATCCTCTTTGAACGACCAGGGCTTCCGCGCCATAACCGAAACGTTCCTCTTCGCATAGACACAACGACAAAGCCGCCAAGCGGACCCATGTTCGCTCGACGGCTTTGCTTGGGTGGGGCCGGGCTTGGGGGAGCCCGGTGCGAGAAGTGGATAGGGTATTGACAAAACTTCGCAACAAACACCGCGGATTAAGCTAACTGCTCAACCTTACCAGGAGGAAGTTGACGCATCTCGCCCCGTATAATCACGGAGGTTGCGTCAGCCGAGACCTATTCATGCAGGTCGTAGCCAAGGCGGTCGGACACGAAAGCTGATGGGATCGCCGTGCGGAGTGCCTCTGGCGGCAATTCACTGAGCAGACCGCAGTTGCGCTCCACTATCCCCGCTCGCAGCGCGCGCCGATGTTGTCGGTATCGCAGACATTGTTGTGCTCAAAGTATCAAGGTCAGCGCATTGCGTGCTCGGCGACATAGAGGTAGTCGCAGATATTGCCGCCATCGCCGTAGACCAGCAGCGATTCGCCCGCCAATCCGCGAACGATCATGTGAGGAATGAAACGATCATGTGAGGAATGAGCTTTTCGGAAAGCGACAGGGCCCGTAATCGTTGAAAGCAGTTCGTCACCATGATGGGAAGACCGGGAGGCCCTATGCGGGCGCCGGTTGTTCGCCAAAGATGCCGGATCACGGCCGGGCCGATGAAGCCTGCACGCTCGTGCAGAATCTCTTGCTCGTGGTTTCGATCAATCTACACGCGAGCGTAGACTTTGGTCCCATCCCGTAGATCCGCAGCCGAGGTGCGTGGCTCACTACCGAAGAGCAGACCTGTGGGGTGATCTCGTCTTATTGCCGGAGGTGCAGACGGTGTCCGATCGCATCCGGTTAGCGCCCCAGGCGCGTCGTGGGCGAACCCGATGCCGCGGAACCAACGGAGAAGATTTTTCTCGCCGGATTAGGGAAAATTTGAGAATCTTCAAAGCGCTGCCGACGGTGAATAAAACAGAAACAATTTGTGACCGAAATTTATTCGTGGAGTTCCGCGAGTTAATTGAGGTAAGATTTTAATATTAATTCGATCCGGCGGAGGAAGAAATGTCCGAAAATTGGGAGCTGGCGCCCTCTTCGATTCACAATGATATGGCTGAAATGCAGCGGAAGCTGAGGAGCATCGGCGAGATGGAGCGCGTCTTGACCGAACGGAGTGCCGGCCGCGAAGCCTATCGATATCTGCTGGATGCCCACCGAATTTTATCACGAGAGGCATTTGAGGCCACTCGGTTGGTGGATCTCCACCAGCTCACGAACGCTCCGGGTCAGTCAAATGGCAGCCTAGCAGCGGCGGCGTGAGTGCTGTGCTCTAGGAGTGGCCCAAGGATCTTTATCAGGATCTTTATCGCTCGACGCAAACTCGATTTTGGATTGAGCGCCGGGCGCGGCTGCGCCCGTTAAACACGAACGCGAGTGACGCTCGGGCAACTAAGCGCGCGCTTCACGAATGCTCCTGCTCGTTCGTGCTTGTATCGGTAGCCTCTGTTTTTTCCGGAATTTTGAATTCCTCGAGCACATGTCCCGATTGCAGCGCCGCAACCAGCCATCGCGGTTGTTTTCCGCGCCCGGACCAAGTCTCGGAAGGTCTAAGCGGGTTGTAGTATTTAGGTATGACCTTTGGATATTTGCGTCGAACTGGTGCACTCGGGTCGAGAGTTCGCTCGTCCGGAGTTGCTTGGTCTAGACGATACAGCTGCGAAAGGCGCTTTTCGAGTTCCTGTTTCTCCGCTGTAATCTTTTCGGCAAGGACCTTCGTTAGCTCCTCGTGAAGGAGCCAGAGTTCCTCGAAGTCCATTGCCTCAAGATCTTCCTTGCGCATCCTGCCCTTATCGATGTTCTGCTGCCTCCAACTTCATCGTGCCGATGTCGACATGAAGTCGTGCTCCGATGGAAAGTAGGCAAGCAAGGAAATCCCATTTCAAATTGACGTCCTGAATAGATTTAAATATAATTGATTTAAGAGAATATGCGATAATTATTTTTTAGATAATGACCGTGCGAGGTTTGCCGTGTTGCGCAGCGCAAAAATCAGAGTGGTCGATCTGCCCCTTTCGCAATTGAAGGCCTGCATGGCTGAGTTAATCATGCCTCCGGCGCGTTGCAGGGACATCGAGTTACTGGAGCTGCAAATCCAATTGCGGTTCCGGGCCCTGAGGGATATGGCGGTCATTCGATCACGGCTGCGGTCCTGTAGAGGCTGCGCGCCCCCACAAGCGCCACGGACAACGGCCCGGCGCCGCAGTCGAGTGCACCGAAGGCCTTCAACAGGCTGGCCTGCGCAACTCGCCGGCCCGCGGATCTAGGCGTTCCATTCGCACGGTGACTTCAGGCCGGGGGTGCACGTGACATGTGTGCCTTGCGCTGTTAATGTGCGGGCCGCGGCATTTTTTTGCCCTTGATTAATGGTCGGGCCGCCGGTATTTCACTTGGGCATTTCTTTTTGGTTCCATATTTCGCTTTGGATAATGCCTGTCTGTCGCTTGATTAATGTCCTCTCTGGGGATATAAACGAGGTACAACTATAGGGTAGTGACATGTCCCCGAAGAAGCTTGAACTAGAGATCATGTCCCTTGACGATCTTTGGGTGCTCCACGAAGAGATCAGTGGCATTTTGTCGGCCCGGATCAAGGCCGAAAAGCAGGAGCTGGAAAAGCGCTTGGCCGTGCTCAATGGAGAAGCACGAGGGCCGCGGGACCCGAGTTCTTTTGAAAGAGTTCCGGACGACAAGCCGCGACGCAGGTATCCTCGGGTACTTCCAAAATATCGGAATCCTCAAACATCGGAAACTTGGTCCGGTCGTGGCAAGCGGCCGCGCTGGTTGGTGGCTGCAATGAAATCCGGACGCAAGATCGAAGAGTTCCAGATCAGCGACGCCGGCGCGAAAGCCCGCCAGCGAGCTTAGGTCCCGGTCGGCGCGCGGGCTCTGCGGTACTGACTTGGTCCGTGGATAATGTTGGCTAGAGGGCATTGCGTCCTCTGAACACCTCAAGGGGTGTCCGCAACAAGATTGCCAGGTCGAGTTGCAAGCTCCAGTTGTCAATGTACCACAGGTCATATTCAACGCGTCGTTCGATTGCAGCTGAATTGGGCGTGGGACCCCGGCACCCATGAATTTGTGCCCAGCCGGTCAAACCGGGCTTGACGCGGCGCCGGAAAGCATAATTGCGCAAGAGTTTATTGAACTGGCCGTCGTGCGCCAACGCGTGAGGGCGCGGGCCAACGAGCGACATGCTCCCGTCGAGCACGTTAAGCAACTGCGGCAACTCGTCCAGGCTGGTGCGGCGCAGCCATTTTCCAACGCGTGTGACGCGGTGATCTGCGGGGATTGCTTGAACTACAGCAGGCCCGTCCTCCATCACATGCATGGTACGGAACTTGCGGATTAAGAAGTGGTGGCCGTTAAAGCCGCAGCGCTGTTGTCTGAATATAACGGGCCCGGAAGAATCAACCTTAATTGCAAGCGCAACCAAGGCCAGGAAAGGAGCCAGAATAATCAAGGAAAGTCCGGCGCCGAATAGGTCGATAGCGCGCTTTGTTGCGTTTGCCATAAACGACAAAGGGCCATGCTGGAGTTCTATGCAGACGGCACCACCGATGCGCCGCGTAGGATGACGGAGCAAATCTGAAGTTGCACCGACGGGTACAAAAAAAATGGGAATTGGCAGAACTTTCAGGTCCGCCATAAGTGCGCGCCACTCAGGCCACCGCTCCGGATTTGCCTCCAGGACGATTTCATCGATCGTCGAACCGCGAATGTGCTCAATCACTCGCGCACTCAGTCGCTTTCGAGAAGCGGCACTGGAGCCGATCGGAGGTAGGGTGAATCGGCCAGCTACGCTAAAGCCGAGTATTGCAAGACTCTGTGACAGCCCAGCATATTCGGACAGCGGTTGATCCGTTATGAGAACGATGGTTGTCCCGGCAAACTTTCGGCCACTCAGGCCTTTAAGTAGAAGGGCCCTGAAGAGGCATCGCTCGGCAATCAGGCAAGCGAGACCGAACACAGCGAAGAATGGCCCAGCGCCCCGGGAGAATTGCGGAGAGATGCTCAAGGCATCCACCGCCAACGCCAACAGAACCAACCAGGTCCAGGCTAGGCAAACCCCCCGAATCTGCGTGCCCAGCACAAGCAATTCGGGGGGCAAATAAAGGCCCTTCAATTTTGATACGGAACCGAAAAAGCTCGCCGCAAGCAGCGCGTGTGCAACGCTCTGCCCCACTTCAGTCATGGTCCAGCCGGTGCGGATGTCGCTGATCAGCGAGGACAAAAGGCTCGCGATCAAAATAGCCATGAGGTCGGCAGCGACGACCGCAAGTTCGATGGAGTCGTACCGGATCGGCCACTTTCGCCCGGAAGATAGCGAGGACGGCAAGCGCGTCCGGGCCGCCTCGCAGTCTTGTTCCGCAATATGCCGGTTGACGAAGTTCATTACCAGGAACACACCAATTTTAAATGCCGGAAAATTTTAATTTATATTAACCAATTGATTTAATTTGTTCAAGCCAAAAATCACGAACCATCGCCGGTGCGGCCTAGCGCTAGTCCGTTTTCTTCTGCTGTGAGTAGCTGGCATTCAGTCCGGACATGAGATTCTCGGCGAAAACTTTGCCGCCCGCCGAGGCGGATCGGTAGGCCGCCATGAGCGCTGGTTCGAGAGTGCGCTGCCGCGTCAGGACAATTTCAATGTCCCTCTTGATGAGGTCACGCAATTCTGGGTTTCTAACGAGTCCATCGCGAGACAGCGCTAAAGAAAGCCGCAGTGGAAACAGCTCGACCTCGTTAGGGGCCGTGTAATACGACATCTTAAGGAGCCCGGCCATGTCATACTTGGGCTTCTCGGTCTCGGCCGAGGCAGCCGCAAGGAGGAGCCAGAGCTCGCCACGCAGCGGCGAAGAGTGCAACTGCGATATGAGCAGGTGGAGGGCTGAGGGACTCGCCGTCACGCGAGATTTCGTTGACAGCAAATCGCCCGTGTTGAAATTGTGAGGGACAAGCCAGCGGCCGGATTGTTCCTCCTGCGCTGACTCGCTCAAGCTCGCCGTAGGTATAACTGCTCTCAGGATGTGGCCGGCCAATACAGGGATCGCGTCGTCGGAATATCGCAGGTCCGCAAGAAGCCAAATCGTTTGCGACAGTAGCGCTGCGGCTAGCAAAACCAGGAGGACGCGATGTCCCATCTGCGCCGGAAGAGTTGATCGGAGGTGCCTACGATCGATCGGTTCTTGCGGCGGCGAACAATTGGTTTCATGCCCCGCTCCTGCCAAGCTCCGCCCGAATGCCAACCCAAAGAGGCCGGCCAGTAGCAGTGATGGGCCTAAATCGGTCAGCCCTCCGGTAGAGAGACTTATTACCGCTACCGATACGGCTGCTGCTGCGCCTAGCGTAGGATACAAATAGTCGCGCCCGCGCGACAGAGATCGCTTCACCAGCGTCCAGGCAGTCACCGCTACGACCAGAAGCAGGCCGCAGAGGAATACCCGTCCCATATCTACTGCGATTGAGGCCGCGTCGGTCGGGCGCTCGCGAATGGAACTTGCGCCAATGTCCCGATAGATTGGTAGCACTGAACCGAACGAGCCCGCCCCGAACCCCGTCGGTCGAATATCCTGGAGCATCCGCTCGGTTGCGCTCTGGCTTTGGGTCGCTATCGCGATCGTCAGATCCGTATCCTTCTTGGCCGGGATGGCTGTAAAAAACGCGACGAAGATCAGCGTAGCTGTTGCGAAGACGCCGGTACTGCCCCAGATTCCCAAGGACCATTTGCGAATGATTGGAATCGCAAGCAGCAGCTCCGCTCCAAGCAAAGTGGCAATGAAGACGGTGGGGGTCTCGCGGAGAACAAGAGCCAGCAGGCAGACCAACAAGGACGCAAGGGCCACGGGCAACGCCCAATTGGCGGGCATAAAGGCTGGTCGGGGCTCGCGCCGGCGGCGCGCGTCGTCCAACTCGCGCAGGATAGCTGCGCACGATAGCAGAGTACCTAACACAGGGGCGACATGACCGCCCTCTGATGCGGGCGCGAACTCGTTTCGGAACTCCATGGCCCACGACAGCAGTGATATCGCCGCTCCGCAGCTCGCGATGCACAATAGGACGTAGAGGAAATCGGCAGCCCGCTGTCTGTCGAGCGCCACGATCACCGCGACAAGACCGGTGGCCAAAACGGCATTGTACTGAACAAGCGAGAGCACCGTGGCACGGATGTCTACCGTGATTCTTTCGGCCAGCGGTTCGTTCAATGCAGCCGATGCAGTTCTCCAGATCGAGTTACCCCAGCCTTGCACCGGAACAGGAACTAGCTGCAAAATCATCCAAAGGATCGGCGCCGCAAGGATGGCAATCGAGAGGGGATTCAGCACCTTCTCAAAGCGAGCGAGTACAGATGACGGGACCAAAACGCTCGCTGCCAGAAGCGAGGGGGCCATGATGACCGTTGCGACAATTGGGCTTTTCAAGACCTCGGACACAGCGATGGCCGAGGATAACGCCACGAGTAGCGCAAAGAATGTGAATCGGGAAATCATGAGAGACCATCCCCGTATTGCTGGCGGAGGTCGGCTTAGTCAACGATAACCGGACTTCGCTCTGGCCTTGTTTGCGGTTTCAGGAGTCGGAAAAGCCATATCGAATGTAATGGCTGTCGTTGTAGTAGTCGCTGCGAGACGCGTCGTAGCGAGCCATTGCTTTGATGTTGGTTTTGTTGAGAACCGCTCCGATCACCGAATCCGAAATGGTCGGTGCAGTGTGCAGGGCGTGCTGAACGACATCGGTCTTCGTGCGTCCCCATTCGACCACGAGAATGTAACAGTCAACCAGCGGAGATGTTACACGCACGTCGACCAGAGGAGTGAGCGGTGGAAGATCCACGATCACATAATCATAGGTTTGTCGCAGACGCTCAAATAGCTTGCAGATGGCTTCCGTGGAAAGAATTTCGCTTGTATGAAATAGTGCTCCGCGGCGCACGGCCGGAAGGAAGACGAGATTGGTCTTCGGATCTCGCCAGATGACTTCCTCGAGCGAGCGACTGCCATTGGAAACCTCGATGAGGCCTGCGGAAGCTTTTGGACAGATACTTGCGGTCAGGGAGGGGTTCCTCAGGTCGCAATCGACAATGATGGCCCGTTTTCCGCTGTGCCCAATCAGCTGGGCCAGAGATGCTGCGATGGTTGTCTTGCCTTCATTGGGAAGGGCTGAGGTTATCCCGATCACCTGGTTCGAAGTCTTCGCCGGGCTGTGGTCCACCGCAAGCTTGATGGAACGGATAGCTTCGGTGAAGCGGGAGAGCGGCATTTCGACCACCGCGCGATGAATCGCCGGAACATTGGAGATCGTCCTTGAGCGCAGGTCTTCCTCCGCCTGCGAAGACTTGGCAGGCGATTTCGAGGGCTTTGTAGCTTGCAATGCCGGTACGAGGCACAAGCAGGGTAGCTCGAGGCCGGCTTCGATCTGGGATGACGTACGAAAGACTCCGTCCATGACATCTCGCAGGAGCCCCAGGAGAACTCCGAGAGCGACCCCTGCGAACATCCCGAGGCCCAGCACGAGATTGGTCTTTGGCTTGCTCCTGCCTTGAGGAGGGGAGGCGCCAAAGATCACCCGCGTTTCCGAAATTGGAAATGTCTCCTGCTGCGTTGAACCCATGTAGCGCTGCAGAAAGCTCTCGTACAAGCTGCGCAAGCTCTTTGCACGGCTTTCCAGATCTCTAATCGTGAGCTCAGCGGAATTCACCGATTGAGATTTTGACACGGCTTCGGCAAGCTGCTTCTCAATCTCCTGTTGTCTTTGCTTGGCGAGCTCGGCCTCACTTCGGCTGATTTCGGCGAGGCGCCGGACCTCATCGAACATGGAGGTTCGATACTCCCGCATTCGGTTGCGGATGTTCACGACAGCCAAGTGGTCGCGACCGACCCGACTAGCTAGCTCGGCCTCGCGACGCGCGAGTTCAAGATATTGCTGGCGGAGAGTCGTTAGAATTGTACTGTTTGTTGCGTCTGTTCCGATGGCATCGAGACCGCCGAGCGGTGCTTGCTTTGCTGGATCTGAGCTGAGAAGAGATTCGTACCGGGTTAACTTCGCGCTCGCTTCAGAGGTTTGAGCCCGCGCGGCGGCCAATCGAGTGTTGAGCTGGGTGATCAGTTGCTCGTCGATCGATTTGCCGTCGGAGGCGACGATGTTGTTCTGGGCCTTGTAGGTATCGACTGCGCGCTGGGCAGTGAGAGCCTGCTCGCCAAGATCGTGCATTCTCTCCTGTAACCAACTCGTTGCCCTCCGATTGGCTTCGAACCTCGCGTCCAGCTGATCCGTGACATAGGCGTTGGCAACCGCGTTCACGATCTCAGCCGCCCGTGGAGCGCTACTCGAACTGAAGCTGATTTCGATTACGTTACTCACGCCGATGCGAGTTGCCGAGAGTCGATTTAGAAAAACCCCGAGAGCCGCTTCGGACGGATCGTCCTCTGTATCCGATGGAGGAGGATTTTTCGAAGACGAAATCTGAGCTCGAGCCCACTGCCACGGCGACAGCAGTGATGAACTAGATCCGGTGAAGTCTGGGTCGTCGGCAAGCTTCAATTGATTGAAGACCTTGGTCGCGATCGCCTTTGATTTCAGGATCTGAAGCTGCGTCTCGATTTGAGTGACGTCGAAGGCCGGTTCGGCAAGAAGAGACTGTTGCTGCACGAACTGTGCCCTGGGAATTCCAAGCAGAACCTGGGCCTGCGCCGTGTAGGTAGGAGGCGCCAATCGCAAGTAAAGCACGCTGGCGGCGCATGCAAGGACGACAGTAACAGCGATCACGATGTACTGCCTCCTCAAAAAGCTAACCGCAAGTTTGACAAGGTCTCCAAATCCGCCGCTGTCCGGCTGATCGAACGAACTCTGACCGCTCAGCGCGACGCGCGTTCTCTCGGTGTGTAGAAGATTGCTCTGGAGCATCGGGTACCTTTGAAGCGGATCGCGCCGTCATTGCGACAGTGCAGGAGGAGGTTGCTGCCCTTTTGGTATTTAAATCATATATTATAAAAATCCAGTTGCAAAATTAAATATTAATCTGTTATTAAGGTCGCCATCCAACGACGAGGCCGCGCCGAGTTTCGTTGAGATTGCGTCAAGTATCGGCGTTCTCTGAACTATTTTGTTTCCTGCTCATATTTAAAGAGAGTCGCGAAATTCAATGATGTCCGAGCGCGTGCGGGTTAATGGGGTCGTGAGCCTCATTATTTTACGGCTCCGACCGGAGCGCGTGTCTCGGGGAGGTGTGGAATGATCGATATTCAATCTCCGCCGCCTGCCTGGATTGCACCCGCTCCCCCCGGAATGGTGGAGCTGGAGTTGTCTCTTTCGCAAATCGATTTGCTCTGTCGGACCCTCGGTGCGGCAGCCGCCGAAGGAAAGCAGATCTTCGGCTGCTCTATGTGGGGCTCTGGAGGATGTTTGATTATTGTTCCCAAGATCGGCCGGGTGAGCTCAATGGAAGATCAGGCGCGCGTCCGCGAACACGAGGTTGCGCACTGCAACGGCTGGAAACACGAAGACCGATGATTGCCAAGCCGAGAGTCGCGTTCCTTCGCAGCAAATCCGGTTCCGACTACGCACGTGTCGGCTGATGAGGCGCGCTCGCTGGGCGATCTATGGCGGAGAATGTCTAGGTCTCCTGGCTGGCCAAGATTGAGGACTAAAAATGGCGCAGAGACCCATTCTAGTCACGGGCCGCAAAGGACAGTTGGCCAGGTGTCTTCATGAGGTTGCTTGCCAGCATGGGCGGCCGATAGTGGCACTCGGGCGGCCGGACCTCGATTTAGAAGCCCGCCAGGACATCGACAAGCTCGTCGCGTCTATCTGGCCATCCGTCATCATCAATGCGGCTGCATATACTGCGGTTGACCAAGCAGAAAGCGAAGTTGCCAAAGCGTTCAGCGTCAATCGCGACGGTGCAGCTGCATTGGCTGACGTCGCTTGGCAGATGAACATTCCGTTCGTACATCTTTCGACCGACTATGTATTCAGCGGCACCAAGCCCGACGCTTACGATGAATCCGATATTCCAGCCCCATTGAACGTGTATGGCGCCTCGAAGTTGGCGAGCGAAGCGGCGGTGCTGGCAGCGCATCCACTAGCGACCATCGTCAGGTGCTCGTGGCTGTACAGTCCGTACGGTGCCAATTTCGTTCGCACCATGCTGCGCCTAGCTGAGACGCGACCTGTCGTTCGGGTTGTCGGAGACCAAGTTGGCAATCCAACATCTGCGTTCGACTTGGCGACGGGTCTTCTCCAGGTGATTGCGCGGCTACCGTCGATCGATCGAAGGACGAGCGCGGGAATATTTCATCTCGTCGGGCAAGGTGAAACGTCTTGGTATGGGTTTGCAGAGGCGATCTTTGATGGGCTCTCCCGTCGCGGAATCCCGGTTCCCAAGCTCGAAGCGGTGACAACGGACGAGTACCCGACCTCGGCGCGC
The DNA here is from genome assembly GCF_051853015.1 of Bradyrhizobium sp. BLXBL-03. Lineage (NCBI taxonomy): Bacteria > Pseudomonadati > Pseudomonadota > Alphaproteobacteria > Hyphomicrobiales > Nitrobacteraceae > Bradyrhizobium > Bradyrhizobium sp. BLXBL-03. The sequence goes on along the minus strand of NZ_CP182470.1, from coordinate 6,639,327 downwards.
AGGCCACGGAACTCGCGCCTGGATTCGTCCAAGGCTGAACGCGTATTCGGGGTCAGGTTGGGAGCTTGGCAGCATTCGCTTGATGTCTGCCTCACTGAACTACTTAGCACAGCGGGAGAAGCGGATGCTGAAAGGAATTGTTCTAGCTGGAGGCAGCGGAACGCGGCTGTACCCGATCACACGGGTGGTCAGCAAACAGTTGCTCCCGGTTTATGATAAGCCGATGATCTACTACCCGCTATCAACTTTGATGTTGGCGGGCATTCGGGATATCTTGCTGATCACCACACCGTCCGATCGTCCCCAATTCGAGCGGCTGCTGGGCAGCGGTCGACAATGGGGCATTCAGCTCAGCTACGCGGAGCAGCCCCGGCCGGCCGGCCTTGCCGACGCCTTTATCGTGGGCGCCGACTTCATCGGAAGCGATCGTGTAGCGATGATTCTCGGAGACAACATCTTTTTCGGAAATAGTCTCACCCAGCTGCTCGCTAGGGCCGCGGAACGGGAGCAAGGAGCAACCGTCTTCGCGTACCATGTTCGAGATCCGGAGCGGTACGGGGTCGTGACATTTGATGAAGCGGATCGCCCGGTGCGGATTGAGGAGAAGCCCAAACGGCCTGTTTCGAATTGGGCGATTACGGGACTTTATTTCTTCGACAGCCGGGTCGCGCAGTACGCCCGACGGATAGAGCCCTCGGCGCGTGGAGAGCTCGAAATAACCGATCTGCAGATGCGCTATCTTGCGGCTGGCGCACTTCACGTGGAGCGCATGGGGCGAGGCTTTGCCTGGCTAGACACTGGGACTGTCGAGTCGCTCACTGAAGCCGCCGGCTTTGTGCAGACGCTGGAGCATCGACAGGGAATGAAGGTGGGCTGCCCGGAAGAAGTGGCGTTCAGACAAGGTTTCATCGACCGGAACGAGCTCATGACACTGGCTGCTCCGCTGGAAAAGAGTGGCTACGGCAAGTACCTCACCGAACTGGTGAGCGTCCACGGCCTCTCCTAACTTAACACAAGGAATGTTGGTCCGGTGGAAAGAATTCAGAACGGCTGCGTCACCCCCTTGAGACACCTGGTCAACAGACCGGTCTCGCGCAACGCGCCCATGATTGATTATGCTCTCAGGGGTCTACGACAATGCTGGATCTCCGAGAAGGGCAGATGGTCTCACATCTATCATCTCGATGGACGTGCTTCGCCGAATGAGTCTCTCCCGCACAGCGACGTGTTTTACACGCTCAACGTCCTCCTTGGCATGTCGCGCGTACGGGACATTCCCGACGATATCGATCTGGCACAAATATTCGATCGGAACGTCGATGAGCTCACTCGGCTTCCGGTTGCGAAATATGCTTTTGGCATGGCACTTTGGGCTGCGGCCGAGCTCGGATTCGCGCTACCTGAGCCGGTGAAGCGGAAGGTGAGAGCGATCTTGACCGATCAGACGCGCTGGAAGAGCTTCCGGGCCCAAGATTTGGGAATGCTGCTGATAGGGGTGGTAGCGCAAACGCGAGCTGGTGAGAACGAGTGGGCTGTATTTGCCGATCCGCTGTTCCGCTTTCTCAGCCATCGCTTTCGGAGCGAATCAGGATTGTTTTTTGACACGCCATTCGGCTTTCGGCGGCGCTTCGCTTCGTTCGCGACACAGATTTATCTCGCCATGGGCTGCTATGAATACGGAGATTTCGTCAGAGATGGCTATGCCATTCATTTGGCCGACAAGTGCGTACGCAAGCTGATCGCCCTCCAGGGGCCCCAAGGCGAATGGCCCTGGTTCTTCGATGCGACGACTGGCCGCGTACTCGACTTCTACGAAATCTATTCCGTTCATCAATTTGGCATGGGCCCCGCGCTGTTGGAATTGGCGGAGCGCCACAACGTGCGAGGCGCACGAGAGGCACTAGCGAACGGCTTCAAATGGGGTCTCGGGCAGAATCAGCTCGGCCGCTCCATGCTTGTGCCCAAACTCGGATTGACGGTGCGCTCGCACGTTCGCGCGCGGGAATACACAAGTAGGATTCCGAGGATGTGTCGCGCGTTGAAGAACGCCTACTTGGGACGCGAGACGGGGTTGATCGACAATTTGGATGTGCGGCTCCGCCTCGAATGTCGCAGCTACGAACTTGGCTGGATCTTGTGGTCGTTTGGTCAACGTGTCGACATGCGCGAGCTTACGCAAGATCAGGCGTTTAGCGATATCTCCGTGGAACGAGATACGATCTAGCGGTTCCAAATCACAGACCGTCTGCTGCGCAGCTGTGCAAACATCGCAATGGCGCGATGCGTTCTCACCGCGCAGAGAACGGCGGTCGCCTTGAGGCGGGCCGCGCCACCCGCGAGACGGTCGCTCATCATGATGGTGACGACGCCCGATGCGGGGGAGGCTAATACCAGCAGCGCCTGTGCAATCCAGCGCAGTCGCCATGCCGGATCTCGTTCTCTCATGTTTCGATAGTGAGCAATTTGCCGATCCCATTTGGCGTACAATTCCTGCAGGGAATTGCGTGCGGGGTGATAGACGATCATACCTGGGGTGTATTGAAAACGAAGGCCGGCGCAAACCGCACGCTGTCCCCATTCCATGTCTTCAGCAACGTCGACTCCCGCGAAGCGGCCCACGCGCTCGAAGTCGCGACGAAAGACCGCCATGTTGCCTGTCCCGGAGTAGCCGTGCCGTTCAATATATAGTTTGAACCGGTAGGCAAACACACTTTCATATGCGGCGATAGCGCTGACGGCAGTTTCTGCCGGGTGCCAGATCCGAACGTCTCCTCCCAAGATCGTGCCAGGCGGAGACACGGTCAGTGCGTCGACAATGCTGCTCAGCCAATTCGGGTCTGCCCTGCAATCGGCGTCGATGAATGCAAGGATTTCGCCTCTCGCCAATTCCACGCCGGTGTTGCGTGCAGGTCCTGGGCCCGGGGTGATCTCGCGGAGCAGTGTTGCGCCTGGGTGCCTGGCAATGGCTTCGATCGGAACTGTTGCGGAACCGTTATCGACCACAATGACCTCAAACTTGTCGCGGTCCAGCAGCTGGCGATCGAGGCTGCAGAGGCAAATCTCCAGCGCCTCAGCTTGATTTAAATGCGGAATAATTACCGAGACCGTCGGTTTAATCTTGGGCGGGGTGGCGCCGCTACTCCAGGCGCTTGTATCCGGCTTTTTTTCGGCCATTCGCCGCCTCATTTTTTCGCTGATTTTAGATCGCTCGCATATTAAATTGTACTGGACATTATATGCATTATAAATTTAAATCTATAATGTTTTGATTAGGTCAGTCGGATTAGGGGTTCCCATGCGTGCATCTTTTCTGGATTGCCCCATTGATATTCTCACGATGGACGAGACCGTTGAACTTGGGCGTCAAGCCATGCGGACACGAAAGCGACTGCAGCACGTCGCACTGAACGTCGCCAAGTTCGTCAACATGCGCTCCGATGCAGTGCTCGCCGCGGATGTGGCCAGCAGCGACATCGTCGGCATCGACGGCATGGGAATCGTCTGGGCCGCGCGAGCACTTGGGCTTCCGGTCACCTCGCGCGTGGCTGGCGTGGACCTCCTTTGCGAATTGCTGAAGGTCTGTGCTGAGGATGGTTTTAGACCATATTTCTTGGGAGCCACTCCCGCCGTGCTCGATCAGGCCGTTCGTCGCGTCCGCGACAAGCATCCTGCCCTCGTCTTCGCCGGTTGGACGGATGGCTACTTCGATGATCGCGAAGAGCGCGAGATTGTCCGAAAGATCCGATCGAGCGGGGCCGACTGCCTTTTTATTGGAATGCCCACGCCGCGCAAAGAGCGATTTCTCGCGGCTCACCGCGACGAACTCGGCGTACCCTACATTATGGGGGTCGGTGGCGCGTTTGATATTCTTTCCGGCGTGGTACGACGAGCACCGGTTCTCATCCAGCAGCTCGGCCTTGAGTGGCTGTATCGGATCTATCAGGAGCCCCGGCGCATGTGGTGGCGTTACGCAAGGACCAATACTCTGTTTGCGGCCATGCTAGCGCAGGCGATGATCATGCGATCGACCGTACAAGGAGCACTCCCGCCCAGCCAAGTCGGAGGATGAGATGCAGAAGCATTTCCTGATCCTGCTGGGGACCCGGCCGGAGGCGATCAAACTCTTTCCAGTGATCAATCGACTGAAGTCCGAAAACAGAAAGGACGTCGCGATCACCGTCTGCGCGACGGCTCAGCACCGGCAGTTGCTCGATCAGGTTCTCAAGTTGGCCGAAGTGATACCGGATTTCGATCTGGACATAATGACAAGCAACCAGACCCTCGATCATCTCACGGCCCGGTTATTGGCTCAGATCGGGGACATGCTCGAGAAAGTCAGGCCCACAAGGGTCATCGTTCAGGGCGATACGGCGACTGCGATGACGGGAGCGCTTTCTGCTTACTACCACAGAATTCCCGTCTCGCATGTCGAGGCTGGATTAAGAAGTGGAGATATCTTCGCCCCATGGCCCGAGGAGGTGAACCGAAAAATTGTTGGCTCGATTGCGGACCAACATTTTGCGCCGACCGAGCGGGCCGCGCAGGCCTTGCGATCCGAGAATATCCCGACAAACCGGATTCATGTGACAGGCAACACTGTCGTTGATGCGCTGATCCTTGCGAAGGCCAGGGTTGAAGGCGATCCCGCGCTTTCGGCGCGATGGAACGGGATTAGGCAGTGCCACGGAAACCGCCGTATTATCCTGGTCACGTGTCATCGGCGTGAGAATTTCGGAGGCGGAGTTCTCAACATCGTAGCTGCATTGGAGACAATCCTTGCACGAGAGGATGTTGCGGTGGTTCTGCCTGTTCACCCGAATCCAAACGTTAGGGACGTGTTCGTTAGCAGGTTCTCCAATCACCCGCGCGTCGTGCTCATTTCCCCTCAGGAATACACCGACTTTGTCAGTCTGCTATCACTGTCATATCTCGTCCTAACCGATTCTGGTGGCGTGCAAGAAGAGGCGCCGACGTTCGGAAAGCCGGTGCTCGTCATGCGTGACACGACCGAGAGGCCGGAAGGCATTGAGGCAGGAACCGCCCGCCTTGTCGGCGCGAGCCACGAGCGAATTGTGGGCGAAACATTCCGTCTGCTGGATGACGATGAAATTTATGCATCAATGGCGCGCTCTCACAATCCATTCGGGGATGGTCATGCGAGCGAGCGAATCGTGAAGGTTCTACTCGATGCCTGAATTTGCCAAAGTCGCAGTTCTTGGTCTCGGCTATATTGGACTGCCGACCGCTGCGCTGATCGCGAGCCGCGGTTTACGGGTCGTTGGAGTTGATACCAACGAGCGCATCGTGGACACCGTCGGATCCGGTAAGATCCACATTGCTGAGCCCGACTTGGACGGGCTGGTTTCGAAGGTCGTCTCGAGTGGAGCGCTCGCGACCTCCTGCAAGCCCCAACCGGCCGACGTTTTCATCATCGCAGTGCCGACGCCAATTGACGGAGAAAATCGTCCGGATCTATCAAGCGTGGATGCTGCCATCGAGAGCATCGTCGACCTACTTACACCTGGTAATCTAGTAATCCTCGAGTCCACCTCTCCGATCGGAACGACTGAAGCAATCGCAAAACGGATTGGTGAACGGAGGCCAGACCTGCACATCGGCACCAACGGCAAGGAGAACGGCGCGATCTACGTCGCGTATTGTCCGGAGCGCGTGTTGCCGGGACGCATCTTGACCGAGCTTGCCAACAATGACCGTTGCATTGGCGGCATCACCCCGGCGTGCACACGCCGCGCCCAACGCTTCTATAAGATGTTTGTTCGTGGTGCTTGCGTCGGCACGACGGCGCGGGCGGCTGAGCTGGTGAAGCTAACGGAAAATGCCTTCCGCGACACCAACATCGCGTTCGCAAACGAGCTTTCGTTGATTTGCGATAGGTTGGAGATCAACGTGTGGGAGGTGATCGACATTGCAAATCGCCACCCGCGAGTGAACGTGCTACGGCCTGGCCCAGGCGTGGGAGGGCACTGCATTGCGGTGGACCCCTGGTTCATAATCGACTCTGCACCCGATCTGGCGCGTATCATGCGGATGAGCCGCGAAGTGAACAAGACCAAGACGCGCACGATCATCGAGCGTGCGGAGGCGCTGATCGAGGAGAATTCTTACGCCCACATCGCCTGCTGTGGCTTGACCTTCAAAGCCAATGTCGACGACTTGCGCGAGAGCCCGGCGCTGGAAATAGTTTCACATCTAGCGGGAAAGTATGGTTCGCGCATAAAGGTGGTCGAGCCAAATCTTCGACGGTTGCCACCGGAATTGGCTGATTGCCGGGTCGGCTTTGTGAGTATCGACGAAGCGCTACGAAGCTGTGAGGTGGCCATCATTCTTGTCGATCACGATGAATTCAAGATGGTCCCCTTAGCTGAACGCCGTCATCTTGACGTCATCGATACGCGCGGCATTTGGCAGGATATGCCGATGAGGGCGTAGTCCCTCCGATGTTGATCACCGAGATGGACCCGCTTCATGTCAATGGCTTGTCCCGATACCTTGGTAATCATCGAGAAAACCGCCAAGGCTTGCAAAGCGAGGGTCGCGAACACCTCGGGCTTAGGATGTTTTAGATGCCTAGTTGCAGACTAAAGGAGAGTGGCGTTGAGTGATCTGAAGGGCAAGCGCATTCTCGTCACGGGCGCTTCCGGCTTCATCGGATCGCATATCGTCGATCTGCTGTGCGAGGAGGGCTGCATCGAGATCGTGGCACTCGACAACATGCTAACGGGTCGACCGGAGAACCTGCGCAGAGCGCTGACTCGAGGGCCGGTGCGGGTGGTACATGGCGACGTGCGTGATATCAAGCTGATGGCCGCGTTGACCAAGTCGACTGACATAGTCTTTCACCAGGCCGCATTACGCAATGCCCGTTGTGCTGCGGAGCCGCGCCTCTTCATGGAGGTCATGGTAAGTGGCACGTTCGAGCTGCTTGAGCTTTGTGTGAAGCACGACGTCGAGAAGGTCATAGCGGCCTCTTCAGCTTCCGTGTACGGCTCGGCAGAGGAACTGCCAACCACGGAGCGTGAAGCGCCTTACCGGAACCGTACTCTTCATGGTGCGGGGAAGGCTTTTAGCGAGGGATTGTTGCGCGCCTATAACGAGATGTATGGTCTGGACTACGTCGCGCTCCGATACTTCAACGTCTATGGCAGTCGAATGGGCATTCACGGCCGCTACACTGAAATGCTGATTCGTTGGATGGAGCGAATTGAGGCGGGATGGCCTCCTATCATCTTCGGCGATGGTCAGCAGACGATGGATTTTGTGCACGTACGTGACGTTGGCCGCGCCAACATACTTGCGGCCAAGGCTCATGTCACCGACGAGGTATTCAATGTGGGGAGCGGCACGGAGACCAGCCTAACGCAACTCGCGGAGGTGCTCGTAGAGATAATGGGGCGTCGCGGACTGGCCCCAGAGTTCGCTCGCGAGCGTTGCGCCAGCCCTGTGCCGCGTTGGTGCGCTTCAACTGGGAAGGCGGAGCGGTTACTGGACTTCCGTGCGTCCATGTCGCTCGAAAAGGGCCTTGCCGAACTGGTGAAATGGTGGCGGCTCGAGCGTGGACTCGCGGCAGATCGTCACAGATCCGAGTTGGCCTCGTAACTCCCGCTAACCGCCTGCCGTGATCTGTCGAGAGTATCGCTGCGCGTTCTGGCGCTGCTCAGATGGCATCGATGGCACACACGTGGATCCCCTTGACGGCTCTGCCGGATGGATCATCCATTTTTGTGAATTCCTGCGACCAGCGGAACGCAGCGGGGCTCGAACACGCAATGGACGGCCCGACAGGTACAGTCAAACAAGCCGTCGGGTTCTTGAAGATGGTGTCAAAGATCATTCTATAGAGATATCCCTCCTTCGAGGTCGGCGTTTGCTTCGGAAAGCGATCCGCGGCCTGGGCCAGCATCTCATCGGTGACTGTTTGCGCCGCCTGTTGCTTCAGGCAATCAATCCAGTTGTACCCGACTCCGTCCGAGAACTGCTCCTTCTGGCGCCACAGGACGTCTTCCGGGAGGAGATCCCGAAATGCCTCCCGTAGTATGTACTTTTCAATTCTTTTGCCCGGACACATCTTGTCGGCGGGGTCTATGGACATTGCGTAATCCAGAAAATCCTTATCCAGGAACGGTACGCGTGTCTCCACCCCCCACGCTGCCGTGGCCTTGTTGGCGCGACAACAATCATATTTGCTGAGCGCGAATAGCTTGCGTACCGTTTCCTGGTGGAACTCCTCGGCGGTCGGGGCCATGTGAAAATACAGGTACCCCCCGAACACTTCGTCGGCGCCTTCCCCCGAGAGGACCATCTTGATTCCCATCGATTTTATCCTGCGGGCCATCAGGTACATCGGAGTGGCCGCGCGGATCGATGTGACATCAAAGGTTTCGAGATGGCGGATAACGTCCTTGAGGGCATCGAGGCCCTCCTCGATCGTGAAGATGATCTCGTGATGCACGGTACCAATGTGCGCCGCCACCTTCCGTGCATACTGCATGTCCGGAGCCCCTTCGAGGCCGACCGAGAACGAGTGGAGCCGCGGCCACCATGCCTCCTCGACTTCTCCTGTTTCAATTCTCTTGAAGCGATGCTGCGCGACGATTGCGGCGATTAGCGACGAATCCAAGCCACCTGATATGAGCACGCCATACGGGACATCGCACATCAGCTGCTGTTTGACTGCGGAGTCAAGAGCAGCTCGCAGGGCCGGTAAAGAGACCTTTCGCGCGGGGACCGTGTGTGCCCACTCGGGATCGTACCACTTCACGAACTGTCTATCGCGACTTGTGTAATAGTGGCCCGGTGGGAACTCTTGGATCGTTTCGCATACGTCATCCAGCGCCTTCATTTCGCTTGCGACGTAGCTCGTTCCGTCGATGCCCCATCCTATATAGAGAGGAACAATGCCGAGATGATCTCGGGCAATGAAAAATTCATTCTGCCTTTCGTCAAACAATGCAAACGCGAAGATGCCACTTAACATTTTGCATACGGCAGGCCCATATTCGTCGTATAGGTACAGAATGATTTCGCAATCTGAATTCGTCGTCCACGGGTGGGCGCGCTTCAGCTCTTGACGCAACGCGAGGTGGTTGTAGATCTCCCCATTCACGGCGAGCACGCGGCGGGCACTTGAATCGATGAGGGGCTGCGCGCCGTGGTCGACATCGACGATTGAAAGTCGCTCGTGAGCAAGCACCGCGCGATCGTTTACGTAAACTCCACTCCAGTCTGGGCCCCGATGTCGGATGGTCTTGGCCATATCGAGGGCGCGGGCGCGCGCAAATTCCAGCGATTCCTTAAATTCGAAAAGTCCGACAAAGCCGCACACGATGTTTGTCCTATTGCTTGGAAAAAATCGATTGCTCGAAGACCGGATCCGCGGCGTGAAAAAGATTATGCAATGCTAATTCTGAAGTTGATCTAGCCTTCGTTGAACCGAAGCAGCAAGGAGGCTGACTTTGGGTCCGAGCAAGAGGTCATTGACGGGGTAGTCGCCAACGTGATGCTCGCGCAGGCTTCGGGCAAATCGTCCCCATTGGTGGGATCGGTGCCACTTGTCGCCCGTGACAAATAGGTCGACATGACCGGGATAAGGGCGCGGCGCGTATTTGCGGACCGCCGCTACGGTGGCGCTTTCGACCCGTTCTCTCGCCCTTCGTGCAGCGGGGTCCATGAGTGCTTGGGCCCGCTGCCGCTCCAGTCGTTGCCGCAGTCTGCGTAAGAACTCTGCGGGCGCCAGCGCAGTCGCATAGCCGGCAAGGCGAACCCACAGCAGTGAGGTGCGCCCGAACACCGCGGGAAATGGGCTGCCGATGAGCGCGAGGAGGGAGACCTCATGCCCCGCGGCGACGAGCTGTTGTGCAACCTCGAATGCAAGGGTCCCGCCAGCACAGTGGCCCGCAATTCGATAGGGGCCGTGAGGCTGATACCGGCGTATCTGCTCGATCTCATAGCGCGCCAGCGCTTCGATGGAATGCAAAGGTTCGGTCCCGTCGAGCCCTGGTGGCTGAACGCCGATAACCGGCTGCGCAGCATCCAGGTGGCGTGCCAATGGCAAAAGACAAAAGACATCGCCAGCGTGACCGGATACAGCGAAAATCGGCGCCCTACTTCCCTCTGGCTTAATCGGAACAATGGAGACAGGTCCGCTCTGCAGCGCCTCCGCCTGGCGCAGCAAGGCGATTATCTCGTCCTTACGGCCCTTCAGCGCTTCGCGCAATGCGAGGTCGAGCGCCCCCACCGGCGCGCTGCACCTGAGCTGGGCATTCTCAATCCACAGCTTCACGTCTCGGGATCGAAGCGTCGACAGCAGTGCGGCAGCATCCATTACAACCAACCTCTCGCGCAGGCGTTGACCACTAAAGTGCGTCCTCCGCCTCGGCCCTCCAGCCGCTTCTCTCCACTCGAGTCAGCAAGCGGCATTGTTACTTTAAAATTTAATATATGGCAATTAAATCCATGAAAGAAAATACTTGCGAATTATTATATCTGTGTCAGATTAATAATGGCGATGCTTTTTTGGTATTTCCGTTGAGTTCTCGGCGCGAAGTGCATTGGGCGTTTAAATATGAATTTAATACAGCCATCATTTCGGCCGCGGTTGGCTTCCGGGCGATCGGAGCGCTCGGTGGGCATGCTTGCCATCGAAGCAGAATCCGGACTCGCAAAATGGCCTGACCGATATCGTGGCGATCCGCGGATCCCGACCAAAAGCTGCGCGGAAGAGAAGTGGCTCTGATGAACTGCGAAGCGCCCTGGACCACCGATGATACGCGGGTCTTCAGGAAGACGGCGCGCGAGTTCATTGCAAAGGAGTTTCTCTCGCGCCAGGCCCAGTGGGATGAGCAGGGGCGGCCCGATCGGGAAGCATGGCGCAAGGCAGGCAGGGTCGGCCTGCTGCTCCCAGACGTACCGGAGGAGTACGGCGGGGCTGGTGGGACGTTTGCTCACGAGGCGGTTGTCATCGAGGAGCTCGCCCGGGCAGGAATTCATTCGGGCTTTGGTGTTCAGAGTATCGTCGCGCACTACATCCTTGCTTACGGTAACGAGGAGCAGAGGCGCCGTTGGCTGCCGGGTATGGCCGCCGGCGAGCTGATCGGCGCAATTGGGATGACGGAGCCCAATGCGGGATCTGATGTTCAGGCAATTAAGACAACGGCCCGCAGGCAAGGAGATGAGTACATCGTCAATGGCTCCAAGACGTTCATCACGAATGGCTCGCAGACGAACCTTCTCTGCCTGGCCGTCCGGACAGGGGGGGCGGCGCCGGGGCCAAGGGCACTCTCTTTGCTCGTGTTGGAAACCAACGATTTGGCAGGTTATCGGGTCGGACGTTCGCTGCACAAGATAGGTCGACATTCACAGGACACGACCGAGCTGTTCTTCGATGATGTGCGCGTGCCGGCCCGAAATTTGCTCGGTCCGAGTGAGGGTAGGGGATTGTTCCAGATGATGGATCAGCTCTCCTACGAGCGGTTGTCAATCGCAGTGAGCGCGGTCGCCGCCGCGGAGAGCGCGGTGGACCTAACGACGCGCTACGTGAAGGAGCGCAACGCATTCGGCAAGCCGCTCATCGATCTGCAGAACACGAGGTTCAAGCTCGCAGAGTGCAAGACCGACGTGCACATCGGTCGGATCTTCGTGGACAAGTGCATTCAGCAGTTCATCGCGGGCCGGCTCGACTCGATCACTGCGGCGATGGTGAAGTACTGGCTCACCGAATGCCAATGTCGAGTGATCGACGAGTGTGTGCAGTTGCACGGCGGTTATGGCTACATGCAGGAATATCCGATTGCGCGGATGTGGGTCGATAGCCGCATCCAAAAAATCTACGCCGGATCGAATGAGATCATGAAGGAAATCGTAGGGAGCTCTTTATGACGACGCTGAGCGAGGTCCGGGTGCACGGGGCGACGAAGGCTGCAGGATGGCAATTGGACCATCTCGTCAACAACAACACGCGGGCCGAGTTCCCGCAGGTCTGCGCACACGAACTGTTCGAACAGCAAGTCAGTCGTGAACCGGCGGCGATCGCATTGGAGCATGGCCGTGTGCAGATCAGCTATCAGGAGCTGAACGAGCGCGCCAATAAAGTGGCTCATCACTTGCGTCGAAGTGGGGTTGGGCCAGACGTGCTGGTTGGGGTGTGTTTCGACCGCTCTCCGCAAATGGTCGTCGCGCTGCTCGCAGTCTGGAAGGCCGGGGGAGCCTACGTGCCCCTCGATCCGAGTTACCCGCTCGAGCGACTTGCGTTCATGATCGAAGACTCGCAAACGCCCATCCTACTCACCGAGGAGAAGCATCGGCGGCTCTTCGAGGCGGCGGCCACCAGGCTGATCTGCCTTGATTCCGATTGGCCGATGCTGTCCCGAGAGCCGCGCGAGAATCCCTCGCCCATCACGGCTCCAACGAACCTTGCTTACGTGATGTATACCTCCGGCTCGACCGGCAAGCCCAAAGGGGCCATGATCCTTCACCGCGGCCTGGTCAATTACCTCTGGTGGGCAATCAAGGCCTACGAGGTCGGGCCCGGGAGTTCGGTGCCCCTTCACAGTTCTATCTCTTTCGACCTCACAGTGACCAGTCTGTACACGCCCCTTCTGGCGGGTGGGTCCGTCGAGCTGCTTTCCGAGGACGTTGCAGCGCAGAGCTTGGTGGCTGCGCTGCTCAGATCGGGGGATCGCGGACTTGTTAAGATCACGCCGGCGCACCTGGAACTGCTGAGCCGTCAGATCGATCGCAGCGAGGCCGCGAACTTTTCACGAGCTTTCGTGATCGGAGGTGAAAATCTGCTGGCCGAAACTCTGCAGTTTTGGCGCGATGCTGCGCCTGATACGAGACTGATCAACGAGTATGGTCCGACTGAAACGGTCGTAGGTTGCTGTGTCTATGAGGTGCAACGCGGAGATCCCAGTACGGGATCTGTACCTATAGGGCGACCCATCGCAAATACCCAGTTGTACGTCTTGGATGCGAGCTTGGAGCCGGTCCCTCCTGGGGCAACCGGTGAACTATATATCGGCGGTGCAGGTGTAGCGCTCGGGTACCTGAACAGGCCTGAACTGACGGCAGAACGTTTCCTGGCAGATCCGTTCAGCCGTGACCCTGAAGCACGCCTATACAAAACAGGAGACCTCGCCCGCTACCGCAAAGACGGCATGCTTGAATATCTCGGGCGCGTGGACGATCAGGTTAAGATCCGTGGCTATCGAATAGAGCTTGGCGAGATCGAGGCAGCCCTTGCATCTCATCGCCGTGTTCAGTCATGCACAGTTGTTGCGCGGGAGGACGAGCCGGGAAGAAAGATTTTAGTCGCGTATGTTGTCCCGCACGATTCAAAAACATCAAGTGGTGACGAGCTTCGGGCATTTCTGAAGGACACGTTGCCGGAGTATATGATTCCTGCCCAGTTTGTATTCCTTGACTCGCTTCCGCTTACACCAAATGGAAAAGTGGATCGCAAGGCCCTGCCTGTGCCATCGAGAGAAAGCCTGGCGGCAGGAAAGGGTGGAGCACCCAGGAGCAGGAGCGAGGAGACGGTCGCGGAGATCTGGAGCGAGCTGCTGAAGGTCGATGGAATTGGTATTCACGACGATTTCTTCGACCTCGGGGCAGATTCGTTGACTGCCACTGCTCTGGTCGCAAAAATTCGCGGGGCCTTTAGCGTCGAACTCAGTCTCGCGAGCCTGTTCGAGAGGCCGACGATCGCGGGAATCGCGGAAATGATCGACGTGCTCGCGCTTGCGCGCGGAGGCCCCGGGGCGCAGGCCACGTTAGGCCAACGTGAGGAGTTCACGCTATGACGGAAACTGTTGCGCTCTTGTCCGCCCTCCGGCAACGCGATGTGAAACTCTGGATCGAACACGATCAGCTCAAGTGCAGTGCTCCAGCTGGCGCACTTGATGCCGAAATGCGGGCGAGCTTGGTTAACCAAAAGGACCAGCTCTTGGCCCTGTTGCGGCAGTCGAATGGCAATCCGGCTGCGCCAGAAGAACCCGCACCACCGCTCCTGCCGACCATTTCTCGCGAGGTCGGGTTGCCCGTGATCCCGGCCAGGGATGAGCAGATGTCCGACTTCGTCAGCGCGCTACGGAGCTGCGGATACGACCTCGCGAAATGCGCTGCACGCCTCGGCGTGTTCCCGCGGCTGGGCGTAAATTTTTGGGAGAGGATGAGATCGAACTGGAAGCCTCAGCCGGATGACCCGATCGATAACCTGATTACGCTGTTCATCGACGGTCACCCGGTAAGGGCGGATCTCCTGGCCCGCCAGATTTCAGCCTCGTTCGTAGATACGGCCCTTGAAATGAGGCTGGTTGAAGAACGGGGCCATTTGCTGAGCGCGAACCTATGCCTGTTCCCATGTTTCGGGAAATACATCGTCACCGATCAGGCGGCGAAAAACACGGCCATCAACCAGGTTATGTGGCTTTGGGGGGAGAGTTTCATTTTAGGAGGCTTCGTCGACCGGAAAGTGCGCAGGCGCGGCATTGATCTCGGGACCGGTTCGGGGGTGCACGCGATTCTTGCCAGTGATCACTGCTCGCAGGTGGTCGGCGCAGACGTCAGCTCTCGTGCGATTGCTTTCTCCAATTTCAACGCGCAGCTGAACGGGAGCAAAAACATTGATTTTGTTCTGAGCGACCTGCTCGATTCGATCGATGGGTCATGCGACCTCCTGATCGCCAATGTCCCCTATGCCCCCGACACCGCAGCCAGAGCAGGCGACAATTTCTGGAGCGGCGGCATTGATGGCACCGACCTTTTGAGGAGAGTTGTTGAAGCCCTTCCGACAAGATTGGAGAGGGATGGGGTCGCCCACATCAACTCGCTGTTTCCGAATCCTCCGGGAACGCAGATCAAGGATCACTTTGATGCGTGGTTGGGAGGAAAACTCGGCGAGTGGCAGGTGTTGGATCACACGTGGGCAGTGCCACGATATCAAGACCTGCTTTCCGACAAGCCGTACGAGGGGGACAAGAGCGCTTGGCGTTTTGGCGTCGTGAGCTTGCGTCGTTCTGGCGGCGGCAATGGCTGGTGGAAGGAACTCGCCGGACGGGGGCGGTTTTTCCGACCCGACGGAAGCTGCGCCGTCGTTGCTGATCACGAACTTCATCAAGAGGCGCCGTAGATCGCCAGGAGTGAGCCGGCGCAGGGCGGTGCTGAGCGGCCCTGAACGTTGGTACGATCAGGTCAGCGAAGGTGCGATTGACGATAGCAGGAAGAGCACTGGTGCGGAGTGAGGATGCCGCGAGCTAAGCGAGAGCTAAAGATTGCTATAAGTCTGGTTTACTACGTCTTCCGAAGCATTTTGCGGTGCTTGCTCCGCCTTGCAGGACGATCGAGCGCGCAGCGGCTTACGATCCTGTATTATCATGGTGTCCTCCCTGGAGAGCGGACCGCCTTTGCGCGTCAGATGGAGACGCTTCACCGCGCGGCGCGGGTAATCCCGACATCGTACAGGGGGAAACTCCCTCCGGGAAAGAAATGCGTTGCGATAACGTTCGACGACGCGTTCACCAGTGTTGCTGAAAATGCACTTCCAGAGCTAGTCAAACATTCCTTTCCTGCGACAATATTCGTCCCGGTGGCGTGGTTAGGGCGACCGCCTGGATGGGCAATGGAGGAAGACGCCTTGGCACGCCCCTCCGCTGCTGGACCAAAAGTTTCCGAGTTGGTGATGTCGTCGGACGATTTGAAGGCGCTCCCGGCCTCTCTTGTCTCGCTCGGGTCTCACAGCATGACCCATCCTCCTATTTCCGCATTAGATGCCGAGCGAGCGAGAACAGAAATCGCCGACTCGCGCCAGCAATTGGCTGAATTGAGCGGGCGGGAGATTCTCGAGTTTTCGTTTCCTTATGGTGACTATAACGCGTCCGCCCTGGCGACGTGCCGCGCAGCAGGCTATCAGGTCGCGTATTCGATCAAACCTCAGGAAGTTGATCCCGCTGGCTCCGAGTTCTTGCGCGGACGCACGAAGGTCGATCTGTCGGATAGTCCAATCGAGTTCTATCTGAAATTCAATGGCGCGTACGAATGGTCTAGCTATGCTTCTCTCTTGATGAACGCGTTCCGATGGGCCTTCCGTAGGCCGGTCTCAAAAATCGAAGTCCAAGCGCGGTGAGCCCCTGTTTGAAGGACCCTCACTCAACCGTGAAACTTTGGCCGGCCTGTCTCGCCCCTAATTCCAGCCAATAGTCCCTCTGCAGCAGCTCTGAAATTCTTAGAGGACATGGCAAAGAGATAGGTGATTGCGTAGGCGCAGCCAAAGAGGAGTCCCAACGGAAAATACCGATGCCAGTGCATGCGAACGAAATGAAGGTTGTTCCGGCTTTCGAGATAGACGGAAAGCCGAGATCTCTCGGCACGCAGACGGGCCGACCCGATCGTCGTGCCGCCCTTATGAGGTACGATCGAGTCCGGCGCATACCCTAACCCGTATCGCTTGGCGCGCATGGACCAGTCCGCATCCTCGTAATACAGGAAGAATCGCTCGTCCATTCTGCCAATTTTTTCGAGACAGGCTCGCGTGACATACATAGATCCACCTGCGATGCAGTCTAGATCGCCCTCGATCGAGCTGAGATCCACCGATGCACCCGCCTCTTCCCCCAGCCCGATAAAAGCAAGGCTTGTTCGTAACTTGCGCCAGCGGTGACCGGCGCGGCAATAGACGTAGTTGTGGTCAGCAGATGACACGATGGTACTGCCGACCATGCCTTTGCGGCCGGCGACGGCGCGATCTGTGAGAGCTTGCAAAGCGCGAGGATGAGGCTCGGAGTCCGGATTCAAGACCCAGATTCCGGCCCAGCCCGCGCTTGATAGCAGCCGGTCGATCCAAATGTTGAGCCCCCCAGCGTAGCCGAGATTCTCCGCAGCGCAGCCCAACCATACGCGCGCGTCTCGACTCTTCAGGGCCAAGCGTTTGACCTCGGACAACCGTCCCGATGGGGTGATCAAGGCATCTTGTGCCAACTCGCCCGAAATCGGCGTGCAGGCCCCCTGAGGGGCCACCAGTCTCTCACACAGGTCGCGGAACGCGCCGGGGCCGCCATTTTCACATATGAAGACGTCGAAACGAGGTTCTTCGGTCAACTGGGCGAGGGCGGCTAGACAGGCTTGTACGTCTTCCGGATTGCGAAAGCTGACGATCAGGATTGCCACTCGAAACGGATCTGCGTCAATCACACGACACTCCAACTGTATCTGTAATGCCGACCGGCTCCGCATTCAGCAGCGCAAATCCGTTACATGGACCCGGTAACATCGACCGCATTTCGTCGCTCCTTCCTTTCGCGGGTTTCCGGAGATACCCGCAATGTTTACTCTGTTCGATCGATGCGGCACGGACCCGCGTCGACTAGGGCGCGAGCGCGCCGGCCAAGAACGACCGTTGTCTCGTCCTCCACGACGCGTATGCGCGCCAGAGCAGCACGGACATGGGCAGCAGACAGGTTGCGGAGAATAGCATGCGCGTTGTCCAGGTTGGGCTGGGCGCGGACCAGATCATAAGGCCGAATAAGCTGGCCGAGGCCAAGCTGAAAACCATGCACTGGAGAATGATGCGTCCGGAAGATCTCAAGCTCGTGAAGGCGACCCAGTGAAAGACAGCAATGGAAATGACATCGCCGAACAGTCTTCCGGCCAGAATCGACTCCGGGGCGGGGTGCGTCACAACCAGAAGCGCGCCAGCAACGACGCCGAGGCCGACGGTGGCATTTGCGAACGCGAGTTTCGCCGTCTCACCTAAGCTCAGCAAAAGTATGGTATGAGCTCCGCGATACGTCGAGAGGAACACGATTCCCGTAATGAGAACGCGCCATGATGGCGGGACGGAGTAGTGGCTGCCGTAGATGAGCGGGGCCAAGAAATCGAGCGTCAGGCCGACCGCAGCAGCATAAGCGAAGGCAAGAAGTGAAAAGAGCCACAGCAACCAGGTGAACGAAGCAAGCTGCCGCTCCGGCGTGCCCTGACTACGCACCATCATCGACATTCCAAGGGTGCCGAAAATTTCGAACATCGGCGATATCGGGGTCTGCGCGAGACCGACCACGACCGCGTACACCGCAAGCGACTCCACGCCGAGTTTGCCGGCCACAAGGAGCCGGTCCGCCTGGCTTATTAACGCCAGCGCAATTCCGTTCGCGGTCAGCGGTAAACCATACTTAAGCACCTCCCGAATAAACCGCGGAGGGGCACGCCACTCGTAGTCAAAGGGAGAAAGCAAATGGCTCAAGACGACCAGCAAGAATGCTTCCCCGGCCAACGATATCAGAATGATCCGATGGTCCGGCACCCAGGGCACCGCTAGGATCACGATAGCAAACCCCGCTATGCTGCTCAGGCAAACCGAAAGGGCTTGGGGGCGATATTCGTAGTCCCTCTGGATTTGATAGACGCCCAAATGATAGAGCGACCGTACTAATGGAATGAACGCGGCAAGCAGGAAGCTTCTCCAGAATTGGGGCACGCCGAACATTGCACTCAGCGGAACGCAAAACGAGGCGAGAGGGATCGAGATCACCAGCCCTCGCAGGAGCTGTAGCCCATGCGCTGCTGCCAGGAACTCGCGAGCCTCTGGCCCCGATCTGACAAGCACCACATGATTCAAGCCAACCTCGGAGATCATCTCCGAAGTCGTAATCACGACAGCGATTGCGATCGCTATGCCGAGTTCTGCTGGGGCAAGAAAATGTGACAGCAGGATCGTTCGAAAGAACCGGGATGAGAATCCGACCAGCGGGGCTGCCGCAGCCAACGACAAACGCCGGGTCCATGGGCCGATTTCGAATCCAAGTTTCATGAGACGTATACCTGCGCGCGATGAACAGAAGCTGCCGACCAATGCGCTCCGCTCAGCACGCGTAAGAACAGGAAAACTTGTCCACTGACTCTAAATCCGAGCTCGCTCCCGCCGCTGTCGCACAGTCGCGTTTGTGCTGGTCGGAGTTGATTCAGTGTGGGGATGCATCGCGGAGGTTCCCGCCTCGCGTTTGATTCTCGCATGAGCCCGACGATGCCACCCCTCCGGGGACTAATGAATTAAATGACGATTTGATATTAATATCTTGATCCATTAGTTTCAACTGGTATAATTATATTTGAATTAAATAGATCGTAGGAGGGTACGTGACCTTACAGGATCTGGTGATCCACAATTACCGTCAGGCGCTGGCGAGAGTCGGGTTGGATCGTCTTGCTCCCTCGCCGGAGAATGTTTGGCCTTACGTGAAGCACCTAAATCCGTCGCCGCGACACGGCTCGGGCGAGAGCATGGAGCAGCTCTTCTACAGTCATACTGGGCGGCTCGCCCACAAATGGCACCACTATCATCGCATTTACGATCGTCATTTGGAAAGATTTCGCGGAACTTCCGTGAAATTCCTCGAGATCGGCGTCAGCCATGGCGGATCGCTGCAGATCTGGAGCAAGTACTTCGGACCGAACGCCACGATCTTCGGGATTGATGTCGATCCACGCTGCTCCGTCGTGGACGACCCGCCCTCGATCAACGTGCGAATTGGCTCACAAAACGATGTGCAATTTCTGCGGTCCGTGGTTGCCGAAATGGGCGGCATCGATATCGTACTCGACGATGGAAGCCACTGGGTGCCGCACCAGCGAGCAAGCTTTGAAGCCCTGTTCCCGCTGATCTCGGCGCGCGGTGTCTATATTGTCGAGGACCTGCAGACCAACTACTGGCGTGGACGTTACGAGGGAGGTTGGCGCCGTCGCTCGACCTTTTTGGAGCAGATGAAGGACCTCGTCGACGACATGCACAAATGGTGGCACACGAAGCCGCAGCGCCTGCCTGACGCGCATCGGTTCGTTGATGCGGTGCACTTCTACAATGCGATGGTGGTGATCGAGAAGGAGCCGCAGGACAAGCCATCCTCGATACAAATTGGCGAGCCGTCGTTTGTCGATCCTTTCACCGCTCGGGTTGACGAGCCAATTGAGTGAGGGCGTCCTTTATCGTCGCCTGCTCTGAGAACCAACTGCGCGGCCTCGATAATGGACCGATTTGGCCTTGCAAGCAGGCTTGCTCTGATCAGCTTCATGGGCCTGCTGAGTTCCATCACGACGATGAGCGCGCGCGGAAGCACCTACTATATCTCCGCCGAGGGCTCCGATCTGAACGGCGGCACCGACAAGGATAATCCCTGGCAGCATGCGCCGGGTATGCCGGATTGCAACGCCGCTTGTTCGGCGGCGACTCCGAAACCCGGCGATCGCTTCATTTTTCGGGGCGGCGACACGTGGCATACGTCTGTAGGTAAGGTTCGCGGAATGCCCTGGACGTGGACTTGGAGTGGGATGACCACGGATCACGTCTACATAGGAGTGGACAACACCTGGTTCAGCGGTTCGTCCTGGGCGCGTCCGATCCTGCACATGGACAATCCCTCGAGTACGGAGCGGCCGGAAAGCTGCAGCTACGACGATTCGGACATAACCGGCGTAAGTCTCGAGAACGTGCGGTACGTCGATTTTGACGGCTTCGAATTTACGGGAAAGTGCTGGGGTGGGACCCCGCGCGGAGCTTCGATTTTTCGCAGCGGCTCCTACATCACCGTTTCGAACTCATACTTTCACGGTTGGACGATGACGACGCATGCCGGCAACGATACTCACTACATGATTTCGGGTGCGGGAAGCGGAACAACGGGCAACGTTGTTGCATCGAATGTCTTTGATGGATCGGATTCGTCCTTGGGGACAACGCCGGGGAAGTCCAGCGGTTTCGCGATTTACGCCGAGTGCTATGATGTGCATGGCAATGTTTTTCGTCACGTCTCCAACGGAGCTGTGTGTTCGAACCTGACCCATGTTCACGAGAATCTCTTTGAGTATATGTACAACCCGGTTGAGCGGCATTTTGCCCACGGCAATGTTGTGGAATCTCTCGGAGGGCTCGAGCAGGGAACGACATATTTCTATAACAACGTCGTTCGGCATACCGCTGAGGGAGTGACGGTCTGGCTGCAAGCATCGATTTTATATGTCTTCAACAATGTGTTTTATGATATTGGCAATCCAATCAACTGCCTGATGCAGAACCCGCCGGGCTTTAGGGCCGGCGCCGGCGTCGCCACCTCCCACATCTACAACAACACCTTCGAATCGCCCTGCCATCTTAATTTCAACGCTGCCAACAGCACTACGCCCTCATGGTCGGGCTCGGTCTATTTCGGAAACAACCACCTCGTCGGATACTCGAGTGTTGCCGCTGGCATAGGATGCCGCTCCGCGGCGAGCTGCTTTCTCAATGACCAAGGCGGCAATGTCCTTCAAAATAAGGCGAAAGCCGCGGCCGAGGGCTACACGCCTGCAAACGGCTACGCTCCCGCCTCTGGGAGTGCTGCGACAATCGGTCGTGCGCTCAACTTATCGGCGATGTGCCCGTCTGTCCCCGCGCTCTGCAGCACCACGAGTTTCGGTGCAATCGATAGGCCGGACCGCGTCGTAATCTATCCCGCAATTCCGGTTCTTTCGCGACCGAGCGATCATCCCTGGAACGTCGGAGCCTTTTAGCGCAGTCGCGCGCCATGCGAGCAATGACGGAGAGTGTACATGTTACAACGTGACCCCTATTTGGAGCTTCTGAAGAAGACCCTAACGGGCTATGTATTCCCCGAATCTGCCTGGGCGCTGATGGAGCCAAGGGATGGTGAGCGGTCGCCCAAAGCGGCCCTCCGCAACCGAGTGCTTAGGTTGGCTGGGCGGAACGGGATTCGGCTCATGAAGGCCAATCGCTTCGATCCAGAAAAGCGAGAATATGGGGAGGATTGGCCTAGCATTGCTTATACGATGGTGGGCCTGAAACGCCTGGACAACGTGCAGGATGCGATCAGGCAGGTCGTTGAAGAAAAAATTCCTGGCGATATCGTTGAATGTGGTGTTTGGCGCGGCGGTTGCGCAATTTTCGCAAAGGCGGCCTTAAGGTATTACGGTGCAAATGACCGTATCCTCTGGGCCGCTGACAGCTTCCAGGGAATGCCCAAGCCGAACCCAGACAAGTATTCGGCTGATACCAGTGCGCCCGATCTCTCGAATTCCGAGTACCTGGAGGCATCCCTCGAAGCGGTTCGTGCGAACTTTCAGCGTTTCGATCTGCTCGATGAGAACGTGCGTTTCCTCAAGGGTTGGTTTGGCCAGACACTTCCGACCGCTCCAATCGATCGTATCGCCGTCCTGCGTGCGGATGGGGATCTTTATGAATCCACAATCGATATTCTGATCAATTTGTACGACCGGATGTCTCCGCGCGGATTCGTGATCATCGACGACTATCATTCTTGGCCGGAATGCAAGAGGGCTGTTGACGAGTTTCGTGGCTCGAGAGACATAACAGCGCCACTGGAGCCCATCGATCGCATGGCTGTCTTCTGGCGGGTCAGCCACCGGTGACGGCGTCGCAATAACCACAAACGCGACAGCCTGGGGCAACAAGGCGTCATCGATGACGCCCCCGAAGCATCATCTATCCCGCGATTCCAATTCGCTCACGGCCGAGAGAAGGTCCCTGGAACGTTGTGGCCTATTAGCGGGGCGAGGATATAACGTGGTGCAGCCCGCTCGCGCCATCGAAGGTCAGCCGGCGAGCGTTGGAGCACTGCTCCCGAAGAGAAGCGCGGATTCCAATGCAGAGTCCCCAAAACAACCAAACATTGTTCCAATAATGAACTGTCAGCCCCACGAACATGAGCACGACGAGACTCAAGGTGAATGCGGTGCAAAGCTGACCGACGTAGGGATCATGCAAAGTGCGGGCGTAAATCTGCCGCGAAGGCCAGAATGAGGCAACATTTGCAAGGAGCAGAGGGATTATCGAGGGAATTCCGAACCGAATGATCATGACGAGCCAGGTGGAATCGACTGAAACGTTCCCGAAGAAATCATCTGCGGGCGCGTAGCTATCGAATCCGTACCCGACGTAGGGCGACAGGCCGATATAGTAGAACGCAGTGTCCCAGGTGGCGACCCGAAAATAGCCGGTGGATGGATCGAGCGTCAGATTCGCGACGATCCATGACACCGGCCTGTTTGCAACCAAGAAGACAACCAAGAGGAGGGCGAACATGGCTGCGGTTAGAACCTGCCATCGGCAGCGGATGCCATGGAGGAGCCCATCGTAGAGCCGGACGAAGATCGCGATCAAAAAAGCGATCAGCGGTGCGGACGACATTGCGAGCACACATCCAAAGAAGCACAGGCTGCCATAGCAAACTCTACCAAGGGACGTGCGCTCGGAGTACAAGAAGATGGCCCCGGCCGCGGCGCAGAACGTGCCGAATAAGATCGGATGAGGAAATGTCGAGAATGCGCGCAGCCATCCGTATCGGTATTCGTATCCCGGAATGGGTAAGCCAAACAGCACGAAGCCAACGTGAGTCTGGCTCAATTGTTCGACGCTTGCGAGGGCGATTAAAGCGATGCAAATGAGTTTGAGCGCTCGAACAAATGTTTCCAGCGCTGGACGGCCGAATATATAGGACCGCGCCACCAGGTAGCCGCCCCCGAATTCGGTTATCAGCGCGGCCGTCGACGACCATGACTGGTCTGTCTGGGACACGGCAATCAACAGCCAGGCACAAAACGCACATGCAATTATATCAGGTGCGCCCCGATGCCGGCCTCTTTGCAACAGTTCGACCGCTGCGGGGAACACCAGCAGCGCGATCACCAGCCGGGCGATTGTGAACTTTGCGCCCGCTAGGAAGAAAGTCATGTTTGAGTGAACGGCAAGGCCTATCACGACAGCCCAGATGGCGAAGCTGTTCGGGCTGTTCGGCGCAACCGGAATGGCAGCCTGAACATCAGGCGAAAAATGACGATCGAGCTGCACCCTGCTGATGCTCCGGGCTGACAATCTGCAAGCCTCCTCAAACACCGCTTTTAATAAAAACGGCCGTTGATCTTTATTATATTATATAATACATTTTTATTTATTGTGGAAATTAAATCTCTGATCGGACTGAGGTCGAGCTTGAGGTCGCAATGGCGTGGTCCGTGCAGATCTGCTGTGTCGCAAACAACAATGCGATCTTGAAGCGAAATCTGAAGTCGTCGCCGGACGTGGCCAAGCGCCGGGTCCCGCTTTCGGTGATATGGGGCGCGAAGGCAGCGTCAGTTGCTTATCGCGAAGCCATTCAAGCAGCCCGGGCGGAGATTGTCGTTTTCGCCCATCAGGACGTCTATTTTCCAGAAGGCTGGTTCTCCAGACTGGAATCCGTCTGCGAGCGGCTGAGTTCAGCCGACCCATCCTGGGCCGTAGCGGGTCTATGCGGCATGACAAACGAGGGCGAATTCGTCGGACACCTCTGGGATGCCGGGCTGGGTGCCGTATGCGGTGGATCGTTCAGCTCCCCCCGAATCGTAACCAGCCTCGACGAAGTGGTCTTGATCGTGCGCCGCGCGTCAGGGATCGTCTTTGATCCGGCATTGCCGTCGTTCCATCTCTACGGGACCGATATCGTGCTTGAAGCACATCGAGCCGGCATGAAGTCCTACGTCGTCGATCTGCCGGTCATTCACAACAGCAAGGCCGGCGTTCGCTTGGACAAAACGTATATTGCCGCCTATCGCTTTATGGTTCGCAAATGGAGAGCACTGCTTCCGTTGCCGACGGTCATCGTTCGGCTGACGAACAATCCTTGGCCGCTGCTGCTGCGCCGCCTGCGCCTGAGATACAAGGCCATTTTCCGGGCCTCCACATTGCGCCCCATGGTTGAATCGCCCGAGTTGGTCGCGAGACAACTCGGATTTGCCAAGACGCTGGAGGATCGCGCTTGAACGATCTCTCTGGAACGATTGCGTTGCAGTCGACTGGTAGCCCGGTTGCCGCCGCTGAGCCCCCGTCGATGACCGTCGTGGTGTGCATCGAATCGGGGTTATTGGAGCCGCTCACGCTGCGAATGGTCGAGAGCTTACGCCGATTTGGCGGCCGCTTTGCGAGCCTGGACGTGGTTGCTGTAACCCCTCGCTTCACCCCGCCTCTGGCGCCGACGACGCGCCGCCGTATGGCGGAATTGGGGATTGATCACTTGCGCGTGCATCCGAGAGATCCGTACGCTTGGCACCACTACATGAACAAGCCGGAAGCGCTCGCGGCTGTCGAGGCACGGACCCGGAGCAATGCAATCGCCTGGCTCGACAGTGACATTCTCTTCTTGCGTGAGCCGAACGAACTTGAGCTGCCGGATGGGGTCGATTTCATCGCTGGTGCCCCGGACGCCGGCGTGATCGGGTCGGCTGGAGCGGGAGATACCAACGACTCGTTCTGGGGACGATCCGCGGCGCTCGTAGGCAAGAGGCTTGACGATTTGCCGTGGTTGCGCACCAGCGACGGGCGCCTCATTCGGTTCTACGTGAACTCCGGCGTGTTTGTTTATCGCCGCGCAACCGGCTTTGGTCGCGCGTATCTTGCTAACTGCAAGAAGTTCTTGGAGTTGAAGGTGGCAAGGACGCATTCCCAAGTGCATTTCCTGGACCAGGTGATGCTCGGCTTAACAGTCATCGAGCGTGGTCTAAGCTGGAAGATGCTACCGGCCTCAAGCAACTTCCCCGTTTGTGGTGCTCTGCCCGACAACTACGAACCCTCCAAAGTCGCCGACGTGAGTGTTCTCCATTTTCACGATTCCATGGGTCGTGCGCTCTGGGGGAAGCTCCTCGATAGCCTGGGACCGGACCATGATCGGGTGCGCGCCTGGCTCGAACCGCAGGGCCCGATAGAGTTGCCGCCGTCGGGCCTGTCTTCGCTCCTGCGCGGAGCGCTCCGTATAACCCGCGGTGTGCGGAGACAAGTGTTCTACGCGCGCTCCGGATTTAGCAAAGCCAGCAGCAGGGCAGGATCGACTTGCTGATCGAAAGTTGGCGCCGCCGGCGGGCTTGGCGGAGCAAGCTTGCACAAGGTGGAGGAGGTGGATCGTGGGAATCGACTTGACTGGCCTCAGGGCCTTAAACTTCGCAAACCGCGTCTACAAATTCAATTTTCGAAAGACCGCAACATTGGGCCGGCACGAGATCCATTTCTGGAAACAGGAATTCGATACCGTGCGGAAGGGTTTCGGCTTCGAATATGACCAGTCGCTCGCGGTAGGTTCGTTCTGCGAACCTCTTCTCAAAAAGCTGGGTGCCGAAGACATCACCTCGATCGATGCGTCCGGCTTCGAAGGTGCATCGCTGGTTCACGATTTCAATCTGCCAGTTCCGGAAACGCTGCACAATCAATTCGATGCGTTCCTGGATTTCGGCTCAATCGAGCATATTTTCAACGTCGCACAAGTGATCGACAACATCGTCAAGTTGGTCAAGCCTGGTGGCCAGGTCCTGATCGCTACCAACGCGAACGGGTTTCCGTCACATGGCCTGTTTCAGTATTCTCCGGAATTCTTCTATAGCGTCTTCAGCGAACGGAACGGCTTCCGAAACACATGCGTTTTTCTGGTCAATACGTCTCGTCCGAAGCTGTGGCATCTGATCGAACAACCAGCCCGTCTCAAGCGGAGGAACCAGCTCCCGTTCGCAAGTCAAATGAGCTTGGTGGTCCTCTCCACCAAAGTCAGCTGCGCGGATAAATTGCACGTGGTCCAGTCAGATTATGATGATACCTGGGCGAGGTTCGATACGGGCAACTGGACCAGATGGAATCCCGAGCAAATCTCGACCTGGAAGAAAGTGCTGCACGGAGTAGTCAACCCGTACGCTTACAAAATGGCGTCGCAGCTCGCTTTGGCCTTTGAGGTACGACAGCAGTACAGAGCCGATCGCATCCTGCTGGACCCGGACAATGTGGATCCAGCAAGATTCAAGAGGGATGGCGGTTCTCGAGCCGGCTCCGAGGCCTACGGCGCGGCTGTGGAAGCGCATTGATGGCGGGAAGGAGAACGCGGGTCGGCATCGCCAAATCCGGCCTCCTCATGCAGGCCGCCGGTTCGCGTGAACTCGGCTCGACCGACCGTGGCGGACCGCTTGAGGGCAAGTCCAGGCGCGAACTTGCGCGGTTCGGGTCAGGCGCACGCCCAAGGCTGCTCGCGCCGGAGGAACGGAGGACGCGCCGGAGCCGATCGTGGCGGCACCAACAGGCGAGTTTGTGGGCCGGAGCGCTCTTGGCCGGATTGATCATTGCCCTTCCAGGTCGCTGTGAAGCGCGGGATGCGAAGCCAGTCGCTCGACCTGATGCTGAACGCGGAACGACGGCCGGAATTGCGACGGGCATCCAAGCCGGGCCGACTGGCTCAGCCCAGAAGGATGATCATCCTCCAGAACCCGGGGCTTGTACCGCCCAGCATCCTCTTCTCCTGAGCAAATACAGAAAACGGCCGGACTGGCCAGTCGCTGGTGTCGACTTTTGCGTGGGTTACGCGGTGGAGACCGTCTTGAAGGACCCTGCAACGATCTCGCTCGACGGTGTCTCGGTCGATACGAAGAATCATATTGTCACCTTGACCGGCAGCAACGTTACGCTTGACGGCTATGACTTCTCGCTTGACGGCGGCTGGCAGGTGCGGGTGAAGGCTTCCGGGAGCAGAATCGTGAACTCAAAGTTCGTCGTTGGCTCCAACGATCTTCTACCGATCGTAGGCAGTCCGGAGGCCTCGCGTCTGGATATTAGTCATTGCACGATTGACGGCGCCGAGCACGACCCTCCTCCTTGGGGAACAATGATCGCATATAGTGGGGTCGACCTTACCATCGAATACTCCTGGCTGATGAATTCCGGCGGCGACATGATTCAGCAGATCGGCGGTACGGGTTCTATCGTCATCGAGCACAATCTCATCGAGAATGGCGGCTTGAGTCCGGGGACACACGGTGACTACACGCAGCTCGAAGGCGGTCCGTTCACCGTCGCCATCAACTACAATACGACGCTGCAGAGTCGCGGCGCCACGCAAGGCCTAATGACCGAGTACGTCGCGGAAGGTGAAATCGGCCACAATACGATGATCGGAACAGTCAGTTACTTCGTGTCGGTGGACCTGTCATCGATCAGAACAACCTTCACGGTTCATGACAATTATTTCGATCCTCGGGGTTACGGATTTGCCTATCCTTCGCGCAATACCGGAACGCCGAACGACTCCAGCCCGAAATCAATCTTCACCAACAACGTGAATATGCGTACGGGTGTCGTGCTGCAGGACGCCGTGCGTCGGTGAGTGTCTGTAGACCGCCGCCCCGATTGGTAGGTCCAATCGTTCGAGGAAACCAGATTGGTCGAGTATCTGGGAAAAGATCGGATTGCTGTAAACGATGTAGAGTTCGTGGTCGTTCTGCTCGAGCACGCTTCTTAAATTGTCGAGCATGCGCTTGAGGACGTCCTTTCCGAATGGATTATAGAGGAAGAGCACAGTGTCCTCGGTTGGAAATCGATAGGATGCGGCGTCGGCAAGGACTGAGGATATGTCCCGACATCTGGGCGCGATGAGTCGGCTGATATTTTCGGCCGCAATCGCGTTCAGTTCGGCGGCGAACTCGATTCCCAGCACGCGCCGAAACGGGTATTCCGAGGCCACGAGCAAGGTCAGACCCTTGCCGGAGCCTACGTCGATGTACACAAAGCGTTCGAGTGGGATCTGCAGGATTTCGATGGCTTTCCGCACGAAATCCGGGTCGGATGCCTGATACCGGACTCCTTCCGCATGATGAGGGCTCCGGATCTGGAGTTTCCAAAGAGGAATCGTCCCCGCGGTATCCGTTCCGTAACGACGATCGAAAGCGCTTTGCGCTTGCTTGGGAACGGAGAGGCGTCGCACATGCTCGATGCCGCCTTTCACGAACGACGCGAAGCCCTCCTGACGGAGCTTCTGCATACCAAACCGCAGCAGTGTTCTGAGCTGGCTGCGTCCGCTGGTCTCCTCAGACATGTGACAACTCGCGTGCTGGGATAGAGGCGCGGTCCTGGCGGGTTGCCGCGGCTTGCAGGCGACCGAGACAAATATAGCAGATAAATGATTATTTAAAATAACGCGATCTGGCTTTAATCTTCATCCAATATGTTGTTTAATTTGAAGCCAGGATTTCAGCGATTGTGCGAGCTACCATGGTCTCAGCGGGATACAGGGGGGTCGACGGGGCCGGTTACGTCGCCCAGGGTCCGAACTCGGGGGACCGTGTTTCTAAAGACGCGGTCAACGACCGCGTCCTGCAGGCGAAATCCATTCGGACTGCGGCTGTGAGAACGGACGAGGCTGCGCCGCGCCACATCGAGATTCTCCGAACCCGGCCGGAAATCGAAGCGCTTCGGAAGTTTTGGAACGCATGCAATCCGCCGCGAGACGCCGATCTCGAGTTTTTCTTATTCATTTCCGACATCTATCCTGAGGTCGAGCGGCCACATGTCCTGGTTCTCTACGAGGGCGGCGCTCCAAAAGCTCTTCTCGTGGGCCGACTTGAACGGGTTCGCTTACCCCTGCGGCTGGGATATCTCCCGCTCCCTAGTCCGACCGTTCGGATGATCCAAATCGTGCACGGCGGCTGGTTGGGAGCACTCTCCGAAATCAACGCCAAGCTCCTCGTGGAAGGTCTAATTGCCTCGCTCGCGGCGGGAGAGGCCGACGTAGCGTCCTTGCATTCGCCCGATCTTGCTTGCTCGATCGCTCGATACGCTCGAACTCTGCCGTCGTGGTGGTGTTCGGACCACACGGTCCGGCCGGAGGCGAGGCGCGTACGCGAGCTTTTGCCGGAAGCCGGCCCATTCTTGCGCAGCCTTTCTCAGAACGAGCGATACCAGCAGCGAAAGCGCGAGCGAAACCTGAGAAGCAGCTTTGGCGAGCCGTTGATCGAGATCTTTACCAGGCCGACCGAGGTCGATCGGCTGATGCGTGACGCCGAGACGGTCGCCTGCAGGTCTTATCAGAGAGGCCTTCACGTAGGCTTCTCGGATACTCCGGTCATTCGCAATCGTCTGCGGTTCGAAGCTGAAAGGGGATGGCTACAAGGATATGTTCTCTACCTCAACGGCGACCCGGTGGCTTTCTGGATCGGTTCCCTGCGCAACGGTGTTTTCCTTAGTGAGTACCTATCATTTGATCCGGCATATACGAAGTATGCTCCCGGAATGTATCTGATGCTGGTCGTGATGGAGAAACTGCATGACGGTCCCAGTCATGCTCCCGTGCGACTTGTCGATTTCGGCATCGGCGATGCTCCGTATAAGGCACGATTGGCCACTCGTCATTGGCAGGAATCGACGGTTCTCGTCTTCAGTCCGCGGTTGAGGTCCGTTTCGACTAATGCGCTACGTTCGTCTGTCGCGATGGCGAACCGGTGGATGAAGGAGGCCCTGCGCTTCACACCCTGGCTCTCGACGTTGAAACGGAGGTGGCGCGCCCGGGTGATGAGCGATGAGTGAGGGGGCGGAGACATCGGTGCATTCTACCCTGGGCCAGAAGTTCGAGTTGCCTCGCGAGGCGCGCAACAGCGAAGCCGCTGATTCCGCCCCAAGTCGTGCGAACCCGGCGCCGCCACCACATGATAAGCACGCCCTTGGCGAAGCGGCCGCATTGGGTGTGTTGATCCCGCTCCCTCTCAACGGAATGGGCGTCGGCTATACATGCAGCTCTCTTGCCCGCTGGATGGCGGACGAGCGGATCGAAATCACGGTCGTCACATCCCGTAACGAGCTCGCGCTGCCTTCAATTAAGGTGATCGAGGCTTTGCCGCGCTGGGCTCGACATGTGCCTTATCGTTGGACTCGCGGCTATGCGGGTCACAGGATCGAGCGGGACTTCCTTTCGTGTTTTGAACAGTACCGATCGCGAAGGCTCGCGGCTAGCCTTTGGCCTGATGCGTCGCTTGGGACAATCCATGAGCTGAAGCGGCGAGGCGTGACTGTTTTTCGAGAACAGTTCAATTGCCACACGGCTACGGCCAAAAGGATTCTGGACCAAGCATATGGGCGCCTTGGTGTTGAACCAGCACACACGATCACGGCTGAGACCGTCGAAGGCGAGAGGCGGGTCTTGGACGCGGTGGATTATGTTTTCTGTCCGAGTCCTTTGGTGCGAAGCTCATTGCTCGAGAATGGTGTTCCGGCACGCAAGCTGCTGGACACCACGTATGGATGGGATCCCGAGCGGTTCGCAGGACCACAAAGGCCTCTCGCGCCAGCCGAAGGCATCACGGCTCTTTTCGTAGGCACGATCTGTGTGCGTAAAGGTGCTCATTTATTGTTGGACTACTGGCAGCAAAGCGGCATCAAGGGGCGCCTGGTGCTGGCCGGTGAACTGGAGCCGATCATCAAGGAAAAATATGGGCACCTGTTCGGGAGGGATGACATCGTTGTTCTCGACTACTCCAAAGATGTTGGTGCACTCTACAAGTCTGCCGATATGTTCCTGTTTCCGTCTCTGGAAGAGGGAAGCCCTCTGGTGATCTACGAGGCGTGCGGTTGTGGGCTGCCGACGGTAACATCTCCGATGGGGGCTGGCAGGATCGTGCGGCACGACTGCGAAGGATTTGTAATCGATCCCTACGATGCAGCAGGCTGGTGTGCGACACTTCGTAAGTTGGCCGCGGACGCGGTATTAAGGCGGCGTATGTCCAATGCTGCCTTCGAGCGTGCGCGACTATACAGTTGGGAGCAGGTGGCAGCCGCCCGGCGGCAACTGATATTTGACGCCCTCCGCGCGACTTCATAATCCGGGGCTGAAAGGTCGTAGGTCAAGCCCTGGTCCGGCGTCGTCCGCTGCTGTCACTGCTTCGGCTGTTTTCGCGATTCTCCGCAGATTGGCTTCCAGATCTGAGACAATGTCGTGCAGCAGATGAGCTGCAAGTGGATCTGTGACCTCGCGCTCTAGGATGCGGTAACGCG
Source organism: Bradyrhizobium sp. BLXBL-03 (assembly GCF_051853015.1). Taxonomy (NCBI): domain Bacteria; kingdom Pseudomonadati; phylum Pseudomonadota; class Alphaproteobacteria; order Hyphomicrobiales; family Nitrobacteraceae; genus Bradyrhizobium; species Bradyrhizobium sp. BLXBL-03. The sequence continues at coordinate 6,607,493 of NZ_CP182470.1, read as the reverse complement.
CGATTTGCAACTCCTGCTCATTACTTTGGCGCTCTGTCATCGTGTTGCACCCTCGAAAGGCTACCCGGATGTGACCCTTCAGTCGTCCATTGGGCGAAGCGCTTCTTGGTTCGGCCGCTATGTCTTCGTCGTGCCCTGAGGCGGGCCGGAAATTCTAGTAGAACGCGACGGCGATTCGAGTTTCCTTGCGCCAGACCACCGCGCAGCGCCTCCGCTCACCTTCCGGAAGCAGAGTGAGCGCAAATTCCTCCGGAACGCTGCGAGCTTCGCGAACGTCGAGGGCTGCACCAAACGGAGAAATGCTCCGGATGTTGCACTCCGTCTGCGAGCGTCCAAAACTAATCAGGCCCAGATGTGCCGATCGGGGTTTGCTCTCATTCATGACGTGCTCCTAATTGTGAGGCTCCGGCTGCTGGAGTAGCCCACGGAATGGCCCGACTCCGCAGCCCGGGAGAGCGAGGAATAATAACACGTCACCGGCGCCAGTTAAATAATTAATTGTTTAATTTGTGGCAATAAATGTAGGTGCGCGCGATGTTTGGTGGCGTTCTGACCTGCCAGCCCCCATTTAAGCCGCCAAGTGGCTGATGTAAGCTATTGATGAGAAAAGACATATCAGATTGCTTCCGGGTCGGCGTGTGCGTTCCGAGCGACGCGCTCGGACTTTAACTGGAGGTGTAATTAAATATATGAAGTTTTAAAATTAAACCCTCAGGGCTTTGTCGCCGCCTCTTATAATGGGAGGCGGATAGCCGTCGTAGCGACACGACTACGTTGCGCCCGCGAGCGGCAATTCATCTGAGTTGTTCATTTGCATACGAAAGGAACGTGCGCCCCCAACCGGCGAGTTGCGTGCCCAGTGACGGAAGCATCGGTCGCTGCTTGACTCGTTGTCGATCCGACCGGCCGTCACGCCCATGAAGTATCTCAGCGGATCTCCAGGTAGAAACGGTGGCGCAATCGCAACAAATTGTGGCGGCTCGTGTTCGCTCTATTTCATCTGAACAGGTTTTACTCTTGCGTTTTGGAAGCACACGCCTCCGAAGCAAGATTAAATGAATCCAGATTGCGACAGGTCGAATCCGATCTGGTTGATGATGTGGATCTTTCCCGGAAAATTCATTGTGAGTCACAATCTCAATCCCCGGGTTCATACGGTATTTCAAATTGAGCTTTGAGCGATTGTCTGATGGCGGTGAGCCAGTATTCGGCGTTTTGATAATTTAATTTTCTGGTGTGACGTGCCTACCAAAACATCACCCTAGCACAGCCCCGATGTCGTCCAAAAAAAGCCCGCGGTGCCGGGGCAATAGTCTGCCCGCCGGTCCTGACGTGGTCGGCTCGAGAAGAAGCAAGACAGCATGGCGCTCGGGGAGCATCCTTGGATGAGCACATGTTGAGGGGAAATAGACATCAGGAGAACAGGTAGATGGCGCTTAACGACGGCTCAGCTAATGCACCGGTTGGATCACCGCAGCTTCCGAGCTTGCTGGACTCCTACGGTGCTAGCCGCCCTGCATGGAGTGTCGCCGGCGTGGATTATCATGTTGGGGTGCCGCAGGGTTTGGCACTCAAGGATCCCGCGACGATTTCGATGGCCGGTGTTTCGGTTGACACGACCAATCACGTGGTGACGGTCTCTGGCAACAATGTCACTCTTGACGGCTACGACTTTTCTGGCGGCGGTGGCTGGCAAGTAAGTGTCGAGGCCGCGAACACAAAGATCCTCGATTCCAATTTCGTCGTCGGGTCCAACAACTACACGCCGATTGTTGGTACCGAACAGGCGTCCAACCTCAGTGTGTCCAATTGCACGATCGACGGGGCAGGACACGACGCGGGAGTGTCGGGCACTCTGTTTTTGTATAGCGGCACCAACTTTAGCATCGACCACTCGTGGCTGAAGAATGCTGGCGGGGACACGATCCAGCAGACTGGTGGCTCCGGCTCCATCGTCATCGAACACAATCTTATCCAGGATGGCGGCCTGAGCCCGACATCTCACGGGGACTTTACGCAGTTCGAGGGCGGTCCGTTCACGCTTGCCATGAACTACAATACGACTGTCGAAAACAACGGTGAGACCCAGGGACTGTACACAGAGTTCATCTCTCAAGGGCAGATTACCCACAACACGATGCTCGGTAACCAGAGCTACTTTACGTCAATCGATACCCAATCCCTCACCGGAACCCTGACAGTCCAGGACAACTATTACGACCCGTCCAAGGCGTACGGTTTTGCCTATGAGGGCGGCTCGAGTCCGTTGGCTGTTCTTGATCATAACGTGGATATGACGAGCGGAACGCCCGCTACCACCGTCACAGGCACGCCCACTGGCACGGTGACCGGCACTCCGACTGACCCGTCGACGGCTCCTCCGACTGATACGACGGCGGGCACTCCGACTGACACGTCTACGGGTTCTACGGCCGACACGACGACCGGCACTCCGACTGACACGTCGACGGCTCCTCCGACTGATACGACGGCGGGCACTCCGACTCACACGTCTACGGGCACTCCGACCGACACGACGACCGGCACTCCGACCGACACGGTTACCGGCTCTCCGACCGATTCGTCGGACGGTTCGACGGGAACCGCAACGGATGCTCCGAATGCTCCGGTGCTGGTGAGCGATTCGATCGTTCATCATCATGCAATCGTGTCGGGAACGGCCGATCCGGGCACGACCGTGCAGCTCTACGAAGGCACAACGCTGCTCGGCTCGGGGACAACGGACGGTGATGGAAACTGGAGCGTAAGGACCTCTGCCCTCAAGGCCGGGTCACACACCTTCACTGCGACGGCTACGGATGAGGCGGGCAACACGAGTGCCTTGTCTGATCCGCTGGATCCCACTGTCGGTTCGCATAGCGGCTCGCATGCCCAACATGCCAGTACGATCACGGAGCCGAGCAGCAGCCAGGTCAATCCGAGCGGTGGTGCTCAGACGGCTGGCAGCGATGGTCATTCCGGCACGGGAAGCGGGGACACGTTCGTCTTCCACAGCAACTTCGGCCACCAAGCCGGGGCTTCCACGGCCGCCGCAGCTGGCCCCGATCAGCTCCAGGCTCACAACAGCGTATTCGACAGTTTTGCCAGCACCCTGTCGCATGCGGCTCAGTCGGGCCACGACCCCGTTAGTCCAACCGGGATTGACACGCTCGCGCTGAAGACCATGAAAGTCGATGCATCTCACAGCCACGACTTCCATTTCGCCTAACCGACAATCGTAACGACTCAACTCTGCCTTGGGGATGGTCTCGCAAAGGCACGGTTCAGGGGCAAGTGCTATGAGTGATATAGGATGGCGGGGGGTGATCCCCCCGCCGCGGAAGCTTCGCCGAGCGCAGTTCTCAGCGATGGCGAAGTGCTTTGACTATTTCGCGGAGGTCTCCGCTGTCGCTGGCCGCTTCCTCCAGCAAGCCGAACTCCGTTCTCGCACTGCCGAGCTGATCGGCTGGACGAAGCAGGTGCTGGAAGCGCTTAGGCTGCGACTGTTCTCGGATCAACAACGGGCCGGCGAGCACTATGACGAGCCGAGCTCCGAGATCTCATCGGTCTTGCGTTCTTGCCGTCTGGTCTTTTGGGCGCTGGCGGCGTTCAGCGGCATGAGCAATCTGTTGATGCTGACCGGATCGTTTTTCATGCTCCAGGTTTACGATCGGGTGCTTCCCGGCCGCAGCATCCCGACCTTGATTGCACTCATAGCGCTGGCAATCACGCTTTATCTGTTTCAGGGCGGGCTCGATCTCGTGAGGAGCCGCATCAGTGTCCGCGTCGGCCGCTACCTGGATGAGCGTCTGGGCATCCGCGTGTTTGATGCGATTGTGCGGCTTCCTCTTCGAACCAAGGCGGACGCCGATGGTTTGCAGCCGCTGCGGGATCTCGATCAGGTGCGCAGCTTCCTATCCGGGGGCGGTCCGACTGCGCTGTTCGACTTGCCCTGGATGCCCCTTTATCTCGGCATCTGCTTTCTCTTCCATTTTTGGATCGGCGTGACCGCTCTGATCGGAGCGTTCGTCCTGGTCGGCATTACCGTGGCCACCGAGACGCGGACGCGGGGACCGGCCAAAGCATTTTCGCGTCTGGCGGTCTCGCGCAGCGCCTTGGCTCTGGAGGGCCGACGAAATGCCGAGGTTCTGCAGGCCATGGGAATGCGCCGGCAGGCAGCGCTGCGATGGCAAGACGTCAATGCGAAATATCTTGCGGCTCACGAGCGGGCGAGCGACATTGCTGCCGGCCTCGGAGGCGCCTCCAAGATCTTTCGTGCGATCTTGCAATCATCTGTTCTCGCTGTCGGCGCCGTGCTGGTTATCAATCAGGAATCGACGGCTGGCATTATCATCGCGGGATCCATCCTCACGGCTCGGGCGCTTGCGCCTGTCGAAACGGCGATTGCGAATTGGAAGGGATTTGTCGCGGCACGTCAGTCGGGACATCGGCTGGACGGCCTGCTGAAGCTTCTTCCGGCCGAGGAAGAGCGACTGGCTTTGCCCGCGCCGACCGGAACGCTCACGGTCGAGCACCTCTATGTGGCCCCGCCAAATTCCGAGAGGGCAACTCTCAGTGAAATTTCATTCCAGCTGCGAAGTGGAGAGGCGGTCGGTATCATCGGTCCAAGCGGATCGGGAAAATCGACCCTGGCCCGGGCATTGGTCGGGGTGTGGCCGTCTCTTCGCGGCCGGGTCAAGCTCGATAATGCCGCGCTCGAGCACTGGTCAGCCGAGGCGCTTGGCAAGCACATCGGTTATTTGCCCCAGGACGTTGAACTTTTTGACGGAAGCATTGCGATGAACATCGCCCGGTTCGATCCGCAAGCGACTGCCGCGGCGGTCCTGGAAGCGTCGCGCGCGGCAGGCGTGCATGATCTCGTCCTCTCGCTTCCCGACGCCTACAGCACGAAAATCGGGCAGGGCGGCATGGCACTGTCGGCTGGTCAGCGACAGCGTATTGGACTTGCACGCGCGTTCTATGGAAATCCCTTCCTGGTCGTGCTCGACGAGCCATCCTCGAATCTGGATTCAGACGGTGAAGAGGCGCTGAGCAAAGCAATTATGAACGTTCGTCTGCGCGGCGGCATTGTCGTGATTGTCGCGCATCGTCCGAAGGCGCTCGAGGCCGTTGACCATGTGCTCGCGGTCGGGGAGGGACGGCTCCAATCTTTTGGAAAGCGAGAAGAGGTTCTCAGGAGGGTGCTGCGAACGCCTATACCTCTCAAGGTCGTCGCCGAGGGGCATGGGAGATAGGTGATGAGCAGCCAGATCGCTCCTGCGATGCAATCAATGCAGCGATACATGATTCTGGGCGCGGTCATGTTCGGCTGCGTGATCTTCGGTATGGGTGGCTGGGCAACGACCACCCAGTTGTCGGGCGCGGTCATTGCCCAGGGACTTGTGGTGGTCGATTCCAGCGTGAAAAAAGTTCAGCACGCGACGGGCGGCATTGTCGGCGAGTTGCGCGTTCGGGAGGGAGATCGCGTCAACGCTGGAGACATCCTGATCCGGCTTGACGAGACCCAAACCCTGGCAAATGCGACCATTGTCACGAAAAGCCTGGACGAACTCCTTGCGCGCCAGGCGCGGCTGGAAGCCGAGCGCGATGGTGCCGATCAGATCGTCTTTCCCAAAGTGCTCCTCGATCGGACCAAAGAGAGCAGTTCCGAAGCAAGTCGTGCGATCGCAGCGGAGCGTACGCTGTTCAATCTGCGGCGTCAGGCGAGAGGCGGCCAGAGGGCCCAGTTGGAGGAGAAGAGCTCCCAGCTGGAAAATGAGATTAAAGGCTATTCCGGACAGGCTGAGGCCAAGCAGAAGGAGGTCGATCTGATCCGCCAGGAGCTGGAAGGCGTACGCTCGCTTTGGCAGAAGAATCTGGTCCCGATCACGCGGCTCAACTCGCTCGAGCGGGATAGCGCCCGTCTCGAAGGCGAGCGCAGCCAGCTGGCGGGAATGATTGCCCAGTCGAAAGGCAAGATTGCGGAGATCGGACTGCAGATCATCCAGATCGATCAAGACTTGCGAACAGAGGTCGGCAAAGACCTGATCGATACGCGCTCGAAACTATCGGAGCTTTCGGAACGCAAGACGGCAGCGGTCGATCAGCTCAATCGCATTGATATTCGGGCACCGCAGTCCGGCCGTGTTCACGAGCTCAGCGTGCACACCGTTGGCGGCGTCATCGGCCCGGGCGAGCAAATCATGCTGATTGTTCCGGACGCCGATACACTCGCGGTCGAGGTCAGGATTGCTCCACGCGACATCGACCAAGTCTATGTCGGCCAAATGGCCACGATGCGCTTTGCTGCATTCAATCAGAAGACCACGCCGGAAATTGATGGGGAAGTCAGTCTGGTGTCTGCCGATATCACCCAGGACCAGCGCAGCGGGACCAGCTACTACACTGGCCGGGTGCTGCTCAAGCCGGAGGAAGTGGCGAAATTGGGATCCGCCAAGTTGCTGCCTGGCATGCCGGTTGAGGTGTTCATCAAGACGCCGGGAAGGACCGCGTTGTCTTACCTCTTGAAACCATTGCGGGACCAGGCCGAACACGCCCTGAAGGAACGATAACCGAACATGACAGGGTGCGCCGCCGGTGCCGCAATCAGCTAGACCTTGCCGACCCGGTGGGCGCGGGCCCTTTCCATGATGAACCGAAAGGTTTCGCGCTTGGGCATCGCCCAAGTGCCGTTACCGGATTGGCCGGCTCCCCGATATTCAGCGCCTAGCCCGCAGCGATAGTTGCGGTAGTCAAGCACGGCGGCGGCAAGAAGCGGCCAGCGCGCCAGCGGGAAACGTGCTTGCATGATTCGCCTTTTGAACTGCAGGCGCGGAATGCGCCGGCCGCGCATCGAAGCGGGAACGTCGACGCCTAACAACTCGGTCAAGGCGATGAGCTGGGTTTCGAGCGCGTTTCGCGCCAGTTTCCCTGGTACATAGCCGGCGAGCCGGATCCAATCGAGCCCGTCCGGCGAGTTGACCAAGTCGCGAAGCTGCAGGAGGTGCCTTAGATCAATTCCGCCTACCCAATAGTCGTAATCCTGGAATTGATCATGCATGGTCAGCAACAGAGCCTGGTAAGCTGCTGTTGGCACGTACGCTGACCCTGAACCAATCGATGTGAGCTTGCTATTCTCCAGGATGTCGCCCGCCGGGCGGTAAAAATACGCGGGGCCCGGCAGGGTCCGGTGCAGGTCGATCATTCCCACATCCTGAGGCCGCTTGAGATCAGTGCACCATTTTTCACTCGCGGCAGGAGTTTGGAAGTGCACGACGTAGCCGATGTCAGCGAGTGCCTGCAGAGAGATCTGCGTCTGCTCCGGCGGGACCAGAAGATCAATGTCGGCCATGAGCCTCATTGAGGCTTGCGCGCGTGAGGCTGTAACAAGGGTGGCGGCGCCCTTGAGCAACACCGGCGTCACTTCTCTATTATTAAGCGCAACGACGGCTTCGGTCAGCTGGGCAGTGAGCCGTTGATTCCGAACCTCATTGCGGCGATGGATCTCTCGCACATAGGCGCATACTTCTTCCGGCAGGCTTTGCTGGAACCGGTTCACGAAATCGATCAGGGCCGGCGTCGTTAGCGTCTCGTTCGCAAGTCCCAGAATGGCGAACCAATCGGGATCAGATGGCAGTACACCTCGCAGGCAACGGCACAAACTGAGCAGCGCAGAGCTATGAATCGCCATGACAAAGTCCGGTGAGCACACGCGCGGCATCTGCGGCATCCGAATAGATGAGCTCGAAGCATTCGGCCTCCGCGAGCATCCTCTTCAGTGCGATGAATCGTCTCCGTGATAGCTTACCGTCCGCCGCGAACGAGCCCTCCAGGATTCTACCGATTGCATCGATTTGGCCGATCCGAATTAGCTTGGTCGACAGACCTTCACTCCGCTGCAGGAAGACGATCCATTTGGCTGCAAATCTTCCATGATGCACGTTTACGGCGGGGAGATAGCGCACGCGAGCTTCGTCTGACCGGCGATGGACGGGCTGATCCCTGAGATCGCTGCGCAATCTCGAGACGATGTCCCAAGCCCCCGTTTTTACCGTGAGCGGAAACGGCAGTCCCTCGGCCTCTCCGTCTGGTGTAATAAGCACCACGTCATCGCCGCCATATTGAAATCCGGCGTGGCACAAATGCACAGAGAGCGTTGATTTGCCGACGCCGGGATTGCCACAGACGAGCAGCCCATTGCCCTGTCGTATGAGCGAAGCCGCATGAAGCGCGACATCCGCCCGATCGCTCAGGATGAGGCGCTCGGTCAAACACGCCTTGATCGCCGGTGCCAACTGATCAAATTCGCAGCGGAAGGTCCTGCCCCCGTTGAGGCGAAAAAATGCCTGATCAGCGTTCTCGACCGCCTCTATGAGGATGTCACTCGGACCGTGCCCGCGCGTGGAATGTCCAAAGAGCGGCTCCAATAGACCGAGCAACTGCTCGTTTGAGCATTGAACGGCAATCGTGCGCTGAGCAAAGCGGGTGTGTAGCGTCCAGTCGCTCGAGGGCTCCCACTCCAGATCGACCAGTCCCAGTTCAAGCCATTGATTTAGGGCCTGCTGCACCAACCGAGAGGCCGCGGCGCCGTCCATTCCGCAATTGCTCAGTTCCTTCGTAATCGCCTCGGTTTTCGCTCTCTCAAGCAATTTGCACCAGATGAAAGCGGCGATGCCGTTGAGTTCGAAGATTTGCTGATTACGCTCGCTGAAGACCAGGGGCCGATTGTCCATCAATGTGAACGAGCTATCTGCGGCCGGACGGAAAGCTACGGTTGGGCAGGAAACGAGGCCAGCCATAGGGGTTGGGGTTGTGCTTACCATCGAAGTCCTCAGATTAATCATCTCGCTGCTCCGCGCTCAAACGCAATAATACCCCTCGACAAAATAAAATAAATATTTAAATTTAAATTTTTAAATCAACGGGGGGTGGACATGTCAATCGAGTTCGTCGGCGACATTGAATGGGACGGCAAGGCTCTCTGCGCGCGGGTCGCTACCGGGTTCGGAGAGGTGCTCTGCAGGGTTCCGCGAGAAACAATTCACGCGCTTCCGGTCTATTCGGACGCGATCGAGCGGGAGATTCGCTCACAGCGGCACGCGATCATGGAACGGCTTGCTCCGGCTCTCAGAGCAAAGCTTGCCATTGCGGACAGGGATCGGGCGATCGAACTGCTTCCCTCGGAAGTTCACTAGCGGCAGCGCACGAGCTCCGCGAGCGCGTATCGCTGCCTCGCTTGAAAAAGATAACTAAAAATAATGGGCTAAATTAAATCGATCGATCAGGACAATCGTTGGGCGGCAGCGTGCATGACGGCGAGTATCTCATTGCGAGAGCCAATTGGCGAAGGCGCTGCAATTGCGATACCATGCTGGCAAGTGCCAAAGCGGTCGCAGAGAGCTCTTCATCGCGCCGGATCATTTCAGCCAATCGATTTACAACGTCGGGATTTGTGATCATCCGTAACTCGCATGCAAGAGGCGTGCAACTGAATTGGCCGGGCGGACCAATGGTGCCTGGGACCCCTCAAGTAGTACAGCGATAACTTAGCCGGAACCAAATTCGGGCGGTGTGAGGCAATTCACATTTGCAATCTGCCGGACAGCACAGGAAATGCGCAGCAAGAGGAAGCCAGGCGGCGCCATGGCTATTCTGGCTTGCTCCCGATGAACGAGCGGTGCTGACTGCACCCACCGTGCTGACAGTTCACCAATGTCGAGTTGCCGAGGATATCAGCTGCGCCATCCTCGTCGGAGCTATGCCACGCTGAGACTGCAAAGTGGAGCGTGAGTAGCAGGCTGCCGATCATCAATAGTCCAAGCAAGACGCGATCCACTTGCTATCCCCGCCCTGGTCTGCACCGGAACAGAAGAAACGGTTCTGCTGAGTCGAAAAATGCAGCACGGCTGACCTTGCTTGCATTCTCCCCGAATTTCACTGGCGAGGTGCGAAGCGGGAGGCGTGATTGAAAGCGGGATGCGTTTTGGATTAAATAGCTTAAAATGCCGGCGCCTCATCAATAATCTTGCTGGTTAATTTGGGGAGGAGATATGAGAGAGCGTGAGAGGGGCTTGTTCGAGCCGTCGGGCAGTCTACACGATCGACGGAGCATCGAGAGAACGGGACTGTCGCTGATCCAGCCAGGCAATCGCGTCACGATGAGCAACCTTGGACGTCGTCGCCACCCGAGCTACGCGGGTCTTGAAGGGACGATCGTAGGTCGGAGCGTCTATCCGAGTAGCGTTCGCGTGAAATTCGACCGCCGAATCCAAGTGGAGACCTTCCATCGCGACTACCTTGAGCTCGTGGACCCGACTGCCGCCCGGGCTGCTAGCGAGGTTGTCACTTGTGAGGATCGTTGAGGTTCATTGCCGACCCCGCGCATCGGCAAATCAGGTCCATGCGAGGGATGCGGACAGAGCGGTGCGCCATGCGCCCGATCTTGCCAGGTCTTACGTCTTCTGACGGCGCTTTCGTTGCGTCGATCGGGCGATCAAAAGCTCGTCAAGCTTCTTGCCCGCCCGCAGTTGCGCCCTGAGCCAGCGGGGCTGCTTGCCGCGACCCGACCAGGTCTCGTCCGGATTCTTAGGGTTCCGATATTTCGGCAGCACCGGTGGGTACGGACGGCGTGCGCGCTCCGTTCGAGGATTGCCCTCCCCACCTTCAATCTTGCGCAGTCGTGCCTCGAGCTTGGCCTTTTCCGCGGCCATTCGTCGACTGAGCACTGAGGTCACTTGGTCATAGAGTTCCCACAGCTCAGCCGTGGTCATCGAACCCCAGTCGCCCGTCTCCATGAAGCCGTCCCCAACTACCCCGCTAGGCGCGCAGGGATTTAACAGTCGGGCCGCTCTCGGGCAAGGGCGATGCAGGTCCGATATCGCTAGGGCCGGCTAGGGCGATACCTCCGGGCGGCCTGTCTCTTCCCGACGGACCGTCTGGTTGACCGTCGCCTGCCGAGCATTCTCTGCTCCGCCTCGAGCACGCGATTTCGTAGGCTCTGCAATTCCGTAAATTGTACAACGAGGGCTTGATGAGTTTCCCGTAAAGCACCTAAAGGATACATTGGCCACCTACTGGTTACAAACACTGACCCGACCGGCATCGATGATCTGTGAGGAGCCATCTTTCCGGTCGCAGGCACCGACTAATTAGTATGACTATTGATGAAGGGCGCGCGCTGTTTTGCTAATCTCCCCCTTGGCGTGCGGATTATGCTCGACCTTAAATGCCAACAGCAGTGGCCCCTATATATCGTTGGTTATACTCGCGATTCGCAGAATGTGAGATCTGAGCCCTCGCGGCTAACCGGTGGAACCCCGAGTGTGCCTGCAGCTTGCAGGCGAATATCATGATGTTTACTACCGATTAAAAAGGGTTTTCCCCAGTTTTTCTTGATTCGCTTGCGCAGGCGGCACGACGTACTATTCCGGAGGGCTCTTCACTCAGGGGAAGATATGCGCTAACATCGCTATCGAAGGTTGTTGGGTTGGCAGGCACCGAGCGCGACATTTTTGTCTAATGAAAGTTAATGTGTAGGCCGAGGTTTTGAAGAAGATGCCGACGGACGGGACTAAATTGGTTCGGTGCGGGGTTTGGCAATAGCAAGATCGAGGACCGCATGCGGCGCACGACGGTAGTCATTGCAGACCGGCAGCCGATCGTACGTGAAGGGATCACCAGCATCCTTACGGCGCAACCCGACTTTGCAATCGTGGCTGCCTGCCGGGACGGAACCAGCTGCATCGAAGCGATCCGGCGCTTTGTGCCTGACATTGCCGTTTTGGAGCTTTCGATGCCCGATCTCAGCGGGCCGGACATTCTGGCGATGGTAAAAGGCGACCGCCTCGCCACTCGAGTGGTATTCTTCACCGCCTCTATCGCGGAGCGGGAGCTGGGCGCGGTGATGGCGGAGGGGGCATACGGTGCGCTCACTAAGGATGCCGAGCCTGAGATATTGGTCCGAATGTTGCGACAGGTTGCGCAGGGTCACGCTGTATCGCCGGTGTCCTCGCCTGAACCGGAGGGATATCAGGACGAAACGCCAAATCGCGAGAAGCCCTTACGGCTGCTGACCGATCGCGAACGCCAGATCATGACTCTGGTATCGGAAGGGTTGTCCAACAAGGAGATTGGGCGGCGTCTCAATGTTGCTGATGGAACGATCAAGGTCCACCTGCATCACATTTTTCAGAAGCTTGAAATTGCCAACCGGACAGTACTAGCGGCGCTAGCGATCTCGCAGCAGGAGGCACGTATTGCGCCCGTGGAGATCGATCCGTCCAATACATCGCTAGAGGATGAGGCCGACGTCAAGTAAGGATTCCATTCGCGGTCCTCCCGGTACCAGATCCTGCCCGCAGCTGCTGTCGCAGCAATCGGCGGTGAAGAGCCAGCATCCAACGACCATTTGAAACCACCGAAGCCGCTAATTTCCAGTCTGCGCTCAATCTGCAAGGCTGCAGCGCTCACCCGGTGAGCCTGCTCTCACACGCAGTCTCGGCATGTTGATGCAGGCTGAGGGGCCCCCGCATGAAATTCGGAAAAATAGATGAAGGTCGCTGCGCCCCAGTGCCGTCTTCGAAGAGCGCCGCTCAACCAGCGGGCGATTAATCCTGAAGCAACCCGTTGCACAAACTTCATCGTCGTCTGACAAAAGTTTCAGCGACGGCCATCTTGAAGTCGTCACATCTGCACGATGAAATGTGATGGGAGGCGCGTTCCGAGTACTTAGGAACAGTCCAATGACAGCAATTCTGATTTTGGCATCGATTTTTGCTGCAGGTTTTGGCTGCGGCTATGGCGTGCGAGCATGGCGCTCACGCAGGCGGTCGGCACGGTATCGACTCTACGCGCCCTATACTCCGGCTTCAATCGGTGCTGGCCGAAGCCCGCCCACCTCGTAACGATCATCCGCAAGGTTAGCTCCTCTCTTCCCTTGAGAGCACCGGATCAGGAGTTTAGAGCTTACGAGCCTGTTGCGAGATTTGAAAGACGTCTGCAATTGCGAGGCGTGCGTAAGGAATCGGAGATGGCGTATCTTATTGCGTTGCTGGGCCTGACTGCTTGCGCGGTCTCATTGATTGCTTTTGTTGCATTTATAGTCGACGGCTCGAAGGACTCTCCGGCCCCTGGATCCTCCGTGAGGGTCGTCGTAATGATTGAGCAAAAGCGCCATGCGCGCGAAGATATTTCGTTGATGCGCAGGGGCATCGCGTTCTGATCGGCCTGTCGTCGGACGAAACGGCGGAATTTGAGGCCTTGGATCGGTCGCCGGTCGAAGGTCTCGTGCCGCCGGCGACCAGTGACATCAGCGACGGGTTCGCCGGCGAAAACGAGGTGAGGTGGCTCGAACTCTACCTCAAGCATGAGGGGGCGTGGCGGACCTGGATCACGCAAAGTCGAGCCGAGCAGGCGACAGCGTTCAAACTTTATTAACCGTATTTGACCGATGGTGGCCGCTTCAAATCCAAACGTGGGATGGCCCAAATGTTCCAGCTATTCCTGAGGGCACGCGCGCACAACCTCCTCAATTCCCGGCGTGAGGACAAGGGCTTCAAAGCCCGCTCGGCCGAGCGCGACGCCGAGACTGATCGCGTCCGGATCGAGGCGATCATGACAGCGCTCGATACTGCGCTGCAGGAGGCGGAAAGGGAGCAGGCCGGCCTCAATCGGCGTGTTGATGACGCTCTTGCGCGCGCCTCGGTCACCATTGGCAATGGCACCGACGAATATCTGGAGCGGGAGCCGCTGGACAATCATCATCAAGACCTTTTCGCCGCCGATATCTCCAACGGCCAGCGCAGGCTCAAAGAGCTGAGCAGCACGATTGCGCACCTGAAATTCGTCAAGGCTGCAATGCTGACCCGCTTCCCGGATTTCAAGCCGCCGCAGCTCAACAGCTAGTCGGCATCTGTTTCACAGAAGAGCGTCCAGCGCTCGAATCGACGCGCTGTGGCGCGATGATCCGGGCTTCTTTGCGGTTGGGCGTTTCGGCCGTCTTTGATATGGTCCCCCGTCACGCGGCGTGGATCAAAGGAGTGAGCAAGGTGCCCGTCAGAGATATCCGGAGGTTGTTGGGACTGGCGTGCTTGTTTGCGCTGATTGCTCCCACGACGGCGTCTGCCATCACCGCCGAAGTGGCGCGCACATGTGACGCGGCGGCCGCAAAGGCTTTCCCGCCAAAGCAGGTCGGTAATCCGGCCGCCGGCAGTTCCAAGGGCTCTGCGAAGGAGCGGCGTGACTATTTCAACAAGTGTGTCGCGAACAACGGCAAGGTTGACGACGCGCCGGCCGATGCGCCCCAGGATAGCAAAGCCAAAAATTAGTCAGGCAACCCGGCAAGCTGGCCGTCCTCGCGCTTAACGGGGCGGGGGGCAGGGAGAATAAAACGCACCATTAGTCGCGTTGATGCGTTCGACGCATTGAGTGGGATCAGTGACGGTCCCTGCGACCGTGAAGTCGTAGCCCATGCCCTTGACGACCACGATGTAGCGTCCCGGGGCAAGCGTGAAGCCGTCCTGCTCGGGCTGCAGCAACAGCATTCTTGGCTGGTCCTCAACGGGGCCCACTTTATAGGGGTAGGACATGCTGCGGATGACCCAGGCATCGCCGGCGCTGACCATGGCAGCCTTGCCGGTGGCGTCCACGCCCATCGCGCGGGAGACCTTGGCGACGACCCGAACCTCGGTCACGCTTGTATCCATCCCTCCATCCGGGCGGAACACGATGAATTTGACATCTCCGCTCGTCAGCGTGGTTGCGCTTGGCGTGTTGATGGCCGCCGATATCGCGACGCGCCGGTCCGGGATCTTTCCAGGGACCGCCTTGAGCTCCTGGAGTTGGCCGTCGCTGAGGGCGTAGACCCCGAACGTTGTCGGCAACGGCATCGAGGGCTGTGCCGGCGGCGCCGGCTCTTTTTGGCTATCCGGCGTCCGTTCCGCGGTCTCGCGTGGGTTCGGCGGCGCCGCTGGCTGCGGCTGAGCATCCCGGGACGCGGCCTGTCGCTGTGCGAGCTGCGAGAGGGCGGCGAAGTGTATCTTCAGCCGCGGCCAATAGGCCACTCCGATTCCAACCGCCAGGATCAACAGGAGTAGGACGGCCAATCGAATGGCAGATGTGAAGGCGCGGCTTCGCTTGGGGCGGTCTGGGGACTTGGACGGTGATTCTGCCGGCTGAGGAGCGGCCGCTACGGTCAAATCAGGAGGCGCTGCCGGAATGGGCGGCGGGCTCGGGGAAGCGACAGACGGAGGAACAGCAGCGGATGTTTCCGCGACGCTGCCTTTGAAGGAACGCTCGACCTCTTCGATGGCGCGTTCGAGAATTTGCAGGAGATCACAGGATTCCCGCGCGTCGGCGTGGGTAAATTGCTCGCGCAGCTTGACGCGGGCGAGCTCGTAGACGATTTCCCGCAGCTGCTTGGGATCGGCGGAGGTCTCTCCGATGCGATCCGACAGAAGGCGGACAAAGCCGGCCTTGATCTCTCGCGTGTTCGGAGCGTTGGCCGCAGTGTCGCCGGGATCGGTCATTACGGTCGATCAACTAGCTCGGATGAGGCTGTTTCGCTAGGCTTTTCCACATCAGGCCCGCCTCTCCGAGAGCGGTCGCTCCGTGGTCAAGCTTGCAAGAGCCTCTTCAGGCCGTCCCAAGGAGCTTGCTTTTGGACGAAAACCTGTGACATTCCAGCGAGCTTCTCATTCAGGTGTTTGATCATGCGCAACGGTTTAATGGCACTCACGTTTGTGGCCCTTTTGGTGCCGCCTTCCTTTGCACAAGGGGTCAAGGACAAGGCCAATCTGACCAGCACCAGCATCATCACCACGCCCACCACCAAGAAGACCCAGACGACCGAGGCTTCTCGCCCCACTGCGATCCGGAATTTGGCGCCGGGTACACTGCCCAGCGGAACAGCGGCCCAGGGCGTTTGGAGGGATGGCAAGCTCATTGCGGTGCCGCGGCGGTAAGACCCCAAGGAACCGTGAAGCAGCCGTGAAGCAACTGTGAAGGAACGGTGATCGCCACCCTAACGTTGCTGATCGGGAGATATCGCATGCAACGTTTAGCTTTGATCGCGGTCGCGCTGTTCGTGCCCGCAGCCGTCGGGGCGCAGGGGGTCAATGACCCCTCGACGCCTGATCGTAACGTCATTATCGTCAATCCGTCGCAGCCATCGCCGAGCACGGCGACACCGAATATCCCCAGCCAAATTCAGCCGCCGATCACCAGAGGCGGGCGGGCCCAGCCTTATTACGGCAACAGAACACGGGGTAGCGGCTCAGCTCGGCGTTAATCGCCGGACGATGCCACATGCGCTTGTTTTGCCCGAAGGGTCAAGTGCATTTCGGGAAAACAGTAGACCTCCGGCCGGCTGTTGCCGCTACTGTGCATGGGGTTGTTTTTCGATTTTTGAGGACGGCCGGGCTAGGGGGCGGGTCATTGCCCGCTTGACGTCATACCTCCGCCGGCCGGGAAATTGCTGGCCTTGAGGGCCATCCGCAAGGGTATAAGCTTGAGACAGGTTGGTGATTAGCCCCTTTTTGTGACCAGTCCCTTTTATGTTCAGTCCTTTGGAGACTTTACGGTGCATCCCCCGCGACGTGATCTGTTGTTAAATGGCGCGCTCCGCAGCGTCCTGCTTGGTGCCCTCGTTGCGGCATCAGGTGGTCTTGGAGCTTGCCTTGTTGACCCGACGCCTTGCCTTGCGGAAGACGAGCCGGGACCGACCATCAACGATTATCTTCCGCCCAGCGAGCCGGAGCTCACGCGCGATCAATGGCGGCAGCGGATCGACGAGGCCAGACAGCGCGCCAAGGAAGCCTCGCGCGAGCGTCGCGCGCATCCCGAACTCTACAAGCCTGTCCCGGAAGACCCTGATCTTGTCGCGACTGAACGTATTCTCAATGACGAAAGTCTGCAGCGAGGCGACATCGTCACCACGAAAAAGGGCACGTTCATCTACCAGGGAAGATCCGACCAGCCGCGCCGCGAGCAGGACTTCGTGCCCCTGGCCCCGAAACCGGGGCGCTGAGAGGCACCCGATCAACCCGCGTTCGGTGTCAGTACCGAAGCAGGATATCCTTGAATTTGGGATCGATCATTTGTGCTGATTCCGTCAAGAGCGATTTGCCCTGAGGGGTTGCCTGCACATAAGCCGCAATCAGAAGAGGGGCGTAGCGCGCGCGGTTGGCGAGCGCCGAGCGGATGTCGGATTGTGCCAGCAGCCTGATCTCATCGTCGGCCGCAGCCGCGCTCGATGTCACGGTCTGGACGCGGGAAAAGGCAACATCAACCGGCACTACCCCGGTTAGGTAGGACATTTTCAATGCGGGCGTCGTCGGCTCCCCCACTTGCGCCTTGACCGTACTGAGCGTGAGCCACAATGCGGGACGGATTGGCGAGACCTTCAGCGCGGACATGACGGCATCCTGGGCCGCCTTGTTTTCTTCGGTTCTCTTCGTCGTATCGGATGCCGGACGATGCAGAACGTTCGCAGCCGTCGCAGCGGCATAATTCGCAAGCGAGTCGCCGTCGAAGGAGACACGGGCTGCGAGCCGGGCGATGGTCAGATTGGCGTTGTCGGGCGGAAGCACGCCTGAGAATAAATCCTCCGCTCGAAAGCCCGGCCGCACGAGATCGCTGAAGAAGGTGAAGCCTGCATAAAGCGCAAGGACAAGCGAGACACAAATTCCGATGATACGAAGCGGGACAATGCGGTTCACAATCGAATCCGAAAACCAGGTGATGCCGAAAGGCTGAACCAGCCGCGCGGCAACCATTATTAAATTGCGAGCAGACTATCGCCCTGGATGGTCAGCAGCGTCAAGTTGCCGGTCGCGTAGGCGCCGGTGTCGATATTGATGCGGTTGGGGCGGATGTCGGGAGTGCTGACCGGTGTATGACCGTGCACGACATATTTGCCGAAGCGCCGCTCGGATTCGAGAAATTCCTCGCGGATCCAAAGCAGATCCTCGTCCTTTTGCCGGTCGAGGGCAATGCCCGGCTTGACGCCGGCGTGGACGAAGAAAAAGTCGCCGCACGTGAAGGACGAGGGCAATTGCTGAAGGAAGGCGAGGTGCTCCGGTGGGATCGCGCGGTTCAACGCCTCGATCAGATCGGCCTGCTGTTCTGGCGTAGGGTTCATCGTCGGTGTGATGCCGTAGGACACCAGCGTCAGAAGTCCGCCATAGTGGCGCCACTCCTGCAGACGCGATGGATCCTTCAAGACCTCGAGCAGGAAGACCTCGTGGTTGCCCTTCAGGCACACCGTCTCGTGCGATTTCGAGCGTTCGATCAACAGATCAAGGACGGCGCGTGAGTCCGGACCGCGATCGACATAGTCACCGAGAAATACCTGAATTGCGCGGCGAGGCGCGGACCGGGCAAGGTCGGCGTCGATGACGGTTAACAGCGACTGAAGCAGATCGGCGCGGCCATGCACGTCTCCGATCGCATAGATTCTCACGCCGTCGGGAGCCGCGGCTTGATCTTCTTGCGTAAGCGTGTGGATAGGCCCATCAGGTCGGTCGAATCGCCTTTTGCGTCGCGAGCGGACGCCGAAACGCTCTTAGCAGAACAAGTCTGGGATCGGTATTCTTAATTGTTTCTGACGGACACATCCGCATTTTGATTAAAGGATCGTGCGGCCTTTGAGCCGTATTTCAAGAGGTCTCGCGTAGCGTTTCCCCGACAAGAATGGGGAGCGCGACATGCGCAAAGTTGTAAAGTTCCTGGCGGCCGCGGCCGCTGTTGCGGTGGCTGTCGGGGTCCAGCACAGCGCGAAGGCCGCTTTCGTTGGCGCGCCGTCGGCGCTGCGGGGCGCCATCCAGCACATCAAGTTCGACCAGCCCACGCTGGCGCCGATGGCCTTCACCATCTTTTGCCTCAAGTACAAGGACGAGTGTAAGCCGACAACGCAGCGCATCGTGTTCCGGGGCGGTCGCCTCAAGCTGACGCCGGAGCGCCTGGCGCTGCTTCAGCAGGTCAATCGGGACGTCAACGACTCGATCCGTCCTGAGCCGAACCTGGAAGGGCTGCGCGGGGAGAAGTGGCTGCTGCATCCTGCGAGCGGCGACTGCAACGACTATGCTGTGACAAAACGCCACGACCTGATCGCCAAGGGATTCCCGGCGCGCTCGGTGCTGCTCAGCGAGGTCGTGGTGCCCTGGGGTGAGCACCATCTGGTGGTCGTGGTGCGCACCACGGCTGGCGATCTCGTGCTGGATAACCTCACCACGCATATCCTGCCGTGGTCGAAGAAGTCCTATCGCTGGGTCCGGATCCAGACGCCGAAGAACCCATACTATTGGGCCTCACTGAGCGGCGATCGCGACGCCTGACGATCTTGGCCTATCGTGAGCTGACGCTCTGCGAGAGCCCCAGTCCCAGGATCACTGCAAAGCACAGGATTGCTGCCGGGCGCAGCAATCCTGGACCTGCAAAGCTCTGAACCAGCGCAAACAACACACAGGCTGCGGCGGCCGTCGGAAAGAACGAGTCGCGCCCGCGCTGCAAGGCGCCAAAGAACAAGCGGATCAAGGCCGGCACGCACGCCACACCTGCGACCGCAAGACCAATCCATCCCATGTCGGCGAAGATGGCTGTCGCTGTCGAGGGGGCCAACAGGACCTCACTTGCGTCGCTCTGATAGATCCGCCCTAGGGCCGAAAAAGTCCCGGCCCCCGCACCGAACCATCGCGTGTCGGCCAACATCCGCTCCAACGCGGCCTTGGTTTCGGTCCCGACGTCAGGGACGAGGCGCAGGAGGGCAAGCCCGGAGCTTTGTTCAAACAGGAATGTCAGGACAATCGCCGTGCCAATCAGCCCGGCTGCAGCCAAGGCGCCGGCGGCCAATGGCGACAGGTCAAGTCTGCGGATCACCAGGACCAACAGGATCAACACGATGCCGAAGCCGGCTGCGACCGCACTGTTGGCGCTGGAGAAACCGAAGATCGCAAGCGCGCTCACCAATGCACCGAGCAGGCCGTAAAGACCGATCGTGATGGAGCGCAGCAGCGAGTGACGCGTCTCGGCGCGCTCGGCGGCAAGCTGCATGACGGCCATATTGAGCATGATGCCAAGGCCCGCCATGGTGGTGGCCAGATCGGCAGGCGTCGCCGCCATCAATCCGGGCAAGATCCGATGAAGGTCCATGGCGAGGGCCGCGATGGCGGTCGTTCCGCTCAGCACCAAGAGCACCAGTTCAGCGCGGCTGCGGTCGCGGACCACCACGATCGTGACGCCGAGCAGCGAGACCGCCGCTACGGCTTGCAGCAGGGCATTCAGCGTCGAGCCGATGTCGGCCGTGATCGGCCCGAGTGGCACGCCGCCAAGCGCATCATGGGTGCTGGCCCAGATCGGATGCGCCAAACCCAACCAAACCGGCGCGAGTTGGAGCGCAATGCCGAGCGGGATCGCAATCAGAATCCATCGGCCGAAATGCGTGGCGCGCAGATAGTGCTCGTAGTCGGCTTTGTGCGCGCTTGCGGCGGTCGCCAATAGGCCCAGCGCCGCAGCCATCATCCCGAGCTGCGCACCAAACTTGGCACCGGCAATTTCGAGAACGGAAGCGGAAACAATGGCAATGATGAGGGCAAAATAAGCGAGGGACAAACGGCGCGCTCGACGAGGAATCCTGAACCTGTCAGGTCACCATACAAGCCGTCGATCCGTTTTGAAACAGCAGGTCTGCCGCTTGCGAACAGCTTCGCCTCAAGCCTATGGCGCGCTCGCAGAAGATTTATCGGTGCCCGTCAGGTCGTGAAGACCAACCAAGGGAGATCGATCGTGGAGCTCAGTTAACGGAATCAGCGCGCTGCTTTGGCTGGGCGGGCGACCACGCGGGCGGCCCTGCTGGCTGCGAGAGCGAAGCGAGCGCCGGAGCCGAACAGATAACCGGCCTGCAGAGCAATTGCTGCGAACACCGCGGCCTTCAAACCTGCGAGGAAGCCGAGGCTGGTCATCAGCCCGACGGGGAGCACGGTCAGCACCAGGAAGAAGGTCACCGGCAGCAGCATCAGGACGCGAAAGCGTTGGCCCAGGACGGCGCCCGCGAGAAAGCTGAAAATCAAAAGCTCGGTCATCCGAAACACTCCGTGCTCCGGACCTTAGGTTCCCCACCCTAAAAGGACCCTTAAGTGTTATGGCTAAATTTGGTCTATTGGCTGCAATTGGCCGCCAGCAAATTATAGGCCTCACGAAGTCCCGTCAGAGCGACCACGCCCTTGATTTCGCTGTCGCTTTCCTTGACCGTCACCGCCAACGAGGGCGTCGTTTGCCATTTCCCTGATGCAAAGGCCGAGACCTCATCGGGCAACAGGACAGCGGCGCCGGCGGCGGCCATGCTGGCCTCGACCGTCAGCGTCCCGCCATTGCTCGCGGCGATCGTGACCTGGGGGTGGCTGCGCGGCGGGAAGGGCCGAATCAGGGCCACCAGCACATCGACCTTGCCCTTGGGCGCACAGCGGACGATCAGGCCGGCGAAGTCCGGGTCGGATTGGGTGGTGTCGGCCGTCTTGGTGATGGCGGCAAAGGTCTCGCCCTCCTTGGTGCCTTGGGTCCTGCTGAACTTCCAGACCGAGGACGACAGTGAGGGCGGCGAGGAGGGGCCCGCGATCCGAACGATCGGAGCGCCTAGGCAGGCGGATGGGCTCCTCGCCACGCCAAGAGACTTGGCACACAGGGCCGTCGTCCAGGCGGGATTCTTGCCTGGGGTGCCCGGCCCAACTTTGGGGCTCCGATCAAGAATCGATCCCGCCAGAAGCGCGACAAGGATGGAAAGGGGCACGCGGACAAGTTCCTTGGGACGGTGCGAATCCTATCAGAAGCATCCGCGTTCCGAGAAGTCTCGCCCTTCGGGTGAGCGGCCTGCTCGCAGATCGAGCACACGAAATACAACAAATGGTCACAAAGGGTTAAACTGGGCCCCAAACAGTGTCCCGCACGCAACAGTAGCGGACTCATTGGGCGTTCCCGGCCCCGGAACCCTTGTCGCACCGTCCACTCCGCCGTACCAATCAGGAGTAATGGGGGACTATGGGGCGCGTTGATGCATTCCTTTGCCAAGACCTATCTATTCAAGCCGGCGTTTCTGGCGGCCGTTTTGGCGCTCGGGGCGTGCTCGACCAATCCGGGCTCTGGTCCGCTGATCGATGACGTTAACAATCACGTCCAGACGGAGAACGCTCCGGCCTATGAGCTGGTGCCGCTCAACCCGGCCACGGTCAACATTCTGCATACGCACGAGCCGAAGGGGCTCGCGGGTGCGTTCACGGACAAGCGGCCTCCGGCCAGCATCGTGTTTGGCATCGGCGACGTGGTCAGCGTGACCATTTTCGAAGCCGCCGCAGGCGGTCTGTTCATTCCGGCCGAAGCCGGCGTCCGTCCGGGCAACTTCGTGACGATCCCGGACCAGTCGGTCGACAATGACGGCTTCATCACGGTGCCCTATGCCGGCCAGGTCAAGGCGGCGGGCCTCACCGCGGTGCAAATCCAGCGCGCGATCGTCGAGAAAATCTCCAATCGCGCCATCGAGCCGCAGGTCGTGGTGGCCATGGCCAGCCAGCGGACGCAGCTCATCAGCGTGCTGGGTGAAGTGAACAATCCGGCGCGGTATCCGGCGAGCGCGGCGGGTGCCAAGGACAAGGTGCTCGATGCGATCACCCGGGCCGGCGGCATCAAGGGCCAGGGCTTCGAGACCTGGGTCATGCTGGAGCGTGGCGGACGGCGGGCAACCGTGCCGTTCGAGAACCTCGTGATGACGCCTGAGAACAACATCTATGTTCGCCCGGATGACAGCATCTATGTCTACCGCGAACAGCAGAAGTTCCTGGCATTCGGTGCGAGCGGTCAGAGTGGCGAATTCAACTTCGATGCCTGGCGCATCAACCTCGGCGAAGCGGTCGGCAAGGCCGGTGGTCTCCTCGATGGTCAGGCTGAACCGGCTGGCGTGTTCCTCTATCGCCGCGAGCCGCGCGAGGTCGCTGCCCAGCTCGGCATCGACATCAACAAGTACACCACCGAGACCATCCCGGTCATCTTCAGCATCAACTTGCGTGATCCGGGTGGCTTCTTCCTCTCCACCAAGGTCATGATGAAGAATGGCGACGTCATCTACGTCTCGAACTCGCGCAACATCGAAGTTGTTAAGTTCCTGACCTACCTGCGGGTGATCATGGCGACCGGCGCTGATGCGATTAACCTCGGCAACGATGCGCTGATCTTCCGCAACAACATCAAGCTGGCGCCGTAAGACGCCTTCTTGATCCACCACGATCGATGGCACCGGGCTTTGTCCCGGTGCCATTTTCGTTAAGGGATCCGGGGTTCGTTCGAAGACCAGGGCCTCGCGTTCACTTATGGCGTGAACGGATCGAGGAGATCCGGATCAAGGCGCCACCGCGTAAGGCCCACCCGTCATCGGTCACCCCGCAGGGTCGCAAGAGGCATCATGCGCTTTCGAGCAGTCTCGTGTTGTCTGGCACTCGTCCCATTTGCCCTGGGATTTGCCCCATCGGCGAAGGCCTTTGGCGCGCCTGGTGAGCTCGGCATCCGCCACCGGATCGACGTGGTGGTCTCTGCGGAGCCCGACGCGCCAATCTTCCAGCACTTCAGAAGCGCCAAGGGGGAGCTCACATTCACCGTCCGATTGTCGGCCAACTCGAGGGAGAGCAAGTTCTTCGGGATGCTGCACCCGTCATTCCCGGACATCACCGTTCCCGACAGCTCGGGAAAGCCACTGGTCCAGCAGACCAAGCTCTGGGAGGAGGAGGTCTGTCACCAGCGGCGCGGCCTGCCCAAGGTTACCGTCACCCAGCTCAGCGGCCATTTTGGCGAGGGGGAGGAGCGGATCGAGATCTCCGCAATCAACCGGCACATCGGCCTTCTGGTCCCGCCCGATGAATTGACCCCTGGAATAAAACTCGATCAGGGGAGTGATGATCTTGGAGTATTCTACGCCTTCCGGGCGCAAACCCGGAACAGCCGCCTGAATGTGGATCTGAAGATCTATCCGATCGATTGCTTCTTTTAAGGGCCGCCGGCAACCGCGATGCATCTTCGGCTTCCCCATATCCGCTGGTCATGGAGCCTGCCCGCGGTCTTTCTGCTGTACTTCGTCGCAGCCGGCGCGCCGTTTCCGTTCGGCTCGACCAATGACCTGTCCATCGCGTTCTGGTGCCTGTGTCTCGGCATCGCCGTGATCGTGGCGCCAACGCGCGATTTGCGGCGTCCGCATCTTTGGATGATCGGCGGCATCTTCGTGATCGTCGCCGGATACACTTTCGTACTGCATGAGCAGCTCTCCGATCATCCCTGGATTGCACCGTTCAATCCGATCTGGAAGCAGGCCTCGGAGCTTTTGGAGGTGCCGATCGCGCCGTCGGCCTCGATCGTCAAGAACGAGGCATTCTTCGCGCTCGGCGCGCCGCTCGCCAACATCCTCGCGATCGTGCTCGGCATCACCGTCGGCGCCGACCGTGAACGGGCGCGGCGACTGATGTGGGTGATCGCGATCTCCGGCGCCCTCTACGCGCTCTACGGCGTCGCCTCGTTTCTGATCGAGCCGACCATGATCCTGTGGCGCGACAAGACGGCGTATCTCGGCAGCGTCACGGGCACCTTCATCAACCGCAACACGGCGGCGGCGTATTTTGGCTCCTGCGCGGTGATCTGGATGCTTTTGATCGTGGAAGACGTTCGAAAGCGGGTCCCCGAGCGGCACATCGAATGGAAGCGCCTCTCCATGGACCTTCGTTCGATCCCGCCGCGGGATATCATGCCGCAGCTTGTGGCGCTCCTGATCTGCCTGATGGCGATGTTCATGACCGGCTCACGCGCCGGCGTCGCGCTGTCGCTGCTCGCCATGATCGTCTCGTTCACGGTTTACTTACGCAAGGATCTGCCGCCGCGGACCGGCATCTGGATATCGCTCGGTTCGGGGATCGCGGTGGCGCTCGGCCTGATGCAACTGCTTGGCGGCCGCGTCTCGAGCCGCTTCGACAGTCAGGGCCTGGTCGATGAGGGCCGCGCCGAAGCCTGGAAATCCACGCTTCATATCATCGCGGACAATCCCTGGTTCGGCACCGGCATGGGCACCTTCCAATGGGCGTTCCCGCCGTATCGCAGCCCCAACATCTCGATTCGCGGCATCTGGGACATCGCGCATTCCACGCCCCTGGAGCTCGCCTCGGATGTCGGCATTCCCTTGGCGCTGCTGGTGGCAATCGCCTGGGCGATCATGTTCATCATCCTGGCGCGCGGCGTGTTCGGCCGGCGGCGCGACGTCATCATTCCGCTCGCCGCAAGCGCCACCGCGACCTTGTCGCTGTTGCACTCCTGCCTGGACTTCACGCTGCAGATCCCGGGTTATGCCATTCCGTTTTTTGCGCTTTTCGGCGCCGGCTTGGCGCAATCCTTCCGCTCCGGCGGGGCTTCCTCGGAGCTTGAGCCACCGATTGCGGGCGCCAAGGAAAGGCGGGAAGAGGAAGCGAAAAGAAGCCTCCGTGCGCAGCCGTGTGCTTAACAAAACTGTCTAATTTTGAAGCAGTTGCGCCTGTTTACGAAGTTTTCAGCATGAGTAGACAGGCGAGGGTTGTTCGGCTACTTTCGTTCGCGTCATTGCCCGAGCAGGGGGCAAGCCGATATTTTGGAGGTTCATTATGGGCGCCATTCGTTTTGCGCTTCGCTTGGCTGTGGCCGCGGCTCTGGCCGCTACCATTTCGACGGCCGCCAGCGCGGCCATCTATCCGCCGCAGCGCCAGCTGCCGCCGCAGGTCATCGCCGATTTCAAGGCGACGCCCGCCACGCTTCTCGCGCAATATCCCGCCGGCGCGCCGCTCATCTCGCGCGTGCGCGATCTCGGCGCCTCCGATCCCACGACCCTGCCGGCGCTGATCGGCCTGCTCAAGGATCCCGCGACAACCTCGGACCAGATCCGCGCGATCGTCGCCGGCCTTGCCCAGGTCGCCCGCATGGCCGCGCAAACCGACCAAGCCTTCGCCAATGAGATCCAGACCGCGATCGCCGGCACCGGCAAGCCCGACGTGATCGCCGCCTACCAGGCCGCAACCGGCGACGTTGCGATCGCCGCGGCCGGTGGCGGTGGCGGCGGCGGCAGCTCCGGCGCGGGCGGGCCGATCGGCAATCCCGGCAACACGGGCGGCAGCAACAACGGCGCGCCGACCTTCGGCGGCCTGCACTATGCGACGACGGTCAGCTCGAACGCCGCCAACGGCGTGAGCGGCACGACCAACGCCGGCAATCAGATCAGCTCGCACTGACAGTAGTTGCCCGGAGGTGAAAAGCCTCGACGTTGGGTTCTTTGATCGTTACGAAAGCGGCGCCATTGGGCGCCGCTTTGCGTAGACGCATTAAGGTTCACTGAAAATGTAACGTGAGGGATGCACTGCGCTGCGTCAACGACGTTCAATTTCTGATGGCATTGTGCTAATCTCATTTTCGGCAGAAAGAGGTGGGGCACGAGATTTGCTCCTATCGCCGCGGCGGGCTTTCAATCCCTAGACACGTAATCCGATTGATTTCAGGAACTGATAAATGTTGCAGGTGAACAAGCCGGCCTCGGAGATCAACCGCGAATTCGCCGAAATCGACAGCGCTCCCTCGCATGCGCTTGCCTCCTACGCCGACATCATCCGCCGCCAGTTTCCGACCATGGTGGCGATCGTGTCGGCCTGCGTGATTGTGGCGCTGCTCTATCTCTTCACCGCCGCACCGCTGTTCACCTCAACTGCGACGATGGTGATCGACACCCGCAAGGTGCAGCTGTTCCAGCAGCAATCCGTGCTTGGCGACGTTGCGATCGATTCTGCGACCGTTGAAACCCAGGTTGAGATCCTGAAATCTGAGAACATCAGCCTCACGGTGATCCGCGATTTGCACCTCACTGAGGATCCCGAGTTCACAGGCGCCGGCGGGGGCCTGCTCGGCGCGATCCTCGGCTCGGTCACCGGCCTTTTCTCGTCGAGCCATGCGCCTTCCGAATTCGAGCAGACGCGGAAGGCGCTCGGGGTTTTCGAGAGGAGCCGCACGATCAGGCGCGTCGGCCTCACCTATGTGATGGAGATCGGCTTCACCTCGAAGGATCCGCAGAAGGCCGCTCGCATCGCCAACGCGATCGCGGACGCCTATATCGTCGATCAGCTCGAGGCGAAATATCAGGCGACGCGCCGCGCTAGCGTCTGGCTGCAGGACCGCATCAAGGAGCTGCGCACCCAGGCCTCCACCGCGCAGAAGGCGGTGGTGGATTTCAAGACCGCCAACAACATCGTCGATAGCGGTGGGCGGCTGATGAACGAGCAGCAGCTTGCGGAAGTGAACAGCCAGCTTGTGATGGCGCATGCGGCGACCGCCGAGGCCAAGGCGCGGCTCGACCGCATGAACGACATCGTCAAGCAGGACATCCCGGATGCCAACGTCACCGACGCGCTGAAGAACGACACAATCGTCAAGCTGCGCGGCCAATATGTCGACATGGCCTCGAAGGAATCGATCTGGTCGGCCAAATACGGCCACGATCATCTCGCCGCGGTCAACCTGCGCACCCAGATGGCGGAGATCAAGAAGAACATCACGGACGAGCTGAAGCGCATCCAGGAATCCTACAAGAGTGACTACGATATCGCGGTGACGCGCGAGGAGGCGATCAAGTCGAGCCTTGCCAACGTCGTTTCGGAATCGCAGCTCACCAACCAGGCGCAGATCCAGCTCCGCGAGCTAGAGAGCAACGCCCAGAGCTACCAGGCGATGTACGATAATTTCCTGCAGCGCTACATGGAAAGCGTGCAGCAGCAGTCGTTCCCGATCACCGAGGCGCGCGTGATCAGCGCGGCCACCACGCCGCTAGCTAAGAGCTATCCGAAGTCGCTTGCCATTCTGGCAGCCGCGCTTTTCGGCGGCCTGCTGCTGAGTTTCGGCGCAGCGACGGCTCGCGAACTCACGGACAAGGTGTTCCGCACCACCGGCCAGGTCGAGGAGCAACTCGGAGCCAACTGCATTGCAATCCTGCCGGCGCTCGGTGCTCCCGCGTCGATCCCGGCGCTCGCCGGCAAGCTCGGCCGAAAAGCGAGCAATCCGCAACCGGATCTGCTGCGCTATGTCGTCGATAATCCGCTGTCACGTTTCTCGGAAGCCGTGCGCTCGCTGAAAGTGGCGGTCGATCTCAACTCCATCGTG
This sequence comes from Bradyrhizobium sp. BLXBL-03, assembly GCF_051853015.1. Taxonomy (NCBI): domain Bacteria; kingdom Pseudomonadati; phylum Pseudomonadota; class Alphaproteobacteria; order Hyphomicrobiales; family Nitrobacteraceae; genus Bradyrhizobium; species Bradyrhizobium sp. BLXBL-03. The sequence goes on along the minus strand of NZ_CP182470.1, from coordinate 6,579,311 downwards.
CGCGAGAACCGGGTATTGGCAACCACCTCGACTCTGCCCAACGAAGGCAAGAGCACGCTCTCGACCAACCTGGCGCAGCTCATCGCCCATGGTGGCGCGCGGGTGATCCTGGTCGATGCCGATTTGCGCAACCCCTCGCTGTCCCGCGCCCTAGTGCCGGATGCGCAAGCCGGCCTCGTCGATGTGGTCGCGCACAAGGCGCAGCTCGAGGATGTCATCACCGTCGATCCGCAGACGAAGCTTGCCGTTCTGCCCGCCGGCACCACTTCGAGGCTGCTGCACACCAACGAGATCCTCGCCTCCAAGCCGATGAGCGATCTCGTGGCGCTGCTGCGCTCGAAATATGACTACGTGGTGCTCGACATGCCGCCGATGGCGCCGGTGGTGGACGTGCGCGTCACCTCGTCCTTCGTCGATTCCTTCGTGTTCGTGGTGGAGTGGGGCAAAACCAAGATCGACGTCGTGCGCCACAACCTGCGCAACGCGCCGGAGATCCAGGACAAGCTTTTGGGCGTGGTGCTGAACAAGGCCGATACCAAGCTACTGGCGCGCTACGAGTCCTACCACGGCCGCTATTACTATCAGAAATACTATGCCCGATATGGGTATGTGGAATAGCGATCATCCTGCAGGGGCCCTCATCCTCAGGGGCCGCGAAGCGGTCCCCGGGAACGGCGAAGCCGCGTCTCGCAGGATGAGCTTGCGAAGCAGGCCTATCGCAGCTTGCACACGAACTCTGCTGCTCTTGTTCGGCCTTGCTGGCGTCATCTGGTCGGCGGTCACGCTGCCGGCCTTCCGCTCGGCCGCGCCCGCCAAAGACGTGACGGCGCGCATTCTGGTCGATGATCGCTTCAAATCGCGAACGCTGAGCGACCTACTGACTTCGATGAAGGCCAGCTCCGAGCCTGTCGTTCAGCGCAGCGATCTCCCGCGCGCGGAAGCGCTGGTGCGGCTGCTGATCGCCGAAGAACCGATCGAGCGAAAGGGCCCGGATCAGGTGGACCGCGACGTGGCCGCAGCGGATGAGAGGCTGAAGTTCGCCTTGGCGCTCAACCCAGCCGACTCGTTCCTCTGGCTGATGCTGTATTCCGTTGCGGCTCGCAACGGCTTGGATTACGCCAGCATTCGTTTCTTGCATCAGTCCTACGGATCAGCTCGGCTGGAGGGTTGGATCGCCCTTCGCCGCAACCGACTGGCGCTAGCCATTTTCCCGATGCTAAGTGAGGCGATGCGCCAAAACGTGGTCTCGGAATTTGCTGCCCTAGTCGATAGTAACTTTATCGATGTTGCTGCTGCCAATCTGGCAGGCGTGGGATGGCCGCAACGAGAGGTGCTCTTGCGTGGGCTGACGCAAGTGGACGTTATATCACGCGAGGCACTCGCCAAGAGACTGGCGCGTGATGGTCTAATGGCGAATGTGCCTGGTGTTGACGTTGATGAGAGGCTGTGGCGCCAATGAAATTTCTCGTACCTCTTTTGATGGTCGCCTTGCTTGTGAGCAATGGCGCGAATGTCCGTGCCCAGTCGACAACGAATAGGCTGACGGTTCAGGAGCCTGCAGAGCCGTCCGGAAATGTCGTCAGAGATCCACTTGGCAAGGCCTGCCTCGACGTTGAGGCAGCGGCGCGCCCCCAATCAAGCAACCATGACATGCTCGATCACGTCGTTAGCATCAAAAACAACTGCCTCCGACCGATTAAAGTGAAGCTGTGCTACTACAAATCTGAGAGTTGCAAGCAATTCGATGTTCAAGCGTACAAACGAGTAGACACGATTTTGGGTGCAATGAGAGGTGTAAGTTTCTTTCGTTACAGTGTCTTCCAGAAATGACTCGTTCCGCTATTTTTGTGCTTATTGGCGTCTAAAATGAACGTGGATTCGGTAGCTCGGCAACACATTGGCTATCTTGACGGTTGGCGCGGGATGGCTGTTTTATCGCTCCTACTGGGTCATTTCACCCCAGTTCATTTCCTCGGTCAGTTTGGCGTTGAAGCTTTTTTCGTGCTCAGCGGGCGACTGATGGCCGACATTCTTTTCTTGAGAAAATTGGATCTTCCGACCTTCTTCTTTCGAAGAGCCTCAAGGATATGGCCGGCCCTGCTATCGTTCGCGACTTGCATTTTTGCAATCTGCTTAATCGCCCGCCACCTAGGCTATTCTTCAGAGAGTCTCGTTCGTCTCGGGGATTTTCAAGCCTCAATCTTTTTCTACATGAACTACTGGATTGGTTCTCATCATGAAACCGTGCTCGCGCATACGTGGTCGATTGCTGTCGAAGAACACGGGTATTTCTTGCTAGCTATCGTGGCGTTCGTCACGAGACGTTCGGGACGGACCGCTGCAATTGCGCTGATCATTCTATCGGTCTGTTGTATGATCAACGGAACGATTGGAAGCCTATCGGGAGGGGGACTCCATGATCTTTACTGGCGTTCAGACGTCAGGTTGTCTTCGATCCTCGTTCCTGCCGCGCTATTCCTGTCGCTTACATTGGACGAAAAACAACAGCTCTGGGTGGCGTCAGGTTGGATTCCGGTCGGAACATTCTTCGTTGCCCTAGTGCTGCACACAGGTGTTTTTCCAGATTGGATGCGATATACGCTCGGCACCCTGTGCTTGGGAATATCAGTCAATTCGCTGCAGAGCGCGCCCAATTTCGTTAAAGTCGCTATTGAGTCTCGGTGGCTCGGGGCACTGGGAGTTTTGTCATTCTCAATTTACTTATGGCAGCAACCCTTTGCGTTGCTTGCCGGCAAGCTTTCGCTTCCATTTACTTTACCCTTGCTGGGAGCGGCAGTTCTTGTAGGTGTGATGAGCTTTTATTTTCTTGAGAATCCTGCACGCCGTTTGCTGAATAGGGCGTGGACAGGTCGGGTCAAATCAGCTGGCGCGGAAGTATCCGGCGTCGCGCAGGCGTCGCCGCGAGAGATATAAAACGTGGCGAAGCTGATTTATTCATTGTTTACCACTGCGTTAGTTCAGGTCGCGAACTTGGGCTTCGGCATTGCAGCGGCTCGGCTGCTAGGGCCAACCGACAGAGGCGTATTAGCCTATCAAGTTACGTTGTCAGCAGTTATTGCAACCTTGTTTTCATTCGGGATTGGCGAAGCTATCGCGTACAAGGCGACTGCAAAAAGCGGAGCGTTCCCCCATTCAACGTATGTTGTGTCTTCAGTCGTTTACGGAATAGCCGGAACACTGGCGTGGCTGGCCGTCTATCCTCTCGTGACCTCAATTTCCAATAACGACCAGTATGTCGCGTATCTCATTTTTGCAGTGTATCCGGCGCTCAACTACATAACTGTCAGTTTCGTAGCATGGTTCGCTGGCGCCGGACAAACAAGGGCATGGAACATCCAGCGCCTCTTGGTTCAACTCGCGCAACCTCTCACTCTAGCGTGCTTCATCCTCATCGAGGGGCCGTCAATCTCTTCCTTCGCTTTCTCAATTGTTGCGGCTCACGTCCTCGCAGTCGGTGTGGGCGTGTACCAGATTTCAATCCCCTCCTTTCTTAAGCGGCCTCGTTGGGTGGATATGAAGGAAGTCTTTCAGCTCGGGGCGCAAAGTTTCGGCACCCGGCTATCGAACCTCATTAGAGATAATGCGGATCGACTGATCGTCGGCACGTTCGCAGCGTCGAACATTCTCGCGCAGTACGTTGTCGCGGTTTCTTTTGCTCAGATTTTTAACGCGTACTCACAAACGATCATCCAGCTTTACTTTTCACGAATTGGTGCAACGCTGAATTCGGAGAAGAAAGCGGACATTGAGCGCGAGTCTGCGTTCCTGATCTTTGGCGGTGGGATAGCTGCGACGTTAGTGAGTGTATGGGCCGGCAAATGGCTGGTTACAATGATTTTCGGCGACAAATTCGCCATGGCTGGAGAGCTGGCCCCGGTTCTGGTTGGTGGGATGGTCTTCTCCTCTATGAAGGCGCTTATAGCCGCTCACGCGCTTGCGATGGGCCGTCCTTGGCTGGCGAGCAAGATCGACGTCTATGCTGTGGTACCGACGATTGCTCTAATGCTTTTTTCGGTTCGTTTCGGCGGCGCCTTTGGGGCAGCCTACGCGTTTGCGGCATCGCAAGCGATCACAGCCTGCGCAACTATTCTGGCCTATCGCACGTATCGAAAGCGAGTTGGCGTCAGTCAAGCGAGCTTGACCTGCTAGTGCCGGACGCCGCTAACAGAGGCGTTTCAAGGCTTCGCAAGATTCGATCAACCGAGCCACGTAGTCATCCCATTCGCTGCTGTGGCTGCGCCCGGCAATGTAGGCGAAATCGATCTGCTTGTTGTGAAAGCGCTCGTTCATCTTGATCAGTGCGCCGGCTAGCTCGGAGACGTTTCCTACTGGTACCGACTCTCCGCTCTTATCATCGATCTGCATATCCGGCGCTCCCGTGTTTGGAGTGTAGATAATGTAATTTCCGTAGCTCCTGGCTTCGTTGTACACGAGCCCAAATCCCTCGATGATCGAGGGCATGACGAATACGTGTGATCGGGAGTATTCTGCCTGAAGGTCCGCGTGACTCAGATGCTTCTTTATGATTACGTCCGAAGGGATCAAGGCGACAATATTGGGATCGAGTTGGCCGCATACGCAGGTTAGTGTCGCGTTGCGCAATTTTGCTTCACGCCACGCGCGGAGAAGGTGATGGAGCCCCTTTCGGATGACGCCTTGGCCTACAAACAAGAACCGGCAGATATCGCTCTTCTTGTCCAACATGTTGAACTCGTCCGCTCTAAGCTTCGAAAAATACGGAACGACCGCCGTTGGTTTGTCGAAGCCTGCATATTCCAGACTGTGTTGCGAAAATGTGCTCGCGGTAACTACGGCATCAGCAAGTTCGATTTCGTCATCAGCATAGCGCCACCGCCACCAGGTCTTCACTTCGCGATCTGATTTAAATGCTTTCTCCGACTCGGGAAAAAGACTGGCGTCCGCTCGAAGTAGATCCGAGATGATTCGATGATGAGGATGATACAAGAATAAGAGGCGACGGAAGTTGGAGCCTTTAGACGCCAGAAACGCAGATCGAGCATATCCGGAGTACAATAAGAGGTCTGCAGGTTGCCGCTTCCAAATAGAAGCAGTCTTTCGTGCAAGGATGCGATCTGCCAAAAAATGAGTGTCAATGACCTTACTGAGCTTGCGCCCGCCGAGAAATTGAACCGCGGCTGCGGCTAGGCTTTCCTCCACAAACTTAGCGTCCAGTTCGGGGCTGTGATGATCAGCGAGGTGGGCGAGCATTCGTTGCCGCCAACTCGGGCCTTTTGTGAAGTAGATATCCGTAACGAGTTTAGTGAGCTGGTTTTTGGAAGCTAAGGCGCGTGGAATGACATAGGAATCTCGATCACGGAGAAAGTTGACAATGTATCCAGGGGCAATCTTGGAGTTGTTGTCGGTCAATTGTTCTTCTCGCATGGAAATTGTTATGGCCTGTGAGTTTGAGTCGAGGGGCTCAGATCGAGTGAGGTTGCGAGATAGTTGAACGTCGTTGCCTCGCTCTCCTTGCTGGCGTACGGGATAGGGGCTTCCCAGCGCGTCGTCGCCTCGCCGGACTGCGCCACGATCGACAGAAGACCCGGACTTAGATGCATCTTGTAGAAGTGGAGCCCGCTTCCGCCGCTGAATAGCTTGTGTTCGGAACCTGTCGTCACCTCAATCGTAACCGGCTGGTTGGTCTCGGCGACGATATGAAGATCGTCTCGTAGGTCAGCAGCTCCCCTCGGACAGGAGCTCATTGAGATGAAGCCGCACTGGCTGGACGATTGAGGTCGATAGAACACATGTACTCTGTTCTGAGTTACAGGAGGAGGCACGCCGCTCTTGAACCATTTGATGTAGTATCCGGTAAGGTTCAAATACGCGTCATGGGCTGTGAGCAATCCCCAGTGGCTGTCCCAAAGGGGAATTGTAGATTCTCCCTCGAACGGGCGCACGTAGCTGGACTCGCCCCAATCGTTCCAGGTAACGATCTCGACCCAATCTGCTTTCGACTCGATGGCCGCCTTCCATTGCTCTTCCATTCCGGTAAAGCCATCGGCTTCGAACACCCGAAAGTTCTGCTTCAGTCCTCGATAGTACGGCGTAACTGGAGCCATATACAGTTTCGAATGTGCATGGGAAAGCTCGACTCCAACGCGGATTGACTGTGCAATCGCCGGATATCGTCCAGCAGCGCCAAAATAGAATAGCCCATCGCTGAATGTCAGGTCTGCCAGGATTCCCTCAATTGTCACACGATCCGGCGTCTCGATAAGAGATCCCGGAATGCTCTTTGCGTGCGCGGGACGATGCGAATTCGGCACGAAGAAGATCGTGATGCCTCGGATTTTAAGGCCGTCCAAGATATCTTTGTACCATTCCACCGTACCGCCGTAGGTCGAGAGGACAGGCCGACCCGAGCGCTTGAGATAGGCCTGCTCGCCTGAGAACCGTGAGACCATGTCAACCACTTCCGAGGCGGAAAGGCCGGTGGAAGCGTCAGCGGAAAAAAACAATTTGAATCTGCTCTGTTGCGCGGCTTTGAACAGACGCAAAGAAATATCCTGATAGTACGGTTCTTTCAGCCAAGCGCCAACGTTGACCGCGAATCCGTCGATGCCGGCGCGAGCGGCAAGCTCCATCTCATGTTGCAAAGCATCAACCGATGCATTGTGGCCGGCGAACGGGCAGCACGCCATGTAGTGGGAGAAAACAAGTCTCTCAGCGTGCTCTATCGCGAAGCTGGGGGTAGTGAGAATAGGCCAAAGGAGCTGAAGCCACGCGATGATCATGGCGCTTAGGATCGCGCGGTGGCAGCTCCGCAGCGGGGAATCTGGCATGCGCAACCTAGCTCTGGGATCGAGAGTCAATCGAGATACGTCGTCGCATAGCGTACGGCTGTGCCGATCGTGACGGGTGGCGTGCGACAAAGGCTGCAATGATCGCTGGCAAGGTGAGAAAGAGCGTAAACTTGACAACGGATACCAGCACGCCATCGCGCATCCATTGTAGATGAAGCGGGATCAGCACTGTGTAGGCGAATGCTGCATTGGGACCGGCGTTCGACAGGAGCGTTCGCAGGATGAACGATGAGAGCATCACATAGATGAGGCAGGTTGCCACGATCCCAACTATACCGAAGCTCAGCCATCCCTGGCCGTACCAACCCGTTGAAAGGGTGACCATGTTTGCAAACCGGTTCAGCTCGATCATCTTGATCGGATCGCCGAAAGGCTTGCTTGACCACAGCGCGCGCGGAATAGGCTCGGTCAGCAATCTGACGTGTTCAGTAAAGTAAGTGTACGAGTCAGTAAGCCGAGGCACAATGCTGACGGCGGCCGTCTGGACCTCGAACGTGGACATATCAAGAGTATCAAGCGGTGACACTCTCTTCCAATCGTCCGTTACCCTTTCCGTACTGCTGGTATCAAAAAAGATTTCTCTAATTGCGGCGCGATTCTGGCCAAGCACCACGAAAGCGACGATCAGGGTGGCTCCAACAGGGAGCAGAAGTAGAAACTTCCGCAGATTGAGCCTGGATCGCGTTATCATCAGAATTGTTCCAGTCATCACGCAATACACGAAGACAAATCTGGAAGATCCCAAGGTCAACCAGAGAGAGCCGAGACCGCATACGGCGATCGTCCAGATTCGTGAAAATCCAGATGTCATCCAGAGGTACATTGCACAAAACACGAAAGCCGAAGATAGCTCGTACCACCAGCCGCTGCCCTGACTGAAACCAAAATTTCCCGTTCGAGCGTCTTGGACGAGTTGGAAGCCTTCGTCAGAGCCCAAGTACCCCCGCATGCGTTGAACGAAGGCTACGAACGACACGGCTAGCACGAGAAGAACGAGTGTGTGGGCCGTCGAGGATATTCCCGCACGGTTGATTTCGGGAGCAAGTATGGCGCGTATCTTCCGATTGTCATATCGAAAGAAGAAGACGTAGCCGAGATAGCTTGTAGAAAGGCCAAGTGTGGAGACTAGGATCGAATTTACAGTTTCTTCTTCATTGGGATAGAACTGCATGTATTCAAAGGCGTGGTTGTGGTTGAAATAGTACCACAGCGCCGGCTTCATGAGATGAAAGAGGAAATGGTAGCCTAGCAAGATCGTGACTGGTTGCACGATACTGAGCTGGCCCTTTGCCTGACAGTGAAGCAGGCACCCAAACCATATCACAAATTCCAAAAATAGCAGGGTGCTGATCATTTCGCTTGAGCCTGGCTATTCGCGATGGTCAGGCAGCCATCAAGGATGCTCTTGGCGGCTGAGTCAGGTGTGAAAGGCGCAATCTGGGCGAAACACGCTCGCGCGGTACCTGCGACATCGGAAAATGTCTCGGGAACGAGTTTCATCTTCTCTGAAAGATGGTTCACATCTCCCCATTCGAACGAGAAACCCGTTCTGCCTTCATTCACAAGCTCGGGAACGCAGCCGCAACGATGGCTCACGACGGCGGGACAGCCGTAACTCAGAGCTTCGTTTACCACCAATCCCCAAGGCTCGCTATGGCTTGGTAGGACGAGGCAACTCGCCTTGGAATACTCTTCGAAGAGTTCGGAGTCGAACTTCGGTCCGGCGAATGCCACGTGCTGCTGAACACCGAGTTGGGCGGCTAGATTGCGAAGTTCCTGCTCGGAAGGCCCCTTGCCCACGAGCACAAGCTGCGCTCCGGGGATTGATGCTATGACCTGCTTGAAGGCGAGCAGCAGGTGATCGAGAGATTTTTCCGGAGACAGGCGTCCAACGTATAGATATCGGGGAGGGGCATTCCGAGGAGCTTTTTCGAGGCGTTGTTCGAACGCCTTCGCGGCGGAGTAATCCTTCGGCAGGGCTGCTGCCTGACATCGGACAAAGCTCTTGCTGCTCGGTACATCGTAATGGCTCACGTACTCTACGGCGCGCACGCCATAGCAGAAGATGCCGTCGGCCCAGTTGAAGATGATGCGTTTGCCAATCCCCTTCCAAAAGTTTTGGGGTTGGTCGTAGATCGTGGAATCGCAGAACAGCGCAAATGGCCGCCGCTTCAGGCTCAGAATGAGAGCCTGGAGCCATACAACCGGCCTCTCGTAACCGGAAAGGATCACGATGTCGGCGGGATCCCTCCACGTCAACAGTGCTGCCTTCCACAACAGCTTGAGCGAAGGTATGTTGGAAGACGCGCCCTCGAAAAGGAGTGTGAACGGATACTCGTGCCAGCTCTGATCGATTGGCGAAAGGCCCGCGCGGTTCGCGTCCGTTTCTGCGATCTGATAGAAATTGACCGGGATGTTCTCAGTTTGGGCCCGGCGATAGATCGAAGAGAACACGACCGCCTTGTAGCGAGACCACATGATATTGTGCCAAATTGCAATCTTCATGAAACAGAATCTCTGCGGTTACAAAGCTGTAGGAGTTGCTGAAAGCGCCACTCGCGCCTTCGCTCTCTCCGCGACGTGCATATCAGTCGTGATGTGAACTACGGAAGCGCGGGATGCAGTCTTTTCCCGGCGCTCCTGAAGTTTGTGCAGCCACGCCAGCGCCGCTGGCACGAATGGCTCGTCTTGCGATATGCTCACGCCGCTATTTCCGATCTGAGAGGCAATGCAGCCTCTCTCGTATGCGATCACAAGGTTGCCTGCAGCGAGAGCCTCATAGAGCACTGTCGGCTGAGCCTCGTTGGCGTAGATGGTCGGAAACACAAACACGTCGATCGACTCGTAGAACCTGAGCTTGTCGTCGGCGTAGAGTGGGCCGGCATATTGCAGCACATCGCCAAGTTCTTTCTGCGCTGCTTCGAGAGCGCTCTTGTCCTGGGCCTCGCGCACCGGTCCAGCAAGCGTTCCCAGGACGTTTAAGCCCTGCTCGCGCGCGGCGCGCAACAGGTCGAGGAACAGGTAGAGGCCCTTTTCGCGATTTAGGTTGCTCAGCAGTCCGATCTTGAGGGGCCCCTCGGAGGAGGGCTCGAGTCGGTTGGTTGTAGGCGAGACGAATGCAGCATTCGAAATCACGACGGAGCGTTTGGGCCTCCAATAGGTCTCCCCGAAGCGCTGCTGCATGCGCTCGCAAAGGAAGATGTGCACGGTTTCGGGACCGCCGGCGTGAAGCGCAAGCCCCATAATGCGTCGTCGTTCGTTGATGTATCCGAAATTATGATGATGCAGGTAGGTCGGATATCGGAGCAGTCGCGCGACGGCGAGAAGATAAATCGTGTAGACGAGACCGAAATCGCTTTGACACGGCATGTAGCAGGTGCGGTTGGAGCGCCATGCGTTCGACACCAGATGCATCGACGCAAGCAGCACGGTGAAAGTCCGCGACAAATGATAAGCGATGCCGCGCTTGGCCACTTTCGGCGAAATGTTGAGAATCTTGATGTCGTGATCCTCGGCGAGGAGCTTGAGATATTCCGACGTGATGTAGGCGAGCCCGTCCATGGGTGGCGGAATCTGGCCGATCGCCACGATAAAGCGTCGAGGAGTGGGCATAGGGCGGATACGGTTCGGGCGAGACTAATACGCTGAGCTGTGGAGCACGCCAAAGGCCGTCCGCAGCAGGATGATCACGTCCAGCCTCAAGCTCCAATTATTGATGTACCACAGATCATACTCCACGCGCCGCTGCATCAGCTCGAGCGTGTGGGTTTCTCCGCGATAACCATTAACCTGGGCCCAGCCGGTGATGCCGGGCTTGACGTGGTGGCGGAAGGCATAGTTGCCGATGATCTGCTCATATTCGCTGTTGTGAGCGGCCGCGTGCGGGCGGGGGCCGACCAGCGACATCTCGCCCTTGAGCACGTTGAGGAGCTGCGGCAGCTCGTCGATCGAGGTCTTGCGCAGCCATTTGCCGATGCCGGTCACGCGCGGGTCGTTCTTGCGCGCCTGCACCACCGTGGGGCCGTCCTCCAGCACGCGCATGGTGCGGAACTTGAAGATCTTGAAGGCGCGGCCGTTGAAGCCGTTGCGGGTCTGGCGGAAGAACACGGGGCCCGGCGAGGTTAGCTTGATCAGGATGGCCGTCACCAGCATCACCGGGGCGAACACGATCAGCGCGAGGCTGGCGCCGGCGAGATCGAGCGAGCGCTTGAGCGCGCGTTCGTTCCAGGACAGGGGGGCACGGCGCAGCTCCGCCGTCCAGGTGTTGCCGGCGCTGTGCAGCGGGTAGCGCAGGAAACGCGCCGCGTGGGCATCGGGCACCAAGTGCACCGGAATGGGCAGGATCTTCAGCGCATCCAGGATGCTGTCGATGGCGTGCTGTCGGTCCCAGCTCATCAGGAGGAACACGTGCTCGATCCGGTTCTCGCGCGCATAGGCGATCAGCTCGTCGAAGCGCGGCGCGATCGCGGAGAGCAGGAGGGGCGAGGTGAGCTCGCGCTCGCGGATCTCCATGATCCGCATCAAGCGGTAGCCGTGCTGGGCCAGGTCCGATATCGCATTCGAGGACGCCGGCAGGCCGATTTCGGCGATCATCACCGCGCGGCTGTTGGCGAAGGCGCCGGTGCGCAACGCATTCGCCGTCCAGCGCGCGGCGAACGCCTTCCAGATCACCAGCACCGCTAGGCCGACGGCATAGAACGAGATCGTCGTGCCGCGGGAGAACTCGTCGGAAACCTTCATGGCGAAGGCGATCGCCAGTAGCGCGCCGAACACGCCCGTCCAAGTCGTCACCGTCATCCGCAACGTGCGCGGGACGTCGGTGATGGCCTTCAGCCGGTAACCCTGCTGCACGACAATGAGGAGGACGAAATTTAGTGCAACCAGCACGCTCGCCGCGGCATAGACATTCGCCTTGCCGAGCACCGACTGGGCATAGAGATGATAGGCCACCGCGCAGCCGATGCCGGCCGCGATCACCAGCATTGCATCGATCAGCATCACAAGCCGCTCGACAACCAGCGGGCGAAGAAAAGTCTTTGCGAAACCCGTGGGCCCAGCAAAGTCCCGCTCGGGCGCACTAGTTTCCGCAGCAGAATCAGGTGCTTGCTCCCGTCGAGCCTCCAGGATTGTCATCTGCCCCAGCCCATTAACAATCGATTCACTATCAAAGCGCGCCGTGCTATCGGCCAAAATCACTGTCAAAACAAGGCGAAGGAAAAAGTAACCTTACCCTTATGATTGCAATGTAGCGCATCTTGCCCCGACCAACATGTTAAATTTCACCCTTCGTTAGGAAGCTCTCCAGTGCCTCAAACCCGGTCTCGCCGGCGACGATCCAGGCGACACTTCGGCCGGTACGCCGTCATCGGTCTAGCCACCATCGCGCTCCTGGGGATTGCGCTCCTCGCGCTGCGCCCCGATTCCGCACCGGTCCGAGAGGCGACCGTTTCCACCTCTGGCACGCATCTGCTCTTAGATGGCCCATACGGCGCGCGCTTCGCTGGTGAATTGACGGCGCTCAAGCAGGGTTTCTTTGCTTCTGGCATCGGGCTTCGCCCGCACCCCGATGACCCGAATTTCGTCGAGACGATCGCACGCGAACGTGCCATCGGCGTGACGAGCGGGCAGAAGTTCCTCTTGGCCGCCTGGCGCGGTGTTCCCGTCACCGCTTTTGCGGCAAGTTTCCTTGACACCTCCATTGCGATTTTCACGCTCGAAAGTTCTGGGTTGCGTCGGCCCGCTGATCTCATCGGCAAGCGCGTGGGCTACCGCAGGGCAAGCGAGGGGGACGTCATCTTCGACGCCATGATGGCGCAGCTCGGTTTGCCCCGCAGCCAAATCACGAAAATGGCCGATCGCGACAGCTTCGATGCGCTGCGCGCCGGCGAGGTGGATGCCATTGTCGCCGCCATCGATGACCAGCCAACTCCGTCGGAGACGGGCTACAACGTCCGGCTGAATGTGATCAAGCCGCAGGACTACGGTATTCACGTTCCGGGGCTGGTCTATTTCGCCAGCAACGATCTCATTCATGATCGGCCGTCCATCGTCGCCGACGTTCTCCAGGGCCTCATCCGAGGCTGGCAGTTCGTCTACACGGACTATGCACGCAGCGTGCCTGTTCTTGTTGGCGCCGATCCGGAGAGGCTGAAAGCCGAGCGGGTCAGGTTTGAGCTGCAGCAACAGCGAAGTCTGGTTATACCGACCGGGGGCCGTATTGCGGACTACGACGAAAGTCGCTGGAACACCCTTCGGGACATCCTGATCTTCGCCAAGCTTGGTGAGGAAGAGGTGCCCCTCGCCCAATCAGTCAACTATCAATTCCTTCGCGACGTCTACCGCCGTTCGCCCGACCTTGGCACTCCCGGCGCCTGGACCGGGGAGAAATAGGGCCAAGAAGCCACAGTTCTGCGCCATATCGTGCAGAGCTCGGCTTTTGGGATCGGGATCGGTTGCCTTCGACCCCCACGGCTTGGTAGTCTTGGTTCACTATTTGAGCCGATTTCCGGCCGGTTCACGGCTATCGTGCCGCTGGAATAGTTCCTGCTTGGAGCTGCTCGGGTACGGTTCTGTTTGGGGCAAGGGGAGCTTTGCGGATGTTCAAGACGATTGCGCGCGTAGGTCTTTTGGCGTCGGCCGCACTTCTGGTGGCGGCGAGCGGTGCGGGTGCCGGCATGCAAATGCCTGGAAGTGCAGCATTGCTCACCGGCGAAGCCCAGGCGACGCCGGTCACCTTCTGGGCCCAGCCCTATCCGTACCGCTACGTGCCGCGGAGCCGTTGTCCACTGGTTCGGGTGGAAACGCCCTACGGCTGGTATTTTGACCGCGTCTGCGCTCCGGTTGGACCGATCTTGCGCCGGGCTTACTAATCGCGCGCCTCTAGGCAGGCGGAATCCCTCGCCGACGAGCAGCCGTGCGCCCCGTGCGGCTGCTTCGCCTAATTTGCCATCAGTCGCTGCCGGACGTTTACGCAACCAAGCGCAGTTCACCATCTTCATGCTTCCGGAAGAACACGGGCTGCCGGATGGTGAAGATTGTGTTAGCAAGCTGACTGTGTTGCATAGCGGTAGGGCGTTGGAGCCCGCTTTGGTGGGCTGTGTTGTCGGTTCTTTCGGGTGACGAGGGCCGGTAGAGGGGAGCGATGACAGGGGCTGCAATTTACGATCTCTCGGGTAAGCGGGTCTTTGTGGCCGGCCATCGCGGCATGGTCGGCTCGGCCGTCGTGCGCCGCCTCGCATCGGAAAATTGCACGGTGCTGTTCGCCGACCGACATGAGGTAGATCTCACCAAGGAAGAGCCGACGGTTCGATGGCTTGAGGCGAATCGGCCAGAGGTTGTGGTTCACGCAGCCGCAAAGGTTGGAGGCATTGCCGCCAACAATAATTTTCCGGTCGATTTTCTTTGCGACAACCTTGCGATCGAGCTCAACGTCCTCCGCGCCAGTCATGCCGTTGGCGTGCGGCGGCTCTTGTTTCTGGGTTCGTCCTGCATCTATCCAAAGCATGCCAAACAGCCGATCAGCGAAGATGAGCTGCTGACTGGTCCACTCGAACCAACCAACGAGTGGTATGCGATCGCGAAAATTGCGGGCCTGAAGATGTGTCAGGCCTATCGCCGCCAATTCGGCGATGACTTCTTCTCCGCTATGCCCACCAACCTCTATGGCCGTGGCGACAACTACCATCCCGATCATAGCCACGTGCCGGCAGCATTGATCCGACGGTTTCATGAAGCCAAGCTGGCGCAAGCGCCCACAGTGGCGGTCTGGGGCACCGGAACGCCGCTCCGCGAATTCCTGAACGTCGACGATTTTGCGGACGCCTGCGTGTTCCTCTTGAAGCACTATTCCAGTGATCTTCCGATCAATGTCGGCAGTGGTGACGAGTTGTCGATCGCTGATTTCGCGGCGACTGTGGCTGACGTCGTGGGGTACAGGGGCAAGCTGGTGTTCGACACGTCCAAACCTGACGGTACCCCCCGCAAGCTCCTGGACAGCTCGCGGCTGAGGGCGCTTGGTTGGCGTCCGAGTATTCCTCTGCGCAGTGGTCTCGCTACCGCTTACGCAGATTTTCTGAAGGGCTACGGGCGTCATCTGGAGGTCAGCGCAACGCGCTGAGCGAATTTACTTAAGCTACAAAAGACTTTTCTTTCATTCTAGACTTTGAGCTGGGCTGGGCTCTTATGCGTGTTCTCTTGGTAGGCATCAACTATGCCCCCGATCTGATCGGCGTGGCAAAATACAACACTGAACTCTGCGAGAGCCTTGCCGCTGAAGGCCACGAGGTCCGAGTGATCACGGCTCCGCCGTATTATCCGGCCTGGGAAATTCCTCCGAGCTTCAGCAACCATTACTTTCGATCGCGGCATATCGATGGCGTTCGCGTAAGGCGCACGCCAATCTATGTGCCGGCGCGTCCATCGGGAGCGAAGCGACTGGTCCATCACGCATCGTTCGCGCTCTCCAGCGCGGTGCCTGTCCTTATGGAGGCGCTGTCCTGGCGGCCCGACGTCATGATCGCCGTCGCACCATCGTTGATGTCGGCTGCCTTCGTCTCGTTCGTAGCTCGTCGCGTCGGCGCCAAATCATGGCTTCACGTGCAGGATTTCGAGGTGGATGCGGCCTTCGATCTTGGTCTGCTGCGCAATCCTTCTCTGCGAAAATGCATGCTTCGAGCCGAAGCGGCGATCCTCAAATCATTCGATAACGTTTCAACCATCTCTCATGCGATGGTGGAGCGGTTGAGGATCAAGGGACTGCGACCCGACAAAATCGCCGAGGTGAGAAACTGGATCGACACCACTGCGATCTGCCCGGGGCCTCGAACGACCAAATACCGTCAGCAGCTGAACCTGGCTGAGGGCGATATCATTGGACTGTATTCCGGCACGATGTCCAACAAGCAAGGCCTTGAACTCGTGATCGAGGCTGCGATTGGCTTAGAGCGAAGTCATCCGCATATCCACTTCATCCTTGCCGGCGAAGGGCCTCACAGGATGAGGCTCGAGCAGCTTGCCGCCGGACATCGCAATATCCACTTCCTGGGGCTTCAGCCCAAGGACAGCTTCAATCAATTGATGGCAACCGCGGATTTCCATCTGATTCCCCAGAAGGCCGAGGCCGCCGATCTCGTGTTGCCCTCGAAGCTCGGTGCGATCTTCGCATCCGCTCGGCCGGTCATTGCGATGGCTGAAGAAGGCACCGGCCTCGCTGCGGAAGTCGCGAATGCGGGCCTCGTGATCCCACCAGGAGATTCGTCGGCTCTCAGGGTTGCAATTTGCCAGCTTGGTGAAGCGCCGGCCCTGCGTGAGCATTACGGCGAGGAAGGGAGAAGGCGAGCCCTTGATCGCTGGGATCGACGCACAATCGTGCGCCGGTGGTCGGAGGCCATGACAGGGCACGGCAATGCGACAGGGCAGACGAATGCCGGCCTGAAGGGCGCTGCCAACGACATTGGGCTTCCGGTGGAGGATGCCGTTCGCTCCCCATGAGGCATTCGACTGCAGTTGGATGAGGTGACGTCATCCAAAAAAATGAGCGCCGCGATCAGCGCTCATTTGCCTGTTTGGTCGCCTTGCTGGCCGATCTACGAGAATTACTCGTGGCGAGGATAATATCTAAACCCGTGCTGTTTGATGAGTTCGTCGCGCTTTGCGGATTCGAGATCTTCCTTCATCATTTCTCGAACCAGGCTTTCGAACGACGTCTTGGGCTCCCAGCCAAGTTTCTGCTTGGCTTTTGACGGGTCACCAAGAAGCGTCGCGACCTCAGTCGGGCGGAAATAGCGGGGATCGACCGAAACGATACACTTGTCGGTCTTGGCGTCATATCCCTTTTCTTCGACGCCGCTTCCTTCCCAGCGGACCGTCATGCCGACTTCGTTTGCTGCGACATTGACGAAGTCTCGGACCGAATGTTGCACACCCGTAGCAATCACGAAATCCTCCGGGTTGTCCTGCTGCAGCATCAGCCATTGCATTTCGACGTAGTCACGCGCGTGTCCCCAGTCCCGCAGGGCGTCCAGATTACCTAGATAAAGCCTATCCTGCAGTCCCAGATGAATGCGCGCCAAAGCACGCGTGATTTTTCGGGTCACGAAGGTCTCGCCGCGGACGGGAGATTCGTGGTTGAAGAGGATGCCGTTGCAGGCATACATCCCATAGGCTTCGCGGTAGTTGACCGTGATCCAGTATGCATAAAGCTTGGCGACCGCGTACGGTGAGCGCGGATAGAAAGGCGTGGTCTCCTTTTGCGGAATCTCCTGGACCAAACCATACAGTTCGGATGTCGACGCTTGATAGAAGCGCGCCTTCCTTTCCAAGCCGGTAATGCGCATGGCCTCGAGGATGCGCAGAGCGCCGAGAGCGTCGGAATTCGCGGTGTACTCGGGTTCCTCGAATGAAACGGCAACGTGACTCTGCGCTGCGAGGTTGTAGATCTCGTCTGGCTGCACCTGGCCAACGATGCGGATCAGGCTCGAAGAGTCTGTTAGGTCGCCATAATGCAGGCGGAATGGCGGATTCGGCTCATGTGGGTCAAGATAGAGATGATCGATGCGATCAGTATTGAAGAGAGAGGTCCGGCGTTTGATGCCATGGACTTCATATCCTTTTTCCAACAACAATTCGGCGAGGTAGGCGCCGTCCTGACCGGTTACGCCCGTAATAAGTGCACGTTTCTTTGCCATAATATTCTCTAGGTTCGGTATCCCGTTCGTACCTGAAAACGGAAGGGATAGGGAGATGGCTGAGCCAAAAAAGGCAAGCTTAGATTAACGGCTTTCCCGGTCCGCGGAATGGGCAAAGGCTGCCTTGCTAACGATGTTATGAATTTGCGATCTCGCTTCTCAATTGAAGCCCTATAGAAGGGGCGTTTGTATCGCTGTATCTAATTTGCCTCGGAGCGTCCGATTTGGAACAACGCATTATCCCCCTGATCATGTGCGGTGGTGCCGGCACGCGGCTGTGGCCGGCTTCGCGCGAGGTGCGGCCAAAACAGTTCCTGCCGCTGTTCGGCCCGCGCTCGACCTTCCAGGACACGCTGCTGCGTGTCTCCGATGCGTCGCTGTTCGACCGGCCTGTTGTCATCACCAATGCGGCGTACCGCTTCATGGTACTGGAGCAGCTCGCCGAGATCGGCATCGAGGCCGATGTGATCCTCGAGCCGATGCGCCGCGACTCCGGTCCTGCGATCGCCGCCGGTGCTGCGTTCGCGCAAAACCGCACCAGTGAAGCGATCGTGCTGGCGCTCGCCGCCGACCATGTGGTGCGGGACAATGCCGCCTTCATCGCGGCGTGCCGCGAGGGCCTCAGCGCCGCGAGCACGGGACGCATCGTCACCTTCGGCGTCAAGCCGGAGCGGCCGGCGACCGAATACGGCTATATCAGCCCGGGTGAGGTGATCTCAGGCGAGGTGCATGCGGTCGCGCGCTTCGTCGAGAAGCCGGATGCGGTGAAGGCTTCGGATTACGTCAATTCCGGCTATCTCTGGAACAGCGGCAACTTCATGTTTCCCGCAAGCCTCCTGCTCGACGAATATCGCAAGGTCGATGCGGCGAGCGTGGATGCGGTGTCCGCGGCGGTGAACAATGCCGGCCGCGATCTCGGTTTCGTGACGCTGGAGCCGCAGGCCTTTGGCGCGGCCAAGGCGATCTCGATCGACTATGCCGTGATGGAAAAGACCTCGCGCGCGGCCGTGGTGCCGGTCTCGTGCGGCTGGTCCGACGTCGGCTCCTGGCGCGCGGTGTGGGAATTGTCCGACAAGGATGCGCAGGGCAATGCGGCGCACGGCACCGCCGTGTTCGAGGATTCCCGCAACTGCAACGTCACGACCGATCATGCGCTGGTCGCGCTCGAAGGCGTCGACGATCTCGTCGTGGTCGCGACCGCGGATGCGGTGCTGGTCTCGCGCCAGCAGGACGCCAACGGTCTGAAGCGCCTGATCACCAAGCTGAAGGCGGTCGCGCCCAAGGTCACCGAGGAGCATCTCAAGGTGCATCGCCCCTGGGGCAGCTATCAGTCGGTCGACAATGGCGAGCGCCACCAGGTCAAGCGCATCGTGGTGAAGCCGGGCGGACGGCTGTCGCTGCAAAAGCACCATCATCGCGCCGAGCACTGGATCGTGGTCCGCGGTGCCGCCCGCGTCACCGTCAACGAGACGGTGAAGACGGTGCACGAGAACGAGTCGATCTACATCCCGATGGGCGCGGTGCACCGGATGGAGAACCCCGGTAAAATCATGCTGGAACTGATCGAGGTCCAGACCGGATCCTATCTCGGGGAAGACGACATCATCCGGATTGAAGACGACTATCAGCGTACTTGAGGAATACTCGAACTGCGCATTGCGATGATTGGAACGGGCTATGTCGGACTGGTGTCTGGAGCCTGCTTTGCGGATTTCGGTCACGACGTCACCTGCGTCGACAAGGACGAGAAGAAGATCGCTAGCCTCCATCGCGGCGAAATCCCGATCTACGAGCCGGGCCTGGACGAGCTGGTGGCCAACAACGTCAAGGCCAAGCGGCTCGATTTCACCACCGATCTGTCCAAGCCCGTTGCGGATGCCGACGCCGTGTTCATCGCGGTCGGCACGCCGTCGCGCCGCGGCGACGGCCACGCCGATCTGTCCTATGTCTACGCCGCGGCGAAGGAGATCGCGCAGTCGCTCTCCGGCTTCACCGTGGTGGTGACGAAGTCGACCGTGCCTGTCGGCACCGGCGACGAGGTCGAGCGCATCATCCGCGAGACCAATCCGTCAGCCGACGTCGTGGTCGCATCCAATCCCGAATTCCTGCGCGAAGGCGCCGCGATCCGCGATTTCAAATTCCCTGACCGCGTCGTGGTCGGCACCTCCGACGAGCGCGGCCGCAAGGTGATGGGCGACATCTATCGCCCGCTGTCATTGAACCAGGCGCCGCTGATGTTCACCGCGCGCCGCACCGCCGAGATGATCAAATACGCCGCCAACGCCTTCCTCGCGACCAAGATCACCTTCATCAACGAGATCGCGGATCTTTCCGAGAAAGTCGGCGCCAACGTGCAGGAGGTCGCCCGCGGCATTGGCCTCGACAACCGCATCGGCACGAAATTCCTGCACGCCGGTCCCGGTTTCGGCGGTTCCTGCTTTCCGAAGGACACCAAGGCGCTGATCAAGATCGCGCAGGACTACGACGTCAATTTGCGCATCGTCGAATCCGTGCTCGCGGTCAACGAGAACCGCAAGCGCGCGATGGCACGCAAGGTGAGCCAGGCGCTCGGCGGCTCCTTGCGCGGCAAGACCATCGCGGTGCTCGGCCTGACCTTCAAGCCCGACACCGACGACATGCGCGATGCGCCGTCGATCCCGCTCGTCACCGGTCTGCTCGACATGGGGGCGAAGGTGAAGGCGTTCGACCCTGTCGGCATGGAGCAGGCCAAGGGCGAGCTGCCCAGCATCACCTATTGCGAAGATGCCTATTCCTGCGCGCAAGGTGCCGATGCGGTCGTCGTCGTCACCGAATGGACTCAGTTCCGCGGCCTCGATCTCGATCGGCTGAAGGCGGCCATGGCCCAGCCCGTCGTCGTCGACCTCCGCAATATCTTCCGGCCCGAAGATATGGCCGGAGCGGGCTTCGTGTATGAAAGCATTGGACGCTGACGGCTCCGCCCCTAGTCTTGGGATGAGCTGCTGGCTGCTCGAGCAATGATCCGTGCGAGAGCCATCAACGCTATCCCACAGATCGCCCCGAGAATCTTGACTAATGCATCAAGAGGCCGCCCGTGTCTGTCCGGAGTTAGCAATTGCGCGGCTTCTAAGGTAACTGCACTTCCAACAACGACCAGGAACACAAGAATAATGCGGTTTGGGTAGGCAAGCATGAACATCAGGCCGAGCGCAAAGAATGCGGCAAAATGCTCAATATGAGCAGGCGCGATGGTCGGCCGATCGTAGATCGGCGCTAGCGTCACAAACGCAACGAGAGCAAGTGCCAGCCAGCCAGCGACGAGATAAAGTTTTGCCATGCTCATCAGAGTGTATTGGTAACGCGGAAAAGACTCCGCTGAGCTCTTGCTACGATCTCTCCCGCCGCCGGTTTAACGAGCGCATCGTAAGTATAGACCCCGGGATTGCATGGGAGCCACATTATAATTGTATCTGGCGGTACGACGACCTTCTGAGGCAACAAAGTCTCCTGTCCTCCGGCTGGCAAAGGCGTCGCCGACGGTCGCACAAATCGACGAAATTGAAATCAGAAAGAAGTATCGACCTGAGCCTCTTGAAAACCAACACATTTTAAGTTCCTCGCGTAGCTATTGATAGTGGCCTGTTTTGATCAGGCTGGCCTATGGGGCTCCTAAACAAATGAGAGCCGAGTTGCCGGTCGGCAATCTTGCGCACATGGGCGCATAGCTATGGCGGTGGGGTGGAGCGGTGTCGATGTCCAGCGTATCATCAGAGAGCAAGTCTAGGTTGAGACGTTCTTGACTCTCGCTGAGATCTACGGAAACATTGCGACATTTCAACCAGGTTTTTTTGGAGCATTCGCCATGGCAACATTTCATATGGACTCGTCGGTTACTCAATCGGCGACGCGAGCTGTACCTAAAGCCGCTGTCCTTGCCTGCACGGCAACTAGCGCCCCCGATGTTTATGCGCACGCCATTTGGGTTGTTGTCGGTGATATAAGACAGTTCACGCTACACGCGGGGGACAGCATGGTTGTTCCTGACGCGGCAACCCTGACAATCTGGATCTTTCGGAAGAACCCCGGGAAAAGCACCTGGAGCGCTGATTTCGATCTTACCTAACGATCAGGGCGCGCATTTAGCGCTCTGCCGTCTGCGGCTACGACGCCTAGTCGGCATCGCGCGCACCGCTTGAATGCGAGGCAGGGCGGACGGACGGCTTATCTCGCATGAACGTCAACGACGATCACTGACGTCCCGCGCTGCTTTCGGTTTTCGCAGGATGTTTCCATCGTAAACGTATCGCTACGGCGCGCCGTAGCGAAACGAAGGGCCGGCGATCGTGACGACCCCGGCGCTGGGGCGCGTAACCAACTTGACGCTATCAAGCAGGATGGTCTTGCCGCTGCCTGTTGCAAGGCCTGATGATGCGAGCGGCATAGCGGAACGGTGAATTCGTCACTGAGCTTGCGGCCAGGGCTCTGGGTTGAGTGAAAACCAGAGGTGATGCGGTGATGCGCGTCGCGGGGCGTTTGCTTGCAGATGAGACAGGGCTGGCCATTCGGGCAGCGTCGCAATGTACATGCTCGGCTCACGCAGGGGTGCGCGGCTCCTGCCGTCGCTGAGCTCGATCGGATCGTCGAAGACACAGGCCCACAGCATCACGTCATGTGTTTCAGCCTCTTGCCGGACTTGGCGGCGGTCTGTGTCGGGCAGACTTGTTCGTTCCGGTGGATTTCGTCCCAACGGCGCCTTCGGCAACCCTGACGCGCCGACGTAGCTCTAACAGCTCGCAATATGCGGCACGAAGCGAATCGTCATAATCGAGCGTCGGCAATCGTTTTGAAGAATTCGTCGTGCCGTAGGATGAGTATCTGATCATCTCGAACACGCTGCGTTCTTGAAATTCTCGCAAGCGTATCAAGGCAATCCATCCGAGCAACGTAAACCGCTCGTTAGTGTTGATGTCGCGAGAAAACGTTAAATCGGGAACAGCCGATTCTCACCTTGTGTGGGATCGGTCCCAATGAATACTCGGTCCGCGAAGGACGGCCAGCGCCTAGGGCGCAGCCGCTACGCGAGCGAGCGCTTGCCGTCGTATTGGCTCTGAAGAGGTATCTCTACAGCGCGCGCAGCGCATCCTTGGAGATTATCTTAAGCCTCAACGCTGCATTAACGAACGCGTTATTCTCGATCAATTGGTTGAACTACTCGAAAGTCCCAAGCAACGTCGCGGTCAGACTACTGTTGCAATAGATCTTAACGATGAGCAATGGCTCGGAGCGCGCTGCTCGCGTCCGCCGCTGGCACACATCACGGTTATGGCGGCAAGTGCAACCTCATCGAAGCTTGGGGCACCCATTGTAAAGTAGAGTACCACCAGAGCGATGGCGGCAAATACCACATATGAAAGGGTGATTAAGCCGTCGTGACTGCGAGCGAGGGACGGCATGGGTGCTGAACGATGTGCAATATCCATGACCAAATTCCTCCGAAACGGCGCTTCATTTCGCACGCCGAGACTTTAGGCCGTCTTCGAGAGAGAGCTGTGAAGTAGTTCACAGTATGTTGCACAAAATTCTGGGTCGGCGGTGCGAGTTGCAATGAAGGCGCGGGCGCCGCTTGCGCCGCTCCATCATGGCGTTCTCCTTGCAACCTCGTGCTCCAGTGCAAGGACGGCACTACCGGAATATGTTGGCGGCGGTTTCATCCCACGCCGAAAGCTAACTTTCCCTTCTGAAAATCTGCCTTGATCTACCTCAGACCAGCCATCCGGCGCCGACCACGAACCCAGGAAAGCCGACCGCCTGTTGTGGGCCCGTCGCCGGCCTAGCGGAGATCATGGCTGGAGTCCGCAATGCGTATTGAGCGGACATACATCCGGCTGCTTTGCTTGGCCAGCGAAAGGACGGCCGAGCGTCGGGGCCGGGGCCGAGTGTCCATAGCGGCAATTAGCGCTGCATAGGTGAGGCAGGTCTGCCTGCAACGCCCAATTAGCGCTGGATAGGTAAGGCAGGTCTGCCTGCAACGCCCTCAGCGGCCTTCTATGAATTGCGTGACTGACTTGCGGGGTATTCGGATCTAGTGATTGGCGAGCAGCCAAGTCACGTCTTGATTGGAATCGATGCTGATTGATCGGTCAGTTGCCTCTCGGCCTGTTCGGCAAGACGGTCGTATTCCTCAGCCATAGTGATCAGCCGGGCTCTGGTCGCCGCGTCTCGTGTTCGCTCCGCTTTGGCGCGCGTCTGAGCTGCGCGTTGCAACCAATGGCTTGGGCTGGAGAAATCGCGCGACATCGGAGCCACCTCATTTCAACGCACCAAGGGAAGTCTGCGATTCGGTTCCAAATGAGGCATGAGGAGAATCGGCGCATGTGGGAGAGAAGATCGGCTAACAGCCATTAACCGCCTCCGTGCTAATCGATTTACCATGTTGAAAGCGCGTATTGGTAGAAGGTCTTTGGCGTCACTACCCATAGAAGTGCCCAAAATGATTTTGGTTAAGCGATTTTTTGCTGATGAACGGTGCCACCGCGATTGAGTATGGGCTGATCGCAGCCGGCATCGCGCCGGCGATCATCACGGTGATCAACGGTCTCGGCACAAGGCTGAGCGACAAGTTCGGCTCGATCAGTAGCTCGCTAAAATAGTATCGCCAAAGGTTCTATCCGGAGCGCAATCGCGGCGGCGGTGATGATCAGTGTCCAGGCATAGCTTGAGCAGCTTCTCGCGGCCTACAGGAAGCGTCTTGCTCGCATCGAACGAGAAGGCGAGCCTGCCGACCGATACAGCGTAGAGGAGCCGGCCAGCGCATCAAAGCGACGATTGCTCTCCTAGAGCAAGATTTGCACGACGCGAAATGACGGCATCGTGTTCATCACCAGGCGGGCCTTCGTCGGCCGGACGAAGGTCCCGCTCTCGCGCAGATCTAGCCAGCCACGCTCCCCCGCCAGTGCCGGCCCTTAACTCCGCGTTCGTGACCTCGTGCTTGTACAGGCGCCTTGGCCAACTCGATACAGATGCGGCCGCCCTGCACCGGCTCGATGTCGCCGGCAATTTCGACGAGCTTGCGGTGCCTGACCAGTCTGCTGTGCATTCGATAGTTGCGGGCTGCGGAGTGGTGGTCAATCCGAGAGTTAGCTCCTGCCAGTTTCCGGGCTACGTCGCGATCAAGGATGCTCGCTTCGCCAGCCGGGCCATCGGCTCTCTCAACGTGGCACAGAGGCAAACTAAGCTATTGATCACTTTGCAGCGGAACGGCGCGGCCTGGCCCGGTCATCTCGCGTTTGCGTGAAATGATGGCGACATCGAAAATGGGCTCCAATAGACGCATCTCCCAGCATCGCGCTGGCCGAGCTCGCCCCGCGAGCAGCGTTCCGGATTAGATGAACCTGAAATGATGTGCGCCGGAGGGAACGCTAGCTAGCCATGCAAGGCTGCCTCATCGGGAGCAAGACGGTGGTTGATCGGGACAGGAACTATCGCCACTTCCGCGCGGTTGACCTGCTTTACATCGCTCGAACGGTTCGATCTTTATCCGAGCCGGCTCCTCGGCGACAGCGGCTATGGCGCGGCCGAGATGCTCGCCTGGTTGGTCTACGAGCACGGGATCGAACCCCACGTGACGGTGTTCGACAAGTCGGCCGGCACAGACGGTACCTTCTCGCGCGAGGACTTCACCTATGACCACACCAGCGACGTCTATACCTGCCCCGACGGCAAGATGCTGACAACAACCGGAACACTGGTGAACGACGGCGCGACGATGCTCTACCGGGCGAGCATTGCGCAGGCTGCGCCTTGAAGGCGCGCTGCTGCCCCAACGACTTGGTCCGCAAAGTGTCTCGCTCGATCTACGAGGGCGCTCGCGACATGGCGCGCCAGATAGCACGATCATGGGAGGGCCGTACCTCACGCCGGTTGCGAAAGAAGATCGAGATGCTGTTCGCGCACCTGAAGCGCATTCTCAAACTCGACCGTTTACGATTACGAGGCCCAAACGGCGCACGCGACGAGTTCACTCTCGCAGCCACCGCGCAGAACCTTCGGAAGATGGCCAAGCTGATCGCGATGCCTGCCGCAAGGCCAGCATAGTACCAACTCGATCTCATCCTGGTTCAACGATTACAACGGAATACTGCCGACCTTTTTCACGGAATCGGCCATAACCGGACTGGTGCGCCGCAGCAAACTGCCGTGCTACTCGATGACTTCGTCGGCCTCAGCGAGGAGCGTTGCGGGTACGTTCAGTGAGAGTGCCTTTGCGGCCTTCTGATTGATAAACAGCTCGAATTTTGAGGCTTGATAAAATGGGATGTCTCCCGGATTAGTGCCGCCTAGAATGACGTGCATATCGCTTGCCATGCGCTTGTTCAATTCAACTAAATCTGTCGCATAACTCATTAGGCCCCCGGCCACAACAAATTCTGCGAAGGGATAGATCGCAGGCAGCCCGGCAGACGCGATCTGGTTTGCGACGACAACATAATCGACGAAGGGTGGTCCATCTAGAGCAACCATCACGCCATTTGCACCTTCACCCTTGGCCTTGGCGATTGCGCTTCGATAGATGGTCTCGCTGGTTGGCTCGTCGATGAGACAACTTGTGGACTGAATGCCTTGTGCATTGGCCGCCTCACGAACCCCGGAAAAATCGCCGTCCAGTGCCCTTCGCGTCCCCAGAAAGGCGAGCTTCTGCAAAGCGGGAAACATTTCGCGTAACAGCGCAATCCGCTTGCCATGGATCGGGACCTCGGGACTGAAGGCAGCGCCCGTGATGTTGCCACCCGGATGCGCGAGTGACTTGATCAGCCCCTCTCGAATGGGATCAAACGCGAGTGCCACAATTGGTATTGTGTTAGTCTCCTGCGCAAATACTGCGCCTGCCCCGACGCAAAAAATGATATCCGGCTTGCTATCGACAATCGCCACGATTGTGGCTTTCGATCTGACTTCTCTTGTCTCCCTGCCGTAGCGCTCGATTTTGATACTCTTTCCCTCGACAAGCCCGAGGCGCCGCATTTCGGCAAAGAGAGCGCGAATGTAGCGATTATAGCTGTTCTCATGCATCGAGTCTAAAGGCTCGGTCGGACTGTACATGACCATTCGCCGCATCGAGCCCCGCGATTGCGCGCGCGCCGCGGGCGACAGAAGCGCCGCACCGACTATGATGATGAACTCCCTCCGTCGCATGCTCCCCTCTAAGGCCATGCTGCAAGAAGAGGAGTCTAACACTTTGTCTGGCGGCTGTGAGGTGCTTAAAGAGCTGCTTTTGAGGACCGCTTCGGGTCACAAGCAGCGGTCGGCACGCGCGGGGCGGCTTCCGGTCTGGCACCGGTAGCTGACATCGCACCGGCCTCTGCCTTGTTCGGCCATGGGCCAGAAGCGGTCGGCAGCCGACAACTGCGGAGCAAGGTTGGCTGGACCTTTTATGACCTTTGGGTGCAGTTCGAGCGTCAGTCCTGCGCCGGCACCGTGCGCAGATATGCGACCACGGCATCGAGATCATCAGGACCTATCGTGGCGTAGTAGTGAAAACCCATTGGTGGCTTGAGGCGAGTGCCGTCGCGGCTGATTCCTTGCGTAATAGCGCGCTTGATCTCGGCGTCAGTCCATTCGCCGATCCCTTTGGTTTTGCTCTGGGTGATGTTGCGCGAAACGGAGACACCCCAAGGACCACGGAATTCGATGCCACCCGCCCCCAGCTTGGTGGTGAACTCGCGACCCCTCGGTCCCATGGGCGTATGACACGCCATGCAATGTGCGATGGTGGCGAGATAGAAGCCCTTCGTCACACTGTCGCTCATCATCGATTCCGTGAATGGCTTTTCGCCGCCGGGCAGGACGTTTTCGACTTGCGGCATCTTGTAAATCGGATCAGGCACCTTGTTATTAATCGGTGTGACCGTACGTAAGTACGCGACGACGGCGGCCAGATCGTGTTCAGTCATAATGTGGTAAAAGCTGGTCGGCATGATCATGGCGGTATGTACACCGTTGGGCGTTTCCCCAGTGCGCATCAGTTTCTTGATGTCGGCATCCGTCCAGTTTCCGATTCCCGTCTCCTTATCTTGCGTGATGTTAGCGGCAGATACCTTGAACGGCGGCTCGTCCCAGGACCCCCCACCGGAGAACGCCTTCTCTACGATGTCACCGTTCGGGCCCCTCGGCGTGTGGCAATTGCCACAGGCAAGAATACCGTTGACTAGATAGTCGCCGCGCTTGACCAGATCGGACTCGGCATGGGCGATACCGACGGTGATGGCAAGAGCGGCGACAGACGCGATGAAGAACCTGAACATTGCTTTCCCCTAATTAAATTTGGGCAATTGAATTCCTATTTGCCATGTGCAACGGCGCGCGCGATCAGAGCAAATGAGCCGAGCGCTTCAATCAAATGATCTCAAGTCAACTACACGTCAGCGATTTCGATAAATCTCTTCGAGAGGCAATTTGTCGCCTCACGGCTCGCAAGGGCCCCAAAAAGGTCGCTATGCACCACGTTAGTAGTGGGCCGGCAAGCTGGCAAGGTCCGCCCTGGGTGTGCGCCGTGCAAAGGCGGCGCTTTCCAGTGGGTGCAAGCCCCACCCGGCAAACGCTCCAGCCGGAAGCAATCGGAGCAGTCATGGAGGTAACGAAGTGGCTGAAGCCTTCGATTAGCGTGTCACGAATTGGTGACAGCGCGAGTGTGCAGGCCGTAACGCGAGTGAACGCCGAGCAAGCCTCGAAAAGGACGATGCGCAGGCCGACCCGACAACCCTTTCGGGGAAGGCTGATACGGCTGGGATAACGAGCGAAATCCACCCAGCCGCTGCGCCGGGGTAGTGGCGACAGCATGTGCACAAGGAAAGCGTACGCAACACGGGAGGCCCCACGACGTGGTCAGGGATGATCAACCGGACGCCCGCGAGGGACAGGCCGGGCGCCGTGGGGATGCGGAGGGGTTCGTAGTACTGGTGAAGCCGGGTAACGCCGGTGGAGGGAAGGGACCTCAGTTCAAGACGAACGCAACACGTAGTGAGGGACCTGGAGATTGGGCAACCTATCAACTCCGAAGAGTGTTCAGAAACTGCAGACGGCGTTGCACGCGAAAGCGAAGGCAGAAGCCGGCTATCGCTTCTATGCCCTGTACGACAAGATCAGCCGTGAGGACATCCTGGCGCATGCCTACGCTCAATGCCGCTCCAACAAGGGCGCGCCGGGCGTGGATGGTCAGGACTTTGCGGACATCGAGGCGTATGGGGTGCAGCGGTGGCTCGGCGAACTGGCGCTTGCGCTCAGGCAGGAGACGTATCGACCGGACCCTATCAGAAGAGTGTACATACCGAAGGCCAATGGCAAACTCAGGCCATTGGGCATCTCGACCTTGCGCGATCGAGTCTGCATGACGGCAGCGATGCTGGTGCTGGAACCGATCTTTGAGGCCGATCTTCCGCCGGAGCAGTATGCCTACCGTCCCGGGCGAAATGCCCAACAGGCGGTGGTCGAGGTGGAAGAGCAGCTATTCCGCGGCCACCCGGAAGTCGTAGACGCCGACCTCGCGGACTACTTCGGGAGCATTCCGCATGCCGAACTTCTAAAGTCGGTAGCGCGCCGGATTGTTGATCGGCGCGTGCTGCATCTGATCAAGATGTGGCTGGAATGTCCCGTGGAAGAGACCGATGATCGAGGAAGGAAGAAACGGACGACCGAGGCACGGGACAAGCGGCGCGGCATCCCGCAAGGCTCACCCATCTCACCATTGCTGGCGAATCTTTACATGCGCCGGTTTGTGCTGGGATGGAAGATGCTCGGTCTCGAGCAAAGCCTCGGCTCTCGCATCGTGACCTATGCCGACGACCTCGTAATCTTGTGTAAACGGGGCAAAGCTGAAGAAGCCTTGCGTCAATTGCGCATGATCATGGGAAAGCTGAAGCTGATGGTCAACGAGGAAAAGACACGAATCTGTAGGGTCACGGAAGAGGAGTTCGACTTCTTGGGCTATTCGTTCGGGCGGATGTACTCAGAGAGAACCGGCCAGGCACGCCTGGGGTAGCGGCCATCGAAGAAGAGCATCAAGCGTATGGTCGGACAAATCCATGCGCTGACGGTCCGAACGGGGACATGGCAAGAAACCACAGAGCTGGTGGGTAAGTTGAACCGCACGCTGCGCGGATGGGCGAACTACTTCAAGGTAGGCACCGTCACTA
Organism: Bradyrhizobium sp. BLXBL-03; assembly: GCF_051853015.1. Classification (NCBI taxonomy): domain Bacteria; kingdom Pseudomonadati; phylum Pseudomonadota; class Alphaproteobacteria; order Hyphomicrobiales; family Nitrobacteraceae; genus Bradyrhizobium; species Bradyrhizobium sp. BLXBL-03. Next base: position 6,549,611 of record NZ_CP182470.1, on the reverse strand, counting down.
AGGCGTACCGCGCGATCGACAACTACACCGCTGTGCGGTTGCGCCGGTGGTTGCGCTCCAAGCACAAGGTCAGGCGACGCAAGGGCGGGACTTATCCACTCTCGCACCTCTACGGGCACTTCGGGCTCGTACGCCTAACTGCACGCGGACGCGACGTGCCGTGGGTGAAGGCGTGAGGTCTTGTCCGAGAGCCGGATGCGGGCGATCTGCATGTCCGGTTCGATGAGCGAGATGTGGAAACGGAGTCACGGTCGAACTACTAAGGCACCGCCAGACGAAAGAGGCGGCAACAGATATGTTCAGCCTACAACCGCCGCGCCACATCTCGACTCTACCAACAGCACCGTTTTGACCATCGGCAGGGCGCTTCCGCTTTACCCCGACCTCGGACATCTCGCCGCAAGGCCCTAAAAGCGAAGGGCCAGCAGCAGACTCACGCGCTGCAGAAAACAATTTACTCGATCACCTCGTCGGCGCGCACAAGCAGCGTCGTCGGCACGGTGAGACCGAGCGCCTTCGCGGTCTTCATATTGATCACCAGTTCAAACTTCGTCGGCTGTTCTACGGGTAAGTCAGCCGGTTTGCTGCCCCTCAGGACCTTGTCGATGAATCCGGTTGAACGTCGGAATATATCAAAAATATCGGGGCCATACACGAGCAAGCCGCCAATTGCGAATTGCCGGAAAAGATAGCTCGCGGGCAGATGATGCTTCGCCGCAAGCTGAACGACTCGATCGCCATTTTGATTGGTGACGGGGTCACCGAATATGACAATTGCATCGGCACGTTGCGCAGCGGCGGAAGCAAAAGCAGGATCCAGTTCCTCGGCGCTTGTTGCCTCAACTGCTACCAGTGACACGCCGACGAGGTCCGCAGCGCGAGGTATTTCGTCGGTCAGACGCAGCTTGTGTTGAGGGTTGCGCGGATTGATCAGGAGGGCAATCGTCGACGCGCTGGGCACCAGTTCTCTAAGGACCGCTATTCGTTTCGCGATCCACTCTCCGGGCACCAGATCGGTCAAGCCGGTCATGTTGCCGCCCGGATGTGAAAGGCTTTGGATGAGGCCCAGCCCTACTGGATCGGATACTGTGGCAAACACCACCGGAATAGCGCCGCTTATCGGCTTCAGGGCTACGGCTGCTTGCGGGTTCGGGGCAAAGAGCAGATCAGGTTTGAGGTTGACGAGTTCGGCTCCCAGAGCTGGTGCCTGCTCCGCGTGGTTCCCGAAGTATCGGTAATCGACAATCAGGTTCTTTCCCTCAATCCAGCCGTGATCGCGCAGGCCTTCCTGCCAAACCTTGAGTATTTGCGGATTTTCAAAAGCACCAAGCAGGCCGATCCGCCGCGATGCTCCTTGCCCTTGTGCAAACCAAGGTAAAACAAGGAGCGTCGCACTCGCCGCAATGAACACCCTTCGCTTCATTCGATTTCTATGAGGCGGCTTCAGGATGACAGGACGAAAACCATCCTGTCTCGGTACTGGTCCTACCACAGCATTTGTCAAATATTGGGCCAATGTGGCTTAGGCTAGGGCCGCTTTGGGTCAACAGCGACGTTTTGACCAGGGGTGGGAGCTTCCGCTTTAGCCCCAACCTCGGACATCTCGCCGCACCGCCCTCACGGAAGCGAAGGGCCATGTGTGGACGGCTGCAATGTCTCCAGCTCACGGGACCAATAGTGCGATGAGGCGCAAGCCTCAATACCGACGAGGCATGGCGGCAGTTTCTGGAAGAACGCCAGGACGTGCCGACGCTTCAACTGACGGCGTATGACCACCTGGCCGGCTGCATCAACGCCGTGCACCTGGAAGACCGACTTCGCGATATCCAGACCGATCGTCGAAATTGACTGCATAAGCTGCTCCTCCGAATCGTGGGAGCCTCAAACGGCGCCCACTCCTTGGCACTCTCGTGCCGGTGGAGGAGCCGTCCACATGGGGTAATCGCAGGAGCGAGTCGCCCCCGAACCCGGGTCAACCGAGAATGGAAACTGGTGGCTGTTCCCCGATAGGATGGAAATACGGGCTCACGACTGGACGCCGGGCCCAAGCATCAAATGGAGAACAGCCATGGAAGAATATATTGGTCTCGACGTGTCGATGAAAGAGACGGCAGTCTCGATCCGTCGAGGAGGTCAGCGGATCTGGCGCGGCAAGTGCGCAACTGATCCGAGTATCGTCGCCGAGCTCATCCGCAAGCGGGCGCCATCCGTGAAACGCGTCGTATTCGAGACCGGACCGCTATCGGTATGGTTCTATCATTCTCTTCGCACCGAAGGGCTGCCGGCGATCTGTATCGACGCGCGCCATGCTAAAGCGGCGCTCGATATGGCGACCAATAAGACGGACGCAAACGACGCCGATGGCCTGGCGCAACTCGCGGAAGTCGGATTCTTTCGTGAGGTGCGTGTGAAGGGATTCGACAGCATGCTGACCCGCACGCTTGTCGCAGCGCGGACGCGGCTGGTCCGAATCACTACCGAGCTTTCCAATCAGATCCGCGGCGTCATGAAAACCTTCGGTCTGCTCGTTCCCGCCGGAAAAGGAAGCACCTTCGAGAAGAATGTGCGGAGCCTTCTTGCCGACCAGGACAGACTTGCATCCATTGTGCTGCCGATGCTGGAAGCCTGGCGCGGCATTCGCCTCCGCGCCGCCGAACTCGGGCGCCAATTGGTGCGGGACGCGCGCCAAAGTCGTGCTTGCCGCATCCTCATGTCGATTCCTGGAATCGGTGCTATCACCGCGACCTCCTTTACCACCGCTATTGAGGAGCCTGACAACTTCAGGAAATCCCGATCTGTTGGCGCGTGGATCGGCCTAACAACGCGCCGCTACCAATCCGGAGAAGTCGATTATGACGGCCATATATCCCGACGTGGCGACCGCCCTTTGCGAGGGCTTCTCTACGAAGCGGCAGCGGTCATTCTGACGCGCAGCTCAACTCACAGCACGCTGCGCACATGGGGTCTGCAGCTTCGGGAGAGGATCGGCTTCAAGAGAGCTGCCGTGGCTGTGGCCCGCAAACTGGCGGTAATAATGCATACGATGCTTAAGACCGGCGAGCTGTTTAACCCGAACGCCGGAGCCGCCGCATAAGTCCAGATCGCGTTCGGAACCCGAACGCCTAAGGCGTCCCTGCCGGGACGTGAGCCGAGCCATTCCGCTGATGCTGTTGCACTGCTGACTCAGCAAAGTGCGTCGTCCACATTGAAGGCTCGTCCCGCGAAGCTCCATCATGCGGCGGCTGATGCCGACCGCGAAGACAACCATGCACCCGGCAGTGTCTCCTCAGCGATTATATGCTTGACGCCCCGGCAGCGATTAGACAACAGCATCAACAACGGACATCGGAAGCTCGCCTATTTTAGTGCGGCGCTGATCGCGTTTACGAGGTCGTTTTCCGTGAACGGCTTCAAAATTATTCGCAGGTCGTTGAACTCCTTTCGGACGTTCAGATCACGATAGCCGCTCATGAGGATGACTGGCAAAATTGGCCGCATCGCGCGGATCGCTTTCGCAACATCGCCTCCGCTCATTTCCGGCATCGCGAAGTCCACGAGAACGAGGTCTATTTCCTGATTGCTTGCGAGCACGCGGAGCGCTTCGCGCCCACTCTCCGCCGCCACCGCTGCATATCCGAGAACATCGAGCATCCTGACCGTGGACCTCAGAACGGCCTTGTCGTCATCCACGACCAGAAGACGCAATCGCTTCGTGGTCTGCAGACGTATGCTCGCATCGACGGAATCCGCGTGGTGATCGGCAATGTCGACCGTAGCGCGGGGCAAGAAGACCTTCACTGCAGTACCCTCGCCGAGGCGGGTCTCAATGCGCACGCCGCCGCCGGACTGCTTGGCAAAACCGAAGACTTGCGCCAATCCGAGGCCCGAGCCCTTTCCCGGTTGCTTCGTCGTGAAAAAAGGCTCGAAAACATGCGGCAGGACATCGTCTGCGATACCGGCGCCGGTATCCTTGACGGTGAGAACCACGTAGTCTCCCTGCGGCGGCTCTTCCGGCCGGAAGGACTCGCTCTCGATAGCGGTGTTGAACGTCTCGATGGTGAGCGTGCCCCCCGGCTGCATCGCGTCCCTGGCGTTGATAGCGAGATTGAGAACGATCATCTCAATTTGGTTTGGATCGACCAAAGCGGGCCAGAGATCCGGAGCAAATATCGTTTTGAGCTGCACAGTGCCGCCCAAGGTGACGCTGAGCAGATTGACCATCCCGACGAGCTTGCCGTTTAGATCGACCTCGCGGGGTTCAAGCCGCTGTTGGCCCGAAAAGGCGAGGAGTTGCGCAATGAGCTTCGCACCCCGGTCAGCAGCAGACCGGATCAATTCGATGCCTTCCTGGTCATAAGGCCCTTGCACTGTGCGGGAAAGCAAACGCGCATTGGTGAGCACCACGCTCAGCAGGTTGTTGAAATCGTGCGCCACGCCTGACGTGATCTGCCCGATCGCATCGAGGCGCTGCAACTGCTGGACCTCGGCTTCGGCGATCTCCCGTTTCTCTATCTGAGAGCGCAGCGCGTTGTTGGCCTCTTCCAGCTCCCGAGTTCGTGCCTCGACGCCGCGCTCGAGCTTTTTCTCGATACGTTTTCGGTCGGTGACATCGATCACGACGCCATAAAACCAAACGGGCTTGTCATTCTCGAAATGCGTCTGGCCACGCGTCGCGATCCAACGCTCAGTGCTGTTGTTGCCGAGCACCCGATATTCGACGTCGTAAACACCGTCGCCCTGTGGATCAGTACACCGTTGGATAGCAGCCTCGACAGCTTCCAGATCGTCCGGATGTATCGCTGTGCGCCAGGTGTCGTAATCCACGGTCGCATCCGCCGGAAGGCTCCACATCGCCCGGCACTTTTCGTCCCATTTCAGCTCATTCGTTTGAGGGTTCCAGGAGTAGCGGCCCAATTCTACCAAGTCGACCGCAGCCTGCAGCCGCGCTTCGCTCTCGCGCAAGGCCGCTTCGGTTTGCGCCCGCTCGATCAGGTCGGCCGCTTGCCGGGCCAACACATCGAAGCGGCTGAAATCATCCTTGCTGGGCTGGTGCGGCTCCCACCAATGGGTCGAGACCATGCCGAGCGCGCGGCCGTTGCGAGACCGCAGCGGCGTCGACTGGACCGCGCGCAGGTTGGAGAGGCGGTAGACCTCCAGGTCCTCGGTCCCCGCCATGAAGGCGCAGGTCTCGGTGTCGCTGACGAGAATGCGCCGTCCTGTCTTCAGCGCCTCGCCGCACGTGCTCGCCGAGTTGCCGTCGACGCGATCCCAGAAGGCGGCCGCGTCCGGATGAAAGCCGCGCCAGGCCAGCAGCTTCAAAATCCCGGTATCCGGCTCAAGCATCTGCATGCTCGCACCCTGTGAGCGCATCACCGCCATGGCCGCATCGAGAATTTTCTCGTAGAGAAGATCAGGACGGTCGGATAGCAGCTCCAAGCTGACCTGCTGGAGCTGACGGGCGCCTTCGAGCTCTTGCGCGAGTCGGGCCTCGCTTTTTCGCGCGCTTTCTTGGGCTTCCGAGAGGTCGCGGGTAAGGTCCTCAACCCGCCGCTCCAGTTCCATGCAGCGGGCTTCTGCTTTATCCAACGCCTCGGTCTGGCCTACAGGCGTGGTCATAATGACCTCTTGAGAAGAGCCAAGAGTGCTTTCGAGCCTTGACTCAGTAAGTGTGCAGCGAACCGGCCAAGTGGCCTACCTCAATCTCGATCCGCACGAGATGACGTCATCGGGCAGGTACGAGCCATTCCCGAGATCGAATTTCATTTTTTTGGCGGGAGCGTAGCCTTTCAGTCACCGGCAGATGCCAGGCAAGAACGATGATCAGAGCACCAGACTCCCTTTCCGTGACGATGTCGAGAGAAATCGGAAGGAAATGGGCGGTGGTTTGCGTCGATGCGTCGGGATGCGCACTAGGTCCCTGCACATGTTGAAGGAAGCACCCACGTCTGCTGTGGGTCTTGGCTGCGTGAAAAATCTAAGACGCTTGAGCGCGATAGAAGAAGTTGTTTGTCCAAGACCGATGTCGCGCGCAAGGTCGAAAGTGCCTTCAAACTTTGACGACGAACTGTAGAATCCAATTCTAGTCGTGTTTCGCACTTTTGCGTTTTCACGCAGCCAGGGTCAGTCGCGTCTTTTTGGCTGAGTCTCTGGCATTTCCGGTCTGGCCTCAAGTGCCGACGTGCCAGAGCTCCGAAAGGACCGAAAAGGTGACGGCGATCACAGACCGTGACGCTTCTTTGCCCGACTGATGCGCGACCGGCACGTATGGCCGTCATCAGCAACAGGAGATAATGACCATGCCTAAAAATAAAGAGTTGGAAACGCGTCCCTTGGGCGACAAAGAGTTGGAGACGGTGAGCGGTGGCTTCACCAGGACGGGAGACTTCTACGGTGAACCCGTCGTATACACCGTTAAGGATTACGGCACCGCTTGGAATACGGTTTCTCAGCTAAAGTGAAGTGACGGCCAGCGCAGGAGGGCACTGCGAGGCGCAGTGCCCTCCCAACTTTGTATGTACTGGAATAACCGGTTCGGGCCAATCGCGATTAAGGCGTCGCCCACACCCCTTCCGCATGCCCGATCAGATACGCTGATTATTCGCAAAGCCCTACGGATGCGCAACGGCCGTAGAACGACGGACGACGCGGCTGGGCTTAGGTTCGCAGCGCAGCATGGTGTGCGGTGTATCATCCAGATCATCACCTTCTCCCGCGCATTCGGATGGCTCCTTCTTCAACCGCAGTCCCAACGTTCGCGCCATGCGCCTCACCGATCCGGCGTGGCAGCCAAGTTCAGCGGCTATCTTCGATGCGCCCTGCCGCGCCAGTCCAATGAATCGTTGGACCTCCTGCTCGGCCCATTGCTTTGGCTTCGGTGTTTTCATGATGCGGCGCTCAGGCGGCGACCAGTTAACCAGCGTGCCAAGCAGTCAGCACTTGGGAAATTTACGGGTGGTCCAGCATGCGATGGGCATGCCATCAGCGGCTCACGACAGATCGTCCTGACGAATGGAAGAGGCCGCCTACCAAGGCGGCCTCTTGTTTCTCACGGGAGGTTGTTGTTGTTGTCTATTGTGTCTCCAAAGGAACTGTTTCCAGTAAAGATGCTGCCAGACGCAAAGTTTTTAGCCTTAATGCCCGCAATGATCTGCGCTTCATTCGTGGGTACGGACATTCCGCCGCTGATCTGGTCGAGCTCATCGATCGACAGTTTGAGAATTTCGGTTCGCGCAAGCTGCGTCATGTTCATTCTCCCTGGTTCATGAGGGGTTGCTCCCCGTTCAATCTCATGTCGCAGGTTTAGACTGCATAATTAATCTGCGCAGTGACGAAGGTCACACACTCCAGAGCGAGGCGGCGCAATCGACGCTGATGACCCTGGCTGCGTGAAAACGACGAGTCAGATAGAGATCGTCTGGGGGTTTTTGGAGACGATCAATGAATCGGTTCATTGAAGGGGCGGACCGAGCGCAATCGACGCTGTTGCCCGAATGCCTCGACGATTGGGTCGATGAGAGTAATCCGGTTCGCGCGGTCGATGCCTTCGTCGAAGCGCTCGATCTGGCAGAGCTGGGCTTCAAGGACGTCGAGCCTGCGGCAACCGGCCGGCCCGGTTATCACCCTGCGCCGCTGCTCAAGCTCTACATCTACGGCTATCTCAACCGCATCCAGTCGAGCCGCCGGCTCGAGCGCGAGGCGAGGCGCAATCTTGAGGTGATTTGGCTGTTGCAGCGGCTTTCGCCCGACGACAAGACGATCGCCGACTTTCGCCGCGACAACGGCCCCGCCATCAAGAAGGTGTGCGCGAAGTTCGTCGAACTTTGCCGGCAGATGGGCTTGTTGACGAAGGCGAGCGTCGCCATCGACGGCTCGAAGTTCAAGGCGGTCAACACGCGTGACAAGAACTTCACGAAGGGCAAGGTCGAGCGCCGTCGCAGCAGCTGGAGGAGAGCGTATCGCGCTATCTCGCGCAGCTGGACACCGCAGATCTGCAGGAGCCATCTGAGACTCTCGCCGCGAAGACGGCGCATCTGAAGGAGAAGCTCACCAAGCTCGCGAGCGAGATGCAGAAGCTCGAAGCCTGCGAACAGGCAATGCTGGCATCACCGGACCAGCAGATCTCGCTGACCGATCCCGACAGTCGGTCCATGGCCACGAGTGGCCGCGGCTCCGGTGTCGTCGGCTACAATGTGCAGGTTGCCGTCGATACCGAGCACCACCTCATCATCGCGCACGAGGTGACGAATAGCGGCTCGGATCGTGCACAACTCGCCAACATGGGTAAACAGGCCAAGGCCGTGCTCGGCGTCGACAAGCTCGAGGCCGTGGCCGATCGCGGCTACTACACAGGCGAGGAGATCAAAGCCTGCGCCGACGCCGATATCGCTGTGACACTGCCGAAACCGAATACGACGGGCATGGAGGCGAAGGGCAAGTTCGGCAAGCACGACTTCGCATACCTGGCCAAGCAGGATGTATATCGCTGCCCGGCGGGCCAGTTGCTGGCGTATTGGCTTACAACAGTGGATGGCGAACGCACCATTCGGCGCTACGCCACGAAAGCTTGTGGAAGCTGCCCGCTTAAGGCGCGCTGCACCACGGCCAAGAACCGCGTCATCTCCCGTTGGGAACATGAACACGTCATGGAGGATGCCCAGAGGCGGCTCGACGCCGATCCCCAGGCGATGCGTCGCCGTCGCGAGACGGTCGAGCATCCGTTTGGCACACTGGAGATGCGCATGGGCGCGACGCACTTCCTGACGAAGCGGTTGCCGAAGGTCGCCGCCGAGATGGCGCTGCACGTGCTCGCCTACAATCTCACACAATGAACATCATGGGTGTCGGTGCGCTGATCGCGGCGATGCAGGCATGAGGCAGGAGCGCTGTCGTGCGCGTGCCGCCAACCTTTATCGATCGATCACAGTGACCAAGGCAAGCCAATGGACCGGCTTCCGCCACCTTGCCGGAAAATATGCCACTTTGGCGTTAGCTGGCCCTCACAGTGGCCGTTCACGGCCGCGTCACCCCGCACTGAAGCGTTTTCACGCAACCAAGACCCACATCGGTCATAGCCCGACCCGAAATCTCGCACCAGGCCGTCTCCTGCCGTATCGCCGTGTGATATCCTCACTCGCAAGGAGTGGAGGGACTGCACAGTGAAACGCTGCGAGTTCATTACGCTGCTAGGCGCCCCAGCGGTGGCACACAGCGTGGTCGGTAAGCGCTGATGGGTATAGCAAGCAAAACAGTCAACCTTGCTTTACAGGGTGGCGGTGCGCATGGCGCCTTCACCTGGGGCGTTTTGGATCGCCTGCTCGAAGATGAGCGGATATCGTTTGAGGGGATCTGCGCTACCAGCGCTGGCGCCATGAACGGCACGGTCATGGCGTACGGCCTCACGATAGGCGGCCGCGAAGGCGCAAAACTCTCTCTCGCCGAGTATTGGCGCCGCATCAGTGAAGCTGCGGCCTGGGGACCGCTGCAGCCGTCCATTTTTGATCGTCTGTCGCAAAATCGCTCGCTCGAGAGATCGCCGGCCTTCATGTTCTTCGACATGATGACACGACTGTTGTCACCTTATCAGTTTAACCCGTTGAACTACAACCCGTTGCGGGACGTGCTCGAGAAGACCATCGATTTCGACCGGCTGCGCAGGGAGAATGTCGTCAAGCTGTTCCTTTGTGCGACAAACGTCCGCACTGGAAAGGTGAAGATCTTTGAGAACCATGAACTCACCGTCTCGGCCGTTCTCGCTTCCGGGTGCCTTCCGCAGCTCTTTCAGTCTATCGAAATCGATGGCGAAGCCTATTGGGATGGCGGTTACATGGGCAACCCAGCAATCTTCCCGTTGATCTATGGTTGCCAATCCACAGACGTCATTGTTATTCACATCAATCCAATTGTGCGTGGGGAAATTCCTCGTACGGCGAGCGATATACTAAATCGATTGAACGAAATTAGCTTCAATTCGTCGCTGATGCGCGAGATGCGAGCAATTGCCTTCGCCAACAAGCTCGTCAGCAGAGGCGCGCTGCGCGACGAGATAAAGACGATGCTGATTCATGCCATAGAGGCGGAGTCGTTCATGAAAGATCTGGGCGTCGCCTCCAAGTTCAATGCAGACTGGGAGTTTCTCACCTATCTGCGCGACGTAGGCCGTACCTGCGCTGAGGAGTGGTTAGCCGCAAATTATTGCCATATCGGTGTGCGTTCGACCATCGACATTCACGGCAGATACTTGTAGCGCGCTAGACTAGTGCGGCAATACAGGCCAACCCCAAAACTAGCGCCTAGGCGTTAGCCGAGGGTAGATGGCCTCGCGCAGGTGCTCGCTACGCCGAGAGCTTCCATGTTCTTGATCGTGGAGGCGCAACCACCTACGCTCGCTGATAAGATTCGTAACGTCATTCCGGTGGGTGTCCCGAACAGACCTTCGAGTCAACCAAGCGAGACCGCCTGTGCCACCATGAGGCCGGCACCCAGGATGCAGATTAGGCCAGCAAAAAGCTCAAAGACCGACGGTCCGGGGCGGCCCACCGCTACGAGCGCAAGGATGGTCGCGATGCCTAGCCGAATGCCCTGTGGGGTGAGGCTATCCCATCCGATAATATCCCAACCTGCAAAAGAAAAACTCATTCCGGCCTCCTGTGTTTGAACTTTTTGTTCCCCAGATTTCTGTACACGCAAAGCCTATGACGCCGTGGAAGGCCTGAGGCGACCGATGCGGAGGGTGCCAATAAAGCAAAGACGCGCAGCCGCCCGCGTGAGGTCTATCTCTGGTCATAGCCCGCTGACCCGGTGGAGAAACACTGTACATCGGAGCCGCCGGCTCGAGGCCGTTGGCGTCTTGTGGCAAGTTTACCTGAGGATCGCGAGCGGTGTCCTGATCTATTGAAATAGAATCGACGAACAACTTGGTCTTCTCTCGTGTCCGGCGGGGATCGTCGCGACGAAGGCAACAACGAAAGCGGCTGGCTGGGGCAGCACTGGAGACAAATATGGGAGCAATCGTCCTCGCAAACGAAGGCCCGTCGAATGGGAAGGGGCGCCGATCTCACCGCAAGAAGCATTGCCCACGGCTGCCACCGTCGAATGCTGCGGCAAACGGAAACAAAGGAGGCCGCCCTACCGAAGCGGCCCAACTGCCGTCGCCCCCGCTAGCAGGATGGCGTCACGATGCCGGCGACACCTTCACCTGTGTGGTGGGCCTTTCGTCGGCGAACGTAGGCATCCCCTGATATGCAGATCGGAGAATGCTTGCAACCGACTCAACCGCAACCTTACGCCTGTGGACGATACGGATACGCGCACCGCGAATGGTCCGCCAGCTATGGGAAATCCTAATCCGAGTCATTTAACCTCCGAGGTTCAATGGATGGTGACGGTTGGCTCAGCAGCGTGCTTTCCAACTCACGCCCGGGATAGCCGATCCCAAGGTCAATGACCGTGATGCGCGTCACTGGAACTTCGAGGAGTGAATTGGCTCATGACTTATAGCACTAGGACGGCGGTGAGGTCGGTGCTCTTGGCCGGCACTCTCGGCGCTTATGCTGCACAAATCGACGCGTACATGTTTAGCGGATTGGGACGCTCGCCAGCGATCAACGGCTCAGCGGCTTTCGCTGGGACTTAGCTATCGCGCCGCAAGGCAGCGAACAAGCACCCGGCTTTTTGCAACATGTGACCATGATCACGGCCCTGACGCACGACTTATAGGATTGTCGCGTCTATCAGAGTTTGCTGCTCTTCGAGGGAACACACTATGAACGTCGTGATTCAAAGACTTAATGGCCTGTGGCACGTCGTCGTCGGGTCATGCCTGCTCCGAACACCTTTCCTTGAGACACAGGACCGGGAGCGGGTCGTTACGTACGCCCGGCGAATTTACCCTGGTGCCAAAGTCTTCGAACGCAGCTGATCTCAAGCGACGCACTCGAGCGGATGCTGTCTGATGCTTGAGGATTGGCAGGTGCCTTCGCGTGGAACCACTCGGCTCACTATTTAGAGCGCGTCTGGCGAGCGTTCCGATCCGGTCACCGTTGGATGGCTATTGTTGTGTCGAGATTTAATCGTGAAATGTCCCGACACAAGTGTCCAGGCGAGATCAAGGAGCGACGCTCTCACGTAATCGGCGGAGCTGCGACCGGAGCCGTTCGCAACTCAATTCCCTCTCGAAATTGGTGATCGCCGGAAGTGTAGGTTCAGCGCGCAGGCTCTGCAACCGCGCCATGTCGCGGGTGCAGGTATCTTCGGCGCGGACATCCTCATTTCGTACCTGCTGCTTCGCAGCCGCTTGGGGCGCCGCATTTCCATCAGAAGGCAAAGCGCCAGTGCTAACAATACTCTCAAATAGACGCTGTATCTGTGGACGCAGCCGCGTGCAAGCGACCTCGCGTTGGAAGTTGATGATCTCGTTCGGCACAGGGGTGGCGCGCAGACGTGCCAGCCTCGCTTCGTCGCGGACACAGGGGTCCGTGGTTTCGGAGGGCGGCTGCGCGGGAAGCGGCGCGCTTGGAGGCGCTGGATTGACAACGACCGGCTTAGGTAACGCCGGCACCGAAACCGGCGGAGCGGGCGGCGGCACCGGCGGTACATTTGTTGTAACAAACTGCGGCACCAGGGCGATAGTGGCGCCGCCGAGAGAACCATAGATGAACGGCTCCTGCCGTCCACCGGTCATAGTGATGACCTCATCGCGCACGCGGCCTAGCGCGATCCGAATGTCGACACCGGGCTCGGCAAGGTGCCGGAGCAGCGCGGTTGCATAAGGGCTGTTCACGCCGTCGCCGTCATAGGAAATCGAGCCTGCCTTCGCCGCGAAGGCCACCAGCGTGTCGGCGCTGATTTCATCAAGCTTCGCGAGACCGCCTCTTGTCGGCGAGCGGCTTGCGGACCGCAACTTGGCCGCAAACGGGTTGTCGCGGCATGCGTCGAGCAGTATCAAACGCAGGCGGCGTACCGGTTGCAGCGCCCAGATGATGCGATCGAGCGCGATAGCCTCGTCGTCGACGTCGTAGTCGTGGCTCAGCTTGGCATCCATCGGTATCAGATAATTCACGCCGCCGATCTCGATGCCGTGGCCGGCGTAATAGACCACTGCCACATCGGCATTCTCTGCAGTAATCAGGAACTCGCGCACAGTGCGTTTGAAGTCGACGACACCGAGATCGTTGCGTGCAATGACGACGTCGAAACCGATAGACTTGAACAGCGTTGCGATCGCTTTGGAGTCGTTGCCGGTGTTGGGCAGCGGCGGTGCGTTCGTATAGGAGGAGATTCCGACCACCAGCGCGACCCGACGCTCCGCTGCGGCCCCATCGGCGAACATCGCGCTGATGACGAGGCAGAGGACGTAGATCAAGAGCCGGCGCGGTTTCATCGTTGCATCAATATCCGTAACTCCGCCAAGAGCGATGGCGCTGCTTACGCTTTTTCGGCGGCTGGCCGTTCTCCGTCACAGTGACGTTGATGACATCTGAGAACACCGCTGGATCATGCGGCACGTGGGTATAGTCGGCGAACAGAAGGCGCAGCTTGTGCTGGCCGATCGGGAGCATGATCTTCGCTTCGGTCTGGCCAGCGCCGAAGTGCAGGTGGTTGAAGTCGCTTGGGATTGGTTGGTCGAGTGGAGGCAACTCGGCGTCCACGAGCAAATGATGATGTCCCGTGTTGGGTTTGTCGAAGCCCGCCGGCGCCACGCCCATGTTCAACAAACCGAAGCGGATAACCGGGTTCGGAGAAATATAGGAGCCGTTCTTTGGATAGATGAAATAGACCTTCGCGTCCTTCGGCGAGGAACGACGTCCACCCACCGCAGGGGTGGCCTGCGCCACCGCCGGCCCGGTTTGGTCAGTAACCTTGACCTTGATCCGCTCGGAGATCACCGGCGGCGAATGCGGGACGTGATTCTTGTCGGCGAACACCAGCTGCAAAGTGTGCTCACCGGGGGGCAGCGAAATCTCTGCCTCGGTCTGTCCAGCCCCGAAATGGAGGTGCTGGAAGTCGTTAGGAATTTCAGCGTCCAGCGCGGGCGTTGGCGAGTCGACGATCAAATGATGGTGACCGCTGTTGGCGCGGTCCGAACCTGCCGGGGCTACGCCCATACCGTGCAGGCCAAAGTGTAGAGTGGTCTTGCTTGGCAGTGTGTCGCCATCCTTCAAGCCGATGAAATAGACGGCCGCCCCGGGCGGCGAGGGCGTTGGGCCGCTCGTCTGGGCTTGAGCCTGTGCGGCGTGCCAGTGCATCAAGCCGCCAATAAATGGAACCAGAACCGCTATGAGCAAACGTTGCATCATCGCAATCTTCCCAATGGATAGACCACAATCTGGACCGCAAGAGCCGCGGGAATCTGAAATAGCTGCAACTATCGATAATAGGCCCGTCCTATCGCCATACAGAACGGGGATGAAACGATAACCCTTTGCTCGCCAATGTAAACCACAATCGAGCGGGGCGACTGTCGCCTTGCCGGTCGCAGCCGAATGAAGCATTCTATGCGGCATTGAATGTGACGTATGCATACTCCTGATCGTTTGAGCCGACCGGAGATCACAAGATGAAATCCGCCGTCTTGTCTGTGATTTTTCTCACAGCACTATTTGCAAGTAGTGCGGCAATTGCCCAGCGAGGGCTAAGCAGCGGCCCACCTGGCGACCCATCATCCGCGCCATCCGACACCAGAGTAGCTCAACAACAGGGCGCCAGTCTGGATCCTGGAGAGTTGTTTCGCGATTGCGATAATTGCCCTGAGCTCGTGGTTGTGCCTCCGGCAGACTTTGTGATGGGATCCAATGACACGCCCTATGAGAAGCCCGAGCACCTGATCAGCATTCGCAAGCCCTTCGCGATCGGGCGCCGCGAGGTGACGTTCGCGCAGTGGGACTCGTGTGCCGATGCTGGCGCCTGCAAAGTGCGTCCCGAGGATCACGGCTGGGGTCGCGGTGACCGTCCGGTTATCAACGTCAGCTGGGAAGATACGAAGCTGTACGTCGCCTGGCTGTCGCAGAAGACCGGACAGAAATACCGTCTGCCCAGCGAAGCGGAGTGGGAGTATGCCGCGCGCGCGGGGACCAGAACGCCATTCTGGTGGGGCAAAGAGGCCGGCGCGGGTCATGCGCAGTGCGACGGGTGCGGAAGTCCAATCAAGCAGCAGGTCGTGCCAACGGGCTCTTTTCGGCCAAATGGATTTGGGCTCTACGACACTTCTGGCAATGCTGCGGAATGGGTCGAGGATTGCTGGAATGATTCCTATCGCAATGCGCCCAAGGACGCGTTGCCTTGGACGTCGGGCGACTGCCGCCTGCGGGTGCTGCGCGGGGGCAACTTCCTCAGCAAGGCCAGCGACGTCCGATCTTCGGCGCGATTTCGCTACGACGTTGACGTGCGCTACTATGCCAACGGATTTCGTGTCGTGCGGGAGTTGCCGTAATCATGCCGCGGACGGAAACGATGCGCGCGATCGTCGGAGCAATACTGGTGTTGTTTGCTGCAGCCCCTGCCGCCCGGGGGCAGTCCTACTCTGCCAGCGGGCAAATCGGCTATCTGCACGAATGGGAAATAACGGGTAATCTCGCGAAAACGGTTACGAGTCCAGGTACTGAATATTCAGGGACGGTCACGCTGCGCCACGTCGGCCTATGCAGCGTCAATGGCGTAGAGCAAAAGCAGGCTCGTTTGCAGCTGAAAGTGTCCTCCGGGCGGCTGGAAGGCGTATTGATCATGGAAGAGGATCGATGCCGCATCGTCGCATCCGGATCATCAGGTTCGGGGCAGCTGACCTGCGGCAGGGGACAAGACGTTCCGATCAATCTTCTGATCGGCAAAGCGGTTGAGATCGAGGCGGCTGATCGCGCGCGACTTTAGAGCGCAACGATTCCTGTCCTAAGCGCTGCTTGCTCGCCGCGCGACTGTCTGCGACGACTATAATACCGGCGACCGCGCCAACACACGCTGCTGCGGCCGCGACTGGCTTGGCCGCTCCGCCGCATCCGCAAACTCCATTGGAGAGGAGTGCACGGTTCCGGGAGGCAAGAGCTTTACGTGGTCTTTCCCAAATGTGCCGTTGGAGCCGCAGGCTGTTCTAGAGATCGTCTCTGCGCTGTGACGGAAGTGCCTCTCGGCGAATATCGCTCCGACGAAGGCACGCCGGACGATTGCTGCCGTGACCGCGTTCACCACCTGACAAAGAAGTATCAATGATTGTAGCTCTGGCAGCATAGCACTCTCTCAGTGCGGATTGCCGAGCACGAATGCGAACGGCAGAACGAATATCTCGTCGCCGGCCTCATCGCTGACGTGCAGAGCCCACTGACGCCAATCTTCCAGGTTGGCAGCTGCGACCAGAGAGCGCACCCTGCGGGTGGCCTCCTCACACGCTTCGATTAGGTCGGATACGAACGTACCGCGACGATCCATCAGTATCCCCTTTGTGTTCGAGCAATGGAAATAGACCTGGGTCAAGTACGCCTCCTTGCAATATTCGGGTCAGCAAGCCCGACCCTGCATGTCGGAGTCGTACTAGGCCGCAGAGCAGAGTGTCCGTGATCACCCGCACATTGCGCGGTTTGGTGGCCCCGCGGGGCCGTGGTCGGGCACGCCACATATGCAAGGTATGGATCCGACGTCTGCGTTAGGCCAATGGCTGTTGTCAGCCGTGCCTGTTCTGTCAGCAGCCGAAACCTCCGCGGCAGCTGTCGATCGTACGTCGGGTTTGGCTCGGCTGGCGCCGCTGGAAGCGGGCGCATGCCGGCAGAGATTGCAACAGAGCGCGGCATCATGTTGCAGTGCTTGCAAACGCGATGCAAGGAAAAGGCTGGGAGGTTTGGCTAGAATGGTGGCGGGACCGCATTGCCCCGCCATTGACCCACAGAGGGCCGTACGAGCATTTCTATATTGATCGGCTAGTCTAGGTCGTTACCCCGCGGCCATAGATAGAACCCGCCGCCAACTCTGAGTGATAAAGCGGTGGCTTCAGGGTGGTCATAAACGTCACAAAGCACAGCGCTCCGATCGCGAAGATGATAAGACTAAAAAAGCGGTTCAGGTTCATCGGTGTTCCTCGTTGCCTCTCGTTTGGGGTCCAATCATACAGCCCGTGAACCGGAGGATGAAGAGATCGACCCGCTTCTTCCGTGACGCCGCTCACATCGAGAGAATTGCCTCTCTGCCTCCCCTGAGACACGCAGCGGCCATTTGCTTGGCTACCTTCGCGATGGCCATGGGGTGCGTTGCCGCGGCGGCCGCGTGATTTCCGTCACAGATCGAAAAGTCAACCCTCAGTATGGTTCGAGCCACATGTTGTTCATTGCAAACCCTGAGGAGCGAACATGAGTGGAATGCGCGAACTGATCGATACAGAACTCGACACCGTGTGTGGTGGGCATCACGGGCATCATCATGGACATCACGGCCTCTTCAGCTTCGGTAACGTCGGCAATATCGGCCAATTCGGCAATATCGTCATAGAGCAAAACATTGCCGTGCAGATTGG
The DNA here is from genome assembly GCF_051853015.1 of Bradyrhizobium sp. BLXBL-03. Lineage (NCBI taxonomy): Bacteria > Pseudomonadati > Pseudomonadota > Alphaproteobacteria > Hyphomicrobiales > Nitrobacteraceae > Bradyrhizobium > Bradyrhizobium sp. BLXBL-03. Next base: position 6,532,123 of record NZ_CP182470.1, on the reverse strand, counting down.
CGTGGCTATCGGCAATAACGCCAGTGTCATACAGCAGCTCGGTCAGCTGAACTTCAGCGCTGTCCACTAAATGGCGGATCCCGAACACTGCTTGCCCGCTCCCGAGGGTGTTCGGTTACGAATTCAATCGAGAATTCTCATGGATACGGTCGCCGTGACTCAAGGCGCTCGAACAGTATCGACCCGGTGTCGATGCCCAACGAGCGTACCTGTTTCTCATTCTGCGAGGCGCCAGTTCGTGTCTATTCCGGTCGCGTCACCGCCCAAGGCTGCGACCGCTTCTGCAACCGCTTCGTTCGCTGGGGGCCTGCGTGCGGAGTTCACGTTCGCGCTTGCCGCGGCCAGTAGTGCCGCTGTCCAGATGATCGAAAGCTCGATTCTCGGCGTAGATCAGCAGTGAGCGCGCATCACCCGGAACAGAGTTCAATCAATGGGACGCGCCATAGGGTGGATTAACGCACAAGTTTCATGCGGTAGTTGCCAATCCGGTTCGCAATAGCGCCCAAGAATTGTCGGGAAGCTCCTGTCTCACCTCAAGGCTCGGTCAATATTTGTTGTCGACCGTGGCTGCAACGCCGATTTAGATCCAAGACCTCGCAATCAGGTGTGGCGGCTAGGCCAACGTCCGGCCGAACAGAAATCGCGAGGCCAGGCTGGTTTTTTCCCATGCCCCCACCGAACTCGGAATGTCGTGGAACGCTTCGCCCTATGGCGAGCTCGCGGCCGTCTCACTGCGCTCGATCAGCTCGTTGCGCAAGATGGGCGTTGGCTCCGCGCTAGATCCTTACGCGTCGTGCCTGAGACAGCTAGAGTCGTTTGAGACATGCGAGAGTCCAGGCCACATGAATCGGAAGCGCCGTGGGAGCAAACAGCGTGGATCCGACGGGCCATATCGTAGCCAAAGCTGACTGCCAGGGGGGCGCGTGATTTTTGTCACAGATAGAAAAACCATCCTTCAGTATCAACACGCATAGTGAGGCACTGGCTTGCTTTGAGCTGGATGTTGTTCACCCGCAACCCTGAGGAGGGATACATGAATGAAGTGCGTGAACTGGTCGATATGGAACTCGAAACCGTATCTGGCGGAGGGCTATTCGACGTGAGCAACTTGTCCGGCAATATCGTCGTACAGCCGCAGATTGCTACGCAGGTTGGTGTTGCCGTCGGCGGCTTCAGCGTCTTCGGCAATGGCGGCAACGCAAACCTCACACAGCTGCTCGCTCAGGCGAACGTCAGCTCGATCGGCTAGGTCTTGCATGCCCGCACACTCCCGGCTGCGCCCGGGAGTGTGCGGGTACAACTTAATCTCCGTCCAGTGCCCGCTGCAAGGTGTTCCGCCATCGGCTGAACGCCCTTAGCCACCAGGGCCGGTCAATCCCGCAACTTAATTCGACACATCCCCCGCCAGGTCTTATGACCTGCTGATCCGGGATATGGCTTTAGCCAGCATTCGAGCTTGTCTCTCCACGCCGCCATGGTCAGCCCTCCAAGAGCCGACCACCCATGAACCATTGATAAATCGGTTCGGAAATCCTTTGCGAACGCCAACCAAATGAGTGCTGGCAACCGTACGGCCGGACGTACAATCAGTCACTGCGGGCAGGTTCGTATCAAGTCAGATTGCCTGACCGCTGAAGCTGACGACGTCGATAGCTATGTACGATACGACATGACTCGTCCTGTCCGATAGGTTCGCAGAAATTGTCCACGTCAGTCTGAGAGGATAACGATCTCTATAGGTCGATGTCCCGCGCCGGCAGTCACAACCGAGCAAGTACTGCGGCGGTGGCCACGACGCCGGTTCGATCGGAGAACTCGACATCAGGAATGGCGCCTAGCCGTCATCCCTGCGAAAGTGCCCATTCGTCTACCCAGCCAGCAATGTCGTTGAAGCGTCTTCCACACGATCTAGTGATGTCATCGGGTTGCAATGCGCTCCGCCAAGCTTGCGGTCGCCGGCCTCGCAAATTCCGCGGGTGATATCGCAGCCAAGGCAGACTGCGTACTAAGTCGTGCGTGATTCTTCTCACAGATAGAAAAACAACCCTCCGGTAAGAACACGGGCAGTGAGGCGCTGGTTTGCTTTGAGCCAGACGTCGATCACAGCAACAAGAGGGAAGTCATGATTGAAGCGTGTGAACTGATCGATATGGAACTCGACGCCGTGTCTGGAGGGTTCTTCGACCTGAGCAATCTGTCCAACAACATCGTCGCGCAGGCGAACACGGCCACGCAGGTTGGTGTGGCTCAGGGCGGCTCCAGCGTCTTCGGTGCCGGTGGTGCCGCTGCCGTCACGCAGCTGCTCGCGCAGTCGAACACCAGTTCGATCGGCTAAGTCACAGATACCAGAGGAGGGAAGTCATGATTGAAGCGTGTGAACTGATCGACATGGAACTCGACGCCGTGTCTGGCGGGTTCTTCGACCTGAGCAATCTGTCCAACAACATCGTCGCGCAGGCGAATACTGCGACGCAGGTTGGTGTGGCTCAGGGCGGCTCCAGCGTCTTCGGCGCCGGTGGTGCCGCTGCCGTCACCCAGCTGCTCGCGCAGGGGAATACCAGTTCGATCGGCTAAGTCACCAATACCCGCACACTCCTTGCTCCCGGGGGTGTGCGGGTACTCATTTCAATCGAGAACTCTCATGGACACAAGCAGCCCTGATAACGAGAGCGGTGGATCTGGCAGAACCACACGATGCGCGGTTTGTGATCGCAAGTTTGGACTCGTCCGGCACTATTCGTGGCGCATCCCTTTATGCTCCAAGAAGTGCGTCAATCGCTACAGAGTTCGCCAGGCGAGTGATGGAAACTGGCTATACTGGCTTCTCACTTTAGACCAGCCGCCAGAGATCCGAGCGAGGGCTTGATGGCTTCCCAGATTTCACAACGAGGCAGGGAATACCGACAAATAGCACAGAGCTTGCTCCACGCTGTCAAAACCATGACCGACCGTACGATTGCCGCCCAGCTCAAGGCTCTCGCCGACGACTACGAGCGACGGGCCGAGAAAGCTTCGCATGATGGTGCGGCCAAAACGATCACGCGATCGGCCGCCAGTGCTGAACGCGAGTGGCGCACATGACCAAACGGGCGATTCATAGCCATCCTGCGGAAGAAACGGGGCCGAGGACGACAGTTTTCACAACCCAAGGCCACTCGGGTGAGTACTTGGCTGGTAGGGTGCTTGGGAATCCAAGCCTGACTACGCTTGGCCTGGAGGCGCGGCATAGAGCCCGCGGAGTCGCGCTGCAACGGCGGCGGAAAGAACATGAATGCGCTGTACTTATCTAGTTGATCGCTGCTGGTAGGACATGAGTGGCTCGATTTAGCAGGAAGCTGCTTACTCATCGCTTTAGGCTTCCGCGTCGCGAATGGCCAGATGATGGCCGGCGACCGCCCGTGTGAGAATTCTCTCCGAGCTCTGAAAGAAGACTCTTTCTGCCGCGTGCAGCGCTCGACGCGATTGCCGATGCACCGCCCTGAACGTTGAGGGTGAGCACGTGTTAACGCAATCAGGATTGCCAACCTCGGGAGTTTGGTGCTGTCCGTCTTTAGGCATCCCGATTTAGCTGCGGGTCGCTTCTCGAGTGCGTCAGTCTCACGATCGGGGTGAGTCGCTCAGACCTATGAAGGCCTGCGGCCAGTGTCGAGGCTGGTTCGGATGGTCGCACCATGGCACTGCGACGCTCGAAGCAAATTCGCTCGCCAACTTCGGTGGTGTGTCGTCTAAAGAGCCGGTGCGGGGGCGGCCTATCAGTGGTGTTATTTCTCGCCGCGGCTGCCGGCGCTCGCTGGGCGCGACGTTGCACCAGGCGATTCGTGGAGCAGCCCAACGTGCCATTCAAAGCTGCGTGATAGCCGGCTACCGCTCACAGACGGGTCGGAGGAGTGCAGCTTCAGCAATCAAACGTCACGCGACCCTTCCTTCGCATAACTCCGGGGCGCGTGGTGCCGGGTTACGAAGCCCATCGCGAACCGAAGCAGTTGCGGACTAACAAGCTAAGTCCAACGGGTAGTCAGAGCAGGGATGACCGAGTAGTCCATTTCCGCAGCTCCATGGTCGGACAACAACAAGAAGCATCTCAAGCCAAGGCAGACTGCGAAGTCGTGCGTGATTCTTCTCACAGATAGAAAAACAACCCTCCGGTAAGAACACGGGCAGTGAGGCGCTGGTTTGCTTTGAGCCAGACGTCGATCACAGCAACAAGAGGGAAGTCATGATTGAAGCGTGTGAACTGATCGATATGGAACTCGACGCCGTGTCTGGAGGGTTCTTCGACCTGAGCAATCTGTCCAACAACATCGTCGCGCAGGCGAACACGGCCACGCAGGTTGGTGTGGCTCAGGGCGGCTCCAGCGTCTTCGGTGCCGGTGGTGCCGCTGCCGTCACGCAGCTGCTCGCGCAGTCGAACACCAGTTCGATCGGCTAAGTCACAGATACCAGAGGAGGGAAGTCATGATTGAAGCGTGTGAACTGATCGACATGGAACTCGACGCCGTGTCTGGCGGGTTCTTCGACCTGAGCAATCTGTCCAACAACATCGTCGCGCAGGCGAACTCTGCGACGCAGGTTGGTGTGGCTCAGGGCGGCTCCAGCGTCTTCGGCGCCGGTGGTGCCGCTGCCGCCACGCAGCTGCTCGCGCAGTCGAACACCAGTTCGATCGGCTAAGTTACCAATACCCGCACACTCCATGGTTGCTTCCGGGGGTGTGCGGGGACTCTTTTCAATCGAGAACTCTCATGGACACAAGCATGCTCGCGCAATGCGGAAAGAGGCCGCGACACGGTGTCGATGCCCAACGAGCGTACTCGTGTCCACCTGCCGAGAGATCCACGGGCAATGACCCGGCCTAGCGATGCGTCCGGATTATCGTCTCCGTCGCCGTTAGACTAGCGTTGAGCCGATTCGAGCAACTGCCGCTTGGCAAAATCCGCAAACGGCCCAGGCTCGTTCATGAGCTCCGCGTAGCTTCCCGCTTGCACCACCTTGCCGCGCGACAGCATGACAATACGATCCGCATTGCGCACGGTGCTGAGGCGATGCGCAATCACAATCCTCGTAATGCTCAAGCGTTCCAGCGAGGTGCCGACGATGCTTTGGGTTTGGTTGTCGAGTGCGCTGGTTGCCTCATCAAACAGAAGAACCCGTGGTGAGCGCGCAAGAGCGCGGGCGATCAATAGTCGCTGCTGCTGACCGCCTGATAGCGTAGTCACGCCTTCAGCAACCAGCGTATGCATGCCCATCGGCATCTGCGCAATGTCGGCATCCAGCGCCGCCAGTCGGGCGGCCTCCCAGGCCTTCTCCAGCGGCAGATCAACGCCGCCGCAAATGTTGTCGTAAAGGCTTCCGGTTGCGAGCTTGGTATCTTGCAGCACTACGCCAAGCTGCCGGCGCACGGCGCTGATGTCGAGCGTGTTGAGGGCCTTGCCATCGTAAAACACCGTGCCAGCTTCCGCTCGCTCAAAACCGAGCAGCAAACGAAAGAGCGACGATTTCCCGCTGCCTGAGGGACCGACGATCGCGACGTAGTCACCCGGCGCAATGCTTAGGCTGACGTCATCCAGAACCTTCGGCCCGCCCTTCATATAGCGGAAGACTATGCCGGAAAGTTCAATCTCTCCGGTGAGTTCTCCGGGCGATCGGCGTTCTTCGGAGATCTCGGCAGGAGTGGAAATCACGGGCTTCAGGCGGCTGAGGTGAGGAATGGCCACTAGGGACTCGCTGACGCTCGAGGCCCAACTGCCGATCGCGGCCGTTGTCTGTCCGAAGGCTGCCAGAAAGCCGAGAAATGCGCCGAGGTCGAGTAGGATATGACTCTTTGTGTAGGAAGCAAGCGCAAAGATGGTCAACGTCGCCAGCATCGGAAAAGCGGTGTCAAAGGTGCTCAGCGCGTTGGCCGCTTGCTGCGAGGCGATGAAATACCGCCTCTGTACGGCAAATTGTTGCGACCAGCGCGCTAACGCGCGCACCGTTGCGCCGGCCACGCGAAGCTTGCCCACTCCCGCAATCAATTGCAGTACAAAGCCGCTGGCCTTGCCTTGCAGGTTGAACTGCTTGGTTTCGTAGTAGAGTCGCAAGGCGCTCGCGGCTAGAATTGCCGCCGCTCTAACCATAGTGAGCAGCAGTGCAATGCTTCCCAGTCGGAGGTCATAGTAAAGCATCAGCCCAATGCTGAAGAAACAAAAGAACGAGGCCGTAAAGCCGCCCAGCACACGTCCGGTGAAGATCCGGCGCGTGGCGTCGATGCCCATGGCGCGATCGACCAAATCGCCGCTGGTATATTCGCGAAACAGGGAGGTTGGTAGGCGAAGCAATCGGTCGATCAGCGCGGCCTGAAGCTTGTAGTCGAGCAGACCTTCGAGCCTTAACGTGACCCGTCCTTGCATGACCTGTAGGCTTGCGATCGCCACAGCGGTGACCGTCAGCGCAAGCGCACAAACAACGAGTTGGTCGATCTCGGTTCGCGGGATAACCGAATTCACCAAGACATTGGTGATCAGTGGCGGCATCAGCGAGAGCAGGCCGATTACCATAACAGCCAACGCGATGCGCGCTATGATGTCGGAAACGCCTCGCATCGCAAAGGCAAGCAAATCGCGATATTGGAGCGGGTGGGACGGCAACGCCGGATAGAAAGTGATGGCCTCCGGCTTGAGCTCACCCGCAACGGAGCGATCGACCAAGCGGCGACTTCCACTCTTTGGGTCGAACATCGTGTAAGTGTTCGCACGCTTGCGCACCAGAGCCACTGGAGTGCGTTCGGCTCCGTGCCAACCGAGGAGCGGTCCAGCATCGGTCGTCCACCAGGCATCGCGCAGAAGCACACGGCGGGTCCGCAACTGGGCTGTGCGAGCGATCTCCAGAATGTCGCTGAAGGCTTGTCTTGTGGGTTGAGCGCGCTGCGAAAGTGCAACCGGTATTCCCAGTTCTTCTCCGACAACCCGGCAACTGCAAAGCAGCGGGTCTGCCGGATCCCATTCGGATTGCGCGCGATCGGCTTTCTTGACCACGACATCGGCGAGCCGCTCAAACGAGTCGAGCGTTTGCGACACAGTGAGTTCGTCGCGGCGGAGCAGGCGTTCCCGCTCTCGAATGAGGCCCTCTGCCAGGCTGCGCTCAAGATGGGAAATGAATGCAATCTGGAATCGGTCAATGGCGGGCCAGAGAACCAGGGTATCTGGCGGGTTCGGGTCGAGACGCAATTTGCACCCATGCTGGCCAGCTTCCACCCACATCCCAGCGGTCAAAGGGAAGGGAGGCTGCCCGGGAGCGAAGCTCGAGCCGAGGTCCATGACGTTTGCAGTCCCGGTGTCGAGGTGTGCCCACACGAGGTCCCGCATCGGACCACGACGTCGCTCGCCTGGCGGCAGCTCAATCGCCTCGCCGCTCACCAACTCGGAGATGGCTTCGTTTGCCGCCGAGCGGACCATGAACACCGCCAATTGGGCGATCCAGCTAGACACAGAGCCAAATGACGCTGCGCTGCGCGGCACCTCCAAAAGCGCATTCCCAGGCGGGCCGACAGCGATGATTTGCAGTCGGCTGCCCGAGGTTTCGCAGGCATTGTGCAAGTCCAGAATGCATCCGCCGTTTTCGACACGAAACAAATGCTGGCGCGTGCCTGTCGGCCGAACTGCAAACAAATCGACGTGACCGGCTGCCACTTGAAGAACATGTTGGTGGTCGCTGAGAAGCATTGGGCGACGCGCATCGAGCGAAGTCCGGTGCGGAAGACCGATCGGCGCCTCGGGTTGTTGCCCAACGAAATTGTCTCTGACAAATCGATCCGTCATTCGCGCGCCACCAGTTTGGCATAGGAGGCCTGAAGCGCAAGAAGCTCCTCATGCGTGCCGCGCTCAACGATGCGACCGCGTTCAAGCACGACGATTTCGTCGCAATCGCGTATCGTGCTCAGGCGGTGGGCGATGATGATGCAGGTGCAGCCGCGGCGCCGCAGGTTGTCGTCGATGGATTTTTCCGTAACCGGATCAAGTGCAGCCGTCGCTTCATCCAAGACAAGGATCGAGGGATTGCAAACCAGAGCTCGGGCGATTTCGATGCGCTGACGCTGACCCCCGCTGAAGTTCGTGCCGCCCTCGTTTACGTGGCAGTCATAATTGCCTGGTCTCGTCGCAAGGTCTTGATGAATCAGCGCGTCCTTGGCCGCCGTCAGGAGGTGACGCTCATCGGTTGTTGGATCCCAGAGCGTCAAATTGTCTCGTGCCGTTCCCTCGAACAGAAAGACGTCCTGGTCGACATAGGCGACGGAGTTCGCAAAAATGTCCGCAGGGATATCCGTCAGCCTACATCCATCAAAATGAATCTCGCCGGACCAGGGTTTGTACAGTCCGCAGATCAGTTTGCCGAGGGTTGATTTTCCGCTGCCCGACATGCCAACAAGTGCCACGCGTGAACCGGCAGGGATCACCAGCGAAAGATCGGCCAAAAGGGGCGGTTCGAGCACCGAATAGCCGAAGCTGATATTGTGAAGTTCGAGCCGGCCGGTAAGCTTCGGCGGCAAGGCACTCGCATGTGTCGGTGGTTGCGGCGCTAGCGGGTATCGGTAGACATCCTCGAGCCGTTCGAGTGCTCCCTTGATGGTTTGCAATCCACCGAAATAGTTCACGAGGTTGACGAAAGGCTCGGAGAAACTCAAGGCTAGGGATTGGAAGGCCACGAGGCTTCCCAGTGTCAGGGAGCCCTGAATGACCCGCAAGCCTCCGACACCAAGAATCGCTGCGATCATGAGACCCGTGAGCAAGGTCGGGACCATGTCCAATATGATGGCGGAGGCGCCGATCTTCTGTTCGGCGTTGAGGTTCTTAGCCTGAAGACCGGCCCACCGGCCGAAGGCGTCGTCTTCCAACCCACTTGCTTTGATGGTTTCGATAGTTCGCACCATGCTCACGGTTGCCCCGAGCAGCTTTCCCTGATCGAGCGCCAGCCGATAGCTCAGTTCCTGGCGGCGTGAAGCGACAAGGCGCAGGAGAAGAACATTTATCAAAGAGATTGCGACGCAAAGAGTGGTCAGGCTGGCGTCGTAGACGGCCATGGCTGCGGCGAACAAGACCACCGACATCAGGCTGAGCGCATTAGCTGCAATGCCGCTTGAAAGCAGACGGGCGATCTGTTCGTTGGCTGCAATACGACCCGCAATATCGCCTGCGTGGCGTTGGGTGAAGAATTCCAGCGGCAGCATCATGAGGCGCCACAGAAAACGGCTGGTCATCACGACGGCGAGCTTGGTCTGCAGCCGCAATAGCAGCGATTGACGTATGATCGTCAGGACGGCCCGGAGGGTCGCCGTCAGCGCCATGCCGATCAGGAGCGGCACAAGCCAGTTGCGCGTTTGCTGAATCAAAATTTCATCGACAAAGATTTTTGAGAACCCCGCGGCAACAATATTGGGCAGGACCGCGGCGATGCTGACCACAACTAGCAGGGCCACCGCCTGCTTTGAGTGGCGCAGCTCCCGTATGAGCAGGCTTATTCCCTTCGGTTTGCTGCCAACTTTCTCGAAGCTTTCGCCCCGTTCAAACACCAGAACGACGCCGGTGAAGGCGAGGTCAAGCTCGACAAGATCGATCCGCCGACGTCCGCTCGCGGGGTCGTTTATATAGGCGTGCTTCTTGTCAATTCCTTCCAGGACTACGAAATGGTTGAAATTCCAGTGAATGATGCACGGGGTTGGAATCCCGGCGAGCGCCGGTGGTTCGACGCTGTAGCCCTTCGCCGTCAGCCCGTATCGGCGCGCCGCCCTGATGATGTTGCTCGCCTTGCTGCCGTCGCGCGATACGCCGCATGCGATACGAAGCTGCTCCAACGGGATCCACGCACCGTAATAGCCGAGGATAATGCCAAGGGCTGCCGCTCCGCATTCGACGGCTTCCATCTGCAGTAGGATGGGTGTCCGCCGGATGCGTTGCTGCGGCAACCAGCTCGCCATGCGGCTGACGTAGGATTTTGGTCGGCCACGCTCGCTGGGTGGCTGGTTTGGAGAGGGCTTATCCATCAATTCCCGTGAGGTGCTTGAGCAGGGGTATCACCAGATCGATCGGGCGCCGCCGGCGTGTTGTGATCTCGGCCCGCGCCAACGTTCCGCTGGTGAGACGGATGTTCGGCCCCTCGCCAACGGCCCATCTATATCCGGTTGCAGTGGAGGTATCTTCATCGAGTGCAACCATCGCGGCGTAAGGCGCACCGTCGCGCGAGAAGCGTGAAACCAGGCTTTCGTTATGCAGCAGCGCACCCATGCCTTGCGGCGTCATCGGGAAATCAGAGATGCTGACCACCTGGCCTAGCATCATGCCAAATTCCTCGCGCTTCACCGTGCTCGGCTCCAGTTGCACCTGCATGCCAGGCTTAATCTGTTTGCCCCGTTCGGCAGAAACATAGACGACGGCTTGGAGCTTGGTGCCTTCGCTTTCGATCGCAATAACCGGCGTACCGACGGCTAGCACCGAACCGGACGAAATCTTCACTTCCAAAACCCGCCCGTCCATCGGGCTGATAACTTGGGTGTTCTGGCTCAGCTGTTCGGCGGCGGCATTCATTTGCCGCCGGGCCTCGTTGAGCGCAAACTCGGACTGCTGAATTTCGCGCCCGCGCTCCGTTTCCAGATCCGTCTTCTGCGACCGCAGCTTTAAGATCTCGTTCTGGGCGTCAGTACGGCGCTGTTGCGCATCGGTCAGCTCCTGACGTCGCTCTTCCAGATTGCGCCGCGTCGTGTATCCCTTAGCCAGCAGATCCTCCAGATTTTTGACGTCGACGGTCAGATACTCGATACGTTGGCTCGTTGCCTTGATCACCTGTTGCAGGGCGATTTCAAGCTTTGCAAAGTTTTGGCTCTTGGCGGCGAGCTCGCTTGCAGCTTTCGATACCCGGTCGGCGTGTTCCCGCTCGCGTTCATGAAAGACCTCGGTAGCTGCGTCGTGCTTTTGCTGGATCTCGGTCTGAACGATCTGAGCGATGGGTTGGTCCTTCTTGACGTGATCGCCGACCGTAACTGCGACCGACTGCAGCCGTCCGGCTGCGGCGGATACAGCGTCGACGACCTTACCGCCACTGCCAATCAGGATACCCTCGCCTGAGACGCGAGTGGGCACGCGCCCGAAGATGCCCCACAGCACGGCCGCCACGAGCGCAATGCAGAGCACGAGGGTCAGAATCCAGTCAGCGGGCTTGGTAATAACAACGAGATGATCGAGCTGCTCGGGAGACGCAGCCCGGTCAAGGGCCGCGGCGCGAAACGCCCGTTGCGGCCGGTCGGTGATGCTCTTATGCTCCGGCTTTGGGAGCGGTTCAGACGCCGACATGTCTGCACGCAAAGCAAGTGTGAACTGAAGTCGACGTAGCTGATCTTTGCACAAGATCGACCGTCCAACAATAAGGGGCGAGCAGGGAGAGCAGCTGAAATGCACGGGCTGATGGGCACCATGTTGTTTTCGTTCCCAGCGCGAGCGCACCGAAAGATGCTGGCCGCCGGCTTGGGGCTTGCCTTGGTCTCACCCGGTGTGTGCGGTGCGGGCGTCCTGTCCGAGAGCGATTTCCGGCAGGCGGAGAGCCTTAAGCCACTCTTTGCCAACCTCATGAACGACCTTGTTGCAACCGCAAAGCGCCCTGATGTTTCCGGCGGCGACGCCGAGTGTGTCAACTCGACTGTCCGGGAACTTCTGCAAATCTCCGACGAACTCGCAAGCTACGAATATCTGATCACCATGGAGAAAGATCTGACCGACTTCGGTGACAAGAATCCGATGCGGGACATTGTCAAGTTTGCCGTCGACAAGAGCAGCACGATCCTGTCCGGCGAAAGAAAACGATTAGTTCAGATCTCCGAGCGGTGTACCAAATATCCGTTGGGGCAAGGCAAGATTGAGCAGGCCGTAACCGTCATCGACACGACGACAGGCATATTGGATTCCATTCGAGCTCGTCTTTGACGGGCGAAAGGAAGCGCCCGCGCGGTAGGCGATCTCGACGTGCGGAGATGAGAGCGAAGGACCACTTGGAGGTCCCAACGGAGAAAAGCGCGCCCAGGTCGACCAATGAGTAGCCGAGCACCATCGAGAACACCTTGGTGCCACTTTTTGTAAGCTGGGCGGCAAGCTTCCGGCGATGGAGGCCCTGACTGTCTTTAGATCGGCCCGCTGGGCGAGGGGTGTGACCCGACAGACCTTTGCGATGCAAATCCGGATCATGACAAGTTCCCGAAGTTGGATCACCGCGCTCGTCCTGTGGACTGCGGCAGCAGCGTCGACGTCTCGGCGGCTTGCCACCGCTGGTCGCGGGAGTATATTTTGTCAATGGCTATCAGCTCGCCCGATCTGAAAGCGTTTTTGCTTGCCACACCGTTCTTCGGTGGTCTCTCAGACGCGAGTTGCGATCTCTTGGTCTCAATGCAGGTCGAGCGCCGCTTTACGCGTACTACAAGGCCGATATCCGCGCGTATGTGATGGTGATGCAGAATGTCAACCGCGAGCTTTGTCGGCGGCTTCGTCCCGCCGACAATCGCATTGCGGAGTTGCAGATGCTTCACGCGTGTCGGTGACGAAGTGACTGATGACCGGTTTCGGTGCCCAGAACGTGTTTGACCGGTCACAAGAGGTTTATCTAGTACGCTGGAGCTACTGGGAATCGGCTGCTTTGCAGCCTCGTTGATCAACGAGCCAACTGAAGACTCTGCGCATTTGGGTATTCCTTTAGGATGTCGCCTTGAGTCAAAATCGGCGGTTTAGCTTCCCGCAAGGCGCTTCCGGTCTACTCCCCATAAGCCGACGATTTGGGAGCCCGCTCGAACTTCGCGTTCGGGCGCTAACAGCGGAAGCGGCTAGTCCACACGACCGCCTCGTCAGCACGCAAGAAGAGGCGCCGATCAGCACCTGAACGCCCTACCGGCTTACGATTTAGCAATCATGTCGCGCCACGCTTGTGAGTTCGCCGGAATCGTTCGCCGGTTTCGGCCAACGATGACGCAGGAGGAAACAAACGCCGCAAAGTGTCACCTTTCGCCACACAACTCGGCAGATGAAGATTCCGGAATGTCCCTCGGACGACAGCACGAATTCATTCGCAAATACGTAGTAAGGCGTGGAGATGCAGGCCCCCAGGGCGTTTATGTCGCGCACGACGCACGAATTCCAGCAAATGACAACCGCGCGGCCCGGTTGATTGGGATCCGCTCCATTGCTCGACGTTCGATCATCATGGCGAGATCTCCGGGTGAGAAGGCTAGTTCCCATCGCACGATCGCAGCGATTGCGATCGCACTCCCTGAATTTCCGGCCCGCCGAATCGGAAAACAGCAGCATCCGCCACGTTGATTTGCCCAAGGCACGCTAACAAGCAGTCCTGCTGTGATGGTTAACTTGGACTTTTGACATTTCGAAAGCAGGCGGTGAGCTTGCCCGGATGCCGCCTTTGGCTCGCAAATGCGTCCGGCAATCTTGCTCGGCTGGCTCGTTCTGACGACAGCCGACCGTTCTTGACTGGATGGTCTAAAGGGTCTCCCTCCCGATGATCGGCTTGGACCGGGTGACGTCTCCGGTTGTCTGCAAGCGGTCATCGAGCGAGAGGGTTTCTCGCCTGAAAATGCCGGCCTCATCAACTGAGGAAGGTCACTATGATCGACGTCTCAAGTTTCAAAGAGAAACACGCCAAGCGCATACCGTGGAATAAGGGAAAGATAGTCGGCGCAAAAGCCGACGCTCCGTCCGAAGCACGTCTGGGCAATTCGAACCTAGCTCCAAGTCGATGGCCGGATGCGCGATCTGGCGCGCTGTTCAACGTCGCTATCGATAGCAAGCTGCGCGGCTGCGACGTCACAGCCTTGAAGGTCGATGCCGTTGCGGCAGGCGGATATGCGGCCGACCACGCGAAACGCAGGTGACGTCGTGAGCGAAATCCGCAAAACAGGCCCCAGATATCAGTCCGACATAGCCCGTTCCGATCATGGCGATCCGCATGAAAGACCCGCGTCCTGTCTGCCGTAAAGCGTTGGACAATAAGTGTTGCGAGACAAAGTTCAGCCACTTTAACGCCCTCGCCAGACGCTCGGCCGCCTCGGCAAAAGCCGTGACTTGCGCGGTCGGCGCGCCGCTGTTTTTGGCCTCACGCCTGGCCTGCTCGGCAGACGCGTCGAGGGTTTCGGGCAGCGCGCAAAACACGTTCAGCGGCCCCTCAGGTGCCAGTGACCGTTGCTCGGCGGGCCAATCGGGCATTGGGCCCAGGTTTGCCGCGCATTCTAGGAAATCGCGCGCCTGGCCCCGCACCTCGGCCAGCGCCTCGTGCACCTCCACCCAGCGTGGGTGCTGCTCTTGTTGAGCTGGTCTCTGCGCAGGGCTTTGCCGATCTCGTTGAGCCAGGCGCGACACTCGCTTTCTTGGGCGGCTCCGAGGACAAGCGGCGTGGCTTGGATGAGCTCGTAAAATTGCGCATCAGTGAGCGAAAAAATCTGCGCGGGTTTAAGCCGCACCATGCCGATCCGCCCCCATAGGGGATCTACGCGCCTTGGCATCGATGGCCCTTTATCAAAAGATTCGCATAGCGCTGAGCCTAACAATGGCTCGCCAACCAGACCATTGGATTCCGACTCACCCGTACTTGTCCGGTAGCGCATTTCTAACACGTGGTGGCGTGTTGGATTTGCGCGGCGGCCGAAGATGGCGTCGATTTATCGATGTAAGGACTGTTCCCAGGTGCGGGCTATCCGCACAAGCGCCGTCATCTGGTCTCGCACAGCGCACCAAAGATTCTTCGCGAGCGACCCGCCTTCGTCATGGTGGCTGGCGATATTTGACAAGCTATGCCGCAGCATTAGACACAACAGATCCCACGAACGCGGCACGTGCGCTCAGGAGCCGTTGTGGTTCTGGATGTGGATTCGCCAGGGCCTGATCTCATCCAGAGCCGTAGCGTCGTTTCGTTTGCGTCGTGTGCGATTAGTCGGCTGATCGTCCTCACGATGAATGCCGTCGCTGCGCCGCATGTCAGCAAAAGGAAACGACACCTAACGAAACAGTTCGTTAGCTCCTGTGTGCGTTCCCTGCTCACGGCGCGCCAAATCCCTGTTCGCCTGCGGAATTTCCCTGTTCGGTGTTGGGGCCCCCCATCGCGAGACGATTGAATCGGGGGCGTTTTCGTTTGTTTTCACTGTGCGGGGGGCCGGCATTCGCGCGGGTTGTCCCTGTAAAATTCCCTGCAAGCAGGGAATTGATCGCGCCTTTCACAAAGGTTCAATGGCCGGTTGGACAGGAACTATCGCCACTTTCGCGCGGTTGACCTCTTTTCCATGGGAGAAGGTCAATGAACCGAAAGTCTCTTCTTCTTGCTACCGCGTTGTCTCTCGTCGTCGCCGCCCCGGTCCTCGCTCAAGGCGGTGGTGGCGGAGGTGGGGGTGGTGCCGGCGGAGGCGCAGGTGGCGCGGCCGGGTCAGCCGCCAGTTCAGGCGCAGGGACGGGCACATCTAGCAGTGCGAACGGCGGTCCCTCAGCGCCATCCGGTATGGGCACGAACGCGACCACCACGGGCGTGCACACCAACAACTCTCCCACCAATCCGAACGTCCAGCCGCCGACGCCAAATGGGACGGCGCCCGCGACCGGCTCCAGTCAGACCACGCAAAGTGGCACTGATCGATCTGGTATCACAGCAACAAACGGCTCGAATGGCGTCAACGGCCAACAGATGAGCCCCGCCGAGCAGGCAAGGACGGGGGTCAAGACGCTTCCCCAAGACCAAACTCCGGGTGCTGTCAGCGCACCAGGCGTCGGCGTCGGGCACGCGGCGAACGGCCTGCCGATCGGCACTCCCGGCTCCGGGACCAGCAACGTGGATCAAAAGTAAGCCAAGGCCGTTCTCTCGA
Source organism: Bradyrhizobium sp. BLXBL-03 (assembly GCF_051853015.1). Taxonomy (NCBI): domain Bacteria; kingdom Pseudomonadati; phylum Pseudomonadota; class Alphaproteobacteria; order Hyphomicrobiales; family Nitrobacteraceae; genus Bradyrhizobium; species Bradyrhizobium sp. BLXBL-03. Next base: position 6,516,261 of record NZ_CP182470.1, on the reverse strand, counting down.
CCAAGAGGCGCGCTACGGCGGGTCCTGTAAGAGCTGCCGGCCCACCGCGTCGAGGGAGGGCACTGCTCTTGCGCGCCTCATTGGGTGATGTTCCCGTCAAGGGTCCGTCGGCGGGCCCGATGGCGAGGTCTGGGCCCGCATCTTCCAGGCGGCGATTGTAAGGTTGCCATCAGGACCATCAACTAGCCTCCCCGAAACAAATCATGGCTTTGTCACATCGGATGGGGCCGCCGACCGAGCTCCAGACATGCGGGGATTTGAAGTCGGCGCTGTTGATGGCGAGGCTCAGCTTGGCTGATATGGGAGGCGCGGCGCAAGACCATGAGCGAAAACTTGCTCGAGATACTCTCCATCTGTTTCTCACCTTTGGCTTTGCAGCTGGCTATGCCAACCGCTATCTGCAGTCCCGCAGGATTCGCCGCCGCCTCGATGCAGCGACGGTGATCCTTCAAACACACGGCTATTTCCTCGATTAAAGCGCCTGGCTTCTTCTGCCTGGCCGTCATCGGTGCGAGGCGAAGCCGACATCAATGTCGAGTCCGCCTGGCGCCATTCTGGAGGCCGCCCTGCGTCCGTATGGCTCGCGCGGTCGTCGCGCCAGCCGATAGGCGACCGCCAACAGGATTGGACCGGATGTCGTAGCGGGCGGCTCACCTGAGGAGGGCCAGCCAGTCCTGCGATGCAGGCAAAGTGCGACCGAGCTTGCGGAGCGCACGGGAGAGTCTCTGATGGCCGCAGTGACGCTCGCTGTTCGCGAGCGCTTGGAGCGGGTCCGCCGCGAACAGGGCTTGCGCTTATCGGATCGTTTGCTGAAGATCGGCCAGGATTGCGCCAAGCGACTCAAGGAGCCGTATCGATCTTTGCCTGCTCTATGATGAGCAGGGGGTTGTCACGATGATCATCGATACCTCCGCGCTGATCGCGATCCTGCGCAATGGGCCGCCTTCACACAGCGCAAGCGCGCCATCCGATCGCTCAGCGCTAAACCGGAGTAGAGTTTACTCCCCCAACGGGTGCAGGACCGTTCTAGCTTCTTCCCCATTGCTGGTGCAGGACAGGCCGGCAATGTCAAACGACGAAGGCATAACTCGCTGACATAGCTTTACGGATTGTGAGAAGCTGTTGGGGAGCCCTCTGAATTGGTGCGCATCTGCAACAATATTGTTTTTTTGGGAAAAATCGGCAGCTCACGTCGACTCCGCCTGTAAGCACCAGTAACTCTGTTTCCAATTGTTGATAGGTGTTTCCGGGCGGCGCGATGAGTAGAATGGCGGGTGGGCACGCGATCTGCTCTGCTATCTCCCATGACCTCCGCTCGACTTCCGACGCAAGCAGAGCGAAGTGGGACCATTCATTGGCAAATAGGATGAGCTCTGAGCTGCTGCCGGTTTGATGGACACCGAGATTAGGTGTTTTATCGAGCCGGAGGTTGGCGATGAAGAGACGGAAGTTCAGTCGCGAGTTCAAGGTCGAGGCGGCCAAGCTGGTCAGGGAACGCGGGGTGTCGGTGGCACAAGCCAGCCGTGACCTGGACGTGCACGAGAATGTCCTGCGCAAGTGGATCAAGGAGTTCGGCTCCGACCGGACACAGGCCTTCCCCGGCCATGGGCAGTTGAAACCCGAGCAGCAGGAGATCGATCGGTTGCGCCGTGAGGTCGCCAAGCTGAAGGCTGAGCGGGATATCCTAAAAAAGGCCGCAGCCTTCTTCGCGAAGGAAGCGACATGAAGTTCGTCTTCATCGCGAAGCACCGGGCGATCTGGCCGGTGGCATGGCTATGCGATGCGCTGGGAGTGTCGCGGTCCGGCTTCCATGCCTGGCTGAACCGCTCGCCCAGCGCCAGATCCCGCAGCGACGAGGATCTCGGCGACAAGGTGAAGGCCAGCTTCATGGCGAGCGACCGCACCTATGGCGCGCGCCGTGTCTGGCGCGATGTGCTCGCCGAGGGGGCGGACTGTGGCCTACACCGGATCGAACGGCTGATGCGCCTGCAGGGCCTGCGGGCACGGCCGCGCAGGCGGCGGTTGCCGAAAGACAGCGGCGATCGACAGCTCGAGACGGTGCCGGCGAACCTGCTGGACAGGCAGTTCGTTGCCGAGCGGCCGAACCAGAAGTGGATCGCCGACTTCACCTATCTCTGGACGACCGAGGGCTGGCTCTATGTGGCGGCGGTGATCGACCTGTTCTCGCGTCGGGTGGTGGGCTGGTCGATGAGTGCCACCATGACGGCACAGCTGGTAACGGACGCATTGTTGATGGCAGTCTGGCGACGCGGCAAGCCGGATGCGCTCTTGCATCACTCCGACCAGGGCAGCCAGTACACCAGCGAGCAGTTCCAGCGCTTGATGACCGACCACGGCATTGTCTGCAGCATGAGCCGTTCCGGCAACGTGTGGGACAACGCTGCGATGGAGAGCTTCTTCTCCTCGCTCAAGACCGAACGGACGGAAGCCAAAACCTACAGGACCAGAGACGAGGCGCGCGCCGATGTGTTCGACTACATCGAGAGATTCTACAACACGATCCGCAGGCACTCGACGATCGGCTACGTCAGCCCGGTTGAGTTCGAGCGCAAGGTGGGATTAGCTTAACCCGGTGTCCATCAAACCGGCAGCAGCTCACTCCGGGCGGGGGATGAAGCTGGGGCCGATTAGGGTCGCCGCCCTCTAGGGGAAGGGCATCGGGAAAAATCTACACTCCGCAAAGAGTTGCCGGTCTTCCGTGTCTTCCGCCGCAGTCTACCATTGCTCGGGCTGAAGTTTCCAAATTGCATTTGTAAAATACCTGAAATGCTTGCTAGCATCCCGCTTGGCGAGCCTCCCTAAAATGAGGGGTGGCTAACGGGGCTAGAAGCTATGCCGATCAATCGGCTATTGGGGAATGCCAGCTCGGGAGACGCTGAACGACTCCGTCAGGCGTTCGCTGCCACGTTGAAATCACTAGATTTGGTCAATCGCAACGATCCGATCAGCGAGATAGTCGCGCGGAAGGTAATCGAGATCGACGCCGCGGGCACTCATGACCCGGACGAGATCGCGAAGAGGGCCGTGAGAGAATTTGGCCCAATGGATTGAGGCCGCCCTGCAAGGGGGCCTCATGTCCCTTCAGAAAGATCACCTGTCGCTAGTCGCGGTGGTGATGGTGTTCGTGGTGCTCGTGCCGGACGCCTCCAACTCCGGAGTGCGCAATTGCGTTTGACATGAGGGAGGTCGACAGCAGCATGGTCATGGCAGGCGGTGTGGCCGCTGCGAATTTTCCGCAAGTCTTCAAAAACTCACGCCGATCTTCGTCTTCCGAAGTCATGGGAACCACCCTATGATTGCTAGGCGGCAGATATTAAATACCTCAGCTACATAAATTAAAACAAGTTAATCGGTTCCAATCACGAAATATATCGTGCGCCGGCCTTCTCGTCCTGCCGCTTTGCCATGTCGGAGGGTCGCCACGAACCCTATTCCCCGCCTCACAGGTTTCTTCGGCAATCGTACCCCGGGGGCAGCGACATTTAGCGCAGCGTCGATTGTCATAAGCTGCGCTTCTTTTTTGCCGCGCTTTGGTGTCGATGCTCTAGTGATTAGCCACAAGCTGCTAGCACAGCCGGCACATTCGTAGAGCTTTAGCTCGCATCCTTCAGCCACCGGAAAAAGCGCTATCAGCGTTCTGGCTTGGCAGCAAACGACGGCTTCGCCGTGCACTTTGGTCCCCGTTGAGGCAATTCCGGCTCGATGAAGAAGCCTGAGTCTGGAATCGGAAGCAATGGCGTGCGGCTAGTAGTTCAACGGCGTGCTCATCGTGCACACTGACAGGTTCCAAAAATGGAACCAGCCTGCGAGTCCGGTTAAACGATCGGGTGCTCCAGTGAACGTGTCCGGGCGCCGTCTTTTGCATCCCTTAAGAGACTTTCACCCCAGCTCAATCTGATACGCGAAAATTTTTTGAAAGCGTCGTCCTAACGGGCAACCCATTCTTCGTCTTCCGCGCTATGTTGGAATTATTTAGATCGCGACGGATATTTTCATGGGCAGGATCGGATTTGCCATCATCATTGCCGCATTCCTTGCGTACGAGGCAGATACGCGTTGGAACGAGCGCCATTACACCGACAGCACCTTGTCGGTGCTTCGCCATCTACAGCGTACGATCGGATTGTAGACCTCTCGCCTCAGTTGCGCGGCCCAATCTATCGTTCCAGGTTGCTGCCCCATCTCCGCAGAATCTGCGGTTGCTTGCAAACTCCCTATGAAGGCGTACGATTAAAGGTGATTTGCAAACACGGAGGCACAGCATGACTGCCGTCCTCGTTTTCAAAGTCGCTATCGTTGGGTTAAGCGTTTTTTCGGCGGCTCTCGCTTATTCGGTCATTCAGAGTAGCTTCTAAGAAAGCGGCCGCCTCAGTTGCCGACCTGTCTCGTTCTGCTCAACGCAATCTTGCAACGACGGGAAGCACGCTGGTCGCGTCCGCCTCCGGCGGCTTCCTATTCAGAATTGCGCTTCGTTGCGCGTCATCATCTTTGGCTTGATCTGCGATAGCACGTACGCCTCCGGTGGAGGCCGCCTTCCCGGATCGGGTACGGGCGTGAGATGGTTTGCGCATTAATTCGCAAGCAAATGAGCAAACGTGACGACGGTTACGGTTCTGTCCGGTCCTGAGCGGCGACGGCGGTGGACGAGTGCCGAGAAGCTTCGGATCGTGGAGGAGAGTCTGGCTCCTGGGGCGAGTGTTGTCGAAGTTGCTCGACGACATGACGTTCACCGCAATTTGGTTACGGCTTGGCGGCGGCAGGCGCGGACCGGCGTCCTCGCTTGCGGGCCCGAGCCGATGCAGCGGCAGGACGATGAGGTCCGTTTTGCGGCAGTCTCCATGGCGCCAGACCGGCAACCGTTGGCGGCGCCCTCGGGAAGTTGCGGTGCGATCGAGATTGAGTTCGCTGCCGGCGCTCGGATGCGGATCACCGGTGCGGTTGACGCGGCGACGCTAAGCGCAGTCGTGGCGGCGCTGACTGATGGACGGCCGCGATGATCCCGTTGCCGGCCGGCGTGCGGGTATGGCTTGCGACCGGCCATACCGACATGCGGAAGGGCTTTCCGTCGCTGGCGTTGCAGGTTCAGGAGATCTTGCATCGCGACCCGCTGGGCGGCCACCTGTTTTGCTTTCGCGGTCGCCGTGGCAACCTGCTGAAGGTGATCTGGCATGACGGCCAGGGCGCCTGCCTGTTCACAAAACGCCTTGAGCGCGGCCGCTTCATCTGGCCGAGCCCGACCGAGGGTGTGGTGACGATCTCGTCGGCGCAGCTCGGTTATCTCTTTGTCCGGAATCGACTGGCGGCACCCACAGGAGACGTGGCGACCGACGTCGGTCGGATGAGGCTTTGAGCTTGCGGATCGTGATGGATGTGATTCCATCAACATCGTGACCACATCTGAATCGCTCCCCACCGATCTGGCCGCCGCGCATGCGATGATCCTCGCGGAGCGCGCCGCGCGCCTGGAAGCGGAAGCGGTTGCGGCGAGCGCCAAAGCAGAAGCTGCCGACGCGAAGGCGGCCGAGGCCCTGATCAGTTACCTCAAGCTCGAGATCGAGAAGCTGCGTCGCCAGATTTACGGCAGCCGCTCGGAGCGCAAGGCACGGCTCTTGGAGCAGATGGAGCTCGAGCTCGAAGAGTTGGAAGCAACCGCAACCGAAGACGAGCTGGCGGCCGAGAGGGCGGCGGCCAAGACACAGACGGTACAATCCTTCCAGCGCAAGCGTCCGTCGCGCAAACCGTTCCCCGAACATTTACCGCGCGAGCGGGTCGTGATCGCCGCACCGCAGAGCTGCCCTTGCTGTGGCTCATCGAAGCTATCAAAGCTGGGCGAAGACATTACCGAGACGCTGGAGGTCGTTCCCCGGCAGTGGAAGGTGATCCAGACGGTGCGCGAGAAGTTCTCGTGCCGGGACTGCGAGACGATCACCCAGCCGCCAGCCCCCTTCCACGTGACGCCGCGCGGCTTTGCCGGGCCGAACCTGCTGGCCATGATCCTGTTCGAGAAGTTCAGCCAGCATCAGCCCTTGAATCGGCAGAGCGAGCGCTACGCCCGGGAGGGCATCGATCTGAGTCTGTCGACACTGGCTGACCAGGTCGGCGCCTGTGCGGTGGCCCTGCAGCCGCTTTATCGGCTGATCGAGCATCACGTCCTCTCCGCCGAGCGACTGCATGGCGATGACACCACGGTGCCGATCCTGGCCAAGGGCCAGACGGTCAAGGGACATATCTGGACCTACGTTCGCGACGATCGGCCGTTTGGCGGACGGGCGCCGCCGGCCGCGCTCTATTACGCCTCGCGCGACCGGCGGCAGGAGCATCCCACACGGCATCTCCAAAGCTTCTCCGGCATCCTGCAGGCCGACGCCTATAGCGGCTACAACGAGCTGTATGACGCCTCGCGCGCGCAGGGGCCGATCACGTCCGCACTCTGTTGGGCCCACGCCAGGCGCCAGTTCTTCGAGCTGGCGGACATCGCGGCCAATGCGAGGCGCGACAAGAATGCCGCAGCGATCTCGCCGATTGCCCTGGAGGCGGTCAAGCGCTTCGATGCGCTGTTCGATATTGAGCGCAGCATCAACGGCCAAAGCGCCGAAGAGCGTCTGCGCATGCGCAAGGAGCAAAGCGCTCCGCCTTTGACGGCATTGGAAGCATGGCTCCGCGAGCAGCGTGCCCGGCTGTCAAACTCGTCCGCGGTCGCCAAGCCAATCGACTACATGCTGCGCCGCTGGGACCGGTTTGCTCGCTTCATCGATGATGGGCGGATCTGCCTGACAAACAATGCGGCGGAGCGCGCGCTGCGCGGCTTTGCCCTCGGCCGCAAGTCATGGCTCTTCGCCGGCTCCGAACGTGGTGCCGACCGCGCCGCCACCATGGCGACGCTAATCATGACGGCAAAGCTCAATGACGTCGATCCGCAAGCCTGGCTGGCGGACGTCTTGGCCCGCATCGCCAGCACCCCTCAAGGTCAGCTCAATGAGCTGCTGCCTTGGGATTGGAACAGAACCCCCGTTCAGTCTGCGGCCTGATCGGGCCACCGCGCCACGCGATCATCCCGCGGCCCTCACCGGACGGTTACGATAGCACTGTGAACCACGTCACAGCATCGGGCACAGATTGTCGTGGCGGCTGCGCTGGGTCAGCAGCGCGCTGTCGGGCCCCGGCAATCAGGATCGCTGCTGACAGTATAGGCGGCCGTCTGGAAGGCGTTCGCGCCGATGTCGGGCGTTCGCCGCGTCTTTTCGCTCTGCGAGAAAAGCGATCCTAACGAAAAAGCGATTCAGTCGCGATGTGACGACAAGACTATCAGAGCGTTGCGAGCGCAAGGTCGTGATCTGTCGTCGCATCTCAACGAGATCGAGCCGGTTGCCGTAGGGCCATTTACCAAATGAAGCTCATCTTAAGGCGTTTAAAGGGAGGCCGCCGCGTCGAATATAATGGCGCGGCGGCCTCGCCAGTGGGACCGGACTAAGGGCAATGTCCGGTAATCGAAAGGCTACCGCCATCTAACTTCGGTGCAATCGAAGACGCGGATTAAGCTTGATGTCGCCGCCAGAGGTTAAATCTGGAACAAGCGCGTCCTTATCCAGCGACACGTCCCGGCGATCGCGGCGGGTCGTGAGGCCATTTCCCCACCCCTTCGTAGTGTCGAACGAAAAGAAAAGGCCGCCCGGAGGCGGCTAATTGTGGCTTCTTTCTCCTTATTTCTTGAGGGCGTCAGCGGCGTCCCGCGCGGCGTCCTTCACATCTCCAGCGGCATTGTGGGCAGATCCCTTAGCCTTATCGATTTTACCTTCGGCCTCCATGTCCTTGTCGCCAGTGAGCTTACCGGCACCTTCTTTGATGGCGCCTTTTGCTTTGTCGGCAACGCCCTTTACATGTTCTCGGTCCATAATCGTCTCCTCTCACGTACCTTAAGACGCAACAACAAACGCGTTTGCAGCCTGTTCCCATGAGACCGGGCAATCTTGCTCACGAAAGCTTCTGATCTAACCCGTTCGGATATTGACAGCGCTGACACATCCGCTCAACAGGCTTGAGCGGAAGCGCGCGGTGTCGGGTCAAAACCGAGATTGACACAGAGCCAACTGGAGGCGGATGGCCGGTTGAGGCTGGACTTCCGGTATCAGCTGGAACGACTCAGGCGGCGGTTTCAGTCGCCCTTCGCAGGCGACGGGAGGTTGGCATGAAGCGTATCGGCCGGCTCGGCCTCGTGATATTGAGCGCAATGTTGTACCTGGTACCGTCGTCCTCACCTTTGGCTCAGGACGTTCTCTCGAAAGGCGCAGAGCAACAGGTGTTCAACAACGCTTGTCGAACTTGCCATTCGATCCAAAAGGACGACAATCGTCTTGGTCCTAACTTGCACCAGATCATTGGAAGGAAAGCGGGATCGCTGCCGGAGTACAATTACTCGGCAGCGATGAGGAACAGTGATTTCATCTGGGATGAAGCAAAACTCGCGCGCTTCATAGCCAATCCAGATGAGGTCGTTCCTGGGAACAAAATGGTTCCCTACGGAGGTCTTTCGTCCGTTGAGGATCGAAAGAAGATCATGCTTTTTCTCCGATCGATGCGATCCCAATAGGGCTGTCAATCACGTGCAAGCGCAAAAAAAGCCCGCCGAAAGCGGGCGCAAGATGCCACGTCGTCCGCGGGATCACTCCGAGCCACACGGTGCCTCTCCAGCGCTTCTGCTCGGTCTCGCCACGCCAACGGTGAGCAGACTGGTATCTGCTGAAGCCTCGACAATTTTTCTTGTTTTTGGGGGTCTCGTCAGAATCTCGATCTGACTGGGAGAAGCCGGCATCCCGCCCAACATGAGCGTCGGTGCGGCCGCACTCTCCTCCACCTGGGCCGAGCCCAGCACCGCTACTTGATGCCCGGAGATCGGGAAACCGGTAACTTCAAAAGTTGGGCGCTGTAGTGCGCATCCGTTGGCGTGATTGACGGCCACGCTTCCAATGATCGAAATGGCGGTCACCATCAGAAACATTCTCTTCATGGGATTTCCCCTCTCTTGGATTAGAAGATATTCCCACCACAAATTTCATATTCATCCTAATCTTGGTCTACTTGAAACCATGTGAACTGCTTAACTGTTGGTCCGAGGCATTCCGCAAAGGTTCAATTGCGTTGAGAAAGGTCAGCGTCGTTGCACTTCCACAGAAGGCCGTAGCCGCGCCGAACTGACTTCAGGTTGAACTGGCGGAAAACCATTGCTACGTTTCGAGGCTCCATCATTTCTTCTAGTTGTGATGGGGCGGGCGATCAGGCCTACTGACTGTCAACCCGTTCAGTTGGAATAGGGAATATTTGGGCCCGAGCGCCCCGTCTCCGGGAGATGTCGTTGATGCATTTCCCTCCGTTCTCATTGCCCCGGAGGCGAGTTTATTACTCGGCGTGATCGCGTTCAAACAATTGAATTTTGAGCAGGGGGGCTCTTATGAGAGCTCGGTTACAGAATACCCACACCGTAAGATCGATGATGGTGGCATTGCTGCTGATGTCCGCCCCCGTGGCGGCTCGCGATCCAGAAGGCAAATACGCGCAGGTCGATCCGGAAATGCACAAATGGTTCGAGCAATTGAAATCCGAAGGAGGAGAGGCCTGCTGCGCTCTCTCCGACGGAAATACTTTGCGGGACACAGATTGGCGAAGCCAGAACGGGCATTTCCAAGTCTTTCTTGCGAACGAGTGGATTGACGTTCCGGACGTTGCGGTCGTGAAGGGACCCAACCGCTTCGGGAGAACGGTTGTCTGGCCCTACTATGAGGACGGCCATCCGACTATTCGCTGTTTCATGCCGGGCAGTATGATTTAGAGGCGCGTGGTAGTCTGGAAACGCTCCTTCAGCGACCTTGCGAAATGTCCGCTTTCTCGCCGCTGTTGGGAGTCGAGCGGACATCGGACATCGGACATCCAGCGGCCAGCCGCTCAGCGAGTACGCAGCTTCGATCGGAGTAAGCTCCGGCCGGCATTGCATCGGCGCCGGCCGAACTCTCTTGCCTTCGCAGCTTGCCTAGGCCGCCTCTTCCTTGGCAGCCGGGAGGCTGCTTGTTCGAACGTCTCTCCTGTCGATGAAAGCATTGTCTCTGGCCGCACACCGCCTTGAGACGGCGAAGCGCGATATCGCAATAACGCGAGGCAATCTCGATGCCGTAGCCGGTCCGGCCGATGAACGCGGCCGCGATCAAGCTTGTGCCGGAAGCCGAGGAAAGGATCGAGGCTGCGCTCTTTGCGTCGCGAGCAGTCGCGGATGGCATCCTCGACCATGGCGACACTGTCGCTTAAAGCCCGGGCGCCTGCATCCCCATCTGGAGTGACCGATGCAGCCGAAGGCGTGTTGAGCGGCCGCAGATGCCGCGGGCTAAGCCACCCGCTATCGTCAGTCTCGCCGGCTTCGGCGCCGCCTCGACGCAGCAACGGGGATCCTTCAGACGCCCGGCTATTTCCTCGATGAGGGGCGGCAACTAAATCGGACACGTCCCCGCAGCCGTGTTAAAGGCGGGGATGACAAAGCTCATTACCATCGTTGCGCTTCTCACCATGGCTCCGGCTTTGGCGCAGACGGGCGTGCCCTCCACCAAGCCTCCTCTGACCGATCGAGAACAAGTCAAAGCCGATCGCGCAAAAGCCGCAGAGGACGACAAAGCCCCAACGACGGCCCGCCCCTGGGATCGTGATGCGTACGGCAGACGCCCCTGGGAGCGAAGCCGGTAAAGCCCTGACTGCAAAAGCGTCTCCATGACGAGCTCGATCGGGTGACTGCAGTTTGGGATGATAAGGGGTGAGGCTGGGCAGCAATCCCAATTGGCCGGCCCTCGATCGATCACGAGTTGATGATCCGGATGCTTCTGATTCGGGATCAGATCGGAGCGGCGTCAGTGCAATTTTGGTCCTGCAAAGGAATAGTAAATTCGTCGGTGACTTTGCGCCCGAGCGCTCATGGTTATCCGAACTTGAGGTGGTCAGCGTCCGAGGGGCATGTCTTGCAGATCAAACAAGCCTGTCCCCGGACGAACGCAATATGAATCTTGCTACGCCTCTGCCGGCGCTTCTTTCGGAAATGAGAGGCCAGTTTCGTTTTCCTGCGGGAATTCTGCAGCGTGCCCAGCTTCGCCGATTTGCTCTGCAATTGTTCGGTCTATGGGAAACTATTGACCGCTCACCGGCGTTCGCCTCCATTATGGGCTCAGGTTCCTACGCAAGGCTTCACGCTCTCTGAGCAATCGACGGAGTTGTTCAGCATTCCCTATTTGTATTTCTTGCCACTCGATACGATCTTCGGCCGTCCATAAATAAGATTCGCGATCAAACCGCGCTTTTTCGATCTCATCAAATTCTAAGTACAGTAGAATTTCGCGTTCAACCCGCTCCAATTGCTCCTGGAGAGTGTTTGGCATTAGCCGTTCCTCCGGCTTTGCCCCAAGCCGGCATCGACCTTCCGCGCAATCGGCACCACGATTTATTGCCTTTTTCCGGGACGACCTGCGCATTTTTGTAAGGCTACCTGTCGAAGAGCCTGGCGAAGCGGAAGGATCGCGAAATGTGGCTGAAGGCATGCGGATCAACGGCTCTTTGAGAATGACAACTCGGCAGACAATGAAGGACTCATTCGGGCGTTCATTGGCATACTGAAATTAGTGCATCTGGTTGCTTGCAACGATCGGGTTTGCGAGATCTTCGCTGGAAAGTCATGGACACCGACGCCGCTGGCACACATGGCCTGGCGACGTGACCGCGGCGAATTTTCCGCAAGTCTTCAAGAACTTCAGACCGCCTTTGTTTTCAGAAGGCACAGCGTCTACCCTTTCCTTGTTGACTCGCATTTAAATACCATTAATCTAAACGGATTAAAACTGATAAATAATCGCAGGGTGAGTGCCCGGTCTTGGAAAGGGCCGGGGCTCCCGCGCCTAGTCCCTCGACTTAATCGTTTTAGGAATTCTTATTCAGGAGGGCTTCCGCACGGAGCTCGCGTACGCGGAACAACTTTCCGAATTAACGTTTCAGCTGGCCGGAGAGCTCCGAGGCCGTCCCGCTGACCTTGTCATATTTGGGTGGGATGAAGGCTTGGCCGGAGCAATGGCGTTTGTTTGCCCTCGAAACGGGAGGACATCTTCGCGTCTGTTAGCCCTACGCCGAGAGGCATTGGTCGTCCTGCCTAGGCGAGCCACTCGTCACGCGCGTTTCGTCAGCCAGTAGCTCCAAGCCGCTGAGCTTGATAGCCTCTGTTCAGAATACTTCGCCACCATGGCTTGTTCTCGATGTACCAACGTACAGTCTTTTGAATACCGCTTTCGAAAGACTCGCCGGCGCGCCAACCAAGTTCTCGCTCAAGCTTCGAGGCGTCAATGGCGTAGCGACGATCGTGCCCGGGGCGATCGCTCACGAAGGAAATAAGCTGATGATGCGAGCCACTTTCATTCGGAGCAAGATCATCGAGTAGATCGCAAATTGTCCGGACGACATGCAGGTTAGTGCGCTCGTTGCGACCACCAATGTTGTACGTTTCGCCGATCTGGCCTTGTTCCAGTACCAGCGTCAACGCTTTGGCATGGTCCTCGACATAGAGCCAATCGCGGACATTTTGACCATCGCCATAAACGGGAAGAGGATCGCGGGCCAATCCCCTGATGATCATATGAGGAATCAGCTTTTCGGGAAAATGATAGGGCCCGTAATTGTTGGAGCAGTTGGTCACCAAGGTGGGCAGCTCATACGTCTCCCGCCAGGCGCGTACCAGATGGTCCGACGATGCCTTGCTGGCTGAATAGGGCGAGTTCGGCGCGTAGGGGCTGGTTTCGGTGAACAAGCCCTCGGCGCCAAGCGAGCCAAACACCTCGTCGGTCGAGATGTGCAGGAAGCGAAAGCGCTCCCGCTTCTCGCCGGCGAGGCTGCGCCAGTGGCGCACCGCCTCCTGGAGCATGGTGAAGGTGCCGACTATGTTGGTCTGGATGAACTCGCCGGGGCCGTCGATCGAGCGGTCGACGTGGCTTTCTGCGGCGAGGTTCATCACTGCGTCCGGCTGGTACTTGTCGAACAGTTTTCGAAGACCCACGCTGTCGCAGATGCACTGCTGCTCGAATGCGTAGTGCGGATTTCCTGTCGCGCCGGGCAGGGACTCGAGATTGGCAGCGTACGTCAACTTGTCGATGTTCACCACCCGCGCTTGGGTATCGCGCAAGAGGTGCCGCACCACGGCCGAGCCGATGAAGCCGGCGCCGCCGGTGACGAAGATCGTGGAGCCTTTGAACCGCATGCTCGGTCTCCGGTCATGGTTTAGCGGGCGAGGAGCGCGCGCCGCCGATCTTAAATATTTTTCGCCGTAGCTGCTCTTGGCCGACTTCTCGGCAATCTTCCTTCGAGCATCAGAAGCGATCGCGAGTAATAAAGCATCGGTTTGAAGACCGGGAGCAAGTGTTTCGAAACCACCGTCGTCACCGGATGTTAAAGCCGCGAGCCCGTACCGTCTGCGAGATTGATCCCATTCATAGCCGCCGCATCATTTAATCCATTTGAAATGGTAACAGATGGCGTTATAAAAGTTCAACATTTCATGCTGTCCCGCCTCAAGGGGTTTGAGGATGAATGTTGTTGCGACTGATATACCTGAAGTCCTTATTCTGGAACCCAAGCTTTTCGGCGACCAACGAGGGTTTTTCCTGGAGACCTACCAGATCCGACGATACGCGGACGCCGGTATTGAGCGGCCCTTCATACAAGACAATATGTCTCGGTCTGCGCACGGGGTCTTGCGCGGCCTGCATTTGCAAAATCCGAACACACAAGGGAAGCTGGTCACGGTCCTGCGTGGTAAGGTTCTCGACGTCGCCGTTGACGTCCGAGTTGGCAGTTCGACGTTCGGGCGGCATGTGGCCGTCGAATTGAGCGAAGAAAACCGCCGGCAATTGTGGGTGCCGCGCGGCTTCGCTCACGGTTTCGTGGTCCTGTCCGAGACCGCCGACTTTTTTTACAAGTGCGACGATCTTTACAGCCCGAAAGACGAAATCTCCATTCGCTGGAACGATCCGGCGATCGGGATCAAGTGGGGCGTCGAAAGCCCCTCGCTGTCGCCCAAGGATGCCGACGCGCCGCTGTTGTCGGAAGTCAAAAATCTTCCTGTGTATGGACAAGCTTGGCGCGAATCCTGACAGCTGCATTCCGCCCGGATCGGTGATCTCGTCATCCCCGAGATGCGATCCTGGTCATTACTTGAGATATGCACTCCCGCCCAACAGTGATGAACGAAATGCCGCAGAGACCTCCAGCCACTTTAACCAGCGCGTCCGTGAGCTGACCATGTCGATCAGGAGTGAGCAGCTGTAGGGCTTCCAGGATAATCGCGCTGCCGATCACGATCAGGGTGGCCAGCATCATGCGATTTGGGTAGGCCAGCACGAATACGAGCCCGAGCACGAAAAATGCGGCAAAGTGCTCGAAGTGAGCGGGCGCAATCGTCGGCCGATCGGAAATGGGGGCGAGCGTCGCGAAAGCCACCAGGGCGAGAGCCAACCATCCCGCGGCGCGAAAGAACCTAACCATATCTTTCATTATCTAGAGTCGTGATCGGGTGCAATGAGCAGAACGGTGCAAACATTTGGCCTTGTGTGCTGGCCGGGCGGGTGATTGCGCATGGTCGCAGCTACGGCGATCAGGCAAACCCCCCGCTTGTAAGCAATGTTTGCAGCTCCAATCCCCGCGCCCAAGAGCTGCCGATCTGGCTGCATCGATACAGCGGGCACCGGCCCCATGGTGGTATAGAGTCACAAACGCCGATCAGCCGCCTCGGCCTGAGCGAGGACAACCTCTTGAGGCTCCACAGGAGAGCGCGACCACTACGTCCGCTGTCCCGGCTGCAGGGGCCTACTCGACGGGCGCGAGCTCGGCTACATCATCGATCACCTGCCCGGGCAAGAGATCGAGGAAGAGCCGACCAGACATTGGGAGATAACGGCAGCCTCAGCGATACGTATCCGGCTTGCCGTTGGGACTGCCGTCCCCGCCGCCATTGCCCCAGCCGTTATTGCCGTGCGCCAAGCCGCCGCCGGATTGCGCAAGGGCTGGGCTGGTTAGCGACGTCGACAGCAGCGCTGTGATAGCGGGCGGCGTAACAATCGCAAACTTGCCGCAGATCTTCAGAAATTCACGCCGGTCATCATCATCTTGTTGATCTATCATCGCGCCCTCCGTAACCAAATCTATCGTATTCTATAGGCTGTCTAATAATTAAACGAATTGGAATTCGATCGCGAAGTGCGACAGATGGCCGCCGGTCAGCGCAATTTCCCAACGTTCAACACGGCGCACAGCGCGAGCGGGTGCTCCCTCCCAAGCACAGCTGAAGAGAACTCGATCAGTTCTTGAAAGTCAGGAAAACTATGCAATCTTGAGACAAGCGTACGGACATTTGGCAGGTTCAGCCTGGCCCGCTGCATCAAGAGGTCGCTCGGCTGCTGAGATATGCGCTCGGCCACACAATTAGCGATGCCGGGGGCGAAGGCCGCGACGGAGTCTAGCCGTACGGCAGTCACCTCATTCATAGGCTGAGACGACTCCTATTGGCTGGATTCGGTTGCTCTCGAAATCCGTGTGTTAGCGCCGGGGCAATCGGTCCTTCGTTTCTCCTCATCCTTCTCGTCTGCGCAATCGACCCCACCATCTGCGCTTTGCGTTCCCGAGCCGCCGGCTGTCGCGAACGGCCCTTTGGGGGTTGCGCCAGCACCGCCCCCCGCGCCGCTGGATCCGCCGCCACCACCAGCTGTCCCGGCATGAGATGACCCGGCAGGGCGACCGCCTGGTGCTCCCCCACCCCCTGATGACCCGCCGGCGGAGCTCCGCGGTCCTGCCGCAAAGGACCGATCGTTCTCGAAGAACGACCGGCCGCTATCGTTCTGCGTCGCTGCAGGCAGGCCGCCTGAATGTGCGATGGCTCGTGAAGTCACGGAAGTGGACAGAAGCAGCGTCATGGTAGGGGATGTCACGGCTGCAAATTTCCCGCAGGTTTTCAAGAACGCCCGCCGGTCATCATCTTCGTTGTCGACCCGCATCACGATCAGCCCTCTTTCATTTAAAACCTCGCTTATCGTATTATATATTAAATGGACATTCAATCGTCATTTTATTCGTGCCGTAAGTGATCGAGCGCGCGCCACGGCAGATTACCGGCAATTCCCTCGCCCCTCTCTTCACTTAGTCAGCGTGCGTCTGTTCGATGCATGGCTTCGGGTTTGCATACGATATTAAATATGGTTAATTTTATATTTAACGGGTCGACCTGGGCACCGGCCGCAATGGATTATTGCGATGTCCCTGCAAGTGTCGGTCCATCCGCGACGTGGAGATCTGGAGTGCAAGCAGCCGGTCCCGAACCTAGCGGCTGCCCCGCTGGCGGGTTACTTGAGACAGGAGATGAAAGAGCAGGGGTGGCGTCCCCACCTTAGCGCGGATAGACGCTCTGCCCCATCTTGGCGAGGTCAACATTTAAATGGTCAGATGCAACTCCCGGCGCGCCAGTTTTTCCCTACCTACCCACGGGCCAACATCGTTCGAATCTGCCTGCCGCGCATGCCGGTTATCGCCTCCACTTCAGCCCGGGCGTCACCGCCAGAACGTGATCCACAGCATCGCCGCGGGGGGGCGCCGATTCTCCGATCTTGTGGCATCAAAGAGGCCGCCGGTGGGAAGGCGGCCTCTTGCAAGTCTAAGGCCGCCTAGTCGCGGTCCCGGTGATGATGGTGGTGCTCATTATCGCGGTGGTGGCCCCCTCCGCCTCCAGAATGCGCAATTGCCTTTGACGTGAGCGAGGTGGACAGCAGCATGGTCATGACTGGGGGCGTGACCGCAGCAAATTTTCCGCAGGTCTTCAAGAATTCCCGCCGGTCTTCTTCTTCCGAGGGCATGCCACATTCTCCCATGGTTGATATGAAAATACTAAACTCCTCACAAATTAAATACTTTAAACTATGTTACAGGTTCCAAACAAATTAGATGTCAGATGTAGCTTAGTCTCCAAGTCTGGCTCGTCTAGGATCGGGGCAGGGGCCCTATTCTCGGGGCGCATCCAAGCCGAAGCTGTCTCAGCCGCCCCAATTGGCGTCTGTCCCTTGACGCCATAGGCCGTTTGGACTGCGGTCTATGTTCTTGAAGGCGGAGCGAGGAAAATTCGGATGATCACAGCTCTCGACAAGGGTCCGCCGCCAAGAACCGGTCATCGTGCAATGGTGTAGAGCGATGGATCAAGGAGGCCGTCGACGAGGCGGCTTCTCCGCGAGGACCAGGGCGCTTGCGCGGCTTTCCCCATAAGATAGCCTGTAAAATCGCCGCACCGTCAAATTGCCGAATGGGGGAGGGCGCAGCCTCAGGAGCGCATGGCGTCGATCGCGTGGGCGATCAAGATCGCGACGCTAACGGTGATGAGGAAAGCTACCAGCAGCCAGGTGATCACGTTCGTCTCCAGTGATGGAGTTGAACGCGCTCATCCGCGCACAGTCAAAAACTCAAGCCGAAGTTTTTCAATTTCGGCCATTGGCTGAGGATTCAAAGCAACGGTTGTGGCCGCTGTCGGTCCTATAAGCGGAATGCCAGGAACAGAAGAACCCCAACAACGCATGCCGCCAGTAACAGCAAGTAAATACCCACGGCAACTCCCCGACTCATTTCAGATTAGGGATTTAAGTGAGAGCTTACGCCATCCCGGTGGCCAAGCTCAATTTTCCCCAGAAATAGCGCGGATCTGCCTCGGACCGTCGGCCCGGGACTAAAAACTTCAAACGGAGCCGACGGTCCGTTGGGCAGGGCGCGTCACGCGGAGTGCCTGCGCTCGCAACAGTACTTTACCTCTAAATGATCAAAATGAAAGAATTTTATTGCTGCATTAAATCAAATTAATCATGGTTATTCAGTTTCGGGCGGCTAAGTGCACGCGGGCGTGGAGCCAAGGCACTTGGCTCGTCGTCGCAGCATTGGAGCATAGCCATTCAAGCTGAAAGCTTGGTTCCGCCGCCGGCGCGCTGCAGAGGGAAATATGGCGCCCGCCTAACTCTGGACTTCGGCGCGTCCGTAGCTGGATCAGTCCGGGTCGGAGACCTTTATCGCTCATCGAGGGTAGCCAAAACTCCCCGAGACTTACGCGCTCGACAGTGCATGGCGAGGCCCCGCCGCTTTATTCATTGGCGGATCCAAGCTCCCGAGAAATACCCAAGTCAAAAGGCCTTCGCGTCGGGAGTAAGTCTTCCCCAGGGTTGGCGACCTCAGACTCAAGCCGAGGTCGTTTGTCTTGGATGCAAAAGGCTGTCCAAAGCCGCTTGCCAAACCGACCCCGTGCTCCCTGCCTTTCCGGTTGTGCCTCGTTGCGCATTAGTCCGGATAGTTTGAGCGCAGCCAAGCTGTGGAAATTGGTACAGTGATCGACCGCCAGGTTCGCCACATCAACTTTGTTTGTTGACGGATAGGACGACAGCAAAAACGTCGTACCGAGACAGCCAGCGACCGCCACTGCGATCAAGATCGTGCGCATAGGAGACCTCCTGGTCCCCCCGATTTGAGGGTTGGTCCAACCGCTCGGTGAAAGGTTCAATGGATGGGCGATCGATCGTGCCTCACCTTGTGGTGGAGGTATCGAGTACACGCCGCGGGACACAATTGTTCACCAGCAAGAGATGAAGGAAGTGCGTCAGAAGCCGCATTTGAAGCTCAACAGACCGAGTTGACTGGTACAAACAGCCATTCAATTTAGGTTATTGATGATCTGCATAAGCGGATTTTGCGCGTTCATAGCAAGTGATGAGGTGTTTGTGATACGGATACAGAAACGCACCTCCCTGCGCGAATCGGCTTCCAAACCTGCTTTCATACGCTCGAAATGCTTGCTCATCGTCATGTAGAAACATGATGTCGTGTAACGTCATATTGCGGATCGCCACCAGAGGAACCGGAGACCGCGAGATTGCGTTCCATTCAGGATTGTGGATCGCTTCTTCCCGGCACCTCGGATGAAACTGACCAATCATCAAACCAGACTTGACGATCTTCGGCTTGATGGTCCGGTGGCACTCATCGAGTGCCCCTAGGAATTTCTCCTCGATATTCGGGAATACGATGAGCAGCGCTTTTAGCGCCTGCTCATGCCGCGCAAAGGGGGGCGCCTCCTTGAAGGGATTGACGTATCCCAAGATTACGTCGGCAATCGACCCGGCATCTTCTCCGTTCAATTCGTTATGAAACACCATGTAGAGGGAGTTCGCTTTAATCGAGGCCTCCACATAGGGACAAACCGTCTGAGGCGGGTAAGGACGTCTGACCTTTTCTTCCTCCCGCGCAAGATAGTTCCTGGCCCAGGCAAGAACTCGAGCGGCGGCGATAACGTCTTCAGTCGTCACAAAGCTCTGAATCTTCCGCATTTTCCTTCAATCCCCGCGTACTGTGCCCGGCCAGATTTAAAGCGCCCTACATTAATACCTTGGGGATTTATTAATTCAACAAAATCATATATTGAATTTTCTCTAGATTATATTTAATCGAGTGGAATGACAATTGAAGATCGCAAACCATCGGCAAGGCAATCCAACCGGCAGGTTCAACACAGGTTTAACAGCCTGTCCTCAGCGGCCAATCAGCATGATTGAAGACGTGTACGCGCTGTCGCCGCTACAGCAAGGCATGCTGTTCCACAGTTTGTCGGCTCCCGGAACAGGGGTCTACACCGAGCAACTGCTGTGCGACTTGCACGAAGCAGTTGACGAAGCCTCTCTGCGGCGCGCCTGGAGAATCGTGGTCGCTCGTCATCCGGCTTTGCGAAGCCAGTTTCGCTGGACCGACGTCAATGAGCCGCAACAGCAGGTGCAAGCACAGGTCGAGATCCCTTGGCAGCGACAGGACTGGCGCGGAATTCCAGATTCCGAACAGGATCGACGAATGGTTGATCTATTGGAGAGGGACCGTCGTCGAGAATTCGATCTCGCGCGAGCGCCGCTGCTTCGTCTAACCCTGGTACGTTGTGGCGAGGCGAAGTACCGCCTCATCTGGACGTTTCACCACGCGCTGTTGGACGGCAGATCATTCCCGGCCATTCTTGGCGAAGTCTTCTCCTACTACGAGGCTCTCCGCGCTGGCACAGCAATAACGCTAAAGTGGCCCAGACCTTATCGGGACTACATCAAGTGGCTGCAAACACGGGAGTTCTCCAAGTCCGAAACGTTTTGGAGGAGCACCCTTAAAGGCTTCACGGCGCCCACTCCGCTGGTGGTGGATCGCTTGCCGACCAACGAGCGGAACGTCGACGTCCAGGGCGGCAATAAGGAGATCTTGTTGTCGCGTGAGATCACCTCCGCACTTCGTTCGCTTGCTGAGCAGAATGAGCTGACTCTCAATACGATCATCCAGGGGGCCTGGTCGGTGCTGCTAAGCCGGTATAGCGGCGAGGCGGACGTCGTGTTCGGAGTGACCAGGAGTTGTCGCCGAAGCACGATCGCGGGCGCTGAAGCCATGATCGGCTTGTTCATCAACACATTGCCGTTGCGCGTGTACGTGGACCGCGACGCCGCACTCATTCCTTGGCTTAAGGAAGTACGCGCGGCAATTGTGGCGATGCGCGAACATGAGCATACGCCGCTTGAGAAGGTGCAGGCTTGGAGCGATGTGTCAGCGGGCAGGCCGTTGTTCGAAAGCATCGTTGTATTTGAGAATCATCAACTGAACTCCCTGTTGCAAATGCGGGGACGGTCTTGGTCCGCTCGGAAATTCCATCTCTTTGAGCAATCCAATTATCCG
Organism: Bradyrhizobium sp. BLXBL-03; assembly: GCF_051853015.1. Classification (NCBI taxonomy): domain Bacteria; kingdom Pseudomonadati; phylum Pseudomonadota; class Alphaproteobacteria; order Hyphomicrobiales; family Nitrobacteraceae; genus Bradyrhizobium; species Bradyrhizobium sp. BLXBL-03. The sequence continues at coordinate 6,495,468 of NZ_CP182470.1, read as the reverse complement.
ATCACCTTGGCGGCTTACGACGGGACCGAGCTATGCCTGAAAATTGGATTCGATCGCGGTCGATTGGATAGCGCGACGGCTGGCCGAATGCTCGGCCACTTACAAACACTGCTTGAGGCGATGGCAGAGAAGCCGAAGCAACGGCTCGGTGATTTGCCGCTATTGGCAGCGGCTGAGCGTCACGACCTGCTGGTCGCGTGGAATGAAACACTGGCAGACTACCCGAAGGATGGGTGCATCCATGAACTCTTCGAGGCGCAAGTCGATCGAACTCCGGACGCCGTGGCAGTGGAATTCGGCGAGCAGCGCCTGACTTATCGCGCGCTCAACCATCTTTCAAATCAGCTTGCCCATCATTTGCGCGAATTGGGGGTTGGTCCCGAGGTTTTGGTAGCTATCTGCTTGGAGCGTTCGCCGGAGTTGATCATCAGCTTGTTCGGCGTTCTCAAAGCTGGAGGCGCTTATGTGCCAATAGATCCAGCCTATCCACCGGCACGCATCGCATTTATGCTGAAGGACGCCAACGCGCCCGTTCTGCTCACGGAGCGCAAGCTGAGCCGAATTCTGCCCGATCTTAGAGCGAACGCCGTCATTTTCATGGATGACCCTGCAGTCTGTGCGGGGAGCGTCGGCAATCCCAACCGCGCTGCGACCGACTCGAGCCTTGCTTACGTAAATTATACCTCGGGATCTACAGGAAATCCGAAGGGGGTCATGATTCCTCACCGAGCGGTCAGGAATCTGATGGCCTGGATGCAATCGACGTTTCCCTTGAACGAGGGCGATCGCGTATTGCAGCAGATTTCATTTAGCTTCGATCCCGCGGTCCTGGAAATCCTGGCACCGCTCTTCGTCGGCGCGCGTCTGGTCCTGGCGCAGCCGGGCGGACATCGTGACCCAGCGTATTTGGTCCAAACGATCATTCGATGCCGGATCACTGTCATGCACCTCGTGCCATCGACGCTGCGCTTGCTTCTGAAGATACCGGAACTCAAGGCCTGCCGAAGCCTCCGGCATGTGTTCTGCGGGGGCGACGTATTGACTGGAGAACTCGCCGGAGAGTTTTTTGGAATGGTCGGCGCAGAGTTGCATTATTTTTACGGACCAACCGAGGCCACAATCACCTCGCTGTTTTACTCAGTCCCGCGTCAACACGCTGACGATGTTGTTCCCATTGGCTTGCCAGTAGCCAACACTCAGGCTCACGTGCTGGATGCTCATATGCGGCATGTCCCCGTCGGCGTCCCTGGCGAGTTATATCTGGGTGGCATTCAGATAGCTCGGGGCTACCACAATCAGCCGGAATTGACGCGTGATCGATTCATTGGCGATCCTTTCAGCAAGGCGCCGGGAGCGCGGTTGTACAAAACCGGTGATATGGTTCGACGACTGCCGAATGGCATGCTTCAGTTTCTTGGTCGAGTGGATCATCAGGTAAAAATTCGTGGCCATCGCATTGAACTGGGCGAGATTGAGACGGTCGTGACCACACATCCAGCGGTGCAGGAAGCGGCGGTTGTAGCGCGAGAGAACTCAGCGGGGGACAAGAGACTGATAGCTTATGTGAGGCCGGCGATCTCGTCGGCTGGCCTCGGCGCCGAACTACGGAGCCTGTGCAGAGATCAACTGCCGACTTATATGATTCCTGCGGACTTCGTCTTCCTGGATGCATTTCCCACGACGCCTAACGGTAAACTGGACCGCGGGGCATTGCCATTGCCCGGTGTGAGGTCATCTCAGTCCGAGGAATTGTATGTGCCGCCAAGCACTCCGATGGAAGAAGTGGTTATCAGCATATGGTGCGAATTACTCGAGCTGAAGAAAATCGGTATCAAGGACGATTTCTTCGAATTGGGTGGCCATTCGTTAATGGCTGTGCGGATGATCAACCGGATCAAACAAGTAACGAACGTAACCCTTGGGATTTCGGATCTCTACAAAAGTCCGACCGTGGAAGAGCTATCAAAGGTCATTGCTACCCGAGGGCTAGCGACACGACCGCCGGTCGTTGAATTGCAGAAGGGCAACGCGGAGCGCCCGGTGTATTTCGTTTACGCGGGGCCGGATGAATTCGGGCTCGCCGAATTGCTGGATAGCCAGGTGTTCGGGATCGATATGCGTCCTTGGCCCCTGCAATGGCGTGCCGCGGTCGCAAACAACCGGAAATCCGCCTTCCCGACAATCGAACAATTAGTTGCGCCATATGCAGCAGCCCTGAGTGCCCATTTAACGTCGTCATCCTGTGTGCTCGCGGGGCACTCCTTCGCAGGGATCATTGCCTTTGAAATGGCTCATCAAATGCAAAAGCAAGGTCGCCGGGTAGATCTGGTGATGTTGTTCGATACCTCTGCGACATATCCAACGACACGTGAAGTTGCTTGGCGGAAATGCCGACAAATTTGGAAGCAAGCTCCGAACGAGCTGTCTTCACCAACAATCGCATCGCGCTTGCAGCGCTCATGGCAAACCGTCCACTGGATGCTCGATGAGGAAGCGCGGAAGTGGTTTCGAGGCATCTGGAGAGGACGAAGCACTTTTACCACCATGGTCGACGAGGACGGGGCTCCGTTGCCCACGAGGCTCGTAGAACGATTGTATACGAGGATCCTACGGTCTTATCGCCCGCGCCTCCTTGACACTCGGGGGGTTCTTTTTCGGTCAGAATCGGGGGACGGTATGCGGGGTTTGGACGACAGCCTTGGCTGGAAGGGTCTGTTTCTTTCGGGTCTGGAAATCATACCCGTGAATGGAGATCATTTGTCGATGTTCCGGGAGCACAATCGAACGCTAGCTCAGAGGATCAACGCAGCGCTGAAGCGATTTGGCACGATCTCGGAATGTGCCCAGATTGGGCCTCTACGTACGGGTCGAGCAGCAAGCACACAAGAGGGTAGCGCCTTCGATAATTCGGAGCCTGATACCCATCTCATTGATCAACATCGACTGGAGCATTACGAGGGCTTCGCCGATTGCGGAGACGCTGATAACAGCGACGCTGCACGCCAGATTGCGTCCCGGCGGCAGGATGTGGAAAGAAGGGCTGGCTAAGACGTTGGCTGCAAGTGAGCTGTGGGCGTGTCACCATTGCGCGTAACCGCGCGTGGTGAATTGCGTATTGCCCTTATCGTCGACCGAGCAGCCGTCGTGCAGTCCGGGTTGATAACTTCCCTCTTCGCCGCATTGTCCTTGCCTCCGCTTGACGCAGCCGAAAACGAAGTCCTTCCAGTTCTGTAACAAGTGCGATTAGACCCTGCACTCGGTCTCTCAGAATGGCCGAATAGTTGTAAACCTGACTTCGACTACTCATCAGCAGTTCCTAGAAACAATGGCCGAAATGACCGCGGCGCTATCGGGAAAACTATGCAATCGCAAGTAGGCGCATGATGCAAGGCAAAAAGGTTAAAAAGGCCTACTAATGTAGTGTGAACGAGCGTGCGCTCCTTTCGCTTTGGTTTCGGATCGAGTTTCACCTGAACCCTGCAGTTACAGCGCCTGCCAATCAGCCCTCAGCGTTTCGGACGAGAAGCCAAAAGGGTTCGGATCGGTGGGGCGAAATGCGGCTCGGAAATCCTGCGCCGATAGGAGGGTGGAAAGACCGCGGGCGTTTCATGGCGGACCCGACGCGGCTCGGCATCGAAAGCCACGAGTTCAGGCGTCTATAGCGAAATGGCCACACGTACAAAGGTTCCGCAGCTGCTGAAATGGATTTGGTGCTGCATCAGGCAGCCATTCGATTAGGATGGCGGAGTCATTGGATGGGATCGCCATGCGGTACAAAGCCTTCCTGGTGGACAGTAGCCGGCACCCGATCTGTGCCGCAAAGCTTGATTGCATCGACGAGCAGAGCGCGAGATATCGGGCCGAGCAAATGTCTAGCGAGCACGATGTTGAGCTTTGGGAAGGCGATCGGCTCATTGCGGTCTTTCGAACCCCTGGGGGACGTCGGGACAACTAGACGCTGAGCGACATCGGCTACATTGTTCGTCTGGATTGAATTGTGTACGCTCCTGCGAAATCAGCTGCTATGGTTGTCGCTTAGCCGTCGTCGGCTGGCAGCGCATCTTTAATCCATCCATCGCAGGACCTGCGCGATGCGCGCCAATACCACATCTTCGTCCCGATCTTAACTTTTTGCACCAACATCAAGCTTAACGAACGGCTCTGGTTGCGCAACGGCAATGCCCTGATACGCTTTGGGTGCATCATGGCTGCGTGTTTGCGATGATCAGATATTCATCCTACGGCACGACAAACTTCTCGAGGCGATCTCCTGCGGTCGAGGATTACGATCCACTTCGAGCAGCGTATGACGAGCTGTTGAAGTTACGCGAGAGCGTCGCCATCGCCGAAGCTAAAGCGGCGAAGCAGTCTCATGCAGGCTGGAAGGCAAATTGATCAAAAATGGCGGCTAAGCCGTTCAGGCAAAATGGTTCAGGCTTGGTCTGAAGGCTGGTTTCGCCTCTTTCGTATCTTGCCGCGCGCGCAATCTGCTTCTCATCGTGCATGTCGCGGATCCAACAGTGGGGACAGTCATGATCCCGCGGGCAACAGCAGGACTGTAATTCCGACCTTGAGCACTCCAGCGGCTGCACACTACGCAAACGGCTACTCCGGTCATGGCGCTTCTCCCGAAAAAGTCGCCTAGCGAACTGAGCAATCTGAGTCTCCGCCTAGAGTCGTGGCATCGGAAATGGCGCCATTATTTATATTAATATGGCGAAATTTAAATTGATAATAATTAAAAATTAAACTATAAATTTAAAGATAAAAGCCGACGGTGGGCTTGTCGGGCCAACGACACCTCCCGGCAAGCAGCAGGCCTGGCCGTTGGATATGGTGCGGATGTCAGAAGCCAGCGGAGGAGGGCAGCATGAACCCGCAGCGACTGGAGGATTGGTCCATTGATTGAGTCGTGGACGCTGCCCGTAGAGGTCGATGAAGCTCTGGCCGCGAGGCTCCTGCTTGTCATCTGACAGAACTCCAAATTATTCGAGGCAGGATCTTGGACTTCGAGGAGAACACCACGCGCTGAGATAAGGGGTACGTGGACACGACGACGAGAGGCCAGCCTGCCGCGCGAACCTAACACTGAGCTTTCCCAATTGTGAATGGGGGCTTTCAATGTCAAACTTCGTCGAAGATCTACAGATGCTCCGCTTGATCAGAGCATTTCAGAAAGTAACGGACCCAGCTGCTCGGCGTACGATCGTGATATTCGTAGAGGAGCAGGTGCAGAAGCAGGGCGCGAAAAAACCCGAGGATCGCATGAGCGGGCCGGCCTAGCTGGGGGTGCCTCGCCGGACTGTCTGGTTCGTTCGGCCTCCGTCGGAGTGTTCGCTCGATAGTTATGCGATTTCGTCTCGACCCGGGCAGCGCGTCGCCAGTCTTCGTCCGTGCGATGGGCATTTGCCTGACTGCCTTCGAAGACACATCGTCGAAGTTGCTCGGCTGGTCTCAATTATGCAGCGAGGCCATTCGGAAAAATCCGCCCCGCAGCCGCGCCTTGCCTCAAGCTGAGGCCCCGAAAACCTCAATGTCTCAACAAGGTCTAAGCCGCAGCCGCGCTGCGGTTCACGGTTCAGAAGAACGCGGGTTGCCTGAGGTGTCGAAACCGACGCGCCCGACGATTCCGCTTAGAGGGCTCTGCTATCAGTCAGAGGGCGGAGCAGCTAAAGGTACGCCCGGTCGCTCCCCAGCGGTCTCAAGGAAGCAATAGTCTTGCTACCGCCGATTGGTTGCACTTTTCATCGTATCCGCCCACCCTATCGACGTCGTGATTCGGGGAATCATGTATCAGGACCAGTTCGAGAGAATGTCGATGGACGAACTGTGGGAGCTCCACAGCATGGTCAATGCCATTCTTGCGGAAAGGCTGATTGCCAAAAAGCTCGCGTTGGAGACGCGGCTCAAACAGCTTCGATCGGAGAGCGCTGACGCAGGCAGTTCATCGCTGAGGCGGGATCAGTGAGTGACGATGCATGGCACGTCCGATCGAGCTGTCCGTGTCGTTGAACGGTTCTTCATTCGATGGAGATGTCCGCGTGCGCTGCGATGGCGGACATCGCCGAATGTGAGAGGGCTTCCGGTCGCGGCTATACAGTCGAGCAACGTGCATCCGCAACGCTAATATCGCGCCGCTGCGGTTTTGCTTTGATTTCGATACACTTGACGTTGCGGAATGATAAACGGGTCCTGTGCTGCCCGGCATATTGACGAGAACCACGATTCCATGGCCGGTCGGCGGCGCTTTGGTGTCCTGCGCTCAGGCTCGCCTACAGGCGTGCTTAGTCGTCCGTGAAGAGCGGCTAAGCGATTGAGCTAGAATCGCATTTGTCGTTGTGGGCTGTTTTGCGATTGCAGGGTTTTGATGTTTCGGGCATCGGAACCCTGCAATTTCATTTTCAGGATTCTTTCGAATCGCCAGGCATGATTCTGTCGTCGCATCGGAGGTGGCGATGCGACCGAAGAAGCACAGGACGACGGGATCGGGCGATCTGTTCCGGGCCAGGCTGGACCAGATCATCAATATGAAGCACGAGCTGGTTCAGCTCGCCGGCAAGGTCGATTGGGACTGGATCGACGGCGAGATCGCGCCGCTCTATAGCGAGAACGGCCGGCCCGGGATCGCAACCCGCTTCATGATCGGGCTGCTGCTGCTCAAGCAGATTTACGGCCTGTCCGATGAGGGGGTGTGCGAGCGCTGGGTCCACGACCCGTATTTCCAGTATTTCACCGGCGAAGAGTTCTTCCAGCACGCGTTCCCGCACGAGCGCTCGGATCTGAGCCACTGGCGCAAGCGGCTTGGCGACAAGCTGGAGCTGTTGCTGGCCGAGAGCTTGCGGGTGGCGCACGAGGCCGGCGCGCTACGCAGCCAGGACCTCGAGCGGGTCACGGTCGATACCACCGTGCAGCCGAAGGCCATCACCTTCCCGACCGATGCCAAGCTGCTGCACGCGGCGATCAAGGGGCTCAACCGCCTGGCGAGGAAGCACCAGGTCAAGCTGCGGCAGTCCTACCTTCGCATTGCCAAGACCGCCGCGATGATGGCGGGACGCTACGCCCATGCCAAGCAATTCAGGCGGCATCAGCGGCAGTTGCGGATCCTGCGCTCGAGGCTGGGCCGGATCATTCGCGATATCCGCCGCAAGATCGACGGTCAGGCCGTGCTCGAGAACGCGTTCGCCCTTCCGCTCAGCCGGGCCTCGCAGATCCGCTCGCAGCAGCAGCGCCAGCGCGGCTGGAAGCTCTATTCCTTCCACGCCCCGGAGGTGGAGTGCATCGGCAAAGGCAAGGCCGCCGCGCCTTACGAGTTCGGTGTCAAAGCCTCCATCGTCACCAACAACCGCCGCGCTCCAGGTGGCCTGTTCGTGCTCCACGCCAGGGCGCTCCCCGATAACCCGTACGACGGTCACACCTTGCGGGACGTCATCGACCGCGCCGAGACACTCACCGGCTGTCCGATCGAGCGGGCCTATGTCGGCAAGGGATACCGCGGCCACGACGTACAAAATCCCCGTCGCGTCTTCATCTCCGGCCAGAAACGCGGTGTCTTCGGAGCCATCAAACGCGAGCTGCGACGCCGATCCGCTATCGAACCCATCATCGGACATTTGAAGACCGATGGTCACCTCGGCCAAAAGGCCGCGCCGGCGATGCCGCCAACGTCATCCTTTCAGCCGTCGGCCACAACTTCCGCCGCATCCTCGCCTGGCTGAGGGCTCTCTCGTGCCTCATCCTGACCGTACTCATAGCAGCCATCAGTCGTCGCCCAGCGCTCAAATCGGCTTCTTAACGGACGACTGCTTAGCTCCGTCGGATGGGCCCGCCCACGAAACGGTAGTCTACGGTGCTGTTTTTGGTCCAACCCCTTTGAGCACTGCATGAAGAAAGGCGCTTGCGTGGTCATACTTCGCCGCGCGATCGACCGCCTGACCGCTTGGGCCAAACGCGCGGCCGCCACTTATTGGATCATACACCCCGGCGGGATCTGATGCGGGATCGAGGAGGTCTTCGCAAGTGCTTCGAGTGGGCACAAAAAGCTTGTGCAGTCGAGATGCGTCGTAATGGTTTTCGTTGTGGTCTACAGCCAACAAATATAGCGCAATAAAGTCACGGAAATCGGCGCGAAATGTTGCTCGCTGGGCCATGAGTATTCTCTCCGCCCCGATCGATAATTCGAAAATCAAATCAAACAATACATGATTTGAAATGGGAGGGCGACGAGAAAATTGCAGTCCGATTCACGCGGTCGAGCGTTCCGAAGCCGAGCGACAGGCATCGGAGAAAAGATACCGCGGACCGGGTGCACTAGCGTTGCGTGCGGATCCTAACGTGCCCTCGCAACTCACTCAGCAGCTTCAGAGCCGGTCAGCTCTACCCGATCACCTTCGCGGCTTGCGACGCCCCTTGCGACGAGCCGATCAACTACCGCGTCGCTGATCCGCTTGGTCCCGAACCGCCAGCCGCCGCGGACGCGCTTGTTAAAAGGTCCAAGTTGCAGCAGCCGAATGTAACCACGATCCTCTGGCGAGAAAGTCATATTTGGCCCCGAAAATTTAACACCGCCCAAGCTCTCTATATTAAGAATAATCCGTCGATCGCGACAAGTCTTAGCGATTTACGACCGAGGCGGTATTTAAATGCCGGCTGCACGAGCCGCCGAGCTAAGAAGCTGTAAATTGTGGTCTCTTGGCCGAATAGGGTGCATCGATTGACGCGGCCGAGTGCCGTCCCTTGGCGAGATCAACGGGGTGGCCTAAGGGGCCAGATGCCGATGTTCATGGTGCGCTGCGGCTTTGTCTTCCTCAAGTGCCGCCGAGAGGCACCGTGGACAAACCGAGAATTGTTTTTCAGTCGCCGCCCTACTCAAAGCACAAGCAGGTTTCGATGCGGCATGCGCGTTCGGGGCGTATCGCATCGCGCGCGAGGCGGCACGTCACAGACTGAGCGATGTTCTTCCGGCTCGCTTTACCGAGAAGCAGCGCTACGATGAATGCTCCCGCCTATGGCTTAACATAGGTCCAGCCCTGCTCTTCCAACTCCATCACCCGCACGACGCCGGACTTGACCACTTCAGCCTGGGGGATAATCGGGATGTCCTTGTTCTCAGCCTTCCGCATGTTCTCTTGGGTGTTGCCGCAGGCCTTGAACGAGACCTCCGGCGTGCTGAGCGCCATCGTTTCGATCCGCGCTTTCACTGGCGAGGTGTCTTCGCGGAACATGTGCAGCCCGGGACCGAACGCGATCACTTCGATTTTCACCTTGTCGCCGGTGTCTTTGTAATATTGCGTGACGTTCATTGCATTGTTGAGCGTGAGGTTCATTGCTGCGGGATCATTTGTATTCACCTGGAGGACCAGATGGTGCTGCTTGCTATTTGCCATGGCGTGGCGATCCGTCCGGGGAGACGCCGCCTGATGGCGCGTCCGCGCACTCGCGGGCGACGTCGCACGCGTGCTTGTGGTGCGCGTCCCTTCCGCAACTGCTGGCTTTGGCGCCGGCCACGGACGGGCGTACTCTTGCCCTGCAGAGAACGACGCGCCAAGCAGGAGTGCTGCGATGCAGACGATGGCTATTCTTAGCATGTATCGAAACTTGCTCATGTTCCAATCTCCTATCTGAAAAGACAGTCTTCTATCGCGCACTAGTTGTTGGGCTTCGCGATCGCTTGCGGCCATTTGCATGTAGCGGCGATCTTGGCGCGCACCCTGTCCAGTCCGGTCAAAAGGAAAGAGGCGTCTAGAAATGCTTGTGTCGACCGGGAAAGTTGCACGTCAAGCTGACCCTGGCTGGGAAGCGATTGTATCAAGGCCGCTGCATCAGTCTTGAACGCGACACCGCCTCCAAATGCTGGAGTAGCCGCAGGGAGCTGTATGACCTGGCCGCCATTAACCCGATAGGAAATGGCGTAGTCCTCACCGCGACCCGAAACATCAGATCCTGCGACCACGAGTTCCGTGCGTCCAGCGCGGCATCGGATCGAGAGCCGCGTCGCACTGCCTACATCTTGGCGCGATGATATCGTCGCGGTGGCGATCGGTGAGAAATCGACCGGTGATCTCGTTTGGCCGACAACCCAGCCATCCTCGTTGCGCCCCAGAGGAACAGCAGACGTGATGGCCTGGGAGAGTTCGTCAAGGCATTTCAGCCGCTGCGCGCCTGCCATCCCGGAGCAGGCGCGAAGCTGTGCTGTCGGATGGTCCTCCCCCTGCGCTAAGGCTACGCCGCTCACAAACACGAGAACGGCTGAGTCGAATGCGACGGCCCGTTTCATTGCGATGCCTGTGTCGCGGGTGGATGGGCGTCCAGCCATGCTTGTGCGGCGGGGAAACGTGAAAGCCCAGGAACCGTCGCCGCAAGATTGATCGATTTCCACTTCGGATCGAAACCCGCCACCTGCAAGCTCTCAATCCGCGAGAACAGTCGATCGACAAAGCGCGCGACGCGCCCGAAGCGGTTCGACTTCGGAGCCCAATTGAAGGCGACCAGCGCCGTCGGCACTGCGATCGTCGGCACGCGCTCGCCCGGCTTGATCAGGCTGGGATAATCGCTCGCGTCGAGAAAGGCAGGAACATAATAATCCTCCAGCTTGCCATCATAGATGACGGGAAGGAACTTGAATCCTGGATCCCAGTGACCGCGCACGAACGCGTCGACCGGCTTCGATGTGATGAATACAACTGCGGCGATATCGCCCTTGCGCATCTGCTCCAGTGCAACCTGATGTGGAATGAATGTCTGCTCAACGTCGAGGCCAAGACGACTGAAGATCAGCGGTCCCGAATAGGCCGCGGCGGTGCCCTGGGTATTGAAATTCACCTTCTTGCCGACCAGATCGCTCAGCCTGGAAACCTCCGGTCGCACGAAGATGTGTAGCTCGGATGGAAATAGGTTGAGAACGTAGGCTAGCCTGCGCTGGATGTCGGGCACCTGGCTCCTGTACTCTTCGAGTACGTCGGAATTGATGATCGCAGCGTCAACACCGCGAAGGTAGAGCAATGAATTGACGTTCTCGGTCGGCCCCCGCGTCACGATCGGCAGGACGTGGAGATTGTCTCCGTCATCGACGACGCGGGCCATCTCGGCGGCGAGTCGGATGGGGGCGCCTTCGATGAGGCCCCCAGCAAGACCGATCGTCCAGGCGTTCATCGTATCTTGCGGCTTAGGCGCTTGATGTACGCTAACGCCCTGAGCCTTGAAAGTTTTGGTACGCGCCTCAACCCAAGCCGGCCGTAAGGTCAGCAATAGCGAAATCGAGGCAGCGAAAGCAAACAGCGTCCATCGACCGAAAGAAGAGTTCATTTGCCAGGCCCTCCGATGGATCAAATTTCTGTCTGCGCCGCCTCTCCTCAATCGCGGGTCAGCGCCGCGACGAGTCGAGCCGCTCTTCTGCTTCCTTGATGCCGCCGGCCCGTGCTCTTGCGTAGAGATCGCGCGCTTTCGCCGCATCGCCGACCGTCCCATACGCGCCCCATTTGCGAAGGACGATCGGGTCATAGGTCTCCGCAAGTGCGAAGCTTGCATGCGCATCCCCGATCTCGGCGGCACGCTCGAGCACCGCGCGCGCCGAGGCGATATCACCCTGACCAAGCAAGACACTTGCTCGGGCTACGAGTCTTGCCACCTCTGCAGCAATCCCCGAATCAGGCCTGGCGTTCGTTCGCGTGGCGGCTAGGGTTGTCTGGGACGTCGCAACAGGCCTGATCGCGTCAGCCTCGGGCCGTTTGTCCTGCACGCCCCGACGCTTCGTGGTATCCCCGGATGCAGCGTTCCGCTGCGATGCAAGCTCCCGTTCCAGCTGTGCGGTCTTTTCGCGCTCCTGCTGAAGCAATCTCAAGGAGACCGCCGACGTGTCCGCGACAACCTGCTTCAGCCGAGTAGCTTCGGCGCTCGACTGGGCGGCCTGCAAGTCAATTTCCAGCCGGGCCGCCTCGAGATCATGCGCCAGCCGCTCTCCGCGTTCTTGCTCTTGTTGCAAGGACCTCCGCAACTCCGCGGCGCCGGTCTCTGACGCCTCCTGGGGGGTAGCCGCCCGATCAGCGGCCCTGCGGGCCTGAGCCTCATACGCGTAGATTGTGGCGTGCGCCATCGACAGATCGTTCTCGAATGCCTCGGCCCGCTCGTGCTCTTTCTCCAACGTCAGCTTGAGCTCCGCAGAGCTCTGCTCCGCTGTCTGCTTCATCCGGTTTGCTTCATCGATCGCTTTGGTTGCCAGTGCCGTTTGAGCTTCCACCTCACGCCGGGCCGCTGCCAAGGCTGCCTCCAAGCGGCTTGCGCGCTCTTGTTCGTGTTGCACGACTTTGCGAAGCTCCGCAGTGGTGTCGACCATGACCTGCTTGGCTCCGCTGGCGTCGTCTATCCCCTTTGCGGATGATGCCGTCTGCCTCTCGGCGTTGCCGCTGCCCGTTGTCAAATGCCGTTCCAGTGTCCCGACATGCTCCTGTTCTTGTGGTGCGGAATCGGAGGTGCCAGAGCCGCTGTCTCGCGCCGCATCATTTCTTCTTGGGACCTTTTCGGTCTCAACCTTTTTCTGTTTCTCACTCTGACCGAGCACCTCTGTCAGGCGCTTCTGTTCTGCCGCACCGGCCTTTGCAAGACATGCGCTTACCTTTTCGCTCACGCCTGCAAGAGCACACCAAGCCTCATCGGAGAGTGCCCTACAAGATTTGAAGGCGCTCAATATGTTGCCTCCGCACGAGGACTGGTAAAGCACGATGTCGTCGCTCTTAGCTGTTCGATATTTTTCGGAGCACTCCCGGCTCTTCTGCGCTGCTGCATGGGCGTAGTCGATCTGCTGCCGCTGATAGGTGGTGCACTCTTGTTGTGATTTCGGCTCCGCCGGCGGAATTGGCTGGTCGTCGGCAACCACGTAAGAAGCAGGGACGACCAGCGCTGGCAGCAGAAGCGTTATTGCTAAAGGACTTGAGCGAAACATCTGAGGACCATCGGGACAGCAGGGCAGTTCCTGGATTGCGTGGGATAAGCCCGTGAAATGGGTCGCCTCATGCCAATGAAGCTCCATCGGAAGTGTGTGCAGTATGGATAATTCATCGATCTGTCGTTCAATGGCTTTCCACTCCAATGTGCAGCCTCGTATCCAAGCCGTGAAAATGGCTCCGGCTGGATGGGGCTGGGCCACAATGCCCGAGCCAGAAGAGGCGCGGCTGGCGCGTTCAAGGCCTTTCGAACCTGCAGCCGTAAAAACCCATTCCAAATTTAATTATTATATCCATATAGAATTAAAGCAATATTTAATTAAAAGCAAGCTCGAGTCGGGCATCCCGCGAACCGATGCGCCGTGGTAGCGAGGCGCGTCTATCGTATGAGCAGCCGCTGGAATGACACGGCCCGCCTCTCTTGGCCCAATGCAGGTGTCCACTCATTTCACGCAAATACACGCAATGCTGCGGGACTAAACCTACGGAATGGCTATTGTCCGGCCGCGTTCTCTCCTGCGAAGAGTCCCATGCGTCGCGGCCGGAGCTTGATGCGTCATGCTGGATAGGATCCTACTGATGATGGGAATTGGAGTGAACCCCTCTTGCGGGTCGCGTTCTGGGGCGTGCACAATCGGATCGGACGGAACCAGGCGCGTCCGCGGTTCCGAGCGAAACTGGTAGCTCTGGTTCTGAAAAGAGCTGCGGTTCAAGCTTTTGCAGCGCTGCTGTTCCCACGCGCGCTGCGACAGGGGCCGTCGGCTTCCTTTCCAAGCCCTTCCCATCCTCAGTGCTGAGCGGGTGCCTTGAAGCTGCGTTACCAGTCCGCTCGCCAGCAAGCGGATGATGTTGCGCATGGAAGCGTTGTTGGTCTTTTCTGCAAGGGCCCAGCGTAAGGCGAACTAGTTGGTCTTGATCCTGAATACTTCAGCGACCATGCGACTAACGGTCCTTGTAAGCGATTTCATTCGCTTCTCCATGACGACGAAGAGAAGCATCAACCAAGTCGCGAGAGCTGAGCACCACAGCAGGGCTTCCAATTCTGGGCATAGCGCGACTCCCAAGATGCTTCTGAAATCACAAACAGTGCTGGCCGGACCGGTGGTCCTGGCAAATCCTCGTAAAAGCAGCGGCGCCTTGACCCGCTCGGCAAACGCCACAACGCGGCAACGGGGGAAACGAGAGCGCTCGAGAGCCGACAGTTGGCAAGACCGGCGCCTGCTGAGCCAACGGTTGCTGCGACAAAGCCATCCCAGATCCGCCGATGCCCTCGAACTCCAGATGTTCGAAGCAGTCCTTCGCAAGCTCTGTCCTGATCGACTGTGTCGGCGCAAAGGACCTTGAGACAGAAATAATCCTCACCGAACCGATTGTGCTCAGCCGCGCTCAATCGCGCCGATAGCCGCTCCCGCACCGAAGCACCGAGCGGCAAGGAAACGGCCCGGCACCCTTGGGGGCGTAAGCAGGGGGGCAGGAGGATGCCGGGGCCGTTTCTCGCAGGTCCTTGGCGCGTCCATCCGGCGCCAGCGACCACCAATCCTACCTCAAATTAAAATCATGTCCACAATTAATGCCGGTTTAAACTTGATTATAAAACGACCGCATGAGTAAATAGCGCAACAGTCGAAATGATGCAGTTATCGAAGTCCTTTAGAGGTTCTGGCATGACCCGCTCCCCATCCATAGTGCCTCTCGTGGCGGCAGATCAGGACGTCTATCTTGTGCTTGAGGATTTCGGGAGCCGACTTGGGAGAGCTTGGTGCGAGACGGCCGAAGAGGACACCTCCCGCGCGACACTGGTGCGGCGTTTGATCGATGGTCAGTACGAGCATCCCAGCCGCATCGTGGCGTTCAACACGGCGGAAGGATGGTCCCGTGATGTCACCACGGACATCGCAGATGAGCTGCGTCGCCGCTTTGTCGAGATCGACGAAGTGACTCCGGCGCTGCTGGAATTCTTGGAGAGAGCGGCGAGACATTGAGGCGGAATCGCTTTCGTAAACACTCTCTGTGTGGGGTGATGCGCCATCATATGCGAGTCGAACTCGCCTCCTTGCGCCGAAGGTGGCCCGCCGCCAACAGCGGCCCGGGACCGACTGATCGCAGGCCTCGGCCTCGCCGCATCGATGATCCGCAAGGCCGACTGTCGCGTCAATGCAGAGTTTCTTCTACGCCCCGAGCCGAACCACCCCGCAATCTCTGCTCAGGAAAGCTAGCGAGGGTGTTGGCCCGCTACCCCGATCAGACCCAACCAGCGAGACGCCAAAATATGCCAGGTCCTGAATGCCCGCCGGGTCACTCTCTCCGGTGGGCGGACCATCCCGAGGGAAGATTTGCTTTGAGCGGTCGCGTTGGCGACCCTTAAAGCGCCGTTCTCCAGCCGACTGCTATGCTCGCTGAAAATCAGAATAAAGTACCCTTTGCCTATATAAAATAGTTATTAAATGTAATCATAATGGCTTGGACGTAAAAATGGAATTAGACTTCGAGAAAATAATACCAAGGGAGGAGTGGATGGACACCGTACGCCGCTTGCGCGCGATGGCACAGTTGTGCCGACAAACTGCGGCTCATCATCCCGATCGAAGTTGGAAGCTGCTCGCTGAGGCCGAGTATTGGGAGCATTTGGCCGATGGCGTACTTCTTGCGCGATCAGGGCAATGCGAAACGGCGTGCACCACCATCGGTTGAGTATTCGGAACGCAGCGCCGCGGCAGCTTCATGCTTCGGCGCTCGTCTGATCTGCTGATTTTGACGAAATGATTCGTTAGCTCCCTCTATTCGATATTCAAACCGAGTGGATTGTCGAATTTTAGGCTGGATGCATGACTTGTTCGACCCGCCTAACGAACAGCGCTCGGCAGTGCTCCTTGTCTCGCGCGCCTACACCTGGTCGCGGACAGTAGTCGCGCGATCCCCCCTTGGATCCCGATCGCGACGGCTGTCAGCCGCTCCGATGTAGTCGCGCGCGCATCTTCAAGCTCTGCGGGCGCATAATGCCATGCAGGCTCGTCGCGCGTGAGGGCGAGCGAAATCCGGGAGCGGCGTACGTCATGCTGCGTGCGGATTGACCACTGTGTAGCCTCGCAGCGAACGCGCGTGAATCCTCGTCGCGTGGCCTCCCGAGTTTGCATCATACGCCAGCCAAATATCGCCACCGATGTGCTGTTCCAAGACGAAAACGTGTCCGTGTCGCGCTGCCACCATACCGGGCGCTGGCGACGTCCGTGGGAAGCGCAGCCAATTGGCTGCGAGATTCAGTTCTGGCACGATGCGGCCAAAGACACGCATAGCCGCACCGCAGCCGCAGAAGGATTGAGGACAGCCCGCAGGGCGACCTCCAACGATTCGAGCGACTGGGACGTCTACTCTGCCCGCAGACATAGCCAATCTTGCAAACGGCCTTCGCTCAAGAACATGCAGTCCATAGTAAGATCGAGACAATCGCGCCGCACCTGGCAGTGAATAGGAGAAATCGCACGGCATTGTCACATTACATTCCGCGGCCGGCTCGTGCGGAACGGGCGAGCTTGCGAGGAGATGGACTCAATTGAAACAAGCAGGGACGCAACAACTATTTGCTTAAACATGCAAGACTCCGGGGTTAATGGGTCCTGCCCCGGAGATAAAGACCAGTGCCAATTTGACCAAATTTAGTCACGCAGTGCGAACCGGAAGGTGGAATTCGTCAGGATTGGACTGCGAATTGGCCGAAATAAATGCGGATCTTGTTGTCGGCGACGAATGCTGCGGCAACAAGGGTGCGCCGCGGTCGGCCGCCTCAATCGGCGGCGTGCCAGCCGCGTTGTTGCAGGGAGTCTTTCTCGTCGTGACTCTGATCAGCCGCGCCATGACCTTCTTTTGAAGGCTTGGCGCTTTCGCCGGCCAACAAAAGCAGTTTTTGCATTTCAGCAAGGCGCGCGCGGCAATATTCGCGATAGAGCAGGTCAAATACGACGAGCATGGTCGCCTCCATCGTTGGAGCGCGCACCTACAGGATATTCGCGCAAGTGCGACGACGCACCTTAGCGCTCTCGTTTCAATTCCGTTGTGACGCCGTTCACAGCGGCGGCTGCTTTCCCGCAGGCCAACCGATCGTCCTTACTGTTCGTGAAAAAGAGCAGGGCCGGTGACCAAAGTTCGTTGCACGAGGCAATCGGCGAGAGGCCCGCTCGACCCCGCGGAACCATCTAAGCAATTGATCGCTTTTCGCAGCACGAGAGCCTGCAACGGTCAGAGGATACACTAGGAGATCACTACATTGAATTCAGGTAATGGGTCCGATGATAGACATGGACCTCCCATTTAAATGTGCTGCATGGCCACCCAAGAATTGTCCGCAGCCCAGGAGCTTAATGATGGCCGAGATACGCAATTTCAGGTCGGGAGAGCGGGAGGGAGGTGGGACAGTAGCGCGCCGCGCCGCCTCGCAGCGATCATCGTCGGTGATATCGCCTTCTATAGCCATCTCATGCAGTTGGACGAGGAGGGGACCCACAAGCGTGTCAAACGCATTCAGCGCGATTTGGTTGAGCCGAGCATAAGCGAACACGAGGGGAGGCTCGTTAAGACGACCGGAGACGGCTTTATCGCGATTTTTGACAGTCCGGTTGAAGCGGTGCGTTGCGCAATCGTGATTCAGCAGAACCTGCTTGGCCGCAACGTCCCTTTGCCGAAGCATTCAAGAATCGAGTATCGGATTGGCGTCAACCTGGGTGACGTCATCGTCGAGCCGGACGACATTTACGGCGACGGCGTCAACATCGCCACGCGCATCGAAGGTCTTGCTGAACCAGGGCAGGTATTCATCTCCGGCGCAATCTACGAGCAGATCAAACACAAGCTGGTCTGCGGCTATGAAGCGTTGGGAGACCGGCGCGTCAAGAACATCACCGATCCTGTGACGATCTATCGGGTGCTCCCCGATGCACAGGCGGTTGCAGGTCGGCGGAATCGTCGCGAGACGATCCTGATCTTGCTGCTGGGCGTCACAAGTCTGGTCTTGGCGAGCAGTGTGCTGTGGTACCTGGTCCAGCAGCCGAAGGGTGGAGCGGGGCGGCAAGTTTCGGTGCCGTCTTCGACCCCCGTCGCTCCACTCACGCCGACAACTCCCAGTCTGACTCAGTCTCAGCAGAGCCCTGAGGCGCCGGCATCGTCAGGCGTCAACGCGCCAACCATCGTGGCGAAGTCGAGCACACCCGTTCCGCAGGCGTCTCATGAGCCTACTCCGCGCGAGCCCGAGATGGTCCCGATTCCCGGTGGAGCGTTTGCAATGGGCAGCAATGATGATCCGACGGAACGGCCGATCCATCAGGTGACGGTGCGACCCTTCTCAATTGGCAAATACCCGGTGACCGTTCGAGAATGGAATGAATGCGCCGCCGCCAAGGCGTGCACCGTTGCCGCAGCCGGAGACGACGAGGCGCCAGCGGGCAACCTGAGTTGGACGGATGCACGACAATATGTGACGTGGCTGGCTAAGGTGACCGGCAAGCCATATCGGCTGCCGAGTGAAGCGGAGTGGGAATATGCGGCGCGCGCAGCACTCAGTCCAAGTATTGGTGGGGCGATCGGATGATGCCAGGGATGGCGGGGTGCAAGGACTGCGAACCGTCCTCGTCCGCGGCTCCGGTCAAGGTGGGAAACTATCCGCAAAATCGGTTCGGTCTGTACGATATGGGAGGGACGGTCGATCAATGGACCGATGACTGCTGGCATAAAAACTATCAGGGCGCGCCGACAGATGGCTCACCCTGGATTACAGGGGACTGCGCTTCGCGCGTCATTCGGTCCGGCTCTTGGAAAAACGATGCCAGACACGTGCGTCCCTCGAACCGAGACAGCTATGACGCTGGTGTCAGATATCCTACGCACGGCCTGCGCGTGGCCCTAGGTTCCTGAGAACTGGCAAGGAGGTACCGGATGAGGATTGTGGGTATGGTTGTCCTTGTAGCGCCCCTCTTGCTGACAGAAATGGCGCATGGGCAAGGTAAATCGCCTCCGAATGACGCGAAGCTGTACTTTATCTCACCCGTGGATGGCCAGAAAATCAAAAGCGGCTTTTGGGCCCGGTCGGGCTGCGAAACATGGGCGTGACACACGCGGGCGACGACTACGCGAACAGCGGTCATCACCATCTCTTGGTGGACGTTGACGAGCCGGTCGATCCCAAGGAGCCAATCCCGCAAGACAAATCTCACTTGCACTTCGGCGCCGGACAGACCGAAACGTATCTCGAACTTCCGCCTGGAAGGCACACTCTCCAGCTCGTTCTGGGCGACGCCAAGCACTACCCATTCGATCCTCCGGTCGTATCGGACAAAATCACCGTCCGGGTCGGAGAGGAGGCTATCAAGCGGCGTCGCTGGCGTCGTCTGCACTAGGCGGCTCCTGGCTCGTGGCCCAAAATCTCGCGATACAGGCTCGCAAATTGTCCACGAACGACCAAAGAAAGCGTGCAGCCCCGCGAGCCAAACTCCGATCGTGAGCCTTGCCGTTGCATGCGGCCAGGTTTATTAATTAAAACCGAACGCGCTCAGTTCGTAATAATTCCAGAAGCCTGTCAGCTCCGGGCGGTTCGCCTGTTTCGACATCGCCTAAACCGCGCTATTTTCATTGTATCCGGTACTCGAACGAATTTTTGCCGGTAGATTTTTTTATTAACCGAGTTGGAGACAGCGATGCGACGACACGTCGTGAGACCGTGGAGCTATCAAGATCTGGCCTTATTGAGGACGCTAGCGCGAGAATTGCCCACCCGAGAACTTGCGTTGAGGCTTGAACGCAGTCCAGCTGCCGTCATCTCGAAGGCGCGAGAACTTAAGCTTTCCCTAAAAATCCCGAGGATGAAAAAGGGCAGTCTAGTCTAGCTACTTTAAAAAAATACACAAAATTCCCTGGCTTGAAATATATCCGATTGAACCCTTGGATTGTTTTGCTAAACTGACGAATAATTTCTTTGAATACGTCTCTCGATCCGATCCTTGTATCTTTCATTCTCCGGGGGGCACAATGTTTGATGCCGCTACCACGGCCCTGCTACGTGCAGTTCTGAACGAAATCTGTGATGGCGTTTCGCCTCACGAAACCGGTGCCCGTGCGCATGTGGCATCCAAAATTCTTGAGGCCGCGACGAAAGGCGAAACGTCGGCCGATGGCCTGATGCAGGTCGGCCGGAAAGCGCTGAGTGACGCTCCCACTATGTGGCGGTAGCCCCGCCCGCGGTGCAACGTTGGCGCAGCCCGGAGAATGATGCCAAGGGCTTTGGGCCAATCATCAGTTGGTGTGGTCTCCCCGGCTCGAGAATCCTTCGGTGCGAACTTGCCGGAGTTCGCCCGCATCTGTCACCGCTTCGTAGAAGCGGAGTAGCAGCATCAACCGCGCAGGCCCGGGAATTTCCGCTGGAGATGCTCCGGCGCGGGGAGGGGGACCCTAAACTAGCGGGGTGCCCGTGCCAGGTCCCGCTCAAGTCCGGTTGTGAGCGCCGCCAAAGCAGTCCGGCCAGTCGAGGCTTGACGGCTATCGCGAACCTGAGAGGTTGGAGATCATAGGTGCTGCCATCGAGTTCTGCTCATCTCGTTCTATACGTCTGAGCAGACCAAGGCCTTCTCGGCCTCCGCAAACGCCGTGAATGGCGATGCATCGAGCTCGATGGCGCCGGTGCTTTCGTAAAGCGGCCTCCAACGCGCCATATAGCCAGGGCGATCATAAAAACTGGGACCATCGATGCTCTCGACGCTGACTACAAAAGAAAGGCCGTGAGTGCTTGCACTCCATATGTCCATGTGCGTGACAGAGCCACGGAAATGCAGTGGCATCGCAGAAGCTCCGCAGCAATATGGTGGTTGTATTCAAAACGAGAGTGCTGGCAAGATCATATTTAAAACGAAGACCTGCATCCATTTGAATTGCGCTGCTCGATGATCTGTTCAAGGACGCTCGGGCTGACCATTGCTGACGATTGAACCACGCGGCAGATGGACCAGCCTGTATTCGGCGGCGAAAACCCAGGTCCGATAATGATAATAATGTGGATTATATCGCCCAACTCTTGCCGGTCACCCGCAGTAGATTAGATTGCCGCTTGCGGCGCAAACACGGTGTCTTGCTTTGGGGGTGTCATGACAAGTGACGACTTTGGATCCATGTGCACAGATGATCTGTGGATTTTGTATCAAGAAATCACGGATATGCTGGCTGAAAAGATAGTCACCAAGAAAGCCGCATTAGAATTGCGCCTTTGTAAACTCGACACTGCCGAGAGGATGAGGGGTGTGCGAAAACGCCGCTCGTACCCGCCAGTTTTCGCCAAGTATCACAATCCAGATAATCTGGTGCAAAGTTGGTCAGGCCGTGGCAAGACACCTCTGTGGCTCAAAGCACAGCTTACGGCTGGAAATAGGCTGGAGGACTTCCTGATCGACCGTCCAGGCGAAGGCCGACGCAGGAGCGGATAAGGCATCGTGCCTTCGCTCGTCATCCTCGCGCTTCGCGCCAAGCGGGGCCACGAGGGGCTGCTTGCTCGCGTATCAGCACTATCAACGGAGTCCCTCATTACTGCCGATGGTGCGCCCATCACTGTCCGTTAGGACAGTAACGCCGGCATCAACATTCTCCGCTCAAGCAGCATGACCACGCACATCAACAAGGTCCATCACGTCACCACCCTCGCCAAGGTCGCCAAAGACCTCGGCGAAGATGAAGATTGGCTGTGGGACATGGCCAACGAGGTGGAGATCGAGGATGGCGTCATCTGGGTCTATGGCGTCGGAGAAGACGCTGCGGCCTACGCCAAACGGATACTCGAAGCGCGGCGCCGGCGAGAGTCAAATTGTCGATTAGTGGTGGCTTGGATCTCGCTCGAGCTACTGCGCGCCGTGGGTTCGATTGCAGAGGCATTTCAGATTAGTAGACAGCGGCCCGACTGCACGCTCACGTCCGGCATGCCAGCAGCGGACGAGAAGATGGAAGGCGCGAGCGGGCTCAGACCATCTCGAGCGAGTGCTTGAAATAGGCGATGGTCTCCTTCAGGCCGTCCTCGAGCGCCACCTTCGGCTCCCAGTTCAGGGCGACCTTGGCCTTGGTGAGGTCGGGCTGGCGCTGGCGCGGATCGTCCTGAGGCAATGGGTTGAACTCCAGCCTTGAGCGCGATCCCGTGAGCTCGATGACCTTCTCGGCGAGCTCGCGGATGGTGAACTCGGAATTGTTGCCGAGGTTGATCGGGCCGGTGACGTCTTCGCCCGTCACCATTAGCCGCATGATCGCCTCGACGAGATCGTCGACATAGCAGAACGAGCGGGTCTGTCCGCCGTCGCCGAACACGCTGATCGGCTCGCCCTTCAGCGCCTGAACGATGAAGGACGATACCACGCGACCGTCATTGGGCTGCATACGCGGACCATAGGTGTTGAAGATGCGCGCGACCTTGATCGGCAGGCCGTGCTGGCGCCAATAGTCAAAGAACAACGTCTCCGCACAGCGCTTGCCCTCGTCGTAGCAGGAACGGATGCCGATCGGATTGACGTTGCCCCAGTAATCTTCCGCCTGGGGATGGATCAGCGGATCGCCGTAGACCTCGCTGGTCGAGGCTTGGAAGATACGCGCCTTCAGCCGCTTGGCGAGGCCGAGCATGTTGATGGCGCCGTGCACCGAGGTCTTGGTAGTCTGCACGGGGTCGCGCTGGTAGTGGATCGGCGAGGCCGGGCAGGCTAGGTTGAAGATCGCGTCGACCTCGATGTAGAGCGGGAAGGTGACGTCGTGCCTGACCGCCTCGAATAGGGGATTTGCGATCAAATGGGCAATGTTGCGCCGGCTGCCGGTGAAATAATTGTCCGCAGAAACTACCTCGGCGCCGGCATCGAGCAGTCGCTCGCAGATGTGCGATCCGATGAAGCCGGCGCCTCCGGTTACGAGGATGCGGCTGTTCTTGTAGCTTTCAAA
This sequence comes from Bradyrhizobium sp. BLXBL-03, assembly GCF_051853015.1. Lineage (NCBI taxonomy): Bacteria > Pseudomonadati > Pseudomonadota > Alphaproteobacteria > Hyphomicrobiales > Nitrobacteraceae > Bradyrhizobium > Bradyrhizobium sp. BLXBL-03. The sequence goes on along the minus strand of NZ_CP182470.1, from coordinate 6,472,594 downwards.
CGGCATGATCGGTTCCAGATTGTCCGCGCGGCGGGGCGGGCTGAGTGGTATCGGCAACAGCCGGACTCGCCAACAGCCAAGTGGCTTGGGTCGAGCTAATTAATTACTCTACTATGCATGCGGTTGTTTTCGTATTTTTACCAGCCGAGGCGCGCGGCGATGCGCGTCTAGTCTAGCCGGGGCCTTCCCCGCATGCGTACGCATAGCCCAACTTACGCAGTTGAAAAGCGCTCCGCGGCAGTCCCATCAGCGAAAAAGCTCGAGCTTGCAACGCAAACCGCCGCTGCTCGGTTGCCCCGATGTAGCGGCGGTCGTTGTTCGAGCGTGACTTGGCTTAGCTAATCACTCCGGTGCTTACCGAAACCAAAATGGCCACCAACCACGACGAGGGATCGGCTGGGCCTGTGCCTTCATGGCCTGGACCTCTTCGACGGGACGAAGCTGCGGGCCATAGACCGCGGGGGGATAGACGTCGTCCCAAAACACATAGCCGGTCTGGACGTAGGCCGCGCGATGGTGCGATGGGGCAAGCGCCAGTTCTGCGGCCGGAGCCATGGTTGTTGTCATGGCGATGCCCAGTACGGAAAGGGCAATCGACGGAACAAGGGCACGGAGGCTCATTGCATGGAATCCCTATTAAAATGAGACGGGCAATAATGCTACGGGTTCCGAAAGGTTGCAAGGGCGTCCGGTCGCACCAAATGCCGCGGACAATCGTTTTCGGGGCATGGAGTCCGTGCGCAGTCGTGATCGGCCGGACAGGTGTGCGGTGAAGATCGAGTCCGACGCTGCACACCAAAGATCTCACGTGATCAATCTTTCGGCGCCAGGAATCATGATGTCGACACACTACTCACTCTTGATGACTGTCAGATTCCTCAGGACGCGTTCAATGGTTTCTGCCTCTGTCTCCGCATCGTTCTTCTGCTCCGGGCTCGCCTTGGGATACGCATTGCGCGCCTGGCGTGTCCGACGGAAGGTGGCAAACTTGTTCCTCTCCGCCTCGCGTCCTTCAGCAAGACCTGCCCGGACATCGACTTTCGGACATACGCGACGGGCTTTCTAGCCTTCGTCCGGTCATGCTGTAGATGGGCATCGTATCACTTTAGAGGGGACGACGACATGAGCGAGCCAAAGAAGGATGCTCCGCGGCGCTACATCAAGGACGGTGCCGGCCAACGTGTTCTGGTCGGCCTGACGATTTCCGAGACAATCGAATTCGAGACTCTCGAGAGTGGGCAAGCCCGCCCGGGCGCTGACTTGCTCGCCGGTGAGCCTGGGATCCGTCAGCACAAGCATAACGAGCGTTGGCTCGAACTCTACGTCAAACACGAGCAGGCCTGGAGCAATTGGATGGCCGAGACCCGCACTCGGCTGACGCCTCACATGCTCAACTAGTCCATCGACTCGTTCGCATTCGATCTCACACCGCCAGCATTCTGCTTCCCTGGATGCTCATCAGAGTGAGATTGCCGGTAGCATAGGCGCCGGTGTCGATGTTGGCGCGGTTATATCGTACGTCGGCGCTGCGCACCGGCGTGTGACCGTGCACGACATATTTTCCAAAATGCTTTTTGCTCTCCAAGAACTCCTTACGAATCCACAAAAGATCGTTCTCTTGCTGTTCGGATAGCGCCACGCCGGGTCGAACGCCCGCATGCACAAAGAAGAAATCCCCGCACGTAAAGCTAAGCCGCAGATTGTCGAGGAATTCCAGATGCTCAGTCGGCATTGCGCGAATCAAATCGCGCAGGATCGAAGTCGGCTCCTCGCGCTTCAAATCCGGCGGGGCGAGCCCGTAAGACATCAATGTCTGGGCCCCCCCGACCGCAATCCAGTCCGCGAACAGTGAAGGGTCTTCGAACACGCTCACCAGAAATGCCTCGTGATTACCCTTGAGGAAGACCGCATTGCCCCGGCGACTACGCTCGACCAGGATGTCGAGGGTGGCGCGCGTGTCCGGGCCGCGATCGATGTAATCGCCCATGAAAACCTCGATCGCATAGTGCGGGCGGCTGCGAGCCACGTCGGCGTCGATCACCCGCAACATCGGCTGCAGCAGATGCGCACAGCCGTGAATATCCGAGATCGCATAGATGCGAAGCCCGTCGGGCAAGCGCGGCTTGTGGATTGGCCGACGTGGTCGGGCGAAAGATATCATGGGGCAAAATCGATCAGGTGGTCGAGAAATTTCCCCAAGTCGCCGGCACCTGAGAACTCCCCATCTGATACGAACAATGCGCGGATGATGGAGTAGGTCCTCGTTCTCCGGCTTGATCACGCCAAAAGAAGGGCGGAACTTCTTGCCTACCCTTGCGACGGGTTCCACCAGTCCGTGGAAATTGCAGCGCTGAACTGCATAGCGCGGCAAAGATGCATGCCTCATTTCATGATGCATCTGCAGATTGAAATTCATCTGTATTCCCGCAAGTGACTCCTCGCGGCCTCGCGACAGATGAGCGCCTCAAAGATGAGCGAAGACGCGCTCGCGTGACCGTTAAAGCACGCGGAGGATATGGAACTTGATTCAAAATGCGGCAGCGCGTCGCCGATATGTCAGCACCGTGACGAGATCTTCAGTGCGCGTCGAATTGTCGATGCGCATTTCGACGCGACACATCATTCGTGCATCGCAAAAGTTTTGCATGCAGCGCCACAATGTCGCTGCGATCACTTAACACCCTTCGTTTGGAAGCGGTAAATCTTCAGCATCACAATGACCGCCAGGCACTCTCCACACGTAGAGGATCGAATGGTTGTTGCCACTTATGGTTCTGACAGCACCTATGCCACGTCCTCCGCACGGGGCACGGCTCTTCAGAAGCCTTTTCAGCTCCTCGTCATCGCGGCCGACCTTTTGCTGATCTTGCTCTGCTACGCGCTGGCGTCGGAACTCTATAGCGTCGCCGCGCCGTCATCTGGAGACGGAGCGCCCATCGGCGCCGGACTGATCGTCAGCGCAGTGTTCGTTGCAATCGCCTATTTTCAGGGTGTGTATGCAACGCACCGTTTGCTTAGTCTGGTCTGGCAATTGCGCAAAGCGGTGATCATCTGGCTGGTGTCACTGACGATCCTTGCGGTCGCGGCGTTTCTATTGAAATCGTCGGACAATCTCTCCCGCGGCACGTTCCTCGTCTTCACCGGAATTGGCGGCCTTGGGTTGCTCAGCCTGCGCTTTGCGTGGCAGTGGGTGCTCGGCACGAACTTTGCCAAGGGCCGATTGGTCGATCGCAAGGTTGCCTTGCTCAGCCTGAAGCCGCTTGATTTCACCTCGAGCCGTTTCAAGGACCTGCGCAAGAACGGATTCGACGTGGTTCGCCATTTCGTGCTTCCCGCTAACAACCATGGCGGCAGCTGGGAGAGGCAAATTCGCGATGTCATTCTCCAATCCCGTGCAGCGGATGTCGAGGAGTACCTGTTGGCGGTTGATTGGAATGAGCTGCCGTTGTTGCAGCAACTCGAACTGCACTTGCGCGCTGTACCACAGCCGATCCGTCTCTTGCCGGATAATTCGATCGCTGATTTGGTATCGCGCCCGTTTTTGCCGGTCAGCGGCACGGTGGCAATCGAGATTCAGCGACCACCGCTCAGCGTGTTTGAACGTCTCCAAAAGCGCTGCCTCGACATCGGTCTGGCGTTGTTTTCGCTAGTGGCCCTGGCGCCGGTGCTGATCACCGTCTCCATTCTGATCAAGCTGGAGTCGCCTGGGAGCGTGATCTTTCGACAGTCGCGCCGCGGCTTCAACGGCAAGCCGTTTGACATCTGGAAATTTCGCAGCATGTACGTGTGCGAGAATGGTAACTCGATTACTCAGGCAACCAAGAGGGACGCGCGCGTCACGAGGATTGGGCGCTTCCTGCGCATGACCAGCATTGACGAGTTGCCCCAGCTCTGGAACGTGCTGCGCGGCGACATGTCGTTGGTCGGACCACGCCCACATGCGCTTGCCCACGACAATTATTATGACGAGCTCATCAGCAATTACGTATACCGCCACCACATGAAGCCGGGCCTCACGGGCTGGGCTCAGGTTAACGGCTTCCGGGGCGAAACGCCGACCATCGATCTGATGGAAAAGCGGGTAGAATATGACGTTTGGTACGTAAGGAATTGGAGCATTTGGCTCGATCTGAAAATCATGGCGCGCACGGCGGCTACCGTCATTTCCCAGGAGGCGTACTAGGTCAGCGCGGGCGCCTTGGCGGGGCGCGGCGCGGACTCATTCATATGCGCCGAGCTAGATGTGGATTGACGCGAGAGCTCCTTTTGGAGCCTTTGAAGCAGGTCGTCGCGCTCATCACCAAGTTTTAGGCCTTATACCTACGCGTCCTGTTCCATAGCCGCACGATGACCTCCCGTATTGCGATCAGCCGGGGCATCAGGACGAAAAAGACTCCCATCGCGAGTGATCCGAGAGCATGGCGAACGGAGAATGTTTCGTTGCTATTTAGCTGGTCTTGATTCTTTTCGATCGGGACCGGCGCAAGGATTGTTCCCGACCTGTTGAGCCGCGATCGCGACCCGCGGGGAGGAACCACGATGAGCACGAATAAAACGTTGAGCAGCAGCCAGATGCTTAATATGGCAAGTATCGTCATCCAGTCCACCGAAATGCAGCAGTATGGGATCAAGTTAACCGTCGGAACCGCGGAAGGAAAGGGTGTGCAGCGCTGTTGCAGCGTCAGCTGGCTCCTTTCAGCCGACGAGTTCCCGAGATTGTCTCGATCACCCCACGACCGCCTTCGTCAATCCCCGCAAACATCGGCTACGACAATGACCGTCGTTTGTGGACTCCGCACTACTACGGTTGGCGCTGGACTTATGGATCGCGCGAGCGCTAGGTGAGTTCGCCGGCGGCGGGAACCGCCCCGTATAGCGCAAGAGAATTGATCGTGAAAAGAAAAGCGCGCGGCAGCGCGCGCTTTTCCTGAACGATCGAAGATCTGTAACCTATGAACGAAGCGGTCAGCTCCGGCATCACCCGGTGCCGATGGCTCCCCGCACTTCATCAGGAGTGTCCTGTCCGAATTCAACCGCGCAGTGTCGCCAGGAAGGACGGGTCGATCGATTCAACGGCATCCTCCAGGAAAGCTTTGCCCAGTTTTGATGCCCTCCGATAAGCGGACACGAGTGCCGATCTCGACCCAGATCGGCGTATCAGGATGAGCCGAATGTCATTGCGTACGAGGTCCTTGACATCGGGAAGGGCGAGTGCGTCGAAGTGGGCCACCATGTCGATCCGCACCGGCATCAATCGCGCGTCGTTTGGTGCGACGAAATATGCCATCTTCAGGGCCTCGACCACGACCGGATCGTGCGGGTCGCGCTGGACCTGAAGCAGCGCCAGCGCCATCCATAGTTCAGGATTGTAAGGAGAAGTCGACAGCGTCCGCCGGACCCGGCTGAGAGCGTCGGTATGCGCTATTGAGCGTAGGATCGTGGGCCCTAGCTGACCGGACTCAATTGTCTGCAGCGCGCCGATCAAGGAATGATTGCTCTCCAGCTCCGATACAAACGGCGAACGCGTTCCCAACACTGAGGTCGCATCTCCAGTCCACCGCGCCCCAATCTCGGCCGCATCTGCGGGAAATGTTGTCCGCCTTAGCGCCGTCACGGCCGACGCAATGGTATAGCATCCGACCGTCACGGCCAAGGCCATCAAAAGAATGCGAAAGGAGCCCGATGAACTCATTGTCCATGCATTAGTTCAATATAAAGCTAGTATTACGGTGCGCGGATGCCGCCGAGTGGTTGGCGCCACTGGTCCGTCCCACTGATTGTGCAAGTCCAACTCCAACCATCATCGCCACAATCGCTTGAATCGTGGGGTTTGAGAGGCTTGAGTCAAGAAAGCTCTCGCAGAGTACAACGACGACGCCGGCGGCCGCGGTGGCCGCGAAAAAGGAATCACGTCCTCGCCGGACGGCGCCGCGAAAGCTAACGAGGAAGAACTGGGCGGCGAACGCTGCCAGGAGGGCGCTCGGCAATCTTCCCGCCTCGACAGCCATCAAGACTGCGGTAGAGGGAGGGTCTGCCAGCGCAGCTCCGAACTCCTGATAGGCTCTCGAAGTCAACCTAAAGGTTCCGAGACCATTCCCCCACGTCGGTGCATCAGAGAGCAGGTGCCTTGCCGGCGCAACTGCTTCCGGGGGGAGGCTGACGAATCCAACGAGACCAAAGCCTCCGGATAGTGAGTGCGGCACAACCATCGCACTGGCGATCGCTGCAAGGACCAAGAACAACAGAGCCGAGGGCCAAAAGCGAAATCCCAAGCGCCGGACAGCGGCTATGAACACGAGGACCATCAATCCGCAGCCAGTAACCGCCACCAATGTGTGTTGTTCGAGGGCCGCAAGTGCGGCAAAGGCTACGGCAATTCCTAACAGGCCGCAGAAAACGCCGACCCACAGTTGGGGGGAGGCCAGATTGTGGATGTTCTGCTGGTGCAGGTGGCGTTCGAGTGCCCGAGCGACCAGCGCGCCATTTGTCAATATCGCAAGAGCCGCAGCTGCCGGAAACAGATTCTTGGCTGCGCCGGACTGGGGAATGATTCCGGCGAATAAATCGAGCCGGCCGAGTAGGAACTCGACTGACATGAGAGTCGTCACTGCGCTCAATACGAACAGGATCATTTCGGCCATACGGCGATCCCTTGTGATGATGACGGTCGACACCAGCAGCGACACATTGACCAGATAGAGGAACAGGCTTTGCAGCGTTGCGCCCGTATCAACGCTAATGCTGCCCTGCAGCGATGGCTGATTCAATGCGATCGAAGTCGCCGACCAGATCGGGTTCGCAAGCGAAGACATCGGAAAGATTTGCAACGTCATCCAGACGACCGGAAGCAAGAATATAATGAGAAACTGCTTCAGCAACTGCGCCGCAGACGCGATTTGCGCCTCCGGACCTCTTGTTGCCATTGCCATCATCAAGGCAGTAGCAAGTGAAATCACATGCTGTGCGAAGGAGCCACTTGTGATGGCCAAGATCGGAGTCGCGGCCAGCAATGTGATCAAAAGCCAGGAAGCGATAAGCAATCGGAGAACCGTGAGACGTGGAAGCGGGAATGGAGCGCAGCATTGCGCGAGTGAGACATTGATACGCGTCGCATAGCCGAGCACGCGACGCCACCGTCGTCTCGGTGATGGATGGCCGGATAGTTGCCACTATGACGCATCATCACAACGCGGCCTGTCAACTCGTCACATGCAGTCGATTTACGGGATTCGGCCGGCATGACAGTTTCCGTGACCAGCTAAACTATCGAGCATAGCAGTACTGCGACAAGTAACGGAGAGCCGTCGCCAGTCCAGCCATCGGCACCGCGCCGCGGATCGCGCTCGGTGTAGTCCCGATTTCGACCGCAAGCTCGTTTGCGGTTTGCCAGTCGCTGGCAGCAAGCTTCGAGGCGTCGGCGGGTAGTAGGAGCGCCACGCCGCCCTGGATTACAGATGCCTGGAACTCTGCGCGCTTCTCTCCTGCCATGAGGGCTACGTTCGGTCGCGCCGAGCGGGACAGTGGCTCGAGTACAATGAGTACAATTTCGATGCCGCCCTTCCCGCATTGCAGGCTCAGACCAGCAAGGCGTGTATCCGACTTGGCACTATCGACGACATGCATCACTGAAATGGCATCGTCGCCGCCGTCTGGATTCTTGCTCTTCACTAGGCGCCATCCGCCCTCAAGCTGTGTCGATTGGCTGCCGGACTCGATCTGCTTGAATGCCTCTTCGTCGCAACGTCGACGCTGCTCGGCGCTGATGCCAGACCCGCAGTTCAGAATGCCCGGACGCACCGGCTCGGCTCGACCGGGAGTCGTCGTCATCAACAGACCGGTACCGAGCAGAACTGAGAGCGCCATGAGAAGCGCCGACCTGACATGCGCTAGCGCCAAATCATTCATGTTGTATCCAAGGGCCCTGTCAAAAATCGGGCAAGCGCTGCCCACCGGTCCGGATCAGGCATCTGACGTCAATCGACGTAACCATACCTCTTGTAGTATCGATTGCGATAGTAGGCTGCGCCGTACGTATCGTAGCGGCTCATCACCGACACGTTCACCTTGTTAAGAACCGCACCGAGCATCCGCTCGCGCACAACCGGCGTTTCGTCTAGCACGCGCTCGACGATATCGATTTTCGACTTCGCCCATTCGATGACAAGGATATAGGAATCGGCCAACCCCCTGGTCGCCCGAACGTCGACGACCGGCGCCAGCGGGCTAAGATCGAGAACGATGCGATCAAAGTGCTGCCGTAGTTGCTGGAACAGGTCTTCCATCTGTTGCGAGGCCAGAACGTCGCTCGAATTCGAGAAGCGGGATGTGATGGCACAAGGAAGAAAATGTAGATTCGTCTGCGGGTCTATCCAGACCACGTTCCTCCAGTCGGCTTGGCCGATGACGACATGGATCAAGCCATCCTGAGCAGCCGGTGTAAGCCTTGCGGTGAGGCTTGGGTTGCGGATATCGCCATCGATCAGCAGCGTACGGCACCCGCTTTGCGCCAGGGTCTGCGCCAGCGCTTCGCTGACGGTTGACTTTCCCTCGTTCGGAAGTGCGGAGGTAATCCCCAGGACCTTGTTGGACCCTGCACCGAAATTTGCAAAATCGCTGGCTAGCTTGATTGACCGAAATCCCTCTGCGAAGCGTGAAAACGGGGCATTGATCACGTGCCGCCCGACGCTCTCCTTGGTTGAAAGCAGACGGTCGCGATGCGACTGCTGGTGGCTGAACCCGGGCGCGGACCCATGTAGTGGCAACGTCGTGCCAGATGCTCCGTATCTCGGCGGTGCCTGCTGCGGTTTGGGCTTGTCTCGTTTACCGAATCTCCAGGCGGCCTTGCCGGATTCAGCGGAAATCGCTTTGACGGCACCCTGTTCGATGACCGGAATCGAAGCGAGACAGCGGGTATCCACGAACTGCTCGACCTGCGAAACGGTGCGGAAGACGCGATCCATCAAATCAAGTAGAATTGCGACGAGAGCCGCGAGAATCGACCCACCCACGATCGCCGCAAGCAGAATGAGTGTCGTTCTTGGCGACGTCTTGTTGGGAAGAGTCGACGCGGCCTGACTGATCACCCTCGCTTCAGTAACGGGAAACGATTGCTGCTGAACCGAGACCATGTACAGTTGCAGAAAGTTGTCCGACAATGCGCGAGCGCTCTGAGCGTTGCTTTCCAGATCTCTCAGGACGATCTGGGCCTGGCTGGTATTATTCGAGACCGCGATCGTATCGTTCAAGCTCTTCTGGCTGGACTCCTCGCGCGCCTTAGCAATTTCAAGGTCACTCTTGTAGACCTCGGCCGTGCGTCGCAGTTCGTCAATGATCGAGCGTCGAATTTCTCGCATCTGGTTGCGTAAATTGACAACCGCCAGATGTGTCGAGCCATACCGGTTCGACCAATCGGCCTGCTTGGCCGCGTACTCGAGATAGGTCTGGCGCAACTTGGTGATGACCGGGTTGGCCATCGTCTCGCTCACAGTTGCCAGTTCATTCAGAATGACCTTGGAATCTTCGCTGTCCGCATTCAATATCGTGGTGATGCGTTCGAGCTTAGCTTGTGCCTCCGCACGTTGGCTACGCGCAGTCGTCAACGAAGTATTGATTTCAGCGAGTTGCTGCTCGGTGAGCAGTCGCCCGCCGGCGTCGACGATGTTGTTCTTGGCCTTGAAATCCGCAACGGTGCGTTCGGCGGAGGACGCCTGCGACCGCAATTCCTTCAATCGGTCCTGCAGCCAGACCGCCGCCCGTCTCGAGGCCTGATATTTCGATTCCAACGAGTCCACGATATAGCCTTCGGCGACCGCGTTGGCGATCCGCGCTGCCAGGTCCTGCGATAATGCCTGAAAGGAGATCTCGATAACATAGCTCACGCCGACGCGCTTGATGCTGAGGCCGCTCGCAAAGCGAGCGAGTGCTGCGCGCAGTATTTGCTCTTCCGTGGGCGGGGTCGACTCGGAGAATATTCTGGTAATCGCGTTACTGATGCTGCTGAGCAATCCGCCACCGTCGCTCATGAAGTCTGCCGACTCCGCAAGTTTCAGGTCCTTGATGACTTTGGAGGCGATCGCTTCGGACTTGAGAAGTTCGACCTGACTGTCGACCATCGCCGAGTCGATCGGGTTGTCTGCGCCGCTCGCGGGCGCTTGCGTCTGCAGGCCCTGCATCTTGCGGCTGTCGATCATCAGGATGGCCGTTCCGGTATATCGCTTCGGTGCCGTGAACACGTAAAAGCCGGCAAGGCAGATGCACAGGAGCAGCGTGAAAATCATTACTGGATACTGGCGGCTCACCAGCGCAAGCGCAGAGGAGATGGTCTGCTCCAGCGATGGAGCCTCCGGCGCGGTGGTTTCAATCTCGCGAGATGTGATCTTTTGAAGCATCCGGCCCGCCTACCTAAATCTCTGTGAATGCGGCATCAGGCTGGCCTTGCCGCCGCGCTGAATTCGTGAATTGCAAAGTACCACGTAGAAGTTGCACGTTGGTAGAATTCGACACGCCGGGTGATCGAGATCGCGGCGCTCGAGAGTTGAGCACTGGCATCGAGGCCTCGGCGAGAACACCTAGCCGGATAGTTCGGCACGTTGTTGGTCAGACACGTTGTTGGTCAGAGAAGTGTCGGCAACGCTGCCGGGCCATCGTCGGTGCCGCTCGCCGCAAAATCGTCATAATGCCATCTCCGTCAACTCCGCCAAAAAGCGACTTTCAAGATCGAGGCAATTTACGCCGCCTGAGAAGATCATTGCTCGCCCATGAATTGGGCAGGTTGCCCGAATCCCGCGTGCCGACCCGGTGGAACAGCGCCCGACCGGCCACGAATTCTGCGATGCAATATCGGCCTGAGTGTGACGGACAAGGATGGGGATCCAGCAGCTGCGGCAGGCGAGGCGAACCCGGTCTCAGGGTTACGACCGAATGAGCGCCGGAATGCAACGAGTCTGGTTTCGTCCGCTATGGTGGCGAGGGTCGGCTTTGAAGTTCCACCGGTGAATCTCCGATCTCCGGGCACTTGAATGATCAAGCCAACGAGACCTCAATCAAAATCTTTGATGGAGGATTCCCGATTCCAATCCACGAGCGAGCTTGCCAGATCGTAGTCGAACTTGAACCCGCTTGCGATCAGGTGCTTCGGCAGAATGTTCGTAGAAAACCACAACTTCTTGATCCGGTCACGATTGATGCCGGTCTTGATGCCGACAGCTTGCAGCACTTCGAATGGAAGCACGGCGAGATTCATGAGCCATACCGGAATCGTTATCGTCGGCTTTGGGTATTCGGCAGCTTCAGAGAAGGCGGAGCAAATCTCGCTGATGGTGTAACGGTGCTCATAGCAGAAATTGTAGATCGACAAACTGTCGTTGCGAGACGCCATGAAGAGCATCGACGAGACCAGGTCCTTCACGTAGCCGCACGACTTGATGGTGTCGGTTCGGCCGGGATAGATGAAGGCCCGCCTTTCGAGAAGCCTCGACAATCGCGTGAAATTGCCTCGCTCGTAGCGCCCATAGATAACTGCGGGGCGCACGATGGTCAGCCGCCTGTCCGGGTCCTCCGACTGCCATAGGCGATGGATTGCTTCGGCCGAGAGTTTGGAACGCCCATAAGCACTGACGGGGACTGGCGTCGCATCTTCGGTAAGTGGGGTTTCCGTCGGACCGTAGACCGATATCGAGCTGGTAAAGATGACATTCCGGCTGCCAGTGTCTCTCGCAAATCGGCAGACGTGCACCGCACCCAGCACGTTTGTATAATAATAGTCGCCGTCCGGATGACCCGGGGTGACATGGATCGCGGCGAGGTTGAAGATATCGGCAGGCACCCCGCCACCGAGTTTCGGTTCGATTGGCTCACGGACATCATGATGGACATATTCGACGCCTTCGACGTGCGCCCTGGGCTTCGCGATATCTACTGAGACGATTCGGTCGTAGCGGCCGGAAGCGAGCATTCGCGTCATCAGATGTGTACCGATGAAGCCTGCGCCTCCAAATACAATAGCCTGGGTGGGATGGGACATGTGCGCGAGGTCAACGTGAGTGAATGTGCTGAATCAACTGCGACGAACTTTGGTTCAAGGCTTGCTGAGGATGGAGCGCGCGCATCGGAAAACTGCACGACCGCCGTTGCAAGAGTTGTGCCTGCACAGTCCAGGATCGCTTGACACGCAGCACGCCCGCTCGCGACCGCGAGCGCTTTCGCTGCTGGATATCAATGAAGCGAGCAAATCGGGGCAGCAATTGGTTAGTCGTGCGCTTTTGATGCGGCGATAACAAGATCGTTACAGGCAGCGCGTGTGAACGCGGAAACTTCAGTTCCATTTGGCGATCCCGAATGCGGTGGCGTTGGTTCAAGCGGCGAGGCGCACATTTCTTGGGCGTGCAACCAGGGGTTATGTCTGAATCGACGACTCAATAGAGCTCGCGATACTCAAATTGAAAGTTCGTCGATCCGGCCGCAATCCCCAATAGTCTCTGCAGTTTCTGGTAGCCTTCGAGCGGAACGACAATGCAGTCGGAACTTCCCGCGTAGCAAACCCGAACCCTGATCGACTGACCGCAAATGTTTTGAACCAGCACGATCTGCTCGATGATCTTGGGATTGTTGGCTTGGGGGTGCGTCAACGGATTGACCGATATGCAAAGCTTTCCGTCCGCTGTCGTGTGATTTGGAGCGAAAGTACCTTCCATAGGTCGAATCGAACTCGAAGGCCGAGTGGAAATGCCGGAGCCGCCATACATCGGAGGAGATGTGCGACCGAAGCCGGAAATTTGAGCATTTGCCATCGTTGCGAGAAGCGATGAAGCGATAGCTACACATATCGCCGCATAACCGTCTGAGCGCCTAGATCGGTTATCATGTATCTTCACTGCTCTGCACATCCATGAGTTGGGACCAGCTTCCCGAAAGAAGCCGCGATTGTCGGCGGCAGGATAGATTTGCAGTTGCGGCAACAGAATGACAGGCAAAATGGTTCCCGGATTGCAGGAGCAATCGTGCCTCTTCCTTGCGCTTGAAAACACGTGCTAGAGGCTGCACCTTCCTGGATTGGGTGTCTGACCTCCGTCGACGGTGATGTTCTGTCGGCGGTCATGCGACGTACTTACAACGCGAGTATTCTGAGCGGCGAATGTTGAAGAAGATACCAGGACATGCTGAGTTGCCGGAAGTCGAACTGGCGACCCTGCCGCGCCTCTCGGTCATCATTCCGAACCACAATTACGCAGCTTACGTGGGATCCACGATCCGCAGCGCGCTGGACATACGATGGCCAAACATCGAAGTGATCGTCGTCGATGACGGGTCGACGGACCATTCACTCGACGTCATCAACGAGTTTGCAGACGAAGTCACAATCATCAGCCAGGCGAACGCCGGGCAGATGATGTCCTGTGTGAACGGCTTTCGCAGGTCGTCCGGCGATATCATCATATTTCTCGACTCGGACGATGCCCTGCATCCTGATGTGATGACGGAGATCGTATCCGTCTGGTCCAAAGCCGCGAGCAAATATCAGTTTCAGATGCGCGTGATCGATGCCGAGGGGAAGCCGACCGGAAATGTCCTGCCGCAGTACTTCTCCTGTCCGTCCTCGGAGGACGTCCGCAAATGGATGGCAACAACCGGCGCTTATCCGACGCCGCCCGGGTCAGGAAATGCCTACCCGAAATGGTTTGTCGAGCGTGTCTTCGGCTTTGAGTCCGACTTCATTGATCGAGCTCCGGACAGTTATCTTTTGGCGGCCGCTCCTGCGTGTGGCGAGATCGTGACGATCACCAAACCGTTGGCGGACTATCGCGTGCACGGCCTCAATCACGGGGCTTTCCTTCAACTCGACGATACCCGCTTTGCGAGAGAGATCGACCTCACGCGGAGGCGGTACAAGTTCTTTTCCGAGATCGCGCGCACGGAGAAGCTGCCGGTTGCGCCCGATGCGCTCAAGAGCAATTTGATATTTCTTTGTTTGCGGATAGCGTCGTACAAGCTGCGGCCGGACCTTCATCCAATCGCGGCGGATAGTTCATTGAGCATCGCTGTCGATGCGCTTGGAGCGGCTGCGTCGCCGCAAGGTTTCTCAAGATCGCAGCGCCTATCGCTGCTGGCTTGGATCTTCTGCATCCTGATCAGTCCGCAGTACTTCCGTCGTGCCCTGGTGAGTTTGCGCTACGTGCCCGCCCAGCGGCCGAAATGGTTGCGCGCGTTGCTCGGCCGACTCCGGATCATTCGATGATCAGGGCAGGGCTGGGACACTTCGGTCAGACGCAGCTTTGGGACGGATCGACCTCAGGCCGGCGCCGCCTGGCGGCTGCGACCATACGCACAGCATTGCCATCATGATCAGGAATGGAGCCATCGCGAGGTTGCCGCCGCCGAGCTGATAGCAGGCCAGCATTGTCAATGCGAGCATCGAGTTGTCTTTCCTGAATATCGAGAGGACGAGATAGAACAGGAAAATCAGTAGCCCGATAATTCCGTAATCCGCGACGAGCTTGAGAACGGGATTTCCGCTGCCGCCAAAGTAGGCGGGCGACCGTTCCAACCCGCCGGGCCCGGAGCCGATAAGCACTCTGTCGGTCTGAAAGAGATAGTCCCAGGTCTGTAGTTGTGCGACGTAGCGGGCATAGCCGCTCGACTTGGTTGAACTGAATTCATCAAGCCTACTAACGATGGGATCAAAAGGTTCCGGTGCAACGAGATACGTTGTGCCGATGAGCACGGCAACGGCCGCCCCGATGGCGATAACCCGCAGTGATTTGAGCGGAGCAATCAGGGGATAGGCACCGAGGGACACGACGAGTACCAGGAGGCCCGATCCCGACCGAGTGAGCACGTATGAGATGGCGTACAACGGAAGATAGGCAAGTCGCCGCAAAATGAACACATCGACGACCACACCTATAGCGAGCAACTGAGACAGCGCTCCCGGCTCCATCGGGAAAAACCCGTTCGCGCGCCGATTCAAAGACCCATAAAATTCCACCGCATTTTGGTTGTAGGCCGATTCGACGAGGACCGGATCGAGCGACGGGATTGCATCCTTGAACGAGAAGAGGCGTATTCCGCCGAATTGAAGAGCAATCTGGACGATTGCCAGAACGGCACACAGGCGAACATAGAACAGGAAGACGGGAAGGACCGCCTCGTTCGAGAATCTCGTCGAAGGTCCGAACAGGAAGATCGAATTCGTGACAAGAACCATCGCAAGTGATGCCGGGCTCATCTCGACACCGCGATCGGGAGATTCGGCTGCGGCGACCGCGCTGAAGAGAAACCAGACGACAACGAGCCCGAATGCGAGAGTCTGTGGCCCGCGAATGCTCACCAGACCAACCCGCCATCCCCATGCGACGAGCGCGAGGAATCCGAACAGCGAAAAGAAGATCTGTCCGGTTCCGATAAGCAGTCCGAAGCGCTGCATGCAAATGCACAGAATGAAGGCAATATGCGCGAAAATGACGCTGTTGGTCTCGTCGCTTGACGCTGCTGCAGCCCGCTTGTTAGACGAGGCTCTGGCTGGGAATGTGTCGAGGCTCACCATCTTGGGACTCGTCGATTACTGTTTCTTGGCGCCTCGGTGGGTGGGTGCGTCTGGACACAGGACAACGATCGCGATCGACCTTGGTCTCTCTCATGAGGCTGTTCACCCTCTATACAAGAGCCTGTAGCGACTTCCCACATGGAACACGACGCGAGCGCAAGATTTAACCCTTACGTTCATGGTGCCAGAGGCTTGTTTTGCCTCATGGTATTTGTCTATCACGTCGTTCATTCCGGACTACCCACGTTCGATCTGTTTGCCAGGGGGCTGTTGGGAGAAGCGCTGCAGACCGGAAAATTCGGTGTCGAGTTCTTCTTCGGGATCAGCGGAATCGTGATTCTGCCAAGCTTGTATCGGGCATCCTCGGTCGTGACCTTTATTTTGGATCGCTATGCGAGGATTCTTCCTGTGCTCTGGGCGACCGTGATCGCGATTGCGATTTTTGGCTGGCTTTCAGGAAATGGTCCAAGTCTGCTGTTGGTTGGTGCAAATCTAATGGCGCCGCCTCCATTTATTGACATCATCCAGATCAATCCCGCCGCGTGGTCGCTCGGATACGAATTCCTGTTCTATGGAGTGTGTGCCGTCGTTTTCGTGATCGGCGGTGTCAGTCGTCCGCTGGCGCTGGCGGTAGCTGTCAGTTCGTTGATCTTGCTCGTGTACTATCCCCGTGCGCTCCTGATGATTGGTGGCGTGCTCATCGCGGAGAAGTACCTATCGTCGACCTTGTTGCAATCCCTGGCGAAGTACCCGGCGATCTTCTTCGTGCTGTTCCTGACGGTCTGGAGAGGCCTAGAGCTTGCCAGCGCAACGGACTACGTTGGCTTTGTCACGCCAGCATATTTGTCATTCCATGACTGGATCTCTGCTTTTCCATTTGTTGTTCTTGGTGGCGTCTTCGGGACTATTTTCCTGCTAGGCATGTCCCGAGGAAACGGTCTGTTCGGAAGAATGTTGCGTTGGCAGGTGATGCAGTGGCTGGGAACGGTCAGCTTCAGTTTTTATCTCTGGCCGCCGATCGTCATGGCCGGGGTCAAGCTGATCATGTATCGAACGGGCATGGTCGATGCATTGGGGAGCGGATCGCAACTGTTTTTCCTCCTGGTCTCGCTTCCGCCGTCGCTTATCGTTGCAACGATCAGCCATCGCGTCCTTGAAGTGAAGGTGACGGGACAGATTCGAAAACGGCTCGACTGGGCCTCGCAAGCGAAACCGGCAGTCCGGCCGATCAATCAAGCGCTCGACGGCACTCAAGGAGGGAACCTAATAGAGGGACAGTCAAATGTTCTTGATTGTTCGACAAGTCACCGCCCCAAAACGATCGCAAGTTGACTGTCTATTCGGGAAAAAGCCGCAGAGCCGTGCGCTTGATTGTGCCGGCTTGCGACGAGGCAGTGTCACCGTTGCCATCGTCTTTGCGTATTGGGCCGGCACAGCGTCTCCCAGCCGGGCTAACAACCGAACCGAAAGGGTCTCGTTATGATCGCAGCCGTGCGCAGGCAAGTCCTTTGTGTCGCCTCGATAGTCGTTGCACTCGGATCAGCAGCGCCGGCCTGGTGCGCTGGCTGGGAACTGGTTTTTTCGGATGAGTTCAACGGCGACAAGCTTGATCGAACCAAATGGGCCACCCGATACATCTACAACAACGAAACGATGGATCGTTTCAACGATGAAAAGCAGCGCTACCGCGACAACCACGTGGTGTCCGAAGGCGCGCTGACCCTGACCGCAAAAAAGAATGAGGGGGCGGACACGTTCGAGTCCGCGATGATCCGGAGCCATCAGACATTCTACTACGGCTACTACGAAGCGCGGGTCTTTCTTCCGAATGCGCGGGGATCGTGGCCGGCATTCTGGCTCGAAGCCGATTACGACATCGATGGAAAGTTCTGGCATCCGCCGGAGATCGACATTTTCGAGTACGTCATCAATGGCGTGGAAGACAAGCCGAACATGCTGCACTCGAATGCCATGAGTAAAGATAAGTGGACGCCGCAGTCCTACACGTATGTGGACAACTCCTTCGTGCTCAGGTTTCAGGACATGGTCAGCAAGGAGGATCTGAACAAGGACTGGCATATTGCCGGCTTCGTTTGGGCTCCTGACCGCATTTCGTTCTTCTGGGACGGCCGCCTCGTCTACACGCGCATGTACCAGTGGCTCAGGAAGGACGGCCAACTGGGTCCGCCGGCGCACATCGATCTCAATTTCGCCATCGGCGGAGCAGCCTGGGCCGGCCGGCACGGGATCGATGACGCGGCTTTTCCGCAGACGTTCAAGATCGACTACGTTCGCGTCTGCCAGTTCACGTCCTCTGAGCGGGGAAGCCGAAAATGCGGCCCGAGCGACGTGACGCCGGATCCGAATGAATTTGGATATACGGCAGCGCTCAACGACATGCCGAAGCCCGCGTTTCTAGGTGCCGAGACGGCGACGGTCGCAGGGCAATCCGGCAGCGGGTCGTTGTCCTTGAGTCCCACCGACCAATTGCGTTTCGAAATTCCGCTCAATATTCCGGAAAACTATCCCGCCAACAGGTCGCTCCAGGTTTCGGTGGCGGATGGGGCAACAGGAGCGGTCGTGTCCACGACCTCCAGTAAGCTGGACGTAAGCACCCTGACGACGAACGCCGACGGCGTTCGCGTGATAGAGGTTTCAATGCCCGCTATCCAGCGCTCCGGCGACTATGTCTTGGTCGCAAGGCTGGTGGCAGAAACAATCGCCGAAAATGGCACGAAAGAGGTATTGGCAAGCCCTGTTACGTGCAGCACGCATGTAAGTCAGCCGGTTAAGGCGCGATCGTGTCGTCTCGCGATGCTGCGCGTTCGGCCTCACTGACGTCGCACGCGCCTCACGGAAACACCTCGCGTCGTATTGATCCTTGGAAGGCCTGTGTGGTGCGGGCTGATACGGGTGGCACCATTCAAAAAGGGCAATTGAATGCAACGCGAAATAGACTTTCTGGTGGACGAGAACCGGCACGAAGTCGGCGGGCGGCTGGTGAATAGCGCCGCAGTCCTGTGGGCGACAACCGCATTTTCGCGAGCTGCGCAACTGATTTCGACGGCCATCCTCGCCCGCATGCTCACGCCGGACGATTACGGCATCATTGCACTCGCTACAGCAGCAGTCGGGTTTATCAATATCTTGTCGGATTTTCAGGTGTCTGGTGCCATCATCAAGTCGCAGAGCTTGACGAGAGCTCATCTGGATACAGCGTTTACGATTAGCCTCATACGCGGGTTGATAACAGGAATTCTGCTGGTTCTTTCCTCAGGCCTCGTGGCGCATTTGCTAGGCGACGAGCGTCTGAAAGACGTCCTGTGCATCATGGCCATTCCATCCCTGCTGGCCTGTCTCAATAACCCGCTCTTGAGCGTTTATTCGAAGAGACTCGACTTCGCTAGGGAAAGCAGGAGGCAGATCGTATCGATCGTCATTGGGGCGGCGGCAGGCATAACAGCGGCGTTCATGCTGCGTAACTATTGGGCGATCGTCCTTGGCTCGATTGCGTCGAGCACATCCATGCTGTTCTTGTCATACTACAATATCCCCTGGCGGCCTCGGCTGGACCTTTCCAAGACCAAGGAAATAGTTTCGTTCGGGGTTTGGCTGATATTGATCGGCGCTCTGGATTACCTGAACGGCAGGGTGGACTATCTGCTCATCGGAAGACGTTTTGGTAGCGAAACTCTTGGAGCCTATCATATCGGTCAACAGATTACGGTGATGACGACTGGAGATTGCGTAGCGCCCCTCAGTCGCGCTCTGTTTCCGGCATTCTCTCTGATGTCGAGCGACGTGGAACGACTTCGAAAGGCGTACCG
Organism: Bradyrhizobium sp. BLXBL-03; assembly: GCF_051853015.1. Taxonomy (NCBI): domain Bacteria; kingdom Pseudomonadati; phylum Pseudomonadota; class Alphaproteobacteria; order Hyphomicrobiales; family Nitrobacteraceae; genus Bradyrhizobium; species Bradyrhizobium sp. BLXBL-03. The sequence continues at coordinate 6,453,226 of NZ_CP182470.1, read as the reverse complement.
AGAAGCGCAGTCGGTTATTCTAGCCATGGCGCTGCCGATTGGCTTTGGCATGTCTGCGGTGGCGAGAGATGCCGTTTATCTGTTTGTCGGTCCGCAGTGGGAGATCTCTGTAAACGTCGTGGTTTGCATTGCTCCCCTGATCGCCCTGCAGACGATGCTCGCCGGAATCGAAACAGTTGCCTTGTCGATGGATAGGGGGCGAGACCTTTTCGTTCGCGCGGCAGTTTTCTTTATTTTCCGAGTTTCGGTCTTGGTTGCGGGTTTCCATTTAGGAGGCTTGATGGGAATTGTCATCGGAAGGGTGATAACGGGCTCCTTTTTCATCTTATATGGCTTGCATCTGGCCGCCAGGATCACGCACAGCAGGATGCTGGATCCGATTACGGCGAGTTGGCGCAGCATCACGTCAGTGACAATCATGTACGCTACATTGATGCTCTTACCGAACTCTCATTTCGGGTATGTCGGTCCCCTGGCGCTCACTGCGATACTCGCCGGGAAGATTGTCCTGGGAGCGAGCATATACGTAATAAGCCACTCACTTCTTTGGATCGCGTGTGGAGCGCCCGCCGGCGCGGAGCGCAGGATGATCGATCAGTTAGGAAAACTCCGGCGGCTCCGGTTTAGGACCAGCGAACGCTGCTTGGAAGTTTGATCAAGACCAGGAAAAGAGGTTCAAGTGCGGCGACCAGTAATCTTTGTAAGCAGACTGAGCGATGGCAACATCGGAGATATGATGTCCAGTCCGCTCAACTATTTCGGTTCTGAATTCAACTGGGCAGTTCGCCAGGAAGTCCATGCCGGTGCAAGCCTGCCTCGTCGTGCCTTGCGAAAGCTAACGAGGGAAAACGCCAAAGCCGTCGTCGTAGGAGGCGGGGGGTTGATCGGGCAGCCATTTTTTGACGCGGACATTTCGTCTTGGACTCGCGGTCAGATACCGACAATCTTGTGGGGAGCCGGTCACAACAGTCACGATGTCTACGCGGTTGACAAACGGCAGCCGGGGTTTGAGGAGTATGGCCAGTTGCGGCAGTTCAACTTGGTCGGAATTCGCGATTACAACGCTGGATTTACGTGGGTTCCGTGCCCAAGCTGCATGAACCCGCAACTCGATGAACCGGGCAATTCGAGTTTCGGAACGCTTTTCCTGCTTCATCGCGACCTTCGGTCGGACAAAGAAATGATATCGTCCATCGTGTCGCAATCATCAGACGACGCGAGGATCGTGTTTAACGATTGTAGCAGCCAGGCATTTGTTGAAGCGATCTGTTCCGCTCGTCGCATCGTTACCAATTCATATCATGCGGCATACCTTGGCACGCTCGCGAAGAAGCCCGTGGTCGCAATCGGTGGCGGCAGCAAGATGCTCACGCTCAAGCACCAAGTGCCAATAGCGCAGGCGGACTGCTGGACTGCTGCATTTTCTGAATCCGAGATCCATGACAAGGCGTTGGAGGAGTGTCGGGATGCCAATAGAGACTTTTGCCACCGGGTGAAGGCCCTTATAGGCAATCAGTCTAAAGCCAAGGTGCGGCGGTACGTTCCCGATCCGATTCGGGAACGTATGGCTGACGAGTTAGCGTCAGATAGATCCTTCCCGGCAATCGTGAAGAATAAGGTCCCCAAGATCATTCATTTCGTCTTTGGCTTGTCGCCTGATTTCGGCGGAAAGCCATTCAACGTCATGCATAAAATTGCAGTCAGGTCTGCCATCGAGAAGATCAAGCCGGAAGAGGTCTTTTTTCATCACCATTACAAACCTGAATCGCCCAGCTTCAGGGACGTCGAAGGTCTGCTCTCGATGAACAAGATCGTTATCCCGCACGAATTCAAGGGACGTAAGCTGAACCACTTCGCCCACAAGGCAGATATCACGAGAATGGGCATATTGAAGGAGATGGGCGGTATCTATCTCGATCTCGACACGATAACGGTAAGGCCGTTCGATGATATGCTGGACAGCTCGTTCTCGATCGGTCTGCAGATCGGGCATAAGGTCGATGGACTTTGCAATGCCGTAATGTTGGCCGCTCCGAACGATGGGTTTCTCGTCGACTGGTTGGATTCGTACGAGCGATTTTCAGATAAGACTTGGGATCAGTTTTCAGTACAGCTTCCTTACGTCATGTGGCGGAGTGGTGTCTGGTCGATTAACGTGCAGCCTCATGATCGTTTTCACTGGCCGAGCTGGGACGATCAGAGCATGAAACTCATGTTCGAAGAGAACCATAGTTTCGACAATGCAGTCTGCCATCATCTTTGGGAATCCTATTCCTACAAGAAGTACTTCGTGCATTCCGACGAAGCGCGCCTTTCGGATTGGATAAGAAATGGCCGCTCGACCTACAGCCGCCTCGCGAGCAGGTATATCTAGGCGGCTCAGATTAACCGCCTGCTATGCGATTGGTCGAAGCCCAAGGTGGGTCGGATGGAAATGCGTTTCACAGAAATCCAAATTCTCGCCGTCTAGATTGAGGAGCGATCGGGGTGAATGAAAGCCTCGCGCCCGCGGGTTCGTAGATCAAGACCGCGAGTGAGAGCGAGAAGTGAGAGCGAGAGAAGGGGTATATCTCGACGTGAGTTGGTTGGGCCGGTCGAGATCGACGAGAGGGGCACATGTTGACGTTACGGCAAGACACGCGCATCGCCCCTCGGCTTTCTATGTGGCTGAACCTGCTACGCGGACTCGCTGCGCTCGCGGTTCTGATGTTTCACGCGTTCACCTTGGTCTTCACCACCTCTGCAGTCGAGAGTACTGGCGTGCTATTTGGCGTCGTCTGCGCAGCCCTTCGATTTGCTGCCAAATGGGGGCACGAGGCGGTGATTATTTTCTTTGTCTTAAGCGGCTATCTGGTCGGAGGACCATTTCTCATTCGTGTCTTGCAAGACAAGATGGTATTGGCCGAGTACCTTATTGCAAGAGTATCGAGGATGTTTGTTGTCCTGATTCCGGCTCTCTTGTTGACGGCAATCCTCGATGGAAGTTCGTTGGCTTGGCTGAATGGTCATTCCGTCATAGACGCGCGGGCCTCATTTTTTCCCGATCGCGAAAATCTATGGTCGTTTCTCAGGCTTCGCGAAGCCGTGTGCAACGCGGCCTTTCTCCAGATGTTGTGGTGCAAGCAATACGGCTCCAATCTGTCGTTATGGAGCATCTCCAATGAGGGACTTTACTATTTCGCCTGGTTCGGACTGGTCGTTGGTATTCGACAGCGGATATTCTTGGCCATTCCGACGATCGTCGCTTTGATTGTCGTTTGTTCATTGGCTCGTACGCAGATCTCCGAGTACACCGCCGTAAGCTATCTGGTTTACTTCCTTGTCTGGACCTCAGGCGCTCTATTGTTTTGTTTGGACAAGCCGTCGTTAAGGCTGCTTGCCCTGGCGTCTGCGCTTTCCACCTGCTTTTGGCTTTATCTGCGCAGACAGGAGTTGTGGCTGGCCAGCGACCTTATGCTGGGATGCGCGTTCGTTTGCGTTCTGAAAGTGCTCGAGGTGAGGGACGTGGCTTATGTCGCGGACTTTGGCTTTGCTCAAGCGACGTCGGAAATAAGCTTTTCGCTTTATGCCACCCATCTTCCGGTGGCCGTTTTTGTGCTGTCGCTGCTGGGACAGATCCATCCGGTCTCGCCGAGCTGGAGGAGTCTCGCGTCATTTCTTGTTGTCATCGCGAGTTGCTTGGCCGTTTCCGCAGTCTTTTGGTGGGCTTTTGAAAGCCGGACGCCCTCAGTAAGGACAATGATACGGAACTCCCTCTCTGGTCTATACGTAAAGCCCGCGTCAAAGAATCGCTAGGGCAGCCCTCCTTGGGCTTGCCATCGATTGTGGCGCAAGCTCAAGACGTCAGGCAGCCGACGACGTCACCGCAAACTTGATCGAGCGTCGCGCAAGTGCTCGTCCGACCTGCTCTCCGCGCTTTTCGATTTGCTGATACGAAATCAGGCTGAGCAAGACGGTGATCACAATGGCTCCAACCATAGCGACCAACATAGTCGCGCTGGTGACTTGCACGGTTCTCACCAACGCATAGCCCACCAATACTTGCACCGGGCGGTGAATCAAATACAGCGAATAGGAAGCCTCTCCAGTCCTAAAAACCAGCGGATTTGTGAAGGCAAATCTAAAGATCTTGCCATCGATCTGATCTGTCTTTGCTCCAGCCATATAGCTGTAAAATGCAGCCCAAATAACGAGCCCGAGCGGATCGCGTAGAAACATGATGGCAAGGACCGACAGGCAAATTGCGACCGCGATAGAGCGGAGATTCATCTCGCTGATCTTGTTAAAGCCGATACGAGATGCAATTCCAACGGCAAAATATCCGCTGGCGCCTGCCAAGGATGATGCGAGATCATAAGTACCGAGCATGCCTCTGCTATGGGCGATGTAGAGCAGGCCGAACACAACTGTCATGCAGACGGTCGACCGCCAATCGCGGAGACTCAGGAGAACCAGTGGGGCAACGATGTAAAACTGCCACTCTAGCGAGATGCTCCAGGCGGCCGGCAGGAACGTCATGGCTGATCGATTGAGAATTTCGTTCGGAATCGCGCCATGAAACATGAGGCAATGAGCTAAGAAATGCGCTGGAAGATTGCTCGTCATTTGATGCTCGATCTCGGCGAGCGATTGCGAGTATGCGGCCCAGCCTGCGGAAGTCTGCCAGGGCACAAGCGTCGACAGTGCAACCCAGTAGGGGAAGACAGCAAACCCGATCGCGGATGCGATGACGAACACCGGGTAAAGTCTGAAGAAGCGGCGAGTCAGGTAGGGCGCGTATGTTTCATCTCTTTGAAGAATCAGGTTCGTGATGACGAATCCGCTCACGATCATGAACAGTTGAACGGCCACGTCGCCGCGCAGAAGGAGCTTCAGTATCTTATTGTCTGGCTCCATAATTCCGGAAAGTTGGAGGCCATGTCCGATCGCAACCCAAAGGGCAAGATAAAAACGCAGCCCAACGATTTCGTCGAAGTACTCGCGTTTCACCATGTTGTGCCTTCATTTGAAGTTCAGCTTGACGGCATTAGTCATAGCGTTGTTGGCAACATTAAGTCTGCGATACTGCTAGGCAACCAAGTCTCCGATGGACACGACATGCGAGGCGCCTGCCCTTTTTGACGCGAGCTGCCGCCAGCTTGCGGTTACTATTGACAGCCTGCCCTTTGTCGATTTCAACGAAGTGCGTTCCCGAGTGCGGCCGCGCTATCCGGTTCCAAATCAACAGCGTCAGACTGATCAATCAATGGGCAGCAATCTCAGAATCGTGGCGATTAGTTTGGCCGGCTCCGCGCGTCGCGAGCGCGCGAGTGCGAATCTGGAGTCGCTTGAGATTCCATGGACCTTCTTTGATGCCTTGCGTGTGCCAGCTAGGGGGCTCCCGCAATATGACGAGGCGCTGGCCATCCGCTTTTGGGGCAGGGGCCTTTCACGTGCCGAAATCGGCTGCGCAGCCAGTCATATGAGTGTCATGGCGCAAGTGGCTGCTTCAGATGCCGACAATTCATGGACACTTGTCATCGAAGACGACGTCATTCTCGATGCCGGGTTCAGCTTCCGATTGCTTCCGGACATCTGCAAGGCTGCTGAGATCGGCTATCTCCGGCTGTATGGGCGACACATGGCGCCATGCAAGCACGTGGCCTGGCTGGATCAGCGGGAATTGGTGCGGTTTGAGCGTGCGCCAATGGGAACGCAGGCCTATCTTATCTCAGGCCATGCCGCGCGTCGGTTCATCGACAGCGTGACAACTATTCATCGGCCGATCGACTGGGAGATGGACCGCTTCTGGGCAAATGGCCTCCACAATTATGCCTTGTTTCCTTTTCCGTGCCTTGAGCTGACGCTGACATCTTCGATCGCAAAGGCGGCGGAGTCGGTCCGCGAGCCTACTGCGTTTGACAGGGCGGCTCGGTTTGCGTGGAAATCAAAGGAATATGTTCTGCGCCTCTCGGAAAATATCCGCCTTCGACAGTCGGACAGGCGGATTCGCGTCCGGCTCGCCGGCGCAAGCAGTCTTTCCGCGCCAATGCCGGAGACAATTCGTACGATCGAAAGCATGTGATTGACGCCTTGAGGAGCGGCACGAGATTTGACGAGCCGGATTACGTTTGCGCCGTGGCCCGCTCAGGCGGGCTTGCGCCGGATGACACTTCCGAACCTGACGAGCGGCCTCAGGAGTTCTGCCCTGTTGAAGCGGAGCATGATCAGCTGGTACGCAAGCCAGGAAGGGCTCAAGAACAACCCTGTGAACCAGACGATATGAGAGGCGGCGGCGCGCCAATGTGTGGTCGTGGTCAGCGCAAGCCATATCCCACGGCGCAGAAGTGAACTCGACGTGTCCGCGTCCTGCCCAACATAGCGCAGTCCCAGTTTACGGGACGCGAGGCGATAGTTGACAAAGACGATCTCGTTATCGATCGGCCGTGCCACTTGCACGTGCATGGACTTCCTGTCGCAATGTGCCTTGAGGATGTCGAACTCTGCAATGCGGAACCCGATCTGCCTGGGAAAATCCGGAAACCGCTGCGCCCGGCCCTTCGCGTCATTTCGGCTGATATTTTTGCCATGGAGCCGATATTGCCCGAGGGTCTCCTGCACCGTGACTACGTCTCCGTAAAGAGGGGCGATCGTGTTGAGGGCGCCGTCGTATCCCACGGGCGGATTGAGCGGGATGACCTGTCGAAGAAACTCTCGGGAGTACGCATTTCCCGACATGACTGGCCAGATGTACGTTCCCGACCGGGTAAATTCTGCGTGCACATCGTCCGGCGCGTAGGATTTGGGAAACGCACAGAACGAACGCCCAAGTCGCCTGCCGGTGTCATCGATGATATCCAGATTGAACTGAACTTTCGAAACACCTTCGCGGCTGTGCGCAGCAACGTTTTCGACCGCCGTCGGCATCAGGATGTCATCCGCATCGAGGAACAGCAGTACATCGCCTGTCGCTGCGCGATACCCAACTTCGAATGCTGCGATGTTGCCCTGATTTGCCTGAAATATGGCTCGAATCCTGTCACCATAGCCGGCGATGATCCGGCGGGAACCGTCGATCGATCCGTCGTCGACGACGACGATCTCGTCCGCCGGACGGGTCTGATTCAACGCGCTGTCGATTGCCAATCCGACATACCGTTCGTAATTGTAGACTGTTATGACGATGCTGATCTTCAACGTGTGTCGCTCACAAATTTGCAGGTGGCAAAAGAGGCTATCAATCCATGCCTTGATGGGCCAGAAGTAATTTCACAGTCCGCAAAGCATGATTGGTGAGGCAATCGCATGAAAATCGCTCTGATCGATCCGTCACTGTTTACTTGGCCATATGATCTTAAATTAGCCAAAGGATTGACCGATATTGGGCATGCAGCCAGCATTGTCGGGCGCCAGCTTGGGCAGAAGCCTTCCGTTGATGAAGACCTGTTTCTTGACCGGCATTTTTATCCGGGATTGCAGTCGCGCTTTTTCAAGAAACTTCCGCGCAACGTGCAGCTGGGGCTGAAGGGACTCAGTCACGCTGAATCAATGACACGACTGATCAGGCGCTTCAGGAAGACGCCGCCCGATGTGATCCATTTTCAATGGGCACCCCTGGCGATCGTCGACAGCCAGTTCATTCCCAAGTTCAGGAGGGTCGCGCCAACGGTTCTGACCGTTCATGACTCGAATCCGTTCAATAACAATCCGAGCTCGCGGATACAGCGAATCGGGGCGTTCAAGATTCTGCATTGCTTCGACCATCTTATCGTTCATACGACCGTTGCACGTGATCGCCTGCTGCGCGTTGGTATTCCGAGCGAGAAGATTTCGGTTATCGCGCACGGATTGCTGACGGATCATATCGCCCGACCTGCCGACGAGTCCGCGGCCGGCCGCGTTCAAATACTCTTGTTCGGCAAGATAAAGCCCTACAAGGGCGTCGACGTCATGCTTCGCGCGCTTGCATTGCTTCCCCGAGAGGTCAGGGCACGTTGCGTGGTGAAGATTGTGGGCTGGCCGGAAATGCCGATGGAGCCGCTGTTTGCGATGGTGAAGGATCTGCAGCTCGAAGACCATGTCGAATTCGACCTGCGGTTCATTCCGGAAGACGAAGTGACCTCGCTGGTCGCGCGCGCTGACATCCTGGCTTTTCCGTACCGGGATATCGACGCATCCGGTGTGCTGATGCTGGCGATCGCGGCGGGACGTCCGATCGTCGCTTCGAACCTTGGAACGTTTTCGGAATGGCTGAGCGATCGGGCGGAGGGGACGCTCGTTCCTCCAGGTGATCCCGCCGCATTGTCCCGGTCGCTCGAGCGCTTGATCAGCGACCCCGACTATCGAAACGCCAAGGGTCAAGGAATGCTGGATCTGCGCGACTCCGTGCCGACGTGGACCTCGATTGCCCGCCTGACCGAGGCCGCCTATGCGAAGGCCGGCCGGCGTGTGGACGCGCCGGCCAGTGCCCAGGTTCTGCAGCGTTCAGGAAACTGAAGGGGTCATCTGCCAGGTGGTCTGGCGGATCGACAGGATGCCCCAGAAAAAGCCAAGTGCCCACGCGAAGTGCATCACGGCGGCGGCCGGCAGTGCAAGCAGCCCGCAAATTGAGCGATGTTTTACTGCAATCATCATTGCGGTCAGGGCCAGTATCGCCAGATAGGCCGCCGGCAAGGTCAACAGCAGCGGCGCAGCCGGCGACAGCACGATGGCGCCGAGCGTCAATGCAACATGAGTGGGCACCAGGAATTGACGCAGTCGCAACGATCCTGGATGCCGTCTCACCGTTCTCGATCGACCACGCCCGTAGTTGAAGTATTGCTTCGCCAGGCTCAGAAAACTCGACCGCGGTCGATATGAAAGGCGGATGTCCGAATCCAGAAAAATCCGGCCGCCGAGTGCACGCAGCCTGCAGTCAAACTCTGCATCTTCATTGTGAGTGAAGGTTTCGTCGTAACCACCGGCCGTGCGAAAGGCATCGATGGTCATCGCGGCATGATGCCCGTGATCGACAAAGCCGCTTTGCTTTCCGCCGCGATGTGCCGATCCGCCCGAACCGACCTTGGTGTCTGAGACCCAGGCGACGGCTTTCTGCAAGCAACCCTCGCCACGAGAGTCCATGGGGACCACGACCGAGTCGGCCTTGCGCTCGTCCAGAGTCTTGAGGAGGCTCGAAACATAATCCGCTGGATATTCGCAATGGGCGTCACACCGCACCAGGACCTGCGCCGCAGCACCATAGACTTGTACGGCCAGATTGATCCCGGCACTCTGCAGCCGCTGGGGATTGCGCAACAGATGGACGCCGCGAATCTCCTTGCCAAGCTGGCGAACAATGTCAGGCGTCCCATCGGTGCTGCCGCCATCTGCAACCACTATCATGCGATCTTCGTCGAGACCGTCCTGCGCCAGATTGCGGACAACGGTCTCGATATGGGAAGCCTCGTTCAAAACGGGTACGACGATCAGGACGTTTCTGGACACGGTTTAGCTGCCAATTGCCATTGTTTGCTCAATCCGTTGGCAGGCGCGGGAATGGTCGTTGATGCTCGCCAAAGGACGTCCCGACGGTCCGTCAAAAGAATGGCCAACTCGTGACTGCTTCCTTGGATGCATCGGTTGCAAGTGGGTTACCGATGGCGCCTTAAAATGGGCGATCTCTTCTGCGTGAATCGTGAATAGTGCGTGCACCGATCGCTCGAAGATCGGAAGCGAAACTGATCGGAGCAATATGTGAGAGCTGTTATTGTTGCCTTCCCTTTGTTGCTGGGGGCCTGTCATCCTGCATCGGCCGATCCGATGACGTTGGATTTTTCATGGCGCGGGGTACGCGGCTGTGTCACGCTGTTCCCAAATCCGGAGATGCGTCTGCGCAATATTCCCGCCGGTGGCACGTCGGTGACGCTCACACTTGCAGAAGGCACTCGCGAGATGGGAGGCCAGAACATTCCGGTTCCGAGCAATGGCGTCGTGCCATCGGGGACGATCCGGACATTTGGTCCTTGCAAGCCGGGTGTGTATGAATGGACCGCCCTCGTGAAATCATCGACGGGACAGGTTCTATCGGAAGCGCATCAGGCGCGTTTCTATCCCGCGGACGAGACCGCAGCGAAGCAATAGTTTCGCAACATCAATCCACGGATTGCACCGTTTCGGTCCTTTGCAACTGCGCGTGGCAGCTTCACGCGTCTGCGCGCCGCCGTTCGATCGTACGAATGAAGCCACATTCCATCTAGATATGAATTAATGGAGTTTGGAAGGTTGGAGATTGAGAACAAGTTCACCTTCGTTACAAGGAGTTGAGTGTTGTTGGCGCGAAGGTTGATAAGGAAGCGTAACGATTTCGCCGGCCCGACAAATATCGGTAGTGTCCCAGCTCCGATCGATGCGCAACGCGCGGGCGCGGCGAGATGAAAAAGACCGTTCTGGTCACCGGCGGTGCCGGCTACGTCGGCTCGCATTGCTGCAAGGCGTTTGCGATGGCGGGTTGGAATGTCGTGACGCTCGACGATCTTTCCCGAGGCTGGCGCGATGCGGTGCGCTGGGGACCGTTGGTCGAGTGCGATATTCGCAATTCAGCCGGCGTGCGCGCAGCGCTGGACGCCTACGAGCCGGACCTTGTCGCGCACTTTGCGGCACTGGCTTATGTCGGCGAATCCGTGGCTGATCCCGCCATCTATTACGACAATAACACGAGAGGAACGCTTGCACTCCTGGAGGCAATGCGAGCGGCCGGTTGTTCGCGCGTGCTCTTTTCCAGCACGTGCGCCAGTTACGGAATTCCCCAGCACACGCCGATAGACGAAACACATCCGCAGGCGCCGATTAATCCCTATGGTTGGTCCAAGATGATCATCGAGCGCATGCTGGAGGACTTTGGCCGCGCGTACGAGATGTCGTCGGTTTCGCTGCGCTATTTCAACGCGGCGGGCTGTGATCCGGACGGAGAGATCGGCGAGCGCCACGAACCGGAAACGCATGCCATTCCGCTGGCGATCGAAGCTGTGCGCCGACCCGATCGGCCTTTCACCATTCTGGGAACGGACTTTCCGACGCCGGATGGCAGTGCAATCAGGGACTATATCCACGTCAACGACCTGGCGCAGGCGCACCTTCTCGCAGGTGACATGCTGGTGGCGCGAGGCGGTACTCATGTCTTCAATCTCGGTACAGGGGTTGGCACGAGTGTGCTCGAACTAATAAAGGCGGTGAGGCGTGTCTCCGGAGCCGATCCGGTCGTCCGCCGCGGCCCACGCCGCGCGGGCGACCCGCCCACGCTCGTCGCTTCCTTTGCCAAAGCCAAGCGGGAGCTCGGTTGGAGCCCGCGGCAATCCGAGATCGACTTCATTATTGAGACTGCACTGAGGTGGAGCGATAACAACCCGTCGGCATGATTTCGCACGAAGATGATCGATACTCCATTCGCAGGAATTGGACTGGGAAGAGGCGTGGCGCACGTCTCCGTGACGTCGGCGTCCGATGTTGCGGAAACGACATTGAACGAGGGCATGACGGTGTTCTGGCGCGCCGACCAGCCGATCGGCCATGTGCTGATGCATGAAGGCCAGATAACGGACGCCAGGATCGATCATATCGATAACACCTTCCTGTCAGCCGTCGATTCCCAAGTGCGAACCTCGACGAAAATGAGGCTCTCGGCGAGCGTGGTGATCTGCACGCGAGACCGTCCGGACGAGCTGAGCAAATGCTTGTCGTCGCTGCCGCAACAGACTCATCCTCCGCGAGAAATCATTGTCGTAGACAATGCATCGCGCGATCGGCGGACCCGGGATGTCGCGTTGGCCGCGGCAGTAACCTATATTCGGGAGGACCGACCCGGCCTGGACATTGCGCGCAATGCCGGCGCGCTCGAGGCGACCGGAGATATTGTCGCCTATACGGACGACGATGTGCTGCTTCACCCGCGCTGGCTGGAGCAACTGACATGTGCGTTTGACTCTCCCGAGGTCGGTGCGGTGACTGGGCTTGTGCTTCCCGCCGAGCTCGCGACCGAGGCGCAACGGCACTTCGAGACGTATTGGGGATTTGGCAAGGGCTATCGCGAACAGGATTACGACAGCGCAGCCTTCCGATCGCATCACGGCCAGGTCCTGCCCGCGTGGGACGTCGGCGCCGGAGCGAGCATGGCGTTCCGGCGCGAGGTGTTTCAGGCCGTCGGGCTCTTTGATGAGCGCCTGGACGTCGGTCAGGCCGGCTGCTCGGGCGACTCGGAGTACTGGTATCGATTGCTCGCGGGCGGCTACACGTGTCGTTACACCCCGGCGTCAGTCGCATTCCATTTTCACCGCAGGACAATGGATGGACTGGCCAGCCAGATCTATCATTACATGCGCGGTCATGCGGCCGCACTTTTGGTGCAGTATGAGCGAACGGGGATCTCGGCGAATCGGCGTCTGGCTTACTATCACAAGCCGCGTTGGTACCTCGCTCGGCTACTCCGAAAAGCAATGGAAGGAGACAGCATTCGCGACCGCTTCCTGAAGGAGGAGGTGACCGGATATCTCGCCGGATTGCTGTTCTATCATCGCCAAAGGTTTCGCAGATGACAGCCCATCCGCGTACGTCCATCGTGATCGCCGCCCGCGACGCTGCGGGAACCATTGCTGAAACGCTTGTCAGCCTGCTCGCGCAGAGCGCCCCCTCCTGGGAGGCGCTTGTCGTGGATGACGGTTCGATCGATGCCACGGCCGAGATCGTTGCTGAATATGCGGCGCGGGATTCCCGCTTTCGGGTTCTGCAGTCTGACGGAGTAGGCGCTTCCGGTGCCCGCAACAAGGGAATTGCAAGCGCGCGCGGCGAACGAATACTGTTCCTGGACAGTGACGATTGGATTGATCGATCCTTCCTTGCGCTGATGAATGCTGCGCTGGATCGCGATCCCTCGGCGGTGGCCGCCTACTGCAACTGTTGCCGGGTTATGCCTGACGGCAGTGAAACTTCCGTTCGCTGCGATCCGGCCATCCAGGACAACGCCTTCGAGCGTTTCGCTCGGACGTGTGCCACGTTCATCCATGGCGTGCTCGTCTTGAAGAGCGCGGTTGCAAAGGTCGGTGGCTTTGAGACCAGCCTCCGCACGTGCGAAGATTGGGACCTGTGGCAACGGATCGCCCGCTGCGGCGGCAGGTGGATCCATGTCGACGAGAAATTGAGCTATTACCGGACAAGCGACCGTTCACTGACGCAAGATGTCAAACGGATGCTGGCCGACGCGCGTGTGGTCATTGCGCGCGGATTTTCGAGTGACGACCGCGTCAGCGAGCCGGCATCCGCACACCAAGCTGGAGCGTCAACTGCATACGGCAGCGTCGCGGCGGCGTACGCGTATTTCGCCCTCTGGTGTGCCGGATTTGACTGCGGCCGCAGGAATGCCAGCGATCCATCGCCGGAAACGCTCAGCGACATTCCAAAGACCGAGACAACAGCGGACTTGGTTGCCACTGTTTTGCTCGATGCCGTGATGGTCGGGGCAAGAACGGTGCCCGCCAAGCTGGCGGAACGGTGGCCGCAATACGGGAAGGGCGTAACCCACCTCATTTCAGCAATGGGGCACGCATGGAGCGACCCGGCGGCAGCGCGAAAGTGTCAATACCGCTTTGAGCGAAAAGTGCTCGATTATGACGACCTTTCGGCGCCCAGGGTCCTCACGTTGACGTTCGGCACGCGCGTTGACCTTCGCCGTATCGATACCATCAGGCCAATCGGGACTGTCGATCGTTTGTATGTCTATCTCTGTGACGGGCCTCGCATCCTGACGCTGCTCGATATTGGTGCCCTCGGCACCGTCAACAACCGCTTTTGGATCGCGCTGGCCGCCCATGGCCTCGTTCATTTGCAGGTCAAAGACCAGATCGGAACGCTGATTCGGGCAAAAATCGCACTCCACAAGCGGACAGAACGACTTCAATCCTTCATGCGAGACGGCCGAAATACTCACCGGGGGCGGCTACGCGAGTTGGCCTCGCGGGCCTCACGTGAGGCGCGGTCGCGAGCCATCTCGGGCATCTCCGCTTCGAGCAGTCCCATGCGATGTGCCAGAAGATCTCGAGACACCACACGCAAGAAATTTTGGGAGGGTTTCTTCGAGCAAGAGGATCCCTGGAACTACGGTTCGCCCTATGAACAGGAAAAGTATAGCCGGCAGCTCGAGCTCCTGCCGGACCAGCCAGTGGATCACGCGCTTGAGCTTGCGTGTGCGGAGGGACATTTCACACGGCAATTGGCACCCAGGGTCAAGCGCCTCAGAGCCGCCGATATCTCGACCAAGGCGCTCGATCGCGCCCGTGTCCGATGCAATGGGCATCAGAATATCGAATTCTCTCAATTGGATTTATCCGCCGATCCGCTCCCACAGGATATCGATCTGATCGTCTGCTCCGAGGTCCTTTACTACCTTAACGACGAGGCCGAACTGGAATCGGTCGCGAAGCGACTGGTGCAGGCGCTGCGTCCTGGCGGTCACCTGGTGGCGGCCCATGCCTTTGTGCTGAAGGACAACATATCGCGAACGGGCCTCGACTGGGAGAGTCCGTATGGGGCGGAGACGATCAGGCGGATTATCCAGGGCGTGCCCGGGCTCGCCCTGGATACATCGATCGAGACGGAGCTGTACCGTATCGATCGGTTCAGGCGGTTAGTCCCGGGCGAAGCCGCCCCTGACATACAGGTGAAATTCGCGACTATCGACGCGCCGATTGAGCTCGAGGTTGCGCGGTCCATCGTGTGGGGCGGGGCCGTGGCGCGCAGGTTTGACGTCGCGCAATCCGAAAGACGAACGCACGCTCCGGTCCTGATGTACCACCGAATTGCGACAGAAGGACCAGACGAACTGGCGCGGTACCGCTTGTCTCCGGCTGCGTTCGGGCAACAGATGCGGTGGCTTCGCCGCAATGGCTACCACACGATCAATTCGGATCAGCTCGCCTGGTTCGTAGCAAGCAATCATCCGTTCGTGGGCAGGCCGGTGCTGATCACGTTCGACGATGGCTACCAGGACTTTGCCGAGTATGCATGGCCGATCTTGCAGGCAAACGATTTCTCGGCAGAGGTGTTCATTGCGACCGATTTCGTGGGAAGGTGGGCTGAATGGGATGCGCCGTTTGGAGAGCCCGCTTCGCTGCTCGATGCGGCCAGGATCGCCGGGCTGGCCGCCGAGGGCGTATCCTTTGGCAGCCATTTGGCGAGCCACCCGCGCAGCCAGGAACTTGCGACCCGGACTCTCGCCGAGGAACTGACGCGATCTCGTGCACAGTTGGAGCGATGGCTTGGGCGATCGATAACGTCGCTTGCTGCGCCTTTTGGCTCTACCAATCAGCGGCTTGGAATTCTCGCAGCCGAATGCGGCTACAAGACCGTGTTCAACACGGTCAACCGGGCTGCATCGCTGAAGGACAATCTGTTGGACCTGCCGCGAATTGAGGTCAGAGGCGATTTCACGCTGGACACATTCGCGCGCTGCCTGGAGCAGTATCAATGAGTAGCGGTGCGCTGCTGGTCAGTGTGGTTATTCCCGCCTTCAACGCCAGTGCAACGATCGATGAGACGCTTCGCAGCGTAAGGTCCCAGTCGCACCGGGAGCTGGAAATCATTGTCGTGGACGACGGCTCCACAGACGACACGGTCGCAGTTGTCCAGCGGCATCTCGTTCAGGATTCTCGCGTAACAATCATAGAACAGCGTAATGCAGGGGTGGCGGCCGCCCGGAATGCGGGCTGGCAGGCCGCCCGCGCGGACTTCGTCGCGTTCATTGATGCCGATGATCTCTGGACGCCTCGCAAGATTGAGCAACAGCTTCAAGCCTTGCTTAAGGCAGGAGAGCGGACTGGTCTGGTCTACAGCTGGTATGACTGGATCGATGCCGATAGTCGCGTAAGTGCCAGGTCCGATCCCGTCTTTCATGCGGGCGAGGTGCTGGACTATCTCTGTCAGGGAAATTTCATTGGCAACGGCAGCTCGGCGCTGGTTCGCCGGGAAGCCCTCATAGCTGCAAAAGGTTTCGAGAGCGGACTCAGGGCGTCGGGGGCAGAAGGCTGCGAAGATCTGCTGTTCTATTGCCGTGTCGCGGAGGCGTACCACTTCGCGGTCGTGCCCGAGTACCAAATCGGCTACCGCTATCTTCCGAACAACATGTCAAGCAACATGCCCCGGATGTTCCGGTCGTGGATGCTGGTCGCCGATGAGATCATGGCGCGGCACCCAGAGCGCACGGCGATCCTCGACCTGGGCTTCAGAAACTATGCGCGTTGGCTGCTTCGGAGAGCTCTGACGGGCGGTCACTTGTGGTACTTCATCTCAATCCTTGGACAGCTTTTCAGACGGAATCCCTTGCTCGCGCTCAGGGTCGCCGTGCACGATGTGCCACGGGATACCGTGTTGGAAGCCCGGTGGAAATGGCGTCATCAGCGTCGCAAGGTGGTCCGACCACCGGCTTCGTTATTTGCCATCGGCGATCCGAGTCAATTGCAATGACAGAGCACGCGAACAACACACGAAGTCCGAGATCTGCTCGCCGCGCTGCATTGGTCGAACTGTTCAAGCTGCTCAAGCTTGCTCCACTGCCCGGCTGGGTGACGCCCGCGCTGATTGTCCTTGGCCTGGCGACATCGTTGGCGGAGACGGTCGGGATTACTCTCGTGCTCCTGTTCTTCTATTTCGCCATGGGTCAGGTGGAGCTTGCAACGTCGACCAGCGGCCTGCTGGGCGAAGCGCTTCGATATGCGTCGAACTGGTTTCACAGCTCGACCGAAACTGCTGTCGTGCTGCTCCTTCTCATCATTGCTCGCGGTGCTCTTTCCTTTATCAACACATTGATCAGTGCGCGTGTCGGAGAGAAGATCAATGAAGTCGCGCGCAACCGCGTTCATCTGCAGTATCTGTCAACTTCGTATTCGTTCTTCCAACGCCATGACGAAGCCTATCTCATGGAGGTGTTGGGAACCGAGACATGGGTGATCTCCGGGGCATATGCCAGTCTTACCCGCATTGTCGTGAGTTCGTGTTCGGTTTTTCTCTTCGCGTCCTTTTTGTTGGCGCTCTCGATCAAGGTAACGGTCATCGCCCTCGTCGCCTCGATGATCATATCGGCGGGATTGCGCCATCTTTCGTTGCCAATGCAGCAGTTGGGCGCCGGCGTAAAGCTGGTTCATCAAAAGCTGGGTGAGCATATGCTGATGACACTCCAGGGCATGCGCACGATCCGCGCGTATGGCCAGGAGGAGAGTCACCAAAAGCGCTTCGAGCAGGCTTCGGCGCAGGCCCGACAGGTCGCGCTGCGCCTTGCGCGCCTATCCGCCCTGGTCTCGCCTCTGACGGAGGTGGGGTATCTTTTCGTGCTGTTTCTCGTAATCGCGTTCGCTGATCTATGGGGAATCGGCTTTGCGACGAGCCTAACCGCGGTCGCGTTGCTCTATCGATTGCAGCCGCATATGCGAGATCTCGAAGGGAACTTGCTGTATATGGCGCAGATCGAGCCGCAGCTTCGGTCCATCAGACACATGCTGTCGACAGATGACAAGGAGTACCCGAACGCCGGGCACGTGGCCGTGGCTAAGCTGGAGAACGGCATCTCATTTCGCAACGTGACGTTCCGCTATGATGCCGGTACCGAGCCCGCTCTTTTGGATGCTTCGTTTGACATTCCTGCGGGCAAGACCACTGCGCTCATTGGAGCCAGTGGGGCGGGCAAGACCACGATCGTAAATCTATTGTTGCGACTCTATTCGGCCAACGAGGGTGTCATACGGATTGATGGGCGATCCATCGAAGACGTTCGTCGAACCGATTGGCTCGGCATGCTCGCGATTGCGGGGCAGGATGTGGACCTGGTCGAAGGCACGGTGATCGAGAACGTTCGGATGGCCAAGAACGACGCCTCCGAGGAAGAGGTTCGGCAGGCGCTCCGGGTCGCGGGCATTTCAGAGGTCGTCGAGGCCTTGCCGGACAAATACGACACCTGGATCGGACAGCACGGCCTGCGCTTCTCAGGCGGTCAGCGGCAGCGCCTTGGTCTTGCCCGAGCGATCGTGCGCAATCCGAAGTTCCTCATCCTGGACGAAGCGATGAGCGCGCTCGATCTGACGCTCGAGGACAGCATTCGACGCGCGATCCAGCTACAATTCAAGAACCGAACTTTGTTGCTGATAACACATCGCCTGGATTCAGTGCGCGATGCGGACCACGCGGTGTGCATTGAAAACGGCCGGGTTGTCGCTGAGGGTCCTCCGGCGAAAGTCCTGGCGAGTCAAGGAGCGTGCGTAACGGGCACTTCGCAAGATGAAGTGGCCTATATCGGATGCGGAACGCGGTTCCCTAGCCGGAACCTGCGTGTTCGGCACTCGCCCGGTGAATGACGGGTACTGCCTTGAGCGTGCTTGTTGCAGATCAGCGCCGACTTCACATGAGCCCGTAGCATTACGGTGTCTCCGCAGAAATCTCTAGCCGTCAGCTGATTCTCGCGTCATGCGTCAAATTGCATCGAATCGATAAGGCTCTTTTGAACGCGTGCATAGTTGTGTGCACGTAAAAGGAGCACGCAATCCATCATGACCATTATCAATGGAAGCGCCGGTACTGACGTTCTGTTTGGCGGTACCGGAAACGATGTTCTGACCGGAGGCGCAGGCAGCGATACTTTCGTCGTCTCGAAGGGATACGGCTCCGATACCGTCACTGATTTTCAGGCGGGCTTGGGCGGCGATGTGTTGCGATTGCAAAACTACGGCTTTGCGACGTTCGCCAGTTTCCTGGCAGCGGCCACCCAAGTGGGCTCCGATACGGTCGTCACGCTGTCGTCCACCGAAACCCTGACGCTGCAGAATGTCGCGCTTTCGACCTTGGTTGCAAGCAATGTCGCGCTGGACAATCCGCTGCCAGCGAGCGGAACGGCATGGAACTGGGCGGGTACCGTCGCCGCGGGCGGTACGCTGACGACCGGTGCGACAAATGACGGCATGGAGGCCGGCGGCACGGGCGTCACGCTGATCGGCGGAGCAGGGGACGACACCTACTATGTCTATGACCACAACACCAAGGTCGTCGAGCAGGCCGGAGAGGGTATCGATACGATCCGTGTCTGGAACATCAATGGATACAGCCTCGTCAATGCGCCGAACGTCGAGAATCTTGTCCTGACAGATAGTGTTCCGTCGCCCGCCACCGGCAATGATCTCAACAACATCATTGTCGGCAATGCCGGCGACAACATGATCGACGGCGGGCGAGGCAACGATGTGCTGACCGGTGGGGCCGGTCGCGACACCTTTGTCGTGAAAGCGGGCAACGGCAACGACATTGTCACCGACTTTCAGGCGGGTGCGGGTGGGGACATCCTGCAGCTCAACAACACCGGCTTCAAGACGTTCGCCGACGTCACGGCGGCCATGAAGCAGGTGGGCACCGACCTCGTCCTGACGATCGCTAGCGGCGAAACGATAACGCTTGAAAACACCAGCCTCCAGAATCTCACGGCCGCCAATATAAACATCGTCAGTCCCCTGACCGGACTGGTCCAGACCTTCAACGACGACTTCAACACGCTCTCCGCGGGTCAGGATCCGAACCTGACCTGGCGCACGAGCTATGCCTGGAGCGGAGCCGCAGGGTACGGGCTGGCCGGCGAACAGGAGGTGTATGTCGATCCCAGCTTTTCCGGGCTGCCGGCCACTCAGGCATCAACGTCGCTCGGGCTCAATCCGTTCTCGATTCAGGACGGTCACCTCGTCATCACGGCGCAAGCGTTGCCTGCTAGCGCAACGCCTTATACGGGCAGTGCCATATTTTCGTCGGGCATGATCTCGACCCAGAACAGCTTTACTCAGACCTACGGCTATTTCGAGATGACGGCCACGCTGCCCAGCACGAGCGGAGCGTGGCCGGCGTTCTGGATGCTGCCCAGCACGGCCAATAACCTCAACACTGAGATCGATGTGCTCGAAGCCTTTGGCCAGGATCCTGACCAGGCGCATTGGGCCATTCACTCGCCCTACGCGCCGGCGACGAATGGGGGCTGGGCAAATACAGCCAACCTGACCACTGGAGAACACACGTTCGCGCTCAAATGGACGCCTTACGAATTGACATTCCTCGTCGACGGGAACGAGGTCGCGCGGCAGGCCACGCCCGCCGACATGAATACGGCGATGTACATGATCGCCAATCTGGCGATGGGCGGGAGCTGGCCGGGCAATGCCGCTCCAGGATCGACGGCGACGATGACCATCGATTCGATCAAAGCCTATCAATTGCCGGAATACACGCTTGCGAACTACACTCTGCTCACGAGTGGCACGCCGACCAACACGATCGCGGGAAGCGCGGCTGCGGACACGCTGAGCGGCACGTCCGGCAATGACCTGATCGGTGGTGCAGGAGGCGCCGATGTCATGACCGGCGGTGCCGGCGACGACACTTATGTCGTCACCGATTCCGGTGCGAAGGTTATCGAAGGCTATGGCGGAGGCATCGACACGGTAAACGCCTCGGTGACGTATACGCTTTCGAGCTACGTCGAGAATCTGACCCTCACCGGTTCCGCAGCCATCAACGCCACCGGCAATATTCAGTCCAACATCATCATCGGCAATGCCGCGGCAAACGTGATCACCGGCGGGCTCGGCAATGATATCCTGACCGGCGGCGGCGGTGCGGATAGCTTCGTAATCAACTCCGGCGACGGTTCGGACATCATCACCGACTTTTCGCCGGGATCAGGCGCCGGACACGATGTCGTCCAGCTCAACGGCTTTGCCTTCACCTCATTCGCCGACGTTCAAGCGGCGATGAGCCAAATCGGAAGCGACGTATATCTGAAGCTGACGAGCCAGGATACCCTGGTGTTCCGCAACACGACGGTCTCGGCATTCACCAGCGACGATTTCCAATTGCCAGCAACGCTCCCGGTCGGCGGCACGATCACGTCTTGGATCAGCGGGAAGGCGAGCAGCCGCATGGTGTACGGTACCGCGGCGAACGATAAGCTCTCGGCGGTCAATATCGATGACACGCTCGTCGGGGGGAACGGCGACGATACCTACGTCATCGGTAGTGCGAACCAGAAAATCGTCGAAAATCCCGGCGGCGGCGTTGACAGCGTGGAGGCTTGGACGTCGTACACGTTGTCGGCAAACGTCGAAAACCTGACGTTGATGATGGGCGGGCTCGCGGGCGTCGGCAACCAAACGGCAAACCGTATGGTCGGCTCGAGCGGTGACGATTTCCTGGATGGCGCAGGCGGGAATGACTGGCTCTTCGGAGGAGCCGGAAACGATACGTTCATCTACAATGTAGCCAGCGGCAACGATACGGTCGCCGATTTCCACGTGTTCACGAGCGCGACTGCCGAACATGACAAGCTGATTCTGAAAGGCTACGATAGCGGCGCCTACTTAACCCATGTGAACGATGTATGGACCGTTCACTACGCGGGTGGAGCAGACACGCTGCACATCGCGGGCGTGACCAGCTTGACGTCGGCCGACTATTCATTCGTTTCCGCGACGAATTCGCCGATGACCATGACATCTATCGCCGTGCCGACGATCGCGGCTGTCAACGACAGCGGCTCGATCGTGTCGGGCCTCATCAATACAAATCATCTGGTCCTCACGGGTCGCGCGCAGGCAGGTTTAACCGTCAAGGTTTTCGACGGGACAACTCAGATCGGCACGGCGATCGCCGACGGCAACGGTAGCTGGAGCATGGCGACTGCAATGCTGGCCGAAGGCGGCCACACCTTTGCCGCCGCAGCGATGGACGGTGTCGGCAATCTCACCGCGCTCTCAGCCGGGGCGAATGTCACCATCGATACGATCGCCCCGAACGTGCCCAAGCTCGCGTCGTTCTCGCCCGACAGCAACGTCGCTGGGGATGGCGTCACCAATGTCAACCACGTGAATTTGACTGGAACCGCGGACGCCGGGACCACGGTGCAGGTCTTCGACGGTGCGACGATGATCGGAACGGCAATCGCCGATACCAACGGAGCCTGGTCCTTTGCCACCGCAACGTTGGCGGACGGTAATCACACCTTTACCGGCAAGACCGCGGACACCGCCGGCAATGTCAGCGCTTCCTCCGGTGCGCTGAACGTCACGGTCGATACGCGTGCCCCGGTTGCACCCATCCTGACCTCGGGCGCACCTGGAGCTTCAAGCGCGATAATCGTGTCCGGCACGGCAGAAGCCGGAAGCACTGTCCGGCTGTACGAAGGCTCGGCCTTGATCGGCACGGGCGTCGCGGCGACGAGTGGGGCCTGGAGCGTCACCACCGGATCGCTCACGGCAGGGCAACACAGCTTCACGGCGACCGCCACCGACATCGCCGGCAATTTGAGCCAGCTTTCGAACACTTTCAGTTCCGCCGTCGGTACGGTGATCGAAGCGGCCGGCACGACATCGCTTATCAAGTCTGGGAGCAACTTCTACCTTTCGACGGTCGGCTCATCGGTGATCTTGAAGTATGGCGGAACGGCGGTTGTGGCGGGGCAGCTTGGGTCATGGGTGCCAGTGGGTGCGGAAGCGACGTCGAACGGCTATCTCGTCGCGTGGAAGATCCCCTCGACCGGCCAGTTCACGGTCTGGAGCACCGACCGCAACGGCAATTTCGTATCCACCTATCTTAACAAGACATCCGGCACCGACCCGGCTCTTGAATCGAACGAGACACTCTTTCACCAGGATCTCAACGGTGATGGCGTGATTGGTCTTCCATCGACGTCCCAGAAGGTTTCAGGCACGATAATCGAGGCGTCCGGCTCAACCAGCCTGGTTCAGGTCGGCTCGAACTACTTGCTCGATTCGATGGCCAGCGGTGCGGGGCCGACGTTGAAGTATGGTGGTGTGGCGGTTGTGTCGGGACAGTTCAGCGCTTGGACGCCGGTCGGCGTGGAGCAAACGACCAGCGGCTATGATGTCGCCTGGAAGATTCCGGCCACCGGCGAACTCTGCGTGTGGACCACGGACAGCAATGGCAACTGGGTATCGAACCTCCTGAATAAGGTGTCCCCGACGGACCCTGCTCTCAAAGCGGTCGAGACGACGTTTTACCAGGATCTTAATGGCGATGGAGTCATCAATACCTCATCGACCAGCCTCAAGATCTCCGGAAATGTCGTATTGAATCTGGGCAATATGTCACAGGCCGCGACGGTCGACCCCGGCGCCACGCTCGAATTGTCCGGCGCCGCTTCCGGGTCGATCACCTTCAAGGCGTCGACCGGCAATCTGGTGTTGGACCACGCGTCGCAATTTACGGGAACGCTCATCGGTCTAACGGGTGACGGCACCGCGTCAAATTCCAACCATATCGACCTGAAGGACATCGCCTACGGAGCGGGAACGACGGCGTCCTTTTCCGGCGATACGGCCGGTGGCGTGTTGACCGTGGTCGACGCTCAAAATCACACGGCACATATCTCGCTTGCTGGCGACTACACCAACTCGACCTTCAATCTCTCGAGCGACGGATCCGGGGGCACACTGGTCATCGATCCTCCGAAGGCTAGCTTTGATTTTTCGGCGGTTGCGCCGTCGCAGCCTCCTGCTACCGCACCGGCCGTCGGCACCGCGCGCCTGGGAGGCGAGGGGTTCGTGTTCGAGCAGTCCGCCACCTCCAACCCATATGGCTTAGTTAACGAGGCGTTTCATGAAACGGCCAAGGTAGGGCTCCTCGCGGCCACCACTTATCCAGATGTTGACTCGAGCCTTCATCAGGTCGACGCCGTTCACGCGGTAGCCCCGATTGATGTCCATCTGGCGGAGTTGCATGACTTCATTCTTCGCTGAAGGTCTTTGCCTTTCGAACAACGTTGCGCAACGCGCGTTTCGCAAGTTCCCGTTTCCGCGTGAAGGAGATCATGGCGAGGAGATATGATGCATAGGCAAGCGCCAGCAGCGTAACCAGCCCAGCGAAAGAGTTTCCATCCAGCAATGAGATGTTCGAAATCCTTGTGACGGCTGCCGCAACGCCACAACCGATCCAATGCGGGACGGTCGTCTTGACCAGGCTCGTTGTCGTCACCGGACCATGACGACCGATAGATATCGCGCAAAGCGGCAGCACGACGGTGCAGTTCACCAGCGTATACGCTGCGGCGATTCCAAGCGCACCCCAGGGAAGACCGACGAGGAATGAGGTCACGTTGATCAAGGCGGTCCAAACGCCAAGCCTGAAGTACTCCTGGCTACGGCCTTGACTGAGGAACAGCCAAGCTGCCGTCGCGGTCGCGACCTGGACCAAGCCGGCAACGCCGAGCCAGGAAAAAATCGGGGCTGCGCCCACCCAATGCTCGCCAAGGAGAACTCTGAAGAGCGGCTCCGAGAGTAGGATGGCAAACACGATGCCCGGCTGACATATGAGCATCACCATGGAAAGGGCATCATTGTAGGTACTGAGATATCTCTCCTTATCGAAACGAAGCCGCGACAGCAGCGGGACGATCACCTGGCCGATCGGGTTGTGTAATTGGACGATCGGCAGCAGCAGCAGCTTATAGGCTCGATCGTACAGGCCAAGTTCGTCGCCGCCTCGAAATTTGCCGATGAGAATGTTGTCCGCATTTCTCGAAAGATAGTTGACGAGGTTGAACCCTGACACGTGCAGCCCAAATCGCGCCATGTGGCGCGTCTCGCTGTCCAGACTGGGATATCCGGGGCGATAGCCGGAATAGGCCCAGATCCCGATTGTCGAAAAGAGGGTAAGAACGAACGTGGACAGGTAAAGTGCCCAATAGTTTCTCAAGATGATTACAGCGACGATCCCTGCGACAACGGAAGCGGTTGTCGCGACGACATCCAGGATTGCTAGGGCCTTAAATCGGGATTCTCTGGCAAGGAGAGCCGCCGGAACGGTCGGAAGGCCAGCTATGAAACTTAGGCCGGCAATTGCGATCATGAGCTGCTGAAGCGTCGTATCGCCATAAAACAGCGCAACCGGATGCGCGCTCAACGCCAGAACGAGAGCAGATGCCGCGGAAGCGAGCACCGACAGCCAGAACAGCGCATCGATTTGGCCCTTGGCGATTTCCGTGCGTTGAATGATGGCCTGTCCAACGCCGACATCCTTGATGAGCCCGAGGAACGTTGCGGCCGTCGCAGACATAGCCAGCAGGCCGAAGTCGGACGGGGCAAGATTTCGCGTCGAGAATATCGTCAGGACAAAACCGGCCGAGAGTTTCCAGGCTTGGGACCCGCCCGTTATGAGCATGTTGGTTACGGCCCGCGACTTGCTGTCCTTGTCCAACGGCTCACCCCCGCGATCTCAAACACCTCTTGCGCGGTCTCGCGCCTGCCAGCAAATGCCGCGGGAAATCCAGCGCGCTGCGCGATGGAGGTTCCGATCCTCTCCGGCTTTTAGCTTGGCCTTGACACGAACGGAAGACGTGATCGGGCGATGTGGGATCGGCCTGGGCGAGCCTGCTCGGAACTGATCTCAAGCGATGGCTGGACGTCACCAGCGTCAATGCAGACACTTGTGGTCACATCAATGCCCGCAGTTTGTCATATTTCGATTCACAGTGCTGAGGTTCCCGTGAGATGATTTTGTGAGCACTCACACCAGGAGAAGGGCAAGCTGCGCTTGCGATATTTGCAGGCCGCTAGTCATTCTATAATGTTCGGTTGATCTCGATGGCGAAGCTCCGGAGGTCCGAGACGGGATGACGTTGTACACTGTTGCATCACGGCAAGGAGCGCGGTCTGGCGTCGCGTCGCTTGCGGGACCTCTCTTCCTCCTTACAGTAGCCGTCATTCTGTCTGCGATTTCGCGGCGGGCCGTCACGCATCTCGCGCGCTGGTCTGACATTTACGCTCTGGTGCTGGTTTGCTCGGCATTTGCCGGCGCGCTCGCCTTCAGCTCCATTCGCTACCGTGATTTCTCGCCGCCATTGCGGATCACCGCCTTCGCGATCGGAATGACGATCTTCGTGCAGTTGCTGTTCGATTCATTGGGGCCCTTCGCAGGGCCTCCCAACATCCTGTTCGGGGCGGGCGACAAGATTATGTTCTTCCGCTACGGTGCGGTGGTTGCGGTTGTGGCAGGAATAGCCGCGATTCTGCGCCCTTCATTTCTGGTGCCGCTGTTCTACTTCTATCATGCATGGCGCGAAATGGTGAGCGTCGTGTCCGGCATCTTCGTGACGGAGACCGATTATCTCGGTATGCTCGACGTCGGTAACTTCGCCGTGCTTGGCGTGCTCGGCACGATCGTTCTCACCAGCGCCTGGGTGATGGATCGCGTGCCGAGGCTGCGAACTCTGTTCGCTTCCGCAGATGACGTGAAGCAGCTTCGCGATCGCGCCTATGGCTTGATTTGGGCGTGCGCGGTCGGGGCGCATCTCGGCAGCTATTTCTGGTCGGGAATCGCAAAGCTGCAGGCTGGTGGCGAGAAGCCGTGGACCTGGCTGTTCGCAAACCCCACGCAAACCTCCATCCTGATGGGCCTCGAACGCGGCGACGCCCCGCTCGGCCTGTGGCCGGGCGCGTTGCAGACCATCTGGGACGCGATCGTGAGCAACCAGCTGATCTTCAACGTCTTTGTGCTGGGTGCCCAGCTCCTGTCGCCCCTGGCTGCGATCTCGACGCGCGCGCTGTCGTTCTTCTGCCTGCTGTTCGACGTCTTCCACATCGGCGTGTACTTCACGCTCGGGGCTCTTTTCTTCTTCTGGATTGCGCTCAACCTGTTCATCGTGGCCGCGGCACGCACGCTGCCGCGCGATGGGTTCACCCCGGCGATGAAGGTTGTGATGGTCGTGACCGTCATCTGTGGCCGGTTCTTCTTCTACACCAATCACCTGGGATGGCTGGACGGGCCGAAGCTGGCAAGCCCGCGGCTTTTCGTCGAGACCCGCGATGGTCGCCAGGTTCTCGCGCCTTCCACCTATTTCGGCATCTACTCGTACATGATCGGGACCGGAACCATGTACATCCCTGAGAATCATTTCCGGGCTCGCGTTGGCGGCAACAACCACGATCTTGCGACTTGGCACGACGCGACCACCTGCGGCCCGGAGATCCTTCCGCGTCAAGACACAGGCGTATCCATGGAGGCCGTGGAAAAATTGGTCCGCGAGACGGATCGCTTTTTTCGTGTCTACCCCTGGGTGAAGGACAACAACAGCTTTTATGCCTATCCGCACCACATGCTGTCCAATCCATGGCTGTATGGCGAATTCAACGAGCTGACCATGGACGATATCGTCGCCTATCACTATGTGGTGGACTCAGTATGTCTCGGCCTGGCGGAGGGCAAGCTTGTGCGCGACGTTCGGAATCGAACGGACTATCGAATTGACCCATAGTGATGACGAGATCTGGGTGGTCTATGACGGCGAATGCCCGTTATGCAGCCGCTATGTTCTGCTGTACCAGTTGCGGGAGCGTGGGCAGCGCATTCACCTGATCGACGCGCGTTCGGAGCATCCGATCGTCGGCGATATCCGCGCCCGCAACCTCGATCTCAACGAAGGCATGGTGGTTCGCTGGCGTGGGCGGCACTACCATGGGGCCGATGCAATGCATCTGCTGGCAACGCTTGCCGCGGAGACGACTGTCTTCAATCGCCTTAATCGGCTGGTGTTCTCTCGGCCACGCCTGGCAAGGGCACTTTATCCGGCACTGGTGCGTGGAAGGAAGCTTCTCCTTCGGCTTCTCGGCCGCAAGCTGATCGATGAGATCAATGCTCCGGAACAGCGGATACCGGTCGGTCCTTCCGATGAAAACATCAAGCACAACGAGGGGATCCGATGACGATTGGAGGAAGGCTCCAGCGCGCCTCCTGTGTACAAGAAGCGGTGGGGCAGGTTATCGCGTCGCGGCCTCATAGGCCGGAGAGAGACGCATCAGGCCGCAACGGACAAGGTCGTCGGATGATTGGTAGATCAGGCTTTTCGGATAGATGAGTTCGAATGACCGATTTTGATCGAGTCGCTCCGCGTAGCGCTGATACTCGACCGATCCGAGATAGTAATTCCCTTCACGGACCGCGATTGCGACCTTATCGGTGAAGTCGTGGAGAAATTTGAAATGGAGCAGGGCGCCTGTGACATCGCCTGGCTTACCTGGTGGGGTCATCAGGTGACCGGCGGCGATATAGCGACGGCTGGGCAACCAGCGCGCGAGCGGCACTTTAGTGAGCAACGGTGGCTGCCAGCGCGTGATGTTAACTGCAGGCAGCAGCCGCGCCAGCCCGTATGGCTCAAGCAACTGTACGAGTGCGTCATAAAGGGCGATCATCGGCGGCATCGGTTCGTCATAAAACAGCCTCGCTCGCGCACCGCCCACCAGGTAGTTGGCCGGAAAGCCGCGCCGACGGCGCTTCACATAGGTATCTGAATCGAAGTAGGGGCAGAACGTGACGAGGCTCTCACCGGCTTGGTAGCGCTCCGGGCCTCCGAGCCAGCGTGGATACATGTCGACCATCTCCGCGGTCATGCAATCGGCGCCGGTGCTCTCCAGATATCGGCACAGCCATCGAAGATCAAAATTTTCGCAACCGGGATAGACAAAGAGTTCGTCGGCGTCGAGCGTCAGCGCCCACCGCCCTGGCGCGAATTGGTCGAGCACGGCGCTGGTCCAACGCGCGCCACCACTTGATTCTGCAAAGGGCTCCCGGATCTCGAACACGTGAACGTCCGGCTGATCGAGCAGGAATGCTCGCGTGCCGTCATCCGAACGGTCATCGATCGCGAGGAAACGTCGGACCCCAAGCCGGCGATGATGGCGCAGGAATTCGGGTAATCGCAGCATTTCGTTGCGGAGCTTGCCGACAGCCACGATCTCATCGGCGCCGAAGTCGAGGGGCCGGGTATCAATCCGGTGAATGACCGGATCGGGACGCTGCTTGGCCCGTGATCGCGCTGGCGTCAAAAATGCGACAGCCGCTTGACCCCTTACGATCAACTTTTGTAACGCGTTCTGCGCGCCGTTGCCGCCCGCGGCTGTTCTCGCCAGCAATTCCATTTTTAATTTCCAGCCAACCGATCATATCAGCATTGTCTACATAAAGACGGCGAATATAGGTGCTATGGAGAGTCATGTTGTCTCAGCGGGTTGATCTAGCATCATAAACCCGCGGCAAGGCGCAAATGTGCGCTTCTTCTTTGCAATCGAGGAATATTGGCCGGCGGCTTCGCATCGGTTTCGAATAAATTGCATTGCCATTTATTCCCAAACGTCCTGGGCATACTGTGTCGCGTCAGCTTGTCGCGGATTCGCCTCGTCTAAAAGCATTGCCTCGACTTGGTGCAACACAGCCATTCCGCTGAAGTTTCAACGAGCCGAAATCAAAATCAAAGAAGAAAGCCTGCGCCACGCATTCACACGCGTATTCAGTTGGGTGTAGCAGATATTGTCGTTGAGCAGATTGGAAGCTGCAGGCCAACAGCTTCAGCCGAGCACCACGCGCGCAGGGGGATCATGCCGCGTAAACGACGCGTTCACAACACACCGGCAGGAATGCGGCCCTGCGGGATGGTCTGCATGAACTAAGCAGGTGCGGCGCTTCTACGGGAGGTTGTCACAGTGTACGGACCTGCGACAACATTCTCGGTGGCCGCTCAGGATAGGTGTCTTAGGCTGCGATTTGCGATTCAGGCATCTGCGGTGATGCCTCCGACTGCACCTGGTCCAGCACCGAGAGGTTCGCGATGAGCAGATAGGTCAGCAGGCTCGCGCAATAGACGACTTGCAAGACCACCGCGCTAGCGACGAATGCGATCGCGCCCGTCGCGAAACCCTGCTCGAGGCCCAAATACCATGCTGCAGCCAGGATTAGCATCGTTGCGGGAATAAGGGCATATGCGCGAAGAAAACGCCCCAGAAGAACACCCGCCACGGCGCTTGCGATCATCAGCACAACCAAATCTGCCCTCCTGCTCTCCGGACGCGTGACGGGCCGTATTGTAGCCACAGAACCGCTAAAAACATACCATTTTTACGCGGCCCCGGCCAGTCTTTACCTGCCTGTGCTGCGGGCGGGCGGTTCCGTCGTAAAACGTGCTCTGTCATCGACCCGGTGCCCTGGAGTCCCAGCGGGATCCCGGAACTCTCCTGCCGACAACCTGGTGCTTCTCGGTTCCAGGGGCTTACTTCCCACCCCGTCTCGGCAACACGCCGACACGTAAATGCGGCAAGATGCTTGTGACCAGACGCGTCGGAGAAAAGGGCCCTAACCGCCCTGTTTTTTGCGCAGCAGGAGTCCGACCAGTTCTTCGAGGCTCTGCTCAATGTCCACGGACTGCAAGGATCCGGTGTCGGGCTTGGAGGAATGCGGCTCGATCAAACGCAAGCTTGCGCCGGCAGGCCCGGATTTCACTGGCTTCGGCTCCGCAATCGATACGGGTCTAAACGACTCAAGCATGTCATAGTTCGCCTGCTCAGTTATTGCGGGTTGAGGTGTGGCGTATCGCGTCATGGTGCTTTCATCGGAAGATGGCCGCCCGGTTCTGAGCGCAGGCGAAACGTAGGGCTGCAAGTTCAAGTACTCGGCGTGGCGCTTACGAGAGATCAGCTCACGCGTGCCGTAGCCGGTCGCGAAGCCAATCGCGAGCAGAACAGATATGATGAGGAGCCCAGCCATCAAACTACCCGCGCCCACGCATAATTCTGCCTCAGAGCTAACCTGTTACCGTCTATATCCCGTAGTTGACTAGATGCCGTAATTGACGATTTGAAGGCACGTCGTTCGCCGTGTCCGGGGAGGGCTGCGCTCGCGTAAGGATCGCTTCCAACGAATCGTGAGGTGTTCGCGATGCGAGATATCCGCTGCATCCCTAGCGATGCGGTGACTTGCCTATTTGCTGGTCAATGCACCTTCGGTTTGGCATCGCGCTGTCGTGAGTGTGACGGCCCTCAATTGACAGCTCGCTCAACGTAGCGAACATCGCAAACAGGAAATCACCATACCGAGATCGCCGCCTTGTCGTTACAATCTCCAGGTTCCGCCATCAAAGCCGATAGTCGCGCGGAGAAGATCGGCGCGGTCAACGGTTTTCGCGGACTCGCCATCTTGATGGTGATCCTCTTTCACTTGCTTGTTCCGTTTACATCCAGCGCGTCGCCGTTTCCCGGCGAACTTGATCCGAATGGTCTCCTGGCCATTGTCGCCAAGCACGGCTTCCTGGGTGTAAATATCTTTTTTGTGCTCTCCGGATTCGTTCTGTACCTGCCCTATCGCACAAAGAAGCGAGCCATCGGTCGGCTCGCCGACCTCCCGCATTTCTATTGGCATCGCGCAGCCCGGTTGCTTCCACTTTACTATACGGTAGTCCTCGTGACGGTTGCGCTCCATGCCAAGTCGCCCGCTGGATCGCACGCGTGGTACCTGGAACTCGGCGGACTGTTATCTACGCTTTTCATTTTTGTGCCGCACGGGTTTATGCCCCCCTCCAATCCCGTATTATGGTCCGTAGGCGTTGAGATCTGGTTCAGCCTTTTGTTTCCGCTTCTGATTCTTCTCACCGCGCGCTTTGGCCTCCGAAGGCTGTTGCTGTTGAGCGTCGTCATCTGCTCAGCTTTCGTGGTGGCTGGTCACCTTATCGCGGTGGATCGGATTGGGATGTTTCGCCCGTTTGTGGGCGGAATATTTGGGTCGTGTTACCAGTTCATTTTCGGAATGTTGGTCTGCGATCTCTACGTCAAGTCCAGGGACAGTGTATCACTTAGGAGATTTCAGGCGCGCGGGCTGCTGCCCGGACTGCTGGTGATGATTGCCGCCATATACCTCAAGGATAACGGCCCCTGGGCGGTGAGCATTCTCTACGCCACGATCTTTTGCGCCGGGTTTGCCATGGTGTTGCTGGCGGTGTTGTGCGGGGCATGGTCCGCAAATCGCCTGTTCGAGGCGTGGCCAATTCAAGTCGTCGGATGCATGTGCTACAGTATTTATGCGTGGCATTCGATCATCATGGTTGAAATGATCCCGCCCGATACGTCTCCGTTGCAAGACACGCTTCAACTTTCATTGCCCTATCTTGCAATAACGATCCTGCTAAGTGCCCTGAGCTACCGCTATATCGAATTTGGCCATCAGCGCGATTGGAGGTCGTTGTTCCTGTTGCGCAACGCCAATTCCGACGAACTCGCCGGCGCGCGGGCTACCTCGGGCTAGCCTCCCACAACTCCAGCGCCATCCGCAATGGCGTGATCTGGAGGTTCGCCCACCAGGCGCGTTCATTGCCCTACCGGTGCAGCTGTTGATGATGCTCGCGGCACATTGGCACCGTGAACTCGTCGCTGAGACCTTGCGTCCGAGGCTAGTTGGTTGCGCGAATCTCAGATGATGAGCGTCGCATGGGGTTTGCTGGCAAGCCAGACATGGTTGCTGTGGGACAAACAACAAATGGGCCTTGCTGCGCTTGCGGGGAGGCTCTTTGGGATAAGTCAGCAAAATCTCTTGTCCGCAAGGCTGCAGCGCCGGGTTGGTCCCTGCGGCGGCAGCCGTGAGCAACTCCGCGTGCAGCGCGCGCCTTGCTGCGACAGTTCCTGATCGTTTAGCTTTGTCAGATCGAGGGCATATTGCTGATGGCCGCCATTGAAGACTTCGCACTCTCGTGCGATCTTCGTTGCCAAATTTCTCGAACCTCGGCCTTCAGATTTTTTCTGTCTTTCGGCGGACGCATAAAGCAGACGTTGCACCTCGGCCGCGTCGCCTTGCTGCATGCGAGTCCGCGGTGTAGAGGTTGGCAATGACCGACGACACCCACTCCTTTCGCAGCGGATCGCTCACCGCGACCGTCAAGGCGTACGGCGCCGAGCTCTGCTCGCTGAAGGGCGGCGACATCGAGTTCCTTTGGCAGGCCGAACCGGCCTGGCCGCGCCACGCGCCGTTGCTGTTTCCGATCGTCGGGCGTCTCGCCAATGATGAATTGCGGCACCTGGGCAAGACGTACCGGATGACCCAGCACGGCTTTGCGCGCGACAGCCGATTTGCATGGGGGGCACGCGAAGAGAACAGGTGCACGCTGGTGCTAGAGGACAGCGAGGCGACGCGTGAGCGCTATCCGTTCGCGTTCCGGCTGACCGCGACCTATGCGCTCGATGATGCCGGTCTCGATCTCATCCTCGCGGTCGAGAACACCGGAGGCGAGACGCTGCCGGTGTCGCTCGGCGGCCATCCCGCTTTCAACTGGCCGCTTCAGGCTGGCGTGCCGAAGGAAGACTATACGCTGACATTCACGCATGAGGAGCCGTCGCCGATCTGCCGTGTCGAGGGCGGGCTCCTGCTCGCGGCTGCGGATCCCAGCCCGGTCCAAGGCACTGTGCTCCCGCTGTCGGAGGCCCTGTTCAGCAACGACGCAGTGATCCTCAATCCCGTCAACAGCGCCGCGGTCCGCTATGCGGACGGGCAGGGCACCGGGCCCTGGCTCAAAATGTCCTGGCGCGGCTTTCGCGAGCTCGGCATCTGGTCGAAACCATCGGGTGCGTCGTTCCTTTGCATCGAGCCCTGGCGCGGCTATGCCAGCCCCAAAGACTTCGACGGCGAGTTCACCGACAAGCCAGGGCTGATGCATATTGCGCCCGGTGCGGAGGAGCAGCTCTCGTTCCGGATCGATGTGGGCACGTCCTAAAGCATGATCCGGAAAAGTGTGAAGCGGTTTTCCGAAAAGATCATGCTCAAATAAATAGCTTTAGGCGCTCGCGCTCGATCCGCGTGAGATCTGGCGTTGCGTTCTACTGGGACATCGATGCGCTGAATGAGAAATGTGGGGCAATTCATATTAATACTTCAATCCCGTGACCTATATTGTTCGGGCGACACAACGCGCCTAGTATTGCGGCAGGCAATTTCGGGGGCTCGAACAAGGCGTGAATGTTCGTTCACAGGACAGCGCATCACGCGGCCATTTGAATCTTCAGGCCCAGTCGCAGGCACACAGGACATCCAACATCGTGGCTGATTCCGCACTTCAGGAATTGCGGCCGGTCGGGCGCGAGCGGCTGATCGTCGTCGAAGACGATCCCGTGACGCGAACGATGCTGGTCGGCTATTTCAGCGAGAATAATTTTGACGTGGTCGGCGCCGGCACCTGCGCCGAATGCCGCCAGGCGCTGCGCGCGCGCACCGACCTGGTCTTCCTCGACGTCCAATTGCCGGACGGCGATGGCTTCGAACTCGCCAAGGAGATCCAGACGACCAGCAATGCCGGCATCATCTTCGTGACCCGCCGCGACACCGACGTCGATCGCATCCTTGGCCTCGAGATCGCCGGCGATCATTATGTCACCAAGCCGATCAATCTGCGCGATCTCTTGGCGCGGGCGCGCAGCGTGTTGCGGCGGCGCTCGATCGACCGCAAGGCGGCGCGCAACCACAATTCGATCGCCTTCGGCGACTGGATCATCGACCTGACGCGGCGCGAGCTATTGGGCAGCGACGGCAAGCCGGTGGTGCTGACGCGTGCCGAGTTCGACCTGCTCGCGGCCCTCGTCGGCGCGGACGGACGGCCGCTCAGCCGCGACTATCTGATCGAGGTCGTCAGCAATCGACAGGCCGAGGTCGACATCCGCACCGTCGATGCCCTGGTGGCGCGGCTGCGCCGCAAGCTCGTCGGCGGCGACACGCCCGTCATCGCCACCGTCACCGGCGTCGGTTACAAGCTCGCGCTCAGCGAGCGCCTCTAGGCGCGAGTGCCCGAGGGGCCGTCGCGCCGGCCGGGGGCCTGGCCGGCACCGACTGCTTCAGCCGCTGAACCCGACCAAGAACCGGATGGCGATGAAGGTCGAGGTGGCCACGGCCGCCGTTGCGACAATCGCAAACAAAACTCTCAAACCGTTGTGCATGGTCTCTATAGGGGTTACGCAAAAACACTATTGGCTTAATTGCTGCAGCTATCCCGAAAAGGGGAGCCTCCGCAGTATTCCATCGACCATGACGGTGTCGTCAAGGGCTGGTCCGGGTCGTGACGAACGATCGTTAACGCGAGGCCGTCCGCTTCCACCTGGCCTCGATGCGGGCCTTGATGCGGCTGATCCTGGCCTCATGCGCGGCCCAATAGGCGCGGCTTGCGGCGGCCGTGCCCCTGGTGTAGCGGGCATAGACGTCCTTGGGCTGGGCCGGCCTGGGGCGCGTCTGCGGCCTTTCAGCTCTTGCTGATGTCGTTGCCGGTGCCGGCGCCGTCGCGGGTTCAGGCGGGGATGCCGAGGGTGGGACGGCCGCATCAGGGGTGACTGCCGCCGTCGACTTCATCGCGAGCAGCCGGTTGCGGGTGCGATTGCAATAGACCTGCGAGCGCGGGCTGATCTCTTCCTCGTCGCGGCTGGCCCGATATTTCATCAGCGTGCGGCAGAGGTCGCCGCCGGTGAGGCGCCAGGCGCGGCTGAGATGAAGCACGCCGTAGTGGATGTTGATATCGGGTTCAGTGAGCTCCGCAGCGTTTCCCCTGAACCCAAGCGCCGCCGCGGTCTCGAGCCGCAGCTGCATCAGGCCGAGCTCGCCGGCGCTGCCGACGACGGCCGGATTGTAGCCGCTCTCGACGAAGACGACGGCCTCCGCAATGTCGGCGGGCAGATTGGTCCTCGCCGTCTCATGCTCGATGATCTTTCGGATCTCGGCCCGCGACGTCGCGGTTTCGCCTGCGCCGAGGTCGGCATCCTGAGTGGGGATCGCCGCGGTCGTGCCGAAATCATCCGTGGCGCGCTCCCTGGCGGCATCCTGGGCCTGCACGCAGGTCGCCGCCGACAAAAGCGCCGCGACCACGATGCCTCGCCACATCGCGCTGGAATTCGATCGTACCCGGCTCCGCAACATGCGGTACGTCGTACATCTTCCGAGTTAACAACCGATGTGCCGCAGGTGGGTTGTGCTCAACAATTCTTGAAATGTAAGGTCGTTCACACGCCTCGCTCCGCGATCGGATCATCGTGCACGTCGTCGGTGCTGGCCGCATCCCGCGTCCGGATCGATCCACCGGTGAGCCAAGGAGGCAACATGAGCAACGCAGCAAACAGGGAAGAGATCGTCCGC
This sequence comes from Bradyrhizobium sp. BLXBL-03, assembly GCF_051853015.1. Taxonomy (NCBI): domain Bacteria; kingdom Pseudomonadati; phylum Pseudomonadota; class Alphaproteobacteria; order Hyphomicrobiales; family Nitrobacteraceae; genus Bradyrhizobium; species Bradyrhizobium sp. BLXBL-03. Next base: position 6,417,277 of record NZ_CP182470.1, on the reverse strand, counting down.
AAGTTCCTGGGGTCGAAGGTGTTCGACTTCAATGCTTTCGGAAAATTCGTTGCCGAGAACGGCGCGAGCCTTGCGAGTGCCAGCGAAAGCGAGTTCGGCTTCGTGGTCGGCAATCGCTTCATCCGTTACTGCATCCCGCCGGTGGTGGAAGTGGAACAGGGGATCAATCCGGCCGCTATCCGCAATGAGGTCACCGGCCGCTGACCCGGCCCCGAGGTGCGCTTCCGGCGCGGCCACGATCTCGCTTTGGTCCATCAGCTCCCGCATTTCCCTTCTCGTGAGGCGCCTATGCCAAATCTGCAGGATCGGACTGCCGCGCCGGGTTGCAACCGCATTGCGGCCGGCGCCGCGAACCCCGCGGAAGTTGCCCAGGATCTGCGGCGACGACTGCAGCTCGCCGTGCGCATCGCCGAGCGGACGCTCCAGTTTCTCGGCAGGGACGGGTTCGACGGTGCGGAGGTGCCGGACGGAAATTTCGCCGCGGAAAAGCCGCTCGCCGAAACCGCGATGCTGCTCTATGTGGCCGCACGCTACGCGCCCGATGTTGGCACGGCGGCGCCGCTGCGAGATCTCGTGCCCTATGCGCGCTCGGAGCAGATGCGCTGGGACGTCGTACGCTATCCGTCGGTCTGCCTCCAGCTCGCGACGCCGCACATCCTGCTGAGTGCACTCGGCCATGTCGATCAAAACTTCGACGAACTGCTGGCGCGAAGCTGGTCGGCGTCGGCGCGAGCCGGGCACGAAGTGGTGCCTTACCGCGAGCTCGAAGTGCTCTGGTTGCATGCGCTGTGGCGCCGCGAGCGGCCGGGCCCCGTGTGTGAAGAGATCGCGCGCAAGACCGCGCTCGGAAATCCGATCGATCTATTGAACGGCACGCGCGATGACGCCTATGCGCACACGCATGCCCCGATGTATGCCACCAATTTCGGGGCGTGGCAGGTGACGTTGCCGCGGCCGAGCGGCGAGTTTCTCGACGAGGCTGGGTCCGTGCTCGCCCGCGCGCTGGTCGTCGAGGACTATGACCTTGCGGGCGAAGCGCTGATGGCGTGGCCGCTCTTGTCGTCGCACTGGAGTCCGGCCGCTGCGTTCGGCTTTCGCGTTCTCGCCTCGCTGGAGGACAAGGTTGGATTTCTTCCCGCAGGACGCTCGGCGTCGGGCCGGATCCGGCGGTTGAACGGACACGACAAGACCAGATGCGCGCTCGCGACCTCCTATCACACGGCTTACGTGATGGGCATGTTGTGTGCGGTGTCGCTCAAGGACGGTATGGCGTCGCCGTTTGACATCGCAGGTGCCGCATATCAGATGGATCTCATCGAGATGTTGTATGCCGCGATACCCCGGACAGGCGCGCATTGGGAGAACGTTTTCCAGTCGCTGGATGCGCGCGAGCAGATGGCGCTCGCGCCGTTTCTGCTCGATGTTGCGCTGATACGGTCGAGCCGCAGCGGTGACGCCGCACGGATGGTGCATCTGCTGCAGACGGCCTTCACCCACGGCATGGCGAACACCGCGCTGTGCAGCCAATCGGCCGAGTATCTCTCGCGACTGGGCGCGATGGTGGATGGCCGGCACACGGTCTCGCGCCTATCGTGAGCGTGAGACCCGGTCCGTCGCCATCCCCTGCACGCTGCCGGAGGCGAGCTGGTCGTCGACGGCATAGAGTGTGCAAGTCGGCGACCATTTCATGCAGGCCGCGAGCGAATCGCGTTGCGCCCCGTCCACGGTGCTGCGCCCCGAACGCCAGCCGTAGCCGCCGTTCGGCGACACCGCGAAGGCCTTGTGCGGCACGGTGCTGTCGAGATAGCGCGCGAACTCGGCTTTCGCCGCGTCGTTGAAATGAGCAGGCGGCGGCAGCGGATCGGGCAGGCTCAGCACGTCGTGGCCAAGCCCGCGCTCGCGCAGGAAGGCGTCGATGTACGGCGTCCATTGCGGGCGGGCCACCACGGAATAGAGATAATGGCCGTCATCGCCGTAGGGCGGCGCCGCGACGAATTTGGCGTCGCCGCCGCCGGCGCGAAATCCGTCATAGAACCGGCGCGCGAGATCAGGTCCGAAGTACAGGTCGTTGGTTGCGTAGACCCACAGCATCGGCACGTGCGAGGTCTTGCCGAAGGTCGCGAAGGCCTGCACCAGCCCCTCCGGATTGCAGACGTCGTCATCGTCGCGTGAGCCGCGGCCGCCGGCGAAGCTGATCGCGGCAACGAGGCCGCTTGGCGCCTGCGCGGTCAGCGCGACGGTGGCGAGTCCCCCGGCGGAATGGCCGGCCGCGATCATGCCCGTGGTGGTGACGTCGGTCCTGCGGCTCATCGCATCGATTGCCGCGCGCAAATCCGCGACCGCGACCGCGGCCGCCGGCAGATAGGCGGCCTTGGCGCAGCCGCCGACTCCGTCGACCCGTCCGCCGGGCGAAGTACCGTAGCCGCGCCGCATCACGATCAGCGCGGCAAAACCGCGCCGGGCATATTCCAGTGCGATGCCGTAATATTTGTGCGCCGACATCGTTGCGCGGTCTTCGAAGCTGCGCGGCGAGCCGTGGCTGAGCAGCGCCAGCGGATAGCGCTTGGTGCCCGCGGGGCGGACCAGGAACGCCTCCAGCCCCTGCGGTCCGGCCTCCGCCATCGGGATGCGCAGGTCCTCGCTGTAGAACTGGCCGGCGTCGGCGCGAGCCCCAACCCCCGCGATGGCGAGCAGGACGAGCACGGGCAGATGCCGGCGCGCAAAGCCCATGGGGCGATGATTCTCCGTGGCCGTTGCGGATCATAACAGAACCCGCATAACCCGGCGAACCGGCCTCGTTCCGGATCGCTCTAGCGTCCGTCCCGATCGATCACTTCAGCGTCTGGAGATAGGCGATGACATTGGCCCGATCTGCGGGATTCGCCAGCCCCTTGAAGAACATCTTGACGCCGTGGACGTCGCCGCGGGGATCGGCGAGATAGGCGTCCAGCGCTGTTGGCGTCCAGGCCTCCTTGTTGGCCTTCATGGCATCAGAATAGGCGAAGTCCGGGACGGCGCCAGGCTTGCGGCCGACGACATTCCAGAGGCTCGGGCCGACCTTGTTCACCCCGATCACTGCCGCGTGGCAGTTCTCGCAGGTTTGCTGGAAGACGGCCTTCCCCGCCGCCGGATCGCTCTCCGCGGCGCAGGCCGACGACGCGGCGCTGGCCAGCATGAGCGTGAAAAACAGACGTCCAATCATGGTGATCGCCCCACTCGCGGGATCTGCCGGTATATCCCGCAGGTCCCCGCCTTCGTTCATCAAACGGGGAGCATCGTGCGCCGCGCCGGGCAACGGCGTCCTTGTCCTGCATCAACCGATACCCGGCACCAAAGTACGAGATCGCCATGTGCCATTTCCGATGGATCGCTCGGTGCAGGATCGGCGTTGTCGATTGATCGTTGACCGGGGCATGGCATCTGACCGGCCCGCGAGACGGCTTGGCGCGCTCCCGGCCGATGCTATGGTGGGCCGCAATCCCTTCAAGGACAGGACGAGGATATCCCAGTGGCAGATGTTCATCCCGCGGCGGGCAAGCTGGTTTCGCCGGACGCGCTCGCCAACATTCCGCGGCTCGTGACCGCCTATTTCGCCGGCAAGCCCGATGCGGCCGACCCGGCGCAGCGGGTGGCGTTCGGCACGTCGGGCCATCGCGGCACCTCGCTCAAGAACACCTTCAATGAAGGCCATATCCTCAGCACCACGCAGGCCATCTGTGACTACAGGAAAGAGAAGGGGCTGACCGGTCCGCTCTTCATCGGCATCGACACCCATGCGCTGGCCGAGCCGGCGCTGGCCAGCGCCGTCGAGGTGTTCGCGGCCAACGGCGTCGAGTTGATGATCGACAAGGACCATGGCTACACGCCGACGCCCGTCATCTCGCATGCGATCCTGACCTACAACAAGGGCCGCAGTCACGGCCTTGCCGACGGCGTCGTCGTCACGCCCTCGCACAATCCGCCTGAAGACGGCGGCTACAAATACAATCCGCCGCATGGCGGCCCGGCCGACACCGACGCGACCTCCGTCATCGAAAAGCGCGCCAACGCCTATCTTGCGGATGGGCTCAAGGGCATCAAGCGCATCGACTATGCCAGGGCGCTGAAATCGTCGACCGTGCACGGCTATGACTACATCACGCCTTACGTCGCCGATCTCGGCAGTGTCGTCGATCTCGAGCTGGTCAAATCCGCCGGCGTCAATATCGGCATCGATCCGCTCGGCGGCGCCGCGGTGCACTACTGGGATCCGATCATCGCGCGCTACGGCCTGAAAGCGAGCGTGGTGAACGAGGCGATCGACCCGACCTTCCGCTTCATGACGGTGGACTGGGACGGCAAGATCCGCATGGACTGCTCCTCGCCTTACGCGATGGCGAGCCTGATCGCGATGCGCGACCGCTTCGACGTCGCCTTTGCCAACGACACCGACGCCGACCGCCACGGCATCGTGACGCGCACCGGCGGCCTGATGAATCCGAACCATTATCTGGCGACCGCGATCTCCTATTTGTTCGCGCACCGCCCGAACTGGGGCAAGGATGCCGCGATCGGCAAGACCGTGGTGTCGAGCTCGATCATCGACCGCGTCGCCAGGAAGCTCGGCCGCAAGCTGGTGGAGACGCCGGTCGGCTTCAAATGGTTCGTGGATGGTCTGCTCACCGGCGGCTTCGGCTTCGGCGGCGAGGAGAGTGCAGGGGCCTCGTTCCTGCGCCGCGACGGCGCGGTGTGGACCACCGACAAGGACGGCATCATCCTCGGCCTGCTCGCCGCCGAGATCATGGCCAGGACCGGCCGCGATCCGAGCCAGTTGTTCGGCGATCTCACCGCCGAGTTCGGCGTGCCCCACTACGCCCGCATCGACGTCGCCGCCACCGGGCCGCAGAAGACCATTTTGAAATCCGTCACGCCGGAGCAGCTTGGCCTGAAAGATCTCGCCGGCGATCCGGTTCGCGCCACGCTGAGCAAGGCGCCCGGCAACGGCCAGCCGTTCGGCGGCATCAAGGTCGAGACCGACTACGGCTGGTTCGCGGCGCGGCCGTCGGGCACCGAGGATGTGTACAAGATCTACGCCGAAAGTTTCCGCAGCACCGAGCACCTGAAGCGGATTCAGGAAGAGGCCCAGGCCGGGCTCGCAAAGGTGTTCGGGGCGTAAGGCGCGCTTCACGAGGGGTCGTCATGCCCGGGCTTGTCCCGGGCATCCACGTTCTTGGTGCCGCGCGGCAATTCGTGGATGGCCGGGACAAGCCCGGCCATGAGGGTGCCTCCAGAGTTCCAGCTCATGATGTATACATATTCAAGTATTTAGGTATTATAGTACGCAACATTCTCCCTTGAATGGGCCGATCGCTCTGTTATTGTATACACAACGCATACAATAGCCCCGGGAGATCGCCCATGACAAAACCCTTTCCCATGAACGCCTGGTACGCCGCCGCCTGGGACGCGGAGGTGAAGCCGGCGCTGTTGCCGCGGACGATCTGCGGCAAGCACGTCGTGATGTACCGCAAGGCCGATGGCTCGGTGGCCGCGCTCGAGGATGCCTGCTGGCATCGCCTGGTGCCGCTGTCCAAGGGCCGGCTTGAAGGCGACACCGTGGTCTGCGGCTATCACGGCCTGAAATACAATGCGCAAGGGCGCTGCACCTTCATGCCCTCGCAGGAGACCATCAATCCGTCCGCCTGCGTGCGCGCCTATCCCGTGGTCGAGCGTCACCGCTATGTCTGGCTCTGGATGGGCGATCCCGCACTCGCCGATCCCGCGCTGGTGCCCGACATGCACTGGAATCACGATCCCGCCTGGGCCGGTGACGGCAAGACCATCCGCGTTGCCTGCGACTACCGCCTCGTGCTCGACAATCTCATGGACCTCACCCACGAGACCTTCGTGCACGGCTCCTCCATCGGCAATGATGCCGTTGCCGAAGCGCCGTTCGACGTCACCCATGGCGAGAAGACGGTCACCGTGACGCGCTGGATGCGCGGCATCGAGGCGCCGCCGTTCTGGGCCAAGCAACTCGGCAAGCCCGGCCTGGTCGATCGCTGGCAGATCATCCGCTTCGAGGCGCCGTGCACCATCGCCATCGACGTCGGCGTCGCGCCTGCCGGCACCGGCGCGCCTGAGGGTGACCGCTCGAAAGGCGTCAACGGTTTCGTGCTCAACACCATCACGCCCGAGACCGAGAAGACCTGCCACTATTTCTGGGCCTTCGTGCGCAACTACCAGATCGGCGAGCAGCGCATCACCACCGAGATCCGCGAAGGCGTCTCCGGCATCTTCCGCGAGGACGAACTGATCCTGGAGGCGCAGCAGCGCGCCATGGACGAGAACCCGGACCGCATCTTCTACAATCTCAACATCGATGCCGGCGCGATGTGGATGCGCAAGCTGATCGACAGGATGATCGCGAAGGAAAACGGACCGCAGCATCTGCAGGCCGCGGAGTAGGGGGCATGGCCGAGGTCGACCGCTCCATCTCGCAGACCGTGAAGGCGCAGCTCGCGCTGCGCGACCAGATCCTGTCCGGATCGTTGCGTCCAGGCGAGCGCATCTCCGAGCTTCAGGCGGTGGAAACCACCGGCGCCTCGCGCACGCCGGTGCGCATGGCGCTGGTGCGGCTGGAGGAGGAGGGCCTCCTGGAGGCGATCCCCTCCGGCGGCTTCATGGTGAAGGCGTTCTCCGAGCGCGACATCTCCGATTCCATCGAGCTGCGCGGCACGCTGGAAGGCCTCGCCGCACGCTTTGCCGCCGAGCGCGGCGTTTCCGCGCGCGAGCTCGAGCCGCTGAAAGAGTGTCTGGCCGCGATCGACGAGCTGCTCGGCCAGGTGCCGATCTCGATCGAGGCCTTCTCGTCCTATGTCACGTTGAACGCGCGCTTCCACGCGCTGCTCACCGAACTGTCGCGCAGCCCGCCCCTGGTCCGGCAGATCGACCGCGCCTCGGCGCTGCCGTTTGCCTCGCCCAGCGGCTTCGTGATGGCAGAGTCGGCGCTGCCGGAGGCGCAGCAGATCCTGATCATCGGCCAGGAGCACCACCGCGTCGTGATCGACGCGATCGAGAACCGCGAAGGCGCGCGCGCCGAAGCCATCATGCGCGAGCACGCGCGGCTCGCGGTGCGAAACCTGCGGCTCGCGCTGCGCAACCGAACCCATCTTGACCTCTTGCCGGCGCTCGCGCTGATCAAGACCGCAACCGATTGAGGGCACCATGCGCTTCGTCGAAACCTGGATTCCCGCAACGCTGGTCGCGACCCGCGATCTGTCGCCCGGCATCCGCGAATTCCTGATTCTGCCCGACCGGTTCGACGGCGCAGCCTATCCGGTCGGCAGCCACATCAATGTCAGCGTTACAATTGCCGGCCAGCCCGAGACGCGGTCCTATTCGCTGGTCGGCGAAGCGACCTCGCAAGGCTTCAGGATCGCGGTGCGCCGCGCCGAGGATTCGCGCGGCGGATCGCGCTACATGTGGCAGCTCGCAGCCGGCGCGCGGCTCGACATCACCCGGCCGGCTTCGCTCGTTGCCGTCGACTGGGAGCGCGAAAACTATTGCCTGATCGCCGGCGGCATCGGCATCACCCCGATCGTCGGCGCAGCGCAAGCGCTCGCGCGCCGCGGCGCCAACGTCACCCTGCATTACGCCGTGCGCAGCCGCGCGGATGCCGCCTATCTCGACGAGCTCGCCGACATGCTCGGCGACCGCCTGGTCGTCCATGCCAGCGATGAACGCGGGCGGCTCGATCTCGACGCGCTGTTCGCCTCACTGCCCAAGGGCACGCTGACGCTGCTCTGCGGCCCGATGCGCATGCTCGATGCCGCGCGCCATGCCTGGATCGGTGCCGGCCATCCGTTGTCCGATCTGCGCTACGAAACCTTCGGCTCCAGCGGCACGCTGCCGACGGAAGCGTTTCGCGTGCGCCTGAAGGATTCCGATGTCGAGCTCGAAATCCCGCGCGAGCGCTCGATGCTCGACGTCCTCAACGCCAGCGGCTTTGAGGTGATCTCCGACTGCAAGCGCGGCGAGTGCGGCCTCTGCGCCATCGACGTCGTCGCCGTCGAGGGCGAGATCGACCACCGCGACGTCTTCTTCAGCGAGCACCAGAAGCACAGCAACGCGAAGATCTGCACCTGCGTCTCGCGGGCGCGTGGCACCATCACGGTGGATACGCTGCTGCGGGCCGATGCGGTTTGACCAGCCGAAAAGCGGGATTCAGGCCGGCTATCGCCCGAGCTGCTTCGGGTCGTAGAAGAACCGCTCCTCGATCAGCTTGTCGCCGCGCCAGGTCTGCCAGGCGATCTCCTCCAGCGTGCGCGTGACGCCTTCGGCGTTGGTGAAGCTGAAGATCCAGCGGCTCGCAACGTTGTCGCCCTCGATCAGGCTCGGCCCGACGCGCACGGCCTTGACCTCTTTGGAAGCCGCCAGCACGCCCCGCTCCTTGGCGACGAGGTTGTCGCGGCCGACCGTCGGGGCGGCGTTGTTCTCATAGGTCGCGGCATCGGCCGTGTAGTACTGCTCGATCGCTTCGACGAACTCCCCGTTCTCCAGCCGCCTTGCAAAGGCTTCAACGACGTCACGGCTCGGCATGGCGGCACCTCTTGATAAAACCGACTGCTGGTCGGTAAATACCGACCTTCGGTCGAAAAGTCAACTGGCCGCGGAAAGTGAATTCGATTAGACCAAATCCATGGCCAAACAGGCGGAGCGGCGGGCGGCGACATCTGAGGCGATCCTGACCGCGGCGCGGCGGCTGTTCGGGACGCAAGGCTTTGCCGCCACCACGATGGACGACATCGCCGAGGCAGCCGACGTCGCCAAGGGCGCGGTCTATCATCACTTCAAGACCAAGGAGGCGGTGTTCGAAGCGGTGTTCGATCTCGTCTCCCGCGACCTCGTCGCCGAGATCGACGGCGCCGCGCGGACCGAGAAGGACGTGCTCTCCGCCATGGTCGCCGGCACCCAGCATTATTTTGCCGCGACCGCCAAGGGTGCGACCGGCCAGATCATTCTGCGCGACGGTCCCGCCGTGCTCGGCTGGGAGCGCTGGCGCGAGATCGATGCAAAACACTTTGGCGGCAAGATGCCGCGCGCGATTGCTGCCGCGATGGAGGCCGGCCTGATCGCCAAACAGCCGGTCGAGCCGCTGGCGCGGCTGCTGCTCGGCGCGGTGACGGAGGCCGCAGTCGCCTGCGCCGGACGCACGGATATCGCAAGGGCGGGCGCTGAATATGCCCGTGCCTTCAAGTCGCTGGTCGAGGCGCTGCGTCTGCGGGATTGATTGTGCTAAGGTCTGCGCTGAGCGCGGCAGCCGTCTATCATCCGGCCTGAACCTGTCGTATGGGCAATGACGCGCACGCGACACACGTGCTGGATGGAGAACGGCTTGGCTATGCGACTACGGATCGGCACCCGCAAGAGCGCGATGGCGCTGGCGCAGACGGAAGAGATTGCGCGTCGCCTGACATCGGCCGTATCAGGTCTCGACGTCGAGATCGTCAAGTTCGACACCACGGGAGATCTCGACCAGACCAGCAAGCTGCTGCCCCATGGCGGCAAGGGCGGCGCCTTCGTCGCCCAGATCCGCGCCGCCGTGCTTGCGGGCGAGCTCCAGGCCGCGATGCATTCGCTGAAGGACATGCCCGGCAATGAGGACACGCCGGGCCTCGTCATCGGCGCCACCCTGTCGCGCGATCCGCCCGGCGATGCCCTAGTGCTCCGCGCGGACGTGACGCTGCAAGCGCTGCGCCAGTCCGGCGGCAAAGGCTTCAAAATCGGCACCAATGCGGTACGTCGTGCCGCCTATGCGCGGCGGCTGTTTCCCGACGTCGAGGTGATCCACTTCCGCGGCGCCGCCGACACGCGTGTGCGAAAGCTCGATCATGGCGAGAAGCAGAAGCTGCCGGATGGCGGCGCGGTGGGACCCGCGGATGCGCTGATCATGGCGCGGTCGGGACTTGATCGCGTCGGTCTTTCCAGCCGGATCGCCTACGAATTCACCGCGGCGGAGATGCTGCCGGCCGCAGGGCAGGGCATCGTCGCGGTCGAATGCGCGGCGCAGGACTGGCAGACGCGACAGATTCTCTCGTCAATCGACGATCCCTCAGCCCACGCCTCTGCCGATGCCGAACGCGAAGTGCTGTGGGTGCTCAACGGCCACTGCAATTCGCCGGTGGCGGGCTTCTCGACCATCTCGGGCGACCAGATGTCGCTGACGGCGTCGGTCCTCGATCTCTCCGGCAACACCATCATCGAAGCCTCGCGCACGGGGCCGGCCAACCGGCCGCGCGAGCTTGGTCGTGCGGTGGGTCTCGATCTCCTGGCGAAGGGCGCCGCCGAGATCATCGAGCGCAGTCGGCCACGCTAGGCCATGTACCCGCAGGTCGGGGGCTTACCTTGGGTCGAGCTGCTTGCAGGCGATCTCGGCAAGCACCGTCGCATTGGTCACGCCGCTTGAACCGATCTCGATGATCTTGCGGGCAACAAGATCGCAAAGGGGATCACGGCGATCGACCAGATCGAGTTTGCGCAGGGTTGCGTTGAAGGCCAGTTCGTAGACGTGCCGTTGCTCTGGCGTAAGCTCGCTCGCTTCAAGCAGGCGATTGATCGGCATGACCGCCTCCCGGTGTTCGGCGGGAGCGCGACAGGTCTCTCAGTCACCGATAGAAGCCTCGGACCGGACGGTGATGGTTCCAGCGTGCGCCGTTAACTAGTGGCAGTCAACCGGGATGAAGTGCCAGAACGACGGGTTCGCGAGTGAAAGAGGTGAACTGAGGCAGCTTTACTGACGCTGGATAATGTTGGGAGGCGGACCCCCGTCGGCCTTGGGCAGCCCTTCGTCGTCGATCCGCTCCTTGAGGTCGGCGGCCCTCTCGATGAAGCCAACCGCCACGGCTGGGTCGGAGCTCGTTTTGGCCAGCTTAAGCAGCGTCGCCGCTACTTCTCGGGTGTTCTTCGTAACCACGGCATTCCCTAACAAATATCAAGTGCAGGGAAGATTCTGGAACACCTGATTCCGTTCCGGGGGTTGGTGCAAAAATGTACACAAGCGATAAAAAGGCCTCAGCTCCGGGGCTGGCGCCGAGCTGAGGCCTTTTGCTTCGGTCTTACGTTCTCGAGGCGTGATTTCCGAACAGACAAATTTGGGTCCGACTGTCTTGTTCCCCGCAACGGGCTTTTAGTCCATCTTGCGGCGGAAGCTATCTGCGATTTTCCGCTGTTCCTCGATGTCCTCGCGGACCATCCGTCGCAATTCATCGATGGTCAAAGGAGTGTGGCGCACGACTGGCTTCGCTGGCGCTTCCTTGTCGGCCATGGGCTTGGAAAACCTCTCAGTCACCCGATCTCAATCGCTGCCGGTGAACAGCCATCAGTAAAACAAATATTATGTTCTGACATTCACACAAGTTAATGGGCTGGCCGCGAGCACTACCGCCAGATGGGCCTCACTAAGACACCAGCCAGAGCAGAATAAAATAGGTTGAGCGCATCGTTCGCCGTTGCTGCGATGACTATCAGCGCGCCGCTTGGTAAGGCATTCCCCGCTCCCCGCATGTCGTCGGCCCGTCCGGCGCACCGGACGAACCGTTCTGCAATCACATCTTCGCTTAGTGCTGAACCAGGAAACAGCCGACGCCGCCGCCGACGAGTACGGCGGGCACGGCCCACAAAATCAAGACCGGCATTTCTCCTCCAATTGCTTGTCAGAGCAGCACGCCGAGTGGTTATTGCTCGGTGCAGACCTTTGTGGTCTTCACGGCGGACTCGGCTTCCGTCTTGGTCGTGTAGACGCCGTCGCCCACGACCGTCGTGGTGGTGGTCGTTGGCTTGGTGTCGACGACAGTGCACTTCTTGGTGGTCGCGTCGCGAACGATGTAGAACTCGGCGGCGGTGGCCGCTTGGGTCACGAGGGCAAAAGCGGCGAGTGCGCCGCATACGATCAGCTTCTTCATGGTGTCCTCCTCAAACAGGGCTAAGTAGTCACTGCTAATGAGGAGGCTCGGCCGAAGTTCCACTTTTCCCAGCGCGGCGGAACGCTGGAATCTCATCACAGGGATGAACCGGCGGCCCTTTCCAAGTGGGCTGCCTCCCGATCACACGAAAGCGCGCGTCCTGCTTAGAGCACTAAATAGACGCCGCGCCCTTTTACTCTGCGATCTCCCTGATGGTCCGGACGAGTTCCTCGGGATTGAAAGGCTTCTTCACGATGCGGCTGCCCGGGACGGGGCGTGGTGTCGTTGGCGAGAAGCCGGTGGCGTAGATGACCGGCAGCTTCGGATCCTGCTCTCGGTATCGCTCCGCGATCTGCCACCCGTCGATCTGTCCCGGCAGCGTGACGTCCGTGACCAGCACATCCGCGACGCGGCGCTTGCACCAGGCCAGTGCCTCCTCGCCGTTACTCGCGTGGATCACGTGATAGCCTGCCTCGCGCAGCGCCTCGACGACGAATTCGCGGATCAGAGGGTCGTCCTCAACAAGAAGTACGCTCACTGCTGGCTCTTAAAATCGCTTGCGTTATCGAGCAATCGAACGGCGCAACATGTCGGTCGTTCCCCATCCGAGGAAGGTTTGCAGGAGAGCCGGGCCGATGCCAAGGCGAGGAACGGCTATCGGCGACAGGCGTTTTTTCAATTCATGAACAGGCTCTATCCGCTCGTTCTTGAGCACCGGCTTCCGACTCCCGTCCGGTACGGCGTCTCGGCGACAATGATGCTGGGCTGCGCCGTACTGCAGATGGTCTTGCAGATGCAGACCGGCTCGCCGGGGTATTTCCTGCTGCTCCCCGGCGTGTTTCTGTCGGGCCTGATCTTCGATCGCGGGTCCGGAATATTCGCCGCGATCATCGCCGTCGCCGTCGGCGCCTATCTCAGCTATGCCGGCAGCAACGGCATCGACTATTTCGCGCCCAATGCGCTCTTCGCGATCACTGCAGCCGGGACGGCCGCTGTCGCCGAATTCCAGCGCGCCGAACTGCGGCGGGTCATGCTGGCGGACAAGACCAAGACCTTGCTTCTGCAGGAGATGGCCCACCGGACCAAGAACAACCTGGCGATCCTCGGCGGGATGATCAGGTTGCAGGCAAGGCACGGCGGTCCCGAAATCGAGGCCGCTCTGGAAGCCACTGCCCGTCGGTTGCAGGTGATGGCGGAGGTCTACGACCACCTTTCGCCCACACGAGATTCTCGCTCGGTGAACATGCGCTATTTCCTGAACGACGTCGTCGAGAAGGTCTTCCAGTCCTTGGCTCCTTCCGGACCGATCGCTTTCCAGGTGGTCTGCGAGGACGTCGACCTCGCCAGCAACCACGCGCTCGCGATCGGCATGATCACGAACGAGCTTGAATGCGATCAAGTATGCTTTTCCCGGCGACAGACCCGGCCACATCGCGGTCGCGTTCTCGAGTGGCAGCGGCATCGAACTCTCGGTCTCCGACAACGGCGTAGGCCTACGGGAGGGGGAAGAGCCGGGCGGATTGGGGTCGCGCATCGTTCAGCTGCTGGCCCAACAGCTCGAAGGCGAAACGTCCTACGAACGGCTCGATCCCGGCCTCAAGGTCCGGGTGCGGGCGCATCCCCGATAGTTCGGCACAGAAGCGGGCGTCAGCTCCGCCAGGCGCCGAGAACTTCTCTTCGCTCGGTATTTTCCCGGGGTGTTGAATTTCATCAGCTTTAACAATTTTTGGGAATGATCACGCTCATGATGCGGGAATCTGACCAAGAAGCGGAAGCCCTCGCTGCAATGAGGAAAGCCATTGCCGCGAATTGCCCGGCTGAACGCCAGAAGTGGCTTCGGATTGCTTTGGCTTGGGCTGACCTCGCGCGTAGCTCTAAGGGCAACCTCGCCGCGTAGAAACAGCCCCAATCGCGACGTTTTGCCCCCGGAATTCGGAGATCTCTGATGATTGCACCAGAAGAAGAGAGGATGCTGAAAACGCTCTTGGTCGAGATGTTCGGCCACATCAGCAGCATGCGGCGGGAATTTGCCGCTCTTCAGGGCGGCACCAAGGGCAGTTTCGCGACGATGACAGACACCCTCGACGCGATCGTCGAGAACACGGAGGTGGCCGGAAATGCGATCCTCGAAAGCATGGAGGCGATCGGCGCCAGCGTCGCGAAGTTGCAGAGCGTCGAGGATACGACCGCCGCGTCAGTATGCGATGAGATCGCCAATAGCACGAACAAGGTGTTCGAGGCTTGCGCGTTTCAGGACCTTACAGGGCAGCGGATCACGCGAGTGATCAAGTCGCTGCAGTTTATGGAGGACCACATCAACAGGCTGGTGCGCATGTGGGGCAAAGAGGAGTTGGCACGGCTGGCCGCCGAGCTTGCGGTCCAAAGCGCACCAGACTTTCTGCAGGGCCCACAGCGGCCGAAGGCGGCGATTTCCCAGGACGACATCGACAAGCTGTTCGCGTAAACAGCCGTGTGCGCACCGTGACGCCGCGGCGGACCGGGCCGACCGCGAAGTGCAGGCGAGCGCCGAAACTAGTCTGGTCGACCTGCGGTTGGCTTCGACGGGGCACCGAACGCCAGAGAATATCCGTTGTCGTCGCGGATGCCGAATTCGTGTGCGCCGTAGTCGAAATCGTCCACCGCATAGATCACCTCGGCTCGGTCTTTGACAGCCGCCCAGAGTGCGTCCACTTCGTCGGCCGTTTCCAGCTCGATATAAAGCTGTCCGGTAAATTTCGGACCCTTCCAGTCCCCATGAGCGTTTGGCGCAGCCAGCATAATGCGCACTGCATCGCGATATAGGTTCGAATAGCCGGGGGTCTGCATGCCACAGGTAAACCCGAGCACGTCGACATAGAAGCGGACTGACCGGTCCATGTCCTCCGTCGTGAGGATTGGGGCCAGCGATGTCATTCGCACGAACTGTCTCCCTTCGGCACCACAGCGGCTTGCCTGCTAGAACGCGATAGTGACTACTTTTGGGTCAATCGGGAGTTAGATCCGGTCTAACCCTGAAAGCTGACTTATCCTCGGTCGCAGGATGCGGCAGGGCCTTTTCCGATTCGTGCACCGCAATAAGTGCGGCGCGGTGACGCCGGGTGTTCGCCGCCGCCGAGAGGTCTTACCGCCGTTCGACAATGACCGTTCCCCTCACGACAAACAGGGTCCGGTCGCCGTTAGTTACCTCGGTCGTGACATAAGTGTTGCGGAAACGCACCGCAGCTCTTGTCAGATTGGCCGGCATCCGCTGCACGGCTCGGTGACATGCTGTCGCATCGGTCGGAAATAGCTTTCCACGCTGGTCTTCAATCCTCTGACCGCGCACATGCTGATGAAAGAAGTAACGAGGCATTGGGGCCTTCCTCCGTTCATGAGTCAACGAGAGGTAGCCCGGTTCGTTCAAAAGTGAACTTTGGGGGTAAACCGGGAAACTCCGACGCCGAAGCACCGAGCCGCGGTGACCTCCGTACTGCCGGTGCGCCAAGGCGCGTATGGAGGTTCGACGCCGAGGGCCAATGCGACGTGACGAACGGAAAGAGGCCGCAACTCAGGCGGCCTCCAGCGTGCCTGCGACGGCGCGGAGGATGATACCGGTTGTGATCAGCGCTGCGATGGAGAGGATGCACCTCCCTCGTTGTGAAGATGGTTTTCAATTACTCTTCCTTAACGACGAGGGAGCCGAGCCAATGTTCCGAATTGGCCGAGTATCGCCCGGCGCATGCGGGTATCTCGCAATCGATGCAATCGCCCGAGGCGCGACGGCATCTCGCGTTGCAGGCTCGGAATGAAAGGAAAGAGCCTTTGCTCGAATCCGTGAAACTACGGAAGGGCGAATATAGAAACTGAAGGGGTCTCGAATGCACGGCCAAACAGCTCAGCCGCAGCGCACCGGTTCGGGTGCTGGGCTCGAAGACAAACGTTCAAGTGCAAAAACCAACCGTTCAAGGTCCGTCACCATCGGCTTTCCGGCTCAGCGGGAGCACGAAACCAAGAAGGTCCATTTCGACCCGCCGCGATGTGCTCGGCTTGTCAATCCCGACGGAAGCGAGATCGCCGAGTGCGAAGTCACGGCAGTTTGGGAAGGGGGTGCACAACTGCGATTGGATTGTCCGCCGCCTTTTCGATTTGTCCTGCAGTTTGCCTGGTCTCCAACCGTCGTTTTGCGGTTTTGCAAGCGCGTCCGGTGCCGTGGCGAGGACGTTTGGGTCGAATATGAGCGGCAGCGTCCCTGCTATTCCCTGGAGTATGACCGGTGATGGACAAGAGCATCCACCTGCAGAGCAAGAGCATCTACCTCGAGAATATCTTCTCGGCTCCATGGGAGCAGAAACTTGTGAGCGACATTCTCTCCGAACTCGAACGCTGTTCGGGCGAGAGGCGGTTCTGCGTTGAAGAAATGCGTCGCTTCCTGGCGGTGAAGGGTTATCGCGATTTGCTCAGCCGATTGCAGCTTGCGTGCCAGAACAAGAAGTCTTTCGAGGCGCTGAGGGCCGCGGCGCACAGCATGAGGCTGTACGCGCTTGAACGTCCCGCAATGTCCGCCGCAACATTTCGCACGCCGATTACAGATACCGCCGAGTGGCGAGCCGCGGTGGACAGCTTGCGGGTGTTCATGACCGGAATCCTGTCCGAATGCGGATTGAGCGAGAAGGCGGCAGATGAAGCTCTCCGAATACTTCGGAGCCTTGTTCGCGGATTCGTCATGCACGAAGTCATGGACTCGTTCTTCGATCCTGATTCCTACAACGAGTCCTACGACAGGGCGATCGAGGTCTTCATAGCTGGATTGCCGGTACTTCTGACAGCACATCAAGAGCGCAATATGCAAACGTGGGATAACGTCGTACGCGAGCCCGAGCCTGCTATGGATCAAACTCTGCCCTGCGGCGTTGAAATGGCGGCTTCCGGAGATCGGTTTCGTGGCCGGGATTCTTTTTGTCGCAGTGCGCGGGATTCGATTGGAAGATAAAGTCGGGCAGCCCCACATTCAACCCGGGCCTAAACGTGGAAACGTGTCCATCATGACTGCCTTTGGCCAGGCGAGCGTAGACATTCGACCATTGTCGATTGATGACCTCGATTTGTTTCTCGCAGTCCGTGTGGAGGCTTTGCAGAAGCACCCCGAGACGTTTGGCTCAGCCGAAGAGGAGGAAGGCGGCGAGGCCGCTGTGGCAGCCTATCGTCATTGGTTGAGCGGCAGCATGCTGGGTGCGTTTGAACGTAAGGCCTTGGTCGGGATCGCAGGTTTCTGTGTCTCGCCGGAGAAAAGATCGCAGCACAGGGGGCACATTTTCTCGGTGTACGTACGCGAACCCGATCGCGGTAAGGGTGTGGGGGATAGGTTGATTAAAGAGCTCCTTTCCTTGGCTGAGCCCCGTGTCGATCAGGTGCATCTGGCCGTGCTGATCAGCGCAACCGACGCGATTGATATTTTCAAGCGACACGGATTCAAGATTTATGGAATCGATCCCTGCGTTATTCGCATAGGTGCTATCAGCTATGACAAATATCTCATGATCAAGAAATTCAGATAGGCAGACGCTCGGTGTTTTGTTGCGACTTGGGAGCGGTGATGCATGGCAAGCTCCCGGTTGATCGATGGCCGTAGTCCTACGGTTCTTGAGCGAACCACATTTTCTGCATTCCTCTCATCATCGGTGTTAGAAGCGGAGCCACAGCGAACGGTTGCAATTGTTTTAGTCGGCGCGTCGTCTTCTGGTGGCCGAAACCGAACAATGTCGACTGACCTGCAGTGAAGGAACGGCAAACCGGTGGAAACGATCTTCTCGACTGACTCGGTTCATCCCCGCGACAGATTTGATTATTGGCACAGCATCGCGTGCAAGAAGATCATAGGCCACGACTCCTTGCCCGAGAACCGGCTGACGTTTCAGGCGGAAATGAAGGCAGGAAGGTTCGGCAACCTGGACCTTGTCGAATTCAGCAACTCCCCGCTGCAGGTCTCTCACACCTTTGCCCATGTCGACCGCACCAACCCGGACATGGCGTTCCTCTGCTACCAATTGTCCGGGAGCGTCCTCGTCGTTCAGAACGGGCGCGAGGTTAACCTGGATGCCGGCACTTTGATGCTGCTGGAGCCGCTGTTGCCGTATGAGGCGAGATTTTCGGCCGGCGCGAAAATGCTTGTCATCAAGGCTCCGCGGCGCGAGCTCCGCGCGCGGATCGGGGCAAATCGCGAACTGACCGCGCGTCGCGTGACCGCCGAGCGGTTGGACGATAATTTGGCGCTGTCGCTTGCGGCAAAACTGCCAGACCTCGCCGGGAGGACGACTTCGATAACCGAAGAAATCGTCGCCAATCATGTCCTTGACCTGATCGGACTGTCGATTGGGAGAACGCTTGGGAACGCTCCCGGTCGCGTCTCGAATCCCAAGGCGTTGTTGCTGGCTCACATTCGCTCAGTTGTGGAAACGAGGCTCAGCGAGCCCGAACTCGACGGACAGA
The DNA here is from genome assembly GCF_051853015.1 of Bradyrhizobium sp. BLXBL-03. NCBI lineage: Bacteria > Pseudomonadati > Pseudomonadota > Alphaproteobacteria > Hyphomicrobiales > Nitrobacteraceae > Bradyrhizobium > Bradyrhizobium sp. BLXBL-03. The sequence continues at coordinate 6,398,870 of NZ_CP182470.1, read as the reverse complement.
AGGTCGCCGATATTGTCGGAATAACTTTCCGATATGCCAATGCGTTGCTCGCCGAACAGAATACCTCGCTCAACCGCCTCATTCTGTCCCGCCGGCTCTCGCGTTGCCGTTTTGCCCTTGAAGATCCGAACCAGCCTCATCGGACTATCGCCGAGATTGCACACGGATGGGGCTTTTCGGACATGACCCATTTTGGGCGCTGCTTCAAAGCTGCATACGGGGCTTCGCCGCGCGATTATCAGAAAGCGGCACAATCCGGGCAAGCCGGCCGGTCCTGACCCCAAAGGGTGCCTTGGAGATGAGCGTGCCCGAGAGATCCCCGAAGGTCTGAGGTCGGCCGGTCGCTGACTTCATGCGAAATGACGATCGGCGGGATGATGCCATCATACATCTGTTTTGCCCGACGCGTCAAACGACATTCGGAAAAATAGAAAATTTGGCCGGCGCGAAATTCTTCAATGATTTGTACTGTGCATGGGGTTGTTTTCGCAGGTTTTGTTGTCACCCCCGCACGCGCCTGATCATCTGCTCGACATGGGCGATCGGCGTTTCCGGCTGGATGCCGTGGCCGAGATTGAAGATGAAGCGGCCTTGCGCAAAATTTGCCAGCACGTTGTCGACCGCGCGGTCGAGTGCCGCGCCGCCAGTGATCAGCACCAGCGGATCGAGATTGCCCTGCACGGCGACGCGGCTCTGCACCCGCTCGCGGATGAAGGCGGGCTCGGCGGTCCAGTCCATGCTGACGGCGTTGACGCTCGTCGCTTCGACATAACCGGGCAGCTGCGCGCCCGCCCCGCGGGGGAAGCCGATGATCTTCGCGTCAGGCACCTTGGCGCGCACGCCGTCGACGATGCGCCGCGTCGGCTCGGTTGACCAGCGCGCGAATTCGGCCGGTGGCAATACGCCAGCCCAGGTGTCGAAGATCTGCAAGGCGTTGGCACCCGCATCGAGTTGCGCCAGCAGATAGTGGATCGAGCTCTCGATGAGCACGTCGATGATCTCAGCAAACGCCTCGGGATGCCGGTAGGCCATCATCCGCGCCGGCGCCTGGTCGGGCGTGCCTTGGCCCGCCACCATGTAGGTCGCGACCGTCCACGGTGCGCCGCAGAAGCCGATCAGCGCCACTCTTGGATCGAGCGCCCCGCGCACGATCCTGAGCGCCTCGAACACCGGCGCGAGCTTGCCGAAGTCGGCCTGCGCGGCCAGCGTTCCGACCTTGGCCGGATCATCCAGCGGCTCGAGCCGCGGACCTTCGCCGACCTCGAACCGCACCGCGCGGCCGAGCGCATGGGGGATCACCAGGATGTCCGAGAAGATGATCGCCGCATCGAAGCCAAACCTTCGGATCGGTTGCAGCGTGACTTCGGCGGCAAGCTCCGGATTGAAGCAGAGATCGAGGAAGCCGCCGGCCTTGGCGCGCACCTCGCGATACTCAGGCAGATAGCGGCCCGCCTGCCGCATCATCCACAAAGGCGGCACGGCTTGCCGCTGGCCGGAGAGCACGTCGATGAAGGGCTTTGTCGCAGACTGGGGCACTGATGGTCCTGATGCAGAGTTGAGGTTCCTGATACACCGCCGCGGGCGGAAGCGGAACAGGGGAACCAGCGCAAATGCGCCGCGTTGACCCCGCCAATGGAGGAGGAATTCCATGGCCCAGACGTTCAATCCCGCGCCGCATGACAAGCATGCCGAGGACCTGCGCGAAGCCCTTGCGGCGGATCGCCACGCCAAGCTCGACACCGGGTTGAAGGATAGCTTTCCCGCCTCCGATCCGGTCAGCGTCACGCAGCCGACGCCCTCGAAGGCGGATGCGGACGCCGACAGTCCTTCGCTGTGGGACAAGGTCAAGGCGATCTTCAGCTAGGGATCGCGAATTTCCGACAGGTTTGCTAAGACCTTGTTAGTGATCTGCCGAAGTCCCGGTCCGTAGGAGTACGGAAAAGCCCGTAGATGACTGTGAATCCCTTTCAGCGCTTCAGGGTTCACTAAGAGAAGCGGCAGAATTTCCCCCCATTGGAGAATTCTGTCGCATGAACGTCGTCTCACTGAGAGCCGGATGGAGCCGCCTGCCGTCGCGCGCGGCGGCTTTCGTCGTGCTCACTTGCGTCGCGATCCTCGGCGTCAGCGGCTGGCGCGAATGGGCCGCGCGCGATCAGGTGCTCAGGGGTGCCGAGACCGAGATGGCGAACGTCGCCCGCTCCTTGACGCAGCATGCCGAGGACAGCCTCGATTTGCTGGATTCGGGCGTTGTCGGTGTCGTCAGCCGTCTCGAGATGGACGGCACTGACCCGTCCACGATCGCCAAACTCGGCAACGTCCTTGACGCCCGCAAGAAGGCGGTCGCGCGCATCCACAGCCTCGCCATCATCGACGACCGGGGTAACTGGCTGACCTCGCCCGGTGCCATCGCATCGACGTTCAGCGACGATATGTTCTTCCGTCACCATCAGCTCTCGCCGAAGCGCGAGGCCTTTGTCGGTCACCCCGTAAAGAGCCTGCTCGACGGGCAATCGGTCGTCACGCTGTCACGCCGGTTCAACAAGCCGGATGGCAGCTTCGGTGGCGTCGTGCTTGCAACGATCAGCGCGGGCTATCTCTCGCACTTCTACGAGCAGTTCGACATCGGGCGCAACAGCTCGATCGCGCTCGTGCATGGCGACGGCCTGATCATCGCGCGCAATCCGAACAACGAGCGGTTCGTCGGACGCAGCGTCGGCGACGGGCCGCTGTTTCGCGACCCGAGCCTACAGCGGCCGAGCGGCGCCTATCATTTCAAGTCGCCGCTGGATGGCGTCCAACGAGTCAGTTTCTTCAAGCGCAGCAGCAGCTACCCGCTCGTTGTGCTCGCGACCGTCGACAAGGACGAGCTCCTGGCGCCGTGGCGCGCCGCGGCGATCTCGCGCATGCTGCATGTGCTCGCGCTGGTGATGCTGATCGCGATCATCGGCGCGGTGCTGGTGCGGCAGTTGCAGCGCGGCCAGCGCATGGCGGCGGCCCTGATCGAGAAGGAGGCGTATTTCCGCCTGCTCGCCGAAGGCTCCAGCGACATGGTCACCCGCATCGGGCTCGACGAGCGGCTACGCTATGTTTCGCCGTCGTCCAACCGCGTCGTTGGCTGGCGGCCCAATCAGCTGATCGGCACGGAAGCGCTCGCCGGCATTCATCCGGAGGACCGCCCGCACGTCCAGACCATCATCGATGCCATGAAGCGTGGCGACATGGAGGAAGCGCGCGTCACCTACCGCAACGTGCACCGGCAGAAGTCCGAGGTCTGGCTGGAATCGACCATGCGCGTGACGCGCAAGGAGAACGGCACTGTCGACGGCGTGGTCGCGATCTCGCGCGATATCACCGAGCAGAAGAATCTGGAGACAAGGCTCGAGACGCTGGCGATCGAGGACAGCCTCACCGGGCTTGCGAACCGCCGCCGCTTCGACGAGCGGCTGAAGGAGGAATGGGCGCGCGCGTATCGCGACCGTTCCAGCCTTGGCCTCTTGATGATCGACGTCGATCACTTCAAGGCCTACAACGACGAATACGGCCATCCCGCGGGTGATGCCTGTCTGCGCGTGGTGGCAAAGACCATTGCGGCCGAGGTGCAGAGGGGCGGCGATCTCGCGGCCCGTTATGGCGGCGAGGAATTCGCCATGCTGCTGCCGAACACCGATGCCGCCGGTTGCGCCCGGCTCGGTGAGCGGATCCGCAACGCCATCCGCGATGCCGGCCTGGTTCATGCCTCCAATCCGGCAGGGCCTTGCGTCACCGTCTCGGTCGGCGGCGCGGCTTGCCGGCCGGCGGTGGAGCGGACCGCGGGCACGAGCTCGCTGGTGGAGGCCGCCGACCGCGCACTCTACGCCGCCAAGGATGCCGGCCGCGACCGGCTGATGATGTCCGGCGAGGTCATGAACCTGCTGCCCAGAGCGTCAGGTCAGTAATCGCACTCAATAATGCGGCGGGCGCTCGTTGGAGGGGCCCGCCGCGTTGGTCTCGGCGTCCTGCAGCCGCTCGCCGAGCTCTGCGACCTTCCGGGTCAACGCATCGATCTGCTTCCACTGCGCGGTGATGGTCTGGTTCAGCGTCTCGATGGTGTCGTCCTGATAGGCAAGGCGCATCTCCAGCGCGTCGATGCGTTCGGCAAGCGTCTTGATGTCATTCGTCACCGGCGTGCCCCTTATCCCGTTCGCGGAGACCAATTTCTTGCAGACCATGGCCAAGCGCGACACGTTCGTCGAACACAAAACATTCGCCGCGCCAGCGGCTCTGCGCCTCCGGCACCACTTCCAGATATTTTAAGATGCCGCCCTTGAGGTGGTAGACCTCGGCAAAGCCACGCGCCAGCAGATGCGAACTTGCCTTCTCGCAGCGGATGCCGCCGGTGCAGAACATTGCGATCTTGCGATGCTTGGCCGGATCGAGCTTTTGCGCGGCAAAGTCCTTGAACTGGCCAAAACTCTTGATGTCGGGGTCGACCGCACCCTCGAACGTCCCCATCGCCACCTCGAAAGCGTTGCGGGTGTCGAGCACCAGCGTGTCGGGCGAGGTGATCAGCGCGTTCCATTCGCGCGCGTCGACATAGATGCCGACCTGCCGGGTCGGATCGGCGGCGGCATCGCCAAGCGTGACGATCTCCTTCTTCAGCCGCACCTTGAGCCGGCCAAACGGCATCGCCTCGGCTGTCGAACATTTCAGTTCGAGATTGTTCAGCCGGCCGCCAAACATAGCTCCATGTGCGAGCTCATGGGCGAAGGCGTCAATCGCGTCGGCCGACCCGGCGATAGTACCGTTGATGCCCTCCTGAGCCAGCAGCACGCTGCCCTTGAGGGACAGGCCGGCACAGAACGCCCGCAGCGGCTCGCGCAGCTCGCGGAAATCGGGCAGGGCAGCGAATTGGTAGAAGGCGCAGACCTTGTAAATCATGCGCCCGTTTAGCAGGCGGCCGGCGCCCAGAAAACCGCAAGGAGCAGCTCTATTCTCAGCGAATAGCAGCCATTTCCCTGGTATGCCAGCATTGCCCGGACCGCCTGGAATGTGTCATGAAGGCCCGGTTTTTCCGAGACGGCGCGGCGCGCGCCCCACGGTTCTGAGAGAGCAAAACTTCGATGAGAAATTTCCATTTCCCCGGCAGGTCCACGGTCCACGCCACCAATGCGATGGTGGCGACCTCGCATCCGCAGGCTTCTCTTGCTGCGATCGAGGTGCTGCGCGAGGGCGGCACGGCGGTGGACGCGGCGGTGGCGGGTTCAGCGCTGCTCGGCGTGATCGAGCCGCAATCGACCGGCATTGGCGGCGATTGTTTTGCGCTGATCCAGCCGCGCGGCGAGGGCAAGATCATCGCCTATAATGGCTCCGGCCGGGCGCCAAAGGCCGCCAACGCCGACTGGTATCTCGAGCGCAAGATCAATTCCGTGCCGCTGACCTCGGCCCATGCGGTCTCGATCCCCGGCGTGATCGATGCGTTTGCGACCGTGCTGCGCGACCACGGCAAGTTCGGTTTCGACCGTCTGCTCCAGCCTGCGATCAAGGCTGCGGAGGAAGGCTATGTCGTCGCCCCCCGCATCGCCTTCGACTGGAAGAACCAGTTCGAGAAGCTGAAGAACGGTACCAACACCGTGCGTTACCTGCTGCCGGGCGGCAAGCCGCCGGTCGCCGGCGATGTCATCCGCCAGGCCGAGCTCGGCAAGACGCTGCGCGCGATCGCCAAGGACGGCCGCGACGCCTTCTACAAGGGCGAGATCGCGGAGGACATGGTCGAGACCCTGCGCGGCATCGGCGGCCTGCATACGCTCGACGATTTCGCCGCGCACACCACCGAAGTCACGACGCCGATCGGCACCATGTACAAGGGTTACGACGTCTGGCAGTGCCCGCCCAACGGTCCGGGCGTGACCGCACTTCTGATGCTCAACATCCTGTCGCGCTTCGACCTCACCAAATACGCACCCGTCAGCGTCGAGCGCTTCCATCTCGAGGCGGAAGCTGCGCGCATCGCCTACATGAACCGGGAGATGCATGTCGCCTCTCCCGACCATATGAAGATCAACGTTGCCGAGATGCTCGAGAAGGGCTTTGCCGACGAGTACATCAGCAAGATCCGCATGGATGGCATGCTCGACCTGCCCAATGTCGCGCCGCCGATGAATCCCTCGACCATCTACATCACGGTGGTGGACAAGGATCGCAACGTCTGCTCGTTCATCAACTCGGTCGCGCATTCCTTCGGCTCGGCCATTGTCTCCAACAAGACCGGTGTGCTGTTCCAGAATCGCGCCGGCGGCTTCCGCATCCAGCCGGGTCATCCGAACTGTATCGAAGGCGGCGAGCGCCCGCTGCACACGATCATGCCGGGCCTGCTCACCAAGGGCGGCCGTTCCACGATGTCGTTCGCGGTGATGGGCGGCCAGTACCAGCCGACCGGGCAGACCCATCTGCTGACCAACGTCCTCGACTATGGCTGCGACGTGCAGGAGGCAATCGACATGCCGCGAGGCCTGCACTACGAGGGCCAGTACCAGCTCGAGGACAGCGTGCCGGCGGCGGTCGTCGAAGGCTTGAAGAAGCTTGGCCACAAGACCACCAGCGTGGTCGGCCCGCTCGGCGGCGCCCAGGCGATCTGGATCGATTGGGACAAGGGCACGCTGACCGGCGGTTCCGATCCGCGCAAGGACGGTTGCGCGCTCGGCTATTGATCGTCGCGCGAGGTTCCTCGACAAGATCAGGAAAAGTTGACGGAGGGCGGCGCGGCATCGACAGCGCCGCCCTTTTCCGTTCGGAACGGAGCTCATGGCGCAAAGTTGGTGGGCGATGAGCGGTGCAGGCGTGCGCTGCCTTGTTGTCGAAGCGGCGGAGGCCCTCCATGTCCGATCATCCAAGTTCCCAATCATCCGGATACGATAGGCGTTCCTTCATGGCAGGTGCTGCCGGCAGCGCGCTTGTTCCGCTGACCGCGCGCGCGACCGTGCACGAGGCACGAGCGGCAGTGGCGCAGGATCCGGCGCTTCCCGTCGACGTCACGCTGCGGGTGAATGGTCAGGAAAAGCGTCTGAGTCTCGATGCGCGCACCACGGTGCTTGACGCACTGCGCGAGCATCTCAAGCTCACCGGCAGCAAGAAGGGTTGCGATCACGGCCAGTGCGGTGCCTGCACGGTGCTGATCGGCGCTCGCCGCGTGGTGTCGTGCCTGACGCTCGCACTGGCCGCTGAAGGGCAGGAGATCACGACCATCGAAGGCCTCGCCACCGACGACCGCCTGCACCCGATGCAGCAGGCCTTCATCGACAACGATGCGTTCCAATGCGGCTATTGCACGCCAGGCCAGATCATGTCGGCGATTGCCTGCGTGGAGGAGGGACATGCCGGCACCGATGCCGACATCCGCGAATATATGAGCGGCAACATCTGTCGCTGCGCCGCCTATCCCAACATCGTCGCCGCCGTGAAGCAGGCCGCGCCCGAGATCATGAAAGGCTAGGCGAATGCGACCATTTTCTTACCAGAGGGCGACAGACCCCGACATGGCCGTGCAGGCGCTCAGTGCCGCTGCGGCCGCCAACAAACCGTTGACGCAGGCCTCGGCCCAGCCGCTCGCCGGCGGCACGACGCTGATCGACCTGATGAAGCTCGACGTGATGCGGCCCGCCGCGATCGTCGACATTAATCCGCTCGCGCAAGGGTGGTCGGAGATCTCGCCCGGTCGCGAGAACCTGCGGCTCGGCGCGCTCGCAAAGATGTCCGACGTCGCTGCGCATGACGAAATCCAGCGCAATTATCCCGTGATCGCCAATTCCCTGAAGCTCGCCGCCAGCGCCCAGCTCCGCAACATGGCGACACTCGGCGGCAACGTAATGCAGCGGACGCGTTGCAGCTATTTTCGCGATGTCTCCTATGAAAATTGCAACAAGCGCAATCCCGGCTCCGGCTGTGCCGCGATGGACGGCATCAACCGCATGCACGCGGTGCTCGGGATCTCCGATCAGTGCATCGCGACCTACCCCGGCGATTTCGCCCAGGCGCTGATCGCGCTGGATGCCACGGTCGAGGTTACCGGCAAGTCCGGCACCCGCAGCATGCCATTTGCGGAGCTCCACAAGGCTCCCGGCAACACGCCCGAGATCGAGACGACGCTGCAGCCAGGCGAGTTGATCTCGGCCTTTCTTATTTCCGGCCGCTGGCCCCGCTCGGTTTACCTGAAGGCGCGCGACCGGCAATCCTATGAGTTTGCGTTGTCCTCGGCTGCGGTTGCGCTGGACGTGCAGGATGGGACGATCCGGGACGCGCGCGTGGCGCTTGGCGGCGTCGCGACCGTGCCCTGGCGCGCTCGCGAAGCGGAGGCGCAGCTGAAGGGACAAAAATTCGACGACGGTCTGGCGCAGCGCGCCGCCGATGCTGCATTCGCTGAGGCCAAGGGGCGCCAGCACAACAGCTTCAAGATTGCGCTCGGCAAGCGCGTGGTGGCGCGTGCGCTCCAGCAGGCCGTAATGATGGAGATATGACCATGACCGCTGCCGCTCCCGAGCCGAAGGCGAATATGGGCAAGCCCGTGCCGCGTTACGATGCGGCTGCGAAGGTCACAGGGCGTGCAACCTACGGGTCCGACATGCCGCTGGACAATCCCGCCTATGCGTTCCTGGTCACCAGTGCGATCGCCAAAGGCCGCATCAACAGCTTCGATCTCGACGATGCTAAACGCGTGCGAGGCGTGATCGACATTGTCACGCACGAGAACGCGCCCAACCTGAACGAGTCAAAGCTGTTCAGCAATGGCGGTTATGCTGGCACCACGATCCAGCCGCTGAAATCGACCGACATTGCCCATGACGGCCAGATCATCGCGGTGGTCATCGCCGAGAGCTACGAGGCCGCGCGCGAAGCCGCCAACCGCGTCAAGGTGAGCTATACAGCCGCAACCCCGAGTGCGAGCTTCGACTCGCCGGGAACGACGGAAGCCGCCGCAAAAGGCCAGAACGCGCAATTCAAGGAAGACCCCAAGGTCGGCGACTTTGCCAAGGCGTTTGACGAGGCCGAGGTGAAGGTCGATGTCTCCTACGAGACGCCGACGCAGCATCATAATCCCATGGAGCTTTTTTCGACGAGCTGCGCCTGGATGGGCGACACTCTCGTCATCTATGAGCCCAGCCAATATGTCCACGGCCTGAAGAACGGCGTTGCCGAACAGCTCGGCATCGACGCCGACAAGGTGAAGGTGGTCAATCCCTATGTCGGCGGCGGCTTTGGCTCGCGTGGTTCGATGACGCCGAGAACCGCGATCATTGCCGGCATCGCGAGGCGGCTGAACCGGCCGATCAAGCTGGTTCCGACCCGCGACCAGGGCTTTACGATTGCGACCTATCGCGCCGAAACCCGCCACGAGGTCAAGCTCGGCGCGAGCCGCGACGGCAAGCTGGTCGCGCTGAGGCATGAAGGCGCCGAGGTCTCTTCGCGCGCCGATCCCTATTGCGTCGGCGGCACCAAGACCACGACGCGGCTCTATGCCTGCCCAAATGTCGACAGTCTGGTGTCGATCGTGCGCGCCGACCGCAACACGCCGGGCTTCATGCGCTCGCCGCCTGAGGTGCCGTATTTGTTTGCGCTGGAGAGTGCGATGGACGAGCTGGCTGTGAAGCTCAACATGGATCCGATCGAGCTCCGCCGCATCAACGATACCACCAATGAGCCGATCGGCGGCAAGCCTTACACGTCGCGCTCGCTGATGGCGTGTTTCGACGAAGCTGCCAAAGCCTTCGGATGGGCACAGCGCTCGGCGGCGCCGAAATCGATGTCCGACGGCGACTGGCTCATCGGCTATGGCTGCGCGGCCACCTGCTATCCGACGCAGATGGCTCCGTCGGCGGCGCGCGTTCGCCTGCAGCGCGACGGCCGTACCCGCGTCGAGATCGCCGGCCACGAGATCGGCACCGGTGCCTACACCATCCTTGCGCAGACAGCCGCCGAGCGGCTCGGCGTGCCGCTGGAGAAGGTCGCAGTCTTCATTGGTGACAGCGACCTGCCGCCGGGGCCCGTTGCTGGCGGATCGAATTCGACGGCCAGCACCTGCTCCGCTGTGATGATGGTGTGCGATCAGGTTCGTCAGCGCCTGTTCAAGGCGCTGATGCCGAACGAGAGCCTCACGGACCAGGCCAAGGAAACCGTTGGCATGGGGCAGACCCCGTCGACCCAGGCGGCCAAGGGCGATCGCCCGATCGATCTGGAGAAGGCTTTCGACGCACTCGGCGTCGGCGTGGTCGAGGAATATGGCGAGTGGAAGCCGGAAGGTGCGCCGCAAGATTCCTTCAAGGCGATGCACAGCGGCCACCCGCGGCTCGTCGGCGGTGCGGCCATGAAGGACAAGATCGCCTATGCCTTCGGCGCGGAGTTCGTGGAAGTCCGGATCAATCGCTTCACCCACGAGATCCGCGCGCCGCGCCTGGTTGGAGCGTTTGCGGCGGGTCGCATCATGAATCCGCGCACGGCTCGCAGTCAGCTGATGGGCGGCCTGATCTGGGGCATGTCCTCGGCGCTGCTGGAGGTCAGCGAGATCGACGCGCGCACCGCACGCTATGTCAACGACAATTTTGCCGACTATCTCATTCCCGTGAATGCCGACGTCCCCGGCGTCGAGGTGATCCTGCTCTCCGAGCAGGATGATCACATTAACCCGGCCGGCGCCAAGGGGCTCGGCGAGCTCGCCAACGTCGGCACCAACGCCGCCATCTGCAATGCGATCTATCACGCCACCGGCCAGCGCATCCGCAAGCTCCCCGTGCGGCTGGAAAATATCGAGGTCTAAAGGGGGGTGGAAACGGCGTCGGCCTTGCGCTAGACACCTTCAGCCTCAAAGGGAAGGTGTCTTATGCAGCGTGTCCAGCGCGTGCTCCTCGCCATCATGTCGGCATTCGCGATCACGTCGATCGGCGGTGTGCCGACGTTTGTTTCCACCACGGCCTCGGCCCAGATCGCAGGAAAGACCATGACCACAGCTTCAGGATTGCAGATCACCGATAGCGTCGTCGGCACCGGCGCCTCGCCGAAGCCCGGCCAGATTTGCGTGATGCACTATACCGGCTGGCTCTATGAGAACGGCCAGAAGGGCAAGAAATTCGACTCGTCCGTCGATCGCAACGAGCCTTTCGAATTTCCCATCGGCAAGGGCCGCGTCATCGCCGGCTGGGACGAGGGCGTTGCCACGATGAAGGTCGGCGGCAAGCGCACCCTGATCATCCCGCCGCAGCTCGGCTATGGCGCGCGCGGCGCCGGCGGCGTGATCCCGCCGAACGCCACGCTTATGTTCGACGTGGAATTGCTCGGCGTGAAGTGACTGTGGCCAGCCGTCATTCCGGGATGGTCCGAAGGACCAGACCCGGAATCTCGAGATTCCGGGTTCGCTTCGCGCCCCGGAATGACGGCGCGAATCGACAAACAAGACAAACAAAAAGACCGGCCCTTCGGCCGGTCTTTTCACTTTCAATGCCAGCACGCTCTACTCTGCCGCGCGACGTGCGGCCGCAGCGGCGCGATCGATCGCTTCCTTCGCTGCGTCCTTGGCATCGCCCATGGCCTTTTGGCCCTTGCCCTTCACTTCCTGGACGGCGCCTTCGCCCTGCAGGCGTTCGGAACCGGTGGCTTCGCCGATGCCCTGCTTGGCCTTGCCGATGGCTTCGTTGGCGTTGCCTTTGATCTTGTCGCTGGTGCTACCCATGAAACTATCTCCTTCCAGATTGCTCGCGATGACAACGCTGGGCAGCTATGAGGGTTCCGATTTGGTATGGCTTGATAGGTCGCCTTTGGGTAGTTTCGCGCACGGAACCAGCAGAAAGCAAAGTCAATGACCGGCCATGACCACAGCCATTCCCACCATGACCACGAGCACCAGGATGATCGATGGAAGCATGACGGCGTGCGCGTCATTCCCGGGAATCAACTCGATACCAATGTGCCCTCGACGCCAGGCATGGACCGCGCGGCCGCGATCAATTTCGCCCGCGTCGGCGCGCAGAAATTGTGGGCGGGCACCGTCAGCATCAAGCCCGACGCCAAGACCGGCGCGCATCACCACGGCCATCTCGAGAGCGTCATTTACGTGGTGAAGGGCAAGGCGCGGATGCGCTGGGGCGAGAGCCTGCAATTCACCGCCGAGGCCGGTCCCGGCGATTTCATCTTCGTGCCGCCCTACGTGCCGCACCAGGAGATCAACGCCAGCCCCGACGAGGTGCTGGAATGCGTGCTGGTGCGCAGTGACGGCGAGGCGGTTGCGATCAATCTCGACATCGAGCCGGTCGAGAAGCCCGAGACCGTGCTGTGGATCGACCCCGTGCATCGGGATCCGAACGAGAAGAAGTAACAGCGAGGCTCGCGGGGTCGGTGCGACCAAACCCCGCAGCCGTCTCGGCAAAAATAATTCGGCATGCGCTGTCGGATGGCGGCCCCAGTCGTCCGTCCTTGGGCAGAACCCCGCCCAAGGAGCTCCCATGCCCAGGATGATTTTCGTCAATCTGCCCGTCACCGATCTCACGCGCGCGACCGCCTTTTACGAGGCGGTCGGCGCGACCAGGAACCCGCAATTCAGCGATGACACGGCAAGCTGCATGGTCTTTTCCGAGACCATCTACGTGATGCTGACGACTCACGACAAATTCCGTCAATTCACGCCGAAGCCGATTGCCGACGCCAAAACCTCGAACCAGGCGCTGTTCTGCCTGTCCGCCGACAGCCGCAAGGAGGTCGACGATATCGTTGGCAGGGCCAAGGCTGCGGGCGGCGTGGCCGATCCCAGCCCGGTTGACGAATACGATTTCATGTATGGCCGCAGCTTTGAGGATCCGGATGGCCATATGTGGGGCGTGAACTGGCTGGACATGACAGCCGTCCCGCCGAAGCCCGCCATGGCGAACGCCTGATCGAAACCTGAAAAGGAGCATTCGCAATGTCCAAGCTCGTGCCCTGCATGTGGTTCAACGGCGATGCCGTGGAAGCCGCCAAGTTCTACGTCTCGCTCGTTCCGAACTCGGAGATCACGCACGTTCAGCACAACGTCTCGGATAGCCCGTCCGGCAAGGAAGGCTCGGTGCTGGTCGTCGAGTTCACGGTGGCCGGGCAGCCCGTGGTGGCGCTCAACGGCGGCATGAAGATGGAATACACGCATGCGATCTCGCTGATGATCCATTGCGACGACCAGGCCCAGGTCGACAGCGTCTGGAATGCGTTCCTCGCCCATGGCGGCAAGGAAGAACAGTGCGGCTGGCTTAGGGATCGCTGGGGCGTGGCCTGGCAGATCGTGCCGAAAGTGATGTTCGAGTTCCTCACCAGCTCCGATAAGGCGGCCGCCGCCCGCGCATGGCAGGCTATGATGAAGATGGTGAAACCGGACGTGGAGGTGCTGCAGCGAGCGTTCGAGGGCAAGTCGGCGGCGTGCGGCTAACACAGGTCCTGTAGGGTGGGTTGGCCGAAGGCGTAACCCACCACTTCTGTGACCGCGGAGACGAAAGAGGTGGGTTACGCCGAGCGATTGCGCTTAGCGCAATCGCAGGGCTAAACCCACCCTATACGAGACCGCGCCCGGCGCTAATAATTGATCCTCAGCCCGACGCCGCCGTGGATCGTGTTGCCGACAGGCTGCGGGCCCAGGGTGCCGTTGGCGAAGAGGTCCACGACCCAGCCCTTCTGCACACGGAAGCCGAGACGGCCACCATACTCGAACCAGCCCTGGTTGCCCATCGTCGGCACCACCATGCCGTCGCCGGTCACGGTGGCGACGATGCCGCTGTGGCTGGCGAAGGACTGCACCCAGCCGCCATTGATATTGGTCTCGACATTATCGGCGAAGAGATGGGTCCACTGGCCGCCGATCTTGACGAGGCTGGTGCGGTCGGTGCCCGTTGCAATGGTGGCGTTGAACGGATTGAACGCGGCCGTGTTGTCGGCATAGCCTGACACGCGCTGCCAGAGCTGCCAGAGTTCGATGGAAGCTGCGACCTCATCGCGCGGTGACAGGCGACTGATCCAGCCGGCGCGGCCATAGACTGCATAATTGGAAGCGTCGGTTGAGCTCGTCACGCTGACCGGACCGAGGCTAGAGATGTAGCTGCGGGTGTAGCGCGCCTTTTCCCACGGCGTCAGGATCGTGCCGACGTCGAAGAACGGACGCGATGAGCCCCAATCGGTGAAGTCATAGCGCAGCGCAAAGGCGCCGATCGGCGCGCTGGTGATGTGATAGCCGCCCTCGCTGTATTGCGTGTAGGCGATACCGGCAAGCAGCGACAGGTTGGGCGTCAGCTCCTTGCGGCCGTGGATGCCCGCCGAGAACGAGCCGGCCGACCCGAACGCGCTGATGCAGTCGCTGCAATTGATCTGCTCGTTGACGCCAAGCAGCACCGTGCCGAGCACGCGGTTGGTGATCATCTGATTGAAGCGCTGGCCCGCGAGGCCATTGACCGAATTGCCGCTGGAATCGGAGCCGGTCGGCGTTGGGCTCGGCAGCGGGGTCGGGCTCGGCGACGGCGATGGGCTCGGGGAGGGCGATGTGCCTGGTGTCGGTGACGGCGAATAGGTCGGTGAAGGGGACGGCGCCGGATTGCCGCACTCGGATTCGCAAAAGGTCGCGGCTGTCGCTGGACGGGCGTCGAGCGCGAACAGCGTGAGCGCGGCGGCTGCAGCGAGTGTGCAGGCCAGTGCGAGGCGTTTGAAGCCGGGCTTTGCCATCGTCAGCGCCCGCACAGCATGCCGTCGTCATGGACGGCGGGCGTGGTCGGCGAGGCATCGGCATATTGGTTGACGGCGCACAGACCGGCATTGGCGGCGCAGTTGGCTGCGAACGTCCAGGGCGGCGAGTTGGTCTTGGTGATCGTGACTTTGCCGCCGGTCGAGGTGATGATCGCGGTGTCGTCCGGCTGGGTGAGCTGGATGCACTGGAAGCTCAACGTGCAGACGCTCGCCGCTCCCTCCTGAAGCACGACGACCGAGCGGCTGCGCTGCGAGAGGATGTCGAGGATTGTGCCGCGAACGCCGATGGTCGCCAGCGGCGTCGTGATCTTGTAGGCGGTCTTCTCCGAATGTCCGGTCACGAAGCGGAATGCGCCGGTCGCCATTCGGATGGCGACGTCGCGATAGCTGTGCTCGTCGTTGAAGATGGTGCGATCGAGCTTCAGCGTCGCACTCGGCCCGAGCGAAAGATTGGTGCTGTCGGCCATGACGAAACGCGCCGCACTGTCGGCACCGGTGCGCACGGTCTCGTCGCGCAGCATGCTGTCGCCGACATTGATCGGCGTCGTGCTCGCGGCGACACGCACCACTTCGTTCTGGACGAGGACGGCTTCGCCGACACGCGTCTGGGCCTGCACAGAAGGCGCAGCGCACAATGCAGCCGACAGCAATGTTGGGAAAAGCAGAAAACGCAGATTCATGTCGTAACCGATCGATGCCCCTGATCGTGCTGGATCGCGCACGCTCGCGTTGTGGCAGAATTATCACAGGCGGCACGAGACGAGCGTTAGCTTAGTGACAGTTGCGGCAGAATGCGTTCAATGCATCGGCTGAGTGATTTTTTATTCGCGGTGACGCAGATTTGCCACGCAAAATAGCCCTACAGCAGTCGCTTGAAGCACATGCGGTGCCGATGACGTCGCGAAGCGCAGTGATCGCTGTCGCGATCTTCCTAGCCGCGCATTTTGCGCTGCTGATCGGGCTGACGACGCCGGACAAGTTCGTGTTCGACGAGGTGCATTACGTGCCGGCAGCACGGCAGATGCTGGGCTTCACTGCGCCGCAGCCGATGCTCAATCCGATGCATCCGCCGCTGGCGAAAGAGCTGATCGCGGCATCGATCGCGGCATTCGGCGACAACGCACTGGGCTGGCGCTATCCGGCGACCTTGTTCGGCGCGCTCGCTGTCGTCGCGATCTATCTCTGCGGGCTCGCGCTGTTCGGCTCGCAAGCACCCGCGATTGCGACGGCGCTGATCGCGGCCTTCAACCAGATGCTTTATGTGCAGGCGCGCATCGCGATGCTCGACATCTTTGCACTTAGCCTCGGCTTGCTCGCCATCGCTGCTTTCATGCACGGCTTTCGGCGAGAGCGGCCGCAGGCGCTGTTCGCGATCGCGGGTGCGTTGTTCGGTCTCGCAGCTGCCTGCAAATGGAGCGGCTTGTTTCCGCTCGCTGTCTGCATCGCAATCGTTGCGGTGATCCGCCTGATGCAGGGCTGGCATACTCTGTTTGCCGATGCGAGGCCAACCGACTGGTACCGGCCCGATCTCTGGCCCACATTCAGGGCGCATCATGCCGCGCTCTGCTTCGCGGTGTTGCCGGCAGTGACGTATATCGCCGCCTTCGTTCCGCTCTACGGCCTGTCGCTGCCGGATCTGATCGAGGCGCAGCGCCGGATCTTCGCCGACAACACCACCACTGCGATCGCCGGCCACACCTATATGAGCTCGTGGCCATCCTGGCCGTTGCTGGCGCGGCCGGTGTGGTTCCTGTTCGACAAGACATCAGACGACAACGTGGCGGCGATCGTCTTCCTCGGCAACCCGCTGGTCGCCTGGCCGGCGCTGCTCGCACTTGCCGTTGTGTTGCGCGACGTCGTCGTCGCGCGTCGTTGGGATGCGTTTCTGATCGCGGCGTTCTATTTCGGCTGCTGGCTCGCCTGGGCTTTGCTCCCGCGCACGCTGGGCTTCATCTACTATTATCTGCCAGCCGCAACGGTTGCGTCGCTTGCGCTGGTCTATGCGCTGCGCCGAGAGGGACTGCCGCGCTGGCTGCTGTGGGCCTATGTCGGCATGGCTGCCGCCGGCTTCGCGGTGATGCTGCCGATTTCGGCGGCCTTCATCGGCACATCGATGCAGACGTTCAACCGGCTGATGCTGTTTCAGAGCTGGATCTGACGACAGAAAACCGCCTGCCAGTCTCGCGGCAGGCGGTTTGTCTATCGTTGCAATAGCGTCCCAGGTCACTTGTTCAGATCATTTGGACGCGGTCTTGGTGTCCATGTTCACGACCTGGACGCGGCGGTTGATCGGGTCGGCGCCGTTGGCGGCGTCCTTCAGCTTGGTCTTGCCATAGCCGACGGTGACGAGGTCACTGCCGTTGAGACCGTAGTTCTGCACCAGGTACTTCTTGATGGTGTCGGCGCGACGCTCCGACAGGCCCTGATTGTACTCCTCCGTGCCGATCGCATCGGTATGGCCGGCGACCACGAAGGTCGAGCCTTTCAGCGACGGGTCGGACAGCGCCTTGCCGAGGGCTTGCACCGATGCCACCGAGGTCTTGGCGATGTCGGCCGAGTTGTAGTCGAACTGGATCTCCAGATCGATGTTCGGCTTGGTCGAAGCGAGCTCGGCGATCTGGTCACGTTCGCCCATCGAGAGCGAACGGGTCTGCCGGTTGCGCACGGAATTCAGGAAAGTCGCTTCCTTGGCCTGCGCGGTCGGATCGGCCTGCGGACCGACGGAGAGGCCGCGGGTGATCGGCTTCGGCTTCAACGCGTCCAGGATCTGGCTGGATGAGACGTTGCTGTCGCCGGCGAAAGCCAGGCCCGCCGTCAGCGACAGCGCGGCGGTGAGCGTGATCGCCTTCAGTCCAAAAGACTTATTGAAATGGGTCATTGTCGTATCCTCGCTGTAACGCCTGATGGCGATTTGATGCTGCGAGCATAGGGAAGGTTCAAAGGCTCCGATGTGATGCGGGTCACATTCCAAAGGGCCGAAACGTCCTCTGCGTCCTCGCGCGGGAGCCTGTCGGCATCCATGGCGTGCTCGCGCCACTGGCATCGCGCTACCATCAGGAAGGCGCGCTGTCTCATTCGGCATCGAGCAGAATCCTGATCCATCACGCATTCTCGGACGAGGTTTCAATAGCTGCTGGACTTGCAGCTCCAGCGGGTACAATCTTTTGCCATTGCTCGTCACCTGCCGGATTGCCCGCTGCGTCAGCAGCCCGAAGAGCGATCGTCGCGGCGACTCCCAGCTCGGTTCGGGCAGCAGAAATCCCCGAGTGATCCAAATCACAGTGCGTCCTTGTGAGTTGGATCAGATTGCTCTCATCGGATCGGCCAAAGCCGATGCGAGAGCAGCGAAGAAGTTTGGATCAGGGGAGAATGATCATGCGCTTCTTGATCGCAGCAATTTCACTCGCAGCATTCATCGTCAGCGGCAATACGGCCCTCGCTGACAAGCGCGTCGCCTTCGTGGTCGGCAATGCCGCCTACAAGAACGTCCCGCAGCTTCCCAACCCCGCGATCGATTCCAAGGCGATGGCCAGGGTGCTGCGCAATGTCGGCTTCGATGTCGTCGAGGGAGCCAACCTCACGCGCGACGTCATGACTGCAAAACTCCTGGAGTTCGGCAAGAAGAGCGAGGGTGCCGATGTCGCGGTGTTCTTCTATGCCGGCCACGGCATTGCCGTGAACGGCATCAACTACCTGTTGCCGATCGATGCAGACCTGAAATCCGAGATGGACGTCAAGCTGGGCGCGGCGATCAATGTCGACCTCACGCTCGATCAAACCATGTCGGACGCGAAGGTGAAGCTCGTGTTCCTGGATGCCTGTCGTGACAATCCTTTCGCGGCAAAGATCCGCTCGGCGAAAGCCACCCGGTCGGTCAACGTCCAGGCCGGTCTGGCAGAGATGAAGTCGGGCGAGGGCACGCTGATTGCCTTTGCCACCGGCCCAGGTCAAACCGCGCTCGACGGCGAAGCCGGGACCAACAGCCCGTTCACGCGCGCGCTTGTCGCCAACATTGCCCAGCCTGGGATCGAGATCCAGCAGGCGATGACCAAGGTCCGCGCCCAGGTCAGTGACGAGACCGGCAAAGGGCAATTGCCTTGGGGGCACACCAACCTGACGGGCAACGTCTACCTCAATCCGGTTGGCGGGCCGGCTGCGGGCGCGACTGACACGTCGAGCGCGCCGGTGTTGGCCGCGAGCAAGCAAGGCTCCGACGTCGAGCTCGAGTTCTGGCGCTCGATCAAGGACTCCAACAAGGTCGAGGAGCTCAACGCCTATCTCACCAGCTATCCCAACGGCACGTTCAAATCGATCGCACTCGCCCGCATTGCGGCGTTGCAGGATGGTCCATCCAATGCCAGCCGCAACCTGTCGGTTGGGATCGATCCCGCGACCTTCACGGAAGAGGCCAACCAAGTATCTGAAGACCAAATTGGTCTGGACAAGAGCCAGCGTCGTGACGTGCAGCGTCGCCTCACCGGGCTCGGTTTCGACGTCAAGGCGACAGGCCAGTTCGACGACGAGGCGCGTTCCGTGATCAGGCGGTGGCAGGCTGCGCGCGGTTATCCCGCTACGGGCTATCTCAACAAGCTCCAGCATAAGGCTCTGCTGTCGGAGATTGTCTCGACCCGCGCGGCTTCCTCGGAACAGGCAGACGATGAGCCGGCGCACCGCCGCTACTCGGGCGGTGGCGGCCGCCGCCATTATAGCGGCGGTGGTGGCGCTCCGGCAGGTCCCGGTGGTCTACTCGGCGGTATGATGGGCGGGTTGTTCGGCCGCCGCTGAGGGGCAGGGGAGTAAGCAAAAGGCGGCCCGCTTTGGGCCGCCCATCGTTCCGGAACCAGCGCTTACCGATCGTCGCAAAGCTGTCGCGGCATGGCCTGCGTGCGAACAAGAATTTGGCCAGATGCGCGCCTAGCAGACCTCGACGAGCCGTCACCGCAAGCCGAAGGGAGCCGAGTTCCATCCAGTGCCGAGGCCCAGTGACTATCAATTCCATCGCAGCGGCCCGCCGGATCGGACTGTGTCTCTGAGCGCCATGCCGATCTACGTCGGCGCGGCGATGATCGCGGTGTCGATCCTGCTTTCGACGCTGATCACGGGCTTGACCTCCCGCTATGTCGGTCTCGAAGCTCCGACCGACGAGAACATGTGGCTGGTCGATCGCCTGACCGGCAGCGTCTTTCGCTGCGGGGCGGAGGGGCGGGGCAGGGCCTCCTGCGAGCCCGACATCGCCACCGGCAGCCTCGGTGACCGGCCCAACGACCGGACCAAGGCACCGAAGAACGGCCGTTAACGTCGGCTCGCTTTGCATTGCAGCAAGAAAATTGTCTTCTCCAGGAAACGTTCTCGCCAGAAAATACGTAATTGCGAATGCCGGCATGACGCCGGTTTCGTTTTACTTTAAGGAGACTTTTCGATGAAGACCTTGCTCAGCGCCGCAGCCCTTGTCGCGTTCGCTCTTTCCGTTTCGCCCGCATCCGCCGCCATGATGGCGTGCACCAGCGCCAATATGATGAAGTCGGCGGCCACGATGACCGGCACCGCCGACACGCCCGCCAAGATGGCCATGAACAAGGAAATGGCCATGGCCAATTCGGACATGAGCATGGGCAAGATGAAGGGCGCCTGCATGCATTACATGAAGGCGCAGAAGGCCATGTCGATGAAGTAGGCCTCGGCCGCACCCATCCCGGCCGCGCTGTCAACAGATGGCAGCGCGGCTTATCTATGCCGCGTCGTTCTTTCTCTTGTCCTTTTTCTTGGCGCGAATCCCGCTACATTGCCTCGCGCAATGCCCCGCGCCCCAAAACCCCTCCCAATCCCGACGACACAGGCCCGGCAGATCTGGCTGCGGGCCCAGCGGCTCGACACGCGTGAACCATTCGGGGAAGGGCCGCAGGCGGTCAAAGACGCGGTCGCCCATCTCGGCTATGTGCAGATCGACACTATCAACGTGATCGAGCGCTGCCACCACCACATCCTGTTCAGCCGTATCCCGTCCTATCGCCGCGCCGATCTGCGTCATGCCCAGAGCGTCGACAAGAGCGTGTTCGAATACTGGACTCATGCACTGTCCTACGTACCGTCGGATGATTTTCGCTTTTTCCTGCCGGCCATGCGCGAGCACAAGCGCGAGGGGCACAAATGGTACGCGTCGGTAACGCCGGCCGACACCCGCAAGGTGATGCGGCTGCTACGCGCCGGTCCCCTGACCATCCGCGACATCGAGGACGATGTGCTCACCGAGAAGGAGCATCTCTGGCAGAGCCGAAAACCTTCGAAGCGGGCGCTTCAGCTGGCCTTCTATACCGGCGTCGCGACCATCGGCGCGCGCCAGGGCATGCTCAAGACCTATGATCTGATGACGCGGCATTTCGGCTGGGACAAATTGCCGAAGCCGGCATCGCCGAAGGAGATCACGGCCTATCTGCTCGACCGCGCGCTGCGCTCGCAGGGCATCGTCAGTCTCGATTCGATCTGCCATCTCGATGCGCCGAGCAAGAAGGCGGTGGGCGCCCTGGTCGCTTCGCGCGTTCGGCGCGGCGAACTCGTGCCTGTCGCAATTGAAGGCGCCGGCAAGCAGGAGCATTGGGCGACGCCCGCGGCGCTCGAGCCTGCCGAGGTGCCGCCGGATCTCGTCCACATCCTCTCGCCGTTCGATCCGCTGATCATCCAGCGCAAGCGCACCAATCTTATCTTCGGCTACAACCATCTGTTCGAGGCCTATGTGCCGAAGGCCAAGCGCAAGCTCGGCTATTTCGCGCTGCCGGTGCTGGTCGGCCACGAGATCGTCGCCGCGCTCGATCTCAAGACCGACCGGCAGGCGAAGAAGGTGTTGATGCAGAAATGGACCTGGGTCGGGCAGGGCAAGAAGACGGCAGGGCGCAAGGAGCTGAAGCGGAAAATCGAGGAAGAACTCGACCGGTTCGAGCGGTTTCAATTGGCGGAGTGAAGATCGTGCGCCACACTGCCGGTCTCGTCGGGTGGGCAAGGCGGAGCGTGCCCACGATTGCCCAAGGTAGCGGACAATCGTGGGCACGGCGCTAACGCGCCTTTGCCCACCCGACGACACCGCTCATTTCGGCGAGCCGATCGATCCAAACTCCGAACGCAATCCCGATCGCATACGCGACCAAATCCACGGCGAGAAGATGCGGGCGCGGGTCAGCGATGTCAGTAGCAGTGCGGCAGAATGATTTGGCTGCGTCCCATGCATTGCTTGTTCCATTGACTCTTTGGCCGCGATGCTCAAAACCGGGATCAGCTCACAAAAGCAACAATACGGGGGACGCCATGAGCCAGACCACGACCTATACCGCTTCCGCCGGTGCGAAAAGCGCCATTGAGACCTCAACGATTAGCGCCATCTCCTGGCGCCTGATCCCGTTTCTGGTTCTGGCCTACTTCTTCTCCTATCTCGATCGCGTCAATCTCGGCTTCGCCGCGCTGACCATGAACGCGGAGCTGAAGTTCACGCCGCTGATCTTCTCGTGGGGCGCCGGCATCTTCTTCATCGGCTATTTCATCTTCGAGGTGCCGAGCAACCTCGCGCTGGAAAAGTTCGGCGCCAGCCGCTGGATCGCCCGCATCATGGTGACCTGGGGCATCATCTCGGCGCTGATGGCGCTGGTGAGCGGCGTGACCAGCTTCTACGTCCTGCGCTTCCTGCTCGGCGTCGCCGAAGCCGGCTTCTTCCCCGGCATCATCCTCTATCTCACCTATTGGTATCCGGCCGAATACCGCGCCCGCTTTCTCGCAGCCTTCGCGATCGCCGTACCGGTTTCGACTGTGATCGGCGCGCCGATTTCGGGCCTGTTGCTCGGGCTCGACGGCGTGATGGGTCTGAGGGGCTGGCAGTGGCTGTTCATTCTCGAGGGCATTCCCTCGGTGCTGCTTGGCATCGTCACCTGGTTCTACCTCACCGACAAGCCGGAGAAGGCGGACTGGCTCTCGGCCGAGCAGAAGGCCTGGCTCAAGGCGAAGCTCGATTCGGAGATCGCCGCCAAGCAGGCGGTGAAGCATCTGTCGCTCGGCGAAGCCTTGTCGTCACCGAAGGTGATCGCACTCAGCCTGATCTATTTCGGCTTCGTCGGTGCGCTCTATGGCATGCAGTTCTGGCTGCCGCAGATCGTCAAGGCGTTCGGCCTCACCAATGCCCAAACCGGCTTCGTCACTGCAATCCCGTATCTGTTCGGCACCATTGCCATGATCCTGTGGGCGCGGCATTCGGACGCCACGCGCGAGCGCGTGATGCATGTCGGCGCGCCCATGATCCTGATTGCGATCGCGCTCGCCATCTCCAGCTATCTCACCGACCCCACCCTGACCATGGTGGCGCTGACCTTCGCAGCGATCGGCGTGTTCTGCGTCTTCGGCGTGTTCTGGACCTTGCCGACCGCCTGGCTCTCCGGCACGGCGGCCGCCGGCGCCATCGCGCTGATCAACTCGATCGGCAATCTCGCCGGCTTCGGCGGGCCGTATCTGATCGGCTGGGTCAAGGAAGCGACGGGGCAGACCTCGACGGGTCTGCTGGTGCTCGCCGTGCTGCCGCTGCTCGCCGGCATTTTGGTCTTCATCGGCGGCCACGAGAGCAAGCACGAGTTCGGCGACCAGGGGCGCTAGAGACACCGTCACCGCTGACGTAGGTTCCGTAGCAGGGTGGGCAAAGGCGCTCTGCGCCGTGCCCGCCATCTCTCTCGACCACGAAAAATGCGTGGGCACGCTACGCTTTGCCCACCCTACGATAGCACCTTCCTGGCACCCCTTTTTCGATCCTCACCATCTCTTAACGATCACGCATTACTGATGACTGACGATTATTGACTTTTATCAGTGATTATTCGACATTCCTCTCATTGCAGACGCAGGAGTGTCCCCGATGTTGGTTCGGTCGATTTTGTCCAGCTATTCCAGGCTCTTGGCGGGCGTGTCGCTGGCCCTGATGGCCGCGGCGCTGGCCGGATGCAACGATTCCGTGGCGCAAAAAGCCGAGCCGCCCCGGCCGGTCCTGGTCGCGACCGCGCATTATGACGCCGAGACCCCGGAGCGCAGCTTCGTCGGCACCATCAAGCCCCGCATCGAGAGCGATCTCGGTTTCCGCGTCGCCGGCAAGGTCGCAAAACGCCTTGTTGAGGTCGGTCAGACCGTGGACGTCGGCCAGGCACTCGCCACCCTCGACGAGGTCGATCTGAAGCTCCAGGCCGAGCAGGCCGTCGCCGAACAGACCGCCGCAACCGGCGTGCTGGCCCAGGCCGCCGCGGCCGAGCAGCGCGCCAAGGATCTGAAAGCCAAGGGCTGGACTACGGACGCCGCGATGGATTCGAGCCGCGCCGCGGCTGACGAAGCCCGTGCGCGCCTTGATCGCGCCGTCCGCTCGGTCGAGCTGACCAAGAATTCCCTTTCCTACGCGACGCTTGTTGCCGACGCCCGTGGCGTCGTGACCGCAACGCTGATCGAGCCCGGCCAGGTGGTCGCCGCGGGCCAGGCTTCGATCCGTGTCGCCCGCTTTGCCGAAAAGGAAGCGGTCGTCGCGATCCCTGAGACGCTGGTTGGACGCGCCAAGTCGGGCGTCGCCAGCGTCACTCTTTGGTCTGAGCCGGACAAGAAATATGTCGCCAAGCTGCGCGAGATCGCGCCGGCCGCCGATCCGGCCACGCGCACCTATCTCGCAAAATTCTCGCTGCCCGAGGCTGGCGACAAGGTCGCGCTCGGCATGACCGCGACGCTGACGCTGTCGGATGCCGGCACCGAGCGCGTCGCGCGGCTGCCGCTGTCGGCGCTGTTCAACGAAGGCGGCAAGCCGTCCTTCTTCGTCGTCGACGACAACGGCGCGGTCACGCTCAAGCCTGTTGTGGTGAAGTCCTACGACAGCAACGACGTCGTCATCAACGGCGGCGTCGACGAGGGTGCCAAGATCGTCGCCCTCGGCGTGCAGAAGCTCGACCCCGGCCAGAAGGTGCGGGTCGTGTCGGCGCTGTCTTTCTAGGCGTGACGACCAGTTACGTCGTGTGAGGTGAGCTTCTGCCTTTGCCCCTACGCAAAGGCTGAAGCGGCGAAGCGATCCAGAACCTGCCCAGCCCCCTGGATTGCTTCGCTGCCTCGCGACGACGGTTGATCAGAGCGGCTGTCGTTTGGGCAATTGGATCGATTTTCCGGAGAGTGCGATGAAGCGCTTCAACCTTTCGGCCTGGGCCGTCAGCCATCCGACGCTGGTCCTGTTCCTGATGCTCGTGCTCGGCGTTGCCGGCTTCTTCTCCTATCAGAAGCTCGGCCGCGCCGAAGATCCGTTCTTCACGGTGAAGGTGGTCAACGTTTCCGTGCTGTGGCCGGGGGCGACCGCACAGGAGATGCAGGCCCAGGTCGCCGATCCCATCGAGAAGAAGATCCAGGAGCTGCCCTATTTCGAGAAGGTGCAAACCTATTCCAAGCCGGGCTTCACCGCGCTCCAGGTCACCTTCCGCGATTCCACGCCGCCAAAGGACGTGCCGTATCTGTTTTATCTGCTGCGCAAGAAGCTGGTCGACGTGCAGGGCCAGTTGCCGGCCGGCATTCTCGGACCCGTCGTCAACGACGAATTCTCCGACGTCGATTCCATCCTCTACATGATGACCGGCGACGGCGCCGACTACGCTCAGCTCAAGAAGGTCGCGGAAGGTTTCCGCCAGCGCCTCCTCAAGGTGCCCGGTGTCACCAAGGTCGACATGTACGGCAACCAGGACGAGCGCATCTACGTCGAGTTTTCGCACGCCAAGCTCGCCACGCTCGGCATCACGCCGCAGGCGCTGTTCGATTCGCTCGCCAAGCAGAACAACGTGACGCCGGCCGGCACGGTCGAGACCTCGTCGCAGCGCGTGCCGCTGCGCGTCACCGGCGCGCTCGACGGCGCCAAGGCCGTGGCCGAGACCCCGGTCGAAAGCAATGGTCGCGTCTTCCGCCTCGGCGACATCGCCACCGTCACCCACGGCTATGTCGATCCGCCGAGCTTCGTCGTCCGTCAGGAAGGCAAGGCAGCGATCGGCATCGGCGTCGTCACCGCCAAGGGCGCCAACATCCTCGAACTCGGCAAGGACGTCGAGAAAGCGACCGCCGAATTCATGAAGGCGGTGCCGCAAGGCGTGGACGTCTCGCTGATCGCCGATCAGCCCAAGGTGGTCGAGCATGCCGTCGGCGAGTTCGTGCACTCCTTCATGGAAGCGCTCGCGATCGTGCTGTTCGTCTCGTTCCTGGCGCTCGGCTGGCGCACCGGCATCGTGGTCGCGCTGTCCGTGCCCTTGGTGCTCGGTATCGTCTTCATCGTCATGAACTCGATGTCGCTCGACCTGCACCGCATCTCGCTCGGCGCGCTGATCATCGCGCTCGGGCTTCTCGTGGATGATGCCATCATCGCGGTCGAGATGATGGTGGTGAAGATGGAGCAGGGCTGGGACCGCATGCACGCGGCGTCCTTTGCCTGGGAATCAACTGCGTTTCCGATGCTCACGGGAACGCTGGTCACGGCCGCTGGCTTCCTCCCCATCGGCTTTGCCAATTCGGCGGTCGGCGAATATGCCGGCAGCATCTTCTGGATCGTGGCGATTGCGCTCATCGCCTCCTGGTTCGTGGCGGTGATCTTCACGCCCTATATCGGCGTCAAGCTGCTGCCGAACATCAAGGTCCACGCCAACCACGATCCGCATGCGGTCTACGAGACCCGCATGTACCGCGGCTTGCGTGCCGTCGTGCAATGGTGCGTCAATCATCGCATCACCGTGGTGGCCGCGACCGTCGGCGTGTTCGTTGCCTCCATCGTCGGCTTCGGCCATGTCCAGCAGCAGTTCTTCCCCCTGTCGGAGCGGCCTGAGCTGTTCCTCCAGCTGCGCCTGCCCGAGGGCACCGCCTTCAACGTCACCGAGAAGGCCGTGAAGAAGGCCGAGACGCTGCTGAAGGACGACAAGGACATCGAGACCTACACCTCCTATGTCGGCCAGGGCTCGCCGCGCTTCTGGCTCGGCCTCAACCCGCAATTGCCGAACGAGGCGTTCGCCGAGATCGTCATCGTCGCCAAGGGCGTCGAGGGGCGCGAGCGCGTCAAGGCCAAGATCGAGGGCGCCGTCGCCGACGGCATGCTCACCGAAGCGCGCGTGCGCGTCGACCGCTTCAATTTCGGCCCCCCCGTCGGCTTCCCCGTGCAGTTCCGCGTGATCGGGCCTGACGCGAACAAGGTGCGCGAGATCGCCTATCAGGTTCGCGACGTCATGCGCGAGAACAAGAACGTCAAGGACGTCCAGCTCGACTGGAACGAGCAGTCGCCCTACCTCAAGCTCGTCGTCGACCAGGACCGTGCCCGCGCCATGGGCTTGACCCCGCAGGAGGTCTCGCAGGCGCTGTCCATGCTGATCTCCGGCGCGCAGGTCACGACCGTGCGTGACGGCATCGAGAAGGTCGGCGTGGTCGCCCGTGCGATCCCGTCCGAACGTCTCGACCTCGGCGGCGTCGGCGATCTCACCATCACCTCGAAGAACGGCGTTGCCGTCCCGCTGCAGCAGATCGCCAAGATCGAATACGCCCACGAGGAGCCGATCATGTGGCGGCGCAACCGCGACATGGCGATCACGGTGCGCTCCGACGTCGTCGACGGCGTGCAGGCGCCTGATGTCACCAACCAGATCACGCCGAAGCTTCAGGGGATCAAGGACAGCCTCGAGCCGGCCTACCGCATCGAGCCGGGTGGTGCGTTCGAGGAATCCGCCAAGGGTAATGCCTCGATCTTCATCCTCTTTCCGATGATGGTCATGGTGATGCTGACGCTGCTGATGATCCAGTTGCAGAACTTCTCACGCCTGTTCCTGGTGTTCCTGACCGCGCCGCTCGGCATTGTCGGCGCCTCCTTCGGCCTCAACATCGCCAATGCACCGTTTGGGTTCGTGGCGCTGCTCGGCCTGATCGCGCTCGCCGGCATGATCATGCGCAACACCGTCATCCTGGTCGACCAGATCGAGACCGACGTCAGCCACGGCCTGACCCGCCGCGAGGCGATCGTGGAGGCGACCGTCCGCCGCGCCCGTCCCGTGGTGCTGACGGCGCTCGCCGCCATCCTGGCCATGATACCGCTGTCGCGCTCGGCGTTCTGGGGCCCGATGGCGATCACCATCATGGGGGGCCTGTTCGTCGCGACGTTCCTGACGCTGCTGTACCTGCCGGGCCTCTACGCCCTCTGGTTCCGCAAGAGCCTGGACGAGGCCGGAACGCCCGAGCAGCCCGCCGCACCGCAACATGGCAGCGATGACCCGCACGCAATTCCGCTTGCCGAGGCGGCTGAATAGATGAGAAGACTGCTGACCAACGAGTCCTGACTGATGGCCCTTGTTTCGGAACATATCGAAGTCGACACCCGGGATCGCATCCTCGAGGTGGCCGAGCGGCTGTTCCGTCAGATCGGCTACCAGAAGACCACGGTCGGCGACATCGCCAAGGAGCTCAGGATGAGCCCCGCCAACGTGTATCGCTTCTTCGAATCGAAGAAGGCGATCCACCAGGCGGTGGCGCGTTCGCTGATGGGCGGGGTCGAGCTGGAGGCGCAGCGGATCGTGGCGCGGCCCGGTCCGGTGCTGCCGCGCTTCCGCGAGCTGCTCACCACCATCCATCGCATGAACACCGAGCGCTATGTCGGCGACAACAAGCTGCACGAGATGGTCGCGATCGCGATGGAGGAGGATTGGGACGTCTGCGTCGCCCATATGGAATGCATCGCCGGCATGATCGGCCAGATGATCGCGCAGGGCGTCGCTTCCGGCGAGTTCGAGGCGCCGGACCTGCAACTGGCTGCGCTCTGCGCCTGCAGCGCGATGATCCGCTTCTTCCACCCCCAGATGATCGCCCAGTGCGCCACCAAGCCGGGCCCGACCATCGACCAGATGATCGATTTCGTCATCGCCGGTCTGTCCCCGCGCCACTGACGGGGCGGGACTTTTCTCCCTATAAGCTGCTTCTCTGTCATTCCGGGCGCCTCGAAGAGGCGAACCCGGAATCTCGAGATTCCGGGTTCGGTCCTGCGGACCGCCCCGGAATGACGGAGAGTGGAGAGCCAGCGTGACCGAGAAAGACCTGCATTTCTACGAACCCTCCAAGGGCCACGGCCTCAGGCACGACCCTTTCAACGCCATTATTGCGCCGCGGCCGATCGGCTGGATCTCGTCCCGCGATGCCAAGGGCCACGTCAATCTCGCGCCCTATAGCTTCTTCAACGCCTTCGCTTACGTGCCGCCGATCATCGGCTTCTCCTCCACCCACTGGAAGGACTCGGTCGAGAACATCCAGCAGACCGGGGAGTTCGTCTGGAATCTCGCCACCATGGATCTGGCCAAGCAGATGAACGCGACCGCCGCGCATGTCGCGCCCGAGGTCGATGAGTTCAAGCTCGCAGGGTTGACGGCGGTCCCGGGCAAGCTCGTCAACGTGCCGCGCGTCGGCGAGAGCCCGGTCGCCTTCGAGTGCAAGGTGGCCGATATCGTCCGTCTCAAGGGTGCCGACGGCAAGGAGGCGAATGCCTGGCTCACGCTCGGCGAGGTCGTGGCCGTCCACATCGACAAGGCCATGATCAAGGACGGCGTCTACCAGACCGCGGCGGCCCGCCCGATCGTGCGCGCAGGCCGCCGCGGCGACTATTTCGAGATCAAGCCGGAAAACATGTTCGAGATGATCCGGCCCGACTGATCCGGTCAAGCCCTCACCTGTAGCCCGGATTGCGCTTCGCTCCATCCGGGCTACGGCTCCTCTCCCTCCCGGAACTGTCCCCGCGCCCAGGCCGTTATGGTTCGAGCGACCGCCCGGCCGCGTCAATGTCGCAGGCGAGATGTTCCCCTCCGGCGGCCACTTTCCGCTAAAATGCCCTGTCACCGCGCCGATCCATGAGGTCCGCCATGAGCTTCCGCCGCGACAGACTGACAAAACCGATCTTCTCCTGGGCCCGCGGCGTGCTGCCGGCGATGTCCGACACCGAGCGCGAGGCGCTGGAGGCTGGCGACGTCTGGTGGGACGCTGACCTCTTCACCGGCAACCCCGACTGGTCGAAGCTGCTGAAGACCCCGCAGGCGACATTGAACGCCGAGGAGCGCGCCTTCCTCAACGGCCCCGTCGATGAGCTCTGCGCCATGCTCGACGAGTGGAAGATCTTCTGGGAGTGGCGCGACCTGCCGCAGGACGCCTGGACCTTCATCAAGCGCGAGAAGTTCTTCGGCATGATCATCCCGAAGCAATTCGGCGGCCTCGGCTTCTCGCCCTATGCCCATTCGGAAGTGGTGCGGAAAATCTCGACCCGCTCGATCGCTGCCGCCGTCACGGTGATGGTGCCGAACTCGCTCGGCCCCGGTGAGCTCCTGATGCGCTTCGGCACCAAAGAGCAGCAGGAGCGCTGGCTGCCGCGGCTTGCCGACGGCCGCGACATTCCCTGCTTCGGCCTCACCAGCCCGGAGGCGGGCTCCGACGCCGCCTCGATGGTCGACAGCGGCATCATCTGCAAGGGTGTGTTCGAGGGCCGCGAGGTCACAGGTCTCCGGCTGAACTGGCACAAGCGCTACATTACGCTCGGCCCCGTCGCGACGCTGCTCGGCCTCGCCTTCAAAGCCTATGATCCCGATCATCTGGTCGGCGATCAGGAAGAGCTCGGCATCACCGTCGCGCTGATCCCGACCCATCTGCCCGGCGTCGAGATCGGCCACCGTCATCTGCCGTCGATGCAGGTATTCCAGAACGGCCCGAACCGGGGCCGCGATGTCTTCATTCCGCTCGACTATGTCATCGGCGGCCAGGAACGGCTGGGCCAGGGCTGGAAGATGCTGATGACCGCGCTTGCCGCCGGTCGCGGCATCTCGCTGCCGTCGCTCTCCGCAGCCGGTGCTGCCTATGCGGCGCGGACGACCGGTGCCTATGCCCGCATCCGCGAGCAGTTCGGCATCTCCATTTCCAGGTTCGAGGGCGTCCAGGAGCCGCTCGCGCGCATCGTCGCCACCGCATACCAGCTCGACGCCGCGCGGCGGCTCACTTGCGCGGCGCTGAATGCCGGCGTCCACCCCGCCGTGATATCAGGCATCATGAAGCTGCATGCGACCGAACGCATGCGCATCGCGATCGACGATGCCATGGACATCCACGGCGGCAAGGCCGTGATCGACGGCCCGCAAAACTACATCGGCAATCTGCACCGCGCCGTGCCCGTGGGCATAACGGTCGAGGGCGCCAACATCCTGACGCGCAACCTCATCATATTCGGGCAGGGTGCAATCCGCGCTCATCCCTATCTGCTCGACGAGATGAACGCGCTTGCGGACACCGATCGCGAGCGCGGGCTTACCGCATTCGACAATGCGTTCTGGAAACATGTCCGTCACAGCTTCCAGACGCTGTTCCGCGCCTTCGGACGAAGCTGGACTTTTGGCGCTTTTGCGCTGGCGCCGGATGCCGGCGATGCAACGCCATTCTATCGCCAGCTCTCGCGCTACTCCGCGGCGTTCGCGCTTTGCGCCGATCTGGCGCTGCTGACGCTTGGCGGCGCGCTCAAGCGCAAGGAGATGTTGTCGGCGCGGTTCGGCGACATCCTCTCCGAGCTGTACCTGCTCTCGGCCGCGCTGAAACGCTGGCAGGATGAGGGTCGGCAGAAGGAGGATTTCGCCGCGTTGGAATGGTGCATGGCGACGGGCTTCAAGACCATCGAAGCGAGGTTTGCCGAAATCCTCGCCAATTTGCCGAACCGCTTCGTCGCCGCCATCCTCAAGCTCGTGGTCCAGCCCTTCGGTGCCCGCGTACTCGGTCCCTCCGATCGCGTCGTGCATCGATGCGCCAGCCTCGTGCTCGAGCCCTCGGCCGCACGTGAGCGCCTCACGCCGGATCTCGCCCATGTCGACGACGACAGCGGCTTCGCCCGGCTGGAGCGCGCCTTCAAGCTGGTCGCGGCGACCGACGCCATTGCCAAGCGCGTGCGCGCCGCGCATGTCCAGGACTGGAAGGACGCGGTGACCAAGGGCGTGATCACGCAGGCCGAAGGCGAGCAGCTCGCTTCTGCTCATGCCGCGGTCACGGAAGTCATCGAGGTCGACGATTTTGCGCCGGAGGCGCTGTCGCCGATTTACAAGAAAATCGGCGACGTGCATCAGTTCTTCCAAGAACTCGGTGAACAGAGGGCGGCGAGCTGATGGCACGACCGGTATTCATCATCGACGGCAGCCGGACGCCGTTTCTGAAGGCGAGATCCGGGCCGGGGCCGTTCACGCCTGTCGATCTCGCCGTGCAATGCGGACGGCCGCTGTTGGCGCGCCAGCCGTTTGCGCCAACGGATTTTGACCAGGTCATCCTCGGCTGCGTCAACGTCATCGCCGACGAGATGAATCCGGCCCGCGTCGCCGCACTCCGGCTCGGCATGGGCGAAGACATGGTTGCCTTCACCGTGCAGATCAATTGCGGCTCCGGGATGCAGTCGATCGATACCGCCTATCGCTATATCCGCGAGGGCCATGCCGACATGGTTTTGGCGGGTGGCACCGAGGCGCTGAGCCATGCGCCGCTGGTCTGGCCGAATTCCGGCGTGCGCTGGTTCGCTGGCGTCGCCACGGCCAAAGGCGTAGCCGCGAAGCTCGCCGCAGCGTTCAAGCTGCGGCCGCGCTATCTCAAGCCGATCATCGGCCTCGAGCGCGGGCTCACCGACCCCATCACCGAACTGAACATGGGCCAGACCGCCGAAGTCGTCGGTCATCTCTTCGGCATCACCCGCGCGCAGTCCGATGCCTATGCCGCCGAAAGCCATCGCCGGCTCGCCCATGCACAGGCCGAAGGCTTCCTGAAAGGCGAGGTCGAAACTGCGTTCTCGCGAGACGGCAAGTTCTTCGACCATGACGATGGCGTGCGGGCGGACTCCACGGCCGAGACGCTGGCAAAACTCCGGCCGGTGTTCGAGCGTCCCTGGGGCCAGGTCACCGCCGGCAATTCCTCGCAGATCACCGATGGCGCATCGTGGGTGATCCTCGCCTCTGACGCGGCTGTGGCAAAACACAAGCTGACGCCGAAAGCCGCAATCGTCGACAGCAACTGGGCCGCGCTCGATCCCGGCATCATGGGGCTCGGCCCCGTGATGTCGGCGACGCCGCTTCTGACCCGCAACAACCTCACCCTCCAGGACATCGAGACCTGGGAACTGAACGAGGCCTTTGCCACGCAAGTGCTCGGCTGCCTCGCCGCCTGGAACGACGACAAGTTCTGCCGCGAGATTCTCGGGCTCGACGGCGCTGCCGGCGAGATCGATCGCGAAAGACTCAACGTCGATGGCGGCGCCATTTCGCTCGGCCATCCCGTCGGCACGTCAGGCAACCGCATCGTGCTGCATCTCGTCAATGCGATGAAGCGGCTCGGCACGCGGCGCGGGATTGCCACCGAATGCATCGGCGGCGGGCTCGGCGGCGCCATGCTGATCGAGGCGGTGTGACCATGGATTCAAAAATCATGACCGCGCTCGGCGATCGCGTGCTCTCGCTCGGGCCCCCGCCGGCAGCAGATGGTCCCTATAAGCACTTCAAGCTGACGCGTGACGCCGACGGCGTCGCCTGGCTGTTGTTCGATCGTGCCGATTCCAGTGCCAACACGCTGTCCTCCGATGTGATGGAGGAGTTCGACGCCGCCCTCGCGGCGATCGAGACCGAGCGCCCCGCTGGCCTCGTGATCCGTTCGGCGAAACCGTCCGGCTTCATCGCCGGCGCCGACGTCAACGAATTCCGCGGTGCGTCCGATCCCAAGGTGGTGGAAACGCGAATCCGTGCCGCGCATGCGGTGGTCGATCATCTGGAAGCTCTCAAGCTGCCGACGGTCGCGGTCATTCACGGTTTCTGCCTCGGTGGCGGGCTCGAGGTCGCGCTCGCCTGCCAGTCGCGCATCGCCGTCGACAGCGCGCGCTTCGGCTTCCCGGAGGTGATGCTGGGCCTGCATCCCGGCCTCGGCGGCACCGCGCGCTTCACGACGCTGGTCAATCCGGCTCAGTCCATGGCGCTGATGCTGACCGGCCGCACCATCGATGCACGCCGCGCCAAAGCGCTTGGCCTCGTCCACAGCGTGACGCAGGAGCGTCACGTGGGGGGCGCCGTGAAGGACGTGTTGTTCGGCCGCATGAAGCGGGCGAAGCCCGGCCTGCTCACCCGCGCGGCCAATCTCGGCCCCGTACGCGGGCTGCTTGCCAGGCGCATGCGCACCGAGGCGGCGAAGGCCGCGCCGCGCGAGCACTATCCCGCGCCCTACGCGCTGATCGATCTCTGGGAGACGCATGGCGGCAGCAAGGCCGCGATGCTGCAGGCGGAGCAGGCCTCCTTCGCCAGGCTGATGGTGACGCCAACCGCGCAGAATTTGATTCGCGTCTTCTTCCTGCGCGAGGAGATGAAGAAGGCCGCAGGCTCCGGCAACACGATCAAGCACGTCCACGTCATCGGCGCCGGTGCCATGGGTGGCGACATCGCGGCTTGGGTCGCCGGGCAGGGGCTGCGCGTCTCCCTGGCCGATATGAAGGCCGAGCCGATCGCGGGCGCGGTGAAACGCGCCGCCGAGCTCTACGGCAAGATCATACGAAAAGCCACCGAGGTGCGCGACGCGCTCGATCGGCTGATCCCCGACATGGACGGCGAGGGCGTCCGCAATGCCGATCTCATCATCGAGGCGGTGCCGGAAAAGCTCGAGCTGAAGCAAAAGGTCTATGCCGGCCTCGAGCCCAGGATGAAGCCGGGCGCGATCCTTGCGACCAACACGTCGAGCATTCCGCTTCAGGATCTGCGCACCACGCTGGCGCGGCCGGAGCGGCTGGTCGGCCTGCATTTCTTCAATCCGGTGTCGCGCCTGCAACTGGTCGAGGTCGTCAGCCATGACGGCAACGACGCGCAGGTGCTCAAGGCGGCGCTCGCTTTCGTCGGCGCGATCGATCGCCTGCCGCTCGCGGTCAAGAGCTCGCCCGGCTTCCTCGTCAACCGTGCGCTGACGCCTTATATGCTCGAAGCCATGGTGATGCTGGACGAGAAGACCGATCCGCGCCTGATTGATGCGGCGGCGGAACAGTTTGGCATGCCGATGGGACCGATCGAGCTCGCCGACCAGGTCGGTCTCGATATCTGCCTCGATGTCGGCGACATGCTGCGCGCCAAGTTCGGCGACATGCTGCCGCCGACGCCGGCCTGGCTGCGCGAGAAGGTCACCAAGGGCGAGCTCGGCCGCAAGTCCGGCAAGGGCTTTTACACCTGGAAGGACGGCAAGGCCGAGAAGGCGCCATTGCCCGAGACCGGTCCGCGCGTCACTGATCAGATGATCGACCGCCTGGTGCTGCCGATGTCCAATGTCTGTGTCGCAGCCCTGCGCGAAGGCATCGTCGACGATGGCGATGCGGTCGACGGCGCCATGATCTTCGGCACGGGTTATGCGCCGTTTCGCGGCGGTCCCCTGAACTATGCGCGCACGCGCGGCGTGGAAAATATTGTATCCAGCTTGCGCGCGTTGGCCGGGCGATTCGGCGAACGCTTCGCGCCCGATCCGGGCTGGGACAATTTCAAGTGAGATCCACATGACTGAAACGTCCGACACCGGGCCGAGCGGCGATCTCTGCATCCGCACCTTGGCGATGCCCGCCGACACCAATGCCAATGGCGACATCTTTGGCGGTTGGCTGCTCAGCCAGATGGACGTCGGCGGCGGCGTGTTCGCCTCGAAACTCGCGAAGTCGCGCACTGTTACGGTCGCGATCGAGGCGATGAATTTTCGCAAAGCGGTTTATGTCGGCGATCTCGTCTCCGTCTACGCCACCCTCGTGCGCGTGGGCCGCACCTCGATGACCGTCCATCTCGAAGCCTGGGCGCTGCGGCGGCGCGAGCTGCAACCGATGCTCGTGACCGACGGCAATTTCACCTATGTCTCGATCGACGATCACGGCCACCCACAAGTGATCCAGCGCAACGATCCGCCAATCGCGACGTAATCGCGCCGCGCTTCGTCCCGCCTCGCGAAAACTTGCGGCATCGCGAAACGCGGCACTGATGAGTCAACCCGTCGCTTCTTCGCCAAGAACAGGTCACAAAACGGATGAGGTCCCGGCGTACTCAATAGCCCGTCGATTCGGGGTGGAACGGCCGATTTGCCCTCAGGAACCTTTGGGCAAAATTGTCGTTATTTGCCCGCACTGAGGAATCCACGGGCCATGCCAGATAGCTACATTATCGAAGTTAACTCAGAGACCGCGGGCATCGTCGTGCGCGGTCAGGGCGGCTACCGCTTCTTCGCCTCGTCCCATCAATTCAATCGCCTCGAAGGCCAGCTCTTCCGCAACGCCCGCGAAGCCGAACGTGCTGCGCGCAAGCTGGTGAACGGCGATGTGAAGGAGGCGGCGTAGGAGCCGTCATTCCGGAGCGCGGGAGCGTGGTCGGAAATTTTTGCAGCCCTTGATGCCGCTGCCTTTTCCTTCTCCCTTGTGGGAGAAGGTGGCGCGAAGCGCCGGATGAGGGGTGTCTCTCCAACTCGCAAGATCGTTCGTGAGGAGAGATACCCCTCACCCGTCTCGCCGCTAACACGGCGAGCCACCCTCTCCCACAAGGGGAGAGGGCAAGAGCATGATCACAATTTCGTCGCGGAGCGCGACAACAGCTTCCACTCGCCGCCCTGTTTCTGCCAGTTCATCAGGATGTGGAGGCTGTTTGCCACTTTCTTTCCGTCGGTCATCATCTCGGCCATCCAGTGGAAGCGGACGATCGCGGCAGGGCCGACGATCTTGATGGTCGGATCCTTGTACGCAATCGACAGGAATTTCGTCTTGCCGTCCGTGGCGTTGGCGACGAAGGCTGCCTTGTCCTCGAGGAAGCCGTTGGAATGGCTGTAGCTCAGATCGTCAGCGCATAGCGCACTGAGCGCCTTTGGATCGGCCGCGATCTGGGCGAGGCGAAAAGCCTCGACTTTTTGTGCCACCGCATCATGGTCGGTCCTGGCGGCGTGATCGCGATCGAGTGTCATCCTATCCTCCATTCTTGATGTTGCGGCCAATGTTGCAGCCGCATTCGATTTTGTCGAGTGTCACGTCGCCATCGCCGCAACGGGCTGCATTGCGTCATCAGGGCCAAGTTGATACGTCTCGCGCATCGTTGCGCCGTGCGCGAGAGGAACACGATATGATCCAGGGACTGGGCAGGGCATTGCTGTTCGACATCGACGGCACGCTCGCCAACACCGACCCGCTGCACTTGAAGGCGTTCAATCAGGTGCTGGGCCCGCACGGCCATGTCTTCGACCACGCGCGCTTCTCCAGGGAGCTGCAAGGCTTCGCCAACATCTCGATCGGTGAACGCTTTTTGCCTGACGAGACATTGGAGCGCCGCGCCGAGATTCTCGGTGAGAAGGAAGCAGTGTTCCGCGACCTGGTCGCGGGGCAGATCGAACCGTTGCCGGGCCTGATGGCGCTGCTCGACCGCGCCGATGCTGCCGGCATTCCCATGGTCGCCGTCACCAACGCGCCGCGTCTCAATGCCGAGCTGCTGCTCTCCGGCCTCGGCATCACGCAGCGCTTCAAGGCACTCGTGATCGGCGACGAGCTGCCATACGGCAAGCCGCATCCGCTGCCCTATCAGGAGGGGCTGCGCTTCGTCGGTGCCAGTGCGGCAGCCTCGATCGCCTTTGAGGATTCCCGCTCCGGCGTGCAGTCGGCCACCGCCGCCGGTATCCCGACCATCGGCATCCGGACCAGCCTTAGCAATGCTGACCTTGTCGGATCCGGCGCGGTCGCCTCCGCCAGCGCCTTCGACGATCCCAAGCTGCTCGCGCGGCTCTCGCGCGCCATGGCTTGGTAAGGCTTGGCGTGGTAAGGCTTGGCTTGGTCAGAAAAAGGGCTTCATCCGTGAACCGTGATCGGCATGCGCATTGACCGCGCGCGCGGGAAGCCGCACCATGCACCATTCTGATTTGAGGCCATTGCCGTGACCGGATTAACCCATCGCCAAGCCGAGATTCTCAACATCGCCCGCGCCTCCGGCCGCGTCATGGTCGAGGAGCTGGCGCGCCGGTTCGAAGTCTCGGCGCAGACCATCCGCAAGGATCTCAACGATCTCTGCGAGCGCCGATCACTCACCCGTATCCACGGCGGCGCCATCATCGCCTCAGGCGTCGAAAACCTCGCCTATGAGGCGCGGCGCTTCGTGGCCGCCGACGAGAAGAAGGCGATCGGCGCCGCCGCAGCATCGCTGATCCCGAACGGCTGCTCGCTGTTCATCAACATCGGCACCACGACGGAGGAGGTGGCGAGCGCGCTGACCTCGCACGAGGATTTGCTGGTCATCACCAACAACCTCAATGTGGCCATGCTGCTCTACCGCCATCCCCGCATCGAGGTGGTGGTCGCCGGCGGTACGGTGCGCCGCGCGGACGGCGCCGTGGTCGGCTCGACCGCAACGCAACTGATCGGCCAGTTCAAGGTCGATTACGCCATCATCGGCGCCTCCGCGATCGACGAGGAGGGCGCGCTGCTCGACTTCGACTATCGCGAGGTACAGGTGGCGCAGGCCATCATCGCCAATGCCCGCAGCGTCATGCTGGTCGCCGATTCCACAAAACTTCGCCGCAGCGCGCCAGTCCGCATTGCGCACATGACCCAGATCCAGACCTTCGTGACCGACCAGGAGCTGCCCGAGCGCCTCGCCACGATCTGCCACAGCAAGGGCATCGAGGTGGTGGAGGCGATGCCGAAGAGCGCCGATATCGATGATCCCCAGGCCGATGCGCAGGATGCGGCGCCTGAAGCCGCACCCGTGGTACGGCTACGATAAGAGTTTTTAGACGCCGTCCCAGGGGTTGAGCAGCGGCACGCCGAGCGCGGCAAAATCCTTCACGTTGCGGGTGACGAGCGTGAGGGTGTTGGCGAGTGCAGTCGCCGCGAAGAATCCATCCATCACCGACAACGCGATGCCATTGCTGCGACTCTGCGCCATTAGATCGCCCCAGCGCTCAGCCACGGCATGATCGATCGGCAAGATGCGATCAGCAAAACGGGCCGGCAGATCATGGGTTAGCCAGGCACTTAGCGCCGTACGCCGGCGTCCGTCATCCAGCAGGGCAACGCCGCGACGAAGCTCGGCGATTGTGGCAACGCTGATGAAGGCGCGATCCTCATCAATGGTATCGAGCCACGCCATGACTTTCGGAGAAGGCGCCGGCCGTTGAACCTCCGACAGCACAACGGTGTCGAGGAGCAGGTTCACGGTAGCTCGTCGCGTGGTTCGTCATGTACGCGTTCAAATTCGAGCTCAGCGCCGCGCAGTGGCGAGGCCAGCAGAAACTCGGCGAGCGTGCCCTTGCGGGCAGTCTTTCGCGCCCATTCTTCGGCGGAAACCACCACGGCGTTGGGCTTGCCATGACGGGTGATGATTTGTGGACCGGTTTGGGCGCGGTCGACCACCTCGGACAAGCGGGCCTTCGCGTTGGCAAGCGTCCACGTGTCGGTGGGGTGTGAATCTGAAGGGGGGCTGTGACCCGGCATGACTATTATGACTATATAGGCTGGAGATGACCATTCAAGAGCGGGGGCTGCGTGCAGCGACATCACTTTGGCTGCTCAATTTGACGGCGAACTGCCCAACAGAAAGTTCCATTTTCGCTTCTTTCCGTCTCTCTTTCGTCTTGCTTTCGTTTTCTGGTGTGATCTAATCAAAAACGAAAGCTGCCGGCTCGACTGAACGAGCGGTTTCCGGGGGATGCGTCTGTTGGAGCGTATTTTCGACCTCGCCATCATTGGAGGCGGTGTTAACGGTTGCGGCATCGCGCGCGATGCCGTGGGCCGCGGCAACACGGTTTTCCTGTGCGAAATGAACGATCTGGCGAGCGGGACGTCGTCCTGGTCGACCAAGCTGGTGCATGGCGGCCTGCGCTATCTCGAATATTACGAGTTCCGGCTGGTTCGCGAAGCGCTGATCGAGCGCGAGATCCTCTGGGGCATCGCGCCCCACATCATCCGCCCGCTGCGTTTCGTTTTGCCGCACCACGCCGGACTGCGTCCGGCCTGGCTGCTGCGCCTCGGCCTCTTCCTCTATGATCACATCGGCGGCCGCCATCTGCTGCCGGCGACGCGTTCGCTCGATCTCAGGCGCGACGAGGTCGGCAAGCCGCTGATCCCGAATCGCTACAGCCGCGCATTCGAATATTCCGACTGCTTCGTCGATGACGCGCGCCTGGTCGTGCTCAATGCGCGCGATGCCGCCGACAAGGGCGCCGAGATCCGCACCCGCACCCGCGCGACGGATATCAGGCAATCCGACGGCGTCTGGACCGTTAGCATGGTCGACACGCTGACCGGTGCGCGTTCGCAGATCCAGGCCCGTGCCCTGGTCAATGCCGGCGGTCCCTGGGTCGAGGACGTGCTCGGGCGCGGTGCCGGCGTCAACGCGAAAGCCAAGGTGCGGCTGGTGCAGGGCTCGCACATCGTGGTCAAGAAGCTCTACGACCACGACCGCGCCTACATGTTCCAGAACGCCGACGGCCGCATCATCTTCGTCATCCCCT
The DNA here is from genome assembly GCF_051853015.1 of Bradyrhizobium sp. BLXBL-03. Lineage (NCBI taxonomy): Bacteria > Pseudomonadati > Pseudomonadota > Alphaproteobacteria > Hyphomicrobiales > Nitrobacteraceae > Bradyrhizobium > Bradyrhizobium sp. BLXBL-03. The sequence goes on along the minus strand of NZ_CP182470.1, from coordinate 6,358,634 downwards.
ATCAGGACGACTTCACGCTGATCGGCACCACCGACCGCGACTATGACGGCGATCCCTCCAAGGTGAAGGCTACGGGCGAGGAGATCCAGTATCTCTGCGCTGCCGCGAGCGAGTATCTCGCCAAGCCCGTGACGCCTGAGGACGTGGTCTGGACCTATTCCGGCGTACGTCCGCTCTATGACGATGGCGCCAGCGAGGCCAAGGCCGCGACCCGCGACTATGTGTTCGAGCTCGACACGCCCGGCGGTTCGCCCCTGCTGTCGATCTACGGCGGCAAGATCACGACCTACCGCCGCCTTGCCGAAGAGGCGCTGGAGCGGCTCGCGCCCTATCTTCGCAGTGCGAAAGCACGCGAAGGCTGGACCGGCAAATGGCCGCTGCCTGGCGGTGACATGGACGTTTCCGCCGTCGATGGTCTGATCGCCGAGCTCCAGCGCGGCTATCCTTTCCTGAGCCACGGGCATGCGCGACGTCTCGCACGCGCTTATGGCACCCGCGCCATCAAGCTGCTTGGCGACGCCAAATCGGCGGCCGATCTCGGCCAGGCCTTTGGCGCAACTCTGACCGAACGTGAGGTTCGCTACCTGATGACGAACGAATGGGCGGTGACCGCCGAGGATATCGTCTGGCGCCGCTCCAAGCTTGGCCTGCGTCTATCGGCCGACGAAATTGCCGCACTGGACGACTGGATCAGGACCCAAATTGTATCGCAAAGTCCTCTGCTCGAAGCAGGAGGACGCTCATGAGTGTGACACTCGAGCACGTGACCCGCACCGTCGACGGTGTCGAGCATATTCGCGATGTCTCGCTGACGCTCGAGAGCGGCACGCTCAACGTGCTGCTCGGACCGACACTGTCTGGCAAGACCTCGATCATGCGCCTGCTCGCCGGCCTGGACAAGCCGACCACGGGCAAGGTGCTGGTCAATGGCAAGGACGTCACGGGTATCGACGTGCGCCAGCGTTCGGTCGCAATGGTGTATCAGCAGTTCATCAACTACCCCTCGCTGACGGTCTACGAGAACATCGCCTCGCCCTTGCGCGTGCAGGGCAAGCCGCGCGAGGAGATCGAGACGCGCGTGGCGGAGGCCGCCAGGCTGTTGCGGCTCGAGCCGTTCCTGAAGCGTACGCCGCTCCAGCTCTCCGGCGGCCAGCAGCAGCGCACCGCGATGGCGCGCGCGCTGGTGAAGGGCGCCGACCTCGTGCTGCTCGACGAGCCGCTCGCCAATCTCGACTACAAGCTGCGTGAAGAGCTGCGCGCCGAGCTGCCGCGCATCTTCGAGGCATCAGGCGCGATCTTCGTCTATGCCACGACAGAGCCGACCGAGGCTCTGCTGCTCGGCGGCAACACGGTGTGCATGTGGGAGGGCAAGGCGCTCCAGATCGGCGAGACGCCCGGCGTCTATCGCCGTCCCCGGACGCTGCGCGTCGCGCAGGTGTTTTCCGATCCACCGCTCAACCTCGTCGGCATCGAGAAGAAGAACGGCTCCGTGCAATATGCGGGAGGCATCGCCGCGCCGGCGTCCGGCCTCTATTCCTCGCTCGCCGACGGCGCCTATCGCGTCGGTTTTCGCGCCCACCAGCTTGCGCTCGCCAATGGCGAGACTGATCGCCACGCCTTCCATGCCACTGTGACGGTGACCGAGATCACCGGTTCGGAGAGTTTTGTGCATTTGACTCGCGACGGATCGAACTGGGTTGCGGTGCTGCACGGCGTGCACGAGTTCGAGCCGGGTCAGACCATCGATGCCGTGCTCGATCCCAATGATGTCTTCGTCTTTGATGCGGCAGACCGCTTGGTCGCCGCTCCGAGCTCTTGAGGGAGATGCGCCATGGCCCGCATTGACCTCGTCGATCTCGCCCATTCCTACGGTGGCAATGCCGCGCCGCAGGAAACCTTCGCGCTGAAGCCGGTGACCATGACCTGGCGGCAGGGCGGCGCCTATGCGCTGCTCGGACCAAGCGGCTGCGGCAAGACCACGCTGCTCAACGTGATCTCCGGCATCATCACGCCGTCGCGCGGGAAAATCCTGTTCGACGGCCAGGACATCACACCGCTGTCGACCCAGAAGCGCAACATCGCCCAGGTGTTCCAGTTCCCGGTGATCTACGACACCATGACGGTGGGGGAGAACCTGGCATTTCCGCTGAAGAATCGCGGCGTGCCCAAGACCGAGATCGACAAGCGCGTCGCCGAGATCGGCCGTCTGCTCGACCTCGAGCCCTACCTGAACCGCAAGGCGACGCGGCTCACCGCCGACGCCAAGCAGAAGATTTCGCTCGGCCGCGGCCTCGTGCGCTCCGATGTCGCCGCCGTGCTGTTCGACGAGCCGCTGACGGTGATCGATCCTGAATTGAAATGGCAGCTCCGCTCCAAGCTGAAGGCGCTGCATCGCGAGCTCGATCTCACGATGATCTATGTCACCCACGATCAGACCGAGGCGCTGACCTTCGCCGACACCGTCGTCGTCATGCATGACGGTCGCGTGGTGCAAAGCGGCACGCCGGCCGAGCTGTTCGACAAGCCCGCCCACACCTTCGTCGGTTATTTCATCGGCTCGCCCGGCATGAACATCCTGCCGGCCGAGGTGAAGGGACGCCAGGCCAGGGTCGACGGCCATGTCATTGCGCTCAACCGCAGCTACGACAACCTGCCCGCAGGCGCCAAGATCGAGATTGGCGTGCGTCCGGAATTCGTCGACGCGGTTGCGCCGGCGTCCGGCCTGCTCAGCGCAAAGATCGAGCGCGTCGATGATCTCGGCCGCATCCGTTTCGCGCGCGTCCGCCTCGGCGAGGCCAGGATCGCGGCGCGTGCGCCGGCCGGCTTCACCGGCTCCGACGGCAATGCCGGGCTGAAATTCGATCCGGCACACGTCCACGTCTATGCCGACAGCCTTCTGGTTGAGGGAGCCGCCTGATGGACAAGACCATCAACCAAAAAGCCTGGTTCCTGGTACTGCCGGTGTTCCTGGTCGTCGCCTTCTCCGCGGTGCTGCCGCTGATGACGGTGGTGAACTATTCGATGCAGGACACGTTCGGCAACAACCAGTTCTTCTGGAACGGCGTCGGTTGGTTCAAGGAATTGCTCGATCCCTCGACCGATCTCGGCGGCCGCTTCCTGGCCTCGCTCGGGCGCAATCTGTTCTTCTCGCTGGTGATCCTCGCGATCGAGGTGCCGCTCGGCATCGTCGTCGCGCTGTCGATGCCGCGGCAGGGCTGGACAGTGGCCGCCTGCCTCGTCACCCTCGCACTGCCGCTGCTGATTCCGTGGAACGTCGTCGGCACGATCTGGCAGATCTTCGGCCGTCCCGACATCGGCCTGCTCGGCTATACGCTCAATGCGATGGGCCTCGACTACAACTACGTGGCCAACGCAGTCGACGCCTGGGTCACCGTCATCGTGATGGACGTCTGGCATTGGACCAGCCTCGTCGCGCTGCTCTGCTACGCCGGCCTGAAGTCGATTCCCGAGGCCTATTACCAGGCCGCCCAGATCGACGGCGCCTCGCGCTGGGCCGTGTTCAAGGCGATCCAGCTGCCGAAGATGAACCGCGTGCTCTTGATCGCGGTGCTGCTGCGCTTCATGGACAGTTTCATGATCTATACCGAGCCGTTCGTCGTCACCGGCGGCGGCCCCGGCAACTCGACCACTTTCGTGTCGATCGAGCTCGTCAAGATCGCGCTCGGCCAGTTCGACCTCGGCAAGGCAGCCGCGCTCTCGCTGGTCTACAATCTGATCATCCTGATCGTCTGCTGGATCTTCTACACCGTGATGACCAATGCAGGCGTCGAGCGTAAGGCACAGACGGCGAAGAAGCCGGCGGCGGAGCCCAAGCCCGCAGGCGCGCTCCAGCCCGCGCCCGCGCTCAAGCCGAAGGAAGGAGTGGCCTGATGCATTCGATCCCCGGCCGCCGCCTCATCATGGGGCTGTTCCTGATCTTCCTGATGTTGCCGATCTACTGGCTCGTCAACATGAGCTTCAAGACCAACGGCGAAATCGTCTCGACGATGACGCTGTGGCCGCATACCCCGACGCTGCAGCACTACAAGCGCATCTTCACCGATGAGAGCTGGTATTCCGGCTACATCAACTCGCTGGAATATGTGGTCCTCAACACCATCATCTCGATTTCGGTGGCGCTGCCCGCGGCCTATGCGTTCTCGCGCTATCGCTTCCTCGGCGACAAGCACCTGTTCTTCTGGCTGCTGTCGAACCGCATGGCGCCGGCGGCGGTCTATGCGCTGCCGTTCTTCAACCTCTATTCGGCGATCGGCCTGTTCGATACGCCGTGGGCGGTTGCGCTCGCGCACTGCATCTTCAACGTGCCGCTGGCGGTGTGGATCCTCGAGGGCTTCGTCTCCGGAGTGCCGCGCGAGATCGACGAGACGGCCTTCCTCGACGGCTATTCCTTCCCGCGCTTCTTCGTCCGCATCCTGGTGCCGCTGATCGCGAGCGGCATCGGTGTCGCCGCCTTCTTCTGCTTCATGTTCTCCTGGGTCGAGCTGCTGCTGGCGCGGACGCTGACCTCGGTGCAGGCCAAGCCGATCGCGGCGATCATGACGCGCACGGTGTCGGCAGCCGGCATGGATTGGGGCCTGCTGGCGGCCGCCGGCGTTCTCACCATCATTCCGGGCGCGCTCGTGATCTGGTTTGTCCGCAACTACATCGCGCGCGGTTTTGCGCTCGGTCGCGTCTAAGGGAGGCAATCATGGAATCCATTGCATGGATGGCCTGGACGCTGCCGACGGCGATCTTCTTCGTCGCGCTCGCCTGCACGCTCGCGGTGATGACGTGGCTCGCGGCTGCTTATCCCGAGGCCGAGCGTGTCGGCGTGCTCAGCATTCCGACCACGCGCGGTGATCGCCTGTTCATCTCGCTGATTCTCGCGGCCGTCGTTCACCTGGTGTGGATCGGCCTCGTCGGCACCGACCCGATCGCATCGGTGCCGATCGGTGAAGAGAGCATCGAGATTTCGAGCCTGTGGCTCGCAAGTGGAATTTCGCTGGTCACGGCCGTGCTCATATTTCGCACGGTCTGAAGCTCGCGAAGGGACGGCCAGATCCGGGAGGCAACCCGGGCCTGTATAAAAGTTTGTCGCTGCAACGGAGGAACAACATGCGACAGTTTAGGAGAAGGAAAGGTCCATTGACCAAAATCAGCTTTCTGACCGTATCGAGCGCCGCGGCCATTCTCGCCACCGCGTTCGCTGCCTCGGCGCCGGTCCGCGCCGCGGACGACGCCACGATCCAGAAGTGGATCGCGGAATTCCAGCCCTCGACCCTGTCGAAGGAAGACCAGAAGAAAGAGCTGGAATGGTTCGCCAAGGCGGCCGAGCCCTTCAAGGGCATGGAGATCAACGTCGTCTCCGAAACCATCACGACCCACGAATACGAGTCGCAGACGCTGGCCAAGGCGTTCACCGAGCTCACTGGCATCAAGCTCAAGCACGACATCATCCAGGAAGGTGACGTCGTCGAGAAACTGCAGACCCAGATGCAGTCCGGCAAGAACGTGTACGACGGCTGGATCAACGACTCGGACCTGATCGGCACGCACTTCCGCTACGGCCAGACCATCGTTCTGTCGGACTACATGACCGGCGAGGGCAAGGACGTCACGGATCCGATGCTCGACGTCAACGACTTCATCGGCAAGTCGTTCACGACCGCGCCGGACGGCAAGCTCTATCAGCTTCCCGACCAGCAGTTCGCGAACCTCTATTGGTTCCGCTACGACTGGTTCACCAACCCGGACTACAAGGCCAAGTTCAAGGCCAAGTATGGCTACGATCTCGGCGTGCCCGTGAACTGGTCGGCGTATGAAGATATCGCCGAGTTCTTCACCAACGACATCAAGGAGATCAACGGCGTCAAGGTCTATGGCCATATGGACTATGGCAAGAAGGACCCGTCGCTCGGATGGCGTTTCACCGACGCCTGGCTCTCGATGGCCGGCAACGGTGACAAGGGCATCCCGAACGGCCTGCCGGTCGACGAGTGGGGCATCCGCATGGAAGGCTGCCGCCCGGTCGGCTCGTCAGTCGAACGTGGTGGCGACACCAACGGTCCTGCGGCGGTCTACTCGATCACCAAGTACCTCGAGTGGCTGAAGAAGTACGCGCCGCCGCAGGCGCAGGGCATGACCTTCTCTGAAGCAGGCCCCGTGCCGGCTCAGGGCAACATCGCCCAGCAGATGTTCTGGTACACCGCCTTCACCGCCGACATGGTGAAGCCGGGCATCGCCGTGATGAACGCGGACGGTACGCCGAAGTGGCGTATGGCTCCGTCGCCGCATGGCGCCTACTGGAAGGAAGGCATGAAGCTCGGCTACCAGGACGCCGGCTCCGTGACGCTGTTGAAGTCGACCCCGGCGGATCGCCGCAAGGCAGCCTGGCTCTATCTCCAGTTCATCATCTCCAAGACGGTGTCGCTGAAGAAGAGCCATGTCGGTCTCACCTTCATCCGTGAATCCGACATCTGGGACAAGTCGTTCACCGAGCGTGCGCCGAAGCTCGGCGGCCTGATCGAGTTCTACCGCTCGCCCGCGCGCGTGCAGTGGACCCCGACCGGCAACAACGTGCCTGACTATCCGAAGCTTGCGCAGCTGTGGTGGCAGAACATCGGCGATGCGTCGTCGGGTTCGAAGACGCCGCAAGCCGCGATGGATGCGCTGGCCGCTGCCCAGGACTCCGTGATGGAACGTCTGGAGAAGTCCGGCGTCCAGGGCAAATGCGGTCCGAAGCTGAACAAGAAGGAGTCGGCCGAGTACTGGTTCGCAAAGGCCGAGAAGGACGGCACCATCGCGCCGCAGCGCAAGCTCGCCAACGAGAAGCCGAAGGGCGAGACGGTTGACTACGACACGCTGATCAAGTCGTGGCCGGCCAGCCCGCCCAAGCGCGCCTCGCTGCAGTAAGCAACGTCTCACAACGACGACGAAAGGCCGGGAGCAATCCCGGCCTTTTTGGTTTGGTGCACGCTCCGGTGCTTCCACACCGTCATTGCGAGCGCAGCGAAGCAGGGGGGACTCTGGATTGCTTCGCGGAGCCTGTCATCGGGCCGCGCTTCGCGCGGACCCGGTGGCTCGCAACGACGCGCTTGTTGACGAAGGCGCCCGCCACGCCTCGGTGTCGTCCTGGCGAAGGCCAGGACGACACCGGGCGAAGGCCGCGCACCCAAGCTTGACTCCCCGTCACATCGAATTCATGATCAGCATAATGCGATTGAAGTAATCGTATTGCGATTACAAGCGCAGACGCCGTTTGGGCCGGCATCGGCCCGTCCCGGAGGTCGGTAGATGCCATTGATCGAGGCGTTCAGGCAGTTGCTGGGCGACACGGCCGTGCTGACGCGCGAGGAGGATCTCGCTGGCCTCACCGAGGATTGGCGCGGCCGGTTTCACGCGCCGGCGCTCTGCGCGGTGCTGCCCTCGACCACCGAACAGGTTGCCGCCATCGTCCGTCTCTGCGTCGCCCATGACACGCCGGTACTGCCGCAGGGCGGCAATACCAGCCTTTGCGGAGGCGCGACGCCGTCGGGGCAGGGCAAGCCACCGGTCATCGTCGCGCTGACGCGCATGCGCCGGATCCGCTCGCTGGATCCCGTCAACAACACCATGGTGGTCGATGCCGGCTGCGTGCTGGCGACTGTTCAGGAGGTCGCCGCGTCCGCTGGTCGGCTTTATCCCGTCAGCCTCGGCGCCGAAGGCTCCTGCCAGATCGGCGGCAATATCGGCACCAATGCCGGCGGCACCGGCGTGCTCCGCTATGGCAACACGCGCGACAACGTGCTCGGGCTGGAAGTCGTCCTGCCGGATGGTTCGGTCTGGGACGGCCTTTACGCGCTGCGCAAGAACAATACCGGCTACGATCTCAAGCATCTCTTTATCGGCTCTGAAGGCACGCTCGGCATCATCACCGGCGCGGTGCTGAAGCTGCATCCGCTGCCGACGGCGGAGTCCGTCGCCTGGCTCGCGGTCGACAGTCCGCAGGCCGCGCTCAAGGTGCTCGGCCTGTTCCAGGCGTCGTGCAGTTCGCGGCTTTCCGCTTTCGAGCTGATGAATGCGAAGCAGATTGAACTCGTGCTCGAGCAGGTGCCGGGCCGGCGCTGCCCGGTCGCGGAGATCGACGCCTGGCACGTCCTTGTCGAACTCTCCGACACCGGCGATGCAGCCGCGCTCGCGGCGACGATGCAGACGGTGCTCGAGCAGGCGCTCGAGACCGGGCTCGTCCGCGACGGCGTGGTCGCCACCAGCGAGGCCCAGCGCAAGGCGATGTGGCTGGTGCGTCACAGCGTGTCGGAGGCCAACAAGAAAGCGGGCGTCGGCCTGACCTCGGATACCGCGGTGCCGGTCTCGACCGTGCCTGATTTCATCGACCAGGCCATGGCAGCCGTGCGCGCGATCGTGCCGGGTCTGCCGTTCATCATCGTCGGCCATATGGGCGACGGCAACATCCATCTCATCCCCTTCTTCAGCTTTGCCGAATGGGACGCGCTGCCGAACCGCGACGAGACTGCGCAGCGGATCCGGCGCGCCATGAACGATGTCGCCAGTTCCTTGCGTGGCACCTTCAGCGCCGAGCATGGCGTCGGGCGCACGCTGACCGGCGAGATGATCCGCTACAAGCCGCCGGTCGAGCTCGCTCTGATGCGCGCCGTGAAACAGGCGTTCGACCCGTCGGGCCTGTTCAATCCCGGCCGCGTTCTGCCGCCGTCGTCGGCGACTGAGGTGACCGCAACTTCGCCGACCAATGCAACATCGTAGAGAGGGGACTGACATGACAAACGCATCGAAGCTCATTACTTCCCGCCGTCGTCTGCTGCTTGGCGCCGGAGCCGTCGCGCTGGCCGCGCCGTCCGTCTGGTCGCCGTCGCGCGCCGCTGGCAAGCGCATCGTCGTGCGCGACGATGGCGGCATCTACACCAAGGCCTACGGTGCGGTATTCTACCGTCCGTTCACCGAAGCGACCGGCATCGAGGTCGTCGGCGTGCAGGCCAATGCCGAGCCGGTCGCGCAGATCAAGACCATGGTCGATACCAAGAACTACACCTGGGACATGGCCAAGATCTCCTGGCCCGCGATCGAGATCCTGACCAGCGGCGGCAAGCAATATCTGGAGAAGCACGGTCTCGAATCCGAACCGGTCATCAAGTCGATCCCGTCTGAATTTGCTTCGCCCTACGGTGTCGCCACCAACGTCTACACCACCGTGCTGGCCTACCGCACGGACGCCTTCAAGGGCCGCAAGGCGCCGCAGTCCTGGGCTGATTTCTGGAACGTGGCGGAGTTTCCGGGACGCCGCGCCGTGCGCAAGCATCCGTTCGACACGATCGAGCAGGCGCTGATGGGGGCGGGCGTGCCCACCGCGCAGGTCTACCCCTGCGATCTCGACAAGGCCTTTGCCTCGCTCGACAAGATCAAGCCGCAGGTCGCGGTGTGGTGGACCAGCGGCGCGCAGGTCGAGCAGATGCTGACCTCGGGCGAGATCGATCTGCTGCCGACCTGGGTGTCGCGTCCCCAGGCCGCCCAAGCAGCCGGCGCGCCGGTCGAGATCGTCTGGAATCAGGGAATCTGGGGCGGCGACAATTGGTCGATCCTGTCAGGCACGCCGAATGCCGATGCCTGCCGCGAGTTCATCAAGTTCGCCTCCGATCCGAAGCGGCAGGCGGCGCTGGTCGAATATTTCCCGGCCGGTCTCACGCAGCCGGAGGCCTTCAATTACGTCAAGCCCGAGGTCGCGAAGAACTGCCCGACCTACCCTGACAACATCAAGGCCGGGCTGAAGATCAACGCCAAGTACTGGCTCGACAACCAGGCCGCCGTCATCGAGCGCTTCAACAGCTGGATCCTGGCTTGATCGGGTCAAGCGGATCGGAGCGGCCCATGGTCTCGTCGAGCCTGTGCATTCGCGAGCTCTGCAAGCGCTACGGCGATTTCGTGGCCTTGGCGCCGACCAGCCTCGACGTCGCCAAGGGTGAATTCCTCACCCTGCTCGGCCCGTCGGGATCAGGCAAGACCACACTGCTCAGCCTGATCGCCGGGCTCGCCCAGCCCGACGAGGGACAGATCCTGATCGACGAGGCCGACGTCACGCATAGCCCGGCCTATGACCGCGACATCGGCGTCGTGTTCCAGAACTACGCCCTGTTTCCTCACATGACGATCGAGGACAATATCGCGTTTCCGCTGAAGATGCGGAAGGTGTCGGATGCGGAAGCCCGCCGGCGCGCTGGCGAGGCGCTGGAGACGGTACGCCTGCCGCACGTCGCAAAGCGCTATCCGCGCGAGCTGTCCGGCGGCCAGCAGCAGCGTATCGCGCTGGCGCGCTGCATCGTCTATCGCCCTGCGATCATCCTGATGGACGAGCCGCTCGGGGCGCTCGACAAGAAGCTGCGCGACCAGATGCAGCTCGAGATCAAGCGCATCCATCGCGAGCTCGGCACCACGATCGTCTATGTCACCCACGACCAGGAGGAGGCGATGACCATGTCGGATCGCATCTGCCTGATGAATGCGGGTGCGATCGAGCAGCTCGGCACGCCGCAGGATCTTTACTTCCGGCCGCGCTCGCTGTTCGTCGCCGACTTCCTCGGCGAGTCCAACCTGCTCAGCGCCACCGTGCGTGGCGTCGACGGCGAGGGGCTCGACATCGTCCTCGCCGAGCAGCTTGCGGCCTCGCGCGCGGTCGGCAATGGCTCGCGTTTCGCCGCCGGCGAACCCATCAAGGTCATGGTGCGCCCGCAGAACCTCTTGGTCGGCGAGGGCGGCCAGCTGTCCGGACGTCTCACCGACGTGATGATCAGCGGCAGCCTGACGCGGCTCTACATCGCGCCGGAGGCTGCGGGCCTGCCCCAGCTCGTGGCCGCGCATCCGACCCGCAGCGGCTCTCCGCCTTACGAGATCGGCCAACGCCTGTCACTCGGATGGCATGCGGCGGATGCCGTCGCGATCCATGAGGGGAAGGGGATCTGAACTTGGCCACCATGCGCGCGATATCGCAGAGGCTGGCCTGGACGCGGGCCGCGATGGGCGCGCCGCTGGTGCTGCTGCTCGTGCTTTTCCTGGTCTATCCCGTTGGCCAGCTGCTGCTGCTCAGCGTCCATGGCGACAATGGCTTCACGCTCGCGCAATATCGCCAGCTGTTTGCTTCTTCGGTCTATCTCGACGTTCTCCTGATCACCCTGAAGATCTCGCTGGTGACGACGCTGGTCTGCGTCGTCACCGGCTATCCGATCGCCTATCTGATCTCGGTCGTCGGCAAGGAGCGCAAGGCGACGCTGCTGTTCTGGGTGCTGCTGTCGTTCTGGACCAGCTTTCTGGTTCGCGCCTTCGCCTGGATCGTGCTGCTCGGACGCAACGGCGTCATCAACAAGCTCCTGCTCTGGCTCGGCATCATCTCGAGTCCCGCGAGCCTGCTCTACAATTTCGGCAGCGTTTTGGTCGGCATGGTCAACGCGCTGCTGCCGCTCGCGGTGCTGACCATGCTCTCGGTGATGGAGAACATCGATCGCAATCTGCCGCGCGCCGCCGCAACGCTCGGGGCGCGTCCGGGCATGGCGTTCTGGAAGATCTATTTTCCGCTGTCGCTGCCCGGCGTTGCCGCTGCCGGGATCATGGTGTTCGTCACCGCGATCGGCTTCTTCATCGTGCCTGCGCTGCTCGGCGGGCGCCGCGAGACCATGATCACGCAGCTCATCATCGACCAGGTGCAGCAGACCATGAACTGGGGCTTTGCCGGTGCGATCTCGGTGCTGCTGCTGGTCGTAGTCCTCATCGTCTTTGCCGCCTATGACCGGCTGCTCGGCCTGTCGACCATGACCGGCGCATCGGCGCCGCGCAATGCCAAGCCGTCGCGCCTGTCGGGCCCGGTCGTGCGGGCAGGGGATGCGCTGCTCACGCTGCTCGGTGCGATCTCCGACCGCATCATTCTGCTGCTGTCGTCGCGCCGCCGCGACCGCGATCCCGATCAGGCCGGCATGGGCTTGCAGGCCTTCGTCTGGACCATGCTGCTCATCATCAGCGCGCCGACAATTCTGATGATCCCGCTATCGTTCGGCAATGGCGGCCTCAATTGGCCCCCACAGGGCTTTACCCTGCATTGGTACGAGACGGTATTGAGCTCGCCGGTCTGGACCCAGGCCATGCTGCGCTCGCTGCTGGTCGGCATCGGCACCGGGCTGCTCGCCATGCTGATCGGCACGCCAGCCGCGTTCCTGCTGGTGCGCAGCGACATCAGCGGCAAGGCGGCGTGGCTCGCCTTCATCCTGTCGCCGATCGTGGTGCCGCGGATGATCATCGCGGTGGGCCTGTTCTACGTGTTCGCGCGCATCGGCCTCGTCGGCAGCGCCGTCGGTCTCGTTCTCGGCCACACCGTCGTCGCGGTGCCCTACGTGGTCATCACCATGATGGCGGTGCTGCGCAATTACGACACGCGGCTCGATCAGGCCGCGCAGAGCCTCGGGGCGCGTCCGCTTGCGACGCTGCGCTACGTCACCTTCCCGATCCTCGCTGCAGGCATGATGTCGTCCTTCCTGTTTGCGTTTGCGACCTCGTTCGACGAGCTCACCATCGCGCTGTTTGCCACCGGCGGGCTCAACGCGACGCTGCCCAAACAGTTCTGGGACGAGGTGACGCTTCAGGTCTCGCCTGTGATCGCCGCCGTCTCGACCTGTCTGTTCGTTTTCATGGGGCTTCTCATCTTCGTCGCCGAACGCCTGCGCCGGCGTGCCGCCGCGAGATAGAAGCGCCGCCGTCCAACCAGAGGTTCTCAAGTATGCTCACTGCCATCAGTCTCCGCGGCCTGTTCCCGGCCATTCCGACCCCGGTCAAGGCCGACGACACCATCGATGCCGGTGCGGTCTCTTCCATGTTCACCTGGCTCAACAAGCAGGGCATCGACGGCGTGGTGCCGCTCGGCGGCACGGGCGAATATGGCGCGCTGGCTAGATCCGAGCGGATCAAGATGGCTGGCCTGTCGGTGAAGGCGATGGCGGGCAAGGGCCCGGTCATCGCCGGCGTGCTCGACACCGGCTTCCACGATGCCTTGCAGGCCGGCCGCGAATTCGCAGCCGAGGGCGTGGACGGCCTGCTGGTTCTCACGCCATATTATACCAATCCGACCCAGGCGGGCGTTCGCGACTATTTCCTGCGCTATGCCGATGCCTCGCCGGTGCCTATCCTGATCTACGAGATTCCCTATCGCACCCGGATCGCGATCGAGCCCAAGATCCTGCATGAGCTCTCCAGGCATCCCAACATCATCGGCATGAAGGCCTGCAATCTCGACATGTACCATTTCCTCCAGGTCGTGGCCGGCGTCGACGAGAGCTTTGCGGTGCTGAGCGGAGAGGACAGCCTGTTTCCGTTGCATCTCGCAGCGGGCGCGAAGGGCGGCATCATCGTCACCGCGTGCCTGTTGCCACGCGCATGGCGCCGGATCTTCGAGACGGCGACGGCAGGCAAGACGGCGGAGGCGTTGAGCCTGCATCGCCGCCTGATCCCGCTGATGAACATGGCGTTCGCCGAGACCAACCCGGGACCGATGAAGGCGGTGATGGACATGGTCGGCGTCGAGGCGCCGCGCATGCTGGCGCCGCTGGTGCAGCCCGCGCCGGCGCTGGTCGCCTCCTTGCGCGCCGAGCTCGGCCGGCAGCTGGCGATCTCGGAGGGTATCGCATGAGAGGGTGGCAGCATGGCGCGTAGCAGCCGCGCGAGCGGCGGCCAGCCTGTCAAGGCAAAGGCCGTCAAGGCGAGCGGGAAAACCAGCGTGAAGGCGACGGACAAGGCCGACGAGCCGCGCTCGTCCTTGTTCGTCGGCTCGACCGAAAAGGCGTTCCAGGTCCTGCATGCCTTCGACGGGCCGCAGCGTTACATGACACTTGCTGACATCGCGCGCGCCGCCGATCTCGACCGCAGCGCCACCCAGCGCCTGGTCTACACGCTTGAGACCCTCGGCTATCTCAAGCGCATCGAGGGCACGCGGAACTATGGCCTCACCTCGAAGGTCCTGCAGTTCTCCCATAGCTATCTCAAGGCCAACGAACTCGTCGACAAGGCCTCGCCCTATCTGCTCGACATGAGCCGCAATCTTGGCGAGACCTGCAACCTGCATGAGCTCGACGGCCACGAGGTCGTGTTCGTGGCGCGCTTTCCCGGGCAGCACCTGATCCATATCGATTTCGTGATCGGAAGCCGGCTTCCGGCCTACTTCACGGCTTCCGGCATAGCCATCCTGGCGGCCCTTCCTGAAGCAGAGCAACAGGACCTCCTGAAGCGGACGCGGCTTGAGCCGCTGACGCCTTACACGATTACGGACCCTGTCAAGCTCGCAGAGCAGGTGCACCTGGCCGCCAAACGCGGCTATTCGATCCAGATCAACCAAAGCGTCATGGGCGACATTTCCGTTGCGGCGCCGATCATCGACGAGCACGGGCGGCCTATCGCTGCGGTCAACATCTCCGTGCCCACGACGCGATGGACCACCGAGCGTGTCGAGGCCGAGCTCGTTCAGCACGTTCACGTCGCCGCAACCTCGATCTCCAAGTCCAAGTTCAAACGCTACGCGGCCTGAAACGCCGATGCCGATGCTCCTCAATGCCAGCGACTATCGCAGCCGCGCGCGACAATTCCTCCCGCGCGGGCTGTTCGAGTATATCGATCGCGGCTCCGAGGACGAAACCGCGCTGGCGCGCCTGCGCGGCTCGCTCGACGCCATTACCTTGCTGCCCGCGGTCCTGACGGGGCGCGACAGGTGCGATCTCGACACGGTGTTGTTCGGCCGGAGGATCGCTGCGCCCCTCATTGTCGCGCCGACGGCGCTCGCCGGTCTTGTTTCGCATGACGGGGAGACGAAGCTCGCCCGCGCGGCCTCGCGCATCGGCATTCCCGTCTGCATCTCGACGCAATCGGTGACATCAATCGAGGCGATCCGGCGCGGCGCGCCGGATGCCCTGCTCTGGTTCCAGCTCTATGTCTGGCGCGATCGCGCCCTGACCGCGCGGCTCCTGGAGCGTGCGAGCGCATGTGGCTGCGACAACCTGCTCGTCACCGTCGATACGCCGGTCTCGCCGAACCGGGAGTATAATGAACGCAACGGTTTCGGCATTCCCTTCAAGCCGCGGCTGCGCAGCATGATCGACGTGGCACTGCATCCCGGTTGGCTGTTCGGGGTTCTCGCGCTTTATCTCATGGGCGAGGGTGTGCCGACCTATGGCCACTATCCGGAAGCGTTCCGCACCGCCATCACCCGCGCTGACATCGCCGAGTCGGTCCGGATCGAGCCGCATCTGAGCTGGGACGACATGCGCTGGCTGCGCGAGATCTGGCCGGGTAAGCTCACCATCAAGGGCGTGCTCGCGGTGGACGATGCTGAAAAGGCGGTCGGGATCGGTGCCGACGGCATCGTGGTCTCGGTTCATGGCGGGCGCAATCTCGACTGTCTGCCGCCTCCCGCGGACTGCATTCCGGCGATCGTGGCTGCCGTGAAGGGACGTCTGACGATTCTGGCCGACAGCGGCGTCCGGCGCGGCACCGACGTCCTCAAATATCTTGCGCTCGGCGCGGAAGCCGTGCTTCTCGGTCGCTTGCCGCTGTGGGGACTTGCGGCCGGCGGGGAGCAAGGCGCCGAAGCCGTCCTGCGCATGGTCCTGCGCGAGATGGAGACCGCGATGGCGTTCCTGGGAGCGCATTGCGTTCCCGCCTTGCGGAACGGGCGCACGAGCGAGCAACCGAACTAAGATCAACTCCAACATTTTGGAAAGCCGCCATGTCCGTCAAATCAGCACCGCAGACGCATACCGCCAACGCCGATCTCGCCGGCGAAGTCGACAGGCTTCTCGCCGGACTCGGCGTCAAGCGCTCCGACTATACGGAGGGCAGCATCGTCGTGCGTACGCCGATCACTGGCGGGATCATCGGCCGCGTCGCGGAGATCGGCGCAGCCGAAGCGGCCGGCGCGATCGAGCAGGCGCACGCGGCGTATCTCGGCTGGCGGCTGGTGCCGCCACCCAAGCGAGGGGAGCTCGTGCGGCTGTTCGGCGAGGAGCTCCGCGCCAGCAAGGAGGCCTTGGGCCGGCTGGTGTCGATCGAGGTCGGCAAGATCGTCTCCGAGGGTCTTGGCGAGGTTCAGGAAATGATCGACATCTGCGATTTCGCGGTCGGCCTGTCGCGGCAGCTCTACGGCCTGACGATCGCAACCGAGCGTGGCGAGCATCGCATGATGGAAAGCTGGCATCCGCTTGGCGTCACCGGCATCATCTCTGCGTTCAATTTTCCGGTCGCCGTGTGGGCCTGGAACGCAGCCCTGGCGCTGGTGTGCGGCAACAGCCTGGTCTGGAAGCCGTCCGAGAAGACACCGCTCACCGCGCTTGCGACACACGCCCTGTTTGGGCGTGCGGTCAAACGCTTCAACGAAGCTGGCGGCGATGCGCCGCAAGGGCTTGCCGCAGTGCTGTTCGGCGGCCGCGAGATCGGCGAGGTGCTCGTCGACCATGCGAAGGTGCCTCTGGTCTCGGCAACCGGGTCCACGGCGATGGGACGCGCGGTCGGTCCGCGGCTCGCCAGCCGGTTCGCCCGGGCGCTGCTCGAACTCGGCGGCAACAACGCCGCGATCGTCGCGCCGACGGCCGACCTCGATCTCACCCTGCGCGGCGTTGCCTTTGCCGCGATGGGAACGGCGGGACAGCGCTGCACGACGTTGCGCCGCCTATTCGTCCACGAGAGCATCTATGACAGCTTTGTGCCGCGCCTGAAGCAGGCCTATGCGTCCGTCACCGTCGGCTCTCCGCTGCAAGGCGGTAACCTGGTTGGTCCACTGATCGACGGCGCGGCCTATCGCGCGATGCAGATTGCGCTCGAGGCTGCGAGCGCTGCCGGAGGTCAAGTCCAAGGTGGCGAGCGCATCGCCATCGAAGGGGCGGCCGACGCTTACTATGTCCGCCCGGCGCTGGTCGAGATCGCGACGCAGACCGGACCGGTGAAGCACGAGACCTTTGCGCCGATCCTCTACGTGATGAAATATCGCGATTTCGATGCCGTGCTCGAGTTGCACAATGCCGTTCCGCAGGGGCTGTCGTCGTCCATCTTCACCAATGATCTGCGCGAAGCGGAAACATTCTTGTCGGCGCGTGGCTCTGACTGCGGCATTGCCAACGTCAATATCGGCCCATCCGGCGCGGAGATCGGAGGCGCCTTCGGCGGCGAGAAGGAGACTGGCGGCGGACGCGAGTCCGGATCCGACGCGTGGAAAACCTATATGCGGCGCACGACCAACACCGTCAATTACGGCCGCACGCTCCCGCTGGCTCAAGGCGTCAAGTTCGACGTGGTGTGAGGACGCGGCGTACTGTCATGCCCCGTCCCCGTGCGCAATTGCGCACCAGGCGGGGCATGACAGCGTTGGCGTGGGAACCTACTCCGCCGGCTCGGCCGCCAGCGTCGGGTAGTCCGTGTAGCCCTTGGCGCCGCCGCCATAGAAGGTGTTCTTGTCCCAATCGTTCAGCGCCGCGCCCTGCTTCAGCCGCTCGACCAGGTCGGGGTTGGAGATGAAGGGCTTGCCAAAGGCGATGAGATCGGCCGCGTTGGCGTCGAGCACCTTGGTGGCGAGGTCGAAATCGTAGCCGTTGTTGGCGACGTAGGCACCCGCGAAGCGCTTGCGGATGCTCGCATAGTCGAACGGGGCGACGTCGCGCGGACCGCCGGTGGCACCTTCCACGACGTGGAGATAGACGAGCTTCAAGGCGCTGAGGCCGTCGACGATATGGTCATACAGCGCCTGCGGGTTGGAATCCGAGATGTCGTTGGCGGGCGTCACCGGCGAGATGCGGATGCCGGTGCGGTCGGCGCCGGCTTCAGTCGCGACGGCCTTGGAGACCTCAAGCATCAGCCTGGCACGGTTCTCGATTGAGCCGCCATAGGCATCGGTACGCTTGTTGGCGCCGTCCTTGGCGAACTGTTCGAGCAGATAGCCGTTGGCGCCGTGAATCTCGACGCCGTCGAACCCGGCTTCCAGCGCGTTCTTCGCAGCGCGCTTGAAGTCGTCGATGATGCCTGGAATTTCGGAGAGCTCGAGCGCGCGGGGCTCGGAGACGTCGGCAAAGGTGCCGTTCACGAAGGTCTTGCCCTTGGCGCGGATCGCGCTCGGCGCCACCGGCGCTGCGCCACCGGCCTGGAGATCGACATGCGAGATGCGGCCGACATGCCAGAGCTGGATGAAGATCTTGCCGCCGCGCTCATGCACCTTGTCGGTGACCTTGCGCCAGCCGGCGACCTGGTCCTTGCTGTAGATGCCGGGGGTGTCCTGATAGCCCTGGCCCTGTTGCGACACCTGGCTCGCTTCGGTGATCAGCAGGCCTGCGGAAGCGCGTTGGCCGTAATACTCGGCGGCGAGCGGGGAAGGGACGAAGCTGCCGGGCGCGGCGCGGTTGCGCGTCAGCGGCGCCATCACGAGGCGGTTGGCCAGCGTGATCGGGCCGAGCTTGTAGGTCTCAAACAATTTGGTCGAGCGGCTCATTGAGGATGATTCCAGAGGTTAAGGGGTCTGGAACACTTGTGCATTGCGACATCGGGCGCAAGAGACGAGCCATACGGAAAGTGCAGGCGAGCTGCGCGGCAGGCTCCGCGCAGCATATTTCGTGTGCAATTTCGGCCACGGCAGCAGAATTCCGCTACGCGGTCGTCGATCCAGCAATCAGTTGGCGCCGAGGAAATCGCGTTTGCCGATCTCGACGCCGTTGTGGCGCATGATGCCGTGAGCGGTCGTGGCGTGGAAATAGAAGTTCGGCAGCGAGACGGCGCTGAAGAACTGCTGGCCCTTGAGCGTCATGGTCCGGTCCGGGCCCGCAGGGAAGGTCACGTCCTTGGCCTCGGCGCCCGCGAACTGCTCCGGCTTGAACGATTTCACATAGTCTATCGTCTTCGCGAGCCGCTGCTTCAGCTCCTCGAACGTCTTTTCCGTGTCGGGCATCGAGGGCAGCTCGCTATGGGTCAGCCGGGCGCAGCCCTTGGCGGCGAAATCGCTGGCGAGCTGGATCTGCTTCGACAGCGGCAGCATGTCCGGGAAGAGGCGCGAGCCGAGCATGACGCCCGGGTCGATCTTCCTGGCCGCGCAATGCGCCTCGGCCTTGGTGAGCAGGCCGATCAAGCTGTTCAGCATTTGCAAATAGGCGGGAACGACGGCGTCGTAGAAGGACATATGATGCTCGCTTTAATGGTGGGAATCTCAGGCGGAAAACCTGAGCCACTCACATGGGAGCCTCATGGAATAATACAATCGGAAAAGTGGCTTGTGCAGTGCGAAAATTCTACCGTGTCACCCCTCCGCTGTCATCGCCCGGCTTGACCGGACGATCCAGTACGCCGCGGCGGCTGTGATAGAGCCGAGACGCTGCGGAGTACTGGATGCCCGCTTTCACGGGGCATGACAGCAGATGTGGCTGCTACCGCACCGTGCTCGCGGGCTGCGCCTGTGCCGTGCCGCCGCGCATGCGGGCCAGCAGCTCCGCGGTCGGCCAGGAATCGGCGGGCAGGCCGTATTTGATCTGCATGGCCTTCACGGCTGCGCGGCTCTGCTGGCCAAGAACGCCGTCGATCTTGCCGACATTGAAACCGGCCTGGACCAGCAGCTGCTGCAATTGCTTGAGCTCGTTGAACGGCAGTTGTGCGACCGGCGTCGCCGGCTTGCGCATCGGCGCTGCGCCCGCGATGCGCGAGGCGAGATAGCCGGCGGTGGTCGAATAGATCAGCGAGTTATTCCATTCGGTATAGGCCGCGAAATTCGCGTAGGCCATGAAGGCCGGCCCAAAGCGTCCCATCGGCAGCAGCACGGAGGCCGGAAGATTGTCGTTCGGCAGCGGCCTTCCGTCGGGATAGGTGACGCCGAACTGCGCCCATTTCGAGCGCGGCAGCTGCACGCTGAGATCGGTCTGGTCCCACGGCAGGTTCTGCGGCACCTTGATCTCTTCCAGCCACGGCTCGCCGCGCCGCCACTTCAAGCCGTTGGCGATATAGTTCGCGGTCGAGCCGATCACGTCGGCCTCGCTGCGCAAGAGGTCGCGCCGTCCGTCGCCGTCATAGTCGACGGCGTAGTTGACGTAGTGTGTCGGCAGGAATTGCGTCTGGCCGAGCTCGCCGGCCCAGGAGCCAATCATCTCGTCGGGCGTGAGGTCGCCGCGATCAATGATCTTCAGCGCGGCGATGGTCTCGTTCACGAACATCTCCGAGCGCCGGCAGTCATAGGCGAGCGACACCAGCGATTTCAGCGTCGGCAGATTGCCCATATTGGCGCCGAAGTCGCTCTCCAGGCCCCAGAACGCGGCGATCACCGCCGGCGGCACGCCGTACTCCTTCTCGGCGCGCGCAAACGCTGCCGCGTGCTGCCTGATGTGCTGCTGGCCGTTCTGCATGCGATAGGGCGCGGCCATGCGGCCGGCGAATTCGGTGAAGAGCTGGCCGAACACGCGCTGGCCGCGGTCGCGATTGACGATGCCCTGGTCGTAGACCAGGTAGGGCGACGCCTCCGATATCGTTCGTTGCGACACGCCCGCCGCGACCGCCTGCTGTTTCACCTCGGCGAGGAAGCGATCGAAGCTCGCTCCGTTGTGGCACGAGGCGGCGCGTGGCGACGGCGCCCTGGGCGCCACGGGCTTTGCGGGCGGCGGCATGAACTGGGCGGAGGCGGGAAGGGAGAACACGGCGAGGGTAACGGCCGCGATCGCAAATCGGGTCAGGAGCATGAGGTTTCCGAAAGGGGGAGACGCTTGGATTCTTGACGAAGTTTAATGGAATGATCGCCCGCAAACCATCCCTTCGTCATTCCGGGGCGATGCGCAGCATCGAACTACGGGGCGCGATTGCGCCCCTGCGAATCTCGGGCTTCCGGGCTCGCCCTTCGGGCGCCCCGGAATGACAATGCATGGTTGAGCCAGGGCCGCGGCTCCGCGACGCACCCTGAAACCTTGCGCCTTAGCAGGGGGCGTTCCTACCTGATGTCTGCCGGCCCGCAGTGCCTTGGGCGGCCATCGCCGGCGCTGGAGACGAGCCATGAACTATCTGCGCACGGCAATGCTTCTCGCGGGCCTGACCGCCCTGTTCATGGGCGTAGGCTATCTGATCGGCGGCGCCTCAGGCGCCATGATCGCGCTTGTGATCGCGGCCGCGACCAATCTCTTCACCTACTGGAACTCCGACCGCATGGTGCTCTCGATGTATGGCGCCCATGAGGTCGACCGAAATAGCGCGCCGGAGCTGGTCGGCCTCGTCGCCGAGCTGGCGGGCCGTGCGGGCTTGCCGATGCCGCGCGTGTTCCTGATGGACGAGGCGCAACCCAATGCGTTCGCGACCGGACGCAATCCCGAGAACGCTGCCGTGGCCGTCACCGCCGGCCTGGTGCGCCAGCTCAGCCGCGAGGAACTCGCCGGCGTGATCGCGCACGAGCTTGCGCATATCAAGCATCACGACACGCTGCTGATGACCATCACCGCGACCATCGCGGGCGCGATCTCGATGCTGGCGCAGTTCGGCATGTTCTTCGGCGGCCATCGCGACAACAATGGTCCCGGCATCGTCGGTTCGATCCTGATGATGATCCTCGCGCCGCTCGGGGCCATGCTGGTGCAGATGGCGATCAGCCGCACCCGCGAATATGCCGCCGACAATCTCGGCGCGCGGATCGCAGGGCAACCGATGTGGCTCGCCTCGGCGCTGCTCAAGATCGAGAGCGCCGCGCATCAGGTGCCGAATTATGATGCCGAGCGCAATCCGGCGACCGCGCATATGTTCATCATCAATCCGCTCTCGGGCCACGGCGTCGACAATCTTTTCGCCACCCATCCCTCGACGCAGAACCGCATCGCGGCGCTCCGGCAGCTCGCGGCCGAGCTCGGCACGCATGCGATGCCCTCGGTCGGCGCCGTCGAGAACTATCCGCCGCACGGCCCTTGGGGCCGCTCGTCCTCGCGCGGGCCGTGGGGATGAGCTTGCGAGTAGCGCCGGCGTATTCTGATCGCGCTGCAATTCGAGCGGGAAATTTCTGATGCAACGTCGCATTGCCGGCACCTGTCGCGATCCGGCCCAGGGAACGGCAGGCGGACAGGACGCCGCCTGGCGCGGCCCATTATGCTGCCATTGTGATCTGGCGCACAGAGGGCCCTCTCAGGGGGTGTTAACACCTCACCCAGAATGTTCCTTCGAAAGGGGATGTGTGACCGGCCTGTCGGTCACCGCCAAAGATGACCAGAGTTGCCGTGCCATTGTTGATCGTGCTGGGCTTGGCCATCGGCCTGTCCGTGCATACGGTCGTGAATTGCGGCGACGAGGACGAGCCCGACATCTGCTCGGCCGTGATTGGCTTTTCGCCGTTGCGCGGCTCCCTGATCGCCTTCGCCTATGAAGGGCGCGGGCGGATCGCGCTCCGCCACGGCGACAACGCCCGGGCGATCGCCGATTTCAATGAGGCTATCCAGCTCAATCCTAACCGCGCCTCGCTCTACCGCGACCGCGCGCGGGCGTACCGGCAGAACGGCGAGCCGGAGCTTGCGATCACCGATTATGACGAGGCGATCGCGCTTGATCCAAAGCCAGCGGCGCCCTATCGCGAGCGCGGCCTTGCGCTCATCGCCAAGGGCGATCTCGATCGCGCCGTTCTCAGCTACAACACGGCGGTCCGTCTCGACCCCCGCGATGCGCAAGCCCGCATCGACCGTGGCCTCGCATTCCTCGCCCGCGGCCAGGCCATTGAGGCCCGCGCTGATTTCGAAGCCGCCCTTGCGCTACCTTCCGGCAAGGACAGTCGGGCCCATGACGCCGCGCGCGCCAAGCTCGCCGAGCTCACCAATTCCGAGCCGACCGAGGTCTCCACACCGCGACGGTGAAAGTGCCGGCTACTTCGCCTTCTTGGCTTTTGCGGCCTTCGCCTTCTTGGCCTTCTTCGCGGGCTTGTCCTTTGCTGGCTTGTCCTTGGCCGGCTTTTCCGACTTCACCTCGACGGGCGTGCTGGCGGCGAGCCGCATCGCGCGGGCGTAGCTGTCGGCGACGTTATCTGCGGACATCTGCAGGCGCCGCGCGGCGGCGGTGGCCTGTTCCATGGTCGCCTTGGCCATCAGCTTGAAGCGGGCGCCGGTGTCCTGGCTCTTGGCCTTGGCCGCGAGGCCGCTGAAGCGATCCCGTCGCTGCTTGGCGCGGGTCATCAGGCCCGTCTGCAGCTGTCTGGCCAGTTGCCGGATCACGACATCCAGGTCGGCGTCCGCCATGTCTTCTATCCTCTTCGAAACAGTCCAATCGATGCGGCGGGACTATGCAGATCAGCCCCCGCCTTGGCAATTGCCGCCCGTGCGTCATCCGCAGCTTCCGGCCTTACAAAACGAAAAAAGCCGCGCATGTCGCGCGGCTTTTGGGCATCAGGTTGGCACTCGCAGCGCCAGGCCGAACTCACTTCAGCGAGGCGACCGGTCCGCTCGAGGCCGCTGCCGGGTCCGGGTCGAAGCCGAACACGCCGATCAGATATTTGTAATAGTCCGGCATCTTCTCCTTGAGCGCCTCGCGGGTCTTGGGATCCTGGTAATCGCTCTTTCCCGCCAGGAAAATGCTCGCCGTCACCGCGAAGAATTCCATGTGATTCTTCATCGCGTAGGCCTCCTTGGGCAGGAGATCCTTGGACTTGGCGTAGGCGTAATAGCTGATCACGCCCTTGTTGGCGTAGCCGTCCGGCAAGAGCCGTGCGTGATAGGCGTGCAGCATTTCGTGCAGCAGCACGGCCTCCTTCTCGTAACGCATCATGTCCGGCCGGATCATGATCACGCCGAGCCCGGAATCGACCGCGAGGTCGACGGCATTCGGATTGGTCCAGCGCTGCTTGTCATGGTCCCACACCGTCAGGGTGCGGGGGGCGGTGCGCTGGATGTCCGGCGTGACCCGGCCGTAGCAGGCGGTCGCGGCGCCTTCGTCGAGGCAGGCCAGCTCGCTCGCGATGATCGGAACGGTGTGGAAGAAACGCATCACGCGCGGCGACAGGCCGGAGGCCTCGACGACGTCGATCTGCTGCTTCAGATTCTCGGTGAGCTTGTCGAGGTCCTTGCGATCGGACGCCTCCGACACGTCGAACATGTAGCCGCGGTAGCTCTGGAAGCCCGGCGGCAGCGCGGCTGACGCGACGTCGAGCGAGCCGGCGTTGGACGGATTGGCAAAGAGCGCGCCGACAATGGTCGCGGTCAGCAGCAACGCAATGCGCATGATGAACCCCCTGATGTCACTTCACGCCGCAGGATAGGCTGCCGTTGTTTGCGAAAAGTGAGTGGGGCAAGACTAGGGCAGCGATGTTGAGGCGTGCTTAATCCCTGGTTGCAGATCGCGGGCGCAGGTTAGGGCGGGGTTAACCAAGCCGTAGATCGGCCGCGCGCTTCGGCGTAACATGCGAACGGGCCACAAGCCCCACATCAGTAGCCGGAAGGGAGGATGCCATGTATGCCGCCATCCGTCAGGCCAAGGCGAAGAGCGGAAGCGCCGAGGAGCTGGCGCGCCGGATCAAGGACGGTGCCGTTCCGATCATCAGCGACGTCGACGGCTTCAGGGCCTATTACGTGGTCTATGCCGGCGACGACACGGTGACCGCGATCTCGATCTTCGACAAGTTCGAGCAGGCCGAAGAGGCGAACAGGCGCGCCATCGCCTGGATCGAGAAGGATCTGGGCTCGCTGCTGGCCGGTCACGCCAGCGCCGCCGCGGGGCCGGTGATCGTGCATACGCTGGCGTGAGCCTCTCGTCATTGCGAGGAGCTCTTGCGACGAAGCAATCCAGGATCTTTCCGCGGAGACAGTCTGGATTGCTTCGCTTCGCTCGCAATGACGAGGAGGCAGATGTGCCCCCTCACAACTCCCTTGCATTCGAGAACGCGAACGAACTCACCCGCCGCGTGGTCTCATCCAAAATCAGCGTGCGGGTGATCGGCGGCTCGGCGCGCTGGGCGCAGTTTTCGCGCTCGCAGAGCCGGCAGTTGACGCCGATCGGCGTGCCTTCCGTCTTCTCAAGGTCCATGCCGGCGGCATAGGTCAGGCGCGCGGCGTGACGGATCTCGCAGCCGAGGCCGATGGCGAAGCGCGGCTGCGGCAGCGGGTGCGGCGCGACGGGGCGGCGTACCATCTGCGCGATCGAGAAATAGCGCGTGCCGTCGGAGAGCTCGATCACCTGCTTGAGCAGGCGATCCGGCGTGTCGAAGGTCGAGTGCACGTTCCACAACGGACAGGTGCCGCCGAATTTCGAGAACGGGAATGTGCCGGAGGAAAAGCGCTTGGAGACGTTGCCGGCATTGTCGACGCGCAAGAGGAAGAACGGAATGCCGCGTGCATTCGGCCGTTGCAGCGTGGTCAGGCGATGGCAGACCTGCTCGAAGCCGGAATTGAAGCGCTGCGCCAGCACGTGGATGTCGTAGTTCAGCGCCTCGGCGGCGGCGAGGAAGGCCGGGTAGGGCATCATCACCGCGGCGGCAAAGTAATTGCCGAGCGTGATGCGGAACAGCCGCCGCGGCGCATCGTCGAGCGGGCCGGCGCGGCCGATGATGGTCTCCAGGGCTTGCGCGCATTCGCCTAAGCCCAGCTGGAAAGCGAGCTGGAAGGCGCGGCCGGGCGGATCGACCAGCTCCGAGATCAGCAGCTGGCGGCGGTGGCGGTCGAAGCGCCGCAGCGTCTCGCGCATCACGTCGACAGGCATGATCCGGGTCTGGATCGAATGCTTTTCGCGCAGCCGCGCGGCAAGCGCGGCGTAGAGCCCTTCGGCCGGCACGTCCAGCTCATCGCGAAGCGTCTCCGCGGCCTGCTCCAGCTCCGGGAAATAATTGCGGTTGGCCTCGATCAGCTCGCGCACGCGCTCGACCGGATTGGCCTCATAGCGGGTGCCGACGTCGCGGTCGGCCATTTGCGCGGCCGCCAGCGTCTCGCCCTGGCGCGCCTCGGTATAGGCCGCGTAGAGCCGTTGCAGCGCATGGGTGACGCCGGGACAGAGCTCGGCGAGGTCGCGCAGCTCCTGCTTGGGCACATCGATTTGGCGGAACAGCGGATCGGAGAAGATCTCGTTCAGCTCGGCGAAGAAGCGGTCTTCATCGGCGGTGGCGAGATCGCGCAGGTCGAGGTCATAGGTCTCGGCCAGCCGCAGCAGGATCTGCGCCGTCACCGGGCGCTGGTTCCGCTCGATCAGATTGACATAGCTCGGCGAGATGCCGAGCCCCTCGGCGATCTGGGTCTGCGACAGCCCCAATTGCTGCCGGATTCGCCGGAAGCGCGGACCGACGAACAGCTTTTTCCCGGATTCGGCGGGCATTTTCAGTCCTCCAGACGCATCAAGGTCAGTCATCCTGACCTATAATTTACAAAATTTACAAAATAACATCTATTACATGTTCTGATGTTACATGACATCACCATTCAAATACAAGGCCTCTATACGAACTTCTGTTTCTCGCGTTTATCTCGTGCCACGCATTTCGCAATGCATTGTCAAAAATGTCGATGACGAAGCGCTTCGCTTCGTCATCCGTCGAGAAGGATAAGGCACATGAACTACCAGCCCCGCGGCATCAGCACCCTTCAGGGCCCGGCCTCGTATCAGAGCGAGATCGAGGCGGCCCAGGCGCTCCTCAAGACCCAGCCGACCTGGAACGGGGTGACGGCCGAGGCCGTCGCGCGCATGCGCCTGCAGAACCGTTTCAAGACCGGCCTCGACATCGCCCGCTACACCGCGGCGCTGATGCGGGCCGACATGGCGGCCTATGACAACGATCCGACCAAGTACACCCAATCGCTGGGCTGCTGGCACGGCTTCATCGCCCAGCAGAAGCTGATCTCGATCAAGAAGCACTTCGGCGGCAGGACCGATCGCAAATATCTGTACCTGTCCGGCTGGATGATCGCGGCGCTGCGCTCCGAGTTCGGCCCGCTGCCCGACCAGTCGATGCACGAGAAGACCTCGGTGCCGGCGCTGATCGAGGAGCTCTACACCTTCCTTCGCCAGGCGGATGCCCGCGAGCTCAACGACATCTTCCGCAGCCTCGACAAGGCGCGCAAGGAAGGCGACACCGCGCGCGAGAAGGAGCTGATCGCGAAGATCGACGCCTTCCAGACCCATGTCGTCCCCATCATCGCCGACATCGACGCCGGCTTCGGTAACGCCGAGGCGACCTATCTGCTCGCCAAGAAGATGATCGAAGCGGGCGCCTGCGCGCTGCAGATCGAGAACCAGGTCTCGGACGAGAAGCAGTGCGGTCACCAGGACGGCAAGGTCACCGTGCCGCACGAGGTGTTCATCGCCAAGATCCGCGCCTGTCGCCACGCTTTCCTCGAGCTCGGCGTCGAAGACGGCATCATCGTCACCCGCACCGACTCGCTCGGCGCGGGCCTGACGCAGCAGATCGCGGTCAGCCACAAGCCGGGCGACATCGGCGACCAGTACAACAGCTTCCTCGATTGCGAGGAAATCACGGCGGAGAACGCCAAGAACGGCGACGTCATCATCAACCGCAACGGCAAGCTGATGCGTCCGAAGCGGCTGCCCTCGAACCTCTACCAGTTCCGTCCCGGCACGGGCGAGGACCGCTGCGTGCTCGACAGCATCACCTCGCTGCAGAACGGGGCGGACCTGCTCTGGATCGAGACCGAGAAGCCGCATATCGAGCAGATCGCGAAGATGGTCGATCGCATCCGCAAGGTCATTCCGAACGCCAAGCTTGCCTACAACAACTCGCCGTCGTTCAACTGGACCATCAACTTCCGTCAGCAGGTCTATGACGCGTGGAAGGAAGCCGGCAAGGATGTCAGCAAGTACAGCCGCGCCGAGCTGATGAAGCCGGAATATGACGATACGCCGCTGGCCGCCGAAGCCGACGAGCGCATCCGCACCTTCCAGGCGGATTCGGCCAAGCGCGCCGGCATCTTCCACCACCTGATCACGCTGCCGACCTATCACACGGCCGCGCTGTCCACCGACAACCTCGCACGCGAGTATTTCGGCGAGCAGGGCATGCTCGGCTACGTCAAGAACGTGCAGCGCCAGGAGATCCGTCAGGGCATCGCCTGCGCCAAGCACCAGAACATGGCCGGCTCCGATATCGGCGACGACCACAAGGAATACTTCGCGGGCGAAGCGGCCCTGAAGGCGGGCGGCGCCCACAACACCATGAACCAGTTCGGCTAACGCACCTCGACAGGAGACTGACAATGACCAAAGGCAGCAATTTCTGGGTGATCGGCGGCGAGTTCGGCTCGATGAACTTCCACAAGCTGGTCGAGGGCTCGGCCCAGGTGCAGGGCCCGTTCAAGACCCGCAAGGAAGCCGAAGACGCCTGGCGCTCGGTTTCGGAAGAGAACCGCCACAAGGCCGGCGTCCGCTTCTCGATCGTGGAAGAGCCGTCGCGGGTGTCGGCCTGACGGCCAGCCGACAAGTCTCAAGAAGACGTCCAAGGACGGAGGGTCCCATCCGGCGCAAGCCGGGTGGGATCGTCTGTTTTTGGCACACATCAGAGGTCTGTGGGCACCGTAAGTATCTGGAATAATGGGCCCTTTGCGGGGGGTCTGGTTGCTGATAGGTTAACGGGGAGAGTTGAGGACAGGGACGACAATGTCAGAGCCCGAGACCAGCGGTATCAATCCCGGCCAGCCGCGCCCGGTGCGGCTGCGCGATGCGCTGCTCCGCGCACGGATCGAGGCTGCCGACCGGACCGGGGTGGTCGTCGATCTCAGGGACGCCGAAGTGGCCCGGCTCGAGATCCTCAACGACGCGCTCGATCCGCTGTTCGCCCAGGTGCCCGACAGGATCGATCTGTTCGACCGCGGCATCAGCCAAGGTGATACGCCGAGACTCTGGATCGACGTCGTCGCCCATATCATGATGGGGCGCGACAAGCGGCAGTACCGCTTCGTCCAGGACACCCGCTTCGGCCGCATCGTGCTCGCCGAATCGCACGACACCGCCGTGATCGTGGACGCCGTGACCGACTACGTCGCCCGCCGCATGATCGAGCGCGAACATGCGATGGTGGTGCCGCCAGAGCCCAAGGAGGAAGTTGCGGAGCCGCCGCGCCGCTCGCGCCTCTGGCCGTTCCTGTTCGGCTTCATCCTCGGGGCCGCCGCGTTGTTCGGCGTCGCCGTGCTCGCGGCGTTGCGGAGCTGGTGAGAACTTCACCGCCGTCATTGCGAGCGAAGCGAAGCAATCCAGAAATCCTTCCGCGGAGGCAGCCTGGATTGCTTCGCTTCGCTCGCAATGACGGGGACCTAAATCACCCGCGCGCGCTTGATCTCGCGGATCTGCAAGCCATGATCGATGCTCCGCACGATCTGCTCGCAGCGCCAGCCTTCATTGTCCTTCTCGATCGCAAAAAGATTGTAGGCCGCCGCAGGATAACGTCCATGCGCGAGCGCGGAGGCCGATGGCACGCCGATCGCGGGAATCCTGCCATTGGGGCCTTCGAACCACATGGTCGAATGAATGTGGTCGTGCCCGTGCAGGATCAGCTCGACACCCCGCCGCTTCAGCAGCGCCAGCAGCGCGGCCGAATCCGTCAGCCGCTTCTGGCGGGCGTCGGACTTCAGGGGATGATGCACCAGCAGCACGCGGAAGACGTCCTCGGTCGCAAGCTGCTCGAGCACCTGTTCGAGGTCAGTGAGCTGATCGCGCCCGAGCGTGCCCGTCGCCATCAAGGGCAGCGTCGGCACCGCGCTGGAGAGACTGATCAGCGCAACCGGGCCGCGTCGGCGCACGCCGGGAAAGCCGATGCGGCCGTCGTCATCTGCAAGATAGGGCGCAAAGGTCTCGCCGAAGCGGTGATAGGTGGCGCGGACATAGGCGTCGTGATTGCCGGGGATCGTGGTGACGCGGTCAGGCGGACCGACTTCGTCGAGCCAGGCGCGCGCCGGCGCGAACTCCGCCTCCATCGCCAAATTGACGAGATCGCCCGTAACGGCAATGTGGTCCGGCGCCTGCGCCCGCACATCGGCGACGAGCGCATCGAGCACCTCGCGGCGCTGGTATTTATGGCGGTTGCGCGTCCAGTTGACATAGCCGAGCGCGCGCTTGCCGGCGAGCTCGGTCAGCCGCGGCTTCGGCAGCGGCGGCAGATGCGGGTCGGACAGATGGGCAAGCGTGAAGGGTGCCATGAAAGATGTCATCCGCGCGATGGCCTCGCTATTCCGATGCCGTAATGGCAAGGTCTCCGGCAACGTGCAAGGAAAGCCTGAAGAGCAAAGCCTGAAAGAGCCAAGCCTGAAAGAGGAAAGCCTGAAAGACTGATGGGAGAGCCTCTGCACCGGATCCGACGGAAATTCGAGCCGCTGCTGCGGCGGTTCTTCCATGCCTATTTCCTGGTGGTCCGCGGCATGACGCTGGGCGTTCGCGCCGTGGTGCTCGATGCCGACAACAAGGTGTTCCTGGTCAAGCATAGCTATGTCTCTGGCTGGTATTTGCCCGGGGGCGGGGTCGATTTTGGCGAGACCATGGAACAGGCAATGCGCCGCGAGCTCAAGGAGGAGGGCGATATCGACCTGCTAGGGGAGGCCGTGCTGCATGGCATCTTCCTGAACAGCCACGTCTCCCGCCGCGACCATGTCGCGGTCTATGTCGTCAGGCATTTCCGCCAGGACCGGCTACCCGAGCCCAACCGCGAGATCATCGAATGCGGCTTCTTCGACGCCGCCGCGCTGCCGGAGGAGGTGACTCCAGGCACTCGCTTGAGGATCGCCGAAGTGCTCGATGGTAAGCCCGTGATGGCGACGTGGCGCTGATGCTATGCTAGTGACCCGAACCGGCGCCACGGAAACCTGATGAAATCAGCAAAACTCGCCTTCGGCCTCATCTGTCTTGCGATCCTCGCCGGCAACATTTGGGGAATGTCGCGATGGAGCGAGGCGCGTGGGGTCTATGACGACATCTGCTATCTCAGGCAGGCCCACCTGTTCCAGCGCTTCGGCATCAGTGGGCTCGATACCAACGCAGTCGGGGACGACGACCGCTATTTCGAAGGCAAGTTGAAGGAGATCGCGTTTTCCGAATGGAAGGATCCGATCCGCTGGCCCTGTCACAACCCGATGCCTGGTGGCAAAGTGGTGTTGCAATATCCGCCGGGCACGGGTTTCCTGCTGGCGCTGTTTCCGGAAGGCCACCAGGTGGTGCCGCTCTACATTGCCGCGAACCTGATTGTTGGCGGGCTGGCGCTCTCGGCTATTGCAATGGCGAGAAGCCTGCCATCGCTCATTGGCGCAGGCGTGTTCGGCGCGCTTGCGATCGGTCTCATGATCAATCCCGCCAAGGCGAGCTATTCGGTGGCGCCGACCATGGCGCTGTGCGCTGTTGCAGGTTTGCTGACCGCGGTGTGGCTGAGCCGGGACAAACGCAGCGTTCTGCTGATCGCGTTGATCGGGCTCCTGCTCGGCGCCTCCGTCAATCTCAGGCTGCCGAACGTGCTGCTCGCCGCCGGCTATTTCCTGTTCCTCGGCATTCCCTTCCTGTGGACGCGCTCGCTCGCGATCTTCGTGCAGGGACTTGCCTTCGGTGCAGGCGTGCTCGTCGGCATGGCGCCGACGCTGGCCGCGCAGGCCATCAACGCCGGCAGCGCGCTGGCGACCACCTATGGCAGCGCCGACGTGGTTGCGCCGGCGTTCGATCTTGCCGTGTTCGTCCAATATCTGCGCGACATGCAGATCGTGCTGATCGTGCTCGCGATCGGCGCGACGCTTTGGCTGCTGTGGGCCGGCGAACGACATGTGCGACAGGCCGCGTTCGTCGTTGCCGGCAACCTCGTCGTCAATCTCGCATTTTTCATGACCCACCCGATCTTCACACCATACTATGTCGTGCCGATCACGATGCTTTCGCTCTGGACGCTGTCGTTTGCGCAGGTGTTAGAGCCCGCCGCGGCGCCCATGGCCGCATCGGTCCGGAACACAGCGGCGAGCCTTGGACCGCTGCCGCGATGACGCCCCAGCCGGCGCTGAAAAGGGACTGAAGTTGGGCGCGACGCCCATGGACCTTGCCAGGCGCAGATGCTATCCCGCAAATGATATGAACGATCTCTCCATCACCATCCGTCCCGAAGCCGCAGGCGACGCGCAGGCGATCGAGCGGCTGCACGAGCGCACCTTCGGCCCCGGCCGTTTCGTGCTCAGCGCCTATCGCATCCGCGAGCACGTCGAACACCTGCTCGACGTCTCCTTCACCGCCCGCATCGGCACGCTGCTGGTCGGCTCCGTCAGGCAATTGCCCGTGACGGTTGGCGAGACGCCTGCACTGCTGCTCGGGCCGCTCACGGTCGAGCCGCCGTTCCGCAGCCGCGGCATCGGCCGCATGTTGATGGAGCGGGCCCTGAAAGAAGCGAAGGACAAGGGCCATCGCATCGTGCTGCTGGTCGGCGACGAGCCCTATTACAGCCGGGTCGGCTTCAAGCTGGTCCCCAAGGGCCGCGTCACCATGCCGGGCCCGGTCGATGCCGCGCGGATCCTGGTGTTCGAGCTCGTCGACGGCGCCTTCGAAGGCGTCTCGGGCGCGGTTGCCCCGGACTGGAGCAGGGCGCGAGGATAGCGCATCCGCTCGGAGCTCACATCTTCCGCGCCACCACCGAGACATTGCAGGCCTATCTCGATTTCGATCCCGCGCGAAGCGCGATCTGGCCGGGTTGCACAGGGCTGACTGCCAGGACGCCGACGTCACTCCAGAGCTTTGAATGCGAAAGTCTGACCCGCTATACCGTCGGCGCGGTTTGTGCCAAAACGGCAGGCGAAGCTGACGAAGGATTGATGAAGTTTGGCCGCATCGAAGAAGGGCGCCTCGCCCGCGGAACGCCAGAACGGGATTGATCGGACCATCGATCTGCTCGAAGCGCTGCTGCATTTGCGCGCGCCCTCCAAGCTCAGCGACCTCGCCAAGCAGATGGGCGCGCCGCGATCGACGGTCTATGCCATCGCCAACCGCCTGATCGAGGCGGACCTGCTCGAGAGCGTCGGCGACGGCGGTCAGGTCTATTTCGGCAAGGCGGTGCATCTCTACGGGCGGGCCTATGCGGAGGCCAATCCGCTGCATCGCCACTGCCGCGAGGCGCTCGATCGTCTCGCGACCCAGCACAGCGCGACCGCGCAACTCTGCGCGCTGCGCGGCCGCAAATATGTGGTGGTCGATACCCGCGACGGATCGGGCCTGTTCCGCATCACCACCGACGTCGGCATCGAGGTGCCGCTGCCCTGGACGGCATCGGGCCGGTTGCTGCTCGATCACATGAGCCCGGCGGAGATTCGCGCGTTCGTTCCGAAGGAGGATTTCCGCCTCCCTGATGGCCGCGTGCTCGACGTCGATGATTTCATCAAGGACGTCGCACGGGCGCGGCGCGACGGCAAATGCGTGACCACGGCACTGTCCGATCGCTTCACGTCGTGCCTTGCCGCGCCGATCCGCGACAAGAAGGGTGTCGCGGTCGCGACGCTTTGTTTCGTCGTTCCCGCTGATTCGGTGAAGGAGCGCAGGACCGCGCTGCTCGACGATCTCGTCGCCACCGCAACGGAACTCTCGGATCGTTCCTGAACCGAATCGACCGTCAAGGTCGCTGACCGATGTTCCCGCATCGTTGTGCGTTGTCGCCGTACCATGTTCGCGCAGACCGCGACGCGGGCGAACGCGCGTCGCGGCCGGAATGTCCGCTCTTGACACCACGACGCTGTCATCTCTAACGTGTCGCTATAAGATAATATTGTCCACTATAAGAGACAATGCAGTTGCGGGCGCGATGAGGTTCTCCCGGTCCCATGTCGGGATTGGAGACGCGATCCTGCGTGTCCAAGCGAGGATTCAACGTGACGAAGGCAACCCAACAGGTACCCGGACGACGCTGGCTGATCGGTTGTCTCCTCGGCGTTGGAATTCTCATCAACTACATCGATCGCGTCGGCCTCTCGGCCGCGACGCCGGAGCTCACCAGGGAGCTCGGCCTCACCGCCACCGACATCGGCCTGCTCGGCAGCGCATTCTTCTGGACCTATTCGC
Source organism: Bradyrhizobium sp. BLXBL-03 (assembly GCF_051853015.1). Taxonomy (NCBI): domain Bacteria; kingdom Pseudomonadati; phylum Pseudomonadota; class Alphaproteobacteria; order Hyphomicrobiales; family Nitrobacteraceae; genus Bradyrhizobium; species Bradyrhizobium sp. BLXBL-03. The sequence continues at coordinate 6,324,641 of NZ_CP182470.1, read as the reverse complement.
TGCTGCAGGTCCCCGGCGGCATGGTGCTCGACCGCTTCGGCGTCACCACGGTCGGCCGCGTCTCGAGCTTCCTTTGGGCGGTCGCCGCCACCATCACCGCGCTCGCCAGCGGTCTCTGGGGCATCGCCGGCGCGCGTCTGTTGCTCGGTGTCGCGGAAGCGCCGGCGTTTCCGGCCAGCCAGAAGGCGACCGGCCACTGGTTTCCGCTCGACGAACGCGCGCGCTCGACCGCGATCTTCGATTCCGCCGCAAAATTCTCCAACGTGATCGGCGTGCCGCTGGTCGCCTATGTGATCTTTCTCTACGGCTGGCGCTGGGGCTTTGGCGTCACCGCGCTGCTCAGCTTCGCCTATTTCATCGCCTACTACGTGATCTATCGAAATCCGAGCGAGGATCCGAAGCTCTCCAAGGCGGAGCATGACTACATCATCGCCGGCGGCGGTACGCCGGAAGGCCCGGCCGCAGCGGGGCAAAGCCGCATGCTCGGCTACCTCCTGCGCAACCGCAAGGTCTGGGGCCTGACCATCGGCTTCTCCGCCTATGGCTACACCTTCTATCTCTTCCTCACCTGGCTGCCGGGCTATCTCGCCCAGACCATGCACATGAACCTGATGTCGGCCGCAGGCTATTCGACCATCCCCTGGATCTTCGCGACACTGTCGGACCTGTTGATCGGCGGCTTTCTGGTCGATCATCTGATCGCGCGCGGCTACGACTCGACGCGGGTGCGCCAGTCGGTGATCATCGTCGGCATGCTGATGGGGCTCGCCGTGATCGGCGCCGCCTTCACCGTGAAACCGGGCTGGGCGCTGCTGTGGTTGTCGATCGCGATCTCGGGCCTGTCGGCCGCCGCACCCGTCGGATCCTCGATCGTGTCGCTGATCGCGCCCAAGGGTGGCGCGGGCACGGTCGGCGGCATCCTGAATTTCACCAACAACATGATGGGCGTGCTCGCGCCGATCGTGACAGGCATCGTGGTCGACTGGACCCAATCCTTTGCCGGTGCTTTCATGATTGCCGGCGTGGTGCTGCTGATCGGCATCTTCTTCTACGTCGTGGTGCTCGGCCGGATCGAATCGATCCCCGACTACGAAGAGGTCGCACCATCAGGCGCCGTGGCTGTTCATTGAGGAGAGGGGCATGCCCCAGACCACCAGCGGCACGGACACGCTGATCCGCAACGCCAGGCTGATCGACGGCACCGGCGCGCCGTGGTTCGAGGCCGACTTGCGCATTAGCGGCAGCCGCATCGCGGCGATCGGCGCCGCGCTGCCGGCGGAGGGCGCCGACATCATCGACGCGCGCGGCTGCTATCTCGCGCCCGGCTTCATCGACGCCCATTGCCACGACGATCTGATCTGCCTGCGCGAGCCCGACCGGCCCGAGAAGGTGTTGCAGGGCGTGACCACGCTCGTGGTCGGCAATTGCTGCTTCTCGCTCTATCCCGCGACCGCGGGCTCCGCCGAGATGCTGCGATTGCACTTCTCGGGGCTCGCCGGCGAAACCCGACCCGACGAAATCTTCGACAGCTTCGACGGCTACAAGCAGGCCCTGGAAGGGCCCGGCGTCGCGCTCAACCTCGTCTCCCTGGTCGGACATGCCGCGATCCGTCTTGCCGTGCTCGGTTACGAACGCCGCGCGGCGAGTGCCAAGGAGATCGCGGCGATGCAGGCGCTGCTGGCGCAGCAGCTCGCGCAAGGCGCTGCCGGCCTGTCGCTCGGCCTCGTCTATCCCCCGAGCGCCTTTGCCGACACCGGCGAGCTCAACGCGCTGGCGGAGACGGTGCGGGCGCACGGCAAGCTGCTCACCGCGCATGTCCGCAACTATGAAGCGGGCCTCCTGCCATCCATCGACGAGTTCATCGCGATCCTGCGCGCCTCAGGCGCGGCGGGGCTGCTGTCGCATCTGCAATCGGCCGGCAAGCCGAACTGGGGCGCGATCCCGAAGGCGCTCGACCGGCTCGAGGCGGCGCGCGCGGAGGGCATCGACATCTCCTTCGACATGTATCCCTATCCCGCCGGCAGCTCCTACATGCTGCAATTGCTGCCGCCGGCCGCGCTCGAGGGCGGCATCGATGCGTTGCTGGCGCGGCTGCGCGATCCGACCCAGCGCGAGGCTCTGCGCGTCCTGGTGGAGGAGGGCGATCCCGACCCGCATGCCGCACAGTCCAAGATCGTGCTGATCGGCTGGCACAATGTGCGCATCTCCGCCACGGCCAACCCCGCGTTGAAGCCGCTCGAGGGCAAGTCGATGGTCGATGCCGCGCGCGAGCTCGGCATCTCGCCGTTCGAGCTGATGGTCCGCTGCATCGAGGAAGACCAGGGCCAGACCGGCATCATCATGTTCCAGCTCGATGAGGCCGATTTGCGCGCCGCGTTCACCCATCGCCTGCACATGGTCGGCTCCGATGGCATTCCGCGTCCGGGCACCAAGCCGCATCCGCGCGCCTATGGCAGTTTTCCGCGTGTTGCCGGCCGGCTGACGCGGGAGCAAGGCTGGCTGACCTTGGAAGATGCCGTGCGGCGGATGACCGCGATGCCCGCGCAGCGCTTCGGCCTGTCCGACCGCGGCATCCTGCGGCCCGGCATGATCGCCGATCTCACCCTGTTCGACGAGACCATCATGGACAGAGCGACGTTCGAGACGCCGACGGAAATGCCCGCAGGCATCCGTGCGGTCTTCGTCGCCGGCGAAGCCGTGGTCGCGGACGGACGCAGCACCTTCGCACGGCCGGGCCGGGCCCTGACTTGAACCGCCATACCCAGGACATGATGCAATGACGCTGAAACGATACGGCGCGGCCGGCGGCACCGGCACCGGCGGCCAGCACCTTCCGTTTGCCCGCGCAGTGGAGGCCGACGGCTGGCTCTACGTCTCCGGCCAGACGCCGATGGAGAACGGCGAGGTGATCGAGGGCGGCATCATTCCGCAGTCGCACAAGGCGATCCGCAACATGCTCGCGATCCTGGCCGAGGCTGGCTATGAGCCCAAGGATGTCGTGCGTTGCGGCGTCTGGCTCGATGACCCCAGAGACTTCCAGAGCTTCAACAAGGTCTTCGCCGAATATTTCGGCGCCAATCCGCCGGCCCGGGCCTGCGTCGTCTCGAGCATGGTGGTGGACTGCAAGGTGGAAATCGACTGCGTCGCCTATCGCAGGTGAGCGCTCGTTGCAGCGATGGCGCGCGTTGCCGTCATGCGAGAGCCGCGTGCTGTCCTAGCGGGCGAAACTCACCGGCGCGAGATAGCTGTCTCTTGCGCCCGGCTTCGCGGCCGGAAATGCCGGGAACGGGCTGGCGCGATGGAGCAAGTCGAGCGCTTCGTGGTCGAGCACCGCGTTGCCGGATGACTTTGCTATCTCGCTCTCGATAACGTCGCCTGCACGGTTCAATTCAAATCGGACGGTGACCGTGCCGGACGCGCCGTGCGCCGCCGCAGGATAGCGCTTGAATCGCTGCAGGTGACCGAACACCAGCGCGTTATAGGCATTGGCGCTGGCCTGACTGAATTGCCCGATGTGCTCGGTTTTCGGCGGCGCCCGGGTTTCCGGGGCCGGCGGCTCCGGCTCCGGCTTCGGTTGCTCGACCTGCTTGGGCGTTTCCTGAGGCATGGTGACCTCGGCCTGCTGCTGCGGCGGTGGCGGCTGCTCCACCTGTTCGACGGGTTGCTCCTGCTTCGGCGGCTCTTGCGGTGTCTCCTCCGCCTGCTGCATGGTTGGCCCGACCGCGACGTCCTGGTTCTGGATCTCGGGCGCGCTGGCCTCGACCGGCGCGAGGGTCACGGAAATGGCGGGGATAATGTTGGGTTCGGTCGGTGGCCGGCGGGCATACCAGAGCGCAACGGCGGCCACCAGCGCCGCATGGGCGAGCAGGATCGTCAGGGCGGCGATGCTCCAGCGCGAGAAGCCCGATCGCTCGGGCAGATGCAGCGTGTGCGCGTTCATGGTTTGCTTGCGGGGGTTTCCAGCCCGACCAAAGCGAGCTTCAGATAGCCGGCGTCCCGCATGATGTTCATGATCTCCATCAGCTCGCCATAGCTCAGGGCCTTGTCGCCGCGGATGAAGATCGTTTCATCCTTGTGACCGTTGGTCGCCGTATCGAGCGCGCCGGGAAGCGCCAGATGATCGATAATGGTGTCGCCGATGGCAACGGTTCGGTCCGACTTGATGGTGACGAAAACCGGCTTGTCGGGCCGCGGTTGTTCCGGAGCCGTGCTCGCCGGGAGATTGACGCCGATATCGACGGTCGCAAGCGGCGCCGCCACCATGAAGATGATCAGCAGCACCAGGATGACATCGATGAAGGGCGTGACGTTGATCTCGTGCTGGATCTCGAGATCGTCGCCGCCGGAGCGTGAGCCAAGACGCATCGCCATGGCCGTCACTCCGCCGCGTGTGGCAGCGACATGGTTCGGCCCAGCTTGCCCCGGCTGATCATGAGCAGCAATTGCGCCGAGGCGTCGCCCAACAAGGCGCGATATCCCGCGATCACACGAGCGAGGTGATTGTAGATCACGACGGCGGGAATGGCGGCAACGAGCCCGAGCGCGGTGGCCAGCAGCGCCTCGGCGATGCCGGGCGCCACCACGGCGAGATTGGTCGTATGAGACTCCGAAATGCCGATGAAGGAGTTCATGATGCCCCACACCGTGCCGAACAGTCCGACAAAAGGCGCGGTGGCGCCGATGGTGGCGAGGATGCCGACGCCGCGCGAGATCTGCCGCGTCGCCGCCGCTTCCACACGCTCCAGCCGCAATGCGACGCGCTCCTTGAAGCCGTCATCGACCACGCCGCCCGACAGCTCCGCCTCGCGCGCGGTCGAGAGGATCAGCTGTGCGATGGCGTCACGGTCGCCGTCGCAAGCGTCCACCGCGTCACGCAGATTGCCGCCTTGCTCCAGCATGCCGATCCGGCGCCGCGCGCGGCTGCTCGCGAGGCGCAGCTCGATGGTCTTGGCGAGCCAGACTGTCCAGGTCACGAGCGAGGCGAAGGCAAGCCCGACCAACACCCCCTTCACCACGATGTCGGCATTGAGGAACATCCCCCATGGCGACAGATTATGCGGCAGCAGCGGGTTCGGAGCCTGCGCGCGCGCGGGCTGCGCGAGGAATGCAGCCGTGGCAAGCAGGCCGAAGGCACCCAGGACGGGCCGGGAGCAAAGCGCGCGGCCGAGTTTATTTTCGCAACTGTTCATATCGTTCTTTCTGTCTCGATCGACCCCCCAATCGTTCCAGCACCCCATTGTTTCGCGAAAAGCCATCAAAGCAGTCCGTCAAAGTGGTAGTTCACGCCGGCTTTGACCTGGTCGACCGCGGTGTCGACGTTCACGCTGTTGCCGAACGGGGTGGCCAAGCTCAAGCTTTTGCCGCCGAAGTCGAGGTGACTGTACTCCAGCTTGGCCGACCAGCGGGAACCAAGCATATATTCCACGCCGCCACCGGCGATCCAGCCGGGCCTCGTCGTGCTGACCAGGGAGGTGCCGTCGAGCCCGCTGTTCACGTCCATGCGGTAATCCGCATTCATCCATGCGGCGCCACCCTTCGCATAGAGCATCAGCGGTCCCATGACATAGCCGATCCGGCCGCTCAAACTGTCATACCAGTTGTGATCGCTGGTCATCGACAGTGCGGCCGTCCCGGCGGGATCGACGAAATTCGCTTTGCCCTGAGCCGAGGTCCAGTCGAGTTCGCCCTCGACGCCGACCAGCCAGTTCGGCGCAAGCAGATGATTGTATCCGAGCTGCAAGCCGCCGAGCGCGCCGGCCGGATTTGTCGCGCCCCAGCCGATCGGCGTCAGCACATGCTCGCCCGCGCTCAGTGCGGCCCCGAAATTGGCGCCGACATAAGCACCCGCCCAATGATAGGCGATCGGGGCCTGGGCCTTGGTGTAGAAGGCAGCCATGACGCCGGGAGTTTTTTCCGGACCGCCGATCTTTTGCGAGATGCCGAAATAATATCCGCGCCGCGGTCCGTATTGTGGGGCAAACACGCCGATGCCGCTGCCGTTGCGGATTTGATAAATATAGTCGGCGACGTTGACCACGTCGAACCGCACCGTCACCGGAAGTCCGTTCCAGCCATTGATAAACTCATGCGCCACGCCGGTGTTGACCTGCCAATAGGACGGCAGGTGAGCGCAGTTCGGGCAGGTCGAGCCATCCGCAGGATCCGTCCGCAGGCCGCTGCCGTAAATGAACGTCGCGCTCACGGTGGTGCCGTCCAACCAGGTGTTGGAGTCGGACCACCGGTAGGCGACGCGTCCCGAACCCGTATAGGTCTGATCGTGGTCGGTGTGGATCCAATGGTTCTGGATGTAGGCCAGGTCGTCCGGACTGAACAGCGTCTGGTTCGACACGACTGTGTGGGCGTGCTGGACACCCCATGCCCAACTGGTGTCGGCAGCGAAGCCGCCCCACCTGAACCTGAGCTTCAGCTCGGCGCCGTAGTTTTCGGCTTTGTCGTAGTTGAATGCGGTCAGCGTGTAGGCTTGGCCGAACTGCCCGTCGTCAAGCAGGTCCCTGGCCTTCTTGTAGTAGATGCTGCCGCCGAGCTCCAGGCTCGGACAATTTGCTGCAACGGGCGCTTTGGTCGGCATCGCGCCCGCGCTGGTCGGACATTGCGGCAGCAATTGCTGGGTGAAGCCGGCGTCGTAGACGTCCGCCCGCTCGGGCTGGATCGCGCCGATATTCTGAAGCGGCTGGCCGGCCACCTGGCCCGGCAGCACAGCGGCCTGATCGGGCGTCACGGTCGGCACGGCCGCAGTCGTTCCGTTGAAGATATCGGTCGGGATGGTTCGGCCGAGCACCTGCGGCGGTGGCTGGAAGGTGCGCATGTAGCCGACATGCAGCACGGTCGACCACCAAGGCTTGTAGGTCAGGCTGGCGCGCGGACTGAACTGGTTGGCGTCGGTGTATTGATAGATCTGATCGAACCGCAGGCCGTAATTGAGCGTGAGCTCCCGGGTGAGCCGCCACTCGTCCTGGGCATAGGCGCCGAGCTGCCAGCCGAACAATCTGCTCTTGTCGACGATGTTGAACGGCGAGTCGATCGCCGTCAGGCCGCTCGGATCGGCGGGATCGAGCGGCTGAACGGTGCTGACATTCGCGATCTGGGTCTGCTCGCCATGGGTGTAGAAGCCGGCGCGGACCGTGTGCGCCTCGTTCAGCCGGTACGAGAAATCGCCGGAGACGCCGTTGAGGAACGAGCTGCGGTAAACATCGGAAGCGACGTTGTTGATGAAGAGATCGCCCACAGGATCCGGAACGAAGTGAAGATCGCTGTAGCGCGAATAATAGGATAGCTGCGCATCGAAATTGCCTTCGGATTTCTGCCAGGCAATGACGTTGTAGGCGTTCTTCTCGTATTGGTTTTGATTGAGGGTCGCCGAATCGAAACCACCCTTGCCGAAGGCCGTGTAGGCCGGAGCAGTCGGATTCGGGCTGCCATCCGGATTGAGGCAGGGGTTCGCCGGGTCGAACGGTCCGCCACAAAAGCCCCCGGCGTTGCCGGGCTGCCCGGGATTGTTGGGGATTTGATATCGGGTCAGGCCGAAGCCGGAGATGGTGACGACGCGCGTCTGCGGATCAAGCGCCGTGGACGTATAGGCGAAGAATCGGCCCTGTTCGGAATGATCGTGGATGGCGTTGAGCGACGGCAGCGGATTCTCAAGACCCAAGCCGGTGCTGAGATAACGGCCGGCGACATAGTAGTCGGTGTTTCCGGCCACCCCGCCATATTCGAAGCTGGGCGTGATGGTCTGGTGGCTGCCGCCATAAATGCTGACGCTGCCGCCGGACAGCGCGGCTCCGCTCTTGGAGGTGATGTCGAGTACGCCCGCCGTGCGCAAGCCGTATTGCGCCGGCAGCGCGCCGGTGAGCAACTGGATGTTGCTGATGAAAGACGTCTCCAGCAGCTGCGAGAAACCGGAAACGCCGTCGGGTAGCATGATGCCATTGATGCGGTACTGAACGTTGGCGTGCTCGTTGCGAATATGGAAATCGCCCGAGCTCGTTGAATCCTGGTAGACGCCCGGAAATTGCAGCACGATGTCGCTGAGCTGCGCCGCGCTTCCCTGCAGCAGCGTCTCGAGGTCCTTCTGGTCGAGCTGGTAGTTCGTCGTGCCCGTCTTCGGCAGGATGACATTGTCACGCCGCTGGTCGAAGTTCTGGGTCTGCTGCACGACCTGACGATTGGCGGCGGCTTCGGCCTGTGCCTGGGTCGGCACAGTCGCGGCCGGACTGGTCGTCACCTGCCGCGTCGGCTGCGGCGCGGAGCGCGGCCGCCGTCGTTCGACCGGCGCGGCCACTCGGGTTTCCGGCAGCACATTTGTGCCCGGCCCGGCCGCGGGAGCCGCCTCCTGCTGCGGGGCTTGCGCGGCCGGTTGTGCCGGAGCGGGTGTCTCGGTCGCTTGCGGCGTCGGCGAGGGCGCCACCGTTGGGGAAGCGGCGGGCTGCGGCGTGGCAGGCGATGCGTTGTCGTTCTGCGCCATCGCGCCCGCGTTCCAAAGGGTCGCGAGAGTCAGCGACGATGCCGACATGAGCAGGATGCGAAAGGCACGCAACGAAGGGAGGCTGTTCATTTGAGATGTCCTGACGAGACACTTGCCGCAAGGCGCGGGCGCGCGAGCAAACGGAGCTTCGCTCCATGGCCCGCGGCGCGCCTCACTACGCGGCGCTAGCTGTGGATCGAAGCTTGGGCGTCAGGAGATCGGAGGAGCGCGCGACTGAAACGCGTGCTTTGCCGATTCCAGATGGAGGAATTCGGCATCGGTGGTCCGGTAGAGCAACTCGACCACCTGCGGCAAATGCAGCAGAGGCGGGGTTGCGAACACGACAGTGCCCGCCATCGCGACCACTGCGCAAATCGCGCAATTGTCGTCACCAGGATGTTCACGGTCCGGATTTGTCGGTGACTGCTTCTGGATGGCCGCGCTGTCGGGCGATGCGATGCCCTTGACGCTGTCGGCCAGCTGGGATTGGGCGAGCGGTGCCGCCTGCGCAAACCAATGGCTATGGCCGAAGGTCAGCACGAATTGCACCAGCATCGCAAACAATGCGAGCCGGGCACCCTGCCTGATTTTCGACCGGAACCACTTCATTCAAGCGCACCCTGCATCGCGCGACCAATCGGGCGCCACGATGTTATACTGTAACATCGCCTGAGGCGGCAGCGGGTGTCAACCGAGACTGGGGTCGGGTTGCGCGGGCGGAACGTAAGATGTGGCGTTCGGCAACTAGTTCACCGCCCCTCACGCACCCAGGTCGCTGCAAACGCGCCGAGCAGCAGCAGGAGCCCGATCAGGCCGGCGAAGATCGGCAGCACGCCGACGCCCTTGACGACGCTGGCGTCGCGCATCCGCACGCCCATCCAGCCGTCACCGGCAAAGACGCTCGCTGAGCGCACCGGGACGATGCGCGGCAGCTCGACGCTGCCGCCATCGGCGATCCGCACCGAATTGCCGCCGGTCGCCTGCGTCAGCGGCTTCAGGGTCTCGGTGGTGGAGGTGACTTCCGAAAACTCCTTCGGATTGGTCGGGCCGACATTGATCAGCGCCTTCAGCGTGCCGTCGGTCGCCTGCCACAGGCCGAGCTCGTTCGCGGGCAGGCTGGCGCGCCACTCGCCGGGATCGCCGGCGCTGAGCGTCAGATCATGCGAGACGCCGGAGGGCGAGGTCACGCTCACCGGCTGCACGCTATCAGCCATGGTCTGGCGCACCACGACGAGATCCTTGCCCTGCACCTGCAAGCGAAGCGCTTCCTCGTCGAGATCAGGCTGCTTCATCAGCCAATGCGACATCCGCCTGAGCAGATCGAGATGCGGGCCGCCGCCCTCGTAGCCGCGCGCCCACAGCCAGATGTGGTCGGACAGCAAGAGCGCAACGCGGCCCTCGCCGAAGCGCGACAGGAACAGCAGCGGCTTGCCGTCCGCGCCCGTCATCACCGGCGGGCTGACCGCATTGCGGGTTTCGACGGTGCGGAAGAAGCGGCTCCAATGCGGCGGCTCGAACGCCGAGCCCTCCAGCCCGCGCGTCACCGGATGGCGTTTGCCGATGTCGGACAAATGCGCATAGAACGGCTTCTCCGTGACGCCGACCGGCTCGGCCGGCAGCACCGTGTCCAGGGGCGTGCGCCAGATGCTGCTGGTCGAGGCATAGTCGGGGCCTGCCGAGACCAGCACGGCGCCGCCCGCGCGCACATAGCGTGCCATGTTCTCGAAATAGGGGATCGGCAGCACGCCCTGGCGGGCGTAGCGGTCGAAGATGATCAGCTGGAATTCGTTGATGTGCTGCTGGAACAGCTCGCGCGTCGGAAACGCGATCAGCGACAATTCGTTGATCGGCGTGCCGTCCTGCTTCTCCGGCGGACGCAGAATGGTGAAATGCACGAGGTCGACGCTGGCGTCGGACTTGAGCAGGTTGCGCCAGGTGCGCTCGCCGGAATGCGGCTCGCCCGAGACCAGCAGCACGCGCAGCTTGTCGCGCACGCCGTCGATGGCGACGACGGCGCGGTTGTTGACCGGGGTCAATTCTCTTTCGAGCGGCGAGGCCTCGATCTCGACGATATTCGGGCCGGCATGCTTGATCTCGACATCGACGCTCGCGCTCTGGCCGCTCGAAAGCGTGCGCTCGTTGACGACCTCGCCGTCGCGGCGCACGGTGACCTTGGCGCGCTCGCCTGATACGCCCTGGTCGTCGAGTTTATAGGAGATCGTCTGGTTCTGGCCGACGATGCCGAAGCGCGGCGCCGCGGTGATCGCGATGCGGCGATCACGCTCATCCTTTTGTCCGGTGATCAGGGCCTGCACCGGCGCCTGGAAGCCGAGCGCGGCGGCATTGGCCGGGATGTCGTGGACGCGGCCGTCGGTGATCAGGAAGGCGCCGGCGACGCGGTCCACCGGAACGTCCGACAGGGCGGAGGCCAGCGCGCCGAACAGCTTGGTGCCGTCGGTCTCGCCGTCGGCCTGTCCGGCCTCGACGACGCGCACCTCCAGCCCCTTGATCTTCTTCAGGCTGTCGACCAGCGCCTCCTGTGCCTTGGCGGCTTCCTGGTTGCGCTTGCCGAAATTCTGGCTCGGGCTCTTGTCGACGACGACCGCGGCGACCGAGGTGAGGGGATCTCGGTCCTCGCGCGTGAAGGAGGGATTGGAGAGTGCCAGCAGGAACAGCGCCAGCGCCGCCACGCGCACCGCCGCGCCGCGCGCCCGCGCCAGCAGCAGCACGATGGCGATGAGGACGATCGCAGCGAGCGCGATCCACAGGACGATCGCGGGGACAAGCGGCGTAAAGGCGATGCCGTAGTTCATCAGGCAGACCTATCAACGTCATTCCGGGGCGATGCGAAGCATCGAACCCGGAATCTGGAGATTCCCCGGTGCGCAATGCGCACCTGTGGTCTGGTCCTTCGGACCATCCCGGAATGACTGGGCGTGTGGTTCAAGCTCGTCACCCGCATCATTGCCCCAGCCGTTCGATCAGGGCCGGCGCGTGCACCTGGTCGGCCTTGTAGTTGCCGGTCAGCGTGTACATCACGATGTTGACGCCGGCGCGGTAGGCGAATTCGCGCTGGCGCGGCTCGCCCGGCGTCAGCGGCAGCATCGGCTGGCCGTCGGGCCGGAGCGCCCAGGCGCCGGCGAGGTCGTTGGAGGTGATGATGATCGGCGAGACGCCGTCGCCGCCGCGGGCGGGCCGCTGCGCGCTCTCGTCGTCGTCCTCGCGCGGCAGCGTCTCGACCCAGGTCTGGCCTGAATTGAAGCGGCCGGGGAAGTCGCGCAACAGATAAAACGTCTTGGTCAGCACGTGCTCGCGCGGCACCGGCTCGAGCTCGGGCACGTCGAGCGAGGACAGGATCTCGCGCAGCGCCTGCATGCCAGGCGTCTGCGCGGCGCCGTTATCGCCGGGCGGTGCTTCGACCGCATCGCGGGTGTCGAAGATCACGGTGCCGCCCTGCTTCATATAGGCCTCGATCTTGTTGATGGCGTCCTGCGGCGGCTTCGGCTGGCCCGGCACGATCGGCCAGTAGATCAGCGGGAAGAAGGCGAGCTCGTCGCGCGCGGGATCGACGCCGACGGGATCGCCGGCCTCGAGCGCGGTGCGCTGGGCCAGGAACAGCGTCAGGCCGGACATGCCGGCCTTGACGATGGAATCGACGTCGGCATTGCCGGTGACCACATAAGCAAGGCGGGTCTGCGACGTCGACTTCATCGCGAACTCGTCCGAGACGCCGTCGGCGCGCGAGGGCGTCGGCGACAGCGCCGCGACACCTGCGAGCAAGACGCCAAGCAGGATCATGGCGGGCGCGGCGCGGCGGCGCAGCAGCGCGGCAAGGCCGCCACCGAGCAGCGCGACGATGAGGGCGTCGATCAGGAACAGCGCCAGCGAAGTCGACAGCAGCCAGCCGCGCAGGTCGCGCGGCTCGGCATTGGTGTAGGTGGCGCGCCTTGCGTGCAGCGGCGCGGTGTTGAGGGCTGCGATGCGATCGGCGGCGGCGAGCGTGTTCACGGCGAGCGGTCCTTCTGCCGGACCGTAGTAGCCGGGCGGATGGTCCGGCGTGGCGCGGTCGCGATAATCAGCCGTCAGCGGCTTGGCGGTGGCGGGCGGCGGGCCGAAGGCGCCGAAGCCGTCGAGCATATGCAGCGGCGCCAGCGTCTCGGCGGTCGCTTCAGCGGCAACGCCGGGGCCGGGCTTGGCGGTGTAGCCGGACATGTCGACGACACGCCGGAGCATTTCGACGAAGGTGCCGGACATCGGCAGATCCGACCAGCGCATGTCGGCGCTGACGTGGAACAGGCTGACGATGCCCTTGCCGCGATGCTCGCCTGTGACGAGCGGCGTGCCGTCCTCGAGCGAGGCCCAGCTCTTGGTGGCGAGCACGGCATCTGGCTCGGCCAGCACCTGCCGGCTCACGGTGACGTCCTTGGGGACGGCGACGCCGGCAAACGGGCCGTCAGGGGTGAAGCTGGCGAGATGCTGCGGCTTCTCCCAGGTCAGGCTGCCGCCGAGCGTGCGGCCGCCCTTGCGCAGCTTGACCGGCACGAGATCGTCTTCGGCCTGCGCCAGGCGGGGCCCGGCAAACCGCACCAGCACGCCGCCCTGGGCGATCCAGGCGTTGAGGCGCTCGCGCAAGTCAGGCGCGACGGTGCCGACATCGGCGAGGATGATCATCGGCAGCTTCTGGTCCAAAAACTGGGTGATGCCCTGCTGCGGGGCGCCCTTGTCGGCGAGCCGCACGTCGGCGAACGGCGCCAGCGCCCGTGTCAGGTAGAAGGTCGGTGCGAGCAGCGGCTGCGAGGTCTCGCTGGTCGAGCCCGAGACGATGCCGATGGCGCGGCGGCGCCAGCGCTTGTCGAGCAGCTGCACCGCGCCCGCCGAACGCTCGCCGGAGATCTCGAGCCTGGAGATGTCATTGCGCAGCTCGACCGGCAGGTCGAACGCGGCGTCGACCTCCTTGTCCTGCGGTCCGAAGGTGAAGCGCGCCTCGCCGATCGGCGAGGCTTTCTGGTCCAGCGCCCGCACGGTGCCGGCGAGAATGCCGCTGTCGGTGCGCAGCACCTTCACCGTCATCTTCGCCGCCGCGTTTTCCGCCGCGACCAGCGCCAGCGGGGAAGAGGTGCCGCCTTCGAACAGCGTCAAGCTGCGATCCCCTATGGTCCTGCCGAGCCCGGCCACGAACTCTTCGCCGCGGCCGGTGTCGACGCCGTCGGACAGCCAGGCGATCTCGCAATCGCCGGTTGCTTTCAGGAAACGATCGATTGCGGTGAGAGTTTCAACGCGCTCGATCGAATAGGGTTTTGGCACGAACTGCCGCAGCGCAACGCGCGCCGCGCCCGCCGGCATCAGCGTGATATCGCGGTTCGGCTCCGACAGCGGCACCAGCGCAATGCCGCGGCGGTCGTTCTCGGCATTCGCGATCAGCTCGTCGGCGGCCCGGATCCTGGTGTCCCAGTTCGAGGCGGCGCTCCAGCCATCGTCGAGCATGATCATCAGCGGCGCCTTGCTGCCGGCAAGGCCGGTTTGCGGATTCCAGACCGGGCCGGCGGCGGCGAAGATCACCAGCGCGGCGGCCAGCAGCCGCAGCGCCGTCAGCCACCATGGCGTCCGCGAAGGCGTCTCCTCGCGCGGTGCGATGTCGAACAAGAGACGGGTCGGCGGAAATTCGATTCGGCGCGGCCGCGGCGGCATCACGCGGAGCAGCCACCACAACACCGGGAGGCTGACGAGGCCGATCAGGAGCAGCGGTTCGGTGAAGGCGAGCGGCAATCCCATCATGCGGCCGGCCCCGCCTTGATCGAGGTGACGCGGGCGCCCGACTTGCTCACCTGCATGCCGGCATGCAGGAACAGCAGCAATTCGGCGGCCGAGCGGTCAGTCGCGTGCGTCGTGAACAGCCAGTCGAGCTTGGCCGTCTCGGCGCGGATCTGGTCGCGGTGCAGCGCCAGCCGCGTGGTGTAATCCTCCGCCCAGCTCTCGGCGCGGCCGGCGGTGATGACGCCAAAGCCCTCGGGCTCGACGAACTCGACGCGGCCGGAATAGGGGAAGCTCTCTTCGGCGGGATCGACGATCTGCACCAGCGTGCCATGCGCACCGGAGCCGGACAGTCCCGCGAGCGTCGTCCTGATCTCCGGTATCGGCGACCAGAAATCCGACAGCACGATGGTTTCGGCCAGCGCCGCGGGCACGAAGGAGGGCGGCAGGCTCAGCCTGATGGCATCGTCATGCAGCATCGCCTGCGCCATCTTGTCGATGACGCTGCGGCTTGCGGTCGGCGCCATCAATCCGGGAATGCCGACGCGCTCGCCGCCCGCGACCAGCAGCTCGGCCAGCGCGAAGGCAACGATCAGGGTGCGCTCCAGCTTGGATTCGCGCGCGGTCCTCGAGGCGAACGCCATCGAGGGCGAGCGATCAGGCCAGATCCACACCGTGTGCGAGGCCTCCCATTCGAGCTCGCGGACATAGAGATGGTCGTCACGCGCCGATCTGCGCCAGTCGACATTCTGCGACGGCTCGCCGGAGACGAAGCGGCGATATTGCCAGAAATTTTCGCCGGAGCCGGCGCGGCGCCTGCCGTGCAAGCCGTGGATGACGTTGGCGGCGATGCGGCGGGCCTCGAGCACCAGGCGTGGCAAGGAAGCTGCAAGCGTGCGGCTTTCGCCATCGGCACGTCGGATTGCGATGATCTCCTTGGTCGTGTGCCCGGTCTCTGCAGCCATCAACCGATCCGTGTCTTCAATTGCCGGATCACGTCCGGAATCGTGCGTCCTTCAGCGCGCGCCTGGAACGTCAGCGCCATGCGGTGCTTCAGCACCGGCTCGGCGAGGTCGAGCACGTCGTCGATCGAGGGCGAAAGGCGCCCGTCGATCAGCGCGCGCGCACGCACCGCGAGCATGAGGGATTGACTGGCGCGCGGACCGGGGCCCCAGGCGATGAACTTGCCGGCCGCGCCGCTGTCAGGACCCGGACGCGCCGAGCGCACCAGCGAGAGGATGGCCTCCACCACGGAATCGCCGACCGGCAGGCGGCGCACCAGCCGCTGCGCCGTGATCAGCGCATCCGCGCTCATCGATCCCTTCGCCAGCGTCTCCTCGGCGCCTGTGGTCTCGAACAGGATGCGGCGCTCGGCGTCGCGATCGGGATAGTCGACGTCGATCTCCATCAGGAAGCGGTCGAGCTGCGCCTCGGGCAGTGGATAGGTGCCTTCCTGCTCCAGCGGGTTTTGCGTGGCCAGCACGTGGAACGGCTTCGGCAGATCATGGCGCGCGCCGGCGACGGTGATGTGCTGCTCCTGCATCGCCTGCAGCAGCGCCGATTGCGTGCGCGGTGAGGCGCGGTTGATCTCGTCGGCCATCAACAGCTGCGCGAACACAGGACCGGAGATGAAGCGGAACGAGCGCTTGCCCGCGGTGCTCTCGTCCAGCACTTCGGCGCCGAGAATGTCCGAGGGCATCAGGTCGGGCGTGAACTGGATGCGCTTGGCATCGAGACCGAGCGTGACGCCGAGCGTCTCGACCAGCTTTGTCTTGGCAAGGCCGGGAACGCCGATCAGAAGCGCGTGGCCGCCGGAGAGGATGGTGACCAGCGTGTTCTCGACCACGCGATCCTGGCCGAAGATCACCGATCCGATCGCATCCTTCGCTGCGCGAATCTGTGCGGACACCTGCTCGGCCGAACGAACGATGCCGTCTTCGAGCTTCTCGACACTCTCTGCCATCCGTTAGCTCCTCGAGCCTGCCACGCGGCTCTGCTGCGTCGTCGAATTTATCGTCGTCGAATTTATCGCATCGATCTGCGTCATGGCCCCTATGCTAGACTTGCAGGAACGCCATGTATTCGTTGAATTAACCTATCCCCACCTTATCGGCTTCGGGGTATGTACGGCATCACGAAGTGGAGACCTCCACACCGGGGGAAACCGGGGTGGAACCGTAGACTTACGTACCACGTAGACTTCTAAGTCAGACCTGCACCAATCGTGCCAACGGACAAAGTCAGGGCAAACCATGGCGAACCAAGGGCAGAGCGCCGATCGCGGTCTCGAGGGGCTGACTGCCGCCGCCAAAAGTGCTGCCAATGCCGAAGGTGCCAAAAAGGGCCTGCCTCCGGTGCACCTGTGGAATCCGCCGTTTTGCGGCGATCTCGATATCCGAATCGCTTCCGATGGTACTTGGTTCTACATGGGCACGCCAATTGGCCGTCACGCGCTGGTCCGCCTGTTCTCCACCATCCTCAAGCGCGAGGGCGACAAGCACTTCCTCGTCACGCCGGTGGAGAAGGTCGGCATCGTCGTCGATGACGCGCCGTTCATGGCGGTGGAGATGCTGAAGCGCGACGAGGACAACCATCCCGTGCTGAGCTTCCGCACCAATGTCGACGACTGGGTCACCTGCGATGCCGCGCACCGGCTGCGCTTCGAGCAGGCGGCCGATGGCGGCCTGACGCCCTACCTGCATGTCCGCGCCGATCTCTGGGCCAAGGTCACGCGCGCGCTCTATTACGATCTGGTTGACATGGGCGAGGAGCGGATGGTCGATGGCCAGCCGATGTTTGGCGTCGAGTCGGCCGGCGAGTTCTTCGCCATGGCCGACGCGGAGCAGGTGAGGGCCGCGCTTTGAACAAGCCTATCTCCAAGAGCGATTCCAAGTACGCGATGGGAGCCGCGGATTTCTTCGCCCGCTCCAAGGCGAGGCTCAGCTTCGACGTGCCGGCCGCACTTTTTGATCCGAATATTATCCCCGCCTCCGGCGATCCCGGCACCGACAAGATGCTCGAGATCGTCGCGCGCGAGCAGCCGGTGCGCCCTGCGGCGGTGCTGATCGCGGTGGTCGACCATCCCGAGCCGACCATCCTCCTGACGCAGCGCTCGGCGCATCTCAACGACCACGCCGGCCAGATCGCCTTTCCCGGCGGCAAGATCGACGCGATCGATTCCTCGCCGCTCGACGCCGCGCTGCGCGAGGCCGAGGAGGAGGTCGGATTATCCCGGGATTTCGTCGAGCCGATCGGCTATCTCGATCTCTACGGCACCGCGTTCGGCTTCCGCATCCTGCCCACGGTCGCCCGTGTCAGGCCCGGTTTTCAGCTCAACATCAACCATTCCGAGGTTGATGACGCATTCGAAGTGCCGCTATCCTTCCTGATGAATCCGGCCAATCACCAGGTCCACAGCAAGGAATTCCGCGGCATGGAGCGGTTTTACTATGCGATGCCGTTTGCAGAGCGCTACATCTGGGGCGCCACGGCCGGAATGCTGCGTGTGCTGTATGAGCGGATCTATTCATCATGATCCGGCCGGTTCTGACCGAGATCGGAATCTTCCTCATCCCCTTTGCCGTCTATGCGCTGTTCCTGGCCGCCACGCGGTCCGGCCTGTTCGTGCAATCGTCCTGGCCTGTTACCATCGTCGCGCGCCTCATCCTGGTGGCGCTCGTGCTCGTCATTGCCGGCCTGGTCGGCCTTGCGCATTTCTCCGGCGCTGCGCCGAACTCGACCTACGTTCCCGCCCATATCGAGAACGGCAAGCTCGTGCCGGGCACCGAAAGATAAGGGCCGGACGATGAGCGCGGAGCCGATCCTTGCGGGTGCGCCCTGGCTGACTGCAGGCGGGACCGCGCGCGTCCTGCAACTGCTGGGCGCTGGCGGCGAGCAGGCGCGCGTGGTCGGCGGCACCGTCCGCAACGCGCTGCTCGGCCTGCCGCCGGGCGATATGGATATCGCCACCACGGCGCTGCCGGAGGAGGTGGTGCGGCGCGCGAAGGCCGCCGGCATCAAGTGCGTGCCGACCGGCATCGACCACGGCACCGTCACGCTGGTCATCGACGGCGCGCCCTACGAGGTCACGACGCTGCGCGAGGACACCGAGACCTTCGGCCGCAAGGCCAAGGTTGCCTTCGGCCGCGACTGGGTGAAGGACGCCGAGCGGCGCGACTTCACCATGAACGGCCTGTCGGTCGACGCTAGCGGCGTCGTCTACGACTATGTCGGCGGCATCGCCGATGCCAAGGCGCGCCGCGTGCGCTTCATCGGCGATCCCGATCAGCGCATCGCGGAAGATTACCTGCGCATCCTGCGGTTCTTCCGCATCCACGCCGCCTTTGGCGCCGGCGAGCCCGACCGCGAGGCCACTCTCGCCTGCATCCGCGGCCGCGCCGGCCTTGCCACGCTCTCGGCCGAGCGGCTGCGCATGGAAATGCTGAAATTGCTGGTGGCGCAAGGCGCATCCGCCGCCGCGCTGGCCATGGTCGATGCCGGCCTGCTGCAGGCGATGATCGGCGGCGTCGCCTATGCCGGGCCGCTGACGGCGATGATCGCGATCGAGCGCACGCTGGGCCTAACGGCCAGCCCCACGCGCCGTCTCGCGGCGCTGACTGTTGCCGTCACCGAGGACGCCAAGCGTGTCGCGACGCGCCTTCGGCTCTCCAATGCGGAAGCCAAGGCGCTGGATTCGATGGGCCACCGCTGGTGGCGCTTTGCCGCCATGGACGAGGCGCGTGCACGGCGGCTGCTCTACCGGCTCGGCCCCGAGCGCTATCACGATCGCGTGTTGCTGGCCTGGGCACGCAGCGGCAGCGATGCCAATTCGTCGCGCTGGCGCGAGCTCGCCGAGCTGCCGCAGCGCTGGACCGCGCCGAAATTCCCGCTGAAGGCCGCCGACTTCATCGCACGCGGCATGGCGGAAGGACCTGCGCTCGGACATGTGTTGACACTCGCCGAGGACGCTTGGCTTGCAGCCGATTTTCCACTAGAGCAAGCCGCACTCGCTGCCATCGCCGATCAAGCCGCAGCACGCGCCACTCGCGAGAAACATTGACCATCGTCGCAGGCTTCGCCGACATCTCGATTTTCCAGCTGCTGCTGGTCGCAATGATGGCGTTGTTCGCTTCCATCATCGGTGGTCTCGCCGGCTACGGCACCGGCGCCTTGATGCCGCTGGTGCTGGTGCCTCTGGTCGGCGCCGAGCCGGTGGTGCCGATCATCGCGATCTCGGCGCTGTTCACCAATTCCAGCCGCGCTGTCGCTTATCTCCGCTACGCTGACCGACGCCGCGCAGCGATCGTGCTCGCCTGCGCCGCGCTGACGACGGGGCTCGGCGCCTACGGCTACACCCGCCTCACCAACGCCGGCGCCGCGATCGTGATCGGCACCATGCTGATCCTGAGCGTGCCGCTGCGCCGCGCGCTCCGTCGCCGCGAGGTCAGGATCGGCGACACGGGATTGGCCGCGGGCTCGGTCGGTTACGGCGTCCTCGTCGGCGGCACGTCAGGCTCCGGCGTGATCCTGCTCTCGCTGCTGATGGCCGCCGGCCTCGAAGGCGCCGCCGTGATCGCAACCGATGCGATGATCTCGCTCGGCACCGGCCTCATCAAGATCTCGGTGTTCGGCCTCGCCGGCGCCGTCACCGCGCAAGTGCTCGCCTTCGCGCTTTTGATCGGCGGCATCGCCATCCCCGGCGCGTTCCTGGCCAAAGCCTTCGTCGAACGGATGCCGGTGCACATCCACACCGCGATCCTCGACGTCGCCGTGATCACCGGCGGTCTGGTGATGATCTCGGCGGCGGCAAAGCAGCTGATCGCTTAAAGGGTATTCGCGCGACGCGGATCTCGGCTTTGGGTGGCTCGGACGTCCGTATGCCGGACTGGCGCCGACGCCCCTAGCTCGTGCCCCACTGAGCCTGATCGTAGGTCTGCAGGATCCGGACAAAATCAGCCATGCTGGATCGATCCCGGTTGTCAGCCATATCCGCGACCTCGGTATTGGCCGCGGTCTGGCGTCCCGGCCAGAACCACATCAAGAGATCAGCGATGTTTCTCATGGCGTACTCTCCGCACCAACCATGGCTGTAAGCATCAGCTGAGCGAAGCGCGGCAAGATCTGGAGCAGGGCCGACGGGCATTACGCCGCCGGCCGCGTCCCGCAACTGCCGGCTCGGAAGACCGGTTCCGCTGCTTGTCACTCTGCATGTATTGGTAACGCCGAGCACCTCGTCGGCGCCATCGCGCACAGGTATGAAGCGACCATACCTAGGTAGGATTGGGCTAGTGAACCGGGATTAATTTGCAGGATCCGTCGAGCGGAGCTGATCGCTTAGACGGACTTGCTCAGCGCGCGGTCATCGCGGGCGCAGCGTTCAGCGGCGCTCCCCCGACCGAGATCGGACCCGTCGGGGTCGCTACGCGCGGCGGCTTCTTCTGCCTTGGGAGGACGCGCGCCGCTTGAGCTGGCGCGACAGGAGGCCCTGAAGTTGGCGGCATCGACGTGACAGGCCCAGGCGACGGGAACGGTGCGGCCGGTGGCTGCGGGGCCGGGCTCTTCAGAGCCTCGATCTTCGAACTGAGATTGGCAAGCTGACTGACGATCGCCTTCAGTTGCTCCTGCTGATCGGCGACGGCCCTTTCGAGCGCGGCCAAATCGTCAGCCGTCTTTTGCTGCGTGGCGAGCAGGTCCGTCATGACAGCCTTGTCATTGGCGCCGGTATCGGCCTCCGCAGCCTCGCGCCCCGCGGAGGGAATGAAAAACCCCGGATTCAGCCAGACATAACCGCCCGCGGCGCCTGCGAGCGCTAGGACAACGGCCACGAGGAGCGCAAGCGGCCACCGGCGACGCGGCGCGGGCAGGAAGGGTGGTGGCTCCACGACTGGCCAACTGGGGGGCGATTCGGAATTCATCCGAATTTCATAGAGCATGATCCGGAAAAGTGTGAAGCGGTTTTCCCTCGCGCCAAACGCGGAACGCGTTTGCGCGGCGATCATGCTCGAACAAAGAGCGTGATGACGATCTAATGAAATCTCATCGCGCCTTAGTCAGACTTTTCGCTCCACGCAATCGGCGCTTCGGCGATCGGCATCTCTAGGGCGTCCCCGTCGAGGCGCTGCGACGGAAAGGCTGGTCGCGGCAGTGCCAAACACCCAGCCTCGCACGCGAAGCAGTCCAGTCCTTAAGCGGCGGTCGCCAGCACGCGCAGGCGATGACCGTCGGGGTCGAGTCCGACGAAGGTGTCTCCGAAGGGCATGGCGGTCGGAGGCTGCGCAATCCTGACACCGCGGGTCGTCCACGTCTCAAAGGTCGCGCGCACGGCTTCCGCGTCTGTGACCGCCCATGAGATCTCGCTGCTGCCGGCCTCCGCAATAGATGGCGGCACGACCGCATCCCGCTGCCACAGGCCGAGCATGACGCCGCTCCCGAGCGGAAGAACCACGAATTTGGGGGATGATTGCGCGACGGGGCAGCCCAGCAGGGTCTGATAGAAAGTGGAGCTCGCTTGCGCATCGTTGACATAGAGCACCACGAGGTTGAAGTCGGCCATTTGCATCTCCTGTTCAGCTGGCGATGGCCGACGCTTAACTGAAGGTACTGCCAGTTTCTGTCAGCATGGTCAGTGCTCGCTGATGCATTCCCGCTGCCGCCATTCCCGCAGCAAATCGGGGCGGCGGCGTGGATAGCGGCGCTCCGTCAGCGTGATCGACACGATCCGGTCGGTGCGGAAATGGCGGTAGTCGCTGCGGCTCTCGCACCAGGCCGCCACCATGCGGACCCGGTCGAAGAACCCGAGCGCGATCGGCCAGATCGTGCGATTGGTGCGGTTGTCCCGTTCGTCGCTGTAGACGATGCGCAATTTGCGCTCGTTGCGGATGGCGGCCCGGATGACAGGCAATTCGGCGTCGCCTGCCGCCGGATCGCGGCGCGCGACCATCAGGCCCGAGGTTTCCAGGCTCCGCTGCAGATCGTCCGGCAGCACGGCGGCGATCTTCGCAAGCACGTTCTTGGCCGCGTTGCCGAGCGGCTCGTCCGGCTGTGCCGCAACCCACCGGCCGCCCAGCACCAAGGCTTCGATCTCCTCTTCCGAGAACATCAGCGGTGGCAACATGAACCCCGGCCGCAGCACATAGCCGATGCCGGCCTCGCCATCGATGTGGGCTCCCTGGCCCTTCAGCGTCTCGATGTCCCGATAGATCGTCCGCAGCGAGACACCCAGCTCCTCGGCCAGCCGGCCTGCCGCGACCGGCCGACGGTGCCTGCGCAGGAGCTGGATCACGTCAAGAAGGCGTTGAGCGCGCGACATGTCGGCTGATATCACGCGCTGCTGGCAGATCCTGTCAGCATCGAACATCCGGGGCGTCATCCGAGATCGCCGAGGGCTGCGGCAAATATCAGCCGGCGGGATGCGGCGGGGGTAAACAGGAAGCGACCGCCCGGCATTCCGGACGGCGCTCCTGACGGCGGCGTGGACTAGCGGCGGCTTTCGGCGACCTGCCTTTCGCCGGCCAGCTTGCCTCCGGCCAGCAGGCTGGTGCAAAGCCACCTGGTCTCTCGGGGCGATGCGCCGAGGAAGGCCTTGGTTTCGACGCACTGGGCGTAGGTATTGTAGGTCAGCGTGTCTCGGCACGTTGCCGAGAAATGACTGGTGTAAGGCTCAGAGCCGCCACTCAAGCTGCATCCGACCCAGGGCGCGTTGCCGACTCGATAGCTGGTTTCGCAGCCACCGTTGCAGCTGCCGGCGGATCGCTCCAGCTTGGCAAGCCTCGCCAATGGTGTGCCCGGCGCGAACGCCGGATCTTGAGCGGATGATGAGCCGCTGGCGCGGTGGTGAGAGGTCACGGTCGCTGGCCCCTGCCGTGGCGCAACGGTCGGTCTGGGCTTCGGCGCTTCGACCGAAACGGCGGGCAGCAAGGAGTTTGGTGTGGGTTGCGACAGTGCCGTGCCTGATGTGCTGCACAGCAAGACAGTTGACAAAGTAAGCACGACGGACGGCACGGCGAAGCCAAACGACGATCGCATGGGTACCTCCAGAAAATAGTCGGAAATGCTTTCCCGACAGCCAGGGGTTGTATCACAACATTCCGGTACCAGCTATTCGCGCTGTGCAGAACCGCATGAGGATGTGTGTCGCAAGATCTGGCGGCAGGATGAGGCCGGCGGCAACCGCGGCAGAGATTGCAGAGTCTAATAGAGGGTCGGCTGGAGAGCGGCGGAGGTGCAATGAACGTCTACGGAATTCGAGCGGCCAGGCTGGACGAGCAGCGTGAGCTCACGCGCCTCTGCGTCCGCGCGACGATGCATGCAGGGCACGACGAAGCGTTCATCGATCGTGTGATGCCGGCGCTGACGATCACGGTGCCCTTGATCAATTCGGGACATGTCCAGGTCGCGGAAGATGCCGGCAAAGCCATTGGCGTGGTCTGGGCATTGCCGGGACTTCAAGGCATCGCTCTGCTTCACGGCCTGTATGTCGATCCACCGTGTTGGAAACGCGGAATCGGTCGGGCTCTGTTCGAGGCAGCCGTAACGAGCACGCTCGGGATGAAGGCCGGCGCCCTGATGATCAACGCCGAACCTTCCGCGGAAGGGTTTTACACGCGCATGGGGGCCATCAGGATCGGCGAAGGGCCGTTCTACTTCTCGCCGGAAACCATTCTGCCGCAGCTCCTGTACATCATTCCTCGCGACCGCGAGCCCGCCTCTACTAAGCGGCAGGGGAATGTTCACTTTGGAACGTGGAAGAAGGGGTAAGATGACAGGGCAAATGACCGTCGAACTCTACGGCTACCAGTACAGCGTATATTCCTGGATCGCTCGGCTGGCTCTCCATGAAAAGGGCGTGGTCTACAATTGGCTCGAAGTCGATCCGTTCTCCGAAAATGTGCCAGCAAGCTATCTTGCCATCCATCCGTTCAAGCGTGTGCCCGCGCTGATTCACGACGGCTTCGCCGTTTACGAGACGGGCGCCATCACGCGATACGTCGATGAGGCCTTTGATGGTCCGAAGCTCCAGCCGACCGAGCCGAGAGCACGCGCGCGCTGCAGTCAGATCATGTCGATCGTGGATAGCTACGCTTATTGGCCCCTGGTGAGACAGGTCTTTTCGCACAGGGTTTTCCGGCCCGCCATGAGGCGACCGGTCGACGAGAGCGAGGTTGAACGCGGCCTGGAAGCAGCGCCAAAGGTCCTTGCGGCGCTGGAGACAATGGCTGGCCAGGGGCAATACCTCACCGGTGAGGATTTGTCGTTGGCCGACATCCACCTCGCGCCGATGATCGGCTACTTTGTGTTGGCCCCGGAAGGGCTGGCACTCCTGCAGAAGCACACCAGGCTCGGTCGTTGGTGGTCGGCGCTCTCCCGGAGAGCCGCGCTCCTGGCCACGATGCCGCGATTGCCCCAAGCACCACGATAGTGACGGCGGCCGCGCGAAGTTGCGCCGGGTCTGATCCGAAGGCGACATGCGAACGCATGTTTGGTCGCGCTTCGCCATTCGCCACGCGCTAAACAGGGTAGCAACGCGCCGCGCAGGACAAGCAAAGCGGCCATGATTGCGACGGCGGCGAGCTCGAGGAAGGCCGGAACGGGCGATCGATCGTAAATATGGGCGATGTACAGCACGAGGGCCAACAGAATGGCCACTGATGCTCCAACTCATCCTACAAGCCACGAGCTCAATCCACGCCATGCGCTGTCGAAATGGTCACGGCCCGTACAGGCTGTGCAGAAACCGCTCTTTTTCGCCGGGCGCATAGCCCTGACAGGCGCCGAAATACGGTTCGGGCTGGTCACAGGAAGAGTGGCCGGATCGGAATTGAGCCGGCGGCTCAGCTGGCGCGTAGGCAAAGCTCGAAGCGGAAGCCGGTGCGCCCTGCTGGGAGCGCACAGCAGCATTCCGATGGGGGTGATGTACCGTCGCTGCATTGGCAGCGCCGCACAGGGCGATCAAAAGGCTCATAGCCAAAATCGAACGCATCGTTTTTCTCCAGATGTCGCTGCCTCCTTAGCTGGCGCGCGACGGCAAAGGGCCAACAGATCACGGCTTCACGATGGGTCACATTCCCGGGACCACGGGGCCGTCGTGCGATTTGGCAAAGATGCCTGGCGACACCATCAGATGTTCGCCTATGTGCCGGTTGCCTGCTTGGAGCAGACCCGGCTACCGCCCGCAAAGTCGGCCCCTTGACGCGGGTGCGAGCCATCTTGGCGGAAAAGCCGGCAGTTTGATTGCATTCCTTGGTTCCACAAGAAGCCATCAATCCCTAGAGTGCAGGTGATCAAGATTCTGATCGGGGACATCGCTTGCTGCAGCCCGAACAAGTTGCCGACCTGGGCCGTATGGATCGCAAGTGGTCGATTCGGCGCGGCTTGGTGTTCGGAGGCGTTGCGCTCGTCTCTGTGGCGTTGCTGATCTGCGCCATCGGCATCTACTTCTTGCTCTATCGGCCGCTGGTGAAGCAGCTCGCCGCCTCGGAGAGCGGCCGTGCCGCCGTACAGGTGACCGCCGATTTCGAGAGCATATTCGTCAGGGTCGAGGCGATCGCTCGCCTCGAACGCGAATGGGGAATCAAGGGACTGATCGATGTCGATCGTCTCGACGCCTCGAACGCTCTGCTTCGCCCGATCCTGAAAGGGACCAGCGGAATCACGTCGTTCGCAATCGCGCGCGACGACGGTCGCGAGGTCCTGATCTCGTCGGAAGGCAACGGGCGCTGGTTCAACCGCCTCACCGATCCGGACGTGCGTGGCGGCGTCGGGCGCTTCATCACCTACGACGAGAGCGACCGGGTGGTCGGCGACGAGCTGCGAAAGACCGACTACGATGCCAGACAGCGTCCGTGGTTTCTGGCCGCGGCAGCGATGCCAAAGGACGACGATATCCATTGGACGGCGCCCTATCAGTTCGTCTCTTCGGGTGAGCCGGGCCTGTCGGCGGTGGTGCGGTGGACCGCTCCGGACGGCCACCGCTACGCCATCGCCAGCGATGTGTCGCTTCGCGAAATCACGAACTTTACGCAGCAGGTCCGCTTCACCAATTCCGGACTGGTGGCGATTTTGACCGACGCCGGCGAGGCGCTGGGTCTGCCGCGCGACCCGCGCTGGACCAGCGAGACCGTCAGGAAGGCATTGCTGAAGCCTGTCGACGCGCTCGGAGTGCTGCCGCTGACGGCGTCATACCGGGCCTGGCGGGATCGCGGACGTCCTCCCAACGAGATCTTCCAGGTCGAAGAAAGCGGAAACATCTGGTTCGCATCGTTCCATCCGGTGCGCCCCGCAGGTCAAACCTTCTGGATTGCAACGCTCGCGCCCTCGGCGGATTTCGGATGGGTGGGCACGGATAGGCTGGCGATTGGCGCAGCGCTTGTCGTCGGCTGCATGCTGATCGCCTCGTTTGCCGCGATATGGTTCAGTACGCGCATCGCGCGGCCGATCGAGCTCTTGTCGGCCGAAAGTGCGCGCATCGGGCTCATGGAATTTTCTCGACCGATCAACGTGGCATCGTCGGTCGACGAGATCGATGCGCTGGCCCGCTCGCTCGAAAGGATGCGATCGAGCTTCATGCAGGCCCAGTACGAGCTGGAGAGCAAGGCCGAGCTGGAACGGAAACTGGTGCAGGCCCAGAAAATGGAAGCCGTCGGCCAGCTCACAGGTGGGGTGGCGCACGACTTCAACAACATGCTCACCGTCATTCTTGGCACCATCGAGATTCTGAAGGACGGCGTTGCCGGCAATCCAGAGCTTTCCGCGGTCGCGAAAATGATCGACGAGGCCGCGACGCACGGCGCGGACCTGACCCATCGGCTGCTCGCCTTCTCCCGTCTGCAGCCGTTGCAGCCGCGACGAACGGACGTCAATGCGCTGGTCATCGATGCGGCCCGGCTGTTGCAGCCGATGCTCGGCGACAACGTCGAGATCGATTCGATGTTGGCGGACGATGTGTGGCCTGCCCTGGTCGATCCGAGCCAACTGAGCAACTCTCTCGTCAACCTTGCCGTCAATGCGCGCGATGCGATGCCGGCCGGCGGCAAGCTCATGCTGGAGACCGAGAACGTCCACCTTGACGAGGACTATGCGAGGGCAAACGGCGACGTTCGTCCGGGACCTTACGTGATGATCGCCGTCAGCGACACCGGGCAAGGCATCCCAGCAGCGATCCGCGACAAGGTGTTCGATCCGTTCTTCACGACCAAGCATTCCGGCAAGGGATCCGGGCTCGGCCTCAGCATGGTCTACGGCTTCGTCAAACAGTCGAACGGCCACATCAAGATCTACAGCGAGGAAGGATCTGGAACGACGGTCAGGATCTATCTGCCGCCGGCAGGGGAGCACGATGAAGCGCAGTTGCGCACCCAACCGGCGACGCCGATCGAGGGCGGAACTGAAACCATTCTGGTCGTCGAGGACGAAGCATTGGTACGCGATTACGTTGGCGCGCAGCTGCGGAGCCTGGGCTATACCACGATCCTTGCGAGCAACGCTGAGGAAGCGCTGGCCTGTATCGATCGGGGCGATGCCGTCGACCTGCTGTTCACCGACGTCATTATGCCGGGAATCATGAACGGGCGTGATCTGGCCGACGAGGCCGTGAGGCGGCGGCCCGGCCTCAAGGTGCTCTTCACCTCCGGATATACCGACAACGCCATCGTGCATCACGGGCGCCTCGATCCGGGCGTCCTCCTGCTGGCGAAGCCGTATCGCAGGTCAGATCTTGGCCGAATGGTACGCACGGCACTCGCCAGGCGCACGCCCCATGGTGACACCGCCACGTGACGGGGGCCGCCTGGATCGCTCTCATAATCGGGAGTGATGATCGCCGGCAGGCGCTCCTGTCCGAGCGAGCAGCTCATCAATCCCGGTGAGATGCGCCTACTCGTCGTCCTCGTCGTCTTCTTCCTCGTCCTCGTCGTCTTCTTCCACCTGGACGAGGGTGGCGAGCGGCAGCGTCTCGCGGAAGAGATCGCCTTCCATGCCCATCCAGAGGCACAGCACGTCCTCACCCTTGACCTCTGCCACCGTCAGCGGCTGGCCGCCCGATCTCAGCATCACGACATCGCCGGGTTTCAATTCCATGGCCTGGTCCTTTCGCTTGACACTGATGCGAGGCTAGCAATTTGTCATGACAGCCCGACCACAGGCGGGGATGCGCAGTGCGCTCACGAACCGAGAGGCGCGTCGATCGCAATATCCCACGATGGCATCATACGCCTGTTTTGCCCGACGGAGCAACAAATTTTCGTAAAATCCGCAGTCGCGTTGCGTTGTGCGGCAAGCATTGATTCTGCAGCAGCCGCCTACTGTGCATGGGGTTGTTTTCGAAAACCTAGCCCGGCACCAGCTCGGTCAGCGAGCGGATGATGCGGTCGGGCTTGACGGTCGAGCCCTCGGGCAGGCCCTCGCCATGCGCGTCGAGCCAGATCGCATAGATGCCGAGGCGCTGCGGGGTGACGACTTCCCATTCCAGATTGTCGCCGATCATCCATGTGTCCTCGGCGGTGACGCCGAGCGCCTCCATCGCATGCAGATAGGCGCGCTCCTCGGGCTTGCCGAAACCATGCTCGCCCTCGATCTGGATGTGATCGAAGCGATGGGTCAGCTCGAAGCGCTCGACCTTGGCGCGCTGCATGTCGGCAGCGCCATTGGTGACCAGCGCGAGCTTGACGCCGTGGGCCTTGAAGGCGTCGATCGCATCATGCGCACCGGGGAAGACGAAGATCGCTTCCTCGCGATAGGTTGTGAAGCGGTCGGCGAGGCGATCGGCGAGATCGTCCGAGAGCGCCCGATGGCCGCTCGCGGCGAGCGCGGCAAAACCGCCGCGCACCGTCAGCCGGCGGGCCTCGCCGAGCTTCATGCGCCACTCTGCTCCCGCGGTCGACCAGAACTGCCGTGCATAGGCCAGCACGGCGGTGGCGACCTGCGGCGGCGGCAGCGGCGCGAGCTCTTCGGCGAATTCCTCCGCGATCGTGTTCCAGGCGATCTCGGGCCGGCCATAGGCCGACAGGATGGTGTCATCCATGTCGATCAGCATGGCGCGGGGCAGCGGTTTGATCACGCTGTTTGTCGTGGTCATGGCCATTTCACCTCCGGCGGCAGCGACGACAGGATCGACTCCACATTGCCGCCGGTCTTGAGCCCGAAGATGGTGCCGCGGTCGTAGAGCAGGTTGAATTCGACATAGCGCCCACGACGGATCAACTGCTCCTCGCGGTCTTCAGCGGTCCAGCTGGTCGCAAAATTGCGCCTGACGATGTCAGGGTAGATCTTGAGGAAGGCGCGCCCGACATCCTGCGTGAACGCGAGGTCGGCGTCCCAGTCGCCGCTGTCGTGCCAGTCGTAGAAGATGCCGCCGACCCCGCGCGCCTCTTTCCGGTGCGGCAGATAGAAATACTCGTCGCACCACTTCTTGTACTTGTCGTAATCGGCAACGCCGCCCGGCTGGTCGCAGGCCTGCTTCATCGCGGCGTGGAAGGCGAGGGTGTCCGCATCCTCCTGCGTGCGCCTGCGATTCAAGACCGGTGTGAGATCGGCGCCGCCGCCGAACCACGCCTTGGTGGTGACGACGAAGCGCGTGTTCATGTGCACGGCCGGCACGTGCGGATTGCGCATATGCGCGATCAGCGAGATGCCGGATGCCCAGAACCGCGGATCTTCCGCCGCGCCCGGAATCTGCGCACGAAACTCGGGTGCGAACTCGCCATGCACGGTCGAGCAGTGCACGCCGACCTTCTCGAACAGCCGGCCATGCATCATCGACATCACGCCGCCGCCACCCTTGGCCCCGCTGTGGTCAGTGCGCTGCCAGGGCGTACGATTGAAGCGGCCGGCCGCGCCGGGATAGAGGCTGTGCGGCGCGTCGTCCTCGAGCCGCTCGAAACTGTCGCAGATGTCGTCGCGCAAGCGCTCGAACCAGGCGCGGGCGCGGGCCTTGCGGTCTTCGATTATCGAAACGTCCATCTCCATTCCACCGCTCTCGTAGGTGGGCAAAGGCGCCCTTGCGCCGTGCCCACCATCTCTCACCCTCGTCTCGCTTGGTGGGCATGCTCCGCCCGCCCTACGAGATATCACGTCTGCGGACCGTAATAGGTGCAGCTTTCGTTGCAACTGTCGCGGTGGATGCTGACGCGGGTCAGCTTGCCGATGTGGGCGAGCCGCTCCCAGACGAAGCGCGAGAGGTTTTCCAGCGTCGGCGTGCCGAGCGCCTCGATCTTGTTGAGGAACTTGTGGTCGAGCATCAAGCGCACCTCTTCGATCGCGCGCTGGAGCAGGCCGAGATCGACCACCATGCCGGTCGCAGGATCCGGCGTGCCGCGCACCGTCACCTCGGCGCGGAAGGAGTGGCCGTGGATCTCTTCGCTCGCTTCACCAAAGGTCGTCCCCTTCAGCGTATGTGCCGCCTCGAAGCGGAACTGTTTCGTCAATTCCCACATCTGTCCGTTCAGTCCTATCTGATGCCGAGCGATTTATGCGTCTGCACGCTCAGCCGCCATTGCGGATGGCGCAGGCAATAATCGATCGCGCGCGCGGTGTTCTCGGCGACCTCGGGCCCGTCCATTGGTTGCAGCGAGAAGCGCTCGAAGGCGAGGCCCTCGAATGCTTCGGGCGCCGCGAGGGCCTGCGGATAGACCAGCTTCAACTCATGGCCGCGCTTGAGCACGAGTTCGCAGCCACCCTTGGGGCTGACGCAAATCCAGTCGAGGCCTGCAGGGGCTTCGACCGTGCCGTTGGTCTCGACGCCGATCTCGAAGCCTTTGGCATGGAGCGCCGCGACCAGGGCGTCGTCGACCTGGAGCAGCGGCTCGCCGCCGGTCAGCACCACATAGCGGTTGGTGGCCGGGCCGGTCCATTGCCCGGCGATGATATCGGCGAGTTCCGCGGCCGTGGCGTAGCGGCCGCCGAGCGTGCCGTCGGTGCCGACGAAATCCGTGTCGCAGAACTGGCATATGGCCTGGCTGCGGTCCGCCTCGCGGCCGCTCCAGAGGTTGCAGCCGGCAAAACGGCAGAACACCGACGCGCGCCCGGCATGGGCGCCTTCGCCTTGCAGGGTCAGGAAGATTTCCTTGACCGCGTAGCTCACTGGCCTCTCCTCGTCATATCAATTCGTGCGGGTTCCGGACCTGCCGGAGCGCTTCGCCTGCGGCCATCGCCGCGCTCATGGCGACATTGAGCGACCGCAACCCTTCGGTGATCGGGATCACCAGTCGCGCATCCGCGGCCTCGACCACCGCGTCGGTGACGCCGGCGCTCTCGCGCCCGAATAGCAGGATGTCCGACGTGTGGTAACGGAAATCGCGGTAGTCGGTGGCGCCTTTGGTGGTGAACAGCAGCAGGCGGTAGCTTTGTGCCATCCGCCATTCCTCGAATTTGGTCCAGGAGTCATGCCTGGTGATGCTGACATGGTCGAGGTAATCCATTCCCGCTCGGCGGAAATGCCGGTCGGAGACCGGGAAGCCGGCCGGTTCGATGATATGGGCGGAGATGCCGAGGCAGGCGCACAGGCGGAGAATCGTGCCAGTGTTCTGGGGAATGTCGGGCTGGAAAAGTGCGATCTGCATGGGCGTTACAGGGCTTCGGGCGGGGCGGAATTGTCTCAATAAAACATCGCTAGCGCGGGAATTCGTGCATTGCACGCTCCCGCGCCGTTAGCGGGCTTGCGCTCGCCTTGCAAGGGTGCCAATAGAACGATTCTGGACTGCTGTTTTCGCCTTGTTTTGGCGAGGACAAGCCAAGTTCTGCCGCCGCGGGGGGCCGCGGGCGCCGGCAGCGCTGTTCCGGGGACCTTGGGGGCTCCTGGAGCGGTTCCACCGGCAGCATAAGAAGAAAGGGTTGGAATCGTGACGACAGCGTCTTCGGCGGACCATCCGACACGCCGTGATTTCTTATTCGTTGCAACGGGGGCAGCTGCCGCAGTAGGGGGCGCGGCCGCGCTCTGGCCCTTTATTTCCCAGATGAATCCGGACGCCTCGACCATCGCCGCGGGTGCGCCGATCGAGGTCGATCTGAGCCCGGTTGCCGAGGGGCAGGACATCAAGGTGTTCTGGCGCGGCAAGCCGATCTACATCAGCCATCGCACCAAGAAGCAGATCGACGAGGCGCGCGCCGTCAACGTGGCGAGCCTGCCCGATCCGCAATCCGACGAGGCCCGGGTCAAGTCCGGCCATGACCAGTGGCTGGTCGTGATCGGCATCTGCACCCATCTCGGCTGCATCCCGATCGCCCATGAAGGCAATTACGACGGGTTCTTCTGCCCCTGCCATGGTTCGCAGTACGATTCGTCCGGCCGCATCCGCCAGGGGCCCGCGCCCGCGAACCTGGCCGTGCCGCCGTACACTTTCGTTTCCGACACCAAAATCCAGATCGGCTGAGCTTCGGACCTGCGTCCGAAGCCTCGAACCGTCACGTCGTAATATTTCCTCAGGATCGCATCATGAGCGGACCATCCGACTACCAGCCGAGCAATCCGGCCCTGCAATGGATCGAGCGGCGCCTGCCGATCTTGGGTCTCGTCCATTCCTCCTTCGTCGTCTATCCCACCCCGCGCAACCTGAACTACTGGTGGACCTTCGGCGCCATCCTCTCCTTCATGCTGGGGATGCAGATCCTGACCGGCGTGATCCTGGCGATGCACTATACGCCGCATGCCGATCTCGCCTTCAAGTCGGTCGAGCTGATCGTTCGTGACGTCAACTACGGCTGGCTGCTGCGCAACATGCATGCCTGCGGCGCGTCGATGTTCTTCTTCGCGGTCTACGTCCACATGCTGCGCGGCCTCTATTACGGTTCCTACAAGGAGCCGCGCGAGGTGCTCTGGATTCTCGGCGTCATCATTTACCTCTTGATGATGGCAACAGGCTTCATGGGCTACGTGCTTCCCTGGGGCCAGATGAGCTTCTGGGGCGCCACGGTCATCACCAATTTGTTCTCCGCCATCCCCTATTTCGGCGAGAGCATCGTGACGCTGCTGTGGGGCGGCTATTCGGTCGGCAACCCGACGCTGAACCGCTTCTTCTCGTTGCACTATCTGCTGCCGTTCCTGATCGCCGGCGTCGTCGTGCTCCACGTCTGGGCACTGCATGTCGCCGGCCAGAACAATCCTGATGGCGTCGAGCCGAAGACCGAAAAGGACACGGTGCCGTTCACGCCGCATGCGACCATCAAGGATGGCTTCGGCGTCGCCTGCTTCCTGCTGCTCTACGCCTGGTTCATCTTCTACATGCCGAACTATCTCGGCGATGCCGACAACTACATTCCGGCGAACCCGGGCGTGACGCCGCCGCACATCGTGCCGGAATGGTATTACCTGCCGTTCTACGCGATCCTGCGCTCGATCCCGAACAAGCTCGCGGGCGTCATCGCGATGTTCTCGGCGATCATCATCCTGTGCTTCCTGCCCTGGCTTGACAGCGCCAGGACGCGTTCGTCGAAGTACCGCCCGCTGGCCAAGCAGTTCTTCTGGATCTTCGTCGCGGTCTGCATCCTGCTCGGCTATCTCGGCGCGCAGCCGCCGGAAGGCATCTACGTGATCGCCGGCCGGGTTCTGACGGTCTGCTACTTCGCCTACTTCCTGATCGTGCTGCCGCTGTTGTCAAAAATCGAGAAGCCGCGGCCGGTGCCGAACTCGATCTCGGAAGCGATCCTCGCCAAGACCGGCGGCAAGTCGACGCCAATGGTCTCGACCGCGATCGTGCTCGCCCTGTCAGGCGCGCTGTTCGCCGCGTCGGCCGACAAGGCCCGCGCCGAGGAAGGCGGCACCAAGCCGCCGGGCAACAGCTGGTCGTTCGCCGGCCCTTTCGGCAAGTATGACCGCGGTGCGCTCCAGCGCGGTTTGAAGGTCTACAAGGAGGTCTGCTCCAACTGCCACGGCCTGTCCCTGATCGCGTTCCGTAATCTCGGCGATCCCGGCGGCCCCGGCTATTCGGCGGCGCAGGTGGCGGCGTTCGCGTCCGAGTACAAGATCAAGGACGGCCCGAACGACCAGGGCGAGATGTTCGAGCGCCCAGGCCGGGCGGCCGACTACTTCCCCTCGCCATTCCCGAACGAGCAGGCGGCTCGCGCGGCGAACGGCGGGGCGGCGCCTCCCGACTTGTCGCTGATCACCAAGGCGCGTTCCTACGGTCGCGGCTTCCCGATGTTCCTGATCGACTTCTTCAGCCAGTACCAGGAGCAGGGTCCGGACTATGTCGCCGCCGTGCTGCAAGGCTTCGAGGACAAGGTGCCTGAAGGCGTGACCATCCCGGAAGGCTCGTACTACAACAAATACTTCCCGGGCCACGCCATCAAGATGCCGAAGCCGCTCAGCGACGGCCAGGTGACCTTCGACGACGGCTCGCCAACGACGGTCGCGCAATACGCCAAGGACGTCACCACATTCCTGATGTGGACCGCAGAGCCGCACATGGAGGCACGCAAGCGCCTCGGCTTCCAGGTCTTCATCTTCCTGATCATCTTCGCGTTCCTGATGTACTTCACCAAGAAGAAGGTCTGGGCCGACTCGCATTGAGCGGCACGCGCGACACGAGAACGAAGAAGCCCCCGCAAGGGGGCTTTTTTGTTGGGCCGTCATTCCGGGGCGATGCGTGGCATCGAGCCCGGAATTCATTCATCCACCCACTCTGAGGCCCGATGGATTCCGGGCGCGCGCTATCGCGCGCCCCGGAATGACGAGAGTGTGGATTGCCTCGCGCCCGCTTACCCGCCAAAATGCCGCCAACCTCTCCCCTAGAAACGCCTCGGAGGACACCATGGGAACCGCCATCACCTTCAAGCGCCCGGACGGCAAGGACGCCTCGGGCTATCTCGCCAACGCCGCGCGCGGCAATGCGCCGGGCGTGGTCGTGATCCAGGAATGGTGGGGCCTGTCGGACCAGATCAAGGGCCTGTGCGATCGCTTTGCACTCGCCGGCTTCGATGCGCTGGCCCCCGATCTCTACAAGGGCAAGGTGGTGCCGTATCACGACACGGATTCGGCCAACAAGGAGATGAACTCGCTCGACTTCATGGACGCGACCACGCAGACCGTGCGCGGCGCCGCGCAATATCTGTCGCGCAACGGCGCCAAGGTCGGGCTGACCGGCTTCTGCCTCGGCGGCGCCGTCACCATCATCGGTGCGGTGCATGTGCCCGAGCTTGCGGCCGGCGTCGTGTTCTATGGCATCCCGCCGGAGCAGGCGGCCAAGCCCGCCGACGTCAAGATCCCGCTCCAGGCCCATTTCGCCAACAAGGACGATTGGTGCACGCCGGAGCTGGTCAGTGGCTTCGAGAAGGCGATGAAGGCCGCCGGCAAGTCGCTCGAGCTGTTCCGCTATGACGCCGAGCACGCCTTCGTCAACGAGCAGCGCCAGGCCGTGCACGACCGCGAAGCCGCCGAGCTCGCCTGGGGACGGGCGACGGAGTTTTTCCGGAAGCATCTGGGGTAGGCGTCGGTCGCCCCACATTTTCGGTGTCGTCCCGGCGAAGGCCGGGACCCATAACCCCCGGGATTTTGTGATTGCTGTGAGCTGTCACTCCGAGTCTTCGCCAAAGTCAGTTCGGTGGTCATGTCCCGGCCTTCGCCGGGACGACGGCGGAGATTGACGTTGATGGCTCCTACCCCGCCCACCCTTGACGCCGTCCCCGCGCCATGGTGAGTATCCGGCCCATGAGCACCGCAGCCTGCCCATCCCGTCGTTGGTGGCGCACCTCCTAAGAGGTGGCCGGTGCGATTTATTCTCCCAAAATCGTCTGAGGTCGCCAGCACAGCGCGGCGGCCTGATCGTTTGTCCTGTGTGGCGTTCCCTCGGCAAGTTTCGTAAGAGGACGACATGAACAGGACAGTCTTTGCCCTCCCGCCCAGAAGCGATTACGTCACCCGCGGCGGTCTTGCGATCACGCGCGTGGCCGAACAATTTACCGGCGGCGCCAACAGGCTTGACGATCTCGTCAGCCTGCTCGACCGCCGCCGCGGCGTGGTGCTGTCCTCGGGCACGACCGTGCCGGGCCGCTACGAGAGCTTTGACCTCGGCTTCTCCGACCCGCCGCTCAAGCTCGAGACCGTTGGCACCAATTTCAAGCTCGAAGCGCTCAATGCGCGTGGCGAGGTGCTGATCGCGTTCCTCGCAGATGTCCAGCGCGAGCCTTGCGTCGTGATCTCCGAGAAATCATCGACGCGCCTTGCCGGTCACATCATCCGGGGCGATGCGCCAGTCGAGGAAGACCAGCGCACCCGTCGCGCCAGCGTGATGTCGCTGGTGCGCGACATCATTGCGGCCTTCTTCGCCAATGACGACGGGCTGCTCGGCCTGTTCGGCGCCTTCGCCTACGACCTCGTGTTCCAGATCGCGGACCTCGTGCAGAAGCGTCCGCGCGAGCAGGACCAGCGCGACATCGTGCTCTATGTCCCGGATCGCCTGCTCGCCTATGACCGCGCCACCGGGCGCGGCGTTGTGCTTTCCTACGATTTCGCCTGGAAGGGCAAATCGACCGAAGGCCTGCCGCGCGAGACGGCCGAGAGCCCGTATGTGAAGACCGATCGTCAAGGCTTCGCCGATCACGCGCCCGGCGAATATCAGGCAACGGTCGAGACCGCGCGCGCGGCCTTCGCCCGCGGCGATCTGTTCGAGGCCGTGCCGGGCCAGCTGTTCGCCGAGCCCTGCGAACGCTCGCCGGCCGAAGTGTTCCAGCGGCTCTGCGTCATCAACCCGTCGCCCTATGGCGCGCTGATGAATCTCGGCGAGGGCGAATTCCTGGTCTCGGCCTCGCCGGAAATGTTCGTGCGCTCCGACGGACGCCGGGTCGAAACCTGCCCGATATCAGGGACGATCGCGCGCGGTACCGATGCCATCGGTGACGCCGAGCAGATCCGCCAGCTCCTGAACTCGGAGAAGGATGAGTTCGAGCTCAACATGTGCACCGACGTCGATCGCAACGACAAGGCGCGCGTCTGCGTGCCCGGCACGATCAAGGTCTTGGCGCGCCGTCAGATCGAGACTTATTCCAAGCTGTTCCACACCGTCGATCATGTCGAGGGCATGTTGCGTCCCGGCTTCGACGCGCTTGATGCCTTCCTCACCCACGCCTGGGCTGTCACCGTGACAGGCGCGCCAAAACTATGGGCGATGCAGTTCGTCGAGGACCATGAGCGCTCGCCGCGGCGCTGGTATGCCGGGGCGATCGGTGCGGTGAACTTCGACGGCAGCATCAACACCGGTCTGACCATCCGCACCATCAGGATGAAGGATGGTCTTGCCGAGGTGCGCGTTGGCGCCACCTGTCTGTTCGATTCCGATCCGGCCGCGGAAGACCGCGAATGCCAAGTGAAAGCCGCAGCCTTGTTCCAGGCGCTGCGCGGCGATCCGCCGAAGCCGTTGTCGAGCTTTGCGCCTGACGCGACCGGCTCGGGCAAGCGCGTGCTGCTGATCGATCACGACGACAGCTTTGTACACATGCTCGCCGATTACTTCCGTCAGGTCGGCGCCGAGGTCACCGTGGTCCGCTATGTGCATGCGCTCGACATGCTCAAGCAGAAGAGGTGGGATTTGCTGGTATTGTCGCCCGGTCCCGGTCGCCCGGAGGACTTTGGGATCAAGAAGACCATCGATGCGGCGCTGGAGAACAAGCTGCCGGTGTTCGGCGTCTGCCTCGGCGTGCAGGCGATCGGCGAATATTTCGGCGGCGAGCTCGGCCAGCTCACCCATCCGGCGCACGGAAGGCCCTCGCGGGTGCAGGTGCGCGGCGGGCGCTTGATGCGCAATCTGCCGAACGAGATCGTCATCGGCCGCTATCATTCGCTCTTTGTCGAGCGCGACAGCATGCCGGATGTCCTATCCGTCACCGCCAGCACCGAGGACGGCGTCGCCATGGCGCTGGAGCACAAGACCCTGCCGGTCGCCGGCGTGCAATTCCACCCGGAATCGCTGATGTCGCTCGGTGGCGAGGTGGGCTTGCGTATTGTTGAGAATGCGTTCCGGCTGGATGCGCCGGTCAATTGAGAGGCACCAATGACCTTTGACCACGATTTGAAGGCGAGCGTCCGCACCATCCCCGACTATCCCAAGCCGGGGATCATGTTCCGCGACATCACGACCTTGCTCGCGGATGCGCGTGCCTTCCGCCGCGCGGTCGACGAACTCGTCAATCCCTGGGCCGGCAACAAGATCGACAAGGTCGCCGGCATGGAGGCGCGCGGTTTCATCATCGGCGGCGCCGTGGCGCATCAGCTTTCGGCCGGTTTTGTGCCGATCCGCAAGAAGGGCAAGCTGCCGCACACCACCGTGCGCATCGCCTATTCGCTCGAATACGGCATCGACGAGATGGAGATGCATGTCGACGCCATCCAGCCCGGGGAGCGCGTCATCCTGGTCGACGATCTCATTGCCACCGGCGGCACCGCAGAAGGCGCGGTGAAGCTGCTGCGCCAGATCGGCGCCAATGTCGTCGCCGCCTGCTTCATCATCGACCTGCCAGAGCTCGGCGGCGCCGCCAAGCTGCGCGCCATGGACGTGCCGGTGCGCACGCTGATGACGTTCGAGGGGCATTGAGGCGGTTTAGATCGCCTCGGCCTTCAGCTCCGCCTGCCAGTGCAGCGCGCGCTCCTTCAGCCGCGCGTTCCTGACGTAAGCGCTCTGTTCATCCTCCAGCCGCTCGCATTCGCTGAACGCCAGGCCGGCCTCGCCATGCGCGTTCCAGGCGGCCTGGAGGCTGTGGCAGGGGTGGCCGCCCTGGCGCAGCGTGAACCAGATGCGGTTCTGGATGGTCTCGAGGTTCGGGGCCTGGCCGACCCAGACCTCGCTGGAGGCCGCACAGCGGACGACGAAAATGCCCGCAACGGTCTTCCGCTCCTTGTAGGCGGCGATGGCTGCTTTCCGGTCGATGCTCACGGGGATCCTCGCTGAGGGATGCTGTTGTGCAGTCTCAGTAACGGTCGATGCCTTCGTCGTCAATATTACCCGGATAAAATAATCTGAGGGACGAGCCTCGTCCTTTTCTCGCCCCGGAATGACGTCACGACCGCTGCAGGATCAGGCTGAGCTCGAGCTCGCGGAAGGCGAGGTAGTTGCGCCGGATCCACTGGTGCAGCTCGGTCGAGGAATCCTTCTCCTGGCGCAGATAGCCGGTGAAGGAGAAGCTCAGCCGGTCGATATAGGTCTTGAGGAAGCCGGGCAGCGCGGGAAGACCGAACAGCCGGCCGCCTTCCATCGCCGGCGGCAGCTCGCCGCGGATGACGAACTCGTTGTCGACGGTGATCAGGTTCATGCGCGGGATCTGCTGGCGCAGCATCTCATGGGCACGGGCCGAGACGCGGTCGGTGTCGGCGACGAACAGGATCTGTGGTGCGACATGCCGGCGCACCGCTTCCTTGAGCAGGCCGATCTCGTCGGTCATCTTGAAGAATTCGTCGAAGGCGTGGAAGCCGAGATCGATGACCTTGGCAAGACCGTCGTCGATGATGACGCGGTCCATCAGCTGCATCTTGCCGAAGGTGTCGATCACGTCGGCGGTCTCGGTCACCTTCGGCAGGTAGTCGAGCAGCGACGGCTCCTTCAGATTGACGTCGAAGGCCGCGACGTTACCGTTCTTGAGCAGCAAAAATTCGCTCAACAGCCGCGCCAGCAGCGTCTTGCCGACCTGCGGGCGGGGCGAGCAGATGATGTAGAGCGGCGTCGCGGGCATCACGCTATTATCTGAGCGAACTCACCGCCCAATCCAGCCGTATCAGCTCTGCTAGCGCAACTATTTTTCGCTGTTGCGGGTGACGGGTTTCGAACCGACGATGTCGGTCAGGCGGATCCGGTCGAACTCGCTCCAGACATTCGCCAGCCAGTGCCGGACATAGCCGCGCAGCACGAACGAATAGTTCGCGGCCTCGTCGTGGATGCCTTTGTTGGCGACGAATTTCAGGAACGGGACCGAGGACACCTCGACCTGCTCATAGGCCATTTCGTTGAGCTTCGGGATGGTCAGCTCGGTCGCGTCCTTGATGCGGTGGAAGTAGGAATTATAGGTCGCCTGGTCCCACTGGAAGAACTGGGTGTCGTTGATGAAGTTCTTCACCAGGAAGTATTTTGCACCACCCATGAAGCCGGCGGTCTCAGCGATCTCCTCCAGCGAGGCGATCGAAGGTCCGAGAATGTGGAACACGGCAAAGGTGATCTGCCCGGCCTTGGCGGCGTCGAGGAAGCCGATGTCGCGCAGTGAGGCCAGCGCAGGCGAGAGCAGGCCGGCGCGAACGTCGATGACGGTGACCGAAGGGCTGACAGCGTTGAGCGTGTCGAAGATCTTCATCTGGTCGGCCGTCGTTGTCATGTCGACGATCTCGGTGATCTCGGGGTGGAAGCGCTTCAGCGTTCCCCGCGGCGACTCCGTATCGAAGGCGCGCGTCGGCACGTTGTTGGCTGAGAAATAATCGAGCAAGGTGCGCGATACCGTGGTCTTGCCGACCCCGCCCTTGTCCGCGCCCACCACAACTACCGCCGGCTTTGCCATTGCTGTCCCCTAACGCGCGCCCCCGATCGCGAGGTCGCAATCGGCCGGGCCCCAAATCAATGTCCCGAGTCTGCTGTTGGGCGCGAACATGGCAGAAACAAGGGAGAATTCAAATCTCTGGCGCAGGCCAGCTGCAATTCCTGGAGTTTTTCCCAAGGGCCGGGAATCCGGCTGCAAGGCGTGACGAATTGCTCGCTCAATGGCGGCCCCAGGGACCCATGGGATTGCCCATAGAATTGCCCATGGGATTGCCCGGAGGGCCGAGCGGATCGGCTGCAGCGGTTCCGGCGGAGCTCGGCGCGGGCACAGGCGGCGGACCGGGCGGGTTGGCTGCATCGTTCCACGGGCCATGCGGGATTGGAGGAGGGGCACTCTGCGGATCGGCCTGTGCCTCGGGCGCGTCGGTCTCGGGCTGCTCGGTCTCGTCAGCGGGCGGCGGCAGCGGACCCGGATCATGGCCGCCGGCAAACTTGACCAGCGCGTCGACGCGGGACTGCACCGAGGGGTGAGTCGCGAACAGATCGGCAAAGCCTTCGCGCGGATTGTCCAGGCACAGCTCCATCACCGCGGAGGTCGCGCCCGGTAATTCGCCACGGCCCTCGATCTTGCGCAGCGCCGAGATCATGGCATCAGGGTTTTTCGTCAGCTCGACCGAGCCGGCATCGGCAAGATATTCGCGCGAGCGCGACAGTGCGAGCTTGACCACCTGCGACACCAGCCAGGCCACCACGATCAGCACGACCGCGATGATGATGACGATGATTGCGCCGCCCCCGGAATTCTTGTTGTCGCTCGACGACGAGGACGAGCGGGACGACGAGGAGGAGCCCGACGACCAAGATCCGCCACCGGAGCTCCAGCTTAAATTGGTGAACAGGCGGAAGAACAATTCGCCGAAGAAGCCGACCACGCCGGCGATGATCACGGCGACCACCATCAGCTGCACGTCGCCGTTCTTGATGTGGGTCAGCTCGTGGCCGAGCACCGCCTCGATCTCCTGGTCGTTCAGCGCCTTCAGCAGACCCGTGGTGACGGTGACGGCATATTGCCGCGGATTGAGGCCGGTCGCGAACGCGTTCAGCGCCGGAGAATCCATGATCTTCAGCTTCGGCATGGTGATGCCGCGCGAGATGCAGAGATTTTCCAGGAGATTGTAGAGCCGCGGCTCCTCCTGCCTGGTGACGTCGCGGCCGCCGGTGACCGCGTCGATCATCGACTGGTGGAAGAAATAGGCGATGGCGATCCAGGCAATCGCCGCGGCCGTCGCAAAGGGGAAGGCGACAATGAGGTCGTGAAAGCCCCGGTTCAGATAATAGGCGACGGTGCCGTTGCCATTGGTGACGACCTCGGCGACCAGCGCGCCGGCAAAGACCAGCACATAGACCAGCGCGAACAGGCCGGCGAGCAGCAGCATCGAACGAAATTTGTTCGAGGCGATGTGCGTGTAGAGACCATACGCGGCCATGACTGCTTCCGTTAGCTTCGGTCATTCCGGCGCACGCCAACGGCGTGAACCCGGAAACCAGAGCTTAGTGTCGCGGTCGAGGTTCCGGGTTCGCGTCTTCGACGCGCCCCGGAACGACGAAGGTGAGGATCATGCTGCAATCAGAACTTCACCTGAGGGGCGGCCTCGACCTCGGTGCGGCTGGTGCCGAGATCGAAGAAGTCCTTCTTGGTGAAACCGAACATGCCGGCGAACAAAG
This sequence comes from Bradyrhizobium sp. BLXBL-03, assembly GCF_051853015.1. NCBI lineage: Bacteria > Pseudomonadati > Pseudomonadota > Alphaproteobacteria > Hyphomicrobiales > Nitrobacteraceae > Bradyrhizobium > Bradyrhizobium sp. BLXBL-03. Next base: position 6,282,248 of record NZ_CP182470.1, on the reverse strand, counting down.
CGGCGGGCATCTGCTGGATGCCGGTGTTGTACTCCTGGACCGCGTTGTTGAAGAAGCGCCGGCTCGCGGCGATCTTGTTTTCGAGGTCGGAGAGCTCGCTCGCGAGCTGCTGGAAATTGGCGTTGGCCTTGAGGTCCGGGTAGGCCTCCGACAGCGCGATCAGCCGGCCGAGCGCGCCGGAGAGCTGGTTTTCGGCCGCGGACACCTGCGCCGGCCCCTGCGCCGACATCGCAGAATTGCGCGCCTTGATGACGTCGTCGAGCGTGCCGCGCTCGTGCGAGGCATAGCCCTTCACCGTCTCGACCAGGTTCGGGATCAAATCATGACGCTGCTTGAGCTGCACGTCGACATCGGCAAAGGCCTGGCCGACGCGCTGGCCCAGCGCCACCAGCCGGTTGTAGGCGCTGAACGCCAGGAACACGAGGACGACGATGACGCCGAGAACGATCCAGCCGGTCGACATGGAGGACTCCTGAAGAGGGAAGAAGGCGGGCGCTAGGGTAGACCAAATTGGCGCAGGGCGAGAGCCCCGGCGCAGAGGGAAGGTAAGGCTTGGTCGGAACGGGAACCATCCAAGTTCAAGGAGAAAGCCCTGAACGAGGTTAACTTTCGGCAATAACGGCCTCGCCCCAGCGCCAGCGGCGGGCACTCGCGTAGGCCGCTTTGTCGCGCCGCGGGACCTTCGCAAGGTCGACACCGTCCGCGGTGCAAAGCTTTGCCGTGACCTCGACCTTGCCGACCTCAGGCGTCGCCAGCACGCGTGCGGCGCGGATTGCCGGCGGCGCGCGGGTCAATGCGACGTAGATGAAGCGTTCGTCCTCGAACGGCACCTCGGCGCCCTTGATCTGGCGGTGCGCCTGGGAGCGCGGCAGGCGCTGGTTGAAATGGCACCAGTCGGGAGCGATGAGCGGGCACGGTTTTTCGTGCGGGCAGGGCGCGGCGACGAAAGCGCCTTGCGCGATCAACTGCGCGCGCAGCGCGAGGATGCGGTCGTAGCCGGCAGGCGTGCCGGGCTCGATCACGACCAGCGCGTGGCGCGCTTTGGCCCACATCGTCTCCGCGAGCTTGCGCTGGTCGCCCTCGCTGAGCTCGCCGACGATGTAGCTCGCGACCACGAGATCGGCCTGCGCAACCTCGGCGAGGTTGGTGGCGGCCTCGCCGGGCAAATAGCGGCAATCGGCGAGGCGCGTGCTGTCGCGAGCGAGCTCGAGCGCGAGCCGGCTGAGCGTAGCGTTGGCGTCGAGCAGGGTGAAGTCCTGCAGGGACGGAAACGCTTCCGCGGCGGCCCAACTCGCGGTGCCAGGACCTGCGCCAACATCGAGCAGCGTATCTGGTGCGAAGTCGGGCGCGATCTCAGCCAGCGCGCTCAGGCTCGCAGCGACGGCCGCGTAGGTGGCCGGCATCCGCGCCAGCGCATAGGCAAGTGCATCGGCCTCCGACTTGATCGTGCCGGACCCGCCGCCGGCCCGATAGGTGGTCGAGATCTTTTGCGATCGCTGCGCGGCGTCGGTGCGGGAAAAGCCCTGCAGCCTGGCGTCGAGCGCGGCCTTCAGTTCGGCGGGGAGGTTGGGCGAGATCATGTTGTCCCACCGTCATTCCGGGGCGCGCGAAGCGCGAACCCGGGATCTAGAGATTGTAGCGCGAGATTCCGGGTTCTCGCTTCGCGAGCCCCGGAATGACGGCAGAGATATCACGCCACGTTCTGGTCGAGAATGTCCACGGCTTCGGCGAGGCTCACCGAGACCAGCTGGGAGACGCCGCGCTCGGCCATGGTGACGCCGAACAGGCGGTTCATCCGCGCCATCGTGATCGGGTTGTGCGTGATGATGATGAAGCGCGTGTCGGTCGAGCCGGTCATCTCGTGCAGGAGGTTGCAGTACCGTTCGACGTTGTGGTCGTCGAGCGGCGCGTCGACTTCGTCCAGCACGCAGATCGGCGAGGGGTTGGTGAGGAATACCGCGAAGATCAGCGCCATTGCGGTCAGCGCCTGCTCGCCGCCCGACAGCAGCGACAGCGTCTGCGGCTTCTTGCCCGGCGGCTTGGCGATGATTTCGAGACCGGCCTCCAGCGGATCGTCGCTCTCGATCAGATGCAGCGCGGCCTCGCCGCCGCCGAACAGCTCGACGAACAAGCGCTTGAAGTGGTTGTTGACGACCTCGAACGAGGTCAGAAGCCGCTCGCGCGCCTCCTTGTTGAGGCTCTGGATGCCCTGGCGCAGTCGCTTGATGGCTTCGACCAAATCGTCGCGTTCGGTGACGAGGCCCGTGTGCTGGGTCTCGACCTCGCGCAGCTCTTCCTCCGCGCGCAAATTGACGGCGCCGAGGCGCTCGCGGTCGCGGCGCATCTTTTCGAGGTCTTCCTCGATGTCGTGCAGCGGCGGCAGCTCGGCGCCGGGCTCGATCTCGGCAAGGCCGGCGACGGCCTGCGGCTCGACCTCCAGCATGTCGCGGATCTCTCGCTCGATGTCCTCGAGCCGGCGCCGCGCGCCTTCCATGCGCTCCTCGGCGCGGGCGGAGGCCTCGCGGGCGCTCGACAAAGCTTCAAGCGTCAGCTTGGCAACGCGATCGGTCTCGGCCATCGCGGTCTCGGCGGTGGCGAGCGCGTCGGCGGCCATGCGGCGGTCGTTCTCGGCGTATTCGATCTCGGTGATCAGAGCGCTGCGCTTCTCGGCGAACACGGCCGGCGCGTTTTCGAGTTCGCTGCGCTCGATCGTGAGTTCGGCGATACGGGCCTGGATGGTGTCGATATGGGAGGCCGCGCTTTCCTTGCGGTTCTGCCACTCGGTGCGTTCGGCGAGGATCGCCTGGACGCGGCGGTCGGCGAGCTCAGCCTCGCGCGCCAGGGCCTGCGCCTCGGCACGGACCTGGGCGGCGATGCGGCGATGGTTTTCGATGTCGCTCCGCACGGCGGCGAGACGCGTCTCGGTGTCCTCGCTCGACGGCAGCTCGCTGATGCCGGCTTCGGCGTATTCGTAGGCGGCCTCGGCCTCGGCGCGGTCGGCGGCGAGACGGCTATGCGCTTCCGACAGCGTCGCCTTGCGCGCGGCATGGCGGCTGATCTCGCGCTCGGCGGCGGCATGGCGCTCGCGCGCGACGTTCAGCTCGCGCTGTGCGGCACGCATGGCTTCGCGGCTGGCGCCTTCGGTGCTCGCCGCCATCTGAAGCTCGGACTCGGCATTCTCCAGCGCCTGGCGCTTGATCTGCGCGTCGATGCGGGCCTGCTCCAGCTCGTTCTCGATGTCGACGAGGCGGGCGCGCTCGGCGAGGCGCCGTGCCGCGCCAGTCGGGGCGTGCGCGGCGGCGACAAAACCATCCCAGCGCCAGACATCGCCCTCGGGCGAGACCAGTCGCTGGCCGGTCTTGAGCTGGGCGACCAGCTCGGCCCCGCGCTCGCGCGGCACCACGCCGATCTGCGCCAGGCGCCGCGTCAGCTCGGCCGGCGCCTGCACATGGCTCGCCAGCGGGGTGACGCCCTCGGGCAGCTCCGGATCGCCGTCCGTGACGCCGACATTGGTCCAGCGCATCGGCGCCGAGGGATCGATCGGCGCATCGAGATCGTCGCCGAGCGCGGCGCCGATGGCCTTTTCAAAGCCCTTGTCGACGGTGATGCCGTCGATGATCGGCGGCCACAGATTCTTGGTCTCGCCGTTGACGATTTTCGAGATCGTGCGCGCCTCGGTGTCGAGCCGCTGCACGCGCTTGTCGGCTTCGACCAGCGGCGAGCGCGAGGCTTCCAGCGTCTGGCGCGCGGCGACATGCGCGGCTTCGCTCGCTTGAGCTGCAGCTTCCGAAGCCGCCAGCGTCTGCTCGGCGCTCTCGACCGCGGCGGTCAGCTCGTCGAGGTCGCCGAAGCCACCGGTCTCCGCAGCGAGCTTCTGCTCCTCGGCTGCAACATTCGCGATTTCCTGGTCGAGCCGGGCGAGCTTGTCGCGGTGGGTGCGGACGTTGGCCTCGAGCTGGTTGCGCTTGGCGGTGAGGTCGGCGAGCGCGGTGGTGAGCTCGGCGAACTGCTGCTCGGTCTCGGTCAGCACCGCCTCGGCTTCGGCGACACGCTCGTCGACGCCGGAACGCTTCTCGACGCGTGACTTGATTTCGTCCTTCAGCTCGGCGTCTTCGGTGTCGAGCCGCTGCAGCGCGACGTCGGCATCCATGGTTTGTTGCTGAGCGCGGGAAATATCGCCTTCGAACTGGGCGAGACGACGCTCGAGTTCGGCGACGCGCTCCTTGGCGCGCTCTTCCTCGCGGTCGAGCTGCTCGCGGGCATTGGTCAGGCGCTGCAGGCCTGCGGCGGCGCGCGCCTCGGCATCGCGCAGCGCCGGCATTTCGGCGGCGCGGATCGCCTGGATCCGCGCGGCCTCGGCCTGATGCTGGGTGCGCTCGGCCATCTCGCGCACGGCAAGGTCATGCGTCTGGCCGGATTCGTTGACGTCGGCATGGGCGCCGATCCAGCGTAGATGGAATAGCGTCGCTTCCGCCTTGCGAACCTTGGCCGCGACCTCGCGATAGCGCACCGCCTGGCGGGCCTGCTTCTTCAGGCCTTCCATTTGCCCTGCGAGCTGGCCGATCACGTCCTCGACGCGGGTAAGGTTGGTCTCGGCTGCCTTCAGCCGCAGCTCGGCTTCGTGGCGGCGGGCGTGCAGACCGGCAACGCCCGCGGCGTCTTCCAGCACGCGGCGGCGCTGCTCGGGCTTGGCCTGGATGATCTCGCCGATCTTGCCCTGGTGGACGAGGGCCGGCGAGCGAGCGCCGGTGGCGGCATCTGCGAACAGGATCTGCACGTCGCGGGCGCGCACGTCGCGGCCGTTGATGCGATAGACCGAGCCCGCCTCGCGCTCGATGCGGCGGGAGATTTCGAGAATCTGGCTGTCGTTCATCGCCGCCGGCGCGGTGCGATCGGCATTGTCGATCGTCATCGTCACTTCGGCGTGGTTGCGCGCCGGACGGTTGCCGGAACCGGCGAAGATCACCGCGTCCATGTCGGCGGCGCGCAAGCTCTTGTAGGAGGTTTCACCCATCGCCCAGCGCAGCGCCTCGACGAGGTTCGACTTGCCGCAACCGTTGGGTCCGACCACGCCGGTGAGGCCAGGCTCGATGACGAAGTCCGTGGGCTCAACGAAAGACTTGAAGCCGTGAAGGCGCAGGCGGGTGATTTTCATAAGCACGCATCTCTGTTGGCAGGCGCGAATCCCCCTGCCCGGACAATACCATGGAAGGCAATGTCGCTGTCTGGGCGAGTCGCGCGGGGCGCCTCATGCGGCGGACAATGGCCGCGGTGCGCCGCGAGGGCAACCAGCGAAAGCCGCTTTTCCCAAGGGATTTATGCCGGGAAAGATACGGCTTTCGAGATGCGAATCAGGATCTTGACGAGCGAATCAGCTCTTCAGCAGCGGATTGATCTTCTTGGCGAACTCCTCGAACGAGGCCTCGCCCTTGATCTTCTCGCCGTTGATGAAGAAGGTCGGCGTCGAATCCACCTTCAGAACGTCGCTGGCGTATTTCTGGTCGGCGGCGATCTTGTCGAGCAGCGCCTGGTCCTTCAGGCAAGCTTCCACCTGCTGCTGGGTGAGGCCGGCCTGCTTGCCGATCCGCGTCAGGGTCTCCGTGGTGTTCTTCGCCACCCAGTCGTTCTGCTGGCGGAACAGCATGTCGGTGACGGCGAAGTATTTCGCGGCGTCGCCATTGGCGATGCAGCGCGACAGCATCGAGCCCGCAGCGGCCTTGATGTCGAGCGGGAACTCGCGGAAGACGTAGCGGATCTTGCCGGTGTCGATGTACTCCGACTTGATCTTGGGGAACACCTGCTCGTTGAAGGCCGCGCAGTGTGGGCAGGTCATCGAGGCGAATTCGGTGATGGTCACAGCGGCGTCCTTCGGGCCGAGCGCCATGTCGGGCAGCGATACGGGCTTGGCCACAGCAGCGGCGTCCTGGGCCATGGCTTCAGGGATCAAGGCTTCGGAGATGAACCGCAGCGGCGGGAGCCCGGCGAGCGCGGCAAGACCGGTCAGCGACAGCATCGTGGTGAAGGCGCGGCGGGTGATGATCAAGGTCGGCTCCCGAATTGGCGTGGTCTTGCCCGAGGTGCGTATCGAGGTTCCCGGGCGGCCTGTCGCTAGCTTGAAACGTGGTTTGAGGCAATGGCGAGCGGCAGCAACGGGTCCAGAATAGCCCGGGAATGAGGCTCAATTTCGCTTGATGGCGGCTCCGAGCCGCGCCAGCGCCGTCTTCAATTCCTCGTCCTCGATGTCGCCCAGGCTCTCCGCCACCTTGGCGACGACCTTGGGGTCCGGCGGGCCGGGTCGCTTGCGGACCCGGGGTCGCGACAGGGGGGCCTGGCGGAAGGCGAGCTTGCCGACCGCGCTCCAGCCCAAGAAGCGGTTCACCCGTTCCAGGATCACGTCGGCCGAGTGCTGGATTTCCAGCGCCATCGGCCCCTCGACCCGCAGCACCAGCGTCGCCGGCTCCTGCGGCTGGCCCTCCACGGGCCGCGGCCACTGCATCTTAAGCGGCTCGGCATGGGCGGCGATCTCGGGTCCCGCGATCTGCGCCCACCGCGTCACCAGCTCGCGCGCCGCAAATCCCTGCTTGGCATAGGCCTCGGCAAAGACGTCGTTGAGCAGGATCCCGAGCGGCTTGGCGCTGATGGGGCCGGGTTTGGGAGGGAATTTTGCCATGGGGCCTTATAGCACTCCGGCGTGCGGCCGGCAGACTCCCCGCAGCGAAGAAAGACGTGGATGCCCGCGACGAGCGCGGGCATGACGTGGAGAGGCCGGTGCGTTGTCGCTACTGTGAGAGTATGAGCACCAAACCCGCCCGGATGGCGACATCGGAACCGAGACCGTCAGAGACCGTGTCGCGCCCCGTCGCGTTGCTCGCCTGGTACGACCGCCACCGCCGCAGGCTGCCCTGGCGCGCCGCGCCCGGCGAGACCTCGGATCCCTACCGCGTCTGGCTCTCGGAGATCATGCTGCAGCAGACCACGGTGAAGGCGGTCGGCCCCTATTTCGAGAAATTCGTCGCGCGCTGGCCTGACGTCACGGCCTTGGGAACCGCCTCGCTTGATGACGTGCTGCGGATGTGGGCCGGGCTCGGCTATTATTCGCGCGCGCGCAATCTCCATGCCTGCGCGGTCGCAGTGACGCGCGAGCATGGCGGTGTGTTCCCCGATACCGAGGAGGGGCTGCGCGCGTTGCCGGGGATTGGGCCCTACACGGCGGCGGCGATTGCCGCGATCGCGTTCGACCGCCACACCATGCCTGTCGACGGCAATATCGAGCGCGTGGTGTCGCGCCTGTATGCGGTCGAGGAGGAGCTGCCGCAGGCCAAGCCGCTGATCCAGCGGATGGCAGCGACGCTGCTGGCCAACGCGCGTGCCGGCGACAGTGCCCAGGCCCTGATGGATCTGGGCGCCTCGATCTGCACGCCGAAGAAACCGGCCTGTTCACTATGCCCATTGAACGAGGATTGTGTGGCGCGCGCGCAGGGCACGCAGGACACCTTTCCGCGCAAGGCGCCGAAGAAGAGCGGGACGCTGCGGCGCGGCGCTGCCTTCGTCATCACGCGTGGCGATGAGCTGCTGGTCCGCTCGAGGCCCGAAAAGGGCCTGCTCGGCGGCATGACCGAGGTGCCGGGCTCGAACTGGCTCGCCGGACAGGAAGACGCAGCGGCGAAGCGGCAGGCGCCTGAGTTGAAAGGGCTGTCGCGCTGGCAGCGCAAGGTCGGCGTGGTCAGCCACGTCTTCACGCATTTTCCGCTGGAACTCGTGGTCTACACCGCGAAGGCCGAAGCCCGCACCCGGGCACCAGCGGGCATGCGTTGGGTGCCGATCGCGACGCTGGCGGACGAGGCGCTACCCAACGTCATGCGCAAGGTGATCGCGCACGCGCTGGACCTTTCATCGGGGCCAGCTTCCTGACAGCACGCTGGCAGCAGCGCTGCGCTATCAGCATGCAATATGGAGGCTGCCAATGGTCAAGACCGCGCTCGACAACTTCAAGAGGCCGCCTTGTGCCGAGCTATTGGGGTGGCGCCTGCTCGATGCTCGTCCCGACGAGGGTTGGATCAAGCTCGGCTTCGAAGGCAGGCCTGAGTTCTGCAACCCTGCTGGATTCATTCAAGGCGGCATGCTCTCGGCAATGCTCGACGACACGATGGGACCCGCGGTCCTCGTGATGAGCGAGGGCCGCCTCTACACCACCACCATCAGCATGACCGTGAATTTCCTCGCGCCCGCAAAGCCTGGCCCGATCATCGGCGAAGCCAGGGTGACGCAGCTCGGCAAGACCATCGCGTTCGTCGAGGCCAAGCTGATGACGGAGGATGGCACGGTGCTGGCGACGGCCAGCGCGAGCGAGCGATTGCTGGAGGCGGCAAGGGTGGTGAAGTGAGGCGAGTGCGTGCGATTCGCCTCCGCCAAATTTCCGGGTCGTCATGCCCGGGCTTGCTCACACCCCCACCCGCGCGTCCTTGCTCACGATCGGCGGCTTGGCGTTCAGCGCCTCGACCTGGAAGCCCGCCACGCGCTTGTAGTTCGCGGCGATGTCTTCCAGCTCTTTTTGTGACAGCACGTCGGTGACGACCTTGTAGCCGTCAGGCGCGCGTTCTTCGACGAGCTGCATCACCTGCTCGGGGCCGTTCTTGCGGTTGAGCAGCACGAGATCGGTGGTCGCAGGCCGCCGCTCGGCCTCATAGGCGAGCAGAGCTGCGGTCGTCGGGCCATGCGCCAGGATCTCGCGGGTGATGGTGCGGGCATCCAGGATCGCCTGCGAGGCGCCGTTCGAGCCGATCGGGTACATCGGATGCGCGGCATCGCCCATCAGCGTCACCTTGCCGAAGGTCCATTGCGAGACCGGATCGCGGTCAACCAGCGGATACTCGTAGGCGTGCGGACAATTCCTGATCAGGCCGGGCACGTCGAGCCAGTCGAATGTCCAGCTCTCGAACCAGGGCAGGAACTCGTCCAGCCGCGCGGTGCGGTTATAGTCCTCGCGGCGCCATTGATAGGTCGGCGGCATGTGCCGCTCGGCGACCCAATTGATCAGGTGGTTGCCTGCGGCGTCCGGCTCCTTCGAGATCGGATAGCAGACGAATTTCAGGATCTCGTGGCCGGCCATGATCATGGTGCGGCCGGTGAGGAAGGCTTTCGAAGGGGTGACGCCGCGCCAGAGAATGCGGCCGTTCCAGATCGGTGGGCCTTCGTTCGGATAGAGCTTTTCGCGCGCGGCGGAATGGATGCCGTCGGCGGCGATCAGGATCGCGCCTTCATATGTGCCTGCGGCCTTGCCGGTCGCCTTGTCGATGAAGTCGGCACGCACGCCGCTGGCCGTCTCGGTCCAGCCGGTCAGATGATGGCTGGTCAAAAGGTTCTCGCGGCCGAGCCGCTCGATTGCGGCATCGAGCAGGATCTGCTGCAGCGTGCCACGATGGATCGAGAATTGCGGCCATTTGTAGCCGGCTTCCAGCCCGCGCGGCTCGCTCCAGATCGGCTTGCCGTGCTTGGAGAAATAGGCGAGCTCGCGAGTCCGCACGCCGCTGGCATCCAGCCTGTCCAGCAAGCCGAGCTCGATCAGCTCGCGCACCGCATGCGGCAGCACGTTGATGCCGACGCCCAGCGGCTTCAGCTCCGCGACGCTCTCGAACACTTTTACCGGCACGCCGATTTGATGCAGGCTGAGCGCGAGCGTCAGCCCGCCGATGCCGCCGCCGGTGATGAGGACCGTCATGACAAACCCCTCCGATTGCAGGCGTCTTGGCACAGGCGGGCGGATGTGGGCAACTGCGAAGAGGATGTCGTGCTCTAGACCTCGGGGGCAACAGCCGTTAACGTCCGGCTTTCCCATGAGGTCCGACATGCTCAAGCTCTACTACGCCCCCGGCACCTGCGCGCTCGCCACCTACATGACCCTCGAGGAGGCCGGCGCCGACTACACGGCTGAACGGCTGAGCCTCAAGGACAATCAGCAGAACAGCCCGGAATATCTCGCCATCAACCCGAAGGGGCGTGTCCCGGCCCTGGTGACCGACCACGGCGTCCTCACCGAGACGCCGGCGATGCTGGCCTATATCGCGCAAATCTTCCCGAAGGCGAAACTCGCGCCGCTCGACGATCCCTTCGACTTCGCCCAGGTGCAGTCGTTCAACTCCTATCTGTGCTCGACCGTGCACATCAATCACGCCCACAAGCTGCGCGGCGCGCGCTGGGCGACACAGGAGAGCTCGTTCGCCGACATGAAGGCGATGGTGCCGCAGACCATGGGCGCCTGCTTCAAGCTGATCGAGCAGAGGATGTTCAAAGGTCCGTGGGTGATGGGCGATCAGTTCACGGTCTGCGATCCCTATCTCCACACGCTCTCGCACTGGCTCGAAGGCGACAGCGTCGACATCAACGCCACGCCGAAGATCGCCGACCATTTCAAGCGCATGATGGATCGTCCCGCGATCCGCAAGGTGATGGACGCGCAGAAGGCGTGAAGGCAGATCTTGTAGGGTGGTTAGCCCTGCGGATGCGCAAAGCGTATCTGCACGGCGTAACCCACCTCTTTATTATCAGCGGAAACAGAAGTGGTGGGTTACGCCTTCGGCTGACCCACCCTACAAAGCTTTCTTCTCCAACTCCCGCCCCGTCTCCAGCATCAGCCGCCGCAGCCAGATCGAGCCCGGGTCCATCTGCGCCCGGGTCGGATAGAACATGAACTGCTCGTCGATCCCGGGATCGAGCGGCGGCGCGACGGTGACGAGGCCGAGCTGCTTCGACAGCGCGGCGATCAGCCGCCGCGGCACGAAGGCGACGAGGTCGGTCCGGGCGGCGACGTGCAGGGCCTCGAGATAGCCCGAGACCACCAGCGAAACGTGCCGCTCGATGCCTTTGCTGCGCAGCCAGGTGTCGATCAGGTCCTCGGGCTGGCCGCGGATGGTCACGCCGACATGGCGCGCGGCGAGGAACGCCTCGCGCCGCTTCAGCTTTGGCGCAAGCGGGTGGCCGCGCCGCACGGCGAGCGCATCGCCGTCGGTGTAGAGCAGCTGGCGATGAAAACCCTTGAAGGCGTTGCCGATCGAGATCACGAGGTCGATGGTGCGGGCGAACTCGGCGTGAAAGATCGCCGGTCCCCGCCACGGCACGACGTCGATGCGGACATTGGGCGCAAGGCGCGTGACCTTCTCCATCAAGGGCGGCATCAATAGCTCGACGGCGAGGTCAGGCATCATCAGGCGGAACTGCCGCTCGCTGCGCGCGGCGTCGAATGCCTCGGGCACGAACAGCCCGCGCACCTGGTCCAGCGCCTGCGCCAGCGGCCCGCGCAGGGCTTGCGCCCGCGGCGTCAGCTCCATCCGAGCGCCGGTTCGCACCAGCAGCGGGTCGCCGAAGATATCGCGCAGCCGCTGCAGGGCGTGGCTGGTGGCGGGCTGTGACAGCCCGATGCGCATGGCGGCGCGGCTGACATTGGCCTCGCCCAGCAGCGCGTCGAGCGCAGTCAGGAGGTTGAGATCGAGCGAATTCAAATTCATGAGACGAATAGATATCATATTCGCTATCGATTTGAAGAATTCCAATCAAGCGGCGATGTTCTCCCGTGTTGCCATGACAAGGAGATGCCGCCATGAGCGCTGCCGCCAACAAGAAACTGATGCAGGATATTTTCGCCGCCGCCGCCAGCCCCGACCCTGATGTCCGCGACCGGTCGCTGTTCAGCGCAAGCCTTGCCGACGACGCCAAATGGATCGTCACCGGCCAGTATTCCTGGTCGCGCACCTTCACCGGCAAGGACGCGATCCTCAAGGATCTGCACGGCTATGTGCGCTCCCGCCTGCGCGACCGCGCGCGCACGGTCGCCGAGCGCTTCATCGCCGATGGCGACATCGTCGTGGTCGAGGCCAAGGGCGACAACGTCACGCCGGAGGGCGTGCGCTACGACAACGACTATTGCCTGGTGTTTCGGTTCGAGGACGGCAAGTTCAAGGAGATCCGCGAGTACTGCGACTCCGTGCTGACCGAGAAGGTGCTGGGCCGGTTCCCGCAAGCAGCAGTCAGAGCGGCTGGCTGATCCGGCTGCGGCGGGCGGTTGCTTGGCAGGCGCCCGCCCGCCTGCGCCTCGAGCAGGAAGGACACAATTAACAAGTGTGCTTCATGGTGTCGCCGCGCAGCGAGAAACGCCGTGAGGACGTTCGGCTGCTCGAATCCGGGGGGCGGGCATGCTGGGCATTCGTTTGAGAATTCGGGGACGTCTTTACGCCGGGTTCACGGCTCTTGCCGCCGTGGGCCTGATCATGACCGTGGTTGCCGTCTGGAACCTGTGGACGGTCCAGGACCAGGTCGCGAAAATGTCCGCCTTCTCGGACAATGCAGCGCGCGTTCGGGAAATATCGGTCCATCTCCAGGCGCTGCAACGGGCCAATCTGCGCTACATCTATGACGCCAACGAACCCGCCTTCAAGGAGGCCGCGGAGCGGGAGGCGGCGGCGGTCGAGTTGCTGAAAGCGGCCTCGGCGGCGTCCTTCACCGAGGAGCGGCGCAAGATCTACGACGGCCTCATCGGCGATGTCGACAAGCTGCAGGCGCTGCGCGAGCGCATGGGCGCAGCGGTCAAGGAGACGACGAAGGGCAAGGCCGCCCTGCTGCCCGGTGGCGAGGAACTGAACACCTATGCCGGCAAGCTGGTCATTGCGGCGCATGGCACCCACGATCCCGAGATCACCGCGCCCGTCGCCGACCTCGAGTCCAAGATCCTGCAGGCGCGTCTGGCGAGCTGGCGCTTCCTCGCCATGCGCGATTCCAAGGCGTCCTCGACCTTCAGAGCCAATACCGAGAGGGCGCAGCAACGGATCACGGCGCTCCAGGACGCCACCCTGCCGGAGCAGGTCAAGTCTGCGCTCGCGCCCGTCAGGACCTCGCTTTCGTCCTACCAGGCGGCGTTCGAGGCGACGTCCGCCGCAATCCTCGTGGCGGAGGAGACCTACCGCAACAACATTGCGCCCTTGATCGCCGGAAGCATCGACAAGCTCAAGGTCGCGGATGCCGAGCTCACGGCCGACTCCCAGAAGACGCGAACGATCGCCGCAGGCGTCATCGCCAGCACGACGTGGATTCAGGCCGCCGCAGGTGGCCTCGCAGTCGTATTCAGCGTGATCGTCGCCGTCCTGATCGCCCGCAGCATCGTCGGTCCGCTGACCTCGATGACGCGCGCGATGGGTCGGCTCGCCGGCGGCGACCTCGCGGTCGAGATCCCCTCGCGCGGCAAGACCGACGAGATCGGCGACATGGCCAAGGCGATCCAGGTGTTCAAGGACAGCATGATCGACACCGAGCGCCTGCGCCACGAGCAGGCCGAGAGCGAGGCGCGGCAGGCCGAGGATCGCAAGAAGGACATGGTCCGCCTCGCCGACCAGTTCGAGCAGGCGATCGGCGAGATCGTCGACACCGTGTCGTCGGCCTCCAGCGAGCTCGAGGCCTCGGCCGGCACGCTGACGACGACGGCGACGCGCGCCCAGGACCTGTCGACGGAAGTCGCCTCCGCATCGCAGGAAGCCTCGGCCAACGTCCAGGCCGTCGCATCGGCGACCGAGGAGCTCTCGTCCTCGGTGAGCGAGATCGCCCGTCAGGTCCAGGACTCCGCCCGCATCGCCGGCGAGGCGGTGGAGCAGGCAAGCAAGACCAACGCCCGCGTCAGCGAGCTCTCCAAGGCGGCTGCCCGCATCGGCGACGTGGTCGAGCTGATCAGCACCATCGCCGGCCAGACCAATCTGCTGGCGCTCAACGCCACCATCGAGGCCGCGCGCGCGGGCGAGGCCGGCCGCGGCTTTGCCGTGGTCGCCTCCGAGGTCAAGGCGCTGGCCGAGCAGACCGCAAAGGCGACCGGCGAGATCGCCCAGCAGGTCTCCGGCATCCAGACCGCGACCGAAGAGTCGGTCGGCTCCATCAGGGAGATCAGCGGCACCATCGAGCGGCTGTCGGAAATCTCCTCGGCGGTCGCCGCTGCCGTCGAAGAGCAGGGCGCAGCGACGCAGGAGATCTCCCGCAACGTCCAGCAGGCCGCGCACGGCACCCAGCGCGTCTCGACCAATATCCGCGACGTCCAGCGCGGCGCGGCCGACACCGGCTCGGCCTCGTCGCAGGTCCTGTCGGCGGCGCGCTCATTGTCGACAGACAGCAACCGATTGAAGACCGAGGTCGCAAAGTTCATCGCGTCGGTCAACGCTGCCTGAGGTGCCTGAGCATGGCCGGGGAGAGCGACCGCGGGTTTGCCGGACGGTGTCCGCGGGGTGCGCAGATCAGCCGGCGTAGACGAAGCCGATGCCGGCCGCGACGATCATCGCTGCGCCGACCGCTTCCAGGCGAAGCCCGAGCTTGGCCGCGAGATGCATGTCGGAGACGCGCGCTTTGCGCTCCGAGCCGCGCGCGTAGCCGTGCACGATGACATCGTGATTGAAATTGTCGTGCGCCTCGTTGCTGCTCGCGAGCCCGACACAGATCACGAGCACGCCGAACAAAGCGAGGCCGAAAAAGCCGAGCAGGGCGATCAGGAACATCGGAAACATGCCGACCAGGAAGATCGGCAGCAGCGGCACCAGCAGCAAGGTCTCGGACTGTCGTCGCATGGGAGCCGGACCGTCAGGACGGTTTCATCGCTCAAAGGTAGTCCTGATGGCGCCAGCGTCCAATCAACACTATGTCATTCCGGGGCGCGCCGCTTGGCGCGAGCTTGGAATCCATTGGGCCGCAGCTGCTGTCGTTCGATGGAGTCCGGGTTCTCGCTTCGCGAGCCCCGGAATGACGGAGAAACCTACTCCGCCGCCATGCCGGCGCGGATCTCGGCGCGGAGCTCGTCGATCAGCTTGAGACCCTTGTTGGTCTCGACATGCCAGAAGGTCCAGCCGTTGCAGGCCTGCGCGCCTTGCGCCACCGCGCCGATGCGGTGGATCGAGCCGACCTTGTCGCCGAACATGATGGCGCCGTCGGCACGCACCAGCGCGCCCAGCTTCTTCTTGGCGTCGAACAGTTTTGTGCCGGGCATGATCATGCCGCGCTCGATCAATTCGGAGAACGCCACGCGCGGCGCCTCGCGCGCGGTCATGAACGGCGCAAGGCTCTCTTCCGGCAGCGGCTCGACCGCGGCGATGCGCGCCTCTGCCGCCTTGGCATAGGTCTTGTCGCGCTCGAAGCCGATATAGGAACGGCCGAGGCGTTTTGCGACCGCGCCGGTCGTGCCGGTGCCGTTGAAGGGATCGATCACGAGATCGCCGGGCTTGGACGAGGACAGCAGCACGCGCGCCAGCAGGCCTTCCGGCTTCTGCGTCGGGTGCACTTTCTTGCCGTCGGCGCCCTTGAGGCGCTCCTCGCCGGTGCAGAGCGGGATCAGCCAGTCGGAGCGGGCCTGCACGTCCTCATTGGCCGCCTTCAGCGCCTCGTAGTTGAAGGTGTAGCCCTTGGCCTTTTCGTCACGCGCGGCCCAGATCATGGTCTCGTGCGCGTTGGTGAAGCGTCGGCCACGGAAATTCGGCATCGGATTGGTCTTGCGCCAGACGATGTCGTTCAGGAGCCAGAAGCCGAGGTCCTGCATGATCGCGCCGACGCGGAAGATGTTGTGATAGGAGCCGATCACCCAGATCGTCGCCGACGGCTTCATCGCAGCCCGCGCGGCGAGCAGCCAGGCGCGGGTGAAATCGTCATAGGCGGAGAATGAATCGAACTTGTCCCAGTCGTCGTTGACGGCGTCGACATGGGATTCGTCGGGGCGCTTGAGATCGCCCTTGAGCTGCAGATTGTAGGGCGGATCGGCGAACACGAGATCGACCGAACCTGGCTTGAGCTTCGACATCTCGGCGACGCAATCGCCGACAATGATGCTGTGCGAAGCAGACTCAAAGTTTGTGCGGGGCGCCTTTGCAGACGCCCCGCGACGCGACACTACCATGACTCAAGAACTCTGACTCAGGCGACGCTGTCGGCGACGCGGGACCAAACAACCGACTGGCCGTTACAATGGAGCGGCAAAGTAAAAATCGACTTAACCCGCCGCTTTCGTGAGCAGGCCCCGCATCGCATGTTGTGCGCGGGAAGCTGCGCGCAATTGCCGTGTTTTATAGTGTGTTTCGCGTTTCTTCGCGTTGCGGGGGTGGCTGGATCTGCAAAAGACTCCCAAATTTCTCTCGGAAAAAATTGCTTGGCCCTCGGAAAAAATTGCTGGCGTCGCAGGCTGTCGCACTAGGCAATAATTGCCGAGCGGGATATTGATTAACGCAATGGAAATTTTAGGTATGTGGCGCGTTAAGGTTTTCGCATTTCTGCCGTGCCCCGCGCCGTGATATCGCCGATCTTAAGGGAAGCCGCCATGCGCTACGATGATTTCCGCCGCAGCGACGACATCGAGGATCGTCGCGACGACGGCGGTGGAGGATTCGGCGGCGGAGGCGGCGGCTTCGGTCTGCCGATGGGCGGTGGCGGCCTCGGCATCGGCACCATCATCGTGCTTGGTCTGGTCGGCTACGCCTTCGGCATCGACCCGCGCATCCTGATCGGCGGCGCCGAGATCCTCACCGGTGGCGGCCAGGCGCCGAGCTACCAGAGCGACCGTCCCTCCAGTCAGGCCAAGCGCGGCGCGCCGACCGACGAGATGGGCAGCATGATCTCCGGCATCCTCGGCGAGATCGACGATCGCTGGAGCGAGATCTTCCAGGCGAGCGGCCAGTCCTACACCGGTCCGAAGGTCGTGCTGTTCCGCAACGCCACCAATGGCGGCCGCTGCGGCCGGGCCGAGTCGGCGATGGGGCCGTTCTACTGCCCGCCGGACCGCACCATCTTCCTCGACACCTCGTTCTTCCGCGAGGTCGAGACGCGCTTCCGCGGCTGCTCCGGCAAGTCGGCGTGCAACTTCACCACCGCCTACATCATCGCGCATGAGGCCGGACATCACATCCAGAACCTGCTCGGCATCATCCCCAAGGTGACGCGGCTGCAGCAGCAGGCCAGCAGCAAGGCCGAGTCGAACGCGCTCCAGGTGAAGGTCGAGCTGCAGGCCGATTGTCTGTCCGGCATCTGGGTCAATCGCGAAGCGAAGAAGCGGCCGAACTTCCTCGAGGCCGGCGACATCGACGCCGCGCTGACCACGGCGAGCGCGATCGGCGACGACACGCTGCAGCGCCAGGCGACGGGGCGTGTGGTGCCCGACTCCTTCACCCACGGCTCGGCCGCGCAGCGCAAGCAATGGTTCATGACCGGCTATCAGCAGGGCACGCTGCAGGCGTGCAATACGTTCGGCGGCGGCGGGCCGTAGTTATCCGTCATCCTGAGGTGCTCGCCTCTTCGGCGAGCCCTGGGATGACGAGCCCGTGGCCCATCCTTCGAGGCTTCACCTTGCGATGCGCCGCATCGCAAGGCTCGCACCTCGGGGGCGAACGCAAGTGCGTTCGTCCCGGGATGACGGCAGTCCTTGAGGAAGCAGGAGCAAAGTTGTGGCCTCCATCGACGAATCCAAGCAGTTCATCCCGCTCAACATCGCGGTGCTCACCGTCTCCGACACGCGCGCGCTGGCCGATGACAAATCCGGCCAGACGCTCGTCGACCGGCTGACAGCAGCCGGTCATCATCTCGCCGCGCGCGAGATCGTCACCGACGATGTCGAGGCCATCCGCGCCATCATCCGCCGCTGGATCGCAGATGACAGCGTCGATGTCGTCATCACCACCGGCGGCACCGGCTTCACCGGGCGCGACGTCACGCCGGAGGCGATCGAGCCGCTGTTCGAGAAGCGCATGGATGGTTTCTCGATCGCCTTCCACATGCTGAGCCATGCCAAGATCGGCACCTCGACGATCCAGAGCCGCGCCACCGCAGGCGTTGCGGGTGCGACCTACATCTTCTGCTTACCCGGATCGCCCGGCGCCAGCCGCGATGGCTGGGACGGCATCCTCGCCAG
This sequence comes from Bradyrhizobium sp. BLXBL-03, assembly GCF_051853015.1. Taxonomy (NCBI): domain Bacteria; kingdom Pseudomonadati; phylum Pseudomonadota; class Alphaproteobacteria; order Hyphomicrobiales; family Nitrobacteraceae; genus Bradyrhizobium; species Bradyrhizobium sp. BLXBL-03. The sequence continues at coordinate 6,264,343 of NZ_CP182470.1, read as the reverse complement.
CCAGCTCGACTACCGCACACGCCCCTGCAATTTCGTCGAGATCATGCCGCGGCTGGACGAGCACCTGCGCCGGCCGAAAGCGCAGGGCGCGACGGTGTAGGTGCGGAGGTCGCTCGGGAGTCGCTCCGCATCATTGGGGTCGTAGGGTGGGTTAGCTCAGCGGCTGCGCAAAGCGCAGGCGTGAGCGTAACCCACCATCTTCGATCGGCATTTTTGAAGCGTGGTGGGTTACGGCTTCGCCTAACCCACCCTACGAGACCGCGCTCGTGGGCGACATCGCTACAAATCCATCTCCCACGTCTCGCCCACAAGATCATGCCCAAAACTGTGATGCGGCTTGGTTGCCACCAGCTCGAAGCCGGCGCTCTTGTAGATGCCGCGAGCGGCGACCAGGATGCTCTGCGTCCACAGCGTCATCCTTTTGTAGCCGCGCTCGCGCGCGCCCCGGATGCATTGCTCGACCAGAACGCGGCCGACACCGAGGCCGCGCGCTTTCTTCTCCACCTGCAACAGGCGCAGCTTGGCGATCTCGTCGGTGGCCTTGACCAGGAAGACCGAGCCGACCGGCTCGCCATCCAATTCGGCGATCCAGCAATGCTCGCGTGCGGCGTCGTAAGACTTGATGAACTGCGCGCAGATCTTCGCGACCAGCGCCTCGTAGCTGATGTCCCAGCCGTAGTCCGCGGCATAGGCGGCGCCTTGCTTGGAGATGACCCAGCCCATGTCGCCGACGCGGTGGCTGCGCAGCACGACGGATGCGGGCTGGCTCCGGCCCTGCTCGAGCACGGCCTGGACGGTCGCCATCGCCTGGGTAAGCCGCGCTGCATCGCCGGCCGAGAGCCGGGCCAGCATGGCGGCGACCTCGTTCTGCGAGCCGAGGTTCAGCTTGGCGAAGGCCTGGCGGCCCTTGGCGGTGAGGCTGAGCTGGTACTGCCTGCGATCCGCGGGCAGGGGCGTGCGCGTGATCAGCCCCTGTTCGTCGAAGCTCTGGACGATGCGGCTGAGATAGCCGGGGTCGAGACCGAGCTCGTTGCCAATCTCCTTCGCCGAAGCGTCGTCGCGATGCGCGAGCTCATAGAGCACGCGGGCCTCGCTCAGCGAGAATGGGCTCTGGCCGAGGTGCTGGTCCAGCACGCCGAGCTTGCGGGTATAGAAGCGGTTGAAGGCGCGCACTGCCGCGATCTGATCGTCGACACCATTGATAGTCATGGAATTTGGCATGGGACACCTCAATAATTGCCATTGTCAAATAATTATTTGACTTTGGCAAGTATGTGGTGGCGTCACCCGACCATGACGATCCGGCTGCGCAGCAACGTCCGGGAGGAACGGCCGAGCCGCCGCAGCAGCCGGGCCTCGGAACGGCGGGCCTGGGGTGGATAGCCGCCGATCCGGTCGTAATGGTCGCGCGCGATCAAAAGCCCCTGATCGCCGAGCGGGCCGACCAGCTTGCGCGCCACAGACCACAGCAGGTCGCGGAAGCCGGTATTTGCGTAGGGCGAGCGCGCGTAGCGAAACACGGCCGCGCGGTCCCGGCCACTGGCCGCGACGGCCTGGATGAATTGGGTTGTTTCCTCGATCCAGCCGGTGTCCAGCACCGCGCCGGCCGGGAGGAACATCAGCCACGGCGAACGGGCCTGGAGCGCGCCGGCGGCCAGCGCTGCGCCCTGCGAAGTTCCCTCATAGCCGATGAAACGGCAGCCGGCGACGTCGGCAACGCGCTCGATGACGCCGTTGCGGGTGCCGTCGACCAGCAAAACTTCCTTGATGATGCCCGCTGCGGCGCCGGGGACCAGCGCGGCCAGAGTTGCGACCGCCGTCTGCTCGACGCCTTCAGTCGCTATGATGACGCTCAGCATGATTGAGGCTTCGATATCAGCACTTCGGGAGAAGCGTAACTCGTTATGATATTGTCATAAACACGCAGCGATGCCGAGTGCAACTTTTGGCGGCGTTTGGTCGGGCCATGGTAAACCACCGCCGGTCCATCGCAGTCGAATGTGTCGCGCGCAGGGTGGTCATATTGCCGAATATTTCGGCGAGTGACGGGAGCGAGATGTCCAATGACCGTCGATCAACTTCCCGCTGGTGCGCTGTCAACATCGCCGAAGCCGGACCCCGCGCCGACCTTGCGGATCCGCGCCGTGATGCTCGGCGAACGCATCAACGCCTCGAACCTCGAACTCGGCACCCTCGTGTCCTCGACGCCGGCGGCGTTTCGCGTCCATGGCGGCCTCGCCGTGATCTTCCGCTACGGTGTCGTGGTGCTGATCGGCCTCCTCCCTTCGGAGGAGAAGGTGCTGCTCGACAGCCTGAAGTCCCGCGTGACCGGCGAGCTCAGCCCGATCGAGGAGGAGACCGCCCAGGCGCAGCTGTGCAAGGACGAAAGCGCCGAGGCGATCCAGCCGGGCGGGCCGATCTGCCTCTCCAAGTTCTCCGACGAGCGACTGTTGCTGATCGCGGACGCGCTCGCCAAAAGCACGTCACTGGCGCGCGACGAGCGGCGTGTCGCTGCGGTCTTCGATGTCATCGAGCCCTTCGCGCGGGAGCTTGCCGAGAAGGGCCGGACGTCGCGACGTCGCAGGGGCATCCTGCAATTGATCGGCAATGCGCTGCTGGTGCAGCAACGCGTCGCCGGCCGCGTTGCGGTCGCCGAGAAGCCCGATGCGCTCTGGGAAAAACCCCAGCTCGACCGGCTCTATGCGCGTCTCGAAGATGAGTACGAGCTGAAGGAGCGCCTCGACACGCTGGAGCGGAAGCTCACGGTTATTTCCGAGACCGCCGACGCGCTGACCGACATCATCGACACGCAACGCTCACTGCGGCTCGAAATCGCGGTGGTGGTGCTGATCGTGATCGAAGTCGTGATCGGGTGTGTCCAGATCTTCGCGGGGGGTCACTGAGCGTCGAGCCTGCGCGTTGTCGTGCCGGATGTCTCGGCGAGCGAGGTCTCGTAGGGTGGGCAAAGGCGCACTTGCGCCGTGCCCACCACCTGTCCCGCATCACAAAAGTGGTGGGCACGCTCCGCTTTGCCCACCCTACGATACAGTCCCCGCAGCTTGCAGCACCGCGACACAATGCCGTGCGATTGTCAGCTCCTCGTTGGTCGGGATGACGAACAGATCGACAGCACTGTCCTCCGCATTGATCCGCTCGCGCCCCTTCTCATCCGCCGCTGCATCGATGCGCAGGCCGAGCCAGGCGAGCCGCTCGCCGATGGCGCTGCGGATCTCTTTCGCATGCTCGCCAATTCCGCCGGTGAAGACGAGGCCGTCGAGCCCTCCCAGCGTGTTGGCCATGACCGCGATCTCCTGCGCTGCGCGGAAGACGAAGAGATCGACCGCCTCGCGCGCCGAAGCCTCGCTGCTCGCCAGCAGCGTCCGCATGTCCGCGGAGAGGCCGGAGACGCCCAGCAGCCCTGACTCGTGATAGAGCAGATGCTGTAGATCTTCGCTCGTCATCTTCTCATGCTGGAGAAAATAAAGCAGCACGCCTGGATCGATCGCCCCGCAGCGGGTGCCCATCACGAGACCGTCGAGCGGTGTCAGTCCCATTGTAGTGTCGACGCTGCGGCCGTCGCGCATGGCGCAGAGGCTTGCGCCATTACCGAGATGGGCGATGACGACGCGCTTCGTGGCGAGTTGCGGCGCGATCTCGGCGAGCCGGCCTGCGACATATTCGAATGAGAGCCCGTGGAAGCCGTAGCGCCGCAGGCCCTGCACCTCGTAGCGCTTCGGGATCGCGAAGCGATTCATCGGCGGCGTCATGCCGTGATGAAACACGGTGTCGAAACAGGCGATCTGCGTCAGCGCAGGCCGGATCATTCTGACCGGGTGGACCGGTGCGAGGCACCGCGGCTGATGCAGCGGCGCCAGCGGCGTCAGCGCCTCCAGCTTGGCGTAGACCTCGTCGGTCAATTCGACCGGGCCTGAATATTCCGGGCCACCATGAACGATGCGGTGACCGACAGCGCGCAAGCGGTGATCACCGAAGCGGTCCTCGACGAAAGCGAGCACGTCGGCGAACAGATGGCCGCCGTCGGCATCCGACGCCTCCCGCTGCGTCTCGAACAGGGCCTCGCCCGATGGGGTCTTGGCCACCAGCCGCGGCTTCGCCTCGTGCTCGTCGAGCAGGCCCTTGCAGAGCAGGGCAGGTTCGGTGCCCGAGATCTCGAACAAGCCGAACTTGATGCTCGACGAGCCCGCATTGAGGACAAGGACCGCGTCAGCCATGGCGCCGTCAATCGCCGGCTTCGGCCGGCGTGGTGCCGCCGGCACTGTTCTGCCAGACCCAATTTTGAATGTCCGGCATGTCCTCGCCATGCTCGCGCACATAACGCGAATGCTCGATCAGCTTGTCGCGAAACTGCTGTTTGACCTGTGCGGCCTTGGTCGACAGGCCTGGCACGCGCTCGATCGCCTCGATCGCGAGGTGGTAGCGGTCGAGCTCGTTGAGCACGACCATGTCGAACGGCGTCGTGGTGGTGCCTTCCTCGGCAAAGCCGCGCACATGCAGGCCGGCATGGTTGGTGCGGTTATAGGTGAGGCGGTGGATCAGGTGGGGATAGCCGTGATAGGCGAAGATCACCGGCTTGTCCTTCGTGAACAGGCTGTCGAAATCGCGATCGGACAGGCCATGGGGATGCTGCTCCCTGGGTTGCAGCGTCATGAGGTCGACGACGTTGACGACGCGGATCCTTAACTCCGGCAGCGCCTTGCGCAGCAGGTCGACGGCGGCGAGCGTCTCCAAGGTCGGCACATCGCCGGCGCAGGCCATCACCACGTCGGGTTCGCTGTTCGCGTCCTCGTTGCTGGCCCAGGTCCAGATGCCGATGCCGGCATCGCAATGCGTCGCGGCCTCCTGCATCGACAGCCATTGTGGCGCCGGCTGCTTGCCGGCGACGATGACGTTGATGCGGTTATAGGTGCGCAGGCAATGATCGGCGATCCAAAGCAGCGTGTTGGCGTCGGGCGGGAAATAGATGCGGACGATGTCGGCCTTCTTGTTGGCGACGAGATCGACGAACCCCGGGTCCTGGTGGCTGAAGCCGTTGTGGTCCTGGCGCCAGACATGCGAGGTCAGGAGATAGTTCAGCGAGGCGATCGGCCGTCGCCATGGCAGGTGCCGCGTCACCTTCAGCCATTTGGCGTGCTGGTTGAACATGGAATCCACGATGTGGATGAAGGCCTCGTAGCAGGAGAAGAAGCCGTGCCGTCCGGTCAGCAGATAGCCTTCGAGCCAGCCCTGGCAGAGGTGCTCGCTCAAGACCTCCATCACGCGGCCGTCCTGTGCCAGATGCACGTCGTAAGGTTCGATTGGCTCCATCCAGACCCGTTCGGTCGCATCGAACACGGCATCGAGGCGGTTTGATGCGGTCTCATCAGGACCCACGATGCGGAAATTGCGCTCTCCGGCGTTGAGGCGGATGACGTCGCGCAGGAACTTGCCGAGCTCGCGTGTGGCTTCGCTTGTCACGCCGCCGGGCCGCGGCACCTCGACGGCAAAGCTGCGGAAGTCGGGCAGCTTCAGCTCCTTCTTGAGCAGCCCGCCATTGGCGTGCGGGTTGGCGCCCATGCGTCTGTTACCTTGGGGCGCGAGGGCCTGAAGCTCGGGAACGAGCGCGCCGCTGGCGTCGAACAGCTGGTCCGGCTCGTAGCTGCGCATCCAGTCTTCGAGAATCTTCAAGTGAGCCGGGTTCTCGCGGCAGTTCGCGACGGGCACTTGATGCGCGCGCCAAAAGCCTTCGACCTTTTTCCCGTCAACCTCCTTCGGGCCGGTCCAGCCCTTCGGGCTGCGCAGCACGATCATCGGCCAGCGCGGCCGCTCCACGCTCGCACGCCCGTCGCGGGCGTGCAGCTGGATCGAGCGGATGCTGGCGATCGCGACGTCGAGCGCATCGGCCATCGCCCGGTGCATCAGCTTGGGATCGTCGCCTGCGACGAACAGCGGCTCGTGGCCGAATCCGCGGAACAGATCGCGGATCTCGCTGTCGGGCATCCGGCCGAGCACGGTTGGACCCGCGATCTTGTAGCCGTTGAGGTGCAGGATCGGCAGCACGGCGCCATCATGTGCGGGATTGAGGAACTTGTTCGAATGCCAGGACGCTGCCAGCGGGCCGGTCTCGGCCTCACCGTCGCCGACGACGCAGGCAACGATCAGGTCGGGATTGTCGAAGGCCGCGCCATAGGCGTGCACCAGCGCGTAGCCGAGCTCGCCGCCTTCGTGGATCGAGCCCGGCGTTTCCGGCGCTGCATGGCTCGGGATGCCGCCGGGGAAGGAGAATTGCCTGAACAGTTTTCGTAGCCCGTCCGCATCGCGCGGGATGTCAGGATAGACCTCGCTGTAGCTGCCTTCGAGATAAGTGTTCGCCACCATGCCCGGGCCGCCATGGCCGGGACCGCAGACGTAGAGCACGCTCAGGTCCAGCGCGCGGATGACCCGGTTGAGGTGCGCATAGATGAAGTTCAGCCCCGGCGTCGTGCCCCAATGGCCGAGCAGGCGCGGCTTGATGTGCTCGGGCCGGAGCGGCTCGCGCAGCAGCGGGTTATCCAACAGGTAGATTTGCCCGACGGAGAGATAGTTGGCCGCACGCCAGTAGCGATCGAGGAGATCGAGGTCGCTGCTTGCAGCGGACGATTGTTGTTGAAATGTCATGATCATGCCGACCTTCGCCCGGGATCGTCATCAACCGGGTTCCGGCGAGATCGATCCTTCCGCCGCATCAAACGGGATCGAGGTCACGCGGTGTTGCGTGAGGTCAAAGGACCGCGCGCGAAGTTTGGGCAGCGCTACTGTGCATGGGGTTGTTTTCGCGTTGTCGATTCTTGTTCTTGATTTGTTCCTTTGGCGTGCTATCTTGAATGCATGAGTCCAGCTTCTTCTTCTGCTCTCAAGCACCCGCCGGTCACGGCGCCCTCCGAGCCGGCGGGTGCGCCTTCTGACTTCCCTGAACTGGCTGTCGCCATCGACCGCCAGCGCAGGCGGGGGCGGGGCGCCCAGTCCAACGCCAGTGGGCGCTATGAGGCCGAGGCGCGCGTCGCCTTCGACGATGGCTGGCAGAGCCTGGACGATCTGCCGCCGTTCAAGACCATTGTCGGCGTCGACACCTCGCGCAGGGTGATCACCCGCAACGACTCGCCCGACATCGGCTTCGACCGTTCGATCAATCCCTATCGCGGCTGCGAGCATGGCTGCGTCTATTGCTTCGCGCGGCCGACGCACGCCTATCTCGGCCTGTCGCCGGGGCTCGACTTCGAGGCAAAGCTGTTCGCCAAGCCCGAGGCGCCTGTTCTGCTCGAGAAGGAACTCGCGGCCGCAGGCTACGAGCCGCGGATGATCGCGATCGGCACCAACACCGATCCCTACCAGCCGATCGAGCGCGAGCGCAAAATCATGCGCGGCATTCTGGAGGTGCTGGAGCGCACCGGCCATCCCGTCGGCATCGTCACCAAATCCGCGCTGGTCGTGCGCGACATCGACATTCTCGCCCGCATGGCCAAGCGCAACCTTGCCAAGGTCGCGATCTCGGTAACCTCGCTCGACCCGAAGCTCGCCCGGACCATGGAGCCGCGCGCCTCGACGCCGCCGAAGCGGCTGGAGGCGCTTAAGCAGCTCTCGGAGGCTGGCATACCCACCACGGTGATGGTCGCGCCCGTGATCCCCGCCCTGAACGATTCCGAGATCGAGCGCATCCTCGATGCCGCGGCGCATGCCGGTGTCAAGGAAGCCTCCTACGTTTTGCTGCGGCTGCCGCTGGAGGTGCGCGATCTCTTCCGCGAATGGCTGATGGCGAATTATCCGGATCGCTATCGCCACGTCTTCACCCTGATCCGCGACATGCGCGGCGGCCGCGACTACGATTCGAAATGGGGCGAGCGGATGAAGGGCACAGGCCCGATGGCCTGGACCATCGGCCGCCGCTTCGAGCTCGCCTGCGACCGGCTTGGGCTGAACAAGCGCCGCTCGAAGCTGACGACGGATCATTTTACCAGGCCGAAGCAGAACGGCGAGCAGCTCAGCCTGTTCTGAGGCGCGAGGGGCGGGCGCTGAATAACGGGAATTGCGCGGAGTTCCCGGTTGCGCCCGCGAGCCGGCTTACGCACGATCCCGGCCATGATTCGGGACAAGTCCGCCAAGAAGCCAGTCAAGGATGCGCCAGAAAAGGCTCCTGAGAAGAAGGCTGCGCCGGTCAAGGCAAGCTTCCGCCGCGAGCGCGCGCTGATCAAGCGGGGCATCTGGCCGGTCGCGGGCTGCGACGAGGCCGGCCGCGGGCCGCTCGCCGGCCCCGTGGTGGCGGCTGCGGTGATTTTGGATCCTGATCGCATCCCGCGCGGCATCGACGATTCCAAGCGCCTGACGGCGGAAGAGCGCGAAAAGTTGTTCGACAGGATCTGCGCCACCGCGCAGGTCTCCGTCGCCGTCGCTTCGCCCGCGCGGATCGACCGCGACAACATTCTGCGCGCCTCGCTGTGGGCGCTGAAGCGCGCGGTGGTCGCGTTGCCCGAGCCTCCGAAGCTCGTCTTCGTCGACGGCCGTGATCGCCTCGACACGGCTTGCGACTGCGAAGCGGTGATCGGCGGTGACGGCATCGTGCTCTCGATTGCGGCGGCCTCCATCGTCGCCAAGGTGACCCGTGACCGGCTGATGTGCGCGCTGGCGCAGGATTGCCCCGGCTACGGCTTCGAGCAGCACAAGGGCTATGCCGTGCCCGAGCATCTCGACGCGCTCGACCGTCTCGGCCCCACCATCCACCACCGCAGCTTCTTCGCCCCCGTCGTCGCCGCCCGCGCCAAGCACATGCCCTGGACCGTCGAGCCGGTGCAGGATCTGTTCTCCGTCACCGAGGTCGAGACTGCAGTTGAAATCGAGGCTTCAGCGGGCCTCTAGCGCAGACCGAAGTTGCCACGACGCGTGGCGCGCTTTATCAAAACAGCTGTGAGCGAATAGGGCCGGCTGGACGGGTTGGCTGCATCTTGCGGGCGTTGCATGCGGTTTACCTCCCTGGTCATCGAGCTCATTCGCGCCCGGCCGCGGTTGATCGTCTGGATTGCCGTGCTGCTGCAGGCCACGATGTGGCTGCTGGTGGCGCTGCTGTTCTACCGCAGCCCGCCCGGCAATCTCGCGACCCTGCTGGCCTTTGGCCGCGAATATCAGGTTGGCACTGATCTCGGCCCGCCGCTGTCGCTCTGGCTCGCCGATATCGCCTATCGCGCCGCAGGCGGCCATGTCTTCGGCGTCTACGTCCTTGCCGAGCTCTGCGAGATCGCGACCTTCATCGCGCTGTATCATCTGTCGCGGGCCGTGGTTGGCAGCCAGCAGGCGGTGCTCGCCGTGCTGCTGACCATGACGGTGCTGGCCTTCTCCTCGTCCGCGCTCGACTTCGGCCCCTTGGTCCTCGCCCGGCCGCTCTGGGCGCTGCTGCTGCTGCATTCCTGGCAGATCATCGGCCAGCGTCGCGGCAATGCCTGGTTCGCCTGGTCGATCGAGGCGGGCCTTCTGCTGCTGACCACGCCGGCTGCGATCTTCCTGCTCGCGCTGCTCGTCATCTTCGCGCTCTCGACCGCCGGCGGCCGCCGGACCTTGCGCGCGCTCGATCCGCTGTTCGCACTCGTCGTCGTCGCCGTGCTGGCGCTGCCCTATGCGGTCTGGCTGATGCGCGCCCAAACGCTGGCGCTGCCGGCCTTGCCGCAAACGGCCGACCTCGGCGCCCGTGCGATCCACGCCGCCTGGCTGCTCGGTGGGCTGGTGTTTGGCGCGATCGCGGTGCCGGTGCTGAGCTTCCTCAACACACCCCTGTTCGCCGGCAAGAGCGAGGAGGCGCCGATCATCTACCGCCCGCCGGTCGAGCCGCTCGCTCGCAACTTCGTCTATTTCTTTGCACTCGCGCCGGCGCTGGGGGCGGTCCTGATCTCCGGCCTGTTCGGGTTCGAGACTGTCGTCGGCGGCGCCGGCGTCGTGCTGGTCATGTCGGGCCTCGCCATGGTCGTCATGGCGGGCGATCTCATCGCCATGCGCCGCGCGCGGATGTTGCGCACGGTATGGGCGGCGGCCGTCATCGCCCCTGCCGCCGGCGTCGTGCTGGCCGTGCTGTTTCTGCCCTGGACCGGCACCGGCGAGATCGCGACCTCGATGCCGGCGCACGCGATCTCGGATTTCTTCGACGAGAGCTTTGCCCGCCGCACCAACCATCGCCTGCGCGCGGTCGCCGGCGAGACGCAGCTTGCGAGCCTGATCACGCTGCATTCCGGCCGGCCGCATCTCTTCATCGATGCCGATCCTGCGCGCACACCGTGGATGTCACAGGCGAAATTCAGCGAGAGCGGCGGCGTCGTGGTCTGGCGTGCATCCGATACTGGCGGCACCCCGCCGCCCGAAATCCTCGCACGCTTCCCGGGCATCGTGCCCGAAGTGCCGCGTGCCTTTGAATGGCTGGTCAATGGCCGTCAGGGATTGCTGCGCATCGGCTGGGCGATCGTACGGCCGAAGGGGGCTTAGCGACAACCGCAGAAATCGTAGGGTGGGCAAAGGCGCAAAGCGCCGTGCCCACGTCAGGCCGATCCGTCGTCACGATTTAGGTGGTGGGCACGCTTCGCTTTGCCCACCCTACGAGAGCTACGGGAGCTCACGCGCCAGCCAACGCCTTCGCAATCGCCCGCAGATCCTGCCAGGCCAGCCGCTTGTACGACGGCGAGCGCAACAGATAGGCCGGGTGGAAGGTCGGCAGCGCGCGGATGGTGCGTTGGCCGGTGTCGTAATCGAACCAGCGCCCGCGCGTGCGCATGATCCCCTCACGGGTCGAGAGCAGTGTCTGCGTCGAGGGATTGCCGAGCGTCACCAGCACATCCGGGTTCACCAGCTCGATATGGCGCTGGATGAAGGGCAGGCACACTTGCGTCTCCTGCGGTGTCGGCGTGCGGTTGCCCGGCGGCCGCCAGGGGATGACATTGGTGATGTAGGCCGTGCTGCGGTTCAGTCCTATTGCGCCGATCATCAGATCGAGCAGCTTGCCGCTGCGCCCCACGAACGGCAGTCCCTCGATGTCCTCGTCGCGGCCCGGCGCTTCGCCGACGAACATGATGCGCGCCTGCGGATTGCCGTCGGCGAATACCAGCCGCGTCGCGGTGTGCTTTAGCGCGCAGCCTTCGAAGTTTTGCATCAGCTCGCGCAGGGCCTCGAGCGTTGGCGCCGTGCGTGCGGCCTCGCGGGCCGAGGCGATCGCAACGTCGGGCGCCGGTGCGGCCTCGCCGCGCATCACCGCAGGCGCGGCGATGGGCCGCGGCGCTTCGATCGGTGCCGCGCGCGGGGCTGGCGGCGGGGCGTCTAATTCCGCCAGGCGGTCGACCGGTTCCTCTGCGAGCGCGCAATCGACACCGGCCTCCAGATAGAAGGCGAGCAGTTCACGGACGGTGGGTGCGGGCTCGGGGATCATTGGGAAAGTCAGACTATTAGTTCATCTTAAGGCGCCTTGCATCCCAGCGGAACGCATTTCCGTGGTTGTCCTACCCGGAAAAATCGGAAACAAGGGGGCGCAAATGACAAGGAACCGTCTCAAGGGCTGAGATCAGATGAGCATCGAAGAACTTCCCCCGCGCGAATCCATGGAATTCGACGTCGTCATCGTCGGCGCCGGCCCCTCAGGCCTGGCTGCAGCGATCCGGCTGAAGCAGCTCAACGCCGATCTCAACATCGTCATCGTGGAGAAGGGCTCCGAGGTCGGCGCGCATATTCTCTCCGGCGCCGTGATCGACCCGGCCGGGCTCGACAAGCTGATCCCCGACTGGCGCGAGGATTCGGATTGTCCGCTGAAGACGCAGGTGAAGGACGATCGCTTCTACTGGATGACGACCGGCGGCGCGATCAAGCTGCCGAACTTCATGATGCCGCCGCGGATGGACAATCATCACTGCTATATCGGCTCGCTTGGCAACGTCTGCCGCTGGCTGGCGCGCAAGGCGGAGGCGCTCGGCGTCGAGATCTATCCGGGCTTTGCCGCCGCCGAAGTGCTCTACGACGACAAGGGCGCGGTGAAGGGCATCGCCACGGGCGACATGGGCATCGGCCGCGACGGCAAGCCAAAGGACTCCTTCACCCGCGGCATGGAACTGCTCGGCAAGTACACGCTGTTCGCCGAAGGCGCGCGCGGCAGCCTGACCAAGCAGCTCATCAACAAGTTCGCGCTTGATGCCAAGAGTGAGCCGCCGAAATTCGGTATCGGCCTGAAGGAAGTCTGGCAGATCGATCCCGCCAAGCATCAGAAGGGCCTGATCCAGCATTCGTTCGGCTGGCCGCTCGACTGAAGACCGGCGGCGGCTCCTTCCTCTATCATTACGACGACAATCTCGTCGCGGTCGGCTTCGTCGTGCATCTGAACTACGAAGATCCCTATCTGTCGCCGTTCGACGAATTCCAGCGCTTCAAGACTCATCCCTCGATCCGCGGCACGTTCGAGGGCGCCAAGCGTCTTGCCTATGGCGCGCGTGCCATCACCGAGGGCGGCTATCAGTCGGTGCCGAGGCTGACCTTTCCCGGCGGCGCGCTGGTCGGCTGCGCGGCCGGCTTCGTCAACGTGCCGCGCATCAAGGGTGTGCACAATGCGATGGGCACCGGCATGCTGGCGGCCGAACATGTCGCGGCGGCGCTCGCGGCGGATCGTGCCAATGACGAGGTCGTCGACTACGAGAACGCCTGGCGGTCCTCGTCGGTCGGCAAGGACCTGTTCCTGGTCCGCAACGTCAAGCCGTTGTGGTCGAAGTTCGGCACCGTGCTCGGTGTCGCGCTGGGCGGCTTCGACATGTGGTGCAACACGCTGTTCGGCACCTCGCTGTTCGGCACGCAATCCCATGCCAAGCCCGATCGCGCGACCCTCGATCCGGCCAGGCAGCACGCGCCGAAGAACTATCCAAAGCCGGACGGCAAGATCTCGTTCGACAAGCTGTCCTCGGTGTTCCTGTCCAACACCAACCATGAAGAGGACCAGCCGGTCCATCTGAAGGTGGCCGACATGAACCTGCAGAAAACCTCCGAGCACGACGTCTTCGCCGGTCCCTCGAATCGCTATTGTCCGGCCGGCGTCTACGAGTGGGTCGAGGAGGGTTCGGGCCCGCGCTTCCAGATCAATGCCCAGAACTGCGTCCACTGCAAAACCTGCGACGTGAAGGATCCCAACGGCAACATCACCTGGGTTCCCCCGGAGGGCGGCGGCGGCCCGAACTACGAGGCGATGTAAGAGGGACGTCGGATCACAAAGCGTGATCCGGCGCAGGTCGCCGTGAGGACCCCGGCTGCGGCTCCCCGCCGCGGCCACGATAAGGCCATAGTACCGTCGTCTTGGGGCTCTCTTGACGGTCGATTGAACCGTCACTTGGCCGATTTGGGGCGTGCGGCGGGGATCGCCCGGTCCGAATCCTTGCGGTGAGGCGCCAAAAGCGGCATTGTCCCGACCCGACGGTTCCGGGTCACATGTCGCCGGCCGCGTTCGCGCGCGAGACGGCCTTTGCTTTAAACCCAGGCACTACCAACTCAAGGCGAGCCCTGATGTTTTCAAATCGTTTCAACCGCTGGACTGCTGCTGCCATCGTTCTTGCCGGCTCCGCGATCGTGGCGGTCCCCGGCGCGGTGCTGGCGCAGACGCCGGATCATCCGGCCGACACGGCGGCGCAGTTTCCGACCCGAAACGATCTGAAGTCGCTCACCACCGCCGGCAGCTATCTCGCCGCCCGCCACGCCAGCGTCGAGCGCGATGCGACCTCGGCCGCCGCCTTCTATCGCTCTGCGCTGCGGACCGACCCAAAGAACAACGAACTGCTCGACCGCGCCTTCATCTCCTCGGTCGACGACGGCGACATCGACGAAGCGGTCAAGCTCGCCGAACGCATCCTCACCATCGACAAGACCAATCGCGTCGCGCGCCTCGTGGTCGGCGTGCATGACCTGAAGTTGAAGAAATATCCGAGCGCGCAGAGCAACATCAACCAGTCGATTCGCGGACCGATCACCGATCTCGTCGCGACGCTGCTCTCGGGCTGGGCCGCCTATGGTGCCGGCGATGCCAAGGCGGCGGTCGCCACCATCGACAAGCTGGCGGGCCCGGAATGGTATCCGCTGTTCAAGGACCTGCACACCGGCATGATCCTCGAGAACGCCGGCAAGGAAAAGGAGGCGGGCGTCCGCTTCGAGCGCGCCTACAAGCTCGACGATTCCATGCTGCGCGTGACGGAAGCCTATGCGCGCTGGCTGTCGCGCAACAAGGACGCGGCCTCGGCGACCGCGATCTATGAGGCCTTCGACAAGAAGCTCGCCCGTCATCCGCTGATCGTGGAAGGTCTGCGCGAGACCAGGGCCGGCAAGAAGCTGCCGTCGCTGGTCGATTCCGCACAGGCCGGCGCAGCCGAGGCGCTCTACGGTATCGGCGCCACCCTGACCCGCCGCGGCGGCGAGGATCTGGCCCTGGTCTATCTCCAGCTCGCGCTCTATCTGCAGCCCAGCCATCCGCTGGCCCTGCTCTCGCTCGCCGATCTCTATGAATCGGTGAAGCGGCCGCAGATGGCGATCAAGATCTATGAGCGGGTGCCGTCGTCCTCGCCGCTCAGGCGCAACGCGCAGATCCAGCTCGCCATTGACCTGGATTCCGCCGACCGCAGCGACGAGGCGATCAAGATCCTCAAGGGCGTGACCGCCGAGGACCCCAAGGATCTCGAGGCCATCATGGCGCTCGGCAATCTCCAGCGTGGCCGCAAGAAGTTCGGCGACTGCGGCGCGACCTATTCGCAAGGCATCGACGTGCTGCCGGCAGGCAACGACAAGGCCAACAGCGTCTGGTACTATTATCGCGGCATCTGCGAGGAGCGCTCCAAGCAGTGGGGCAAGGCCGAAGCCGACATGAAGAAGGCGCTCGAGCTGCAGCCTGACCAGCCGCATGTCCTCAACTATCTCGGCTATTCCTGGATCGACCAGGGCGTGAACCTCGACGAAGGCATGAAGATGATCAAGCGTGCCGTCGAGCAGC
This sequence comes from Bradyrhizobium sp. BLXBL-03, assembly GCF_051853015.1. Lineage (NCBI taxonomy): Bacteria > Pseudomonadati > Pseudomonadota > Alphaproteobacteria > Hyphomicrobiales > Nitrobacteraceae > Bradyrhizobium > Bradyrhizobium sp. BLXBL-03. Next base: position 6,249,339 of record NZ_CP182470.1, on the reverse strand, counting down.
GTCCCGACGACGGCTACATCGTCGACTCCCTTGGCTGGGCCTATTACCGCATCGGCAACTACGAGGAGGCGGTGAAGAACCTCGAGCGCGCGATCGACCTCAAGCCCGAGGATCCCACCATCAACGACCATCTCGGCGACGCCTATTGGCGCGTCGGCCGCACGCTGGAAGCCAAATTCCAGTGGGCGCATGCCCGCGATCTCAAGCCCGAGCCGGACGATCTGCCGAGGATCGAAGCCAAGATCGCCAACGGCATGACCGAGGACAATTCGAACTCTTCAGCCGCGCAAGCGGACAAGAAGAAAGACGACGGCAAGGGCGGCTAAGCTGCGCATGATCCGGAAAAGTGTACTTGCGGTTTTCCCGCGACAAACGCGGAACGCGTTTGCGCAGAGATCATGCGCACAACGAATGATGTGATTGGGGGCGTATCGCCGATGCCGGCGTTGATTGAAGAAGGGCGCGCGAAGGTCAACTTGAGCCTTCGCGTGGTCGGCCGTCGCGCTGACGGCTATCATGATCTCGAAAGCGTGGTTGCGTTTGCGGATTGTGCCGACCGGCTGACTCTGGAGCCGGGCGACGAGCTCACGCTCGCCACCACAGGGCCGCTCGCAGCGGCCTGCGGCGAGACCTCGGACAATCTCGTGTTCAAGGCCGCCAAGCTTCTGGCCGATGCCGTGCCGAATTTGAAGCTCGGCGCCTTCGCGCTCGACAAGGTCTTGCCGGTTGCAGCCGGTATCGGCGGCGGCTCGGCGGATGCCGCGGCGGCGCTGCGCCTGCTCGCGCGTCTCAACGATCTGTCGCTCGACGATCCCCGCCTGCAGGCGGTCGCGCTGGCGACCGGCGCCGATGTGCCGGTGTGCCTGCTCTCGCGCGCCTGCGACATGACCGGCGTCGGCGAGCAGCTGCTGCCGCTGGCGTTGCCCAGCATGCCCTGCGTCATGGTCAATCCACGCGTGCCGGTTGCGACCAAGGACGTGTTCAAGGAATTGGGACTGCGCAACGGCGAATTGCTGGTCGGCGCCACCTCGGTCCTCGGAGCTCCGGCCTGGCCGGACGAGGGCGGATCAATCTCGGACTGGGTTGAGGTTCTCGAGACAGTCCCCAACGATCTCGAGGCCCCTGCGCTCCGCATCGAACCTGTCATCGGCGACGTGCTAGACGCTTTGCGCGCGTCCGCTGGCGTCAAGCTGGCTCGCATGTCCGGCTCGGGCGCGACGTGCTTTGCGATCTATGGCGCGGCAGCCGACGCGCATGCCGCCGCAGAGAAGATCCGCAGCGATCACCCCGGCTGGTGGGGGCATGCGGGCACGTTGAGCTAGTATTTTCTGAGGGAAGGTCTCGTAGGGTGGGCAAAGGCGCGCAAGCGCCGTGCCCACGATCTCTCGCCAATCGCGACAGGTGGTGGGCACGCTACGCTTTGCCCACCCTACGGTAGCTCGCTAAGCCCAAGAAATTTCCGAATCTCACCCAGCACCTCTTCCGGCTTGTCGTGCTGCAGCCAGTGCCCGGCCCCCGCGATGGTTTCGACGCGCGCCTGCTGGAAGTAGCGCTCCAGGCCCGCCGACCGCGCGCCTGCCAGGAAGCTTTCGCCGGCGTTCAGCAACAACGTCGGACAGGCGATGCGCGACCACAGCGCGATGTGATCGTCCGGCCAGAGCCGGTGCGGTGCGCTGGCCCGCTGATAGGGATCGAATTTCCAGCTATAGGTGCCGTCCTCGTTCTGTCGCGCGCCATGCGTTGCGAGATGCAGTGCAAGGTCGCGGGAGAGGCGCTTGTTGTGAAGCACCATCTGCGCGGCCGCGTCCTCGAGCGTCGCATAGCGGCGCGGGGTGCGGTCGTGCAGCCTGTCGAGCTGGCTGACCCATTTGCCAATGCGCTCATGCGTCGGAGCTTTCGGCGAATCCGGCAGCATCGTCACGCCGTCGAGCACGACGAGCTTGTCGACCAGTTCGGGGAACGATCCCGAGAAGATCAGGCTCACCATGCCGCCCATCGAATGGCCGATCAGTGTCACGCGAGGCGCCGCGATGCTGCGGGCGAGCTGGACGAGATCGTAGACATATTCGGTCAGCGCGTAGCTGCCGCCTCTGGTCCAGTCGGAATCGCCGTGGCCGCGTAAATCCGGCGCGATCACATGGAAGTGCGGATGCAGCGAGCGGGCGATGGCGTCCCAGCTCCGGCAATGATCGCGGCCGCCGTGAACCAGAATAAGCGGCGGCGCGCCCGCGTTGCCCCAATCGGCACAATGCAGCCGCAGGCCGTGAGATTCGTAGAAACGGCTTTGCGGGTCGAGCATCGGGTCGCGATCCCCTGGACTGACGGCAGATGTCCTGACCTAGCCTGCTGCCGGGCATTCGACAAGCGATCGCTCACGTTCGCTTCGGAATCGTTCCGTCGCCAGGCATCGGCCGATGCGCCGAGTTCCCGCGCCCGCTAGCCCATGTGGCGGAAGATCGCGCTGGCGTTGACTCCACCAAAGCCAAAGCCGTTCGTGATCGCGTGCTGCATCGGTAGCGGACGTGCAGCACCGGCAACGATATCGATTCCTTTCGCGCCGGCATCCGGGTTTTCGAAATTGAGCGTCGGCGGTGCGATCTGGTCGCGCAGGGCAAGCACGGTGAAGATCGCCTCCAGTCCGCCGGCGGCGCCGAGCAGATGGCCGGTGGCCGATTTGGTCGCGCTGACCGCGATGGATTTGTTGCGGCCGAACAGCGCGCCGATGGCACCGAGTTCGCTGTCGTCGCCGGCGGGCGTCGAGGTCGCATGCGCGTTGAGATGCTGCAGATCGCCGGGCGCAAGGTTCGCCTGCCGGAGCGCGATCTCCATGGCGCGGCGGGCGCCGTCGCCATCCGGCGGACCCGACGTCATGTGATAGGCATCGGCGGTGGTGCCATATCCAACAAGCTCGGCGATCGGCGTCGCGCCGCGCGCCAGCGCATGTTCCAGCTCCTCGATCACCAGGATGCCGGCGCCTTCACCCATGACAAAACCGTCGCGGTCACGATCGAACGGACGCGAGGCTCGTGTGGGCTGGTCGTTGAAGGCGCTCGACAGCGCGCGAGCAGCGGCAAAGCCGCCGAGGCTGACGATATCGATGCAGGCTTCGGCGCCGCCGCAGATCGCGACATCGGCATCGCCCGCGCGGATCATGCGCGCGGCGTCGCCGATCGCCTGCACGCCGGCGGCACACGCCGTGACGGGCGTGCCCAGCGCGCCCTTGTAGCCGTATTTGATCGAAACGTGGCCGGCGGCAAGGTTGGCAAGGAAGGAGGGGATCGTGAACGGCGACAGCCGGCGTGGGCCGCGTTGTTCGGTGATGCGCACCGCTTCCGCCATCGCGGGAAAACCGCCGACTCCAGAGCCGATGATCGTTGCGGTCCGCTGCAGCGACGCCACATCCTGCGGTGCCCATTTGGCCTGCGCGACCGCTTCCGCGGCGGCGAGTAGCGCGAACAGGATGAAGCGATCCATCTTGCGCTGGTCCTTTGGCGCAGCGGCCTTCGCCGGATGGAAGCCGCCTTCGGCGTCATCGGCCTTGTCGGGCACGAGCCCGGCAATGCGCGCGGGCAATGCCTGCGACCATTGCGGCAGCGTGCGCAGCCCGCTTTGCCCCGCGAGCAGCCGGCGCCAGGATATCTCGACACCACAGCCGAGCGGCGACACCGCCCCCATTCCCGTCACGACGATACGAGGCATGTCAGTCTCCAGCCGGCGCGAGGTCCGGATTCATGGCTTTGAGCGAGGTAAGCCGCCGCCGCATCAGGCGGCTCGCGGCAGGACCTGCGATCACCACGGCATTGGCGAGCGTGATCGGCTGCCGATCGGTCGCATCGACCACGACCGGATCGAGCGGCCGACGATCGTCGCGGGTCGCCAGCAGGATGGATTCGCCTTTCGGCGCGAGATGCTTGTTGCCCCAGGCGAGCAGCGTCGCGATCACGGGAAAGAAATCCCGTGCCTTGTCGGTCAGCACATATTCGTAACGTGGCGGCCGCTCCTGGTAGCGACGACGGACGAACATGCCGGTCTTGGTGAGATGGGCAAGGCGTCGCGACAGGATGTTCGGCGCAATGGAGAGATTGCGCTCGAACTCGTCAAACCGCGTCGAGCCCTGCAAGGCATCGCGCAGGATCAGGATGCTCCACCATTCGCCGACCGTCTCCACGGCGCGGCCGATCGGGCATTCCTGGAGGGAAGGGGATTTGGGCTGCATGGCGGGGAAGGTAGGGGAGTGACTTGCGAAATGCAAGTTACTAAGTGCACTTGCCGAAACGGCTGCGTTGGTGAGATAAGACTGCCAGTTATGTGGTGGGCGTTTGCTAGTCAATTGCGTGCCCGGACGCGGCAACGCGAAGGGCGTTGCTGCGCGTCCGGGACACGAAAGTTGAGCGACGGCCGCGCCCTACTCGGTCATTGCGAGCGCAGCGAAGCAATCCAGGCTCTTTCCCTGGAGGGATTCTGGATGGCTTCGCTGCGCTCGCAATGATGTGAAGAGAGCGATTCCAACAAATCTATCCCGTCACCCTGAGGCGCGAGCGCAGCGAGCCTCGAAGGGCGAACGGCCAGGATGCATCTCGGCCGTGCATCCTTCGAGGCTCTCCATGGGACGCGTTGCGTCCCATGGACAGCACCTCAGGGTGACGGAATTGATAGCGGAGGCGGAACGCGCGTCGCGCCTAATGCGACCGTGCCAAACAGAACGCCACCACCTGCTCCAGCGCGCTCTTCATCGGCGACGACGGGAACAGCGCGAGTGCGTCCACCGCCATGGCGCCGTAGTGCTGGGCGCGGCTCAGCGTGTCCTCGAGCGCGCGGTGCTTGTTCATCAGGCCGATGGCGTGATCGAGGTCGGAATCACCGATCTCGCCGCGCTCAAGCGCCTTGATCCAGAAAGCGCGCTCGGTGTCGTTGCCGCGGCGGAAGGCGAGCACCACCGGCAGCGTGATCTTGCCCTCGCGGAAATCGTCGCCGGTGTTCTTGCCGAGCTTGGCGCTCTTGCCGCCATAGTCGAGCACGTCGTCGACGAGCTGGAAGGCGATGCCGAGATTCATGCCGACCGAGCGGCAGGCGGTCTGCTCCGCCTTCGGGCGGTTGGCGATCACGGGGCCGACCTCGCAGGCCGCGGCGAACAGCTCGGCGGTCTTGCCGCGGATCACGGCGAGATATTCGTCCTCGGTGGTCGCGGTGTTCTTGGCGGCCGCAAGCTGCATCACCTCGCCCTCGGCGATGGTGGCCGCGGCAGCAGACAGGATGTCGAGGGCGCGCAGCGAACCGACCTCGACCATCATCCGGAAGGCCTGGCCGAGCAGAAAGTCGCCGACCAGGACGCTTGCCTCATTGCCCCAGAGCATGCGCGCCGACAGCTTGCCGCGGCGCATCTCGCTCTCGTCGACCACGTCGTCGTGGAGCAGTGTGGCGGTGTGCATGAACTCGACGGAGGCAGCGAGCTTGATGTGGCCGTCGCCGGTGTAGCCGGCGAGGTTGGCCATGGCCAGCGTCAGCATCGGCCGCAGCCGCTTGCCGCCGGAGGAGATCAGGTGGTTGGCGACTTCCGGGATCATGGTCACGTCAGATCCGGTCCGCGACAGGATGGTGGCGTTGACGCGCTCCATGTCAGGGGCAACAAGGGCAACCAGCTCTTCGATCGACGCGCCGGGGGTTTCGAAAGGTACGATGACGGCCACGCCGGTCTCCAATATTTGCCCCGGAAGGGCTATTCTGATGGAAGGACAATAGAAACTGGACGGGGATGCGGCAAGGGCTGTGGAACCATTGACATTTGCCGCTTTGACCCCTTTCAGCCCAGGAGGCTCGTCTTGCGTGAACTGGTTCGGACCAACGATATCGTGCTGGTGTCGGCGATCGGCGCGCTGCTCGACGGCGCCAACATCCATCATCTGGTGCTGGACCAGAACATGAGCATCATAGAGGGCTCGCTTGGCGTCCTGCCCAGGCGGATCCTGGTCCATGAGGACGATGCCAGCGAAGCCCGGCAATTGCTGACCGACGCCGGCCTCAGCCACGAACTGCGCGGCGATGATTGACGTCGTCACAGATCTTACCGAGGATGCCTTTCTCGGCGGCCAGCTGCTGCTCAAGCAGAAGCGGACCGGCCACCGGGCAGGGCATGACGCCATTCTGCTTGCGGCTGCGACGGAGGCCCGTGAAGGCGACCGTGTGGTCGATCTCGGTGCCGGCATCGGTACGGCTGGCCTCGCGCTGGCCCGGCGCATTGGCGGCATCAATCTTTGCCTCGTCGAGATCGATCCGGAACTCGCCGCGCTCGCGCGCGCCAATGCGGCCGCGAATGCGATTGCCGCTGAGGTGGTCGTGCTCGACGTCACTGCGGACGCGCAGGCATTTGCAGCACATGGGCTCACGCCTGACAGCGCCGATTGCGTGTTGATGAACCCGCCCTTCAACGATCCCGCGCGGCACCGCGGCTCGCCGGACCAGGCGCGTCACACGGCGCATGTCGCGACCGACGAGACGCTGCATGCCTGGGTGCATGCGGCGCGGCGTATGCTTCGATCGAACGGTGTGCTCACCCTGATCTGGCGCGCTGACGGAATCGCAGATGCCTTGGCAGCGCTGTCACGCGGTTTCGGCAGCCTGTCGATCCTGCCGGTTCATGGCGAAGCGGGACGTCCTGCGATCCGCGTCCTGGTGCGCGCAGTCAAGGGCGGCCGAGCGCCGACGCGATTGCTGCCGGGCCTCATGCTCAATGATGAGTCACGGGTGCCTAAAAAAGAGGTGCGGAATATTCTTGAAGGGAGAGCGGTCCTGCCGCTGGTGGAGCCGTGACGGCTTACTGGGGAAGCGATTCCGACTGCTGTTCCGGCTGGGACGTAAAGCGAATCGCCGTAAAGAGCGCGCCCATCAGCATCAACAGCAGATAAATCTTCATGTCGTTTCCTCCGCTGCCTCATTGCAGCTTCCCAACCGGGATTCTGCAAAACACGTTCCAGGCACTAGCAATGACAGTCACGTGATAAATAAAGGTTAACCAGAGGTGACGGCATGGCCGAACAATTGAACGATCCCGAGAATTCCGGCCTGGCCGACAAGCTCTTGCAATATCTGCCGGCGCGCTTCCGCCCCGGTGCTGCGGTCGTGCCGGTGGTGCGGCTGTCAGGTGTCATCGGCGCGGTGACGCCGCTGCGTCCGGGCATGACACTGGCGGGCGTCGCCCGGGTGCTGGAGCGGGCGTTTTCATACCGGAACGCCAAGGCGGTCGCGCTGGTGATCAATTCGCCCGGCGGCTCGCCGGTGCAGTCACGCCAGATCTATCTGCGCATCAAGCAGCTCGCGGCGGAGAAGAAACTGCCGGTGCTGGTGTTCGTCGAGGACGTCGCGGCGTCCGGCGGCTACATGATCGCCTGCGCCGGCGACGAGATCTTCTGTGATCCGTCCTCGATCCTGGGATCGATCGGCGTGGTCGGCGGCAGCTTTGGTTTTCAGGAGGCGATCAAGCGGCTCGGCATCGAGCGGCGTCTCTATACGGCCGGCGCCCACAAGGCGATGCTCGATCCATTTCTCCCCGAAAACCCTGATGACGTCGCCAAGCTGAAGGCACTCCAGCGCGAGATCCACCAGATCTTCATCGCACTGGTGAAGGAGAGCCGTGGTACCAGACTCAAGGGCGCGGACGACACCCTGTTCACCGGTGAGTACTGGGCCGGCGAGACGTCGATCGCGCTCGGGCTCGCTGACGGCATTGGCGATATCCGCTCAACTCTTCGTGCCCGCTATGGCGAGAAGGTTCTCACCCCCGTGATCGCGCAGCCGACCGGACTTCTGTCCGGCCTGTTGGGGCGGAAATCGCCCGGCGCGGGCCAGCTTTCGGCCATGGAATCAATGGCCGGGCTGCCGGACGAGCTGATCTCGGCGGTCGAGACGCGGGCGATTTGGGCGAAATTCGGGTTCTAGGTCCGGCTCCCCCGCGCCATTTGGTCCGTGCTGAGCCAATTGCGGCGCAGCCCGGACTGCGCGAGAATGCGTGTGGGGGCTGAGCACGACACAAGGATCGACCGATGCCGCCGTTCGTCGCATTCGCGGGCGTCCTGGGTGGGCTTGCCGTGGTCCGCTGGGCCTACAAGACCGCACTCAGGATCAACGAAGAGCTGGAGGAGATGCGCCTGTCGCGCGTCACTGAAGCCGCCCAGATGGGGAATATCCAGACACTGAAGCGCGACCCCGTGACGGGAGCGTATCGGCCGGGATAACCGCTCCTTCCACACCCACCGTCATTCCGGGGCTCGCGAAGCGAGAACCCGGAATCTATCGAACCGCGGAGCGAACGGCGCAATGGATTCCGGGCTCGCCCTGCGGGCGCCCCGGAATGACGGCCATTTCCGCCTCCCTTTGCCTTGATTCCCATCCCCGCCGTCGATACGGTCCCGCGCGATTCAAACCCCCCGCGAGAGCCTGATCCGACGATGGACGCCTCATTGCCCGCCCATATGCGCCCGGACCGCTCGTTCCAGGGCCTGATCCTGGCCCTGCAGCGCTATTGGGCGGATTACGGCTGCGTGATCCTGCAGCCCTACGACATGGAAGTCGGCGCCGGCACCTTCCATCCCGGGACGACCCTGCGCGCGCTCGGGCCCCGGCCGTGGAATGCCGCCTATGTGCAGCCCTCGCGCCGGCCCAAGGATGGCCGTTACGGCGAGAACCCGAACCGGCTCCAGCACTATTACCAGTTCCAGGTGATCCTCAAGCCGTCGCCCCCGAACCTTCAGGAGCTGTACCTGAAGTCGCTCGCCGCCATCGGCATCGATTCCGCCATCCACGACATCCGTTTCGTCGAGGACGATTGGGAGAGCCCGACGCTGGGCGCCTGGGGCCTGGGTTGGGAATGCTGGTGCGACGGCATGGAAGTCAGCCAGTTCACCTATTTCCAGCAGGTCGCGGGCGTCGAATGCGCGCCGGTCGCGGGCGAGCTGACCTACGGCCTCGAACGCCTCGCCTGTTATCTGCAGGGCGTCGACAGCATCATGGACCTGAACTTCAATGGCCGCGAAGGCGCCGAGAAGGTCAGCTATCGCGATGTGTTCTTCCAGGCCGAGCAGGAATATTCGCGGCACAATTTCGAACATGCCGACACCGCGATGCTGTTCGAGCAGTTCAAGATGGCCGAAGCGGCGTGCAGGAAATACCTCGAGGCTGGCTGGAAAGACGGCAAGCGCGAGGCGCATCTGATGGCGCTGCCGGCCTATGACCAGTGCATCAAGGCGAGCCATGTCTTCAACCTGCTCGACGCGCGTGGTGTGATTTCGGTGACGGAGCGACAGAGCTACATCTTCCGGGTGCGCGAGCTGGCGAAAGCCTGCGGCGAAGCCTGGGTGCACACCGAAGCCGGTGGAGCGGCCTGATGCCCGATCTTTTGCTTGAACTGTTCTCGGAAGAGATCCCCGCGCGCATGCAGGCCAAGGCGGCCGACGACCTGCGCCGTCTGGTCACCGACAAGCTCGTCGCCGAAGGCCTGGTCTACGAGGGCGCGAAAGCTTTCGCGACGCCGCGCCGGCTTGCGCTCACCGTGCACGGCATCCCCGCGCGCCAGCCTGACCTGAAGACCGAGCGCCGTGGCCCGAAAGTCGGCGCGCCCGATGCGGCCGTGCAGGGCTTTTTGAAGGCGACCGGCCTGAAGTCGCTGGATGAGGCCAAGATCCAGCGCGACCCCAAGGGAGATTTCTACATCGGATTGATCGAGAGGCCCGGCCGCGACGCGATCGACGTGCTCGCGGAAATCCTGCCCGTGATCATCAGAACCTTCCCCTGGCCAAAATCGATGCGCTGGGGCGCGCGCTCGGCCAAGCCAGGCTCGCTGAGCTGGGTGCGTCCGCTGCACGCGATCACCGCGACCTTTGGCCTGGAGACCGAGGAGCCCGATGTCGTGAAGTTTTCCATCGACGGCATCGAGGCCGGCCAGACCACCTATGGCCATCGCTTCCTCGCGCCGTCGGCTATCTCCGTTCGCCGCTTCGAGGACTACGAAGCCAAGCTCCTCGATGCGAAGGTCGTGCTCGACCCCGACAGGCGCAAGGACGCGATCCTCACCGACGCCAAGCAGCTTGCCTTCGCCCAAGGCTTCGAACTGGTCGAGGACCAGACCCTGCTCGACGAGGTCTCGGGCCTGGTCGAATGGCCGGTCGTGCTGATGGGCTCGTTCGAGCCGGAGTTCCTGAAGACGCCCGACGAGGTGATCCGCGCCACCATCCGCAACAACCAGAAATGCTTCGTGGTTAGGGATCCCAAGACGGGGAGGCTGACCAACAAATTCATCCTCACAGCGAATATCGAGGCCATCGACGGCGGCAAGGTCATCGTATCAGGCAACGAGCGCGTGATCCGCGCGCGGCTGAGCGATGCGAAGTTCTTCTACGAGACCGACCTGAAGACCAAGCTCGAGGATCGTCTGCCGAAATTCGAGCAGATCGTGTTCCACGAGAAGCTCGGGACCCAGGCGGAGCGCATCAAGCGCATCGAGCGCCTCGCCGCCGAGATCGCGCCGCTGGTCGGCGCCGATGTTGCCAAGGCCACGCGTGCGGCGCATTTGGCGAAGGCGGATCTGCTGACGGAAGTCGTCGGCGAATTCCCCGAGGTGCAGGGCCTGATGGGCAAGTATTATGCGCTGGCGCAGGGCGAGGATGCCTCGGTCGCTGCGGCCTGCGAGGAGCACTACAAGCCACAAGGCCCGGCCGATCGCGTGCCGACGGATCCGGTCAGTATCGCAGTCGCGCTCGCTGACAAGCTCGATACGCTGGTCGGCTTCTGGGCGATCGATGAGAAGCCGACGGGATCGAAGGACCCCTATGCGCTGCGGAGAGCGGCGCTGGGTGTTATCAGGTTGATCGCCGAGAACGCGCTGCGCCTGTCGCTGCTGAAGGTGGCAGCGTCCGCGCTCGCGGGCTTGTCGGTGAAGCCCGCCGATGCGGAGAAGCTCCCGAGCGATCTGCTCGCCTTCTTCGCCGATCGCCTGAAGGTCCAGCTCCGTGAGCAGGGCGCGCGTCACGATCTCGTCGACGCCGTGTTCGCGCTCGGCGGCCAGGATGATCTCTTGATGATCGTTCGCCGCGTCGATGCGCTCGGCAAATTCCTCGACACCGACGACGGCAAGAACCTGCTCGCCGGCACCAAGCGCGCCAGCAACATCCTTTCGATCGAGGAGAAGAAGGACAAGCGCACCTTCCACGGCGCGCCGGATGCTGCGCTCTACAGCCTCGCAGAGGAGAAGGCGCTGGCGAAGGCGATCGGCGAGGTGACGACGGAAGCAAGTGCCGCCGTCGCCAAGGAGGACTTTGCCGCCGCGATGCGCGCGATGGCGAAGCTTCGCCCACCGGTCGATGCGTTCTTCGACAAGGTGCGCGTCAACGACGACGATCCGAAGGTCCGCGAGAACCGGCTAAAACTGCTGAACGAGATCCGCAGCGCCACGCGCGCGGTGGCGGATTTCTCGAAGATCCAGGATTGAAGTGCTATCGTGCGACGAACATCACCCGTCATTCCGGGGCGCGCGTAGCGCGAAACCGGAATCTCGAGGTTCCGGGTTCGGTGCTGCGCACCGCCCCGGAACGACTGTGCTTTGACAGAAAAATGCCCCGCCCGGCGGGGGGAAGACCGGGCGGGGCCTGATGTCCGATTACACTGCTCGCGCCAGCGCCGTTGATGCGGCGCGCCGGACATCTAGTTGAACAGCCGTCCTAGTCCATCACCTCGACGATGCGCCGCGAGCGCGGCTCGACCAGCACCGTCTCGCCGTTCACGACAGTGTAGCGATAGGTCGTCGCGCCGAAACGTTGCGGCACGTCATAATAAGTGATGCCGGTTTCGGGTAAGGTGGCACCGACCACGACGCGATCGGGAATATGGAAGGCCGGCACACGTTGCTCGATGACATAGTCACGGAACGCCGGCCGTTGCTCGACCGCAATCGTCGGGATTTCCTCAACCACCACGGGTGCGCGTCCCACTGTGATTCCGGTTTGCGCCTGCGCCGCGATGGGCGCGCTGAGCGCGGCGCCAAGCACTGCGAGAGCGAGAATCCTGTTTCGCATGGGCAACTCCTTCGAATTGACTTCAGCCCGCGCCAATGACGCGACCGCTTGCCAATGCTGCGCCGCGCGCGATGTTCCGGAAAAAGCCTGCCGCATCCGCGGCAATTTCGGGCAGTTTTTGCGAAGCCGGGAACTCGTATCAACCCCTCCGCGTCTCTACGGGCGAAACCGGGTCCGCTATGATCCGCCGCGATTCGCCTCATCCCTTGGGAAAGATAATTCATGCACCTCACCGTCGCCCACATCTCGCCGCTCCTGTCGCTGCTTGCGGGCGTTCTCATCCTCGTCATGCCGCGCCTGCTCAACTTCATCGTGGCGATTTTTCTCATCCTCAATGGTGCGATCGGGCTCGGTTTGCTGAAGTGGCTCCATCTCTAGGCCTTCATTTTCCGGAACTCTTCGACTTGCGCGGGCCTGCTCAAAGTGGTGTAAGGCGCGCGATTTCCCATTCCTCTCGAAGGTTGTGTGCAAGCTATGGCCAAAGCCGCCTCGAAGCCTAAGAAACTGCCAGCGAAATCAAAGCCTTCCGTCAAGGCGAAAGCCGCGCCGGCGGCCCGCAAGGCGCTGCCCAAGAGTTCTGTGAAGAGCGCCCCGAAGCCGGTCGCCAAGGTTGCCGCCAAGGCCGCGGCCAAGCCGGCCGCAAAGGCTGCGGCCAAGGCGGCCAAAAGCGCGCCGGCAAAGATCCCGGCCACCAAATGGGTCTTCACCTTCGGCGACGGCAAGGCCGAAGGCCGGACGGAGATGCGCGACCTGCTCGGTGGCAAGGGCGCCAACCTCGCCGAGATGGCCAATCTCGGCCTGCCGGTGCCTCCGGGCTTCACCATCCCGACCTCGGTCTGCACCTATTTCTACGCCCACGACAAGACCTATCCGAAGGAGCTGCAGTCGCAGGTCGAGAAGGCGCTCGACCATGTCGGCAAGTTGACCGGCAAGGTGTTCGGCGACACCAAGAACCCGCTGCTGGTCTCCGTACGTTCAGGCGCGCGCGCCTCGATGCCGGGCATGATGGACACCGTGCTCAATCTCGGCCTCAACGACCAGACGGTCGAAGCGCTGGCGGAGCTCTCCGGCGACCGTCGCTTCGCCTACGACAGCTATCGCCGCTTCATCACCATGTATTCCGACGTGGTGCTCGGCTTCGAGCATCATCACTTCGAGGAAATCCTCGACACCTTCAAGGACAGCCAGGGCTATACGCTCGACACCGACCTCACCGCCGAAGACTGGGTCGAGCTGGTCGGCAAGTACAAGGACGCGGTCGCGCGCGAGACCGGCAAGGACTTTCCGCAGGATCCGCATGACCAGCTCTGGGGCGCGGTCGGCGCGGTGTTTTCGTCCTGGATGAATGCGCGGGCGGTGACCTACCGCAAGCTGCACGATATCCCGGAGTCGTGGGGCACCGCGGTCAACGTGCAGGCCATGGTGTTCGGCAACATGGGCGAGACCTCGGCAACCGGCGTTGCCTTCACCCGCAATCCCTCGACCGGCGAGAGCAAGCTCTACGGCGAGTTCCTGATCAACGCGCAAGGCGAGGACGTGGTGGCGGGCATCCGCACGCCGCAGGACATCACCGAGGAAGCGCGCAAAGAGTCGGGTTCCGACAAGGCGTCGATGGAAGCGGCGATGCCTGAGGCCTTCAAGGAGCTGACGCGGATCTACACGCTGCTCGAGAAGCACTACCGTGACATGCAGGACATGGAGTTCACGGTCGAGCAGGGCAAGCTGTGGATGCTGCAGACCCGCAGCGGCAAGCGCACGGCGAAGGCTGCGCTCCGCATCGCGGTCGAGCTTGCCAATGAGGGCCTGATCACAAAGAAGGAAGCGGTGACGCGGATCGATCCCGCCTCGCTCGACCAGCTCCTGCATCCGACCATCGATCCGAACGCCAAGCGCGACGTGATCGCGACCGGCCTGCCGGCTTCGCCGGGGGCTGCCTCCGGCGAGATCGTGTTCTCGTCGGATGAAGCGGCCAAGCTCCAGGGCGACGGGCGCAAGGTCATTCTGGTCCGGATCGAGACCAGCCCGGAAGATATCCACGGCATGCACGCCGCCGAAGGCATCTTGACCACGCGCGGCGGCATGACCTCGCACGCGGCGGTCGTCGCGCGCGGCATGGGCAAGCCCTGCGTCTCCGGCTGCGGTACCATCCGCGTCGATTACGGCCGCGGCACCATGAGCATCGGTTCGCGCACCTTCAAGGCCGGTGACGTCATCACCATCGACGGCTCGCTTGGCCAGGTGCTGGCCGGCCGCATGCCGATGATCGAGCCGGAACTGTCCGGCGAGTTCGGCACGCTGATGACCTGGGCCGACCAGGTCCGCAAGATCGGCGTCCGCGTCAACGGCGACACGCCCGACGATGCCCGCACCGCGATCAAGTTCGGTGCCGAAGGCATCGGCCTCTGCCGCACCGAGCACATGTTCTTCGAGGAGACCCGCATCCGCACCGTGCGCGAGATGATCCTCTCCGAGGACGAGCAGTCGCGCCGGGCCGCGCTGGCAAAGCTGTTGCCGATGCAGCGCGCCGACTTCGTTGAGCTGTTCGAGATCATGAAGGGCCTGCCCGTCACGATCCGTCTGCTGGACCCGCCGCTGCACGAATTCCTGCCGCACACCCATGCCGAGGTCGAGGAAGTGGCGCGCGCCATGAATACCGATCCGCGGCGTCTGGCCGACCGTGCGCGCGAACTGTCGGAGTTCAATCCGATGCTCGGGTTCCGCGGCTGCCGCATCGCGATCGCCTATCCTGAGATCGCCGAGATGCAGGCCCGCGCGATCTTCGAGGCGGCGGTCGAGGCCGAGAAGCGCACCGGCAAGGCCGTCGGCCTCGAGGTGATGGTGCCGCTGATCGCGACCAAGGCCGAACTCGACCTGGTCAAGGCCCGCATCGATGCCACCGCGAAGTCGGTCATGCGTGAAACCAATACCAAGATCGCCTATCAGGTCGGCACCATGATCGAGCTGCCGCGCGCCTGTCTGCTCGCGGAAGAGATCGCCGAAAGCGCCGAGTTCTTCTCGTTTGGCACCAACGACCTGACGCAGACGACCTACGGCATCAGCCGCGACGACGCGGCGAGCTTCCTCGGTCCCTACGTCGCCAAGGGCATCCTTTCGATCGATCCCTTCATCTCGCTCGACCAGCAAGGCGTCGGCGAGCTCGTCAAGATCGGCGTCACGCGCGGCCGCAAGACGCGGGCGAAGCTCAAGGTGGGCATCTGCGGCGAGCACGGCGGCGATCCCGCCTCCGTCGCCTTCTGCCACAATGTCGGTCTCGACTACGTGTCCTGCTCGCCGTATCGCGTGCCGATCGCGCGGCTCGCGGCGGCCCAGGCCGCGCTCGGCAAGGCGATTGCGAGCCAGG
Organism: Bradyrhizobium sp. BLXBL-03; assembly: GCF_051853015.1. Classification (NCBI taxonomy): domain Bacteria; kingdom Pseudomonadati; phylum Pseudomonadota; class Alphaproteobacteria; order Hyphomicrobiales; family Nitrobacteraceae; genus Bradyrhizobium; species Bradyrhizobium sp. BLXBL-03. The sequence continues at coordinate 6,233,919 of NZ_CP182470.1, read as the reverse complement.
CGTAAGGCGAAACAACATACCGTGATGCGAAAGAGGCGGAGCTTACTCCGCCTCTTTTCATTTGGGGCGACGCCTTCTCGACTCGTCATTGCGAGGAGCCCTTGCGACGAAGCAATCCAGAATCTTTCCGCGGAGACAGTCTGGATTGCTTCGCTGCGCTCGCAATGACAGCGGAGGAGGAACCAGGCGCGTCCCGTAATGACACGCGTGCGCAAGAGTTCCTTCACCATTCGCGTTGACCGATTGTTTACCGCTTCTCGCGACGCGGTGTTTACCAGCACATCGCATCGCCCCGTGAAAACACCCGACATCGCTTGCGTGTGTTTCGCGCGCAACGCGGATTAACGCCCCGGCAACCTAAATTAGATACTTACGACAAGGATCGAATTGCACGGATGTACTGAGTTCGATCAGGACGGGCGTAAGCGTAGCGTGAGCGTATCGATGTCAGTGTTGCGTAACCATCCGAAGGGTGCGCGGTTCGCATCCTTCGGACTCGGTCTCTGCATCTTCGCATTGATGCCGAGAGAGATCGGATATCAGGACATAGGCTCGCTGCTGGCGCGTCAGCCCGGCGTCGCCGAGCGCTGGCAGAAGCAGGTGTTCTCTGCGGCCTCGTCCATTCAGCTTGCCACTTACAGTTTCTCGCCCCCGATCGGCACGTCGGCGCCGCAGAGCGCGATGGTTCGTCTCGCCAGCCTCGACGGCCGCGATGTCACCGGTTCCATTTCGCGCAATCCGGTGCTGCAGGCGCCGGCGCGTTACCAGGCCTCCGACTTTCCCAAGGTCGATCGCGCGCTGAAAGGCGATCGTCTCGCCATCGTGACACCTGCGCCAGTACCTCAGCCGGCTGCTCCGGCCGTGACGCCCGCGCAGCAGGATCCCGCGACCTCGAACAGCTCCGTGTTCGGTGCCAAGACCGCCGAGCTGCGCGCCGTGCAGTCGCAGGCGATGTCGCCGGAGTCAGCGGCCGCGCTCGATCCCGAGCTTCAGGAGGCGATGCGTGCGCCGCCGTTGGCTCAATATACAAATCCGCCGAAGGCCGATGACAACGCGCTGTCGTTCGCGGCGCAGCCGCTCAACACGCTGAAGCAGGCGACATCAGCAGCCCCGCCGCGCGATCCCTTCAGCGTCAAGACCTCGAACCTGTTCTTCGGCAGCTCCTCGTTGGGCGGCAACCTCGAGAGCATCGAGAGCTGGCAGCCGGGCGCCGAGCCGCTGATCGTGATGCCCGACCCCGACATGAAGCTGGCCTCGCTGTCGCCGCCGAACGAGGACGCCGCCAGCATCACCGAGAGCGGCGAGAGCATCGCGCCGAAGGGTGAGGTCAACGCCGACAACCAGCGCGCCAAATCTCCGGCCGAGCGGCTGGCGCTCGACGAGAAATCACGCGCGAAGTCGGAGAAGTGCCTCGCCGAAGCCGTTTATTTCGAATCCCGCGGGGAGGCGGTGCGCGGCCAGATCGCGGTCGCGCAAGTGGTGATGAACCGCGTATTCTCGGGCAAATATCCCGATACGGTGTGCGGCGTGGTCTATCAGAACAAGTACCGCCACTTCGCCTGCCAGTTCACCTTTGCCTGCGACAACAATCCCGATGTGATCCGCGAGCCCGAGATGTGGGAGCGCGCCAAGAAGATTTCGAGGGCCATGCTCGACGGCCAGATCTGGCTGCCTGAAGTGGGCAAATCGACGCATTACCACGCCTATTGGGTGCGTCCGTCCTGGGTCGCAGAGATGAAGAAGATGTACAAGACCGGCGTGCACACTTTCTATCGGCCGCGCAATTGGGGCGATGGAGCTGAGGAGCCGAGCTGGGGCACGCCGGCGCAGACCGCCGCGCTCTCGGCCGAGCTCGCGCAGGCGGCCAAGAGCTCCGCCGAGATGGGTGTGACGGAGCGAAGGTAGTTATCGTCAGAAACGGTCGTCACGCCCGGGCGTGTCCCGCCTGCGCGGCTGTAGCCGCTTCGGCGCGGCGAAGGCCCGGGCATCCACGTTCTTCGTGCCGCGGGAAAGGCGTGGACGGCCGGGACAAGCCCGGCCATGACGTTGCGGAAGCTTTGGGTGCGCCGTCCTCACATCTCGATATCCAGCGCGCAGTCGAAATTCGGCGCCGAATGCGTCAGGGCGCCTGACGAGGCGTAATCGACACCGGTCGCCGCGATCGCCGCAATCGAGTCCAGCGTGACACCGCCCGAGGCTTCCAGCTCCAGCCGGCCTTCCGTCATTCGCACAGCCTCGCGCAGCGTCGCGATGTCCATGTTGTCGAGCAGCACCGCATCGGCCAGATCAGTGGCGAGCACGTCGCGCAGCTGTGCGAGCGTATCCACCTCGATCTCGATCTTGACGAGATGGCCGGCACGCGCACGAGCGCGTTCCAGCACCGGCCGGATGCCGCCGGCAACCGCGATGTGGTTGTCCTTGATCAGGATGGCATCGTCCAGGCCGTAACGGTGGTTGAAGCCGCCGCCGCAACGCACCGCGTATTTCTCCAGCGCCCGCAATCCGGGCGTGGTCTTTCGCGTGCAGCAGATGCGCATTTTCGTGCCCTCGGCGCGCGCGACGTAGTCGGCCGTGAGCGTCGCGACGCCGGACAGGCGGCCGACGAAGTTCAGTGCAGTCCGTTCCGCGGTGAGAACCGCGCGCGCCGGGCCGGAGATCGTCAACACCTGCTGCCCGCGCCCGACGCGCGCGGCGTCGCGGATATGCGCGCGGACCTCAATGTCGGTCGAGAGCTTTTGCAGCGTCGCCAGCGCCAGCGGCAGGCCGGCGATGACACCGGACTGGCGTGCAACCAGCACGGCCTGCGCCTTGGTCGCTTCCGGGATCGTCGCGAACGAAGTGATGTCGCCGGCGCGGCCGAGATCCTCGTCGAGTGCGCGATGCACGGCGTCATCGATGGCAAGCGGAGACAGGAAGGCGTCGGGATAGAGCAGGGAGGTTGGGGTGATCATGACAAACTCCGTCAGGCGATCATGGATTGCGCGATGCGCGGCGTTGATTGCGCACTCAGCCCGTCCGCGACCTCATGCGCTTGGGCGAGTGCCATCATCGTTCTCTGCGCCAGCGCGGGCGCCTCCTCGGGATGGTCGGAGCGGAAATGCGCGCCACGACTCTCGCGCCGGCTCCAGGCCGCGGACGCCACGAGCAGGGCCGCTGTCGCCATGTGGCGGACTGCGATGCTTGTTGCCGAGCGCTCGAGCCCGGCAAAACTGCGGACAGCTTCTGCCAGCCCGTCGCCTTCGCGGATCACGCCGACATGCGTGGTCATCATCGCGCGCAACCGCTTCACGGCGCTTGCATCCGGCGCGCCGCCGCGTGGCGTCACCAGTGCTTCGGGGAGGCGGGCAGGTGAGGGGATCGCCCGGCCGGCGATGTCGTCGGCGATGCGCGCGGCATAGACCACGGCCTCCAGCAGCGAATTCGACGCAAGCCGGTTGGCGCCATGCATGCCGGTGGACGAGACTTCGCCGCCGGCCCAGAGCCCGTCGATCGAGCTACGGCCGCGTGCATCGACCGCGACGCCGCCCATGTGATAGTGCACGGCCGGCGCGATCGGGATGATTTGCGTTGCCGGATCGATGCCGGCGGCGATGCAGCTTGCATGCACCGTCGGGAATTTGTCGGCGAAGCGGGGGCCCAGCGCTTGCCGCGCATCGAGGAAGGCGCCGCGCCCCGCCGCGATCTCGGCAAACACGCCGCGGGCCACGATGTCGCGCGGCGCGAGTTCGGCGAGGGGATGCTGCGCGAGCATGAAGCGATCGCCCTCGCTGTTGATCAAGGTCGCGCCTTCGCCGCGCAGAGCCTCGGTCGCGAGCGGTGCCGGGTCCCGGCCAACCATGATCGCCGTCGGGTGGAATTGCACGAATTCCGGATCTGCGATCACGGCGCCGGCGCGCGCCGCGATCGCAAGGCCCGATCCATTGGCCTCGGCCGGATTGGTGGTGACGGCATAGAGATGGCCGATGCCGCCGGTCGCGAGCACGACCGCGCGCGAGGACATCATCACGGGCCTTGCCGCAAAGTTGCCGGCCTCGCGCAATTGAAGGCCGGTGACGGCGCCATCCTCGGTGAGCAGCGCTTCGGCGACAAAACCTTCGATCAGGCGGATCGACGGCGTGCGGTGCACGGCTTCGCTCAGTGCCGCGATGATCGCTGCACCCGCGCCGTCGCCGCGCACGTGCACGATCCGCCGCGCCGAATGCGCGGCCTCGCGTCCCACCGCAAGCCGGCCTTCGAGATCGCGGTCGAACGGCACGCCATAGGCGAGCAGATCGTGGATCCGCAAGCCGGCCTCGCGCGCGATGCCGAGCGCGACCGTTTCATCGACGATGCCGCCGCCGACCGCGACTGTATCCGCAGCATGCGCTTCGGGAGTATCGCCGCCCGCGACGGCAGCTGCGATGCCGCCTTGCGCCCATGCGGACGATGCGCCTTGTCCAAGCGGCGCCGCCGAGATTAGCGTCACCGGCCGGGGCGCGAGTTTTAACGCGCAGAACAATCCGGCGAGGCCACCGCCGACGATGACGACGTCGTCGGTGGAGCGGGTGAGGTTGTGGATGTTGTGTGTCATAACTCTCTCCAAATTCTCAGTTGTCGTCCCGGCCTGGCGCGCAATTGCGCGCGGGGGCCGGGACGACCCCGTGTGTGTTGCGGCGACTCGTGCTCAATTCCTCAGATTGATCATCCGCTCGACCGAGCGCCTTGCGCGCACGACAAGCGCCGGATCGATCGTCACTTCCTCGCCAAGCGTCAGCAGGCTCTCCAGGATGTTGGACAGCGTGATACGCTTCATGTGCGGGCAGAGATTGCAGGGACGCAGCATCTCCACGTCAGGCAGCTCGGCGCGGAGATTGTCGGCCATCGAGCATTCCGTGATCATCACGAGGCGCTTCGGCCGTCGCTCGCGCACCCAATTGATCATGTGCGCGGTCGAGCCGGTGAAGTCGGCTTCTGCCAACACATCCGGCGGACATTCGGGATGCGCGATGATATGCACGGAGGGATCGGCGTCGCGGAAGGCGCGCAGTTCCTCGCCGGTGAAGCGCTCATGCACCTCGCATGCGCCCTTCCAGGCGATGATCTTCACATCCGTCTTCGAGGCGACGTAAGTTGCGAGATAGCGGTCGGGCAGGAAGATCACGCTCGGTGCGTTCAGGCTCTCGACCACCTGCACCGCGTTCGACGAGGTGCAGCAGATGTCGACCTCGGCCTTCACCTCCGCCGACGTGTTGACATAGGCAACGACAGGCACGCCGGGAAATTTTTCGCGGAGCAGGCGCACGTCGGCCCCGGTGATGCTGGCAGCCAGCGAGCAGCCGGCGCGTGCGTCAGGGATCAGCACTGTCTTGTCCGGATTGAGCAGCTTTGACGTCTCCGCCATGAAGTGCACGCCGCACTGGACGATGACGTCGGCCTTCACCTTGGTAGCCTCGACGGCGAGCTGCAGCGAATCGCCGCCGATGTCGGCGACGCCGTGAAAGATCTCCGGCGCTTGATAGTTGTGCGCGAGGATCACCGCGTTGCGTTCGCGCTTGAGCTGGTTGATCGCGTGGATCGTCGGCGCCATCAGCGGCCACTCGATCGGCGGAATCACATGCTTGACGCGCTGGTAGATTGGCGCGGTGGCGCGTTCGACCTCGCTGGTCCATTCCAGCGACGGCCGCGGCAGCGTAGGCTCGGATCGTGCCGGCGCTGATGGCGTGAAGGTCGCTTGGCCCTGTGGCCGGTTGGCGAAATCATCTGGGCCGTAAATTTCAGCAATCGGCATCGAGGCCTCCCATGCGTCTCAATTATGCTCAACATGAGTATATATGAGCTCTGAGAAATCCGGCCGAGGGGCCGGTGGGATTTCGTCAATCACATATACTCAATCTGAGTAAATCAAACATAACATGGTCTGCGGCGGACCGCTAGGCCCCGCCGCACACATTCCCGTCAAGTCGGTCCTGTGCGGCGCCGGAGGAGGTCTCGACGAAACGCAATGCTCCCGCAAAAGCCCTCCGTGGAACGCAACCATTTCTGACTTTCGATTTTCATGCATCTGCATTAAACGGCGGACATGCGGTCGCCGATTTAGCGGATCGCCAATGCCGAATGAGGGAACAACCATGTCGACACAAGCGGGCGAACTCGCTCCCTCTCGTTCCTCTCACTGGCGCACCCCGGCCGCCATCATCCTCTGCGGCTGTGCGATCGGCATGCTCGGCTTCGGCCCACGCTCGGCGCTGGGCTTCTTCGTGCAGCCGATGAGCCACGAATTCGCCTGGGGCCGCGACGTGTTCGGCCTTGCGATCGCCGTGCAGAATCTGTTGTGGGGATTGGGCCAGCCGTTCGCCGGCGCGGTCGCCGATCGCTTCGGCCTGTTCCGCGTGATGTGTGTGGGCGCGCTGCTCTATGCCGGTGGTCTCCTGCTGATGCGCTATTCGTCGACGCCGATGTCGCTCAACATCGGTGCGGGCGTGATGGTCGGCTTCGGCCTCGCCGGCTGCTCGTTCAATCTGGTGCTGTCGGCGTTCACGAAACTCTTGCCGGCTGAAAAGCGCGGCCTGGCGCTCGGCGCCGGCACCGCGGCGGGCTCGCTCGGCCAGTTCCTGTTCGCGCCTGTTGGCGTGGCGCTGATCGACAATTTCGGCTGGCAAGAGGCGCTCACCGTGTTCGGCTTCCTGATGCTGCTGATCATCCCGCTGTCGCTGGCGATCTCGACGCCGCCGGTCGCAACCACGGCCAGCTCGGCGCCTGCGGATGAGCAGACCATCACCCGCGCGCTCGCCGAAGCTTTCGGCCATCGCTCCTATGTGCTGCTGGTGCTCGGCTTCTTCACCTGCGGCTTCCAGCTTGCCTTCATCACCGTGCATCTGCCGGCGTTCCTGGTCGATCGCGGCGTTTCGACGCAAACCGGCGGCTGGGTGATTGCGGCGATCGGCCTGTTCAACATCATGGGCTCGCTCAGCGTCGGCTATCTGCAGAACTCGCTGCCCAAGCGCTACATCCTCTCGGCCATCTATTTCACCCGCGCGCTCGCGACGCTTGCCTTCATCTCGTTCCCGATCACGCCGTTCTCGGCGATCGCATTCGGTGCAATCTCCGGCCTCACCTGGCTGTCGACGGTGCCGCCGACCTCGGCGCTGGTGGCGCTGATGTTCGGCACGCGCTGGCTGGCCACGCTCTATGGCTTTGCCTTCGTCAGCCACCAGGTCGGCGGTTTCCTCGGCGTCTGGTTAGGCGGCATCGTGTTCGAGAAATTCGGGTCCTACACGCCGATCTGGTGGCTCTCGATCCTGTTCGGCGTGCTCTCGGCGCTGATCAATCTCCCGATCGTGGAGCAGCCGGTCGCACGAGCGGTTGCGCAGCCTGCCTGATCGGCTAAACATCCCGGTCAAACAAGTCAGGGAGTTCAAGCCGTGGCCACATTCAAGGCGATCCGGATCGACAAGGCGGACAAGGGCACCACCGCGCAGCTAACGCAGTTCGACGAAGCCGAGCTGATGGAGGGCGACGTCACCGTCCGCGTCGAATACTCGACGCTGAACTACAAGGACGGCCTCGCGCTGACAGGCAAGGCACCGGTGGTGCGCCGCTTCCCGATGATCGCCGGTATCGATTTCGCCGGCACGGTCGAGTCCTCTTCCCATCCGCAATGGAAAGCGGGCGACAAGGTCGTTTGCACCGGCTGGGGCATGGGCGAGACCCATCTCGGCGCCTATGCCGAGAAGGCACGCGTGAAAGGTGACTGGCTGGTTGCTCTGCCGCAGGGCCTGTCGGCGCGCGATGCCATGGCGATCGGCACCGCCGGCTTCACCGCGATGCTCTCGGTGCTGGCGCTGGAGAAGCACGGCCTGTCGCCGAAGAGCGGCCCTGTGGTCGTGACCGGCGCGGCAGGCGGCGTCGGCTCCGTCGCCATCGCCGTGCTGTCCCGGCTGGGCTACCACGTCATCGCCTCGACCGGCCGCGCCTCCGAGGCCGATTACCTGAAGAGCCTCGGCGCAGCCGAGGTGATCGACCGCAATGAATTGTCGGGCCCGGCAAAGCCCCTTGCCAAGGAGCGCTGGGCGGGCGGCGTCGATAGCGTCGGTTCGACCACGCTGGCGAACCTGTTGTCGATGACCAAGTATGGTGGTGCCATCGCCGCCTGCGGTCTTGCAGCCGGCATGGACCTGCCGGCTTCTGTTGCACCCTTCATTTTGCGCGGGGTGTGCCTTCTCGGCATCGATTCCGTGATGTGCCCGATTGAGCCGCGGAAAGCCGCCTGGCAGCGCCTCGCCTCCGACCTCGATCGGACAAAACTCTCTGAAATCACTACGGAAATTTCACTCGACGAAGTTCTGGAATGGGGCGCGAAAATCCTGGCCGGTCAGGTCCGCGGCCGCATCGTGGTAAAAATTGTCTAACGGCGTTCAGACTTTACCAACCAAGCTGCTTCAATGTCGCCATGGTTAGTATGGTAAGCAGCGGGTAAAGAGATAAAGGCATCGCCCGCTGCGGGGTCGGTTCGGAGTAGAGCATGCTTGCGCGTATTGTGTTGGGGGCTGTCACGGCAGTCGTGACGTTTGCGCCGGCCATCGCCTTGGCCGGGAGTATGAATGCCGACGAGGCGCGTCGCTTCGTCGCCGGCAAGGTCTTCGCCTTCACCTGTTTCGACGGCACCCGCGGTGCAGGCCGGATCCTCGACGACCTCGGCGCCGCCGGCGCGGTGCAGTTCTCGGGCTCGGGCCCGGTGCGCCATCTTCGCCTGCCGGGCAACACGCTCCAGATCCGCGGCCAGAACGTCTGCGCCTCGATCAAGGGCATTCCGTTCGAGCCTTGTTTCAACCTGGAAAAGACCGACGATCGCAGCTTCCGCGGCTCGGTCTCCGGCATGGGCTTCGCCTATTGCGACTTCCATCACCAGGGCGGCAACCAGATGCTGATGGCGCGCGCGGTTGCGCGTCCCCGCTCGCTGCGGGCGCCCGAGCAGACCGGTTCGATCAATGCTCCGAGCACCGAAGTCGCCGCGCGCGTCGAGACGCCGCGGATCGAGAGCAGCCGGATCGAACCTGTGAAGTCGGAAGCGAAGTCCGAGCCGAAGGCGGAATCGAAGAACGAAGGTCCGCTGGAGCTGCGCCGCTCGACCGAGTGATGTCGGGCGCAGCCTGCGCTCAATTTACCTGCCCTTGACGAAAGCATAACACGGCGAAGCCGTGGCGCCGTAATCATACGGCCCGCGGTCTTTATGCCTTGGTAGCGACTGTCGCCCCAGCCTGCGGAACGGCCGGGAGGCGGCCCTACGCAAGAGTTCATCAATGTCGCTGTATTTCTTTCGCATCAGCTCTGGCCGCTATTCCGGTGCGGCTGATCAGCCGTACGAGTTCGAGGATGATGCCGCGGCCTGGACCGAGATGACCGAAGTGTGCGCCAATCTGCTCGGCAGCATCGCCCGCAATCTGATGCCGAACGCGAAGTGGAGCATGGAGCTGCTCGACGAGAACAAGAAGCAGGTCTTTCGCGTCAGCCTGGTCAGCGAGGCCGTCTGCTGCAGCGATAAGAGTGCGGACAGGCGTTGACGAAAGCGGCACCTGCAAATCCGGAAAGCGCCAGCGCGCCCTCTGTGTGCATCTCTCTTCGGAAGGAGCCTTAGACGCCACAACTCCGACCAGCGTGTGATTAACGTGATAAGCACGCTTTACGCGCTTGTTTTGTCGGCCTTTTTGATCGAATTCCAGTACTTCCCCGGAGGTTGCTGTTAACCAAATCGGAACGACAGGCGCTCATATTTTAGGCAAAGGCGATCAACGCCAAGAGTGGCCGGCAAAGACTCGACCACACTTTTCCTGTCGGGAAACCTGCCCATGTTGAGCCTCGTTCGAAATTTGCGGATCGGGACCAAGCTGGCGATCGCATCGGCACTTGCCATCGTCCTGGTTGTTTCGATGATTGGAAGTCAGCTCCTGGGTAACGCGAGCGTACGCGACGCCAACGAGAGCGTGCTCACACAGCAGGAGATAGCGCGCGGCGCGGTCACGACCGAGGTCGCAGTTCGCGGGATGCAACTCGCGGCCCGAGACATTCGCCTGGCCAGTAGCGTGGCCGATCTGCAGAAGGCCACACAGGCCTTGGCCGACCAACAGAGGGCGATGAATTCGCACATCGAGGCGATGCTGGGATTGTCTCATTCCGCCGAGAACCGCGCCAGGATGGAGCAACTGAGATCCCTTGCGGCGGACTACGCCAAGGGAGCCCAGCAGATCGCGGGGATGCGCAGCGAAGCCCTTGCTGCAGTGTCGAGCGGCTCAGACGGAGCGGCCCGCGCCACCAAGCTCAACGAAGAGGCGGTTCGCTTCGCCCGCGACGTTACCCTGCCCATTGCCGGCAAGATCGATGCGCTAATCGAGCAGATCGCCGACTATGCAAGGCACAAGTCCGAGGCGGAGAGTGCCGCAGCCACCGCGCAAATGAAATCGAGCGAGCGGACTGGGATGGTCATCGGTGCAATCGCCATGATGATCCTGATCGGCTCCTGGCTGATGTCCTTCCTCTCCATCGCCCGGCCGATCCGCGCGCTCACGATCGCGATGGAGCGGCTCGCGGAGGGAGATTTCTCGGTGGTGCTGCCGGGCCTCGGCCGCAAGGACGAGGTCGGCGGCGTCGCAGCGGCTGTCGAGAAATTCAAGATCGTCTCGGCGCAGAAAGCCAGCGAAGCCGCCGAGGCCAAGATCAGGCAAGACCACGCCGCCGCTGCCCAGCGCAAAGCCGAGATGCGCAAGCTCGCGGACGGCTTCGAATCCGCGATCGGTGAGATCGTCGAGACCGTATCGTCGGCCGCGACCGAGCTTGAGGCTTCGGCCTCGACGCTGACCTCGACTGCCGAGCGCGGCCAAGGGCTCGCCACAATGGTCGCCGCCGCCTCCGAAGAGGCTTCCACCAACGTGCAATCGGTGGCTTCCGCGACCGAGGAGCTGTCGTCCTCGATCACCGAGATCAGCCGCCAGGTGCAGGAATCGGCGCGGGTGGCGAGCGAGGCGGTCAGCCAGGCCCGTACCACGACAGACCGCGTTGGTGAGTTGTCCCAGGCCGCAACGCGCATCGGCGACGTGGTCGAGCTGATCAATACCATCGCGGGCCAGACCAACCTCCTGGCGCTCAATGCGACGATCGAGGCCGCGCGTGCCGGCGAAGCCGGCCGCGGCTTTGCGGTGGTCGCGTCCGAGGTGAAGGCGCTGGCCGAGCAGACCGCGAAGGCGACCGGCGAGATCGGCCAGCAGATCGCCGGCATCCAGACCGCGACCGAGCATTCGGTCGGCGCCATCAAGGGCATCAGCGACACGATCGAGAAATTGTCGGAGATCTCCTCGACCATCGCGGCCGCCGTCGAGGAGCAGGGCGCCGCGACGCAGGAGATTTCCCGCAACGTGCAGAAGGCGGCTGAAGGCACCCATCAGGTATCGGCGAACATCACTCAGGTGCAGCGCGGCGCGAGCGAGACCGGATCGGCCTCCGCGCAGGTGCTGTCGGCGGCGCAGATGCTGTCGGGTGACAGCGATCGCCTCAAGCTCGAGGTCGGCAAGTTCTTAGGGACCGTTCGCGCGGCCTGAACAAGGTCGGCGCGGCCCTCTCGATCAACGACATAGCGGTCGCTGCGCTCGTTTGCATCCAGGGTTGCATCGGCCGCAGCGGATTAAGTAGCCCGACGGGATGTTCGCGTTGTTGCAACAAATGGTTGTAGAAGAAATAACGGCCACATTGTCACATCCGTAGTTCCACGTAGGCCTCTGTTAACGGCTGCTTGCAACTATGTGCGCAATCTTGCCGGGTAGGAACCAGCCAGCATTGATGGAATGACTCCGTCCTGCCGTCCGCCGTGACGGTTGTGGCGCAGATGACGTATGGGTTCAGGTCTCATCGGGATTTGTCATGATGTCGAAATTGTCAATCGTCTTCAAGCTTCTGGCCGTTCTGTCGGTCCTCGTGCTGTCGCTTGCCGGCGTCGGCGTCGTGGCGATCGGCACGATGCAGAACATCAACTCCCATACCGTCGAGATCGCAGAGAGCTGGCTGCCGAGCGTCCGTGCGCTGGGTTCGATGCGCGCCGACATCAACGAGTTGCGCGTCGCGCTGCGTCTGCACCTGATGCAGGATAGCGCAGAAGGCAAGGAAGCGGCTGAGAAGCGTCTCGCCTCGCTTCGTGAGCGTATCGAGAAGACCCGGAAGACCTATGAGCCGCTGATCACGTCGGCCGAAGAGCGCGCCATTTACGGGCAATGGACCACGGCGTGGGGCGAGTATCTGAACGGCGTGCAGGACGTGATGGCGCTGTCGCGCAAGAGCCCAGGCAAATTCCCGACAGAGGCCAACGAGATGTTGCAGACCAAGGTCGCGAAGATGGCCCAGGCGGCAGATCCGCTGCTCCAGAAAGGCATTGAGCTGAACAATCACGGCGCCGAGCTGGAAACGAAGCAGGCGGCCGACAGCTACGCCACCATCTTCCGCTTGCTGGTCGGCATCATCATCGCCTCGGTGGCGATCGCGATCGGTGCGGCCTATTATCTCGTGCGCGACGTGTCGCGCGGCATTGCCTCGATCATCAAGCCGATGCAGTCGCTCGGTGAGGGCGACCTCTCGGCCGAGGTGCCGCACCGCGGCGAGAAGACCGAGATCGGATCGATGGCGGATGCGCTGCAGATCTTCAAGGAGGCGCTGATCGCCAAGCGCGCGGCGGACGAGGCCGCGAGGGTCGACGCCGAGGCCAAGATCGAGCGTGGCCGCCGCGTCGACGCCATCACCCGCAAGTTCGAAGCCATGATCGGCGAGGTCGTTGGGACCGTGTCGTCGGCGTCGACCGAGCTCGAAGCCTCCGCTTCGACGCTGACCAACACCGCCCAGCGCGGCCAGGAGCTGGCGACCGTCGTCGCCGCGGCCTCCGAAGAAGCATCCACCAACGTGCAGGCTGTGGCATCGGCTTCCGAGGAGCTGTCGTCCTCCATCACCGAGATCAGCCGCCGCGTGCAGGACTCAGCGCGGATGGCGGCGGAGGCCGTCGAGCAGGCGTCGCGGACCAACGAGCGCGTCAACGAGCTGTCGCAGGCGGCCGCCCGCATCGGCGACGTGGTCGAGCTGATCAACACCATCGCGGGCCAGACCAATCTGCTGGCGCTGAACGCCACCATCGAGGCGGCGCGCGCCGGCGAAGCCGGCCGCGGTTTTGCCGTCGTCGCCTCCGAGGTGAAGGCGCTGGCCGAGCAAACCGCGAAGGCGACCGGCGAGATCGGGGCGCAGGTCGCAGGTATCCAGGCCGCAACGCAGGAATCCGTCAGCGCCATCCAGGAAATTGGCGGCACCATCGAGCGGCTGTCGGAAGTGTCGGCGGCGATTGCCGCCGCGATCGAGGAGCAGGGCGCGGCGACGCAGGAGATCTCGCGCAACGTCCAGCAGGCCTCGGTTGGCACCCAGGAGGTCTCCTCGAACATCACAGATGTGCAGCGCGGGGCGATCGAGACCGGCTCGGCCTCAGCCGAAGTTCTGTCGGCGGCGAAGTCGCTGGCGACAGACAGCACACGTCTCAGGGTCGAGGTCGCGCAGTTCCTGGAGTCGGTCCGCGCGGCCTAAATAGCAGGTCGAGGTTGCCTTCACCTCTCCCCGCCGGGGAAAGGTGAACACTCGACCTCCGTTATGAGCTTGTCTGCGGCGCCGGCGGTGGCATTGCCTGTCGCCGGAACAGGATGCGCTGGTAGAGCCAGCCGATCGCGACCAGCACGATGCCGAGGCCCATGAACGACAGCGCACGATAGACGCCTGTCAGCGTCGACATGTCGATGACGAAGGCCTTCAGGATCGTCAGCGCGATGACGGCGGCGGACGCCAGCCGCGCCCGTTCGGAGTTGGCGAGAATGCCGATGCCGAGCAGCACCACGCCGAAGGCGAGCCAGCCGATCGAATAGGTGTATTGCTCGGCTCCCGTGGTCTCGCCGCTGGTGAGGAACGGGCCGTGATAGAAGCGGCGGATCTCCAGCGTCAGATAGACAAGCGCAAACACCAGCGCGGCCCCCGCGATCGTGTTCGCATAGACCTTGCCCCGCGCGCCGACGACCGCGTAGGCGAGCAGCAGCATCAGCACCGCGGGCAGGGCGTAACCGAGCAGCAGCAGGTTGAACACGGCGCCGCCGACATCAATGTGCCACAGCAGCGGATTCTCCAGGAACAGCAGGCCCAACACGCTGATGCAGCCGGCGATCGCCGTCAGCACGATGGCGCCGACATTGTGCACGATAGAGTGGCTGCGCAGCCGCAACCGCTCCAGTCCGATCGCCATCGCCAGCGCCACGCAGACCTGAAGAGCGGCCTCCAGCAGCGAGGGCGATGCGATCATGTCGCCGCCGGTCGCGAAGTGGCGGACCTCCATGAAAGCGAGCAGCGCGGTGAACAGGATCGCGGCCGCTTCCACCATGCGCAGCGGCGCATCGTCGCCCCTGCGGCGCAGGAACCGGCTCGCCGCCCAGAACGAGGCGGCCGGCAGGCCATAGCCCCACAGCAGCCAGTTGAAGATCGGCGTGGTGCCGACGGCATCGCCAACGATGCGCGGATCATAGAGGATGCGCGCGGTGACGATGCCGGCGAAGATCGCGGCGAGCCAGCGCAGGAACGGGATCGGCCGCTGCAGCGCAATCCAGGCGGTGCCGAGCGACATCAACGCCAGCGCGATGGTGAGCCAGCCCTTCTCCAGCGCGAAGGTCAGCGCCAGGGCCAGCGCGCCGAGCGTGCCGGTCGCGAACAGCGCCGTCGAGATCGCAAGTCCCGGCCGGGTCTCGCGGCGGGTCAGCGTTTCGGTCGCAGCGCCGAACGCAGCTGCCAGCAGCACGGCGAGGATCGCGAACGGGATCGAGCGGTCGAGATGGGCGATGCGGGCGTAGAGCGCGATGAGGATCGCGATTGGCGTCGCGACACCTGCTGCCGACCACACCACGGGAATGATCGCCGAATGCGAGCGACCCTGGGCGAAGAAGCCGGCGATGCCGAAGCCGGCGGCGAAGATCGCGGCCATCGCCAGATGCTGCGTCACCGCGCTGTCGATCGCGTTCGGCGTGATGCCTGGCATGGGGCCGCCCGGCAGCACCAGCATGTCGGGATTGGCGCGTACCGCCCATTCGGCGAACACGATGAACACCGTTGCCGCCGCCGCGCCCAGCGCGCCGACGGCAGCCTCTGCGCGCCAGGCGACGAACAGCGTGGCCGCAACGAGCAATGTGTAGGCGATTAGCGCGAGGTCAGCATGCGCGCTCGACAACACGATCAACATCGCGCCGAACAGATAGGCACCGAGCGCGCTCGAGGAGACCGGCTCGATCTGGCCGCCTTCGATATCAGGGCCGAACATGAAGCCGCAGACCACGAGCAATGCAGCGAGCACGAAGCCTGACATCACGTGGAACGCATGCGGCGCGACGTGCAGGTCACCGGTATCGAGGCCCGGGAAAATCCAGAGCACGGCGAAGACGATCGTCGTCACCGCGAGCCAGCGCCATAGCCTGATGCGGGCGAGGCCAAAGCTCGCGGCGGTGACGATGGCAAGATAGATGTACAGCGCCCAATAGTCCGGCTTGCCGCTGGAGACCAGCACCGGCGTTGCGAAGGCGCCGACGATGCCGAGGCCCGCGAGCGCCGGCCCGTGCAGCAAAGCTGCCGCGAGCGTGGCCATCGCCACGATGCCGAGCAGCACGAAAGCGGTGGCCGGCACGAGGAAGCCATAGAGCGCATAGGCCGCATAGACGGTCGCGAACGCCACCGCCGTTCCAGCCGCGGTGAGGATCGCGGGGATGTTGGCGATCGGCAGCGCTGCAATGCTCGAGATGCTCTCCTTGCGCCGCGTCCATTCGCCGGCACCCAGCAGCGCGGCCGCAAACAGTCCGCCCAGGAATACCCGCACGCCGGGGCCGACAAGGCCGGCCTCGATCGAATAGCGCACCATGAAGAAGCCGCCGAGCGCGAGCGCCAGGCCGCCGATCCACACCACCCAGCGGGTGCCGAGCCGTTCCTCCAAGCCGGGGGCGGGGGCGGGCGCGGGCAGCGGCGGCGGCGCGCCGCCTGCGGGGCTGGCTTCAGGACTTGCTTCGAGCGGCGGCGGCGCAGCCTCTTCGGTGGCGAGCGGCGGCGTGGTCTCGGCCTCCGGCGCAAGCGGCGGCGGCTCTGCTGCACTCGTCGCAGGCGCGTTTGCGGGCGCCTGCACCAGCACAAGTGGCGGAGGCTGAACCCGGCGCGCCTGCAGTTCGGCCTCCAGCGCGCCCAGGCGGCGGCGCAATTCGGTTGCCTGGTTCGACGTTTTCAGCGCGATCAGGAACGCGGCGATCGCAATCATCACGGCAAAGACGTCGAACGGGGCGTCGAACATGGGGTCTCCTGGCAATCGGCGGGCAGGGGCCGACAGCAATCCTTGATCTAGCGCCGGGAGCGTACGCGCAAGCCTGGCGCCGGCCGTTCCTGGAGCACGTCGCGGCGGAAGCGATAGAGCGCCGCCGGTCTCCCGCCCGTCTGTGTCGACATCACGCCGGTCGGTTCGACCAGCGCCTCGGTTTCGACCAGGCGACGGAAGTTCTGCTTGTGCAGGTGCCGGCCGGAGATCGCCTCCACCGTATACTGCAACTCCGTGAGTGTGAACTCGGCGGGCAAAAGTTCAAACACCACGGGGCGATACTTCAGCTTTGCCCGCAGCCTGGCGATCGCTGTGGCAAGGATCCGGCGGTGGTCGAAGCGCATGGACGTGCCGAGCGCGGGCAGGGACTTGCGCGCCAGCGCCGCAGGCCGGCCGTCGCGTCGCGCCTCCTCGACGAGGCCGGCCTCGTAGAGCAGCTCGTAGCGGTCGAGCACGCGCTCCTCGTCCCAGGCCGCGCCGTCGAGGCCGAAATAGAACCGCACGCGATCCTTGCGCGGCAATGCGCGCGTCGTCTCGGGCGTCTCCTCCTCGGCCCATGCCGTCAGCGCCGGGATGATGTCACGGGCGATGATCGCCGGCGGTGCCTCGCGCCGGTCTTCCCAAGGGAAGAAGCGATACCAGGGCTCGAAGCTCGCGGCATTCGCAGCTCCCTCGGCGGTGCGCGTCAGCGCGAGATAGCCGATCGACACCATATGCGCGCCGGTGTGGCCGGCCTCGGCATGACGGCCGCGATCGCCAAACGTGTAGAGCTGCTCGACATAGCCGAGCCGCAATCCCACCTGTTCCTCGACCCACGCACGCAGGCCGATCTCGAAGGTGCGATGGCTCGGCGCATCGAACGGACCGAACGGCAGCCCGGCGAGCCCGTCGGCGCCGCGCGCGGTCAACACCAGCGGCTCGTGGTCCTCGATCGCGACGATCGCGGCGGTCAGGCCGATCTCGATCGGCGTCAGCTTGTCGCTCATGCGATGGGGATTGCAGGTGTCATTCGAGCTCGATCACGAAGGGGCGGCCTTCGACCAGCATCTCGCCCGGGCCCATCTCGTCGAGCGCGCGCAGCATGCGGCCGTTGCGGCCGAGCGCGCGGTCGGCGAGGTCGACGATGCGGCGGTTCGGCGAGGCGATCGGGGAGGCCGCACGGATCTTCTTCGCAATCTCGATCTCGTCGCGATCAGGATTGAGCGCGCAGACGGCGGCGAACGCGCTCGCCGTGGAGCGGCTGATGCCGGCATAGCAATGCACCACCAGCGGCGCAGCCCGATCCCAGCCGCGCACGAAATTCAGCACCTGTTCGATATGCGCCTCCGACGGTGCGACAAAGCCGTCCATCTCCTCGGTGATGTCGTCCATCGACACCTTGAGATGATTGGCCGGAAGCACCGACACCGGCCGCGCCACCTGCTCGACATTGGCCATCACGGTCAGCACATGGCTGGCCCCGGTGCGGCGAACGGTTTCGGGAAGGGCGGCGAGCGAGCAGACGTGGATCATGGCGGACCTTTTAATTGATTATAGCGAGCGCTCGTAGGGTGGGCAAAGGCGCATCGCGCCGTGCCCACCACCTCGCATTTGCGCATCTCATTCGGTTTGGTGGGCACGCGGAGCCTGTCATCGGGCGCGCATTCGCGCGACCCGGTGGCTTTGCCCACCCTACGAAAGGATGATGCTACGCGAACACCGCCCCAAACCGTTCCAGAAACTGCTTCTCGGCCCGCGCCGCTGTCCAGGGCGTCAGATAGTCGCGCCTGATATTGTCGGAAAGGCCGGGATCCTTGCCGAACAGCCGCTTCGCCTCGCCTTCGCTGAAGCCGGCAAGTTCGGTCGCCTCGAGGTAAGCCGCGCCGCGATCGGCGGCCTTGATCGCCAGCGTGATCTCCTCGGGTAGCACCGGCGGCAGGCCGAAGCGGATGTGGATGGCGCCGAGCAGGCGCTTCTCCACCGCCTTGTAATGGCCGTCGAGCACCGCCTTGAACGGCGAGATCATGTCGCCGATGACATATTCAGGGGCGTCGTGCAGCAGCGCGGCGAGCCGGATGCGCTGGTCAGCGCGCGGCATCTCGTGCCGCAGCACGGTCTCCACCAGCAGCGTGTGCTGGGCGACCGAGAAGATGTGCGCGCCGATGGTCTGTCCGTTCCAGCGCGCCACGCGCGCCAGCCCGTGGGCGATGTCGGCGATCTCGACATCGAGCGGGGAGGGATCGAGCAGGTCGAGCCGCCGACCCGATAGCATGCGCTGCCAGGCCCGGGATTCGGATGCGCGCGCGCTCTTCCTGGCCGTCATTTGGCCTTGAGGCGCGGCTTGCGCTGCAGCTTGCTGCAGGTCGCGTGGCAATGGCAGTCGACGAGATGGTCGTTGACCATCCCGGTCGCCTGCATGAAGGCATAGACAATAGTGGGGCCGACGAATTTGAAGCCGCGCGAGGACAGCTCCTTGGAAATTTGCATCGACAGCGGTGTCGACGCCGGGACGCTTGCCGTGGTCTTGAAATTATTGACCTTGGGCCGGCCGTCCATGAAGCCCCAAAGAAGTTTCGAAAAGCCCGGGCCCTTCTCCATGATGTCGAGGTACGCCTTCGCGCTCAGGATCGTGCCTTCGATCTTGGCCTTGTTCCGCACGATGCCGACATCGTTCATCAGCGCATGCACCTTCCTGTCGGTGTAGCGCGCGATCTTCTCCGGCTGGAAATCGTCGAAGGCTTTGCGGAAATTGTCGCGCTTGCGCAGGATCGTGATCCAGGACAGGCCGGCCTGAAAGCCGTCGAGGATCAGCTTTTCATAGAGCGCGCGGTCGTCATATTCAGGCACGCCCCATTCGGTGTCGTGATAGGCGACATAGAGCGGGTCTTCGCCCGGCCAGGGGCAGCGGGTCTTTCCGTCGGGATGCAGGCGGGGAGCGCGGCTCATGCAATGGGCTGCTTTGCGGGAATGCGAACGACGTCCGGTTCTGCCAACCTCAGGGCGAGCCCGCCAGCGGTGAGCGGCTGGCCGGCATCGAGCGCATCGGCAACGCGGTCGATCCGCACCAGCGCAATCCCCTTGCCCTTCGCCGATGAGCCCATGGTGCCGACGGATTTGTCGCCGGCCATGACACTGACGCCGACTTCCGGCGCGGAATCCTCGAGCAGCACCTTCACGCTGCGGGTCCGCGCAGTGCCGCGATGCTGCATGCGCGAGACGACCTCCTGGCCGACATAGCAGCCCTTGTCGAAATCGACGCCGGCAAGGCGATCCATGTTGGTCTCGTGCGGGAACGCATCGCTGTACATGAAATCGAGCCCGCCGCGCGGCACGCCGAGCGCGATCCGGTGCGCCTCGTACTCGGACGCATCGACCAGCTCGGCGCCGATCAAATCGGAGAGCTTCTGCTTGAGATCTTCGGGGATCAGGATGCGCGTGCCGAGCTCGGCATTGCGGGGATCGGCGAAGGCGAGATCCGGCTGCGTCGCGGGCTGGCCGTCCCAGGCCGCGAGCACGCCGAGCTCGAGGATCTCCACGGTGACCTTGGCGCGCAGCTTGTAGAATTTCAGCTTGGTGGCAAGGCCATCGGTCAGCGGCTTCGGGCAGTCGATCAGGAACCCGCCGCCATGGCCGCCAGGGGCTTCCGTGATCAGGAAATCCACGATGATCTTGCCTTGCGGCGTCAGCAGCGCGCCGAATCGCCCCAGGCCCGGCTCGAGCTTGTCGACGTCGGTGGTGATGAGGCCGTTGAGGAAGTTGCGTGCGTCCTCGCCGGCGACCTTGATCACGCCCCGGTCGGGAAGAAACGCTGATTTCATGTGAAAATCTCTTGCGACATGGTGCTCCGGAACGTAAGCCCGCAAGGCATAAACGACAAGACCTCGGGCCCTGCGCTTGGGGATGAGAGAGGCCCCATGACCCAGCGTTTCGATGTGATCCTCAAGGGCGGCACCGTCGTCAACCAGGACGGCGAAGGCGTTCGCGATATCGGTATCATCAATGGCCGCATCGCCGAGCTGGGTCCGCTGTCGCAGGGCTCGGCGGCGGAGGTGATCGACTGCAAGGGCCTGCACATCCTGCCCGGCGTGATGGACACGCAGGTGCATTTCCGTGAACCCGGGCTGGAGCACAAGGAAGATCTCGAATCTGGCTCGCGCAGCGCCGTGATGGGTGGCGTCACCGCCGTGTTCGAGATGCCGAACACCTCGCCGCTCACGGTGACCGAGGCCACCTTCTCCGACAAGGTGAAGCGTGCCCATCATCGCATGCATTGCGATTTTGCTTTCTTCATCGGCGGCACCCGCGAGAACGTGCAGGACCTGCCGGTGCTCGAGCGTGCCCCGGGCTGCGCCGGCGTGAAGGTGTTCATCGGCTCCTCGACCGGCGCGCTGCTGGTGGAGGATGACGAGAGCCTGCGCCGCATCTTCCAGGTGATTCGTCGCCGTGCGGCGTTCCATGCCGAGGACGAGTACCGCCTCAACGAACGCAAGTCGCTCCGCATCGAGGGCGATGCGCGCTCGCATCCGGTCTGGCGCGACGAGACCGCGGCGCTGATGGCGACGCAGCGCCTGGTCAAGCTCGCGCATGAGACGGGAAAACGCATCCACGTGCTGCACATCTCGACCAAGGAAGAGATCGAGTTTCTGCGCGACCACAAGGACGTCGCCTCCTGCGAGGCGACGCCGCATCATCTGACGCTGGTCGCACCCGAATGCTACGAGCGGCTCGGCACGCTGGCGCAGATGAACCCGCCGGTGCGATCAGCCGATCATCGCGCCGGCATCTGGCGCGGCATCGAGCAGGGCATCATCGACGTGCTCGGCTCCGACCACGCCCCGCATACACTGGAAGAAAAGCAGAAGACCTATCCGGCCTCGCCCTCCGGCATGACCGGCGTGCAGACGCTGGTGCCCTTGATGCTCGATCACGTCAATGCAGGCCGGCTTTCTCTCGCGCGCTTCGTCGATCTCACCAGCGCCGGCCCGGCGCGCCTTTACAACATGGCTTGCAAGGGCCGCATCGCCGCCGGCTACGACGCCGACTTCACGGTGGTGGACCTCAGGCGCAGCGAAACCATCACCAGCAAATGGGTGGCGTCCAAGGCCGGCTGGACCCCCTATGACGGCGTCCGCGTGACGGGTTGGCCCGTCGGCACCTTTGTGCGCGGCAAGCGCGTGATGTGGCAGGGCGAGCTGGTGACGCCGTCGCAGGGCGAGGCGGTGCGGTTTCTGGAGACGCTGAAGCAGTAACCGATGTCTGGTGGGGACCCGCAGACCTTCCCCACCCGTCATTGCAAGCGCAGCGAAGCAATCCAGAATCCCGCCGCGGAAAGACTCTGGATTGCTTCGCTTCGCTCGCAATGACGAGGGGAGAGGCCTACACTTCCTCGCGAACGGGAGTGTAGTCCGATGTCCCAGCCCACCGCCCTCATCACCACCGAGCAAGTTGCCGCGATCCTCGCCGATCCCGATCTCCGCCTCTACGACTGTACGACCTACAACGAGCCGGTGCCACCAGGCAGCGACGTGCCCTATCGCGCCGTCCCCGGCGACAAGACGTTTGCCGCCGGCCACATCCCGGGTGCCGACTATCTCGATCTGCAAGGCGAGTTCTCGGATGCTTCCGCGCAGCAATTCTTCACGATGCCAGATGTGGCCCAGCTCGAGGCCGCCTTCGGCCGTCACGGTGCAGACGCATCCAAAACCATCGTGCTCTACAGCATCGGCACCATGATGTGGTCGACGCGGTTCTGGTGGATGCTGCGTTCCCTTGGCGTCGTTGCGCGCGTGCTCGACGGCGGCTTCGACAAATGGAAGGACGAGGGGCGGCCGGTCGAGACGGGTGCGCCGAAGGGTTATCCGGCGACAACCTTCAAGGCCTCGCCGCGGGCAGGCTTGTTCGTCGACAAAGATTTCGTGAAGGAGCGCATCGGCGATCCCGCGACTGTCACCGTCAATGCGCTCGGACCGCAATTTCATAGAGGACTCGAGCCGAGCCGCTACGGCCGGCCCGGCCGCGTGCCCGGCAGCGTCAACGTGTCGGCTGCAACCCTCGTCAATGCCGACAAGACGCTGACGACGCTCGCCGATGCCGAAGCCAAATTCGCCGCGGCCGGCGTCACGCGCGACAAGAACGTGATCCTCTATTGCGGCGGCGGTATCTCGGCGACGATCGACCTCTTGATGCTGACGCAGCTCGGCTACGACAAGCTGACGCTCTACGATGCGTCGATGGGCGAATGGGCGAGGGACCCGTCGCTGCCGATCGAGACGGATTAAAGCGCGGGCTTTACTGCCGTGCCAGGCTGACGGAGAACTCGCCGTTGCGGATGCGGGCGGGAAAGCCCTCGACGAATTTTGCCACCGCGTCCTCGCCATAGGTACCGACGAGCTCGGCCAGCGCCGCGAACAGGCTCGCTTGCGCCAGGCAATCGCCATCGACGCCGTCATGGCGCGCTTCGGCCCAGGCCTCGTTCAGATAGCTCAGGGCGGCCTGTTTCTGCTCATGGTCGGGCAGCGGCGCGCGGGCGGGGGCGTAGGAAATCGGCTGGCTCATGAAACTCGATCAGGGCTGGGGCGCGATCCACGGCGATGCGCTGTGCGAGAGGTGTAGCACGCACATTAACGACCGCTAGGCCACATCTTTAAGAACGGTTAACGGCTGTGAACAAAGTCGACGACAGGGTTCCAGTCATTGTCATTCCGGGGCGCGACGAAGTCGCGAACCCGGAATCCATCGAGCCACCAACTCTGCGGCTTGATCGATTCCGGGTTCGCGCTATGCGCGCCCCGGAATGACGGAGAAAGCTAGTTCGCGTAGCGCGCCGTCAGATCCCGCGAGATCTTCGAGCCTTCGTCGATGTAACGACGAATCGCCACCGTCGCCGCCGGCGTGCAGCTTCGGTAGGTTTGCTGAAAGCCGTTATAGCCGCGGTTGAAGGCGGCGATCATGCGGGTGCGCCGCTCGCCGGCAGGGGTTTCGGCATCGATCAGCGCCTGCATCTCGCTCCGCCATTTGTTGCCCTCGTTGGCGCCGCAGATGCCGCGAAGATAATGCAGGCCGCCCAGGATCTCGGCCAGCCGCTGCAAATCGGCGTCGAACGGCGCTGCCACGTCCTGGGCCCGGGCGGGCACGGACGCGCAGGCGAGGATCAGGGCAAAAATGGCCAGAAATCGCGGGAACATCGGCGGGCTGTATGCCCCCTCAGAGCTGATGACGCAAGGCGGGCGGTCAGGGGCCGATCAGGCGCGCGGCGGACTGGACGATCTCCTCCAGCCCCCCGGTCAGCTTGAGGTCGCTGAGGCTGCCAAGCGTATCAGGGGCGATCCACCTGAAATCGTCGAGTTCGTCGTTCAGGGTGGGTTCCCGCGCCAGCCAGCGGGCGGCAAAGGACAGGATCAGGTAATGGCCGGCACCGGGTGCGGCCGGCAGCACCTCGCGCCAGCCGGCAAGGCTGACGATCTCGATGGCGAGCCCGGTTTCCTCGTCGACCTCACGTTTCACGGCCTGATGCAGCGATTCGCCGAATTCGACCCGGCCGCCTGGCAGCGAATAGAAGCCCTTGGCGGGGGAGCGGGCGCGTCGGGTCAGCAGGACCTTGCCGTCGCGGAAAATCGCGGCGCTGACGGCAATCTGTGGATGGGTGGGCTGGACGAGCGTGGCCATATCTTCAAGACTTGGCCTAGTTCGCCATGATGGTATCGACGTCGGCTTCCGCGCCGCCGTTGATGATGCCGCCGCAGGCCGCGATCAGCGGCTTGACCCAGGCCGTCGCCTGCTCGGCGAGGCGAACGCGGGTTGAGTCCTTCTCGACCTCGCGCATGGCCGAGCCGACCGCTGTGAGAATCGAGGTCATGGTGTCGGTGATGTGGTCGAACTGGGCGCGCACGGACGGTTCGGCCTTCTCATAGGCCTCGATGGCGAGATCCCGCGCCTTGAAATTCGACGCCGTGAAATGCTCGGCATAGGACAGCGGCGACCAGGTCAGAAAATCCTCGGCGCATTCAGGCATATCCGGGATCATCTCCAGGAGCATCACGGCTTCATTGAAATGGTTGAGATAGTCGGTGGCAAGCCCGGTCCGCGGGTTGATATTGGCCAGGCGCAGCCGCTCGGCCCAGGCCACGGCCTCGGGGCCCGTCTGTGCGCGCATCGCGGGTTGGGAGGCCATTGAGCTCATCGGCCGCAGTGTTAACGTCCGGGGTTAAAAGGACCTCAACGGACCCTATATTGGCGCAAGGATGTGTGGACGCTTTGTCATAACTTCGGCCCCCGCGGCCTTACGGCAGCTGTTTGGCTATATCGAGCAGCCGAATTTCCCGCCCCGGTACAATGTCGCCCCGACGCAACCTGTTCCGGTCGTCCTGGTCGAGAATGGCGCACGCCATTTCCGCCTGATGCGTTGGGGCCTGCTGCCGGGCTGGGTCAAGGATCCCAAGGGCTTTACGCTCCTGATCAACGCCCGCTCGGAGACGGTGCTGGAAAAGCCCGCGTTCAAAAAGGCGATTCGCCGGCGGCGCGGCCTGATTCCGGCTGACGGCTATTACGAATGGAAAGCGGAGGGCGGCCGCAAGCAGCCGTTTTTCATCCATCACGCCGACGGTGCCCCGCTGGGTTTCGCCGCATTGTTCGAAACCTGGATCGGGCCGAACGGCGAGGAGCTCGACACGGTCGCGATCGTGACGGCCGCCGCCGGCGAAGATTTGGCTGCGCTGCATGATCGCGTCCCCGTCACCATCAGCCCGCGCGATTTCGAGCGCTGGCTCGATTGCCGCGGTGACGAGATCGATGCGATCCTGCCGCTGATGACGGCGCCCCGCGTCGGCGAATTCGCCTGGCACCCGGTCTCCACCCGCGTCAACCGCGTTGCCAATGACGACGAGCAGCTGCTGTTGCCGATCAGCGCGGAGGAGATGGCGGCAGAGGTAGAGGCGGCGAAGCCGAAGAAGGTTGTGCGGAAAGTTGCAGGTGCGGCTGTGGATGACGGGCAGGGCTCGTTGTTCTAGGCGATGGTGCGTAGGGTGGGTTAGTCGCAGCGTAACCCACCAACTTCGTTCGACGTGCGCGGAAGCATGGTGGGTTACGCCTTCGGCTAACCCACCCTTCTGTAACGGGCTTTCAAAGGTCAATCCCTTTTTTGCGTCGTACCGTTCGCCGGGGTCTTGCTTCTGTACGGGGTCGGCGCAAGGCCGCCACCTGATGGGGTTTGAAGAGGATAGGCCGACCAATCTACGTTCGCGTGGTCGCAAGGGCCACTGGATGGGTTGCGGTCTGACCTGATCCATCGTCCCGGCGAGGGGACTTCGCTTCGAGAGGGAGGTGTCGTGACCCGCTCGAAAACCTTTTGCCTCCTTGTTTAAGCTGCAGCAGCGATTTTCTTGTGGGCTGGATTGAACGGCGTCCCATCGACCAGCATCCGATGCATGATCACAGCTAATCTGCGCGCCAGCGCGACCTTCGCCTTGCTCATGCCGGCTCGCTTGGCGATCCGCATCGCCCAGCTCTTCAGCTCGGTGCAGCCTTTGAGCGGCTTGGTCAGCATGATGTGTGCGGCCTCGTAGAGCGCGGTGCGCACCGAAGCGTCACCGATCTTGCTGATCCGACCGGTATAGTCGGTCTCGCCGGACTGATACTTCTTCGGGGTTATCCCGAAATGCGCCCCCACTTGCTTGGACGATTTGAATCGGGCTGGATCGTCAATTGCCGAAGCATAGGTGAGCGACACAACCGGTCCGACGCTCGGGGTCGACATCAGCAGCTTGGCTTTGGCATCGGAACGCGCCATCCGACGAACCTGCTTCTCAAAACCGTTGAACTCGCGCAGCAGCACAGCGTGTACCGCCAGCAAGGCCTCTGCGACGGTCTCCAGGTTCGGGTGACCTGCCACCAGCTCACGGATCCGTCCGCAAAAACTTCGTTCTGTCGTCGGTCCGACCTTGAGCCCAAACCCGCGCAAGATCCCGCGCAGGCTGTTCTCGACATCGCGCAACTTCGACTGCACCAGCTTGCGGGCGGTCAACACCGTGCGCGTCTCCTGCGCGTCCATCGACTTGCAATGCACCGGGCGGAACCAGCCGAGCCGCATCAACTGGGCGATGCCGCGCGCATCGTTGCGGTCAGACTTCACCGGCATCGCCTCAAAGGCTTTGCGGACGTGCCGCGTCTCCAGTAGCTCCACTGCAAGACCGGCAGCCTTCATCGCCGCAAACAGCCATTGTGACAGCGGTCCGGCTTCCAGCCCGATCCGCTCGAGGCCCAAACCCAAACCGTGGAACCAGGCGATCAGTGCCTCCGGCTCGCTCGTCACCTTGGCCTCCCGCAAAATCTTGCCGCTGGCGTCAACAACACACACGCTTGAGCATTCCAATGATACGTCGATTCCGGCATAGTGGTGCATGGTCGTTCCTCAATGATGCTTGGAGCGGGCTTGCCCGACTCCGTTTGATACCATCAGTCTGAGGGACGACCGCCTCCCAAGCCAGCCGCGCGACGCGCGCCTTCAAATAGCGCCGTAGCTAGCGCGGCTGGCTTGGGAGGCCTCCGTGCCCGTTACCCCATCTACAAGACCTGTACTTGTTCGCCTCAAGCCGCCGCAGCGACCGCCGATCCGAGCGCGGCGTTGCTGAAGGCTTCGCCGCCGATGCCCCAGCCGCCGTCCACGGCGTAGCTGACATTTGCAAAAATATGCTCGCGCTTGATGCGTCCCTCGGCCGCCTTCTCGATGATGGTAGTTCCCTCGGAGATCCAGGCGTCCTTCAGCTCCTGCGTCGGCAGCACGAAGGACGGCACCTTGAGCTCGAACACGGCAATGTCCGCGGGCTTGCCGCCGGAATAGGTGCGCCGCTTCGGCACCACGGTCACCTCGCCGATGACGTTCGGCGTCATGAAGCGGTTGCCGGTGAGGCCGTGCAGGCGCAGCAGCAGCTCGGTCAGCTTGCCGAATGCCTCGGCTTCCCCTGATGGCGTCAGCGCGCCTTCGGGAACGATGATCTGGATAGGCATGTGAGAAGTCTCCCTTTGAGCCGTCAGATAACGGTCGTTATATAAAACATAACGATCGTTATATCGTCAAGCCTAATATAACGATCGCTATCGAGAGGTGACGGCGATGGCACGACCGAAGAAGAGCGATGGAGACGCTCGCACGCGGCTGGCGGACGCGGTCGGGCGCGGCTTCCGCACCGGTGGATTCGGTGGCGCCGGGGTGGATGCGCTCGCAAAGGGCGCGGGCCTCACGTCGGGGGCGTTCTACGCCCATTTCGAGTCCAAGGCGGATGCGTTCCGGCTCGCGGTCGCGGACGGGCTCGCCTTCCTGCGCGGCGGCATCGCCCAGTTTCAGGCGCAATATGGCAGCGGCTGGCGCGATCCTTTCATCGATTTCTATCTGGGTGAGCGGATGGAGGTCGGTCTCGATGAAGCCTGCGCGCTGCCGAGCTTCTCCTCCGACGTCGCGCGCGCGGACGCGGCCACGCGCGCTGTCTATCAGGGCGAGCTGGAGCGTCTCGCGGACCTCGTTGCGCAGGGTTTTCGGGGCACGCATGCGCGGCAGCGCGCGCTGGCACTGCTGGCGATCCTGACCGGCGCAGCCGACATGGCCCGCGCGGTGAAGGACGATGCCGCCAGGCGCGAGATCCTCGCCGCGGCCAAGGTCGCGGCCAAGGCGATATAGCCCGCGGGCGCGTGCGGTCGATCTCGATGCAGTAGGGTGGGCAAAGCGGACGCGTGCCCACGCGTTTTCGTGACCGAGAGGGATCGTGGGCACGGCGCAAGGGCGCCTTTGCCCACCCTACGGCAGCGGACTTCTACACGATCTCCCGCGCCCTCAGCGCTGCGATCTCCGCCGCGTCAAATCCGAGCTCGCTTAGTACCGCATCCGTATCCGCGCCGAGCTCCGGCGCCATTCGATCGAGTTTGCCGCCGCCATGGGCGAGCTTGAAGCCGCTGCCGGCAAAGCGCAGGCGGCCATAGGGCGTGTCCAGCTCCTGCATCGCGCCGCGCGCCCTGATCTGCGGGTGGTCGATCACCTCCTCGATCTTCCAGATGCTGGCGCAGGGTGCGCCGGCATCCTCGAGGATCGTCTCCCATTCGCGCGCGGGTTTTGCCGCCAGCGCCTCTTCGATGATGGCCCGCAGTGCCGGTTCGTTTTCGTTGCGGGAAAACCAGTCGGCAAAGCGCGGATCGCTCAGCGTATCCTCGCGGCCGAGCGTGGTCATCAGCGCGCGGTACTGCTTCTCATTGTTGACCGCGAGCAGGATGTAGCCGTCGCCCGCCTTGAACAGGTTCGCGGTGGTCTTGCGGCTGACGGCCTGGTTGCCCGAAAGCTGCTGGCGATGGCCGGCGACCGACCAGTCCGCGATCTGCCCCGACAGAAACGCCAGCGTCGCCTCCAGCATGGAGACGTCGACGAGCTGGCCCTTGCCGGTGCGGTCGCGTTGGTACAGCGCGCTCGACACGGCAAATGCGGCCGTTGCGCCCGAGAGCACGTCGCACACCGCAAAGCCGGCGCGCGTCGGGCCCGTCGAGGGGTGGCCGGTGATCGCCATGATGCCGGACAGCGCCTGCATCTTGCCGTCATAGCCGGGCCGCAGACGATCCGGGCCGGTCTGGCCGAAGCCCGACACCGCGCAATAGATCAGTTTTGGATTGATCGCCGACAGCGCCTCGTAGCCGATGCCGAGCTTGTCCATCACTCCCGGGCGGAAGTTTTCCATGACGACGTCGACCGTGGCGGCAAGCTTCTTCACGATCGCGATCGCGTCAGGCTTTTGCAAGTCGAGCGTCAGGCTGCGCTTGTTGCCGTTGATGGCCTGGAACGCCGGGGCCAGTCCGCGCTCGGCCCATTCGCGGGATAGCGGCGTGCGGCGCATGTCCTCGCCCTCGCGCCGCTCGACCTTGATGACGTCGGCGCCCAGCAGCGCGAGCTGGTAGCTCGCATAGGGCCCGGCCAGCACTTGCGTGAAATCCAGGATCTTCACGCCCTCGAACGGTCGCGTCACGTCTCTCTCCCGACGGTTATTGTTATTGGAAGACGTCAGGCGGCGCGGTTGCCGCGGGCGATCTCCTTCTGCTTGTCGAATTCGGCGCGGCGACGCGCCAGCTCTTCCGGCGACAGCTGCGCGACATTGTTATAGTCGAGCTTCCAGGAGGCGTCCTCGCTCCAGCGCAGCGGCGACTGCATCGTGGTCTGCGGCCCGCTCGCGGTCTCCAGCAGCGTGAGCGCCAGCTCCAGCGTCTGTGCCTGCGAGGCGATGTCATGCGGCTTGCCGGCGGAATTGCCGAGCGGGAAGTCGCTGAACAGAAAGCGCGGCACGGCCGCGTGCTCGATGATGTCCTTGGCACAGCCCATGATCACGGTCGCAATGCCATTGGCCTCGAGATGCCGTGCCACCAGCGCGGTGGTCTGGTGGCAGACCGGGCAGTTCGGCACCAGCACCGCGACGTCGACCGCATCAGCGAGGCAGCGCGCCAGGATCTCCGGCGCGTCGGTGTCGAGCGTGACGCGATGGCTGCGATTGGTCGGCGCGCCAAAAAAGCGCGGAGCGACCTCGCCGATGCGGCCGGCGGCTTGCGCCGTCAACAGTTGCGGCAGTGGAAACCAGGTGCCGTTGTCCGCCGCAGTGGTGTGCTTGCGGTCGTAGCCGATATGGGAGATGCGCAGGTCGTGCTGCTTCGACGTGTCACCGTCATAGACCTGGTAAAACTTCGCGCTGCCGTTATACGCCGCGCCGGGCCCCTGGTCGCCCTTGCCGGGATCATAGGGTGCCGCCGTGGTGATGATGGTGACGCGAGACTGCGCCAGCGGCTTCTTCAGCTTCTGAAACGGCGCCGCGGTGTAATGCGCCCAGCGATATGGCGTGGTGTAGCCGATCGCGCTGTAATAATCCCGCGTGCGCTGCATATAGGGGATCGGGGAATCGTAATCGGGCGCAAAGCCGAATTCATCGTCGCGCGGAGCGGACATGGGCGCGTCTCCTGGTTCTTGGTTAGCGCCAGACTAGAGGTAGTTTTCGGGTTGCTCAAGCGGGGCGAGGTGAATAGCGCACCTACTGAAAAATATGCAGTGCCGCGTATTGCAGCAGCATGATCGCCTTGCCGTCGATGATCCTGCCGTCCGCGATCATCGCCAGGGCCTCATCGATGCCGAGCTCCAGCACCTCGATGTCCTCGCCCTCATGCTCGAGGCCGCCGCCGTCGCTGACCCGCATATGCGGCTCGTACTCCGCGACGAAGAAATGCAGCTTCTCGGTGATGGCACCAGGGCTCATGAAGGCTTCGAACACCTTGTGCACATGGTGCAGGCGATAGCCGGTCTCCTCCTCGGCCTCGGCACGGATGCGGGCCTCGGGCTCGGCATTGTCGAGCACGCCGGCAGCGGCCTCGATCAGCAGATCATCATAGCCGCGAATGAAAGCCGGCAGGCGGAACTGCTTCACCAGGATCACGCTGCGCTGGGCGCGATGATACGGCAGGATGGCGGCGGCGTTGTCGCGCTCATAGGTCTCGCGCTTCTGTGTCTGCCACTCGCCGTTGGCGCGACGGTAATCGAACGTGGTGCTCTTCAGCGTGGTCCAGCCGTCCGAGAGTACGCGGACGTCCTTGATGCGGACGCGGTCGGAAATGGTCATGATTGTCTTTCAGTGTTCGCGGCCGTCGAGCCACTTCTGGAACATCATCGACGTCGATTCCTCGAACGCCAGCGATTGGTAGAACGCACTCGCCTGCGCATTCTCGCGGCGGACCAGGAGCTGGAGCTTTGCGATGCCGGCCGCGCGCAGCCAGTCCTCGGCCGCCGTCATGATGGCGCGACCATAGCCGCGCTTGCGGCCATCGGGGTCGACCGCGACGTAATAGACCCAGCCGCGATGGCCGTCATGGCCAACCATGACGGTCGCCACGATCGCGCCGGCGTCGCGGCCAACGAGCACCGTCGAGTTCTCGCGCCGCCGTGCCAGCGCGATATCGGCATGCGGATCGTTCCAGGGGCGCGTCAGGCCGCAGCGCTGCCACAGCGCCACCACCGGCTCGACATCGGTATCGTCGATCGGATGGATCTTGAGAGCGGACATGCCTACAGAACCTTCCCCGGATTCATGATGCCCAGCGGATCGAGCATCGCCTTGATCGACCTCATCAGCTCGATCGCGGTCTTGTCTTTCACCTCGGGCAGCTCGTCACGCTTGAGCACGCCGATGCCGTGCTCGGCCGAGATCGAGCCGCCCATGCGCAGCACGATCTCGAACACCACGGCGTTCATCTCATGCCAGCGCGCGAGAAAGTCAGCGGTGTTGGCGCCGATGGGCTGGCTGACATTGTAATGCAGATTGCCATCGCCGAGATGGCCGAACGGCACCGGCCGCGCGCCGGGGATCAGCTTGATC
The DNA here is from genome assembly GCF_051853015.1 of Bradyrhizobium sp. BLXBL-03. Lineage (NCBI taxonomy): Bacteria > Pseudomonadati > Pseudomonadota > Alphaproteobacteria > Hyphomicrobiales > Nitrobacteraceae > Bradyrhizobium > Bradyrhizobium sp. BLXBL-03. The sequence goes on along the minus strand of NZ_CP182470.1, from coordinate 6,202,188 downwards.
ACCGCGGCATTGGCTTCCTCGATGAAATCAGGCACCGCGGCGACGGGAACGGAGATGTCGTGCTTGATCGAGCCGCCCTCCGGTTTTTGTGCCGCCGACATCTCCTCGCGCAGTTTCCAGAAGGCGTTGCGTTGGGTCAGGTTGGCCGCGATCACGGCGTCGTCGACGATCTCCTCTTCCATGGCGCGGCCAAGAATCGTCTCCAGCGGCGTGCGGGCGTCGTCGCTGGCTGTGGACATCTCCATCAGCACGTACCAGGGGTGCTTCTCGGCGAGCGGATCGCGCACGTCGATGCCGTGGCGGATAGAGAAATCGACCGCCATCTCCGACAGCAGCTCAAAGCTCGTCAGCGCATTCGCGGCCTCGCTCTGCGCGATGGTCAGAAGCTTGAGCGCGGCTGCCGGCGATTTCAGCCCGACATAGGCGGTCTCGATCGCCCGCGGCTTCGGAAACAGTTTGAGCGTCGCCGCGGTGATGATGCCGAGCGTGCCTTCCGCGCCGATGAAGAGATTGTGCAGATTGTAGCCGGTATTGTCCTTCTTCAGCTTCGACAGCACGTCGAGCACGCGCCCGTCGGCGAGCACGACCTCGAGCCCCAGCGCCATCTCGCGCGCGACGCCATAGGCGAGCGCCGCGGTGCCGCCGGCATTGGTCGAGAGGTTGCCGCCGATGGTGCAGCTGCCTTCCGCGCCCAGCGACAGCGGAAACAGGCGGTCGACGTCGGCGGCCTTCGCTTGCGCGATCTGCAAGACCACGCCGGCCTCACATGTCATCGTGTTGGATGCGGTGTCGACCTCGCGGATCTTGTCCAGCCGCCGCAGCGACACCACGACCTCGCCGTTGTGCGGCGTCTGCCCGCCGACCAGCCCGGTATTGCCGCCCTGCGGCACCAGCGCGATTCTGTGCTCGGAGGCGAGCTTGCAGATCGCGGACACTTCCGCCGTCGAGCCCGGGCGCAGCACCAGGGGCGAGCGGCCGTGGAACAGGTTGCGCTCCTCGGTGACGTAGGCCTCGATATCACTGGGATCGGTGATGGCATGACGATCGCCGACGATCTTGCGAAATTGGTCGATCAGCTCGGGCGCAAGCGGTGGAGTGGCGGATTGGTTGATGTTCATTTCGTCTTCTTTCATTCCGCGTTCTAGCGCGCAACTGCCGCGCGCCGCAGCCGGTCATTGATCGCTTCGCCCAGGCCTTCTTCCGGAATCGTCATCACGGCAATCGCCTTGGGTGCCTTCGCATCGAGGCTGCGAAGATAGCCGAACAGATTGGCCGCGGCTTCATCGAGATCAGCAGTGGACGACAAATTCATGATGGCGGCAGCGGCCTCCTGGCCGGGCAGGCGCGCAGGGCCAAATGCCAGCAGCGCCTCGCCGGGCGCAACGTCTCGCGCGCGCAGCCGCACGGTCGCGCGCGGCGCGTAATGCGAGGCCAGCATGCCCGGCGCCAGCGGCTGGCTGTCGTCGCTGTCGGCCTCGACAGGCGGCCGCGTCAGCGGCGCGCCGAGCACGGCCTCGATTCTCTCGCGCGAGAGTCCACCGGGGCGGAGCAGCATCGGCGCCTCAAAGCAGCCAACAATCGTCGATTCGACGCCGACCGCAACAGGTCCGCCGTCGATGATCAGGTCGATCCGTCCCGCAAGATCGCTCTCGACATGGGCCGCCAGCGTCGGCGAGACGTGGCCGGAGATATTTGCGGACGGTGCCACCACTGCCCCGCCAAAGGCGCGCAGGATCGCCTCCGCTACGGGGTGCGCGGGAATGCGGATCGCGACGGTGTCGAGGCCGGCGGTGGCCAGATCGGCCACGGGGCAGTGCTCGGTCTTCGGCACCACCAGCGTCAGCGGTCCCGGCCAGAACGCCTCCGCAAGCCTGATCGCGCGCGCGTCGAACCGGCCGATCCGCCGTGCCGCCGCGAGGTCGGGGACATGGGCGATCAACGGATTGAACGCCGGCCGGCCCTTGGCGCTGTAGATGTGAGCGACCGCTGTGGCATTGGCGGCGTCGGCGCCGAGCCCATAGACCGTCTCGGTCGGAAACGCGACCAGCCCGCCGGCGGCGAGGGTCCGGGCGGCAGCTTGTGCACCGGCCTCGCCGGCCGGCAAAATCAGCGTTTCAAGACCCGTTTTCACAGGGACAAAATTCCTCTTATCGGCCGCTTGCGGTGCGCCAAACCCGACGCTATAAGCCGGCCTCTTGTCGGAGTGTGGCTCAGCCCGGTAGAGCACTGCGTTCGGGACGCAGGGGTCGCAGGTTCGAATCCTGCCACTCCGACCATTCTTCCAAAAGTTGGCGTTTTCCAAAGGCTTGGCGGACCGGCCGCCAGCGCCTTCTGGGCCCTTTTTGCAACGATTTTGAAGGCGGGTCCACGGCCGATTTGCCCTTCGCAGGCTGACCTGTTCCGCGGGCATGGCTCGTGGCTGGGCCGAAGTCGCGTCGCCCGAGCGGCTGGCCGGACGTTCCGCCACCGCCGTGGGCGATGTGGTACCTAGCGATATTGCCTCGATCCGGAGCCTCGATTGCAACCTCCTCGTCCAGTCCCGCTGCGGCACGCGCTGATCGCAGCATTTGCGCTCGCGGCGATCGCGGCGGCGGGCTGGCTGGCTTACGTGCTGGCGCTCGATGCCGGCTTTGCGCGGATGCAGCGGGAGGGCAATGACCGGCTCGCGCTGATCGCCAGCACTTTCGATGCGACTGTCGCGCGTTATCGCTATCTGCCGGCGGTGCTGGCGCTCGCCGATCCGATTCGCGAGCTCTATCGCGATCCACAGGATACAGCGGCGATCGCTGCCGCCAATCACTACCTCAAATCCCTCAACCAGGGTGCGCGATCCGCGGAGCTGTATGTGCTCGACAGCACCGGCGTTGCGCTGGCGGCGAGCAATTTCGATCAGGAGTCGAGTTTCGTCGGATATAATTACGCGTTCCGCCCCTATTTCGTCGATGCCATGCGCTCCGGCGAAGGTCATTATTACGCCGTTGGTGCCACGACGGGACAGCCCGGCTATTTCCTGTCGCATCGGATCACGGAGGGCGGCAAAACCCTCGGCGTCGCCGTGGTCAAGATCGATCTCTCTGCGCTCGAGGCCGATTGGGCGCGGGCGGGCGATCTCGTGGCGATGGAAGACGAGAACGGCGTGGTCTTTCTCGCCAGCCGCGCGGACTGGAAGTATCGCCCGCTGCTGCCGGTTCCCGCCGAACGCCTCGCAGAGCTGAATGCCGCGCAGCAATTCGGTCAGGCCATCGACGCCGCGCCGATCTTCGTGCCCAAGAGCAGCCGCCGGGGCATCGAGATCGGTCACGCGCGCGGCCGCGGCAATACCGAGCTCGGGGAGTACGCGCTTCAGATCCGCCCGCTCGATCGGGGCTGGAAGCTGCTGTTGTTCTCCGACGTCGTGGATGCACGGCGCAATGCGGCGACCGTCGCGATCGCCGGAATGTTCGCTCTCATCGCCTTGCTGCTGGTGGTGCTGGTGGCCTATCAGCGGCGTCAGGTCGTCAGGGCCAAGCTCGAGGCGCATGACGTTCTCGAGCGTCGGGTGGCCGAGCGTACGGAAGAGCTGCGCCGGACCCTCGAGAGCCTGGTCCAGAGCGCCAAGCTCGCCAGCCTCGGTCAGGCACTGGCCGGCGTCGCGCACGAGATCAACCAACCGCTGGCCGCGCTGATCACCTATGTCGCCAGCAGCCGCGTCCTGCTCCGCCGCAACGAAGTCGATCGCGCGGCTGAGAACCTCGACCTGATGTCGTCGATCGCCGAGCGCATGATGGCGCTGATCGACCACTTACGGATGTTCGCGCGCAAGGAAACCGGCTCGCGCAGCGCCGTCGCGCTCGCGCCTGTCATCGACAACGCGGTCCGCCTGCTGCAATACCGCATCGAACACGAGCATATCGAGGTGGTGCGCATCGCGCCCGCCGAGCCGCTTTACAGCTTCGCCAATCCGATTCGGCTCGAGCAAGTCGTGGTCAATCTGTTGTCGAATGCAATCGATGCGATGCGCCAGTCCGAGCGGCGCTTGCTTAGGGTGGCGCTCGGCAGCGAAGCCGCCAACGCCGTGATCGAGGTCACCGACACCGGGGCCGGCATCGCGGCCGAACACGTCAAATCGCTGTTCGATCCGTTCTTCACCACCAAGGAGGTTGGCGAAGGGCTTGGCCTCGGGCTTTCGATCTCGTACGGAATCGTCAGGGAGTTCGGGGGCGACATCTTGGTGGACAGCGTGCCGGGCAGGGGGTCGACTTTCAGGGTCGTCATTCCGCTGCTGGATGTCGCGCCGGCCTCGCAACATCGGGAATTGCAGGCATGAGTGGCAGCGTGCTCGTCGTCGACGACGAGGACATCGTCCGCAATTCGGTGCGGCAATGGCTGGAGCTCGGCGGCTTCACGGTTCGCGCTGCCGCCGGCGCCGACGAGGCCATGCGCTTGGTGAAAGACGTTCCGCCCGACGCCGTCCTGACCGATTTTCGCATGCCGCAACGATCCGGGCTCGACTTGATGCGCGAGATTCACCGCGTCGATCCCGACATTCCCGTGGTGCTCCTGACTGCGCATGGCGACGTGCCGCTGGCGGTGGCCGCCATGCGCGAGGGCGCCTACGATCTCCTGCAGAAGCCTCACGATCCCGAGCTGCTGTCGGCGGTCATCACGCGCGCGGTCGAGCGGCGGCAACTCAAATTGCAGCTCCGCCAGCTGTCCGATCGGCTGGCCGCGCCCGGCGCGATCGATGCGCGCCTGATCGGCCTGTCGCGGCCGATGGAAGCGGTGCGGGCCAGCGTGCTCGAGCTCGCCGGTCACGATCGCGACGTCATCATCACCGGCGAGACCGGCACCGGCAAGGAGGTGGTGGCGCGGGTCCTGCACGATTTCGGAGCGCGTGCGAAGCGGCCGTTCGTCGCCGTGAACTGCGCCGCGATTCCGGCCGAGCTGTTCGAAAGCGAATTGTTCGGTCACGAGGCCGGGGCCTTCACCGGTGCGCGTGGCGCCCGCGTGGGGAAATTCGAGCACGCCAATGGCGGCACGCTGTTGCTGGACGAGATCGAGAGCATGCCGCTGCCGTTCCAGGCCAAGATCCTGCGCGCGCTCCAGGAGCGCACCATCGAGCGGGTCGGCTCCAACAAGCTGCTGCCGGTCGATGTTCGCGTCGTCGCGGCGGCCAAGGGCGATCTTGCCTCCGAGAGCCGTCAGGGACGTTTCCGCTCCGATCTCTATTTCCGCCTTGCCGCGGCGGAGATTCACCTGCCGCCGCTGCGCGAGCGCGGCAACGACATCCTGCTGCTGTTCGAGCATTTTGCCGCTGCGGCCGCCAAGGGCGCCGGCCGCACCATGGCGCCGCTGCGGGCGGACGATCTCGATGCGCTGCTCGCCCATGACTGGCCCGGCAATGTGCGCGAGCTGAAGAACGTCGCCGAGCGCTATGCGCTGGGACTCGCGGCGACCGGCCGCAGCGTTGCCGAGATCCTGCGGCGCGGCGAGCCGGGAGCGCCGCAGCGGACGCTCGCCGATCGCGTCGCGTCCTATGAACGCGCGCTGATCGAGGCCGCCTTGCGCGAGCACGATTGGTCGATTGCGGCCGTCACCGCGGAGCTTGGCGTGCCGCGCCGGACGCTGAACGAGAAGATGGCGAAATACGCGCTGGCGCGGCCCGGCCGCAAGGAGCCCTGAGTCGGTCACGCCATCGGCGGAAATCCGCCGATGGCGGCTGTCGCATCGGCGGATTCCTGCCGATGCTCGTGCCCCGCGAGGTCGTCCTCCCCGGGAAATGCAGGCAATTCCCGCAGTTTTCCGCATTTCCGCATGTCACTCACGATTGGCATGGCCGTTGCTGAAGCAGCGACGAAGCCATCCGGTTTTCCAATAAATCTGCGGAGGAATGTCGTGAGTTCACAGGAAGCCTCGATCCAGACCATGGCTGCGCCCGTCACGGAGACGCGCGCGAAGGCCGCCGACATGAAGCGCCGGCTGCGCGCGATCTTCATCGGCTCGGTCGGCAATCTCGTCGAGTGGTACGATTTCTATGCCTATGCGGCGTTCTCGCTCTATTTCGCCAAGGCGTTCTTCCCCGATGGCGACGAGGTGGTGCAGCAGCTCAATGCGGCGCTGCTGTTCGCGGCGGGCTTTCTGGTGCGCCCGCTCGGCGGCTGGCTGTTCGGCCATCTCGCCGACCGCCATGGCCGGCGCAATGCACTGACGCTGTCGGTCGTGATGATGTGCTTCGGCTCGCTGGTCATCGCGGTGACGCCGACCTACGCTTCGATTGGTCTTGCCGCTCCCGTCGTCCTCGGCCTTGCACGGATCCTGCAGGGGCTGAGTCTGGGCGGTGAATACGGTACCAGCGCCACCTATCTCAGCGAGGTCGCCGACGAGAAGAACCGCGGCTTCTACTCCAGCTTTCAATACGTGACCCTGATCGGCGGTCAGCTCTGCGCCATCCTCGTGCTGCTTCTGCTGCAGAAGGTCTTTCTCTCGACCGACGAGATCCGCGCCTGGGGCTGGCGTGTGCCGTTTGCATTCGGCGCCGTGCTGGCGGTCGTCGCCGCCTTGATGCGGAGCAACCTTCACGAGACCGATGCCTTCAAGACCAGCCGGGTCACCGTGAAGAAATCCGGCTCGATCCGCGCGCTGCTGAACTATCCGCGCGAGCTGATGCTGGTGGTGGGGCTGACCATGGGCGGCACGGCGGCATTCTACACCTACACCACCTATATGCAGAAGTTTCTCCGCCTCTCGGTGAAGCTGACCGACGACCAGACCACCATGGTGACGGCGGGCAGCCTCGTCTTCGCGATGGTGTTGCAACCGGTCTATGGTGCGATCTCCGACCGCATCGGTCGCAAATGGCTGCTGATCGGCTTCGGCGTATCAGGCACGCTGTTCACGATTCCCCTGTTGACGACGCTGCAGGCGGTTCACGATGGGTTTTCCGCCTTCCTGCTGATCGCCGCCGCCTGGATGATCGTGTCGGGCTATACCGCGATCAACGCGGTGGTGAAGGCCGAGCTGTTTCCGACCAGCGTCCGCGCGACGGGGGTTGGGGTGCCCTATGCGCTCACCGTCTCGATCTTCGGCGGCACCGCCGAATCCATTGCGCTGTGGTTCAAGTCCATCGGTCACGAAAGCTGGTTCTACTGGTACCTGACCGGCTGCATCGCGGTGTCGCTGCTGGTCTACCTGACCATGCGGGACACCAGGACGGAGTCGGCGATGGACCGTCACGAATAGGCCGGGGCACTATACCGGCGGTGGGACGGTCTCACCGCCGCGCCACCAGCATGCCCAGCAGAAATGCCACCATCAGTGATGGCAGCGGGGCCTCGCGCACCATGCCGCGGACGATGTCGGACCAGTGCTGCTCGGGGACGAGCCCTGGCGACCTGATCCGGGCCGTCGGCGCGATGCCCCACTGTGACGCGAGTTCGGCGATCTCGCTTGAGGCCAGACGCACGCCGTCACGCACGCGGAAGATCGCGGCCTCCGCGCGCTCGCGCGGCGCGAGCAGCATCACGGTTGCGACCGCCGTGCGCAGCGTCATCTCGCCAAAACCTTGCAGCCTCACCGACTCCTCCGGTTCGGATATCATGCAAAAATCCTCACAGGGCGAAGTGGCGCGCGATGGTGAAGGCCGCCGTCGCGCACAGCACCAGCGTGGAAACCGCGCCGGCCACGCCTCGCGCGAAATGAGCTCGCGTCAGATGCCTGGACATGATCTTGCTCCATGCTTCACCATGCCAATGGCGGGGCGGAGCGTTGGTTCCGCACGCTGTGCCGAATTCGTCCTGCGCGCCGGCGCGGTTACTTTCGCAGCAATTCCCGCAAGGCCGCCGTCGCCTCGGCGCAGCGGATGTCGTCGATCTCCCTGGACAGGCTGAGCGCGCTCGCTTTCAGCTCTTCCAGCTTCCAGCTTTCGGGATGCTGGCTCTCGAGCTGGCTGAGCCGCTTGTTCAGATCGTCCAATTTGGATTGAAGCTGCCCGATGCTGGCGGCTCCATTCACGTTCCAAACGCGTTGTGCACGCATCGTCGTTCCCCTGACTTGTCTCACGACGTTGTGAGCAGGGTTCGTGGCCGCAATGGGCGTTTCTTTTGTCCGGTCTTAGATCGTTGGGAACCGTTGCAGATAGGCAACGAAAGTTGCTGGAATGCCTGATAGCGCCGAAATTCCTTGCGGCGTCAGATCGAACAGGCGCGGAATGTGCATGCTCCCGGCTGGATGCGCCCGGCCGGACATGCTCGGCTGGATATGCGCGACCGGATATTTGCGGCGGGGCTCGGGAAAACCGGTGAGCGAATGAGGGCAAACGCGTGGCGAGATTTTTGACCGTTGCAGCCGGCCAGCTTGGTCCGATCGCGAGACGCGAGACTCGGGCCGAGGTCGTGGCGCGGCTGATGGCGTTGATGCGCCAGGCCAAGGCCAATGGCTGCGATCTGATCGTCTATCCCGAGCTCGCGCTGACCACGTTCTTTCCGCGCTGGTATTTTGAGGATCAGTCCGAGATCGACAGCTTCTTTGAACGCGAGATGCCGGGGCCGGAGACGCAGGCGCTGTTCGATCTCGCGCGCGAGAGCGGCATCGGCTTTTGTCTCGGCTATGCGGAGCTCGCGGTCGAGGCTGGTCGCGTCCATCGCTACAACACGTCGATCCTCGTCGACAAAAGCGGCGCGACGCTTGCGAAGTACCGCAAGGTGCATCTGCCCGGTCATGCCGAGCATGAGCCCTGGCGCAAGTTTCAGCATCTGGAGAAGCGCTATTTCGAGCCCGGCTCCGGCTTCGGCGTCACCACCGCCTTCGGCGGTATGATGGGAATGGCGATCTGCAACGATCGCCGCTGGAGCGAGACCTACCGGGTGATGGGCCTGCAGGGCGTCGAGATGGTGATGATCGGCTACAACACGCCGGTGCACAATCCGCCGGCGCCGGAGCACGACGATCTCTCGCTGTTCCACAATCATCTGGTGATGCAATCGGGCGCCTACCAGAACGGCACCTTCGTGGTCGGCGTCGCCAAGGCCGGCGTGGAGGAGGGCGTCGATCATATCGGCGGCAGCTGCATCATCGCGCCATCAGGCGAGATCATCGCGCGATGCACCACCAAGGGCGACGAGCTCGCGCTCGCCCGCTGCGATCTCGATCTCTGCAACTCCTACAAGCGCACCACCTTCAATTTCGATGTTCACCGCCAGCCGCGGGCATACGGGATGATCGTGGAACGGAAGGGCGTGACGACCATGGCTGACGGGACGCCGGTGAGGCCGAAGGGGTGATCGCTCTCGCCTTCGTCATTCCGGGCGCTTAGCTGCGCTTGCAATGAAGCAGCGCACATGACTTTGCGACCGCCACCCTGAGGTGGCCGCTTCTTCAGCGGCCCTCGAAGGGCGACTGCCCAGCTCCATCCGGGCCGTGCATCCTTTGAGGCTCCCCATGGGACGCTTTGCGTCCCATGCCTCGCACCTCAGGATGACGGGTCAACCAACGCCTTCATTGCCCCACCCCGATCACAACCAATTGTCTTTATTTGGAAACGATCATTCCCTATTATCCCGCAATGCAAAAGGTCGCCCGAAAATCCGAGCCGTCAGCCCATCCCCCCGGTCGGCCCCGGGAGTTCGACATGGACACCGCGCTGGACGGCGCCATCAGTGTGTTTTGCGAGCGCGGTTATCATGCGACCTCGATTGGAGAGCTGACGGCGGCCATGCGGCTGGCGACCGGGAGCGTCTACAAGGCGTTTCGCGACAAGCATGCCGTCTTCCTTGCCGCCTTCGAGCGCTACGTCGCGGTGCGGAGCGAGCAGACCCGAAGCGCGGCCGCGCGCGGCGCCAATGGCCGCGAGCGGGTGCGCAACGTGCTGCACTCCTATGTCGAGCACTCGCAAGGCGCAGAGGGGCGACGCGGCTGCATCGTGGTCGGCAGCGCGGTCGAGCTGTCGGCGGTCGATCCGGCGATGCGTGCGCGCGTCACGGCGCAGCTCAAGACCAACGAAAGCTTCATCGCCGGCCTGATTCGCCAGGGCCAGGCCGACGGCTCGATCCCTGATCATGTCGACGCCGACGATACCGCGCGGCTGATGATCTGCATGACGCAGGGGCTGCGCGTGGTCGGCAAGGCGCGCCTGCCGCTCGACGGCGAGCGCCTGGTCGGCGTCGCGCTGAAGCTGCTTGCCTGAGATATTGCCGCATTAGGAAATGAACGTTTCCTATATGGAATCGTCTATGGAAGTCCTGGAGAGTTTGGAATGACGATGAATGCCACGATCGAGACCGCGCCCCAGCCGGATGCGGTATCGCGACGACTGACCTTCGTGCTTGCCGCGGCCTGTGGCATGGTCGCCGCTAATATCTATTATGCCCAGCCGCTGATCGCCCCGATCAGCGCCGCGCTCGGGCTGTCGCATGCGGCGGCCGGCCTGATCGTGACCATGACGCAGATCGGCTATGGCACGGGGTTGCTGTTTATCGTGCCGCTCGGTGATCTCGTCGAGAACCGCACCTTGATCTGCACCGTCATCGCGCTCGGTGCGGCGGCGCTGGTGGCGGCCGGCTTTGCCACCCACGCGCTGCCGTTCCTGATCGCGGCGCTGTTCATCGGCCTCGGCTCGGTCGCGGTGCAGATCATCGTTCCCTATGCCGCTCATCTGGCGCCGGAAGCCGTTCGCGGCAGGGTCGTCGGCAATGTCTCCACCGGATTGATGCTCGGCATCATGCTGGCGCGGCCGGCCTCGAGCTTCGTCACCGCGGCGCTGTCCTGGCATGCGGTGTTCTTCTGCTCGGCGGCATTGATGATCGCGCTCATCGTCGTGCTTCGCCTCACCCTGCCGCAGCGCAGGCCGGTGGCGCGGATGCATTACGGAGCGTTGCTGCTGTCGATGCCGCATCTGGTGCGGACGATGCCGCTGCTGCGGCGCCGCGCGCTCTACCAGGCGGGCCTGTTCGGCGCCTTCGCCCTGTTCTGGACGGTCGTGCCGCTGCAGCTTGCCGGCCAATTCGGCTTCACCCAGAGCGGCATCGCGCTGTTTGCGCTCGCCGGCGTGTCAGGCGTGTTCGCGGCGCCGATCGCAGGTAGGCTCGCCGATCACGGCCACAGCCGCATCGCCACGCTTGCGGCGATGCTGTTCGTCGCCCTCGGCTTCCTCGTCACGCATGTCGGCGCGGCCGGATCGATGCTCAACCTCGCCTGTTTGGTTGTCGCAGCGATCGCGATCGATTTCGGCGTGCAGGGCAATGTCGTGCTCGGCTTCCGCGCCATCTTCGTGCTCGGACACGAGCACCGCAGTCGCCTCAACGGCCTCTATATGGCGACGTTCTTCGCCGCCGGTGCGGCCGGATCCGCGGTCGGCGCCTGGGCCTTCGCGCAAGGCGGCTGGACGCTGGCCTCGGCCATTGGCCTTGCACTGCCGGCCGCGAGCCTGATCTATGCCACGACCGAGTAGCGGTACGATTGTGTGACGCAGCCAGCCGTTTACCAGCCTCGGATGACCGGGCCTGGGCGCCCAATTTGCGCCTCGCAGATTCCCTGCAGCTGTAGTACTTTGGTCGCAAGCGGCCTGGTTAAGGGCGGCGGGGAGGCCCTATGAGGCGTGCGGGACTGGTTGGCGTACCGCGAGTACGGCCATGGTCGTGGCAGGCGTTTCTGCTCGGACTTATTGCGGTCGCGGTGTCGGCTGCGCTTCAAGCTATCTGCGCCGCGCTCGGCGCGGAACTCTATTTCGCAACGTTCCTGCCCAGCCTGTTCGTGCTCGGTCTCGTTGCCGGTGCGCCGGCGGCCATCTTCGCAGCTCTACTCACCGTTCCACTGGTCTGGTGGGCATTCATGCCGCCGGTCTTCGAGATCTCGCCGCTCACCGCTGCCGACGCCGATTCCATCAACCTGTTCTTCCTGCTTGCCGTACTCCTGATCGGCCTTGCCGATCTCTGCCGCAAGGCCATGGCGATCGTCAGCCGTGGCGGGTTGAAGTCGCCGGGCGAGAGCGCGGCAACGAATTCTCAATAGAGGGTGATGCGCGATCAGGCCGTTGCGCGCGCGCAACAGTCCGGCAACCATCCATGCAGCCGGATCGCGCCGCTAACTTTTCGAAAAAGATTTGGCCGCAATTTCTCCCGCGGGAACACGAGGGAGTTTTCGTCATGAACGGGCACGCCATTTTCGAGAACGTGCGCCGCTATCGCGGCATCGCATCGCTGTACCGCCAGACCGCAGCGTTTCGTCCGAGCCAGCGCTGGTCGCTGTTGGAGCAGGCCAGCGAGTGGGAAGCCCGCGCGCTGTCGGAGCTGGAAGCCTATTTCGCCGCGCGGGCCGATTTCGCCACGCCGCGCGCCGCCTGATCGTTAACCATCGCCGGCATGCATGCCGGCAGGATACGTGGGCCATACGGAGTTACGGCGTCGGCCCGGCATGCTAGCCATTCGCCGACCAATTCCATCACGACGACCGGGCGCGCGATGACCACCTTCAACCGCATCTTCACCACTGAGCGTCTGCTCCAGATCATAGTCATTCTGGCGGCGACGATCGCCATGAAGCTGATGGGCTGAAGGCGGCACCATCGCTCGCCCGAAATCGGGTACTTCGGGCAGATCGTTCGGGCCCTCTGCACATTCCGGTCGTCGCCGAAGGGGTGGAGACGGAGGCGCAGCGCGCCTTCCTGGAAGGCGAGGCCTGCGAGGAAATGCAGGGCCATCTCATCGGGCGGCCGGAACCGATCCAACGCTATTTCGATTTGATCGGCGTCAATCTCGAACGCCGGCGTTACGCTTAAAAGTATGACGAATGCCGCGCTCGGTTTCGCTGACAGGAACCAATGTGCGTCTGCACATTTCTTTCGAGCCCCCAGAGGTTAATCGGGCTGGCGCACGCAGAAAATGTTTTGCACAATCGCCATCGACCTGACGCAAATCAGGGCAATAAGCCCGGTGTAAATGCGAGGGAGGGTTATCATGGAGAACGTACGTCGCTACCGCGCGCTGGCGTCCCTCTGTCGCCAGCAGGCTGCCTATCGGCCGCTGCAGAACTGGCAGCTGCTCGGTCAGGCCGAACATTTCGAACATCTCGCCGAGATCGCGCTGAAAGCGCATTTCGAGGCGTGCAATGCGCAGCGCGAAGACGACGCGATCGCCGCCGCGGCATGGGAGACGTCGGCTGCGGCGTGACGCCAGCCGTTTGCATCTTCGCTAAAGCGGAATGCGTTTTGATTGAATCGACATAATCCACGCGCTCTGATCACCTCTGCCGTTGGGGAGAGGTGATGCCGGGCGTCGATCGAACCCAACGTCATCATGCTCTAATGCGACATCAGCGTAGGGACGGTCATGGCTTCCAGCATGGCGCGCGTGACGCCGCCGAGAAAGCGCTCCTGCAAGCGGGAATGGCCGTAGCCACCCATCACCAGCAGATCGAGGTTTTCGTCGGCTGCCAGCGACAGGATGGTCGGCTGGATATCGGCGCGTGTGGCCGACAGGCTGATCGTGCGGGGCGAGAGGCCGCGCCGTCCGAGGTGCTTGGCCAGATTGTTCGCCGAGGCGTCGGGGGCGCTGTCGCCCTCGTTGATCGCAATGATCGCGATCTCCTCGGCGCGCGCGAGGAATGTAGCTGCATCGCGGAGCGCACGCGCCGCGACGCGGCTGCCGTCCCAGCAGATGCCGATCCGCTTCGCCTTGAAGGCCCCGCGAAAGGTGTATGGAAGGAACAGCACCGGACCACCGGCCTGGAACAGAATCTCGCGCGGGACCTCGTTGTCGAACGTCACCTGCTCGGGATCCGGTTGAAGCACGATGCTAAGGTCGTGCAGCCGCGCCATCTCGCCGAGTGAACCGGCTGCATCCACCGGAATCGCGCCGAGCGGGTGGCAGGTGCAGGAGATATCGGCGTTGCCCGCTTCGCTCCTGAAGACGGCAAGCGCGGCTTCGGCCCGCTCGACCGCGCGTTCGCGTTCCATCTCGAACACGGCCGCCACGGCAGCACCGCCCTCCATCACGTAGGCCGTGGTGCTTGCGACATAGCCGACCGCGACCGCATCGACATGGGCATTGAGGCTGGCTGCGAGCGAGACCGAGCCATCAATCACGGCGCGCATCGGTCGTTCGGTCGGGATGTGGACGAGAATGTCTTTGTACATGGCGGCGTCTCCGATGGACATCATCCGATGGAAGAAGTGTTTCACCGCCAGCAGGGCTCGCGTTGAGCTGCATCAAATCTTCGACGAGGATGGTGCCCTGCGGCCGCCCGCCGCACTTTCTTTGCCAAGAATTAATCGCGTGGACGGGACGCCGTAAGGTGACGATGTCCATGTTGGGTGCAAGGCGACTTACCCAACATGGACATTTCGACATGATCGATCGCGTCAATTCCGACACCACCAGGACCCCTACAATTTTGAGGCCGCGCCGGCTCGCGCTGCTTGGCACCGTGGCCGCGCTGGGCGTGGCCGTGCTGGCGGCTTCTCCCGTTTCAACGCCGTTCGGCGTGTCCTCCCTGATTTCGCCTGCGCAGGCCGCTGAAAGCGCCGCAACGCCGCAGGGCTTCGGCGACCTCGTCAGCAAGGTCAAGCCGGCCGTCATCTCGGTGCGGGTGAAAATCGACCAGGACAACGACAAGAGCGCGATGCTGCAACAGAACCGGATGGATCAGGACGAAGAGTCCCCGTTCGACCAGTTCTCGCGGCAGTTCGGCTTCCTCGGCCCCGGCGGCATGAACGGCATGCCCCACCAGCGGCACCAGATGGTCACCGGCGAGGGCTCCGGCTTCTTCATCTCGGCCGACGGCTATGCCGTGACCAACAACCATGTCGTCGACCACGCCCAATCCGTTCAGGTGACGATGGACGACGGCACGATCTACACCGCGAAGGTGGTCGGCACCGATCCGAAGACCGATCTCGCGCTGATCAAGGTCGACGGCAACAAGGACTTTCCGTTCGTGAAATTCTCCGACCAGAAGCCGCGGATCGGCGACTGGGTGGTCGCGGTCGGCAATCCGTTCGGCCTCGGCGGCACCGTGACGGCCGGCATCGTCTCGGCCAGCGGTCGCGACATCGGCAACGGCCCCTATGACGACTTCATCCAGATCGATGCGCCGATCAACAAGGGCAATTCCGGCGGGCCGGCCTTCGACATGAACGGCAACGTCATTGGCGTGAATACCGCGATCTACTCGCCCTCGGGCGGATCGGTCGGCATCGGCTTCGACATTCCGGCCTCGACCGCAAAGCTCGTCGTCGCGCAGCTCAAGGACAAGGGCGCCGTCACCCGCGGCTGGCTCGGCGTCCAGGTGCAGCCGGTGACCGCGGAGATCGCCGAGAGCCTTGGCCTGAAGGCGGCCCGCGGCGCGATCGTCGACAATCCGCAGGATGGCAGCCCGGCGGCAAAGGCCGGCATCGAGGCGGGCGACGTCATCACCGCGGTCAATGGCACCGCGATCAAGGATTCCCGCGATCTCGCCCGCACCATCGCCACCCTGGCGCCGGGTACGTCCGTGAAGCTCGACGTCGTCCACAAGGGCGACAGCAAGACGGTGACGCTCGCCCTCGGCGAGCTGCCGAACGAGCGGCAGGCCAAGGCAGGCAATCAGTCCGATGACGGCAAGACCCAGCAGACCGCCGGCACGCCGCGTCTCGGCCTCAGCCTGGCGCCATCAGGCGAAGTCCAGGGGGCCGGGCAGAAGGGCGTCGTGGTCACCGAAGTCGATCCGCAGGGACCGGCCGCGCAGCGTGGCATCCAGACCGGCGACGTCATCCTCAATGTCGGCGGCAAGGCTGTTTCCAACGTCGCGGAGGTCCGCTCCGAGCTGGCGCAGGCCAAATCATCAGGCAAGAACAGCGTGCTGTTGCAGGTGAAGAGTGCGGAGGCGACCCGGTTCGTCGCGGTGCCGCTCGCCTGATCTCGCGAGCCTGACGGCAAATTCAAAAGGCGGCCCTTCGGGCCGCCTTTTTCGTGCGCGCCTCTCGAGATACCCACAGGCTGCCGATAACATTCTCGTTAACGGCAGCAATGATGACGGGTTCGTCCGAAAAAGCCGCGTTCGCTGGTCAAACTTCGCCAATACTGTTGCGCTTCGGCGGCAATGAAGCCGCAGAGGCAAGTTGCAGGAGTGGAACTTCGGACGTCCGGCTGATTTGTGGAACCGGCCGATGTCCGTATTGATCGGTGCCGACATGGATCGATTGAAGCTCTCGCTGAAGCTCGGGCTGCTCGTCGCGCCCTTCCTGCTGTCGACCGGAAGCGCCTTGGGTCGTGATGACGGTCGCTTCACGGACTCGCCGCTCAAACCCTGGTTCGACAGCTTGCGCAGCCATCTTGGTCCGTGCTGCTCGGATGCCGACGGCGTTGCGGTGGCCGATCCCGATTGGGACTCGCATAATGGTCACTACAGGGTGAGGCTCGATGGAGTATGGGTCGAGGTCCCCGACGAAGCCGTGATCACCGAGCCAAATCGGGCCGGCCGCACCATGGTCTGGCCGGTCAAGACGGTGTTCGGCGTTTCGATCCGCTGCTTCATGCCCGGCAGCATGATCTGACGGCGGCCAGCTCACCGCCTGGAGGATTTGCGCTTCGAGCTCTTCTTGCTCGTCTTTTTCTTGCTCGTCTTTTTCCTGGACGTCTTTCGCTTCGACGCCTTCTTCGGCACCTTCTTGCCTTTCTTGCGCGCTTTCGACAGGCCGATCGCAATCGCCTGCTTGCGGCTCTTTACCCGTCCGCCGCGACCGCCGCGTCCGCTCTTGGCGGTGCCCTTCTTGTAGCGCCGCATCTCGCTCTCGACATCGCTGCCGGAGCTACGTGAATAGCGGCGCTTCTTTGCCTTGCGTGCCATCAGCTCTCTCCCATGGCTCTGCAAGAAAACAGGAGTGCTGACCCAATGTTCCAAAAGCGCCCGGCGACAGACCTCTTCAGAAAGAATTCGCGAGCTCGATCTCTGCCTCCAGGATCTGGATGCGGCGTGCGGCTTCGGCAAAGGAGAGATCGCGATCGTATTGCGCGGGCTGGTAGGCCTCTTCACTCAGCCGCTTCAGCCGCTGCCCCTGCGCCCGGGTCATCTGCTCCATCAGAAAAGCCTTGGCGTCCGGAAGAGCCTTGGCGTTCGGAAAAGTCTTGGCGTCGTATTTACCCTGAACCTGCATCTCGCTCTCCATCCTGTATTCGTGGCTTGACTATATGTTCTTATTTTGTTCTAACAAGTCATGGACAACAGAATTAATGAAATTCGACGTAAAATCAGCGTCTTGAGGCTGGAGATGGCGGATGTCGAAGCGTCCGTGCGCGATCTCATCAATCGCGACCGCGATTGCAGCGAACGGGCCCAGGCGCAGATCCAGCTGCGCCGGAAGATCAACCTGCTGATCAGCGAATGGAAGGCCGCGGGCGGCGGCGAGGTGTTGCCCGACATCCGCGACCGGGTGCATCTGCGTCCGCTGAAGAACGAGGACAGGCCGGTACGCCGCTGAGGCGTTGGTGGAGGGAGGCTGGCCGTGGAGGAAGACCCGGACACATACCGGATTCTGAGACTGCGCGCCGAGATCCTCGAATTGGGCTCCGCCATCCGGCAATTGCAGCGGGAAGGCCTCGACGACGCCGCCGCCCAGCTCCTGATCGCGCGCAAGCGGGCCCAGCTCGATCAACTCGTGAAGACGAGCTCCGTAGTCCATTCCCTTAACATCCCTGACATCCGACGCAGCTAAGGCGGTCGCGCGACGCGACCTGCCGGAGTTCGTCCATGCCCGATGCCGAAATGGCCGCCTTGCTGCAGGCGGTGCTCGATGAAGTCTGCGCAGACGTGCCCGCGTGGGACACGACGACGCGCGAGCGCGTTGCGATCAGATTGCGGGCGACCGCACGCCAGGACCGCTGCTCATTGCAGGATCTGAAGCGGGCTGGGCGGGACGCGCTGACCCGCGCGCCGACGATGTGGCGGTGAGGGACGTCCCGATGTGAATGCTGTTTCAGGAACGATCGCACCGCGCCTGATTTGACTGCGACCATCCCGAAACAGAAGGAGTGTTCCATGGAGCTCAGCGGCAAGACCATTGCGATTCTCGCCACCAATGGCTTCGAGCAGTCGGAACTGGAGGTGCCGCGCGACCGCCTGAAGAAAGCCGGCGCGACGGTTCACGTGATCTCGCTCGCGGAAGGGGAGATCAAGGGCTGGGACATGAAGGACTGGGGCCGGCCGGTGAAGGTCGACAAGACACTCGATCAGGCCGTCAGCACCGACTACGACGCAATCGTTCTGCCCGGCGGGCAGATCAATCCCGACCTCCTGCGCGTGGAGCCCAAGGCGCTGGCCTTCATCAAGGAGATCTTCAACGCCAAGAAGGTCGTCGCTGCCGTCTGCCATGCGCCTTGGCTGCTGATCGAGACCGGCATCGCCAAGGGCCGCAAGATGACGTCCTACAAATCGATCAAGACCGACGTGATCAACGCCGGCGCGTTGTGGGAAGATTCGCAAGTGGTGGTCGACCAGGGCGTGATCACCTCGCGCAATCCCGGCGATCTCGAAGCCTTCAGTGCCAAGATCATCGAAGAGATCAAGGAAGGGCGCCACAGCCAACGCAGCGCAGCGTGAGCGCACTGCTCACGCGCAACGAGAAGCCCCGCGTCGCCGCGGGGCTTCTTATTGCCGTAAGCCCGCGCTTACTTGCTCTGGCCGTTCTGGGGCGCGGTCATGCTGCCACCGTGATCGCTGCCGGGGCCAGAACCGCCCTGGCCGGACGGATCGGGCGGAACGGTCTTCTTCATGTTCGCTCCCGTGGTGGTCTGCGACATGGAGGAGGAGTGATGCTTCTTGTGCGACTTGGCCTGCGCAGCGAACGGCGCGGCGGCAAGGCCGGTGGCCAGCATCACGGCAAGAGCGAGCTTGATCGTCTTCATGAAAGGGAACTCCCTGAGTTGAATCGACGCAGGAGCAACCGCCATTTGCCGCAGGAGTTCCGAAGAATATTCGTCGCGCGCGTTTCGCGCCCGCTTCACGTTTCCTTGTTCTCGTTGAGGATGAATACGACGCCCGTCAACGAGGCGCCGATGGCAAACGTCATCACCATCGTTGCAACAAACACCAGGGCCGCCGCACGCCCGCCATGGTTCAGCAATTCCGCAACCGCGGGATTGGCCAGAATGAGTGCGAGCGTGAACATCAGACCGAGTGCAGCGCCCATCATCGCATGGGTCATCAGCTTGATCACGCCGGTGGGAGAGATCAAACTTGGCGATCTGTTTGGCGACTTTTTTGCGCGCATGGAACTGCCGATCGATCTGGCATGCAAACGCGGGCCGTCATGGCGAGGTTCCATTGCGCATAAAGGATTTGTCATCATCCGCTTCATCGGACGTTCATGCCGGCCTTGCCAGGATGTACGCATCAACACGGGAACATCAGCCATGGGTAAGGTGGTCTTTCTCTATCGATCGCTGGCCTACCGTAACGCGGCGGCCGACATATTGCGCAAGGCGCGCAAGCTGCCGCGTGGTGCAGACCGCAGCGCGGCGCTCCGCTACGCGAGGGCGCTGCGCGATCTCGCGCAAACGGAAGCCTGGCTCGAAGGGCGCATCGCCGATGAACCGCGGTCGATATCGCGGCTGAAGGTTGCCGCGTCGCGTTAACCCGACGCGCGCTGAAGCTCGGGGGAGCTGTTGGTCTCGAACTTGTCCTGCGCCGTCGCTGTCGCCGCACTCTTGTGCGTCAAGGGGACTTCGAGACGGCACAGCAAGCCCTCCGAACGCCAATCGAATTGCGCCTGTCCGCCAAGCTGGGATTCGACGCTGGCGAGCAGGCTTCTTGTTCCGAAGCCGCGCGATTTCGGCGTCCTGACCATCGGCCCGCCGGTCTCGTCCCACGTCAGGATGAGGAGGTCGTTGTCGGCCTGCCAGCTGATCGCGAGCCGCCCAGACCGCGTCGAGAGCGCGCCATACTTGGCCGAGTTGGTGAAGAGCTCGTGCAGCGCCAGGGCCAGCGTCTGCGCAGTGGCCGGCACCAACTGCACTTCGGGACCTGCCAGCTTGATCTGTCCGCCGAGCGAGTAGGGCGCCAGCTCCTCCTCGATCAGCTTGGAGAGCTCGGCGCCCTGCCAGCTCGACAAGGAGAGGATGGTGTGCACGCGCGCGAGCGCATTGATGCGTCCCTCCACGGCACTGACGTAAGCCTTGACCTCGTCGGCGCGGGTGAGGCGCACGATCGACTGCGCCAGCGCCAGCGCATTCTTGGCGCGGTGATCGACCTCGCGCGCCAGCAGGTTCTGGCGTTCCTCGGCCCGTTTTCGTTCGGTGATATCGACGGTGACGCCGCTCACCCGCACGACGCGACCGTTCGCATCCGCGGATGCGGCCGCCGTGCCGACGCACCAGCGCACCTCGCCGTCGGGCCGAACGATGCGGAATTCGGTCTCGTAGGCGCGCGTTCCTTTGTTGAATTCGGCGATGGCCTTGCGCAGCTGATCGACGTCGTCTGGATGTAACAGTGCCTGAACGTTGACCGGGTTGACTTCGAAGTTCTCGGGGCTCACGCCAAAGATGCGATATTGCCCGTCGTCCCACATCCAGTCGCCGCTGACCCAATCCCAATCCCAGGATCCCATCTTGCCGGCGGCGATCGCCATGGTGCGTCGCTCTTCGCTCTCGCGCAGCTTGGCGGTCGAATTCTCCAGCTCGGCGGTACGGGCGCGGACGCGATCCTCGAGATCCTGGTTCAGCCGTTCGAGCTCGCGCGTCTTGCGATAGAGCTCGGCAAACACCTTGACCTTGGCGCGCAGCACTTCCGGGATGACAGGCACGGGGACGTAGTCGACCGCGCCCATCTCGTAGCCGCGCAGGCGGTCGATGTCGCTGACCTGAATGGCCGAGATGAAGATCATCGCGGTCTTCTGGAAGCGCGGATGCTCGCGGATCATGGCGGCGAGCTCGAAGCCGTCGAGCTCGGGCATGCAGACGTCGACCAGAATCACCGCGATCTCGGTCTTGAGCAGCACCTCCAGCGCCTCCCGGCCGGACGAGGCGACCACGAGATTCTCACCGAGCTCCTTCAGGATCACCTCATAGGCGAGCAGCTTGGCCGGCTGGTCGTCGACGAGGAGGATGTTGACCTTTTCGTGGTCCATTCTCGGATCCAAACTCAACGGTGCAGCCACATGCGGATCGCAAGCAGCAATTGGTCGGTGTTGACTGGCTTTGCGAGATAATCGGAGGCTCCTGCCTCCAGGCATTTCTCGCGGTCGCCCTTCATCGCCTTCGCTGTCAGCGCGATGATCGGCAGGCGCAGGAAGGCCGGGTTCTCCCGGATCACGCCGATGGTCTGATAGCCATCCATCTGCGGCATCATGATGTCCATCAGCACGATGGCGATCTCCGGGTTGGATTCGACCAGCGCCACCGCCTCGCGCCCGGTGGTCGCCGTCAGCACCTTCATGCCGCGCCGTTCCAGCACGCTCGACAGCGCGAAGATGTTACGGGCGTCGTCGTCGACCAGCAGCGCAGTCTTGCCGATCAGGTCCTCGTCGGAACTGTTGAGCTTCTCCAGCATGCGCTGCTTCTCGACCGGCAGCTCGGTGATCACGCGGTGCAGGAACAGCGCGGTTTCATCCAGCAGACGTTCGGGCGATTCCACGCCCTTGACCACGATGCTGCGCGCCATGGTGTGGAGTTCCGCATCTTCTTCCGCCGACAGCTCGCGGCCGGTGAATACGACGACGGGAACGTTCGACAGCGCCTCGTCGCGCCGGATCTGGTCCAGCACCTCGAAGCCGCTCATGTCGGGCAGACGGAGGTCGAGCACCACACAGTCGCAAGGGGCCTCGCGAAGCATCGAAAGCGCGCCGGCACCGGTGTCGGTGGTCACGATCTCGATGTCGTCGTGGTGCAGCAGCTCGCGGATCGACAGCTGCTCGGCCTCGTTGTCCTCGACGATCAGGAGCCGTTTGCGTCTGGGACGCGCATATTCCTTGATCTGGGTCAGCGCTGCGGCAACGCCCTCGGTCGTCGTCGGCTTGTTGACGAAGGAGAAGGCGCCGCGTGCCAGCGCATGCTGGCGGTCCTCGTCGAGCGTGATGATCTGCACCGGGATGTGGCGCGTCAGCGGATTGTGCTTGAGCTGGCTCAGCACCGTCCATCCGAGCATGTCGGGCAGGAACACGTCGAGCGAAACGGCGCTCGGTTGATACTGCTTCGCAAGTTCAAGCGCCTCCGCGCCGCGCGCGGCGACCAGAACCTTGAAACCCTTGTCCCGCGCGAGGTCGACCAGAATCCGCGCGTAATGCGGGTCGTCCTCCACGATCAGGAGGATGCTGTCGCCGGGCTCGATGTTGAGGCGGTCGTCGGGCAGCTGCTCGATGGCACGCTGTTGCTCCGGCGCGGCCGGCTGCAGCGCCGGCGGCTGGTTGTATTGCTGTGCTGCCGGCGCGCGCGGTGCCTGCGTCGGGCCGGAATATTTCAGCGGCAGATACAGCGTGAAGGTCGAGCCCTTGCCCGGTGAGCTACGCAGGTGGATTTCACCGCCGAGCAGGCTCGCGAGCTCGCGGCTGATGGCAAGGCCGAGACCGGTGCCGCCATATTTGCGGCTGGTGCCGGCGTCCGCCTGCTGGAACGCCTCGAAGATCAGCTTCTGCTTCTCCAGGGGGATGCCGATGCCGGTGTCGGAGACCTCGAAAGCGATCACGGCCGGTGCGGAGTTCAGCACCGGGTGATCGGTGCCCCAGCCGCCGAGCGCGCCGGCGACCTTGAGCCGCACCTCGCCTTCGGCGGTGAACTTGAAGGCGTTGGAGAGCAGGTTCTTCAGCACCTGCTGCAGGCGCTTGGAGTCGGTGACGATGCTGCGGGCGAGGTTCGGATCGACGTCGATCTTGAACGACAGGTTGCGGTTCTCCGCCTCGTGCCGGAACGGCCGCCCGACCGTCTCGAGCAGGTTGGCCGTGAGGATTTCCTCGGCATCGACAGTCACCGTACCCGACTCGATCTTGGAGAGATCGAGAATGTCGCTGATGAGGTTGAGCAGGTCGGTGCCGGCGCCGTGGATGGTGCGGGCGAATTCGACCTGTTTGGGCGAGAGGTTGCCGTCCGGGTTGTCGGTGAGCTGCTGTCCCAGGATCAGGATAGAGTTCAGCGGCGTGCGCAGCTCGTGGCTCATATTGGCCAGGAATTCCGACTTGTACTTCGAGGTCAGCGCGAGCTCGGTCGCCTTTTCCTCGAGCGCGCGGCGGGCCTGCTCGATCTCCTGGTTCTTGCGCTCGACCTCGACGTTGCGCTCGGCGAGCTGCTGCGCCTTCTGCTCGAGCTGGTCGTTGGTCTGCTGCAATTCGCGCTGTTGCGTCTGCAGCTCGCCGGCGAGCTGCTGCGACTGCTTGAGCAGGCCTTCGGTCTGCATCGTCGCTTCGATCGAGTTGAGCACGATGCCGATGGAGTCGGTGAGCTGCTCCAGGAAAGTCATCTGCGAGGTCGTGAACGAGGTGAGCGAGGCGAGCTCGATCACCGCCTTGACCTGGCCCTCGAACAGCACCGGCAGCACCACGAGGTTCTTCGGTGCGACGCGCAGCAGCGCCGAGTTGATCGGCACCACGTCGGCGGGAATGTCGGAAACCAGGCGTGGACGCCGGTCGACGGCGCACTGGCCGATCAGGCCGTCGCCGAACTGCAGCACGCGCTGATAGGGATAGACGCCATCGCCGGCATAGGAGGCGAGCAGCAGCAGCTGCGGGCTGTCTTCGTTCTCGACCTGGTAGATCACGCCGGTGTGCGCGTTCACCAGCGGCGACAGCTCGGTCAGCAGCAGCCGGCCGACGGTGGCGAGATCGCGCTGGCCCTGCAGCATGTTGGTGAACTTGGCGAGGTTGGTCTTGAGCCAGTCCTGCTCGGTGTTCAGCTCCGTCGTCAGACGGAGGTTGGTGATCATGGTGTTGATGTTGTCCTTCAACTCCGCGACCTCGCCGCGGGCGTCGACCTGGATCGATCGCGTCAGATCGCCCTTGGTCACGGCGGTCGCCACTTCCGCGATCGCGCGCACCTGGGAGGTGAGGTTGGCCGCCAGCAGGTTGACGTTGCCGGTCAGATCCTTCCAGGTGCCGGCCGCGCCGGGCACGTCGGCCTGACCGCCGAGGCGGCCTTCGACGCCGACTTCGCGCGCCACCGACGTCACCTGGTCGGCGAAGGTCGCCAGCGTCTCGGTCATGTTGTTGATGGTGTCGGCCAGCGCCGCAACCTCGCCCTTCGACTTCACGGTGAGGTTCTGCTTGAGGTCGCCGTTGGCGACCGCGGTCACCACCTTGACGATGCCGCGGACCTGCTCGGTCAGGTTTGCCGCCATGAAGTTGACGGTGTCGGTGAGGTCCTTCCACGTGCCGGCGACGCCGGGCACCTGGGCCTGACCGCCGAGCTCGCCCTCGGTGCCGACCTCGCGCGCCACGCGCGTCACTTCGCCGGCAAACGCGTTGAGCTGGTCCACCATTGTGTTGATGGTGTTTTTCAGCTCGAGGATTTCGCCCTTCACGTCCACGGTGATCTTGCGCGACAGGTCGCCGCGCGCCACGGCGGTGGTGACTTCGGCGATGTTGCGGACCTGCGTCGTGAGGTTCGCCGCCAGCAGGTTGACGTTGTCGGTGAGGTCCTTCCAGGTGCCGCCGACGCCGGGCACGACGGCCTGACCGCCGAGCCGGCCTTCGGTGCCGACCTCGCGCGCCACGCGCGTCACTTCAGCGGCGAAGGAGCGGAGCTGCTCCACCATGGTGTTGAGGGTGTCCTTCAGCAGCAGGATCTCGCCGCGGACGTCCACCGTGATCTTCTTGGAAAGGTCGCCGCCGGCGATCGCGGTCGCGACCTCGGCGATGTTGCGCACCTGCGCCGTCAGGTTCGAGGCCATGAAGTTGACGTTGTCGGTGAGGTCCTTCCAGGTGCCGGCAACACCGGGCACCTCCGCCTGGCCGCCGAGCTTGCCTTCGGTGCCGACCTCGCGCGCGACGCGCGTCACTTCGCCGGCGAAGCCGTTGAGCTGGTCCACCATGGTGTTGATGGTGTTCTTCAGCTCGAGGATTTCGCCCTTCACGTCCACGGTGATCTTGCGGGACAAGTCGCCGCGCGCCACGGCCGTGGTCACTTCGGCGATGTTGCGGACCTGGGCGGTGAGGTTGCCCGCCATCGAGTTCACGCTGTCCGTCAGGTCCTTCCAGGTGCCGGCGACGCCGGGCACGTTGGCCTGGCCGCCGAGACGGCCTTCGGTACCGACCTCGCGCGCCACGCGCGTCACCTCGCCCGCGAAGCGGTTGAGCTGGTCGACCATGGTGTTGAGCGTGTCCTTCAGCTGAAGGATTTCGCCGCGCACGTCCACCGTGATCTTGCGCGACAGGTCGCCGCCGGCGATGGCGGTCGCGACCTCGGCGATGTTGCGGACCTGGGCGGTGAGGTTGCCCGCCATCGAGTTGACGTTGTCGGTGAGGTCCTTCCAGGTGCCGGCCACACCAGGCACTTGCGCCTGACCGCCGAGCTTGCCTTCGGTGCCGACCTCGCGCGCGACGCGGGTGACTTCGCCGGCGAAGGCGTTGAGCTGGTCCACCATGGTGTTCAGCGTCTCCTTCAGCTGAAGGATCTCGCCCGACACGTTCACCGTGATCTTCTTCGACAGATCGCCCTTGGCGACCGCGGTCGCGACTTCGGCGATGTTGCGGACCTGGCCGGTCAGGTTCGAGGCCATCGAGTTGACCGAGTCCGTCAGGTCCTTCCAGGTACCGGCGACACCGCGCACCTGGGCCTGGCCGCCGAGCTTGCCTTCGGTGCCGACCTCGCGCGCCACGCGCGTCACTTCGCCGGCGAAGGCGTTGAGCTGGTCCACCATGGTGTTGATGGTGTCCTTCAGCTCCAGGATTTCGCCGCGCACGTCCACCGTGATTTTCTTCGACAAGTCGCCGCCGGCGACCGCCGTCGTCACCTCGGCGATGTTGCGGACCTGCGCCGTCAGGTTCGACGCCATCGAGTTGACGCTTTCCGTGAGGTCCTTCCAGGTGCCGGCGACGCCGAGCACGTTGGCCTGGCCGCCGAGCCGGCCTTCGGTGCCGACCTCGCGCGCCACGCGCGTCACTTCGCCGGCGAAGGCGTTGAGCTGGTCGACCATGGTGTTCAGTGTTTCCTTCAGCTGAAGGATCTCGCCCGACACGTTCACCGTGATCTTCTTCGACAAGTCGCCGCCGGCGATGGCGGTGGCGACGTCGGCGATGTTGCGGACCTGAGCGGTCAGGTTCGACGCCATGAAGTTGACGTTGTCGGTGAGGTCCTTCCAGGTGCCGGCCACACCGGGCACCTGGGCCTGGCCGCCGAGCTTGCCTTCGGTGCCGACCTCGCGCGCCACGCGGGTCACTTCGGAAGCGAACGAGTTGAGCTGGTCCACCATGGTGTTGATGGTGTCCTTCAGCTCCAGGATTTCGCCGCGCACGTCCACGGTGATCTTGCGCGACAAGTCGCCGCGCGCCACGGCGGTCGTCACGTTGGCGATGTTGCGGACCTGTGCGGTGAGGTTGCCGCACATCGCGTTGACGGAGTCGGTCAAGTCCTTCCAGGTGCCGGCAACGCCGGGCACGATGGCCTGGCCGCCGAGCTTGCCGTCGGTGCCGACTTCGCGCGCCACGCGCGTCACTTCCGAGGCGAAGGAGCGCAGCTGGTCGACCATCGTGTTGATGGCTTCCTTGAGCTGAAGGATCTCGCCGCGGACGTCGACGGTGATCTTTTTCGACAGGTCGCCGTTGGCGACCGCGATCGTCACCTCGGCGATGTTGCGAACCTGGTTGGTCAGGTTGTTCGCCATCGAGTTGACGCTCTCGGTCAGGTCCTTCCAGACGCCGGTCACCTCAGGCACCTGGGCCTGGCCGCCGAGCTTGCCTTCGGTGCCGACCTCGCGCGCGACGCGCGTCACCTCGGAGGTGAACACGCCGAGCTGCTTGATCATCGTGTTGACAATGGTCGCCGATTGCAGGAATTCGCCGCGCAGGGGGCGGCCATCGACGTCGAGCTTGACCGTCTGAAGCAGGTCGCCCTGCGCCACGGCCGCCACGGCGCGCGTCACCTCGCGCGTCGGCCAGAGCAGATCGTCGATCAAGGTGTTGACGGACCCTTCCATGTCGGCCCAGGAGCCGGAGGCGAGGCCGAACTTGACGCGCTGGCGCGTCTTGCCTTCGCGTCCGACCACCTGGCCGACCAGCTCGAGCTGCTGCGCCATGCGCTGGTTGGCTGCGATGATTTCGTTAAGAGTGTCGGCGATCTTGCCGTCGATGCCGAGATAGTCGCCGCTCATGCGCACGGAGAAATCGCCGCTGCGCATGGCCTGGAGCGCGAGCAGCAATTCCTGCCGAGCATCCGGCTCTGAGGTGCCATTGGGTTTGGGTTTTGGAACGCGACGACCGGAGCGTGATGCAGTTCCGGGATCGAGGTCGCTCATATTGATTCCCCCGCAAGCGTCCGCCGAATCCTATGGCGTGACGCGCCTGATCAAACTTAGAGCGTCAGCCAAATTCGAAATCAAGCGCCAAGGTAGCGACGCCGCATTGGAACCTGCCGTGCTCAGCCCGACGAAGCTAACGGCGAAGAGTATCGAGAGTTCCATCCGATTAGCTAAAAGTTCTTCGACCCTTAAGGGGGCGGGCGATGTTCCGGTTTCGAAACCCAGGGCCCTGGCTTTAGGAACGCCGGGACAGGTCCTGAGGTTAGCCTGCAAAAGAGGGAGAGCGCATATGAAAGCGGGATTGAGCGTCCTCATCGCCGCATTATTCGCAACGGGATCTGCGCTGGCGCAGGCTGGCGCGCCCAGCGGGCGCGGGGCCGTAACAGGAGATCCAGCCGCCAGCTCCGCCACGCCGCAGGCGGATTCGCAGACCACGGGGACCGCCACCAGGACGAACCCCAGTGGCAGCGGCACCTCGACCTCGGGCGGCAAGGACGCCAATGGCGACGCCGGGCGGGACAACATGCCCGACAGCGATCGCACGGTGCGTCCGATGGATCAGCAACCTCATCCGCACGACAAGTAAGGCACTACTTGTCGGCCATGGTGCGCTCGGCGTCCTTCAACTGGGCGCGCAGCAGGGGAAGGTGCTCCCGTGCAAAGGCTGCGAGCGCGGGATTGTCAGGCGTCCTCAGATAGCGCTCGAGCAGGGCGATCGCGGACTCGTATTCGGGGATCTGGGCGGCATAGAAAGTTCTGACATAGGCCGGCCCCTCGGCATCATCGGGTTTTGCGAGGCTGATGCCGGTTGATGTCGCCTTGCTCAGGCGCGGCTCGGCGCCGATCGCGTCCTGAATCTCCTTCAGCGTTTGGTCGCGCTTGGCCGCCTCCTCGGCGCGAAGTGCGGCGAGGTTCTTGACTTCCGCATTGCCCTTGAGGTCGGTACTCTCCAACAGGCCCTGCTGGAATTGGCTGAAACTGTAGAGGCCACTGATGAGCTCGGTGGCGTCAGGCACACGATCTCCGCGCATTTGCTCGCCGGTGCTGTCGGCAACGGCCGCGGTGCTGATGAAGGCCAGGATGATCGCGACAAATATCCGCATGATCATTCAATGACCTGTAACGTGCAAAGTTCCGGCGGAGGTTACGATCCCGTTAGAGCATGATCCGGAAAAGTGTGCAGCGGTTTTCCGAAAAGATCATGCTCAAACAATAACCTAACGCGCGATGAGGGATTCATCCTGATCCCATCGCGCTTCAGGCGGTTGCGGGCGCCGGGTTCCGTACCCACGTCTAAGGCATGAAACAGTCTGATATCTTCAGGGACAACGCAGAGAACTGCCTGCAATTGGCCGAGCGCTCGGAAGGGCGGCCCGCCTATAACAGATACTCGCGCATGGCGGATGCCTGGACGGCTTTGGCGAAAGAGCAGGACTGGCTCGACGGCGAAGTCCCACCCATCAAGGTCAGCGTCGTGCAAAGCCACGGCGTCTGAAGCCAAGGCCGTCTGACGGCTGCCTTTGTCGTGGATCTGCGTGTGAGGCGGCTCACGGAATGAGCTGCAGAAATCAACGATCATGCTGGAATAGTCGGTCGCATTGATTTTTCGATTCCAGAAGGAGGTTCTTGCGATGGCTCCGCGTCTGGCACTTCTCTCACTCATTCTCGCATTTGGCGTCTCCGTCGCATTTGCGACGGTGACGACGATCCGGCAGGTTCATCAGGAAAACGCATCCGTGGCGGTGCACGCGGCGCACAGCTAGCACTGCTTCCTCTCGCGCTCGTAGGAACATTCGGTGCATGGAGGCGTAAGCGCTTCGAAGCATCGGAAGAAGCGAGAGGATCTCATGGCACATTCCGACCACGGCATCGTCAAGGACAAGCGCGGGGAGGATCAGCCGCGCGACAAGCACCGCGCGCAGACCGTGCACAAGACAAACGAAACCGGCTCGCCATCGCGCGAGGCGACGCGCGATCCCAAGCTCAACGACGACAGCAAGACGCCGGGCTCAGGCATGACGCCGGATGATTCCGGCGCTGCTCCGAGCGGCTAATCTTTCACGAGGAACGAATCGTCCTGCGAAGAGTCGAGTGATTGCTTCCGGTGACATGCCCCCGGTGCTCCGGAAGCAATCTCCAAGGACGGCCCTGGCACCCCCCGTGCCGGGGTCGTTTGCTGTGAGGCCGTGATCAGCCCTGGGTGCCGTTTTCGGGATCGTTCTGAGTGTGCCCCTCCGGTCCGCGCCCGAATACGCCGAAGCTGCTCGACTTGACCCCGGGTATTGCATCAACGCCAACGGCGGCCAGTCCCGACTTGAGAAGTTCGCGGACCGCTGCCGCACGCGTCGGCATGCGGTGCTTGAACCGGAAATCGTCAACCGCGGCCAGCTCTTCCGGAGAAAGCATGACCTGGAGACGCTCGGCGCGAAGGTCATTCATGGTCGATCACACAAAGTGAGTAAGTTGAGTAGTTTGTTCAACGGGCGAGATCGGCGCGGGTTCCACAAGAGTCGTAAAATCCTCCAAATGAGTAAAAATACTCAATAAAATCAAGAAGTTAATATTGAAACGAGTCGGGCTTTGGCGCATTCTCCTGTCAAGGGAGATGGGCCATGACAGATGAAGTCAGGTTACCCCGCAAGCTTTCCGATGAGCCCGAAGGACCAAAGCCGGTGCGTCCGAGCCACCAGAAGGTCATCGAGCAGATCGAGCGCTGGGCCAACAGCCCGGGCCTGCAACCCCCAAGGAAACCTCCAAGGAAACCTCCAAGGAAACCCCCAAGGACAGATGATGCGAAAACGATCTGAGCCCCATACGTTCGAACAGCGTCTCCATGAGCAGAGGCTTCGGCTTGAGGATGAGCTGGCGCACCTGCCGGACGGTGGTCAGCGCGATGCCCTCGCGGCCCGTATCGATCAGTTGAAAACGGCAGCCGAGATGTACGATTTCCTCAAGTTGGGGGAAGCGGCAGCGGCTGCTCGCTGATCGCCCTCAGCGTTCAGTCTGCGTGACGTGAGGTGATGCGAAGCTTTCGCCTCAGCCACCACGCCGCCACAGAGACGGCAGCCCAAACCAGGATAGAAGCCGCGAATGCCCCGATCACGCTCGCCGTGACCAGGGCGTGGAAGGTCGCGGCAAACGCCGCAAGACCAATGCTTCCGAGGCCAGCCCCCGCAGCATCGAGAGCCGCAGCCTGCTGCCCGCGTCGCCGTCCGGCAAGACCGGCCTTTTCCTTGGCGCGGCGCTCGTGGCTCTCGATCAGGGTCGCGCTGGCGCAGAAGATGGCAGGGAGCGCGAGGAAGAGCCCGCCGATGGCGACGCCAAAGCGTGCGCTGACGAGGCCGGTGAAAACGGTCGCCAATCCGCCGAGCACGAAGCGAATGCCGTACTCGTACCAGCGTGTTTGCTTCAGAGCCGATGATGACAGCTTGACAAGCATCACATGGTCCCTCCGAAGCCCGCGAGCAGGCCGAAGGCGACCGCAAGCCAGACGACGGAGGCGCTGAGAGTGGCAGCGAGCGCCCGGAAGCGAAACCTCATCAGAAGCTGGCAAACCGCGATGCTGAAGCAGGCGAGGGCTGCTGCGCCATAGATCATGGTCCAGCTTTCCGCCGCAGCATATTGCGGGCCGTGCTGAACGACGGCGATGCTGAGCGTTGCCAGCGCCACCGACGGCGCCGCCGCGAGCAGCCCGGCGAAACTCTTGGGTCGCAACATGTCGCCGAGAATCGCGAAGGCCGATACGATCGCGCCCCCGGCGATGAAGCGGAGGAGATACTCAGTCATCGCCGTGTCCGGGCACGCTGCGCGACCGGCCGAGCGTAAGGGGCCGTAACACGCGTTCGACGGCGATGCCCAAGGTAAAACCGGCCAGCACATCGCTTACCCAATGCGCAAGCAGGACGACGCGCGTCAGCGAAAGACCCACGGCGAGAGCGCGAACCATGCGCCGCGGCCCGGACGGAAGCAGGTCAGCGGCGGAGGCGAGGGCGCCCATGTGAACGGCGTGGCCGGATGGAAATGCGTCTCGCCGGCGCCCTGATAAGGGAACGCCACGGCAATGGCCGAGTGCCGTCAGCCGATCCGGTCGTGTTTGATCGAACACGGACTTCAGGACATGCGGTAGCGCGGCCGTTACCAGCGACACCAGCAAGATGTGATTTGCGGTAGGACGTTGCCTGGGCGCGCGCAGCTGGGCGTAGACCCATCCAGCCGCAGCAAGCCCTAACAGGATGTGCTCGTCGGCTCCCCAGGTCAGCGCCTGGGCTACATGCTCCACTTCCGAGTTGGTGTGGCTTGCGATCTGGTCGGCGATTGCATTGTCGACGCGTGTTGGTTCTACAGTGAAGAGGGCCATCGATCCGTTATGAACGAGCTAATCATCATGACAGTTGCGTTACGCTCGTGTGACAACGGATATTCCTGCCCGACGGTTCCTTCACGGCTGGCCCGATCCACCCGCGGAGCCATAGACCTGGCCGGTCGCGTAACTCGCATCGGCCGCGGCAAGCTGCACGTAGATCGAAGCCAGCTCGGCGGGTTGGCCGGGACGGCCAAGCGGCGTCATGCCGCCGAACTTTTCCAGCTTCTCCATGGTGGCGCCGCCGGAGACCTGGAGCGGCGTCCAGATCGGTCCCGGCGCAACGCCGTTGACGCGAATGCCCTTCGAGGCGAGCTGCTTGGCCAGGGACTTCACATAGCTCATCGTCGCGGCCTTGGTCTGCGCGTAGTCGTAGAGATCCGGCGAGGGATCGTAGGCCTGCTCGGATGTCGTGCCGATGATGCAGGAGCCGGGCTTGAGATGCGGCAGCGCCGCCTTGATGATCCAGAACGGCGCGTAGATGTTGGTTTTCATGGTCGCGTCGAAATCCTCCGACGAGACGTCGAGGATGGAGGCGCGCGTCTGCTGCCGGGCGGCGTTGTTGACGATGATGTCGAGCCCGCCGAGGCCCTGGACGGCCTCGTCCACCAGCTTCTTGCAGAAAGCTTCGTCCTTGAGATCGCCGGGAATGGCGAGGCCGTTGCGACCTTCCTTCTTGATCAATGCGATCACCTCCTGCGCGTCCGGCTCCTCCGCGGGCAGATAGTTGATGGCGACGTCGGCGCCTTCGCGCGCATAGGCGATCGCGGCCGCCCGGCCCATGCCGGAATCGCCGCCGGTGATCAGCGCCTTGCGGCCCTTGAGGCGGCCGGAGCCTTTGTAGCTGCTCTCGCCGTGATCCGGCCGCGGCTCCATCTTGCCGGCGAGGCCGGGCCAGGGTTGCGATTGCTTCTTGAAGGGCGGCTTGGGATAGCGGGTGACGGGATCGATCAGGTGTTGCTCGGCCATGTCAGCGTTCATGTCAGCGTTTCCTTGCGCGGTCGACGACGCCAGCGAAGCCGCAGCGAGCGTGGCGCTCGCCGCGCGGACGACGTGCCGGCGGGACACTGAAGTCTTGTCTTGATGTGCCATGAGGGCCTCCACATTCGCGATCTCAATGCGCGGAGGCTGGCATTGTTGCAGAACGATGGACGCCGGGGGCCACCGGCGTCCTCACGAAGGCTTCTACTTCGACTGCCCAACGCTCGGTGCTTTGCCGAGCTCCTTGGCCATGTCGAGGTGGTGCCTGAGCACGGGCAGCGTCTTACCCGCCCAATCCTTCAGCTCGGAATTGTCGCCGCCCTTGGCGTAACGCTCAAAAAGCGAGACCGCGTCCTCGTGGGCGCTGACCTGGTAGGAGTTGTAGTCCGTGCTGAAATCCTTGCCCGAGGCACTCTTGAGCTTGTCGAGCTTGCTCTGGTGCGAGCTGTCGAGCGCGGTCGGCAACGTCGCCTGGACCTTGCCGTTGCCGACGAGGCCCTTCAGCTCGCTGCTGGTCTTGGTGTGGTCGGTGACCATTTGCTGCGCAAAGCTTTTCTCCTGCGCATTGCCTTTTTGCTCGGCGAGCTTGCTCGACTCGATCTCGAACATGTCGCTGATGGCGACCTCCTTGACGAAATCGGCGGTCGCAGGCGCGACGCCGAGCGCCGAATTGACGCCGGTCTTCTCGCCAAGCGACTGGGCGAGAGCTGGGCCTGCAAGCAGCACGCAGGCAATGGCGATGACGGTACGTTTCATGGTCCGGTCCCTCTGATGAGCGGCGCGGCACTTGCCCCGCCGGTCTTTCCGGCGATCAACACGGCTTCGGGACCGAGGTTCCTAATCCGTGGGGTGACGGCCGGTGCGGGGATTGATCGGATCGGTCGGCTTCCGCCGCAGCCGCTCGGGCAGGAACGGCTCGGACGGCGAGGCCGACGGTTCGGCTCGCACGTCCGCATGACGCTGCGCCCGCTCGTGCGGCGTCTGGTTGGTGTTGATCTGACGCTTCACGTCGACGCCGTGGACGGGATCGTTGACGCCATGCTGAATGTCACGAAAGTCGCTCATGGTTCACCTCATTCCTTTCCAGGCAGGATCGATTCAAGCACCTGCCGCGCCGCGCCCTTGATCACGCTGCTCTCGTTGGGATCGCCCTTCATCAAGGCGAGCGAGAAGTTCTTCGCCTGCTGCAAGGTGATGTGCGGTGGCAGCGGCGGCACCTCGGGATCGGTCTTCACCTCCAGGACCACGGGCTTCTCGCTTGCCAGCGCCTGTTCCCAGGCCGAGCCGAGCAGCTGCGGGCTGTCGACGAAGATGCCGGTGAGGCCGATCATCTCGGCGAAGCGCGAATAGGGCACGTCGGGGATGCGCTGGGAGGCCTCGAATTTGGGGTCGCCATTGATGATGCGCTGCTCCCAGGTGACCTGGTTGAGGTCCTCGTTGTTGAAGACGCAGACGACCAAGCGCGGATCGCGCCAGGATCGCCAGTATTTGGCGGCCGTGATCAATTCGGCCATGTTGTTCATCTGCATGGCGCCGTCGCCGACCAATGCGATCACGGGGCGGTCAGGATGGGCATATTTCGCCGCCAGCGCATAAGGCACAGCGGCGCCCATCGAGGCGAGGCCGCCGGAGAGCGAGGCCATCATGCCGCGTCGTATTTTCAGATCGCGCGCAAACCAGTTGGCGCAGGAGCCGGAATCGCTGGTGATGATGGCGTTCTCGGGCAGGCGCGGCGACAATTCCCAGGCGACGAGCTGCGGATTGATCGGCGCGGCGGGCTGATGCGCCCGGTCGTCCAGCGTTGTCCACCATTTGGCGACGTCATCCGCGATCGACTGCCGCCAGGCGCCGTCGCTCTTGGGAGCGAGCCGCGGCAGCAGGCTCCGCAACGTCTCGGCCGCATCGCCGACCAGGCTGACCTCCATGGGGAAACGGATCGACGTCATGCCGGCGTCGATGTCGATCTGCACGCCGCGCGCGGCGCCTTCCTTGGGAAGGAATTCCGCGTAAGGGAACGCGGAGCCGACCATCAGCAGCGTGTCGCATTCCATCATCATGTTGTAGCTCGGCTCGGTGCCGAGCAGGCCGATCGAGCCCGTCACCCATGGCAGGTCGTCCGGCAGCGCCGCCTTGCCGAGCAGCGCCTTGGCGCAGCCGGCCGACAGGCGGTCGGCGACTGCAATCACTTCGTCAGTGGCGTGCAGCGCGCCGGCACCGACCAGCATCGCGACTTTCTTGCCGGCGTTGAGAACTTCGGCGGCATGATCGAGCTCGGCCTCGCGCGGCATCATTCGTGGACCGCTGTAGCCGACGCCGGAATGCAGCGTGCCGTGCGCGCGTGGAGGCCCTTCATAGGGCTCTTCCTGCAGGTCGTTGGGCAGGATGATGGCCGTCGGGGCCCGGCGTGCGAGCGCGATCCGTACCGCGCGGTCGATCAGGTGCCGCACTTGAGCGGGCGAGGAGGCCTGCGCGACATAAGCGCCGGCAACGTCCTTGAACATCGAAACGAGATCGAGTTCCTGCTGATAGCTGCCACCGAGCGCGTTTCGCGCCTGCTGGCCGACAATCGCCAGCACGGGCTGGTGGTCGAGCAGCGCGTCATAGAGCCCGGTGATGAGATGCGAGGCGCCGGGGCCCGACGTTGCGATACAGACGCCAAGCTCGCCGCAGAATTTCGCATAGGCCGATGCCATGAACGCCGCCATCTCCTCGTGGCGGGCCTGCACAAAGCCGATCCTGGTCTCGGCCTTGGCCTCCGCCCGGTTCAGGGCGCCGAACACGCCATTGATGCCGTCGCCGGGGTAACCGAAGATGTGACGCACGCCCCATTGATGCAGACGCTGGACGACGAAGTCGGAGACGGTCTGAGACATCGCGGGCGGCTCCCGGTTTCCTTGGCTGGACAATCAAGAACAGCGCGCCTGCGGTGATGTTCCTGTCAGGGCGCAGGTGCCCTCTGGAACGATCGCCCCTTGGCGCTCGTTGGTCCCCACACTGGCTGAGTGGAGAACAGACATGTTGAATCAAGGCGAGCTGGACCGCAGCGAGATGGGCCGTCTGATCGGCAGCGACAAGGTCGAGGGAACATCGGTCTACGGCGCCGACCGCAACCGGATCGGTTCGATCGAACGCGTGATGATCGACAAGATCAGCGGCAAGGTGTCCTACGCCGTGCTCGGCTTCGGCGGATTCCTGGGGATCGGCAACGATCACTATCCGTTGCCCTGGCAGTCGCTGAAATACGACACCGAGCTCGGCGGCTATGTCACCGGAATCACCGCGAAGGCGCTCGAAGGCGCGCCGAAATATGGCGAGCGCAGCGACTGGAACTGGGGTGATGACGCCGCGATGCGCGGCGTCAATGCCTATTATGGCGTTCCATTCGCTTAAAGCTCGTTGCAGACAAAGGCAGACCCGATGAGCAAGGAAAAGCCCACCGACGATCCCAGGCAGCAGAACGACTGGGGATCGCACGCCCAGACGGACAAGCCCTGGAAGGGCAATCCGGAGAAGGAGCAGAGGTCCGGCGACAAGAAGGCCGATCTGGAGAAATGGCAGGAGACCAAAACGCACTGATCTCGTGCGCAGGCAATGAATGAAGCGCGGTACCGCCGGTGCCGCGCTTCTTTCTTGCGCAATGCGTTCACGATTGACGGCGGTGCTTCCGGCAGCCGGAACCATGCCCCAGCGCTGCGGTTAGGTTCCGGCGTGCGCGCAAGGCGAGCCTCTGCCGCAGCAAAAACCCCGATCGAGGTGTTCGCCGTGGATGCTCAAATCCGGGAGCGTGGCCCGTCGGCGGAGCAGCCGCAGAAGGCGGAAGCTCCAAAGACTTCGCCTGATCCAAAGCACGAGAGCAAGGAGCAGTCGGCCAAGCCGGACCAAACTCCGACGCTGCGCGAGCGGATCGCCGAGCACTGGCTGCTCGCAACCGTCGGCGCCATCGTGCTGATCGCAGCGTTGGTCGGCGGTCTGCTCTACTGGCTCCAGGTCCGCCACTATGAATCCACCGATGATGCATTCGTCGCCGCCCGCAGCTTTTCCGTGGCCCCGAAGGTCGGCGGCTACGTCACCGATATCCCTGTGACCGACAACCAGCATGTCAATGCCGGCGATCTCCTCGCCAGGATCGACGAGCGCGATTATCGCATCGCCGTCGACCAGGCCGAGGCCCAGGTCGAGGTCTCCAAGGCCAACATCAGCAATGTCGCGGCGCAGATCGATTCCCAACAGGAGCAGATCAAGCAGGCCCAGGCGCAGCTCGAGCAGGCGCAGGCCCAGCTTCAGTTCGCGCAGGAGGAGTTCAACCGCGCACAAGATCTCGTCGAGAAGGGCGCCGGCACCGTGCAGCGTCAGCAGCAGACCCGCTCCGATCTTCAGGCCCAACAGGCCAACACGGAGCGCGCGAAGACGGCGGTGATCGCGGCGCAGGTCGGCATCAAGAGTCTGCAAGCCCAGCTGGAAGGCGCCAAGGCGCAACTCGAGCAGTCGCAGGCGCAGCTCGATCAGGCCAGGCTGAACCTGCAATACACCGGCGTCGTTGCGGCGCAATCCGGCCGCGTCGTCAAGCTCTCCGGCGCCAAGGGCACGTTCGTTACCGCAGGCCAGAGCCTGATGATGTTCGTCCCCGACGATGTCTGGATCGTCGCCAATTACAAGGAGACTCAACTTGCCGACATGCGGCCGGGCCAGCCGGTCGAGATCCGCATCGACGCTTATCCCGGGCGCAAGCTGAGCGGCCATGTCGATTCCGTGCAGCCGGGCTCCGGCACCGCCTTCAGCCTGCTGCCGGCGGAGAATGCCACCGGCAATTACGTCAAGGTGGTGCAGCGCGTGCCGGTGAAGATCGTGGTCGACGGTTGGCCGGCCGACCTGCCTGTCGGCCCGGGCATGTCGGTCGTGCCCTGGACCAGGGTGCGATGACGGACTCAACGCAGGACGGCGCGTCCACTGGTGCCTGGTCGCCGGAGCGCTCGGCGGCCGGCGGGCACAATCCTTATCTCATCGCCTTCGTGGTCTCGATCGCGACCTTCATGGAGGTGCTCGACACCACCATCGCCAATGTCGCGTTGCGCCACATTGCCGGCGGGCTCGCGGTCGGCATCGACGAGAGCACCTACGTCATCACCAGCTATCTCGTCGCCAATGCCATCGTGCTGTCGATCTCGGGCTGGCTGTCGACCGTGATCGGCCGCAAGCGCTTCTACATGTTTTGCGTGGCGACCTTCTCGGTGGCGTCCTTGTTGTGCGGCTTCGCGTGGAATTTGCAGGCACTGGTGCTGTTCCGCATCCTGCAAGGTCTCGGCGGCGGCGGCATGGCCACCAGCGAGCAGGCGATCCTCGCCGATTCCTTCCCGCCGCAGAAACGGGGCCAGGCCTTTGCGATCTATGGCGTCGCCGTGGTCGTCGCGCCGGTGGTCGGCCCGACGCTCGGCGGCTGGATCACCGATACCTATAGCTGGCACTGGGTGTTCCTGATCAACGTGCCGATGGGACTGCTCTCGCTGTTCCTGGTCGGCACGCTGGTCAAGGAGCCGTCAGGCGCGGAGGAGGAGCGGGCGAAGCTGCTCGCGAAGGGCCTGCGCGTCGACTATATCGGCTTTGCCCTGGTCGCGATCGGGCTCGGCTCGCTCGAATTCGTGCTCGACGAAGGCCAGCGCAACGACTGGTTCGGCTCGAATATGATCGTGCTTTTCGCGGTGCTCGCGGCGGCCTCGCTGCTCGCGCTTATCCCGTGGGAGCTGACGCGCGAGGATCCGATCGTCGACATCCGCCTGCTCGGTCGGCGGCAGTTCGCCGCCTGCTTCCTGGTCATGCTCGGCACCGGCGCGGTGCTGATCTCGACCACGCAGATTCTGCCGCAACTGCTTCAGACCGAGCTGAACTACACGGCGATGCTGGCTGGTCTCGCGTTGTCGCCCGGCGGTATCGCAACATTGTTGCTGATGCCCGTGGTTGGCAGGCTCGTCAGTACGGTGCAGCCCAAATATCTCATCATGTTCGGCGCCGCGGTCGTCGCGTTCTCGATGTGGCATCTGACCGGGCTCAACGGCGACATCACCTACGGCTACGCGGCGCTGGCTCGCATCTTCCTCGCGATCGGCCTTCCCTTCCTGTTTCTGCCGGTGACGACGGCTTCATATGACGGCGTGCCGCCCGACAAGACCAACCAGGCCTCGGCGCTGATCAATGTCGCCCGCAATATCGGCGGCTCCATGGGCGTCGCGCTGGCGCAAACGATTCTTGCGCAGCGCCAGCAATTCCATCAGAGCCGCCTGATCGAGCATGCCGCGCCATCCGACCTCGGCTACCAGCAGACCATCGAGGCGGTGACGCGCTACTTCCAGGCCCAGGGCTCGAACGCGAGCGATGCCGCCTCGCAGGCGGTCGCCTGGGTCGGCAGGACCTTGCAGCAGCAGGTCGATTTCCTCGCCTATATCGACGTGTTCTGGACGCTCGCGATCATCGCCGTGCTGATGATCCCGATTGCCGCCGTGCTGCGCCCGATCAATCTCGGCGCGCCCGCGCGGGGGCATTAGGCACCATCCGTCATTGCGAGCGCAGCGAAGCAATCCAGAATCGCTCCGCGGAAAGACTCTGGATTGCTTCGTCGCTACAGTGCAAAATTGCTTCGCAATTTTGTCACGAGCTCCTCGCAATGACGATGTCGTGAGACAGAACTCACCCCACCGCTTCCTTCCGCCCCGGCCCCGCATGCACATGAACCTGCTTGGCATGCAGCACATCGCCGCATTCCGAGCACACCATCACCGGGTCGAACAGCTTGCCGCAGCTCTTGTGCTCGTGCAGCAGCGGGCGGCCGCGCTCGTCGCCCATGTGGGTGTCGCCCCAATGCACCATCGCCATGATGACCGGATAGAGGTCGAGGCCCTTCTGCGTCAGGATGTATTCGTAGCGCTTGGGCGCTTCGGAATAGGGGACGCGGCGCAGGATGCCGAAGCGGACCAGCTTCTTCAGCCGCTCCGACAAGAGATGCCGCGTGATCTGCAGCGACGACTGAAACGCATCGAAGCGTCGCACCCGCAAAAAGCATTCGCGCAGGATCAGCAGCGTCCAGCGGTCGCCGACCACGGCGACGGTGCGGGAGAGCGAGCAGGGCTCCTCATCCAGCGTATCCCATTTCATGATCCCGTCTCCGGCACGGATCTAGTCAGTCAGAAAAAGGAACTGACTTTGAATGAACAAGGCTATTTCGGCTCGAAGCTAGCATTCGGATCGCAAGTTTGACAGTTCTATTTTAGAACTATAGCCTCCGGTCCCAATCATGCTCTCAGCGGAGGAGGCGACGATGTCCAGGCGAAACGCGACCGCGGCCGTGATCGGGGCCGGCGATTTCATCGGCGCCGAGATTGCCAAGAAATTCGCAGCCGAAGGCTTCTCGATCTACGCGGGCCGGCGCAACGGCGACAAGCTCGCGCCGCTGGTGAAGGACATCGAGGCCGCCGGCGGCGAAATCCACGCGCGGTCGCTGGACGCCCGCAAGGAGGAGGAGGTCATCTCCTTCCTCAACGACGCCGACAAGCATGCGCCGCTGGAGGTCTGCATCTTCAATGTCGGCGCCAACGTCAACTTCCCGATCCTCGACACCACCGAGCGCGTGTTCCGGAAAGTGTGGGAGATGGCCTGCTATTCCGGTTTCCTCGCCGGCCGCGAAGCGGCGCGGCTGATGCTGCCGCGCGGTGGCGGCAATATCTTCTTCACCGGCGCGACCGCGTCCTTGCGCGGCGGCAGCGGCTTTGCCGCCTTTGCCAGCGCCAAGTTTGGCTTGCGCGCCGTGGCGCAGGCGATGGCGCGCGAGCTCGGGCCGAAGAAGATCCACGTCGCCCATCTCATCATCGATGCCGGCGTCGACACCGAATGGGTGCGGCAGCGCCGGCTCGAGGCGCTCGGCCCCAACGCGCTCGACAATCCCGACCTGCTGATGCCTCCGTCGGCCGTCGCCGGGTCCTATTGGCAGCTTTATCAGCAGCCGAAGAGCGCCTGGACCTTCGAAATGGAGATCCGCCCCTTCGGCGAGACATGGTGACCGCGGCGCAAAAGTCCGGCTAGACTGAACGCAAGATCAGGCCAAATTCCGGGGAGGAGAATGAAGTGAAGACCGCGATCACCGAACTGTTCGGCATCGAGCATCCCATCATCCAGGGCGGCATGCATTTCGTCGGCTTTGCCGAGCTTGCCGCTGCCGTCTCCAATGCCGGAGGCCTTGGCATCATCACCGGCCTCACCCAGAAGACGCCGGAGCTGCTGGCCAGGGAGATCGCCCGCTGCCGCGACATGACGGACAAGCCGTTCGGCGTGAACCTCACCTTCCTGCCGGCTTTCTCGGCCCCGCCTTATCCGGAATACATCGCCGCCATCGTCGAAGGCGGCATCAAGGCGGTGGAGACCGCGGGCCGCAGCCCGGAAGCATACATGCCGGCGCTGAAGGCGGCGGGCATCAAGGTGATCCACAAATGCACCTCGGTGCGTCATTCGCTGAAGGCCGAGCGCATCGGCTGCGACGCCGTCAGCGTCGACGGCTTCGAGTGCGGCGGCCATCCCGGCGAGGACGACATTCCCAACATGATCCTGCTGCCGCGCGCTGCGGAGGAGTTGAACATTCCGTTCGTCGCCTCCGGCGGCATGGCCGACGGCCGCAGCCTCGTCGCGGCGCTGGCGCTGGGCGCATCAGGCATGAACATGGGCACGCGTTTCATCGCCACCAAGGAAGCGCCGGTGCATCAGAACGTGAAGAACGCGCTGGTCGCGGCGACCGAGCTCGACACCCGCCTGATCATGCGAGCCTTGCGCAACACCGAGCGCGTCTTGAAGAACGCCAATGTCGAGCGCCTGCTCGAGATCGAGCACGCCAGGGGCGACAAGCTCACGATCGACGACATCCACGACCAGGTCGCGGGCGTCTATCCCAGGATCATGCTGGAGGGGCAGATGGATGCCGGCGCCTGGAGCTGCGGCATGGTCGCGGGCCTCATCCACGACATCCCCAGCTGCAAGGAACTCATCGATCGCATCATGACTGAGGCGGAACAAATCATTCGTAACAGGCTGATCGGGTTCCTGGATGGGACGGGTGCGACGCGAAAGGTCGCCTGACACCGCCAAACTTCTTAACCACTGTTACATTTGGCCGCTGGAAATGCACGCCGCGCCTCCTAGATAGGAGTAAATTACTCCTTAACCAATCAATTTCAGGAGGCGTCCGTGGTCCTGAAAAGCATTCCCAGTGTGGTTGCCATTGCCCTCGTGCTCGCAGTGGGCGGTATCGCGCGCGCTGACGATTACAAGCCTGACGAATATCTCGGTCTCGATCTCTCCAAGGCAGTGCTGTCGCCGAAGCGGCTCGGGCCAGAGACGCATTTCGCTCCAGTCGCGATGGAAGCGAAGGGCGGCAACGAGGCGCAGGCCCGCGCCGAACCAGTCGACGTACCGAAGAAGGTCGCGGCCGAACGCGTGCACGTCTCCGAGCCCAAGATGGCTGAGACCAAGATCGCTCACACCGAGATCGCTCACACCAGGAGCACCCAGCCGCGCGGCGCAGCCCGCACCAGGCTCGCGCACCGTCACGCCAATCCGCTCGACGCGCAGGCGATGGACACCCGCATCCAGACCTGGCCGTGCCGTTCCGGCGGCATCTGCAACTGGAAGCATTAAGAACAGCCGCTTCATCTCGCTTGCAGCCCATCCTTCGAGACGCCCGCCGATGGCGGGCCCTCAGGATGAGGGCGGAGTACGCGGCTGCAACTTAAGCGGGGGCAATGCTGCTTAGCCTCATCCTGAGGAGACCGCTGGAAGCGGTCGTCTCGAAGGACGAGGCGCTTGCTCTGGCAGTCGCCAAGAAGCCACGGTCGCACATCGCCCGTCACCTGCGCGTCGCAAAACCGTAGGCCCGGAGTCAACAAACCGTAAGCCGGCCGTCAAACGACGCAGGCACCTTCCGTCGCGATTCGACGAAGGTTTCCTTGATGGCAACGCACCGCGCCGCGCGCGCATGGACCCGGCGGCAATTCCTGGTTCGCTCCACATCCTCTCTCGCCATCGCCTCGCTCGCAACGCCCCGCATCAGCCGCGCCGCTGATCGTCCGCACATCGCAGGTGGCATTCAGTCGGGCGATGTGTCGAACGGCTCGGCCGTGATCTGGGCCCGCGCCGATCGGCCGGCGCGGATGCAGGTGGAGTGCTCGACCGTCGAGAGTTTCACGACCATCAACGCGTCAGCGTCACGTGATGCGCTGCCGGACGCAGACTTCACGGCAAAACTGCAGCTCGACAATCTGCCGGCCGGGCAGGACATCTTCTATCGCGTCAGCTTCGACGACATCGCGACCGGCATGACAGGCGAAAGCCGCCTCGGTCATTTTCGCACGGCGCCAGCCGCAGGCCGGTCGATCTCGTTCCTGTGGTCCGGCGACGTCGCGGGGCAGGGCTGGGGCATCGACCTTTCGCGCGGCGGCTATCGCAGCTACCGCACCATGCTGGACAATAGACCGGATTTCTTCATCCACTCCGGCGACCACATTTATGCCGACTGCACGATTCCCTCCGAGCAGAAGCTGCCGAACGGCGAGATCTGGCGCAACGTCGTGACCGAGGAGAAATCGGAGGTCGCACACACCCTGGCGCAGTTCCGCGGCAACTACAAATACAACCATCTCGACCAGCACTTCCGCGCCTTCCACGCCGCGGTGCCGATGTTCGCGCAATGGGACGATCACGAGGTCACCAACGATTGGTCGCCGGCCGGCAGCTATGACGAGGCCGGCTTTGAAGACGACGGCACGCCGCGCCTGGTCGCACGCGCCCGCCGTGCCTTCTTCGACTTCATGCCGATCCGGGACATCGGCGCGCGGCAGGGCCGGGTCTATCGCAAGATCGCTTACGGCCCGCTGCTCGACATCTTCATGATCGACATGCGCAGCTATCGCGACGACAGCTGGAACAAGGGCGATGATCACCGTGGCTGGATTCTCGGCGCCGGGCAGCTCGCCTGGCTGAAGCGCGAGCTCGCCGCCTCGCGCGCGACCTGGAAGGTGATCGCGGCCGATTTGCCGATAGGGCTGGTCAGCCTCGACGCCGTCGCGCTCGGCGACGGCCCCCCTGATCGGCGCGAGCACGAGATCGCTGATCTCCTGGCCTCGATCAAGCGCGCCGGCGTTCGCAACATCGTCTGGCTCACCGCCG
Source organism: Bradyrhizobium sp. BLXBL-03 (assembly GCF_051853015.1). NCBI lineage: Bacteria > Pseudomonadati > Pseudomonadota > Alphaproteobacteria > Hyphomicrobiales > Nitrobacteraceae > Bradyrhizobium > Bradyrhizobium sp. BLXBL-03. The sequence goes on along the minus strand of NZ_CP182470.1, from coordinate 6,158,273 downwards.
ACATGCACTACACCGCGGCGCACTTCTACGATCCGAACAGGGCGCAGTTTAGGGATTTCGAGCCGTTCTGGGAGTTCGTCTCTGGCCCGCTCCACGCCGGCACCTGGGGCCCGGGCGAACTCGACAACACCTTCGGCCCGGTCGCAATGTACCGGAACGGCTGCAGCGAGGCTCAGGGCGAGAATCTCGCACCCTGCTTCGGCTTGCAGTTCTTCGGCCGCGTCGACATCGACGGCACCAGCGGCGTGATGACGGTGACCCTGAAGGACGTCGACAACCGCGACCTCTGGTCAGTCGATATCGTGCCGCAACCGCAGCCGCGCCCGGCGGTCGTGGCGCAGCATTCGTGAGGCACTGTCATTCCGGGGCGATGCGCAGCATCGAACCCGGAATCTCGAGATTCTCAGGTGCGCAAACGCGCACCGGAGTTCGCCCTGCGGACGCCCCGGAAAGACGCCTCCAAACCCTAACCCGATCTTGATTGGCCGCCCCGCGCCTGCCGCGCTATCATGCCCGCTCCCGCCACCTCTTTTCCATCACCGAAGAGTCTGCTCACGCGGCATCGCTGCCTGCATCCGGCGGGCTGCAATATCTCAGGGAGCCTGTTCCATGGACCATCTGAAAACACGGGGCATCAGCATGCCCAAGCTCGGCCTCGGCACCTTCCGCATGCAGGGCGATGTCTGCCGCGAAGCGGTCGAGAGCGCGCTGTCGATCGGCTATCGCCACATCGACACCGCCGAAATGTACGCCAACGAGGAGGCCATCGGCGCCGCGCTCGCCGCTAGCTCCGTGCCGCGCGGCGAGCTGCATGTCACGACCAAGGTCTGGCACGAGAATCTCAGCCCGGATGCGATCCGCCGCGCCTTCGACGCCAGCCTGGCAAAGCTCAGGCTCGATCATGTCGACCTCTACCTCGTGCACTGGCCGTCGAGATCGGCGAACTGGGGCGCGGTGTTCGAGACCTTGATGAAGCTGAAAGAGGAGGGACGGACGCGGGCGATCGGCGTTGCCAATTTCACTACGGCATTGCTCAAGATCGCGGTCGAGGACATCAAGGCGCCGATCGCCTGCAACCAGGTCGAATATCACGCGATGCTGGATCAATCGAAGCTGCTGGCCTATCTCAGGGCGAAGTCTATCCCGCTGGTCGGCTATTGCCCGCTGGCGCAGGGGCGCTTTGCTTCGGATCCGGTCCTCGCCGAGATCGGCGCGAAGCACAACGCGAGCGCGGCACAGGTCGCATTGAAATGGCTGCTCGACCAGGACGGCGTTGCCGCGATCCCGAAGGCGTCACGCCGCGAGAGCCAGCAGGCCAATCTGGATGCGCTGAAGATCAAGCTGGATGATGCCGATCGCAAGAAGATCGCCGCGCTGCCGAAGGACAAGCGCTGCGTCAATCCGGGCTTCGCGCCGCAGTGGGATTGATGGGCTCGCGAAGTATCGTAGCGTGGGCAAAGCGATTTGTCCGCCGTAGCTCGAAGAGCGAAGGCGGAAGCGTGCCCACCTCCTAGCCGTGGGCACGGCGCAAATGCGCCTTTGCCCACCCTACGATTTCGGACTTGCGGAGAGATGCCTCTCGCCCGTCTCGCCTTGCAAGGGAGAGGGCGCAGAACGCATGGAAATGGCCCCGCGAGGGGCCATTTCCGGTTGCGTTGCGCATTAGTCCCAGTGATGATGGCGATGCTTGATCACCACGACGCGGTCGTGATGGCGCCAGCCGCGATGCCAGCCATAGTCGCGATGCTCGCGGAATTCGGCGCGGGCGCCGTACGGGCCGTGATGGCCGTGCTTGATGATCACGGTCTCAGCACTTGCCAGCGTCGGCGCCGCAACCGCGAGCGCACCCAGAGCGGCAACGACATAACCAAGCTTCTTCATGATGTCCTCCTCCAATCGAATGCAAATCTAAACCGCGCATCCGCATGAACGTTCCGGCGAAACGGGAAGAGAATTCTGAATGGATGTTCAGGATCAGGACGATGGCTGTGTGCAGCGTTGCTGTGGAAGCGTCGGCGCGCCAGTCTTCACGTATTTGCCATCCTTGATGGTGTATTCGCCCCGATCGCTGCGATTATAGATCGCGCGCAGGCTGCCGTCATTCGCATGCAGCAATCCGAATTCGCGCGTCTGGTGCAACGATGCGAAGTAGACCATCAGGTTGAGCAGGCCCTCGGCGTTGACGGAGGCGGACACCACCTCGTTCTCATCCTTGACGTCACCGAAATTGCGCCGGTACATCACGCGGCCGTCCTTCCGGATTTCGTAAGTCAGCACCGCGCCCTTGTCGCGGTCGGGCCTGATAGCGCAGTCGACCGCCCATGACCCGAGCAAGCCCCATTGCTCGATCGTCGCCGCGAGCGTCTCGGCACGCGCGAGCGAACTGAACGCAACCCAAAGCACCGCCGCGCTGGTCCAGCGACTCAAATGACGCATCATGTCCCGAAAGGCCCCGCCTCGAATAATTCCAGGCAAAGTCTAGCATCCCCGCCGCGATCGTCCACGGCAGGCCCCGATCGCGCGCGCATTTGATCCGCGTCAATGAGGCTCGGCGCTGACGGGGTAAGATGACGCTCCCGAAGGCGATGCGTGGTGAGAGCGATGCTGAATCAAGTCATGGATTTCGCGGGTGAGGTGCTGCCGGGGAGCTGTGCCGCGCCGCCTAGTTCCGAGACCGCGTTTCTGGCGGAGCTGGGCGAGCGCCTGAAGTCGTCCCGCGCCCGCTGCGAGCTGTCGCGCCGGGAGCTGGCCCGACGCTCCGGGATTTCGGAGCGCTACATCGCCCAGATCGAGGCCGGCAAGGGCAACGTCTCGATCGTCCTGTTGCTGCGGCTGGCCTCCGCGATCCACGGCAGCCAGCCTCAGGCGGCCTGACTTCAGGCCCGCTTCTCCACATTGGCGCTGCGGGCCGGCACGCCGAACTCCTTGCGGCAGATTTCGGCCAGCACGGCGACGCCCTCGCGAATCTGCTGATGCGACGGACTCGCAAAGCATAGCCGCAGGCGCGAGCTTGAATAGCCCTTGTTGGTCGACCATTCCGGGCCCGGATTGATCGAGACGCCGGCAGCAAGGGCAGCCTGATAGAGCTTGAGCGTATCGACCTGGTCGGGCAGCTTCACCCACAGGAAGATGCCGCCTTTGGGCTCCCTGAACTCGGCCGCGGTCCCGAACTGCTCGTTGAGGGCTTCCATCAGCGTGTCGAGCTTGGTGCGCAGCGCCTTGGACAGCGCCGGCACGTGGCTGGCGAAATGCGGCTTGCAATAGCTGGCGAGCACCATCTGCTCCAGCGCGCCGGAGCCGGCATCCGTCTTCAGCGCCAGCATCCGCGACATCACATCCCAGGGCGCCACGATGAAGCCGACGCGCAGCGCCGGCGCGATCGACTTCGAGAACGAGCCGATATGGATCACCCCGCCGTTCCGGCTCATCGCATAGATCGCCGGCGGGCGCTCTCCGGACCAGACCAGGTCGGCATAGCAATCGTCCTCGAAGACAGGCACGCCATATTCGGCCGACAGGCGCAAGAGCTCGGCGCGGCGGCTCTCCGGCATGATGCTGCCGGTCGGGTTCTGCACGGTCGGGATGGTGTAGATGTATTTCGGCCGGATGCCGCGGCTCCTGAGGTCGGCCAGCGTCGAGGCCAGCACATCCATCCGCATGCCGTCGTCGTCGAGGGGAATGCCGACGGTGTTGACGCCGAGCCGCGTCAGCCGCTGCAACGCCCCCTGATAGGTCTCCTGCTCGACGATCACCGTGTCGCCGCGCGTCAGCAGCGTGTTGTTGACGAGGTCGAGCGCCTGCAGCGAGCCCGAGACGATCATGAGATCGTCGACCGTGCAGACGATGCCGGCATCGCGCTTCAGCTTTGTCACCAGGAATTCGCGCAGGGGCACGTAACCCTGAGGGCCGTGCGCGAGCCCGTAGGTCGCAAGCGAGCGGCCCTCGCGTCGCAAGGCTTGATCGGCCGCCTCGATCAACTCGTCGAGCGGCAGCTGCTCGGAATCGTTGTTGCCGCCGACAAAGCTGTATTTGGCAAGGCCCGTCCAGCGCGCAGAAGGGGCCGGCAGCCCTGCGGCAAACAGGGGCGCGAAGTCAAAGCTGGACGTCATGGGGGTTCCTCGTTGTTTTTTATTGAGCGTTGTTTTTATTGAGCGATGTTTATATTGGGCAGGCCGGCGTGGTGCCGCCCGGGCGCCGCGGTTTCGATGATGACATCATGCCAGTGTTTTGCCCGACGCGTCAAACAAAATTCGTAAAATCCGCATCATGATCGCGTCTGCGAACAGGGCGTTGATTTCACTGATGCGGCTACTGTGCATGGGGTTGTTTTCGTGTTTTCGGCCTGTGGTCGCGACGGAACTCGCTCGAAGCAGCGGCCGCGTTACTTCTTGCCCACCGTCCTGGTCGGACGCCCCTGGCTGATGAAAGCGTAATGCGCATTGGCGACGCCGCCAACCATCAAGGCCTCGACGACAGGCTCGGCGATCTCGCCCGTGGCGGCCCAGTCGACGATGAAATTGGCTCCGGTCCCGCCGCGCACATCGTCGGTCGGAATGACGATCGAGATGGTGGCGAGCGGCTTCACCGCGACCGGCGCCTTCAGATAGCTCTCGACCTGTTTCCCGGCGGTGTCGAAATAGGCGATGCGCCTGACCACCAGTGCTTGCGTCTCCGAGGCGTTGTGGACGCTCAGCGTCACCGAGAAGTCGACCCGCAGCTTGCCCTGGCTCATCGCCAGGCTGGAATAGGCCGGCACATAGAAGCCACCGGAGATGGCGAGCTCCTCCTTCGGCATCGCTGTGAGCGAGCCGGCGAAGGTCTGCTCGATCTCGACCTTGCTCTGTGCGAGCGCCGGCGTGACCAGGACGAGGGGGCACAAGAGGCCCGCGAGGAGTGGAGCGAGGAATCTCATCTGGTGCATTGCCCGTTTCACCCTTGTCACCCTTGGCGTAGTTTGCCCGGCAGCCACGATCCTGACTACCCTATTGCCGGGGATTGCACAGCTCTATCAGGCGCGGAGCGGGTCTGGTCAGGGGAGGGCTCGGACACCTTTCGCGCGCCCCCGCCACGCCTATATGGCTGGTATCCGCCGGTACAAGGCTCAAGGCCGGCACGGGCGCATGTGCGGTTGCGGCCGGGGCACTAGCGCATGGATCGGAGTCCGGCTAAGCCTCCCGCCCACACCATTAAGAGATTGGGAAATGCCCGATACCGTTCAGGAAGTTTTGCAGGCCTTTGCCCGGGGCGAGCTCGTCGTCGTGACCGACGACGAGGACCGCGAGGGCGAGGGCGATCTGATCGTCGCCGCCTCATTCTGCACGGCGGAAAAGATGGCCTTCATCATCCGTCACACCTCCGGCATCGTCTGCGCGCCCATTACCCCCGACGATGCGCGCCGGCTGCGGCTCGATCCGATGGTCGCCCACAACGATTCCGCGCACACCACCGCCTTTACGGTCTCGATCGACTACAAGCCCGACGGCGGCACCGGCATCTCGGCCGAGGAGCGCGCCTCCTGCTGCCGTGCGCTCGCCAATCCCAATGTCGGCGCCAACGACTTCGCCCGCCCGGGCCACATCTTCCCGCTGATCGCCAAGGACGGCGGCGTGCTGCTGCGCTCCGGCCATACCGAGGCCGCGGTCGATCTCTGCAAGCTCTCGGGCCTTCCGCCGGTCGGCGTCATCAGCGAATTGATGAACGACGACGGCAGCGTGATGAAGGGCGAGCAGGTCGCCCAGTTCGCCGCCAGGCACAAGCTGAAGCACGTCACCATCGCCGACATGATCGCCTACCGGCAGGCGCGCGAAAAGCTGATCGAGCGCGTGTCGACCTTCACGACCGAAAGCCCGATCGGCCCGCTTCAGGGCTATGCCTACCGCTCGCCGTTCGATTCCATCGCCCACGTTGCATTCGTTTACAACGGCGTCGGCGACGGCAAGAACGTGCTGACGCGCTTCCACAAGCCGAACATCGTCAAGGACACCTTTACCGGCCACAAGCGCATGGCTGTCGTGCTCGAGCACTTCAAGAAATCAGGCCGCGGTGTGCTGGTGTACTTGCGCGATGGCGCGGCCGGCGTTCCCGTCTCGCCGCTGCCGGATGAGACGTCGACGGAGGCTGACCGCAACCGCCAGTGGCGCGAGGTCGGCGTCGGCGCGCAGATCCTGCGTGATCTCGGCGTCACCTCGATCCGCCATCTCACCTCGTCGGTGCACGACTACAAGGGCCTCTCCGGCTTCGGCATCGAGATCGTCGCCAACGAGCAGCTCGAAAGCTGACGCCAACGCAATTGCACTTGTGGCGCCGGCGCTTTAGTTTGTCGGGCAATTTCTAGACGGAACCAGATGCGAAAGGACGTTTCATGAGCGTGCGCCCTCAGACCAAGGACAAGCCGGCTGCGGCTTCCTTCCAGTGGGACGATCCGTTCCTGCTCGACGAGCAGCTCACCGAAGACGAGCGCATGGTGCGCGACACGGCGCGCGCCTACGCCCAGGACAAGCTGCTGCCACGCGTCACCAAGGCCTATCTGGAAGAGAAGACCGATCGCGAGATCTTCAACGAGATGGGCGAACTCGGCCTGATCGGCATCACGCTGCCCGAGGAGTATGGCTGCGCCAATGCGAGCTACGTGGCTTACGGCCTCGTCGCGCGCGAGATCGAGCGGGTCGATTCCGGCTATCGCTCGATGAACTCGGTGCAGTCGTCGCTGGTGATGTACCCGATCTACGCCTATGGCGACGAGAACCAGCGCAAGAAGTACCTGCCGAAGCTTGCCAGCGGCGAGTGGGTCGGCTGCTTCGGCCTGACCGAGCCTGACGCCGGCTCCGACCCGGCCGGCATGAAGACCCGCGCCGAGAAGGTCTCGGACGGTTATCGCCTGACCGGCAGCAAGATGTGGATCTCGAACGCGCCGATCGCGGACGTGTTCGTGATCTGGGCCAAGTCGGCCGAGCACGACAACCAGATCCGCGGCTTCGTGCTCGAGAAGGGCATGAAAGGCCTCTCCGCGCCAAAGATCGGCAGCAAGCTGAGCTTGCGCGCCTCCATCACCGGCGAGGTCGTGATGGACGGCGTCGTGGTTCCTGAAAGTGCGCTGCTGCCCAACGTCTCCGGCCTCAAGGGACCGTTTGGCTGCCTCAACCGCGCCCGCTATGGCATCTCCTGGGGCGCGCTCGGCGCCGCCGAAGACTGCATGCATCGCGCCCGCCAATACACGCTCGACCGCAAGCAGTTCGGCAGGCCGCTTGCCGCGACCCAGCTGGTGCAGAAGAAGCTCGCCGACATGGAGACCGAGATCGCGCTCGGCCTGCAGGGTTCGCTTCGCGTCGGCCGTCTGATGGACGAGGGCAAGTTCGCGCCCGAGATGATCTCGATCATGAAGCGCAACAATTGCGGCAAGGCGCTCGACATCGCCCGCGTCGCCCGCGACATGCACGGCGGCAACGGCATCTCGGCCGAATTCCACGTGATGCGTCACGTCCATAACCTCGAGACGGTCAACACCTACGAGGGCACCCACGACGTCCACGCCCTGATCCTGGGCCGCGCCATCACGGGCATCCAGGCGTTTTTCTGATTGGGCATCCGTCATTCCGGGGCGCGCGAAGTGGGAACCCGGAATCTCGGGCCGCATCATTCCTGTTCCATCGAGATTCCGGGTCTGGCCCTGACGGGCCATCCCGGAATGACGTCAAAGAACAAAGAAGAAGCCATGTCCGACAATGACGACGTCCCGTTCAACCGCAACTTTCCGCTGAAGGCCGGCGTCGTCGAGGAAGTCCGCCCCGGCGTGCGGCGGGTGCTGTGTGACAATCCGAGTCCGTTCACCTTCACCGGCACCGTCAGCTACATCGTCGGCACGGACAACGTCGCGATCATCGATCCCGGTCCTGATGATGAGGCCCATGCGGCCGCCCTGCTCGATGCCGTGCGCGGCGAGACGGTGAGCCACATCTTCGTCACCCACACCCACCGCGACCACTCGCCGAACACGGCGCGGATCAAGCAGGCGACCGGCGCGCCTGTCTATGCCGAGGGTCCGCATCGCGCCTCGCGCCCGCGCTTCGAGAGCGAGAAGCACAACCCGGAATCCGGATCAGATCGCGACTTCGTGCCCGATATCAGGATCGCCCATGGTGACGTCGTCGAAGGCGCCGGCTGGCGGCTCGAGGCCGTGGCGACGCCCGGCCACACCGCCAATCATCTCGCCTTTGCCTGGCCCGAGCGAAAATTCAACTTCGTCGGCGATCACGTGATGGGCTGGTCGACCTCCATCGTGGCGCCGCCCGACGGCTCGATGATCGACTACATGGACTCGCTCGACCGGCTCGCTGCGCGCGAGGAGGATCTGTATTTCTCCGGCCACGGCCCGGAGATCCCGGAGGGGCAACGCTTCGTGCGCTTCCTGATCCGTCACCGCAAGGCGCGTGAGGCCTCGATCCTGCACCGCCTCGCCAAGGGCGAGACCGATATCCCGTCCATGGTGCGCGCGATCTATATCGGCATCGATCCCAGGCTGACGACGGCCGCCGGCTATTCCGTGCTGGCGCATCTGGAAGACCTCGTCGCACGCGGCATCGTCGCGACGGATGGCGATCCCGTGATTGGTGGGACGTACCGGATGGCGGGTTAACCTCGGTCATTCCGGGGCTCGCGAAGCGAGAACCCGGAATCTCGACGGTGCGGCGCGAGATCCCGGGTTCGCGCTAATGCGCGCCCCGGGATGACGCTCTATCGCGTCACTTCTTCACCGTCTTTGCCGGAGCCTTGGGTGGCGGCGCCACCGGGGTCTTCTTCGCCGGCTTCAGCGCATCGGCCTCGGCCGCGGTGTTGAGATCATCGATGAACTTCGTCACGCGCGCAGCGTTGCTGCCGAGATCGCTGTCGAAATAGCGCGAGGCGGAGCGGATATCGACGCGGGAATCGTCGCCGTCAGGCACGACCCTGATCGAGACATCCTCGCGAAAGCCCATGATCGGCGTGCGCGCCACCGCCTCGATGCGGCCCATGCGGCGCGGCGGCTGCGGCTCGCGTTCGTCGATGACGGTCCATTTGCGCTTGATCACGAGCTGGCGCGCGATCGCATAGGCGCGGTCGACGGGGATCTCGAGCTCGATCGGCTCGATATCGGGATAGAACTGACGCTGCTGCTCAGCCGAATACAGGCCGGCATAGACGGCGGTGTTGGTGCCGTCGCCGGTGCGCAGGCGCGACAGCGCCTCGAAGCGCGGCGGGTCGATCGGGTCGGTCGTGATGTCGTAGATATGAGGCAGCTTGCGGTAAAGCAGCGCCTGATAGGCCGGGTAGGCGAGAATCGCTCCGTCGATCAGGAAGGCGAGCAGGATTCGCGCCATGCCGCGCGAGCCGTTTTGCCAGATCGCGGCAAAGCCAGCGAGGCCGAACAGGATGGACAGTCCAGCGATCGCGAGCCCGCCAAAAAAGGTGGCCAGCGCCGGTTTCATCTCCAGGAAGTCGAAGCGGACGATGATGACCGACACCACCACCGTCACCACCGCGAACACGGCCAGATTGCGCGCCCAGGTGGCGAGGCTGGACACGGGCTCCGTCTGATAGGGAGCGGAAAACCTGCGGGCCATCGGATGAGCTCAACGGGGGTTTTGGGGCGGTGCCGGCCAATTTGGCGCGACGGTCAGCCGTTGAGACCACGGTCTGGCGGCAAATTCAAGGGAGTCCCGGTTGTTGCAGTCCGTCATTCCGGGGCGGCTCAAAGAGCCGAACCCGGAATCTCGAGATTCCGGGTTCGATGCCCGCTGGCATCGCCCCGGAATGACGTGAGTGTCCCTACGCCGCCGCGTTCGGGAAGCGATAATCCTTGAACTGGTCGCGCAACGCGGTCTTCAGGATCTTGCCGGTCGCGGTATGCGGGATGCCATCGACAAAGGCGACGTCGTCGGGCATCCACCATTTGGCGATCTTGCCGTCCATGAATTTCAGGATGTCCTCGCGCGTGGCCTGCTGGCCCTGCTTGAGCTGGACGATCAAGAGCGGGCGCTCGTCCCATTTCGGATGGAAGACGCCGATCACGGCGGCTTCCGCCACAGCAGGGTGGCCGACCGCGAGGTTTTCGAGGTCGATCGAGGAGATCCACTCGCCGCCGGACTTGATCACGTCCTTGGAGCGGTCGGTGATCCGCATATAGCCGCCCTCGTCGATGGTTGCGACGTCGCCGGTGTCGAAGAAGCCCTCCTCATCGAGGATGTTGGTGTCGAGGCGGAAATAGGCCTTTGCGACCGCGGGGCCGGAGACCTTGAGGCGGCCAAAGGTCTTGCCGTCCCAGGGCAGCTCCTTGCCGGCATCGTCGGTGATCTTCATCTCGACCGCGAAGGGCGCATAGCCCTGCATCTGCAGCACGTCGAGCCGCGCCTCGCCGGTCGCATTCTGGTGCGGCGGCTTCAACGCAGCGACGGTGCCGATCGGGCTCATCTCGGTCATGCCCCAGGCGTGGCGCACGTTCGAGCCCATGTCGAGGAAGGCCTTGATCATGGAGCGCGGCATCGCCGAGCCGCCGCAGATCACCATCTTCAGATGCGGCAGCTTCAGATTATTGGCGGTCATGTGCTGGAGCAGCATCAGCCACACCGTGGGCACGCCGGCGGTGTGCGTCACCTTTTCGGTTGCGAGCAGCTCGTAGACCGAGGCGCCGTCGAGCTTGGCGCCGGGCATCACCAGCTTGGTGCCCTGCGAGGGCGCGGAGAAAGCGATGCCCCAGCTGTTGGCATGGAACAGCGGAACCACCGGCAGCATTGTCTCGGAGGCGCTGGTGCCGAGCGCGTCGACATTGTTGGCCATCAGCGCGTGCAGCACGTTGGAGCGATGCGAATACAGCACACCCTTCGGATCGCCCGTGGTGCCCGAGGTGTAGCACATCGCAGCTGCCGTGTTCTCGTCAAAGTCCTTCCATTTGAATTTGCCGTCGGCCTCGGCGATCCAATCCTCGTAGGCCACGACGTTCTTCAACGTGGTCTCGGGCATATGCGCCTTGTCGGTGAGGATGATGTACCGTTCGACACTCGGCAGCTTGTCGGCGAGCTTCTCGACGACCGGCACGAAAGTCAGGTCGACCATCACGATGCGGTCCTGCGCATGGTTGATGATCCAGGCGATCTGCTCGGGGAAAAGGCGGGGATTGACGGTATGGCAGATGGCGCCGATGCCCATGATGCCGTACCAGACTTCGAGATGGCGCCAGGTGTTCCAGGCAATCGTGGCGACGCGGTCGCCGAGCTTGATGCCGTCGCGCTCCAGCATCTGCGAGACCTTGAGCGCCCGCTGGTGGATTTCGGCGTAGGTGGTGCGATGGATCGGTCCTTCGATCGATCGCGTGACGACCTCCTGCTTGCCGTGAATCTTGGCGGCGTGTTCGATGATCCGGTGACAGAGCAGGGGCCAATCTTGCATCAAACCGAGCATTCAGACGTTCCTCCGAGAAATCGCTGGGCGCATTGCCGCTCTCAGCGCAGGGCCAAAGAATTGACATGAGTTTTAGCCTGCCGGACTTTCGCCGCAAATGGTCTTATCGCGGCAATATGTCCGCCGGCGCGGCAATGGTTACCGCTGCGCTTGGGCTATCTCTTGTGCTGCCTGAGCCCGTGGATGCGCGAAACTATGCTGCACCGCTCGATATCTTCGGTCTTGGTACGCCACGGCGTCACCGGAGCGTTCACGCGACCAAGATACCGCTACCAAAGCCTCGCCCGGAGGAGGCGCCGAAGGCAGCGGCCGCGCCAGAACCCGACAGCCAGCCCACCCCGGAGAAACCGAGCAAGCCGGCCGAGGCTGCGCCGCCTCCCGAGAAGCAACTCTCGGCGTGCCGGCTTGCGCTGACCGAGGAGATTGCGGTCGCGCCATCCATTCCCGACATCCACGGACCCGGCGCCTGTGGCGGCGAAGACCTGGTGCGGCTGGAGGCCATCGTGCTGCCGGACAAGCGCAAGGTCGCGGTCAAACCGGCGGCGATTCTCCGCTGTACCATGGCGTCGGCGATTGCGGATTGGGTGCGCACCGACATGGCGTCGCTGGCCACCAGCCTCGGCTCGACCATCACTGATCTGGACAATTTCGACAGCTTCGAGTGTCGTGGCCGCAACCGCGTCGCCGGCGCGATGCTGTCCGAGCACGGCAAGGCCAACGCGCTCGACGTCCGTTCGCTCAAGCTCGCCAACGGGCAATCGATCAGCCTGACCGATCGTACCCTATCCCGCGACGTGCGCGAGCGCGTGCTGCATTCGGTTTGCGCGCGCTTCTCCACCGTGCTCGGCCCGGGCTCGGACTGGTACCACGAGGATCACATCCATCTCGATCTTGCGCAGCGCCGCAACGACTACCGCATTTGCCAGTGGAACGTGTGGGATCCCTTGCCGCAGATCGCGCCCCTGCTGCCGGCGGAACGCCCCGAGGAGGCGCCGCCGCGCGAGGTCGCCGCCAAGTCGGAAGGTGTGAAGTCGGAAGGTGCCAAGTCGAAAGGTGCCAAGGAAGAGGCCGACGATCAGGAGAAGCCTGCCGCGCCGGCGGGCAAGCCGGCAGCCGAGTCCGGCAAGAGCAAGCCGGCAAGAAAAAAGCGCCGGTAGGACCGGCGCTTTTCAAAAGCCTTCAGATCACATGGAATCCGCTAATTGCTGCTCGGAAAACCGCCGCCGCCCTGCAGCGCGAGGCGCGAATTGTAGGGCGAGTCGCCATGCTTCGGCTCGAGCACTACGACGATGGTGCCGATCTTGACGCGGCTGTAGAGGTCGATTGCGTCCTCGTTGGTCAGGCGGATGCAACCCGAAGAGATCGAAGCGCCGATATATTCGGGCTGGTTGGTGCCGTGGATACGGAACAGCGTGTCCTTGCCGCCCGAGTACAGGTACATCGCGCGCGAGCCCATCGGATTGTCCGGACCAGGGGCGACGTAGGTCGGAACGCCCAGACGCGAGATCTCGCCCGGCGTCGGGTGCCACGCCGGCCATTCCGTCATGCTGCCGACCTTGGCGATGCCGGACCAGGCCATGGCCTCTTCGCCGACGGTGATGCCGTAGCGGATCGCCTTGCCGCCATCCATCACGTAGTAGAGGTAGTGGTTGTCGGAATCGACCACGATCGAGCCCGGTGCCTCCTTGCGGTGGTAATCGACAATGGCACGACGGAACGGCTCTGCCACCGGCGTATTCTCGTACCGGATCTTGGCAAGGAGTTCCTTGTCCTTCGGCTTGAAATTCTGGGTGTTGGTGGCTTCGTAATGCGTGGCCTGCATGCAGCCCGAGAGCATGAAGCCCGCAGCCAAAACGCCCAACATAACTTTCAGCGACGACATGGTTTGGTTCCAATCAAACAAATACCGCGCAGGTCCTTGAAGCGTAGCACCCAAGGCCTTCGACTCCGTTGATTTCATTATCGTTGAAATCTGCCACAATTCCAGCTCTTAGGGGCTTATCCCGCGCTGCGAGACCCAACCTGTGGCTTTTTTGCCGCAAGTTTTCCGCGGATCGGCTGGCTTTTTGGCGCGAAAAGCACAGTTCTCGAGTCCCGCCACGGTTGGGCCATGCGGCCGCCACAAATGCAAACGCTCCGTTAATGTGGTTGTCATCATGAACTTGTCAGAATCGCGCTAAGGGCAGTCATTCTGTCGCAGGTCCCCTGCTGGAGTTGTTCATGTTTTCTGTGTTCGTCCCCACCGACACCTCCCTGAAGAAGGCCGTCGTCAACGATCTCGAGGCGGTGCCTGATCACGCCGTGTGGATCGACCTGGTCAATCCGACCGCGGCCGAGGACAAGGCCGTGGAACGGCTGCTGGGCATCGCGATCCCCACCCGCGAGGACATGCAGGAAATCGAGATCTCCAGCCGCCTCTATATCGAGAACGGCGCGCGCTACATGACCGCGACACTGATGTGTCATTCCGATACCGATATGCCCCGGACCACGGCGGTGACCTTCATCCTCGGCGACCACCGCCTGGTCACCGTGCGCTACGACCAGCCCAAGCCTTTCGCCCTGGTGGAGGCGAAGCTTGCCCGCACCTGCGCCCCTGCGATCACGGGCGAGATGGTGCTGATGGAACTGCTGGACGCCGTGATCGACCGCTGCGCCGACATTTTGGAACGCTGCGGCACGGAGATCGACCAGGTCAGCCACGACATCTTCGAGCCGGAAAGCGAGCGCCACGGCCACGCCAAGCAATATTCGCAAATCCTGATCTCGATCGGCCGCAAGGGTGACCTGACCTCCAAGGTCCGTGAGAGCCTGGTGTCGATCGGCCGCGTCGTCACCTTCCTGTCGGCGGTGGTGGAGGGCGTGAAATGGTCGAAGGACATGCGCGAGCAGCTCAAGACCATGCAGCGCGACGTCGCCTCGCTGACCGACCACGCCTCCTATCTCTCCAGCAAGATCACCTTCGTGCTCGACGCGATGCTCGGCGTCGTCAACCTCGAGCAGAACAATATCATCAAGCTGTTTTCGGTCATGGCTGTTGTCCTGATGCCGCCGACGCTGATCGCCTCGATCTACGGCATGAACTTCAAGGCGATGCCGGAACTCGAATGGGCGCACGGCTATCCGTATGCGCTGGTGCTGATGGTGATCGCCGCCGTCGTGCCGTACTGGATCTTCAAATGGAAGAAGTGGCTGTGATCCGGCTCGCGTTTTTCGAAATAGCTACCGAGACCTTACGCCGGTTGCCAAGCCAAGGCTGATGGTGTCGCAGAATAGAGCGTCATTGCGGCCGCGCTGTGATGTGTGTGCCGTGCCCCAATTCCTCCGGTAAAATTTGAGCGGTGGGCTGAACGTTTGCGCGAAACTTGTCTGCGATAAGCAGCGGGTTAGCCGCGAGGAAGAACCATGGTTGAAAAACACATAACGACGCCCCCCAACGTCATCGATCTGACGAGCTATCGTCAGGTGGTGGCGAGCGGCAAGGCGCCGTCGTTGTCGGTGCGCATGTGCCGGCACTGTGGTGCTCCGCTGCTCGATGGCGAGAACGATGACGACTGCTCGACGGCATTCAACGCAGCCGCACCGCGGCTGCGCGAACGGTCGCGTCGAATTCGCCTGGACTGAGGAGCGGAAGGAAGGGCGGGCGATCCAGTCTTGCGGCGGCGTTGTCTGGATCGCCTAGCTTCCCTAAGCGCAAAATTTCGTCATTGCGAGGAGCGAAGCGACGAAGCAATCCAGACTGTCTCCGCGGAGGCAGTCTGGATTGCTTCGCTGCGCTCGCAATGACAGAGGATTGCCTAGACGTGCTGGCCGCCGTTGATGTGGATCTCGGCGCCGTTGACGTAAGAACTGGTGTCCGTGCACAGCACGTAGATGATCTTGGCGACTTCGTCGGGCGTGCCGAGACGGTGCATCGGAATCTGCTGGTCGACGATCTTCTCGGTGCCCGGCGACAGGATCGAGGTGTCGATCTCGCCCGGCGCGATCGCGTTGACGCGCACGCCGACGCGGCCGAAGTCGGAGGCCATCTCGCGCGTCAGTGCGGCAAGCGCCGCCTTGGAGGTCGCGTACGCCGCGCCCGCGAAGGGATGCACGCGCGAGCCGGCGATCGAGGTGACGTTCACGACCGAGCCCTTGGCCGCCTTCAATTCCTCCATCAGGCCACGCGCGATCATGATCGGCGCGAAGAAATTGACGTTGAAGACGTGCGTCCAGGTGTCGAGATCGGTGTCGACCGAGCCGAGGCGGGAGCCGCCGGGCCCCTTCGGCGAGATCGCGGCGTTGTTGACGAGGGCATGTAGCATGCCGCCTTCGAGGCGGCTCTGGATCTCTGAGATCGCGCGTGCGGTGTCCTTGACGTCGCCGAGGTCGACCTGGATGTGATCCTCAGGGCCCGCATCCCACGGGCAATCCTCGGGGAAGGCATGCCGCGAACAGGTGATGACGCGCCAGCCCGCCGATGAGAAGCGGATCACGGTGGCGTGGCCGATGCCGCGGCTCGCTCCGGTCAGGAGCAGCGTGCGGCGCGGCGCATTGGACGAATGCGGCATGGACATCTTTCAGGTCGGGCCAATGATTGAGGCAAAGCTCAAGGATACATCCGCGTCTTGGACCACGGCTGGCCGGCCGCGTCACGACGAAATTCGATGCGGTCGTGCAGGCGGAACGGACGGTCGTGCCAGAACTCGATGCGAACAGGCGTAATGCGCCAGCCGCTCCAGCCGGGCGGCCGCGGCACCTCGCCGATGACGTATTTGGCCGCGACCTTGGCGATGGCCTGCTCGAAGGCGAAGCGGCTCTCGAGCTCTTGCGACTGCTTGCTGGCCCAGGCGCCGATCTGCGCCTGCTTCGGTCGTGTTGCGAAATAGGCGTCGGCCTCGGCGTCCGTCACCGGCGTCACGTTGCCGCGGATGCGGACCTGACGGCGCAGCGACTTCCAGTGAAAAAGTAAAGCCGCCTTAGGATTTGCGGCAAGTTCGCGGCCTTTCTGGCTGGCGATGTGGCTGTAGAAGACGAAGCCCCCGGTATCGAAGCCCTTCATCAGCACCATGCGCACGTCAGGCAGGCCATCGGGATCGACGGTTGCAAGCGCCATCGCGTTCGGATCGTTCGGCTCGCTCTTGATCGCCTCGTTCAACCAGGCCTCGAACAGCGCAAACGGCTCGTCGGCGGCGGTGAAATCACCGGATGTTAAGGGTGTCTGGTGTTTCATCGAGGTCGTGTCGGTCATGTCTGGAGTCCGAATTGCGTCCCGCGGCCCAAAGCGCGCTGTCATCTGCACCTGCCCTATATAGGGCATGGGGACGCGTTGGCCTATCGGCGATGCGGTCATCCAGCTTCGTCCTTACAACGATTCTGATCGGCCTCGGCGCCGCCGGCTGCAGCATGTCCCGCACCAACACCAACGCCTACGCCAAGGCTGACGACGGCGACCGCACGGGTTCGATCGCGCGGCAGGCCAAGGACGCCGCACCGACCGAGACCGACCTGGCCTTTGCCCGCAACGCCGCCTCCGACGTGCTCAGCATGGGTGACAAGGACGCCAGCCAGCACTGGGAGAATCCGGAAACCGGCGCGCGCGGCTCGGTAACGCCGATCGCGCAATCCTACGCCGCCGAGGACGGCCGCAAGTGCCGCGATTTCCTGGCGAGTTATGTCAACGGCACCACTGAAAGCTGGCTCCAGGGCGCCGGTTGCCAAAGCAGCCGTGGCCGTTGGGAGATTCATACGCTAAAGCCGTGGCGGAGCTGAGCATGATCCGGAGAAGCGGGAACCGGTTCTCTGATAAGATCATGCTCCAAACGTAGAGAGTCGGCTGGCCTGACTAGTTGCAAAAATGCCACGCCCTCCCCACATGGATGCCAAGTGGGGCGGGGAGCCCTTTGAACAATTGGATTCCGTGAAGGAGACGTGACGGATGCGCGACCCCTATGAGGTCTTGGGGGTGCCGCGGAGCGCCACCGCTGCCGCGATCAAGAGCGCCTATCGCAAGCTTGCCAAGAAGCACCATCCCGACAGCAACAAGAACGACCCGAAGGCTGCGGAGCGTTTTGCCGAGCTCAATTCGGCCAACGAGATCATCGGCGACGAGGACAAGCGCAAGCAGTTCGATCGCGGTGAGATCGACGCCGAGGGCAAGCCGCGCTTCCAGGGCTTTCCGGGCGGCGGTGGGCCGCGCGGCCGCGCCGGTCCCGGCGGGTTCGAGTACTCGTTCCGTGGCGGCGCAGGCCCCGGTCAGGGCGCCGGCGCGTTCGAGGACATTCTCAACAGCATGTTCGGCGGCGGCATGCGCGGCGCTCGCCCCGGGGCGGGCGGCGGAGCCCAGTTCGAATTCGACACCGGCGGGATCGGCCTCGATCTCGACGTCAATGTCGCCATGTCCGTCTCGTTGGAAGAAGCGGTCAAGGGCGGGGAGAAGCGCGTCCGGCTGCCGAACGGCAAGGAGCTCAACGTCAAGATTCCGGCCGGCGTCATCGAGGGCCAGCAGATCCGTCTGCGCGGACAGGGCGAGACCGCGCAAGGCCATCCGCCCGGCGACCTCCTGATCACCATCAGCATCGCAGCCCATCCCTTCTTCAAGGTCGATGGTGCGGACCTGAGGATCGAACTGCCGGTGACGCTTTATGAGGCCGTGCTCGGCGGCAAGGTCCGCGTGCCCACGCTCGGCAATGCCGTGGAACTGTCGGTCCCCAAAAACACCTCCAGCGGCCGGACCTTCCGCCTCAAAGGCAAGGGCCTGCCGAGATCTGGTGGAACCGGGGATCTCTTCGTCACCATCAGGATTATGCTACCGGACGGGAACGACGCCGAGCTTGAAGCATTGATGGAAAAGTGGCGGGACCAACACCCCTACAATCCACGTAGCGGGCTTGGCTAGGGCAAGATCCAAGCGAAGGGGTTTCTCCTAAGAGACCTAAGGCGTCGTCGAGCGGATGATGCCCATCATATGTCCGAGGCCTAGTAGCGCTTCGTATGCTCGACGTGTCGACTGTCCGGCCGGGCAGCCGATAAAAAGGTGCGGCCTCGAGAGGGGGACCAGCGCGGTACCAAAAACCCCAATCGAGGCCGCCCGCGTCGATCGGCGGATCGAACGCTGCACATTTTCGCGTGAGCATCCGGTGCGATAATGAGACGCGCCCATGTCCTGATTCCAAATTTTCAATGACGGAATCTGGGCACGGCGTTTGCGCGGTTGTTCAGCCGCCGTTTTTCTCGGCTTGGTCGTACACGGCCTGCGCCACCTTGGTCAGGCGATCGCGGTCGGCGCCGCCGCCGCTGACGACGTAACCGACGCCGCGCTCGGCCCAGAACAGCGCCCCGTCCTTGTCCGTCCTGGCATAGCGCATCTGCGTTGCGCCGGTCTCGGTCTTGGCAGTGTAGATCGTGTAGCGCTCGCCCGAGGCGCCCTCATACATCAGGAAGGACGCCGGCCCATTCGGCCCCGGCAGCAACCGTCCGCCGACCAGCTTCAGCCCGCTCGCCTCCAGATTGGGCGCGAACACGGTCCAGCCACAGCGCCGGGTCAGCCAGGCCTGGAGGTGGTCGCGTTCATTGCCGCCGACCTCGACGGGGTGGCGCACCTCGACGACATAGAGGCGGTGGGCGTCGAGCGCATCCGCCGTGAAGGCCTGGAAGGTCGAGGGCGCATTCGCGGCGCCATGCGCGACCCAGCCGGCCGTGCCGCCGGCGACGAAGGCAACCAGCGTGGCCGCGATGGCGCCATAGAGCCATTGCCGCGGACGGCGCTCCAGCCGCTCGAGCTCCAGCCGGGCCGGCACCGGCTCCTGGGCGACGCCGTCGTAGCGGGCGTGCAGCATCTCGGCCATGGTCCGCCAGGACTGTACCCGCTCGGCATCCTCGGGGTGGGCGGCAAGCCAGGCTTCGACGTCGGCGCGGCGCTCGGGCGGCAACTCGCCATCGACAAAGGCGTGCAATTCGTCTTCGGTCACTGGAATATTGTGCTCGTTCATATCGGTCGTCTCTGGCTCTGCGGCCCAAAATATCTGACGTGGTTCAACTGCGCCGTTTCTCTCGTCATGCAGGGACGCAGCATCCGCGATGCATCAATCCTGCCATCATTTCACCCGCCTGAGCGCCGGGCGCTCACCCTCCAGCGACGCTTTGACGTGGGCGCGGGCGCGTGCCAGGCGCGACATCACGGTGCCGATCGGCACGCCCTGGATGTCCGCGACCTCGCGATAGCTCATGCCCTCCAGCATCACCAGCAGCAGCACCGAGCGTTGCTCCTCGACCAATGTCGAAAGGGCTCGCTCGATGTCGCGTCCTTCGGCCTCCGTTCCGCTGGCATCCGGATTGTTCTCCGTCAGCTGCATGAATTGCGGCCGCCTTGCCAGCGAGCGCCGCCGGTTCTTGTTGAGGTTGGTCAGGATCGTGTAGAGCCAGCTCCTGACGTCGCCTCCCAGAAACAATCGCTCCGAGCGCAGCGCACGCACCAGCGTGTCCTGCACCAGATCGTCGGCCGCATCCGCATCGCGCGTCAGCGCGCGGGCGTAGCGGCGCAACGCCGGGATCATGGCTTCTACATTCTGGCGAAACGCACTCATGCCGTCCTTGCTGTCCTGCCGTTCGGCGCGAGCGCCTCCAGCAATCATAACACCCGAATGGAACGGCTATTCCGGCGCCGGAAACAGCGTTAACGCCGCGGATTAGGACTGTACCACAGGGGAGGGCTGGTGTACCTCCAGACCTTGATCCAGTTCGACGGGACGTGAAGAAATGGCGCAGAATTCAGGTCTGATGCAAGGATTGATGCAAGGCAAGCGCGGGGTCATCCTCGGGGTTGCCAACAACCGCTCGATCGCCTGGGGCATCGCCAAGGCATGCCAGGCAGCCGGCGCCGAGATCGCGCTCACTTACCAGGGCGATGCGCTGAAGAAGCGGGTCGAGCCGCTCGCCGTCGAGCTTGGCGCGCTCATGCTTGGCCATTGCGACGTCACCGACGCTGCGACGATCGACGCGGTGTTCGATGTGCTGAAGGAGAAGTGGGGCAAGATCGACTTCGTCGTGCACGCCATCGCGTTTGCCGACAAGGACGAGCTCGAGGGCCGCTATGTCGACACCACCGCGGACAATTTCTCCAAGTCGATGCTGATCTCCTGCTACTCGCTGACCGCCATCGCGCAGCGCGCCGAGAAGCTGATGACCGACGGCGGCTCGATCCTCACGCTGAGCTATTACGGCTCCGAGAAATGGATGCCGAATTACAACGTCATGGGCGTCGCCAAGGCGGCGCTGGAGGCGAGCGTGCGCTATCTGGCCGCCGATCTCGGCGTGAAGGCGATCCGCGTCAATGCGATCTCGGCAGGGCCGATCAAGACGCTGGCCTTCGCCGGCATCGCCGATTCGCGCCTGCTGCTGAAATACAACGAGATCAACGCACCGCTACGGCGCAACGTCACGATCGAGGAGGTCGGCGACAGCGCGGTGTATTTCCTCTCGGACATGTCGCGCGGCGTCACCGGCGAGGTGCATCATGTCGATTCCGGCTACAACGTGCTGGGCATGATGCGGCCTGAAGCCGCGGATACGTCGAAGGACTGATCACCGCCCGCAATGCCCTTGCCCACGATCTACTATCTTCGCCATGGCGAGACCGAGTGGAATGCGCTCGGCAGGCTTCAGGGCACCAGGGACATTCCGCTGAATGCGCGCGGCCGCGACCAGGCGTTGCAGGCGGGCCTGATCCTCGCCGATCTGTTCAGGCGCGACGGCCGCGACAAGGCTGATCTGCCCTATGTGTCGAGCCCGCTCGGCCGCGCCCGCCAGACCATGGAGCTCGCGCGCGGCAGGCTCGAATTGCCGGTGGCGGATTATGCACTGGACGATCGGCTGCGCGAGATCGGTTACGGCGTCTGGGAAGGGCTGACGCTGGCCGAAAGCGAGGCGAGAGACCCCGAGATCTATGCCAGGCGCCTCGCCGACAAATGGACCGTGGCGCCTGCGGGCGCCGAGACCTATGCCGACGTGCAGGTCCGCGTCCGTGCCTGGTATGATGCGCTGCAGACCGACACGGTCGCGGTCGCCCATGGCGGCACCTGCCGGGCCCTGATGGTCTCGCTCGGCCTGGAAACGCCGGCCAGCGCCGCCGATCTCTATATCGAGCAGGGCGCCGTCTACGTGTTCCGCGACGGCCGGCTGGAGAAGTTTAGCTAGGCCCACCCGTCATTCCGGGGCGCCCGAAGGGCGAACTCCGGTGCGCCCTTGCGCACCTGAGAATCTCGAGATTCCGGGTCTGGTCCTTCGGACCATCCCGGAATGACACTGCATGGGTTTGACCCCCGGCTCCCCGCGCGTTACCACACGCCGAAACCAAGCCAGCGATCAGGTATGTCCTTCAACACCTTCGGCCACATGTTCCGCGTCACCACCTTTGGCGAGAGCCATGGAGTGGCGATCGGCTGCGTGGTTGACGGCTGCCCGCCGATGATCCCGCTGACCGAGGCGGAGATCCAGCAGGACCTCGATCGCCGCCGGCCCGGTCAGTCGCGCTTCACCACCCAGCGGCAGGAGCCGGACCAGGTCAAGATCCTGTCCGGCGTGATGGCGCACCCGGAGACCGGCGTGCAGGTGACGACCGGCACGCCGATCGGGCTCCTGATCGAGAACACCGATCAGCGCTCGAAGGATTATTCGGAGATCAAGGACAAGTTTCGCCCCGGCCATGCCGACTTCACCTATGAGGCGAAGTACGGCCTGCGCGATTATCGCGGCGGGGGCCGCTCCTCGGCGCGGGAGACCGCGATGCGGGTCGCCGCCGGTGCGATCGCGCGAAAGGTGCTGCCTGATGTGAAGGTGCGCGGCGCGCTGGTGCAGATGGGCCCGCACAAGATCGATCGCGCCAAGTGGGACTGGGACGAGATCGCCAGAAATCCGTTCTTCTGTCCCGACAAGGACAAGGCTGCGTTCTTCGAGACCTATCTCGACGGCATCCGCAAGAGCGGCTCCTCGATCGGCGCCGTGCTCGAGATCGTCGCCGAGGGCGTGCCGGCGGGCCTCGGCGCGCCGATCTACGCCAAGCTGGATTCCGATCTCGCCGGCGCGATGATGACCATCAACGCCGTGAAGGGCGTCGAGATCGGCGCCGGCTTCGGCGCAGCCGAACTCACCGGCGAAGAGAACGCCGACGAGATGCGCACCGGCAATGACGGCACGCGCTTTCTCTCCAACCATGCCGGCGGCATTCTGGGCGGCATCTCCACCGGGCAGCCCATCGTGGTGCGCTTCGCGGTGAAGCCGACGTCGTCGATCCTGCAACCGCGCCTCACCGTGGATCGCCAGGGCGCCGACACCGAGATCATGACAAAGGGCCGCCACGACCCCTGCGTCGGCATCCGCGCCGTCCCCGTCGGCGAAGCCATGATGGCCTGCGTGCTGGCCGACCACTTCCTGCGCGACCGCGGGCAGGTCGGGCGCTGAGTTCATCACCTCTCGCGGTACCAGCCCACCGCGCAGCTTGACGATTCCACAACTTCGTCGGCTAATGCGGCATGGAAAACTCCGAGCTCCAGCGTATCGTCAATTGGCTGATCGACGGTGCCAGGTCGTCGCGCGGGTCGGCCGAGATGATCTCGGACGCCTGCGAGCAGCTGGTTGCGGCCGGCCTGCCGTTGTGGCGGTTCGGCGTCTTCATCCGCACGCTTCATCCTGAAATCTTCGGCCGCAATTTCATCTGGCGGCAGGGCGAGGACGTCGAGATCGGCACGGTTGATTTCGAAATTCTCGCCACACCCGAATTCGCGCGAAGCCCGCTGCGCATCGTGTTCGAGGAAGGCCTGGAGGTGAGGGGCCGCATGGACGACCCCGACAGCAAGCGCTTTCCGTTCCTGGACGACATGCGTGCCGAGGGTGTCACCGACTACATCGCGACGCCGATGCGGTTTCTCGACGGCTCGATCCATGCCATCAGCTGGAGCACGCGACATCCCGGCGGCTTCAGCGATGAGGACATTGCGACGATCCGCTCCATCGTGGCGCCGCTCGCGCGCGTCAGCGAAATCGTCACCCTGCGCCGCACCGCTGCGACCCTGCTCGACACCTATGTGGGCAATCGCGCCGGCGAGCGGATCCTCGCCGGCCAGATCCGCCGCGGTCACAACGACACCATGCAGGCTGCGATCTGGCTGTCGGACCTGCGCGGCTTTACCGCGCTGTCGGACCGGCTGCCGGCCGAGACGGTGGTCGATATCCTCAACCGCTATTTCGACTGCCAGGTCACCGCCATCCGGGGGCACGGCGGCGAGGTGTTGAAATTCATGGGCGATGGCCTGCTCGCGGTGTTCCCGATCGACGAATATGTCGGTGACGCCGCGCATGTCTGTTCGCGCGTGCTGGAAGCGGCGCGCGAAGCCCGCGCCAGCGTCGAGGCGTTGGCCCATCCGGTCGGCGATGTCGTCGAGCGCTTCCGCTTCGGCGTCGCGCTGCATGTCGGCAACATCCTCTATGGCAATATCGGCGGCGGCAACCGCCTCGACTTCACCTGCATCGGCCCGGCCATCAACCTGGCGGCGCGGCTGGAGAAGATCGCCGGCCGCCTCGGGCGGACCGTCGTGGCGTCCGAGGCCTTTGCCAAAGCCTGCCAGCACGATTGGCGCAATCTCGGCGAGTTTCCGATCGCAGGGTTCTCCAAGGCGCAGCGCGTGTACGGGCTCGCCGAGGAAACGCCGGTGGTGATGGCGTGAAGGCGGCGGCTGACGATGTTTTGGATCACCTGCCGCCGCGATAGCGCGTCTTAAAAAGCAACCTTCATCGCGAGCGTCGCGATCACGATCATGATGGCGCCGCCGACGCGGGTGGCGATCTGGGCGAAGGCCATCAGGCCCATGCGATCCGCGGCGCCGAGGATGGCGACGTCGCCGGTGCCGCCGAGGCCGGAATGACATGCGGTCACGATCGCCGCCTCGACCGGATACATGTTCAGCCATTGGCCGACGAAGAAGCCGGAGGCGACCATCGCCAGCACCGTCGCGGTGCAGATCGCGATGTAGCCGGGATTGAACGACGCCACCAGCTGCTGCCATGACACCAGCAGCGTTCCCATCGCCACCAGGATGCCGAAGGTGAGGTTGGTCGACATGAACTTGTTGATCTGGTAGGCGCCGAGCTCCATCTCTGCTGGAAGCAGCTTCGTCAGCTTCAGCGTAACAGCGGCGATGATCATCAGGATCGGACCGGGAATGCCGGTCGTGGGCGCGAGCACCATGCCGAGCACGAACAGCCCACAGGACAGCACGATGCCGGCACCTAACAGGCCGAGATCGATCGGATGATCGGATCGCGCCGGGCCGAGGATGTCATCATCGCCTGTCTTCACCAGCATGCCCTGGCCATCGAGATCGCGCCGCTTCTCGGCGAGCCGCGCGAGCAGCCCGGCCGCGACGATGGCGACGACATTGCCGAGCAGCGCTGCCGGCACCATCTGCGCCACCAGCTCTGCTTGCGGCCGGTGCAGCATCTCGGAATAGGCAATGGACAGCGGCAGCACGCCTTCCGCAAGGCCGCCGCCGATGATCGGGATGATGACGAAGAAGAACGTCTCCTTGGGGCTGTGGCCGAACAGCAGGCCGACAGCGATGCCGATCGCGATCGCGCCGAGCGTGCCGACCAATAGCGGTACGAACATGCGCAAGAAGCCCTGCACCAGCACGCGGTGCGGCATGCCGAGGATCGAGCCGGCGACGAGGCAGGCGATGAAGAAATACTGGAAGTTGGCGGTGCGGAACGTCGTCGCGATCGCCTTCAGCGCCGTTTCCGGCATCAGGCCGTAGGCGACCAGCGCCGCCGGCACGAACAGGCACATGATCGCCGTGCCGCCGATCCGCTTCAGAAGCGGAATGGTCTGGCCGAGCTTGCCGAGCAGGAAGCCGAGCAGCATCAGCACCGAGAGGCCGCCGATCACGTCGTTCGGCAGCTTGCCGGAATAGACCGCCGCCGCGCAGACGAGCGCTGCGGGAACATAGACCGTGATCGGCAGCGGGCCGATTTTCAGCGCCGCGAGCGCCGATGGTGGCGTCGTCTCCGCCAGCTTCACGGTGGTGTCGGTCAAGAAAGCCTCCCTTGTCGTTTCATTCTTGTTTGTGGACGCGCGCTCAGAACCAGGGATTGTCCGCCCGGTGTCGCGCCTCGAAGGCGCGGATGTCGTCGGCAAGGACGAGCGTCGAGCTGATGGCGTCGCGCCCCGTCAGGAATGCCTCTTTCCGGGCCGGCTCGATCGGGAATGGGATGGTGCTGCCGCCATCGATGCGGATGGTCTGCGGCTCGAGGTCGATGGTGAGTCGGTTGCTCGCGGGGCTCGCGACGATGCCGGCGAGGGTACCGACGGTCGCGGCGTCGAGGCTGATCGTCAGCAGGCCGTTATTGGCGCAATTATCGCCGAAGATCCCGGCGAAACTCGTGCCGATCAGGGCGCGGATGCCAAGCTGCTGAAGCCCCCAGACCGCGTGCTCGCGGCTCGACCCGCAGCCGAAATTCGGGCCGACCACGAGAAAGCAGGCATCGCGATAGCCGTCTCTGTTCAGCACGAAGTCGGGATTGGGCCCGCCCGCGCGGAAGCGCAGCAGGTTGAAGGCGCCTTCACCGAGCCCGCTGCGATCGACGCCTTTCAGGAACATCTTGGGCATGATCACGTCGGTGTCGATATTGGGCGTCATCATCGGTGCGGCGACGCCGGAGACGGAATGGAACGGCGTCATGGCAGATCTCCTTCGATCAGCTCGCGCACATCGGTGATGCGGGCGGTGACTGCGGCGGCAGCGACCATCGCGGGACTCATCAGATGCGTGCGCGCGCCGGGCCCCTGGCGGCCCTCGAAATTACGGTTGGTCGAGGAGGCCGAGCGCTGGCCCGGTGCAAGAATGTCGTCGTTCATCGCAAGGCACATCGAGCAGCCCGATTGCCGCCACTCCACGCCCGCATCGATCAGGATCCGCGCGATCCCCTCCGCTTCGGCCTGGGCGCGGACCTGCGTCGATCCGGGGACGACGATGGCGCGCACGCCTGATGCGACCTGGCGGCCTCTGAAGACGCGCGCCGCATCGCGCAGGTCTTCGATGCGTGAGTTGGTGCACGAGCCGATGAAGGCAAGGTCGATCGGCACCGACTGGATCGGTGTTCCCGGCGTCAGGCCCATATAGGCGAGGGCGCGTCTCGCCGCCGTCTTGCTGTCGGCGGCCGCGTTGCTCTCGGGATCGGGCACGCTGTCGGTCACAGCGATCGCCTGGTCCGGGCTGGTGCCCCACGTTACCAGCGGCGCGACATCGCCGGCATCGATCGTCATCTGACGGTCGAAATGGGCATCGGTATCGGAGCGCAGCTGCAGCCACGCCTTGGCGGCGCGGTCCCACATCTCGCCCTTCGGCGCGCGCGGACGTCCCTTGAGATAATCGAGCACCTTATGATCGGGAGCGATGACGACGCCGCGGGCGCCGGCCTCGACGATCATGATCGACATCACGATGCGTCCCTCGACACTCATCTCGCTCACCGCAGGGCCGGCGAACTCCACCGCATAGCCGCTGGCTCCATCGGCGCCGATGCGCCGGATGATCTCCATGACGATGTCCTTTGACGTGACGCCAAGCGCCGGACGCCCGGTCACGACGATGCGCATCGTCTTCAGGCGGCGATATCGCACGGTCGAGGTCGCCAGATAATGCTCGATGTCGGAGGTGCCAATGCCGTAGCCGAGCGCGCCGAACGCACCGTAGGCGGTCGTGTGGCTGTCGCCGGCGGCGATCACCATGCCGGGCATGACGAGGCCCTGTTCGGGGGCGACGACATGCTCGATGCCCTGGCGCGGATCGAGAATGTCCAAATATTCGATGCCGAAATCGCGGGCGTTGTCGGCGAAATAGTCGACCTGCCGCGCAGCGTCGGCATCCGGCATCTGCCGGGTGCGGCGGGCCGCGGTCGGATTGACGTGGTCGACCACCATCAGCGCCGCGGACGGATTCCACACCTTGCGCCCGGCGGCGCGCAGGCCCGCGAACGCCTGCGGGCTGGTGTATTCGTTGAGCACGGTGCGGTCGACATAGAGCAGCACCAGTCCGTCATCGTCGAGGCGGCGGACCACATGCGCGTCGATCAGCTTGTCGTACAGCGTACGCCCTGACATCAGGCCTCCAATGGATATTTGACTTTCCCAGGAGGGTGCCGGCCAGCGTTCTGGAAATCCAATGTCACCTCATGATATGATTATGCAGGATTTGCATAAGAGGGACGGATGCCATGGAGATCAACTGGCTGCACGATTTCATCGCGGTGGCATCGACGCGCAGCTTTTCGCGCGCGGCCGAGCAGCGCAATTCCTCGCAGCCGGCGCTGAGCCGCAGGATCAAGGCGCTGGAAGTATGGGCGGGCGCGGCGCTGTTCGAGCGCACCACGCATGCCGTCAGTCTCACCGCCGCGGGCGATGCATTCCGCCTGACCGCCGAGGACATCATCCGCCGCCTGTCCGCCGGCCGCCTCGAGGCGCAGGAGCTCGCGCGCGGCTCATCCGACGTGCTGAAATTCGCCTCGACCAACGCGCTGTCGCTGACGTTCTTTCCGGACTGGCTGCGCGGAATCGAAACGACGCTGTCCTTCGTGCCGAATGTGCAGCTCGTCGCCAACCACATGGAGGCCTGCGAGCGCATGCTGCTGGCGGGTGAGGTGCATTTCCTGCTTTGCCATCATCATCCGTCCGTGGTCACTGCGCTGACCACGTCGCAATTCCGCTCGGCCCATGTCGGCGATGATCGCCTGATCCCGGCATCCGTACCGCTCTCCCGGTCGAGCAAGACGCCGCGCTTCAGGCTGCCGGGAACGGCGGCAGCGCCAGTGCAATTCCTGAGCTATCGCTCCGAGTCAGGCATGGGCACGATTCTCGAGGCTGTCCGCTCGACTTCACCGCTCAAGGCGGAGCTGAAGCCGGCATTCACCTCGCATCTTGCAAAGCTGCTGGTCACCATGGTCCATGCCGGCCGCGGCATGGCCTGGCTTCCGCAAAGCCTGATTGTGGATCAGCTCGCGTCCGGCGAGCTGGTGAGAGCGGGCGGCGAGGCCTGGGAGATCCCGATCGAGATCAGGGTGTTCCGCCCGCGGTCGCGACTGACGCCGGCGGCAGAGGCATTCTGGACCCATGTTCAGGAGGATCCCGCAGGGAGCCCGCGCAAGGCGCCTCGCGCGCGTCGCCCTATTCCTCAGGCTCGGTCGTGAACAACAGCGGATAGCCCTTGGCGCGGCCGGCGTCGGTGGCACGGGTGGCTTTGGTTTCGGCAACGTCCTTGGTGAAGACGGCGACGACGCAGGCGCCCAGCTTGTGCGCGGTGATCATGACCTTGTAGGCCTGATCCTCGGTCATGCGGAATTCGGCCTTGAGCACCATGGTGACGAATTCACGCGGCGTGTAGTCGTCATTGATCAGGATGACCTTGTGCAGCTTCGGCCGCTCGACCTTGGTCTTCGTCCTGGTTTTCGGCGTCGTAACAGTGTCGTTCATTCCGCCTCCTGGACACGGCGGGCTCGGGTTCCGGGCCGGAGCGATCAGCTCGCGACCTTCGCACCATATTGCAGGACCTGCACCTTCTCCAAGGTGATCAGGCCGCTCGACATCATGCCATCCAGGATGGGCAGGAATGCGTTGATGTTGTCTTCGCTGTCGACGATCTCGATCAGCAGCGGCAGATCCTCCGAGAGCCGCAGGATTTTCGAGGTGTGCAGCCGGCTCGACTTGCCGAAGCCCATCGGGCCACGCAGCACGGTGGCGCCGGCAAGATGCCGCTCGCGCGCCGTTGTCACGATGGCTTCATAGAGCGGCTTGCCGTCGTAATGGTCGCTCTCGCCGATGAAGATCCGCAGCGAAACGGCCTGATTGGGGATTTGCATCGTCAACTCCTCGTCAAGCGGTTGTAGCGGCTCGCCATCATATGCCCCGCCCATACCGACACCAGCCAGCAGACGACGGACGCCGCGACATAGGCGATGGCGATATATTTCATGCCGCCGTGGAATAGGCGAAAGGTCTCCAGGCTAAAGGTCGAGAACGTGGTGTAGCCGCCGCAGAAGCCGGTCATCACGAACTGCCGGTGCTCCGGCCGCGCCAGCATGCGGCCATCGGGGCTGGTCAGCGTCGCATAGAAGCCGATGATCAACGAGCCCGTGGCGTTGATGAACAACGTGGCGAAGGGAAAGCCCGGGCCGGTATCGAGGGCGAGCCCGACCAGATAGCGCGTCAGCCCGCCGACGATGCTGCCGGCGGAAACCCAGGCATAGAGGATTGCGGTACGCCAGCGGTCGGCGGAGGAAGGCTTCATTCGCCTCTATCCCCCAAAACCGTCAGCAAGGAGGAAGCCGCAGCTCACGGCCGCAAGGCACAGGCCGACCGAGAATACGACATTGCCGAGGGCGTGTGCCGGCTCGCCGTTGCGGGCCAGGGTCAGCGTTTGCAGGCTGAACGAGGACACCGTGGTGTAGCAGCCGAGGAAGCCTGTGACCGCGAACAGCCACGGATTCGGCGTCGCGAACACCGAGCCGGGATGGGTCGCCAGCGCGCCAAACATGCCGATCAGGAAGGCGCCCGTGACATTGATGGTCATGGTGCCCCAGGGAAAGGTCTCGCCCAGCCGGCGCGCGATGACGCCGGAGACGAAATAGCGGGCGCAGCCGCCCAGCACGCTGCCGGCCACGATCGCGATCACTCCGCTCAGCACGATGAACAGCCCCCTGTCATCACTTCTTCTCCATGGCCAGGCCGTCGCCGACGGTCAACAGTCCCACCAGCGCGGCCAGTGCGAAGCCGAGCCCGGCAAGGAACGTGCCGACCGGCCCATAGGCATCCCACAGCGCGCCGGCGATCACACTCGCGGCCAGCATCGCAAGGCCGGTGAACAGGTTGAAATAGCCGAACGCGGTGCCGCGCAGGCTTGGGGGTGCAGTATCGGCGACGAGGGCCGAGAGCAAGCCTTGCGTCAGTCCCATATGCAGGCCCCACAGCACGACGCCGAGCGCGAGGCCGGCCAGATCAGGCAGCAGCGCCAGCGCAAGGTCGGCGCCAGCGAGGAGGACGAGGCCGAGTCCGAGCAGGGCGGTCCGGTTGATCCGGTCCGACAGCGCGCCGGCCGGGTAGGCGGAGAGGGCGTAAACGATGTTCATCAGCACCAGCACCGCCGGCACCCACATCGCATTGAGCCCGATGTTCTGCGCCCGCAGGATCAGGAAGGCCTCGCTGAAACGCGCCAAGGTGAAGATGACGCCGACCGCAACGACCCGCCAGTAGACCGGTCCGAGCTGCCGCATCGCGGCGGTGTTGAGCGGATTCTTCGCGGGCTCCCGGCCGGCATCCGGCTCCGGCTCGGTCACTGCGAAGGTGATCAGTCCGAACGACAGGAACGCCGGCAGCACCGCCACCCAGAACACGGCGACAAAATGATCTGAGGTCCACCACATCAGTCCGATTGCGACCAGCGGCCCGACGAAGGCGCCGATCGTGTCGAGCGATTGCCGCAGGCCGAAGCTCGCGCCGCGCAGGCCCATCGGCGAAATATCGGCGATCAGTGCATCGCGCGGTGCGCCGCGAATGCCTTTGCCGACGCGATCGATGAAGCGCGCTGCCACCAGCCAGCCCACGCTTGGGGCAAGCGGGAACAACGGTTTTGTCAGTGCAGCCAGCCCGTAGCCCAGGGCCGCGAGCAGCTTGCGACGGCCGAGCCAGTCGGACAGGGCTCCGGAGAAGATCTTGGTGATGGCGGCGGTCGCCTCCGCGATGCCCTCGATGAAGCCGACGGTGAGGGTGGAGGCGCCGAGCATGGTGACGAGATAGACCGGCAGCAGCGCATGAATCATCTCGGAGGAGATATCCATCAGCATCGAGACGAAGCCGAGCACCCAGATCCCCCTGGGCAGCCTGGCATGGGCGGCATTCGGTGTGGTCGTCGTCACGTCGTGGACGTCTCCTTGGTCTTCGTTTCAGGCAACAAAAAACCCGCCAGCGGCGGGTTTGTCCATGCTCCCGCCACAGGCAGAGGCTGATGGCCTTGCCTTCGGCAGGAGTCATCAGCCCATTGCAGTCACGCGACCGCCGGGCGGTTGTCGGGGGACTCCATCCCCATCTGTCGGGTCAGCCTAGCATGGAAATCGGGGGGGACAAATGGGCGGCCGTCACGCGGCGCGATCGCGTGGCGGCGCAGGCGTGGCGACACGGCGGCGGTTTCGCGCCGGCGTATGAAAATCCTAACCTGAATGTGAAGCCCAAGCGATCTTCGTGCTTTGCGGCACGGCGTTTGCGTGTCACCATCGCGTCATACGACGGGAGACTGCGATGCGCTTGCTGTTCTCGATCGGGGCTGTGCTGGTGGCCGGCGTGCTTGCCGGAGGGGACGTCGCGGGCTTCGCGGCACCAAGTTCTAAATTCGGATCGCCGAAATTCGAACCAACGAGACAGCAGCGCCAGGCGGCCGACGGCGATGCGCAGTCGGTTGATGTCGAGCTGATCCTCGCGGTCGATGTCTCCTACTCCATGGATATGGACGAGCTCGCGATCCAGCGCGAGGGCTATGCCCAGGCGATCCAGTCCAAGGAGTTCCTGCAGGCGCTCAAGGCCGGCCCCAACGGCAGGATCGCGGTGACCTATTTCGAGTGGGCCGCCTCGAGCGACCAGAAGATCATCATCCCCTGGCGCCTCATCGACGGACCGGAGACGGCGGATGCGGTCGCAGCCGAGATCTTGAAGACGCCGATCCGGCGCGCCTCACGCACCTCGATCTCAGGCGCGATTGGATTTGCCATGCCGCTGTTCGACGAGGATCCCTATCACGGGCTTCGCCGCGTCGTCGACATCTCGGGCGATGGTCCCAACAACAATGGCGGCCCTGTCACGGTGGCGCGCGATCTCGCACTCGAGAAGGGCATCATCATCAACGGCCTGCCGATCATGGTGAAGGAGCCGTCCTATTCGACGATGGATATCGACAATCTCGATTACTATTACGAGGACTGCGTGATCGGCGGACCCGGCTCCTTCGTGATCGCGATCAAGGATCGCGAGAAGTTCAAGGAGGCGATCCGCACCAAGCTGCTGATGGAGGTGGCGGGCCGAACTCCCACGGTGGTGCACGTTGCGGACAAGGACAAGGAGCCGCGCGTGAGCTGCCTGATCGGCGAGAAGATCTGGTCGGATCGCTGGGGCCGCTGACGTGCCCGATGAGACCATCCGTCGCCGCGCGGCCGGCGGCTGAACTTAACTGTCCGTTAACTCCGCCGTGCCCCTAATCCGACTGTTCTGAACGTTGCTGATGCTTCCTGCCGCCGCTCGCAGGCCAGCGAGCCCGTCGAACTCCTCCATCGCATATACTCATGTCCGTCGTCGCGCCAAGCACCAGCCAGATTTCGCCCGCCAACGAGCGGCTGTACCACCAGAGCGCCTTGATCGGCGACTGGAAGGGCACTTGGGCGGGCAACAACCAGCCTGTCGGCTTCAAGGTCGTGAACATCCGCGGCAACCGAGCGCAGGTCGAGTACACCCATAACGGCCACACCGAGCGCGGCTTTGGCGAAGTTCAGGGCACGCTCATCAACTTCGGCGGGGTCACGGTCGGCACCAAGGACGGCAAGAACATGGTGCTCCTGTTCTCCTTTGGAGGCAGCGGCAAGCAGACTGCAACTCTCGAGAAGCAGGCGCCACCGGCCTCCGACAGCCGCCTGATGGGAAGCTGGGGTGGCTATTCCAGCGACATCGGCAAGAGCGCGAGCTTCAAGGTGCTCTCGGTCAACGGCAATGAAGCCCAGGTCAGCGTCACCACCGAGGGCATCACCCGCCAGGGCACCGGCATCGTCTACAAGAACGTCATCATGTTCGGCCAGGCGCAGATCGCGACGGACGACGGGCAGAACGGCAAGATCACCTATCAGGTCGGCACCAAATCCTTCATGGTGCCGGTGACGAAATATCCGCCGGCGGATTCGTCATCCTCCGTCGACCGGACCGCGTAGCAGTTCGCCGGTGCTTCGCACCGACGCCGCAGCTTGACATGGTCGGCCGCGGCGTCCAGCGCGATCAAAATCAGATCCGTGCTTCGAGGATCAGGTTGAACGGCGTTTCCGCGGCGCGGCGGAAGCGCGACAAGCCGCCTTCGGCTGCGACCTTGCGTAGCCTTGCCTCGCCGGCTTGCGCGCCGAGTGCGAGGCCCACCTCCTGGTCGAGCGAGGCCGGTGTGCAGATCATGGTCGATGCCGCGTAATAGACGCGCCCGACCGGGTTGAGATTGTCTTCGAGGCGGTCGCCCGCGAATGGCTCGACCAGCATGCAGGTGCCGTCCTTCGCCATGGTCTGGCGCACATGGCTGATGGCGCCGACGGGATCGCCCATGTCGTGCAGGCAGTCGAAGAAGCAGACGAGATCGTAGCCCTCGGCCGGATAGGTCTTGGCCGAGTGAACCGCGAAGCTGACGCGATCGCCGAGCCTGGCCTCGGCGGCCGCCTTGCGCGCCGCCTCGATCGAACCCTCGTGATAGTCGAAGCCATAGAAGCGGGAGTTTGGAAAGGCCTCCGCCATCAGCCGTGTCGAGACGCCATGTCCGCAGCCGACATCGGCGACCTTGGCGCCGCGCTTCAGCTTGTCCACGACGCCGTCAAGCGCGGGCAGCCATTCCTGCACCAGGTGATGCATGTAGCCGGTGCGGAAGAAGCGGGCGGTGCCGCAGAACAGGCACTCACTGCGCCGGTTCCAGCCGACGCCCTTGCCGGACTTGAATGCGTCGGTGATCTTCGGCTCGTCGAGAAAGGTCGAGGCAACGACATTGGGGAAGGCACCGAGGAACACGGGGCTATCCTGATCGGCAAGCGCCATCGCCTGCTCCGGCAGCATCGAGAACTTGCGCGATGCGGAATCGTATTCGATGTAGCCGGACGCCGCCTGACTCGACAACCATTCGCGGACATAGCGCTCCGCCGTCCCGGTGGCGCTTGCGAGCTCGGTCGAGCTCATTGGCCCCTTGGCGGCGAGCGTCCGGTAGAGCCCAAGCTTGTCGCCGAGCAGGACCAGCGACGCGTTCATCGCCGCACCCATCTCGGTGACCATTTTACCCATAAAGGCATTCAACTTGTCGGAATTGACCTCCATGACAGCCTCCATCGAATGTCGGGCATTTTCAAAGGTCTGCGCAATCGCGCGTGATCGGACGGCATCGGGCTTTCGCGGTCAAAGCCGCGGCTTCAGCTTGCGCGTCTCTTCAATGGGTCAATCCGGCACGAAGGAGGTTCAAAGCGTCAGGGTCTGGAACCCGATGGCGTGATCAGCGGCATCGCATCACTGGCATTCGCACCTTGGCGGGCGTATATTTTGCGCACCATTCTGACGGTTACCTCGATGCCCGGCTTTACTCGTACCTGTGGTCTTACTGCCCTTCTCGCGCTGCTCTGCCTTGGCGGCGGACCTGCTCATGCCCAGGTCGCGCCTGTGCAGTATTGGATTCCGGGCGGGGCTTTCGGCTATGGCGGCAGCACCGAGAGCTACAGCGATGGCTATGATTTCCGTCCCGGCTTTTTCGTCGGAAGCCGGAGCGGCAATCTCGGCCTGAGCGGTTTCACCCAGGCCGGATCTTCAGGCAATTTCAGCGCGCTCTCCTTCGACAGCACGCAGTTCGGCTACAACATGAAGACCGCGGGCGGCTCGCCCGTGACCTTCTTTGCCGGCTTCGACACGCTGAAATACGGTAACGGCATCGGCAGCTCGGTTGCACCGCTGACCTCCGCCGCCGGTCCCGGCTACGGCGGATTTGCGGGCGTCGAATTCAAGCCGACGTCCAATCTCAGCCTGTCGTTCGGCGCCGGGTTCACCCAGCGCGACTCCGGCCTCATGGACAGCGATATCAGGTCGAACATGCTGCCGGGCGAGTCGCCGGCGCTGGGCCAGCTGCGGCGCTAAAGCATGATCCGGAGAAGTGTGAAGCGGTTTTCCCTCGCGACATCAGCGAAACGCGTTTGCGCGGAGATGATGCTTAAATAAAGAGCTGAAGCGCGATGACGATTCTACCCGATCTCATCGCGCTTTAGCGGCTGAACTTCGCCACCAGCTCGACATGCGGCGTGTGGCGGAACTGATCGACCGGGACGACATTCTCGACCTTGTAACCGCCATCGATCAGCAGCCGCGCGTCACGGGCGAAGGTCGCGACATTGCAGGACACCGCGATCACCACGGGCACCTTGCTCGCGGCGAGTTTCAGCGCCTGTGCCTGTGCGCCCTGGCGCGGCGGATCGAATATCACGGCATCGAAATCGCGCAGCTCCGGTGGCACCAGCGGACGGCGGAACAGGTCACGCGGCTCGGACTTGATCGGCTTCAGTCCCGGCGTGCGCGCCGCCTTGGCGAGCGCGGCGATCGCGCCGGCGTCGCTGTCATAGGCGGTGACGCGGGCTTTCTCGGCGAGCCTGAGCGCAAACGGACCGACGCCGCAGAAGAGGTCGAGAACCTCCTTCGCCTTGCCGACGCGCTCGGCGACGAGTGAAGCAAGCGTCTCTTCACCGGCCACGGTTGCCTGCAGGAACGAGCCCGGCGGCAGCGTCACCTCGGCGCGGCCCATCCGCACCGTTGGCGGCAGGCGTTGCAGCACCAATTCGCCACGCCGCGTCAGCCGCGCCAGACGATGCTGCTCGGCGACGCGCGACAGCGCGGTGACCAGCGGCGTCGGCAGCGGGCCGGAGCCGCGCACGTCGACATCGAGGCCGTTGATGGTGGCGGTCACCTGGATGTCGAGCGGTTTGGTCACCGGCATTTTCGACGTCAGCGGCTCGGCGATGGCCCAGGCGGCATCGAGCGCGCCTTCCAGCGCGGGATCGAGGATCGGACAGCGGTCGATCGGGATCACATCGTGCGAGCTCGTCGCGGAAAAGCCGACCTTGAGCACGTCATGCGTGCCGAACCTTCCGTGCAGCGTGACGCGCCTTCGCCCGGCACCATGCGCATCGACCAGCGGGGCCACCTCGCAAGGAATGCCGGCCTGCGCCAGCGTCTCGACCACGATGTTGCGTTTCCAGGCCTGGTAGGGCTCCGCTGCCCAATGCTGGATCGCGCAGCCGCCGCAGACGCCGAAATGCGGGCAGAACGGTTCGATGCGCTCGGGGCTGGCGATATCGACCGCCAGCAGCTTGCGACGGTCGGGATGATGGCCGGCAACGTGATCGACCTCGACGCTCTCGCCGCCAAGCGTGTAGGGCACATAGATCGCATCGCCCGTCGTGAGTGAAACGCCGTCGCCGCGATGGCCGACATGATCGATCGTGACACGTTCAACCACGGCGCGCGCCCAGGAAGAATTCGATATTGCCGTCACCGCCTGATATCGAGGAGGGAAACACCTCGATCTCGGTGCAGCCGAGCGAGGCGGCAAAGGCCGCGATGTCGTCGCAGATCTCCTGATGCACGGCGGCGTCGCGGATGATGCCTTTCTTGTTGTGCTTCCTGTCAGCCTCGAATTGCGGCTTGATCAGCGCCAGCAGGCTCATCGGCGCGGCCGCCAGCGACAGCGCAACGGGAAGCACGGTCTTCAGCGAAATGAAGCTGACGTCGATGACGACGACATCGGGCCGCGCCGGCAGCCGCTTGCCCTCATAGGCGCGGATGTCGGTCTCCTCCATCGATACGATTTTGGGATGACCGCGCAGCGAGGCGTGCAACTGGCTGGTGCCGACATCGACGGCGAACACCAGGCTCGCGCCATTCGCCAGCAGCACCTCCGTAAAACCGCCGGTGGAGGCGCCGACGTCGAGGCAGACATGGTCCTCGATCTCGATTCTGTAGCGCTCCAGCGCGCCGGCGAGCTTGACGCCGCCGCGCGAGACGTAGGGATGCGCCGGCTCGGCCTGGATCACGGCGTCCTCGGCGATCGTCTCCGACGGTTTTTCGACCTGCTTGTCGTTGGCCGTGACGAGCCCGGCCTCGATTGCCGCGCGCGCCCGCGCCCGGCTCTCGAACAGGCCGCGCTCGACCAGCAGAACATCAGCGCGCTTGCGGGCAGGGGACATCGATCTCTCCAGCGATTGATCGCTATGTAGCGATCAATCGCGCGGCCGCCATCCGTACGCAAGCCTCGAACGCGGCCAGATCATGCCAGACGTCAACAGGCATTTGCGCCGGCGTCACCAGCGGGCAGCCATGCAGCTCCAGCGCATGGATCATCATCAGGTTATCGACGAGGCCGAAATCCTCGACGGTCAGCCCCTGCGCATCGACCAGCCGTCCGTCCTCAGGGGTGACGGCCATGAAGCGACCGAGGCGGTCGGCATAGGTGGCGGGATCGTTGCAGTAAGCGAGGCAAAACTTGCGGCGGCCGGCCATGTAGCCGAGCTCGTAGACGGTGCCGGGGTCGGCGCCGGCACCGCGGAACGGGGTGAGATTGGCGATGATGGCGTCGGCCCCGTCCATCATCGCCTCATTGCCGCAAAAGATCTGCCGCGAGGCGTCTGAAGCGGTGAGGTCAATGGCGTTGTCGAGGGGATAGAGACCGGTAAGACCGTGGGCGGTGCAGATCGCGGCCTTGCGCCGGCCGATCTCAACCGCATCCGGCAGGAACACGTCGGGACCTGCCAGATAGATTTTCATGAGGAGCGAACCGAAAAATGGGGCCGAGATGCAAGCCACAGCGTGCGGTCTGCTCCCTTCCCCGCCTGCGGGGGAGGGTTGGGGAGAGGGTGTCTCCTCTCGGGGACACCCCCCGGAGGTTAGAACCCTCACCCGCGCCTTCGGCGCGACCTCTCCCGCAAGCAAGCGGAAGAGGTGATTCAATCAAGCCAGCTTGACCGTCTCGGCCTTCACATCCTTGCCGAGCGCTTCGAACACCTTGGCGACGATGCCCTTGGCGTCGAGGCCGGCGCGGGCGTACATCGCCGCCGGGGTATCGTGGTCCTGGAACACGTCGGGCAGCACCATCGCGCGGAACTTGACCATGCCGGTGTCGAGCACGCCCTGATCGGTCAGGAACTGCGCGACATGCGAGCCGAAGCCGCCGACCGAGCCCTCCTCGATCGTGATCAGCACGTCGTGGTCGCGGGCGAGCTTGAGCACCAGCTCGGTGTCGAGCGGCTTCATGAAGCGCGCATCGGCGATCGAGGTGGAGAGGCCATGGGCGGCGAGCTCGTCGGCCGCCTTCTCGCATTCGGCGAGACGCGTGCCGAACGAGAGCAGGGCGATCTTGCTGCCCTGGCGGATCATGCGGCCCTTGCCGATCTCGAGCGGAATGCCGACCTCGGGCATCTCGATGCCGCGGCCTTCGCCGCGCGGATAACGCAGCGAGCTCGGACGGTCGTTGATCGCGACCTGGGTCGCCACCATGTGCACGAGCTCGGCTTCGTCGGCCGCAGCCATGATCACCATGTTGGGCAGACAGCCGAGATAGGCGTTGTCGAACGAGCCGGCATGGGTCGCGCCGTCGGCGCCGACGAGGCCGGCGCGGTCGATGGCGAAGCGCACGGGCAGGTTCTGGATCGCGACGTCATGGACGATCTGGTCGTAGCCGCGCTGCAGGAAGGTCGAGTAGATCGCGCAGAACGGCTTGTAGCCCTCGGTCGCGAGACCGGCGGCGAAGGTCACGGCGTGCTGCTCGGCAATACCGACGTCGAAGGTGCGGTCGGGGAACGCCTTGTTGAAGATGTCGACGCCGGTGCCCGACGGCATCGCCGCGGTGATGGCGACGATCTTGTCGTCCTTCTGCGCTTCCTTGACGAGGCTCTGGCCGAACACGTTCTGGTAGGCCGGCGCATTCGGCTTGGCCTTGGCCTGCGTGCCGGTGGCGACGTCGAACTTGACGACGGCGTGGTACTTGTCGGCGGAGGCTTCCGCCGGCCCGTAGCCCTTGCCCTTCTGCGTCACGACATGGACCAGGATCGGCCCTGTCTCCATGTCGCGGACGTTCTTGAGCACGGGCAGCAGATGGTCGAGATTATGGCCGTCGATCGGGCCGACGTAATAGAAGCCGAGCTCCTCGAACAGCGTGCCGCCGTCCATCATGAAGCCGCGGGAATATTCCTCGACGCGGTTGGCGCGGTTGGCGAGGATCTTGGGCAGGCGCTTGTTGATCTGCTTGGCCGCATCGCGCAGCGTGCGATAGGTCTTGCCGGAGTAGAGGCGCGACAGATAGGCGCTCATGGCGCCGACCGGCGGGGCGATCGACATGTCGTTGTCGTTGAGGATCACGATCAGGCGCGAATTCATGGCGCCGGCATTGTTCATGGCCTCATAGGCCATGCCCGCCGACATCGCACCGTCACCGATCACGGCGATAACGTTGTTCTTGCCGCCGGAGAGATCGCGCGCGACGGCCATGCCGAGACCGGCGGAGATCGAGGTCGAGGAATGCGCGGCGCCGAACGGATCGTAATCGCTCTCGCTGCGCTTGGTGAAGCCGGACAGGCCGCCGCCGGTGCGCAGCGTGCGGATGCGGTCGCGGCGACCGGTGAGGATCTTGTGCGGATAGGCCTGATGGCCGACGTCCCAGATCAGCCGGTCACGCGGCGTGTCGAAGACGTAGTGGATCGCGGTGGTGAGCTCGACCACGCCGAGGCCAGCGCCGAAGTGACCGCCGGTCACCGAGACGGCATCGATCGTTTCCTGCCGCAGCTCGTCGGCGACCTGGCGAACCTGCTCGACCTTGAGCTTGCGCAGGTCTTCCGGCGTCCGGATGGTGTCGAGAAGCGGCGTTTTACTGTATGCGTTCACGGCGATTTCCAATTTGTCAGCGCCGGAAGGTCATTCCGGTGCGCGATGGGTTTGCACAATATCGGCGCAGCGCGAGTCCTTAAACCGTCGGAGCCACCTGCATGGGGCAAGGCCCCGTCTTCAAGCTTAGGTGAGCCTAAGTGCGCTCCGGTTCAGTCTCTGTGATCCCTGTCACGTAGATCGGCTTCGTCCGTCCCAGCCAATTCATTAGCGATTTGAGGCACTTGACATCGAAAATCGGTCCCCACGTCAAGGCTAACAAAAAGCCACACTCCGCGCAGCTTTACACCAAAGCTTAGGCCAAAGCCAACCCACAGGGCCGATCACGGGTATGCAGCTGCAACCGTCGGGCCAATTTGGTTAATCGTGGCGCCGGAGCGAAGGTTCCAATCCTGCCCGGTTCTTTGGCAGGATTCTTGCGGAAAGACGGCCTTTTCGGCGGAATTCGCGGGATGGAGAACGCCGAGGCGGGAACTCTCCGACCTTCCGGTTCCCTTCGCCGGCCAAGACGGTGCGTGCGATCTTGAAAATCGCAAGCGGCTGATGCGCGAGTCGGGTGGCTTCGGGCCTTACTGCACGTCCAGGGGCGCCGTGCCGGCGGCCTGGCCACTGGCGTCGGTGGTGATCTTGTCGACGCGCGCCTCGGCCTGGCGCAACAGCTCCTCGCAGCGCCGTTTCAGGGCTTCGCCGCGTTCGTAGATCGTGACGGATTCCTCGAGCGGCACCTTGCCGTCCTCGAGCCGCTTCACGATCGTTTCGAGTTCCTCGATCGCGCGCTCGAAGGTGAGCCTGGAGACGTCGACTTGGGTATTTTCGGCCATATCCGTTTCCGATTGCCCGATTCGCTGCGCTTGCAAAACAGCAGAGTTTTGCGGGCTTAATGTGGCGGGTATCTCAAGCGCCCATCAGGGCGCCGACATGCGCCGTAACAGATTCTTTCAGTCCTTGCAGGTCGTAGCCGCCTTCAAGCACAGAGACAACGCGTCCCCCGGCGGACTTGTCGGCGAGGTCCATCAGCTTGCGCGTCACCCAGGCATAATCCTCCGCGCGCAAGTTCAGCGAGGCCAGCGGATCGCGGTAGTGCGCATCGAAGCCCGCGGAGATGATGAGGAGCTCGGGGCTGAATTTCTCCAGCCGCGGCAGGATCAGATTCTCGAACGCGCTGCGGAATTCGGGGCCGCCGTCTTCCGAGGCGAGCGGCGCGTTGACGATGGTGTCGTGATCGCCGCGCTCGCCCTTGGCGCCGGTACCCGGAAACAGCGGCATCTGGTGGGTCGAGCAGTACATCACTGATGGATCCGACCAGAAGATGTCCTGGGTGCCGTTGCCGTGGTGGACGTCGAAATCGACGATGGCGGCCCGCTCGATGCCGTATTTTCGCTGCGCATGGCGCGCGGCGATGGCGACATTGTCGAAGAAGCAGAAGCCCATCGGCTTGCCGATCTCGGCGTGGTGGCCGGGCGGGCGCACCGCGACGAAGGCGTTGCGGTGCTCGCCGTTCATCACGGCCTCGGTCGCCGCCACCGCGCCGCCGACGCCGCGCATCACCGCTTCCCAGGTACCCGGGGACATCGAGGTGTCGCCGTCGAGATAGATCTGGCCGCTGCTCGGCGCGACGTGGCGCAGCTCGGTGACGTAGTGCTCGTTGTGGCAGAGCGTGACGAGATCGAGATCGCCCTCCGGCGCCTGATCGCGCGCCAGGAACTGGAAGCGCTCGACCGACAGCGCTTCTTCCACCGCACGCAGGCGATCCGGGCGTTCGGGGTGTCCCGGCGGCGTGACATGGTCGAGGCAGGCCTTGTGGGAAAGAAGAAACGTGCTCATCAGGTCGGCCTCACGGGGAACGAACTCTCGACGTCGCTTGGCGCATCCGGCGCCAAAACGCAATGCAAAACCCAATCTAGGCGTTCCGCAGCGAATGGCAAAGGCCCGACCCGTTCCGGCCCGCTTGATCCAGATCAATTGACGCGCAGGATGCGGGTGGCCGGCAACGGGCCGATCGGACCATGCGCCTTAAAGAAGGCAAACAGCGCGTCGGAATCGTAGCCGCCATATTGCGGCGAGGTGCCCTGCTTGGCGACGGTAAAACCGTCGCCGCCGACCGCCAGATAGTCGTTGAGAGTCACGCGATAGAAGCTGGCCGGCTCGATCGGCTTGCCGTTGAGCGTCATCTTGTCGGCCATGATGCGCTCGCCGAATGACTTTGACGCGTCCCAGCTGTAGCTGAACCCGATCGAGACCTGGAGGATTCGCGGCCGCTTCGGATCGAGCCATTGCTGCTCCAGCATATCCTTGAGCTGACTGCCCGTGAGCGTCATGGTGACGAGGCGGTTGCGGAACGGCTGGCTTGCGAACAGGTCGCCATAGGACACCGCGCCGTTGTCCTTGGGGACGAGATCCGTGCGGATGCCGCCGGGATTGGTCAGCGCGATGACAGCGCTGCCGTCCTTGGCATCCTTCGTCGCGGCGAGCTGGGCATCGGCGATAACGTCACCGAGTGCGCTTTCACCGGCTTCGTTCGGAACGCGCGACAGCGTCTGCGTCACCGATCCGGCCGGCCGGTTGGCGATCGGCGCCGAGAGCTTGTCATAGGCGTCGATCAGCGCGGTTTGCTCCGGATCCTTGGCCAGCGAAGCGTTGGCGACGATGACGTTCTCGGCTTTGGCGCCGACGATGTCGCGGGTTGCAGGATCGAGCTTGAGGTCGATCGCGGTCACCAGCGTGCCGTATTTGTCGCCGCTGGTGACGAGCCGCCCATCGATATCGCAGACATAGGCGCGGTGCGTGTGGCCGCTGACGATGACGTCGACGGCAGGGTCGAACTTCTTGACGATGTCGACGATGGGTCCGGTAATGCCGGGGCATTCGTTGTAGTCGCCTGCGGGCTCACCGCCCTGGTGGATCAGCACCACGATCGCCTCGACCCCCTTCGCCTTCAGCTGCGGCACCAGT
This sequence comes from Bradyrhizobium sp. BLXBL-03, assembly GCF_051853015.1. NCBI lineage: Bacteria > Pseudomonadati > Pseudomonadota > Alphaproteobacteria > Hyphomicrobiales > Nitrobacteraceae > Bradyrhizobium > Bradyrhizobium sp. BLXBL-03. The sequence goes on along the minus strand of NZ_CP182470.1, from coordinate 6,115,189 downwards.
GCGTTCACCGTCTCGGCCTCATCGCGAAATTCCAGTCCCGCAATGCCCTTGGGCGAGACGATGCCGGCGGTCTCCTTCAGGGTCAGCCCGATGAAGGCGACCGGAATCCCACCGAACTCGCGGATCTCGTAAGGCGGCAGCACGCTCTTGCCGGTCGCGGTCTCTACCGTGGACGCCGCGAGATAGTGGAATTTGGCGCCGGTGAAAGCATGCGGCCCCTGGCAGCCGTCTTCGGGATGGCAGCCGCCATTCTGCATCCTGAGCAGCTCGGTCTTGCCTTCGTCGAATTCGTGGTTGCCGACCGAGGTGATCGCAAGCCCCATCATCGAAAGCGATTCGACCGAGGGCTCGTCGTGAAACATCGCCGACAGGAACGGGCTCGCCCCGATCAGATCGCCGGCGGCGACGAAGATGGTGTTCTTGTGCCCCTCGCTCAGCTGCTTCACCAGCGTCGCCATGTATTCGGCACCGCCGGCGGCCACCATCACCTTCCTGGTCTTGTCTTCGGGGTCAGCGATGCGGATGCCGCCCGGCGGCGGACGGAGGTTGCCGTGGAAATCGTTGATCGCGAGAATCCGCAGCTCGACCGGCGCTGCGGTCTGCGCCGCGGCGGGGAGGGTGAGAAGCGCGAGCGAAAGCGTGGCAAGGATGGATTGGTATCGCATGGAACAAGATTAATCGCTCGGCGCGAAGATTTCACGAAGGTTCTCGCTGTGATTCCGGGGCGGGCGGAGCGCGAGCCCGGAATCCATCGCGCGCCAGCGACGGTGGATGAATGGATTCTCAGGTGCGCAATTGCGCACCATAGCTCCCGACTTCGTCGCGCCCCGGAATGACGGCCGGGGGGATGGGGCGACGGACAGTCCTACTTCCTCTTCTTCCTGTTCGCGAAGGCATTGAACGCGGCAATCGCATCGTTGGACTTCAACCGCTCGCCGAACAAATGGGCCTCCTGGTCGATGCGGCGGGTCAGTTCTTCCGGCGGGGCGCGCAGCAGCTTGCGCGAGATTGCGACCGCTTCGGCCGGAAGCCGGCAGATCTCGCGCGCTACCTTGCGGGCTTCGACCTCGGTATGTCCCGGCGACACCACGGTGTTGACGAAGCCGGCGGCATGGGCCTCGGCGGCCGTGAAGCTGCGGCCCATCACCAGCATGGCGAAGGCGCGCTGGTAACCCATGGTGCGGGGCATCAGGAGGCTGGCGGCACCGACCGGAACGAGCCCGAGATTGATGTAGGGCGCCGAGAAGGTCGCGGCGTTCGAGGCGAGCACATAGTCGCAGTGAAACAGCATCACGGTGCCTATGCCGATCGAGGCACCGTCCACGGCTGCGATGATCGGCTTGACGTTGAGCGCCAGCGAATAGAGGAATTTGGCGCCGTCCGACAACGTCTCCGGACGGGCCGCGTCGGCATGCATGAAATCGTCGATATCGTCGCCGGCGGTGAACACGCCGGAGCCGCCGGTGATGATCATGCAGCGGATATCGGGATTATTCTGTGCGGTGTCGATCGCCCGGCTCATCTCGCGATACATGTGCTGCGTGATCGCGTTCTTCTTGCCGGGACGGCGCAGGGTGATGACGCGTGTGCCGCGGTCGTCCGTGACGATGATATTGCCGTTCGGCATGAGCACTCCCTGCGCTCGCCGCGGCGCTGCCGCTGGCGAGTCTTGCACAGCTCAGCCTACATGATCCCGCAGGCGTGCCAATCCTGCGGCTCAATCAATTCGGCAGTGATGCCGTTAAATGGTTGCATGACACCCGCCCCGATGGCGTCGGGGGAACGACCTAGCAGCGCGATTTGCGCATTGCAACAATCGGCTACATCTTTCATTTGAAAAACCGGTGGTTGTGCGTCACGATCAGCCGTTCGTTCCATCAGGCCGATATCTGACGATGATCGCCGCAACTGAGGTTGACGAGTCCTCGCTGCGCTACCGCGGCTGGCGCGTGGTGCTGGCCTGTTTCCTGATGGCCTTCTTCATGTTCGGCTTTGGCCTCTACGGCCAGGGCGTCTATCTCGCCGAGCTCCAGCGCGCCCATGGCTGGCCGGGCACGCTGGTGTCCTCGGCCAGCACCTTCTCGTTCCTGCTGAGCGCCGTCCTCGTGATCTTTACCGATGATCTGCTTGTCCGCATCGGGTTGCGCGCGCTGATCCTGTGCGGGCTTGCGGCGCTTGGCGCATCGACCGCGCTGCTGGGATTGATGCAATTGCCCTGGCAGCTCTATCTAGCCTATGCCCTGATGTCGGTCGGCTGGACCGGAATGGGCTCGGTGGTGATCGCCACCGTGCTGAACGCCTGGTTCGAGCGACGGCGCGGGCTCGCGCTCAGCCTCGCCTTCAACGGCGCCACCTGCGGCGGCATCATCCTCGTTCCCGTATTGCTGGCGCTGAGCACCAGCATCGGCTTCCGTTCGGCCATGCTGGCGGCGACCATCGTGATGGTGGCGCTGGTCTTGCCGGTGGTCGTCGTCTTCACCGGCTGGCCGGCCGCCGCGTCGCTGCATGCAGCGGGACCAGTTTCCAGCGGCGGCAACGCCGCGCGCCATTCGCGCCGGGCGCTGCTCGCCGTTGCATCATTCTGGACCATGGTGCTGCCGATCGCGATCGCGCTGCTGGCGCAGATGGGATTCATCATTCACCAGGTGACGTTCCTCGAACCATTGATCGGCCGCGCCAGTGCGGGCCTCGCGGTCACCATCATGGCCGCGATGGCGGTGATCGGGCGACTCACGCTCGGCCTGTTCGTCGACCGGCTCGATCCGCGGCTTGCCTGCGCGGCGTCGATGATGAGCCAGGCGGCGGCCTTGCTCGTGCTCCTGCACAGCCAGAGCCCGATCGTGCTGCTGTTGTGCTGCGCCGTCTACGGCTTTTCGATCGGCAACATGATCACCTTTCCGCCCTTGATCATCCAGCGCGAGATCGGCAGTGCGGCGTTCGCGGCCGCGATGGGGCTGGGTACGTCGATCAGCGGCATCGTCAGCGCCTTCGGTCCCGGCATCGTCGGCCTCGTGCGCAGCGCGAGCGGCGACTACACCATGGCGTTTGCGATGTGCGTGGCGCTCGATGTGATCGCGGCCGGCATCGTGCTATGGCGGCCGGGAAAGAGGGCGGAGGTCGCGGCTTCGTAAGCGCATAGGGTGGATTAGCGAAGCTAATCCACCTCTTCTGTTCACGCGGCGGCACAAGCGGTGGTTACGCCGTGCGAACCGCGCTTCGCGCGGTCGCAGGGCTAACCCGCCCTACGCACCGACGCTCGCGGCAAGCAGCTTACCCCAACAGCACCGCATCCGCCGCCGCGACCGAGTCCGCGCTTTCCGTCACGGTGCGCTCGAGCGCGCCCGCCTGCACGGTGATGTTCTCGGCGAAGAAACGCGCGAGCGAGACGTAGCGCGCCGCCTCGGTGTTGCCGTCGGCCTTCGCCGCGAGCGCCTCGGAGGCGAGCAGGCAGCCGCCGAGCGTTGAGCCGAACTGCTGCAGATAGGGCGTCGCACCGGCGAGCGCCTCGTTCGGCGCCGACGTGACGCGTTCGAGCAGCCACTTGCTGCTGCGCCTCAAGGCCTCCAGCGCCTCGCGCAGCTTTACGCCGGTGGTGCCGAAGGCGGGATCGTTGGAGGCCTCGACCTGTTTGACCGTGGCCGAGAGCTCCTCAATCAGCGCCCACACCGCCGCGCCGCCATTGGTGGCAAGCTTGCGCGTCACGAGGTCGATCGCCTGGATGCCGTTGGTGCCTTCATAGATCGTGGTGATGCGGGCATCGCGATAATGCTGCGCGGCGCCGGTCTCCTCGATGAAGCCCATGCCGCCATGGATCTGCACGCCGAGATAGGCAACCTCGTTGCCGATGTCGGTCGAATAGCCCTTCGCCATCGGCGTCAGCAGCGCCGCGCGTGCGGCCGAATCGGCGCGGACCTTCGGATCCCTGGCGCGCATGGACACGTCGAGCGCGACCGCTGTCGCATAGCAGATCGTGCGCGCGGCCGCGGTCTGCGCCCGCATCCGCATCAGCATGCGCTTGACGTCGGGGTGCACGAAGATCGCATCCGACCCGTCGCCCTTTTTGCCGACGGCGCGGCCCTGCTTGCGCTCCTGCGCATAGGCGAGCGCCTGCTGATAGGCGCGATCGGCGATGCCGACGCCTTCCAGGCCGACGCCGAGACGGGCCTGGTTCATCATCGTGAACATGCAGCGCATGCCCTGGTTCTCTTCGCCGATCAAAAATCCGATGGCGCCGCCATGGTCGCCCATGGTCATGGTGCAGGTGGGGGAGGCGTGCATGCCGAGCTTGTGCTCGACGCCCGAGGCAAAGATGTCATTGCGTGCGCCGAGCGAGCCGTCTTCATTGACCATGAATTTCGGCACCAGGAACAGCGAAATGCCCTTGGTGCCCGCGGGGGCATCGGGCAGGCGCGCCAGCACGAAATGCACGATGTTGTCGGTCATGTCGTGCTCGCCATAGGTGATGAAGATCTTCGTCCCCTTGATGCGATAGGTGCCGTCGGCCTGCTTTTCGGCACGGGTGCGCAGCGCACCGACGTCGGAGCCGGCCTGCGCCTCGGTCAGCTGCATCGTGCCGGTCCATTCGCCGGTGACGAGCTTTTCCAGATAGATTTTCTTCAGCTCCTCGCTGCCATGCGCCTCCAGCGCCTCGATCGCCGAGGCCGTCAGCAGCGGGCAGAGGCCGAAGGCAATATTCGACGCGCTCCAGATCTCGGTGCAGGCGGCGTTGATCGCCAGCGGCAGGCCCTGGCCACCAAAGTCCTCGGAGCCCGAGACCGCGTTCCAGCCGCCGTCGATCCAGCGCTTGTAGGCGTCCGGCCAGCCCGGCGCGGTCGTCACCTTGCCGGCATCGAGCTTGATGCCATGCTCGTCGCCGACCTTGTTCAGCGGCGCCAGCACGTCGGTTGCGAATTTGCCGGCCTCTTCCAGCACGGCGGCGGCAATGTCGGCGTCGAAATCGCCGTAATGGCCGGCCTCCACGGCGGCCTTGAGGCCGGCGCCATGGTTGAGCGACAGCAGCATGTCAGAAATCGGCGCGCGGTAGGTCATGGCAAACTCCCCGTGGACAGGTTTGCCGCCGTATTCCCATGAAATGGCTGAGGCCTCAATGGGTGCGATACGGGACCGCATCGGGGCTTCGCCCCCGCCTATATTAAGGTGTGGCGCGCCCGCGCCCCGGGCGGTGGTATTTTGCCCCTCCAGGCGGTTGAAATGCCGCGCCGCACCCTATAGACCGGCTGCGACCGAAGGGAATCTGCGGGTGCCAGCTCGCCCGCCCTTCCCGTGGTCACCTGATGGGGCGTAGCCAAGCGGTAAGGCAGCGGATTTTGATTCCGCCATTCGGAGGTTCGATCCCTCCCGCCCCAGCCAGCTCCCGAGCACTACTGCACCCGTGCCAGCATCCGGCGGAAACGGGCAAGTGCGGCCGCCAGGAAGATTGCGCCAAGCGCGACAATCGCGGCGAGATGCGGCCAGACCTGGTCGATGCCGGCGCCCCGGCACAACACCGACTGCGTGAATTGCACGAAATGCACGGCCGGCGAAACCTGGTTCGATCCCTCCCAGCCCCCCGCCGGGTGCTCGCTACCCCTCGTATTGATCCGGTCCCATCGCCCACGACGTCTGGTCGTGACTGTGCGCGTAGTTGCGGTTGTTGACGGCGGGATTGCGATTGACCAGCGGCCGCATGAACATCGGGTGCGTCGCGCTGCGCACCTCGTGCTCGACGGTGAAGAGGGGCTTGCCGCTGTCGAGATCGACGATGTCGCAGAAGCGGTACTGATACTGATTGTCCTCGCGCGAGATCAAATCGCGCGCCAGCAGCTTGCGATAGGGGCCCGAGAAATCGGTGATGTAGATCTGCACGTGGTGGCCGTCATAGCCCGGCTGCGGCCGGTCGGTCTCGCGGAACAAGAGATGCTGGTCGCGGCCGGTCTTCACCGCGGCGACCTTTCCGTCACCGTTGCGCAAGCCCGCGGGCATGCCCATGACCTCAGGATAGAAGGCGCAGATCGCCTGCGCCGATCCCACCGGCACATCGAACGAGACATAGGGAATGCCGAGCGTGATGCGCCCGAAGCGGGCCGCATCGGGTTCATGGACGCGAATGCGATTGCCCCAGGGGCAGGTCGCCTCGACATAATCATTGTGCTCGGCGTAGCTGAAGGCGGTGCCTTCGAGCTTGCCCTTGATCGAGGCCAGTCGCGCCAGCAGCGCCTCGCGTCCCTCGATGACGAGCCCGGTATGGCCGCGCAGCACCTGCGCCTTGCCGCTGGGCAGATGAAACTGGCTGCGTCCGGCATTGATCCACATGTTGGTGTCCGAGACCATCAGATAGGGATCGCGGGTCAGCCCGAGGCCGGTGACGTAGAACAGCGTGGCGAGGCGCTGATCCGGAACCGTGATGTTGACGTGCTCGAGATGAATGGCGTTGCCGAGATCTTCTGCGGATCGGTCGAATTGCTGCGGCATGGCTATCGTGCTTCCGGCTGGAGGGACTGCTGCTCCATACTAGAGCAGAATTTCCGCCAGCCGAAACACTTGCCCCATCACATCTTGCGAGCAAGGCAGGGTGTGAGCTGCCATCTTGCCGCGGCACCCATTCCCTGTAATCTGGCTGGAAAGAGATAAGGAACGAGGACGATGGGGGGAGTTCTGGAAGGCGTGCGCGTCCTCGATTTCGGGCGCTATATCGCGGGTCCCTATTGCGCGACATTGCTGGCCGAGTTCGGCGCCGAGGTCATCAGGGTCGAGAAGCGCGACGGCAGCGAGGACCGCTTCGTGGCGCCGGTCGGCGAAGGCGGCGAGGGTGCCTTGTTCCTCCAGGTCAACCGCAACAAGAAGTGCATCACGCTCGATCCGATGACGGCGAAGGGGCAGGAGGTGATGCGCAAGCTGATCGCGACGGCTGACGTCGTCGTCGCCAATCTGCCGCCGCAAACGCTCCGCGCGATGCAGCTCGACTATGATTCACTCAAGGCGATCAAGCCCGACATCATCCTGACGACCGCGACCGCGTTCGGCGGGCCGGGTCCCTGGTCCGACCGCGTCGGCTTCGATGGCGTCGGCCAGGTCATGTCGGGCTCGGTCTACATGACCGGCGCGGGCGATCCGCCATATCGCGCCGCGGTGAACTGGGTCGATTTCGGCACGGCACTGCATTGTGCCTTCGGGACGCTTGCCGCGCTGATCGAGCGCGGCAAATCCGGGCGCGGGCAGATCGTCGAGGGCGCGCTGCTGGCGACCGCTCTGTCCTTCACCAATGCGACGCTGATCGAGCAGGCGGTCATCAACGTCAACCGCGTGCCCACAGGCAATCTCGGCCAGACCGCGGCGCCCGCGGATATCTATCGCACCAGGGACGGCTGGGTGCTGTGCCAGGTCACGGGCCATCCGCTGTTCAAGCGCTGGGCCAAGCTGATGGGCGAGGAGGAGCTTTGGCTGAATGATCCGCGCTTTGCCGACGATATCAGCCGCGGCAACAACGGCCGTGTCATCAGCGAGCGGATGGCGCGCTGGTGCGCGATGCGCACCACACAGGAGGCGGTCGACGCACTCGGCAAGGCGATGATCCCGACCGGGCCGGTGCTGAGCCCGCAACAGGCGCTGGATCATCCACACATTCGCGCCGCCGGCTTCCTGCAGGACGTCGACTATCCCGGCTTGCCGAAGCAGGCCCCGGTCGCGCGCGCCGCGATCCGACTGTCCGAAACGCCCGGCCAGATCGCATCGCGCCCGCCGACGCTCGGCGAGCACACTGATTCCGTGCTGGCGGAACTGGGCTACGACAAGGCCGCGATCGCAGCGCTGCGGCAGAGCGGCATCATTTAGCCGCGACGTGATCACAGGAGTGGAAATAGGCCGGCGCGTCTGCTAGACGACTGGCGGCTCATCCTCGCGCATTGTGCGTTGGCCGGCGACCTCTGCGTCGCACGAGGTTTTTCGGAGAGGCGCATGTTCGTGCGCCCCATCCCATATGCATGACCATTCGCAACCGAATCATCATGAGCTCGGTGGCGCCTGGCATTGACGACTGCCCAAGACGACTGCCCAAGACGACGACCCAAGACGACTGCCTAAGACGACTGCCTAAGACGACTGCCTAAGACGAGAAACGGATTCACGTGCGTCATTCCAAGACATTGCGGCCCGCCAAGAACGCGGCAATCAAGAAAGCGGCAGTCAAGACTTCGCCCAGAAAGCGCGCGCTCGCAAACAGCCCGACAAGCAGGCGCCCGCCAGGCAAGGCTTCGCCGAAGCCGAGCAAGGGCGCGCAGCGCGCCACGATCTCCTCGTCGTCGCCGCTGGGCATGATGGCGCTGCATCTGCTGGCGCAGTGGAAAGAATCTGGCCGCAGCGGTCTTGTGTTCCTCGCCGAGAGCGAGAACAGGGCCGAGCGGCTTGGCAGCGTCATTCACGCGCTGGACCCGACTTGCGAGGTGCTGGTGTTTCCGCGGCTGAACACCCTGCCGTTCGATCAGTTGGAACCATCGCGCGAGATCGCGGGCCGCAGAGCCTCGGTGTTGCGGCGCCTGGCGAAAGCCAAACAGCCGATCTTTCTCATCTCCACGGCTGAAGCCGTGATGGAGCGCCTGCCGCCGCCGGCGAGCCTGTTGCGTCTGAACCTCAGCTTGAAGGTCGGCGGCCCCTTCTCCGAGAGCGAGCTTCGCGCCCGCCTGGAAGAGCTGGGCTACGATCTCGACGACGAGCCGGATTATCCGGGCGGCGCGCTGTTTCACGGCCAGACCTTCGAGATATTTCCCGCTGGCGCGCTGGGGCCGTTCCGGGTGGAGCATTCCGGGCGCACCATCAAGCGGATCGTGGCGTTCGACCCGCAACAGCACGACATCATCTTCGAGACAAAAGAGCTTCTCATCGATCCCATGTCGGAACGAACGGCCCTGTCAGGCGCGCGCGCCAGGCGTGCGACGCTGTTCGACTATTGCGGCAAGGCCAGGTGGATCGCGGATGCCGGCGTGCCTGATCATGCCGGTGCCTGGCTGAGCACGATCGAGGAGGCCGCAGGCCGCGCTGACAGGGAGCGCGAATATCTCGGGCGAAGCGACTGGAAGCAGGCGACCCGCGGCACGAAGGTGCTGCCGCGCACCTCTCCGTTCCAGCCGACGCCGGAATTCTCAAAGCTGTCGTCCGCCAGGAAAGCCCTGCGCGCCTACGTCGAAGAGACCAGGCGCGCCGGCTCGCGCTTCATCTTCGTCGCCGCGCAAGAGGAGGATCTGCGCGTGATGGAGCGGATGAGCGGTGTCAAGACGGAGCGCATCGCCGATTGGGCGGAGGCCGAGGGCGCGCGCCATCGCGACGTGGCGCTGCTCGCCGATCTCGATGGCGGCTTCGTCATGCCGGGCAAGAAGCCTGCCGTGGTTCTGACCGCGACCGACGTGCTCGGCAGCCGCGCGCATCATCCGCAACCGATGGCGCGAAGCTGGAGCGCGGCGTTCGATCATGCTGACGTGCCGGAGCAGGGCACGGTGGTCGTGCATCTCCAGCGCGGCATCGGCGTGCTCGACGGCTTGCAGACCGTCAACACCGGCGGCGGCGCCATGCGCGAGATGGTCCGCTTGTCCTTCGCCGGCGATAACGCGGTCCTGGTGCCGCCGCCCGATCTGGCGCTGATGTGGCCGTATTCCACCGAGCGCGGCAAGCTCGCGCTCGACAAGGCCGACGGCAGCACATGGTGGGCGCGCCGCAGCGCGGCCGAGCAGGAGATCCAGGCCGCCGGCAAGGTGCTTGCCAAGCACATCAGCCAGCGCAAGCGACGCAAGGCGGCAAAGCTGGTGCCGCCGGGGGCGCCTTACGAAAAATTCGTCGCGCGCTTTCCCTACTTCACCACCATCGATCAGGCCAAGGCGATCCACGACGTGCTGGACGACCTCGCCTCCGGCCATCCCATGGACCGCGTGATCTGCGGCGACGTCGGCTTCGGCAAGACCGAGGTGGCGCTGCGCGCGGCGGCGGCCGTGGTGCTCTCGGGCAAGCAGGTCGCGATCGCGGTGCCGACCACCGTGCTCGCGCGGCAGCACGTTGCGACCTTCCGCAAGCGCTTTGCGCCTGTTGATATCGAAGTCGGCAGCCTGTCGCGCGCCACCTCGGGCGCGGAGGTCAGGGAGACCAGGGAGGGCCTGCGCAGCGGCCGGATCAAGGTCGTGGTCGGCACGCAGGCGCTGACGTCGAAGGACGTGAAGTTCGATGATCTCGGCCTCGTCATCATCGACGAGGAGCAGCATTTCGGCGCTGCCGAGAAGGCAAAGTTGTCGGGGCTGGCCAGGAACGCCCATACGCTCTGGATGAGCGCGACGCCGATCCCGCGCACGCTCGCGGCCGGCCTTGCCGGTTTCAGGGACCTCAGCGTCATTGCCTCGCCGCCGGTGCATCGCTTGCCGGTCGCGACCAAGATCGCGCCGCTGTCGGATGCTGCCATCGCCTCGGCGTTGCTGCGCGAGCAGCGGCGGCACGGGCAGAGCTTCTTGATCTGCCCGCGCATCCAGGATCTGGAGCCGATGCTGGCCCGGGTGCAGGCGGTCGCGCCCGATCTGAAGATCGTCTGCCTGCACGGCAAACTGCCGGCCGACGAGATCGACGAGCGCATGATGACCTTCGTCGAGGGCAAGGCCGACGTGCTGCTGGCCACCAACATCGTCGAGAGCGGTCTCGACATCCCGCGGGCCAACACCATCGTGGTGTGCTGGCCGGAGAATTTCGGTCTGGCCCAGCTGCACCAGCTGCGCGGACGTGTGGGGCGCGGCGGCATCCGCGCCTTCGCCTATCTCCTGACCGAGTCGGCCTCGGGGCAATCAGAAAAGCGGCTCGCGGTGCTGGAGGAGTTCAGCCGTCCGGGCGCCGGCTTTGCCATCAGCGAGCGCGACCTTGATCTGCGCGGCGCGGGCGACCTGTTCTCGGAGCAGCAGTCCGGCCACGTCCAGGTGTTCGGCCCGGTGCTTTACAGCCACCTTCTGAAGATGGCCTCGGAGAAGGTCGACGACGGCATGTCCGTGGTGTGGGTGCCCGATCTCAACCTGCCGATCGCGGATATGCTGCCTCCGAGCTACGTGCAATCGGCGCCGGTGCGGCTCGAACTCTATGCCCGCGCCGCGCGCTGCGCCAGCGAGGACGATCTCGACGATCTCGAAGAGGAAACCTCGCGCCGCTTCGGACCCTTGCCGCAGGCCGCCCGCGATTTCTTTGCAGCGGCGCGGCTGCGGCTGGACTGCAAGCGCCGAGGCATCATTCGCCTCGACGTCGGGCAAAGCGCGGTGGCCGCGACGTTCCTGCCGGGACGACTGCGCAAGTCCAAGGGCAAATCGCTGCAGCGCGACGGCGATCGCGTCGTCTATCACAGCCCGATGCGCGATGCCCCGTTCGAGCGGGTCGAGGAGCTGCTGGAACTTCTCGACGAGGCTTGATCGCGCAGCGCAGGTCGGCGTTATGTCTTGCCGATTCACATAGCCTAATGCGGAACGCATCCAGACTCTCCAAAATCGTTGCGGGAACGGGGCTACGACGGCAATGGATCGCGTCGAAAAGGTTTTCGTCGGGACGGCGATCACGGGCTTTCTCATTATGCTCGGGGCGATGATATGGATGATGTTGAGCTAGTGGCCAGAGCGACTCCGGTCCTGCGCGTCTTCCTGCCATATCTCGCCGTCTTCATCTGCGTCGTGGTCGCAGCGTGGCTGACCTGGAGCAGGCTGCTCTAGCCGGCTCGGAATTTCCTGCGCTTCAATTTGGCTGTCGCAAGTCGAGAGGGGCCGTCGAACCGCACTACGACATCCGGCGCGAGCCGATCAGTCCGCCGAGTCCGCGGATCATTGACGCGATGTCGATCGGCTTTTCCCAGAGCGCCACGTCCTGGAATTGAGGTGCGATGCTCACCGGGTCGTAGCCTGTCGTGAACACGAACGGCACCTGGCGTGTCCTGAGCTCTTGCGCAATGGGATAAACCATCTCGCTGCGAAGGTTCACGTCGAGCACAGCCCCGTCGACGATCGAGCCGTCGTGGAGGATGCGCAGCGCATCCTCCAGTTCGCCGACCGGTCCGGCGACGTCGGCGCCGGCCGATCGCAGGGCACGGCCGATATCGTCAGCGAGGTAATATTCGTCCTCGACGACGAGGACTCGGCGTCCCGACAGCGACCCGCGCTCATGCGACGACGTTGGCATCATCGGCAGGTTTCCTCCGCTGGCTCGAAAGAGATTGGAACATACGGCCAAGGGCCGCCTTGGTGCAAACGAAGCAGGAGATGGCGGGTTCCCGATGAGCAACCGCGACATCATTGTCATTGGGGGCTCGGCTGGCGCCACCGCCCCGTTGAAGCAGATCCTGGCCGGGCTTCCGCGCGAATTGCCGGCCGCCATCTTCATCGTGCTGCACATTCCGGCGCAGGGCATCGGCATCCTGTCGACCGTGGCCGCCGCTGCGGGGAGGCTGCCGGTTCATCAGGCGGTCGACGGGATGACCTTCGAGCGCGGCCATGTCTATCTGGCTGCACCCGACTACCACCTTCTGCTATCGGGAACGCACATCCAGCTTGGGCGTGGTCCGCGCGAGAACATGGTCCGTCCGGCGATCGACGCCCTGTTCCGCTCTGCGGCCGTGCACCACGGTCCCCGCGTCATCGGGATTGTCCTCAGCGGCCTGCTCTCGGACGGCGCTGCCGGGCTCCATGCCATCAAACGCTGCGGCGGAATGGCGCTGATCCAGGACCCCGCCGACGCGATTTCGCCGGAAATGCCGCAACGCGCGCTGGGGGCGACCATCGCCGATCTCTGCGTTCCGGCTGCAAGACTAGGTGATGTCCTGTCCGATCTCGCGCAGGAGCCGCCGGGGACCGCGGTGCCGGTGGCTCCCGACATCCGCCTGGAGGTCGAAATCGCGGCCGGCGAAAGAATCGGGGCAGAAAGTCTCACCAAGATTGCGGATCCTGCAGCACTGACCTGTCCGAGCTGCGGCGGGGTTCTATCCCTGTTGAAAGGTGGCAAGCCCATGCGCTTTCGCTGTCAGGTGGGCCATGCCTATACCGCCGACGCGCTCGCCAAGGAGCAGGAGGGAGAGGTTGACGAGGCACTGCGTGTGGCGCTGCGGATCATCGAAGAGCGCGCCGAGTTGGTGCAGCGCATGGCGGACGATGGAAGGCGCAGCGGTCGGCCCGCGGTCGCCGAGATGTACGATCTGCGCGCCGCCGAATATCGCGAATATGCCGACATGATCCGGCGGGTTGTGCTACAATCGTTCGATCCGGCGATCCGCCCGCGAGAGACGTAAGGCGCGACATGGCCATCTCCCTTGCCGACCGGACCGAGCAACTCCACGCCGAGCAGCGCCTTCTCGTGAAGGCGGATGCCGACATCAACGAAGGTTGGCTGCGGATTCGCAACCAGGAGGATCTGGTGCGCGAGCTGCGGGCCGGGGGGCACGACTCGCGCCAGGCGGAACGACTGGTCGAGCTATTGAAGCAGACCCTCGTCGAATGGGAGCGGCACCGCACCCTGGTCGTCCAGCGGGTCAACTACCTCCAAAGTGAGATCGATTCCGCGCCACATCCGGCCCGCTGACCGCCACGATTTTCGGGGTAGCCGATCAGCCTCTCCCCTTGTTCTATGATCCCCAGCTCCACGCGGAACACGAAGCTATTTCCGCCATTTGGCTGTTGGGATAGGCTGATTTTCTGGTATCTGCTGGCGGCTGAATTGCTTGGATCCCGCGAACGAGAGTAACGGCCATCATGGATGAAGTTGCCACTGCGCCGGGTGATGGGGAGCGCCAGGGCAAGGCGCCGCTGATCATCGGGGTTGGTGCCTCCGCCGGCGCCATCGACAGCATCGAGCGCTTCTTCGCAAAGCTTGCTCTTGGGGACGACCAGACCGTCGTGCTCGTGCTTCAGCACCGCGAGGCGTTCTCGGACGGGCGGCTCGCGGCTCTCATTCAGCGCGCCGAGGGAGCCCGGCTCTCGGAGCCGCGGGATGGGGCGCCAATCGAGGGCGGGACGATCTATCTCAATCCCGCTGCCATGATCACCACGATCCAGGGCGGTCGTTTTGCCGTGCGCAGGGCGGAGCAGGGGCCCGGCGAGCGGGCGACCATCGACAGCTTCTTGGTATCGCTCGCGGAGGAGCGCGCCGAGCAATCCATTGGCGTGCTGCTGAACGGCACCGACGGCGATGGTACGCTGGGAGCGGCCACCCTGAAGGACCATGGCGGCCTGGCGATCGCCGAAAAAGTGGCCGATGACGATTCCGAGCATCTCGTCGACAGCAACGGACCAGCCGCTATCGCCGATTATGTGCTTTCTCCGGAAGACATTCCGGAGCATATCCAGGTCTATGCGCGCCATCTGCGTCGTCTCGAGGAAAAGCAGGGCTTTGACGAGGTGCTGGCCGCCGCGGCGACGTCGCTGTCGCGCATCGCCGACATTCTGCGCAACAAGACCGGCAACGATTTCCACGGCTACAAGCAGAACACCTTCCTGCGGCGCGTCCAGCGCCGCATGCAGGTGGTGCAGATCGAGGAGATCGCCAGCTATGTCGATTTCCTCCGGAACGACAAGGACGAGGCCCAGAACCTTTTCAACGATCTCCTGATCGGCGTCACCGAGTTTTTTCGCGACAAGCGGGAGTTCGAGGTGCTCGAGAGCCAGATCATCCCGAAGATCTTCGAGAACAAGGCAATGGGGCAGCAGGTTCGCGTCTGGGTGCTCGGTTGCGCCACCGGCGAAGAGGCCTATTCGATCGGCATCCTGCTGCGGGAGCATATGGCGACGCTGGACTCCGCCCCGCAGGTCCAGATCTTCGCGACCGACATCGACGGGCGGGCGCTCGCGACCGCGCGTGTCGGCCGCTACCGCACCAATATCGAGCATGACATGAGCGCCGAGCGCCTGGCGCGCTGGTTCGTGCGCGAGGGCGATACCTACTGCGTGGTCAAGGAGCTCAGGGAGATGTGCATCTTCTCCCAGCACAACGTGATCAAGGACGCGCCGTTCTCGAAACTCGACCTGGTGTCCTGTCGCAACCTCCTGATCTATCTCAACGCCGAGCTGCAGAATCGCGTCATCCCGCTGTTTCACTTTGCGCTGCTGCCTGAGCGCTATCTGTTTCTCGGCAATTCCGAGAACGTGACGCGGCATCCGAAACTGTTCGCGCCGGTCGATCGTCGCGCCCGTATCTTCAAGAAGCTGGATACCGGCACGCGGCTGCCGCCGGAGTTTCCGATCTCGACCACCGCGGGCCGCGTTCCGGTCGAGTTGCCCTCGGTTCGTTCGTTCGGCCCCGACGTCGGGCTGGAGCGCCGCGCCCAACGTATCGCCGAGCGCTACGCCCCGGCCTATGTGATCACGGACGACAACTTCCAGATCCTGCATTTTTCCGGTCGCACCGGCCGCTATATCGAGCCGACGGCGGGTGCAGCCTCGCTCGACCTGCTCCAGCTCGTGCACCGCGACCTCAGGCTGGAGCTCCGCACGGCGCTCAGCCGCGCGGCCGAGACCGGCGAATCCGCCCAGGCCGAGCAGGTCCAGCTCGGCGTCAACGGCCACCGTGTGCTCGTCGATATCGCCGTGGAGCCGATCCAGGATGGCCCGGACGGAGACCGCAGTTTCGTCGTGCTGTTCAAGGATGGACCGGCGCGCGGGCTGGAGGCAAGCGACAGCGGTTCGGGCAGTCTGGTGCGAACCGAGCATGTCGAGCGGCTTGAGAGCGATTTGCGCGCCACTCGCGAACGCCTCCAGGCGACCATCGAAGAGCTTGAAAGCACCAACGAGGAGCTGAAATCCTCCAACGAGGAGTATCAGTCGCTCAACGAGGAGCTGCAGTCGGCGAACGAAGAGCTCGAAACCTCGCGGGAGGAATTGCAGTCGGTCAATGAAGAGCTGACCACGGTCAATGGCGAACTCGCCCACCGCGTACAGGAGTTGACGCGCGCCACCAGCGATCTCAAGAATTTCCTCGAAAGCACGCAGATCGCGACCGTGTTCCTGGACAACGATCTGCGTGTGATGAACTTCACGCCGGCGATCACCCAGATCCTGCATCTGGTCGAGACCGATGTCGGCCGCCCGATCGCCCACATCAAGGCCCGTATTCCGATCGAAGAGCTCTACGACGATGTCCGTCGCGTGGCGCGCACGCTCGCCAGCGCCGAGCGCGAGCTGCCCGCGCCGGACAGCGGCACGCGCTATATCGTCCGAATCCTGCCCTATCGCAGCATCGACAATTTCATCGCCGGCGTGGTCGTCACCTTCATCGACGTCACCGCGATCACGCGCGCGGAGGAGCGGCAGCGGCTGCTGCTTGCCGAGTTGCAGCATCGCGTCCGCAACACACTCGGCGTAGTACGTTCGATCGCTCGCCGATCGGCCGAGACCAGCTCCACCGTTGAGGAGTATTCCGCGCATCTCGATGGCCGCCTGAATGCCTTTGCACGGACGCAGGCGCTGGTGACGCGCGATCCCGAAGGCGGTGTCGATCTCGAATACCTCGTCGTCGAGGAATTGCTTGCCTATAATGCCCGAGAGGGCGAGCAGATGCGCGTGTCCGGCCCCGCGGTTCGCTTCCAACCCAAGGCCGCAGAGACCTTTGCGCTGGCGATCCATGAGCTTGCGACCAACGCGCTCAAATACGGCGCGCTCGGCCACCCCTTGGGCCGCCTTGAAATCTCCTGGCGCATCGATGAAGCCGCCGACTCGCCGCGACTGCTGTTCGATTGGCGCGAGCGAGGCGGGCCGCCGGTCATTCAGCCGACGCGGAAAGGCTTTGGTGCGGAGCTCCTGGAGCGGACCCTGGCGTTCGACCTGAAGGGGCAGACGACGATGTCCTTCAATGCTTCAGGGTTTCAGTGCCAGATTGCAATTCCCCTGAGCAAACGAACCTTTCACACGCCTTCAATGGACGGCTGATGCGCTCCCAAGGCAACGAAGGAGGATTGGCACAGGCGGTCGTTCGCCGCCTCAACCTGTTGCGGCCGTTGTCGGAAAGCGCTGTTGCGGCACTCGAGCGAGCCATTTCCGAGGGCCTGTTCCGGGCCGGTCCGGGAGAGGATCTGGTCGCTGAAGGCGATCCGATCGACAGCGTCAGGGTGGTGCTCTCGGGCTGGCTGTTCCGGCACAAGACGCTCGAGGACGGTCGTCGCCAGATCGTCAATTTCATCCTGCCCGGCGAGACCTGCGACGCGCATGCCTACCTTTTGCCTGCCATCGACCATTCGATCTCGACGGCGACGTCGGTTGCCTATGCCGAGATCAAACGCCCCCACTTCGAGACCCTCATGGCAAGCGAGCGCACGCTTGCCGAAGCGTTCATGTGCGAGACCGTTCTGAACAATGCAATTCAGCGGGAATGGGCGATCAATCTCGGGCGGCGCGCGGCGCTGGAGAAGGTTGCCCACCTGTTTTGCGAAATCTACGAGCGGCTCCGGCCGGTCGGACATGCCGACGGCAATTCGTGCAGCTTTCCCGTGACCCAGATGGATCTGGCCGACGCGACCGGGCTTTCGGTTGTCCACCTCAACCGCACGGTCCAGGAGCTCAGGGCAGCCGGCCTGATCATCCTGCGAGAGCGGACGCTCACGATCCCGGATCTGGATGCGCTCAAGAGTGCGGCGCTGTTCTCGCCGGGATATCTGCAACTCTATCGCCAGTCCAAAGGCCCGAGCCCGCAGTAAGCTATTCGGTGCTGCGCTTCCACGCGCCGGTGCCCAGTTTGCCCGTGATCAGCGCCAGCGCGTCGTGAATCTCATAGGCACCGCCGTCGCTGTAGCCTGACAGGCCCCTGGTTGCGTGCAGGGTCCAGCGGCCGTTCGCGGCCGTGATCGTGCCTTCATGCGCACGCGCCGAGCGCTGCGGCTCGGCATGGAATCTGTAGGTGCCGTCGCCCATGATCTGCCAGATCCAGCGCGACTGGCCGCGGCCGCTCGACACCATGATCTCCCAGGTGCCGACCAGCGCCGGATCGATCACAGGCGACGTCGGTGCGGGGGACACCGCCGCCGGAAGCTGGCTTGGCGGCGGTGCTTGCCCGCTGCCATCAGCAGGCCGGCCGGCGAGATAGATCGCCTTGCGCGACAGCGAGCCATAGACGAACGGTTGCTGTGCGTTGCGCGTCGCCTCCATCACGTCGTCGCGGACGTTGCGGAACATGAAGCTGACCTCGACGCCCGGCGCCTCGATGTTGCGCAGCAGTGCCGCCGCAAACGGGCTGTTGCGCGCATCGCCATCGAGCGCCGTGGTGCCGTCGCGCGCGGCATAGGCGACGAGAACGTTGCCGACGGGCTCGATGCGGCCGAGCCCGCTCACGGGAGCGGCGCGCGTCGCGATCGACCTGTTCATCTTGGCCGCAAACGGATTGTTGCGGCAGGCGTCGAGAATGACGAGGCCGAGGCTCGTGGTGTTCGACACCTGCAACATCACGCTCTGCAGATTGATGGCTTCATTTGCCGCGTCCGTGTCCCGCTTCAGCTCGGCATCAACCGGGATCAGCCAGTTCTCGCCATTGATCTCCATGCCATGGCCGGCGAAATACACCGCCGCCATGTCGGCGCCGGCGGCCTCGCGCCCCAGCGCGATCAGGCCGCGCCGCATCTCGTCGAAGCTCGCATTCGTTGCCAGGGAGACCGTGAAGCCGAGCCGCCTCAGCGCCGCGGCGATGTCGCTGGCATCATTCGGCGGATTGAGCAGCGCGGGCACATTCCTGTAGGCGCCATTGCCGATGACGAGTGCGACGCGCTTTGCTTCAGCGGCTTCAGCCAAAGGCGCTACGTTCGCGAATGCTGACGCCGCAGCCAATCCTGAGACGAATTCGCGCCGGTTCATCCTGATCTCGCTGGATCGAATCCGTTTCGATCCTAGCGTATCCGGCGCAAGGGGGCCACGGGGCCGCCTCTCAGTTCGCCGCCAGCGCGGTCTTGGCGACTTCGGCCATCCAGCCCGATGCCACCGGGAGAATCGCGTCGTTGAAATCATAGCGCGGACCGTGCAGCTCGGCGCCGTCGCGCAGGGGCCCGTTGCCGATCCACACGAACGCGCCGGGCCGTTGCGCGAGGTAGTGGGCGAAATCCTCGCCGGCCATGCTCGGCGCGAGATCGCGCCGCACGGGCGCCCCCACCTTGTCCGCGGCCATGCGCGCAAGGCCCGCTTCCGCCGGCGAGTTGATCGTCACGCCGACCCCCATGACGATGTCGGGCGTGACCTTGACGTCAAAACTCGTGGCGATGCCGGCGCAGATCTCGGCAATCCGCGCCAGAATGATGTCCTTCACGGCATTGCGATGATGCCGCAGCGTGCCGCGGATCGTGACTTTCCCCGCGATCTGGTTGGGCGCAGTGCCGCCCTCGATGGTCGACAGCGAGAGCACGGCAGTGTCGAGCGGATCGATGCTGCGCGAGACGATTCCCTGCATCGCCACGATCAGATGGCCGGCGGCCATCACGGGATCGCGGGTGAGATGCGGCATGCCGGCGTGGCCCGCATGGCCCTCGATGGTGATGGTGACGCGTCCGCCCGAGGCCATGACCGCGCCGTCATGCACCGCGATGGTTCCGGCCTCGAGACCCGGCCAGTTGTGGAAGCCGAACACGCGCTGCATCGGGAAGCGCTCGAACAGCCCGGCCGCGACCATCGCGCGCGAGCCGCCAAACCCTTCCTCGGCCGGCTGGAAGATGAAATCGACGGTGCCGCTCCAGCTGGTGTCGGCGGCGAGCAGCGCGGCCGCGCCGAGCAGCGAGACGGTGTGCCCGTCATGGCCGCAGGCATGCATCACGCCCGGATGTTTCGAGGCGTAGCTGAGCCCCGTATCCTCGGTGATCGGCAGCGCGTCCATGTCCGCGCGCAGGCCGACGCGCCCCTCGGCCGATCCGCGCGTCAGCGTCGCGACGATGCCGTGGCCGCCGATGCCTGACACGAAGGGAATGCCGAGCTCGGTGAGCCGCTCCTGCACGAAGGCGGCGGTCGCCTTTTCCTGCAGGGATAGCTCGGGATGGGCATGCAGATGCTGGCGCCACGCGGTCAGTTTTTGATGCAGCTCGGGGGTCAAAATGCGGCTCTCTCTGATGGTGTCAGCTGTCACCACTCTAGTCGATTATCCGCACTTCGCATCAAGCCCGTTGGAATGCCTCGCGTGCAGCAACGCGTTCCTACGCCGCCAGCTTCGCCAGCCCGGTCCAGTCGAAGCCGATGCCGTGGCCCGGGCGGTCCGGCGCCAGCGCCTTGCCGTCCTCGAGCACCAGCGGATGCTCGATATATTTGTCCAGCCCGAAACCGTGCGCCTCGAGGTAGGAGCGGTTCGGGCAGGCCGCGAGCAGATGCACGGTGATGTCGTGCGCGCCGTGGCTGGTGACGGGCAAATTGAAGGCCTCCGCCAGCCGTGCGATCTTCATGAAGGCGGAAACGCCGCCGCAATTGGTGACGTCGGGTTCGGGATAGGACACCGCGCCTGCGACGATGTAGTTCTTGAACTCCCACAGCGAGCGCAGATTCTCGCCCGCCGCGATCGGCACGCCGCCGGCCTGCATGATGCGCGCGTGGCCTGCGACGTCGTCGGGAATGACAGGCTCCTCGAGCCAGGTGAGGTCGTAAGGCACCAAGGCGCGGGCGGCGCGGATCGCTTCCTCCACCGTCCATTTCATGTTGGCGTCCGCCATCAGCGCAAAGCCGTCGCCGAGATGCTGTCGCATCGCCGCGACGCGCGCGACGTCGGATTTGAGATCGGGCCGGCCCACCTTCATCTTGATGGCGCGAAAGCCCTTGGCGAGATTGCCGTCGGTCTGCTTGAGCAGCGCCTCGATCGAAAGATCGAGGTCGATGCCACCGGCGTAGCACGGCACGCGCGCATCGAAGCCGCCGAGCAGCCGGTACAGCGGCAAATTCGCGCGCCGCGCCTTCAGGTCCCAGAGCGCAATGTCCAGCGCGGACAGCGCCAGCACCGTCGGCCCGCCGCGCCCGCCATAATGCAGGCCCCACCAGGCGTGGTGCCAGATCGCCTCGGTGTCTTCGGCCTCGCGCCCACCGACCAGCGGCGGAATCTCGCGCTTGAGGATATCGGCGATAGCGCCGCCATTGCGGCCGACCGTGTAGGTGTAGCCGACACCCTCCGCGCCATCGGCATCGCGGATGCGGCAGGTGATCAGCTCGAACGCCGACATGTCGCCATGCGTGGAGTCGGACAGCGTGACGGGGAGGGGAATCCGGTAGAGTCCGGTCTCGATATCAGCGATGCGCGGCATGTGGCCTCCCTGTTTTTTAGGGTGGGTTACACCCTACAGACTTTCACCGCATCGTCGCCAGCTGCACGGCCAGCGCACAGGCCCGGTCGTATTCGTCCAGATTGATCCACTCGTCGATCGTGTGCGCCTCGTTCTGGCCGGCGCCGAACGTCACGGTCGGAATGCCGTGGCGGACCATCCAGTTGGCATCCAGGCCGCCATTGGCGGCGCGGACGTTGGGCGTGCCGCCGACGGCAGACACGGCCTCGATCGCGCGCTTCACCACCGGCAGGTTCTCCTTCATGCGGAACGGATAATAGTCGGTCTCGGCCTTGAACTTGACCTTGCCGGACTTGCCCTGCGCATTGGTCACCTTCTTGGCGGCCTTCTCGAACGCGGCCTTGTAGGCCTTGGTGATCTCCTTGAAGAATTTTCCGTCATGGCTGCGGCATTCGCCGCGCACATGCACATAGTCGGTGACGACATTGGTGGCATCGCCCGCGGGCCGGCCTTCGCCGCCGGTGACCGGGCCGACATTGCTGGTGCCCATCCGCGCGCTCGCACCCTTGCCCTTCACCACCTTGCCGAACCAGCCGCCGGCCTTCACCTCGGCGAGCGCCAGCGCCATGATCATGGTCGCGGAGATGCCGCGGTCCGGCGCGACGCCGGCATGCGAGGCGCGGCCGAAGATCTCGACGGTCCAGCGGTCGGCGCCGACAGCGCCGATCACGACATTGGAGGCCGAGCCGCCGTCATAGTTGAACGCCATCACCGGCGAGCCGAGCTCGTCCAGCTTGACGTGGCGCGCGCCATAGAGCCCGCTCTCCTCGCGCACGCAGAACAACAGCGTGATCGGCGGATGGTCGAGCTTCTGCTTCTCGAGCTCGGCCGCCAGGGTCACCAGCACGCCGCAGCCGCATCTGTTGTCGCCGCCGAGCGCGGTCCTGGCCTCGTTGACGATCTTGCGCCCCGATTTCTTCGGTTTGGCGCCGGCGCAGAGCGGCACCGTGTCCATATGGGTCATGAACATGATGCGCGGCTGGTTGTGCAGCGCGCCGCGGCCGGGCAGGTCGACGATGAGGTTGCCGGTTTCGGTCGGCA
Organism: Bradyrhizobium sp. BLXBL-03; assembly: GCF_051853015.1. Lineage (NCBI taxonomy): Bacteria > Pseudomonadati > Pseudomonadota > Alphaproteobacteria > Hyphomicrobiales > Nitrobacteraceae > Bradyrhizobium > Bradyrhizobium sp. BLXBL-03. Next base: position 6,092,886 of record NZ_CP182470.1, on the reverse strand, counting down.
CGGGAATGCGCGTGTTGGCGTCATCGAGCCGGATCGCCTTGGCAGGCACGCCGCTCTCCTTCAGCGCAGCGGTGAGCTCACGCCCGATCGCCGCCTCCTGTCCGGTGACGCCTTCCACGGAAAGGAAGCGCATGAGACGATCGGTGGCGGCTTTGGTGTCGACAGGCATGAAGCATTCCTTTAATGCGCGGACTATAGGGTGGGTTAGCCGAAGGCGTAACCCACCTCTGGCTTCCGCAGTGACAGAAGTGGTGGGTTACCCCAAGCAGATGCGCTTTGCGCATCTGCTGCGCTAACCCACCCTACGAACTCGCCGAGGTGTAAGTCAAAAAGATCATCACGCCGATGAACAGCATCGCGGCCATGAACAGCAGCACTGCCGGCAGTCCCGCGACCGCCGCGACGGCGCCTGACATCGACTGCATCAGCGCGGTGCCGAGGAAGAAGGCGAGGTTCACCGCCGCCAGCGCCTTGCCCGCGACTTGCGCGTCGACCAGCTGCCGGCACATGCCGAACAGCAGCGGCTGCGCCGAGGTCGCTAGCCCGATCAGCACGAACAGCACGAGATCATATTGCGGCGGCATGACCTCAACGCCGAACAGCCATGCCACCGCATGATGCGGCGCGCCGAGCGCCATCAGCGCCACCAGCGTCGCCGCGAGACTGTGCGTGCCGGCCACCAGCTCGCGGCGGCGGCCGACCTTGCGGTCGAGCATGCCCATCAGCAGGGGACCCGCGATCATCGCCAGCGTGTAGGCGCCGAGCTGGTTGCCGGCCTCGACCCGCGACAGGCCCTTGACCTGCATCAGCCACGGCCCGCCCCACAATCCGCGCAGCACCAGCGAGGTCGCGAGCGACACCAGCGCCAGCGCGATCAATCCGCGCAACGGCCGCGACAGACCGAGCCTGAGCACCTCGATCATCTGCGCCAGCGCCGACGAATCGTCCTTGTGCTCGGCCGGCTGGTTCGGCACCAGCACCAACACCGCGAGCGCCACCGCGATGCCGCCGGCTGCGGCGATCCAGAACCCGGCGCGCCACCCGTAAGTGTCGACCACGAAGGCGAGCGGGCTCGCCGACAGCAGCATGCCGATATTGCCGATCGACAGGATCGCGCCCGACCACAGCCCGAAGCGCGCCGCCGACAATTGCTTGGCAGCCAGCGTCATCGGGCACATCAGCATGCCCGACGTGGCGACGCCCAGCAGCAATTGCCCGAACGCAAAACTCTCAGGTCCTGTCGCCAAGCCCGACGCGATCGCGCCGAACACGGTTCCCGCAAGCAGGCTCAGCGACACCGGCCGCACGCCAAAACGGTCCATCGCCGCGCCCACCGGGATCTGCGAGGCCGCAAACGCAAAATGATAGACCGAGGTGAGGCTCGCCAGCGCCTGCGGTTGCACATGAAAATCCGCCGCCATCAGATCGAGGCTGAGCGCGGGAATGGTGCGCAGCAGCGTGGACAGCATGTGCCCGCAGGCCAGCGCCACCAGCGCAAAGATCAGCGCGCGAGTGCCGTGCCCCGCGTCGTCATTGGCAATCGCATCCATCAGCGTCCCGTCCCGGCAAGGTTTTTGTCGGGTTACATGATCGGAGAGGGCATGCCAATGCCGCGAGGGGGCAGCTTATCGCATGGCCCGCCAGCGGTGGCGGCACGACGCTCCGGCGCCGCGCTCGATTGGAGCGTGCGCGTGATGCCGTAATCGATGATAAGCATGTGGCGGGAATATCATCTCGATCAGGGGGCGCAAAAATGATCGCAAGGCTCGGACGAATCGTTCTTCTCGGTGCATTCGCGGCGTTCGCCATGTTTGGCACCGCTCACGCTGCAACCGTCGTCGCCCTTGGCGCCAGCAACACGTTTGGCAAGGGCGTCTCGCGCAGCCAGGCTTATCCCGCACAGCTGGAAGCGCTGCTCCGTGCGAGAGGGCTTAACGTCCGCGTCGTCAATGCCGGCATCAACGGTGACACCACGGGAGGCATGCTGGCCCGGCTCGATCGCGTCGTTCCCAAGGGAACGAGCGTGGTGATCCTCCAGCCCGGCGGAAACGACCGGAGAAAGCTGGCCGCCGACAACACGCCCGAAATCCAGAGCCGGCTCGGCGCGATGGGAGTCAAGGTGGTCATGCTGCCGAACGGGATGCTGCACGGACTGCCGCATCAACCCGACGGGCAGCATCTCACGCCCGAGGGCTATCACATGCTGGCCGAGCAGCTGGCCGGCCAAGTCGCCGCGGCGCTCGGCAAATAGCGTTGGATCGTCTGTTGAGATCAGGGAGCTCAAGTCGGAACGGCCAGGCTGTTCGACTTGAGCGAAGCTCGGCTCGTTGCCGGTCGTCGCCGTTCAAGGCTTCGGAGCCGCTTGCATCTCGTGCCCCGGGCTGAAGCTGGATGCTCCCGGCTGCCCGGAGGGCGGGCTTGACGTTGCCGCCTGCATCTCATGTCCCGGGCTGAAGCTGGATGCGCCCGGCTGCCCGGAGGGCGGGCTTGACGTTGCCGCCTGCATCTCGTGTCCCGGGCTGAAGCTGGATGCGCCCGGATGCCCGGAGGGCGTGCTTGAAGTCGCCGCTTGCATCTCGTGCCCCGGGCTGAAACTGGATGCCCCGGGATGCCCGGACGGCGGGCTTGAAGTTGCCGCCTTCATTTCGTGTCCTGGGCTGAAGCTGGATGCGCCGGGATGCCCGGCATGGCCTGGTGAACCGTGATGTCCGGTATGCGAGTGCGAGCTCGAAAACACCGCTGAAAACGCCGCCTGTATTGCGTGCCCCAGGTGTCCCGGGCTGAAGCCTGAAGCGCCGTGATTCGTTCCATGCGAGTGCGAGCTCGAAGACGCTGCTTGCATCGCGTGCCCTGGAGCTGACGCCGAACTGCCGTGGCCGACTCCTCCCCCTCCGCCATGCCCTGCACCCGCGCCGCCGCCATGTCCCCCACCCATGCCAACGCCGGCTCCGACGCCGCCGCCTCCGCCAACTCCCCCTCCGGCGCCGCCGCCACCACCACCGCCGCCACCCCCACCACCGCCGCCAGCGAGCAGCGGTCCAGACGTTGCGATCAACAAGGCCGGTATGGCGGTTACTGCAAGCAGCTTGGCGAGCTTCGTCACGATGATCTCCTCTTCGCCATCGAATGTTCCGCACAAAGGGTGATTGATTAAGGCGAGCAGGTGCGTACGCCATTTCTGGCGCGGACTGTTACCCGAACGGCACATATTTCACTCCGTTCAGGAGTGCTCGGGGCATTGCTCTCCTCCGGCGAGCATTGCGCACAGGTAAAGCAGGCGGCGAGGGGCCCGCAGGTACCTCCTGATCGTGGGGGGCCGGTGATTCTCTTTGGCCGCGCGTTAACGTGAGCGCGGCGCAATGACGTCATCTCCCGAAATCATTTGCCCGGCGCGATGCGCAGCCGGTGCAATCGATGCAGCTCCTTTGCGGCATCCTGCATCAGCCCGCGTGCCGCCTCGCGTTCCTGGCCGACGATGAAGCCCGATGCGAAAGCCTGGGCGCGGCGGTTCGCCGGCGGGGCGTTCAGCGCGGCGTCTGTTGCCAGCTCGCGATGCGCCATGAAGTCGTTGAGCGATCCCAGCGCGGATTGAATCCGCTTCAGCCGGGACGAAAGATCTGCGAGCTGGTTCTGGTCGCGCTCGCGGTAGAGGCTCCCGAAGAAATCGATGCCATAGCGGATCTTCTTGATTCTGATGCGCAGCTTGTGGCGCTGGTCCGGAGCGAGCTCGCCGAGCCGTTTGCCCTGCTTGCGCGCCTTGTCGATGCGCCGGCCAAGCACCTGGGCCGCGTAGGCAGGGATCCCCGGGTCATCATCGGGACGTTGGCGCAGCGTTTCGATCCATTCGAGCACGTCGATCAGCAGGCGGCGGTAGCGCGCCGACCCAACCGCCTCGCCGGCGCGGCTGAACGCCGCGTTCCGCTCTGCGGAGAACCTGTCGCGAAGCGCGCGTGCGCCTCGCTTGGGGACACCCCGATCGGCGATCGGTCGAACGCTCTCGTTGACGAACACGTCGATCTCGCGTGCCGGCGCAAGCTCGCCTGTGAGCCATTTGAGCTCGGCCTTGATCCGCGCCGTCTGCGCGCGCGGCAGGACATCGGCAAACAGCGAGATCGCCGCCCGCAGCCGCCGCAGGCCCACCCGCATCTGGTGGACCCCTTCCGAGTCCATCTTCCGCACCGGATCGGCATTCGCCGTAATCTGTCGCAGCGTCGAATGCGCGATGGCCCGGAATGCATCGAGGGCCGACATCGCGTGATCGAGCCGGATCGGCTCGGCATGTTGTGCGCCGTCGCGCACGCCCGTGGCAAGCCGGTAACCCCGCTCGGCCTTCGAACGCAGATCGAGCTCGGCGCCGGTTTTGCGCGCGATGGTTCGCGCCATCTGGAACAGATCGCCGACACGGCCGGATTTTAGTTCCAGCTCGAGCTCGGCGATCGGCTGCGCGCGGCGTCTGGCGCCGATGCGGCCGCGGTCGACCGCAAGCTCGATCCGGCTGTTTCTGACACGGCGCGCCTGCGCGACGCGATGAACAATCGTTTGAAAAACCGGCCTCAGCTTGCGAGAAAGCTTCTTGCTCGCGAGCCTGTCGAGCGGCGTATCCCTGCTCTTCTCGAGATCGGGCTTTTCGCCGGCGACGTCCTGTTCCCATTCGCCGCGGGTTACGCCTCCCGCTCCGCCTGCCTTGACGGTCTGGATGAAGTGGTCCTCGATCTTGCGCACCCGAAGCGTGAGGCCGTGCCGCCGCAGCTTGTGCTTGCTCGTGTCGTAATAGGTCGAAACGAGCGTCTTCTCCGACCGGTCGCTGCGTCGGCCGCCGCGCAGGACCGACGCCAATTTTCGGGGCGCAACGCGGAATTTCAGTTCCGTTTCGGCATTCATCGGGCATGCCTCCGTTGCGGGATTCAAAGTGGCGCAACAACGAGAAGTTCCGAAAAACGCAGGGCAATGGCATATGGATTTCACGAGGATTGGTTCATCTCGGTGCCATCCCGGTCTCGATGCACCTCACTCGGCCGGAGGAACCAACCATTTTCGGAAGAATGCGAGCACGTCGGCGTTGAACTCGGCATGGAATGCCCCGCGGTCGAAGCCGGGCGCATCCGCGCAGAGTTCGGGCCGCTCTTGGACCAGCGCCGGCGGACACAGGAAGAACGCGAAATGCCCGGCGTTCGGAACGACGCGATATTCGTGTCGGGCCGGAAGGTTTGCGTCCACACCGGCGACATCGTGGGGCAGCACGCCGTCTCCACCGCGTTCCGATGCCCAGAGTTGAACCGGCGCCTTGAGAGGGGCCAAACTCTCGGCAGAGAAGAAGATGGCCAGAGGATCGGCGAGCACCGCGGCCTTGATCCGCGGATCGTGCGTGAGGGGCTCCGACGGGTATGTCCTGCCGAGGATCTGCTGGCAGAACAGCGTCTGCCCTCGGCGGCAATAGTTCGTGGCCGCTCCGGTCCAATCCGGATCGGCGCCGAGCAGCACAAGTCCGGTATAGCCGCCGCGCGAGAAGCCGAAGAAGCCGATTCTGTCTTGATCGATTTTCGCTGCGAACGGCGATGTCCCGATCATGAAGTCGATCAGGCGCTTGATGTCGGTGGGCCGCTCGACGAAGACCGAGAGATCGCCGGAACGGCCTGGATCCAGCGCGGTATCGCCTGGGTGATTGACGGCTGCAACGACGAAGCCGCTGTCGGCGATCGCCTCGGCGGTGTCGCGATTGCCGAGAAACGAGGCGCGCCGTCCATGGGAAGCGGCGATCAGCGGCAGGTGGTCTCCTGCGAGCGGGCAATTCTTCACCCCTGGCAGGACGAAGACGCCGATACGAAGCTCTCCCGGCGGTTCGGCGCAGGGATACCAGACCACGCCGTGAATCGCCGGACCATCGGCGTCGGCGGGAATATCAATCGATCGCAGGCCGGCAGCCGGCGCCAACGTCGAATTGAGGCAGAAGGCGATGGCAGCGAGGAATCTGCAAGCGTTGACGGAAGCGGACATCGACGTCTCCTTCGTGTTGCGCAGGGCTGCTCGACTCGCGAAAATCCTACGGCACCCGCTTGATCTCGCCTGAGCCCGACACGTGCGAATTGACCCGCGCCACGGCGCCGTGCAGCTTCACGACGGCGCTGCCGGAGACCGAGATATCGGCATCCTGGCGTGGCGCGAGGTCGACGTCGCCGCTGCCGTGGATTTTCGCGCTGGCTTGTTCGGTGATCAGTCCGCCGAGATTGGCGCGGCTGGAGCCGGCGGAGTCGAGCGACACCTCGTGCGCCGTTCCGCTGGCGGTCATGGCGCTGCTGCCGCTCATGACAACGCGCAGCATGTCCTGCTTGGCATCGGCGAGCTTGAGCTTCGTGCTGCCCGACATGTTCGCGCTGGTTTTTTGCGCGATGAGCCGGCCGAAATCGGCTCGTGCCGAGCCGGCGGCATCGAACCATAATTCCTTGGCTTCGCCGCTTGCCGTCACAATGGCGCTGCCGTGCACGCTGACGCGCAGCACATCCTGCTTGATGTCGGAGAGGCTGAGTTCGCCCGAACCGTTCAGCGTCCAGGCCGTGACCGCAGGGCCGGAGAGCTGGACGACGAGATCGCTCGCCGGAAAGCAATCAACCAGGCGGTCCCACTCCACCGTGTCCCATTCCAGCGTGCCGTCGCGCAGGCGCACATGGCTGACCAGCTCGGCATCGCCGCTGACGCTGGCCTGTGGCTTCGGGCCGGGCTGATAATGCACATGCGCCGGAATTCTGATCTTGACGGCATCGCTGCCGGCCCAGGCGAGATCGACGGTGCGGCGCTCGCTTGCGCCGGCCGTTTTCGCCGCAGCACAGCTTCGCAACGTTCCTGCCCAGGATCGGTGGTCGCCGTCCATCCATTCCGTTGCCGAGGTCAGAACCGCGATGACCCCGCACGCCGCCGCAATGCCCAGCGACACCATTGCGGTCCCTAACAGACGTCTGCGCATGGCGCACCTCCTATCAAGTCGGATCTTGTTCTGGCTTGAGCAGCCGGTAGTGCAGCCGGGCGTAATTCCCGAGCAACTTCACGGCGCCGTCGAGCGCCAGCAGCAGGAGTGCGCCGCATCCGACACTGGCCGAGATCAGCCCGATGCCGGCCAGCGCGCGCAGCAGCATCGCGGCGACAGAGGCAAAGTGCCCGATCTTCACGAGGCTCAGCAGCAATCCGAGCCCGACGATGCCGAGCGCGAAGACGACAAGGCCGATCACCAGCATGATCAGGGCGACAGTGAACAGCAGCGGCAGCAGGAACAGAATATCGACTGTGGCCAGTCCCCCCAGCGCGAGCAGGGCGGCGGCGGAGTTGCGTGGGGTGCGGTGATTTTCCCAATGACGCAGCCCGGTCTCGGCGCGCAGCTCGCGCGCCAGCCGCCTGGGGTCGCCGAGCGCGGCTGCCACATCGGCCTCGCTTCGCCCGGCCGCCTCGGCTTCGTCGAAATAGGACATGTAGTCGGCGAGGATGTCGTCGATCTCCCGCGCTGGAAGTCCGGCGAGCCCGTCATTGAGGACAGTCAAGAAGGCGACGCGGTTCATTCAGCGTTCTCCCAGCAACTGGTTGACGGCATCCGTGAACGTCCGCCACTCGCGCTTCTGCGCCGCGAAGGCGGCGCGGCCGGCGGGGGTGAGCCGATAATATTTGCGAGGCGGGCCGCTGTTCGATTCGGCGAGGCGCGTATCGACGAGCCCGTCGTCCTGCATGCGCCGCATCAGCGGGTAGATCGTTCCTTCTCCCATGCCGACGCCGGAAGCGAGCGCGCTGGCAATCTCATAGGCATAGCTTTCGCCGCGCGCCAACAGCGCCAGCACGCACAGTTCGAGTGCACCTTTCTTGAGCTGGACTTGGTTCTGTTCGGTCATGGCAGCTGCGCGGTTGGTCGTGGAGACAACATATTGCAAGGTACCTTTTAATGCAAGGTACATCTCTATAAAAGGTAGCGCCCCGGCTGTCGCGAGCGCGGCCGGCGCGATCACGTTTGCTGGAGGGAAGAGAACAAAGGGGCTGTCATCTACAGGTGAACGGGAGGCTGCACCGGGCTCCCGCATCGCTCAGGCGGTGTCTGCGGGCTTGCTCCCGCCCTCTCCCGCCTGCTTGCGGGAGAGCATAGGCCGCCTTCGGCGGCCGTCCTTCCAAAGGACGCCGAGGCTATGCACGCCCCGGGGCGATGCGAAGCATCGTCTCGCGCGTGGCAAGCGATAGCCCTGCGCCAAGGCGCAGTGGGTTTCGTTGACGCGCTACAAATCCTACGAGCTGCGAACCATCGACTATTGCCCGGCTTCCGCCAGCAGCGTTGTCGCATAGACCGGCTTGGTGAGGAATGTCGCGCCGGGCGGCAGGGGACGCGGCAGCGGATGACCCGAGATCACGATGATCCGCATGCCGGCGTTCTGCTGCTGGGCAAAGTGCGCGAGCTCCACGCCGTCCATCTTGCCCACCAGACTGATGTCCGTGACCATTAGCGAAGGGTGCCGTGCTTTCAGCGCCATTGCTGCGGTCTCTGCATCCTCGCATTGGAGTACCTGGAAATTGCTCTCCTCGAGCAGCAGCGCGAGCATCTCGCGTTGAATGTCGTCATCTTCGACGACGATCGCGGTCGGGCGGATCGGCTTTGATGGGCCCATGACGCACCTCGCTTTCTAACTTTTGTTAATTGCCGAGGGGCAGTTCTGTTCCGGCGTAAAATGGGTTCCGCCCGGGCGCGGGTTGCCGTCTGCTTCCGGCTGTGCAGGCAACTGGCAGAGCAAGTGCTCCGCCTCAGCCAAGATGGTGCGGACAAATCTCCGCTCCTCGATCGCCTCGCTGGTGAAGTAGCCGTGCTTGAGGGCATTGCTGTTTCCATCAGGCGCGCCGGATCCCCATGCGCCGCCGTGCATGCGGCAGCGCATCCTGCCGCGCAGCGCCGGCGCGCGGCAGGCGTCACCATTGCGTGTTTGCGCGCCGCAACGCCGGCTCGTTCGCATCGCGCAGGTGTTGCGGGCGTGGCTCATGCCGGGAGAGCCGCCGCATCCACAAAGCCGGGCTGCGCAGCGATCAGGTTCGTGTGCTGCGTGAAGTTGCCGACCACGGCCTTGCCGCCGTCCTGCACCGAGAGATTCTGCACCGTGATCGCGCAGCCGCCGCTGCTGCGGTGACGGTTCAGCGCCTCGATCTGCGCCGCGAAGGTGCGTGACAGCCGAGTCATGGCGCGGGTGAGGCTCTCCTGCTGCTGCACATCGTCGGTGCAGGCGAGGCGGCAGGCGCAGCGCATGGTCGCGACCTGAATGCTGACCATCTGCGCCGCCAGCATGGATTCGAGCGAATCCCTCGGCGCGATGCTCTTCAGTGTCGAGACCATGAAGGCGAGGTTGCCTTGGTCGGGCTTGCGCGCGACGACGCTGGCCTTCACCAGCTGGCTCAACAGGCCATGCAGCGCGTCGCGGTCGGCGGCGCCGAGCGCCTCGGCCAGCAGCGCTTCGCCGGTGTTCGTATCAGGGTGTTCGATCACGATGCGCCGGCGACGGAGCTTGACTTTCGGGCTGGCAATGATCGCGGCGCGATTGCTGGCTGCGATGGCCGTCGTTTCGGGAGAGGTCAGGGATGTGGTCATGCGATGTGTCCTTTGCCGGCGCAGGCGCGCGGCCTCGCGGCGAGCGAAGCCGATCGGGCGTCTACTGATGCGGCGGTTGAGATTTTTCAGGTGGAGATGAGACGTTGTCGCGCAGCCTGGTCGAGCGCGCCGCCCCGTTGGGCGGAGCTGGACAGGGCCTGATAGCGCGATGATGCCACCATACTCCTGTTTTGCCCGACGGGTCAAAGCGATTTTCTGAAATTCAGCAGTCGCCCGCGCGAAGGGCCCTCGATCTGGCGGGCGCCGGCTACTGTGCATGGGGTTGTTTTCGACGGCCCGGGATGCCGGCGCTTGTCGATGGCATCCGCAAGGTTCCGCGCCGGTGAAGCGCCCGGTTCTCGTCCGGGAAAAACTGGAACCTCGTTTCTTAACGCAGGTTAGTAGCCAATATTTGTCGGGACAAAAGGGAGAGAACCATGATCCGCCTGTTGGCCACCACCGCATTGGGACTTGTGCTGGCGAACGCCGCCTTTGCGCAAGCGCCGAACACGACCTCGCAGCAATCCGCACCATCGCAAGACAAATCCGCGACGCCCTCCACCACCACGCCATCGGGGACGGCTCAGTCGCAGCAGACCAGCTCGCAGCCGCAGCAGCCCTCGACGTCGGGACCGTCGGCACAGAATAACCAGAGCACCGCACCATCTTCCGCATCCCCCGGTTCCGGGACCAACGCGGCCAACAACACGGATACATCGTCACGGCCGCAGACCGGTACGGCGAGCTCGAGCCCGGCCAATCCGCCCGCGAGCCAGCAAAGCGCCAATCCGCCTGCGACGAACACCAACCAGGCACAGGATCGCAGCCAGCCGCCCGCCAACACCAACAACCAGGCGCAGCAGGCGCCGAGCGCGACCGGAACCAATCAGGCTCAGCAGGCGCCGGCTAACAACCAGGCTCAGCAGGCGCCGAGCAGCAACCAGGCGCAGGGCGCGCGCACCGACACCAATTCGCAGATGGCTGCCCGAACCGACGTCAAGCTCGACCGGCAGCAGGAGACCAAGATCAGCGCCTCGATCTCGCACCTGAACGTGCGGCCGCTGACCAACGTGAATTTCTCGCTGAACGTCGGCACGGTGGTGCCGCGCGACGTGCAGCTGGCGACGCTGCCGCCTGACGTCGTGGAGATCGTGCCGCAATATCGCGGCTACAGCTTTGCACTGGTCAAGGACGAGATCGTCATCGTCGATCCCGCCACCTACAAGATCGTAACGGTGCTGCCGTACTCAGGGCAATCCACCGCGACGACGACAACGACGACGCGCGAGCGCAGCGCCAGCAAGTTCTCGGATCGGGATCGCGAGGTCATCCGCAAGCACGTCAAGGCGCGCCCCGAGCGGAGCGAAGTGCGGACCACCGGCAGCACCGCGCGCACCGAGATTCATGTCGGCGATCGCGTTCCTGACAGTGTCGAGGTCGAGGAGTTCCCGAGCACCGTCTACCAGGACGCGCCGGGTCTGCGGGACTACCGCTACATCCATCGTGACACGCGGACCTATGTCGTCGAGCCTCACGAGCGTCGCGTGATCGAGGAGGTCGAGTAGCCGCCGCAGGAAGCCGCTCCATCGAGCGGCTTCCTGATCCATGCATCAGCCCGAGGAGCGCTCGCGCGCCGCCAAGCGGACGGCGTGGGCCTTCGCCCCCTTCGCTCCGCCCTTGGCGCGGGCCGCGATCATGCTGCGCGCCTTGCCGCGGGCGGCGCCGCCCTTGCGGAGCAGGGACACGAGATGCTTGCGGGCGCGATTGGCCGCGAGCCGCGCCGCCAGCTGCTCGGACCTGCGAATGATGCTGGCCGTCGAGGGCGTGAGGCTCGCGGGCACCCAGGCAACGTCCCTGATTTTGGAGAGGCTGCCGACGCCCTCGCACGGTGCCTCGCGCGGCAGGTCGATCCGGATCGCCAGCGCATCCGAACGCTCGATCCAGTCTTCGGCTTTGGTGCCGGTGATGATGCGGACATAGTCGCGCGTCTCGCGCGGCAGCTCGCTCTCCCTGGCGAGCCATTTCTGGATCCGGCCGGGGCCGGCGTTGTAGGCGGCTGCGGCGAGGCCGAGATTGCCGAAATCATCGCGAAGCTTGCGCAGGAATCTTGCCGATGCGGGCAGCGCCTTCATGGGATCGAAGGGATCGTCGAGCCCCATCTCGGCGGCGGTCTCCGGCATGAACTGCGCAACGCCTTGTGCGCCAGCCTGGCTGACCTCGTTGGATTTGAAGCGGCTCTCCTGCCAGAGCAGGCGGGCAAAGAACGGCACGGGAATGCCGCTCTCCTCCGCCGCTTGCTTCAGCGCGCGGCAGAATTGTTCAGTCGGGGACGGCGGAGTCTCCGCGGCAGTTTCGACTGCGGGCTCCGGCTCGATCGTCTCCTCGTAGGACGCACGCGCATTGGCAAGTTCGATGGCCTGTACGCTGGCGAGGAAGAGGTCGACGAGCGGCACCAAGGAGGGCGCGCGATCGGACTTCGGCGTGGCCTGGTCGACATGTGAGATTTGCCATGTCGGCTCCGGGCTGACGTCGCACATCAGAAGCAGGAACGCAGCGCAAGCCGCGACGAGAAATCGCATCTCGGTAAGAGTCCTCGAACTGTGGGGAACGACCAGCGAGCGCTGGTGACAAGGACTTCTTAACCGTAATTGCGGCGAAGCTGCGATTCCGAAAGACCACCGGTGTTAGTACGGTGTTCCCGTCGCAGGAACGCGCGTGGCCGCTTCCGCGGTTCCACAGCAGCTCAGGATCAGCCGGCGATGAAGGCGATCAGGGTGCCATTGGCCTTGGCCGGGGGCACGACGATTGCCGCTCCGCTGCGAACGCCTGCCGGGCCGAGTGCCTTCTCGGTCGCTGCGAGATCGCCGCTGACGAGCACCAGCGCTGCGCCGCCGCGCCCTGAGAGGCCAGCGAGCGGCACGCCGGGATAGCGCTTGCCGAGCTGCTCCAGCGTCAGATAGACGAAGTCGGCGCGGTCGCCGCCTGAGGGCACTGTCACTGCGCCGTCAGCTCCTGCCTTCGGCTCGCGATCGATCAGCCGCGCCAGATGAGCGGCTTCCGCTGCGGGCTCGGGCGCCGCGATCAGCACCTGGCTGATCCGCTTCGCCGCGTTGGCGTGCTTCATCAGCTCGGGAATCCACACCGTCTCGCGGGTCTTGTGCTGACAGGCGAAGATGCGCACGCCGCCGGGCGCTTCGGCGGTTGGCCACATGAAGGTGCGGAATTTGGCGGCCGAGACCGTGCCGTCAGGCAGTGTCACCGGACGCTCGAAATCGGTCGGGCCAACAGGCGTGAAGCCGCGTGCGCGGATTTCCTCGGCACCTTCTGTGGAATCGATCGCGGTGAAGGCGATGCGCTCGATGCCTTCACCCTGTCGCTCGACAAAGGCGCGCGCCGGCGCATTGTGCTCGGTTGCGACCAGCACGCCGAGCAGCTCCATATAATCGGGGTCGAACATGATGGTGTAGTTGCCGGTGCCCATATGCGCGCTGTGGGTGCCCCGCGGCGACAGCGTGAAGCCAAGCTGGCGATAGTTCTCGGCAGCCTTGTCGAGGTCCTTCACCATGACCACGGCGTGGTCGATACCGATGACATTCTTGAGGGCCACTGTGATTTCCCCGGCAATTGCGAACTGACTCTGGACGGCCTGCGGCCGCCGGTCCTGTCTACGCCGGATAAGCGCCCAAGTCATTTTCAAATCGGGGGGGAGATGCGGATTTTCATTCCGCGAACGCGGCATCGACGCGTTGTGTTCAGCGATGCTGCTCGCCGATATAGGCGGCGAGGACGGCGCGCTCCTCGCTGGTCATCTCGGTGATATTGCCCGGCGGCATCGCATTGGACCAGGCCGCGACGCGCCCGATCAGGCGGATGTTGCGATGGATGTGCTCGGGTGCATCGAGCAGGATGCCCCTCGGCGCGGTGACGATGCCGGCCCAGACCGGCTCGGCAGCATGGCACATGCTGCAGCGGGACATCACGATCTCCTCGACATTGGCGAGTGTCGGCTGCGTCGACAGCGCGCCGGTCTTGACCTCGCGCGGGCCAGCTGCGGAGAGAAAAAGGATCGCGATCGCGCCGGCTGCCGCCACGCCCCATACCCACCATGGCGATTTGCGTCCGGCATGGCCCTCGTTGAAGAAGTGGCGGATCACCGGTCCGAGCGCCAGCACGATCGCGACGATGATCCAGTTGAAGCGCGTGGCGTAGAGCAGGGGATAGTGATTGCTGATCATCAGCACGACGACCGGCAGGGTCAGATAGTTGTTGTGGACCGAGCGCTCCTTGCTGGTCTTGCCGAGCTTCGGATCGGGCGCCTGGCCTGCGATCAGGCTGGCCACGATCTTCTTCTGGTTCGGAATGATCACCGCGAAGACGTTGGCGACCATGATGGTGCCGATCAGCGCGCCGATCTGGTTGAAGGCGCCGCGGCCGCTGAGCACGTGGGTGAAGGCGTAGGTCAGCGCGACCAGGAACAGATAGCCGCCGATGGCGAAGGGCAGCTCGCGCTGCGCAAGCCCGGTGCGGCAGGCGGCCTCGTAAAGCAGCCACGCCAGTGCAAGGCTGCCGAAGCTGAAAAGCCCGGCCTGCAAAGGCGTGAGATCGAGGATCGACTTGTCGACCAGGAACAGGTCGGCGTCGAGATAATACACCACCACCATCAGCGCGAAGCCGGACAGCCAGGTGGTGTAGGCCTCCCATTTGAACCAGGTCAGTTCGTCCGGCATCTGGGCGGGAGCCACGAGATACTTCATGATCCGGTAGAAGCCGCCGCCATGGACCTGCCAGGCCTCGCCCTGCACGCCGTCAGGCAAATCGCTCCTGGGCTTGAGACTGAGGTCGAGGGCGATGAAATAGAACGAGCTGCCGATCCAGGCGATCGCGGCCACCACGTGCAGCCAGCGCAGCAGCAGGCCCGCCCATTCCGATACGATCGATCCCCACATGATCACCCCATCAATCGCGACACCGATGCCCCAGCTTTGATGACCGCAACCTGCGGCCGCGCCCTTACAATCTGTTGCACCGATCCGCGCCGTTTTCCAGTACGATGGATCACACCGTCTGCACATCGTGCGGGCATGAGCTGACGAGGGATTTGGCAGATAAGTCCGGGAGGAAGGTGGCGTGAAGATTCATGTTGCGCACATGATGCTGTCCGCATGGCTGTTGAGCGTCTGCACCGTTGCCCAAGGCGAGGCCATGCTGCAGGGCAAGGATGCCTATGGTAGTTGGCAGGCCGACAAGCCCGGTACCGTCAGACTGATCCGCCCGCAGGATCTGGCCAAGCCCGGAGCCACGCCCTCGGTCTCAAATCCCACGCGCGTGACCGCGCGCGGCAGCGCGACACCTGATGTGCCTGACGGATTCAAGATCGAGCTTTTGGCTGACGGCCTCTCCGACCCCCGCGTGCTGCGCGTCGCGCCCAATGGCGATATCTTCGTTGCCGAGACCGGGCCGGGGCGCATTCGCGTGTTGCGTCTCGCAGAGGGCCGCAAGGTTGCGAGCAACGAGGTCTTTGCCAGCGGGCTCACCCGACCGTTCGGCATCGCCTTCTTCCCGAATGGTGACAATCCGCAATGGGTCTATGTCGCCAATGCCGGCAACGTCGTCCGCTTTGCCTATCGTGCCGGCGACCTGAAGGCCTCGGGCAAGGCCGATGTGGTGGTGGCCAACCTGGCGCATGGATCGGGCCATTCCACCCGCGACATCGTGTTCACGCCTGACGGCAAGCGCATGCTGGTGTCGGTCGGCTCCGCCAGCAATGTCGCCGAGGGCATGGGCAGCCCGCCCGGGGGGCTCGAGACCTGGGCGCACACCCAGGCGCTCGGTGCGTCCTGGGGCTATGAGGCGGAGCGTGCCGCGGTGCTCTCGTTCACCCCCGAGGGCAAAGACCGCAAGCTTTACGCCACCGGCATACGCAACTGCGTCGGCCTTGCGATCCAGCCGCAGACCGGCATGCCCTGGTGCTCGACCAACGAGCGCGACGGACTCGGCGACGATCTCGTGCCCGACTATGTCACCAGCGTGAAGGAGGGCGCCTTCTACGGCTGGCCCTGGTTCTACATCGGCGGCAATGAAGACCCGCGTCATGCCGGCGCGCGGCCGGACCTCAAGGACAAGGTGACGGTCCCTGATGTGTTGATCCAGCCGCATTCGGCATCGCTCGGCATGACCTTCTACCAGGGCACGCTGTTTCCGTCCGAATATCAGGGCGACGCCTTCGCCGCCGAGCACGGCTCCTGGAACCGCTCCAAGCGCACCGGCTACAAGGTGATCCGCATCAGGCTGAAGGACGGCAAGCCGACTGGCGAATACGAGGATTTTGTCACGGGCTTTGTCGTGAACGACAGCCAGGTGTGGGGGCGGCCGGTGGGGATCGCGGTGGCCAAGGATGGATCGCTGCTGATTTCGGAAGATACTGGCGGCACGATCTGGCGGGTGACAAGCGCGCCGCGATGATCGTGCTTGCCGCCCTCATCCCCGCCGCACACTCGCTCCGCCATCCACCGGCAGCGTCACGCCGGTGATGAAATTCGCCTCATCCGACGCCAGGAACAGCGCGGCATTCGCGACGTCCCAGCCAGTGCCCATCTTCTTGCGCAGCGGTACCTTGCTGTCGCGCTCGGCTTCGACCTCGGCGCGGGTCCTGTGCCATTCGCGGGCGCGGGTATCGACAGCCATCGGCGTGTTCATCAGGCCGGGCAGGATGACGTTGGCGCGGATACCGTATTCGGCGTTCTGGTAGGCGAGCTGCTCGGTGAAGGCGATCATGGCCGATTTCGTCGCCTTGTAGGCGACGTAGGGATAGGTGGTGATCGCTGCCATCGACGAAATGTTGATGATGGCCCCGCTCTCCTGCGCACGCATGATCGGGATCACTTCCTTGGCCGCGAGGATGCAGCTCTTCAGATTGATGGCGACGACGCGATCGAACGCCTCCTCGGTGATTTGCAGCAGGTCGGCGTCGCCGCCGGCGAGGCTGACGCCGACATTGTTGTGCAGCACGTCGATCCGGCCCCAGCGCGATATGGCATCTGCTACCATCGCCTTGATGTCGGCGGACTTGGTCACGTCGGCCTTGAAGGCCGCGGCGGTCCCGCCTTTTGCGGTGATTATCGCAACCGTTTCCTGCGCCGATTCCAGGTGGTGATCGACACAAAGCACCTTGGCGCCCTCGCGCGCGAAGGTCAGCGCGGTGGCGCGGCCGTTGCCCATGCCTTCGCCGGGGCTCTGGCCGGCGCCGACGACGATCGCAACCTTGTCTTTGAGGCGCATCTCACTTCGCTCCCTGGATCGATACATCGCATTATTTTCGTGCACATTAGCAATCGATCCGATCCGAGAGAAGGGCGTGCTCCTGCGTTCATGTCATTGACATCACACGGAATTGCATGCTGCGGCCGGCTCATCGGGCATGGCTGCTCTTTGCTGTTCGGGAACTGTTCTGAGGTCGCGGCGTTTGTTGCGGAGCCTTTTCCGCGCTAGGCTCTCTTCGGGGCTTCCCAATCGCCAGTGGCTTGCCGATGAATCTGCTCGATCCACAAGGGCCGGTGGCTGCCGCCAACAGCACCATCCTGGTCGATTCCGTCTTCATCATGCTCGCGATCGTGGTGCCAACCATTGTCGCGATCGTCGCTTTTGCGTTCTGGTTTCGCGCCTCGAACACGAGAGCACGCTTCCAGCCGGACTTCGTCTATTCCGGCCGCGTCGAGATGGTGGTGTGGTCGATCCCTGCGCTGACCGTTATCCTGCTCGGCGGCGTCGCCTGGATCGGCTCGCACCAACTCGATCCCAGAGCACCCGTGCCAGGCACCGGCAGTCCGGTGCGGATCCAAGCCGTCTCGCTCGACTGGAAATGGCTCTTCATCTATCCCGACCAGCGCATTGCGACCGTCAACAGTTTGACAATTCCCGCAGGTGCCGAACTGAATTTCCAGCTGACATCGTCGAGCGTGATGAACGTGTTCTTCATCCCGCAGCTCGGCAGCATGATCTACACCATGAATGGCATGGTGACGAACTTGAACCTGCGTGCGGACAATGAGGGCAAGCTGCAAGGCCTCTCGGCGCATTTCTCCGGCGACGGCTTTCCCGACATGATGTTCGACGTCAACGTGGTCTCGCCGCTCTCATTTCCGGACTGGGTCGCAACCACCGCGAAGACCGATGCCGTGCTGAACGAGGACAGCTACAAGAAGCTGATGCAGCAGGGCATCGAGAAGGGCAGGCCGACCTATCGGCTCGACGATCCGCGCCTGTTCGACCTGATCGCAACCCAGCACATTCCGCCAGGGCCGGGGCCGGAGCTCGTCTCCGATGCAGGCCGTTCCCACACTGGAGGCGTTGATGCTCGGTAAGCTCGACTGGTCCGCCATTCCGTTTGATCAACCTATTCCCTTGATCGCGGGTGGCGTGGTGCTGGTTGCGATCCTGGCAGTGCTGATCTGGGTCGTCGTGAAAGGGCATCTGCCCTATCTCTGGCACGAATGGATCACCAGCGTCGATCACAAGCGGATCGGCGTCATGTACATCCTGCTGGCCTCGGTGATGCTGCTGCGTGGCGGCAGCGACGCCATAATGATGCGGATTCAGCAGGCGATCGCCTATCAGTCGCAAGGCTATCTGCCGCCGGAGCACTATAACCAGATCTTTTCTGCGCACGGTACCATCATGATCTTCTTCGTGGCGATGCCGTTCGTGATCGGACTGATGAACCTCGTCGTGCCGCTTCAGCTCGGCGTCCGCGATGTCGCGTTTCCGACCCTCAATTCGGTCGGCTTCTGGCTCACCGCGACAGGTGCCCTGCTGGTCAATCTGTCGCTCGTGATCGGCGAATTCGCCCGCACCGGGTGGCTGGCCTTTCCGCCGCTGTCGGAACTGTCCTACTCGCCGGGTGTCGGCGTCGACTATTACGCCTGGTCGCTCCAGATCTCCGGTGTCGGGACGCTGGTCGCCGGAATCAATCTTGTCACGACAGTGCTGAAGCTGCGGACCAAGGGCATGAACTATCTGCGCATGCCGATGTTCTGCTGGACCACGCTGGCCTCGAACCTCCTGATCGTCGCGGCGTTCCCGATCCTCACAGCGACGCTCGCGATGCTGCTGCTCGACCGTTACCTCGGCTTTCATTTCTTCACCAATGAAGCCGGCGGCAACGTCATGATGTTCATGAATCTGATCTGGGCCTGGGGGCATCCGGAGGTCTACATTCTGGTGCTGCCGGCCTTCGGCATCTTCTCCGAGGTGGTCTCGACCTTCTCCGGCAAGGCGCTGTTCGGCTACCGCTCCATGGTGCTTGCGACCATGGCGATCTGCGTCATCTCCTTCATGGTCTGGCTGCATCACTTCTTCACCATGGGCGCAGGCCCCGACGTCAACGCCATCTTCGGCATCGCCAGCATGATCATCGCGGTGCCGACGGGCGTGAAGATCTACAATTGGCTGTTCACGATGTATGGCGGTCGCATCCGCTTTGCGACGCCGATGCTGTGGGCGGTCGGCTTCATGGTCACCTTTATCATTGGCGGATTGACCGGCGTGCTGGTCGCGGTACCGCCGGCGGACTTCATGCTCCACAACAGCATGTTCCTGGTGGCTCATTTCCACAACGTTATCATCGGCGGCGTGCTGTTCGGCGCCTTTGCCGGCTTCGAATACTGGTTTCCCAAGGCATTCGGTTTCCGTCTCGACGAGCGCTGGGGCAAGCTGGCGTTCTGGTTCACCTTCACAGGCTTCTGGATCACCTTCGTGCCGCTCTATGCTGCCGGCATGCTCGGCATGACGCGGCGCTTGCAGCACTATAATGTTGCGGAGTGGCGACCGTGGATGATCGTGGCGGCCATCGGCATGGCCGTGCTGTCGATCGGCGTGATCTGCCAGATCATGCAACTCGTGGTCAGCATTCGCAACCGCGAGGCGTTGCGCGACCGCACCGGCGATCCCTGGGACGGCCGCTCGCTGGAATGGGCGACCTCGTCGCCGCCGCCGGTGTTCAACTTCGCCTTCCATCCTGATGTCCGCGGCGAGGATGCCTATTGGGACATGAAGGCCTTGGCCCTGCAGCAGTCGTTCCAGCACGAAGTACCTGAATATCACGACATCGAAATGCCCCGGAATTCGCCGACCGGCTTCGTCTGCGCGTTCTTCGCCACGATCATGGGCTTTGCGCTGATCTGGCACATCTGGTGGATGGTGATTTTGGGCGGCATCGGCGCCTTCGCGACCTTCGTCGTGTTCGCCTGGCGCGACCATGACGAATACGTCATTCCGGCAGCCGAAGTCGCCGCGATCGACCGCGTCAATCTCGAGGAGCGGCGCAGCCTCGTCAGCATGGCGGGGGCGATCTGATGTCGATGACCGCAACCGCCGGCCGCGCACATGCCGATCCCCATCACATCGGTCTTGTCATCGAACATCCCGGACCCGCGCCGAAGCGGATCGTGACCGCCTATGGCTTCTGGGTGTTCCTGCTCTCCGACATCGTGATGTTCTCCTGCTTCTTTGCCGCTTACGCCGTGCTGGTCAACCAGACCGCCGACGGTCCGAAGGGCTCGGAGATTTTTGAGCAGCGCAACGTCGCGGTCGAAACCGTCTGCCTGCTGTTGTCGAGCTTCACCTGCGGTATGGCCAGCATCGCCGCCGACGTGCGCAACCGGTTGTGGTTCTATCTCGGCATGGCCATAACCTGCGTGCTCGGGCTGATCTTCCTCGCCATCGAGTTCAGGGAGTTCGCCGACCTCGTCTCCCGCGGTTATGGGCCATCGCGCAGCGCCTTCCTGAGCGCGTTCTTCTCGCTGGTCGGCTGCCACGGCCTGCATGTCTCGGCCGGCGTGCTCTGGCTGCTCACCATGATGGCGCAGGTCTTCGCCAAGGGCTTTCGCGCCGATGTGCTGCGCCGGATGATGTGCTTTGCGCTGTTCTGGCATGCGCTCGACATCATCTGGGTCGGGGTGTTTTCCGTCGTCTACCTGCTAGGGGGTGGCGCATGAGCGATCAGACGCATATGCCGGCCGGACATGATCTTGCGCCGGGCGAGGAAGAGCAACACAGTGTCGGCGAGCGGGTGCTTGGCTATGTCGTCGGGCTTGGCCTGGCGCTCATACTCACGGCGACCTCGTTCTTCATCGCGGGGACCGATCTGGTTTGGCAGCCATCGATCCCCGTCGCGCTGATCGTGCTCGCGATCGCGCAGATGGGCGTGCATCTGGTGTTCTTCCTGCACATCACCACGGGCCCGGACAATACCAACAATGTGCTGGCGCTGGCCTTCGGGCTGCTGGTCGTCGTCCTGGTGGTTGGGGGCACCGTCTGGATCATGGCGCATCTCAACCAGAATATGCCGCCGATGGATCAGTTCATCCGGATGCACAGCTAGCGCTGTACAAAAAAGAAGGGCCGCTTGTGAGTGACAAGCGGCCCAAGTCTAGGGAGGAAACGCCCGAGCAAGGACAATCCGATGGGGATCGTCTGCCAAGGAAACGCTCGCGCAAAGCGCTTGCGTACATATAAGGTGCAGCAACTCCCGTTTCAGTTCAATTCCGGATCAATACTGTCTCGGCCCACCACTCACGGCTGCGTGAACCAAATGTTCACTTTGGCCGGCGGCAATTATAGGCCTTGCGGAAACCCGAAGCCTGGGCGTCGTCCTCCGAGCAGAACCAGCGGTCCGGCCTGGTCGTCGCGGCATAGCTCGGGCAGCCCCTGAGGTGATAGATGCCGATATTGCCGGTGACGCGGGCGCGCACTGCGAGCTTGCCCTTGATGGCGCAGCTCGGGGGCGCCGTCAGCTCCTCCGGAAACAGGACCGCCCGGATTTCCTTGTCGCGGTCGGAGCGGCAGGCGGCGCCGAGCAGGGCGCCGTCCTTCTTGCCGGTACGGAATTCCTGCGGCGCAACAAAGCAGCCCTTCCAGAGGCCTGATGACGCCGTCTTGGCCTCGGCCGCCGCCGGCTTGACATTGGCCTTCAGGGGCTCGCGCGCGATGGCAAAGCCCAGCCTGACCAGTTGCTCGTTCAACGAGACCTTCTCGCCGTCGACCGTGCAGATCGCGCGGTGGCGCTTGCCGAATTTCTTCTCGGGACCGACGTCGTCACAACGCACCGGCTTGCCGCCGACCAGCTTGGCGAGCTGGTCGCGGGCCTCGATGCCGCAGGTCCAGGAATCGGCGTGGTCGTCGATGCAGACCTGGTCGAGCTCGGGCGCGTCGACGCCGTCGAGCCGGTAGGTGACGTCGCCGAGCTGGATCGAATTGGCATCCCGCACCGTCGCAGCCGCAGTCAGCGCGGCGGCAGGATTGGAGGTCCCCAAGAATGCGGATAGTGCGAGAAATGAAACAAGGGCGATGGCGCGGGCGGCGGCCGATGAATTTTCGAAGGACATAATATCTCGCTGTCGATTGCTCTGGCGCCTCGTTCCTAGCATCCGGTCATCGTCAGACCAATGGTCTGCGTTGTGCGAAGTGCGACATTCGCCAGCCAGCCTTTACTCGCCGGCCGGTCTGCCCCTATCGTCCTGCGGCTTTGTCAGCCGTGATGGCCGAATCGCCCGGAAAGTGGCGAGGGCGGGAGGAAGACTTTTCGATGAAAGACCCCGTAGACGTCCTGATCATCGGCGCCGGCGCTTCCGGCGCGGCGGTGGCATGGTCGCTGGCCGAGACCAAGATGCACATTCTCTGCCTGGAGCAGGGCGGCTGGATGAACCCGGCGGAATATCCGAGCACGGGCCGGGATTGGGAGGCCAGGTTCTTCGGCGAATGGTCGTCGAGCCCCAATATCCGCGGCCGGCCCGAGGACTATCCTGTCAACGACGACAATTCGCCGATCAAGGTCGTGAACTATAACGCTGTCGGCGGCTCGACGGTGATGTACACCGCGCATTGGCCGCGGCTGCACCCGTCCGATTTCAAGGTGAAGACGCTCGACGGCGTCGCCGACGACTGGCCGATCGAGTATGACGCGCTGACGCCGTTCTTTGAAGAGAACGATCGCATGATGGGCACGTCCGGCCTGTCAGGCGATCCGCTCTCTCCGCTGACGCATCCGCCGATGCCGCAGCAGCCGATGGGATTGTCCGGCGCCATCGTCGCCAAGGCCATGAACAAGCTCGGCTGGCACTGGTGGCCGTCGGACACGACGGTCGCGACCATGGACTATGAAGGCCGGGCGCGCTGCATCAATCTCGGCCATTGCACGCCGGCCTGCGCGCAAGGCGCAAAATCCTCGACCGACATCACCTATTGGCCGCATGCAATTCGCGCCGGGGTCGAGCTGCGCACGCATTGCCGCGTGCGCGAGATCACCACCGACGACAACGGCATGGCTTCGGGCGTGGTCTATTACGACAAGGACGGCATCGAGCAGTTCCAGCCCGCCCATGTCGTGATCATCGCCTGCAATGGCGTCGGCACGCCGCGGCTGCTGCTCAACTCGAAATCCGACCGCTTTCCGAACGGCCTTGCCAATTCGTCGGGCCTCGTCGGCAAGAACCTGATGTTCCATCCCTACGCGCAGATCTACGGCTATGTGAAGGAGCCGACCGACTCGAACCGCGCGCCGCCGACCTGCCTGTGGAGCAAACAGTGGTACGACACGGACCTGTCGCGCGGCTTCGTGCGCGGCTATGGCGTACAATTTGTGCGTGGCGCAGGTCCCGTGTTCGAGGCCGTCATCAGCGAGCAGAAGGGCATTCTGCCCTGGGGCGCCGATCACCACCGCGTCTTCCGCAAGCTCAATGGGCACCGCTTGGGCTTCTCGGCGATCTGCGAGGATCTGCCGGAGGAGCACAACCAGGTCACGCTCGATCCGGTGCTGAAAGACAGCCACGGCATTCCCGCGCCGAAAATCGACTACACGATCTCCGAGAACAGCCGGAAGATGATGGACCATGCGCTCGCCCGCGGCCGCGAGGTCCTGGAGACGGCCGGCGCAACCGACATCTGCGTCAACTCGCCGATCCCCTGGGGCGGATGGCACCTGCTCGGCACCGCGCGGATGGGCACCGACCCCAAGCGCTCGGTCGTCAACGAATGGGGCCGCACGCATGACGTGAAGAACCTCTTCATCGTCGACGGCAGCATCTTCGTCACCTCGGGCGGTGTGAACCCGACGTCCACCATCCAGGCGCTTGCGCTCTACATCGCCGACCAGATGAAGCAGCGCCTCGCCAATTTGTTCGACTGAGGCCGTCATGACCGCTGACAACCAACTCACGCGCGCTCAGCGCGACGACCTCCGCACCATCGCCGCGATGATCGTGCCCGCCAGTGACGAGTACAAGGTGCCCGGCGCCGACGATGCCGCGATCCAGGCCGACATGCTGGCGACACTCGGCCGCGACACCAGGATGGTGGCGGCAGCGCTGGACCATCTGGCGCGGCTGGCCGGCGGGCCGCTCGCCGAGCTCGACGCGACGCAGCGCGATGCCGTGGCGCAGGAGTTTCGCAAGAACGGCGGCGCGGCTGCGGCAACGCTCGTTCGTGTCGTGCTGCAATGCTACTACCGGGACGACCGCGTGCTGCGCTCGCTTGGACTGGAGCTGCGCGCGCCGTTTCCCAAGGGCCACGTGCTCCCCGACGGCGACTGGTCGCTGCTCGATCCGGTCAAGGCGAGGGGCGGCACACTGCGGCGCGCGCCCTAGCCATCTGGGCAGTTCAGTCCCGCGCCCCAGGCGGGTCCCTTGCACGGCAGGGCTCAGGCCACCATCTGTGTGAGCTTCAAGGATTCTTGCCATGCTGGATTTCACCTCAGATATCGTCGATGACGCAGCGTCATCGCGAACGACAGAATCTGCCCCCGTCGATGACCGGGTCCTGCTGGACGCCTATTCCAACGCCGTGATCGATGTGACCGACCGCGTCGGTCCTGCCGTCGTGCGCGTTGAGACGGGACCAAAAACGCCGAATGGCCGCGAGCGTGGCGGGCTCGGCTCGGGCATCGTGATTTCGCCTGATGGCCTCGTGCTCACCAACAGCCATGTGGTCGGCTCGGCCAAGGTGATCCGGCTACGCGATGTCGAGGGCCATGTCGGCGATGCCCGGGTGCTGGGCGTCGATCCGGATACGGATCTCGCGCTGCTGCGCGCCAACGGCGTGCGCGACTTGCCGTATGCCGCGCTTGGCAACTCCAAGACGCTGCGGCGCGGCCAGCTCGTGATCGCGATCGGCAATCCGCTCGGCTTCGAATCGACCGTCACCGCCGGCGTGGTCTCGGCGCTCGGGCGCTCGATCCGCTCTGTGAGCGGCCGCACCATCGAGGACGTGATCCAGACCGATGCCGCGCTCAACCCCGGCAATTCCGGTGGTCCGCTGGTGTCGTCGAATGCCGAGGTGATCGGCATCAACACGGCCGTCATCAATGGGGCACAAGGCATCTGCTTTGCGGTCGCCAGCAACACCGCGCAATTCGTGCTGTCGGAGATCATCCGCCACGGCTATGTCCGCCGCGCCTATATCGGCGTTGCTGGGCAGACCGCGCCGGTGCCGCGGCGGCACGCGGTGCTCGCCGGCGTCGAGAACAAGATGGGTGCGCTCTTGATGCAGATCGAGCCGGATGGACCGGCGGCGAAGGCCGGCCTGTTGCCCGGCGACGTCGTGATCAGGCTCGACGGCGTCGAAATCAACGGCGTCGACGATCTGATCCGCGTGCTCGATCGCGACCGGATCGGCCGGCGGCTCGCGATGGACGTGCTCCGGCTCGGACGGCTGCGGGCGATCGATATCGATCCGATCGAGCGGAAGCCGCAGCGCTAGCTGCGGGACGGCGGGCGGGGTATGACGGTGTCATGCCTCGCCTCCGGATCCCAGCCGCATGATGCCGGCGCATGAGACCTACGACGTCATTGTCATCGGCGCGGGTGCCGGCGGCATGACGGCTGCGGCCGTCGCCGCCGCTGAAGGCCTGCGTGTGCTGGTGATCGAGAAGACCGCCTTCGTCGGCGGCACCACGGCGTGGTCTGACGGCATGGTCTGGATCCCCGCGAATGCCAAGATGAAGGAGACGGGGCTCGCCGACAGCATTGCGGATGCAGTCCAGTATCTGTCGAGTACGGTGCCCGAGCCCGCCAACGCGGGCCTGCGCGCGGCCTTTCTCGCGCGCGGCCCGGAGGCGATCGCCTATCTCGAAGCCAGGACCGAGGTGCAGCTTCGGCCGGTGAAAGTCTGCCCGGACCATTATCCTGAGCGGTTAGGTGCGACATCGGGGGGGCGAGTGCTGCAGCCCGCAGCCTTCGACGGAACACGGCTCGGCGAAGCTTTCGCGCGGCTGCGCCCACCGCTGCCGGAGTTGATGCTTTTCGGCGGGATGATGGTCGATTGTCTCGACATTCCACATCTATGTCGCGTCGGAAAATCGTTGCGGTCGACCCTGCGCGTGGCACGGCTGGTTTCCCAATACGCGCTGCAACGGCTGCGCTGGTCCCGCGGGACGACGCTGCATCTCGGCAATGCGCTCGCCGCGCGGCTGTACGCCTCGCTGCTGGCGCGGCGGGTGGAGATCCTCTGCAGTGCCGACGTCGAGGATCTGTCGATACAGGGTGACCGTGTCAGCGGTGTGGTCATTCGTCATGGCGCGCGGGATCGCCTGATCACCGCGCGGCGCGGCGTGGTCCTGGCGACGGGCGGCTTCTCGCACGATGCCATCCTGCGCAAACGTTTGTTCCCTGCGGCAGCCGGGTTGGTCTCGGCGACCGACACCTCGACCACGGGCG
The DNA here is from genome assembly GCF_051853015.1 of Bradyrhizobium sp. BLXBL-03. Taxonomy (NCBI): domain Bacteria; kingdom Pseudomonadati; phylum Pseudomonadota; class Alphaproteobacteria; order Hyphomicrobiales; family Nitrobacteraceae; genus Bradyrhizobium; species Bradyrhizobium sp. BLXBL-03. The sequence goes on along the minus strand of NZ_CP182470.1, from coordinate 6,066,588 downwards.
ATGGAATTCGCCTTGCGACGACGGCTGGCGCTGCGCTCAACACGGAGGCGACGAGCCCGGCCTATTGGGTGCCGGCCTCGCTCTTCCGACGCGCCGACGGCAGAAGGGGTGTGTTTCCCCACATGGTGACCGACCGCGCCAAGCCCGGCGTGATTGCCGTCAACGCCGCCGGTCGCCGTTTCGTCAATGAAGCGCTGCCGTACCATGAGTTCGCGCTCGCCATGCTGCGCGATGCCAATGGCGAGCGGGACCGGCCGTTCTACCTGGTCTGCGACCGCCCCTTCCTGTGGAGCTACGGTCTCGGCCGCATCAGGCCGTTCACGCGCAACCTGCGGCGATATGTGGCCGGCGGCGAGCTGATTGAGGCGCCTGACATCGCAGAGCTCGCGGCCAAGATCGGCATCAGGCCGGCTGTGCTCACGGCGACAATCGCGAGCTATAATGCCGATGCGAAGGAGGGCCGCGATCCCGAATTCGGCCGTGGCAGCACCATCTACCAACGGCACCACGGCGATGCTGCGCACAAGCCCAATCCTTGCGTCGCGCCGATCGTCGGTGCGCCGTTCTTTGCAATGCGGATCTATCCCGCCGATCTCGGCACGGCGATCGGCATGAAGGTCGATGCGCAGGCGCGCGTGCTACGCGAGGACGGCGCGCCGATCGCGGGGCTCTATGCCTGCGGCAACGACATGGGCTCGATCACGAACGGGAATTGTCCGGCCCCGGGCATCATGCTCGGGCCGGCACTGACGTTCGGCTATATTGCCGGGCGGCATCTGGCGGAGGGCGGGGTGGCAGCGCCGAGCGCTGCGCGGGCGTCCGTCTGAGTGCCGTCCGCGCCCTCTCAACAAGTTCCGTCATTGCGAGCGCAGCGAAGCAATCCAGACTGTCTCCGCGGAAAAATTCTGGATTGCTTCGTCGCAAGAGCTCCTCGCAATGACGCGGAGGGAGGCTCGCGTTTAACCGCTACTCCGCCGCGGCTGCAAAGCAGCTGTTCTCCAGCTCCGCTTCCAGTCGCGCCTTCTCGGCTGCTGCCAGCTTGACGTTAGCTTCCTTGACGTGGCCGAAGCCGCGGATGGTTTCCGGAACACGCGCGAGCCGCGTCAGCAGTGGAATCTGCTCCGCCTTCAGTCCAGCCATCCGCTGATCGATCATGTCAAGATAATCCGCGACCAGCTTCCGCTCCATCCGGCGCTCCTCGGTGCGGCCGAACAGATCGAACGCGCTGCCGCGCAGGAATTTGAATCTTGCCAGCACGCGGAAGGCGTGGATCATCCAGCCGCCGAACTCCTGCTTCTGAAGCCGTCCCGTCGTCTTGTCGCGCTTGGCGAAGATCGGCGGTGCCAAATGGTACTTCAGCGTGAAGTTGCCGTCGAATTTCTCCGACACCTTTTTGGCAAAGCTGCCATCTGTGTAGAGTCGCGCGACCTCGTATTCGTCCTTGTAGGACATCAGCTTGAACAGGTTCTTTGCCACGGCCTCGGTCAACTCCGAGGACCGAGGCGAAGCGGCCGTTTCTGCCTTGCGCACCTTCGCAACCGCCGCAAGATAGCGGTCGGCGTAGGCCTTGTCCTGATAGCCCGTCAGGAACTCCGCGCGGGTTGCGATGACATCGTCGAGCGAATTGGTCGCGGCGGAGGCGCGGCTCTTGAACTGCAGCACGCTGCGCACGCGTGACATGTCGTGAGCGGCGAGGCGGCCCCAGGTGAAGGCGAGCTTGTTCATCTCGATCGCGGCGCCGTTGATCTCGATTGCGCGGAGCAGGGCGTCCAGCGACAGCGGGATTGCGCCCTTCTGGAAGGCGAAGCCCAGCATGAAGGGATTGGTCGCGATGCTGTCGCCCATCAGTGCCGCGGCAATGCCTGTCGCGTCGATGATGTCAAGGTTCTTGTCGCCGACGGCGTCGCGCAGCACGGCCTGCATCGTGCCCATCTCGAAATCCAGATCGGGGTTTTGCACGAAGCTCGCGGTCGGCTGAAGGTCGGCGTTGATGTAGGCCTTGGTCACGCCGCGGTCGGCGCGGCTGAGCGCGGTGGGGCCGGCCGAGACGATCATGTCGCAGCCGAGGATGACGTCGGCGCCGCCGGTGGTGATGCGGACGGCCGAGATATCCTCCGGCTTCGGCGCGATGCGGACGTGGCTCATCACGGCGCCGTTCTTCTGCGACAGGCCGGTGAAGTCGAGCGCCGAGCAGCCGCGGCCGTCGACATGGGCGGCCATGCCGAGCAGCGCGCCGATCGTGATGACACCGGTGCCGCCGATGCCGGTGACGAGGATGTTGTAGGGACCGTCCAGCTCACGCAGCGGCGGCAGCGGCAGATCGGCGAACAACTGGCCGGAATCGACCGCCGATGTCTTCATGCGCTTCAGCGAGCCGCCATGCACGGTGACAAAACTCGGGCAAAAGCCTTCGACGCAGGAAAAGTCCTTGTTGCAGTTGGACTGGTCGATCTGGCGCTTGCGGCCGAACTCGGTCTCGAGCGGCTGCACCGAGACGCAGTTGGAGGCCTGCGAGCAATCGCCGCAGCCTTCACAGACCAACTCATTGATGAAGGCGCGCTTGGCCGGATCGGGATAGAGGCCGCGCTTGCGGCGGCGGCGCTTTTCGGCGGCGCAGGTCTGGTCGTAGATGATGACCGTGAGGCCCCTGATGTCGCGCAGCTCGCGCTGCACGGCATCGAGCTCGCGGCGATGATGGATGGTCGCGCCTTGTGGGAAGTAGTTCCCCTCAGGATATTTGCCGGGATCGTCGGAGACGATCGCGAGCCGCTTGACGCCCTCGGCCCAGACCTGATGCGCGATTTGCGCAACGTTGAAGGAACCTTCCGCCGGCTGGCCGCCGGTCATCGCGACGGCGTCGTTGTAGAGGATCTTGTAGGTGATGCTGATGCCGGCCGCTGAGGCAGCGCGCAGCGCCAGCAAGCCGGAGTGAGTATAGGTGCCATCGCCGAGATTCTGAAAGATGTGCTTCTCGGTGGTGAAGGGCGCTTGTCCGATCCAGTTCACGCCCTCGGCGCCCATATGCGATATCAGGTCGGTGCGCCGCGTCGGCATGCTCAGCGCCATGCCGTGACAACCGATGCCGGCCATGGCGCGGCTTCCTTCGGGTACGCGCGTCGAGGTGTTGTGCGGGCAGCCCGAGCAGAAAAAGGGCGTCCGCGCTAGCTTGATCTGCGAACTGGTCGTGACGGGATTGTCGAAGGCCTCGAGCCGCGCGAGGCGCTGCTCCAGCACCGGGCTGTGATGGCCGAGCTTGCGCAAGCGCGCGACCAACGCGCCCGCTACGATGGTCGGCGTCAGTTCGCCTTCGCTCGGCAGCAGCGGCGCGCCGCTCTCATCGCGCTTTCCGGTGATAGTCGGGCGCTTCGACGCATCGATGTTGTAGAGGATGCGCATCAGCTGGTCTTCGATGAAGCCGCGCTTCTCCTCGACGACGAGCACGTCCTGCAGGCCTTCGGCAAAGCGCTTGGCGCCGCTTTCCTCCAGCGGCCAGGTCAGCGCGACCTTGTAGATGCGCAAGCCGAGATCCTGCGCGTCCTTGTCGGTAATGCCGAGGTCGGCCAACGCCTGGCGCAGATCGAGGTAGGCCTTGCCGGTCGCGATGATGCCGAGCCGGGCGGCCTTGGAATCGAGCACGATGCGATCGAGTTGGTTGGCGCGGGCGAAGGCCTGCACCGCTTGCATCTTCGGCCCGAACAGGCGCCGCTCGGCCTCCAGCGGCGGATCGGGCCAGCGGATGTTGAGGCCGCCGGGCGGCATCTCGAAATCATCGGGAAGCGCGATCTTGATGCGTTCAGGATCGCTGTAGATGGACGCCGAGCTTTCCACGGTCTCGCTGATGGCCTTGAAGCCGACCCAGCAGCCGGAGAAGCGCGACAGCGCAAAGCCGTAGAGGCCAAGATCGAGATAATCCTGCAGCGTGGCCGGATTGATCACGGGAATCAGCGCCGCCGCGAAGACCTGCTCGCTCTGATGCGCCAGCGTCGAGGACTGGCAGCCATGATCGTCGCCGGCAAGCGCCAGCACGCCACCGTTGAGTGAGGTGCCGGCCGCGTTGGCGTGCTTGAGCGCATCGACCGAGCGATCGACGCCGGGACCCTTGCCGTACCAGATGCCGAACACGCCATCGACCTTGGCGCCGGGAAACAGGCCGACCTGCTGGCTGCCCCAGACCGCGGTCGCCGCCAGATCCTCGTTCAGGCCCGGGACGAAGGCGATATCGTGCTGCTGCAGATGCGACTTCGCGCGCCACAGCGCGTGGTCGTACATGCCAAGCGGGGAACCGCGATAGCCGGAGATGAAGCCGCCGGTGCTGAGCCCTTGGAGCCGGTCGCGTTCGCGCTGCAACATGGGCAAGCGGACCAGGGCCTGGGTGCCGGACAGGAAGATCCGCTTCGATTCGAGCCGGTATTTATCGTCCAGCTCGACCTGCAATAGCGTCATTTCAGCAGTCCTCGTCGTCGTATCAGGTGGGAATTTTGCGCCGCGGAAAGATTGGCGACTTGCGAAGCGGATGCCGCAGTCAAAAGCATGGAGCATCGAAGTCAATATCGCTGGCCGCATCCGTGGCGGGCCTGCTAGTCATGGCTGCCCGTGGAGGAACCGATGACAGCGAACGCGTTCAATACCGAGATCACCGAAACCGCCGAGGCTCTGATCGGGCCGTGGCGTCAGCCGCGCCAGATGCTGCACGCGCAGGTTTACGACGCGCATGCCTCCATCCACGACGACGCCACCGCGCAGAAGCTCGGCTTCAAGGGCGGTACCATCGAAGGCCCCACGCATTTCAGCCAGTTCGCGCCGCTCGGCGCGCGGCTGTGGGGGCGGGCGTGGTTCGAGAGTGGTTGTCTCTCTGCGCACTATCGCAATGCCTGTTTCGAAGGCGAGGACGTGCAGGCGATCCTGTCAAAGCCTTTGCCTGGAACGAGCCAGTGCCAGATCCAGATGATAAAGCGCGACGGCACCGAGGTGCTGCGCGGCACGGCGTCAGTCGGCGATCCCAACGCTGCGACAGCGCTGGAGACGCGCCTGACAGAGCTCAAGCCGCTCACCGATCCGGTGATCCTGCGCGACGTGAAGGTGGCGCAGACGAGCAAGCGGCAGCTGGTGCGGATGGCGTTCGACCAGAACATGGGCGACCTCTATCCGTTCTCCCTCAGGCAGAAGCTCGCAGTCATCACCGAAAGCTCGCCTTACTATTCGAGCGCCGACAATCCGTGGCGGAAGGCGATCATCCCGATGGAAATGCTGAGCGTGCTGTTCCAGTACCGTTCCAAGGACGATCCGCTGCCGGCGAAGGGACCGGCCGTCGGCCTGTTCGCTGACCAGGAGATCCGGCTGGTGAAGGGGCCGCTCTTCGTTGACGAAGAATACGAAGTCGAACGCGAGGTGGTCGCGCTGTCCGGCAGCCGTCGCACCGAAAGCGCCTGGGTCAAGACGCGGGTGTTCGACAAGGCTGGCGCGATGGTCGCGACCATGCTGCTCAACATGGCGACGCTGAAGGATTCGTACGCGCCCTATGAGGAGGAGTATCGGCGGCTGTATGGAGCGGGGCGGTAGCACCATCCCGTCATTCCGGGGCGCGGGGAGCGCGAGCTACGAGCAATTGCGCATCTGAGAATCCATTTCACCGTACGTTTGCTGCTCGATGGATTCCCGGTTCGACGCTGACGCGTCGCCCCGGAATGACGGAGGAGGCCGCTCATCCTCTAGGCAAATGCACGTCGCAAAGCCGTCGCACAGGGAATAAGCAGACGTCGGCGTCTGACGTAACCTTCTGAGCACGCATCGATTTTCGTTTCAACTCGCACGTCGGCGCAATTGTACACAATGGCATGGTGCTTGCAGAACTCTCCTCAAAGAGAGTTCTCGCGGGGGCCTGCGTCATGTTGAACTCAGCCAAGCCGACACTGGGCGTCATCAGTGCCGAGCCCGAGCCGATCAGGCTCGACTGGTCGTCGACTGCTCTCGTGATCATCGACATGCAGCGCGACTTCATGGAGCCCGGTGGTTTCGGCGAGACGCTTGGCAATGATGTCAGCCAGCTTGCGCGCGCGGTGAAGCCGATTGGCGCGGTGCTGAAGGCGGCGCGCGACACCGGCATGCTGGTGATCCACACCCGCGAAGGTCATCTGCCCGATCTGTCCGATGCGCCGCCGGCGAAAGTCGAGCGTGGCGCGCCGTCGTTGCGGATCGGCGATCCCGGCCCGATGGGCCGCATCCTCATTCGTGGCGAGGCCGGCCACGACATCATTCCGGAGCTCTATCCGCTCGACAGCGAGGTTGTGATCGACAAGCCCGGCAAGGGCGCGTTCTACGCCACCGAGCTGACCGATGTGCTGGAGAAATATGGCATCGAGAATCTGCTCGTGTGCGGCGTCACCACCGAGGTGTGCGTCAACACCACCGTGCGCGAGGCCAATGACCGCGGCTATCGCTGCGTCGTCATCTCGGATGGCTGCGCATCCTATTTTCCCGAGTTTCACGAGATGGGCCTGAAGATGATCAAGGCCCAGGGCGGCATCTTCGGCTGGGTCGCTAGCTCAGCCGCAGTACTGGAGGCGATGACGATTTCGACCACATAGGGGGTTCTCATGAGCACTTTGACGGGGACGGCCGGCAAATCTGACAGCAATACGTCCGAATTTAAACCGGCGTTATGGACATCGGGCGACTGGAACGCGTTTTTCGGCTTCGGCACCAACATCCTCGTCAACATGCTGGTGCTCACGGGCCTGCTTCGTTTCGTGTTGAAGATGCCTGATAGTCTCGTGTTCGGCCGCATCCTGCCCGCGCTCGGGCTGATGATGTGCCTCTCCACCTTCTACTACGCCTTCCTCGCTTATCGGCTCGCGCAGAAGACCGGCCGCAACGACGTCTGCGCGCTGCCGTCGGGCGTCAGCGTGCCGCACATGTTCATCGTCACTTTCGTGATCATGCTACCGATCACGCTCAAGACCGGCGACCCGCTCAAGGGCTGGTCAGCCGGCCTGGTCTGGGTGTTCTTCCAGAGCTTCATCCTGATGATCGGCGGCTTCATCGCGCCGTTCATCCGCAAGATCACGCCGCGCGCGGCACTGCTCGGCACGCTCGCCGGCGTCTCCGTCACCTTCATCTCGATGCGGCCTGCGCTGGAGATGTATATGACGCCGCAGATCGGCCTCGTCTGCTTCGCCATCATCCTGGTGAGCTGGTTCGGCGGCGTGAAATACTGGCGCGGCATTCCCGCAGGCCTCGTGGCGATTGCGGCCGGCATGATCATCGCCTGGGGCTCGAACCTGTTCGGGCTCGGCCTTGGCGGGTTGAGTCTCAAAGGCGTGGGCGCAGCCTTCGCAAACTTCGGCTTCTCGGTGCCAATCCCGGCGGTGGGCTATGTCTTCTCCGGCTTCGAGTTCCTCGGCGTCATCCTGGTCACTGCCATTCCGTTCGGCATCTATGACCTCGTCGAGGCCATGGACAATGTCGAGAGCGCGGAAGCAGCCGGTGACGAATATCCCACCACGCGGGTGCTGACCGCCGACGGCGTCGTCAGCCTGATCGGCTGCCTGATGGGCAATCCCTTCATCAACGCGGTCTATATTGGCCATCCCGGCTGGAAGGCGATGGGCGGCCGCATCGGCTATTCGGCGGCGACCGGCATCATGGTGGTGGTGCTGGCCTGGTTCGGCATCATCTCGGTGCTGCTGGCGCTCGTGCCCGTGGTCGCGATCTCGCCGATCCTGCTCTATATCGGCATGCTGATCGGTGCGCAGGCGTTCCAGACCACACCGATCAAGCATGCGCCCGCGATCGTGCTGGCGCTGACGCCGCATCTTGCCGCCTGGGCCAAGCTCCAGATCGACACGATGCTGGCCTCGACCATGACAGCGGCCGCGACCGTCGGCGGCATGGCGGCCGACAAAGCCGACGCCGTGAAGACCGCGGCGGTCGCCGCTCTGCCGCAGCAGGGTGTGTTCTATCACGGGCTGGAGGTGATGGGCGGTGGCTCCATCCTTGGCGGCCTCATCCTCGGCGCGATCGGCGTCTTCATCATCGAGCGCGACTTCGAAAAGGCGTCGGCCTTCGCGCTTGTCGGTGCGGTGCTGACCTATTTCGGCTTCATGCACGGCGAAGCGGTCGGCGTCGGCGGCGGCTTTGGTGTCACGCCCGCCGTGGCCTTCTCCTACGCCGTGATGGCTGCTGGCCTGTTTGCGGCCAGCAAGCTTGGAGCCGGCGAGCACTACGCCGCGCATCCGGAGATGCACGCCGCTCCGGCGGAGTAGCGGCGGTAGATGCGAAACGACGGGCGGCTGGTTGCCGCCCGTCGTCGCAATTTTAGGGCATCGATTTCTTGCAGACGAAGCTTTCAGCGGCGGCCTTGTCGCCACCGACATAATGTGGGTAATCGGGATAGCGGCACATCGGCCGGGCTGCCTTCAGGGCGAAAGGCGGTGCGGTGTCTTTCGAGGTCTGGATCAGCGTGTCGGCCGGAGCGATGCCGTCGCTCGCCCAGCGGTCGAGCGGTCCGAGCAGGTCGACCATGGTCGGGATCGCCGAGCCGTCCAGCACGCTCGTGCCGGGTCCGGTATGTGTCGAGCCGGGCGAGACGTAAAGCCGAGCCGATGCGTCGACCGTCGACTGGCCGAGACGCGCCACGACCGATTGGAAATAATTGATCCCGGCGAGTGGGCTTTGCGCGAGATCGGCCATGTTCTCGCGTAGGATCAGCTTGCCGCCGTGGGCGAAGAACGCTGAGAGGTCCGGATTCGTAGAGTCGAGAAGTTTCGAGACCTCCTCGATGCGGGCGCGGAAGTTCTCGGGGCGGTAGTTGCGCACGTCGAACTTGTCATCGCGCGTCACGATAAAGCGTATTGCGTTGACGCCATAGAGCCATTGCTGCGATACCGTTGCAACATCGATTGGCTGCGCCGGTGGGGCCGTGCCCATCACCCAGCGCGTGATGGTCATCCGCTGCGGGTCCGGCGTGATCTCGTTGCCATAGAGCCATTGCGGATAGCTGGTGATGCCGTTCGCCATCGCAAACGGAAAGGGATGCGGCGCATGCAGCGTCTGGATGGCGGCGATCTGCGCGTCCGACAAGCAGCTATCGCCCGTGTCGGTGCCGCCTTGGCAGCGCAGCCCCTGCAAGCTCACTTTCGGCTGGCAGGTGAGATAGTTGCTGATGACGCCGTCGCGCAGGCCATCCAGGTCGTCACAGGCATCGGCCACGAATCGTGCCAGCGTCTCGCTCTTGGCCGGGTTGAGCCAGCCGCCGTCGAATTGCGGCAAATTGTTCGGGACATAGGACTGGAACAACATCGACAGCTGCACCACCGGGACCACGCTGACGATCCCGTCGTAATCCGCCGGGAAGCGCTGTGCCATGGTGAGGCCCTCGCGGCCGCCCTCCGAGCCGCCGAAATAATAGATCCTCGACGGCCGCTTGCGATAAAGCGCGTCGACGAGCGCGACGGCGACGTCGCGCACCTTCTTGTAGGAGGCATAGGCGTAGTTGATCAGCATCTCCTCGTTGAGGCCGAACTCGCCGATGCGATCGGGCGCAAAGCTAGCAACCTGATGACCGGAATCCGTGCCGAGCGTGGCATAGCCGCGCGTCACGGGCAGAGCGTCATCTGGCGCGGCATCGCGCAAAGGAGCCAGGCCGCTCACGAGCGTGCCGTTGTACCCGCCACCGCCATATTGCAGCAGCTTGCCGTTCCATGCGGCAGGTAGGTTCAGCTGAAAGTTGATCAGTTGCGCGGCGGGATCGATCGGAGCAATGGTGCCGACCACCTTGCAGAAATCCGGTGTCGCGGAAGATGTCGCCTTCGCTGGCGCGGCAGGCGTGTAACTCGCCGATGTGACCGTGGCCTCGCCGCTGGGCAGCCCGATCAGTCGGGTCGGGATCTTCAGCCCTGCAAGCCGCGCGCAGTCACTCGGGAATGCCGCCTCCGCTGCCGCGGGCCTGCCCGACGCGGAGAGCGCGATCGTGCAAAGAACGAGGCTGAGGGCGGCTCTGTGCCACACCGCGAAGCTTTGTCGTGAATGATCGGCGCCCGGCATAATTATGCTTCTCGGCTCTCATTGGCTTGTTCCTGATACACGCACCGGATCCTACGGCTTGATCGACGAGGAAGGTGCTCACCCGCCCTTGACGGCGCCCGCCGTAAGCCCGGCGACGATCTGCCGCTGCGCGAACACTGTCAGCAGCAGCACAGGCAGCGTGACGATCAGTGCGGCCGCGGCGAGCGGGCCCCAGCTGAGCTGGTCGAACGAGATCATGTTGTAGACGGCCACGGGCAGGGTGCGGGTCTCGCGCCCGGCCAGCACGATGCCGAACACGAAATTGTTCCAGGAGAAGATCACCGCGAGAATGAAGGCGACCGCGATACCGGGCTTGGCGATCGGCAGCGCGACGTGGCGAAACACCTGCCAGCGGCCGGCACCATCAATCAGCGCGGCCTCTTCCAACTCCAGTGGTGTCGTCTCGAAATAGCCGATCATGATCCAGATCACGATCGGCACCGTCACGACCAGATGGATGATGATCTGCGGCACCAGCGTGCCGAGCAGGCCGAGCCATTGGAACAGCAGGAACAGCGGGATCAGATAGGACAGGCCGGGCGTGATGCGGGCGATCAGGATCACGATCGCCGATTTGTGCGCGGCCATGCGCGCAATGCCGTAGCCGGCGGGGACGCCGACCATCAGCGCAAGCGCCGTCGCGCTGCCTGTGACGATCAGGCTGTTGAAGAAATAGGTGACGAAACGATTGGAGGCGAGCACGTCCGCATAGTTCTTCCAGGCGAAATGCTCGGGGATGAAGACCGGCGGGTAGGCGGCGTTGTCGACCTCGAATTTGAGCGAGAGCGACAGCATCCAGAGAAAGAACAGGATGGCCGGCGACACGATGACGAGCACCGCGAACCACAGGCTGATCTTGCCGATGATTTGCTTCGGAGTCATGCGTCGCTCGCGATCTCGGTCCATAGCATGCGCTGGCGGGCGTAGAGCATCACCGCTGCAAGCAGGACAATCAGCAGGAAGAACACCACCGCGATCGCTGAGCCGTAGCCGAGGTCGTAATAAACGAAGGCGACGCTATAGAGGTAGAGGTTAATGGTCTCCGACGCGGATCCCGGTCCGCCCTGCGTGATCGCGAAGATGACGTCAAAGCTCTTCACAGCGTCGATCATGCGGATCATGCCGGCGATGAACAGGAACGGCATGATCAGCGGCAGGGTGATGAAGCGGAACACCTGCCACAGGCTGGCGCCATCGATCTGCGCGCTCTCATAGGGCTCGGTCGGGATCGCAGCGAGCCCGCCGAGCACGATCAGCATCACCAGCGGCGTCCATTGCCAGGTCTCGACCAGCACCAGCGAGGGGATCACCGTTGCCGGATGAAACACCCAGAGCTGCGCGGGAATCCCGACCAGCGACAGCAAATAGTTGAGCACGCCGAGCTGCGGGTGGAACATCATGGTCCAGACCAGCGCGATCGCGACGGGCGTAGCCATCATCGGCATGATGAAGATGCCGCGCAGAAAACCGCGGCCGGCGAATTTCTGGTGAAACACCACGGCCGCGAACGTCCCGAACACAAGCGGCAGCAGCACGGACAGCACGGTGTAGACCAGCGTATGTCCGATCGCCTCGATGAAACGCGGATCGCCAGTCAGGCGCAAATAGTTGGAGAAGCCAACGAAGGTGGTCGGCGAGCCGACCTTCCATTCGTTCAGGCTCATCCAGATCGTGAACACCCATGGGAAGATGATGATCGCGAGCACGACGACCAGCGCCGGCACCACGAACGGCCAATAGGACGGCGGCCGCAACTCCTTCTCCGGCGCGGCATCAGACTGTGCCGCGCGCGGAGCAGATTGTATCAACGTACTCACGCCTTTTCGCTACGCTCCAGGATCGGCCGGAACTGGTCGTGGGCCTTCTTCAGCTCTGTTGCGGGATCGGAGCCGGCCAGGGTCGCGGTGACAGCGGCGCCGACGAGATCGCGGAATTCGGCGACGGGGATGATCACCGGCAGGCCGAGCTTGCTGATCTTGGCGGAATCGATCACCGACTGCAGCCACTCCTTGGGCATCTTCACGCCCTTCTGGACCTCAGCATCGTTCAGGATCGAGTTACGGAACGGCACGCCGCCGCCAGCCTGCAACAGCCGCGCGCCCTGCGTCTTGGAGACCGCCCACTGACACAGCAGATAAGCCGCTTCCTTGTTCTTGCTCGCCGCGGCAATGCCGAGGCCGTCGCCGTAGGTGGCCGAATATTGGCCCTTCGGTCCGGCAGGCACGACAGTGTAGCCGACCTTGCCGACCACGCGCGAGGCGGCCGGATCCTCCAGCGGCGGCGCCCAGCCGACGCCGTCGATCCACATTGCCGATTTGCCTTGCGTGAACGAGGCCATCGACTCCATCCAGTTGAAGCCGGCGACGCCTGGCGGGGCCATCTTCGTCAGCAGGGTCTGGTAGAGCTTGGTCGCTGCGACGGCCTCCGGACCGTCGGTCAGGATGTTGCCCTTGGCATCAAGGAATTCGCCGCCATAATCGAGGAAGAAATTCGTCCACAACGTCATGTTGGCGTTGCGCAGGCCTCGCCCGACGAAGCCATAGGTGCCGTCCTTGGCATCAGTGAGCTTTTCGGCGGCTGCAACCATGTCATCCAGCGTCTTGGGCACCGCGACGCCCTTCTTCTGGAACAGCTCCTTGTTGTAGTAGAGGATGAAATAATCGACAGACCACGGCAGGGACAGCATCTGCCCCTTGTCGTTCTTGCAGTACTGCAGACCTGCGGCCGAAAAATCGCTCTCGACCAGGTCAGGCGCGGTCAACGTCGGGTCCTTCATATAGGGCGTCAGATCGGCGAGCCAGCCGGCCTTTTCGAACTGCCGCTTCTGCACGTGATAGCTGAGATGCACGACGTCGAAGCTCGGTCGGCCCGAAGTGAGCTCAATGACGCACTTCTGGCGCTGCTGCTGCTCGGGAATCTGTTCCGATTCCACGTGAATTCCGGTGAGATCGGTGAACTCCTTGATGTTCTTTTGCAGGTTGTCGCCGCGCGGCCCCTTGGCGAGGATCACCTCCAGCTTGGTGCCCGCATATTTCTTCCAGTTGACCTCGGCGCGCGCCGGCAATCCCGTCAGGCTGAGCGCGCCAGCCGCAGCGGTGCCCGTCAACAGCGTACGGCGCGAGATCTTATGGTCAGCCACTTTAGTTCCTCCCTCTGATTCAATTGTTTGGGGGGATACTAGCGACCGTTCCACGCCTGCCTAGTCCTAATTTGAGCGTTACGGTCGCACCGCTGGCGTTTCCAGCGGCATTCCGCGGGCACGCGACATCAGATAGAGCTCGAGAGCGACCAATTCGGGCGCGCCGTAATCATAAGCCTGGGCGCGGACGCCGACCATGCAACTGCGCAGGCGCCGCTCCAGGGATCCCAGCGTCTGCCATTCCAACCGATAGAGCGGATAGCCGGTCGGCTGCCCTTGCGTGATCGGCGAGCCCGCAAGGTGCTTGTCAAAGTTGTCGTCATGGCAGTTGGTGCAGGCCAGGTTGAGCTGTCCCTCGCGCTGCATGAAGAGGCTGCGCCCCTGTTCGACGAAAGGTTTTAGCTGTGGATCGTCGCCCGCGGTAATCGCAACGCCGCGCGACTGACGAGCAACGAACGCGGACAGCGCCAGGATGTCGTGGCTCTCGTAAGGCAGGGGGCTCGCCTGCTGATGATCGGCACGGCAGAGGTTGATGCGCTGGTCGAGCGTAACGGGGCGCCCCAGCGTCTTGTCGAAGGTTGGATAACGCGCCGCGACGCCTTTCATGCTGCTTCGCGCATCGCCGTGACAGTCTGCGCACGCTTTATCGGCGCCGCCGGCCTTCTTGCTCCACAGCGCCTCGCCGTCGAGCACAAACAGCATGCCTGGATTGGAGGTATCGTCATCCTGCATGGCGCGGGTGTCAGCACCCATGAAGGAATAGCCGGAGCGGCGCGCATCGGCCGGGATCTCACCGGCGAGCAGGGCAGAGGTCGTAGCGACAAGCGTCGCCACTGCTATCGCGTGCCATGAGATCATTCGACCGTGATCGATGCCGATGCGGTGGACGAATAGCCGTTGTCGCCGATCCATTCGAACTCGAGCTTGCCGCTCTCTTTGGCGATCGTAAAGAAGGACAAGTACGGGTTGGCGGCGATCGCCGGAAACAGATCGGCGCGAAAGATCTCGGTGCCATTGTAGCGGCAGGTGAAGCTCGTGATGATATCGCGCGGTACCAGCGCGCCATCCATGGTGTGGCGGAAGCCGGTTTCCATGATGTGCGAGGTCAGCGCGCGGATCTCGATGATGTCGCCGCGCTTGGCCTTCGAGGGGACATTGATGAGTGCCGTCATCAGTTCACCTCCTCGGTGCAGGCGGCGAGAGTCACGACAACATCCGCCGTGACCTGCCAGAAGCTGTCGTCGGAGAGGCGGGCGATCGCGACCACTTTCTGGGTGTCGGCAAGCCGGATCCGCGTCGAGATTTGCGCGCGGCCGCAGGACGGGTTCAGGTAGAAAGTTCCGATGTTGGGCTGCGGGTTCTTCTCGTTGAAGATGTGGATGCTCTTGACGTAGTCGTCCGCCGTCATCGGACTTGTGACGCTGACCGTCATCGGCACCGTGTTGCCGTTCTCGACCAGCGGCGGAATGTCGAGCTTGACCTTGCCGGTGCGAATGGGGGCTTCGCCGACGATGTTCCGGATCGCACTGCTGAGCATCGCAGGCGTTGCTTCGGCCGGCCGCAGCGTGACGATCGGAATGACCGTAACGCCGCCAGCCAGGCTCAAAAATTGTCGTCGCGTCGTTGGCATAAGCGGTCCTAGTCGCGAAGGGTGGCGAGAAAAGCCACGATGTCCTCGATCTCTGCGGCCGATAGTATCGGCTTGCCAGTGAAATTGCGTCCGACGCGGACGAGGCCGTCCGCACGGTAGTAGGACGGCATCATGGTGGCCGGGTTGAAACGCGAGGCGTCAACCAGACGAAGCCGCAACTGGCTCATTGTCCAGCGGTTCCCCGTGCCAGCGAGATCGGGCGCCAGGTCGCCTTGGAACCGCACTTCCGGGAAAGGACCGGAATGGCAGAGGAGGCAGGTCGTCGTGCGTGTCGCCACCAGCGTGCGTCCCCGCGCGGCGTCGCCGGGGGCGCCGGTCAGCGATTCCGGAATGCCGTCGCCGACGATCTTGTAGGGCGCGAGTCCTTCGGCTTTCGCGCACGCGATGACGGCGAGACCGGCGGCAATCAACGTGGCCATATGGGCGATCGACCTAGCCAAAGGTGTCCGCCGTGATGGTTTGAAACCAGCGCTCCGCCTCCGCCGCTTCCCGGGTGCGCAGCTCACGCGGCGCATCGACCGGGCTCGTAGTCCCGCCTTCGACCTCGGCAAAGATGTCGCCCCTTGGCTGGTAATTGCCCGCGAGCGAGAAGCCATAGCCGGGTGCGACGATGTTGTAGCAGACGCCGGTCAAGCGCGGCGCTTCCGGCGCACGATCAGCGAGCAGATTGACGATGGCGGCGGCGCACGCCTTGCCTTGCGCGCTCGCGGCCGCTGCTGATTTGGGGATGCCGCCGCCGAGGCAGGCGTCGCCGATGACGTGAATATTCTTGACGAGCTTTGACTCGAAGGTGACAGGGTCGATCGGGCACCAGCCGGTGGCGTCCGCAGCGCCTGCGATTTCGGCAATGCGCCCAGCGCGCTGCGGCGGGATGACATTGGCAACGTCAGGGGTGTAATTGCCGAATTCGGTGACGATGGTCTTGGTGGCGGGATCGACCGAGGTAACGCGACCGCCTTGTGACAGGCCGATCCGTTCGATCATGTCTCCGTACAGCTCTTTCCACGCCGTCTCGAACAGCCGCTTCTGTGAGAAATTGTCCTTGGCATCGAGGATCAGCACTTTCGAGCGCGGCTTCTTCGTCTTCAGATAATGCGCGATCAGGCTGGTGCGCTCGTAGGGCGCCGGCGGACAGCGCGAAGGGTTGGCGGGAATCGCGATGGCGACCGTGCCGCCATCGTCCATCGCCTCCAACTGCCTGCGCAGCAACAGCGTCTGCGCGCCAGCCTTCCACGCGTGCGGCATTATTTCCGATGCGGCCTCGTCATAGCCGGGCAAGGCTTCGAAATGGAAGTCGATGCCAGGCGAGAGCACGAGGCGATCATAGGGCAGCGCGACGCCGTCGGCGGTCATGACGCTGCGTTGCTGCGGCTCGATAGTGGTCACTGCATGACCGATCACGGTGATGCCCTCGGCGGCGAGCTTGTCGTAGTCAAACTGCTGCGCTTCGATGTCGCGCAGGCCTGCGATCACTAGGTTGCTGAAAGGACAGGCGGTGAAGACCGCATTGGGTTCGATCAGGATGACTTGCAAGTCTGCCTGCGCCCGCTTGAGCGCGCGGGCGCAGGCAGCCCCCCCGAAGCCGCCGCCGACCACGACGACGCGGCCCGTCGATTGCGCACATAAGAGCGATGGCCGCGCCAATGTCGCGGCCGCGGCGGTGATGCCGAGCACGGCAGTTCGCCGTGTCATCGGTCGCGCGGTCATCAGGATCATCCAGTCAAAATGCCGCGGCGGCCCTCATGGCCGCCGCGGTGCTTCCTTAGGCAAAGGTGATGTTCTGGTCGCGCAGCGGCACGGAACGGATGCGTTTGCCGGTCGCTGCGAAATAGGCGTTGAGCACCGCCGGTCCCGCAACGCCGATGGTCGGCTCGCCGACACCGCCCCAGAAGCCGCCACTCGGCATCACGATCGATTCCACCTGCGGCATCGCCGCGATACGCATCGAATCGTAGGTATCGAAGTTTGTCTGTTCGACGGCACCATCCTTGACCGTGATGCCGCCATAGAACAGTCCGCTCAGGCCGTAGACGAACGACCCGGCAATCTGCCGTTCGATCTGGGCCGGGTTGACGGCATAGCCGGGGTCGGTCGCCGCAACGATGCGATGCACCTTGATCTTGGTGCCGTCGGTGACGGAGATCTCCGCGGCCGCCGCGACGTAACTCCCGTAGGAGGCGAAGTGCGCAAGTCCGCGGTAGATGCCCTGCGGCGGCGCGTTGCCCCAACCGATCTTCTCGGCCACGGCCTCCAGCACCGCAAGATGCTTCGGATGGTCCTTCATCAACTTGCGCCGGAACTCCAGCGGGTCCTGCCCTGCCGCGTGCGCCAGCTCATCCATGAAGCATTCGACATAGATGGCGTTCTGGTTGACGTTCACCCCGCGCCAGAAGCCCGGGATGATGTGCGGGTTGCGCATCGAATGCTCGATCAGGAGATTGGGCAGCGAATATCCAAACGGTGCATCGCCCTTGGCATTGAGGCCGGCGAAGGTCGCCGGATCCATGCCGTTGACCAGCGCCTCCGGCCGCAGGCTCGCCAGGATCGACTGGCCGGAGATCCGCATATGGAGTGCCGTCAGGTTGTTGTCGGCATCGAAGCCTGCGGTCAGCTTGCATTGCGTGACCGGATGGTAGCGGCCATGCGTCATGTCCTCTTCGCGCGTCCACAGCAGCTTGATCGGTGTGCCCGGCATCTGCTTGGCGATCAGCACGGCCTGCCGCACATAATCGGTCTGGCCGCGCCGGCCGAAGCCGCCGCCGAGCAGCAACTTGTTGACGTCGCATCTCTCGGCCGGAAGTTCTGACGCTTCCAGCACGGCGGCGAAGGCCGCCTCGCCGTTCTGCGTGCCACACCAGACCTCGCACTTGTCGGCCGTATAGAGCGCGGTGGCGTTCATCGGCTCCATGGTGGCGTGGTTCTGGTAGGGATAATTGTAGACGGCTTCGACCGTCTTCGCCGCACCGGCGAGTGCAGCTTTGGCATCGCCATTGGAGTTGCCGACATAGGCCGGACCGCCATCGAGGCCTTCGGCCAGCCACTTTGCGATCGAGGCGCTGGAGACCTTGGCGTTCTCGCCTTCGTCCCAGGCAATCGGCAGCGCATCGAGCGCGGTCTTGGCGTGCCAGAACGTGTCGGCCACGACCGCAACCGCGGTGTCGCCGACCTTCACCACTTTCTTCACACCCTTCATGTCGGCGATCTTGGCTTCGTCATAGCTCTTCAGCTTGCCGCCGGTCACAGGGCAATCCTTGATCGCGGCGTTGAGCATGCCGGGCAGCTTGACGTCGATGCCATAGACGGTGGTGCCGGTGACCTTGTCCGGCGTGTCGAGCCGTTTCACGCCCTTGCCGACCAGCCGCCAATCCCTGGGGTCCTTCAGCTTGACGTCGGCCGGCGGCGTCAGCTTCGCCGCGGCTTCGGCGACCTTGCCGTAGGTCGTGGTCTTGCCCGACGGCGTGTGGGTGATGATGCTGTTGGCGGCCGTGCATTCGGCGGCCGGCACTTTCCACTCATTGGCTGCGGCCTGGATCAGCATCATGCGCGCGGTGGCGCCGCCTTTGCGCACATAGTCGTGCGAGGCGCGGATGCCGCGGCTGCCGCCGGTCGAGTAATCGCCCCAGACGCGCTTGCGGGCGACATTCTGGCGGGGCGAGGGGAACTCGGTGGCGACCTTGGTCCAGTCGCATTCGAGTTCCTCTGCGACGAGTTGGGCAAGGCCGGTCAGCGAGCCCTGACCCATCTCAGAGCGGGCGATGCGGATCACCACGGTGTCGTCGGGTCGGATCACGACCCAGGCATTGACCTCGGGCGAGCCGTCAGCCGCGCGAACCACGGTCGGGCCGCCGAACGGCAGGTCGAAGCCGATCGCGAGGCCAGTGCCCACAGCGGCGGTGCCGATCACGAAGGCGCGGCGGTTCATCTTGGGAGCAACGTGCTTGTTCATGGGCCGGCTCCCTTATGCGCTTGCGATCGTGTGGATTGCCTCGCGCACCTGCTGGAAGGTGCCGCAGCGGCAGATATTGGTGATGGCCTCGTCGATGTCGGCGTCGGTCGGCTTCGGCTTCTCGCTCAGCAGCGCCGCTACCGCCATGATCATGCCGCTCTGGCAATAGCCGCATTGCGGGACGTCCTGAGCGATCCAGGCCTCCTGCACCTTGTGCAGCGTGGCGCCAGAGGCGAGCCCTTCGATCGTGGTGATCTTCTTGCCCTCGGCCTCGGCAACCGAGATCCCGCAGGAGCGAGTGGCGACGCCGTCCATGTGCACGGTGCAGGCGCCGCATTGCGCAATGCCGCAGCCATATTTGGTGCCGGTCAGGCCGGCATTCTCGCGGATCGCCCAGAGCAGCGGCGTATCTGACTCGACATCGAGCGTGAAGTTTTTTCCGTTGATTGTTAGGTTTGCCATCGCAAGTCCCCTGATTGGCCCATCCACCGATGGACTCAGTGGCGCAATGTGTCCGGCAAACCGGAACCTTTCAAATCAACAGTCTGAGGGATCGCCACGAAGATTTCCTCGGTGGCGGGAAGATTGTCGATCGTGCGGTGTTGTGCGCATTTTGGGATGGCCCACGAAGGCTCGCGCTGGATGAGCAATTGCCGGTTCCGGTCGTTGCCGCCGGCGCGGCCGCAGCGCAAAATCAGGCCTGACGTCCCCCGAATTCAGGGCTGCGACTGTGTGCCGCTCGCTTGACAGCGGAACAACCTGGGGGTGATCGTTTCCGGGACAACAGCGGGGCGCCATCGATTGCGGCGACCCCGGCGGATTTCCAGGCCTGTCGGCGATCAAGATCGGCATTGCGACGAGAATAGCTTTTTCGGGGGTGCGGCATGTCAAGGAAGGTGATCGGCTGGTCGGTCGCGGCGTTCGTCGCGATTGCACTTGTCTTCAACTATCTGCCCTCGTTGGTCGCCGACTCCATCTACAAGAATGTCGACGACATCACTGATGGCGAGATGCCCGCCACCGTCACCTCCTTTGAGTCGGGACCGGATATCGTCAGCACGATTGGTGGCAGCGGGGAGGGGTTGAATTGCAGCCTTCCTGCTCTGACCAACGTCTTCTTCGATGGAAGCAGGGATTCCAGGGGCAAGCGTCATCTCGTCCTGCAGCGGTTCCGGCAGGCCTGCGTGTTCCATGACCTCTGCTACCGCCACGGCCTCGCCACCTATGGCTATAACCAGAACGATTGCGACCGCATCCTGCAAAATGCGGCGTTCCGGCTGTGCACCTATATTCGCAACGGCAGCGGGACCGGCAGCGCGACGCGCTGCCAGACCGATTCGAAGATGGTCCTCGCAGGCGTCAGCATGGGTGGATACAACGCCTTTCGCGGCTGGGATCGATCGACCTATTTCGAGTTCGAATCCGATCCGTTCCGCTCGAATGGATTCCAGGCGAGCCGCGTCGTGGATCATCCGTTCAAGGCCGTGGATCCGGTCAAATATCGCAACGATCCGGACCAAGTCATCCTGTCGTTCGAGAACGTTCGATCCGATATCGCCGTAACCTGCATGACTTGCGGACAACTTCCGGTGTTCGAATACACGCAGGATCCGAACGAGGTCGACGCCGAGCTGCGCTCGGTCGGCGTGACGAAGCTGCCCGAGGCATTGCTCAAGCGCGAGCCGATGCTGTCGGAGACGGTGCCGATCTGGCTGCCGCCGCGTCGTCATCATGCCGCGCCGCATTTGTTGGTGGACAGCGCGGGCAAGCATCATCTGATCTGGATGAGCCGTAACAATCGACAGGACACGATGTCCTGCATCGTCGGCGCGGATGCCGCGCGGCTTCTCACCAATACGCTGCCTCGGCGGGATCTCTGCTCGAAAGATGCCGGTTCCTCGTTGAGCATGGTGGAAGTCGACATGTTCGCGACGTCTCCACTGCCGATGGAAATTCCGGGCGCGAGCGACCCGATCTACGCGACCGCCATCAGCCCGCAGAAGACGATCGACAATGATCTCAGCTTCTGCTCGCGTTCGGCATCGAGGCCAATCGATCAATCCGGTCATGACGACCAGTCCAAATGCATCCACTTCTCCGGGGACGACGTCAGCAAGGGTGCAGCGCTCGGCGCGTTCCAGGACTTTCAGGTCATTCGTCCCGGACAGCAGATCGTCTTCGCGCGGGATGTCGACCAGCGGACGAACTCGCCGCTGACGGCGATCTGGCAGCGTGTGCTTGGCGATACCTTTTCACCTGCTGGTGCGCTGCTCGTGATCGACGTCGCGCCACCGGCCACGCCCAAGGGACCTGCGTTGGCCAAGCTGAAGAAGATCGTCCGGTTCAATATCGACGATCGCTTCGATCCGATGATGCCGATCACGCGCAAGCTCGACGATCTGCGTTTCCTGAGCCTGGAGGCATCGAAGCAGACCGTGCGCCTCCGGACGATCGATTTCGCCAAGGATAATCCCGCCGTCGGTACTGTCCGGCTGACGATGGGTGCCAGGGACCTGGATCTGGATCGCTCCTGGGCCGCACGGCCCGTGATGGTGCTGGAGACCCGGGATGCTCAGCCCAAGACGAAGCTGGTGTTCTCGCGCGGTGAGATCGCAATCGACCCCGACAAGCCGGTCTCGCCGGATGCGACGACGGAAGCGCTGACATTGCAGACGCTGGTCTTCGAACGCGACGCCGCGGCGCCTTCGGATGCGCCATTCGTGAAATCGGCCGGGGCGGCCTGCAGGATCACCTATGAGTTTGCGCCCGGTCATGCCGACTGGCCGTGCTATCGCGCCTTCGAGCCTGATCGTACGATGCGGGCCTCACCGGCTGCGCGAATGCAGGCCTCGCAGATGCTGATCGGGCATTTCTCGAAGAGCGCCGGCCACGCCCTCGCGTTTCCCGATGCCTGCCTGAAGTCGGAGCCGATCATTCTCAGCCCGCAAGGGGATACGTTCATGCCAGTGAGCGGGTCTGCGGGCTGGGCAGGTCCACCGAAGCTGCGGCGCACGATCACATGCGAGCCGCTCGATACGGCCACCGTCGTCAGCCAGCCGATCGCGCAAAAGGCGCGCTGAAGCACGGCCTGCTTCACCGCCAATCGCACAAACTCGAAAACAACCCCATGCACAGTAGAAGGGCCCTTAGGACAAGGGCTTTTTCAGACGTGGACGCGACGACACCTTGAATCGCGTCGACGTTGACACGTCGGGCAAAACACCGGCACGACAGCCGCCATCAAAGCTTTTTACACTGAAGCCAGCTGCGGATGGCCCCGATGAGTTCTGCCTTGCGTTCCAGCGGCAGCCAATGCCCGGCGGGCAAGTTCATTATAGTAAGGTCTGGGCAGGCCGCGCGCATCGGGTCACCTTGGTGATTTCCGGTGATGCTGCAGATTTGATCAAAGTCGCCGTTGACGAACAACACCGGGTGCGACAGGCGGCCGCCATCGGGTGCCTTGCGCGCGTAGGCGATGTTGGCATCGTCGTTCAGGTACCACGCACAGGATGGACGGAAGCCGTGAGCCCCAAACGACTGCACCAGCACGTCGAAGTCCCCCGGCGGCCAAAGAGCCGGATCAGGTTCGGTCGGCGGGGCGCGGTGTGCGGCGCCAAAGCGCCCTCCGTTGCGCGTAACCGTTGCGTTCGGCGAAGGCTTGCCTGTCGCAGCGGGGTCGCCCGGCCGAAAGATCGACGCCAGTGACGCTGCGAGGTTTGCATCGAGGTCGGCGACGGCCGCCTCGAAGTGCGTCGTGTAGTAACGGTAGTAGTCCCATTGGCCGTCCGGATATTGGTCAGCCGGGTAAATCGTTCGGTCGACAAGTGGGACGATCGTGCGCAGGGCGTGCCCGTCGGGTTGATACGCGAGCGAGGTCAGCACGACGCCCCGGCTGCGCCTCGGCTCATGCGCGGCCAGCTCGCCAACCACGACACAGCCCCAGTCGTGGCCAATCCAGATCGCAGGCTTGCCGCCAAGGTGGTCGTGGAGCTCCGCCATGTCAGCCACGACGTCCTCGATGGTGTAGGCATCATTGTCCGCAGGCTTAGAAGAGTCGCCATAGCCGCGCAGATCGGGCGCGACGCAATGCCAACCGTCGGTGGCAAATGCATCGATCTGAGCGCGCCACATCAGACCGATGCTCGGCCAGCCATGGGCGAAGATCATCAACGGTCCGTCGTCCGGCCCGCTTTCGATGTAGTGCGTTGTCTGACGAGGCGAGCTGAAACTGCGTTGGTTGAGTTTTGGTCCGGCTCCAGAACCGATCGATCGAAGTGGGTCTGTCATGGTCGAACCAATCCGGTCGAATTCAGATCGTTCCCGGACGCGAGCAGCTCCAGGCTTCACAACGCTTCCCGATTGAAACGAAGCGGCCGCTGCTTCTGCTCCACCCTCATTGGCGGACGCTTGGACAGCAAAGGAGGTTGCCAGCCTCGGGCCAATAGCAGTCAAACCTGCTATTGCGCGCCAAGTCCGACTGTTGGTTGTACCCGCGAGACAACCGGCGGAATCCAGCGTCCGGTCAACACCTCAGACTTTGGGCCGTAAACCCGCATGGTGAGGTTGAAAGGCCCCTTCGGAGCAGGCAGCCAGTTGGCCTCCTTGTCCTTGCCTGGGCTCTCGTTTTGAAAGTAGAGCGTCAAAGAGCCATCCGTGTCGACCTTGAACGGCATCCAGCTGCTCACAGCAAAGCGGTTGAGCGCGTTTGCGACCTGAAATCCCTCTGAATCATACAGCGTGATTGACCAGAATGCCTGTGTCGGCGGCGTCGCGCCCTTCTCGAAGGTGATTGTGTATTTGCTCGACCCGTCGAGCGGTTTGCCGGTTTCATCGCCGAGATTGAGCGGGTAGATGGCATCTTCGGGCAGATTCGCCCCAAGACCTACTTGGGCGACGATCGCGCGCTTAAGGTAATAATTTCCGTAGACACCCATCGTGTCGGTATTCATCGACCAATAATTCGCAACGCGGGCGAGTGTTGGCACTTTCCAGGCCATCAACTTCTGTGCGGTCTCCGGCGCAAGTTCGACGGCTTTCCTGACCGCAGGTGCAAGGCCGGTGAAATCAAAGGTCTTGCCCGGCTCGATGCCGATCCGTCTCATCTGTGCGATGATCGGCTGATCGGTGGCGTGCGGGGGATGCAGCTTGAGAAGTTCGGCCGCATAGGCAAAGTATTTTTCCCCGCTCATGGTGTCGACCTGAGTCTTTGGCGGAGTCTTCACATCGACGCTCCGGTCAATGATCTGCTGGACTGGCTTGAGGGCCTGCCCCCATCCGGACAGGGGCGTTATCTTGTAGTTCGCCTGAATCCGTCGCACCGCCTCGTAGTCGGGCGGACCATCGGTCTTGGTGCGACCAATGATCCAAACGTAAGGCGTTGGCGCTCCGATCCGTGTCATGCCGGCTGGAATCGTGCCGCTCCAACCCGGCGGCGTGATGAGAAAATTTCCCGCTTGCGTGCCCGTGGTGCGCCAGCCGGGCGATGCGAAAACGTCGGTCCACATATCCAGCATGGGCATCAGATAGTAGCGCCCGCCAGTGTCAGGCACCGAGAGCACCAATGGTTCTGTGGTGAGATCGAGCCAGGCGGAAGAGTAGAGTGTGTCGAAATTCGGCCGGACAACTGCTTTCATCTCCGCGGGCGGAAATGCCGGGATGTTGACGAATGCGTTCATCGGGCCGCCGATACCGGTGCCAGGCTCCGAGTTGACGAGCTGCTTTCGAGTCACGTCCATGGATATCAGCGGGTAGAAATAGATATAGCTGTCGGCGGCAATAGCGATCGCCTCCTGCTCCGTGATGGTTGCCGCAGCCTGCTGGGCCGCCGCCGGCGCGACGAGCGCTGCACTCAGCAAGAGTGCTGATGAGAACGCGACTAGCACCCGATTCATGATTTACTCCTTCCCTGCAATCCCGGCCGTCGCATCGGTCCTGGACACAGGTCGGGGCATGTTTGCTTCGAACCTGTGTAGACCAACCCACTAACGTGGTTGTCTGAATGGCCGGCCTAAGAAATGATGGTCATTAACCCGGTGCCGTATTTGACTCAGATCAACGGATGTCCGCTCCGACGGTGCTGGGCGCGAAATCGTTGACATCACCACTGAGACCCCTTGGGGCATATCAGCCTCGGATGGTACGACCAAATTCCAAGTGTATGCTGAGCAGCTACAATCTGGCTCGAATAGCTAGCAGCCTTCGTCCGCCTCGGGTGCTCCTGACAGCTGACATATCCTCGGCCGTGGGATGCGGCGGCGATGGGCCAATAGGACATTCGCTACTATGGAAAAAGCCGCGCCACTGTCCTTATTCGATCACCTCGTCGGCGATCACGTGAAGAACACTGAATCCCTGGCCTTGGGCGGGACCTAAGCTTTGCATCTCCCCTTGGGATTGGAGGTAGGAATTGCGTGTGACCGCGGAGCGGGCGAATTTCCGACAAACCTCCCCCGGCGTCAGGCTTGGCTGCAACATACGGTCGGAGAGGATGCAGCAAAGCCCGTTTCGCGCGCGCTTGCTCATGAGCGCGCGCCAGGTTGCCCTTGCAGGAGCGATCAGTAATCCCAGAACACCGGCACCCAGCGGAAGGCATCGCCGGCGATTGCGACATGGCCGACTGATGGGAACGGCATATGCGTGGCCACCAGCAGCTCGCCGCTTTCTGCAAGGTCGCGCAAGAGGCGGACGCGAACGCGCGCCGCCTCTTCGGGATCGTGCTCGAAGCCGTTGTGCCATTCGGGCTGGTCGAACCCGACGGCAAACACGGCGTCGCCGGCGAATGTCAATGCGTCCCCGCCGGACGCCACACGAACCACGCTGTGTCCGGGTGTATGGCCGCCGGTGCGGCGAACGATGACACCGGGTGCAACCTCGTGCTGCGCATCGAACGGGCGTATCTGGCTGCCGTACATCTTCACGAACTGCCGGGCAGCGGCCCGAAGCGCATCCGGGAATCCCTGCGGCATGTTGGTGTGGGTGAAGTCGGGCGCTTCCCAGAATTTGAGCTCGGCTGCCGCGACGTGGATGCGCAGGTCCTTGCGCAGCCGATCCTTCACGCCGTCGACCAGGAGGCCGCCGACATGGTCCATGTGCAGGTGGGTCAGCACCAGGTCGGTCACGGATGCGAGATCGATCCCGGCGGATTCGAGCCGTTTGATCAACTGACCGGCCCGCGGCAAGTGCAAATTCGGGTCCGAGCCCAGCCCGGCGTCGATGAGGATGGTCTTGTCGCCGCTTCGCACCATCACTGCGTTGAGGGCCCAGTCGAACGCGTCCGGCGGCAGGAACATGTCCTTGAGCCAGCTTGCCCGGCTTGCCGGATCGGCGTTGTGCGCCAGCATGGTGGTCGGCAACGGCAGCACGCCGTCGCTGACGACCAGGACGTCGATCTCGCCGATACGGACCGCATAGCGCGACGGGACGAGCTCTTCGGGTTTCGATTTCAGGGAAGCGTTGTGCAGATTCATGTTGGTCTCCTGTTGAAGGTCGCTGATGGCGAGTTGTTCAGAGAGCGGTGACGCGCTCGGGGTCGGCCGAGGCGAGGGCGGCGGCGCGCTCGGCTTTCGGCGGGTAGATCCAGACGGTGTTGATTTCCTGCTTGGTCTTCTTGGCGACATCGCCGACCATCTCGACCGTGCGTTCCCAGCCGCGGGTGAACAGCGCGCCGGCCTCGCCGAGGTCGAGGCAGGTGACATAGGCCTTCTGGTGATAAGGCCTGGTCGCAACGCCCAGCAACTCGGCAGCAGCATTGTTGCCGGCGAAGGCGCCCATCCGCGTCGCATGCTGGCACGACATCAGCGCGTAATTGCCGACGTCGTCACACGCAGCCCGTGCGGCATCGCCGGTGGCGAAGACGCCATCGACCTTCGGAACGCGTAGGTCACGGTCGACCAGCAGCCGGCCGAACTGGTCGCGCTCGGCCGGGATCTGCGTCGTCAAGGGAGCTGCGCGGATGCCGGCAGCCCAGATCACGGTTTCGGATGCGATATGTTCGCCGCTGGAAAGCGTGACGCCTGATTTGTCGAGCGAGGTAACGCCGGCACCGAGCCTGGTTTCGACGCCGAGCTTGCCGAGCGCCTCCTCGATGATCGGACGGGGGCCCGGGCCCATGTCGGGCGCGATCGCCTGGTTGCGGTCGACAATGACCACGCGCAACTCCGCATCGTTGCCGAGAATCCTGCGCAGGCGCGATGGCACCTCGGTTGCGGCCTCGATGCCGGTGAATCCGCCGCCTGCGGCGACAACGGTATTGCGTGCCTTCGAGGCGGGACGGTTCGACAGGCCGTGCAGATGGCGGTCGAGCGCGATGGCGTCGTCAAGCTGGTCGACGCTGAAGCCGTGCTCGGCCAGGCCCGGAACGTTCGGCCGGAACAGCCGGCTGCCGGTGGCGATCACCAGCCGGTCATAGGACAGCTTCCTCTTCGTGCCTTGCGCGACAGCGATCTCGACGACCTTCGCCGCAGTATCGATCGCCTCGGCATGGCCCCTGACATAGACGACGTCGATCGCCTTCAGCACGCCCTCCAGCGGCGCCGTCAAGGTTTCGGGTTTCGGTTCGTAGAGCCGCGGCCGAACCACCAGCGTCGGCTCGGGCGCGACCAGTGCGATCTCGAGCTTGTCGGGCGAAACGCCCTGGATCTCGCGCAGGCGGGCGGCGGATAGGGCGGCATACATGCCGGCGAAGCCGGCGCCGATGATGACGATGCGCATGTCTGATGTTCCTTGGTTGAGATGATTGCAATGGAGCGAGGTTGTTGTTTACGCGTGATCTCCGCGCAAACGCGTTCCGCTGATGTCGCGAGGGAAAACCGCTTCGCACTTTTCCGGATCATGCTTCAGGCCGTCACGAACCTGAGCAGATCGGCGTTGACGATGTCGGGATGCGTCGTGCAGAGGCCGTGCGGCAGCAGGTCGTAGATCTTCAGGGTGCTGTGCTTCAGAAGCCGGGCCGACAGCGGCGCCGAGTCGGCAACGGGAACGATCTGGTCGTCGCCGCCGTGCAGGACCAGCGTCGGCACCGTGATGCTTCGCAGGTCCTGGCTGAAGTCGGTCTCGGAGAAAGCCTTGATGCCGTCGTGATGGGCCTTGCTGCTGCCCATCATGCCTTGACGCCACCAATTCCAGATCGCCGCCTGGGAGGGCTCTGCGCCTGGGCGATTGTAGCCGTAGAACGGCCCGCTTGCGAATTCGAGGTAGAACTGCGACCTGTTGGCGGCGAGCTGCCGCCGCAAGCCGTCGAACACCTCGAGCGGCAAGCCACCTTGATTTGCCTCGGTCTTGAGCATCAGCGGCGGCACCGCGCCGATCAGCGCCAGCTTGGCCACGCGGTCCCGGCCATGACGCGCGACGTAGCGCGTGGCCTCGCCGCCGCCCGTGGAGTGGCCGATATGAACCGCGTTGCGAAGATCGAGATGTTCGGCGAGCGCCGCGACGTCGGCGGCATAGTGGTCCATGTCGTGGCCGTCGCTGATCTGGCTCGAGCGGCCATGGCCGCGGCGATCATGCGCGATCACGCGAAAGCCCTTGCCGAGGAAGAACAGCATCTGGGCATCCCAGTCGTCGGCGCTGAGCGGCCAGCCGTGATGGAAGACGAGCGGCTGCGCCGACCTCGGTCCCCAGTCCTTGTAGAAGATGTTGACGCCGTCGCTGGTGGTGACGTAGGTCGCGGCGTCGTATCTCCCGGTCGAGAGGGCGGCTGTTTTCATATCGCCGCCTGCTGCCGAGGTGGAGCGCAGGGTCATCGACGCCGCATACATGAGCGTCGTTGCGAGAATGCTTCGTCGCGAGGTACTCGCGAGCTGGCTGACAGAGCTGATCAAGGCCATTTGCAGTTTCCGTTTCAGGAGTGGGGGCGCTGCGATTCCTAGCGTGCCGCACGTGCCGATGCCCCAGCGCGATTGACGTGATTGCAGCGCGATTGCTGCTAGCGCACGCGCCGCCGCCAATCGCTCGGCGATTCTCCGGTCAGTTTTCGAAACGCCGCGGCGAAGGCGGTCTGCGAGGAGTAGCCGAGCGCGGCTGCGATCGAGACGACAGGCGTGTCGGTGTCGCGCAGCATGTTCATGGCCTGCTCAAGCCGGTGCTGGCGCAGCCAGGCATGAGGAGAAAGTCCGGTGCTGTCCTTGAATGCGCGGCAGAAGTGAAAGCGCGACAGGCCGGCCTCGGCGGCAAGAGCCGCGAGCGACACGTCGGCATCGCTGTCCGAGCGCAGGCGTTCGATCGCGCGGAGCAGCGTCTTCGGCGCCAGTCCGCCTCTGGCCGGCGTGATCACGTTCGGTGAGCCGGTGTGCGCGGCAAGAAGGCGCGTGGCCAGCAGATCCATGAGCTGCTGCCTGAACAGGGTGTCCAGAGCCTCGTTGCCCTCCAGCACGTCTGCTGCACTCAGGAGCAGACGGGATGTCACGGGATCGGGATGAGCGGTTCGCTCGAGAAGTTCGGCCGTAGAGCCGGCTTCGGCTTCGTCCGCAACACGCCTCAGCGTTGTCTGCGGAAGATAGAGCTGGAGGACGTCGACCGGTTTTGGGATGTCCCACCGGGAGCTCGATCCTTCCGGAATGATGATCACGACGCCCGGACGAAACGTCCCGATCGCGATGGATCGTCCGGAACGACGCTCCATACGCTGGACCGAGCCGTTGTAAGCCATGATGACGTGGTGGTTCATGGGTTCCACGACGTCGTGCAACGGCTCGTGCTTCCAGTGCGCAATCCCGGCACCGGATGCATCCAATGCCATGCGAAAAGGCACTGTTCCGAGCACGCGGGCCATCTCGGCTTCGGCAGCCGGCCGGTCGCCGCCCGGAGCGAGCTCGCGCCGGTCTTTCGGCTGGTCTTGGGGCCGGTCTTGGGGCTGGTCTTGGGGCCGGTCTTGGGACGCGGCGGGCATTTCGTTCGACGATTCGCGCAAGCTGGCGTTGCTCATGGAGTTTGACTCGCGTGGGGGCGCATCGCTGCATGCGCGACGTCGTGATCATGCCGTCAGCCGCCGCATGAGGGGGCCGTACGGTATGTCTGCTGATCTCTGTTCAACGGATGGACCGGTGGTCGAGGACGTTCCGTCGCAACTCCGGCACCGTTGATTTGCGGGTTCTAGGCGGCGCGAAAATCCACGTCTTTCCTGATACTGCCCTGCCTTGCCTGATCCTGCTCCGCGGACCCGTTGCGCTCACAGCTTGCGTGCGTTTGTGAAAAGTCGTGATCCCCTCGTTGCGGTCGACGACGGCCCCGAGTCCTACCGGCCCTCACCTGATCGTTCTGAAATCATTGCCAAATCTCGCCGTGGCGGGGCCGGGCCTGCGCGGCAGGCCCCGCCGAGTGCGACATCGGCAAGTCGTGGACAGCGATCGGTGAATGGCCGATACACCGTGTGCGAGATGGCAGGATGCAGTGGCCTGCGCGACCCTTCACGGAAGAAACGGGCTATGACCAGGACAGGCGCTTACGGCGAACGGTTCGGAGAGTTCCTTCGCCTCGAGCAAGCTCCGCCCTCGCTGCTGAGCCGTTCGCTGCGCGGCACCGAGATCGCCGTCACCGAAACGCGCAACCACCATCCCGTGCCGGGTCTTTCCGGTTCGTTCGCTCTGGAAGATGCCTATCTCGTCAGCCTGAAGCTGCGCGACTATCCCGCGTGCCAGATCTGGGAGCAGGGACGTCACCTCAAGAAGACGGATGTCCATGCCGGCACGACCTATCTGTACGATCTCAAGGCCGACCCGCGTTATGTGATCGACAAGCCGTTCCACTCTCTCCATTTCTATGTGCCGCATTCGGCGCTCGATAGCCTCGCCGATCAGTCGGGAGCGCGGCGCATCGATGCGCTCGATTGCCGCCCTGTCGGGCATGATGACGCCATCGTCCGTCATATTGGCGCGTCCTTGCGCGAGGGCCTGCGCCGGCCCGATGAGGCCAATCAGCTCTTCACCGATCACATGATGCTGGCGCTCGCCGCCCATGTCGCGCAGGCCTATGGAGGTTTTCGGCAGACGGCCGAGACCGGCAGAGGTGCGCTTGCGCCGTGGCAGCTGGCGCGCGCTTGCGACAAGCTCGAAGCGGATCTCGGCGGCAAGCTGCCGTTGCAGGCCATTGCGGCCGAGCTCGGCCTCTCGGCCAGTCATTTCTCGCGTGCGTTTCGTGCCTCGACCGGCTTGCCGCCCTATCGCTGGCTTCTGCATCATCGCGTGAGGACCGCCAAACGTTTGATGAGCGCCCACGGCGTGTCGCTGTCCGAGGTCGCGATTTCGGCCGGCTTTGCCAACCAGAGCCACTTCACGCGGGTCTTCTCGGCGATAACAGGCGTCAGCCCGGGCGCGTGGCGTCGCGATGCGCTGGGAGCGACGAGCCGCGAAGGTTGATTCCATCGCGGCCGACCAGCACATCATCATCGACCACCCGCCTCCGCGCCTTCGGCGCGCGAGCATCCGTTCAAGAGTTCGGTGCAAAACATCTTGCTGACGGCGGACACGCATCAGACCGGTCCGACGACGATCGACGGGCCGGCATCCGGTTAACACCGTCGACCTCGGCGGGATGGTCAACCAGATCAGCGTCGGTTCCGGAACGAACACGATCATAGCCGGCAACGGATTGGATAGCGTCGTTGCCGGCCGGGCCACGATCCCATCACGCTCGGCGGGGTCGCCAATCACGTGACGCTCAACGGATCCACAGCAGATGTGACGAACCAAATTGGTCAGGACGTCATCACAGCCAATGGCGGTTCGGATCAGTTCAACTTTGTCGGGTTCGGCAGTCAGGCGATCATCAATGGCCCGGCCCATGTCGACATCGTTGATCACAGCACGGGTTTGACCGTCACTGTCAATTCCGGCAACCAGATCGATACGATTTCCGGCTTTGGTCATGACCCGCTTGGTCTCATCGATCTTGCAAACGGTGCAGGCAATTATCACTCCGTCGCCGACATCATGAGCGCGCTCAGGAGCGATGGCCATGGCGGGACGGTGCTTGCGCTAGGCAGTGGTCCCGATGCGGGGTCGATCGATTTCGTCGACGCCGCGATCAGCCAATTGCACGCATCGAACTTTGCGATCGTGTAGAACGCGGCTTCCTTGCAACGCGAAGGCAAGTGACGGACTCGTTCGCCCCCGGGGAGGCCGTGGCCCGATCGGAGGCACGTCAGTACCTCTGCCTCACATTTGTGCCTGGTGTTGACCCTGATCAAAGGTCGAGCCGTGGGGAGGGTCACGTTGAGCGGGTCAGCGTTCGCACGGGAGGAAACAACATGATCTTCAACGTCAGGCGTCTTGGGCTGGTGGTGGCAGTGGCCCTGTCAACCGCCGCACCATTGTCGGTCCACACTTCGTCCTCAACACTTCCATCCGTATCACTCGACCGCGCTGAAGCGAGAGTGGGCCGGCCGCTGACGCCGATGAGCGTCGCGGGCGTGAACCGCAGAGTGCATCGGCGCGCCTATTACGGCGCGGCGGCGGTTGGAGCTGCCGGGGCTTACGGTGCGTACGGCTACCGCAGGGCCTGCGGATATTATCCGTATCCACCCTGTTATTGAGAGAGCGCGGGGTGACCTTGCCTCTCCCCGCAAGCGGGGAGAGGGAGAGAAGTCAAAACTGATACCGTCTCAATCCCCCATCCACCGGGATCACCGTTCCGGTGATGTAGCGCGCCACCGGCGAGGCCAGGAACACCGCGAGTGCGGCGAGGTCTTCCGGCTCGCCCCAATAGCCGACCGGGATCTCTTCCTCGGCAAAACGCTCGCGATACTCAGGCGGATAGTTGCGGCGGATCTGCTCGCTCATGATGCGGCCGGGCGGGATGCAGTTGATGGTGATGCCGTGCTCGCCGATTTCGCGCGACAGGCCCTTGGCCCAGGCGTGAACGGCGGCTTTCGCCGCGAAGGCGGCGTTGAGGCCTTCCGGCTCGGACTTGCCGGTAATGTTGACGATGCGGCCCCATTTGCGTTCGATCATCTGCGGCAGCAGCGCATGCGCGATGCGGCGGTAGCTGGTGAAGTTGAGCGCGATCGCCTCGTCCCATTTGCTGTCGGGCGCGTCGACCGGGAGGGGACGGCTGCCGCCGGCATTGTTGATCAGGATGTCGACAGGGCCGAGCTCCTTCAGCGCGAAGGCTGAAATCCTTTCGGCCGCGTCCTTGGCCATGATGTCCTGCTCGAACGGCGTGATCAGGCCGGAGCCGACCTCCCTTGCGAGCTTGGCGAGCAGGTCGGTGCGGCGCGCCACGCCGACGACGCGCACGCCTTCGGCGGCGAGGCCCTTGGCGATGGCGCGGCCGATGCCGATGCTGGCTCCGGTGACGACAGCGGTTTTCGATTTCAGCCCGAGGTCCATGGTTACTCGCTCTCTTGATGGGGTCTTGCTTTTTGCTTTCGTTTCCTGCCGATCCCGCGCCGCTTACCGAATTGCCTGGGCGGGACGAGCAGTGGTAACCAAGGGCGATCTCGAAGGAAACACCAAAAAGAAAAGGCTTGAGCCATGGTCTGGGATCCGCAGCAATATCTGAAGTTCTCCGGCCACCGGCTCCGGCCCGCGGTCGACCTGTTGATGCGCATTCCCGATGTCGGCCCGCGCACGGTTGCTGACCTCGGCGCCGGCGCCGGCAATGTCACCAAGCTGATCAAGGAGCGCTGGCCATCCGCCGCGGTGACCGGCGTCGAGGGTTCGGCCGAGATGGTCGCTGCGGGGCGCAAGGCCGCGCCCGACGTGGAATGGTCGCATGAAGACCTCGGCCATTGGCGGCCCGCGAAGCAATATGACGTGGTCTATTCCAATGCCGCACTGCACTGGCTGCCCAATCATGCGGCACTCTTCCCCTCCGTCATGGAGAAGGTCGCGCCCGGCGGCATGCTTGCGGTGCAGATGCCGCGCAACTTCCTGGCGCCGTCGCATGTCCTGATCGGCGAAACCGCGATGGACGGGCCCTGGCGGTCCAAGGTCGAGCATCTCGTGACGCCGCCGCCGGTTGAGGGGCCGGCCTTCTATCATGATGTGCTCGCGCCGCTGTCGCAGAACATCGACATCTGGGAGACCGAATATCTCCAGGTCCTCGAGGGCGAAAATCCCGTGAAGGAATGGACCAAGGGCACCTGGCTGACGCGGTATCTCGACGTGCTCGAGGGCGACGAGAAGGCCGCGTTCGAGGCCGCCTATGGGATGCGGGTCGCGAAAGCCTATCCCAGGAATGCGGCGGGGCAGACGCTCTTCCCGTTCCGGCGCCTGTTCATCGTCGCCCAGCGCAAGGGTTAACAGCGTTTCGGCGATGCGACATAAGCGCTCGCTCCCGTCCGTGGAGCGCGCGCCGGGTTGCGCGTGCGACCGCAGGCAAGATAGCCTTGCTGCGGCATGGTTTCGCTGCGGCAAATTGGGCTTAGGTCTAGTTGTTCGGCTTGCCGATTGCTGCCACTACTGACCTGCAAAGCCGATCTGCAAAACCGATCTGCAAAACAAAAAAGAACCCGGTCTTCTAGGGTTGTTGGGGAGGTCCTTCATGCGCAAACTGCTCTTTGCGGTCGCCGCGGCCGCGCTCGCCTTGGCCCCTGTGGTCGCCGCAGCTCAGAGCCCAATCATCATCAAGTTCAGCCACGTCGTCGCCAACGATACGCCGAAGGGCAAGGGCGCGCTGAAGTTCAAGGAACTTGCCGAGAAGTACACCGACGGCAAGGTCAAGATCGAAGTCTATCCGAACTCCTCGCTCTACAAGGACAAGGAGGAGATCGAGGCGCTCCAGCTCGGCTCGGTGCAGATGCTGGCGCCCTCGACCGCGAAATTCGCACCGCTGGGCATCAAGGAATTCGAGGCGCTGGACCTGCCCTGGCTGTTCAAGGACGAAGAGACCTATTCGAACGCGATGAAGGGCGCGGTCGGCAAATGGCTGTTCCAGAAGCTCGAGGCCAAAGGCATTACCGGCCTCGCTTTTTGGGACAATGGCTTCCACATGGTGTCGTCGAATCGCCCGCTGATGAAGCCGGAGGATTTCAAGGGCCTCAAATTCCGCATCTCCGGTTCCAAGATCGCCGACCAGTATTTCCGCCTGATGGGTTCGATCCCGCAGATCATGGCGTTCTCCGAAGTGTACCAGGCGCTTCAGACCGGCGTGGTCGACGGCTGCGAGAACACCGCGTCGAACTACCTGACGCAGAAGTTCTATGAAGTGCAGAAGGACATCACCGTGTCCTATCACGCGCATCTGCAATACGCAGTGATCGTCAATTCGAAATTCTGGTCCGGCCTGCCGCCCGACATCCGCACCCAGCTCGAGAAGGCGATGGCGGATGCGACCGACTACACCAACCAGATCGCGCACCAGGAGAACGAGGACGCGCTGGCCGAGATCAAGAAGAGCGGCAAGACCACGCTGCATTATCTCAGCGATGCCGACCGCAAGGCATGGCAGGAGGCGATGCAACCGACCTATAAATGGGCCAAGGGCCGGGTCGGGCAGGAAGTGCTCGATCTCGTCGCCAAGGAACTCGACGTCAAGATGAACTGACGCGGTTTCCGGCAAGAATATACCAACGGTCGGGAGTGAGTGCACTCCCGACCGTTTCGTATCGACAGGGGGGCTTTGATTTGCTGCGCGTGCTCAACCAGCTGCTCAATCATCTCGAAGAATGGTTGATCGCGACGCTCATTGCGGCTGCAACCGGACTGATCTTCATCGCCGTCGTGCACCGTTACGGTGCGGGCGAATCGATCAACCTGTCGCGCTGGGCGGCGGCGCATGGAATGACGTGGCTCGCATCGGCGTCGATGGCGGTGTTCACCTTCATGTCCGAGCTGGACCTGTCGTGGGCGCAGGAACTCTGCATCTACATGTTCATCTGGATGGCGAAGTTCGGCGCGGCCTATGGCGTGCGCACCGGCATCCATGTCGGCGTCGACCTGCTCGTCAACCGGCTGCCGGAGCATTCGCGCAAGCACGTCATCCTGTTCTCGCTGCTGTGCGGGGCGCTGTTCACCGGCATGATCGCCGCCTTCGGCGCCTCCTTTGTCGGCGAGATGTTTCACACCGGGCAGCAGTCCAACGACCTGGAAGCGCCGATGTGGTTCGTGTATCTGGCGATCCCGCTCGGCTCCGGCCTCATGTGCTTCCGCTTCCTGCAGGTCTGCTGGTTCTATTACTGGACCGGCGAGCTGCCGCATCACGACGAGACCCATGTCGAGGGCGTGGAGGCCGACGTCTCGCCGGCGCTGCATCCGCAGCCTGCCGGCGCCGCCACGAAAGCTGCTGCGCGAAAAGTTTCGCCGCTTGGCGTCATCCTGATCCTGGCGCCGATCCTGATCTTCGCGCTGTGCCTTGGCGAAAAGACCGGTTTCATCGTGCTGCCGCACTGGATGCGCGCCGCGACCGTGTTCGCGCTGCTGATCGCGCTGATGCTGACGGGCATTCCGGTCTCGATCGCGCTCGGCCTCACCGTGATGACGTTCCTGTTCACGTTGACCGCAGTGCCGATCGAAGCCGTCTCGATGAAGCTCTTCACCGGCATCGAAGGCTTCGAGATCATGGCGATCCCGTTCTTCATCCTCGCCGGCAATTTCCTCACCCATGGCGGCGTCGCGCGCCGCATGATCAACTTCGCGACCTCGCTGATCGGGCACTGGCACGGCGGCCTCGGCCTTGCCGGCATCGTCGCCTGCGCGATGTTCGCGCTGGTCTGCGGCTCCAGCGTCGCGACCGTCGCCGCGATCGGCGCCATCGTTCTGCCGGAGATGGTCCGCCACGGTTATCCCATGCGCTTCGGCGCCGGCATCATCACGGTGGCGGGGTCGCTCGGCATCCTGATGCTGCCGTCGATCCCGAAGATTGTTTACGCCGTTTCGACCAACACCTCGATCGGCGCGCTGTTCGTTGCCGGCCTGCTCCCCGGCATCATGCTGACGACGATGCTCTGCATCGTCACCTGGTGGCTGGCGCGCAACCGCGACTATCCTCGAATGCCGAAGGCGAGCTGGGGCGAGACTGTTCGCACCTTCCGCGAGAGCATCTGGGGCTTGATGCTGGTCGTCATCATCATCGGCGGCATCTATAGCGGCCTGTTCACCGCCACCGAGGCCGCCGCGATGGCCGCGGTCTATTCCTTCATCATCGCCGTGTTCGTCTACAAGGCGATCAGGATGTCGGACGTGCCGCGGGTGCTGCTGCGCGCCGCCAACACCAGCGCGATGCTGCTCTACATCGTCACCAATGCGGTGCTGTTCTCCTTCGTGCTCTCCAACGAGAATTTGCCGGCCACGCTCGCCGACTGGATCGCGGCGCAGAACCTCGGCTGGGTCGGCTTCCTGCTCGTCGTCAACGTGCTGCTGCTGCTCGCCGGCAACTTCATGGAGCCGAACTCGATCATCCTGATCATGGCGCCGATCCTGGCGCCGGCCGCCAAGAAGCTCGGCATCGATCTCGTGCATTTCGGCATCGTCATGGACGTCAACATGGAGGTCGGCCTCTGCCATCCGCCTGTCGGCCTGAACCTGTACGTCGCCTCGATGATAGCCCGAATGCGCATCACCGACCTCGCTGTCGCAGTGATGCCGTGGCTGCTCACCATGCTCGGCTTCCTGGTCATCGTGACCTATTGGCCCGATTTGACGCTGTGGCTGCCGCGGGTGCTGGGGATGCATTAGTCGGATCTCGTAGCCCGGATGGAGCGCAGCGAAATCCGGGTCTTTGTTTCGTTTCGACAGATTTCCCCGGATTGCGCTTCGCTCCATCCGGGCCGCTGATCTCCCCCAGCATAGCAATCGACCGCAAGATGCGGTTAGATGCCGCGTCAGGCCGGGAGGAAACAATCATGACTGAACCCAGCAGCGAGCCGAAGGACGCGACGCCGTCCGTCATCGCGCGGCATCACACGATGCTGGGCGCTTTGCCGTTTTCCGACACGCGGGATTTCGACGACGCGGCGCGCGGCTTTCTCGGCACGATCGAGCACGCGAAGATCGCGAATTCGCAAGGACGGACGGTCTGGAGTCTGGAGCCCTACGGCTTTCTGTCCACCGAACAGGCGCCGCCGACGGTCAATCCGAGCCTGTGGCGGCAGTCGCGGCTCAACATGCACCACGGCCTCTTCGAGGTCGTGCCGGGCGTCTACCAGGTGCGCGGGCTCGACATCGCCAACATGACGCTGATCGAGGGCGACAGCGGCGTCATCGTGGTGGACACGCTGACCTCGATCGAAAGCGCGCGCGCCGCGCTCGATCTCTACTTCAAGCACCGTGGCCCGAAGCCGGTTGCCGCTGTCATCTTCACGCACACGCACACCGACCACTGGGGCGGGGCGCGCGGCGTCCTAGAGGAGGACACGCTCGCCACCGGCCGCGTACCGATCATCGCCCCGAATCTGTTCATGGAGCACGCCGTCTCCGAGAACATCATCGCTGGACCAGCGATGCTGCGCCGGGCGCAATATCAGTTCGGGCCGTTTCTCGCAAAGGGCGTGCGTGGGCAGGTCGATTGCGGCCTCGGCAAGACCATGGCGGCCGGTGCGGTCGCGCTGCTGCGGCCGACCGACCTGATCATGGCGACCGGCGACAAGCGCGTTATCGACGGCGTCGAGTTCGAATTCCAGATGGCGCCGAACAGCGAAGCGCCAGCGGAAATGCACTTCTTCCTGCCGGGCTACAAGCTTCTGAACCTCGCCGAGAACTGCACGCATAATTTCCACAATCTGCTGCCGTTCCGCGGTGCCGATGTGCGCGATGCGCTGGCGTGGTCGAAATATCTCGGCGAGGCACTGCATCTGTGGGGCGGCAAGGCCGAGGCGATGTGCGGCCAGCATCATTGGCCGGTGTGGGGCCGCGAACGCATCGACAGCATGATCCGCGAGCAGCGCGACCTCTACAAATTCGCGCATGACCAGACCATCCGCCTGATGAACCACGGCCTCAACGCCGCCGAGATCGCCGAGACGATCCAGCTGCCGAAGAGCCTGGAAGGTGCCTGGCACGGCCGCGGTTATTACGGCCACATCAGGCACAATGTGAAGGCGATCTATCAGAAATATCTCGGCTGGTACGACGCCAATCCGGTCAATCTCGATCCGCTGCCGCCGGTGGCGTCGGGCAAGAAATACGTCGAGTATATGGGCGGCGCCGATGCGATCCTGACGCGGGCGCGCGCAGATTTTGACAAGGGCGAATTCCGCTTCGTGGCGCAGGCGCTCGGTCATCTCGTCTTCGCCGAGCCCGATAATCAAGCGGCGCGCGCGCTGCTGGCCGACACGCTGGAGCAGCTCGGCTATGCCGCCGAGAGCTCGACCTGGCGCAATGCCTATCTGTTCGGCGCCCAGGAGCTGCGCCATGGCATGCCGAAGACGCCGCCACGCGCGCCGATGCCGCGCGAGACGCTGGCCGCACTGCGCACGGAACAGCTCTGGGACGTGCTCGGCATCCGCCTCAACGGACCGAAGGCGGAGGGCAAGCACATGGTGCTGAACTGGAGCTTTTCGGATACCGGCGAGAGGTTCGTGCTGAACCTGGAAAACTGCGCTCTGACCTATACGAAAGGAGTGCAGGCGGAGAATGCCGACGCCGGCTTCACCCTGGCGCGTGCGACGCTGGACGAGGTGATCGCGAAGCTGACGAGTTTTCCGGAAGCAGTGGCTGCGGGGAAGGTCAAGCTGTCGGGCAATCCGATGAAGCTTGCCGAGCTGATGGGATTGATGGACGAATTCCCGCGGATGTTCGAGATCGTCGAGCCGAAGCGGACGGTGGTGGTGTAGGCACTGTCGCTGCCACGGACTCCGTCATTGCGAGCGCAGCGAAGCAATCCAGAATCCCTCCGCGGAAAGACTCTGGATTGCTTCGCTGCGCTCGCAATGACGGGTGGATGGAGCTGGGCGCTTCGCCAAACTATTGCTGCGACGTATGGGTCCCGGCTCTGCGCCGCAACGCTAAGGGCGTTGCAGCGCGTCCGGGACACGAGAGCAGTGGAGACTGCTACTCCGCGCTGCTCACCAGCTTGATGCGTGGCGCCTGTTCTTCGGTCAGGCTGCGGTAGGCGGCGAGATAGTCGAGTGCCATCCGCCGCGCGGTAAAGCGTTTCTCGAACTGCTTGCGGATGGCGGCGCGATCGAGCTGGGCGAGGCGGTTCACGACACCTGCGGCGCTGAGGACGTCCTCGACGACGAAGCCGGTGAGCCCCTCATCGATGATTTCAGGCACCGAGCCGCGGTTGAAGGCAATCACCGGTGTGCCGCAGGCCATGGCTTCGATCATCACCAGGCCAAACGGCTCCGGCCAGTCGATCGGCAGCAACAGGCCGAGCGCGCCGCTCAAAAAGTCCGACTTCTCGTGATCGCTGATCTCGCCGATGAAATCCACCAGCGGATTGCCTGCGATCATCGGCTTGATCAGTTCGTCATAATAATCCTGGTCGGCGCGATCGACCTTGGCCGCGATTTTCAGCGGGATGCCGCAATGCATCGCGATCTTGATGGCGCGGTCGACGCCCTTCTCCGGCGCGATGCGGCCGAGCACGGCGAGATATTCCTGTTTCGCCGGCTTCGGCACCAGCAGGTTCTCGGGCAGGCCGTGGTGGATGGTGGTGACCCAGTTCGCCTGCGGCACCGGCCGCCGCTGCGCGCTCGAGATCGAGATGACCGGCATCTTTGAGAAAGTATTGAACACCGGCTGATGCTCCGGCAGGTCGAGCCGGCCATGCAGGGTGGTCAGGAACGGCGTCGGCTGCCGGCAGAACAGCGACCACGGATAATAGTCGAGATGGAAATGGAGGAAGTCGAACTCCTCGTCGTCACATTTCTGCCGCACGCGCTCCAGCAGCACCATGTGCAGTGCATTGGGATCCCGCACGGAACCGTCGAGGCGAAGCGCCCGCGGCCATAATGCGTCGAGCTTCGCCGACGTCTGCGAATCGCCGCTGGCGAACAGGGTGACATCGTGTCCAAGGGCCACCAACTCTTCCGTCAACCAATGCACCACCCGCTCGGTGCCGCCATACAGCTTGGGTGGAACAGCCTCCGTCAACGGAGCTACCTGCGCGATGCGCATCTCACCATCTCCTCTGCGATCATGTGGACGTTGGAACCCCCGCCGTGTAATTGGCACCGGCATGCCAACAAGGGAACGTTCCCGCAGTTGCGAAGTTCCTCTCAACAAACGTTACTTATTCGACACATCGCGAACATGTCTCGATGCTGCCATCTCCTCTTCGCAGATCGTCCGCATCCGCATGTCGTGATGGCGTTGCCCCGGAACCGAGGCGAACTGGTCGTTGTTCAATCGACCAGCCAGAACAATTGAAATCACGACGGGGTCTCATGGATCATCTTTCTGGATACGCGCGCAGGCCATTTGCATTTGTCTTGCGCTACCTGCGGCGACGGCTGGCGTCGCATCTGGTGATCCTGACCGCTGTGGTGGCAGCTGTTGCCTGCTCGGTGGGCACGCAGTACGGCGTCAAATCTCTCGTCGACGCGTTGTCCGCGGGAACTTCACATGGCGGTAGCGTATGGCTGGCATTCATCCTGCTCATGTCACTGATCGCCGCCGACAA
This sequence comes from Bradyrhizobium sp. BLXBL-03, assembly GCF_051853015.1. Lineage (NCBI taxonomy): Bacteria > Pseudomonadati > Pseudomonadota > Alphaproteobacteria > Hyphomicrobiales > Nitrobacteraceae > Bradyrhizobium > Bradyrhizobium sp. BLXBL-03. The sequence goes on along the minus strand of NZ_CP182470.1, from coordinate 6,025,293 downwards.
TTTTCTGTGGCGGATCGCCAGCTGGACGGCGAGCTTCACCTTCGTCCGTGTCACCGGCGATTTGCGCCGTGACATCTTTCGTCATCTGACCGGGCATGCGCCGAGTTACTTCCTGGACCGCATGCCGGGCATGCTGACGAGCCGCATCACTGCCACGTCCAATGCGGTGTTCACGGTCGAGAACATGTTCGTCTGGAATGTGTTACCCCCGTGCATCGCCACAATTGCGGCAATCGGGCTGATCGGAACCGTAAGCCCTTATATGGCAGCGGGCCTGACCGTGATCGCCGGCGGCATGGTGGTGGCGATGTTCCGCCTAGCCGCGGCCGGCAAGCCGTTGCATGACGACTTCGCCGACAAGGCGGCCGCCGTCGACGGCGAGATGATCGACGTCATCAGCAACATGCCGCTGGTTCGCGCCTTCTGCGGCATCGGCCATGAGCACGAGCGGTTCGACGCCACGGTGAGCCGGGAAGTCAATGCGCGTGGACGCAGCCTGCGCTATCTGGAGAAGCTGCGGCTGCTGCATGCCGCCGTGACCGTGATCCTGACGATCGCCCTGATGGCCTGGGCCGTCACGCTCTGGCAGCAGGGCGAGGCGACCACCGGCGACGTCGTGCTGGTCTGTACCCTCGGTATCTCCATCCTGAGCGCGACCCGCGATCTTGCCGTCGCGCTGGTCGATGTCACCCAGCACGTCGCGCGCCTGACCGAGGCGATCGCGACGCTGCTGGTGCCGCACGAGTTGCGCGATCACCCCGAGGCCGAGCCCCTGGTCAAGAGTGGTGCCGCGATCGCGTTCAACAATGTCACCTTCGGCTATCCTGGGGCTGAGAAGATCTTCGAGCGCTTCAGCCTGCGGCTGCAGCCCGGTCAGCGCGTCGGCCTGGTCGGGCAGTCCGGCGGCGGCAAGTCCACCCTGTTCACGCTGCTGCAACGCTTCTACGACGTCGACGAGGGCAGCATCACCATCGATGGCCAGGACATCTCCAAGGTCACGCAACAGAGCCTGCGCGAGGCGATCTCGGTGGTACCGCAGGACATCTCGCTGTTTCATCGCTCGATCCGCGAGAACATCCGCTACGGCCGGCCGAACGCGACTGACGACGAGGTGCTGCGCGCCGCGATCGCAGCGCGCTGCGATTTCATCGACAGCCTGCCCGACGGTCTCGACACCATGGTCGGCGACCGAGGCGTCAAAATGTCCGGCGGCCAGCGCCAGCGCATCGCGATCGCGCGCGCCTTCGTGAAGGACGCGCCGATCCTGCTGCTGGATGAAGCCACCGCCGCGCTCGACAGCGAATCCGAGGAGGCGATCCGCGAGGCGCTGTCGCGCCTGATGCGCGGCCGCACCGTGATCGCGATTGCGCATCGCCTCGCGACGCTGCGCAATTTCGACCGCGTCGTCGTGCTCAGGAACGGCAAGATCATCGAGGACGGAGCGCCCGACCGGCTGATGCAGGGGCATGGTCCGTACCGCGAACTGGTAACGCAGGAAATGAGCCGGCTCGCGAAGTTCGCCGCGTAAACCCAACAGTTGCGTTTGCGTTGGTCGCGTTCGAAACACTGGCAGCAGGGGAGCAGCTCATGGCAGTCGAAGCCGCAACCAGGATCAGCTCGGCCTCGCAGACGATAGAGGCCGTTGCCGAGCAGCCGTTCTACATTCCAATGACGGGGCCCGCCGCGCGGCCCCGTCGCTCGCTCAAGCACGACGACACCTTCATCGTGCTGGACAGCCATGGCGACATCGGCGCCTCGGCCGGCGGGCCGGACGGCCTGTTCAATTGCGACACGCGTTATCTGGCGCGGCTGGAGCTGGTGCTCGACGATCTCCAGCCGCTGCTGCTCGGCTCGAACCTGCGCGACGACAATTCGGGTCTGACGGTCGACCTCACCAACCCCGATATCTATCGCCAGGGCCGCATCGTCCTGCAAAAGGACCTGCTGCACATCGTGCGCACCATCTTTCTGTGGCGCGGTACGGCGTATCAGCGCATCGGGCTGCAGAACCACGGCGAGCAGCCGGCCTCCTTCGAGCTGACGCTGCTGTTCGACAATGATTTTGCCGATCTGTTTGAAGTGCGCGGCGAGCGGCGGCCGCGCCGGGGGACCGGCACCAGCAGGCTGCTCGGGCCGACCGACGTGCTGTTCGAATATCGCGGCCTCGACGAGGCCGAGCGCATCACCGGCCTGCATTTCGATCCGCGCCCGACGCGGCTCTCGGTCAACGCCGCGACCTGGCAGCTCGAGCTCGATCCGCACGAAGCCAAATCGCTGTTCGTGGCCGTGTCGTGCAACCGGCCGCTCGCGGAGAAGCCGGCGCGCTTCTTCCGGGGCCTGCTGGCGCATCGCCGCGAGATGCGGCAATCGGCGATCGGCGCGACCAGCATCGAGACCTCCAACAACATCTTCAACGAGGTGCTGTGCCAGGCCATGGCCGACCTCAACATGCTGATGACGGAGACGCCGCAAGGGCGCTATCCCTATGCCGGCATTCCCTGGTATTCGACCACGTTCGGCCGCGACGGCCTGATCACGGCGCTGCAGATGCTGTGGGTCGATCCGCGGGTGGCCAAGGGCGTGCTGCGGCGGCTTGCGCATTTCCAGGCCAAGGCGGTCGATCCGCTCGCCGACGCCGCGCCCGGAAAGATCCTGCACGAGATGCGCGGCGGCGAGATGGCGGCGCTGCGCGAGGTGCCGTTCTCGCAATATTACGGCAGCGTGGATTCGACGGCGTTGTTCGTCCTGCTTGCCGGTCGCTATTTCGAGCGGACCGGCGATGAGAACACACTGGTCGAGCTGTGGCCCGCGATCGAGGCGGGGCTTGCCTGGATCGACGGTCCCGGCGATCCTGATCAGGACGGCTTTGTCGAGTACCAGCGCGCGACCGAAAAGGGGCTCGCCAACCAGGGCTGGAAGGATTCCTACGACGCGATCTTCCACGCCGACGGCAAGCTCGCGGAAGGCAATATCGCGCTCGCCGAAGTCCAGGGCTATGTCTTTATGGCCAAGCAGCTCGCCGCGCGGTGCGCACGGACGCTGGGCAAGCCCGATCTCGCCAGCAAGCTCGAGGCGGAGGCCAAGTCGCTCGCCGAACGTTTTGAGGCGGCGTTCTGGTGCGAGGAGCTTGGTACCTATGCTGTCGCGCTCGACGGTCAGAAGCGGCGCTGCGAGGTCCGCACCTCGAATGCCGGGCAGGTGCTGTTCAGCGGCATGGTCCGCGAGGACCGCGCCCGCCTCGTGGCCGCCGATCTGATGCGCCCGCATTTCTTCTCGGGCTGGGGCATCCGCACCGTCGCGCGCGGCGAAGTCCGCTACAATCCGATGTCCTATCACGATGGATCGATCTGGCCGCACGACAACGCACTGATTGCGCTGGGCCTCGCCCATTACGGGCTCAAGCACTCGGTCGCGCACGTCTTCAAGGGCCTGTTCGACGCCGCGGCCTATATGGATCTGCGACGATTGCCGGAATTGTTCTGCGGCTTCCGCCGCGAGAAGCGGCGCGGCCCGACGCTCTATCCGGTTGCCTGCGCGCCGCAGGCCTGGGCCAGCGCGACGCCGTTCACGCTGCTGGAGGCGGCGCTCGGCCTCGAGTTCGACGTCGCGCGCCGCGAGATCCGGCTGCGTAACCCGCATCTGCCGGCATTTCTGAACGAGGTCATCCTGCGCGACCTGCGCCTGGGCGAATCCAGCGTGGATCTGCGCGTCAGCCGCCACGGCCACGACGTGGCGCTGGAGGTGCTGCGCACGCGCGGCCGGATCCAGGTGTCGATCGTGCTGGCGCATTAGTGGCCGCGGCAAGGAGGGTGTCATGCGAACCGCCGGATGGTTGGTTCTGAGCATCGCGATCGTCGCGGAAATGACGGTTGCCGTATCGCGTGCCGCGGAGGAATTGCCCCCGTCCGCCAATGCAGCTCCGACCGAGACGAACGCACCGCCGACGGCTGCGCCGCCGGCTTCGGTCGTGCCCGTCACCCCGAAGGATGCGGTGCCGCCGCCATCGGTGACCATCATCGGCGCCAGCGACGCCCATGGCGTGCTCGGGCGTGACGTGCGCAGCGCGGCGGATGAGGACATGGGGCGTATTGTCGATGTCATCGTCGATCGCGAGGGACATGTCCGCGCCGCCGTGATCGATTTCGGCGGCTTCCTCGGCGTCGGCAGCCGCAAGATCGTGGTGGACTGGAATGCACTGCGCTTCGGCAAGATTGCCAACAAGAAAGACAGCATCACCTTGGAATTGACCAAAGCGCAGGTCGCGGCTGCACCGGAATACAAGGAGGATACGCCGATGGTCGTGCTCGGGGCATCCGGCAGTCTGCAACCGCTGCAGGCCATCCAGTGAGGAGGGGGGAGGGCTGACCGCCTGTGCTCTTGTCGAGGAAGCCTGATCACGAGAGGCGCGAAGGACGCGTTGAACGGGGCAACGTGGCCGCACCCGTCCTTGCGGCTATTCCCGCGCCGTCGCAACGAAGCCTGCGTGGTCTCGACTGGTTCATCTTCTTCCTCGCCGACGTGCAGACCGGCTTCGGCCCCTTCATCGCGGTCTACCTGACGACACAGAAATGGACGCAGGTCGAGATCGGCTTCGTGCTGTCGATCGGCGGCATCGTCGCGCTGATCGGCCAGATGCCGGGCGGCGCCATCATCGATGCTGCGAAATCAGAACGACTGGTCGCGGCGCTCGCGATCGCCACCATTGGCTTTTGTGCGCTCGCCTATGCGGCGATGCCGATCTTCCCGGTGGTGGTGACGGCGGCGACGCTGCATGCGGCGGCGAGCTGCGTGCTGGGACCGGCGATCGCGGCGATCAGCCTTGGCCTCGTCGGCCCGCTCAAGATCGGCGAACGGCTCGGCCGCAATGCCCGCTTTGCCTCGCTCGGCAACGGCGTCGCTGCCGCCGTGATGGGCACGGCCGGCTATCTTCTTTCGAGCCGTTCGGTGTTCCTGGTCACATTCCTGCTCGCGATCCCGACACTGATTGCATTGTCGCGCATCCGCGAGGAGGAGGTCGACATCGCGCGCTGTCACGGCGAGATGCCGCGCGAGGCGCCGGAGCCCGGCGATACCAATATCTGGCATCTGATCCGGCAACGGCCGCTGATCGTCTTTGCGTTGAGTGTATTGTTGCTGCAGCTCGCCAATGCGTCGATGATGCCGCTGATGGCGAGCGCCGTGACGGCGAGGTCGAGCCAGTGGGCGACGGTGCTGGTGGCCTTCTGCATCGTCGTGCCGCAGGCGATCGTGGCGCTGCTGTCGCCGACCGTCGGACGCAAGGCGCAGGCGTGGGGACGGCGTCCGCTGCTACTGATCGGGTTCGGCGCGCTGGCGATTCGTGGTCTTCTGTTTGCGACCGTGCGCGATCCCTATCTGTTGGTGGCGGTGCAGGTGTTCGACGGCATCACCGCGGCAGTGTTCGCAGTGATGATTCCGCTTGTTGTGGCCGACGTCGCGTTCGGAAGCGGGCACTTCAATCTCGCGCAGGGCATTGTCGGCACGGCGACCGGACTCGGTGCGTCCTTGAGCACCGCGCTTGGCGGCTATGTCAGCGACATGTTCGGCAATGCCACTGCATTCTTGGGGCTGGCGAGCATTGCAGCCTTGGGGCTCTTGCTGATCTTCTTCGTGATGCCGGAGACCCGGCGCACCGGCATTGCGGCAAAAGAAATGGCCGGCTGAACGAGATCAGCCGGCCATAGGGGGTAGGGGAGGACGAAACGATCAGGCGTCGAGATTGTGCAGGCGCTGGCGGTTGCGCAGCACGATCTGGCGGGCGCCGGAGAAACCGAGAATGCCTTGGGCGTGGAGCTGCGACAGCGCGCGCGACACGGTCTCGAGCGTGAGGCCGAGATAGTCGCCGATGTCGCGGCGGCACATCGGCAGCGCCATCATGCCGGCAACGGCGAGGCGGCGGTCCATTTCGAGCAGGAAGGTCGCAACCCGCTCCATCGCGGTCTTGCGGCCCAAAAGCAGCATGTGGTCTTCGGCGTGGCGTAGCTCGCCGGCAGTCATGGCCCAGAGCTTGCGGGCGACCTGCACGTCGGTGCCGGCGGCCTTTTCGAGGCTGACGCGCTTCACCAGGCGCACATCGGTGTCGATAATGGCCTCGGCGGCGAGGCGGTGGCTGGCGCCGGATTCGAGGCCGAACACGTCGCCGGGAAGATGGAACGCGCCGATCTGGCGGCGGCCGTCCGAGAGGAGCTTGTAGGTGCGGACCGCGCCGGAGACGACCTGGTAGACATATTCCGCAGGCTCGTCCTCGCCGTAGATCTCCTCGTCCTTGCGGTAGGAGAACTCGGTGGCGACCAGGCCGACATGACCGGTGATGGCGCCGAACTGGTCGGAGACGGGATGAACGGGGGCAATCCTGCCACCGATTTGGGTGTTGATCGCCTGGGTGTTGAGGGTCTGCGTCAGCATTTGCGCCATCTCCGTTGTGATGGCGCCTTGATACGCGGTATCGGTTGCTTCGAAAATTTCGCGAGATATCTTAAGGAGGGTTACCTACGTAGAACCCCGTAGGCCGCCGAGTTCGTAGCCGGGATGGAGCGCAGCGAAATCCGGGGTTAGCTCCGCAATCGGATTCCCGGATTGCGCTGCGCTCCATCCGGGCTACGGGACCTACGTAGAGTCCCGTAGGTCAATTCCGGCGGCGGGCCTGGATGGCGTGACGGATGCCTTTGACCAGATTCTCGTCGAGAAGCGGCTTCAAGATCACGTCTTTCACGCCTGCTGCCTTTGCCCGAGCCGAGATATTGCTATCGGGATAGCCGGTGATCAGAATCACCGGCGTGTCGCGGTCGGACTGGTGCAAGCGGCCGGCGAGCTCGATGCCGTTGATGTCGGGCATCTTGTAGTCGATCACGTAGCAGTCCGCGCCGGACGGGCTCGTCGCGTTGAGCAGCGCCGTGGCGTTCCTGAATGTCCGCACGGCAAAGCCGTCGGTTTCCAGCAGAAAACGCAGGGATCCGAGCACGGCGTCATCGTCGTCGACCACGTAGACGGTGGGCTTTACCGATGACGCCATGGGGAGCCGCGCATGGTGCGAGCCGATTTCGATCATTCGAATTGGCTAGCACAGGCCGAGGCAACCGCCTTGACTTGCCTCAAGCCGCCTTGGCTCAATCCTTCAGCAAGCCGGCGCGCATTGCCAGCCGGACCAGCTCCGAGAGGCTGCCCGCCTGCATCTTGGTCATGACATTGGCCCGGTACACCTCGATGGTGCGCGGGCTGATGTCGTATTCGCGGGCGATCAGCTTGTTGGACAGGCCGGCGACCAGTCCTTCCATGACCTGGCGCTCGCGCGGACTGAGAGACGCGACGCGGGCGGCGATGTCCTGGGATATGGCTTCGTTCTTGGCGGCGGGCTCGGCCTGCTGGATCGCCGCTTCGATCATCGAGACGAGGCGGTCGTCCTCGAACGGCTTTTCCAGGAAGTCGACGGCCCCTAACTTCATCGCCTCGACCGCAAGCGGCACGTCGCCGTGGCCGGTCATGATCAGGATCGGAAACGGCGAGTGCTGCGCCTTCATCAGCTTCAGGAGCTCGATGCCGTCGATGCCGGGCATGCGCACGTCGGAGAGGACACAACCGAACGCGAGGCCGGGGAGGGCATCGAGGAAGCGTTGCGCGTCATCGAACAGGGTTACGCTGTAACCCGATGAATCGAGCAGAAAATTCAGCGAATCGCGCATCGCTTCGTCGTCGTCGATCACGTAGACAATTCCGTTGGTCGTCATGGTTCAGCTCTCGTCGGCTGCAGGCAGAGTGAAGCGGAATGTCGCGCCGCCCGATGCGTTGCTCTCGGCCCACATGCGCCCGCCATGAGCCTCGATGATCGAGCGGCTGATCGACAGTCCCACCCCCATACCGGTTTCCTTGGTGGTGAAGAAGGTCTGAAACAGATTCGGAATGACGTCGTCCTGGAAGCCGGAGCCGGTGTCGGAAACCTCGATCTCGATCATGTCGTCACCGACACGGGTGTTGGTGACGACGAGCTCCCGTCGCGGCGACTGCGCCATCGCCTCCAGCGCGTTGCGGAACAGATTGACCAGGACCTGCTGGATCTGAACCCGGTCGGCGAGCACGAGATCGGCATTCTGATCCAGACTGAACCGAAGCTGGACGTTCTGTTCGCGCGCACCGGCGAGCCCGAGCGCGCCGGCTTCCTCGATCAGCTTGGAGAGGCTCTCCACCCGCTTTTCGGACTCACCGCGTGCGACGAAATCGCGAAGGCGGCGAATGATCTGGCCTGCACGTACGGCCTGCTCCGAGGCGCGATCCAGTGCGCTTTCGATCTTCGCCAGATTCGGATCTGCGCTGCCGGCGAGCAGTCGCCGCGATCCCTTCATGTAGTTGCTGATCGCGGCCAGAGGCTGATTCAGCTCGTGAGCCAGCGCGGACGCCATCTCGCCCATCGCGCTCAGGCGCGAAACATGGACGAGCTCGGACTGCAACTCCTGGAGCCGCGCCTGGGTCTGCTGATGCTCGGTGAGGTCGCGGACGAAGCCGGTGAAATAGGGCTCGCCGCCGGACTGCATCTCGCCGATCGACAGGTGCATCGGAAAGGTGGTGCCGTCGCGGCGCTTGCCGGTGACGATGCGGCCGATGCCGATGATGTGCGGATCCTGGGTGGAGCGGTAGCGCGCGATATAGCCGTCATGGCGGGAGCGATCCGGCTCCGGCATCAGGATGCTGACGTTCTGGCCGATCGCCTCCTGCTCCGACCAGCCGAACAGGCGCTCGGCCGCCGTCGAGAACAGCTGGATGATGCCGCGACCGTCGATCACGATCATGGCGTCGGGAATGGTGTGGAGGATGGAGCGGAGGTGGGTCTCGCGCGTGCGCAGCGCTTCCTCGACGTGCTTCTCCTCGTCGATGTCCAGGAAGATGCCGCTGAGATGGCGGGCGGCGCCGGCCTCATCGCGGATCAGGCCGGCGCGGGCCCTGATCCATTTTTCCCCGCCTATGGCCCCGGCGACTCTGAAGGACACATCGAGGCCGCCGCCGCGCTCGGAGACGCGCCGGATCGCACTCTCGACCCGCTCACGATCCTTCGGCTCCAGACGCGCCAGGAAGAGCTCGTAGCTCTCCGGCTGGTCTGCCGGGACGCCGAGCAGGGCCTTCGACGCGTCGGACCATTCCCATTCCATGGTCTTGAGGTCGAGATCCCAGGTGCCGACGCCGAATCCCTCGATCCGGACGCGGAAATGTTCGCCCCGGCCGTCATCTTGAGGGTGCGTTACGCGGGTCGGCGACAAGCAATGCTCCTGATCCTGATGCGGTGACCCCGATGGGGTTACCGCTGCCGCAATGTCGCCGAAGCCCGGCTCGGAGGCAAGTTCCGTCCCCGGTCGGCGGGTGGAGGCGGAGCGCTTGATCTATCTCATCTCCGGAATTCAGGCGGGGCGTACATTTTCATCAAATAGATTTGCACTGGAGGCTCCCGATGACATACGCGACGGTGATGGTCAGCCTGGCGCTCGGCCAGCCCAACGATGCGCGCCTTCAGGTCGCCGGCGAGCTTGCCGAACGATTCGAGGCGGCGATCGTCGGGGTCGCCGCGGCGCGGTTCGCTCCGCCACTTTATTTCACGGACGGCATCGCAGCTCAGCGGTTGATCGATCAGGAAGAAACCTCCATCAAGGGACGCCTGGCCGGCCTGGAGACGCAATTCCGCGCCGCGACCAAGGCCCGCGGCGGACGGGTGGAATGGCGCAGCGCCACGGACTTCCCCGCACGATTCGTCGCAGCGCAGGCGCGCTGTGCCGACATCGTCGTCAGCGGCGGACAGAGCCCCGCCTTCTCCGATTCCTTTGCGCTCGCAAGCCCCAAGGATCTGGTGATGCAGGCCGGCCGGCCGCTGCTGGTGGTGCCCGACGGGATCAAGTGGCTCGATCTGCGCAGCGTGCTCGTGGCCTGGAAGGACACGCCCGAGGCGCGGCGGGCGGTGGCTGACGCGCTGCCCATGCTGCGCAAGGCGAAGGACGTCACCATTGTCGAGATTCCTGAGGCGGACGGAGACCATGCGGTCGTTGCCGAGCGCGTCAGCGATGTCGCCGCCTGGCTCGCCCGCCACGGCGTCACGGCGACGGCGCGCGTGGTGGAGGCGGCGAACGAAACGGCCGACGTGCGATTGGAGGGGATCGCCGGCGATGTCGGAGCCGGCCTGATCGTCGCCGGGGCCTACGGCCATTCCCGCTTCAGCGAGCTGATTCTCGGCGGCGTCACGGAATATCTGGTCACGCAATCCGCGCGCTGCGTGCTGCTGTCGCATTGAAGGCGAGGCCGTACCGACAAATCGATGAGGACGTGCCGTGTACAAATTCCTTGAGCAGACCGCCGGCGGCTACATGACGCGCAACGTCAGGACGGTGCAGCGTGACCACAATCTGCTCGCGCTCAGCGAGATGTTCGAGCAGGACGATTTCAATTCCTACCCCGTCGAGGACGACGGACAGGTCGTCGGCATTGTCACCAAGTTCGACATCCTGAAGTGCTTCGCCTTCACGCCGAGCCAGATGCTGCCGCGCTATCACGACCTGATGGGCCGGAAGGTCGGCGATGTCATGACGCCGGAGTTCATCTATGTCAGTCCCGACACGCGGCTGACGCGCGTTCTCCAGATCATGGTCGAGCACCGCATCCGCAGCATCATCGTGCTCGACAGCGCCCAGAAGCTGGCCGGAATCGTTGCGCGCGAGGACGTCATCGCGGCGCTGAAGGCGACCGCGAGCGACTAAGTGGCTCAAGCCGGGCGGTAGGTTCCGGCCTCCGTCATTGCGAGCGAAGCGAAGCAATCCAGAATCTTTCCGAGCAGGGACTCTGGATTGCTTCGCTTCGCTCGCAATGACGATGGGGGCAGCGGTAGCATATCGACGAGTTGCGCCGCAAAAATACCGGGCTGTCGCGAAAATGACCGCCAGATCCGAAGAACTGAACGGCAAGTCTTGATTTCAATCAATTCCCCGCGAGGGTGAATGTGGTTTCTGGCAGCGTGTTCTTTCAGAGAGAATCCGCGATGCCCCAGCCCTCCATCTCCAAATCAATGACCATCGGTGAAAGCGGCTTGGCTGTCGTGTTCGCAGTCACCGCGTTCCTCTGTGTGATCGCTTCGGCCAAGGCGCTTGACGCGCCCTTCGCCTTCCACGCTGCGCTCGGAGCAGTTGGCAGCCTTGCCGCGGTGTTCTTCATCGTCAACAATTACTACGACCGCCCGGCGAGCTTGCCCGCCGAGGAGATCAACGGCCGGCCCAACTACAACATGGGCCCGATCAAGTTCTCCTCCTTCATGGCGATGTTCTGGGGCATCGCCGGCTTCCTGGTCGGGCTGATCATCGCATCCCAGCTGGCCTGGCCCGCACTGAACTTCGATCTGCCCTGGATTCAATTCGGCCGGCTGCGGCCGCTGCACACCTCCGCCGTGATCTTCGCTTTCGGCGGCAATGTCCTGCTCGCAACCTCCTTCTACGTGGTGCAGAAGAGCTGCCGTGCGCGGCTCGCGGGGTATCTCGCGCCCTGGTTCGTCGTCGTCGGCTATAATTTCTTCATCCTGGTCGCGGGCACGGGCTATCTGCTCGGCGTGACGCAGGGCAAGGAATATGCGGAGCCGGAATGGTACTCCGACCTCTGGCTGACCATCGTCTGGGTGGTTTATCTGCTGGTCTTCCTCGTCACCATCATCAAGCGCAAGGAACCTCACATCTTCGTCGCGAACTGGTTCTATCTCGCCTTCATCGTGACGATCGCGGTTCTGCATCTCGGCAACAACCCCGCGCTGCCGGTATCGATCCTCGGCTCAAAATCCTACATCGCCTGGGGCGGCATCCAGGATGCGATGTTCCAGTGGTGGTACGGCCATAACGCGGTGGGCTTCTTCCTCACCGCCGGCTTCCTCGCCATCATGTACTACTTCATTCCGAAGCGCGCGGAGCGGCCGATCTATTCCTACCGGCTCTCGATCATCCATTTCTGGGCGCTGATCTTCCTCTACATCTGGGCCGGTCCGCACCATCTGCACTACACCGCGCTGCCGGACTGGACGCAGACGCTCGGCATGACCTTCTCGATCATGCTGTGGATGCCCTCCTGGGGCGGCATGATCAACGGCCTGATGACGCTGTCGGGCGCCTGGGACAAGCTGCGGACCGACCCCGTGCTGCGCATGCTGGTGGTCTCCGTCGCCTTCTACGGCATGTCGACCTTCGAGGGACCGATGATGTCGATCAAGGTGGTCAACTCGCTCAGCCACTACACTGACTGGACCATCGGTCACGTGCATTCCGGTGCGCTCGGCTGGGTCGGCTTCGTCTCCTTCGGCGCGCTGTACTGCCTGGTGCCGTGGGCGTGGAATCGCAAGGGTCTCTACAGCCTGAAGCTCGTCAACTGGCACTTCTGGATCGCAACCCTCGGCATCGTGCTCTACATCTCGGCGATGTGGGTGTCCGGCATCCTCCAGGGCCTGATGTGGCGCGCCTACACCTCGCTCGGCTTCCTCGAATATTCCTTCATCGAGACCGTCGAGGCGATGCATCCCTTCTACATCATCCGTGCCGCCGGCGGCGCGCTGTTCCTGATCGGCTCGCTGATCATGGCCTATAACCTCTGGATGACCGTTCGTGTCGGCGAGCAGGAAGTCCAGATGCCCGTCGCTCTTCAGCCGGCGGAGTGAGGAGCTTCCCATGTCGTTCTGGACACGCCATCAAGTCTTCGAAAAGAACTCGATCATCCTGATCGTCGGCATCCTGCTGGTGATCGCGATCGGTGGTCTCGTTGAAATCACGCCGCTGTTCTACCTCAAGAGCACGATCGAGGCGGTCGATGGTGTCAGGCCCTACACGCCGCTCGAGCTCGCCGGGCGCAACGTCTATGTCCGCGAAGGCTGCTATCTCTGCCATTCGCAGATGATCCGCCCGCTGCGCGACGAGGTCGAGCGCTACGGCCACTTCTCGCTCGCCGCCGAGAGCATGTTCGACCACCCGTTCCAGTGGGGCTCGAAGCGCACCGGTCCTGACCTTGCCCGCGTCGGCGCCAAATATTCCGACGATTGGCACGTCACCCATCTGACCAATCCGCGCGCGATCGTGCCGCAGTCGGTGATGCCCGGCTATCCGTTCCTCAGCTCGACGGAGGTCGATCCGTCGACTATCGCCGATCATATGCGCACGCTGCGGACCGTCGGCGTTCCCTATAGCGACGACCAGATCGCCAACGCGGCCGCGGACATGAAGGCGCAGGCCGATCCTGACAATGCCGGCGCCGATGCCTTCACCAAGCGCTACGCCAAGGCCGTCGTGCGCAATTTCGACGGCAAGACCGGGACGCCGACCGAGATGGACGCGCTGATCGCCTATTTGCAGATGCTCGGCACGCTGGTCGACTTCAAGCTCTACAACGAGAAAGCCAATCTTCGCTGAGAAGGCATCACCGATGAAAGCCATCCTGACATTCGACAATCTCGCATCCAGCCTCGTGACAACGATCTGGACGCCGGTCTTCGTCGCGATCTTTCTCGCGATCGTCGCCTACGCATTCTGGCCCCGCAACAAGGCGGCCTTCGACGAAGCAGCCCGCCTGCCGCTGCGGGAGGAGTGAGAGATCATGAGTGAGCATCAAGGGGAATTCGATTCCGTCACCGGCAGGTCCACGACCGGACATGAGTGGGATGGCATCAAGGAGCTCAACACGCCGCTGCCGCGCTGGTGGGTGATTACGTTCTATCTCACCATCGTCTGGGCGATCGGCTACTGGATCGTCTATCCGGCCTGGCCGCTGATCTCCGGCAACACGCGCGGTGTGCTCGGCTATTCATCGCGCGCCGACGTCGCGGTCGAGCTCGCCAATCTCGACAAGATCAGGGGCGACAAGATGGTGGCGCTGGGCGCGGCCTCGCTTGCCGACATCGAGAAGGATCCGGCCCTGCTGGCGCTCGCCCGCGCCAAGGGCAAGACCGTGTTCGGCGACAATTGCGCGCCGTGCCACGGCTCGGGCGCGGCCGGCGCCAAGGGCTTTCCGAACCTGAACGACGACGACTGGCTGTGGGGCGGCACGCTCGACCAGATCATGCAGACCATCCAGTTCGGCGCACGCTCCGGTCACGCCAAGACCCATGAGGGCCAGATGCTCGCCTTCGGCAAGGACGGCGTGCTGAAGCCGGACGAGATCGTCACGGTGGCCAATTATGTCCGCTCGCTCGCGGGCCTTCCGACCCGGAACGGCTACGACGCTGCCAAGGGCGGGAAGATTTTTGACGACAATTGCGTCGCCTGCCACGGTGACGGCGGCAAGGGCAACCAGGAGCTCGGTGCGCCAAACCTGACCGACAAGATCTGGCTCTACGGCTCCGACGAGGCGACCCTGATCGAGACCATCACGAATGGCCGTGCCGGCGTCATGCCGGCCTGGGAAGGGCGGCTCGATCCGGCCACCATCAAGGCGATGGCGGTCTATGTCCACTCGCTGGGCGGCGGAAAATAGTCTGAAAACTGACGATCGGCGGCAGGCGGGGGCGAACAAAATCGCCCCCGTTTGCGCTGGATCAACGGACCCAGCGACGTCGGGTCTAGGTTTAATCGCACCTTCCGAGGCGACTTGAGCGATGAACAAGGCCGTGAACCCGAAAGACCTCACATCAGATGATGACTACGGGCCGCTCTACGCAGCCCGCAAGAAGGTCTATCCCCAAAGCGTCCACGGCACCTTCCGCCGGATCAAATGGGGCCTGATGGCGTTCTGCCTCGGCGTCTATTACTTCCTGCCCTTCGTCCGTTGGAACCGCGGTCTCGGCGCCCCGAGCCAGGCCGTGCTGATCGATCTTCCCAACAGCCGCTTCTATTTCTTCTTCATCGAGCTGTGGCCGCAGGAGGTCTATTATTTCACCGGCCTTCTGATCGTCGCCGCGGTCGCGCTGTTCCTGATGAACTCGGTGGGCGGCCGCATCTGGTGCGGCTATCTCTGCCCGCAGACGGTGTGGACCGACCTGTTCTATGCGGTCGAGCGCTTCGTCGAGGGCGACCGCCGTGAACGCATGATGAAGGACAAATCGGTGGGCGCGTTGACGATCCGGCGTGTCTCCGAGATCGCGCTGAAGAATTTCATCTGGCTGATGATCGCCTGGTGGACCGGCGGCGCCTGGGTGCTCTATTTCAACGACGCCCCGACGCTTGTGAAGCAGCTGTTGACCTTCCAGGCGCCAGCCCTCGCCTATATCTGGATCGGCATCCTCACCGCGACCACCTTCGTGCTCGCCGGCTACATGCGCGAGCAGGTCTGCACCTATATGTGCCCGTGGCCGCGCATCCAGGCCGCGCTCACCGACGAATGGGCGCTCAACGTCACCTATCGCTACGACCGCGGCGAGAAGCGCACCTCCGTGAAGAAGGCCGCCGAGCTGCGCGCGCTCGGCGAGCATGTCGGTGACTGCATCGACTGCTATCAATGCGTCGCGGTCTGTCCGACCGGCATCGACATCCGCGACGGCGCGCAGATGGGCTGCATCCAGTGCGGGCTCTGCATCGACGCCTGCGACAATGTCATGACCAAGATCGGCCGGCCAACTCGCCTGATCGCCTATGACAACGACATCAACATCCACCGCCGCCAGGAGGGCGAGGCGCCGATCTACCGCATCGTCCGTCCGCGCACCATGGTTTACAGCGCGATCATCGCGGCGGTCGGCGGCATCATGATCTACGTGCTGGCGACCCGCACCCTGCTCGACATCAACGTGCTGCATGACCGCAACCCGGTTGCGGTCAGGCTCAGCGACGGCTCGATTCGCAATGCCTACACCGCCCGGCTCTTGAACAAGAGCGGACATGATCGCGTGATCGCGATCGATATCGACGGCCCGGTCAATTCGACGATCCATGTCGTCGGTGCTGATTCCGTGACGCCGGACCGCCCGATGATCGTGATACCCCGCGACTCCACCAGCGAGCTGCGCCTGCTCGTCACCGCGCCGGCCGAAGGCAATCCGGAGAAGTCGATTCCGGTTCGCTTCCACGTCACCGATATCGGGCTCGGCGAGGCTGCATCCACCACAGACAATTTCGTCGCGCCGTAAGACCAGGAGACTGCAATGGCAACCAGGCCGCTGACCGGAACAAAGGTCTTCCTGATCCTCGTCGCCTTCTTCGGCGTCGTGATCGGTGTCAACGTCACCATGATGAAGCTCGCGATTGCGACGCTGCCCGGCACAGATGTCGACAGCCCCTATGCCGCGGGTCTCGCCTACGACCGCGAGATCTCGGCGGCGCAGGACCAGGCCTCACGCAAATGGCAGGTCAACGCCCATATCGAGCGGCGCGCCGACGGCAACGCCGTGCTTCAGGTCGAGGCGCGTGACGCAAGCGGCCAACCGTTGACCGGATTGAAATTCGCAGGCCGCCTGGAACGACCGACCGACAAGCGCGCGGATCTCGCGGTCGGGCTCGCGGAGGCCGGCATCGGCATCTATCGTGGCAATGCCGCCTCCGTCGCGCCCGGCCAGTGGGATCTCGTCATCGAGGGCGACGCGAAAGGTGAGCGCGTGTTCCTGTCGCGCAACCGTGTCATCTTGAACTGAAGGCCCCGCCATGCAGGTGACACGCGATTTCTCCCACTACGTCCGCACCGCAGGCGCGGGCCTCCAGCACATCGACCTCGCGGTCGAGGGCGTTCACTGCGCCGGCTGCATGGCCAAGATCGAGCGCGGCCTGTCTGCGATCCCGGACGTCACGCTCGCGCGGGTGAACCTTACCGACCGCCGCGTCGCGCTGGAATGGAAGGAGGGCAGGCTCGATCCCGCCCGCTTCATCGACCGGCTCGAGGAGCTCGGCTACAAGGCCTATCCTTACGAGACCGAGAGCGCGGAAGCGACTGAAGTGGCGGAATCGCGTTTCCTGCTGCGTTGTCTCGGCGTTGCCGCCTTTGCCACCATGAACGTGATGATGCTGTCGATCCCGGTGTGGTCGGGCAACGTCTCGGACATGCTGCCCGAGCAGCGCGACTTCTTTCACTGGCTGTCGGCGCTGATCGCGCTGCCGGCGGCGGCCTATGCCGGCCAGCCGTTCTTCCGCTCGGCATGGCGGGCGCTGTCGAACAAGACCACCAATATGGACGTGCCGATCTCGATCGGCGTGGGCCTCGCGCTCGGCATGTCCGTGGTCGAGACCGTCAATCACGCCGAGCACGCCTATTTCGACGCGGCAATCATGCTGTTGACCTTCCTTCTGGTCGGCCGCTTCCTCGACCAGAACATGCGGCGCCGGACCCGCGCGATCGCCGGCAATCTCGCCGCGCTCAAGGCGGAGACAGCAGCAAAATTCGTCGGGCCCGACGAGATCTCGCAGGTGCCGGTCGCGGCGATCCATCCCGGTGACATCGTGCTCTTGCGGCCCGGCGAGCGCTGCGCCGTCGACGGCACCGTGATCGAAGGACGCTCCGAAATCGACCAGAGCCTGATCACCGGCGAGACGCTCTATGTCACGGCCGAGCGCGGCACGCCTGTCTATGCCGGCTCCATGAACATCTCCGGCAGCTTGCGGGTGCGGGTTTCGGCTGCGTCGGAAGCAACGCTGCTCGCCGAGATCACCCGCTTGCTCGACAACGCGCTCGCCGCGCGCTCGCGTTACATGCGGCTCGCCGACCGCGCCTCGCGCCTCTATGCGCCGGTGGTGCATGCCACCGCGCTGATCACCATTCTGGGCTGGGTGATCGCGGGAACGAGCTGGCACGATGCGATCGTGACAGGCGTTGCGGTGCTGATCATCACCTGTCCCTGCGCGCTCGGGCTTGCGATTCCGACCGTGCAGACGGTGGCCTCGGGCGCGATGTTCAAGGCCGGCGTGCTGCTCAATTCCGGCGACGCCATCGAGCGTCTTGCCGAGGCGGATCACGTCATCTTCGACAAAACAGGCACGCTGACGCTGCCGGATCTCGATGTGACCAATGCGGCTGACATTCCCCCCGACAGTTTTGCGCTCGCCGGCCGGCTCGCGCTGTCGAGCCATCACCCGGTCGCTGCCGCGGTTGCGCAGGCTGCGGATGCAAAGTCCCCGATCGTGGGCGCGGTCGAGGAAGCCGGGCAGGGCGTCCGTGCTGTGGTGGACGGCGTCGAGCTCCGCCTTGGCCGTCCCTCCTTCTGCGGCGCCGAGGCGCTGGTCGGTCGCGCCACGCTGGATCCTGAAGCGTCTATCGTGGCTTTCAGCAACGGCGCTGAAAAATTCATCCTCTCGGTGCGGCAAGGCCTGCGGCCGGATGCGCAGGCCGTGATCGCCGCGCTGAAGGATCGCAACATCGGCGTCGAGATTCTCTCCGGCGACCGCGAGCCCGCGGTGATTGCGGCAGCCCACGCGCTCAGCATCGCCGAATGGCGCGCCGGCGTCACGCCCGCCGACAAGATCGCGCGGATCGAGGAGCTGAAGCGGCGCGGCAGCAAGGTCCTGATGGTTGGCGACGGCATGAACGATGCACCGTCGCTGGCGGCAGCCCATGTCTCGATGTCGCCGATTTCGGCGGCACATCTGAGCCAGGCCACTGCCGATCTCGTCTTCCTCGGCCGGCCGCTGGCCCCGGTCGTCGCGGCGATCGATTCCGCGCGCAAGGCGCTGCATCTGATGCGGCAAAACCTCTGGCTTGCGATCGGCTATAATGTGCTGGCCGTGCCGGTCGCGATCAGCGGCGTGGTGACGCCCTTGATTGCCGCGGCCGCCATGAGCGGATCCTCGATCCTGGTCATGCTGAACTCGCTGCGGGCCCGCAGCGCCTCGCGGGAGATCGTGTAATGGAGATCCTGGTCATCCTGGTGCCCCTGGCGCTGATGCTTGGAGGTGCCGGCCTTGCCGCCTTCCTCTGGTCGCTCCGCAGCGGCCAGTATGACGATCTTGACGGCGCCGCCTGGCGGGCGATTGCGGATGACGAGCCGCCGCCCCAGGAGGCGCCGGCAAAGCGTTAACGCATCCTTGGCTGCGTAAGCTTCTGCACTCCCTCCCGGACGATGGATGCTGGACGGCCGATGGTCGTCGGGCGTAACAATGACGGAGGATTTTGCGTAAGGCTCTTCCGGAGCAGGAGTGCGGCGGGCATGGGAAATGCCGGGGTGTGCAGGCCGAGTGGCCTGCCGGGACAGATCGTGCTGGTGCTGCAAGGCGGCGGCGCGCTCGGCGCCTATCAGGCGGGTGTCTACCAGGCCCTGCATGAGGCGGGCATCGAGCCGGACTGGGTGATCGGCACCTCGATCGGCGCCATCAATGCCAGCCTGATTGCCGGCAATGCGCCGGAAGTCAGGCTCGCGCGCCTGAAGGAATTCTGGAAGCGGATGGAGCAGAAGCCGGTCTGGCCTCTACCAACAGGCGTTGCCGGCTTCGATGACGCGCTTGCCTATTGGTCGACAGTTGCCCACGGCATTGCCGGCTTCTTCCAGCCCAATCCGCTGGCGCATGCCGGCGAGTGCTTTCCGCTCGGCGCCGATCGCGCCGGCTATTATTCGACAGCGCCGCTGGAACGCACGCTGGCCGAGCTCGTCGATTTCGGCCGCGCCAATTGCGGCGCACCGCGCCTCACGGTTGGTGCTGCGCATGTCGGCAGCAGCCAGATGCGCTATTTCGACACGCGCGACTGTGAGCTGACCGTGAAGCACGTGATGGCCTCGGGCGCGCTGCCGCCGGCCTTCCCGGCGGTGCGTATTGACGGCGAGCTTTATTGGGATGGCGGCATTCTTTCGAACTCGCCGACGGAAGCCGTGTTCGACGACAATCCGCGCCGGGATTCGCTGATCTTCTCCGTGCATCTGTGGAATCCCGTCGGCGCCGAACCGACGACGATGAGAGAGGTCCTGACCCGGCACAAGGACGTGCAATATTCCAGCCGGATCACGAGCCAGATCGAGCGCCAGCAACAGGCCCATCGCCTGCGCCACGTCATCAACCAGCTTGCGGCGCGATTGCCCGAGGGCGAGCGCGATGATCCCGCGGTGAGGGAGTTGATCGCCTACGGCTGCTCGACGCGCATGCATGTCGTGCGGCTGCTGGCGCCGCAGCTCGCGCGCGAGACCCATACCAAGGACATCGACTTCAGCCCGTCCGGCATCAAGCAGCGTTGGGACGCCGGCTATGCGCATACAAGGTCGGTGTTGGCGCGCACGCCGTGGATCGGCGAGTTCGATCCGTTGTCGGGCGTCGTGCTGCACGACCATATCGACGAGATGCCGCTGGCAGCGGAGTAGCGGTCCGCTTCATCGAATTGCCACAGGCCTTGTGGATCGTCAGACGTCCGGGAATCGAAAGGTCCAGCATTGGTATCCGAGAATGATCTGGAATCCGCTCTCGACAGGGTCCGCGTCGACGCGGCGGGACCCGTGGCGGGTGTGTTCGGCCCGGACTCGATGACCTGGCGGATCGACCGCGAAGCCGCCGTCTTTCTTGGTGCCGGCCGCGCGCTGCTGCTTCAGCTCGCCCATCCCTGGGTGGCGGCCGCCATTGCCGAGCACTCGACGACCCTTGTCGATCCGGTCGGCCGCTTTCACCGCACCTTCGACGTCGTCTTTGCCATGGTGTTCGGCTCGCTCGACCGGGCGCTGCTGTCGGCCCGGCAACTGCACCGGCGCCACACCATGATCGTCGGCGAGATGCCCGAGACCGTCGGCCCGTTCGCGGCCGGGTCGCGCTACTGCGCCAACGACATCGCGTCGCTGCGCTGGGTTCATGCGACGCTGGTCGGGTCGGCGCTGATGGCGCATGACCTGATCCTGCCTCCGCTCATGGTCGAGGAGCGCGAGCGCTACTGGGCCGAGAGCCGGACCTATGGCGCGCTGTTCGGACTGACTGATGATGATCTGCCGGCGGACTGGGCTGGCTTTGCGGCTTATACGGCGAAGATGATGCAATCGGAGACGTTGACCGTCAGTCCGGCCGCGCGCGAGATCGCCGCGCAGATCCTTGGTGGCGCGCGGCCCTGGTTGCGGCCGCCGCGCTGGTATCGGGCGCTCACCGCAAAGATGCTACCGGAGCGGCTCCGCGCCGGCTTCGGGCTTGCGATTGACGAGCGGGACGCAAGGTCTGCCGACACAGCGCTGCGCTGGATCCGGCGCATCTATCCGAAACTGCCCGACAGGCTGCGCTATGCCAGCCCTTACCACGAAGCGCAGGCGCGCCTGCGCGGCGAGCCGCAGCCCGACTGGCTGACACGTGGTCTCAACAGGCTTTGGATCGGCCGGCCGCAGATGGATGTGCGCGGGAAGGGGTGAAAGCGCCCGCTCGTGCCACACGCGCGCCGTCATTGCGAGGAGCTCTTGCGACGAAGCAATCCAGACCGCTTCCGCGGAGACAGTCTGGATTGCTTCGCTCCGCTCGCAATGATGGAGGATGAGGAGACGCCCCCAGCCTCACGCTACCGCCAGCTTCCTGTACAGCTTGCTGTAGCTTCCCGCCGAGATGCTCCACGAGAACGACCGGCCCATGGCGCTGCGGCGCATGGTGTCGAGCTGGTCCTGGGCCATGAACGCCTCGAAGGCGCGGCGGACGCCGCCAAGGAAGGATTCGTGCGAGGGGCGCGAGAACAGGAAGCCGGTCTCGCCGTCGGTGATGGTCTCGGCAAGGCCACCGGTCTGGTGGCCGATCGGCAGCGAGCCGAAGCGCTGGGCGTACATCTGGCTGAGACCGCACGGCTCGAACCGTGACGGCATCAGGGTGAAATCGCTGCCGGCGAAGATGCGCCTGGCCTGCGCCTCGTTGAAGCCGATGGCAACGCCGATGGCATCGGGGCGGCGGCGATGCGCGTTGATCAGCGCCTGCTCCAGCGCGGGCTCACCGGAGCCGGTGACCACGATCTGTCCGCCGGCGTCGATGATCTCGTCGGCGGCCGACAGCACGAGGTCGATGCCCTTCTGGTGCACGAGGCGCGCGACGATGCCGAACATCGGTCCGCGCGAGACCGCGAGGCCAAACTGCTTGCGCACGTAGTCCGCATTGGCTTTCTTGCCGACCCAGTCGCCGGCGCCGAATTGCTGGGCGAGCTGGGCGCAGGAGCGCGGGTCCCAGCTCTCGTCGATGCCGTTGAGGATGCCGGTGAGCTCGGACGCGTCGGAGCGGACGCGCAGCAGGCCTTCGAGGCCGCAGCCGAATTCCTCCGTGGTGATCTCGCGCGCATAGGTGCCGCTGACGGTGGTGAGGTGCGAGGCGTAGACCAGGCCTGCCTTGAGGAAGGAGAGCTGGTCGTAGAACTCGACGCCGTCGATGTGGAAGGAGCTTTCGGGGATGCCGATTCGCCGCAGCGACTCCTTTGGAAACAGACCCTGATAGGCGAGGTTGTGGATGGTCAGGATCGACGGCAGCTTGGCGCCTTGCCAGGCGAGGTAGGCCGGTACGAGCGCGGCCTGCCAGTCATTGGCATGGATCAGGTCTGCTGCCCAATTCTTGTCCAGCTTGCCCATGGCAAGCTCAGCGGCAGCCGAAGCAAAGCGCGCGAAGCGGATGTCGTTGTCGGGCCAGTCGCGCCCGGACTCGTCACCGTAAGGGTTGCCGGGACGATCGTAGAGTTGCGAGCACAGCAGCACATAAACCGGCATTCCGTCCTTGGTCGCGGCCCGTCCAAGCGAGCAGGCCGGCATCTCCGCAAATGCCGGGCAGCGTCCAACGACCTGAATATGCGTGAGTTGCTCGATGATGTCGCGATAGCCGGGCAGCATGATCCGGATATCGGCGAAGGGGCGGAGCGCTCTTGGGAGGGCCGCGGAAACGGCACCAAGTCCGCCGACGCGGACGAAGTCGTCCATCTCTGTCGTAACGAATAAGACCCTCAAGAACGGCTGCCCTCTTCCGATCCCGATTGCTGCTATGCAAGATCGGGTCCAGTTGCCTCTCGATATTCTCGGCCCCCCCGTGAGACGCACCGGCTCGGTAAAGACTTTCCTACTCGGCCGCCGCCATCTAGGGTCGGCGCACCAACAAGAGAGAACAACGATAGTTCCAAATGGACTTAGGGACTCGGCGAGGGCGCGGCACGGATGCAATTAGCAGATAAGCACGAAGCGACGACGACAAAGGCCTTCGCCGGTCTCAGGGTGCTGGATTTTTCGACCACGATCGCCGGACCCCATTGCGCGCGGATGCTGGCCGACATGGGCGCCGAGGTCATCAAGATCGAGACCGACGAGGGCGAGACGATGCGGACGCGGCCGCCGCTGCGCAAGGGCTTCAGCACCGTGTTCGGGCAGCTCAATGTCGGCAAGAAGAGCGTGGTGCTCGACCTCAAGTCCGAGGACGGTCGGGAGGCGGTGCGGCGTCTGGTCGCGACCGCGGACATCCTGGTCGAGAATTTTCGCCCGGGCGTGATGCCCCGGTTGCGGCTCGACTACGACAGCCTCCGCCCGGTCAATCCCAGGCTGATCTACTGCTCGATCTCGGGCTACGGCCAGACCGGTCCGTCGGCCGCGCTGCCCGCCTACGCGCCGGTGATCCATGCGGCCTCCGGCTACGACATGGCGCATCTTGCCTACCAGCCCGGTCGCAACAGGCCGGACTATTGCGGCATCTACCATGCCGATGTCGTCACCGGCACCTATGGTTTTGGTGCGATCGCCTCCGCGCTCTATCAGCGCACCGTGACGGGGCTCGGCCAGCACATCGACGTCTCCATGCTGGAGTCGATGCTCACGCTGACGGTGATCGAATTGCAGAGCTCGCAATTTGCGGTGAAGCCGCCGCCGCGGCCGATGTTCGGCCCGACTGAGACCGCCAACGGCTATGTCATGATCACTGTCGCGAGCGAGAAGACCTTTCAGGCCTTGATGGGTGTGATCGGTCGCCCCGGATGGATCTCCGATCCGCGCTTTTCGTCTTACGCCCCACGGCGCGAGCACTGGGCCGACATGATGGACGGCGTCGAGGCCTGGTCGCGGCAGCTGTCGACCGACGCCTGCCTTGTCGCCCTAGGCGCGGCCGGCGTGCCGGCCTCGGCCTATCGCACCATCAAGGAAGCCCTTGATGATCCGCAACTGGCGCACCGGCAGGCGCTTTCATCCGTGGAGGATGGCGGCGGCTCGTTCAGGGTCATCAGTCTGCCGTTCCGGATGACGGGCGCCGATACGAGGCCGGGCAAGACCATCGCTACGCTCGGAGAGCACACGCGCGAGCTACGCGGGGAGATTGGCCTCGCCGATGACGCGCCAATTCCGTCAGGCAAAACGGAAGCGATCAGCTGAGCACGTCACGCCGCATATAAGCGGCATCGAACCCCCTTCCGTTCCTCTTGCCGTGGCGAGCATTTCTCGCCAATCTCGCCCGAGTCATTCAACGATCCGAAACATCGGACGAGGGATCCCGGGAGGAACCATGACGAACATCGCTGCCGCGGCGCGCAAGCGCGCGCCGATTTTCCTTGCTACGGCATTTGCGTTCCTTCCATTGGCTGAGCCCGCGCAGGCGCAGAAGGCTGGCGGCAGCATTACCGTCGGGCTGGAGCTCGACGTTCCCGGCTTCGATCCGCTCAAGGTCGGCGTCTATGATGCGGCCGCGCTCACCCCGGCCGCCGCCATCTTCGACACGCTGACCTATCTCGACGACAAAGGCGAGCCGCAGCCCAGGCTTGCGCTGTCCTGGACCCATTCAGACGACTTCAAGACCTGGACGTTCAAGCTGCGCCCCGGCGTCAAATTCCACGATGGCACGCCGTTCAACGCCGAGGCTTACAAGGCCAATTTCGACCGGCAGAAAGATCCCGCCAACAAGTGCCGGTGCGCATTCTACATCGCTGCAGTCAACAACGTTCAGGCGCCCGACGAGCTGACGGTCGTTTACAATCTGAACGATCCTTCCGTGAATTATCCGACGCTGGTGTCCTATCCGCACCAGAACGCCGCCGTGCATTCGCCGACCGCCTGGAAGACCAGGGGCGACGACTACAACCGCAACCCCGTCGGCACCGGGCCCTACATTTTGAAGTCATGGACCGCCGGCGATCGCATGGTGCTGGAGCGGAATCCCGACTATTGGGACAAGGACAAGGTTTTTCTCGATCGCATCATCCTGAAGCCGCTGCCCGACGCGCAATCGCGCTTTGCAAGCCTGCAGTCGGGTGAAGCCGATCTCATCTGGGATGACGAATACGATCCCGACAATCTTCAGAAGGCCCAGAAGGATCCGAAGCTGACCGTGCACAGCTATACGGGCTCAGGCGCTCAGGTCTACGCATTCAATACGAAGGCACCGCCCTTCGATGACGTCCGGGTGCGGCAGGCGCTGGTGATGGCGATCGACCGCAAGAAGATGTCACAGGCGGTCACGAACGGGCTCGCCAAGCCCGCGACAAATCCGTACGGCGACGGCTCGTGGGTCAAGTGCAAGGATGACGGCGCGTTGCCGCTTGACGTCGCAAAGGCCAAGGCCCTGATCCAGGAGTATGGCAAGCCGGTCGAATTCAAGATGGTGGTCACGGCCACTCCGCGCGGCCGCATCATCGGACAGGTGTTGCAGCAATTCTGGAAGAATGTCGGTGCCAGCATGGAGCTCGACCAGGTCGACCAGGCGACCATTCCGCCGCGCGGCTTCATGCGGCAATTCCAGCTTCTCCCATGGCGCATCGTCGACCTCGCCGATCCCGATCCGCAGATGTTCGCCAACTTCCACACCGGCAGCCCGGTCGCACTGGCAAATTATTCGAATCCGGAGCTGGACAAGCTGCTCGAGCACGCGCGTGTGACCGCCGAGATCGACAAGCGCATTGACGACTATTGTGCGGCCACGCGTGTGATCAACAAGGAAGCGATCTGGTTCTGGACCTTCCAGAACACCTATTACGCGGTGTCGAGCGCCAACATCAAAGGGCTGCCCAAGATGTACAGCGGGATGATCGACGTGTCCCGCGTCTGGAAGGAATAGCCCGCGCATGGTCGGCTTCGTTGCGCGCCGCTTCCTGTACATTGTGCCGGTCCTGCTTGCCGTCTCGCTGCTCACCTTCCTGATCGCCTCGCTGCTGCCGGGCGATCTCGCCTATGTCATCCTGGGCGATCAGGCGACGCCTGAGAAGGTCGCGGCGCTGCGCCATGATATGGGGCTCGACCAGCCGCTGTGGTGGCGTTACCTGAGCTGGCTCGGTCACCTGCTTCAAGGCGATCTCGGTCGCTCGTTCCGCACCGGGCAGACGGTGCTGCAGGCGGTCAGCGAGCGCATCCCGGTCTCGCTCGAGCTGATGCTGATGGCCGAGTTCATCGGCCTCTTGATCGGCGTTCCCGTCGCCATCGCCTGTGCCGCGCGCGCGGGCGGCGCATTCGACCGCTTCATGACCGGGAGCGCCTTTGCGATGCTGTCGATGCCGTCCTTTCTGGTCGCGATCCTGCTGATCTACCTGTTCGCGGTCGAGCTGCATTGGCTGCCGGCGACCGGCTATGTGCCGTTTACCGAGGATCCGCTGGCCAATTTGCGCTTCTTCGTGCTGCCGGCCCTGACGCTGGCGCTGGCGGAATGGCCGGGGATCATGCGCGTGCTGCGCTCCGACATGATCGCAACCTTGCAGGAGGACTATATTGCGCTGGCCAAAGCCAAGGGCCTGAAGCCTTCGCGCATCCTGTTCGTCCACGCGCTGAAACCGTCGTCGTTGACGCTGGTGACGGTGACGGGCATCAATATCGGCCGCCTGCTCGGCGGCACGCTGATCGTTGAGTCCATCTTCGCACTGCCGGGCATCGGCCGGCTGCTGGTCGGCGCGATCTACACCCGCGACCTCGTCATCCTCCAGGGCGTGGTGCTGCTGGTGGCCTGCGGCTTCGTCATCGTGAATTTCATCGTCGACATGCTCTACGCCGTGCTCGATCCGAGGATCCGCCATGGCCACGCTTGAGCTGTCAATCCAGGACGAGATTGCATCCGAGCCGATCCGCCGCGGGCGCAAGCTCGGCCTGTTGTTCTGGATCGCGAGCGGCTGGCTCGCGATCATCCTGACACTGGCGATTCTGGCGCCGGTGCTGCCGCTGCAGAACCCTGTCGACATGGACATGCTGGAGCGCCGCGCCGCGTTCTCCGGCGAGCATTGGCTCGGCACCGACGGCCTTGGCCGCGACGAGCTTGCCCGTCTGATCTTTGGCGCGCGCGTGTCACTGACGGTTGGGCTGATCGCCCCGATGATCGGTCTTGGCATCGGCGGCGCGCTGGGCCTTCTCGCCGGCTATTTCCGCGGCCGGTTCGAGACACTGGTGGTCGGCAGCATGGATGTGCTTCTCGCCTTTCCGCCGCTGATCTTTGCCCTCGCGGTGACGGCCTATCTCGGCCAGTCCATTCCCAATCTGACCGTGATCCTTGGCGTGCTCGGTATTCCCGCCTTCATGCGGGTGGCGCGCGCGGCGACGCTGTCGCTGGCGCGGCGCGAGTTTGTAATTGCGGCTGAGGCGCTGGGCGCCAGCCACGCGCGCATCCTGCTGCGTGAGCTGTTGCCGAACGTGATCCTGCCGCTGCTGGCCTTCTTTTTGCTCGGCGTCGCCGTCACCATCGTGGTCGAGGGCGCGCTGTCCTTCCTCGGGCTTGGCGTGCCGCCCCCGATGGCGAGCTGGGGCAGCATGATCGGCGAGGGGCGCGACAGTCTCGACGTCGCGCCGCGGCTGGCCTTCCTGCCGGCAGCCGGGCTGTTCCTGACCGTGCTGGCCTTCAATCTCGTCGGCGACACCATGCGGGCGCTGACCGACCCGCGTCAGGGGGCGCTGTGAGTATGCCGCTCCTGACCATCGAGGATGTCGCCGTCGAGCTGCCGACGCCGCGCGGCAATTTGCGCGCGGTTGATCGCGTCGATCTGTCGCTGGAGGCGGGCCGTACGCTTGGCATCGTCGGCGAATCCGGCTGCGGCAAGACCATGCTGTCGCGCGCGGTGCTCCAGCTGCTGCCGAACAAGGCAAAACTCTCCGGGCGCGTGATGTTCGATGGCCAGGATCTGGTCCGGCTCGCGCCTGAAAGCCTGCGGCGCCTGCGCGCGCGCGAGCTCGCGGTCGTGTTCCAGGATCCCATGACCTCGCTCAATCCGGTGCTCACGATCGGTACGCAGTTGATGGAGACGATCCAGGAGCATCTCGAGCTCGATGCACCCGCGGCGCGCAAGCGCAGCATCGAGCTGCTCGCGGCCGTCGGGATTCCCGCACCGGAGCAGCGGCTGGCGCAATATCCGCATCAATGCTCCGGCGGCATGCGCCAGCGTATTGCCATTGCGATCGCGCTGTCCTGCGAGCCAAAACTGCTGATTGCGGACGAGCCGACCACGGCGCTCGACGTCACCATCCAGGCGCAAATTCTCGATCTGCTGGCACGCGAGCAGCGGCGACGCCATATGGCCATGATCATCATCACCCACGATCTCGGCGTCGTCGCCGGCCGTGCCGATGAGGTCGCGGTGATGTATGCGGGCAGGGTGGTGGAGCGCGCACCGACGCTGGCCTTGTTCAAGCGCATGCACATGCCCTACACCGAGGCACTGCTGGCGGCGATCCCGAAGCTGGAAACCGCGCCGCACACGCCGCTGCCGGCCATCTCCGGCCGCCCGCCCGATCCGACGCGACCGCTCAAGGGTTGCTCCTTCGCGCCGCGCTGCCCCTATGCGACCGGGCGTTGCCGTGAGGCCAAGCCCGAGCTGAAAAGCGCGGAGATATCGGAGCATCTCTATGCCTGCTTCCATCCGATCCAGATGACGGAGGGGGTGGGCGCATGATGCAACTGGCCGTTCGCGATCAGCCGCTCCTGAACGTTGACAATCTCGTTGTCGAATACGGTCTCGGCAACAAGATCGTGCATGCCGTCTCCGGTGTCAGCCTTCACGTCGCGCGCGGCGAGACGTTGGGGTTGGTCGGCGAATCCGGCTGCGGCAAGTCGACGCTGGGGCGCGCAGTGCTGCAATTGCGCCGTGCCAAGTCCGGCCGCGTGCTGTTCGACGGCGAAGACCTGACGGCGATGGAAGGCGAGGCGCTGCGAAAAATGCGCCGCCGCGTGCAGCTGATCTTCCAGGATCCGATCGCCTCGCTCAATCCGCGCCGGCGCATTGGCGACATCGTCGCCGAGCCGCTGATCATTGCCGGCGTCAAGGACGCCGCCGAGCGCAAACGCCGCGTGCAGGAGGTGCTCTCCGCGGTGGGGCTTGATCCCGATCTCGTGGCGAACCGCCTGCCGCATGAATTCTCAGGTGGTCAGTGCCAGCGCATCTGCATCGCGCGGGCGCTGGTGCTCAATCCGGAATTCGTCGTCTGCGACGAGCCGGTCTCGGCGCTCGACGTCTCGATCCGCGCGCAGATCCTCAATCTGCTGGAAGAGATGAAGGCGCGCTTCGGCCTGACGCTGCTGTTCATCGCGCATGATCTTGCCGTGGTCAAAGCCGTCAGCGATCGCGTCGCGGTGATGTATCTCGGCCGGCTCTGCGAGGTCGCCCCGTCGGAGCAATTGTTTGCACGACCCGTGCATCCCTACACCGCGCTGCTGCTGCAGGCGATCCCGGTGCCTGATCCGGATGTTCGTCCCGCCGAAAGCGTGGCGACCGGCGAGCCGCCATCGCCGATTGCGCCGCCATCCGGCTGCCGTTTCCGCACGCGATGCCCGCGAGCAGACCTGCGATGCAGCGCGGAGATACCGGAGCTGCGCGAGGTCGCATCCGGCCAGTTCGCGGCTTGTCATCATCCGCTGGCCTGACTTAAGACCCCTGCCGGGTTTGTCTCGCCCCGCCGCCCATGGCATGGTGGCGCGACA
The DNA here is from genome assembly GCF_051853015.1 of Bradyrhizobium sp. BLXBL-03. Lineage (NCBI taxonomy): Bacteria > Pseudomonadati > Pseudomonadota > Alphaproteobacteria > Hyphomicrobiales > Nitrobacteraceae > Bradyrhizobium > Bradyrhizobium sp. BLXBL-03. The sequence goes on along the minus strand of NZ_CP182470.1, from coordinate 5,995,606 downwards.
ACAAGCATGCCGGGAGGACGCCATGAAGAGTTTCAAGGTCGCCGATTTCAAGGCACCGCTGCAGGAGTTCGACGAGGCGACGCCGCAGCCCACGGGCACGCAGGTGCTGATCAAGGTGAAGGCTGCCGGGGTCTGCCACAGCGATCTCCACATCTGGGAAGGCGGCTACGATCTCGGTCACGGCCGCAAGCCGCTGTCGCTGAAAGACCGCGGCATCAATCTGCCGCTGACCATGGGCCACGAGACCGTCGGTGAAGTCCTGGCGTTCGGTCCCGATGTGAAGCCGACCGACCAGGGCGACCTCAAGCTCGGGGACGTCGGCCTGGTCTATCCCTGGATCGGTTGCGGCAAGTGTGCGACGTGCCTTGCCGGTGATGAAAACATGTGCCTGACGCCGCGCTCGCTCGGCGTCTATTGCGACGGCGGCTATTCCGACCACATGCTGGTGCCGCATCCGCGCTACCTGCTCAACCTGAAAGGGCTCGATCCCGCGACCACTGCGCCCTATGCCTGCTCGGGTGTCACCACCTACAGCGCGCTGAAGAAGGTCGAGCAGCATTTTGACACGCCGATCGTGATGTTCGGCGCCGGCGGCCTCGGGTTGATGGCGCTGTCGCTGCTCAAGGCGATGGGCGGCAAGGGCGCGATCATGGTCGACATCGATGCCAGGAAGCGCGAGGCCGCGGAGAAGGCCGGCGCGCTCGCCACGGTCGATCCCAAGGCGGGCGACGCGTTGGAGCAGCTCGCAAAGAAGGCGGGCGGTCCGATCCGCGCCGTGATCGATCTCGTCGGCAACTCTGCCACGACGCAGCTCGGCTTCGATTGCCTGACCAAGGGCGGCAAGCTCGTCATCGTCGGCCTGTTCGGTGGCGGGGCGACCTGGGCGCTGCCGCTGATTCCGATCAAGGCCGTGACGATCCAGGGCAGCTATGTCGGCAACCTGCGCGAAACGCAGGAGCTGCTCGATCTCGTGCGCGCCAAGAAGATCCCGCCGATCCCGGTGACGACGGCGCCGCTCAGCAAAGCCAACGATGCGCTGTTGCAATTGCAGCAGGGCGCGGTGGTCGGGCGCACGGTGCTGACGCCGTAGTTCGACGCTCTCTCCCCGTCATTGCGAGCGAACTGAAGCAATCCAGACTATCTCCGCAGATGTCGTTCTGGATTGCTTCGCTTCGCTCGCAATGACGACCTGGCTAATTCCCTGCCTTGAGGCCCCTTAAATGTCCGCAAACAACGCCTTCCACATTGCCGTGCTCGCCGGTGACGGCATCGGTCCCGAAGTCATGGCGCCCGCGCTCGAGGTGCTGCGCAAGATCGAGACGAGGTCAGGCTTGCGCTTCCGCTTTACCGAGGCGGCTGCCGGCGCCAACAACTATCTCGCCACCGGCAAGTCGATGCCGGACTCGACCATCAAGCTGTGCGAGGAGGCGGACGCCATCCTGCTCGGGGCCTGCGGCCTGCCGTCGGTGCGCTATCCTGATAATACCGAAATCGCGCCGCAGATCGAGCTGCGCTTCATCTTCGATCTCTACGCCGGCGTGCGTCCGGCGCGTCTCATTCCGGGCGTGCCGAGCCCGATCGTCGGTGCCGACAAGCGCGGCATCGATCTCGTCGTGATCCGCGAATCCACCGAAGGCCTGTTCGCCTCGATGGGCAAGGGCATCGTCACCCATGAGGACGCGCGCGAAACGCTGGTCATCACGCGCAAGACCTCGGAGCGGTTGTTCGAATTCTCGTTCCGCCTCGCCGAGCGGCGCAAGGCGCGCGGCAAGCCTGGCAGCCTCGCGTGCGTCGACAAGGCGAACGTGTTCAAGGCGTTTGCCTTCTTCCGCCGGATCTTTGACGAAGCCGCCCAGCGTCATCCCGATGTGAATACCGATCATCTCTATGTCGATGCCTGCTCGGCGATGCTGGTCAAGCGTCCCTGGGATTTCGACGTGATGGTGATGGAGAACATGTTCGGCGACATCGTCTCCGACATCACCGCGAGCCTGATCGGAGGTCTCGGCATGGCGCCGTCCGCCGACATTGGCGACAAATACGCCGTGTTCCAGCCGTGTCACGGCACCGCCCCTGATATCATGGGGCAGGGCAAGGCCAATCCCACCGGCATGATCCTGTCGGCCGCGATGATGCTGGACTGGCTCGCCGACAAGCACGGCCTCGAAGGCGTCGCGGAAGCCGGCGACCAAATCGAGCGGGCGGTGGACCAGGTCTATGCCGGCGGGCTCAAGCCGATGGAGTTCGGCGGCAGCAACGGCACGGCAGATATCACCAAGGCGGTGCTCGGGGCGCTGTAGCGAGCGCACTCAAAAAAAGGGGCCTTGCGGCCCCTTCGTCATCTACCAGCGGTGCCAGTGGCGGTGCCGCCAGCCCCAGGGACGTCCGTAGAACGGGCGCGGGCCATAGTAACCATAGGCGCTATAATAGTTCGGGCGCCACCAGCAGCGGCCCCAGGCGTTGCAGACCATCCGCACCTGGTCGACCTGGGCGGCCGGACCGCCGGCGAGCTGATCAGCTTGGGGAATGCCGTTCGGCATCGCCGCCAGCGCTTGTCCCGACGCCAGCGCCGCGGTGCCGAGCGCAGCCAGACCAAGAACGGCAAGTTTGAGTTTCATCGCGATCTCCCTCGTTGGTGGCGGGAGAACCTGCGGCGCATCAATTGGTTGCTATCGCGATGCGGGGAAGTGAGGAATTTAATCTTGGTGAATGAAGGTTCAGCTTAGGTGAGAGTTCCTGGTGTGCTCGGTCTCTCCACCTCGTCATTGCGAGCCACCGGGTCCGCGCGAAGCGCGGCCCGATGACAGGCTCCGCGGAGCAATCCAGAATCCCACCGCGGAAGATTCTGGATTGCCTCGTCGCAAGAGCTCCTCGCAATGACGGTGGCGAGAGATGTGAGCTCACAGCGACGGAGGAGTCACTTTCCCCTGAACTGCGGCTTGCGCTTCTCCATGAAGGCCTGCCGGCCCTCGCGGAAATCGGCGCTGTCCATGCAGGCGGTGCCGATCGCCTTGATGGCGCCCATGTCGCGCGCGCTTTCGTCCTTCAGCACCTCTGCGATGGTGATCTTGGCGGCCTTGATCGCAAGCGGCGCGTTCTGCGAAATCGTCAGAGCAATGGCCATGGTCTCGCCCCAGAGCTGGTCGTCCGGGATCACGCGTTCGACCAGGCCAATGCGCAGCGCCTCGCTGGAATCGATGCGCATGCCCGTATACATCAACAGCCGCGCCCAGGACGGGCCGACCAGCGACACCAGATGCTTCAACCCGTCATAGCCATAGGCGATGCCGAGCTTCGCCGCGGGAATGCCGAACTGGCTGTCATGCGCGGCAATGCGGATGTCGGCCAGCATCGCGACCTGCATGCCGCCGCCGAGGCAGAAGCCCTGGATGCAGGCAATCGTCGGCTTGGGGAAATCGGCGAGCATCGCGCGCTGGGCCGCACTGCGCTTGCCGTATTCCTCGGACGCGGCCGCGTTGTGCCTGACCTTCTCGAACTGACTGATGTCGGCGCCCGAGACGAACGCCTTGCCGCCGGCGCCGCGCAGGATCACGACGCGCACCGCCTCGTCGTCGCGCAAGGACGTCAGCGCTTCGCCAAATCCCTCCCACATCTCCAGCGACATCGCGTTGCGCTTGTCGGGATTGTTGAAGGTGATGATTCCGACGCCGTCGGTGACCTGCTTGAGGATCTTGCCGTCGGCGTAGGGAGTCTCTTGGGACAGATCAGGCATCGCGCGCTCGCTTGTCGTTTGGCGAGGCACAATGTGCTGTCAGGCCGAGGCCCGGGTCAACCGCGGCCGGGGATGCGGCTCTGCATCCGCCCGTACCGCGATTGCATGCCTACTGCGCCATATGCGCGGTCAGCGGATGGTTGCCGGCATTGCTGAAGAACGCAGCCTCTTCCGCGGTGGCCTCGAGCAACTGCTCGTCCTGGTTATAGACGTCGTTGCGGAACTGGATGGTCTGGTCCTTGGTCATCCACGCCGTGAGATAGATCCAGGCCACCGGCACCTTCTTGGCCATGGCGACCTCCTGATGCTGACCGGTGGCGATCTCGGCGTCGATCGCCGCGCGCGTCCATTTCGGCTGGTCCTTGAGCAGCCAGGCCGCGAGATCGCGCACATTGTCGACGCGGGAGCAACCGTGGGAATCAAAACGGTAGTCGTCGCTGAACAGATTGCGCTGGTTGGTGTCGTGCATATAGACCGAATAGGAGTTCGGCATGTCGATCTTCACCGCGCCGAGCGCATTGAAGCTGCCGTTCTGCTGCCGCACGGTGAAGTTCGGCGTGTGCGTGCCCGACCAGTCGACCGAATGCGGATCGATCGGATTGTCGTGGGCGTCGAGCACCTCCATGTGCATGCGCGACAGATAGGTCGGGTCCTTGCGCATATGCGCTGAGATCTCGGTCTTGGCGATCGAGGAGGGCACCGTCCAGGTCGGGTTGAGCACCACGCCCGTGATCTGGGCCGTCAGCGTCGGCGAGGGTTTTTCGGTCTTGCCGACGATGATGCGATAGCGCCGCACCACGACATCGTTCTCGACCGCCTCGGCGAAGGCGGCCGGGATGTTGACCACGACGTAGCGTTGGCCGAAGGAGAAATTCGTGTTCTCCAGCCGCTCGAGCGAGGCCTCGAGCTGGCGGATGCGCTTTTGCACGGACACGTTCATCGCCGCGAGCGTGCGCGGCGTCATCGTGCCGGTCGGCGCAAGACCGTGTCGGGCCTGGAAGCGTTTCACGGCATCGGCCAGATCCTGGTCGAAGGCGCCGCTCGCCTTGTCGGCCGCGAGGTCACCGGAAAGGATCAGGCGCTTGCGCAGGAGGTCGTCATCGGCGCCCTGGACGCCGAGCGCGAACTTGGCGTCCGCGGCAATCGCAGGCCAGCCGCCGCGCACAGCGAGATCGGAATAGCTCAACGCCGCGTCCTTGATCCGCTGGGCCGTGCCCTCGTCATAGGTCGGCTCATGCGTCAGCGCGAGCGCCGCGGCGGAGCGGCTCTCGGCGGTCGACGCCGGGGCCGCGACTGCGGTTTTGGGCGCGGCGGCGTGAGCCGGGTTGGCGGTTGCCGGTACCGTCCCGGACGGGGCGGCGGGTTTGGGGCCGGCCTGGCCCGTGGTCTCGGTCTGCGCCAACGCGGACGCGCTGGCGAGCAGGCCCGTCGCGAACAGATTCGTGGCAATGATCACGGCAAGGCGTTTCGACATCTGTCTGGTCTTCCCCATGAGGACGAGGCCCGCAACGGACGCTCGCATCAGCAATTTCCGGCCGCCGTGCCGTGTGCGCCGATTCGTTAGAATCGGCGGCAATCTAGGTCGTCAGGGTTGAGGCCCCATTAAGCACAGCGAATTAAAAACCCCGCGCCTCCCAGTGCGAAGGCTCTCGATTGGTCGCTGCAGAGCAGGAATGGGTTCGCAAAATCAGCGCCGAATGGCGGGGCAATGACTAGAGAAAAGGGGCGGCAACACCGCCCAGAAGCCTGACCGCGCGCAGATCACGCATAGGCCAATCTGATCCGTCAGATCGGGTCCGTCAGTCCAGTCCAATCCGGCCACGCCGCCGTGACGTGGCGGATTGAACATCGGCCATGGTGGCCGGACCGCAGATCGGCTCAGCTTTCGTTCGCTGCGATCGATTCCATCAGCGAGACGAGCTGACGCTGCACCGTCTGATCCTTGATCTTGCTGTAGGCGCGCAGCAGGCGGAGGCTGAAAGCCGAGTCCAGGAACAGGAGGCTTTCGACTTCGCGGGCCTTGTTGTCGCCGTCATAGAAGAAGGTCACGGGCACGTCGAGAGCGGAGGCGATCTGCTGAAGCCGAGCCGCGCCGACGCGATTGACGCCCTTCTCGTATTTCTGGACCTGTTGGAAGCTCACGCCAAGCTTTTCGCCGAGCTCAGCCTGCGAGATCTTCATCTCGACGCGCCGCAAGCGGATCCGCTTGCCAAGCTCGATGTCCGGCTTGCCGGCACTGCGCTGCTTCATTCTCTTCGCCGCTGCTTTCATTTTGGTTTTCACCTTTGTTCTTCGGTTGAAAATCCCCCGAAGAGCTGGGTCAGGGGTTCGCCCATATACGAGTCCTTGAATTCATGCGGGGGCACGAATTCTTCCTTAAACCACGGGAAGCGAGCCGGATTGAAAGCTTCGATCAGCCAGTCAATCATGTGCCGCACGCGGGGAATCCGGCCGCTACCGGGATGGTAAGACAACCAGATATCCAGTGGTCGGTTCAATTCGACCTCCAGTGGAATCAACTTCCCGCCAAGCGCAATGGCATAGCTCGGGAAGACGCCGATGCCGGCGCCGTTCGCGACCGCCCAGTAGTTGGCGCTTGAGACGTTTGTCTTCATGACCAGGAGGTCACGTTCCTGAACGCCCGGGAAGAAGCTTTCAAAGGTTTCCTTGGCGGCGAGCTGGTCGGCGAATTGCAGCACCAGGCGGTGCTTGATCAATTCGTGGGCCGAGCGCGGCGTGCCGTATTTCTCAAGGTACTTTTCCGAAGCCCAGAACATCAGATGCATGCGGCCGAGCCGGACCAGCTTGACGTCGAGGGCCGAGGGCCGCGACAGATGGATGGCGACGTCGGCCTCGTGGCGGGAGACGTCGGCCGACCGCATCGCGCAATGCAGATCGACCAGGACTTTCGGATAGGCCTGCTGGAATTCGACCAGGCGCGGAGCAAGCCAGAACGTTCCCAACCCTTCCGTCACGGCGACGCGGACCTCGCCGGTGAGGGCGTTGGCGGTGGAATCGCTGGTGCGCAACACGTCGAAGGCCGCCGCCTCCATGCGCTCGACGGCAGACACCACCATCGCGCCTTCGTCAGTGAGATGGGTGCCGTGGACGTCGCGGGTGAACAGGGTCGTGCCGGTCTGGCGCTCAAAATCATCGATTCGGCGGCGGACAGCGTTGATCGACAGAGACAGACGTTCGGCCGCCGAGCGGAAACTGCCGCATCGAACGACTTCCAGAAATATGCGGGCCGCGTCCCAATCGGAGAGGCCGCTGAAATTTGTTTTTAGGCGTTCCTCCAGGGGAACGCCCCTTTCCGCCAAGGAGTGCATACAAGTCCCTTCGGACCGCTAAACTGGCAGAATCTAGCGCAAACCACAACCACGACGGGTTGGGGAACGGCGAGTTTTGAACGGCATACTTACCGCGCCTGATGTGGTATTGGAGTGTTGCTAGCGCCGGGAATCGGGCAAATTGTTGCTCGGAAGAGGGGTAGTTGTGCGTTCCGTTGCGAGCCTTGACGTGGCTGCGGGATTGCCGGGTCCATGTGGATCTCAGGACGGCGTACGCGATGACGCGCGTTCCCGGGACATGGATCGATCACACCTGGCCAAGCGTTTCGTCCTCGACCGTTCCGACTTGCGCCGCGAAGCAATGCCGTCCGGAACCGCAGTTTCGACGCAGAAACACGTTGAATTCGTATTCGAGGGCTCGGATCCCTCGTGCTATCCTTCGGTCGCTTGGGGGGCCGAGGGAATCACTTCAAGCACGTCTCCAGCCTGAAATAACGGAAAGAACGCCGGTGTCGCATACAGACGAACAATTGCAGTCGGTGCTCGAGACGCTCGAGGAGTGCCGCAAGGTTCTCAACGAGAGCAACAGCCGCGAGTCGGCCGAGCTGCTCTCGATCGTCATCCTCGATGTCAGGATGAAGCTCAAAGGAATCGACAGCGCCGATCTCAAGGCCCTGTGCGACGAAATGTTGCGGAGCGCCGCCAGCGCGCCGCCGCCCCCCTCCAAGCAGACGCAGGACCAGCCCCGGCGTCCGCTGCTCCGCGTGGTGAAGTAGCCGCGCCGCCGAATCTCGCTTTTTGGCGAGAATTGTGCGCGTCCCGATGCCGCACCTGTGATCACAGACGGCATCGGGAGGAGCCCTGGTTTGATCGCGCCTCTGTTGCGCATTCCCCGGCATCGGCTACACCAGAGCCGGTTCGGCCCAAGTCACGTGCGCAGTCCCCGCGCCCGGCCCGAGGGCCGGGGATGGCTCCGACTGCATCATGCAAAATGTTTCGATTCCCGCGGCGATGATTGCCGGTCTCGTCAGCTTCCTTTCGCCCTGCGTCCTGCCCCTGGTCCCGCCCTATCTGATCTATCTCACCGGCGCCACGATCGAGCACGTCGAGAGCGGCGAGCCTGACACGGTGTCCAAGCGCGCCATCATGATGGCGGCGCTGCTGTTCGTGCTCGGCTTCTCCACGGTGTTTGTGGCGCTCGGCGCCAGCGCCTCGCTGATCGGCGGGCTGATCCGCGCCTGGTCGGCGGAATTGTCGATCCTTGCCGGCATCGTCATCATCATCATGGGTCTGCACTTCCTCGGGCTGACGCGGATCGGCTTCCTGATGCGCGAAGGCCGGCTCCCGATCCCGAAGCCCGTCGGACTCTGGGGCGCCTATATCATGGGACTCGCCTTCGCGTTCGGCTGGACGCCGTGCATCGGCCCGATCCTCGCCGCGATCCTGTCGATCGCGGCGGCCGAGGCGACGGTGACGAAGGGCGCAGGTCTGCTCGCGGTCTATTCCGCGGGCCTCGGCATCCCCTTCCTGATCGCGGCGCTGATGATCGAGCAGTTCTCCACGCTGTTCGCGCGGATGAAGGGCCACCTTGTCAATGTCGAGCGCGCCATGGGCGTGCTGATGGTCATCACCGGCATCGGCTTCCTCACCGGCGCGGTGTCGAATGTGAGCATCTGGCTGCTGGAGACGTTCCCGATGCTGCAGACGATCGGGTAGAGCCGTGCAAATCAGAAGGTTCACACGCCGCGTTGCGGGGTCCAGTTCTCATTCACGACAAACCGCGCCATCGCCTCGCGGTCGACCTCGATGCCGAGTCCCGGATCGTCAGGCACGCGAACGATGCCGTTACGGTGCTCGATCGGCTCTTTCAGGATCGCCTGCCGGATCGGATGCTCGGTGCGGTCGAATTCGAGCATTGGCTCGAGCGGCGCCAGCGAAGTTGGCGTATGCGAGGGCAGCACCGCGAGGAGCTGCAGCGAGGCGGCGATCGCGATTCCGGTGCCCCAGACGTGCGGGTTGTAGCGGACGCTGAACGCTTCGCTCATGTCGGCGATCTTCTTGCATTCGGTGAGTCCCCCGGCCGCGCAAGTGTCGGGCTGGGCGATGTCGAGGGCATGCGAGGCAAACAGGTCGCGGAAGCCGAAGCGCGTGAACTCGCATTCGCCGCCGGCGATGGGAATGGAGAGCGCGGACCTCACCGCGCGATAGCCGGCGACGTCCTCCGGCGGCACCGGCTCCTCGAACCAGGAGATGTCGTGACGCTCGATCAGCCGTCCGAGTCGGATCGCGGCGACGGCATCATAGGCGTGGTTCGCGTCGACCATCAGAGCGACATCGCCGCCAATCGCCTCGCGCACGGCGTGCGTGACTGCAGCGTCTTCCTCGATGCCGAAGCCGACCTTCAGCTTTACGGCGCGAAAGCCTTCCGCGGCATAGCTGGCTGCTTCCTCCGGCAGATATTTGAGGGGATCGCCTGATCTGCGCCGGTAGAGCCCGGTCGCGTAGGCCTGCACCTCCTTGCGCGCGGCGCCTCCGAGCAATTGACAGGCCGGTACGCCAAAATGCTTGCCCTTGATGTCCCACAGCGCGATGTCGATGCCACTCAATCCCTGGATCACCACGCCCTTCTGGCCGTGATCGCGCAGGCGTGCATAGATCATCCGCCACAGCACGTCGGTTTGCAGTGGATCCTGGCCGACCAGCCACGGCGCGACGCCCTGCACGACGGCCGCAGTCATCCGCGCAGGACCGTAGCACTCGCCCCAGCCGGTCAGGCCGGTGTCCGTCTCGACCTCGACCAGCATGGCGGTGCGCGTGTCGTACCAGGCGCGCGAATAGGCGAAGGGCTGGGACAGTCTTGCTTCGAGGATGTGCGTCCGAATCCCAGTGATCTTCATCGTCCCGATCCCGTTCACCTTGTCTCGTCCAGCACGCATGTCACCGTGCAGACCACGCCGCGCGGCAGGAAGTCCACCGTTGCCTCGCCGCCGAGCTGGTCGCGGGCGCTGCGCTCGATCAGGCGCGAGCCGAAGCCGCGCCGCACCGGCTCCGTCACCGGGGGGCCGCCGGTCTCGGTCCAGATCAGCCGGAGCCGCGGCTTCGGTATATCGGCGATGACCTCCCAGTCCAGCGTGACCCTGCCGGTCTCGTTGGAAAGTGCGCCGTATTTCGCGGCGTTGGTCGCGATCTCGTGCACGATCATCGACAGCACCACCGCGAGCCGCGGCGAAAGCGGCACCGCCGGCCCTGACATGCGGATGCGGTCGGGATTTGCCAGCAGGAACGGCTGGAGCGCACGCGCGATCACGTCCCGCAGCTCCGAGCCCGCCCATTTCTCCTGGCTGAGAAGATTGTGCGCTTCGGCGAGCGCACTGAGACGCCCCTCGAACTTGGTCCGCTCGTCGCGGCTGGCGCTGCGAAAAGTCTGCACCGCGATCGCCTGCATCAAGGCCAAGGTGTTCTTGACGCGATGGTTGAGCTCCTCGACCAAGAGATTGTGCAGCATCTCGCCGCGCGCGATCGTGGTCGCCATCCTGACGGCGAAGGTGAGGCCGATCAGCAGCAGCACGCCGCCGATCAGGCTCGTGATCGCGATGTTGCGCCAGAGCGGTGCGATCAGCGAGCTTTCAGGGACCCCGGCGGCGACCGTCCAGCCCGTCAGATGCGATCGCGTATAGGCGGAGGCGAGGGCAATGCCGTCGAGCGACACCGATGAGAGTGCAGCCTCGTCGCTGCGAAACATCTCGGCGTAGAGCGATGGCGCGGCGCGCTTGCCGAAGGTTTCGCCAGGGTTGGGCACGCGGGCGAACACGGTGCCTGTGGTGTCGAGCAGAGACACCGTCCACTCCGTGTTGGGCCGCTGCTTCTCGACGAGAGTCTGGAAGATGCCGATGGGCGGGCTGAAGCAGAGGTCGTAGACGACTTCGCCGTCGCGAAACACCGGAACCTCGACGGTGAGAACCTGACGATGATTGTAGACGCCATTGAACAAATCGGAATATTGCGGTGCCTTGATCGCGAACAATCTCTCCACGATCGCCATATTGCCGCGTGGCGGCAGGCTCGCAGTGTCTTCCGTCGTGGAGGAAAACAGGATGCGTCCCTTGCTGTCGGAGATCAGCACGAGGCCGCTCTTGCCATATTGTTCGAGGAAGCCGAGCGCGATACTGCGAAAATTGACAAAGTCGTCGTTGCGGAGCGAGTCCGTGAGCGCCAGCACCTGCAACCCGCCGGTCATCCGCTGCACCTCGGAATCCAGCACCAGGCGCATGCTGCGTACGTTCTCCAGCACGCGGCGGGTCGCATCGCTGCGGTCCTGCTTGTAATTGTAGAACGCGATGCCGACGGCGAAGACGATGAGCGGCAACATCGTTCCTGTGACCAGGAGAGCGAGCCGGACCGGCAGGGTGAGCTTTGACAAACGCGGACGTCCCGATTCCGGCGCTTCAGCGCCGGATTATGATTTTGCAGAGAACCATACGGGCAGGAATTGCGCGGCGCCACGATTTTCGCATTGGGCGAGCAGGCCGAGGAGATTTTTGCAGCGCGGTCGCTGACGGCGCGGAACGTCGTTGCGTCAGCTCATGCTGATGGCAGTGAGCAGCAGGCACATGGCGTACACGGCCGCCAGGCTGAGCCCGGCAATCCGGGCTTCTCGATGCGGTGTCATGTGATCAGCTCCGAGAGAGCGGCTGCCCAGGAAGGCGGCCGCTCGTCCGGTTACGTCCTAGTCGATTTCCTGCACGACCGTGCGGGTGCCAGGATCGACCAGCATCACGCGATCGCCGGAGTAGACGTAGCGATATTGCGTCAGCGACGGACCCCAATCGGCCGGAACCGACTCGAGTTCGACATCACTTGGAACCTTCGCACCGACGATGATCTTTTCCTTCGTCGTCACCGGCCGCAGATGATGCTCGGTGACGTAGGATTTGATCCGCGTCCGGTATTGCGGCTCGATCTGGACCGCCGCGGCATGACCGGTTCCGGTCGTGGTCACCACGGTGGATTGTGCGAACGCGCCGGTCGAGACCATCAGCGCCGCCGCGGAAAGTAGGAACAGCTTTTTCATATCGTCCTCCTCATAACAAGCGCCGCACCAACATCTCACCGCCGATGACGTTCCCCGACGGATAGGAACAAATTGCTAGTTTTTCCCGTTTGCATCTGGACCGGGCGAGGAACACCCGGATTGGAGGAGGAGAGAATGAAGCTGAGGATCGCAACCGCAGCAGTGATGATCGCTGCATTTTCGTTGCCGGCGTTCGCGGCCGACGAGTTCTATGTCGTGCAGGACGTCAAGACCAAGAAGTGCACGGTGGTCGACAAGAAGCCGACGGACACGAGCATGACCGTCGTCAGCCCGTCGGGCACGATCTACAAATCGCGCACCGAGGCTGAGAGCGGCATGAAGACCGTCAAGGTCTGCACGTCAAACTGAGGAGGAAGCACATGCCAGTCTTGATTTTGTGGGCCGTGCCGGCCGTGCTGGTGATTGGCGGCGGCATCTATCTGATCGGTCATTTCCACTGATTCAAAACGAGCATCATGGCCGGGCTTGTCCCGGCCATCCACGCCTTGGCGAAGCCGAACGAAGAAGATTCGAGATGTCAGAGATTGCTCTCGGTGATCGCGGCATAGACCATGCTGCGTAGCTCGCGCCGGATCGGATAGGCGCTAGACGGCAGCACCTGGGTCATGAAGATCGTGATCAGTTCCTCGGCGGGATCGATCCAGAACGAGGTCGTGGCCGCGCCGCCCCAATTGTATTCGCCGGGGCTGCCCGCGATCAGCGTCTCGGCTGGGCGCATCGTCACTGCAAAACCGAGGCCGAAGCCGATGCCGTTATAGGTCGCCTCGGAGAACAGCGAGCGCGATACGTCCGGCAGTGCCTGTCCGCCCGGAATGTGGTTGGTCGTCATCAGCGCCAGCGTCTTCGGCCCGATCAGTCTGACACCACCAAGCTCACCGCCATTGAGCAGCGCCCGGCAGAAGGTGAGATAGTCGGCCATCGTCGAGCATAGGCCGCCACCGCCGGAGATGAAGGAGGGCGGAGACAAGAACGAACTCGTGGTCGGGTCGTCTTGCACCGTCAGGCCCTGCCGGCGCTGGCCGGCATGGAAGGTCATGCCGCCGCCGGGATCGGCGGAATAGCAGGCGGCGAAGCGATGCGCCTTCGAGACGGGCACATGGAAATCGGTATCCGTCATCCCAAGCGGATCGAGGATGCGTTGCTTCAAGAACTGCTCGAAGGGAATTCCTGAGATCTTGCCGATGAGGTAGCCGATCACGTCGGTAGAGACGGAGTAGTTCCAGGACTCGCCCGGCGAGAACTCCAGCGGGATTTTTGCAAGGCTCTCGATCATGGTCTGGAGCGTGCCTGATTTCTCGACCTCGCCGATCTTCTCGGCGCGATAGGCGGCATCGACGTTGGAGCGCTGCTGGAAGCCGTAGGTCAGACCGGACGTATGCCGGAGCAGGTCGACGATCAGCATCGGCCTTGACGGCGGCCGGGTGAGGAAGTTGGGCCCGCTGCCGGCGACGAAGACTCCGAGATTCTTCCATTCCGGAATGTACTTTGCGACCGGCTCGTCGATCGCGACCAGGCCTTCCTCGACCAGCATCATGAAGGCAACGCTGGTGAGCGGCTTGGTCATGGAATAGATGCGGTAAATCGTGTCGTCCTTGACCGGCGCCTTGCGCTCGATATCGGCAAAGCCTTGCACGGTGCTGTGGGCCACCTTGCCGCGGCGGTAGACCAGGAGATGCGTGCCGGGGAAACGGCCGGCATCGATGTACCGGGCCTTCAGATGGGCATCGACGCGGTCGAGCGCGGCCTTGGACATGCCCACGGATTCGGGCGAGGCGGGGGTAGGGGCGAGCATCGGTTCCTCCAGGCAGTTTGTCAGGCGTTGATAGCCGAAATGACGACCCTATTCCAAGCGGGACGCGCTTAACGCGGGGCTGCGGGTTGGTGTAGGCTCCGGTTCGGAACGCCGTCAAAAGCCCCGCCGGGCCAACGAGAAAATCCAGGGCAACGCACCATGACCCAGTTCAACGAGACCGAACTCACCGAAGCCGTCGTCAAGAGCTTCGACAACACGCCAAACCCGCGTGCGAAATTCCTGCTCCAGGAATTGGTGAAGTCGCTGCACGATTACGTGAGCAAGACCGGTCTCACCTTCGAGGAGTGGGAATACGCCATCGATTTTCTCACCCGAACCGGCCAGAAATGCACCGACACCCGCCAGGAGTTCATCCTGCTCTCCGACGTGCTCGGCGTCTCCATGCTGGTCGACGCGGTCAACCATCGCGATCGCGACGGCGCGACGCAGACCACCGTGCTCGGCCCGTTCTATGTCGGCGAGCACAAGGTCACCGCTCACGGCACCGACATCTCGCCGAACAATCTCACGGGCGAACGGATGTTCGTGCAGAGCCGTGTCACCGACCTCCACGGCAAACCGCTCGCGAACGTCCCGGTCGACGTCTGGCACGCCGACGATGACGGCTTCTATGATTCCCAGAAGGCGAATTACGACGAGGTCGGGGCCTCGGCGCGGGCGCGCTTCATCACCGATGCCGACGGCCGCTTCTTCTTCCGCACGATCTTGCCGTGCAGCTATCCGATCCCGACGGACGGGCCGGTGGGCGAGATGATCGTGCAGACCAGGCGCCATCCGATGCGTCCCGCGCATGTGCACTTCCTGGTCAATGCCAAAGGCTACGAGCCGCTGATCACCCACGTCTTCATGGACGGCGACAAATATCTCGATTCCGATGTGGTGTTCGGGGTGAAGGACGATTTGATCGCCAAGGTCGAGCCGCGCAACGATCCTGAGATGCCCGACGGCGGCAAGGCGAACGGGAAGTGGCACCTGATGAGCTACGAATTCCATCTCAAGCCCGGTGGTGGCATCGCGCCCAAACCGCTGGGGACGAAGGCGGCTGAACCGGCTTGAGCGATCGTTGCGCTAGCGCGCGTGGAGCAGTGCGAGCAGGACCACGACGACGCAGGCCAGTGTCACCGTTGTCAGCTTCCAGAACAGCAGCGGATTACGCTCCAGCAAAGGCGTGGTCCGCGTGCTGAGATAAGCCGGATTGGGGTTGCGCAGCTCGTAGGTGAATTCGAACAGATCCTCGTGGCGCTTGTTGGGATCGGGATGCAGGGCCTTCCGCAACGCGCCATCGATCCAGACGGGGACTGCGCGGTCATCGTGGCTGGCCGGACGATACCTCAGCTTCCACGCATCCGATCTTCCCCTGATGCGCGCGAGCTGGGCGCCATAGGGCAGGCTTCCGGTCAGCATCTGGTAGCAGATGCTCGCGAGCGAAAACATGTCCGACCGCGGCGAGCCGCCTTCGCCGAGAAAATATTCCGGCGCTGTGTACTGAACCGTGCCGAGGATCTCGGCGTCAGCCGGATTGGCGGCTGCTTCGATGACGCCGGCAACCTTGACGGCCCCGAAGTCGATGATCTTCGCCGTGCCGGTCTTGTCGATCAGAATGTTGTCCGGCCTCAAATCCTGGTGCAGCATCTCCATGCGATGGAAGGCGCGCAAGCCCGCCGCGACCTGGTCGACGATGCCGCGCACGGTTTCGAGGTCGGGGCGCGGATTGTCCAGCATCCATTGCCTCAGCGTCTGTCCCTCGATGAACTCGGTGGCGACGTAGAGATAGTTGCGCCGCCTGGATCGTAAGCGGGGCTTGAGGACGTGAGGGCTGTCGATCCGGCGCGCGATCCACTCCTCCATCAGGAAACGCTTCAGATAGGCGGCATCGTCGCGCAGATCGATCGACGGAATCTTCAGCGCGACCATCTCCTCGGTCTCGGTCTCGGTGTCGATGGCGAGGTAGATGTGGCTGCGGCTGGAGGCATGCACTTCGCGGACGATGCGATAGCCGTCGAACAAGGCGCGCGGCTCCAGCAGGGGCGGCAGCGGCAGTTCGGCCGTGCCACCGAAAATATCGACCGGGCCCGTCCGCGGTATCTCATCGATGCGCAGGATCTGTACGGTGATGTTGTCGTCGCTGCCGCGCCGGTAGGCCTCCTCGACCATGGTTTGCGCGGCTGCATCGAGATCGGCGGCAGAGGCTGCAAGGGTGCTGGTGACAAAGCGATGATCGACGAATTCGTAGGCGCCGTCGGTCGCCAGCAGGAAGATGTCGCCAGGCTCGACCTGAATCGCCTGGTAGTCGATTTCGATCTGCGGATTGATCCCGAGCGCGCGGCCGAGATAGGTCTGCTCGGACGAGACAATGATCCGGTGATCCTCGGTGAGCTGTTCGAGGGCCTTGCCGGCGATCCGATAAATCCGGCAGTCGCCGACGTGAAAGAT
This sequence comes from Bradyrhizobium sp. BLXBL-03, assembly GCF_051853015.1. Classification (NCBI taxonomy): domain Bacteria; kingdom Pseudomonadati; phylum Pseudomonadota; class Alphaproteobacteria; order Hyphomicrobiales; family Nitrobacteraceae; genus Bradyrhizobium; species Bradyrhizobium sp. BLXBL-03. The sequence goes on along the minus strand of NZ_CP182470.1, from coordinate 5,979,245 downwards.
GTGGGCTGTGGTCGATTTGACGACCATGGCCGTGAAGGTGCAGACGTAGCCCTTGTCGCGGTCGTAAGCATATTGGCTGCGCCGGGTTTCCGCGTGCAGCCACGAATTGGTCGCTTCCAGAACGCGCCGCGCCGAATGCTTCACCGTCCAGGATTCGGAGGTGCAGTAATAATCGGTCAGGAAGCTCTTGACCGCGGACTCGCTCGCGACCTGGCTCAAGGCGCTGCTCGAGATGCCGTCGGCCAAGACGACGGCGATGCCCTTCAGGCTCAACAGCGGCTCGGTCGGGATCAGCGCGCCGTGAAAGTCCTGGTTGACCGGCTTGCGCCCCTTGTCGGAGTGCTGCCCGATCGAAATGCGCAAGCCCCGGCTCATCCTCGCCACCAATGCAAAGGGAGCCTCACCCTAGCAGGCAAAGCTCCCTTCTTCGACAACGCTCCTCGTTGAACAGCGATCGCTCAGGCGGCTGCGCGCGGCTGGCTCTTTGCCGCCACCTCACGCTTCGGCTTGGTCAGCACATGCGTGGCGTACAAGGTCAAGCCGGTGAAGGCGAGGCCGCCGACGAGATTGCCGAGCACGGTCGGGATCTCGTTCCAGATGAAATAATCCATGATCGAGAACTTGGCGTGCAGCATCAGCCCCGACGGGAACAGGAACATGTTCACCACGGAGTGCTCGAACACCATGTAGAAGAACACCAGGATCGGCATCCACATCGCGATGACCTTGCCCGGGACGGTGGTCGAGATCATCGCGCCGACGACGCCGGTCGAGACCATCCAGTTGCAGAGCATGCCGCGGATGAACAGCGTCGCCATGCCGGCGGCGCCGTGGGCGGCGTAGCCGAGGGTGCGGCCCTCGCCGATATTGCCGATCGTCATGCCGACCTTGTCGGGATCCTGGGTGAAGCCGAAGGTCGTCACGAACGCCATCATGAAGGCCACGGTGAGCGCCCCGGCGAAATTGCCGATGAAGACGAGACCCCAATTGCGCAGGACGCCGCCGAGCGTGACGCCCGGCCGCTTGTCGATCAGCGCGAGCGGGGAAAGGACGAAGACGCCGGTCAGAAGATCGAAGCCCAGGAGATAGAGCATGGAGAAGCCGACCGGAAACAGCAGCGCGCCGACCAGCGGCTGGCCAGTGTTGACGTTGATGGTGACGGCGAACCATGCCGCGAGCGCCAGGATGGCGCCGGCCATATAGGCGCGGATGACCGTATCCCGGGTGGACATGAAGATCTTGGATTCCCCTGCGTCCACCATCTTGGTGACGAATTCCGAAGGCGCGAGATACGACATCGTCAGTTCCTTTGTGCGTGTGACCCTTGAGGCGCGGCCGTTGCCGGACCGTGCCCTGGTCAACCCGATCGGCTGCACCCCGCGAGGCGGGAGCGGGCGACCGGGGCGATGTCGGCAGACACTGGGATAACGTCACGATGACCGCACTTCGGCGGTTCAGCGAACAGGCTTCGCTATCCTAGTGGCCGTCGGAAGCTCGATGCCCCCGGGCGCACTGCAGTCATCGTTGACCTGCACATCGTGAAGCAATCGATGTGCCAAAGGCACGGCGTCCCGGGCGTGCGTCTGCCGGGCTCCTCCGCCACCCCATTTGCAGGGAATTGCTCAGCGCAAATTCCCCTTCCAGCGGGCCGCCAAATGGCCGGTGGCGAAAAACCAGGCGGTTGCACAACTCTTGCGCGACGCACAATCAACGGGCGAATCAGCATTCAAGAATTGAGCGAGAAGCCGAAGTTTGATGCAATTATAGGCTTGCTCAAAGAATCGCCACTGTTGCTAGCCGATTGCTTTTAAACATATTTTCCCAACAATCGGCGTTGGCACAAGGCTTGAATTACGAGTTCTGACGCCATCGACGCCGTCACAAGCAATCATCCAATCTGTGACACCGCCCAATCGGGGCTTTCCCCCGAGTGCGCCTCTTTGCGTCCGCGATTTGCCGGTGTCGCGCCTTCCTAGTGAAAGGAATTTTCCAATGAGGGAAGACAATCCGACCTGGATCTCAGACTGGAGACCGGAGGATGAAGCATTCTGGAATGCGACGGGCAAGACCATTGCCCGGCGTAACCTGATCTGGTCGATCGTGGCCGAGCATATCGGTTTCTCGGTGTGGCTGATCTGGAGCATCGTCGCGACCAAGCTGCCGCAGGCAGGCTTCCACTACTCGACCGATGAGCTGTTCCAGCTCGTGGCCGTCCCCGGCCTGATCGGCGCGCTGATGCGCTTCCCCTATACGTTTGCGGTGACGACCTTCGGCGGCCGCAACTGGACCATCTTCAGTGCGGCGATCCTGTTCATTCCGACGCTGTCGCTCGCCTACTTCGTGAGCCAGCCCGAGACGCCGTTCTGGTTGATGCTGCTGATCGCGTCGACGGCGGGCCTCGGCGGCGGCAATTTCGCCTCCAGCATGACCAACATCTCCTTCTTCTTCCCTGACAGGATGAAGGGCTCGGCGCTCGGCATCAATGCCGCCGGCGGCAATATCGGCGTCTCCAGCGTGCAGCTTCTGACCCCGATGCTGATGAGCCTTGGCGTCATCAACCTGTTCCAGGCGACGCCGGTCGGCGGTGTCTATCTGCAGAACGCGGGCCTGATGTGGGTGCTGCCGATCGCGATCGCGGTGTTCGGTGCGGTCTTCTTCATGAACAACCTGAGCTCGGCCAAGTCGTCGGTGAAGAACCAGCTCGCGATCGTCAAGCGCAAGCACACCTGGATCATGGCCTTCATCTACATCGGGACGTTCGGCTCCTTCATCGGCTACTCGGCGGCGTTTCCGCTGCTGATCAAGACGCAGTTTCCGACGGTGACGATCTCGATCGCGTTCCTCGGGCCGCTGGTCGGCTCGCTGGCGCGGCCGCTCGGCGGCTGGCTCGCCGACAAGATCGGCGGCTCGATCATCACCTTCTGGAATTTCATCGCGATGGCGGCGGCAACGATCGGCGTCCTTTACTTCGTCGGACAGAAGGACTTCACCGGCTTCCTCACGATGTTCCTGATCCTGTTCGTGACGACAGGCATCGGCAACGGCTCGACCTATCGCATGATCCCGTCGATCTTCCGCGAGGAAAACCTGTTCAAGGTGCGCGGCAAGGGCGATGCGGCGCGCGCGATGGCGCTGAAGACGGCGAGCATCGAGAGCGGTGCGGCGGTCGGCTTCATCGGCGCGGTCGGTGCCGTCGGCGGCTATCTGATCCCGAGCAGCTTCGGCAAGTCGATTGCAGCGACGGGCGGTCCGCAGGTCGCGCTCGCGGTCTTCCTCGTGTTCTACGCCTCCTGCCTTGCCCTCACCTGGTGGTTCTACCTGCGTCGCGGCCCGCAAACTGAAGGCGCGGCAAGCCTGGCCGAAGCGCGTGTGTGATCCTCGGCATGAAACACGCTTCTCCCCGTACGCGGGGAGAAGACTCTCTGATGACGTTTGACCCATGAACCTTGTTCGCAATGGCGCGGACAAAAGCAGACCGAAACAGACAGGAGACCATTGTGACGCCCGAACAGATTACCCTCATCCAGCAAAGCTTCGCCAAGGTCGCACCGATTTCCGAAGCAGCTTCGCAGCTGTTCTATGACCGCTTGTTCGAGGTCGCTCCCTCCGTGCGCGCGATGTTTCCCGAAGACATGACCGAGCAGCGCAAGAAGCTGATGGCCATGCTCGCCGCTGTCGTCGGCGGCCTGTCCAATCTCGAGACGATTCTTCCCGCGGCCTCGGCGCTCGCCAAGCGCCACGTCGCCTATGGCGCCAAGGCCGAGCACTATCCCGTGGTCGGCGCGACCTTGCTGTGGACCCTGGAGAAGGGCCTCGGCGAGGCCTGGACGCCCGAGCTCGCAACCGCCTGGACCGACGCCTACGGCGTGCTGTCCGGTTACATGATTTCCGAGGCCTACGGCTCACCGGCGCAGGCCGCCGAATAGGAGATGCCTTGTGAGTGAACCGCTCGTCATCGTCGGTAACGGTATGGCAGCCGCGCGTCTGGTCGACGAGCTCGCCAGCACCGCGCTCGGCCGCTATGCGGTCGCTGTGATCGGCGAAGAGCCGCGGCTCGCTTACAACAGGGTGCTGCTCTCATCCGTGCTGGCCGGCGAGACCGGCTCGCACGAGATCGAGCTCCGACCAGCGGAGTGGTGGCGTGATCGCGGCGTCACCGTCCGCTGCGGCTATCGCGTCACCGAGATCGACACCGGCCGCCGCGAGCTCAAGATATCAGGCGAAGAGAGCATGGAATATTCCAGGCTCGTGCTCGCGACGGGGTCGACGCCGCTGCGGCTCAACGTGCCGGGCGCCGATCTTGCCGGCGTGCATACCTTTCGCGACACCCGCGATGTCGACCTGCTGCTGACGCTGGCCGCGGCGAGGAAGCGCGTCGTCGTGGTCGGCGGCGGCCTGCTCGGGCTTGAAGCGGCCTATGGCCTTGCCAAGGCCGGTGCGCCCGTGACCCTGCTGCATCTGATGGACCGGCTGATGGAGCGCCAGCTCGACGGGCCGGCCGCCGATCTGCTCAAGACGCTCGTGGAACGCAAGGGCATCCGCATCCTGCTCAAGGCCTCGACCGCCCGCATCCACGGCGAGCGCCATGTCGAAGCCGTGGAGCTGGCCGATGGCAGCCGGATCGAGGCGGACGCCGTGATCTTCGCTGCCGGCATCAGGCCCAACATTGCGCTCGCCAAGGACGCCGGCATCGCGGTCAACCGCGGCATCGTCGTCAATGACGTGATGCAGACGGCGTCTGCCGACATCTACGCGCTCGGTGAATGCGCCGAGCATCGCGGCACCTGCTATGGCCTGGTCGAGCCGGCCTATGAGCAGGCGCGGGTGCTGGCCCGGCATCTCGGTGGCCGCCCCGCCGCCTACCAGGGCAGCGTGGTCTCGACCAATCTGAAAGTATCAGGCGTCAGCGTGTTCTCGGCAGGCGACTTCATGGGCGGTGAGGGCAGCGAGAGCCTCGTCCTGTCGGACAGCCGACGCGGCACCTACAAGAAGCTCGTGATTTCAGACGGGTGCCTCACCGGCGCCGTGCTGGTCGGCGATACCGCCGACGCGCTCTGGTATCTCGAGCTGATCCGCACCCGCGAGAAGATTGCCGCCATCCGGGCCGGCATGATGTTCGGCCGTATCCTCGCCGTTCCTTCCAAGGCTGCCTGATATGACGGCGATCGATCCCACGCTCCGCACCACCAAGACCACCTGTCCCTATTGCGGCGTCGGCTGCGGCGTGCTCGCAACGCCCGATGGCGCGGGCGGCGCAGCGATCACGGGCGACCCCGACCATCCCGCCAATTTCGGCCGGCTGTGCTCGAAGGGCTCTGCGCTCGGTGAGACCGTCGGGCTGGAGGGCCGGCTGCTCTATCCGATGATCCGCTGCAAGGGTGTGATGGAGCGCGTGGCCTGGAGTGACGCGCTCGACCATGTCGCGCATCGCATGAAGCACATTGTCGCGCGCGATGGCGCCGATGCAGTCGCCTTCTATCTTTCAGGCCAGCTTCTCACCGAGGATTATTACGTCGCCAACAAGCTGATGAAGGGCTTTGTCGGCACCGCCAATGTCGACACCAATTCCCGGCTCTGCATGTCATCCTCGGTCGCCGGCCATCGCCGCGCCTTCGGCGCCGATACCGTGCCCGGCTGTTATGAGGATCTCGACCGGGCCGATCTCCTGATTTTCGTCGGCTCGAACGCGGCCTGGTGCCATCCGGTGCTGTTCCAGCGCATGCTGAAGAACCGCGCAGAGCGCGGCGCGCGCATGATCGTGATCGATCCGCGCCGCACCGACACCGCTGGTGACGTCGATCTGTTCCTCGGCGTCAGGCCCGGTACCGACACCGCGCTGTTCTCCGGCCTGTTCGTGCATCTCGCCGACAATGGTGCGCTCGATCAGAATTACATCGCGAACAATACCTCTGGCTTCGACGATGCGCTGGCGCGTGCGCGTAACATCGCGGGAAGCATCACCGCGACTGCGCTTGCGACCGGGCTCTCCGAGCAGGACGTCGCCGCCTTCTTCCGGATGTTCCGTGACACGACGCGCGTCGTCACCCTCTACTCGCAGGGCGTCAACCAGTCGGCGCAGGGCACCGACAAGGTCAATGCGATCCTGAACTGCCATCTGGCCACGGGGCGCATCGGCAAGCCGGGCGCCTCGCCGTTCTCGCTCACCGGCCAGCCCAATGCGATGGGCGGCCGCGAGGTCGGCGGCCTCGCCAATATGCTCGCCGCCCACATGGGCTTCACGCCGCCCGACATCGATCGGGTCAGGCGGTTCTGGAAGGCGCCGCGCATCGCCACCCATGAAGGGCTGAAGGCGGTGCAGCTGTTCGAGGCGATCAACCGGGGCGAGGTCAAGGCGCTCTGGGTGATGGGCACCAATCCGGCGGTGTCGCTGCCCGACGCGGACGTCGTGCGCGAGGCGCTGAAGAAGCTGGAGCTGTTCGTGGTGTCCGAGAACGTGCTCGGCAACGATACGGTCGAAGCCGGCCCGCATGTGCTGCTGCCGGCGCTGGCCTGGGGCGAGAAGTCGGGCACGGTGACCAATTCCGAGCGCCGCATCTCGCGCCAGCGTTCGTTCCTGCCGGCGCCCGGCGAGGCGCGGCCGGACTGGTGGATTTTGAGCGAGACCGCCAAGCGTCTCGGCTTCGGCGACAGCTTCAATTACAAATCGGCCGCCGATATTTTCCGCGAGCATGCCGCGCTCTCGGCGTTCGAGAACAATGGCAGCCGCGATTTCGACATCGGCGCGCTGAGCGCGCTGTCCGACGAGGCCTTCGATGGCTTGACGCCGGTGCAATGGCCTGCCCCCGAAGGTGGTGCACCTGGCGAACGATTCTTCGCGGAAGGTGGCTTCTTCACCAATGACGGCAAGGGTCGCTTCGTCGCCCCGGAAGTGCCTTCGCTGCGGGCCGAAACCGGCCCGTCGCGTCCCCTGAGGCTCAACACCGGACGCATCCGCGACCAGTGGCACACCATGACGCGCACAGGTCTCAGCCAGCGGCTGGGTGCGCATCTGCCCGAACCCTTCGTCGAGATCCATCCAGACGATGCCAGCAAATACGGCATTGTTCACGACGGCTATGCCCGCATCACCTCCGATTACGGCCAGTGCATTTTGAAGGTCGTCGTCAGCGACCGGCAGCAGCGCGGCACGCTGTTCACACCGATCCATTGGAGCGCGATGAACGCCTCGCATGGCCGCGTCGGCGCGCTGGTGCACTCGTTTACCGATCCATTCTCGGGCCAGCCGGAATCGAAAGCGACGCCGGCTGCGATCGCGCCCTACGAATATGTCTTCCGCGGTTTTGCGCTGTCGCGCAAGCAGCTCGCCCTGCCGCCAAACCTGTTGTGGACCCGCGTCACGGTCAGCGGCGGCTTCGGCTATCTCTTCGCCGATAATGCTGACCTGTCGCGCTGGCCGGCCTGGCTCGCAAGCATCGGCGGCGAGGACGTGGCCGAGTACCGCGATTTCGGCGGCGGCGTTTTCCGCGCCGCTTCGTTTTCGGCCGACCGGATCGAGACCTGCTTGTTCGTCGGCCCCGCGCATGATGCCGGCGACTGGGAGGTCGTGAAGAGCGTGTTTGCGGCCGATCGCGTCACCGACGACCAACGCCGCTTGCTCTTGTCCGGCAAGTCCAGCGAAGGCGCCGTCTCGACCGGCCCTGTCGTCTGCGCCTGCTTCGGCGTCGGCCGCGGCACCATCTGCGATGCGATCGCCGGCGGCGCGCGCACCCCCGCCGAGATCGGTGTAAAGCTCAAAGCAGGCACCAATTGCGGCTCCTGCATTCCCGAGCTGAAGCGCCTGATCGCGACGACGGACGTGGCGCCGGTGCAGCAGGCGAAGGTCGCGGGCGCGGCAAGTTAGGCCCGCTTTTTCCACCCTCATTGCGAGCGCAGCGAAGCAATCCAGAGTCCCTCCGAGGTGACAGTCTGGATTGCTTCGCTGCGCTCGCAATGACGATGTGGATATAGTCGGACTCCTATTGTCTCCCATCGTCGTCCTGGCCCAGTGCGCAATTGCGCACGAAAAGCCAGGACCCATTACTTCCGGTCAGCGTTGTCGAGGCGCACTGTGGCCACCATCTACTGCAACAACCTCTCCCTGTGGTAATGGGTCCTGGCTCCCGTGCGCAATTGCGCACTAGGCCAGGACGACATAAAGACCGGAGCCAAACATGAAAACAAAACCCTTCGGCAAGACCGGCACCGACGTCTCTGTCATCGGGCAGGGCACCTGGTATCTCGACCATGGCGAGCGCAAGCGCGCCATCGCGGCACTTCAGCGCGGGCTCGATCTCGGCATGACCCATATCGACACCGCCGAGATGTATGGCGATGCCGAGCTTGTCATTGCCGATGCGATCGCCGGCCGTCGTGATGAGGTGTTTCTGGTTTCCAAGGTGCTGCCGAGCAACGCCTCGCGCCGTGGCACCATCACGGCCTGCGAGCGCTCGCTGAAGCGGCTGAGGACGGATCGTCTCGATTGCTATCTGCTGCACTGGCGCGGCTCGTATGATCTCGAGGACACCGTCGCTGCATTCGAGGAGCTGGTGACATCAGGCAAGATCAAGTCCTGGGGCGTCTCCAATTTCGATGCCGATGATCTCGACGAGATTCTCGAGGTTGCGGGCGAAGGCAAGATCGCCTGCAATCAGGTGCTTTATCATCTCAAGGAGCGCGCGATCGAGCATGCCGTGATCCCGTGGTGCGAGCGGCATGGCGTTGCCGTCGTCGCCTATTCGCCGTTCGGGCACGATGATTTTCCGGATGCGCGCAGCAAGGGCGGCGCGGTGCTGGCGCGCATTGCAGAGGCACGTCGTGCGACACCGCGTCAGGTCGCGCTGAGCTTCCTCACCCGTGCGACTACGGTGTTCGCGATCCCGAAGGCGTCGTCCGCGGAACATGCCGGCGAAAATGCGGCGGCCGGCGATCTCGTGCTGACGAAAGAGGAGATTTCGGCGCTGGATGCGGCGTTTCCGCGCGGCCCGAAGCCGCGCAGCCTGCCGATGCTGTAGCGCACAAACGTGCAATATTAACCGGGCGTTGACGCGCGTGGACGTCAGCGCATATCGGCATCCTGTTTTCGGAAGTTGTGAACGCGGCGCATTTGTCGTTTTTATGAGGCCTCTCGATTCGCCTTTTGCCGGGTTCCTACAGTGACACCGCCACCTGCTGCAGCCGCAAGGCTCGACAGTATTCCCATGCCCTTGCCGGAGAAGAAGCAGGAGGCTCGCCGCGCGCCTGCGCGCGTCGACCATCCCTTCAAGGGCATCGCGCTGGTACTGCTGTCGACGGTATTTCTCGGCTGCTCCGACGTCACTTCGAAATATTTGTCATCGAGCCTGCCGTCGATCGAGATCACCTGGATTCGCTTCGTCACCTTCGCGCTCATGTTCCTGCCGGTGATGCTGCCGGGCTCGCCGCTGCATGCGATGCGGACCGAGCGGCTGGGCCTGCAGATCATGCGCGGCACGGCGCTGCTCGGTTCCTCCCTCTTCTTCATCACCGGCTTGCGCTTCCTGCCCATCGCGGAGGCCTCTGCCACCGGCTTCATCTCGCCGCTGTTCGTCACCGCACTCTCGATCGTCTTCCTCAGCGAGAAGGTCGGCATGCGCCGCTGGATCGCGACCGCGGTCGGCCTGGTTGGCGTGATGATCATCATTCGTCCGGGCTCGGCCACATTCCACGTCGCGGCGTTCTTCCCGATCGTCTCGGCATTCTGCTGGGCCGCCGCACTGATCATGACGCGCCTGATGAGCGGGCGTGAGGCCGTTCTCACCACGATGGCCTATTCGGCGCTCACGGGTGTTGCGATCCTCACCGTGATGGTGCCGTTCGTCTGGGTCACGCCGACCTGGACAGGCATCGGGCTCGGCATCGTGATCGGCCTGGCCTCCACCGTCGGGCAGTGGATCATCGTGCTGGCCTATCGCTACGGCGATGCCTCGGTGCTGGCGCCGTTCTCGTACACGCAGCTGCTGTGGGTCAGCATTTTGGGCTTCTTCGTCTTTGGCGAGCTGCCCGATGTCTGGACCATCACGGGAGCGGCCTTCATCGTCGCCAGCGGGCTCTACATCGCCCACCGCGAGCGCGTCCGCCGCGCCCAGGTTTTGGTGCAGGCGGCACGGTCTCCGAACCCCTGACGCAAGTTTGCGCGCGCTGATACGTGCTATCAACGGTTCCAACACATCAGGAGGGGCCGAATGCGCGCGGCGATTTTCAGGAACGGCGAGATTGTCGCCGGGCAGATGGCGGAGCCGAAGCCCTGTCACGGCCAGGTGCTGGTCAAGACGCTCGCCTGCGGCATCTGCGGTTCCGACCTGCACGCGCGCCAGCACGCGCCGCGGATGGTCGAGATGGCCAAGAAGACCGGGCGCACCCCGATGGATCTGTCGCGGGATGTCGTGTTCGGTCACGAGTTCTGCTGCGAGATCGTCGATTTCGGCCCCGGCACGACGCGCAAGCTGAAGCCCGGCACACATGTGTGCTCGCTGCCCGCGCTGCTGACGCCTGAGGGCATCAAGGGCATCGGCTATTCCAACGAGTTTGTCGGCGGCTATGCGGAGCAGATGCTGCTCAGCGAGCCGCTGCTGCTGGAAGTGCCGAACGGCCTCGCGCCGGAACATGCCGCGCTGACCGAGCCACTCGCGGTCGGCGTTCACGCCGTGGCGAAGGCAAATATCCAAGGCGGCGAGGTGCCGCTGGTGATCGGCTGCGGCCCTGTCGGCCTTGCCGTGATCGCGGCGCTGAAGATCGAGGGCCTGCACCCGATCATCGCCGCCGACTATTCGCCGGCGCGGCGGGCGCTTGCCGCAAAGCTCGGCGCCGATATCGTCGTCGATCCCAAGGTGTCGCAGCCCTATGCGACCTGGGCCGAGCACGCGCAGATGTCGGAGGCGGAGAAGGCGGCGCGACCGCCGTTACAGGCCATGCTGCCGGCGCTGAAGCCCGCGATCATCTTCGAATGCGTCGGCGTGCCCGGCTTGTTGCAGCAAGTGTTCGAGGGCGCCCCGCGCGACGCCAGGATCGTCGTGGTCGGCGTCTGCATGGAGAGCGACAGACACGAGCCCATGCTCGGCATCATGAAGGAGCTCAACGTCCAGTACGTGCTCGGCTACACGCCGGAAGAGTTTGCAGCCTCGCTGCGCCTGATCGCCGAAGGACAGGTGGACGCCGCGGCGATGGTGACGGCGGAGGTCGGCATCGACGGCGTTGCCAAAGCCTTCGCCGATCTCGCCAATCCCGAGGCCCACACCAAGATCATCGTGCAGCCGTGGCGGTAACAGGCACCGTCATTGCGAGGAGCCCGCGACAAAATTGCCTAGCAATTTTGCGCTGGTGCGACGAAGCAATCCAGAATGTTTCCGCGGAGGAATTCTGGATTGCTTCGCTGCGCTCGCAATGACAACGAGGGAGCGTCGCCTCACACCGGCAGCGCGATCGAATATTTGACCTGGCTGAGTGCAAAGCTGGACTCGATCGATGCGATGCCGTCGAGCCGGGTCAGCTTGGTCTTCAGGAACGTCTCGTAGGAGGCGAGGTCGGCTGCGACCACGCGCAGCAGATAATCGCGGTTGCCGGTCATCAGATAGCACTCCAGCACCTCGTCCCATTTCGAGATGGCGCGGGCGAAGCGGTTGAGGTCCTCCTCCTTCTGCCGCGCCAGCTTGATCGAGATGAAGACGCTGACATGCAGCCCCAGCGCCTTCTGGTCGACGGTCGCGACATAGCGCGAGATCACGCCGCGCTCCTCCAGCAGCTTGACCCGGCGATGACAGGGCGAGACCGACAGGCCGACCCTGTCGGCGAGTTCCTGCATGGTCAGGCGGCTGTCGTTCTGGAGATGGCTGAGGATCTTGCGGTCGATGGCGTCGAGCTCGGGCATTGGAATAGAACCTGTATTTCATGGCCGGTGTTGGTATGGTATCCCAATATCGGTCGGTATGACGCGAAAAATTGAGAAATCTGGCGCCGCCGGCGGGCGTATGATCCGCCTTATTTTCCGGAGCATCGCCATGCCCGTCGATTCCGCGCGTCTCGAAATCCTGACTGCTCTCGCCCGCAAGGCGCTGTGGCTGTCGTCATGGACCATCCACCACGCCAACCACATCCGCTCCAACGCGGACGGACTCAAGGTCGGCGGCCATCAGGCCTCCTCGGCCTCGCTCGCCACCATCATGTCGGCGCTGTACTTTCATGTGCTGCGGCCAGAGGACCGCGTGGCGGTGAAGCCGCATGCGAGCCCGGTGTTCCATGCCATCCAGTATCTGTTCGGCCGGCAAAGCCGCGAAAAGCTGGAGAACTTCCGCGGCTTCAAGGGCGCGCAGTCCTATCCCTCACGCACCAAGGACGTCGACGACGTCGACTTCTCCACCGGCTCGGTCGGCCTCGGCGTCGCGCAGACGCTGTTTGCCTCGCTGGTGCAGGATTACGTCAAGGCGCATGGCTGGATGAAGGATCGCCGCGAAGGGCGGATGATCGCCCTCGTCGGCGATGCCGAGATGGACGAGGGCAACATCTTCGAGGCGCTGGCCGAGGGCTGGAAGCACGGCCTGCGCAACACCTGGTGGGTGGTCGACTATAACAGGCAGTCGCTCGACGCCGTCGTGCGCGAAGGCCTGTGGGAAAAGTTCGAGACCATGTTCCGCAATTTCGGCTGGGACGTGGTGATCGTGAAATACGGCCGGCTGATGCGCGAGGCTTTCGCGGAGCCGGGCGGCGAGGCGCTGAAGCGCTGGATCGACAATTGCCCGAACGCGCTCTACGCCGCGCTATGCTTCCAGGGCGGCGCGGCGTTCCGCAAGCATCTGCACGACGAGATCGGCGACCAGGGCCCGATCACTGCGCTGATCGACAAGCGCAGCGACGAGGAGCTGCTGGCGCTGATGTCGAATCTCGGCGGCCACGACATGGCGAGCATGGTCGAGGCGTTCGAGTCCATCGACCATGACCGCCCGGTCTGCTTCATCGCCTACACCATCAAGGGCGTCGGCCTGCCGTTCCAGGGCCACAAGGACAACCATGCCGGCCTGATGACGGTTACGCAGATGGAGAAATATCGCGAGAGCCAGAACATCCGGCCCGGCCATGAATGGGACAAGTACGAGGGCCTGCCGCAGAGCGCCGCCGAGCTCGACGCGTTTCTCGCGCGCGTGCCGTTCAACCAGGACGGCCGCCGCCTGACCGCGCCGGTGGTCGAGGTGCCCGCGCAGCTCAGCTTCAAGCCATCGCCGCAAATGTCGACGCAGCAGGGTTTTGGCCTCGTGCTGAACGAGATCGCGCGCGGCGACAGCGAGCTGGCAAAGCGCATCGTCACGACCTCGCCCGATGTCACCGTCTCGACCAATCTCGGGCCTTGGGTGAACCGGCGCGGCCTGTTCGCCAATGCCGCGAAGGCGGACTTATTCCGCAGCGAGAAAATTCCCTCGACCTACAATTGGGACGCTTCGCCGAAGGGCCAGCATCTCGAGCTCGGCATCGCCGAGATGAATTTGTTCATCATGCTCTCGGCGCTCGGCCTGTCGCACCAGATCAACGGCGCGCGGCTCTTGCCGGTCGGCACGCTCTACGATCCCTTCATCGAGCGCGGCCTCGATGCGCTGAACTATGCCTGCTACCAGGACGCGCGCTTCATGGTGGCGGCGACGCCGTCAGGCATCACGCTGGCGCCCGAGGGCGGCGCTCACCAGTCGATCGCAACGCCGCTGATCGGCATGGCGCAGGACGGGCTTGCCTCGTTCGAGCCAGCTTTCGTCGACGAGCTCGCGGTGATCATGGGCTGGGGTTTTGAGCACATGCAGCGCGATCCGGGCGAGGGCGGCTCGGTCTATCTCCGCCTCTCGACGCGCAGCATCGAGCAGGCGCAGCGCATCATGACGCCGGAGTTGCAGCAGGGCATCACCGACGGCGCCTATTGGCTGCGCAAGCCCGGTCCCAATGCCGAGCTCGTGATCGCCTATACCGGCGCGGTCGCCCCTGAGGCGATCGAGGCGACCGGCTTCATCGGCGAGGTCAGGCGCGACATCGGCCTGCTCGCGATCACCTCGGCCGATCGCCTCCATTCCGGCTGGACTGCCGCGCGAAAATTGCGGCGCGACCGCCGTGGCGTGCAGCATCTCAGCCATATCGAACAATTGCTGGCGCCGCTGCCGCGCGACTGCGGCATCGTGACCGTGATCGACGGCCACCCCTCCGCGCTCGGCTGGCTCGGCAGCGTCCGCGGCCATCGCGTCGAGGCGCTCGGCGTCGAGCAGTTCGGCCAGACCGGCACCATCGCCGACCTCTACCGCCATTACGGCATCGATGCCAATGCCATCATCGATGCGGCCGAAAGCCTCACCACCGGCGCGCCGGTGCTGCATCGGAAGATGGCGGTGTAGTCGAGGTAACCCGCCTCGGTCATTCCGGGGCGATGCGCAGCATCGAACCCGGAATCCATTGGGCCTCAGTCCTGGTGGCGAGATGGATTCCGGGCTCGCGCTCCGCGCGCCCCGGAATGACGGCTGAGAGAACCTTGCCTCGTTCCCGCCACCAGCTCATATAACCTCCGCGCCGCAACGCTGGCCCCGCATATGGCGGGTTCAATTGCCGGCGCTTTCGTGCAAGGATGCCTGCCGAAACGCCCCCCAAGCCCCCAAGAAGAGGTTAACGATGGTCAATCGCATGCAATTCTACATCGACGGCGCCTGGGTCGATCCCGCCGTCAAGAAGTCCACCGCCGTGGTCAATCCCGCGACGGAAGAGGCGATGTACGAGGTTGCGCTCGGCTCCAGGGCCGATGTCGACAAGGCCGTTGCCGCCGCCAAGCGCGCCTTCGCAACGTTCTCCCAGACCAGCCGTGAGGAGCGCGTCGCGCTGCTCAGCAAAATCATCGAGATCTACAAGACCCGCATCAAGGAGATCGGTGCCGCCGTCTCCGACGAGATGGGCGCGCCGTTGCCGATGGCCGAGAAGCTCCAGGCCGGCGCCGGCCTTGGCCATCTCATGACCACGCTCGACGTGCTCAAGAACTATCATTTCGAGGAGCCGATCGGCACCGCCATGGTGCTGCGCGAGCCGATCGGCGTGGTCGGCATGATCACGCCCTGGAACTGGCCGCTCAACCAGATCGCCTGCAAGGTCGCGCCCGCGCTCGCCGCCGGCTGCACCATGATCCTGAAGCCCAGCGAGTTCACGCCCACTTCGGCTTTGATTTTTGCGGAGATCCTGCATGAAGCCGGCGTGCCGAAGGGCGTGTTCAACCTCGTCAACGGCCTCGGCCCCGAGGTCGGCGCCGCCATGAGCGAGCACCCCGATATCGACATGATCTCCTTCACCGGCTCGACCCGCGCCGGCATCGATGTGGCCAAGCGCGCCGCGCCCACCGTGAAGCGCGTCAGCCAGGAGCTCGGCGGCAAGTCGCCGAACGTCATCCTCGAAGGCGCCGACCTGACGAAAGCGGTGACCGGCGGCGTGATGCACATGTTCAACAACTCCGGCCAGTCCTGCAATGCGCCCTCGCGCATGATCGTGCCGCTGTCGAGGATGAAAGAGGTCGCCGCGATCGCGAAAGCCGTCGCCGACAAGACCAAGGCGGGCGATCCGCGCGCCGATGGCACCACCATCGGCCCCGTCGTCAACCGCGGCCAGTGGGACAAGATCCAGGCGCTGATCAAGAAGGGCATCGACGAGGGCGCAACGCTCGTCGCCGGTGGTCCTGGTCTGCCGGAAGGCGTCAACAAGGGCTTCTACGTCCGCCCGACCATCTTCGCCGACGTCACGCCCGAGATGACGATCGCGCGCGAAGAGATTTTTGGACCGGTGCTGACCATCCTCGGCGCCAAGGACGAAGCCGACGCCGTCAAGATTGCCAACGACACGCCTTACGGCCTCGCCGGCTACGTCTACGGTCCCTCGGTCGAGGATGCCAAGCGTGTCGGCCGCCAGATCCGCGCCGGCAACGTCAACCTCCAGGGCGTGCCCAACGACCGCACCGCGCCGTTCGGCGGCTACAAGCAGTCGGGCAACGGCCGCGAGTGGGGCAAGTACGGCCTCGAGGACTTCCTCGAAGTGAAGGCCGTCGCCGGCTTCAACGCGGCGTAAGTTCTAGCGGTTGCATGAACATGACGCCGGAGCGGCCTCCGCTCCGGCGTTTTTCTTTGTAGCCCGCATGGATCGAAGCGTAATGCGGGACCGATCCCGGATTGCGCTTCGCTCCATTCGGGCTATCAAGTCTCTCCTTCGTCATTGCGAGCGAAGCGAAGCAATCCAGAATCCGTCCACGGGGACAGTCTGGATTGCTTCGTCGCATCAGCGCAAAATTGCTACGCAATTTTGTCGCGAGTTCCTCGCAATGACGGAGGAGAGATCTCGTAGGGTGGGCAAAGGAGCGAAGCGACGTGCCCACCATCTCTCTCGGTAGCTAAAATGCGTGGGCACGCTTCGCTTTGCCCACCCTACGAGACCGCCGTGGAGGAAAGACCTATCCCCCCAACGCGCCCTGCGTGTTCACATACAGCGCGTAGATCGACTGGCTCGCCGCCATGAACAGGCGGTTGCGCTTGACGCCGCCGAAGCAGAGATTGGCGCAGCGCTCGGGCAGCGCGATGCGGCCGATCATGACGCCGTCGGGTGCGAACACGACGACGCCGTCGAGCTCGGGATCGCCCATGCCCCAGCCGCACCAGAGATTGCCGTCGATGTCGACGCGGAAACCGTCCGGCGTTCCGGGGCCGGCATCGACGAAGACGCGCTTGTTCGAAAGCTTGTCACCGGAAGGCGAGACGTCATAGGCGAGAATTTTGCGGGTCGGAACGCCCCGGGATTCGATGAGATAGAGGATTTTCTCGTCCGGCGAGAAGGCGAGCCCGTTCGGCCCGAGCACACCCTCGGCGACGATTGTGGCTTTGCGGGTCTCCGGGTCGAGCCTGTAGACGTTCATGTCGAGCTCGGGCTCGGACTTGTAGCCCTCGTAATTGCCGAGCAGGCCGAAGGTCGGATCGGTGAACCAGATCGAGCCGTCCGATTTGACAACGACATCGTTCGGCGAGTTCAACCGCTTGCCGTTGAATTGATCCATCAGCACGGTGATCTCGCCGTCATATTCGGTGCGGGTCACGCGGCGCCCGCCATGCTCGCAAGTGACGAGCCGGCCCTGGCGGTCACGCGTATTGCCGTTGGCGAAATTGGAGGGTTTGCGGAACACCGAAACCGCGCCGGTCTCTTCCTCCCATTTGATGATGCGCTGGTTTGGAATGTCGCTACAGAGCAGATAACGCCCGTCGCCGAACCACACGGGACCCTCGGCCCAGCGCAGGCCGGTCGCCAGCCGCTCCACCGCCGACAGCTTTAGCCAGTATTTTTCGAAACGGGGATCCAGTGCTTTTATCGCGGGATCAGGGTAATAAGTCGCCGGCCGCCAGCCTTGGTTATGGGACGATGCCTCATTCATGTCGGTTCTCTCGTTTCGTTCCCTCTGGACAATGCTGCTATCATTAGAGACACGTGACCGCAAATCGGTCACCAACGGTGAGGGACAACATGGCGCGTATCTTGATGACGGGAGCTTCGGGCGGAATCGGCACGAGCCTGCGCAAATTGCTGCCGCCGATCTATCCGGACCTCCTGCTTTCCGACATTAAGCCGCCCGCCGATCTCGGCGCGAACGAGCAGTTCAAGGCGGCTGACCTCGCCGATCTCGCGCAAGTCGAGGCGATCTGCGAGGGCGTCGACGGCATCATCCATTTCGGCGGCTATTCGGTCGAAGGCAGCTGGGACCAGATCCTCCAGGCCAATATCATCGGCGGTTACAATTTGTTCGAGGCGGCGTATCGCAAGGGCGTCAAGCGTGTGGTCTTCGCCTCGTCGAACCACGCCGTCGGCTTCTATCCGCGCCACCACAAGATCGGCACCGACGTCACCGCGCGCCCCGACAGCCGCTACGGCGTCAGCAAGGTCTTTGGCGAGGCCGTCGGCGCCCTCTATGCCGACAAGCACGGGCTGAAGGTGACGTGCCTGCGCATCGGCAATTTCGGCGACATGCCGCTCGACCAGCGCCGGCTTTCGATCTGGCTGAAGCCGGAAGATTTGGTGCAGCTCTGCCGGATCGGGTTAGAGCATCCCGACATCCATTTCGAGGTGTTCTATGGCGCCTCTTTCAACGAGCGCGCCTGGTGGGACAATCATCGCGCCTACGAATTCGGCTATCGTCCCACGGGGCGCGCCGAGGATTTCCGCGAGCACGCGATGGCCGAGCAGGCCAAGCTGAAGCCGGATCCGGTCGGCGATCATTTCCAGGGCGGCACATTCTGCAGCAACGAATTCGATGGGGACGCCAGCCGGATCATCGATTGGAATAAGCGCTAGCGCTTGCTGCGATACGGGTGTGCTCGCTCGGGTAGGGTTGGGGTGAGGGGTTGCCTCTACAACAACGGTGAAGGTTAGGCTCGCAGCCGCCCCACCCGTCATTGCGAGCGCAGCGAAGCAATCCAGAATCCCTCCGCGGAAAGACTCTGGATTGCTTCGCTGCGCTCGCAATGACGAGTTGAAAGAGCGAGCCACCAACGAGCACCTAACTCGCGGAACCCAGAGCATGATCCGGAAAAGTGCGAAGCGATTTTCCGAAAAGATCATGCTCAAACAATAACCTAAAGCGCGATGACGATTCATCCCAATCTCATCGCGCCTTAGTCCATCCCCTCATCCGGAATGTTCAGAATCGTTCCGCAAGCCTTGCAATGCACGGCGTCCACGTCATGCCGCTGCAAGCCGCAGACCGGGCAGGGGAAGCGCACCTTGGAGGGCGCGAGCAGGGCCTTGGCGAGATTCAGGAACAACGTCACGCCGAAAATCATGATGACGACGGTGATCAGCCGCCCCATGGTGCCGGGCAGGGTAATGTCGCCGAAACCGGTCGTGGTCAGCGCGGTGACCGTGAAGTAGAGTGCGTCGGCATAATTGGTAATCTGGGGGTTGTGAGACTTCTGGGTTTCGTAGACGACCCCTGTCATCACGAAGATGAACACGCCGAGATTGGCGACCGCAAAGACGACTTCCTCGTTTTTTCGAAAGAAGGCGCTGTCGGTCCGCAAGCGCGCGACCATTCGATAGTCGCGCAGCAGCCGCAATGTTCGAAATGCCCGCAGGAAGCCGCCGGCTTCCCCGGCGAGCGGCGCAAGGAACGAGATGATGACGACGACGTCGGTCCAGGTCGACAGCCGCGCAAGGTCATGCAGCGGTTGACGGCTGATGATCATCCGTGCAGCGAAGTCGGCAAGGATCAGGACGCCGAACACGATATCGAACGACTCGATGACCCCGGTGCGGGGCAGGAACGATGTCGCAATGATGAACAGAACCGTGACGATGTCGAGCGCGAGCAGAGCGTATCGGAACTTTATGCAGCCGGGCGTGTCGCCTTCATAGAGCTGTCGAATCCTGATCTTGAGAGTCTCAAATGGGCC
The DNA here is from genome assembly GCF_051853015.1 of Bradyrhizobium sp. BLXBL-03. Lineage (NCBI taxonomy): Bacteria > Pseudomonadati > Pseudomonadota > Alphaproteobacteria > Hyphomicrobiales > Nitrobacteraceae > Bradyrhizobium > Bradyrhizobium sp. BLXBL-03. The sequence goes on along the minus strand of NZ_CP182470.1, from coordinate 5,959,809 downwards.
GACGATGGCGTCGAGGAGTCCATGTCCCTTTGCCTTGTTGCGATAGGATGTCATGGTCGCTGCGCGCCTATCCCTCCGAGGGATCGAGCATTTCGCCGATCTTGTGAACTGCGACGTTGATCGACATGCCCTGATAGTCGCCGGCATCGCCCAACCACGAGCCGGCCAGCGGAATGGCCTGGCCCGGATGGCGCGCGATCGCCACGGGGATGAGGTCGAAACCGGCGCTCAGGCTATTGGTCGGATCGTAATCCAGCCAACCGGCCCCGGGCAGGAACACCTGCACCCAGGCGTGGGTCGCGCCGGAGCCGGTCATGCCCACGGCGCCGCCGTCGAGCGCGGAGTCGTAGAGGTAGCCGCTGACGAAGCGCGCCGCGAAGCCGAGGCGGCGCAGCGTCTCGATCATCAGCCAGGCGAAATCCCGGCAGGTGCCCGATTTCGTGCGCAGCGTTTCCGCCGGCGACTGGGTGCCTTCCGCATCTCTGCTGCGATAGTTGAACTCGTTGCGAAACGAGCCCAGCAAGCGGCGCAGCACATCTGCCGTCTGATCCTGATCGCCGGCAACAAAGCTCTTGGTCCACGCCGCGTGGCTGCCGTCGGGATCATCGGCATGCGGACGGAGATAACCGGCAAGGTCGGTCCATTCGTCCGGCGTATACTGCACCGGCACTTCCTCGGCGCGAGCCTCGAGCGGAAACGACTCAAGTCCCTTGATCCCGAAATAGATGCCGCGAACCCTGAACGTGAATGTCAGCTCTGTGCCGGGCTCGCCGATGTCGATCACTGTGACGGTATTGGAGCGTGAGTCGGTGACCCAATGCACCTTGCACGACAGGTTGGTCTGGGCGGACCAGCGAAGCAGCCGGGTCGAGGCGCCGCGCCGCGGCAGGAACATGGCCCGGTGCGTGCCGAATGTCACCGGCTTCGCATAGCGGTAGGTCGTGGTGTGGATGATTTCGCCAATGATCGCCATGCATTGATCCGCTTCGAGGCATCCGCATTGCGCAACTGTCGCCAGAGTGAGCGTCGACAACGCCTCCAGCTTTCGGTTCGGTCGCTTTCGCCCAATTGATCTAGATCAACGTGACCCGGGATCGGGCGGCTCTAGCTCAAAGGATGACGCAATCCTTCAAACGTTGACAGGCGAACCGACCGAATGGAGCGATGGACATGGGCACCCTTTGGACGATCATCATCGGATTTCTGGTCGGACTGGTCGCGAAGTTCATCATGCCCGGCGACAAATCCGAGCCCAAGGGGTTCATCCTGACGACAGTTTTGGGGATCGTCGGCGCGTTCGTCGCGACCTGGCTCGGTCAAGCCGTGGGATGGTATCGTTTCGGGGAAGGCGCCGGCTTCATCGGTAGCGTGGTTGGCGCCATCATCCTTCTCTTCCTGTATGGCCTTGTCGTGGGCCGTCAGGGGCACGCTTGAAAATCACCCTGTCCGTCGTCGCGGTGCTTGCGATGCTGGCAGGACCATCGCACGCCGCACCGCTCAGCGACGCCGAGGCGACGTTTCTCGAAGAACTCGTCACGGCATCCGTGGTGCTGGAGCAACGTTGCGTCGGCTACGAGGTCGATGGCGCCGGCGCCGTTCAGCTCGGGGCACGGCTGCTCGGCAGCCCCAATGCCGCGATGGCGCTGATCGACGCGTATTCCGCCGCCATCAAGGCCCGCGATGGCGAGAGCTACGATCCCGTCAAATTCCGCGTCGAGGTGCTTGAGGCCGCCGGAAGAACGTTCAAGCGCGTTCGAGCCGGCTTGATCGACGACCCGGAACGCGCCTGCGCCGCGTATGGCACCGCCAGCGTCGATCGCGGCCTGCTGAGGCGATACTGAGGTGCGCTCCCTCGCTCCGCTTGCGGGGAGAGGGTTGGGGTGAGGGGGAGTCTCAGCGGGGGAGGTGAGAGTTGGACGAGCAACTGCTCACCACACGTCATTGCGAGCGCAGCGAAGCCAGAGTCCCTCCGCAGTGACAGTCTGGTTTGCTTCGCTGCGCTCGCAATGACGCGCTGAGGGAGCGATGCATCGCGTGAGCGTTGAACTCGCGGAGAGTCCCCCTCACCCGGAATTCCCGCTTTCAGCGTGAATTCCGGCCTCTCCCCGCAAGCGGGGAGAGGCGAAGGCGGCGCTAGCTTTCCTCCCCCGCAATCCTCGCCAGATAATCGGCCTTGCTGAACTGCATGTGGTCCACGCAAAGCTGCGCCAGCGCCCAGCTGTCGCGGCCTTTCAGCAGCTCGATCATCAGCTCGTGCTGCCGCCGCGATTGCGTCAGCCCCTCGCGGTCGGCGAGGTTTTTTGCGCGCATCGGCAGTGTCAGGTTCATATAGTCCTGCAGCGACCGCACCAGGTAGGGATTGCCGCAGGCGGAGAATAGCGCGAGGTGGAAGGCATCGTTGGCTTCGTGGATCCCGCGCAGGTCGCGCACATCCGCCTTCGCGCAATAGTCGCGCTGCAAAGCGGTCAGTTCGTCGATCAGGGCTTGCGGCGCGGGCAGCGGGATCATCAGCGCAGCTTGCCGCGTCAACATCTCCCTGACTTCGTAGATCTGCCGGACCTCTTCGGCCGAGTAGAACCGCACGGTGGCGCCGACATTCTTCTCGCGGCGGACGATGCCGCGGCGCTCCGCGTCCACCAGCGCCTGCCGCACGAAATGGCGCGAGGTGCCATATGCCGACATCAGCGCGTCCTCGGTCAGCCGCGCGCCCGGCGCGAGGCGGCCGAAGATGATGTCCTCCTCCAGCCGCGCGACGACATCGTCGGGGTCGTCGCGCCTGGCAGGCATGGCATCTGCGGTGCGAATGTCGGACATGCCCTCGGCCTCCGGCGTCTGCCGGTTGCCTTTAGGGAGCAGGGAAGAGGCGGATTGTCAATAATCTGACTGTTTGGCGGTGCGACAGTCCCGAAATGGTGAAGTAGACGCCTGTCTTATTGACAATCAGGGGGCAGGCTGTAGCACAATGGCAGGCGAGAAGGAGCGGTCCGATGACGGGTGGTTTGCGCAAGGGGCTGACGAGCTATGGCGATGCCGGCTTCTCGCTGTTCCTGCGCAAGGCGTTCATCAAGGCCATGGGCTATTCCGACGATGCGCTGGAGCGCCCGATCGTCGGCATCACCAACACCTATAGCGACTACAATCCCTGCCACGGCAACGTCCCGCAGATCATCGAGGCCGCCAAGCGCGGCGTGATGCTGTCGGGCGCGATGCCGTTCGTGTTCCCGACCATCTCGATCGCCGAGAGCTTTGCGCATCCGACCTCGATGTATCTGCGCAATCTGATGGCGATGGACACCGAGGAGATGATCCGGGCCCAGCCGATGGACTCGGTGATCGTGATCGGCGGCTGCGACAAGACGCTGCCGGCGCAGGTGATGGCGGCGATCAGTGCGGATCTGCCCACCGTGGTCATTCCGGTCGGGCCCATGGTGGTCGGTCATCACAAGGGCGAGGTGCTGGGCGCCTGCACCGATTGCCGCCGTCTGTGGGGCAAGTATCGCGCCGGCGAGATCGACGACACCGAGATCGAGGCGGTGAACGGCCGCCTCGCGCCATCGGTCGGCACTTGCATGGTGATGGGCACCGCCTCGACCATGGCCTGCATGATCGAAGCCATGGGCCTGGCGCTGCCGATGAGCGCGACAATCCCGGCGCCGCATGCCGAGCGTTTTCGCCTTGCAGAAGCGAGCGGCCGGGTCGCCGCCGAGATGGCCAAGACCAAGGGCCCGAAGCCGAGCGAACTCTTGACGCCGGCTTCCTTCAGAAACGCCCAGGTCGTGCTGCAGGCGATCGGCGGCTCGACCAACGGCCTGATCCATCTGACCGCGATGGCGCATCGCTCCCCACACCGGATCGATCTCCCGGCGTTCGACCGGATCGGCCGCGAGGTGCCGGTGCTGGTCGACCTCAAGCCGTCGGGCGAGCATTATATGGAGCATTTCCATCACGCCGGCGGCGTGCCGAAATTGCTGGCGCAGCTCGGCGATCTCGTCGATCTCGATGCGAAGACCATCAGCGGCCAGACGCTGCGCGATGTCGTCGCCAACGCCGAGGACGTGCCGGGCCAGGACGCCATCCGTTCGCGCGACAATCCGATCAAGAAGGAGGGCGGCCTCGCCATCCTGCACGGCAACCTCGCCCCGCGCGGTGCGGTCATCAAGCAGTCCGCCGCGAGCCCGAAATTGTTGAAGCACACGGGACGCGCCGTGGTGTTCGAATCCGTCGAGGACATGACCCTGCGGGTCGACGATCCCGAGCTCGACGTCAGCGCCGATGACGTGCTGGTGCTGCGCAATGCCGGTCCCAAGGGCGCGCCTGGTATGCCCGAAGCTGGCTATCTTCCGATCCCGAAGAAGCTGGCGCGTGGCGGCACCAAGGACATGGTGCGCATTTCCGATGCGCGCATGAGCGGCACCGCGTTCGGCACCATCGTATTGCACATTACGCCGGAATCCGCCGTCGGCGGGCCGCTGGCGCTGGTCAAGAACGGCGACATGATCAGTCTCGACGTGGCCAAGCGCAGCATCGAATTGCTGGTCGATGCCGCCGAGCTCGAGCGCCGGCGCGCGGTCTTGAAGCCGGCTGCTGCGCCGGATGAAGCGCGGCGCGGCTATGCCTGGCTGTTCAACGAGACCATCATGCAGGCCGACGAGGGCTGCGACTTCGACTTTATGCAGAGGACTGGGAAGAAGACGGAGTAAGGGCTGACAACCAACGAGCGCCGAGACCGCTGAAAGCGGCGGGCGATAAAACAGGGGGAGACGATGATTGCGCGATCCATGCGTGCATTGGTGGCTGCGGCCGCCATGCTGTTCGTCACAGGCGCGGGGGCACAGGAGGTGAAGCATTATCGCTTCGCCTACGACCAGCCCAAGATCACGGGCTATGGAATCCTTGGCGACATCTTTGCCGAAAAGCTGAAGGCGCTGAGCAAAGGCACGATGCTCATCGACCAGTATCCCGGCGCGCAGCTCGGGCAGGAGCCGCAGGTGCTGCAGCTCGTCAAGGCGGGTGATATCGAATTCTGTATCTCGTCGTCTGCGAACGCCGCGACGCTCTCGCCGCAGGCCGGCGTGATGTCGATGCATTTCCTGTTCCGCTCGGAAGATCATCTGATCAAGGCAATGGCGGATCCTGCGGTGGCGAGCGCAGTCAAAGCGATGATCTCGGACACGGTTCAGGGCGCCCACGTCATTGCGCTTGCGACTCTTGGTCTACGCAACATGTATTCCAAGCGCGAGATCAAGAAGGTCGACGACATGAAGGGCCTGAAGGTGCGAGTGCAGGCGACGCCGACCGAGGACACCATGTTCCCGGCCTACGGCGCGCAAATCGTGCACATGCCATTCGGCAGCGTCTACACGTCCTTGCAAACCGGCGTGGTCGATGTCGCCGAGAACGGCGTCAACGTCTATCTCGCCAACAAGCATTACGAGGTGGCGCCGGTGCTCTCGATGACCGAGCATGAGGCCAACAACAGCCTGGTCTGGATCAGCGACAAGCTCTGGAACAGCCTCACACCTGAGCAGCAGGGTTGGGTTCAGGCCGCGGCGGACGAAGTCAACAGGACGCAGCCGGCCAAGGCGATCGAGCTCGAGCATCAATCGCAAGCCAAGCTGAAAGCGATCGGCGTCAAGATCGTTCCTGATGTCGACAAGTCGGGCTTCATTGCGATCGCCAATCCCTATCTCGACAAGCTCGCCAAGGATCTCGGCCCGCATGCCGAGAAGATCAAGGACCTGATCCGGGCGATTAATTAGGGCGGTGCTCGGCTCTTTCACCGAGCCGTCCCGGCGAAGGCCGGGACCCATAACCACAGGATTGAGTTTGGCGAAGACTCGGAGTCGCCAGCTCGCGCAACAACTCCCTTTCGGGGTTATGGGTCCCGGCCCCCCGTGCGCAATTGCGCACTAGGCCGGGACGACGGAGAGGTCGATGCCCATTTCCGACAAGCTCGTACTGCAACGGCAGCGCCATCTGAAATGGCGCTGGCTCGACTGGCTCGAGCTTACGCTGATGGTCCTCTGCGGCGTGCTGTGCTTCGGCTTCTCGCTGTCGGTCACCGCCGACATCGTCACCCGCACCATCGGCCATCCCTGGCTATGGCTTCAGGAAGTCACCTCGACGCTGTTCATCTATGCGATCTTCATCGGCACCGCCGCGGCGACGCGTCGCAACGATCACCTCTATCTCACCGCGATCTCCGAGGCGATGCACGGTGCACCGAGGATCATCGTCGAGATCATCATCCGCCTCATCGTGCTCGGCGTTGCCTTCTGCCTGATCCGGTACGGCTACCAGAACTATCTGCGCGGCTTCGGCAGCTTCCGCCTGCCGTCGGGCACGCCGATCGCCTCGCTCTACGCCATCATTCCGCTCTCCGGCATCCTGATCGGCCTCTTTGCCATCGAGCAGCTCGTCAACGGCCTGCGCAATGGGTTTGATCATCCAGAACCGCCGGACGAGGACGCTGCGCCCGTCGTGACCGAAACGCAGGCGAGGGCGCAGCCGTGAGCGCACCCATTGTCCTGGCGCTGATGTCGATCTGCTTCCTGTCGTTCGGCTATCTCGGCGTGCCCGTGCCGTTCTCGCTGATGGCCGGCGTCTTCATCGGCGCGATCCTGTCCGATGTCTCGCTCGCCGCCATCATCCAGAAGATCTTTGACGGCGTCGATTCCGAGGCGCTGCTGGCGATCCCCTTCTTCCTGCTGGTCGGCGAGCTCATGAGTTCGGCCAATGTGGTGGTGCGAATAGCCAACCTCTCGGTGTCGCTGGTCGGGCATATCAGGGGTGGGCTGTCGCAGGTCGTGGTCGTCTTCAGCATGTTCTTCTCGGAAATGTCCGGCTCGACCACGGCCGACGTCGCCGTGATGAGCCGCGCATTGGGCGGCCCGATGAAGCGCGAAGGATACGAGCCTGCCTTCATCGCCGCGATCATCGCCTCGGCCTCGACCATCGCGGCGCTGGTGCCGCCGAGCATCACGGCCGTGGTGTACGGCGCCGTCGGCAACGTCTCGATCGCGGGCTTGTTCATGGCAGGTGTGGTGCCCGGCCTGATGATCGGCTTCGGCCTGATGATCTACTGCTATTTCTTCGGCCCCTCGGGCCTGCGTAAGCCCCGCGCGCCGCTGCGGCAGGTGGTGTTCGCGGCCGGCGATGCGGCCCTGCCGCTGATGATCCCGGTGATCCTGTTAGGGGGCATTCTGACGGGCTGGTTCACGCCGACGGAGGCCGGCGTCGTCGCCGTGGTCTGGATCATCCTGGTGGTGATCCCCGCGCTGAACCGCGGGCATTTCAGAAAGATCCCGTACGATTTCTGCCTCGCCGGACTCATCTTCTCACTGCCGCTGATCACCATCGGCGCAGCCAATGCCTTTGGCTGGATGCTCGCCTATTTGCGCGGCGCCAGCTACATCGCCGACATGATCACCTCGATCGCCGGCAACGATCCGCATCTGATCATGCTGCTGATGGTGCTGCTGTTCACCGTGGTCGGCGACTTCATCGAGCCGGTGCCGACCATCATCATCTTCATGCCGCTGGTGAACGCACTGACGGAGGCCGGCGACATCAACGGCGTGCACATGGGCGTGGTGCTGATCGCGACGCTCGCCTTCGGCCTGATCACGCCGCCTTATGGTCTGGTGCTGCTGATGGCCTCGAAATTCGTCGGGATCAGCTTTGCCAGGGCGCTACGCGCGGCGCTGCCGATCTACGTCGTCTTCTTCGCGACCATCGCGTTCGCCATCTACTTCCCGAGCGTCGTGCTGTGGCTGCCGCAGCACGTGCTGCCGGAATCAGTCGGCTGCTTCAAGTCGCCAGCGGGGACGGGCTACATCTGCCCGCACTAGACCTCATTTGCTTTTGCTCGTGAACTTCTTCACGGCGAGCCGAAACTCCTCCGTGTTCATCGCCATGATGATCCTGTGCTCCTCGGCATCTAACTGCTGCTTCACCGGCGTGTTCGCGGCCGCATAGACCAGCGATTTCGTGCCCGCGATGGCCGGTGGCGGGTTCTGCGCGAGGCGCTCGGCGAGCTGCCGCGTTTCGGCTTTCAGCTCGGTTGCAGGAACAGTCTTGACGACAAGCCCCCATTCATAGGCCTGCTGTGCGGTAAAATTGTCCTCGGCGAGGAAGATTTGCAGCGCGCGGCGCGAGCCGACCGTGCCGACGATCCCGACCGTCGAGCCGCCATCCGGCGACACGCCGATCTTGGCATAGGCGGGCGTGAACTTGGCGTCGTCAGCGGCGATGCAGAGGTCGGTGACGAAGGCGAGGCCCATGCCGGCGCCGGCGGCCGAGCCGTGCACGCTCGATAGCGAGATCTTTGGCATCCGCCTGAGGATCTCGATGAAGGCATGATAGTGCTTCAAGAGTTCGCCGACCACAGGCGTCACAGTGTTGGCCTCGGCCGCAGCGCCGATCGTCTGCAGATCGCCGCCGGCCGAGAAGGCACGGCCTTCGCCTTCGATGACCACGACCTTGATGGCATCATCGCCCTCGATATAGGCCGCGAGTTGCTCGAGCTTCTGCGCGATCGCGAGGTTGACCGAGTTGAACGCGGCGGGGCGGTTGAGCGTGATGGTCGCGATCGCGCCCTCGATCCGCAGCAGCGCGGGATCGTCAGGCTTTGAGACGGGAGCTGGCATTTTGAAATCCCCGGCTGGAGGTCCGTTGCTGCAACTAAATCGCAGAAGGGCAGGGGTGACAATCCCCACCTACGGCCCTTGCGCCGGGCGGAATGATCGGCTCAAATGGGCCCGCCTTCGTTTAGGGACGGACACGAGCGCCGGCTCCTCCTAGGCTAGCCAAGCCAGATCAGAGAGAGGAGACGACATGGGTTACGCTCATGTCTTGCGGAAATGGGCTGTCCAATGACTGAGGGTCCTGTCATCATTGTCGGTGCCGGCCATGGCGGCTACCAGGTCGCGGCATCGCTGCGACAGGCGGGGTTTGCCGAGCGCATCTGCCTGATCAATGACGAGGCGCATCTGCCCTATCAGCGGCCGCCGCTGTCCAAGGCCTACATCAAGGGCTCGGCCGGGCCCGAGAGCCTGATGTTCCGCCCCGAAAAATTCTATCAGGACCAGAAGATCGAGCTGATCTCGGGGCGCGCCGTGTCGATCGACCGGGCGGCGCGAAAACTGCTGCTCGCATCTAGCGAGACGCTGCCTTACGGCCATCTCGTGCTGGCCACAGGCGCGCGCAACCGCTTGCTCGATCTGCCCAACGCCAATCTGCCCGACGTGAAATACCTCCGCATCCTCGACGAGAGCGAGGCGCTGCGAGCCATCATTCCGTCAAAGACGCGGGTGGTGGTGATCGGTGCCGGTTTCATCGGCCTCGAATTCGCCGCCACCGCGCGCATCAAGGGCCTGGACGTGGACGTGCTCGAGCTCGCCCCGCGCGTGATGGCGCGCGCGGTGACGGCGGAGGTCTCGGAATATTTCCAGGCCCGCCATCGCGAGGCCGGCATCCGCATTCATCTCGGCGTGCAGGCCACCTCGATCGAGGCCGAGAACGGCAAGGTCACCGGCGTCAGTCTCAGTGACGGCCGCCATCTGCCCGCCGACCTCGTGGTGGTCGGTGTCGGCGTGCTGCCGAATATCGAGCTTGCGGCCGAGGCGGGCTTGCCGGTTGCCGCCGGTATCATCGTCGATGAATATCTGTCGACGGCTGATCCCGACATTTCCGCGATCGGCGACTGCGCGCTGTTCGCAAGCCCGCGCTTTGGCGGCTCGCTGCGGCTGGAATCGGTGCAGAACGCCACCGATCACGCCCGCTGCCTTGCGGCACGGCTGACCGGCGATAAAAAGCCTTACGACGGCCATCCCTGGTTCTGGAGCGACCAGGGCGACGACAAGCTGCAGATCGCCGGCCTCACCACCGGCTACGACCGCGTCGTGCTGCGCGGCGATCCCGCCAAGAAGGCGTTTTCGGCGTTCTGCTATCACGGCGACAGACTGCTCGGCATCGAATCCATCAACCGCGCCGGCGATCACATGTTCGGCCGCAGATTGCAGGCCATGGACCGCTCGATCACGCCGGAGCAGGCCGCCGATGAAAGCTTCGACCTGAAGAGCGCGCTGGCTTGATCTCCCCGTCATTGCGAGCGCAGCGAAGCAATCCAGAGTCTTTCCGCGGCGGCAGTCTGGATTGCTTCGCTGCGCTCGCAATGACCGGAGTATTGCCTAAAGCACCGCCTTGACCTCCGCAGCCGTCGGCATCGACGGCCCGGCACCCATGCGCTGCACTGAGATCGAGGCGGCAGCGTTGGCGAAGGCGAGGGCGGCGCGCAGAGGCGCGCCATCGGCAAGCTGCGAGGCGAGCGCGCCAACGAAGCAATCGCCGGCGCCCGTCGTGTCGACCGCCTTCACCACGCGGCCCGGCACCGCGAATTCCTCGCTGGCAGCGAGCGCGAGCACGCCGCGTTTTCCCAGCGTGACGCAGATGGTCTGGTCCGCCCGCGCCTGAAGTTGTCGCGCGACGGCGATGATCTTCGCCGCCTGGTCGCTCTCGGCAAGTTCCACGCCGGCGAGGAAGCCGAGCTCGGTCTCGTTCAGCACGAGAATATCGACCAGCGCGAGCAGCTCGCCCGACATCTTTTGCGCCGGGGCCGGATTAAGCAGCGTCGTCGCTCCGGCGCGACGCGCCCGCGCGAAGAACGCGGCAATCGTCGGCAGTGGGATCTCGAACTGGCTGACCGCGACGTCATCCTTCGCCAGCGGGACGTCCGCGACGTCCTCGGCGCTGACCAGCGCATTGCTGCCGGGAATGACGACGATGGTGTTGTCGGAGGCCGCGACCGTGATGATCGCGGTGCCGCTATGCGTGTCGGCATCGCGCACCGAGCCGAGATCGACGCCCTGCGCAGCGAGGAACGCCCGCAGCTCGGCCCCGAACGCATCCTTGCCCAGCCGCCCGATCAGCGTCGTCCTCGCGCCGAGCCTGGATGCCGCCACCGCCTGGTTCGCGCCCTTGCCGCCCGGAAAATACAGCACCTCGCGGCCGGCGACGGTCTCGCCGACTTTGGGGTGGCGATCGGCGGTCGCCACCACATCCATGTTGATGCTGCCGGCGACGAAGACGCGCCCCATTGCAAAATCCCTAGACCCTGACTTCGAACTCGTGCCTGACCTTGGCGATGTCGACAAGGGTCGGCAGGCCCGCCTCGTTGCCGAGCCGCTGGATCTTGTAGGTCGAGGCGGCGCGGGCGAAGTCGAAATGCTCGCGCCAGCTTTTGCCGGGATGGGCGAGGTAGGAATAGACATAGGCGCCGTGGAACACGTCGCCGGCGCCGTTGGTGTCGATCACGCGCTCGCGCGGGATCGGCATCGCCGGCATCACCTGCACCGTTCCGGTTTCGTCGTACCAGAGCAGGCCCTTCTCGCCCATGGTGACGCCGCCGATCTTGCAGCCGCGGCTCTTGAGATAGTCGAGCATCTTCTCCGGCGTCAGGTCCATCTGCTCGCACAGGCGCTCGGCGACGATGGCGACGTCGATGAATTCAAGCAGCTCATGCGTGTTGGTGCGCAGGCCGCCGCCGTCGAGCGAGGTCAGGATACCGGCCTCGCGGCACACCTTGGCATAGTGGATCGCCGCATCCGGCTGGTGGCCGTCGACATGCAGCGCGCGGCAGCCGCCGAGATTGAGCATCGGGAACGGGTGGATGTGCTCGTCGTCGCGGCAGCGGACGATGGCGCGCTTGCCGTCCTTGGGCATGATGAAGGACAGCGAGGACTGGTTCACCTTGCGCGGATGCAGCGAGATCGCGTATTTCGCGCACATGTCCTGGAACATGCGTCCCAGCCAGTCATTGGCGGCGGTGGCGATCAGGTCGGGCACGATGCCGAGCTTGGCGCAGCAGAACGCCGCCGTCACCGCGTTGCCGCCGAAGGAGACCGCGTAGTCCCGGGCCACGTGCTTTTCGTCGCCGGTCGGCATGTGGTCGGTGATGAAGACGACGTCGATATAGGTCTGTCCGATAAAGAGAGCCTGCATTGCTTGTCCGTGATGCGCTGGGTGGTCCCGGCCGGCGCACTTACTCTAGCACCGGTTCCGCGCGAAAGACGCGGAAATTATTCACAAAACCGGCCCGAAGCGCTTGAGGTCGGCCCAGGGCCGGAATACGACCATGTCAGGCCCGTGCCAAGCCCGGACATTTGCCGTTGCCCGGCCCCATGGTTCCAGGCCGATCAAAAGGGACAAGCATGATCACCGGCCTCGATCATATCGTTGTTCTGGTCAAGGATATCGGTGCGGCCAAGGCGGCCTATCAGACGCTGCTCGCGCGCGCGCCGGCCTGGCAGAATTCCGGCGAGGGCGCCGACCGCGTGCTCTTCACCCTCGACAACATGACGCTCGAATTGATGGCGCCGAGCGGCTTTACCGCGACCGCGGACCGGATGCGTGCGCTGCTCGACGAGCAGGAGGGCGTGCTCGCCAGCTTGTGCTTTCGTGTCGCCGACATCGGCAAGATGCACCGTCGGCTGGACCGGGTGGCACTGAAGCCGGATCCCGTCGCCGAGGTCGAGAGCAGCGACGACGCCTCGGGCGCGGCGCTGCACTGGAAGCGCACGCGGGCCGCGACCGAGCTGACGCGCGGCGTGCGCATGTTCTTCCTCGAGCTTGCCGAGGAGCGTCCGAAGTCGGTGGCCTCAGACGTTGCGCCGATCGACGGGCTCGATCACGTCGTCATCACCACCGAGGATTCCGATCGCGCCGCCGCGCTCTACGGCGCGCGGCTGGGGCTCGATCTCGCGCTCGACCGCTCCCATCATGATTGGGGCCAGCTGATGTTCTTCCGCTGCGGCGATCTCATCGTCGAAGTGGTGCGCCGCCCCGTCGCGGGCGGAGACTCCCGGCATGACCGGCTCTGGGGCCTGAGCTGGCGCGTCGCCGACATCGACGCCACCCGCGCCCGCCTCATCGCCGCCGGCCTCGATGTCAGCGAAGTGCGCAACGGCCGCAAGCCCGGCACCCGCATCATGACGGTGCGAAGCGGCACCTGCGGGATCCAGACCGTGCTCTTGGAGCGCTCACTGAGGCCGGTGGAGTAGGGCGGGGGACACTCTCGCCTCCGTCATTGCGAGGAGCCCTTGCGGCGAAGCAATCCAGGCCGTCTCCGCGGCGGCAGTCTGGATTGCTTCGCTGCGCTCGCAGTGACGGTGTTGAGGCAGTTGCGCGCCTCTCTCCTATGCGACCGGCCGCCCGCATGATACATGCGATCTGGACGACCACCCAGCGAGCACCCGGTTTGGCGAAGGCAACCGCAAAGCGAACTCTGAAATGGCAGCGCGACCCCGAGGGGATGCGGCTGCGCATTCTCGAGGCGGCCAAGCAGGAATTCTCCGCCCACGGGCTCGCCGGCGCTCGCGTCGACCGCATCGCCGCCAAGGCCGGCGCCAACAAGCGCATGCTGTACTATCACGTCGGCAACAAGGACGAGCTTTACCTCGCCGTGCTCGAAGGCGCCTACGACAAGATTCGCAGCGAGGAGCGGGGGCTCGATCTCGAACACCTCGATCCGCCCGAGGCGATCAGGCGGCTGATCGAGTTCACCTGGAACTACTTCCTGCGCAACCCCGAATTCCTGTCGCTGCTCCAGACCGAGAACCTCGCCCGCGCCAAGCATTTGAAGCGCTCGACCAAGGTCAAGTCGATGCACTCGCCTTTCGTCGAGATGATCCGCACCGTGGTGCGGCGCGGCGTCGCCTCCCGTGATTTCCAGGTCGCCGTCGACCCGGTGCAGCTCTACATCTCGATCGCGGCGCTCAGCTTCTTCTATCTCTCCAACTCGGCGACGCTCAGCGTGATCTTCGGCCGCGACCTGCTCGCCAAGGACGCCAAGGACGAGCGCCTCGCACACATGGTCGGCCTGGTGCTGGCGGCGCTGACGGGAAAGTCGGCCGCACTGTTCGGGATCGCGAAGGCGCCGAAGTCGCGCACTGCGATGGCGCAGACGGTTTAGTTTCCCCGATCTCTCTCCCGTCATTCCGGGGCGGTCCGTAGGACCGAACCCGGAATCTCGAGATTCCGGGTTCGATGCTTTGCATCGCCCCGGAATGACACTGGCGTGTGGAACCCCGCCACATACCATCCCAGCGAACTCTTCTGGACAGTATTTATCCAACGGGTTAATTTCTGCCCGATCGAGAAACCGCGAGCGAGGCGAAGACCGCGCCGCGAAGGGAGCACGCACCATGACCACCCAACGCCTCGGCCTCATCATGAACGGCGTCACCGGCCGCATGGGGCTCAACCAGCATCTGATCCGCTCGATCGTCGCGATCCGCGACCAGGGTGGCGTCCGCCTGAAGAACGGCGATCGCGTCATGCCGGATCCGATCCTGGTCGGCCGCAGCGCCGAGAAGGTCGAGGCGCTCGCCAGGCGCTACAACATCACGCGCTGGACCACCGACCTCGATGCCGCGCTCGCCGACATCAACGACACCATGTTCTTCGATGCCGCGACCACGCAGGCGCGCCCCGGCCTGCTGACCCAGGCCATCACTTCAGGCAAGCACGTCTATTGCGAGAAGCCGATCGCGACGAATTTTGAGGAGGCGCTCGCGGTCGTCAAGCTCGCCAATGCCAAGGGCGTCAGGCACGGCACGGTGCAGGACAAGCTGTTCCTGCCCGGCCTGAAGAAGATCGCCTTTCTGCGTGACAGCGGTTTCTTCGGCCGCATCCTCTCGGTGCGCGGCGAGTTCGGTTATTGGGTGTTCGAGGGCGGCTGGCAGGAGGCGCAACGGCCGTCCTGGAACTACCGCAGCGAGGACGGCGGCGGCATCATCCTCGATATGGTCTGCCATTGGCGCTACGTGCTCGACAATTTGTTCGGCAATGTCCAGAGCGTGGTCTGCATCGGCAACACCGACATTCCCGAGCGCTTTGACGAGCAGGGCACAAAGTACAAGGCGACCGCGGACGATTCCGCCTACGCCACCTTCCAGCTCGAGGGCGGCGTGATCGCTCACATCAACATGTCCTGGGTCACGCGTGTCTATCGCGACGACCTCGTCACCTTCCAGGTCGACGGCACTCACGGCTCGGCCGTCGCAGGCCTCACCGATTGCATGATCCAGGCGCGGCAGGCGACGCCGCGCCCCGTCTGGAATCCCGACGAGAAGCGGCTGCACGATTTCTACGGCGACTGGCAGAAGCTGCCTGACAACGTCACCTATGACAACGGCTTCAAGGAGCAGTGGGAGATGTTCATCCGCCATGTCTACGAGGATGCGCCCTACAAATTCACGCTGCTCGAAGGCGCCAAGGGCGTGCAGCTCGCCGAATGCGCGCTGAAGAGCTGGAAGGAGCGGCGCTGGATCGACGTCGCGCCGATCAAGGCGTGAGATTTGGCGCTAAGCCCCGATGTCCGCCACACCGTCATTGCGAGCGAAGCGAAGCAATCCAGAGCCTTTCCGGAGAGGCAGTCTGGATTGCTTCGCTGCGCTCGCAATGACGGGGAGAGGTCCGAAATCATGAACAAGTCTGTCCAGCCCATGTCATCCCTGTCGCTCAAGCTGCCGAAGGCCGATCGCTCGATCGAGACCTACCGGTTAGCTGCCTCGCGCACGTTTCCCGCAAAGCTCGAGGGTCCGCTCAACCGCATCGCCTTCTCGGCCGTGCATACGGTCGCCGATCCCTTCGCCGACAACGATCCGTGGCTCTCCGTGGCGGTCGACTGGGACAAGACCATCGCCTTCCGCGAGCATGTTTGGGATCTCGGCCTCGGCGTTGCCGAAGCCATGGACACGGCGCAGCGCGGCATGGGGCTGGACTGGCCGACCTCGCTGGAGCTGATCACGCGTTCGGTCGCGGCCGCCAAGCGGCGCAACGCGCTGGTGTTCTCCGGTGCGGGCACTGATCATCTTGCTGTGGAGGATGCGAGGAGTCTCGACGACGTGATCCGCGCCTATGAGGAGCAGGTCTCGGCAGTTGAGAAGGTCGGCGGCCGCATCATCCTGATGGCCTCGCGCGCGCTGGCGAGGCTCGGCCGTGGCGCCGACGACTATGCCAAGGTCTATAACCGCGTGCTGGCGGGGGTGGCGCAGCCCGTGATCATCCATTGGCTCGGCGACATGTTCGATCCGGCCCTGGCCGGATATTGGGGCACCAGCAATCTCGACAAGGCGATGGACATCGCGGTCGCCATCATCAACAACAACGCGGCCAAGGTCGATGGCGTCAAGGTCTCGCTGCTCGACAAGCAGCGCGAGATCGACATGCGCCGGCGCCTCGACAAGCGCATCAAGATGTACACCGGCGACGATTTCAACTATGCGGAGCTGATTGCCGGCGACGAGAAGGGCTTTTCCCACGCGCTGCTCGGCATCTTCGACGCGATCGCACCGGCGGCATCCTACGCGTTGTCGCGGCTCGCGGCGGGTGATGAGACCGGCTTCCATGATGTGCTGGGGCCGACGGTGCCGCTGTCGCGCCACATCTTCAAGGCGCCGACGCGCTTCTACAAGACCGGCGTCGTCTTCATGGCGTATCTCAACGGCCATCAGGACCATTTCACCATGGTCGGCGGGCAGGAGAGCGCGCGCTCCATGCTGCATCTGGCGGAGCTGTTCCGGCTCGCCGATCAGGCCGGCCTGCTTGCCAACCCCGAACTCGCGACGCGGCGGATGAAGACCGTGCTGGCCTCGCACGGACTGGAAGAGTGATGCGCGATTTTTCATCCGACCATCGCTGGCTCTCGCTCAACACGGCGACCGTCCGCAAGCAGGGTGACCTTGTTCAAATCATCGAGGCCTGCGCCAGGCACGGCATCCGCGCCATCGATCCCTGGCGCGATCAGGTCGCTTCTGTCGGTCTCGATCGTGCGGTGCGCGCCGTGCGTGATGCCGGCCTCGATCTCTCGGGCTATTGCCGCGGCGGCATGTTCACCTCTGACGCATCGCGCCGGGGCGAGGTGCGCGACGACAACCGCCGCTGCGTCGACGAAGCCAAGGCGCTGGGCGCGTCCTGCGTGGTGCTGGTCGTCGGTGGCCTGCCGCAATATTCGCGGCCCGGCAGCGAGGCGTCAAAGGACATCGCGGCCGCCCGCGGGCAGGTCGAGGACGCGCTCGCCGACATGCTCGACTATGCCAAACAGGCAAACCTGCCGCTGGCGATCGAGCCGCTGCATCCGGCCTATGCCGCCGATCGTGCCTGCGTGAACACCACAAAGCAGTCACTCGACATCTGCGACCGGCTCGACCCTGCTCGCACCGGCATGCTCGGTGTCGCGCTCGACGTCTATCACATCTGGTGGGATCCGGAGTTGATGGACCAGATCGCGCGCGCAGGGAAAGACCGCCTGCTCGCGTTCCACGTCTGCGACTGGCTGGTGCCGACCAGGGACATCCTCAACGACCGCGGCATGATGGGCGACGGCGTCATCGACATCAAGTCGGTGCGCGCGGCGGTCGAGGCGCAGGGCTTTGGCGGCTATTCGGAGATCGAGATTTTCTCCAACGACTGGTGGGCCAGGCCGATGGACGAGGTGCTGCGCACCTGCATCGCGCGACACCGGACGGTGGTTTAGCTCGCACCTTCAGTCTCCTCACAGGCTTGCGAGCCGTCGCAGCCTGCTTCGGCTTTCGGCGGCAGATCGGACATTGGTCGGTCTGCTGCCCGCTCGCCCCGGCCGTGAATGACCCTGGCTGTGTAAAAACGCGAACAGTCGAAAGGCGGCTAGAACCACGTTCTTCAGTTCGCCATTTCGCTTGAAATTCCTTGCAAGCATGAGCGCTAGATCGGCCTGCGACGAACAAGTTGTCCTATTGCCTTCAACCGTCTGGGCGTTTTCACACAGCCAAGACCCACAACGGACCAATCGAAGCTGGCGCAAGTTACATTCGGTTCGGCGGCGGTGGTAACGCCCCAAGCTGATGAAGGAGCGCAAACCGGTCTGGCACCCCCCAGTGTTCGACGAGCCTTCCATTGGCAAATCGGCAGACGTCCATGACGTCGATGCTCACTGGTTTGCCTGAGCGCGGATCGGCGCCCGATGCCTTGCCGCGTGCCCAGACCGTATCGCCACTTTCAACAATTGCTTCAATGGTAAATCGCAGACCCTTAATGCTGCGCCTGGCGTCCTCGATCTGTGCTTTCAGTATTTGTGGGCCAGGCAAATCGGTTCTTGTTAGGTATTGGTGTTCGATTAACTTCTCGTCGCAAACGTCGTCCGCGACAGTAAGGTCGCCCTGAGAAAAGCCACGCTCGACGATCGCCTTGAAAAGTTCGAGATTTGTCGACATCGCCATCACTCCATTTCTTGCGTCGGTGACGGCGACTGCGATGCCCGCTGTGAGGAGGCCAATAGGCGTCGTGTCATACTCATTGCCGTCCTCCGCACCCGTTCCGGGGATAGTGCGGGAGAGCTGGCAAAAGCGCTTGTATATTTTAGTCATCCCCCGGGAAAAAAATGTTATTCCAGTCGCCGGAGAGGCTGCGCGGCGGCAACCCTGCAAAAGCGCGGCATTCGCGGATGAAGTGGGCCTGATCGAAGTAGCCTAGTTCGTGGATGATCTCGGTCCAGGGCTTGCACGGGGCTCTGCGACGGGCGATCAGCGCCCTGTCAAATCTGACTGTTCTTGCGAACAGTTTTGGCGCCACGCCCACCTGCGCCGCAAACCGACGCTGAAATTGGCTCGCGCTGAGGCCGGACTTTCCAACGAGCTCCTCTATGCGCACATCGCCGCGCGCGGCTAACAGCAGGCGCGATGCGTGCTCAATCGCTCCATCGGGTTCGCGTTTATCAAGCAGCATTCCTAGCCAACGTTCAGCTGCGGCTACGCGCCCGCGGAAATCTTCTGCCGCGCGGACCATATCGCCGAGGGCAATGGCAATTTGGCCGAGAGCATCCGAGGCTGCAGGATCCTGGTTGACCAAGCACTTCATGTCGATTCCGACCAATCGGTTCAACCCGGTCGGCTGAAGCAGGATGTTGAAAACATGAACCACGCCTGTCAGATAGACGTGGGCCCGACGATAGGTTTGGGGTCCGACCAAGCTCACTTCCGGCGTAACGTTTGCCGGGCCGCCGTCGATGCGAACCCGATACGGGTCAGCCAGGTGAATATTCAGGATCTGATGGGGGCGCGCCGGGACGGGCCAGCTCAGCACCGCGCTCCCCAGTTCCGCGCGCCTCTCCTCAAACGAGCGAACGACGCCTCGAAGTTGGGGACGGGGTAAAGCCCGTTTGATGTCCATGAAAGACCCTCGATGGCGGCAGCCTAGATCGCAGCGACACTGGCGACAAGCTTCTCTTATTGGCCCATCGGCGAAGACCGTAGTGCGGCTGGGAAGTCAGCACTTGAGGCAAGACCGGAAACGCCTAAGACAAGGCTAGAGCGACGCTATTGACCCATTTCGGACATTTCACGATGCACCTCAATCGTCAAAGGTCCTACTTTCAATAGCGCAGGCTTGACCTGCATCAATCCTCCTTCGACCTGATGTGCGCACGTTCGGGAATTGCGGGCCTCTCTTGCCGAGAATCACAGCTTCTTGACGGAGATTTACTCAATGAAAATCAGTTTCAACATGCTTGCGACTGCAAGCTTTCTTGCCCTTGGTTGCATTCCGGCGTTGGCCCAGCAGGTCACGGGTGTCCCGGGTACACCCGGCGCCACGACCACGATAGACGGAAAACAACTTCCGCCGCCGCCCCGCCCTTCGGCGGGGTGATCAAGGAGAAGGCTTCGGAGTCGACCGCTTGGTGGGCTCCACGGGTCGTGCCGTCGAAGCGTGCACCCAATGTGTTGCTCATCATGACGGACGACCAGGGTTTCGGTGCACCGGGCACCTTCGGCGGCGTCATCCCCACGCCTGCGATGGATCGCATCGCTTCGCAGGGTATCCGGTTCACCAATTTTCACTCGACCTCGCTCTGCTCACCCACGCGGGCCGCGCTGATTACCGGGCGCAATCATCATTCCGTCGGTTTCGGGGTGGTCGGCGAGATCTCAACCGGTTTCCCGGGTTACGACTCGATCATTCCCATCGAGAAGGGCACCATCGGGACCATCCTCAGGTCGAACGGGTATGCCACATCGTGGTTCGGTAAGGACCACAACACGCCTTCGTTCCAATCGAGCCAGGCCGGGCCGTTCAACCAATGGCCCAACGGAATGGGCTTCGAGTATTTCTATGGCTTCGTCGGCGGCGATGCCAGCCAGTGGCAACCAAACCTGTTCCGCAATACGACTCCCATCTATCCTTTCGAGGGCAATCCGAGCTGGAATCTGGAGACGGCCATGGCCGACGAGGCCATCCAGCACATAAAGCAACTCAAGGAGATTGCGCCGGACAAGCCGTTCTTTGTCTATTACGTACCGGGCGCCACACATGCGCCGCATCATCCCACGCCGGAGTGGATCAAGAAGATCAGCGATATGCACCTGTTTGATGACGGATGGAACAAGGTGCGCGAGAAGATCTTCGCCAATCAGAAGCGGCTCGGCATCATGCCCGAAAACGCCAAGCTGACCGCGTGGCCGAAAGAACTTCCCGAATGGGATTCCCTCGGAGTGTTGGAGAAGAAGCTCTTCATCAAGCAGGCCGATGTCTATGGGGCATACCTCGCTTACGCCGACCATGAAATCGGTCGGGTCATCCAGGCGGTCGAAGACCTTGGCGAACTCAACAACACCTTGATCATCTACATCGGCGGCGACAATGGCGCGAGCGCCGAAGGGATGATCAATGGCACACCGAACGAGTTCACGACCTTCAACGGCGTCCCCGTGCCGGTGAAGGCTCAGTACCTCTGGTATCCATTCTGGGGATCGGACAAGACATTCCCGCACTTTGCCGCGCCGTGGGCGTGGGCGATGGATACGCCGTTTAAATGGGTGAAGCAGGTCCCGTCGCACTTCGGCGGCACGGCCCAGGGTGTGGTCATGTCCTGGCCCGGTCACATCACCGACGTGGGCGGCCTGCGCCGACAGTTTCACCACGTCATCGACATCGCCCCGACCATCCTCGAGGCGACCGGCATTTCACAACCCGAATCCGTTGACGGCATCAAGCAGAGCCCGATGGAAGGTGTAAGCATGGTGTACACATGGGACAAGGCCAACGCGACGGCCGAGACCCGGCACACCACGCAATACTTCGAGATGCTCGGCAATCGCTCCATCTATCACGATGGGTGGGTCGCGGCCACGACGCCGATAACTCTCCCCTGGGAATTGAGCAGCGCGCCGCCGCCGGACGTCATCACCGGGTACAAGTGGGAGCTTTACAACGTCAAGGAGGACCCGACCCAGTCCAATGATCTGGCCGCCCAGATGCCGGACAAGGTCAAGGAAATGCAGGGCATCTTTGATGCGGAGGCGAAGAAGTACAATGTGCTGCCACTCGACAACACCACGCTCCTGCGCTGGAACACGCCGCGTCCGAGCCTGACGGCGGGACAAATGGTCTTCAACTATTCGGGCGGACTGACGGGCGTACCAGCCAGCGCAGCGCCGAGCATCCTGAACAAGTCCTACACCATCACCGCCGAGGTCGAAATTCCAAAGGGCGGTGCTGAGGGTATGATCGTCACCGAAGGTGGGCGCTTCGGCGGCTACGGTCTGTTCCTGAGCAAGGGTGTGGAGGGCATTCGTTCAGGCAAGCCCGTGTTCCTCTACAACCTGCTCAACCTCAAGCGCACGATCTGGTCGGGGCCGGAACTTGGTGCCGGCAAGCACACCATCGTCTTCGACTTCAAGTCGGACGGTCCGGGCCTGGGCAAGGGAGGGACAGGCGTTCTCCTCGTCGACGGCAAAGAAGTGGACAGGAAGTCCATCGAACACGGCACGCCGATCACATTCCCTGAGGACGAAACCTTCGATGTTGGCCAGGACACTCGCACCGGCGTCGCCATGATCGAGTATCGCTACGATCCTCCATTCAAGTTCACCGGCAAGATCAACAAGCTCACGTTCAAGCTTGGGCCGGAGCTCAAGGACCCGGCGCAAGCCAAGGCAGAACTGGGCCCAACCCCAGCGCCGGAGCCGGACCCTATTGCAGAGCCGACTCCTGGAAAGATTGGGGCAAAAGTCGGGAAGCGATGAAAAGCGTGCTGGTATTTACGGCCATCAGCGAGGCGGCCACAGGATTAGCATTGCTGATCGTTCCGTCTCTCGTCGGCCAAATGTTACTTGGTGAGCAACTTGCTGGCGTCGCTATACCGGTCGCGCGGGTAAGCGGGATCGCCCTGATCGCCTTAGGCGTCGCGTGCTGGCCGGGGCCACCGCTGATAGGCATGCTCACCTATGGCACGTTGGTCACGCTGTATCTGGCCTACCTCGGCTTTGCCGGTGCTTTTTCCGGAGTCCTTCTGTGGCCGGCAGTCATCCTTCACGCGATCCTAACCGCGCTATTGACTCGCGACGTCTCGCGAATGCAACGCGATTTGTCCTGAGAAGCGAAGTGATAGAAACAGGTCGCCGCTTGCTGCTTGCATGAGTCCGGTTGTGGCCCATTCCGACCAAAGCCAAGGCTGGACTTCACATCGGCTGACGGGGGTAGACCGGAAGCGACTTTCTTCGGCCAAGACCGCCGGTTTTGACCCGTAGCGGACTTCCTCTGTTTAGGGAAAATTGAGCATTCACCGTGATCTCGGTTGACGGAGCGCTCCTCTGCAACCGACAAGTGGACTTGCGCGTCTCAGGTCATTTGTCACCCGCTCCGAACCCAGGTTTGTCGTGAAACCTCTCTGCAAGACCGCAGTTTTGGCTCAACTTGTTGCTGCGAGCTTATGTCTGGGCGCTTGTTCTCCCCAGGAGGACGCCCATCTCACCTGTGCGACGACTATTTTTGTCGCGGACAAGCTTATGGAAACAGGCAAGGTCCCCACTGACCCTGCGCTACGACAAAAAGCTAATGACGCTGAGATCAACCATCAGAACGCCTCTGCGACTTTCCGAAGGTTGGACACACGTGAGCCTGAAGGTGAGCGTGAACGTCTGATGGAGCTTGCTTTCATCTTTGGAAAGGAACGCGATCGAATTCTCAATGAGCTATCACCGAAGGAAATTGTCGCACGGGCGAAGACCTGTGTCGAACAAGCACCTCCGAAGGGGCGAGGGTTTCTGCGTCCGGATGGCAGCTTTTGACCGGACGGGCACGGCTACGCAGCGAGTAGCTCATTGTTCGCGTTAGGAGACGCGGAGGTTTCCGGTGTGGGATATTCGATTGTTTAGCGACCTAGTCTACTTATGGGGTACCGTAGCGTTACTCTCCTTTATTCCTGCCCTGATTGTTGGCGCAGCAATTGGGCGGCTTGTGGGACGATGGTTTCTGTGCGTCCTTCTCAGCTATGCCGCCGCGATAGCGCTCCTCGCTCTTACGCGCGTTCAGCAAGGCTTCCGTCACCCTCCGGGTTTGATCGAGCTGCTTGGCTATTCCGCAGTGTTTGCACTGCCGCCGATTTTGGCCTTCGCATCTGTGGGGTACCTGATCGGACGCAAGTTCAAAGAGGGGCGCGATCTGAAATCCCACTGATTGGCGAGCAGCCTAATGTCTGCGATTGGCCCATCGCTGCCGTATCTCTCGGCCGGGGATATGTCGGCTGTCAGGGGTAGGCCAGACCAATCTTGAACCGGACCAGACCGTTGACTCGAAGCTGAAGTGGACGCCTCGGCCTCAGCCCCGTTTTGGAATGAGCATCGGGAGAATCCGGCCAAAGACCCAAGTCCCTACCAGTGAAGCGATTAACACGAAACTGAAGAAACATGGGTTAGCCCGATAGCTCACCCAATCACAATCGCCGATGTGCGATAAGACAAATGCTCGCTCCGCAAAGACGGCAGACAAGACATCAGCAAGAAAAACCAGCCATATCGCAGCCAGCGCACTCCACATTGCGACCGCCTCGGCCTTTCACTTCACCGCGTTCGTTCTGCGCGGAATTTTGACCTTCTGACGTATCATTTTGCCAGATGCACTAGTAGCAATTATCGCCACTTGCATCACCAGCCACCTCCGGTTCGAGGCGCGCAATGGCCCTTGAAGCCATGGTGTCGTGTGATGGAGAGCCCGTTCTTGCCTTCCGATACCAGCAGAGGGCGATCGCCTTATTCACCGAGATACCTTCGCCTCGCTCCAAAATTTCGCCGAGGTCAATCTGTGCGGGATAGAACGTTGTTCGGCGGCTTTTGTGAGCCAGTACACCGCCGCGGTCCTATCTGGGGCAACACCCATGCCAAACCGATAGGCCCATCCACAGGCGGCGGCCCGTTGGTTCAATCGGGAAGGTTGGGTTCGGCTAACCGGGCCGGTCTGTTTCTTTTCCACCGCCTACCGGCCGTGCTACGCTGCCCGGATTGGAGTTCGCAGGGGGAAATTGAAACAATGATTTATCGCTCCTTGGCAATCCTGGTCGTGCTGCTATCCATATCCGCGGCGAAGGCCGGACCAAACGAAGACGCGGTGGCGGCGCGCGCGCAGTGGGAGCAGGTCTATAATTCAGGTGATGCGGAGAAGTTTGCCGCGATCTACACCAAGGACGCCATGCTGTTCGGCTCGACGGCTCAGCTGTTCACCGGCACGGACGGCGTACGCAGCTATTTCAGCAAGCTGCCGCCGGGCATCAAGGTGAAAATGGGCGACCAGCAGGCGATTGCGGCAGGGCCCGACGCGTTGTTGAGCTCCGGCTTCGCCGACTTCACGCTGCCCAATGGCACCGTGTTGCCCTTCCGCCTGACCCTGGCCTGGGTGAAGGTGGACGGCAAATGGCTGGTGGCGCAGCATCACGGCTCACCCGTGCCGAAGTAAGCCCGGAATTAAGGCTGCCACTTCATCTATGAGCTCTCCGCGATGCGTGTGCTCTGGGTCGCGCCACCTTACGGGCCTGCGACCCGTTGCAGCGTGTTGAAGCGCGCCTTCTGCTCGCTGCTCAGCGTGGCATAGAATTCGTCCAGGGCCGGTTCGACCAGCTTGGCGGCCGACAGCATGGCCTCGAGCCGGTGCTGCATCGCCTCCAGCCGTCCGACCGGCGTCAGCGGCGCATCGTTCGGACAGGCCGCCTGGAGGCCCTCGACGCCCTTTGCCGTCGCTTCGCTGAGGCGGGCGAGCGCCTCCTTCTGCTTGCCTGCGGGGTGGAGCACGGCCTCGATCCTTTGGATCGGCAATTGTGTCAAGCCGGACTTCGGATCGCCGCAGCCCTCGGCACTCGCTTGCTGCTGCGGCGGCGAGCGGTCGCCGACATTGGGGCCGAGCGCGTTGAAGCGGGCCTGCTGTTCGTCACTGAGCGAGTTGTAGAAATTCTCCAGTGCCGGTCGCACGATCTTGACCGCTTCCAGCGTCGCACTGATGCGGTTTTCCATCGACCGCAAGCGGCCGGGCGGTGTCAGCGCATAGGTCTCTGCGCAGGAGTCCTTGAACACACGAGCGGCTTTGGCCGCCGCGGTCTTCAACTCGTCGAGCAGCGCGCGTTGCTCTGGCGTCGGCCGCACCGCCCGCGCAATGTCGGCAAGCGGCCACGCGGTGACGCCCTTGTCCGGGGTGCCGCACAATTGCTGTAGCGTTTGCGGGCTCACGCTCTCGCGCCGGCGTGCGGGATAGCCGCCGCCGGCTTGCGGAGTGTCATACGGGCTGATGCTGGCATAGGCAGAATAGGGGCTGTCACCGCCCCAATACACGGTGTCGACGAAGTCGTCATATGCGTACGCCCAATAGCCGGGGTCATAGGCATAGGACCAGAACGTGTAGTCAAAGATGTCGGAATAGGCGTAAGGCCAGAACACGGGCCCGAGCCACGCCACGAAGATCGCAGGATGGCGGTGCCGCCAGGCCTCTCGGGGAGCCCAGCCGCTCTGGCGGGTGACGAGCGCCGCCTGGCCTAGCGGAGTGGCCTGCTCGCGGAATCGCTCGGTAAACCGTCCGCGCGTGGCGGCTTGCATAGCGGCCGCAGTAGCTGCCGTGCGCCCGGCTGGCGCCTCTAGCCCAAGCCGCTGCTGGCGCGCCAGGTCGTTTTGCTGCGCGCGCTGCTCACGCTCGAGCAAGCGGTTCTGCGTCTGGAGCGTTCGTTGCTGTGCGCGCAACGCCCGCGCGCCCTCCGGCTTCTGCGACTGGAGTTGCTGCATGCGCTGCTGCAGGCGATCGATGCGGGTCTGGCGCTCCGCGGTCTGGCGCGACAGCATGTCGTGCTGGCGCTGCTGGATCTGCTGCTGGCGCTGTTGCGCGCGCTGTTCGATCTGATCCCGTCGCGACAGCCGCTCGGTCACGGCTGGCGGTGCGCTCGGGCGGGAGGGGGCGGCGATATGCGGCGTCGGCCGCGGTGCCATGGCCGGGCGTTGCGGCGCTGCCGGGGCCCGATGGAATTCAGGCCGCGGCGCCGCGATGTGCGGGGCAGCGCGCGGTGCCGGAGCAGCGAAGTGTGGGGCCGGACGCGGTGGCGGTGCGGCGATGTGCGGCGCCGGATGAGGTGCCATGGCCGGTCGCCGCGGCATGGCAGGCGGATGGAACGCCGGCGCGGCAGGACGCGCGATGGCTGGTGGCGCGGCGGGACGCGCCATGGCCGGCGGTGCCGCCGGACGGGCCATCGCAGGTGGCGCCGCTGGATGGGCAGCCGGTGCCGGTGGTCCACCCTTTCCATGATTTTGGGCAGACGCGCCGACGCTTACCGCCAGCATCGAGACACCAACCAAAACAGCCCTAAGGCGAACGCCATGCGGAAGCATGATCGTAGCTCCCAGCTCCTAATCGCCCACAACTTTCAACGCGCAGGTGGCGGAATCGTTCGTTGCCGGCGACGGCCGGGGTTGCGATCTTCCGACGCAGGCAGCCTCAAGAGAAATCCTGCGTCAGGGTGCTGGCGAACCGCTCCAGCGCCCAGTCGACCTGTTCGCTGGTGATCACCAGCGGCGGGGCGATCCGGATGGTGTGCTCATGGGTATCCTTGGCGAGGATGCCCTTGCCCTGGAGCGCCTCGCAATAGCGGCGGGCGGGGCCGGCCTCGGGATAAAGCTCGACCGCCAGCATCAGGCCGCGCCCGCGCACCTCGCGGATCGTGTTGGCGCGAATGTCCTTCAGGCCGTCCAGAAAGCGCGCGCCCTGAAGTGCCGCGTTCTCGATCATGCCTTCCTCGACCAGCACGCGCATCGCGGCGCGGGCCACCGCGCAGGCAAGCGGGTTGCCGCCGAAGGTCGAACCGTGCTGTCCGGGTCGGAGTGTCCCCAGCACGTCGTTGTTCGAGAGCACGGCCGACACCGGATAGAAGCCGCCGGACAGGGCCTTGCCGAGCAGCGTCACGTCCGCCTCGATGCCCTCGTGCTGCTCGGCGAGCAGCTTGCCGGTGCGGCCGAGCCCGGTCTGGATCTCGTCGAGCACCAGCATGATTTTGTTGGCGGTGCAAAGCTCGCGCACTTCAGTGAAATAACCGGAAGGGGGAATGATGACGCCGGCTTCGCCCTGGATCGGCTCGACCAGGAAGGCGACGGTGTTTGGCGTGATCGCTGCCTCGAGGGCGGTGGCATCGCCGAACGGGATGATCCTGAAGCCCGGCGCGAACGGCCCGAAGTGCCCGTGTGTCTCGGGGTCGGTCGAAAAGCCGACGATGCCCAGCGTGCGTCCGTGGAAATTGTTGGCGCAGACGATGATCTCGGCCTGGCCGTCCGGCACGCCCTTGACCTCATAGCCCCATTTGCGCACCGACTTGATCGCACTTTCAACCGCCTCGGCACCGCTGTTCATCGGCAGCACCTTGTGGGAGCCGGTCAGCGCCGCGATCTCTTCGTAGAACGGGGCGAGCTGGTCGTTGTGGAAGGCGCGCGAGGTGAGCGTCAGCCGCTGCGCCTGTTCCACCATCGCCGCCAGGATCTTGGGGTGGCAGTGGCCCTGGCTCACTGCGGAATAGGCGGAGAGGCAATCGAGGTAACGTTTGCCCTCGGTATCCCAGACCCAGACACCTTCGCCGCGGGTCAGGACGACCCCGATGGGCTGGTAATTCTGGGCGCCAAAGCGTGCTTCCGTTGCGAGGAGATCAATGACCGACCTGCTCATTTTCGTCACTCCCATTGGGCGGCCTGGGATGTGCGCGATGCTGCCGATTTGCCCCGGCGTGTCAAATAGTTCTGCGCATCCACCTGCTAATTTCGACCAAGCGGCGTCCTACTGTGCATGGGGTTGTTTTCGATTTTTGGTCGGCGAAGGCTTCAGGAGTGGTGATTCAGGAGTCCTGCCTGCGATGCTCGATCTCGAGCGTGACCAGGCGCGCCAGCAGCGTCGCCGGATAGAGCTGGCCGAAAATGGCTTCCATGTTGCACAGGCTGCGCGCGACGGGGTGCAGCGGCGCGACGTCGCCATAGCCGGTCGTGGTCATCGTCGCGAAGCTGAAATAGATCACCTCGCTCGCAAGGCTCGGACTGTCCTCCACCTTCATGCTGACAAAGGCGGCCGGATCGAGCGAGCCGATGAAAGTGTAGAGCGCCGCGAAGATCACGGCGACCGTGAGATAGAGCAGCACGGCACCGATCACCCGATGATAGGTGACGCGCCCCGGCGCAAAGGTCTGCCGCGCCACCGCCCAGGCCATCGTCGTTCCAACAATGAACCAGGAGCCGGCAAACAGATTGAGGTCGATGATGGATGGCGATCTGATCCGCAAGATCGCGCCTGTCACGATCATGCCGAGCGCGATCAGCATGCCGACCACTGCGACGGGGCTGCCTGAGATCACGAAGATGCCGACGACGAGCAGCAGCGCCAGCACGAGTTCGGACACCTGGAATGCGAACAGCCCCAGCGCCTGCAACGGTGCGATCACGAACATCATGACCACCATCAGCACGGTCAGCACCGTGAGGGCAGGATCGGCCCAGCGTTCGCGCAATTGATCGATGGTCATGACGCCTCAGCCGATCGAGCAGGGGACGCTCAGGAAGCCACGGAACCGCACCCGGCCGCCGCGCACCGGCTGGCCGCTCACGGCATAGTTCGGGAAGCGCGCCAGGAAACGCGAGATCGCGATGGCGCCTTCGAGCCGCGCCAGCGCCATGCCGGCGCATTGATGCGCACCGGTGGCGAAGGCAAGGTGCCGGTTCGGCGTGCGCGCGACGTCGAAGCGCTCAGGATCGGGAAACTGCGCGGGGTCGCGGTTGGCCGCGCCAATGCACAGCGTCACCGACGTGCCGGCTTCGAGCATGACGCCGCCGAGCTCGACCTTCTCGGTGGTCATGCGATTGCCGAGTTGGTTCGAGCTTTCGTAGCGGAGGATTTCTTCGACGGCGGTCTTGATCATGTCAGGATTGTCGGTCAGCCGCTGCTTCTGGTCGGGATACCGGTCGAGCGCGACGAGGCCGTTGCCGATCAGATTGGTCGTAGTCTCGTGGCCGGCATTGAGCAGGAAGATGCAATTGTGCAGCAGCTCCTTCTCGGTCAGCCGCTCGCCGTTCTCCTCGGCGTTGCCTTCTCCTTGGATCAGGCGTGTCAGCACGTCACGGTCGGGATTGCCCGGCTTTTGCCGCCGCCGCGCGACCAGCGTTTCGAGATAGGCGAGGAAATCCGTCACCGCCTTGTTGCCGCGTGCGGCCGCCTCGGCTGACACGACCGGCTCGAGCGCGCCCAGGATTGCCAGCGACCAGTCGCGCAGCGGCGCGCGTTCGTCACGGGGCACGTCGAGCAGATTGCCGATCACCTCGATCGGGATCGAGGCCGCGAAATCCTCGATCAGCTCACAATGGCCCTTGGCGGCGATGGCATCGAGCAGGCCGTCGACCAGCTTGACGAGGTCGCCCTCCATGCCGGCGATCGCGCGCGGCGACAGCGCGCCCATGATCAGGCGCCGCACGCGGGTGTGGGCGGGCGGATCGTTGAAGACGAGGCTGGTGGTGTGATGCTCGTAGAGGGGCGTGTCGCCGTATTTCGGCGCGAACTCGCGCTTCTTGTCCGAGCTGAACGATCTTGTGTTCTTGTAGGTGGTGACGAGGTCGTCATAGCGCGTCAGGAATACGGTGCCGCTCGCAAGCCGCTTGACCGGTTCGTTCTCCCGCAATGCACGATAGGTCGGGTAGGGATCGTCGTGGAATTCAGGCGTCAGCTTCTCGAGGTTGAAGCTTGCCGCCAGCGCCTTCGCATCTGCGTTCATCCCGTTATACTCGCCGGTTAAACCCGTTATGCCGTTTTTGTTGTTCTGATCGGCGCATGCATGCGTCTACAGTCTTGGCACCTTGCTAGCCGACTGGACAGAAAAATGCACGCCCGCGCTGACGCTTCCGACACGGCCCCGAGTTGGCCTGACGATATTTTCGCGACCCTGCAACGCTTCGACGTCCGGCAGGTGCCTTACGTGCCCGATGCCGGACATTCCAAGTTGATCCAGCGCGTGCTGGCTTCACCGACGATGCGCGGCATCCCGCTGACGACCGAGGAGGAGGGCATCGCTCTCCTTGCCGGCGCCTGGACCGGCGGCCAGCGCGGCGTGCTGCTGATGCAGTCGAGCGGCGTCGGCAATTGCATCAACATGCTGTCGCTGATCCCGATCCTGCGCTTTCCGTTCCTCAGCCTCGTGACCATGCGCGGCGAGTGGGGCGAGTTCAATCCGTGGCAGGTGCCGATGGGCTCGACCACGCAGGGCGTGCTCGAACTCTCCGGCATCAAGGTGCTGCGTGCCTCGAACGCAGCCGAGGTGCCGGCTGTGCTCGAAGCCGCCGCGGCGCAGGCGTACAACGCGCTCACGCCCACCGCCGTCCTGCTGTCGCAGCGCCTGATCGGCGCCAAGGTCTTCACCAAATGAGCAAGGCTAATCTCCTCGACCGCCGAAAGGTGGTTTCCGCGCTGCTGGCTGATCGCAAGGACGCCGTTGCCGTCGGCGGCCTCGGTGCTTCCACCAACGACATCGTTGCGGCGGGCGATCATGCCCGCAACTTCTATCTCTGGGGCGGCATGGGCGGCGCTGCGATGATCGGGCTGGGGCTCGCGCTGGCGCAACCGAAACTGCCGGTGCTGGTCATTACCGGCGACGGCGAGATGCTGATGGGCATGAGCAGCCTTGCCACCATCGGGGTGCAGAAGCCGTCCAATCTCTCAATCGTCGTGCTCGACAACGAAGCCTATGGCGAGACCGGCGGCCAGACCAGCCACACCTCGGCTGCCGCCGACCTTGTCGGCGTCGCCAGGGCCTGTGGCATCGCCGATAGCCGGGCAATCTCGACCATGGCTGAGGTCGAAGCCTTCTCCAAAGCCATCCACGACCTCTCGGCAGGGCCGCGCTTTGCCAATGTGAAGATCGACAGCGCCAACGTCGAACGGATCCTGCCGAGCCGGGACGGGACTTACATCGTCAATCGGATCCGTGGCGAGCTCGGCTTCCAGCCGATCTGACCCCGGCCCTAAATCTGGTCCCCGTGGGGCGATGCTCTCCCCGCGGAGGTAATCTGTGACCAGTTTCCAACAGTTCCCCGCCCATTTAGGTTGCGCCGCACCATTCGGCTTGACTTTTGCGTGGGTGAGTGCTTACTCACTAGCATGAGCACATTGCGTATGACGAGCGACCTGAGGCGTCAATTGATCCTCGGAGCCGCAAAGCGCTGCTTTGCCCGACACGGCTATAACGGCACCACGACCAAGAGCGTGGCGGCCGCCGCTGCCATTTCCGAGGCACTGCTCTTCAAGCATTTCCCGTCCAAGGCGGCGCTGTATGCCGAAATCCTCAGCGACGAGTGCGAGGCGGACCCGGCGCTGATGGACCTGCTCGAGCGGGAGCCATCGACGGCCACCCTGGTCGAGGTGATCCGCGGCATGGTCCGGCATTTCCTGGAGATCGCCGACGGCCCCGACCAGGAAGACGCCCAGCGGCTGCGACTGATGGCCACTAGTCATCTGGACGATGGCGAATTCGCTCGTTTGCTCTATGCAAAGATCAAGACGCTGATCGGAGCGGTTTTCGTCGCCTCGCTCGAACGCGCCGTCGCCGCCGGGGATGCGCGGGCCTGTGGGGGCGAACCGCTCAACCTGTTCTGGTTTGCGCATCATACGGTGATGACCGCCGCACTGACCAGGCTGCCTTCGGTGCATTGTCTCGCCTATAGCGCGGCGAACGATCTGGAGCGGCAGCTTTGTGAGTTTCTCCTGAGAGGCATCGGACTTAACGACGCCGCAATTGCTTCGCATCTGGGCCATCAATTGGCCCCGGGTGTGGACAAGACGGCGATTGCAGAGAGTGCATGACATGAACATCGTAGCCGAACACAAGATTTCGGGCGAACCGATCGACAGCAAGGCCCCCAAGCGCCCGGTTCGGCCGGTGCTCTGGTTCATCATCGTCGGCACGCTTCTCGGCGTGCTCGTCGGTGGTCTCGTCTGGTTCAATTATTTCCGGGGCCAGATGATCAAGCAGTTCTTCGCCAACAACAAGCCGCCGCCGACCATGGTCAGCGCGGCCGAAGCGAAGTCCGAGGTGGTACCGAACCTGCTCACTGCGGTCGGCGGCCTCGCCGCAGTCCACCAGGTCGACGTCACTGCCGATGTCAATGGACGCGTCACCGAGATCAAATTCGAGCCGGGCGCCCATGTCGAAGCCGGCACGCCGCTGGTGCAGCTGTTCGACGCGCCCGAGCAGGGCGATCTCGCCAACTACAAGGCGCAGGCAACCGTCGCGCAGCTGTCGCTGGACCGCGCCAAGCAGCTGGCATCGCGCCAGTTCGGCCCGCAGGCCACGGTGGACCAAGCTCAGGCCGCCTACGACCAGGCAATGGCCGGCATCGCCAGACCGAGGCCCTGATCTCGCAGAAGCTGGTCCGTGCACCGTTCTCCGGCGAGCTCGGCGTGCGCAAGGTCGAGGTCGGACAATATCTCACAGCTGGCACCGCGATCGTGTCGCTGACCGATCTGTCGGAGCTGTGGGCCAACTTTACGGTGACGGAAAAGGACTCGGGCAACCTCAAGGTTGGCCAGCCGGTCCGGCTGAAGGTCGATGCCTATCCGGGGCGCACCTTCGACGGCAAGATCACCACGATCGAGCCGCAGATCGCCGCCGACACCCGCAACATTCGCGTGCAGGCCACGATCGCCAACCCGGAAAAGATCCTGAAGCCGGGCATGTTCGTGACCACCACGGTGGTGCTGCCGGACAAGCCGGCCGTGATCACCGTTCCGGAAACGGCCGTCGACTATACGCTGTACGGCGACTCCGTGTTCATGATCACCGAGAAGCAGGGCGAGGACGGCAAGACGACGCTGAGCGCAGTGCGCACCTTCGTGCAGACCGGCAATCGGGTCAACGGTCGCGTCGAGATCATCAAGGGCGTGAAGGCGGGCGACAAGGTCGTCGCCGTGGGCCAGCTCAAGCTGCAGTCGGGCGCCGCTGTCGCAATTTCGACCGACCCGGCTCCGCCGATCCCGGCGCAGCCCCCGCGCTACTGACAATACATTCGCGTGATCCGGCCCGGCCGGATCACGTCTCTTGAGACATAGAAGTCGAGATCGCCGCGATGGCCTTTACCGATATTTTCATCAAGCGCCCGGTTCTGTCGGTCGTCGTCAGTCTGTTGATCCTGCTGATCGGCCTGCGCGCGGCGATGGTGCTGCCGATCCGGCAGTATCCGAAGCTGTCGAACACGGTCATCAATATCACGACCGTCTATCCCGGCGCGTCCGCGGATTTGATCCAGGGCTTCATCACGACGCCGATCGAGCAGGCGGTCGCCTCGGCCGAGGGCGTGGACTACATGACCTCGTCCTCGGTGCTCGGCACCTCGACCATCCAGGTCTACATCAAGCTGAACTTCGACCCGAACCAGGCGCTTACCGAGGTGCTGGCCAAGACGAACTCGGTCAAGTACCTGATTCCGAAGGAATCGAACGACCCGATCGTCACCAAGACCACGGGCCAGACCACGGCCGTGATGTATCTCGGCTTCTCCTCGGAGGAACTGTCAGGCTCGGCGATCTCGGACTATCTGACGCGCGTGGTGCAGCCGGTGCTGTCGACCGTCGACGGCGTCGCCTCGGCCGACATTCTTGGTGGCCAAACCTTTGCGATGCGGCTCTGGCTTGATCCCGTGAAGATGGCCGGCCGCAGTGTGTCGCCGGCGGATGTTGCGGCCGCAATCACGGCCAACAACTTCCAATCCGCGGCGGGCCAGACCAAGGGCTATCTCATCGTTTCCAACATCTCGACGAACACCAGCCTGACGGACGTCAACCAGTTCAGGAAGATG
Source organism: Bradyrhizobium sp. BLXBL-03 (assembly GCF_051853015.1). Classification (NCBI taxonomy): domain Bacteria; kingdom Pseudomonadati; phylum Pseudomonadota; class Alphaproteobacteria; order Hyphomicrobiales; family Nitrobacteraceae; genus Bradyrhizobium; species Bradyrhizobium sp. BLXBL-03. The sequence continues at coordinate 5,925,664 of NZ_CP182470.1, read as the reverse complement.
ATCGTGAAGGCCAAGGACGGTGGCTTCGTCCGGATGGAGGACATCGCCACGGTCGAGCTTGCGGCGCAGAGCACCGACGCGAGTGTCGCCTTCAACGGGGAACATGCGATCTTCATCGGTGTGAACGCGACGCCGCAGGGCAATCCGCTGACGCTGGTCAAGGGTGTAAGGGCGCTGTTCCCGGAGCTCGAGCGCAACCTGCCGCCGTCGATGAAGATGAAGGTTGCCTATGACTCGACCAAGTTCATCCAATCCTCGATCGACGAGGTGGAGAAGACGCTTGGCGAAGCCGTGATCATCGTGATCGTGGTGATCTTCCTGTTCCTGGCCTCGCTGCGTTCGGTCATCATTCCAGTCGTCACCATTCCGTTGTCGATGATCGGCGTCTGCACCCTGATGCTGGCGCTGGGATTCAGCTTCAATCTGCTGACCTTGCTCGCGATGGTGCTCGCGATCGGCCTCGTGGTCGACGACGCCATCGTGGTGGTGGAGAACATCCACCGGCATCTCGAGGAGGGAAAGACACCGGTGCAGTCGGCGCTCGAAGGCGCACGCGAGATCGTCGGTCCCGTCGTGTCGATGACCATCACGCTGGCAGCGGTCTATGCCCCGATCGGCTTTCTCGGCGGTCTCACCGGTTCGCTGTTCCGGGAATTCGCCTTCACGCTCGCCGGCTCCGTGATCGTATCCGGCGTGATCGCGCTGACCCTGTCGCCGATGATGTGCTCGGTGCTGCTCAAGAACACCGAAGAAGGCCGCTTCGCCAAGCTGGTCAACAAGGTGTTCGGCGCACTGACGCGCTGGTATGGCCGCAGGCTCGACCGGTCGCTCGATTACAAGGCGATTACCGGCCTGTTCGCAATCACGATCCTCGGGCTCGTGGGCTTCCTCTATATGCACACCTCGAAGGAGCTGGCACCTGAGGAAGACCAGGGCATCGTGTTCGCAGTGACCAAGGCGCCGAAATACGCCAATATCGACTATGTCGATTTCTACGGCGACAAGCTCGACAAGAAGTTTCAGAGCTTCCCGGAGACTGATCTGCGCTTCGTGCTGAACGGCATCAATGGCCCGCAGGGCGGCATCGCCGGCATGCTGCTCAAGCCCTGGGAAGAGCGCAAGCGATCGTCGATCGCGCTGAAGCCGCTGGTGCAGGCCGAGCTCTCCAAGATCGAGGGCGTGCAGGCGTTCGCGTTCAATCTGCCGCCGCTGCCGGGTGGTCCGGGCGGTCTGCCGGTGCAGATGGTCATCAATTCCACCGCGAGCTACCAGACCGTCTTTGAGCAGATGGAGAGGCTGAAGGACGCTGCGCGCAAGAGCGGCATGTTCATCGTTTCCGACAGCGACCTCGCCTTTAACCAGCCCAGCGTTGTGGTCACGATCGACCGTAACAAGGCACAGGATCTCGGCGTCAACATGCAGAACCTCGGCAGTACGCTCGCGGTTCTGCTGGGCGGCAACTACATCAATCGCTTCAATCTCGAGGGGCGCTCCTATCAGGTGATCCCGCAGGTGCCGCGCGCCAACAGACTGTCACCGGAATCGCTTGGCGGTTACTATGTGACGACCAGCACCGGCCAGCAGCTCCCGCTGTCGACCGTGGTCTCGATCAACACCAAGACCGACCCGAACTCGCTGACGCACTACAATCAGCTCAACTCGGCGACGTTCTCGGCCGTGCCGATGCCCGGCGTGACCGTCGGCGCCGCGGTTGACTTCCTCGAGAGCGAGGCCAAGAAACTGCCGCAAGGCTTCAGCCACGACTATCTCGCGGATTCCAGACAGTATGTGCAGGAAGGCAATCAGCTCGCGATCACCTTCGGTTTCGCGCTGATCATCATCTTCCTGGTGCTGGCGGCCCAGTTCGAGAGCTTGCGTGATCCGCTGGTGATCATGATCTCGGTGCCGATGGCGATCGTCGGTGCATTGATCCCGCTGTTCTTCGGCGTGGCGACCATGAACATCTACACCCAGGTCGGCCTGCTCACCCTGGTCGGCCTGATCACCAAGCACGGCATCCTGATGGTGGAGTTCGCCAACGAGCTCCAGGTGAACGAGCGGCTGGACCGCCGATCGGCCATCGAAATGTCGGCCCGCATCCGTCTGCGGCCGATCTTGATGACGACGGCTGCGATGGTGACCGGCCTGATCCCGTTGCTGACTGCGAGCGGCGCCGGCGCAGCCAGCCGATTCTCGATCGGCCTCGTGGTCGTCGCCGGCATGTCGATCGGCACGCTGTTCACGCTCTTCGTCCTACCCGCGGTTTACGTCGTGCTGGCGACCGACCATCGTGCGGCCGCCGATTCCGAGCGTACCAAGCAGGTCAACGAGCTCGACCTCAACGCCAAGGCGCTACGGCCGACCTGAGGCCGGCCGAATCGAAGATTGCAAGGCGGCAATGGCTATCGCCATTGCCGCTTTTTTCTTGTTCCGTGCTAGACTTGAGCGGCGCGCTATTGCGCCAGGGCAAGGGAGGCGTGATGAGGCGGCGCGAATTCCTGGCAGGCCTCGGCTGTGTCTGGCTGTTGGGGCCGTGCTCGGCCGCTGCTCAGAGCGACAGGACGTTTCGTCTGGGCACGCTGACGCCGATCGCGCCGATCACGGAGACCAGTCCTGGCGGCAAGATCCTGATCAAGGTGCTCGGCGAGCGCAGTTTCAAGCTTGGCCAGAACCTGGCCATTGAAGCGCGCGGGGCGGCGGGCGACGTCGCGAAGCTCCCCGCGCTGATGGCAGAGCTGAAGGCTGCGAAAGTCGATGCCGTTGTGATCATCGGCTATCCGACCGCAATGGCGGCCAAGGCGGCCGACATTCCCACCGTGGCGGCCAGTGGCATCGGTGATCCCGTCGAGACCAGGCTGATCGAGAGCCTGGCGCATCCAGGCGGCAAAATCACCGGGATTTCGGACGTCGCAGCGACACTCAGCGCCAAGCGGCTGTCGCTGCTCAAGGACATGTCGCCGAAATTGACCAAGGTCGCAATGCTCTGGAACAAGGACGACCTCGGCATGACAATGCGCTACCAGGCGTCCGCGAAGGCTGCCCAGGCGCTCGGGCTGTCCGTGCAGGCGTTAGGTGTCCGCGAACCCGATGATTTCGAGGAGGCTTTCTCCGTGATGAATGCCGATCCGCCGGACGGCATCCTGATGGTGGCCGACGCACTCACCATTCTCAATCGCAAGCGCGTGTACGAATTCGCCGTCCAGCGGAAACTGCCGGCGATCTACGAAAATGCCGATCTCGCTCGCGACGGAGGGCTGATGTCTTACGGAGCGGATGTGCTGGAATCCTTCGAGCGGGCGGCCGCCCTCGTCGCCCGCATTTTCAACGGTGCCAATCCCGGCGATCTGCCATTCGAGCAGCCGACCCGCTATCCCCTGGTGATCAATCTGAAGACGGCCAAGGCCACCGGCCTTGAAATTCCCCCGACCTTGCTTGCACTTGCCGACGAGGTCATCGAGTAACCTTGCCCGCCGTGGCGAGAGACAAGCTGCGGCCTTCTTGCTAGGCTCGGGGAAATGAGCATTTCCGTCCATCCCGACACCCCGCAGACCAGGACCCTGCCGAGCGCGGCCGGGTCCGCCACGACGGGGCGAGGGATCAGGACCCGCCTGTTCACCAAATATGTCGCGCTGTTCGTGGCCGTGGTCGCGGTCGCCCTGCTGACCAATGGCCTGTTCGAGGTGTTGTTCTACTATAGGGAACACAAGGCCGCCCTGATCCGGGTCCAGCACGAGCAGGCCGAGGCGGCCGCCGCCAAAATCAGCCAGTTCATCAAGGAGATCGAGAGCCAGCTCGGCTGGACCACGCAGCTGCCCTGGTCTGGGGGTTCGATCGAGCCGCGCCGGTTCGATGCGCTGCGGCTGCTGCGTCAGGTGCCTGCGATCACCGAGCTCGCCCAGCTGGATTCGACCGGCAAAGAGCGGCTGCGCGTCTCGCGACTGGCGATGGACGCGATCGACAGCGGCATCGATCTGTCTGGGGATCCGAAGTTCACCGAAGCCGTCGCGCACAAGGTCTATTATGGACCGGTGTATTTTCGCCGCGAGTCCGAGCCCTACATGACACTGGCGCTGGCCGGGGCCAGGAAGGATGCCGGGGTCAGCATCGCGGAAGTCAATTTGAAGCTCATCTGGGACGTCGTCTCCCAGATCAAAGTCGGCCAGCATGGGCACGCCTATGTGGTCGGCCCCGAGGGGCGGCTGATCGCCCATCCCGACATCAGCCTGGTGCTGCGCAATACCGACATGTCCGGCCTCGCACAGGTCCGCGCAGCGCAGGCCGGCGGCGGCGTCATGCCCGATGCGCTTCAGGAGGCGATCAACATCCAGGGCCAGAAGGTTCTGACCGCCTCGGCCCCGATCGAGCCGCTGCACTGGACCATGTTCGTCGAGCTGCCGGTCGAGGAGGCCTATGCCTCGCTCTATGCCTCATTGCAGCGGCTCGCGATCGTGCTGCTCGCTGCCTCGATCTTCGCAGTGCTGGCGGGGATTTTCCTGGCGCGCCGCATGGTCGGCCCGATCCAGGCACTGCGCAGCGGCGCCGAGCGGATGGGCGGCGGCGATTTCTCCCAGCGCATCTCGATCAAGACCGGCGACGAGCTGGAAGGGCTCGCGGACCAGTTCAACGACATGGGCTCGCGGCTGCAGGAATCCTACGCCGACCTGGAAAACAAGGTCGAGCAGAGGACGGCTGAATTGCGGGAAGCGCTACAGCAGCAGACCGCGACCGCCGATGTGCTGAAGGTGATCAGCCGTTCGACGTTTGATCTACAGACCGTGCTTGACACGCTGGTGGGATCGGCTGCCCGCCTGTGCGATGCCGACGAAGGAACGATCTTCCGGCCCCGCGATGGCGCCTTTTATCTGGCAGCGAGCTGCGGCCTCGATGCGGAGCAGGAGAACAAGCTTCGGACATTTGCTTCCGTGCCGGAGCGGGGAAGTGTCGTCGGACGCACCCTGCTCGATTGCAGGACAGTCCATATTCCCGATGTGCAGGCCGATCCGGAGTATGCACCTTCGTCTGCGCGAAGACGCTCCAACGTGCGTACGATGCTGGGTGTCCCGTTGCTGCGGGAGGGGGCGCCTATCGGCGTCTTCGTCTTGACGCGGCACGTCGTGCGTCCGTTCAGTGAAAAGCAGATCGAGCTCGCCACGACCTTTGCGGATCAGGCCCTAATTGCGATTGAGAATGTGCGCCTGTTCGAGGAAGTCCAGGAGCGCACCAGAGAGCTATCGCGATCCCTCGACGATCTGCGCACCGCCCAGGACCGTCTGGTCCAGACCGAGAAGCTTGCCTCGCTCGGCCAACTCACCGCCGGCATCGCGCACGAGATCAAGAACCCACTCAACTTTGTCAATAATTTCTCGTCTCTCTCGATGGAGTTGATCGACGAGCTGAACGACGTTCTGCAATCGGCGCAGCTCGACAGCAAGGCGAAGGAAGAGGTCGACGAGCTGACCCACATGCTCAAGGGCAATCTCGATAAGGTGGTGCAGCACGGCAGGCGTGCCGATTCCATCGTGAAGAACATGCTGCTGCATTCGCGCGAAGGCTCTGGCGAGCATCGCCCCGCCGACATCAACGCGATCTTGGAGGAAAGCCTCAATCTGGCCTATCACGGCGCGCGGGCCGAGAAGTCCAACTTCAACGTCACGCTCAAGCGCGACTTCGACCCCGCAGCCGGCATGGTCGATATTTACCCGCAGGAAATCACCCGCGTCTTCCTCAATCTGATCTCGAACGGGTTCTATGCGGCGGCCAAGCGCAAGGAGAGCGGAGCCGACGGCTTCGAGCCGACCCTGAGCGCATCGACGAAAAATCTCGGCGACAAGGTCGAGATCCGGATACGCGACAACGGCACGGGTATTCCGCAGGACGTGAAGGAGAAGATGTTCAATCCCTTCTTCACCACCAAGCCGGCAGGCGAGGGCACCGGGCTTGGCCTGTCCATGAGCCACGACATCGTCGTGAAGCAGCACGGCGGCACGATCGACGTGAACACCACACCCGGTGCCTTCACCGAATTCATCATCACCCTGCCGCGCGCAATGGCGGCAAGCGGCACTTCGGGAGGCAAGACGTGAACGTTTACATCCTGGTCGTCGATGACGAGCCCGATGTCGAGGCGCTGTTCCGGCAGCAATTCCGGCGCGACCTGCGAGCCGGCCGTTTCCAGATGGAGTTCGCACCCTCTGCGCCCGATGCGCTGAAGCGTGCCGCCGAGGTGCGCGATCCCTCGCTGATCCTGATCCTGTCCGACATCAACATGCCCGGTATGAGCGGGCTTGATATGCTGCCCAGGGTGCGCGCCGAGCATCCGAATGTTCCTGTGATCATGATCACGGCCTACGGTGATGCCGAGACGCATCGCAAGGCGATCGAGCGCGGCGCCAGCGGGCTCCTTACCAAGCCGATCGACTTCGCGCAGCTGCGCCAGCAGATCGACACGAGGCTCGAGCAGGCGGCATGATCCCGACCATTCTCTTCGTCGACGATGAGCCCGATCTCGAGGCGCTGATCCTGCAGAAATTCCGCAGGAAGATCCGTGACGGGCTTCTCGCCATCATGTTCGCACGCGACGGTATCGAGGCGCTCGAGTCGCTCGAGCAGAACCCGCATGTCGACATGGTGGTCTCGGACATCAACATGCCCAGGATGGACGGGCTGTCGCTGTTGCAGAAGCTTCAGGAAGCCGAGGACAAGAAGTCGACCATCATCGTCTCGGCCTATGGCGATATGAGCAATATCCGCACCGCCATGAACCGCGGCGCGTTCGATTTTCTCACCAAGCCGATCGACTTCGCCGACCTCGAAACGACGATCGAGAAGACGCTTCGCCACATCGAGATGCTACGCGAGGTGCGGCGCCGTCAGGCCGAAGCCGAACGGGCCCACGCCGCGCTGTCGCGCCACTTCTCGCCCGAGCTCGCCAAACGCCTGGCGGCAGGCAGCGACAGCGAAGGTATCGAGGTGCAATGGCGCGATGTCGCCGTCATCTTCACTGATATCACCGGCTTCACATCGCTGGTCGAGAGCGCAGCGCCCGAGACATTGGGCGGGCTCCTCAACGAATATGTCGGCGGGATGACCGAAGTGATCTTCGCGCATGAGGGGACGGTTGCCAAGATCATCGGCGATGCGATCCACGTGCTGTTCAATGCGCCCGGCGATCAGCCCGACTATGCGACGCGCGCGGTGGCCTGCGCGCACGATCTCGACCGTTGGGCGCAGGATTTTTGCGTGCGCCAGAAGGCCAGGGGCGTGAATTTCGGCACAACCCGTATCGGCATTCACGCAGGGGCCGCGCTGGTCGGCAATTTCGGTGGCAATCGTTTCTTCGACTACACCGCCTATGGGGACACCATCAACATCGCGGCGCGGCTGGAGGCCGCCAACAAGCAGCTCGGCACCCGCATCTGCGTCAGCTCCAGTGTCGCCGAGGCGGCGGCGAACTTTCAGGGGCGCCCGGTGGGTGATCTGATGCTGCGCGGACGCAGCGAACCGCTGCGCGCGTTCGAGCCGCTGCCGCAGGACAAGTTTGATGCGCCCGCGACGGCACAATATGCCGAGGCATTTGCAAGGATGGAGGCGGGCGACGCCGCGGCGATGCCGGCCTTCGCCGCGCTGGTCGGGATGCACGCCGACGATCCGCTCGCCGGCTTTCACTTGAGACGCCTGCTCAACGGCGCCAAAGGCATTCGCATCCAGCTGGATTAGGGTTAGACATGACGCGTGAATTCTCTGCCGGAAATTACCGGTTCATCCCCTCCGTGTTCCAGTATTCTGCTGGTGCTGCTGCCGACGACGGTTACGAGATCGAGCGCGTCAGGTTCGATCGCCTGGTGCCGCTGGCCGACGGGTTTGCGCTGGCTGCAAACTACATTCAGGCGCAAGGACGTCCGCTGACGGCTTTCTGCGCCTGCGAGCTGCGCTCGCCGGCCGCCTTCAGCGAGGAAGGCTTTCGCGCCTTCAACCTGCACTATGTGAAGACACTGTCGGAGTGGGGCATCTTCGACGGCAGCACCAATCCGGTGGCGCGCAGCAATGTCTGTCCGGAAATCGATCCGCCCGCGGAGCCGTCGTTCTATGCGTTCTCGTTCACGCGTCCGACGACTTCGAAGGCGCCGTCCTTCGTGATCGCCGGTGGCGCCGAGGCGCGCGAAGGCAGCGGCAGTTATGTCGAACGTACCGTGCGCTATCGCGACCTCAGCCCGGAAGGCCTGCGCGAGAAGGTGCGCTTCACGACGACCTCGCAGATGGAGAACCGGATGGCGGCATTCGGTTTCGGCTGGAAGCACACCACCGGCGCGCAGGCCTATTCCGTGCACGACTTCCATCATGCGCTGGTCGACGAGCTGGTCCGGCGCGGCGCGCTGCGCTCGGGCCTGACCTGGCACTTTGCGCGGCCGCCGGTGGTCGACCTGGAATATGAGATGGATTGTCGCCGCGTGATGCGTGAGGTGGTGATCTAACGCTGCCGTGGGTCCAGCGCATCGCGCAAGCCGTCGCCGAGCAGGTTCAGTGACAGCACCACGAGGAAGATCGCAAGCCCCGGCCAGATCGCCATCCAGGGCGCCTGGGTCAGGAAGCGTTGCGCCGCATTCAGCATGCTGCCCCAGGACGGCGATGGCGGCTGCTGGCCTAACCCGAGGAACGACAGGGCGGCTTCCGCGATGATCGCTGCGGCGATCGACAAGGTCGCCTGGACCAGCAGCGCGGGCAGGATGTTCGGCAGGATGTGGGAGACCGCGATCCGCCAGGGCGGATTGCCGAGCGCGCGAGCAGCCTCGACATAGTCCTCGGCCTTGACGCTCAGCACCTGGCCACGGGTGAGGCGGATGAAGACCGGCGTCGCCGAGATGCCGATTGCGATCATGGCATTGCCGAGGCTCGGGCCGAGGAACGCGGCCAGCGCAATGGCCAGGATCAGGAATGGACAGGCGAGCATCGCATCGGTGATCCGGCTGATCAGCGCATCGACGAATCCACCGCGATAGCCGGAGACCAGGCCAAGAGGAACGCCGATGCCGAGCGCGATCGCAACCGAGATCAGGCCGGCCAGCAATGAGGCGCGTGCGCCATAGATGACGCGGCTCAGGATGTCGCGGCCGAGCTCGTCGGTGCCGAACCAGTGCGCGGTCGTCGGCGGCTTGCGCACCAGGCTCCAGCCCGTTGCGATTGGATCATAGGGCACGAGCAGAGGCGCCAGCAGCGCGAGCAGGATGAAAACGATGAGGACCACGAGGCCCGCAACCGCCGCCTTGCGCTTGAACAGGCGACGCCGCGCCCGGCGCGCCGGGCTGTCCAGTTCGCCGGTATCAGTGATGGGAGTGGTCGTGAGCACGGCGGTCATGGCCTAGCCCCTCAGCCGCGGATTGACGAGGATATAAGCCAGGTCGGCGACCAGATTGAGCGTGATGTAGACCGTGGCGGTCACCAGCACCACGCCCTGCACGACGGCATAATCGCGGTTGAACACGGCGTCGACGATCAGCTTGCCGAAGCCGGGAATGGAGAAGATCTGCTCGGTCAGCACGGCGCCGGACAGGAGCGTGCCGAGTTCGAGCGCGCCGAGCGTGATGATGGGCGTGAGCGCATTGCGCATCGCATGCTTGAGAATCACCGAGCGCTCGGACAGGCCCTTGGCGCGCGCGGTACGTACATAATCGCTCTCCAGCACCTGCAGCATGGCGCTACGGGTATGCCGCATCAGGATCGCGGCGATCGCGTTGCCGAGCACGAAAGCCGGCATGATGGTGGCGGCCAGGCTCGCGCGCCAGTTCTCGGTCAGCGGCACATAGCCGGAGGCAGGCAGCCAGCCGAGCTCGATCGAGAACAGGAAGATCAGCATGATGCCGAGCCAGAAGTTCGGCGTCGAGATGCCCCACAGCGCAAAGAAATTGGCACCGTAGTCCCAGGCCGTCCCCTTCTTCACGGCCGCAACGATGCCGGCGGGGATGCCGATCAGGAAGGCGATGATGATGGCCATGGCGCCGAGCTGCAGCGTCACCGGCAGCTTTTGCGCGATCAGCTCGCGCACCGGCATCTTGTTGCGAAGGGATTCTCCGAAGTCGCCGACAAGGACGCCCTTGATCCAGTAGATGTATTGCACGGGGACGGGTTGATCGAGCCGGTATTGGTGCCGGATCTGTTCGATCACGGCAGGATCGCGTTCTTCGCCCGCCATCACCAGTGCAGGATCGCCCGGCAGCAATTGCTGCAGCGAGAAAATCAGCACCGACACGAAGAACAGCGTCGGGACGATCTGCGCAAGCCGGCGGGCGAGGAAGTTCAGCATCCGCTTGGCGTCACTTCAGCCTGAGGCCGACGACGCGCACGAGTCCGTCGGGCATCTGCTTGTAACCCTCGAGCTTGGTGGTGTGGGCAATGATGATGCGGCGATGGTAGAGATAGAGGATGGGCTCTTCGTCCTGGGCCAGCCTGGCCAGGATTTCGTAGCTGGCCTTGCGCTTGGCCGGGTCGGTCACCAGCCGCGCGTCCTCCAGGGCCTTGTCGGCCTGCGCATTGTTCCAGTCGCTGTAATTCTGGGGCGCGTTGCTGTGCAGGAAGATAAAGCTGTTGCCGTCGGGATCGATGCGGCCGCTCCAGGCGAGCCAGAAGGCCTGATAATCGCCGGTCTCGGCCTGCTTGAGCCCGGTCGCGAACTCGGTCACGCGGATCTTCATGTCGAAGCCGGCTTCTGCGGCCATTGACTGGATCATCTGCGCCGGTGTTTCGTTTTCCGCGCCCTTCGGCACCAGGAAATCGACGCTGACCGGCGGCTTCACGCCGGCTTCCTTCAGCAGGGCCTTGGCCTTCTCTACGTCGCGGGCCCGGACGGGAAGGGATTTCTGATAGTAGGGGTGATCAGGATTGACCCATTGATTGCCGACCTGGAACTCGCCGTTGAAGACGACCTGGTTGATCGCCTCGCGGTCGATGGCAAGGTCGAGCGCCTGCCGCACCTTGGCGGACTGGCTGAGCGGGCCCTTGGCCTTGTCCTTGCCGATGTTCAGCGTGACGCCTTGATAGCCGAGCTCGATGGCGGTCGCGACCTTCAGGCGTGAATCGCTACGCACCTCCTTGAGGTCGGTGGCGAGCACGCGCTCGATCAGATCGAGGCCGCCCGATTTCAAATTCGCCAGCCGCACGGTGGCGTCGACGATGGGTTGGAACACGATCCGATCGATAAAGACGTTGTCCTTGTTCCAGTAGTCGGCGAACTTCTCGAACACGATGCGATCCTGCTGCACGCGTTCGACGAATTTGTAGGGGCCGGCGCAGACCGGGTGCAGGCCGAACTTGTCGCCGGCTTCCTTTGCCGCTTTTGGCGACACCATCATGCCGGCGCGGTCCGTGAGCTGGGCGAGCAGCGGCGAGAACGGCGACTTCAGCACCAGCTTGATGGTGAGAGGATCGACGACATCGATGTGGTCGACCGAGGCGAGCTCCGGCTTGCGGAACGAGCCTGATAAGGTCAGGTGACGCTCCAGCGAGAATTTGGCTGCGTCCGCATCGAGTGGCTCGCCGTCGTGGAATTTCACGCCGGGCCGGAGTTTGATGATGAGGCCCTTGCCATCATCGACGGTCTCGCTCGACAGCGCGAGCTGCGGCACGATGTTCAGCTTCTCGTCGATGTCGAACAGCTTGTCGCAGAAGGCGGCGAACACGATGCGGCCGACATAGGTCCGCGCCATGGTGGGATCGAGAATGTCAGGGTCCTCGGCAAGCCCAATCCGCAGCGTGGTCTGAGCCTGCGCGGCTCCAAGGGTCAGCAGGGCGACGGCAGCCGTCGCGGCCAGGCGAAACATCTTCATCGGACAGTCCCCATTGCTCCGGCTACGTCGTTGGTGGCCTTGCACTCTGTATACCAACACCGGCCGGGTTCGCGCCTTCCGTCTTTCGGCTGAAGGCCGCGACTAATTTTGCCAGTGCCGGCGAAAATCCGGCCGCTGCGGGCAGTATCGTGTCGGCCGGGGGTAGCTCGCTGACGCGGTGGCAGGCGGTGGCGTGGCCCGCGCCGTCGGCCACCAGCGCTGGTGCTGAGGTGCGGCAGCGGTCGATCACGAAGGGGCAGCGGGTGTGGAAGCGGCAACCCGACGGCGGATTGAGCGCGCTCGGGATCTCGCCTTGCAGCACGACCTTCGCCCGCTTGGCGTGAGGCTGGGGCAGCGGGATCGCCGACAGCAGAGCGCGGCTATAGGGGTGGCGGGGCTGGGCGAACAATTCGTCTGCGTCGGCCTCTTCGACGATGCAGCCGAGATTCATCACCGCGACGCGGTCGGCGATGTGTTTGACCACGGCGAGGTCATGCGAGACGAAGATGTAGGCGAGGCCAAGCCGGTCCTGAAGCTCGCGCAGCAGGTTCAAGATCTGCGAACGGATCGAGACGTCGAGCGCCGAGACCGGCTCGTCGCAGATGATCAGCTTCGGCTCGACCGCAAGCGCGCGGGCGATGGCGATGCGCTGGCGCTGGCCGCCGGAGAATTCGTGCGGATAGCGCCGGGCCAGTCGCGGCTCGAGCCCGACCAGCCGCAGCAGCTCCGCGACGCGCTGTGGCCGCTGCGCCGGTGGAACGAGATCGTGCAGCGCCAGCGGTTCGGTCAGGATCTGCGCAACCGTCATGCGCGGATTGAGCGAGGCGTAGGGGTCCTGAAAGATGATCTGCGCCTCGCGGCGAAACTTGCGCAGCGCATCGGCATCGAGCGAGAGCAGGTCGCGGCCGTCGAACCGCACGCTGCCTGCATCCGGCTCGATCAGCCGCAACACCAGGCGGCTGACAGTGGATTTGCCGCAACCGGATTCACCGACCAGGGCGAGAGTCTTGCCGGCCTCGAGGGAGAACGTCACGCCATCGACCGCTTTGACATGCGCCCGCGCCCGGCCGAACAGCGAGCGCTCTGCGACGAAGTGCTTGACCAGTCCGTTGACCTCGAGCAGCGCCATCACGACACCAAGAGTTCGAGCGGTGCGCGGATGCAGCGCGAGACGTGGTCCGGGCTGACGTTTGTCAGCGGCGGCGGCGCCCTGGTGCAGGCCTCCAACACGAACGGACAGCGCGCGGCGAAGCGGCAGCCGGCGGGCGGCTGCGCCATGTTCGGTACCATGCCTTCGATGGTCGCCAGCTGCTCGGCGCGATGGTCGAGGCGCGGGATCGAGCCAAGCAGGCCCACGGTGTAGGGATGCTGCGGCGCTGAAAACAATTCGTCGACCGGCGCGCGCTCGACGATCTCGCCGGCATACATCACCGCGACCTCGTCGCAGACGTCTGCGACGACGCCGAGATCGTGGGTAATCAGGATGATGGCGGCGCCGCTGGCCGCCTTCAACTCGCGCATCAGCTCCAGGATTTGCGCCTGCAAGGTGACGTCCAGCGCGGTGGTCGGCTCGTCCGCGATCAGCAGCTGCGGATCGCAGGCCAGCGCCATCGCGATCATCACGCGCTGGCGCATGCCGCCGGAGAGCTTGTGCGGATATTCGTCGATGCGTCGCTCGGGCGAGGGGATGTGCACGCGGCGCAGCAGCTCGATGGCCCGTTCACGCGCGCTTTTCCGCGAGCCGCCGCGATGGCGCAGGATCGTCTCGATGATCTGGTCGCCGATCGTAAAGCTCGGGTTGAGCGACGTCATCGGCTCCTGAAAGATCATCGCGAGCCGGTTGCCGCGGAGATCCCGCAGGGTCTGGTCCGGGGTCTTCAGCAGGTCGAAACCGTCGAAGCGGATCGCGCCAGTAATCTCGGTCGTCTGCTTCGGCAGCAGGCCCATGATCGCCAGCGACGTCACACTCTTGCCGCAGCCGGATTCGCCGACGAGACCGAGCGTCGCGCCATTGGCGACGCTGAGATCGACGCTGTCGACGGCGAGGGTGATGCGGCCGTCGTCGCCGTGAAAGCGGATACGAAGATCCCTGATCTCGATGAGAGCGCTCATGCCCGTCTCGCCCGCGCCGCGGCGATGCTGGCCTCGATGACGCTGCGATCGGTGTTGCCGGCCGGGTTCTTCCGGGTCGGCATGGACGGGCGGAAATGGACCCAGAGCTCGTGACTGACCCGTTCGAGCCGTTCGAGCTCCCCGAGTGGATCGGGATGGTCGTCGGCGCGGATGTCCAGCGCCGGCCATTCCTCCTCGCCGTGGATCAGCAGCGCAGCCGATTGCTTGCCGCGCTTGTCGCCGCCGGCGGCTTCGCCTCCGCGCATTGCTGCGAGCAGGCGGCGCGGGAAGGGCAGGCTGTCATTGGCGATGTAGGTCTTCGCCGTCTCGGCGAGCACATCGGCACCCGCAAGCATGTTGCCGGCGATCGAGAATCCGCTGCCGGCGATGTGGCCGCACCAGTCGACGCAGTCGCGTCCGGTATGCGCGGCGATCGCACCGCTCGCATCCATGATATGGATTTGCCGGCTCTCGCGGCCGTCGTCTGTCGCGAGCAGCGCGGCGAGCACGTCATGGGCGTTGAGGCCTTCGCGCAGCAGCTTGACGCCGTCGATGCCGTAATAGGGATTGACGAAGGCCTGGGTCGCGATCGCGCCGAGGCCGGCCGCAATGTAGGGCACGCGGGCGCCGACAGCGAAGAAGCGGGTCGCGACTGCAATGCCGAACTGGCCGGTGGCAGGGTCTCGCGCAATGATCGACCAGGTCATGTGCTGCCTTCAGCGTCCCGCGGCGTAGCCCTGCATGCCGCGCGGATTGGCGGCGGCGCGCCGGCGCACTCCGACGCGCGAGGCCGCGGTAAGGCGGCCTTCCGACCAGTCGGGGCCGACCTCGACGATATGTCCGCGCTCGCGCAAATTCTCGATCGTCGCCTTCGGCACGCGGTTCTCGACCACGAGCACGCCGGGTCGCGCGGTGCGCGGCCAGAACGAGATCGGGAAATGTTCCGAGTGCCAGGCCGGCGCGTCGATCGACTCCTGGAGATTGAGATTGCAATGGACGTGGCGCAGGAAGAACTGCGTGGTCCATTGGTCCTGCTGATCGCCGCCGGGCGAACCCCAGGCCAGATACGGCTCGCCGTCGCGCAATGCCATGGTCGGCGACAGCGTGGTGCGCGGCCGCTTGCCGGGCGCGAGCGAGCCGGGATGGTTTTCCTCAAGCCAGAACATCTGGGCTCTGCTGCCGAGGCAGAAGCCAAGCTCGGGGATAACAGGCGAGGATTGCAGCCAGCCACCCGACGGCGTCGAGGACACCATGTTGCCGGCCTTGTCGATGATGTCGAAATGCACGGTATCGCCGCGCACCTCGCCGAAGCGTCCCACGGTCGGTTCGCCGGCGCCGAGCGCGCCAACCGCCTCGCGCTGCCCTTCGGCGCGGCGCAGCTTGACCACGCCGCCGAAGCCTTCGACGGTACCGGGCCGGAAGTCGAGCGAGGCCCTGTCGGTGACGAGCTTGCGGCGCTCGTCGTTGTACGCATCCGACAGCAGCGTCGCGATCGGGATGTCCGAGAACTTCGGATCGCCGTAGAATTTTTCGCGGTCGGCGAAGGCGAGCTTTGCGCATTCGATCTGGAGATGGATGAATTCCGGCCCGGTCGGATCGAGCCCGTCGAGCGCAAAGCCCTTCAACAGCGCGAGCTGCTGCAGCGTCACCGGGCCCTGGCTCCAGACCCCGGCCTTGCAGACGGTGTAACGGCCGTAATCGTAAGTCAGCGGCGCTTCGACGGTCGGCTGCCAGCGCGCCATGTCGTCGGCGGAGAGCACCCCACGATGCGGGGAGCCGCTGACGTCCATCACCTCCTGCGTCCGGCAGAACCTGTCGATGGCCTCCGCAACGAAGCCTTGCGACCAGGCCTTGCGCGCACGCTCGATCTCGGCGTCACGACCACCGCCGCCGCTCTCGGCCTCGCTGAGGATGCGGGCGTAAGTCCCGGCCAGCGTCTTGTTGGTGAAGATCGTGCCGGGCGTCGGCACCTCGCCGTTCGGCAAATAGACCGCGGCCGAGGTTGGCCAGTGCTTGCGGAACAATTGCTCGACCGTCTGGATCGTCGCGCAGGCGCGCTCGACCAGCGGGTAGCCGTCGCGGGCGTATGAAATCGCGGGCTCCAGCACGTCGCGCACGCGCATGGTGCCGTAGTCGCGCAGCAGCATCATCCAGGATTCGAAGGTGCCGGGAACACAGGCCGCGAGCAGGCCGGTGCCGGGCACCATGTCGAGGCCTTCGCTCTTGTAGTGCGCGATGGTGGCGCGCGCCGGCGCCGGGCCCTGGCCGCAGATCACCTCGGTGCGGCCGCGCTTCACGTCGTGGACGATGACAGGCACATCGCCGCCGGGGCCATTCAGATGCGGCTCGACGACCTGAAGCGTGAAAGCAGTGGCGACACCAGCATCGAACGCGTTGCCGCCCTTTTCCAGGATGGCCATGCCGACGGCGGTCGCGATCCAGTGCGTTGACGCGACGACCCCAAACGTGCCCTCGATCTCGGGACGCGTCGTGAAGGGATCCGGATTGACGATGCTGGCCATGGGCTACCTCGTTGACGGCGCGCGCAATTGATCACATCAGGCCCTGGGATGCCAAATGCACAGGCCGCATGGCACGCGCGCGTTATGCCGGGACCGGCGCGGTGTTCACGGCATGGCAGGCGACGCCGTCGATAAGTTTCGGAACTTCCTTGCGGCAAAGCTCGAACGCCAGCGGACAGCGCGGATTGAAGGCGCAGCCAGCAGGTGGATTGATCGGGTTCGGAATCTCGCCCTTCACCGGAATGCGCTGGCGGCCACTCATGGCGAGATCAGGCACGGCGCCGAGCAGCATCTTGGTGTAGGGCATGCGCGGGCGCGAAAACAGCTCGCGTCCCTCCGCGATCTCGACGATGCGGCCGAGATACATCACGCCGACGCGGCTCGCCATGTGTCGGACCACGGCGAGGTTGTGGCTGATGAACATGTAGGTCAGGCCGAACTTGTCCTGGAGGTCGCGCATCAGGTTCAGGATCTGTGCCTGCACGGAGACATCGAGCGCCGAAGTCGGCTCGTCACAGACGATGAACTCGGCGTCGGAGGCGAGCGCCCGCGCGATCGCAATACGCTGGCGCTGGCCGCCGGAGAACTCGTGCGGAAATTTCAGCCGGTCATCAGGATGCAGGCCGACGAGGCTGAGCAGCTCGCCGACGCGGGCCTGGATGTCGCGTTCGCCCTGGATCAGGTCGAAGGCGCGGATCGGCTCGGAGATGATGGCATCGACCCGGAAGCGCGGGTTCAGGCTCGCATAGGGATCCTGGAAGATCATCTGGATGCGGCGACGCAGCTTTCGCCGTGCGGGAGCCTGCCTTGGATCGGTCATCGAGATGCCGTCGATCAGGACGTCGCCGGAGCTCGGCGGCAAAAGGCCGACGACCATCCGGGCCACCGTGGTCTTGCCCGAGCCGGACTCGCCGACGAGGGCAAAGGTCTCGCCCTTCTTGATGTCGAAGGTGACGCCATCGACGGCTTTGAGAAATTCGAGATGCCCACCTTCGAGCACGCGGTTGAGCCAGGGCTTGGAAACGTCGAAGACGCGGCGCAGATTTGTGCCCTGGACGAAAGGCGTGCTCATGCCGCGGTCTCCGCCGGCACGGTGTCATAGAGATGGCAGGCGACCGATTGCGCGCCGTGCGGCAGCGGCTCGGGCCGGTCGACGCGGCAGCGGTCGAATGCGAATGCGCAGCGCGGGTTGAACGAACAGCCGCGCGGGATGGCTGAGAGCCGCGGCATCGAGCCGGGGATCTGCACCAGACGCTTGTCGTCGCCGGCAAGCGTCGGGATCGCGCCCATCAGGCCCTTGGCATAGGGATGCAGCGGGTTCTTGACGACATCCTGCACCGGACCGATCTCCGCGACACGGCCGGCATACATCACCGCGACGCGGTCCGAGGTCTCGGCGATCACGCCCATGTCGTGGGTCACCAGCATCACGGCGGTGCCGTGGTCGCGGCCGAGCCGCTTGATCAGGGAGATGATCTGCGCCTGCACGGAGACGTCGAGGGCGGTGGTCGGCTCGTCCGCGATGATCAGCTCCGGCTCGGCACAGATTGCGAGCGCAATCACCACGCGCTGGCGCATGCCGCCGGAGAATTCGTGGGGATAGCCGTCGATGCGCTTTTCGGGCGCGGGAATGCCGACCTCGGCGAGCAGATCGATGGCGCGGCGGCGCGCGGCCTGTTCGGACAAATTGAGATGGGTCCGGATCGTCTCCACGATCTGGTCGCCGACCTTGTACAGCGGATTGAGCGAGGTCAGCGGATCCTGGAAGATCATGCCGATGCGCTTGCCGCGGACGCGTCGCATCTCCTCCGGCGGCAGATCGTCGATCCGCAGGCCGGCGAGGCGAATCTCGCCGCCGGCAATGCGGCCGGGCGGGTCGATCAGGCCGATCACCGAAAGCCCGGTCACCGACTTGCCGGCGCCGGATTCGCCGACGACGCCGAGTACTTCGCCCTTGGCGATGTCGAACGAGACGCCGTCGATGGCGCGCAGCGTGCCGCGGCGCGAGGCGAACTCGACCTTGAGATTGCGGACGGAGAGGACGGGTTCGGTCATGAACGCTGTAGACTCATCGGAGTTTGGGGTTGAGCGCGTCGCGCAGCCAGTCGCCGAGCAGATTGATCGACAGGATCAACGCCGCAAGTGCAATTCCGGGGAAGGCCACGATCCACCATTCGCCTGCGAACAGATAGCCGTTGCCGATGCGGATCAGCGTGCCGAGCGACGGCATGGTCTCGGGCATGCCCGAGCCGAGGAACGACAGCGTCGCCTCGGTAATGATGGCGAGCGCGAGGTTGATGGTGGCGATCACGAGGATCGGCCCGGTGGTGTTCGGCAGCACGTGGCGCAGCATGATCACGGGGGCGGGCAGGCCGATCAATTGCGCGGCCGCGACATAATCCTTGTTCTTCTCGACCAGGACCGAGCCACGCACCGTGCGGGCATATTGCACCCAAAAGCTGAGCCCGATCGCAAAGACCAGGACCGCCAGCATGCTCATCTCGTCGAGCTTGTTGCCGAAGACCGATTTGGCGATGCCGTTGATCAGAAGCGCGATCAGGATGGCCGGGAAGGAGAGCTGCACGTCGGCGATGCGCATGATCAATCCGTCGACCGCGCCGCCGAAATAGCCGGCCGTCAAGCCGAGCAGGATGCCGATCGCGCCTGACAAGACCACGCCGAGCACCCCGACCAGCAGCGAGATGCGCAGGCCGTAAAGGATCGCGGACAGCACATCGCGGCCCTGCTCGTCGGTGCCAAGCAGGAACGGGCTCTGGCCGTCGGCGGTCCAGAGCGGCGAGATGCGCGAATTCATCAGCTGGAGCTGCGCCGGGTCGAACGGATTCTGCACCGACAGCACCGAAGCGAAGATCGCGACCAGGAAGAACAGCAGCGTCACACCCGCCGCGATCATGGTGATCTTGGAGCGGCGGAACGAGTAGAACACGTCGCTGTCGAGCGCGCGCCTGAACCGGCCAGGCGACGCCGCAGGGCGCTTCTCGGTTGTATGCGGAACGACGGCTTCGCTCATGTCAGTGTGCCCGGCTGACCGTCGAGCGCAGCCGCGGATCGACGATGGTATAGAGGATATCAACCACGAGATTGATGGTGACGAAGATCAGGGACACCATCATCAAATAGGCCGCCATGATCGGGATATCGACGTTCTGAACGGCTTGCACGAACAGGAGCCCCATCCCCGGCCACTGGAACACGGTCTCGGTGATGATCGCGAAAGCAATGACCGAGCCAAATTGCAGGCCGGCCACCGTGATCACGGGAACCATCGTGTTGCGCAGGGCGTGCCCGAAATGGATCGCACGTGTGGTCAGGCCACGGGCGCGGGCGAAACGGATGTAATCGGTCCGCATCACTTCCAGCATTTCGGCGCGGACGAGCCGCATGATCAGCGTCATCTGAAACAGCCCAAGCGTGATCGCGGGCATGATCAGCGCCTTCAATCCTGATAAGGTCAGCAGGCCCGTGGTCCACCAGCCGATATGCACGACGTCTCCCCGCCCGAACGAGGGCAGCCAGCCGAGCGTCACCGAGAACAGGTAGATCATGAGGACGCCGATCAGGAAGGTCGGCAGCGAAATGCCGATCAGCGAGACGGCCTGGAATATATGCGTGAGCCAGCTGTCGCGGCGCAGCGCCGAATAAACGCCCATCAGGATGCCGCTGAGCATCGCGAAGATCGTGGCAACGATGGCCAGCTCGAGCGTCGCCGGCATCCGCTCCATCAGCAGATTGGTGACAGGCAGGCGGAACTGGTAGGACACCCCGAACTTGAACTGCGCAGCGTTGCCGATATAGCGGCCGAACTGCACGATGACGGGATCGTCGAGGCCGAGCGATTTGCGGATCGCGGCGCGTTCGGCGCCCGACGTATCCATCCCGACCATCTGGTTCACGGGATCGCCGGCGAAGCGGAACATCGAGAACGCGATGATTCCAACGGCGATCATGACGCCGATGGCCTGGATGGCCCGGCGTAGTGTGAAAGCGAGCATCTGTTCCTTTCACATCTCTTCAGCAGCACGCATCATTGCGTTAGCCCGAAACAGCAAGTCCCGGAAGCCAGATCTTGAAAGCGATGGCTTCCGGGACTCCACAACTAGTCGACACCTACTCGCCTTGCATGGTCGCCCAGTAGAGCCTGACCATGTTGTCCGCGCCTTGGGTCAGCTTCACCTTCTTCGACACGCCCCAGGCGAGCGCCTGCTGGTGCAGCGGGATATAGGCCCAGTCCTTCATCGACAGCTCGAAAGCCTGCTTGATCAGGAGATCGCGCTTGGCCGTATCGGATTCCACGAGAACCTTGTCGGCGAGCTCGTCGAACTGCTTGTTGCAATAGCCGGCGAGATTGGCTTCACCGCGATTGGGATCCTTGGGATCGTCGCGGCAGCCCATGATGTCATGCAGCACATTCTGGGAATCGAGCGTATCCGGGGTCCAGCCCAGCATGTACAGCGAAGTTTTGTAGCCGCCGGGCTTGAGCACCTTGGCGAAATACTGGGCCTTCGGTTGTGCCTGCAGGTCCACCTTGATGTTGATGCGGGCGAGCATGCCGACGATCGCCTGGCAGATCGCGGCGTCATTGACGTAGCGATCGTTCGGGCAATCCATCGTCACCTCGAAACCGTCAGCATAGCCTGCGTCTGCCAGAAGCTTCTTGGCGGCGTCGGGATCGAACTTCGGCCGGGTGAAATCCTTCGAGGGAAAGATCTCCGGTGCCACCATCAATGCGGACGGCGTGGACAGTCCGCGCATGACGCGATTCTTGATCAGCTCGATGTCGATCGCCCGGTAAACGGCTTCACGGACGCGAACGTCCTTGAACGGGTTTTTGCCCTTGACGTTGGAATACAGCAGTTCGTCACGTGCCTGATCCATGCCGACAAAGAGGGTGCGGAGCTCGGGTCCCGTCAGCACGGTGGCGTTGGGGCTCGCTTTGACGCGCTCGATGTCCTGGACCGGAACCGGTTCGATCACGTCGACCTCGCCCGACAACAGCGCTGCGACACGCGTGGCCGGGTTTGCGATCGGGGTGAAGACGATTTCCTTCAGATTATGCTCCGGCTTGCCCCACCAGTTCGGATTGGCCTTGAAGACGGTCTTCACGCCCGGCTGGTGGCTCTCGATGGTAAAGGGACCGGTGCCGTTCTCATGGAGCGAGGCATAGCTCGGGGTCGTTGCCGCGGCTGGCGTCGGTGCCACCGCATCGTTCGCCTCTGCCCATTTCTTGTCCATGATGTACCAGGTCGCCCACAGCGCCGTCAGGATGGGATTGGGCGAGCTCAGGACGAAATCGACCGTGTAATCGTCGACCTTGACGACCTTGGCATCGGCCGGGACGCGGCTGAGGAAGTTTGAACCTTTTGCCCGCACGCGCTCGGCCGAGAACACCACGTCGTCAGCGGTGAAGGGGTCGCCATTGTGGAATTTGACGCCCTTGCGCAGGTGGAAGCGCCAGCGCGTCGGCTCCGGCGTCTCCCAGCTTTCGGCCAGCGCCGGGATGATCTTCAGGTCCTTGCCGCGGGCGACCAGGCCCTCATAGACATGGCCGAGATGCGCGCTGGTGGTCGATTCGTTCAGCGTGTAGGGATCGAGCGACTTGAGCTCACCCTGGTTGGCGTAGCGCAGCGTCTGGCTCGACGCCGGCGACAGCGCCAACGCAAGCGTACCGGCGAGCGTCGCCGCAAACAGACTTCGTCCGACTGACATTCTTGACCCTCTTCACTCGCCCCGACCGTCATTTTTGATTGTTCGGCGGGGCTGATCGATCCATGTTGCCCAGAGTTCTCGACCCGTGCAAGCGCCATTCCAGCAAGGAACGCGCCAAGTTGCACCGCTTTGCAGCAATGCTGACCAGTCTTTTAAGGGAGACAGGCGCGCGAGCGACATTGAACTTTCGGCCGGGTCGGACCTCGAAAATGAGGTGGAAATGGCCCGCCGGCGCCCGTTCGCGCCGACAATTTGATTGACCATATCCGCCGATCGCGGCAGGCCGGTGTCTCGTCCCCGGCTCAGGTCGCTTGCGTCGCACACCATGTCGCGGCGATACTGTCTGACGCCGCTCGAATCTCATCCGGAGGGCACATGAAAGTTAATATCGAAATCGACTGTACCCCCCTCGAGGCCCGCCAGTTCTTCGGATTGCCGGATGTCTCGCCGATGCAGATTGCCGTCATGGATAAGCTGCAGCAGCAGGTCCTGAGCAATATCGACAAGGTCTCGCCGGAATCGCTGATCCAGAGTTGGTTCACCTTCGATCCCAAGCTGGCGGAACGGTTTCAGGACATGTTCGTGACCATGGCTGGTCTCGGCGCCCCGCGCAGCGGCGACAAGAAGAAGTAATGTCCGACGCGCGCGAGGCGGGGCCAGGCTCGGGCCGGCTTCGTCCGCCGGCCCTCGGCCTGCTGCTCGCGGAGGCGCGCGGCCTGTTCGAATTCAACGCCAGCGTGCTGCTGTCACCGCTGCTGATGCGCGCGCCCAGGGGCGACGGCCATCCGGTGCTGGCGCTGCCGGGCTTTCTCGCCAGCGATCTGTCGATGGCGCCGATGCGGCGCTATCTGCGCGAGCTCGGCTATGAGGCCCATGCCTGGCGCATGGGCCGCAATCTCGGCGGGCTCGCGCGGATGCGGGAAACCTTGCGCGCCCGTCTCACCGAGATCCACGCCGCAAGTGGACGCAAGGTCAGCCTGGTCGGATGGAGCCTCGGCGGTGTCTATGCCAGGGATCTCGCGCTTCAGGCACCTGAGTTGGTCCGCTATGTCGTCACACTCGGCAGCCCCTTTGCCAATGATGTGCGGGCGACCAATGCGACCGCGCTGTATGCGGCGTTGTCCGGCGAGCGGGTCGAAAGCTTTGCCGAACTGCGCGAGGCGATCGCCGGTGATCTCAAGGTGCCGGCGACGTCGATTTATTCGCGCGCAGACGGCGTCGTGAATTGGCGGACTTGCCTGCTGCACCCCTCGGACCGGGCCGAGAATATTGAAGTGTATTTCGCCAGCCATATTGGGCTCGGAGTGAACCCGGCGGCATTGTGGGCCGTGGCGGATCGCCTGGCGCAACCGGAGGGGGAGTTCTGGCCATTTGACCGGAGCGGGCCGTTTGCCATTGCATATGCCCCGCCGGAGCGGGCAGTATCGGCCTGACGAGAAGCGCCGTCAAAGGCGCCCGTCGAATATTCGGGAGGAAACTATGGCTGACGGTAAGAAACTGTCGTCGCTGGACGCATCGTTTCTCTATCTGGAAACGCCTGAGATGCCGATGCATGTCGGCAGCATGGCGATCTTTCGCCTGCCTGACGACTACAAGGGCGACTTCTTCGAAGACTTCAAGGCGATGATCGTCTCGCGGCTGCACATCGCGCCGATTCTCAAAGCGCGCCTGGAGAAGGCGCCGCTCGACATCGATCATCCGACCTGGGTTGAGGACGACCAGTTCGACATCGACCGTCACATCTTCCGCGCCAGCCTGCCGGCGCCGCGCGACCGCGCCACGCTCGAGCGCATCGTCGGCTGGATGCATGCCAAGCTCCTGAATCGTGCCCGCCCGCTCTGGGAGTTCTACGTGTTCGAGGGCATGAAGGACAACGAGGTCGGGCTCTATTCCAAGATGCACCATGCCGCCATCGATGGCGGCGCCGGTGCAGCGCTGACCAACATGATCTACGACATCTCCCCGATCCCGCGAAAGGTCGAGCCGCCGACGGGCGGGTCGAAGCCCGGGCAGGAGCCGCGCGACATCGCTGCGAACCTGCTCGATTCCTATCAGCAGCTCTTCAGCCAGCCGCTCGAAGCGTCGACGGCTGCGAAGAATCTGCAACTGCCGCGCACCGGCAAGAGCGATATTGGCTCGATCCTGTTCGACAACGCGATGTACCAGATCGAAAGCGCGGTGCGCTTCGCCGGCAACATCCCGACCGTGCTCAAGAGCGTGTCCGACGTACTCGGCAAGATCGCCGATCCGAAGTCGCGCGAGAGCCTTGCCAGCATGGTGTCGCCGCCGACCATGCTGAACAAGACCATCTCGTCCGAGCGGAGCTTTGCCGGCGTGTCGATCTCGCTGTCGCGCGCGAAGGCGCTGGCCAAGCAGGCCGGCGGCAAGCTCAACGACGTGGTGCTGGCGCTCGCCTCCGGAGTCGTCCGCCGCTACCTGCTGCAATACGGTACGCTGCCGGCGAAATCCCTGACCGCGGCCGTGCCGATCTCGCTGCGCGAGGAGGGCAACACTGAGGCCAACAACCAGGTGTTCGGCATGATCTGCTCGATCGCGACCAACGTTGCCGACCCTAAGGCACGGCTCGAGGCCATCATCGCGCAGTCGACCAAGTCCAAGGAGATGTCGCATCCCTTGCGCGCGCTGATGCCGCAGGTCTCCAATATCTCGATGCTGGGCGCGCCGATCATGGTGCAGATCCTGGCATTGCTCTACAGCCGCTCAAATCTGTCGGACGTGTTGCCGCCGGCCGCCAACATCACTGTGTCCAACGTGCCGGGGCCGCGTCAAACGCTCTACGCCGCCGGCGCCGAGCTGCTGCACATCTTTCCGGTCTCGATCTCGACCCACGGGCAGGCGCTCAACATCACCGTGCAGAGCTATCGCGACCAGCTCGACTTCGGCTTCATCGTCGGCGCCAACATCATTCCGCATGTGCAGGTGATGTGCGACATGCTGCCGGAGGAGTTCGCCGCGCTCGAAGCGGCCTATGGGCCGCCGGCGTCCGACATCAAGGGCGCCGCGGAATAAGGAACAAGCGATGATTGAAATGCCGCCGCTCCAGTTCGCGCAGACGAACGGAATCCGCATGGGCTATTACGATGCGGGCCCAGTGACCGACAAGCCGCCGGTTGTGCTGTGCCATGGCTGGCCGGAGCTTGCCTTCTCCTGGCGCCACCAGATCAAGGCGCTGAGCGAGGCTGGCATCCGCGTGATCGCGCCCGATCAGCGCGGTTATGGCGCGACCGACCGGCCCGAGCCGGTCGAAGCCTACGACATGGAGCATTTGACCGGCGATCTCGTCGGATTGCTCGATCATCTCAACATCGAGAAGGCCATCTTCGTCGGCCACGATTGGGGCGGTTTCGTCGTCTGGCAGATGCCGTTGCGGCACCCGTCACGCGTCGCCGGGGTCGTCGGTGTCAACACGCCGCATTGGGATCGCGCGCCGATGGATCCGATCGCGCTGTTCCGTCAGCGCTTCGGCGACCAAATGTATATCGTCCAGTTCCAGGATCCCGCGCGCGAGCCGGACCGGATCTTTGGCAGCCGCGTCGAGCAGACGTTTGACGCCTTCATGCGCAAGCCGGCTGCGCGCCCTCCCGGTGCGCCCGAGGAACAGCCGATTGCCGGCATTGGTGCTTCGCCCCGCATCAATCTGGCGTTCCCGCAGATGATCGCGAATTACGACGCCAGACATGATCCGCGGACGCCGATCCTGTCGGCGGACGAGAAGAAGGTGTTCGTCGACACGTTCACAAGAACCGGCTTCACCGGCGGCATCAACTGGTATCGCAATTTCACCCGCAATTGGGAACGCTCGAAAGGGCTCGATCACCACATCGGCGTGCCCTCGCTGATGATCATGGCCGAGAACGACGCGGTACTGCCGCCCTCTGCGGCCGACGGCATGGAGAGACTGGTGACTGACCTCGAGAAGTACCTTGTGAAGGACAGCGGCCATTGGACGCAGCAGGAGAAGCCGGAAGAGGTCAGCAGCAAGCTGATCGAATGGCGTAGAAGGCGGTTTGGCTGATCCGTCATTGCGAGCGAAGCGAAGCAATCCAGGAATGCATCGGCGGAGGCGGTCTGGATTGCTTCGTCGCCAGCGCGAAATTGCTCCGCAATTTTGTCGCGAGCTCCTCGCAATGACGAAGTTGGCGATCGCGGCAGGGGGAAACGTTTTTTATGTCATCGAAGAACCGTCTGGATCCGATTCCGCAGCCGCCAACCAAGCCGGTGGTCGGCAACATGCTGTCGCTGGACTCGGCCGCTCCCGTGCAGCATTTGACCCGACTTGCCAAGGAGCTGGGCCCGATCTTCTGGCTCGACATGATGGGCTCGCCGATCGTCGTCGTGTCCGGCCATGATCTCGTCGACGAGATCTCCGACGAGAAGCGCTTCGACAAGACGGTGCGCGGTGCGTTGCGGCGCGTGCGCGCGGTCGGGGGCGACGGCCTGTTCACGGCGGATACCAAGGAGCCGAACTGGAGCAAGGCGCACAATATTCTGCTGCAGCCCTTCGGCAATCGCGCCATGCAGTCCTATCATTCGAGCATGGTCGACATCGCCGAGCAACTCGTCCAGAAATGGGAGCGTCTGAACGCCGACGACGAGATCGACGTCGTCCATGACATGACCGCGCTGACGCTCGACACCATCGGCCTCTGTGGCTTCGACTACCGCTTCAACTCGTTCTACCGGCGCGACTACCATCCCTTCGTCGAGTCGCTGGTTCGCTCGCTCGAAACCATCATGATGACGCGCGGCCTGCCGTTCGAGCAGCTCTGGATGCAGAAGCGGCGGAAGACGCTCGGCGAAGACGTCGCTTTCATGAACAAGATGGTCGACGAGATCATCGCCGAGCGCCGCAAGAGCGCGGAGGGCATTGACGACAAGAAGGACATGCTCGCCGCGATGATGACCGGCGTCGACCGCTCGACCGGCGAGCAGCTCGACGATGTCAACATTCGCTACCAGATCAACACGTTCCTGATCGCAGGTCACGAGACCACCAGCGGCCTTTTGTCCTACACGCTCTATGCGCTGCTGAAGCATCCGGACATTCTCAAGAAGGCCTATGACGAGGTCGATCGCGTCTTCGGCCCCGACGTCAACGCCAAGCCGACCTATCAGCAGGTGACGCAGCTTACCTACATCACACAGATCCTGAAGGAGGCGCTGCGGCTGTGGCCACCGGCGCCGGCCTACGGCATCTCGCCGCTGAACGACGAGACCATCGGCGGCGGCAAGTACAAGCTCAGGAAGGGCACGTTCGTCACGATCCTGGTGACCGCGCTGCATCGCGACCCCGGCGTCTGGGGACCCAATCCCGATGTCTTCGATCCCGAGAATTTCAGCAAGGAAGCCGAGGCCAAGCGGCCGATCAATGCCTGGAAGCCGTTCGGCAACGGCCAGCGCGCCTGCATCGGACGCGGCTTTGCCATGCACGAGGCGGCGCTGGCGCTCGGCATGATCCTCCAGCGCTTCAAGCTGATCGATCACCAGCGCTATCAGATGCACCTGAAGGAAACGCTGACGATCAAGCCCGAAGGCTTCAAGATCAAGGTGCGTCCGCGTGCGGATCGCGAGCGTGGCGCCTATGGCGGCCCGGTCGCGGCTGCGGCTTCTGCGCCAAAGGCACCACGACAGCCGACGACACGGCCAGGCCATAACACCCCGATGCTGGTGCTCTACGGCTCCAATCTCGGCACGGCTGAGGAGCTCGCGACGCGCATGGCTGATCTTGCCGAGATCAACGGCTTTGCCGTGCATCTCGGGCCGCTCGATGAGTATGTCGGGAAGTTGCCGCAGCAGGGTGGCGTGCTGATCATCTGCGCATCCTACAACGGCGCTCCGCCCGATAATGCGACGCAATTCGTCAAATGGCTCGGCGAGGATTTGCCGAAGGATGCTTTTGCCGGTGTGCGCTACGCCGTGTTCGGCTGCGGCAACAGCGACTGGGCCGCAACCTATCAATCGGTGCCGCGCTTCATCGACGAGCAGATGTCCAAGCATGGCGCACGCGCGGTCTATCCGCGCGGCGAGGGCGATGCGCGCAGCGATCTCGACGGCCAGTTCCAGAAATGGTTCCCGGCGGCTGCCCAGGTCGCGACCAAGGAATTCGGCATCGACTGGAATTTCACCCGCACCGCGGAGGATGATCCGCTCTACGCGATCGAGCCTGTCGCGGTGACCGCCGTCAACACCATTGTCGCCCAGGGCGGCGCGGTCGCGATGAAGGTGCTTATCAATGACGAGCTTCAGAACAAGTCCGGTGCAAATCCGTCGGAGCGATCGACGCGCCATATCGAGGTGCAGCTACCGGCCAACATCAGCTATCGGGTTGGCGATCACCTAAGCGTCGTTCCCCGCAACGATCCGACGCTGGTGGACTCCGTTGCCCGCCGCTTCGGCTTCCTGCCGGCCGACCAGATCAGGCTTCAGGTGGCTGAAGGCCGCCGCGCGCAATTGCCTGTTGGCAATGCCGTGTCGGTCGGACGCCTGCTCAGCGAGTTTGTCGAGTTGCAGCAGGTGGCGACACGGAAGCAGATCCAGACCATGGCGGAGCACACCCGCTGTCCGGTCACCAAGCCGAAGCTGCTGGCCTTTGTCGGCGAGGAGGCTGAAACGCTCGAGCGCTACCGGACTGAGATCCTGGGCAAGCGCAAATCAGTGTTCGACCTGCTGCTTGAATATCCGGCCTGCGAGTTGCCGTTCCACGTCTATCTGGAAATGCTCTCGCTGCTGGCGCCGCGCTATTACTCGATCTCGTCCTCGCCGTCGGTCGATCCTGCGCGTTGCAGTGTCACCGTCGGGGTGGTGGAAGGACCGGCGGCCTCCGGGCGCGGTACGTACAAGGGCATCTGCTCGAACTATCTTGCCAACCGGCGTGCGGGCGACACGGTCTACGCCACCGTGCGCGAGACCAAGGCCGGTTTCCGGCTTCCCGACGATCCGTCCGTGCCGATCATCATGATCGGTCCGGGCACAGGGCTCGCGCCGTTCCGCGGCTTCCTCCAGGAGCGCGCCGCGCGCAAGGCCAAGGGCGCCAGGCTCGGACCGTCCATGTTGTTTTTCGGCTGCCGCCATCCGGACCAGGACTTCCTCTACGCGGATGAGCTCAAGGCGCTTGCTGCGAGCGGCATCACCGAGCTGTTCACCGCGTTCTCGCGGGCGGACGGACCGAAGACCTATGTGCAGCACGTCCTCGCCGCGCAGAAAGACAAGGTCTGGCCGTTGATCGAGCAGGGCGCAATCATCTATGTCTGCGGCGACGGCAACAGGATGGAGCCCGACGTGAAGGCGGCGCTGGTTGCGATCTACCGCGAGAGGAGCGGCAGCGATGCGGCCGCGGGCGCCCGCTGGATTGAGGAGATGGGTACGAAGAACCGCTACGTGCTGGACGTCTGGGCCGGCGGGTGACCGCCAGCCCAATCGTGCTAAACGTCTCCCATGATTCCCTGGGAAAAGATCGACACCGCCAAAATCCCCGGCTCGGACGAGGAGCTCCGCCTGATGCGGCGGGGCAAGGAGTTTTCGATCAAGCTCGGCACCAACGAGCTGATGAACAACCGCCTGTCGGGCTCCGAAGCCGCCCTCGCAACGCTCGCAGCGAAGCAGATCGAGAAGGTGACAAGACCCGTCGTCCTCATCGGCGGCCTCGGTATGGGCTTTACGCTGCGCGCGGCGCTGGCCGTGCTTGGAGCCAAAGCGAAGATCGTGGTCTCCGAACTGGTGCCAGCGGTGGTGGCGTGGGCGCGCGGTCCGATGGCGGAGGTCTTCGGCGACAGTCTCGATGATGCCAGGGTGAGCATCCGCGAAATCGATGTTGGCCAAATCATCCGAGCAAAGAGCTCGGCCTTCGACGCCATTCTCCTCGACGTCGATAACGGACCGGAGGGGCTTACGCGGAAGGGCAACGATGCACTGTACAGTGCGAGCGGATTGACGACCGCAAAGGCGGCGCTGCGGCCCGGCGGTGTACTCGCCGTCTGGTCATCGGGGCCCAATCCCGCTTTCACCAAACGACTTGGCCGCGCCGGCTTCGACGTCAACGAGATCAATGTGCGCGCCACCGGCAAAGGCGGCGGGGCGCGCCACGTGATCTGGATCGCGAAGAAGCCTTAAGCCGCTTTGGTCGCGGCGCCATGCGCGTGCTTGTCGATCGCGCCGATGATCTCCGGCCAGAACCGCATCGGCAGCGCGTGGCCCATGCCCTCGATCATCAACAGCTTTGCGCCCGGAATTGACTCCGCCGTGTCCTTGCCGCCCTCGGGGCGCACCAGCGGATCGACGGAGCCATGGATCACCAGCGTCGGCGTCTTCACGCCATGCAGCCGTTCCTTGCGGCTGCCGGAGGCCAGCACGGCGCGGAGTTGCCGGCCGACGCCGGCGGGATTGAGCCCGCGGGCGAAGACGCGTTCGGCACGACCTGGATCGAGCGCTTCTTCCTCGGGAAAGGAGCCGGCCCGCAATATCTTCCAGGTCTCGCCGAAGCGCGTGATGAACTCTTCCTTGCTGCGCGGGGGCGGCGCCATCAACATCGCGGCAGCCTCCCGCGTCGGCGGCGGCACGCGCGGATTGCCCGTCGTCGACATGATCGACGTCAACGAGCGCACGCGCTGGGGAAACGACAACGTCACTTCCTGCGCGATCATGCCGCCCATGGACGCTCCGACCAGATGCGCAGCCTTGATGCCGAGCGCATCCATCAGCCCGACCGTGTCCTTGGCCATGTCGATCAGCTTGTAAGGAGCGGCCACGGGAATCCTGAGGAAGCGCAGCTTCATCAATTCGAGCGGCGTCAGCCGCTTGCCGCCCGTGAGATGGCTCGACTTCCCGATGTCGCGATTGTCGAAGCGGATCACGCGAAAGCCGCGCGCGGCAAGCTGCTCGCAGAAGCCATCGTCCCAGTGGATCATCTGCGCGCCGAGCCCCATGATCAGCAGAAGCGGCTCGGCATTGTCGTTGCCGAAAATCTCGTAGCAGATGTCGATGCCGTTGGCGCGAACGGTCTGCGGCGGCTGATGGGCGGAAGCGTTCACCGGATTGTTCCCCTGTGGCAGGCCGGAATTGTATCGCATGGTTTGCCGCCGCAAAGAAGCCGTACGACATCAGCCTGTCGCTTAGCCGTTGACCGGCCCGTCGCAACGGTGTGGTATGGCGGCAAAAGAGGGGCGCAAGAAGCCCTCGTGACCTGGAGGACGCCGATGACCGACAAGATCACCGACCCTGTCGCCCTGTGGCAGAAGATGGTCGGCGAGATGGAGAAGGGCTTCAACTCCTTCGCCACCAAGGCGATGGAGACGCCTGAATTCTCGCAGGCCATGAATCGGGCCGGCGGTGCTGCTGCGGGCGCTCAGAAGCAGTTCGGCGATCTCATGGAGAAATATCTTCTCTCGATGAACCTGCCGAGCCGCGAGCAGATGACCGGCATCGCCGAGCGGCTGCAAGCCATCGAGGGTCAGATCGGCGAGATCAAGTCGATGCTCAGCCGGATGTCGGCGGCGTCGGGCGGAGCGCCGGTCGATGCCGCGCCGCGGCCGCCGCGTACCAAACGTCCGCCATCCGAAGGCGGAGGGCCGAAATGAACGCGCCGACGGGACTTGATTTCGCTAGCATCCCGGAGCGCATCCAGGCCGAGGTGCAGCGCGCCATCCAGCGCAGCATCAAGGGCGTCGAATATTTCTCGACCTCTGGTCCGACGCTGGGATCGACCCCGAAGGACGTGCTGCATTCGCGCGGCACGATGAGCCTCTATCACTACCGGCCGATGTCGGACGAGATCTACCGCGTGCCGGTGCTGATCGTGATGGCGACTACCAATCGCGGTTACATCCTCGACCTCGTGCCTGGCCAGAGCTTCATCGAGTTCCTGTTGAAGCGCGGCTACGACGTCTACATGCTGGACTGGAGCGCGCCGCGACCGGAGGAGCGAAGCCTGCGGATGGAGGATTATGTCCTCGACTTCATTCCGGATTGCGTCCGCCGCGTGCAGGCCGATTCCGGCGAGCAGGACGTCTCGGTCGTCGGCTATTGCTTCGGCGGCGTGCTGTCGCTGCTGTACGGCTCGATCTTTCCGGACGGGCCGATGAAGAATCTGATCTGCTTCACCACGCCGATCGACTTCCGCGAGATGAAGCTGTTCTCCAATTTCTCCGACCGCCGCTATTTCGACGTCGACCGCCTCGTCGACAGCGTCGGCAACGTCCCGCCGGAGATGATCCTGTCGTCGTTCGAGATGCTGCGTCCGGCCTCGCGCGCGGCGAGCCAGATCCAGCTCTGGGAAAACATCTGGAACGACGAGTTCGTGAAGTCGTATCGGATGTTCGACCGCTGGGCGACCGACACGCTGCCGCTGGCGGGCGAATATTTCCGCACCATCACCAAGGACCTGATGTGGGACAACAAGCTCTACAATGACACCATGTCGGTGGGCGGCCGCGCGGCGAAGCTCGCGAACATCAAGGTGCCGATCCTGCACGCGGTCGCCGAGCACGATCACATCGTGCCTTATGACGCGGCCAAACATCTGATCGCGAAGATCGGCTCGGCGGACAAGGAGGAGGTGATGCTGAAAGGCGGACACGTCTCGCTGGTCGCCGGCGCCAATGCCATCAAGCGGCTATGGCCGAAACTGGATTCCTGGCTGGGGACACGATCGACATGAGTGAGCAGCGTACCTATCCGCGCCACGTCAAGACCGACGCCGGCGTTATCGAGATCCGCCTGATGTCGGCCGCCGATGAAGCCGCCGTGCTCGCCTTCGGCAAAGGCCTGCCGACCCATGACCTCTTGTTCCTGCCGCGCAACATCAGCGAGCCGAAGGTGCTGTCGGCCTGGGTCAAGGAGATCGAGCGCGGCGCCATTCAGAGCCTGCTCGCGGTCAGGGGTGGCACGGTCGTCGGCTGCGGCACCCTGGTGCGCGACCCGCATTCCTGGTCGCCCCATGTCGGCGAGATCCGCATGGTGGTGTCGCAGGACGTGCGCGGGAAGGGGGTGGGGAAGGCGCTGTCGCAGGAGACCTTCGCGCTCGCGCTCGGGGCGGGGCTGGAGAAGCTCTCGGTCCAGATGACGGTCGACCAGCAGGCGGCGATCGCGCTGTTCGAAAGCCTCGGCTTCAAGGCTGAGGCGTTGCTCCGGGACCATGTCCGGGATGTCGACGGCAAGACCCACGATATCGTTGTGCTCGGCCACAACATCGCGCAGGTCCAGGCCCAGATGGAGGCCTATGGGCTGCCAGGCGCCGTCCAGCACTAAGTAGCGCGGTCCAGCACTAGGAGCGGCATCCGGCGACCCGCAAAACAACCCCATGCACAGTAGGGCGGCGGGACGGGGAGGCATCGGAATGCCTCCGGACTAGGCTGATCACGAATTCGTGATATCGCATTGCAACAAGGATATTGCGTCGCACAATTAACAATGCCATATATCCAGTGCCCCGGGCCATCGAGGACGGGGTGAGCCCATAGCTCAACCTAATGAGGATGGAGAGAACCCCCATGACCACCGAAACCAACAGCGCTTTCGAGGGCTTCAAAGACGCTTTCAAGAACATCCAGAACCTGGAAGTTCCCGAGGCTGCCCGCGAATTCGTCAAGAAGACCGCCAACACCGCCAAGGACCGTGCTGCCGAGGTGTTCGCTGGCTCCGAGCGCGTGACCGCCGCCGTCGAGAACGCGGTGACCGAGTCCGTCACTGAAGCCGGCAAGATCAGCCGCAACATCCAGCAGGCGATCTACGAGGACGCCGAGGCGTTCTTCTCGGGTATCGACAAGCTCGCGTCCGCCAAGTCGTTCAGCGAAGCCGTCGAGATCCAGTCGAGCCTGCTCCGCGCCCGTGGCGAAGCATTCGTCTCGCGCACCAAGGCGACCGCCGACTATCTCGGCAAGCTCGCCGCCAACGGTGCGAAGTCCGCTCAGGACAACTTCGCCAAGGTTTATAGCAAGACCGCCTGATTGTGTGGTTGAGTTTGTTGCGTTGAGTTGAAACTGTGTTTTGAGGCCCGCTTCGGCGGGCCTTTTGTTTGTGCGCTGCCGCCATTGCGCGGCCCGATGACAGGCTCCGCGAAGCAATCCAGAGTCTTTCCGCGGCGGCAGACTGGATTGCTTCGCTTCGCTCGCAATGACGAGTACTGTGATGCAGTGATGACTCCCTCGAGCAGTTTCTCTTTTGATTCCCCCGGCGATGCCGAACGCGCGGCTGAGCTGCGCCGCGTCAAGGCGCTGGCGACGCTGGTGCTGGCTTCGACATTGGCGCTGTTCATTGTCGCGAAGTGGCTCTTGCCGGTGCATCCCGTGTTCGGCTTCATCGCCGCTTTTGCGGAGGCCGCGACCATCGGCGGCCTCGCCGACTGGTATGCGGTGGTGGCGCTGTTCAAGCGGCCACTCGGCCTGCCGATTCCGCACACCGCGATCATCCAGAGCAACCAGGCGCGCATCGCCGACAAGCTCGGCGAGTTCATTCAGGTCCATTTCCTCGAGGCCGGTCCCGTCGAGGCCAAGCTGAAGGAGATCGATTTCGGCTCCTTCGTCGCCGACTGGCTGCGCGACCGCAAGCGCAGCGATGACCTCGCGCGCTTTGCGCTGCGGCTGCTGCCGGAGGCGGTGTCCGCGACCGAAAGCTCCGGCCTGATGACCTTCATCATCCGCCGCATGTCGACACAAATGCAGGCGATCGACCTCGCTCCGCTCGCGGCCGGAACGCTGCGCGGCTTCGTCGCAGAAGGACGCCACCAGATCCTGTTCGACGATCTCCTGCGCGTGATGCACGAGACGCTGAACCAGAAGGAAACGATGGCGATGATCCGCGAGAAAGTGCGCGCGGAACTGCCGACCCTGCTCAAGCTCTATCGCGCCGACAAGTTTCTCGTGAACAAGATCGTCTCCTCCGCCACCGCGTTCTTCAACGAGGTGCGCAGCGATCCCAGGCATCCGTTCCGCGGCGAGTTCGACCGCATGGTGCTCAGCTTCGTCGATCGGCTCGGCACCGACCGGGCCTATATCGACCGCATTGACGGCTTGAAGCGCGATTTCCTGGCGCGGCCCGAGCTTGCCGATCTCGCCCGCACCGTCTGGGCCAACACGCGCTCCTTCATCGAGCGCAGCGCATCCGGCGAGACCCAGGTGCTGCAGCATCATCTCGCCGGCATGTTCGTCTCGGCGGGCGAAGCGCTCGCCGGCGATGCCGAGCTACGCGGCGAGATCAACCGGGGCCTGGTGACGGTGCTGCGCAGCTTCGCCGCCGACCAGAAGAGCGGCGTCTCGACCTTCATCTCCGATCAGGTCAAGGCGTGGGACATGGCGCAGCTGATTTCGCTGATCGAAATCAACATCGGCCGCGACCTGCAATACATCCGTTTCAACGGCTCGCTGATCGGCGGGCTCGCGGGTCTTGCGCTCTACTCCGGAGAATTCCTGCTTCGATTGTTGTGACTTTTGCGTCACGCCTGACAGCATTAACGCGCCGGCCTATTGTCGCCGGGCATCCCTCCCGCTTGAATATCGGGAACCGGCCGCCTAGCTGATTCATGTTGCGCTGCGGAACGATCGAGAAGCCGGCGTATTGGAATTCGTGTCCGTTGCCGCTTACGGCCGGCGGGCTGTTCAGGAATTCTTCCCAAGGGGATCCATGATGACCGCTACCGCCCAGACCCTACGTCCGCCGTCCCGTACTCTGATGTTTCTGGAAGGGCGGGCGATCCACGAGTTCGGCGCATTCCTCGGCGCGTTGCCGCTGCTGAGCCTTGCGCCGCGCGGCGACGGGCATCCGGTGCTGGTGCTGCCGGGCCTCGTCGCGTCCGACGAGTCCACGCGCGCGCTACGCACCTTCCTGGCAGCCAAGGGCTACGCCGTGAGCGGCTGGCGCCAGGGCCGCAATTACGGCCTGCGCGAGGGCGTGCAGGATGCAATGGTCGATCTGGTCGAGGAGCTCAACGACAAGCACGGTCGCAACATCAGCCTGGTCGGCTGGAGCCTTGGCGGCCTCTATGCGCGCCAGCTCGCCAAGATGATGCCCGACCGTGTGCGCCAGGTGATCACGCTCGGCAGCCCCTTCGCCGGCAATCCTCGATCGACCAATGCCTGGCGCGTCTATGAATGGGCCAGCGGCCGCCGCGCCGACGAGGTCGACGCGCGCTTCGGCGGCGACCTCGCCGCCCCGCCGCCGGTCCCGACCACCGCCATCTTCAGCCGCACCGACGGCGTCTGCGCCTGGCAGGGCTGCATGGAGAAGACGGGCGCGCAGACCGAGAGCATTGAGGTCGAGAGCAGCCATTGCGGCATGGGCCACCATCCCGCCGTCGTCTATGCGGTGGCCGACCGCCTCGCGCAGAAGGAAGGCCAATGGCGCCCCTTCGATCGCAGCGGCTGGCGCAGCGTGGTCTACCCCGATCCGCATCGGTAGTTCTTCGCCTCTCCCCGCTTGCGGGGGGAGGCCGGAATTTGCGAATAGCACCAAACGCGCTAAGCCTGCCGCATGGCGCATCCGCTTTCTCGTATCATCGACCAGCTCAAGCGCGAGCCGTCGCGGACGGGCTCCATCATCATCACCATGTTTGGCGATGCCATCGTGCCGCGCGGCGGTTCGGTGTGGCTCGGCACGCTGCTGGCGTTCTTCGAGGGGCTCGATATCGATGGCAGCGTGGTGCGGACGGCGATGTCGCGGCTCGCCGCCGATGGCTGGCTGACGCGCGAGAAGGTCGGCCGCAACAGTTTTTATCGTCTCGCCGAGAAGGGCCGAGAGACGTTCGAAGCCGCGACGCGCCACATCTACGATCCGCCGCCGTCGGACTGGACAGGCCGCTTCGAGCTGCTGCTGATCGGCAACGGTGAAGACCGCGACGCCTCGCGCGAGGCGCTGCGCAATGCCGGCTTCGGCAGCCCGTTGCCGGGCGTGTGGGTCGCACCGTCGGGTGTGCCGGTGCCTGAGGAGGCCGCGGGCGCGATCCGCCTCGAGGTGTCGGCGGAGGATGACAGCGGGCGTCGCCTGCTCAGCGCGAGCTGGCCGCTGGAGCGCACCGCGGACGCCTATCTGAAATTCATGAAGACGTTCGAGCCGCTGCGCGCCGCACTGGCGCGCGGCACGGATTTGTCCGAGGCCGACGCCTTCACGGCACGTATCCTGCTGATCCACTATTACCGCCGTGTCGTGCTGCGCGATCCGTTGCTGCCCGAAAGCCTGTTGCCGGCGGATTGGCCGGGCAGGGCGGCGCGCGAGCTTTGCGGCGAGATCTATCGCGCGCTGCTTGCTCCGTCCGAACAATGGCTTGATGGCCACGGAACCAATGAAAAGGGAGCGCTGCCGCCGGCGCGGAAGCTGCTGGAGCGTAGGTTTGGCGGCTAATCTATATGTTACAGAAATATCTTGCATGAAGTAATTTATGTTATATATTGCCTCCCAACAAAACGGGAGGACGCGCATGTATACCCAGGCGCTGAACACGGCCGAGACCGACGATCGCGGTCTTGAGGATGCGGCCAAGGATGCGGCTAAGGCTGCGCAGTTCCAGGCCCGTATCGATGCCGAGGAGCGCATCGAGCCGAATCACTGGATGCCGGTGGCCTACCGCAAGACGCTGACCCGCCAGATCTCCCAGCACGCCCATTCGGAAATCGTCGGCATGCTGCCCGAAGGCAACTGGATCACGCGCGCGCCGACCTTGCGCCGCAAGGCCGCGCTGCTCGCCAAGGTGCAGGACGAGTGCGGCCACGGGCTCTATCTTTACGCTGCGGCAGAGACGCTCGGCAGCTCCCGCGAAGAGCTGGTCGACGCCATGCTCGCCGGGAAAGCAAAATATTCCTCGATCTTCAATTATCCGACGCTGACCTGGGCCGACATCGGCACCATCGGCTGGCTGGTCGACGGCGCCGCGATCATGAACCAGATTCCGCTATGCCGCTGCTCCTACGGCCCCTATGCGCGCGCGATGATCCGCGTCTGCAAGGAGGAGTCGTTCCACCAGCGCCAGGGCTACGAGATCATGCTGACGCTCTGCCGCGGCTCGGACGAGCAGAAGGCGATGGCGCAGGATGCGCTGAACCGCTGGTGGTGGCCGGTGCTGATGATGTTTGGCCCGCCTGATGCGACGAGCCAGCACAGCGACACTTCGACGAAGTGGAAGATCAAGCGCTTTTCCAATGACGAGCTGCGCCAGAAATTCGTCGATGCCACCGTGCCGCAGGCGCAATATCTCGGCCTCACCATTCCAGATCCCGGCATGACCCAGGACGCGGATGGCCATTGGCGCTACAGCGAGATCGACTGGACCGAGTTCAAGCAGGTGCTTGCCGGCAACGGCCCGTGCAACCGCGACCGCATGGCCGCGCGCCGAAAGGCGCATGACGAGGGCGCCTGGGTGCGCGAAGCGGCTACCGCCTATGCCGCCAAGCGCGCCCGGCGTCAGACCGCGCAAGCCGCGGAATAGGGAGATCAGGATGGCCACGCCGAACACTCCGCTGTGGGAAGTCTTCATTCGCAGCCGCAACGGGCTTGCGCACAAGCATGTCGGCTCGCTGCATGCGAGCGACGCCACCATGGCGCTGCAAGCCGCTCGCGACATCTACACCCGCCGGGGCGAGGGCCTCTCGATCTGGGTGGTGCCGTCGACCGCGATCACCGCCAGCGATCCCGCCGAGAAGGGCATGATGTTCGAGCCGGCGGAATCGAAAATCTACCGGCATCCGACCTTCTACGAGGTGCCCGAGGAAGTGGGACACATGTGAGATGGGGGTGATGTGATGTCTTCCGCCAACATCCAGGTCTCCGAAACGCCGTTGGTGCTCTACGCGCTGCGGCGCGCCGACGATGCGCTGATCCTTGGCCATCGGCTGTCGGAATGGTGCGGGCATGCGCCGATGCTGGAAGAGGACATGGCGCTATCCAACATTGCGCTCGACCTGATCGGTCAGGCACGCGAGCTCTACACCTATGCCGCCAAGGTCGAGGGCAGGGATAACGACGAGGACAAGCTCGCCTATCTGCGGGATGTCAGGCAGTACCGCAATCTGCTGCTGGTTGAGCAGCCCAACGGCGACTTCGCCCAGACCCTGGTGCGGCAGTTCTTCTATTCCGCCTTCGCCGATATCTATTGGCGCGCGATGATGGCTTCGCGCGATGCGACGCTCGCGGCTGTCGCCGCGAAGTCGGAAAAGGAAAGCGCCTATCATCTGCGCCACGCGTCGGAATGGATCGTCCGGCTCGGCGATGGCACGGACGAAAGTCACGCACGCGCGCAAGCCGCGATCGATCACCTCTGGGCCTTCACCGGCGAGATGTTCGCCGTCGACGACGGCGAACGCGCGCTGATCCACGCCGGTATCGCGATCGATCCCGGCACCCTGCGCGGCCACTGGCTGACGACGCTGTCCGACGTCGTCAGCGAGGCAACGCTTGTACTGCCGCAGAACGACTGGATGCAGCAGGGCGGCCGTTACGGCCGGCACAGCGAGCATCTCGGCCACCTCCTGTCCGAGCTGCAATCCATGCAGCGAACCTTCCCGGGGCTGACATGGTGACGGTGCTCGAGCGCGACAGCGAGCTGCGCAAGCGCGCCTGGGACGCCGCGGCGAGCGTGGTCGATCCCGAGATTCCGGTGTTGACCATCGCCGATCTCGGTGTGCTCCGTGATGTCTCCGTCGACGGCGACCGCGTCGAGGTCGCGATCACCCCGACCTATTCGGGCTGCCCGGCCATGAACATGATCGCGCTGGAAATCGAGATCGCGCTGGAGCGCGCCGGCTTCCACCGCCCGACGGTGCGCACGGTGCTGTCGCCGGCCTGGACCACCGACTGGATGAGCGAGGAGGGGCGCCGCAAGCTGCGTGCCTACGGCATCGCGCCACCGCAAGCCTCAAGCTCACGCCGCGCGCTGTTCGGCGAGCAAGCCGTCGAGTGCCCGCAATGCGGCTCCGACAAGACCGAGCTGCTGTCCGAATTCGGCTCGACCTCCTGCAAGGCGCTCTGGCGCTGCAAGGCCTGCCGCGAACCCTTCGATTATTTCAAGTGTCATTGAGGCGCACGATGCCCATCCGATCGTCATTGCGAGCGCAGCGAAGCAATCCAGACTGTCTCCGCGGAGGGATTCTGGATTGCTTCGCGGAACCTGTCGTCGGGGCGCGCTTTGCGCGGACCCGGTGGCTCGCAATGACGGCTGTGGCTCAAATCTAGGGTATCCAAGATGTCCGCAGCCGCACCGCGCTTTCACCGCCTGGCCGTCAACGACTTCCGCCGCGAGGCGTCGGACGCCGTCTCGATCACCTTCGCCATCCCGCGCGAGCTCGCCGACGACTATGCTTTCAGCCCCGGCCAGTATCTGACGCTGCGCACCACGCTGGACGGCGAGGAGGTGCGCCGCTCCTATTCGATCTGCTCCGGCCCTGACGACGGCGAGATCCGCATTGCCGTGAAGAAGGTGGACGGCGGCGCGTTTTCGAGCTGGGCCGCGGAGGAGCTGAAACGCGGCGATGAGCTCGACGTGATGACGCCGACCGGGCGCTTTGGTGTGATCCCTCCGGCCGAGGCCGGACGCATCCATGTCGGCTTTGCCGCGGGCTCCGGCATCACGCCGATCCTGTCGATCGTCAAGGGCGTGCTGGCGCGCGAGCCGGACAGTCGCTTCTTCCTGTTCTACGGCAACCGCACGACCGACAACATCATGTTCCTGGAGGCGCTCGAGGAGCTGAAGGACCGTTTCATCGATCGCCTCTCGATCTTCCACGTCATCTCCGGTGAGGAGCAGGACATCCCGATTCTGCATGGCCGGCTCGACGGCGGCAAGGTGCGGGTGCTGCTGCGCTCGCTGGTGCCAGCCGACAGTGTCGACCACGTCTTTATCTGCGGTCCCCTGGGCATGAGCGAGGAGATCGAGGCCACATGCCGCGATCTCGGCATTGCGGAGGAGCGCATCCATGTCGAGCGTTTCGTCTCGGAGTTCGGCGGCAAGCCGCGGCCGAGGAAAGTCGTCGTTTCAGATGCGCCGCCGAAGGCGGTCGCATCGCTGATCATCGACGGCAAGCGCCGCGACGTGCCGGTCGCCGAGGACGAGGCCATCCTCGATGCCGCGCTGCGCGCCGGCGTCGATCTGCCCTTTGCCTGCAAGGGCGGCATGTGCTCGACCTGCCGCGCCAAGCTGGTTGAGGGCGAGGCGCCCATGGACATCAATTATTCGCTGGAGCCCTGGGAGCTCAAGGCCGGGTTTGTTCTCACCTGCCAGGCCAAGCCATCGTCGGAACGGGTCGTGGTCGACTACGACCACGTTTGACAGTCTTGGCCATCAGGCAGAACATCATGAGCAAGCATTTCACCGGGAGAAGCGCGTGAACGTCAAAGCCGCCCTGTCGCCTGAGGATATCGCCCGCGCCTGTGCCGATGCGATGTGGGCCGAGGACGATGCCTCCAAGGGCCTCGGCATGGAGATCGTCGAGATCGGCCCCGGCTTCGCGACGCTGGCCATGATTGTGCGTCCGGACATGGTCAACGGCCAGCGCATCGCCCATGGCGGCTTCATCTTCACGCTCGCCGATTCCGCCTTCGCCTTTGCCTGCAACTCGCACAATGAGCGCGTCGTCGCGGCGCAGGGGCAGATCACCTTTCTCAAGCCCGGCAGGCTCGGCGACCGCCTTGTTGCGACGGCGCGCGAGGTGAGCCGCGGCGGCCGCTCCGGCATCTATGATGTGTGTGTCACCGCGGGCGACACCGTCATTGCTGAATTCCGTGGGCATTCGCGTGTCGTTCCGGGCACGTGGCTGCCGAGGCAAGATCAATAAAGAGAACAACACATATGTGGGGAAACGAGAATGGCTTCGACGAAGCTGAAGGAAGGCGGCCACGTCCATAAGGCCGAGATGGACGCGCATGAGCGCGCCTCACGCGATGAGATCATGGCACTGCAGACGCAGCGGCTGGCCTGGTCGCTGAAGCACGCCTATGACAACGTCGCACATTATCGCAAGGCCTTCGACAAGGCCGGCGTGCATCCCTCGGACTTTCGCGAGCTGTCCGATCTCGCGAAATTTCCGTTCACGGTGAAGACGGACCTCCGCGACAATTATCCCTTCAACATGTTTGCGGTGCCTCGCGAAAAGCTGGTGCGCGTGCATGCCTCTTCGGGCACGACGGGCAAGCCGATCGTGGTCGGTTATACCCAGCGCGACATCGACACCTGGTCGGACGTCATGGCACGCTCGATCCGCGCCGCCGGCGGCCGCACCGGCATGATCATCCACAATGCCTATGGCTATGGCCTGTTCACCGGCGGGCTCGGTGTGCATTACGGTGCCGAGAGGCTCGGCTGCACGGTGGTTCCGATCTCCGGTGGCATGACCGAGCGGCAGGTGCAGCTCATCAATGATTTCAGGCCCGACATCATCACGGTGACGCCGAGCTACATGCTGGCGATCCTGGACGAGTTCAAGCGGCAGA
This sequence comes from Bradyrhizobium sp. BLXBL-03, assembly GCF_051853015.1. Classification (NCBI taxonomy): domain Bacteria; kingdom Pseudomonadati; phylum Pseudomonadota; class Alphaproteobacteria; order Hyphomicrobiales; family Nitrobacteraceae; genus Bradyrhizobium; species Bradyrhizobium sp. BLXBL-03. The sequence continues at coordinate 5,883,066 of NZ_CP182470.1, read as the reverse complement.
AGCTCGATCCGCGCCAATGCTCGCTCAAGATCGGCATCTTCGGCGCCGAGCCCTGGACCAATGCGATGCGCGGCGAGATCGAGGACGCCTTCGATATGGACGCGACCGACATCTACGGCCTCTCCGAGGTGATCGGCCCCGGTGTTGCGCAGGAGTGCATCGAGACCAAGGACGGGTTGCACATCTGGGAAGACCATTTCTACCCCGAAGTGATCGACCCCGAGACCGGCGCGGTGCTGCCTGATGGCGAGAAGGGCGAGCTGGTGTTCACCTCGCTGACCAAGGAAGCGTTCCCCGTGATCCGCTATCGCACCCGCGACCTGACCCGGCTGCTGCCGGGCACCGCGCGGCCGGGCATGCGGCGCATGGAGAAGGTGACGGGCCGCTCCGACGACATGATCATCCTGCGCGGCGTCAATTTGTTCCCGACCCAGATCGAGGAGGTGCTGCTCGCGACCGATTGGTGCGGCGGCCACTTCATCCTGGAGCTGACCCGCGAAGGCCGCATGGACGAGCTGACCATCATCGCCGAGGCTCGGCCCGAGAGCTGGGATGGCCGCGGCCTCGTCGACCATGCCGACCGGATCTCGACCCACATCAAGAACACGATCGGCGTCAGCTCCAGGGTCCAGGTGGTCGCGCCAGCCACGCTGGAACGCTCGCTCGGCAAGGCCAAGCGGCTCTACGACAAGCGGCCCAAGGATTGATCAAGGATTGATCAAGGACTGAGTTGACGGATTGACTTGACCGCCCCCAGAGGCGACAAGGCCGGCGAGAAATCGCGGGCCCTTCCCATGTCGCCAGCCGATACCATGACCATCGAAGCACGTTGCGTTCGCCTCAACAGCAAGGCCGAAAACGCTGCTGCGCTTGCCCCTGATGTCGAGCGTCGCACGCTCGCGCGTGGTCCGAACGATCTGCTGATCGAGGTAAAGGCCGCCGCCGTCAATCCATCCGACGTCAAGGCTGCGACCGGGCTGATGCCTTACGCCGTGTTCCCGCGCACGCCGGGCCGCGACTACGCCGGCGTGGTGATCGACGGTCCGGCCGGCACGGTCGGCAACGAGGTGTTCGGCTCCTCCGGCGATCTCGGCATCCGCCGCGACGGCACGCATGCGAGCCATCTCGTCGTCGAAGCCGACGCCGTGGTGGAGAAGCCGAACACGGTGTCATGGGAGGAGGCCGCCGGCATCGGCGTGCCCTTCGTCACCGCGATGGAAGGCTTTCGCCGCGCCGGCGTTCCGAAACCGGGCGAGACCGTGCTGGTGTTCGGCGTCAACGGCAAGGTCGGGCAATCAGCGGTGCAGATCGCGACCTGGCAGGGTGCGCGCGTCATCGGCGTGGTGCGCAAGGCGGAGGCCTATGAGGGCCACAGCAATGCGCCGATCGAGGTGATCGACGCTTCCACAACCGATGTCGCCACGCGCGTGCGCGAGCTGACCGGCGGCAAGGGCGCCGACATCGTCTTCAACACGGTCGGCGATCCCTATTTCCAGGCCGCGCACAAGTCGCTCGGCCTGCGCGGTCGCCAGATCCTGATCGCCGCGATTGACCGCATCGTGCAGTTCAACATTCTGGAATTCTATCGCGGCCAGCACACCTATGTCGGCATCGACACGCTCGGCCTGTCCTCGGCTGCGACCGGCGCGGTGCTGCGCGATCTGGAATCGGGCTTCGCGAGCGGGCATTTGAAGCCGTTCCCGATCAAGGCGAATGCGATCTATCCGCTTGAGCGTGCGAAGGAGGCCTATGTCGCCGTGGCCGGCTCGTCGCGCGATCGCGTGATCCTGAAGCCGTAATCATGGAGTCCACCCAACTCGTCATCCTCGCCGGCCTCGTCATCGGCCTTGTCTATGGCTGCGTCGGCCTGCTCAGCGGCTTCTGCCTGATGAGCAGCATGCGCGGATGGCTGGCGGAGGGGGATGGGCGGCTGGTGCGAACTTACGCGCTGGCGATCGCGGTTGCGATTGCCGCGAGCCAGCTCCTCGCCGGCCGCGGCATGGTCGATCTCGGCAAATCGATCTATTTGCAACCGACCTTTTCGGTGCCGGTGCTGTTCCTTGGCGGCCTGCTGTTCGGCTACGGCATGGTACTGTCGAACGGCTGTGGTTCGCGCGCGCTGGTGCTGCTCGGCCGCGGCAATCTCCGCTCCTTCGTCGTGGTGATCGTGCTCGCCATCGCCGCGCAGATGACGCTCAAGGGCCTGATCGCGCCGGCGCGCATTGCGCTGGTCCAGGCCTCGCAGATCACAGTTGGTGCGAATTCGCTGCCGTCGGTACTCGCGACGCTCGGTGTCACTGGCGTGGTTGCGCGCGCGCTGGCCGCGGCTGTGATCGTCGTTGCGCTGATCCTGTTCGCGTTCGCTCATCCGGCGTTTCGCCGCTCGCCGGGCCAGGTCGCGGCAGGCGTCATCGTCGGCCTTCTCGTTGCCGGCGGCTGGTACGTCACCGGCTATCTCGGTGCGGACGACTTCAATCCGCTGCCGGTGACTTCGCTCACCTTCGTCGCCCCGATCGCCGATAGTCTGCAATATGCGATGCTCTCGACCGGGCTGACGCCGAACTTCGGCATTGCGACTGTGGGCGGGGTCTTCGCGGGCAGCCTGCTCACCTCGCTCGCCACCGGTCGCTTCAAGCTCGAAGGCTATTCCTCGCCGCGTCACATGCTGCGCTCAGGCACCGGCGCCGCGCTGATGGGGATCGGCGGCGTGATGGCGTTCGGCTGCTCGATCGGGCAGGGGCTCACCGGTATCTCGACGCTTGCGGTCGGCTCGTTCATCGCAGTCGCCGGCATCGTGCTCGGCACGGCGGCGGGCCTGCGCGGAGCCCTGCGCGTTCAGCCGCTCGCAGTCGCCTGACGGCGCAACATCCGATCGCCCAACGTTGCAAGGCCGATGCCGGTCACGATCAGCGCGGCTGCGATGACGAGGCTGATGTCGATCGGCTCGCCCAGCAGGATCGCCGCGCTGGCGATGCCGACGAGCGGCGTCCCCGTGGTGCCGAGCGCCGTCGTCAGCGCCGAGATGCTCCTGTTGACCATCGACATCGCCCAATAGGCCAGCGCCGTCCCGATCAGGCCGGAATACAGCAGCAGCAGCACCAGCTGCCATGACCATGCCGCATGCGGCAGGCCATCGGTGATGACGGCCAATGCCGTGAGCACGATGGTCGCAACCAGCACCTGCCAGATCAGCAGCTGGAGCGGAGAGCCGATCCAGCGATGCGCCCGGAGATAGATGATGTTCGCGGCCCAGGAGATCGCGGCGAGGATCACCATGCCGGCGCCGAGCAGGACGTTGCGATTGCTCCAGTCGATCGAGGCGGGATTCAGGATGACGGCAAGGCCGACCAGGCCGAACAAGGCGCCGGCAAGCTTGGGTGCGGTCAGCGTATCCTTGCCGAGCATGGGTGCTGATATCGCGACCCACAGCGGCGTGGTGTAGCCGAGCACGATCGCCTTGCTCGCGGGCAGGAAGCGCACACCGGCGGCGACCAGGACAGAGAATATCGTCATGTGCAGCAGCGCCACGCTGAGGATGACAGGAATGTCGCGCCGCTCCGGGATCACCAGATTGTCGCTCGCCTTAAGGATCACGAACAAGCCGGCCAGCGCGATCCAGCTCCGGATCGCCGACGTCCATAGCGGCGGAAGGAACTGCACGATCTGCTTGGTCATCGACCAGTTCACGCCCCAGGCCAGCACGACGATCAGGAACAGGCCGATGGCGGCGCGGGGAGACAAGGAAGAGTTCATCGCAAGGTCCTTGAAGCAGTCCGGTGCGGTGGATAGCATCCGGACTGGCACCTGAAAAAGTGCCAGATTCGGAAGGAATAAAGTGCCAGTTTCGGACAGCATGATCTCCGGCCTGATCGACCTGAAACGCGCCGGCGAGCAGGGGCTGGTGGCGCAACTGACGGGGCAGCTTCGCGGCCTGATCGCGGCCGGCCGCATCGCCAAGGGCCGCGCGCTGCCGTCCAGCCGCAGGCTCGCCGGCGACCTCGGTGTCTCACGCAACACCGTCACCTATGCGTTCGAGCAGCTTGCCGCCGAGGGATATCTCGCCGCATCGCATGGACGTCGTCCTGTGGTGACCTTCGACGGCGGCGAACCGATCGAAGGCACGGGCGTTGCCGCATCGAAGGCCCGTTCCGCCACGCCTCGGCTTTCAGCCTGGGCTTCGAAGCTCAAGCAGACCGACTGGCCGATGTCCTATCAGGCGCCCCTCAAGCCGTTGCGTCCGGGCCATGGCGATGCAAGAGAGTTTCCGAACGAGGTCTGGGCGCGGTGCCTGCGCCGCAGCGCCGTGCGTGCCGGCAAGCGTGAGCTTGGTCCCGTCAACCGCGCGCGGCTGCGCCAGGCGCTGGCGCATTACCTCGCGGCCAGCAGGGGCGTTCGCGCAGCCGTGGACCAGATCGTGATCCTGCCGAGCGCGCAGGCCGCCCTGACCTTGATTGCGGCCGTGCTCATCACGCCGGGCGATGAGGTCCTTGTCGAAGATCCCGGCTATCCCGGCGCGGCCGCCGCCTTTCGTGCGTCTGGTGCGCGCGTCACCGGCATCGGGCTGGATCGGCAGGGCATGCAGCAGATGCCTAGGATGGCCGCGCCGAAACTCATCTTCACGACGCCGTCGCATCAGCATCCGACCGGGCGGTTGATGTCGCTGGCCCGCCGCACCGCGTTTCTCGGATCAAGCAGGCCCGGCAGGACATGGATCGTCGAGGACGACTACGATGGCGAATTCCACTATGACAGCCGCCCGGTGCCGTCCCTGCAAGGGCTCGATGCCCATGGCCGCGTGTTCTATGTCGGCACCTTCTCGAAGGCGATGACGTCGGATATCCGGCTCGGCTATCTCGTCGTGCCTCCGGCGCTGGTCAGCACATTCGAGATTGCGCAGCGGCATATCGGCCTGATCGCATCCAGCCACATCCAGGAGGCGCTCGCCGAGTTCATCACTGACGGGCATTTCCTGGCACATTTGCGCCGGATGCGCCGGCTGTACCATCTCAGGCGCGATCATCTCGTCGACGGGCTGCAACGCCATCTCGGCGAGGCGCTGACGGTCGAGGTGCCCCAGGGCGGCATCCAGCTGGTCGCTCGCCTGAAACGAGGGCGCGCCGATCAGGCGGTGGTGAAGCGCTTGGTCGACGCCGGCGTTGAAGCGCGCGCACTATCCGGCCTGGCGCTGGGCAAGCCGCGCGATCATGGCCTGCTGCTCGGCTTTGCGGCCTGGCGCGAGAGCGAGATCAGCGCGGCGGTGCGAACGATGGCGGCATGCTTCTAATCCACGGCCTTGGTCACGATACGGATCTCCGAGGTCAGCGTTCGGTGCACCGGGCACTTGTCGGCGATCTCCATCAGCTTCTTGCGCTGCTCGGCATCGAGCGCGCCGTCCATCGCGATCTCGCGCTCGATCTGGTCGAGCATGCCGTCGCGCGTCTCGCATTCCGCGCAGTCCCTGGCGTAGATCTTCGAGTGCTTCAGCGTGACGGTGACGCGGTCGAGCGGCAACGATTTGCGGTCGGCATAAAGGCGCATGGTCATGGAGGTGCAGGCGCCTAAGCCCGCCAGCAGGAAATCATAGGGGCCGGGGCCGGCATCCTCGCCGCCAGCCGCTTTCGGCTCGTCCGCCACGAGATGATGCGGCCCGACGGTGATGAACTGGTCGAACTTGCTCTTGCGGGTTTCCTGGACCACGACCTTGCGCGGTTCCTCGGGGAGATCGATCGCTTTTGCGGTCTTTGCCGTGTCGATGTAGCGGCTGGCCCAGGCCGCGATCACGTCGGCCGCATAGAGCGCATCGGCCGGCCTGGTCAGCAGATGATCGGCGTGGTCGAGCGAGACGAAGCTCTTGGGATGCCTGGCTGCAACGAAGATCTTGGTCGCATTTTCGATGCCGACGGTGTCGTCAACGGGCGAGTGCATCACCAGCAGTGCCTTGTGCAGGCCGGTGATGTCCTTCATCAGCTCGTGCTCGACGATGTCGTCGAGGAATTCGCGCTTGATCCGGAACGGGCGTCCGGCAAGCGAGACCTCGACTTCACCCTGCGCGCGGATCGCATCCACATGTTCCCCGAACAGGCCGGTGACATGAGCCGGGTCGGACGGTGCTGCGATGGTGACGACGGCTGTTGCCTCTGGAATCTTGCCGGCGGCCGCCAGGATCGCGGCGCCGCCCAGGCTATGGCCGATCAGGATCGACGGCGCCTTGCGGGACCTGCGGAGATGATCGGCCGCGCGCACGAGATCGGCGACGTTCGAGGTGAAGGTCGAATTGGCAAAATCGCCTTCGCTGGAGCCGAGGCCGGTGAAGTCGAAGCGCAGGACCGCGATGCCCTTGGCGGCGAGCGCAACCGAGATGCGTTTTGCAGCGAGCGTGTCCTTGCCGCAGGTGAAGCAGTGCGCGAACAGTGCGTAGGCTGCGGGCTCGCCGTCCGGCAGTTCGAGCGCCGCCGCGAGCTGATGACCGCCTTCACCGGTGAACTGGAAGCGTTCGGTCGGCATGAGCTCCCCCTTGTTTGCTTGAGGCTAGTCCCCTGAATAGCGCTGCTCGGCCCAGGGATCGCCGCGATTATGATAGCCGCGGACTTCCCAAAAGCCCGGCGCATCCTCAGTCACGAATTCGATGGCTTGCAGCCATTTGGCGCTCTTCCAGAAATACAGATGCGGCACGACGAGCCTGACAGGGCCGCCATGCTCGTCCGACAGTGGCTGGCCCGACCAGCTATGGGCCAGCAGCGCATCCTCGGCGGCAAAGTCTTCCAACGCGAGGTTGGTGGTGTAGCCGTCATAGCAATGCAACACGACGAAGCGCGCATTCTCGCGCGGCTGGCAGACCGCGAGCAGCTCACGCGTGGCCAGGCCTTCCCACTGATTGTCGTAGCGCGACCAGGTCGTGACGCAATGGATGTCGGAAGTGAACTGCTCCTGCTTCTGCGCAGCGAACTCCGCGTAGGTCCAGAATATGGGATTATCGATCGCGCCGTAGACGTCCAGCCGCCAGCGCTCGCGCGACACCGGCGGCACGACACCGAGATCGAGCACCGGCCAGTCCTTTGTCAGATGCTGGCCGGGCGGCAACCGCTGGTCTTCAGGGCGCGTGACCTTGCCGGTAAGGAAGCGGCCTTCGCGCGCCCATTTCTCCTTGGTGCGGGTCAGCTTGCTGTCGGATGGCGTTTCGTCGGCCATGGTCTACTCGAAGTCAGCTACTCGTGGCGATGCATCGCGGATTCGCGCTTGGTGTCGCGCATGGTGGAATAGATGATCAGCGACAGGAAGATGATGCCGGCGAGATAGTAGTAAAACCACTGCTCGTGCCCGATGGTCTTGAAATAGAGTGCGATCGCCGGCGCCGTGCCGCCGAAGATGGAGACGGTGATGGCGTAGGGCAGTCCGACGCCGAGCGCGCGGACAGTGGTTGGAAACAGCTCGGCCTTCACCACCGCGTTGATCGAGGTGTAGCCGGCGACGAACAGCCAGGCGCAGCTGATCAGGATGAACGCCATGAAGGGCGATTTGGTCTCCTTCAGCGTCATCAGCAGCGGCACGGTCGCGAGGGTGCCGGCGACGCCGAAGAAGATCAAAAGCGGTTTGCGGCCGATCTTGTCGGAGATCGCGCCGTAGATCGGCTGGAGGATGGTCGCGAAAACCAGCGTGCCGAAGATCACGAAGGTGGTCTGGTCCTCGGTCAGCCCGACCGAGAGCTTGACGAAGGTCTGCATGTAGGTGGTGAAGGTGTAGAACGCGGCGGTGCCGCCGGCGGTGAGGCCGACCACCAGCAGCAGCTCGCGCGGATAGCGCAGCAGATTGGTGATCGAGCCTGATGGCTTCACCACCCTCTTGGCTTCCTCGAAGGCTTCGGTTTCGTGCAGATTGCGCCGCATCACCGCGGCAACGATCGCGAGCGCCGCGCCGATCGCGAACGGAATGCGCCAGCCCCAGGCCTTCAGCTGATCGGGCGTCAGGAAGACCTTTTGCAGGAGCAGCAGCACGATGATCGCGGTCAGCTGGCCGCCGATCAGGGTGACGTACTGGAAGCTGGAATAGAAGCCGCGGTGCCTGGGATCGGCGACCTCGCTCAAATAAGTGGCGCTGGCGCCGTATTCGCCACCTAAGCTCAGGCCCTCGATGACCCGGGCGAGCGCCAGGATGACCGGCGCGGCGAAGCCGATCGTCGCGTAGGTCGGTGTCAGCGCGATGATCAGCGAGCCGAAGCACATGAACACGACTGATAGCGTCAACGAAATGCGGCGGCCGAAATGGTCGGCGATGTAGCCGAACAGCCAGCCACCCAGCGGGCGCATCAGGAAGGTCGCCGCGAAGATCACGGCGGCATTGAATTGCTGCACCACGGGATCGTTGCCGGGAAAGAAGGCCGGGGCGAAATACAGCGCGAAGGCCGTATAGGCGTAGAAGTCGTACCACTCGACGAGATTGCCGACGGAGCCGATGAAGATCGCCTTGATTCGCCGCTCGGCGTCGGCGATGTCGAAATGGTCAGAGGCCGGTTCGATTGCTTGCTCTGTCACGTCCGGCCTCCCAGAAGTCTGTTGTCTGGGTGCCTACATCGCCTTTCCCAGCAGAAATGGCAACTGGCGAGGTCCCCGCACCGTGCCCTGCGACCAGGTCACGGTGCCGGCGGGATCGAGGGCGAAGTCCGGAATTCGCTTCAGCCATTCCTCCAGCGCAACCTGCATCTCCATTCGCGCCAGATTGGAACCGACGCAGCGGTGGATGCCGAGGCCGAAGGCGGCATGGCGGTTCTCCCGGCGATCGATCACGACCTTGTCGGCGTCCGGAAACATTTTTGGGTCCCGGTTGGCGGCCGGGAAGGACAGCAGCACCATGTTGCCCGCCTTGACCGGACAGCCCGAGACCGTGGTGTCCTTGACCACCTCGCGGGCCATCGTGACAGGCGAATAGGCGCGCAGCAGCTCCTCCACGGCGGTGGGCATCAGACCTGGCTCGGCGATCAGCCGCGCGCGATCTACAGGCGTCCGGGCGAGATGCCACAATGAGGAGCCGATCGCGCTCCAGGTGGTGTCGATGCCCGCGATCAGGAGCAGCCGCAGCGAGCCCAGCACGTGCGACTCTTCCAGCGGCTGGCCCTCCTTGTCCTTGGCGTTCATCAGATAGGAGATCAGGTCGTCGGTCGGCTTCGACCGGCGCGCCTCGATATGCCCCCTGAAATACTCGCTCATCTCCTGCACGGCCTGCATCAGCTTGGTCTCGTCCCTGATGCCGAGCTCCAGGATCATGTGGATCCAGTTGATGAAGAGATCGCTGTCGCTTTCGGGAATACCGAGCATGTGGGCGATGGCCCGCACCGGGATGTATTTGCTGTAGCGCGCGGCGGCGTCGACCTTGCCGTCGGCAATGAACCCGTCGATCAGCTCGTTGCAGATCGCCCGCATCCGCGGTTCCAGCTTCTTCATCGCATCCGGCGTGAAGGGCGGCAGCAGCAATTGCTTGGCCGGCTTGTGCACGGGCGGGTCCGACGTGATCGGCGGGGCCGCGTTCCTCGCGACCTCGGGCCGGACGTCGCGAACGATGATTCGGCGCGAGGAGAAATGCTCGGTGTCGTTGGCGATCGCGCGCACCGCCTCGTAGGTCGTCGGCATGTAGCAACCGAGGAAGCGCTCGGTGTGCACGATCGGACTCGCGGCGCGCAACTCCTCCCAGATCGGAAACGGGTCGTCCGTCCATTGCGGATCGGTGTGGTCGAAATCGTTGACCCAGTCGGTCACGGGCGGATGGGCGACGGGCTGGCTGACATCGGACATCGGAAGAATCCCTTGAGGCTCGTGTTCGCTGAAGGCGCGCGCGGGCAGGCGCCGCGCTACTCCTCGATCACATCGATCGCGATTTCCGGGCAGTTGGATTTGGCAAGCCAGGCCTTGTCTTCGAGCCCTGGCGGAACTGTGCCATCGCCGGCCTCGTGGGCGTTGCCGTATTCGTCGAGCTCGAACAATTCAGGCGCCAGCGCCTTGCAGCGTGCATGGCCCTGGCATTTGTCGGGATCGACGTGAACTTTCAGTCGTTCTGCCATTGCGGCTCCCTCGGTCGCGTGCGCGTAGCCCGAGGGCTGCGCGTTCCTCTTAATCTATTGTCGGCGGCATTTGCCGCTCATTCTAAGTTATATGCTATTACATTCGCGGCAGGCTTCCCCTGTCAAGCGCAAACTTATAGGCTTGCCCCTAACATGCGATCGCAACTCGCCCGCAAGCCCGAGAATACCTACCACCATGGCGATCTCCGTGACGCCCTGATCAAGGCCGCGTTGCGCGAGGCGGAGCAGGGCGGGGCGGAAGCGATCAGCATCAAGGCCCTGGCAAAGCAGCTCGGCGTCTCCCAGCCGGCACCCTACCGACATTTTGCCGATCGCGAGGCGTTGCTGGCCGCGGCGACCGCCGAGGCCTTCCGGCAGTTCAGCGCGATGTTGCGCGAAGTCATGACGAAGCCGTCGAAGCAATCGAAATTGTCACGGCTGGCGCAGGCGACGCTCGATTTCGGTCTGCGCCGTAACGGCGTCTACCGTTTGATGTTTGCATCCCGCACCGTCTCTTGCGCGGCCAAGGGCAGCGAGCTGCACGAGGCCACGCGGGAGACTTTTGCGCTCGTGATCGAAGCGCTGGAGGCCCCCGCGGTCGGCTATTTGCGCGAGCGGCAGGCGCTGAAGATCTGGGCGGCGCTGCACGGCGTGGTGATGCTGGCCGCGCAGGGCCTGTTCACCGGCGAGGCCGCGCATGCCACGCGCGAGGAGCTGGTCGAGGATTTCGTCAACGAGACCAAGGCCGCGCTCGCCGTTGCGATCAAGGACGCGCAGCGACGCAAGAAGGCGGGCGCTTAAGGCATTGCCTCCAGCAGCCCCTTCAGCTTCTCGACCGCGCTGTCCGGCGTCGTCACGACCGGACGGCCGGTGGCCTCCGCGACCAGCGGAGCTGATGATGCGATGCTGAACTGGGCCAGTGCGATCACGTCGCAGTCGCGCAGGTCTTTTGACGCCTCGACGATCAGCCGGTCATGCGTGGTGCGGTCGCCGCGATCGAGTGCGGCCAGCGCGCCCTCGGCGAGTTTCGGCACGATCTGGACGGAGGCCGGAAACTCCGGCGGCATCGAGGCCAGCGTCGGCGGGAAGGTGGAGAGCAAGCCGATGCGCTTGCCCATCGTCACCGCTCGCTCGATCATGGCTTCGTTCGGCTTCAGCACCGGCATCGGTGCGTGTGCGCGCGCGACCGCTTCGATGCAGGGGCCGAAGGCCGAGCAGGTGAACAGGATCGCGTTCGCGCCCGTGGCTGCGGCGTAATCGCCGAGCGCGAGGAAGCGCTCCGTCATGGCGTCGCCAAGCTTGCCGTCACGCGCCAGATCCGCCGACAGGCTGTCGTCGAGCAGGTTCATCAGCCGCGCCTCCGGCCACGCTTGCGCGAACGCCGCCTCGATGGGGGCGATGGAGTGCTTGAGGGCATGGATCAGGGCGATGCGAGGAGATGTCGTCATTGAGCGTGACTACCTGGGAGGTCTCGTGCCCCCGGACGCAGCGCAATGCGAAGTATTGCGCTGCAGAGCCGGAGCCCATTGTAGCTGCTGGGTCCGCGGCTCTGCGCAGCGGCGTACCGGACGATGCTTCGCATCGCCGGGAACGCCGCAGCGCGTCCGGGACATGCGGCCTTACTTGAACGGCACCGCGTACATCAGGCCGCCCTTGCTCCAGAGGCCGTTGAGGCCACGTTCGAGCTTGAGCGGGCTCGCTTTGCCGACATTGCGCTCGTAGATCTCGCCGTAATTGCCGGTGGCCTTGATCGCCGTGACCAGCCATTTGTTGTCGAGACCAAGCCGCGAGCCGAGATCGCCGGTGGTGCCGAGCAGCCGCTGGATGGCGGGCGTCTGCGACTTCGTCATCTCGTCGACATTGGCCTGGGTGACGCCGAGCTCCTCGGCTTCGATCAGGCCGTAGTGCAGCCAGGTGATGATGTCGCTCCAGACCTCGTCGCCATTGCGGGTGAAGGGGCCGAGCGGCTCCTTGCTGATGGTCTGCGGCAGCACGACGTAGTCGGCCGGGTTCGGCGCCGCGGTCGTCACCGCGCCGGCGAGCGCCGAGGCGTCCTGGGTCATGGCATCGCAGCGACCGCCGAAGAAGGTCTGGTACATGGTGTCGACGCGGTCGAACACCAGCGGCTTCCAGTCGATGCCGTTGGCGCGGCCGTAATCGCCGAGCGTGACCTCGTGCGTGGTGCCCTGCGCGACGCAGACGGTGGCGCCCTTGAGATCCTTGATCTCCTTCACGCCGAGGTCCTTCTTCACGACAAAGCCCTGGCCGTCGTAGAAATTGATCGGACCCTGGCGCAGGCCAAGCGTCACGCCGCGCAGGTACGTCTGCGTCGAATTGCGGTAGAGCACGTCGATCTCGCCGGACTGCAGCGCCGTGAAGCGGTTCTGTGCGGTCAGCGCGACATAGCGCACCTTGTTGGGATCGCCGAGCACACCGGCGGCGAGCGCGCGGCAATAGTCGACGTCAAGGCCCTTGTAATTGCCCTGAGAATCCGGTGCCGAGAAGCCGGCAAAGCCGGCGCTGACGCCGCACACCAGCGTGCCGCGGCTCTTGACCGTATCGAGCGTCGCCGCCTGGGCGACCACCGTCGTCGCCGCGAGCACGCAAGCTGCGATAACCACTTTCCTCATCATGCTACTCTCCCCTCAATGATTGACACTACTCAACACGTTGTCGACGCTCGTGCCGAGCTTGTCGACGATCTGGTCGATCTCATCTGCAGACGCGATATAAGGTGGCGCCAGCAGCACATGGTCGCCGCGGACGCCGTCCACGGTGCCGCCGCCGGGATAGCAGCCGAGCCCGTTGGCGAACGCTTCCGCCTTGATCTTGTGGTTCAGCTTGAGCGCCGGATCGAAAGATGTGCGCGTGGCGCGATCGGCGACGAGCTCGATCGCCCAGAACAGGCCGCGTCCCCTGATGTCGCCGACATGGCGGTGATTGCCGAAGCGCTCGGTGAGCCGCTGCTCGAGCTGCTTGCCGCGCTGCTTCACTTGCTCGAGCAGATTGTCCTCGCGGATCACGTCCTGCACGGCGAGCGCCGCCGCGCAGGCGAGGGGATGTGCGAGATAAGTGTGGCCATGCTGGAACGCGCCAGATCCGGCGCGGATGGTGTCGATGATCGCCCTGCTCGCCAGCATCGCACCGATCGGCTGATAGCCGCCGCCAAGACCCTTTGCGATCGCCTGGATATCAGGGGCGACGCCTTCCTGCTGCCAGGCGTGCGTGGTGCCGGTGCGGCCCATGCCGCACATGACCTCGTCGAGAATGAGCAGCGCGCCGTGCCGATCGCAAATCTCGCGCACAGCTCGGAAGTAACTGTCCGGCGCAGTCACCGCGCCGGCGGTGGCGCCGACGACGGGCTCGGCGAGGAACGCGGCGACCGTGTTGGGGCCAAGCCGCTGAAACTCCGCTTCGAGCTCCGCGGCGAGGCGCGCCACGAATTGCGCGTCGGATTCGCCGTCGCGCTTCTCGTGATACGCAAACGCCGGTGTCACATGGCTGAAGGCGGCCGAGAGCAGCGGTGCGTAGGGCGCGCGGCGCCAGGCATTGCCGCCGGCGGCGAGCGCGCCGAGCGTATTGCCGTGATAGCTCTGGCGTCGTGCGATGAAATGCTGCCGCTGCGGTTCGCCGCGCTCGATGAAATATTGCCGCGCGAGCTTGATGCTGGCCTCGATCGCCTCCGATCCGCCGCTGACGAAATAGGCGTAGGCGAGGCCGCCGGGCTCATGGCCGACGAGCCTTTCGGCGAGCGCCTCGGCCGGCTCGGAGGAGAAGAACGCAGTGTGCGCATAAGCGAGCGTCGAGGCCTGCTTCGCCATCGCGGCGATCACACGCGGATGCTGATGCCCAAGGCAGGACACCGCCGCGCCGCCGGAAGCGTCGATCACGCGCCGCCCGTCCTCGGCAAAGAGATAAACGCCTTCGCCGCCGATCGCCTTGGGCGGCGTTTCGCGCAGCGAACGATGCAGCACGCGGCTGGTTCGGGTGCTCATGGGTCAACCTTTCTCCGAGACATAGGTGGAGGCTGCAGCGAGTCGCGCCTCGGTATCCTGAAGGCGCTTCTTGGCGGCCGTGCCGCCGAGCGAGAACGTTACCGCGGCCAGCGACTGCGCGATCGCGAGCGCGCCGGTGAGGCTCGGGAAGAATCCGGGCGAGGAGGCTGCTTCGAACAGCAGCACGTGATCGGCGCCTTCGGCCATCGGCGCGGCAAGGCTGTCGGCGATCGCGATCAGCGTTGCGCCGGCGTGATAGGCGGCCTGTGCGACGCGGACGCTGGCATTGGTGTAGGGCATGAAGCCGATCACGATCACGGCCTCGCCGGAACGGAACGCGCCGAGATCGAGATCGTCGGGGCCGGAGGCGCCGACGATTTGCACCTGCTCGGGGCGGAACAGCCTGAGTTCGTAGTTGAGCAATTCGGCGACGCTGCGGCAGCTGCGATAACCGGTGATCCAGATTCGGTTTGCATCGTGCAGCGCGCGGGCCGCGTCCGCGATCGCGTGAGCGGAGATGCGCGGCAGGCCGGCGGCTTCGGCCTCGAGCTTGTCGGTGATGAGCGTGACGTCGGCATGCGGGCCGTGGCGGCGCCCTTTTGCGCGAGCCGAGAACGGCGAGGTCTCGGACGGCCGCCGTGCCTCGGTCAGCGCCGCGCGCAATTCGTCCCAGCCGGAATAGCCGATCGCCTTGGCAAGACGCGTGAACGCGGCAGGATCGGCGCCGGCCTCCGCCGCGAGATCACGCATCGAGCGGGTGGTGGCGTCGTAATCGTTGGCCGCGACAAAACGTCCGACCTCCTGCAAACGCAGGGGGAGCGACGGCAACGCAATGCGCAGTTCGCTCAACGGCGAGGATTTCGCTGATACGACCATGAAACATTTGTTGCATGGAATAGATTTTGATGCAACAGTTGATGCGCGCCGCCGGAAATCGCTGTTTTCGAGAAGGATTTTTGTGCTGTGACCTCAGATGATCCCAGGCCGCCGCCGCGCCGCAGTTTCCTTGGCGCGCTCGGGCCAAACGAATTGAGGGGCCTGTTCTGGCAGGTGCTGGTGGTCGGCATTGCCGTTGCCGTCATCGTCTTCCTCTGGTCCAACACGGTCACCAACCTGTCGGCGCGACGCATCACCACCGGCTTTGCCTTTCTCGGCCGCGAGGCCAGCATGCCGATCGCCGACAGCCTGCTCGCGTATAATCCGAGAGACAGCTACCTCTGGGCCTTCGTCGTCGGCGTCGCCAACACGCTGCGCGTCGCGATCATCGGCATCGTGCT
Source organism: Bradyrhizobium sp. BLXBL-03 (assembly GCF_051853015.1). Classification (NCBI taxonomy): domain Bacteria; kingdom Pseudomonadati; phylum Pseudomonadota; class Alphaproteobacteria; order Hyphomicrobiales; family Nitrobacteraceae; genus Bradyrhizobium; species Bradyrhizobium sp. BLXBL-03. The sequence continues at coordinate 5,867,746 of NZ_CP182470.1, read as the reverse complement.
CGCGACCATCCTGGGCACGCTGATCGGCATCTCGCGGCTGTCGGCGAATTGGCTGCTGTCGCGACTTGCCGCCGTCTATGTCGAAGTCCTGCGCGACATTCCGCTGCTGCTTCAGCTCCTGTTCTGGTACGTGCTGATGCAGGGCTTGCCGGCCGCACGCGCGGCGTGGCGGCCGGTCGACGGCGTGTTCCTCTCCAATCGCGGCCTGATCTTGCCGGCGATCCCGATTCTGGCGCCGCAGCTCTGGGTGCTCGGCACGGCCGTGCTGGGCTTCATTGCGTTCCTTGTCATCAGGCGATGGCTGGTCGCGCAGCAGATGCGCGACGGCAAGCCGCGTCCGGCCTGGCCCTTTGCGCTCGGCCTCATTGTCATACTGCCATCAACGGTGTCGCTGCTGCTCGGCGTGTCCTGGACGATCGAATGGCCGCAATTGCGCGGCTTCAACTTCGTCGGTGGGCTGACGCTCGCGCCGGAATATTTTGCGCTGCTGATCGCGCTCGTCACCTACACCTCGGCCTTCATCGCCGAGATCGTGCGCAGCGGCATCCAATCGGTGCCGCGCGGGCAGTGGGATGCCGCCAGCGCACTCGGCTTGCGCCGCAGCTTCATGCTGCGGCAGATCATTCTGCCGCAGGCGCTGCGCGTGATCGTGCCGCCGATGACGAGCCAATATCTCAATTTGACCAAGAACTCCTCGCTCGCGGTCGCGATCGGCTATCAGGACGTGGTCTCGGTGGCCAACACCACGCTGAACCAGACCGGCCAGGCGATCGAGGTGATCTCGCTGATCATGGCCGTGTTCCTCACCATCAGTCTTGGCATCAGCTTCTTCATGAACTGGTACAACGCGCGCATCGCGCTGGCGGAGCGCTGAGCATGACCGCGATCACCGACATGCCGGATCTGCCACGCGCCGCCCGCCGCCCGCAAATCGGCAACCCGGTGCTGCGCTGGCTGCGCACCAATCTGTTCTCGTCGATCGCCAACGGCATTCTCTCGATCGTCCTGCTGGCGGTGCTGGCCAAAGGCGTGATCAGCTTCGTGCAATGGGGCATCGCGAACGCGGTCTGGCTCGCGCCGGCCAACGATTCCAGCGCCTGCAAGGCCGTGCGCGGCTTAGGTGCCTGCTGGGCGATCATTCCTGAAAAGTACCGCTTCATCCTGTTCGGGACCTATCCGTTCGACGAGCAGTGGCGGCCGGCGTTGTCGGTCGCGCTGTTCATCGCGCTGTACTTTCTCTCCACCCGCCGCGCCCTGTGGCGGCGCGAGCTGGTCTATCTCTGGATCGGCGCGCTCATGCTGATCAGCGTGCTGATGTGGGGCGGCCTGTTCGGACTGTCGTTCGTCTCGCAGGATCGCTGGGGCGGCTTGCCGGTGACGCTGATCCTGGCGACGTTCGGATTGGCGTTCGGCTTCCCGCTCGGCATTCTGGTCGCGCTCGGCCGGCGCTCAAAGCTGCCGGCGATCCGTTCGCTCTCGGTGTTGTATGTCGAGCTGATCCGCGGCGTGCCGCTGGTCAGCCTGCTGTTCATGGCGAGCGTGATGTTTCCGCTGTTCATGCCCGCGGGGTTCAACATCGACAAGCTGCTGCGCGCGCAGATCGCGATCATCCTGTTCGCAGGGGCCTATCTTGCCGAAGTGATCCGCGGCGGTCTCCAGGCCGTGCCACGCGGGCAATATGAAGCGGCCGACGCGCTCGGGCTGTCCTACTGGCGCAAACATCGCCTGGTCGTGCTGCCTCAGGCGATCCGCCATGTCATCCCGCCGCTGGTCAACACCTTCATCGCGTTCTTCAAGGACACCAGCCTGGTGCTGATCATCGGCATCTTCGATCTGCTGACGACCGCCAAGACCGCGATCATCGATCCGGCTTGGCAGCAGTTTTCGGTCGAGGTCTACATTTTCGTTGCCGCGATCTATTTCGTCTTTTGCTTCGCGATGTCGCGCTACAGCCGCAGCCTGGAGGCGAGGGGAAGGTGAGGCTTCTCGTGTCCCGGACAAGGTGCAGCGCGCGAGCGCTGCGCTGCGTCGGGGGCACGAGAGCGGCTACTTCACCCTGGGATCGATCGGCGTCTGCCCGCGCACGCCCAAAATGTCCTCCAGCACCTTCGCGCCGGCGATCACCTTCGCATCCGCGCGCGGTGCGCCGACGACCTGGACACCCACCGGTAAGCCCGAGGCGGTGAAGCCGCAGGGCAGCGACAGCGACGGGCAGCAGGCGAGCGTGATGGCGTAGACGATGCCGAGCCACTGGATGTAATTCTCGAACCGCTTGCCGCCGCATTCGGCGACATAGCGGTGCTCGATCGGGAAGGGCGGCACGATCGTGGTCGGCGTCAGCAGCAGATCGTAGGTCTTGAAGAACTCGATCGCGCGCGCGGTCATGCCGACGCGCTGGGCTTCGGCGCGGGCGAGCTGATCGACCGTGAGCTTGAGGCCCTCCTCGATGTTCCAGATCACCTCGGGCTTGAGCAGGTCGCGCTTGGTGCGCAGCAGATTGGCCTTGGTCATGGCGAAATCGAAGGCGCGCAGCACGTGGAAGCATTCATGCGCCTCGCGCCAGTCCGGATGCGCCTCCTCGACGATGGCGCCGGCCTCCGCGAAGCGTTCGGCGGCCTTGCGCGTGATCGCCTTCACTTCGGGATCGACGGGTGTGATGCCGAGATCGGGCGAATAGGCGATGCGTTTCGGCTTTTTGGGCGACTGCGCCGCCGACAGGAACGAGGTTGTGGGTGCCGGCAGCGAGAGCGGATCCTCCGCATAGTCGCCGCTCATGGCATCTAACAGCAGCGCGAGATCCTCGACGTTGCGCGCCATCGGGCCGACCACGCCGAGATTGCGGTTGATGGCCGACTTGGGCGTATGCGCGACGCGGCCGATGCTCGGCCGCATGCCGACAACGCCGCAGAAAGCCGCCGGGCTGCGCAAGGAGCCGCCCATGTCGGAACCTTCTGCGAGCCACGCCATGCCGGTGGCGAGCGCCACGGCGGCGCCGCCTGACGAGCCCGCCGCCGATTTCGTCGTGTCCCAGGGATTGAGCGTCGCGCCGAACACGTCGTTGAAGGTGTTGGCGCCGGCGCCGAACTCCGGCGTGTTGGATTTTGCGTAGACCACCGCGCCATTGGCTTCGAGGTTCTCGACCATGAGGTCGGACTTGACTGGGATGTTGTCCTTGAAGATCGGCGAGCCCTGCGTGTTCAGCACGCCTGCGACATCGGTCAGGTCCTTGATCGGCACCGGCAGCCCCGCCAGCAGCCCGCGCGCACCGGCCGGCTTCTGCATCAGCGCCTTCGCGTGCGTCCGCGCGCGATCGAAGCATAGGATCGGCAACGCGTTCACCTTGCCGTCGACATCCTTGACGCGCTTCTCCAGCACCTCCAGCAGCTCGAGCGGAGAGACGTCGCCGGAGCGCAAGATGTCGACGACGGTGCACGCGGTTTCGCGGATCAGGTCTTGAGACAAGTGCTTACTCCTGTGCTTATCGTACGTCTTTGCGAGCGTACCGAAGCAATCCAGTCTGTCGCCGCCGATGCATTTCTGGATTGCTTCCGCCTTCGCCAAAGGCTTCGGCGGACAAGCCGCTGCGCTCGCAATGACGGAGAAATCTAACCCCAGCCGGCGCTGATGCCGCCGTCCACCGTATAGATCACGCCGGACGTATAGCCGGCGCGATCCGATGCCAGGAACGCCATGAGGTCGCCGATCTCGCGCGCATGCGCGGGGCGGCCGAGCGGCAGGCCTTTCTGGAATTCCTTGTAGCGGCTCTCGTCGCCGAACTGGTGTTTTGCGCGGGTCTTGAGCAAGCTGACGTGGCGATCGGTGCCGACGGGGCCGGGATTGATGCCGACCACTCGGATATTGTCGGCAAGGCTCTTGCTTCCGAGCGCCCGGGTGAAGGCCATCAGCGCGGCATTGCCGGCGCTGCCGCAGATGTAATTGGCGTCGAACTTTTCGCCGGCAGCGCCGATGTCGTTGACGATGACGCCGCCGCCTTTGGCCTTCATCTGCGCATAGACCTGCCGCGTCAGGTTGATGTAGCCGAACACCTTCAAATCCCAGGCGTGGCGCCAGGTCGCTTCATCGATCTTGTCGATGGAGCCGCCGGGGATATCGCCGGCATTGTTGACGAGCACGTCGATATCGGCGGCGTCCTTGGCGAGCCGCGCCACGTCCTCTTCCTTGCGCAGATCCACGACACTCGTCGCGGCATCGATCTGATGCGCGGAGCGGAGGCGGTCGGCCAGCGCCTTGAGCTGATCGCCGCTGCGGGCGGCGAGCAGGAGGTTTGCGCCTTCCTCGGCAAACGCCTCGGCGGCGGCGGCGCCAATGCCCTTGGACGCGCCTGTGATCAGGACGCGCTTGCCACGCAGATGCAGATCCATGGGAGCTACTCGCAGAATGGATACGGGATGAAATCAGTAGGCGCTCGGTTGCGCCATGGTCAACATTGCAGTGCAGCGTTGCACTGCTGCCGACTTTGGTCCATTGCAGTGCGGTCAAAACGACGGCGGCTGCCGGACCAACCAAGGACGTTCTCGATGAGCAAGAAACATTACCGCATCGCGGTCATTCCCGGCGACGGCATCGGCAAGGAAGTGATGCCCGAGGGCCTGCGCGTTCTGGAGGCAGCGGCCAAAAAGCACGGCGTGTCCTTGCATTTCGATCATTTCGACTTCTCGTCTTACGACTATTACGAGAAGCACGGCCAGATGATGCCTGACGACTGGAAGGAGAAGATCGGCAAGCACGACGCGATCTATTTCGGTGCGGTCGGCTGGCCGGCGAAGATTCCGGATCACGTCTCGCTGTGGGGCTCGCTGATCAAGTTCCGCCGCGAGTTCGACCAATATGTGAATTTGCGCCCGGTGCGGCTGATGCCCGGCGTGCCGTCGCCGCTGGCTGGCCGCAAGCCCGGCGACATCGATTTCTGGGTGGTGCGCGAGAACACCGAAGGCGAATATTCCTCGGTCGGGGGCCGCATGTTCCCCGACACCGACCGGGAGTTCGTGACGCAGCAGACGGTGATGACCCGCACCGGCGTCGACCGCATCCTGAAATTCGCCTTCGAGCTCGCCCAGTCGCGGCCGAAGAAGCATCTGACTTCGGCGACCAAGTCGAACGGCATTTCCATCACCATGCCCTATTGGGACGAGCGCGTGGAGGCGATGGCCAAGAAGTATCCGTCCGTGAAATGGGACAAGTACCACATCGACATTCTCACCGCGAACTTCGTGTTGCACCCTGATTGGTTCGACGTCGTCGTCGGCTCCAACCTGTTCGGCGACATCCTCTCCGATCTCGGCCCGGCCTGCACCGGAACCATCGGCATCGCGCCGTCGGGCAACATCAACCCTGAAGGCAATTTCCCCTCGGTGTTCGAGCCGGTGCACGGCTCGGCGCCCGACATCGCGGGGCAGGGCATCGCCAACCCCATCGGCATGATCTGGTCCGGTGCGATGATGTTCGAGCATCTCGGCGAGAAGGAAGCCGGCCGGTCGATCGTCGAAGCGATCGAGCGCACGCTGGCCGAACGCACGCTGCGTACGAAGGATCTCGGCGGCAATGCCGACACCACGGCTTGCGGCAAGGCGGTTGCGGATATGGTGGACTGATCCGGTGCTGCACCCTCTCCCTTTTGCCGGAGAGGGTGCCCGGCGCCCTCAATTGTGAGGGTATTTCGCCAGCAGCTCGCCGCCGCCTGAGTTCGATCCGTCGTTGCAGTCCTTGAAGGATGCATAGCTTGTCGGCGTGAAATTCACGTGGTCGGTGACGATCTGTCCGTGCGTGGATTCGATGCCCCATTCGATCAAGCCGAGATGGAGCGACTGGAGATAGCGCATCAGATCCAGCGCTACAGCCGGGGTGTTCTTGCCCGTGCAGCCGTTGGTGGGGGTTGCATTCCATTCGGTCACCAGCGCCGGAAAGGTCCTGGCGCTCGCACCGAACTTCGCATCCCATTGCTGCCGACGATCGAAGGCGCCGCCGACCAGATAGGGGTGAATCGCCAGCGCCATGCGGTTCGGCATGGAATCGTGAACCAGCGGGAAAAGGTCATTTGTAACGCGGGCCCAATCAAGCCCGTCGAGCAGCAGGATGTTGCCGGCCTTTCGTCGTCGGACGGTGTCGATCAGCGTTTGCATCTCGCTCGCCCATTCCGCCTGAACGCCGTCGCCCTTCTTGCAGGGCTCGTTGAAGAGCTCGAGCATGATGGCGCTGTCGGCAGGTAACAGGGGCGTCAGCGTCTCCCAGGCGCGCGTCGTGCTGGCGGATGGCATGCACTTCAAATCCTGCGTGCCGTCTTGTTGTGCGTCGATCACCAGCACCACCGCAAAACCATGACTGCGCGCGAGCTTGACTGCATCGACGATTTCATGCGCGTAGCCTTGATCGTAGATCGCGGCCTGCCGGTCGAGGCCCGCCTGGCTGATATGGAAGCGGAGCGTATCCACGCCCAGGTGCTGGCGCACCTCATTCAATTCAGCCTCGCCCCAGTAGCTGCGCTGGAGCTGTGCTGATTTGTCGACAGCAAAGAACTTCGGCGGCTTGACGAAGGCGTTGACGTCAACGCCCTTGGCCTGCCACGGCTGGCCGTCTCTGTAGAAAGTATGCCCCTTGATGACGATATCCAGGCCGAATGCCGCCTCGTGTGGCAGCAGGCTGACCAGCACGGCGAAAACAAAGAACGGATATCTGAGCATGTCGAGACCGAAGTTCGCGTGAATGTTCCGCTGAGGCAGCGGCTCCCCCGCCGCCACACGAAGGCGCGGGCGTTGCGAACAGAGTGCACGGCCTGCGTGTACGCACGATGAATGATCGCGCCGTCGGGCAACATCAACCCCGAAGGCAACTTCCCCTCGGTGTTCGAGCCGGTGCACGGCTCCGCGCCCGACATCGCGGGGCAGGGCATCGCCAACCCGATCGGCATGATCTGGTCGGGCGCGATGATGTTCGAGCATCTCGGCGAGAAGGAAGCCGGCCAATCGATCGTCGAGGCGATCGAGCGCACGCTGGCCGAACGCACGCTGCGCACCAAGGATCTCGGCGGCAATGCCGATACCACGGCTTGCGGCAAGGCGGTTGCGGATATGGTGGACTGAGGCGGGGGGACCCTGCGTAGGGTGGGTTAGCCGAAGGCGTAACCCACCTCTTCTGTTTCTGCGGATACGAACAATGGTGGGTTACGCCGAGCGGTTTGCGCTTCGCGCAATCCGCGCGGCTAACCCACCCTTCTGTAACGGGCTTTCAAAGGTCAATCCCTTTTTTGCGTCGTACCGTTCGCCGGGGTCTTGCTTCTGTACGGGGTCGGCGCAAGGCCGCCACCTGATGGGGTTTGAAGAGGATAGGCCGACCAATCTACGTTCGCGTGGTCGCAAGGGCCACTGGATGGGTTGCGGTCTGACCTGATCCATCGTCCCGGCGAGGGGACTTCGCTTCGAGAGGGAGGTGTCGTGACCCGCTCGAAAACCTTTTGCCTCCTTGTTTAAGCTGCAGCAGCGATTTTCTTGTGGGCTGGATTGAACGGCGTCCCATCGACCAGCATCCGATGCATGATCACAGCTAATCTGCGCGCCAGCGCGACCTTCGCCTTGCTCATGCCGGCTCGCTTGGCGATCCGCATCGCCCAGCTCTTCAGCTCGGTGCAGCCTTTGAGCGGCTTGGTCAGCATGATGTGTGCGGCCTCGTAGAGCGCGGTGCGCACCGAAGCGTCACCGATCTTGCTGATCCGACCGGTATAGTCGGTCTCGCCGGACTGATACTTCTTCGGGGTTATCCCGAAATGCGCCCCCACTTGCTTGGACGATTTGAATCGGGCTGGATCGTCAATTGCCGAAGCATAGGTGAGCGACACAACCGGTCCGACGCTCGGGGTCGACATCAGCAGCTTGGCTTTGGCATCGGAACGCGCCATCCGACGAACCTGCTTCTCAAAACCGTTGAACTCGCGCAGCAGCACAGCGTGTACCGCCAGCAAGGCCTCTGCGACGGTCTCCAGGTTCGGGTGACCTGCCACCAGCTCACGGATCCGTCCGCAAAAACTTCGTTCTGTCGTCGGTCCGACCTTGAGCCCAAACCCGCGCAAGATCCCGCGCAGGCTGTTCTCGACATCGCGCAACTTCGACTGCACCAGCTTGCGGGCGGTCAACACCGTGCGCGTCTCCTGCGCGTCCATCGACTTGCAATGCACCGGGCGGAACCAGCCGAGCCGCATCAACTGGGCGATGCCGCGCGCATCGTTGCGGTCAGACTTCACCGGCATCGCCTCAAAGGCTTTGCGGACGTGCCGCGTCTCCAGTAGCTCCACTGCAAGACCGGCAGCCTTCATCGCCGCAAACAGCCATTGTGACAGCGGTCCGGCTTCCAGCCCGATCCGCTCGAGGCCCAAACCCAAACCGTGGAACCAGGCGATCAGTGCCTCCGGCTCGCTCGTCACCTTGGCCTCCCGCAAAATCTTGCCGCTGGCGTCAACAACACACACGCTTGAGCATTCCAATGATACGTCGATTCCGGCATAGTGGTGCATGGTCGTTCCTCAATGATGCTTGGAGCGGGCTTGCCCGACTCCGTTTGATACCATCAGTCTGAGGGACGACCGCCTCCCAAGCCAGCCGCGCGACGCGCGCCTTCAAATAGCGCCGTAGCTAGCGCGGCTGGCTTGGGAGGCCTCCGTGCCCGTTACCCCATCTACGATTAAACATAGGCTTCGGTCGCAACTAGCCGGCGATCTTCTCGATCGCCGCCTGGTCCAGCCCGAACTTCTTTCCGGCCTCGATGATCTCCTGCCAGGTGGTCGGATCGACCGGAATGCCTTCCGCGAGCCGCTTTGTCTTGGTCTCGCGTTCGGGTTCGCCGGCGATCTTCACCTTGTCGACGCCGGGGGCGGGAGGCGAGCCGGTGTGCCAGGCGACGAAGCTTTCGACCTCGCGTGCAAGATTCTCCGCGGTGCCGAGCTTGGCCGGATCGATCACGATCGAGAGCATGCCGTTGATGACGTTGTACTTGCCGTCGGACGGGCCCTTGACCACTTGGCCGCCTGACAGCGCGCCGCCAAGGATTTCGCACACCAGCGCGAGCCCCGAGCCCTTGTGCTCGCCGAATGGCAGGATGGCGCCGTAGGGCGGGATCACGGTGTAGCGCGGATTGACGGTCGGCTTGCCCTCATGATCGATGATGGTGCCGGGCTCGAGCTCGGCGCCCTTGTTGTGGGCGACCCGGGTCTTGCCCTGTGCGATCCGGCTGGTGGCGAAGTCGAGCACGACCGGCTCCTTACCCCTGCGGGGAATGCCGACGCAGAACGGGTTGGTGCCGTGGCGCGCATCGCTGCCGCCCCAGGGCGCCACGATCGGGCGCGAGATCACGTTGACGAAGTGGATCGAGACCAGCCCGTGGTCGATGCACTGCTCGGCCCAGTGGCCGATGCGGCCGATATGGTGCGCGTTGGAGAGGCCGACGAGACACACACCGTTCTGCTTGGCGCGCGCGGCCGCGAGCTCCATCGCTTCATGGCCGATCACCTGGCCGTAGCCGGTGAGGCCGTCGAGGGTGAGGAGCGGTCCGGTGTCGAGCACGATCTTGACGTGCGCGTTCACGGCGAGGCCGCCATTGACGACGCTCTGGACATAGCGCGGGATCATGCCGACGCCGTGCGAATCGTGCCCTTTGAGATTGGCTTCGACCAAGTTGGTCGACACGAGCTCGGCTTCGCGGTCCGAGGAGCCGCCGGCCTTGACGATGGCGCGGATGGCATTGGTGAGCGGCTCTGCTTTGATCGTGCGATAGTCGGCCATTGTTGTTGCTCTTGTCCCTTCACGATTTGATGGGGGCGTAGGGTGGGTTAACCGAAAGCGTAACCCACCACTTCCGTCTCCGAGGAAACCAAGGAGGTGGGTTAGGCCTAGCAGATGCGCCCTGCGCATCTGCAGGCTAACCCACCCTACGAATTCACGATCCGGCGGCAATGGACCCACGCCGCCTCGATCAGGTTCTCGCTCGCTTCCGGTGTGCGAAAGGCCGAATGCGCCGACAGCGTCACGTTCGGAATCTTCGTCAGCGGATGATTCGCTGGCAGCGGCTCGATGTTGAAGACATCTAAGCCGGCATGCCGGATATGGCCCGAGTTCAAAGCATCGATCATGGCCTGCTCGTCGACGATGGCGGCGCGCGCGGTGTTGATGAAGACCACGCCCGGCTTCATCTTGGCGATCTTCTCGCGGGTGATCATGCCGCGCGTCTCGTCGTTGAGCAGCAGATGCAGCGACACGACGTCGCTCCGCGCCAGCAGCGTGTCGAGATCGGTGAACTCGACGCCCGGATGGCTCTTCGGCGAGCGGTTCCAGGCGATCACCTTCATGCCGCTGCCGGACGCGATCCGTGCGACCTCCGCCGCGATGCCGCCGAACCCGATCAGGCCGAGCGTCTTGCCGGTGAGCTGCATGCCGTCCTCGCGCAGCCAGTTTCCGGCCCGCATCTCGCGGTCCATCATCGCGATGACACGGGCCGAGGCCCACATCAGTGCGATCGCGGATTCGGCAACCGCCGTGTCGCCATAACCCTTGATCAGATGCACGGAGATGCCGAGCTCGGCGAGCTCCTCCGGGTTCATGTAGCTGCGTGCGCCGGTGCCAAGGAATACGACGTGCTTCAGCCCCGTGCACTTCTTCGCAACCTCGGTCGGAAGCGCCGTGTGGTCGACAATCGCGATCTCGGCGCCGTCGAGGATCTCAGGATATTGCCCGGGCTTGATGTCGGGATCCCTGTGGATGCGAACCTTGGGATCACCGGGCTTCTCCAGCCGCTCCATGATGACGGCGAGCGCCTCATTGGCGTCGACGAAAACTCCGCGCATGTCTATCTCCGATCAGGATGCGACGCCGGCAACCGCCAGCACGGTGTGCATCAGCACGTTGGCGCCCGCGGCGCAGTCGGGCTGCGTGGCGTCTTCCAGCTCGTTGTGGCTGACGCCGTCCTTGCAGGGGACGAATACCATCGCGGCCGGCATGATGGTGTTGAGGTTGCAGGCGTCGTGGCCGGCACCGGAGGTAATGCGGCGGGAGGAGTAGCCGAGCGTCTTGGCGGCATTCTCGACCGCCGCTATCAGCTTCGGATCGAAATGCGTCGGTGCCTTGCGCCAGACCAGATCGATCGTCACCTCGACCTTGCGGCGTGCAGCGATCTCGGCGATGGCGGCGCGCAAGTCGCGATCGAGCGCATCCATGATCGCGCCATCGGCGCTGCGGCAATCCATGGTGAAGGCGATCTCGCCGGGAATGACGTTGCGCGAGGGCTTTGCGATCACGGCTTCGCCGATGGTGCCGACGGCGTTTGGTCCGTGCTTCTTCGCGATGGCCTCCATTGCCAGCACGATCTCCGACAGTGTCGCCAGCGCATCGCGCCGCAGCGGCATCGGGGTCGATCCCGCATGGCTCTCGAAGCCGGAAATCTTGCCGTCGTACCACAGCACGCCCTGGCCGGAATCGACCACGCCGATGGTCTTGCCCTCGGCTTCGAGGATTGGTCCCTGCTCGATGTGCAGTTCGACAAAGCAGCCGAGTTTCAGGAAGCCGACCGGCTCGTCGCCGCGGTAGCCGATGCTGTCGAGCGCCTGGCCGACGGTGGTGCCGTCGATGTCCTTGCGCGACAGAATATCGTCGGTGGTGAAATCGCCGACGTAAGCGGCGGACGCCATCATTGCCGGCGCGAAGCGCGAGCCTTCTTCATTGGTCCAGTTGACGATGCAGATCGGCGCTTCGGTCTCGATACCGGCGTCGTTCAGCGTGCGGATCACCTCGAGCGCGCCGAGCGTTCCCAGAATGCCGTCATACTTGCCGCCGGTCGGCTGGGTGTCGAGATGCGAGCCGATGCCGACGGGCAGCTTCGACATGTCGCGGCCCTTGCGCAGGCCGAATTGCGAGCCGAGCGCATCGGTGTGAACCTCAAGCCCGGCGTCTTCGCAAGCCTTTCGGAACCAGTCACGAACCTGCTTGTCTTCGCTGCTGAGCGTCAGCCGCCGCACACCGCCTTTGGCCGTCGCGCCGAATTGCGCGGTCTCGTGGATGGAGCCCCAAAGGCGGGCGGAATCGATTTGAAGGTTGGTCGCGGCTCGGCTCATGCGTCTCTTCCATTATTCGCTGTCATTCCGGGGCGATGCGAAGCATCGAACCCGGAATCTCGAGATTCCGGGTCTGGTGCTTGCGCACCATCCCGGAATGACGGGAAAGGTTGTCCGGCGCCTTTTTCAATGACGCGCCAGCGCGGGCGCGTCAACCGCGAGGCTGCTCTGCGCAATCTGACATGCAAGCTCGGCGACGCGCTGCACTGCGACGACGTCGGGGGAGGCGAGCCAGCTCGCCGTGAATGTCAGCGGTGCGATCTGAAGGTCGGTGTCGAGCAATTGCAGCCGGCCGTCGGCGAGCTCGTTCTCGACGATGGCGTCGGGGATCACGGCGATGCCGAGGCCTTCCACCGCCATGTGGATCACGGTGGCGAGCGAGGCGGAGGCGTGAAGACGGATCGGGGGCAAGTCGGGCCGGTCGAACACCTCGCGTACCACCTCGTAGGGCCTGGTCTTGCGCGGGAAGGTGATGATCGGAAACCGCGCGAGATCGGCGAGCGTGACAGGCCCGTGGCCAAGCCCGAGTGACGGGCTGGCGAGAAAGCCGATCGGATAGTCGGCGAGCATGCGGTTGTGCACGCCCGAGGCCGACAGCGGTCCGACCACGAAAGCCAGCTCGATCTCTTGCGCGAGCAATCGCGCGGTGAGGTTCGGCGTGATGTCGACCTCGATCTCCAGCGACAGGTTCGGATAGATCTCGTTGACGCTCTTTACCAGCCGCGGCAGCCAGGTGTGCACGATGGTCTCGGCGACACCGAGCCGCATCACGCCGCGCATGGCAGAGCGATCGCCGATCTCGGCCATCATCGCGGCGCGCAAGCCGATCAGCTTCTCGGCGTAGACCATCATCTGCCGGCCGCTCGGGGTCGGCGAGGCCACGCGATGATCGCGGTTCAGGAGCTTGACGCCCATCTCGCGTTCGAGCTGGGCGATGCGTTGGGAGATCGCCGGCTGGGTGGTATTGAGCCGCGCCGCGGCGCCTCGGAAGCTGCCGAGCTTCACAACCCAGAGGAAGGTTTCGATCGACCTGAAGTCCAGCATTGGAAGGATTTTCCCGATCGATAAATTTACTTTATCGATATCGATTAAAAAGGACGATTAGACTTTATAGTATGCTTGATGTTGGCTAGGCTTGTCGAGTTCATAGGCAGGTCGATGAAATGACTGTTTTGGTGGCAGCGCAGCAAACTGAAACGCCCGACACGCTCCCGAGCCGCCAGGCGCGGCTGGCCTATCGCGGCGGCCAGGTCGGATCCACCGCGGGGGTCGCCCCTGGCTTCGTCCAGGGCAATCTGGCGATCCTTCCCGCCGAATACGCCAGCGCCTTCCACCGCTTCTGCCAGCTCAATCCGAAACCGTGCCCGATCATCGGCATGTCGGATGTCGGCAGCCCCTACATCCCCGCGCTTGGCGCCGACCTCGACATCCGCACCGACGTGCCGCGCTACCGAGTCTGGCGTGACGGCGAGGTCGTGGACGAGCCTACCGATGTCACCAGCTATTGGCGCGACGATCTCGTGACCTTCGTACTCGGCTGCTCGTTCTCGTTCGAAGAGGCGTTGCTCGACGAGGGCATGCCGATCCGTCATATCGAAGAGAACGTGCGCGTTCCGATGTACCGCACCAACATCGCCTGTGGCGAAGCAGGGCCGTTCGCCGGCCCGATGGTGGTCTCGATGCGTCCGTTCAAGCCGGCCGATGCGATCCGCGCGGTGCAGATCACCTCGCGCTATCCGGCCGTGCACGGCGCGCCCGTGCATCTCGGCCATCCGCATTTGATCGGCATCAAGGATATCGCCAAGCCTGACTATGGTGATCCCGTACCTGTTGCCGATGACGAGATTCCGGTGTTCTGGGCCTGCGGCGTGACGCCGCAATCGGTGATCAACGCCGCCAAGCTACCTTTCGCAATCACCCATTCGCCCGGCTTGATGCTGGTGACGGATCTGAAGAACAGGAACATGGCCGTGATTTAGTAGGCAGCGTTTGCTGCTTCTTCGGGCTTTACGCAGTTTGCCAATCGTTTCATTCGATACGCGCGAATAACAGGGGACTTAGCCAATGACGATCACTCGCCGCGACGTTCTGCTCGGAGCCACCGCCGCTGCCGCACTGCTGCCGCTAGCCGCACGCGCGCAAACGTCCGAGGTGGTGATCGGCGCGACCTATCCCCTGTCGGGCGCCGGCGCCCAGGTCGGTGTCGATGCGCAGCGCGCGTTCGAGACCGCAATCGACATCATCAACAACGATCAGGATTTCGTCCTTCCGCTGGCAAAGGGCGTCGGCTTGCCGGGTCTCGGTGGTGCCAAGATCCGCATGGTGTACGCCGACCACCAGGGCGACCCGCAAAAGGGACGCGCCGAAGCCGAGCGACTGATCACCCAGGAGAAGGTCTGCGCGGTGCTCGGCTCCTATCAGAGCGCGGTCGCGGTCACGGTCAGCCAGATCTGCGAGCGCTACCAGGTCCCGTTCCTGTCGGCGGACAATTCCTCGCCCAGCCTGCATCGCCGCGGGCTGAAGTACTATTTCCGCGCTTCGCCGCATGACGAGATGTTCTCGGCGGCGATGTTCGACTTCCTCGACTCGATGAAAAAGAAGGGCGTCAAGGCCGATACGCTGGCACTGTTCCACGAGGACACGATCTTCGGCACCGACTCCGCCAACGCCCAGACCAAGCTCGCAACCGAGCGTGGCTACAAGATCGTCGCCGACATCAAGTACCGCGCCAACTCGCCGTCGCTGTCGGCTGAAGTCCAGCAGCTCAAGGCCGCCAATGCCGACGTGTTGCTGCCCTCGAGCTACACCACGGACGGCATCCTGCTGGTCAAGACCATGGCCGAGCTCGGCTACAAGCCGAACGCGATCCTGGCCCAGGCGGCCGGCTTCTCCGAAAAGGCGCTTTACGATGCCGTCGGCGACAAGCTCGAGGGCGCCATCACCCGCGGCAGCTTCTCGCTCGATCTCGCCGCCAAGCGGCCGATGGTCGGCAAGATCAACGATCTGTTCAAGGCGAAGTCGGGCAAGGATCTCAACGACAACACCTCGCGGCAATTCATGGCGATGATCGTGATTGCGGACGCCATCAACCGCGCCAAGTCGACTGACGGCGAGAAGATCCGCGACGCGATGGCCGCAACCGACATTCCGGGCGAGCAGACCATCATGCCCTGGAAGCGGGTCAAGTTCGACGACATGGGCCAGAACAACGACGCCGATCCGGTGCTGCTGCAATATATCGGCGGCAAGTTCGTTACCATCTTCCCGGCGCAGGCGGCGGTAGCCGAAGCTGTCTGGCCGATGAAGTGAGGATGGAATCGGAAGCTCGCACGATAGCTTCCGATCCTGGTCATGCGGAGCAAGGCGGAGGGCTGCGTCGGCTAAGACGAGGGCACGCCTGTCCTTTGCAATGCGCGTTCGATGTCGCCCCTCGGGGTGAGGGCTTTTTCTGGGGGACAAGTTGCTGACAGTCGAAACCATTGTCCAAAGTCTCGCGAGCGGCCTGTTGATGGGCCTGCTCTACGGACTGATCGCCGTCGGCCTCGCGCTGATCTTCGGCCTGATGGACGTTACGAACTTCGCCCATGGCGAGTTCCTGATGATCGCGATGTACGCGTCCTTCTTCCTGTTCGCGTTTTTCGCCATCGATCCCTTGCTCTCGGCACCGCTGGTCGCGGCTGCGATGTTCGTGTTCGGCGCGGTGATCTACCTGCTGATCGTACGGTTCGCGATGCGCGCCAAGACCAATGCCGGCATGGTGCAGATCTTCACCACCTTCGGTCTCGCCATCGTCATGCGCGGACTGGCCCAGCTGTTCTTCACGCCGGATTATCGCAGCATTCCGCAATCCTGGCTCGGCGGCAAAACCGTCTCGGTTGCGGGCATCTTCCTGCCGGAGCCGCAGCTGGTCGGTGCGCTGGTCTCGATCGCCGCCTTTGCCGGCCTTTACTTCTTCATCCATCGCACCGATTTCGGCCGCGCGCTGGAGGCTACGCGTGAAGATCCCGGTGCGGTCGCACTGGTCGGCATCGACAAGAACCGCGTATTCGCGTTCGGCTGGGGCCTTGGCGCTGCGCTGGTCGGTCTCGCCGGCGCGATCATGGCGGTGTTCTTCTATATCTACCCCGACGTGGGCGCGTCCTTTGCGCTGATCGCCTATGTCACGGTGGCGCTCGGTGGCTTCGGCAGTGTGTTCGGCGCCTTTGCCGGCGGCATCATTGTCGGCCTGGTTGAAGCGGTCACTGCCCTGATGCTGCCGCCGTCGCTGAAGTCGGTCGGCATCTACGCCGTATACCTGCTCGTCGTCTTCATTCGGCCGCGTGGCCTGTTCGGGTCGATGTGATGGACAAGAATTTTTCCGCGCGGCGCCGCCGCGATCTCATCATTGCCGCGGTGCTGGCCGCGCTTGCCGCGCTCGCGCCGCTGTTCGTCAAGAACGTCTATGTCCAGAACATCCTGGTCCTGACCTTGATGTATGCGGCGCTGTCGCAGAGCTGGAACATCCTCTCCGGCTATTGCGGACAGATCTCGTTGGGCCACGCGCTCTATTTCGGCATCGGCGCCTACACCACCGAACTGCTGTTCACCAAGTTCGGCGTGTTGCCCTGGTTCGGCATGCTGGCGGGCGGCGGGATCGCGGCTGTTATCGCGATGGGGCTCGGCTATCCCTTCTTTCGCCTCCGCGGCCATTACTTCGTGATCGCGACCATCGTCATCGCCGAGATCGGGCTCCTGCTGTTCCAGAACTGGGAATGGGCGGGCGCTGCGATGGGGATCACCATTCCGGTACGTGGCGACAGCTGGCTGAAATTCCAGTTCATGCGCAGCAAGCTGCCGTATTTCTATTTCGCGCTGGCGCTGTGCTGCATCGCCTGGTTCGTCACCTGGTGGCTGGAGGACTCCAAATGGGGCTTCTGGTGGCGCGCGGTAAAGGACAATCCGGAAGCCGCCGAGAGCCTGGGCGTCGTCGTGTTCAATTCAAAGATGGGTGCGGCCGCGGTCTCCGCGTTCCTCGTCGCCATCGGCGGCGCCTTCTATGCGCAGTTCCTCGCCTATATCGATCCCGAAAGCGTGATGGGCTTCCAGTTCTCGCTGCTGATGGCGCTGCCGGCTGTGCTCGGCGGCATTGGCACCCTCTGGGGGCCCGTGCTTGGCGCGGCCATCCTGATCCCGATGACGGAGCTGACGCGCTCCTATATCGGCGGCTCCGGCCGCGGCGTGGATCTCATCGTCTACGGCACGCTGATCGTCTTGATATCGCTGGCGCTGCCGCAGGGACTTGTGAGCCTGCTCTCTCGTTCGAAAACGAAAGGAGCCACGCGATGACCGCCCTCCTTGAAACCCGCGGCGTCTGGCAGCGGTTCGGCGGCCTCGTCGCCAACAGCGATGTCTCGATCTCGGTCGGTCGCGGCGAGATCGTCGGCCTGATCGGTCCCAACGGCGCCGGCAAGTCGACGTTGTTCAATCTCATCGCCGGCGTTCTGCCGCCGACGCAGGGCTCGATCTGGTTCGATGGCGAGGACGTCACCAATCTGCCGGCGGCCGAGCGCTGCCAGCGCGGGGTGGGGCGCACCTTCCAGGTGGTCAAGAGTTTTGAGACCATGACCGTGATCGACAACGTCATTGTCGGCGCGCTCGTCCGCAACACGGTGATGCGCGAGGCGCGCCGCAAGGCGCACCAGGTGCTGGAGTTCACCGGCCTTGCCGCGCGCGCCGACGTGCTCGCGAGCGACCTCGTGCCGGCCGAGAAGCGCCGTCTCGAAGTCGCCCGCGCGCTCGCGACCGAGCCAAAGCTGCTGCTGCTCGACGAAGTGCTCACCGGCCTGACGCCGACCGAGGCGCAAACCGGCGTGGCACTGGTGCGCAAGGTGCGCGATGCCGGCATCACGGTGTTGATGGTCGAGCATGTCATGGAGATCGTGATGCCGCTGGTCGATCGCGCTATCGTGCTCGACCTCGGCAAGGTCCTGGTCGAAGGCAAGCCCTCTGAGGTCGTGCGCGATCCCAAGGTGATCAAGGCATATCTGGGAGATCGTCATGCTGTCGGTGCATGAAATCACGACCGCCTATCAGGGCCTGGTCGCGATCTCCTCGGTCAGTATCGAGGTCAGCAAGGGCGAGATCGTCTGTGTCGCCGGGGCCAACGGTGCCGGCAAGTCGACGCTGCTCAAATCGATCGCCGGTGCCGAGCGTCCGCGCTCGGGCACCGTGACCTTCGACGGCAAGCTGCTCAACGGCATGGCGCAGCATCACATCACGGCCGCTGGCATCGCCTATGTGCCGGAGAACCGCCGCCTGTTCCCGCGTCTGTCCGTGCGCGACAATCTGCGCCTCGGCAGCTATCTCTATCGCGGCGAGGCCAACCGCGAAGAACCGCTCGATCTCGTGTTCAAGTTGTTTCCGCGTCTGTCCGAGCGGCTCGAGCAGCGCGCCGAAACGCTCTCCGGCGGCGAACAGCAGATGCTCGCCATTGGCCGCGCCTTGATGACACGGCCGCGGCTGTTGATGCTGGACGAACCCTCGCAGGGCATCATGCCCAAACTGGTCGACGAGATTTTTCAGGCGGTGAAGCTGATCCGGGATTCCGGCATGACCGTCCTGATCGTCGAGCAGCGCATGGCCGAATGCCTGGAGATCGCCGACCGCGCCTACATCCTGCAGACCGGCCGCGTGCTGATGCAGGGCCCGTCGGCCGAGATCAAGGGCAATCCGGACGTGCGCAAGGCGTATCTGGGGCTGTAGCTCCACCGGTCACTGCGAGCGCAGCGAGGCAATCCAGAATCCCTCCGCGGAAAGACTCTGGATTGCTTCGCTGCGCTCGCAATGACGAGGAGAGAGCTGGGCTCTAATGCCCGTGCTCCGGCAAAGTCACCCCGAACACCTGCACCAGATCCTTCACCTGCTCCGGCGATAAATACCGCGGGTTCAACCCGCGCAGCAGCAGATACAGCTTCGCCGTTTCCTCCATTTCCTCCGTCGCGAACACGGCCGCTTCCAGCGTGTCGCCGGCGACGACAGGGCCGTGATTGGCGAGCAATACGGATGAATATTTCCCGGCCAGCCCCTTGATCGCATCGGCCACCGCAGGATCGCCGGGGCGGTAGTAGGGCACGAGCGCGGTGGCGCCGCATTTCATGAGGTAATAGGCCGTCATCGGCGGCAGCGCGGCGCGTGGATCGATCTCCGGCAGCATCGAGAGCGCGACCGAATGCGTGGAGTGCAGATGCACGATCGCCCGCGCGCTTCCGCGCGTGTCATAGAGCGCGGTGTGCAGCGAAACTTCCTTGGTCGGCGCGTCGCCCGAAACCAGCCGGCCCTGCTCGTCCAGCCGCGACAGCTTTGCCGGATCGAGGAAGCCGAGCGAGGCATTGGTCGGCGTCACCAGCCAGCCGCCGCCATCCAGTCGGACACTGATATTGCCTGATGAGCCCGGCGTCAGCCCGCGCTCGAACAGGGACCGTCCGAACCGGCAGATATCCTCGCGCAGCCTTGTTTCAATGCTCATTTCGGTATTCATGGCCGTCATGCCTGCTTGTCTCACGCTTTGGCAGCGCGGCCAAGCCGTGTTATTCGAGATCACGAGCCGCCGCAAAGGCGGCCCACCGGGAAACGTTCGCAAGGGTTAGTTGCATGTCCGCCTCCACGACACAAAACCAGCGCATCGCCGTCATCGGGCTCGGCTCGATGGGATATGGCATGGCGACCTCGCTGAAGCGGGCCGGCCACACGGTGACCGGCTGCGACGTTTCTGCTGATGCGGTTGCGCGTTTCGTCAAGGATGGCGGGGCCGGAGCCGCGACGCCGGCCGAGGCGGCCAAGGGCGCCGACATCGTTGTCAGCGTCGTCGTCAATGCGGCGCAGACCGAGACGATCCTGTTCGGCAAGGACGGCGTCGCCGAAACCCTGCCAAAGGACAGCGTCTTCATTTCCTCCGCCACCATGGATCCTGACGTCGCGCGGCGTCTGGCCAAGCAATTGGAAGCGACCGGCCGGCACTATCTGGATGCGCCGATCTCCGGCGGCGCGCAGCGTGCGGCGCAAGGTGAGCTGACGATCCTCGCCTCCGGCAGTGCGGCCGCCTTCGCCAAGGCGCGCTCCGCGCTCGACGCCATGGCGGCCAAGCTCTACGAGCTCGGCGATGCCGCAGGGCAGGGCGCTGCGTTCAAGATGATCAACCAGCTGCTTGCCGGCGTCCACATCGCGGCTGCCTCGGAGGCGATGGCGTTTGCGGCCAAGCAAGGCCTCGACATCCGCAAGGTCTATGAGGTGATCACCGCATCCGCGGGCAATTCCTGGATGTTCGAGAACCGCATGCCGCACGTGCTCGATGGCGATTACACGCCGCGCAGTGCCGTCGAGATTTTCGTCAAGGATCTCGGCATCATCCAGGATATGGCGCGCAGCGCCAGATTCCCGGTGCCGGTCTCGGCCGCCGCGCTGCAGATGTTCCTGATGACCTCAGCCGCAGGCATGGGCCGGGACGACGACGCTTCGGTGGCGCGCATGTATGCGCAGGTCACCGGCGTCAAGCTTCCCGGCGACAAGTAAAAGAGGATTTCCAATGCCCCGTTTCGCCGCCAACCTCTCGATGATGTTCACCGAGGTGCCGTTCCTCGATCGGTTCGATGCGGCCGCGCAGGCCGGATTCACCGCCGTTGAATTTCTCTTTCCCTATGAGCATCCGGTGGAAGCGGTGAGCGAGCGGCTGAAGCGCAACGGCCTGACGCAGGCGCTGTTCAATTTGCCGCCGGGCGACTGGAACGCGGGTGAGAAAGGCTTTGCGGCGCTTCCCTCACGCTTCAATGATCTCAAGGCGAGCCTGGAGACGGCGCTGCCCTACGCCAGGGCCACCGGCGTGAAGCGGCTGCATTTGATGGCGGGCATCGCAAACCGCGGCGAACGCCTCGCGATCGAGGCCTTCTACAAATCGGTGGCATGGGCCGCGGAGTTCTTCGCAGCCCACGGCATCGACATCGTGCTCGAGCCGATCAATCCGCGCAACGTGCCCGGCTACTTCCTCAACGATTTCGGCTTCGCGCGCGATTTGATCCAGGAGCTGCGATTGCCCAACTTGAAGCTCCAGTTCGACATCTATCACTGCCAGATCATCCATGGCGACGTGACCATGCGCCTGCGCGAGATGATGCCGATCATCGGCCATATCCAGGTCGCCAGCATTCCCTCGCGCAACGAGCCTGACGGCGAGGAGCTGAACTATCCATTCCTGTTCGAAGAGCTCGACCGGCTCGGCTATGCCGGCTTCGTCGGCTGCGAATACAATCCGCGCGGCAAGACCACCGACGGTCTCGCCTGGTTCAAGCCCTATGCGGGAGTGAAATCGTGACACTTGCGTTGGGTTGCATCGCCGACGACTACACCGGCGCCTCCGATCTCGCCAACACGCTGACGCGCGCGGGCCTGCGCACCGTGCAGACCATCGGCGTGCCCGCCGATGATCTTGATCTGCCCGAGGTCGACGCCGTCGTGGTGTCGCTGAAGAGCCGCTCGATCGAGGCGGGGCTCGCGGTGTCGCGCTCGCGGGCGGCCGAGACATGGCTGCGCAGCCGCGGCGCGAGCCATGTGCTGTTCAAGATCTGCTCGACCTTCGACTCCACGGATGCCGGAAATATCGGCCCGGTCATGGATGCGCTGCGTGCCGATTGCGGCGAGGCCGTCGTGCTGGTGACGCCGGCCTTTCCCGAGACCGGCCGCACCGTCTATCAGGGCAATCTGTTCGTCGGCGCCGTGCCGCTGAACGAGAGCCCGCTGAAGGACCACCCGCTCAACCCGATGCGCGATTCCAACCTGGTGCGCGTGCTGGCTCGCCAGAGCAAGACGCAGGTCGGGCTCGTCGATCTCGCGACCCTCTCGCGCGGGGCGGAGGCTGTGCGCGGCCGGCTTGCCGAATTCTGGGACAAGGGCATTGGAGCCGCGATCATCGACGCCGTGTTCGACCGCGACCTCGAGACCATCGGCCTTGTCGCCGCAGAGCATCGGCTCTCGGTCGGCGCCTCCGGCATCGGCCTCGGGCTCGCCCGTGCGCTGGTGTCGACCGGCAAGGTCAAATCGGCCGCGGCCAGCAGCGAGCAGGGGGCCGCCGTCGGCGGCCAGGTGGCGTGCCTCGCCGGAAGCTGCTCGCAAGCCACCCTGCAGCAGATCGCCAATGCCGAACGGGTCATGCCGGTACTGCATCTCGACACCGACCGTATTCTTACGGGGGCAAATGAAGCGCAGCGCGCGCTGGACTGGGCGAGGGAACGACTGGCCCAGGGGCCGGTGCTGATTGCATCGAGCGCGACGCCGGCCGACGTCGCTGCCCTTCAGGCGCGCCACGGCCGCGACGCCGCCGGACACGCGATCGAGCAGACGATGGCCGACATTGCGGAAAATCTCGTGAAATCAGGCGTGCGGCGACTGATCATCGCAGGCGGTGAGACGTCCGGGGCTGTCGTCGACCGATTAAAGATTCCCGGGTTTCTCGTCGGAGTGGAGATCGCCGCGGGCGTCCCGGTGCTGCGCGCTGTTGGCGCTGCCGCAGGTGAGATGCTGCTTGCACTGAAATCAGGCAATTTCGGCGGGCCGGAGTTTTTCTCGGATGCGATGAGGCTCATGCGCTGAGCGCAGGGCATTCTTAGCGCGCTGTTCATCTCTTTTGGGTTCCTTATCGGCGCGGAGTCGTCGCATTTGGTCTTCGGCCAGATGTCGGCGCAGCTCCCTTTGGTTGATCCTTAAGACACCCGGACGCGCCCGCGCCAGCACAAGAGACCTGATTATGCTCGCCACTATCTCCATCCGCGCCAAGATCATCAGTGTCGTGGCGTTCCTGCTGGCCGCGATGGCCGGCATGGGCCTGCTCGCCGTCATGAACATGCGGTCGATGAATGCCAATACCGTCGACATCACCACGAGTTGGATGCCGAGCGTGCGGGTGCTGGGCGAGATGCGGGCCGCGGTCATCACCTATCGCAACGTTGTTCGCGAGCACATGCTGTCCGAGACGCTGGACGATAAGCTGGCGCAGGAAAAGACTGCGGCGGTCGTGACCGAGGCGCTGGGTAAGGCCCGAAAGGCCTACGAGGCGATGATCACCTCGCCGGAAGAGCGGGCGCTCTATACCGAGTGGTCGAAGCTGTGGGCCGAATACCAGAAGGGCGCCGAAGACGTCATGGAATTGTCGCGCAACGAGTTTGGCAAGGTCCCGCACGCCGCGCATGAGTTGAATACCAAGACCGTCAACAAGATCGGTCTGAAGTCTGACGAAGTCCTGGCGAAGGATATCGAGCTCAACACCAAGGGCGGTGATCAGGCGGCAAAGGATGCCGCCGACAGCTACTCCTTCGCGTTCATGCTGCTCGCGGTCATCCTCGGCGCTGCCTTGATCGCCGGCATCGGCGTCGGCTTCTACCTCGTCCAGGACGTCTCCAGCGGCATCGACTCGATCACACGGCCGATGCAGGCGCTCGGCCGCGGCGATCTCTCCGCCGAAGTCCCGCACCAGGGCGAGAAGACCGAGATCGGCGCCATGGCCGACGTGCTTCAGGTCTTCAAGGAGGCGCTGATCGCCAAGAAGGCGGCCGACGAGGCAGCCGCCGCCGATGCCGAAGCCAAGATCGAGCGCGGCCGCCGTGTCGACAACATCACCCGCGAGTTCGAGACCATGATCGGCGAGATCGTCCAGACCGTGTCGTCGGCCTCGAGCCAGCTGGAGGCCTCCGCCTCGACGCTGACCTCGACCGCCGACCGCTCGCAGCGGATGGCGACCACGGTTGCCGCTGCGTCGGAAGAAGCCTCCACCAACGTGCAGTCGGTGGCTTCCGCGACCGAAGAGATGGCCTCCTCCGTCGGCGAGATCAGCCGGCAGGTGCAGGAATCGGCGCGGATGGCGGTCGACGCCGTCGGCCAGGCCCGCGCCACCACCGAGCGGGTCAGCGAGCTCTCCAAGGCCGCCTCGCGTATCGGCGATGTCGTCGAGCTGATCAACACCATTGCCGGCCAGACCAACCTGTTGGCGCTGAACGCCACGATCGAGGCCGCGCGCGCCGGTGAAGCCGGCCGCGGCTTCGCGGTGGTTGCCTCCGAGGTGAAGGCGCTCGCCGAGCAGACCGCGAAGGCGACCGGCGAGATCGGCCAGCAGATCTCGGGCATCCAGGCGGCGACCAGCGACTCGGTCGGCGCCATCAAGGAGATCTCCTCGACCATCGAGCGACTCTCGGAAATCTCCTCGGCCATTGCGGCCGCGGTGGAAGAGCAGGGCGCCGCGACCCAGGAAATCGCCCGCAACGTGCAGCAGGCGGCACAGGGCACCCAGCAAGTCTCCTCCAACATCACCGACGTGCAGCGCGGTGCGACCGAGACCGGCACGGCCTCTTCGCAGGTGCTCTCGGCGGCGCAGATGCTGTCCAACGATTCGAGCCGGCTGAAGAACGAGGTCAGCAAATTCCTGACCAACGTTCGCGCGGCGTGAGCGGTCCTGCGCGTTCTACGCCACCCGCCACTCCGGCACGCCGTCCGCGGCCATCGTGATGTCGCCGAGCGAGCCGACCGGCGTGCGGTCCATGTTCAGCAGATGCCCTAGCGTGCCCTCGTCGCTCGCCGGAATCCGCGCCAGCGTGCGCCGGTCATCTTCCGTCCGCAGCATCACCACGCCGTGCTCGACATCTCCGCCGCGGCCATAGAGCACGGTAAAGCTCTCGACCTTGCCCTTGCCTGAGGCCTCCGTGATGAACTGCGGCACCGCGCCCTTGTTGCGATCGGCCTCGGCTTGCACGCTCGTCTCTTGCGCCAGCGCGTCGCGCGGCGCAATCTTCGACACGACCAGCGCGTGATGCTTGGTAACAAAACCGCCCTGGCCGTAGAGCAGGCCGAGCTTGTCGCCACCGCGTATCCGACGCACCATGGCGCAGGCCGCATGCGTCATGTAGGTGTTGAGCGGCGCACCGAAGAAGGTGAGGCCGCCGGTCACGGTCGGCGGTACGTCGGCGGAAAGGCCGAGCGTTCGCCGCGCCATCTTCGGCACGCACGGAAAGCAGCTATAGAGCTCGATCGCGTCGAACTTCTTGCCGTCGCCGCCCGCGAGATCCATCGCGGCCTTCAGCACGGCGTTCTGCGGATGGCTCTCATGAAACTGGTCGCGCAGCAGATAGTCGCGCGGCTCCTCGGCCGAAGCGCCGCCAAGCGGATAGACCAGCTTGTCTTCGGCGATCCCGGCCGCGCGCGCCTTGGCAAGGCTGGTGAGTAACAGCGCACCGCCCATGTTGACGCTGGGGTTGGCGACCATGAGCTTGTTGTAAGGCCAGGCGATCAGCCGGTTGTCAGCCGTCGGCGTCGTGATCTCGTCAGGCGTATAGCGCCGCTTCAGCCAGGCATTTGGATTCTGCGCGGCGGCTTCCGAATAGCGCGACCACAGCGTGCCGGATTCCGCCATCGCCTGGTGCGGGGTCTGGCCCCAATGCGCGGAGGAGGCGGCCTCGTAGAACGGATAGACCGTGACGGGGCGGAATACACCGAGCTTCACCGCCAAGGGCTTCTGGAACGCTGCGCCGCGCTTGGGCTCTTCGACGTCATGGGCGAACGGTGTCCATGGCAGCTTGACACCGGCGCGATCGGCTTTCGTCGCGGTCGATTGCGCCTCGGCGCCGCAGACGGCAGCTACCGTGCACTCACCGCGCGCGATGCGCTTTGCCGCCTCGTGGATGTAGCGGATCGGGCTCTCGCCGCCGACCGGGCCGTAATAGCAATGCGCCGGTGTGATGCCGAGCCGTTGCGCCAGCAGCCTCTCCGGATCGCGATAGCGCCAGCTCAGGAAGTTGACGACGTCGAGCGACTGCACCTCACTGATCAGCCTTGCGCCGGCGTCGGCTTCTGCGCGCTGCAAGGCCCGTTCGAGCAGGTCGAGCGGTTCGAGGCCGTCGGTGATCTCCTTGGGGCGGTCGACGATCTCGCCGATGCCGACGATGACGGGGATGTGGTGATCGGGGATGGGGGGCTTGTCGGTCATAATCCAGATTCACGATCTCAGTTGTTTCGTCATTGCGAGCGCAGCGAAGCAATCCAGAAATTCATTCGCGGAGGCAGTCTGGATTGCTTCGCTGCGCTCGCAATGACGAGGTGGATGCTACTCCGCCACCAGCGCATTCATGTGCTCGATGGCTTCGGCAAACTCTTCCTTGAACTCCTGCACCACGGCGCCGGCCGATTTCACGCTGTCGATCAATCCGACGCCCTGGCCGACGAAATAGCTGACGAGATCGCGGGCCTTGGCGTTGCCGGCGGCAGCTGCCCGGTCGATCGAATCGAAGGCGTCGCGGCTGACGATGCTTTGCAGCGGCATCGGCAGCGCGCCCGGGCTTTCGGGGGCGCGGTCCCAGGCATCGGTCCAGACCGAGCGAAGCTGCCGCGCCGGCTTGCCGGTGCGGCCCTTGGAGCGGACCGCATCGCGTGATGATGCCGCGATCATCTTCTTGCGAAAGATCTCGCTGGTCTCGGATTCAACTGTCGCCAGCCACACCGAGCCGGTCCAGGCGCCGGCTGCGCCCATCGCCATGCAGGCCGCCATCTGCCGTCCCGTCATGATGCCGCCGGCGGCCAGCACCGGCACATCACGAACCTTTTTGATCGCCTTGATCACTTCAGGCACCAGAACCATGGTTGAGACCTCGCCGCAATGGCCGCCGGCCTCGGTGCCCTGCACCACGAGAATGTCGACGCCGGCCGCGACCTGGCGCAGCGCGTGCTCCTTGGCGCCGACCAGGGCCGCAACCGGCACGTTGTGCTTCCTGCCCATCTCGATCATGGCCTTGGGCGGCACGCCGAGCGCGTTGGCGATCAGCCGGATCGGATGATTGAACGAGACTTTCAGCAGCTCCAGCGCGGTCTCGGCATCGAAGGGTTGCGGCTGGTCGTCGTCCACCTCTGTCGTCGTCAGCTCGATGTCGTACTTCTTCAGGAGGTCGCGCGTGTAGGCGCGGTGCTCCTGCGGCACGCGCGCTTCCAGGCTCTTCCAGGTGACGTGCTTCTCGCCTGATGTAGAGATGTTCTCCGGGATCAGCACGTCGATGCCATAGGGCTTGCCGTCGACGTGATCGTCGATCCATTTCAGCTCGCGTTCGAGCGTATCGGGCGTGTGAACGGTGGCGCCCAGCACGCCGAAACCGCCGGCGCGGCTGACGGCGGCAACGACGTCGCGGCAATGGCTGAAGGCGAGCAGCGGGAACTCGACGCCCAGCATGTCGCAGATCGGCGATTTCATGGTCCTCTCCCGGCGGCCTTGGTGGTGCTCTTCTTGTTTGGCTTGGCGGGCCGTTCGACGCCTGGCCTTCCTTGCCAATGATGCCACGCCGGATTCGGGCGAGCATCTTGCGCGCAGGCGTTGCGTCGTGGACCAACCATCCGGCTCCGGAAGATGTCGTCGAGTGGGCCAGATCAGCAGCGGCGCAGGCTGGGCCGGCCGGACTGCATGACGATGGCCCGAGGCCCGCGCCGGACGCAGAGCCGGCGGGGCTTGCCATCGGCTATTCGCGGGCTAATTAATGCAGGCGCATCTTTCCGCCGGAGCATTCGCATGACCGATACCCCTTACGTGCCGCCCAAGGTCTGGACCTGGAACAAGGAGAATGGCGGTCAGTTCGCCAGCATCAACCGGCCGATTGCCGGCCCCACCCACGACAAGGAACTGCCGGTCGGCAAGCATCCGCTCCAGCTCTATTCGCTAGCGACGCCGAACGGGGTGAAGGTCACGGTGATGCTGGAGGAGCTTCTGGCGCTCGGCCACAAGGGGGCTGAATACGATGCGTGGCTGATCAGAATAGGCAATGGCGAGCAGTTCGGCAGCGGCTTCGTCGACATCAACCCGAACTCCAAAATCCCGGCGCTGATGGACCGCTCCGGCCCCGAGCCGATCCGCGTGTTCGAATCCGGCTCCATCCTGTTCTACCTCGCCGAGAAGTTCGGCGCCTTCCTGCCCAAGGACACCAAGACCCGCACCGAAGCGATGTCGTGGCTGTTCTGGCAGATGGGCAGCGCGCCGTATCTCGGCGGCGGCTTTGGCCATTTCTACGCCTACGCGCCGTCCAAGATCGAATACGCCATCGATCGCTTTGCGATGGAGGTCAAGCGCCAGCTCGACGTGCTCGACCGGCGTCTGGCCGACAACGAATATCTCGCAGGCAAGGAGTATACGATTGCCGACATAGCGGTGTGGCCGTGGTACGGCGCGCTCGCCAAGGGGCTGGTCTACGGCGCCGGCGAGTTCCTGTCCGTGCAGGACTACAAGAACGTGCAGCGCTGGACCGATGAGATCGCGAAGCGCCCCGCGGTGAAGCGCGGCCGCATGGTCAACCGTGTCTCCGGCGATCCCGCCAGCCAGCTCCACGAGCGCCACGACGCATCCGATTTCGAGACCAAGACACAGGACAAGCTCGCGCCGGCGACGTAGCTCGAACCGCGGTAGGGTGGGCAAAGCGAAAGCGTGCCCACCGCTCTTTGTGACGCCCGAGATGGTGGGCACGGCGCGCGCAGAGCGCGCCTTTGCCCACCCCACGGCTCTTCCCGAGCGGGAAGAGGAGAGACCTCTACGCCATGCTCAGCTCGTGGCGGCCGACCACCATCCAGTGCACCTCGTCTGGACCGTCCGCAAAGCGCAGGTGACGGACGTCCTGGTACATCTCGGCCAGCGGGGTCCAGTGCGAGATGCCGGTGGCGCCGTGCATCTGGATCGCCTGGTCGATGATCTTGCAGGCGCGCTCGGGCACCATGGCCTTGACCATGGAGACCCAGACGCGGGCCTCCTTGTTGCCGAGCACGTCCATCGCCTTGGCGGCCTTCAGCACCATCAGCCGCATCGCCTCGATCTCGCAGCGCGCCTGCGCGATGATCTGCATGTTGCCGCCGAGATGGGCGATCTTCTTGCCGAAGGCTTCGCGGGTGAGGCCACGCTGCACCATCAGGTCCAGCGCCTTCTCGGCCTTGCCGATGGTTCGCATGCAGTGATGGATGCGGCCCGGCCCGAGGCGCAGCTGCGAGATCTCGAAGCCGCGCCCCTCGCCGAGCAGCATGTTCTCCTTCGGCACGCGCACATTGTTGAAGCGCATATGCATGTGGCCGCGCGGCGCGTGGTCCTGGCCGAACACGTACATGGGCCCGAGCACTTCGACGCCGGGCGTATCGCGCGGCACCAGGATCTGCGACTGCTGCTTGCTCGGCGCCGCGTCCGGATTGGACTTCACCATGACGATGAGGATCTTGCAGCGGGGATCGCCTAAGCCGGAGATGTAATACTTCTCGCCGTTGATGACCCATTCGTCGCCGACGAGTTTGGCCGTGGTCGAGATGTTCTTGGCGTCGGAGGAGGCAACGTTCGGCTCGGTCATGACATAGGCTGAACGGATCTCGCCGTTGAGCAGCGGCTTCAGCCACTTCTCCTTCTGCTCCTTGGTGCCGACGCGCTCCAGCACCTCCATGTTGCCGGTGTCGGGCGCCGAGCAGTTCATGGTCTCGGATGCAAGCGGGCTCTTGCCGAGCTCGGCGGCGATATAGGCGTAATCGAGATTCTTCAGGCCCTGGCCGGTCTCGTCATCAGGCAGGAAGAAATTCCAGAGGCCTTCCTTCTTGGCCTTGTTCTTGGCGACCTCGAGCACCTCGAGCTGCTTCGGCGTAAAGCTCCAGCGGTCTTCCTTGCCTTCGCCTGCCTTGGCGAACTCGATCGACATCGGCTCGACCGTCTCGCGGATGAACTTCTTGACGTGATCGTAGAGCGGCCGGACCTGGTCCGACATGCGCAGGTCATTGAGCTCATCGCCCGGATTGAGCGTGTAGTTGGTGGTGCGGGGAATATAGGCGTGTTTTGTCATTGTTCCTCCCGGGGCGCTGATCGTGTTGGCCGGGAGAATAGTCGCAGCGCCCCGAAAGTGCGAGCGCGTATTTTTTCGCGCGAGCCATGCCATGCGATGGAATTTTCGCGAGACGTTTGAAATGTTGTTTGAATGGGGGTGAGTAGCCCGGATGGAGCGAAGCGCAATCCGGGACAGAGCCAGTTTTGCGCAACCCCGGATTACGCTTCGCTCCATCCGGGCTACGACAGCGCGCCGATCTAGCTCGGCATCCGGTGCATCGCGCAGATCTTGTTGCCGTCCAGATCGCGCAAGTAAGCGAGATAGAGCTTGTTTCCTCCGCCCTCGCGGATGCCGGGCGGGTTTTCGATCGGTGTTCCGCCGGCCGCAACGCCGGCGGCGTGCCACTTATCGACCTGCTCGGGCGAGTTGGCGGCAAAGCCGATGGTGCCGCCATTGGCGCAGGTCGCCGGCTCGCCGTTGATCGGCTTTGTCACCGAGAACACGCCGGTCCTGGTGAAGTAGAAGATGCGGTGACCATCGACCTTGGCCGGACGCACGTCGAGCGTGCCGAGCAGCGCGTCGTAGAACGCCTTGGCCTTGTCGAGATCGTTGGTGCCGATCATGACGTGTGAGAACATGGTCTTTCTTCCTCCCCCGCTTTGAACTGTAGGGTGGGCAAAGCGAAGCGTGCCCACCACGTCTAGACGGCGTGGGCACGGCGCAAGGGCGCCTCTGCCCACCCTACGAAATCTCAATACGCTGTATGGCCGGCGCGTCCCGTGAGGTCGAAAAGGTCCATGGCGCGTTTCCTGTTTTTGGCAACACGTCTTGGTATGTCGCGCATCAGCCCCTGCGCGCAAGATTGCTTGCCATGCCATGATCACCATGGACAAGACCGCGCCAAAAATCAAATATGCGCCCCGGCAAACCAAATTCCGGCCTGCGAAACATCGCGCCGCAACTGACGAGGAAACCATGCAGTTCAAACATGTCACGCTCGAATTCGATGGTGCGGTCGCGATCCTCAAGCTCGACCATCAGGAGGTGATGAACGCGGTCTCCGTGGACATGCTGGGCGGCCTCTCCGATGCGCTCGACGCGATCGAGGAGAAAAAGGACGAGGTGCGCTGCGTCGTTCTGACCGGCGCGGGCCGCGCGTTCTGTACGGGAGCAAATCTGCAGGGGCGCAACAACCAGTCGAAGAAGACCAAGGCCGGCTTGACACTGGAGACCGGCTTCCATCCGTTCCTGCGCCGCATCCGCAACCTGCATTGCCCGATCGTGACCGCGGTCAACGGCCCCGCCGCCGGCGCCGGCATGAGCTTCGCGCTGCTCGGCGACATGATCTTGTGCGCACGTTCCTCCTACTTCCTGCAAGCGTTCCGCCGCATCGGCCTCGTGCCGGATTGCGGCTCGACCTGGCTGTTGCCGCGGCTGATCGGCAAGGCGCGTTCGGTCGAACTGTCGTTGATGGGCGAGCGGCTGCCGGCCGAGAAGGCGCTGGAATGGGGCCTCGTCAACCGCGTCTATGACGACGGCGTGCTGATGGAGGAGGCGATGAAGCTCGCGCGCGACCTCGCCAGTGGCCCGACGGTCGCGCTGTCGCTGATCCGCAAGCTCTATTGGGATAGCCCGGAAAATTCCTTCGAAGAGCAGCTCAATCTCGAATTCCAGTGTCAGCTCCGTGCCGGCGATACCCAGGATTTCCGCGAGGGTGTCGGCGCCTTCCTCGAGAAGCGGCCGGCCAAATTCAACGGCAAATGATCAAAGGCAAATGATCGAGGCGGAGCTTTCCCGGAGCGTCCAGCGCTGGTGTCCGGGCGCAACCGGCGCTACCTCCGCGGCAAAGCTGTCGGGCGGCGCCAGCCAGGAGACCTGGCGCTTCGACATCAGCCATCCCGACGGCCCGATCGGCGCGATCCTGCGCCGTTCGCCGAAGGGCTATGGTGCCGCGCCAACGCGCGCGGCGGGGCTTGCGGCGGAAGCGCAGCTGATGCAGCTGGCCTTCGAGGCCGGCGTGCCGTCGCCGCGCGTGATGCATGTGCTGACGCCGGACGACGATCTCGGCACCGGCTTCATCATGCAGCGGGTCGAGGGCGAGACCATCGCCCGCAAGATTCTCCGCGATGATGAATTCGCGGCGGCGCGGCCAATGCTTGCGCGGCAGATCGGCGGCGTGCTCGCGGGCTTGCATCGGCTTCCGCTGGACAAATTGCCCGGGTTGCGGAGCCGCAGCGCGACGCAGGAAATCTCCGAATTCGATCGCGACTATCGCAGCCTGAACTGGCCAAAGCCGGTGTTCGAGCTTGCGCTGCGCTGGCTGCGCGACCACGATCCGGGCCCGTCGGCTGAAGTGACGCTGGTCCATGGCGATTTCCGCAACGGCAATCTCATTATCGGGGCCGACGGTGTCCGGGCGGTGCTGGACTGGGAGCTCGCCCATCTCGGCGATCCCATGGAAGATCTTGGCTGGGTCTGCGTGAACTCATGGCGCTTTGGCGAGATCGACAAGCCTGTCGGCGGCTTTGGCTCCCGCGAGGAGCTGTTCGCCGGTTATGAGGCTGCCGGCCGCAAGGTCGATGCAGCGCGCGTCAGGTTTTGGGAAGTGATGGGGACGCTGCGCTGGGGCATCATGTGCGGCGGCATGATGCAGCGGTTCCGCGAGGGGCCGGATCATTCCATGGAGCGCGCCATGATCGGCCGCCGCGCCTCGGAGACCGAGATCGATCTGTTGCGGCTGCTCGCGCCGCGGGGAGATTAGTCATGCAGGACGAGCCGACACCGATCGAGCTGACCAAGGCGGTCGCCGATTTCCTCCGCAACGACATCACGCCGCTGATATCGGGCCATCAGGCTTTCAAGCTGCGCGTTGCGATCAACATCCTCGATCTCGTTACGCGACAGCTGACGCGGGAGGCGGGGAGTGACGCCAAGGAGGTCGAGCGGCTGCGCGCGCTGCTCGGTGTTGACGGCTCGGTCACCGAGCTGAACCGCGTGCTCGCCGGGCGCATCGCCAAGGGCGAGATGGATCTCGCAACGCCGGGCCTCGCCGAGCATCTGTGGGCGACTACGATGGACAAGCTTGCCGTCGATCAGCCGAACTATGCGTCCTACAAGCGCGAGCTGGGGCGAGGTGGATAGCTCTCTCCCCGTCATTGCGAGGAGCCCTTGCGACGAAGCAATCCGGACTGTTTCCGCGGATGCATTTCTGGATTGCTTCGCTGCGCTCGCAATGACCTTGTTGAGGCAGGCGCCTCTCTCCGCCGTCATTCCGGGGCGTCGCGCAGCGACGAGCCCGGAATCTATTCATCCAAGCGTTCTGCCGCCTGATGGATTCCGGGCTCGCGCCTCTCGGCGCGGCGGGAATGACCGCGCAAAGCGCGGTCACTTCCCCACCCATTTCGGTGGCCGCTTCTCGGAAAACGCCTTCGGCCCCTCGATGTAATCCTGCGAGGCCACCATCGCCTTCACGGCCGGATATTCGCGCTGCTCCTCGATCGCCTGCTCGAGCGACACGGCGAGGCCCTTCCGGATGGTCTGCTTCGAGGCGCGGATCGACATCGGCGAGTTCTTCGTGATCATTTCCGCCCAGCGCAGCGCGCCGGCGAGCGCCTCGCCCTGCGGCACCACCTCGTTGACGAAGCCGAGCTCAAATCCTTCCCTGGCGCTGACATGACGCGCGGTGAGGATCATGCCCATGGCGCGCTTCAGGCCGATCTGGCGCGGCAGACGATGCAGGCCGCCGGCGAGTGCGGCAAGGCCCACGCGCGGCTCGGGCAGGGCGAAGGTCGCATTCTCCGAGGCAATGATGAGATCGCAGGCCAGCGCGATCTCGAAACCGCCGCCCATGGCGACGCCGTTCACCGCGGCGATGATCGGCTTGTCGCAGTCGAAACGCGAGGTGAGGCCGGCAAAGCCGCCCTTGTCCCAGCCGCGCTTGCCGCCGGCCGCCTGCCATTTCAGATCGTTGCCGGCGCAGAATGCCTTGTCGCCGGCGCCGGTGACGACGGCCACCCATTGCGCGGGGTCCGCGGCGAAATCGTCGAACACCTTGTTGAGCTCGAAATGCGCGTCGATGTGCAGCGCGTTGTAGACCTCGGGCCGCGACAGCGTGACGATCGTGATCGGCCCCTTGCGTTCCACCCTTGAAAATTTCAGCTCCATCGCGCGCTCCCGCATTTCCTCGTGAAGGAATATTGGAATCATACTATCGCGCCACAGCGCGAGAGCGCCATCGAATTGCGCGGGTGCGCCCTGCGCGCCTCACACGCGTCGGCTTGCTTGACTTGCGCGCGCTCTTCTCACCTTAATCGTGCGAAGCAAAAGCGCGCCTAGCGCCTTAACGCAAAACGATAAAATCGATCCGGGAGAGAACCTGTGGATTTCTCACTGCCTGCCGATCTCGTCGCCTATCTCGGAGAGCTCGATCGCTTCATCGAGCGCGAAATCAAGCCGTTGGAACAGGTCGACGACAACATCCGCTTTTTCGATCATCGCCGCGAATGGGCGCGCACCGATTTCGAGAATGGCGGCCTGCCACGGCATGAATGGGAAGCGTTGCTGCGCAAGGCGAAAGACCTTGCCGATGCGGCTGGCCATCTGCGCTTTCCGGTGCCCAAGCAATATGGCGGCAAGGACGGCTCCAACCTCTGGATGGCGGTGATCCGCGAGCATTTTGCCGCGAAGGGCCTTGGCCT
Source organism: Bradyrhizobium sp. BLXBL-03 (assembly GCF_051853015.1). Taxonomy (NCBI): domain Bacteria; kingdom Pseudomonadati; phylum Pseudomonadota; class Alphaproteobacteria; order Hyphomicrobiales; family Nitrobacteraceae; genus Bradyrhizobium; species Bradyrhizobium sp. BLXBL-03. The sequence continues at coordinate 5,833,115 of NZ_CP182470.1, read as the reverse complement.
CCACAATGACCTCCAGAACGAGCACTCCATCGTCGGCAACTTCCCCGTCGTCACCATGCTCGACCGCTACGGCCGCGACGACCAGAAGGCGATGATCGACGGCTCGATCAAGGGCAAGTACCGCATCACCTTTGGCCTGACCGAGCCGCATCACGGCTCGGACGCCACGCATATGGAGACGCGTGCGGTGCCTGCGGTCAGAGACAACGTCAAGGGCTGGATCATCAACGGCGAGAAGATGTGGACGACGGGCATGCATGTCGCCACGCATTGCGCGCTGTTCGCGCGGACGTCAGGCAATGACGGCGACGCGCGCGGCATCACCTGCTTCCTGGTGCCGGCCAAGAGCCACGGCGTCAGGATCGAGGAATACATGTGGACCTTCAACATGCCGACCGACCATCCCCGTGTCAGCTTTACGGACGTGTTCGTGCCTGAAGATGCACTGTTCGGCGAGGTCGGCCGCGGCCTGTCGCTGGCGCAATGCTTTGTCCATCAAAACCGCATCCGCCAGGCCGCGAGCTCGCTGGGCGCTGCCGTCTACTGCATTAACGAGAGCGTCAGATACGCCCGTGGGCGAAAGCCGTTCGGCAAGGCGCTTGCCGAGAACCAGGCGATCCAATTTCCGCTGGTTGAGCTTGCGACCCAAGCCGAGATGCTGCGCCTGTTGATCCGCAAGACCGCCTGGGAGATGGACCAGCTCACCGAGGAGCAGATCGAGCGCACGCTCTCCGACCGTGTCTCGATGTGCAACTATATTGCAAACCGTCTTTGTTGTGAGTCGGCCGACCGCGCCATGCAGGTCCACGGCGGCATGGGCTATTCACGCCACAAGCCGTTCGAGCACATTTATCGGCATCACCGGCGTTACCGCATCACCGAGGGCAGTGAGGAGATCCAGATGCGGAAGGTCGCGGGGTTCTTGTTCGGCTATATGGGGCCGGGGAAGCATTGAGGCTTGCACCGGTGCCGTAGGACCTCCTACCCTTCGTCAAGGGTGGAAGTCCCTGACAGATAACCATAGCACCGTGCTCGACGCTATCCAGGACGCTTCGCGCCGGCTTTGCCGGTGCCTATGGCATCCTGGACAGCGTCTGCGCGCGGCGCTCTTGCGTTCGGCAGGTCGGGACGAAGGAACGGTCGCATGCGGCCGAACAAAGGAACGGCTCAGCCTGCTGCCGAGATCTTCGCGCTGTTGTGGTCTGCGTCGTAGGGCGTCTGGTGCTTGAGCGTCGCGCACAAGGCAAAGAGCAGGCGATCTCCCACACCACGCAGCGCACGCGCATGGCCGTGTCCGCGCTGCCGCAAAGCATCATAGCGTCGCCGGGCTGCGGCGTCGTATTGAAGCGCGCCGCGCGACCAGTGATGAACGGCGCTTTGCAGCCGCCTGTTGCAGGCCAGGCGGCGGATCACGAAGCGTTGCTTGCCGCTTTGCCGCGTCACCGGTGCGACCCCTGCCAAGGCGCGCAAGGCGTGGTAGTCTCGTCTGCGCAGAGGCTCGGTGGCCTCGACGAGCAGTGTGGCGAGAACGATCCTGCCGATTCCCGGCCAGGAGCGAAGGATCGCCACGTCACACTGCTCGGGATTCTGCCCCGCGGGGCTCTCCTGTTCTTCGAGCTTGGCGCACAGGCGGTCCAGGCTGTGCTGCGCTTCCTTGATTTGCTGATTGACCAGGCGCAGACGGGCCGCGAGGCTGCGGATATGCACGCACGCAGCCTCCGTCGTGCCCGGTGCCACGAGCAGGGGTGTCTCGCGCAAAGTCTTGAGCACCGTCGCCGCATCGAGGCGGCGGATACGATAGGCGCTGAGGATGCGCGCGATCGCCTTGTCGCTGGCCTTGGCCGCGCTGTCCGGCGTCGGCACCTTTTGCCAAAGTGCCAGGAACCAGTCGTCGGCGACATCGTCGGTCAGCTTGGCCGCTTGGGGATAGTACCGCCACAACTGCTGACGCAGGCGATTGGCAAGCCGCGTGCGCTCCTGCTGCAGTTCCTCCGCCATGCGCGACCACTCGCGCAGCTCGATCACCAGCGGATTGTCGGCCGCAAGCTGGCGGAAGGCCGCACAGTCCGTACGCAATGAGCTTCCGAGCACATGAGCGTCGCGGCGATCATCCTTGGCACCGGCCACCGTGAAGCGATCCCGGAAGCGGTCGAGTTGCTTGGGATTGATGGCAAAGACCATAAAACCATGCTCGAGCAGCATCTCCACCACTGGGCCATGCGGCGTCTCGATTGCCACCGCGATCTGTCCCGGTGCGGCCTTGGTCTTTTCGACCAGCCAATCACACAGCTCCGTCAGTCCGGCTCCGCCATGCGCAAAGTCGCGCTGGCCGGCCGGCCGTCCTTCCGCATCCAGCAGGCAAACGCAATGACTCCGCGTTGCCCAATCGATCCCGACGAACCATTGCACGTCCTTGACCATCGTTGGATCTCCTCGCTCTCAAAGCGGGCCAACCGCGATCCTGATCGATCCCTGTACTGGCGCTCTCGGCGCAATGACCTCCTACTGGATCTCGATCGCGGACGTTCCGCTGGGGCGCGGTTCCTACGTGGGTGCTCAAGGCACGGGTGGACAAGGCTGCTCCCGACGGATCGGCCCGAATGGCCAGTCTACACCTCTAGGCCGGCCATGAACGTCAGAAGGGTACAGGGTGGGCAAAGCGGAGCGTGCCCACCACCTGTTACAAGCTTGGAAGAACGGTGGGCACGGCGCTTTGCGCTTTTGCCCACCCTACGGCACCGCTTGTTGTGGAGGCAGTCTGGATTGCTTCGTCGCAAGGGCTCCTCGCAATAACGGAGGAGAGAGGTGCACCTCTGTCTCCACACCGTCATCGCGAGCGAAGCGAAGCAATCCAGAAATGTCACCGTTGAGGGACCGTGGATCGTTTCGTCGTCCTGTGGATCAATTCACCCGTCGATCCTTCCCCGCCCAATACGGCTCCCTCAACTGCCGCCGCAGGATCTTGCCGCTCGGATTGCGCGGCAGCGCCGGCAAGAACTCCACGCTCTTCGGCGTCTTGTAGCCGGCGATGCGCGTCCGGGTGAAATTGATGATGTCGGTGGCGGTTGCCTGCTTGCCCGGCTTCATCACCACGACGGCCTTGACCGCCTCGCCCCAGGTGTCGTCGGGCACCCCGATCACCGCGGCTTCGGCGACGTCGGGATGATCGCACAGGGCGCTCTCGACTTCGGCGGGGTAGATGTTCTCGCCGCCGGAGATGATCATGTCCTTGATGCGATCGTGGATGTAGAGGTAGCCGTCCTCGTCCATGTAGCCGGCATCACCCGTGCGCAGCCAGCCGTCACTGCGCAGTGTTGCGGCGGTCGCCTCCGGCAAGTTCCAATAGCCGGCCATGTTGGAGCCGGAGCGCGTCGCGATCTCGCCGACCTGACGCGGCGGCAGCGGCTTGCCGTCGGCATCGAGGATTGCGATCTCGACGCCCGTCAGCGCCTTGCCGGCCGAGCGCATCCGCTCGAGGCCCTCGATATGGTCCTCCGGCGGCAGTGCGACGATAGTACCTGTCGTCTCGGTCATGCCGTACATCTGCACGAAGCCGCATTTGAAGACCTCGATGCATTCCTTCAGCAGCGCCGCCGGAATGGGGGAGGCGCCGTACAGCATGTATTTCAGCCTGGAGAAATCCACCGTCTTGGCGCGCGGCTGCCGCACCACGAACTGCATCGCTGCCGGCACCATGAAGAGTTTGGTGATGCCCGACTGCTCGAAGAAATCCAGCACCTTGGTCGGATCGAACTCGCGCGCGATCACGCCGCGGGCGCCGTGATAGAGCCCCATCACGCCCCAGCCCGAGCCGCCGATGTGGAAGATCGGCATCGCGACCAGCGATACGTCGTCGGTCGACCACCGGTTCCATTCCGGCTTGTCCTCGGCATTGCCTGTCTGCACGAGGTTGAGGAAGTTCGCATGGCTCAGCATCGCGCCCTTCGGCTTGCCCGTGGTGCCTGACGTGTAGAGCTGGATCGCGATGTCGCGGGTAGCGATCGCAACCTTCGGGTCGTCGCCGCTCTGCGCGTCCCGCCAGGCCGTGAAATCCTGCCACTCCGGCGCGCCGCCCTCGGTGGTGATGATCGTGCGCACGCCCGGGATTTGGTCCCTGATCTGACGGATTTGCGTGATGAATTCCGGTCCCACGAACAGCACGGGCGCTTTGCAGTCGGAAACGATGAAGGCGACCTCGGGTCCTGCGAGCCGCCAGTTCACCGGCGCCATCACCACGCCGGCTTTCATCGCGCCCATCAGCAGCTCGAAATAGACATCGCTGTTCTTGCCGAGATAGGCGATGCGGTCGCCCTTCTTCACGCCCATCGCGAGAAGCGCGTTGGCGACCTTGTTGGTGTTGACGTCGAACTCGGCAAAGCTGGTCACGCGGCCTTCAAACTCGAAGGCGATCGCGTTGCCGCGGCTCCTGGCGCGCTCGCGCACCATGTCGGCGAGGTCAGCCAATGGCTGTGTAGACATGTTTCTCCCGTGGGTGTTTTGTCTTTTATGCCGGGGAGTGTGGCGTCATCCGCGGGTGAAGACAAGGTGGTGCCCCACCATCGTCCTGGCTTTCGCCAGGACGACGAGAGAGAGGATTACCCCCGCTTCGCCCGGTCCTTCTCGTTCTGCGCCATGATGCTTTCGCGCGCGGTCTTCCAGTCGTCGTCGCTCCAGTCGCGGAGCTGGTAGAAATTGCCGCCCATCGCAAGCGCCTGGGCGCCGTCCATGGCGATGGTCTCGCCATTGATCCAGTCGCAGCCGCCGGAGATCAGGAACACCGCGAGGTTCTGCAGCTCCTCCATGGTCCCGACCCGGCCCATCGGATTCATCGCCTTGGTGCGCGCGCCGGCCTCGTCACCGGGCTTGATGCGCTTGCTCATGCCTTCGGTCGGAATTTCCCCGGGTGCGATGGTGTTGAGGCGGATGCCGTGGCGGCCCCATTCGGTCGCCAGCGACATCGTCATGGCATGGATCGCCGACTTGCTCATGGCCGACGGCACCACATAGGGCGAGCCGTTGCGCACCCAGGTCGTGGTGATCGAGACGACGTTGCCGGGCTGCTTCAGCGCGATCCAGCGCTTGCCAACCGCATGGGTGACGTAGAACGTGCCGTGCATGACGATGTTGGCGACTGCATCGAAGCCGCGCGGCGACAGCTCTTCCGTGCGCGAGATGAAATTGCCGGCGGCGTTGTTGATGAGATCGGTCAGAGGCGCCTCGCGAAAGATGTTGTCGATCATCTCCTCGACCGCAAGGGCGTTGCGGATATCGACACCGTGGCTGGTGACGCGGCCGCCATACTCACCCATCAGCTCGATCGCGGTCTCGTCGCAGACGATCTTGCGCCGGCCGCAGATGTGCACCTCGGCGCCGAGTTCGAGGAAGCGCGCCGTCATCGACTTGCCGAGCCCGGTGCCGCCGCCGGTCACGAGAATGCGCCGACCAGCCAGAAGATTTTCCTTGAACATGGCTGTTTCTCCCGTACGTATCGTCAGTTAATTGGTCGATTGACTAAATCCGGCCGTCAGCTTTCTGTAAAGCGGCACCGAACAAGAACAAGGGAGAATTCATCCATGGAAGAGCGCGTCTCGATCTCGATCTCGGAAGGCGTTGCCGACGTGCGCCTGGTGCGCGCCGACAAGATGAATGCGCTGGATCAAGCTATGTTCGAGGCGCTTGTCGGGGCAACCGAGCGTCTTTCGAGGGAAAAAGGCGTACGCGCTGTCGTGCTGTCAGGCGAGGGCCGCGCCTTCTGCGCTGGTCTCGACACGGGACGTTTTGCCGCCATGAAGGAGAAGGGCGGCAACGGAATTCCGGGTGGCGAAAATCGCGATCTCACCAAGCGCACGCATGGCCAGGCCAACTTTCCGCAGCAAGCGGTGTGGGGCTGGCGCCAGCTTCCGGTTCCGGTGATTGCGGCCGTGCACGGCGTTGCCTTCGGTGGCGGCTTCCAGCTCTCGCTCGGCGCCGACATGCGCTTCCTGAGCGCCGATGCGCGGATGTCGATCATGGAAATCAAATGGGGCCTCGTGCCTGACATGTCAGGCACGCCGATCCTGGCGAGCCTCGTGCGCGACGACATCCTGCGCGACCTCACCTACACGGGCCGCATCTTCTCCGCGCAGGAAGCGATGAGTTACGGTCTCGCCACTCGCATCTGCGACGATCCGCGCGCTGCGGCGCTCGAAGTCGCGCGTGAGATCGCCGGCAAGAGCCCCGATGCGATCCGCGCCGCCAAGCGACTGCTGAACAATCTCTCGGTCGATCCAGGACCTGCGCTGCTTGCGGAGTCGGTCGAGCAGCAGAAGCTGATCGGCAGCCCGAACCAGACCGAAGCGGTGCGGTCGAACCTGGAGAAGCGCGCCGCGAAGTATGCGGATTGAGTTCGTCATTCCGGGATGCGCCGCAGGCGCAGGCCCGGAATCCATCCCGCCGCATTCTCTGCCGTGACATGGATTCCGGGTTCGATGCTTTCGCATCGCCCCGGAATGACGCCCATGATTGTGCCTCTGTCGGAACCCGACGAAAGATCGGAAAACAAGAATGAACGAAACGTCCAAGTTCCTCGGCATCGTCTCCGGCGACCGCCGCCGTGCCCACACCGAGGTCGCCGATCGCGCCGACCGCATCGCCTCCGGGCTCGCCATGTCGGGCGTCAAGCAAGGTGATTGCGTCTGCATGCTGATGCGCAACGACATCGCCTTCCTCGAGGCCGCCTACGCCGCGATGCGGCTTGGGGCCTACGGCGTGCCGATCAACTGGCACTTCAAGCCGGAGGAGATCAACTACATCCTCGGTGACACCGGCACCTCCGTGCTGATCGGACATGCTGACATGCTGCATGCCTTGCGCGATGCGATTCCTGATGGCGTCACCGTGCTCAGCGTGCCGACGCCACCGGAAATCCTGAAGACCTACAAGATCGATCCCGATCACCTCGAGACGCCGGACTTCGCAATCGATTTCGAGTCCTGGCTCGCGCAGTATCAGCCCTATGACGGCCCGGTCGTGCCGCAGCCGATGAACATGATCTACACGTCAGGCACGACAGGTCATCCCAAGGGCGTACGTCGCAACGCCCCGACGCCGGAGCAGCAGGCGGCCGGCGAGCGTATGCGTGCGACGATCTACGGGTTGAAACCCGGCGCCCGCGCGATCCTGCCAGGTCCGCTCTATCACTCCGCGCCGAACTCGTTCGGTATCCGCGCAGGCAAGCTCGGCGGCGCGCTGGTCTTGATGCCGCGCTTCGAGGCGGAAGAGTTTCTCGAACTGATCGAGCGATACAAGATCGACACCATCTTCATGGTGCCGACCATGTTTATCCGCCTGATGAAACTGCCGGAGGAGGTCCGCAAGAAGTACGACGTCTCCTCGCTCCGTCACGTCATTCACGCGGCCGCGCCCTGTCCGGCGGACGTCAAGCGCGCCATGATCGAGTGGTGGGGCCCGGTGATCTATGAATTCTACGGCTCGACCGAATCCAGCGCCGTCACCTTCGCGACCTCCGAGGACGCGCTCAGGAAGCCGGGTACGGTCGGCAAGATCTCACCCGGCGCCGAGCTGCGCTTCATCGGCGACGACGGCCGCCTGCTCGGCGTCGGCGAGATCGGCGAGATCTATTCCCGCATGGCGGGGCTTGCCGACTTCACCTACCACAACAAGCCGGAGAAGCGCGCCGAAATCGACCGCGACGGTTTCATCACCTCGGGCGACGTCGGCTATATCGACGAAGATGGTTACGTCTTCATCTGCGACCGCAAGCGCGACATGGTGATATCAGGCGGCGTCAACATCTATCCGGCCGAGATCGAGTCGGTGCTGCATGCCATCCCGGGCGTGCATGATTGCGCCGTGTTCGGTATCCCCGATGCCGAGTTCGGCGAGGCGCTGATGGCGGTGGTCGAGCCGCAACCGGGCGTCACGCTCGGTGTCGCCGACATCCGTGCGCGATTGAAGAGCTCACTCGCCGACTACAAGGTCCCGAAGCATATCGAGATCCGCACGGGCCTGCCGCGCGAGGACTCCGGAAAAATCTTCAAACGCCGCCTGCGCGATCCCTATTGGGAGCAGGCGGGGCGGAAGATTTAAACGCCCTGTGGCCCGGATGGAGCGAAGCGCAATCCGGGACTTAACTCTCCGGATGCAAAGGCCCGGATTTCGCTGCGCTCCATCCGGGCTACAGGCTGACCTCTAAACCAGCTCTCCGCCGACGAACAGCAGGAACGACCGGCCCGGCACCTTGTAGACGCTGTCGAAGTCGAACCGGACGCCGGATGCGCCGTCGGCGGCATTGGTGTCGAGCAGCAGCGACCAGCACGGTCCGGCCGTGGTGTGCGGCAGCTTGAAGTCGACCTCGCCCTCATAGCTGTTGAGGATGATCAGCACGCTGTCGTCCTCGCCGTGGCGCGGGATGGCGGTCTTGCGTGCACGGCCGTCAAGCACGGCCCCGAAGCATTTCAGCCAGCCGCTTTCCCACTCGGCGCTCGACATCTCATTGCCATTGGGATTGATCCAGACGACATCGCGGATGTCGAGCTGCGCATCATGCACGCCGGTAAGGAAGCGGCTGCGGCGCAGGATCGGATAGTCGCGCCTGAGCTGGATCACCCGCTTGGTGAAGGCGAGCAGCTTCTGCGCATGCTCGCCCATGGTCCAGTCGAACCAGGAGATATCGCTGTCCTGGCAATAGGCGTTGTTGTTGCCCTGCTGGGTGCGGCCGAACTCGTCGCCGCCGAGCAGCATCGGCGTTCCCTGCGAGAGCAAAAGGGTCGCCAGCATGTTTCGCTTCTGCCGCTCGCGCAGGGCGACGATCTCCTGGTTGTCCGTCGGGCCTTCGACGCCGCAATTCCAGGAGCGGTTGCTGGAATTACCGTCGCGGTTGCCCTCGCCATTGGCTTCGTTGTGCTTGTCGTTGTAGCTCGCCCAATCGTTCAGCGTAAAACCGTCATGAGCCGTGATGAAGTTGACGCTGGCCCATGAGCGACGGCCGCCCCAGCGGCCGAAGATGTCGCCGGAGCCGAGCAGCCGCGAGGCGAGGGCGGAGGGCGGCGCCTCGCCGCGCCAATAATCGCGCACCGTGTCGCGATATTTGTCGTTCCACTCCGCCCAGCCGGGCGGGAAGCCGCCGACCTGGTAGCCGCCGGGTCCGCAGTCCCAGGGCTCGGCGATCAGCTTGACGGTCGACAGCAGCGGATCCTGATCCATTGCCTTGAGAAATCCGCTCTGCTCGTCGAAGCCGTAGACCTCGCGTGCGAGAATGGTGCCGAGGTCGAAGCGGAAGCCGTCGATATGCATATGGCCGGCCCAGTAGCGCAAGCTGTCCATCACCATCTGGATCACGCGCGGATGCGACAGGTTGACGGTGTTTCCGGTGCCGGTGTCGTTGATGTAATAGCGCTTCCGGTCGGGCAGCAGGCGATAATAGCTCGCATTGTCGATGCCCTTGAAGGATAGGGTCGGCCCAAGCTCGTTGCCTTCGGCGGTGTGGTTGTAGACGACGTCGAGGATCACCTCGAGGCCTGCGCCGTGCAGCTTCGAGACCATCTCCTTGAACTCGCGCAAGGAATTCGGCACGTCGGAGGCGTAGCGCGGGTCGGGTGCGAAGAAGCCGATGGTGTTGTAGCCCCAGTAATTGACCAGGTTCCTCTTCAGAAGATTGTCGTCGTTGATGAAGGAATGGACCGGCAGCAGCTCGATCGAGGTCACGCCGAGCGATGTCAGATGCGCGATCATCTCGGGCGCCGCGAAGCCGGCATAGGTGCCGCGCAGGTTGTCGGGCACCGCAGGATGCTTCTTCGTAAAACCCTTGACGTGGGTCTCGTAGACGATGGTCTCGTCCCAATGGACGTTCTGGCGCGCCGCCTCGGCTGCCAGTCGAAATCAGGATCGACCACGACGGATTTCGGCATGAAGGGCGCGCTGTCGCGTTCGTCGAAGGTCGTGTCGTCGCCCGTCTCCATGATGTAGCCGAACACGGCCGGATTCCAGGTCAGGCTCCCGGCATGGGCGCGGGCATAGGGATCGAGCAGCAGCTTGTTGGGATTGAAGCGATGACCGGCGTCGGGCTGATAGGGCCCGTGGACGCGGTAGCCATAAAAGGTGCCGGGGCCGACGCCGCTGATGTACCCATGGAAGACTTGATCGGTATATTCCGGCAGCTCGAAGCGATGCGTCTCGCGATCGCCATCGTACAGGCAGACTTCCACCTTGGTGGCATTGGCTGAAAATACCGCGAAGTTGGTGCCGTTGCCGCTCCAATGGGCACCCAGTGGATAGGGCAGGCCTTCCTCGATGACGAAATCGGACATGCGCCCCCCCTAGGCCCCGATGGCCGCGACAGCAATGCCATTGCGCCCCGAATGTTTCAAACGCCGTGCCATTCTGGGCAATGCGTGCGTCAATTCGATGAAGTGGGTGCCGCCTTCGCAGCGACGATTTTCCCACTTATATAAGTGGGGTCATTGGCCTCCGGATCATCCCAGGGTTCTTAAACTCATGTCCCCAGTTTCCATCCTGCTCAACCTGATCTGGATTCTCATCGGCGGGGCCTGGATGGCCTTCGGCTGGCTGGTGGCTTCAGTGATCATGGCCATCACCATCATCGGGCTGCCCTGGGCGCGGGCGGCGTTCAACATCGCCATCTACACGCTGCTGCCGTTCGGCTCGCGCGCGGTCAGCCGTGACGAGGTCACCGGCATGAGCGACATCGGCACCGGTGCCCTCGGCGTGATCGGCAACATCATCTGGCTCGTTCTGGCCGGCTGGTGGCTGGCGCTCGGCCACCTCCTGACCGCCGTGCTCTTCGCCATCACCATCATCGGCCTTCCCTTTGCTTGGGCCCATCTGAAGCTCGCCGGCATCGCGCTGTGGCCGATCGGCAAGGTGATCGTGCCGGCCTGACTCTGCCGGGCCGCCGGCCCCAGCGGCGGTGTGTGTGCACCGCCCCCAACTTCGTCTTGCACTGCGGCAGAAAAATATCGCACACTCGGTCCGCCGGGGAGCCATTGGGAGCTCTAGAAAAAGGAGCGAGCCATGTCCCTCCAGACTGTACCATCCGATGCTGGCGATCTTCGCCCCAACCGGCCTGAGGACGTCCAGGCCCTGGAGGCCGATGCCCGGCTGCGTGACGATATCCGCCTGCTCGGGCGCATCCTGGGCGACACGGTGCGCGACCAGGAAGGTGCCGACGTGTTCGACCTGGTCGAGCGCATCAGGCAGACCTCGATTCGGTTCCACCGCGACGAGGACCGGATTGCCCGCCGTGAGCTCGAGCAGATCCTCGACAGCATGTCGACCTCGGAGACGGTTCGGATCGTCCGCGCCTTCAGCTATTTCTCCCACCTCGCCAACATCGCCGAGGACCAGAACAACATCCGCCAGATGCGCAGCCGCAGCGCGGCCAACGGCTCCGGCGTGCTGGCGCAAACATTGGCCAAGGCCAAGGCCGCCGGCATCGGCGCCGACGCGCTGCGCGGCTTCTTCAAGACCGCGCTGGTCAGCCCGGTGCTGACCGCGCATCCGACCGAAGTCCGTCGCAAGAGCACCATGGACCGCGAGATGGAGATCGCCGCGCTGCTCGACCGCCGCGAGCGGGTCGCGCTGACCGCGGACGAGGCCGCCGCCAGCGACGAGCAGCTTCGCCGCGAGGTGCTGACGCTGTGGCAGACCAATCTGCTCCGCCGCACCAAGCTCACCGTGCTCGACGAGGTCGCCAACGGCCTGTCGTTCTACGACTACACCTTCCTGCGCGAGGTGCCGCGGCTGGTGAACGCGCTGGAAGACCGGCTGGAGGAGGGCGGCGAGCAGGCCGCCAGCGAGCTCGCTTCGTTCTTGCGCATGGGCAGCTGGATCGGCGGCGACCGCGACGGCAATCCCTTCGTCACCGCCGACGTGATGCGCGGCACGCTGCGGCTGCAGTCGAGCCGTGTGATGCAATTCTATCTGAACGAGCTCCACGTGCTCGGCTCGGAATTGTCGATCGCCGCCCATCTCGCCGACGTCTCCGAGGAGCTGCGTAACCTCGCGGAGCGCTCGCCCGACACCTCGCCGCACCGGAGCGGCGAGCCCTATCGCCTTGCGGTCTCAGGCATCTATGCGCGCCTGACCGCCACGGCCGAGAAGCTCGAGGTCGAGATCACCCGCCGGCCGGTCGGCAAGGGCGCGCCCTATCAGAGCGTCAAGGAGCTGCAAGCCGATCTCGACGTGCTGCATCGCTCGCTGATCTCCAACAACGCCCGCGTCATCGCGCGCGGCCGGCTGCGGCTGCTGCGGCGCGCGGTGGATTGCTTCGGCTTCCATTTGGCGCGGCTCGACATCCGCCAGAACTCGGCGGTGCATGAACGCACCATTGCCGAGCTGATCGACGCCGCCAACCCCGGAATGTCCTATCTCGCGCTCGGCGAGGAGGCGCGCATCTCGCTCCTCACCAACGAATTGCGCTCGACGCGCGCGCTGGTCTCGCCCTTCGTCAAGTACAGCGATGAGACCATGGGCGAGCTCAACGTCTTCCATGCCGCTGCGGAGGCGCATGCGAAGTTCGGCTCGGACGCGATTCCCCAATGCATCATCTCGATGTGCAAGGGCATGTCCGACATGCTCGAGGTCGCGGTGTTGCTCAAGGAGGTCGGCCTCGTCCATCCCTCCGGGCGCAGCGCCATCAACATCGTGCCGCTGTTCGAGACCATCGAGGATCTGCAGGCCTCTTCAGGCATCATGGACCGCATGCTGTCGCTGCACGATTATCGCCGCCTCGTCGACAGCCGTGGCAGCGTGCAGGAAGTCATGCTCGGCTATTCCGACAGCAACAAGGATGGCGGCTTCGTCACCTCGGGCTGGGAACTCTACAAGGCCGAGATCGGGCTCGTCGAGGTATTCGAGCGTCATCATGTGCGGCTGCGCCTTTTCCACGGCCGCGGCGGCTCGGTCGGCCGCGGCGGCGGGCCGAGCTACGACGCCATCGTCGCCCAGCCGGGCGGCGCCGTGAACGGCCAGATCCGCATCACCGAGCAGGGCGAGATCATCTCGTCGAAATATTCCAACGCCGAAGTCGGACGCAACAATCTGGAGATCCTGGCTGCGGCGACGTTGGATGCGAGCCTGTTGCGGCCGCGCGAGAGCGCGCCGCGCCGCGAATATCTGATCGCGATGGACGAGCTTTCAAATCTCGCCTTCAAGGCATACCGCGGGCTTGTCTACGAGACCGAGGGCTTCGTCGATTATTTCTGGTCCTCGACCGTGATCAACGAGATCGCGACGCTGAACATCGGCAGCCGTCCGGCCTCGCGCAAGAAGACCCGCGCGATCGAGGATTTGCGCGCGATCCCCTGGGTGTTCTCCTGGGCGCAATGCCGGCTGATGCTGCCGGGCTGGTACGGCTTCGGCAGCGCGGTCGAGCAGTGGATCACTGAACATCCGGACAAGGGCATGCCGTTCCTGAAAGAGCTCTACGGGGAATGGCCGTTCTTCCGCATGCTGCTGTCGAACATGGACATGGTGCTGGCGAAAAGCTCGATCGCGATCGCCTCGCGCTATGCCGAGCTGGTGCCCGATGAGGCGCTGCGCGAAAAAATCTTCGGCCGCATCCGCCGCGAATGGCATTCCTGCATCGAGACGCTGCTCGACATCATGGGGCAGGACCGTCTGCTGCAGGGCAACCCGCTGCTGGAGCGCTCGGTGCGTCACCGCTTCCCCTATCTCGATCCGCTCAACCACGTGCAGGTCGAGCTGCTCAGGAAGCATCGCGCGCAGAACCCGGACGAGCAGGTGCTGCGCGGAATTCAGCTGACGATCAACGGGATCTCGGCGGGGCTGAGGAATACGGGGTAGCCGTCATTCCGGGGCGCCCGAAGGGCGAACCCGGAATCTCGAGATTCCCCGGTGCGCAATTGCGCACCTGTGGTCTGGTCCTTCGGACTATCCCGGAATGACGGTGGCGCAGCGTTACACCGGATCCCAGGGGAAAATATCCGCGGAGCGATCCAGCTTGTAGAACGAGCCCTTCAGCGCCGGCATGCCGTGTTCGGCGATCGACTGCGGCGTCCAGCCTTCGCTGCGATGGACCGAGCGCAACGGGCGGTTCTGGCTGAACAGGAACAACTCGTTCATGCGTGCGCCAAAGATCTGTCCGGTGACGTCCTTGGCGGCATCCGAGAGCAGATAGGCGCAGATCGGCGCGATCTTCTCCGGGCCCATCTGCTTGATCTTCTCGACCCGCGCCTTCTCGGCCTCGGTCTCGGTCGGGATGGTGCCGATCATGCGGGTCCAGGCGAACGGCGACACGCAGTTGGAGCGCACGTTGAAGCGGCCCATGTCGAGCGCGATGGATTTCGACAGCCCGATGATGCCGAGTTTGGCGGCGGCGTAATTGGCTTGGCCGAAATTGCCGATCAGGCCCGAGGTCGAGGTGAAGTGCACGAAGGAACCGCTTTCCTGCTCGCGGAAGATGCGTGCCGCGGCGTGGCTGACATAGAACGAGCCCATCAGATGCACCTTGATGACGGCCTCGAACGCTTCAACGCTCATCTTGTGGAAGATCATGTCGCGCAGGATGCCGGCATTGTTGACGACACCGTCGAGCCTGCCGAAGGCATCGGTCGCGGTCTTCACGATTTTGCTGGCGGGGATCGCTTCGGCGACCGACTCGAAATTGGCGACCGCCGTGCCGCCGCGCTTCTTGATCTCCTCGACGACCTCCTCAGCAGGCGTCGCGCTCGACCCGGCGCCGTCGGCGGCGGCGCCTGGATCATTGACGACGACCTTGGCGCCCTCAGCCGCACAGAGCAGCGCGATCTCGCGCCCGATGCCGCGGCCTGCGCCGGTGACGATGATGACCTTGTCCTGCAGTGATTTGCTCATGTGGTGCCTCCTGTTTTGTCCGTCATTCCGGGATGGTGCGAAGCACAGGACCCCGGAATCTCGAGATTCTCAGGTGCGCAACTGCGCACCATAGTTCGCGCTAATCGCGCCCCGGAATGACGGGCTGTTACCTCTCATTCGTAAACACGATCGTGCCTGACGCCGCGAACATGCCGCCGACGCCATGGCACACGGAAATCTTCGCATTCGCTACCTGCGCCGGTGCGATGCCGCGCATCTGGCGCACGCTCTCCTGCAGCGCGTACATGCCGTACATGCCCGAATGCATGTAGGAGAGGCCGCCGCCATTGGTGTTGAGCGGAAGCTTGCCCCCGGGCCGCGTGTTGCCATCAGCGATGAATTTGCCAGTCTCCTCATACGGCATGAAGCCGAGATCGCCGAGCCCGAACAGCGGCAAATGCGCAAAGGCGTCGTAGATCATGAGGTGATCGACGTCCTTGTGCGCGATGCCGGCCTCCCTGAACGCGAGCGGTCCCGCGGTCTTGAACGCGCGCGAGGAGTTGAACGTCTCCATCTGGCTCACCATCGGCGTTTCCACGCTCTCGCCGGTGCCCATGATATAAACGGGCTTGCGCGGAAAATCCCTGGCGCGGTCGGCCGAGGTCAGGATCAGCGCGCCGCCGCCGTCGGTGACGAGGCAACACTGCAGCAGCCGGAACGGATAGGCGATCATGCGCGAGTTCAGCACGTCGGCGACCGTGATCGGATCCTTCATCA
This sequence comes from Bradyrhizobium sp. BLXBL-03, assembly GCF_051853015.1. NCBI lineage: Bacteria > Pseudomonadati > Pseudomonadota > Alphaproteobacteria > Hyphomicrobiales > Nitrobacteraceae > Bradyrhizobium > Bradyrhizobium sp. BLXBL-03. The sequence goes on along the minus strand of NZ_CP182470.1, from coordinate 5,817,524 downwards.
TCGCCCGCGGATTCCTGGCTGCCCATTCGCGCTGCACGACGGCGACCGACGCGAGCTGTTCATGGGTGATGCCGTAGGTCTTCATGAAGCGCAGCACGGGGATCGGGAACATGCTGGGCGGGCCGTAGACGCCATAGGGCGCCTCGAACTGGCCCTGCAGACTGTCGGCTGGGATCGAGCGCGGCGCCTTGCCGATCATCGACTTTCCGCTCTCGGCATGGGTGATCAGCACGGTCTTGCAAAGACCAGCCTCGATCGCGGCGGCCGCATGGCGGACGTGCAGCATGAACGAGCAGCCGCCGACGGACGTGCCGTCCACCCAGGTCGGCTTGATGCCGAGATAGTGGCAGACCTGCTGTGGCGTTTCGACCGCGGTGGCAAAGCCGTCGATGTCGGAGAGCTTCAGTCCGGCATCGGCGATCGCATTGAGTGCTGCATCCGCGTGGAGCTGGAGCTGCGAAGCGTTGGGGATGATTCCGAGTTCGGTGGTCTCGGCCGCGCCGACGACGGCAACCTGGTTCTTGCGCATGGCTTACCCCTTCGCCGGACGGAACACGGGAAGGGTGATCTTGTCGTCCAGCTGCTGGAACGCGACCTCAAGCTTCATGTCGAGCGCGAGCGCCTCCGGCGTCTGCGGGCAGTCGATGATGTTGCTCATCATCCGCGGTCCCTCGTCGAGCTCAACGACGGCGATCACGTAAGGCGGCGTGAAGCCCGGCGCGGCAGGGCGGTGGTTGATGACGTAGCTGTAGAGGAAACCCTTGCCGCTCGCCTTGAAGATGGAGACCTTGCGCGAGGCGCAGGACGGGCAGAACGGGCGCGGCGGAAAGTAGACATGCGCACAGGCATCGCAGCGTTGCAGGCGCAGCTCGCCCGCTTTGGTGCCGTCCCAGAAATGCTGGGTCTCCGGCGTTGGTTTCGGTCGTGCGCGCTGCGGTTCGGCCATGTCGGCAGCTCCTCCCAAAGGCGAGAACTCGATGCTCGTCTGTTTCAATCTTGATGCGCCAATTGACTATCGCGCGTCAACGGTCCAGCACTGAGCTCTGCACGCCCCGTATTCCACCATGCGCACAATTGCTGACGGCGTGCTTGTGTGCCAGTAAGTTCGCACGGTACATAAGTGCCGAGACAAGAAGAGATCGGGAGGATTCCATGTTAAGATCAGTAGGCGTTGCGCTGGTTGCAGGTCTGACCTTCGCTGCGCCGTCCCTTGCTGCGGATGCGCCGGCCGAGATCAAGATCGGAACGCTCTACGCCTCGAGCGGGCGCTATGCCTCGATCTCGATGCCGGTTCACTATGGGCTGAAGCTGTGGGTCGAACAGAAGAACGCCGAAGGCGGCGTCTATGTGAAGGCGTTCGACAAGAAGATCCCGATCAGGCTCGTTGCCTATGACGACCAGAGCAACACGGCGACCGCGGCGACATTGTACAATCAGCTCATCACCCAGGATAAGGTCGATCTTCTGGTTGCCGATTCCGGCTCGGTGCTGACCGCGCCTGCGGTTGCGATTGCTCGCGACCACAAGATGTTCCTGTTCGACCAGACCGGCACGGGCGCCAGCTTCTTCTCCAAGGACAATCCCTACATCGCCCTGATGGCGGACCCGGTGTCGACCGTCTGGCCGAAACCGGTCGCCGATTTCGTCTCGCATGATGGACCTGGCCTCGGCATCAAGAAGGTCGCGATCCTCTATGCGACCAACGAGTTCACGGGCACGCAGGCCAATGCCTTCCGGAAGTTCGTCAAGGAATCGGGCGCGCCGATCGAGATCGTCTACGATCAGGGCGTTCCCACCGAGACGACCAACTACACCGTCATCATCAACAACATCGCCAACACCAACCCGGACGCGGTGATTCACTTCGGCTATGCGCCGAACGACATCGCCTTCCTTCGCAACGTTCAGGACGTCGGGGTCAATTTCAAGATGCTGTTCTCGATCTATGCCGGTCTGGAGACCGAGCTGCTCGAGAAGAACGTCGGCGAGAAGGGACTGGAGCACGTCTTCACCTACGTGCCGCCGCAAGAGCTGAAATATCCGGTGAACTTCGGCATGAACATCGACGAGTACAAAGCGGCCTGGAACAAGAAATATCCTGACGGCAAGGTCGAGTTCGGCTTCAACTCGGTTGCCGGCTACACCACGGCTCTGGTGATCGAAAAGACCCTGTCGGTCGCGACCAGCCTCGATCAGCTCGAGCTGCGCAAGGCAACCTTCAGCCTGTCCAACCAGCTGCAAACGCTGGACGGCACGTTCGCGCTCGACGAGATGGGCGGTCAGATCGGTGAGCTCACGCCGCTCGGCCAGCTCGAGCTTGGCGATCACGGGCATCTCAAGTTCATCTCGATCTATCCCCATGAGACGGCGACCGGAAAGCCGGTCTATCCGCGTCCATGACGGGAAACCCCGCTGAGCAAGTGCTGGGAGTCGGCTGCTGATGTTGACCTACGCGTTGGTCGCCGGCGTCCTGTTCGGGCTGTATTTCAGCCTGGTCGGTATGGGGCTCAATCTCGTCTTCGGCGTCATGCGCATCGTCAACCTTGCGCATGGCGACGTCTTGATGCTCGGCGCCTTCGTGGCGCTGGGCGTCGTCACCCTGGCCGGAATCGACCCGCTGTTTGCGGTGCCGCTGGCATTCGTGCTGTTTCTGCTGGTCGGCACGCTGCTTTATTGGGTGCTGGTGCCGCGGCTGCAGGGATCGGCAAATCCCGAGATGCTGTCGATCATCCTGTTCTTCGGCCTGTCGCAGGTGGTCGAAGCCATCACCACGATCTTCGCCGGCACCAGCGAGCGCTCGATCCAGAGCCGGCTGCTCGGCACGGTGTTCTCGACCATCAAGGTCCAGCTGTTCGGCGGCAAGCCGCAGAACGGTCCGATCCGCATCCTCGGCCAGGGATTTCCCGCGCCGTGGGTGATTGCTGCCGGGATCAGCCTGGTCGCGATCGGTCTCGTTTACGTCTATCTCTACCGCACGCGGCTCGGCACATTGACGCGCGCCGTGATGTCGCGACGCGACGAGGCGCTGGCCTCGGGCATCGATGTCGATCGTGTCTCGGCCGCGGCGTTCGGAATCGGACTCGGGCTTGCTGCGGTTGCGGGCGTGTTTGCGCCGTTCATGTTCGGCTCGATCACGCCGGCCTTCGGCGCGGACGCTACGGTGACGTCATTTGCGATCGTCGTGCTGGGTTCGCTCGGCAATCCGCTCGGCACGGCCCTCGGCGGTGTCGTCTATGGTGTCTGCTACATGCTGGTGCAGACCTATCTCAGCTCATGGGCGGACCTTCTGCCCTATGTGCTGCTGATCCTGATCCTCTTGCTACGTCCGAGCGGCCTGCTCGGAAGGCGGGTGCGTGTTGCCTAATGCCATCAAGCATGTGCTGTTCATTCTGGTGCCGTTGATCGCCGTGTTTGCGGTGTTGCCGGGCCTCTACCAGAACCATCTGCTGTTGTTCAATTTCGTCACGTTCCTGATCCTCGCGCAGGGCGTCAACATCATCTACGGCTTCACCGGCTATCTGCCGTTCGGCTATGTCGGCTTCTTCGGGGCCGGCGCCTACGGATTTGCGGTGCTGGTGATGCATTATCAGTCGCCGGCGCTGGTGGCCGTGCTGGCGGCGGGGCTGGTCGGCGTGCTGCTCGGCCTGCTGCTGACACCGCTGTTGCGGCTCTCCGGCGCCTATTTTGCCATTGCCAATCTCGCCGCGTCGCTGGCTGTGCTGCACCTGGTCGCCAATCCCGCATTGGAGGGCATCACCAAGGGGCCGTATGGCGTGTCGCTGACGGGCACGTTCAACCCCTCGCACGCCTATGATGCGGCGCTGGTGGTGCTGACATTGACGGTGGGCGGTGTCGTCTTCCTGAAGAATTCGAGCTTCGGACTTGCACTGCAGGCCGTTCGCGAGGATTCGGTGAGCGCGTCGATGGCGGGGGTCAACGTCGTCAAGATGCGCATCGCGGCCTGGCTGGCCTCGGCGTTGGTGGCGGGGCTCGCCGGCGGCATCTATGCCTGGTACGTGTCCGTGTTCTATCCCGACAATGTCTTCAGCGGCGAGTTCAGCATCTTCGCGATCGTCTTCGCGCTGTTCGGAGGTGTCGCGACGATCTCCGGTCCGATCATCGGCGTCCTGATCCTGTACGGCGTCTACAATCTGATCGGGTTCACGACCCCGCAATATTTCCAGCTCATCTACGGCCTTCTCATCATGGGATTGGTGTTGTTCCTGCCGGCAGGGCTGGTCTCGCTGGCGACGCGGAGGGGCTGGCATGTCCCCTGACACAAAACCCATTCTCAGCGTCGATAAGCTGGTGAAGCGCTTCGGCGGTTTCGTCGCGCTCGACGGCCTCAGCTTTCATGCCGCGCCCGGCGAGGTGCTGGGGCTGGTCGGTCCGAATGGTTCGGGCAAGACCACGGCGATCAACGTGATTTCGGGTCTCTACGCCCCCGATGGCGGCGAGGTCGCTTTCGATGGCGAGCCCATCGGCGGCATTGCGTCCCACAAATTGGTCCATCGCGGCATCAACAGGACTTTCCAGGTGCCGAAGCCGTTCATGTCGCTGACCGTGCGGGAGAACGTCAGGGTCGCCCTGGCCTACGGCCACATTGGCGGAACGCCGCCGGCGCTCGATGCGCTGCTCGACGAATATCGTTTGGACGCGGTCGCCGATCGGCCGGCAGCCGATCTCAACAGTGCGCAGCAGAAGATGCTGGATCTGGTCCGCGCCCTGGCGACGCGACCGCGCCTGCTGCTGCTCGACGAGCTCGCTGCCGGGCTCAATCCCGCCGAGCTCGACTGGATTGCCGAGCGGATCAAGCAGCTCGCGGCAGGCGGCATGTCGATCATCGTCGTCGAGCACCTGATGGGCTTCATCGAGCACATCACCGACCGCGTCATCGTTCTCAATGCGGGACGGGAAATCTTCGAGGGTAAGCTCGCTGCGGCCGTGAAGGAACCGCAGGTGATCGAGGTGTTTTTGGGAGGCGAGCATGCCGCCTGAAGCAACGCCTCTTCTCCAGGCGCAAGGCGTCGATGCGGGCTACGGCACCATGCAGGTGCTGTGGGGCGTCGATCTCGACGTCAAGTCCGGCGAGACGGTCCTGCTGCTCGGCGCCAACGGTGCAGGCAAGACCACGTTCCTGAAATCGCTGGTCGGCCTGGTCGAGGCCCGTCACGGCAGCATCGCGCTCGGCGGCCAGGATATCGCGCATATGCGCTCCAGCGACCGCATGAAGCTCGGCATGACCTACATGTCGGAGCTCGCGGTGTTTCCTGACCTGTCGATCGAGGAGAACATCCTGGTGGGGGCCCAGGCGCTGGGACATGCCAACCCGCGCCGGCGCCTCGACGAGCTCTATGGCCTCTTTCCCGTGCTGCGCGACAAGCGCCGCGACGCTGCCTCCAGCCTGTCAGGCGGGCAGCGCAAGATGCTCGGGATCGCCAAGGCGCTCGCGGCCGAGCCGAAGCTTCTCGTCATGGACGAGCCTTCGGCCGGGCTGTCGCCGCTGTTCGTCAAGGAGGTTATCCGTATCCTGAACGGCCTGCAGGGGCGCGGGATCGCGCTTTTGATCGCCGAGCAGAATATCGGTTTCCTTGAAGTGGCAACCCGCGTATTTGTTCTGGAAGGCGGGCGCATTCGCTTTTCCGGCACGGTTGCCGAGATGACCGACAACGAGGCGCTGCGGCGCGCCTATTTTGGATTGAAATAGCGCGGCAGCGTTTTGGCCGCGCCCGACGCAGGCGAACCAGACATGCCGAACGCCCCGACCCTCGCCACACTGGCCGACGATCTCGAAAGCGGCCGTACCACCTCCCGAAAACTGGTCGAGGCGTGCATCGCCAGGATCGCCGATCCCGCCGGCGAGGGGCAGCGCACCTTCATCCATGTCGACAAGGACGCCGCGCTGACCACCGCAGATGCCATGGATGCCCTGCGCAAGGTCAAGGCGGCGCCCTCGCGCTATGCCGGTATCCCGGTCTCGATCAAGGATCTGTTCGACATCAAGGGACAGACCACGCGCGCCGGCTCCCGTGCGCTCGACGATTCCGATCCGGCCGAGCACGATGCGGCGGCGGTCGCGCGGCTGCGCAAGGCCGGCTTTGTCGTGATCGGACGCACCAACATGACCGAGTTCGCCTATTCCGGCATCGGTATCAATCCGCATTATGGGACACCCAAAGGCGCCTGGAACCGCGCCGAGGGGCACGTGCCGGGCGGCTCGTCCTCGGGCGCGGCGGTCTCCGTGCTCGACGGCATGGCCCATGGCGCGCTCGGCACCGACACCGGCGGCTCCTGCCGCATTCCCGCGGCCTATAACGGCATCGTCGGCTACAAGCCGACGCAGCGCCGCGTGCCGCTGGATGGCTCCGTGCCGCTGTCGTTCTCGCTCGACAGCATCGGCCCCTTGGCGCGCTCGGTCAGCTGCTGCGCCATTCTCGATGCGGTGCTGGCGAACGAGCCGGTCACGGCGCTCACGCCGCGTCCCGTGAAGGGCATGCGGCTGGCCGTGCCGACCACGGTTGCGCTTGACGATCTCGACGCTCCGGTCGCGGAAACCTTCGAACGCGCGTTGAAATCGCTCGCCGATCACGGCGCCATCATCGAGCGCATCGAGATGGCCGAATTCCACGACATCGGCCCGATGAACGCCAAGGGTGGCTTTGCGGCGTCCGAGAGCTATGCCTGGCATCGCTATCTCATCACCTCCAAGGGCGATGTTTACGATCCCCGCGTCTTCGTCCGCATCATGCGCGGCGAGGCGCAGAGCGCGGCCGACTACATCGATCTGCTCAACGAGCGCCGCTCGCTGATCGCCCGCGTCAATGCCCGCATTGCACCCTATGACGCGCTGGTTCTCCCGACCACCGCCAACACGCCGCCGAAGATCGCAGATCTCGCCGACGACAAGGCGTTCACGACGCAAAACCTGCGCGCGCTGCGCAATTGCACGCTGATCAACGTGATCGACGGCTGTGCCATCTCGCTGCCGGCGCATCGCGAGGGCGAGGTTCCCGTCGGCCTGATGCTTGCCGGAGCGGGCGGCTCGGACCGCCGTATTTTTGAACTTGCTGCCGGCATGGAGGCCGTCATTCGTGTTTGACCTGACTTTCACCATCGACGCCCAGGACACCACCACGCCGCTGACCTTGGCGATCGACCAGATGGTCATCGCCGGATGGACCGGCCGCGATCCTGTCGCGCGCGACAAGCACATTGCCGAGCTGCAGGAGATGGGTATCGCCCCGCCGGCCTCGACGCCGATCTACTACCGCGCCTCGGCGCGCCGGCTGACCCAGGAAGACAGCATCGAATGCACCGGCGGCGATTCCTCAGGCGAGGTCGAGTTCGTGCTGGTCGGCTGGCAGGGCCGTATCTTCGTCGGCTGCGGCTCGGATCACACCGACCGCAAGGTCGAGGCCTACAGCGTCACGGTGTCCAAGCAGATGTGCGACAAGCCGATCGCCTCCACGCTGTGGGAGCTCGAGGATGTCATCGGCCACTGGGACAAGATGATCCTGCGCTCCTACGCCACCATCAACGGCCAGCGAGTGCTCTACCAGGAGGGCACGCTGGACGCGATGCTGCCGGTGGCCGAGCTCATCGCGCGCGGCTTCGCGGGCGGCAAGTTCCCCGACGGCTGCGCCATGTTCGGTGGCACCTTTGCGGCCAAGGGCGGCATCCGCCCTGCGGAGCGCTTCGACTTCGAGCTGGAGGATCCCGTGCTGAAGCGGACCATCAGGCACGGCTACGAGGTGGTGACGCTGCCGGTGCGGGGCTGAACTCTCTCCGCGTCATTGCGAGGAGCCCTTGCCGACGAAGCAATCCAGACTGGTTCCACGGAGGGATTCTGGATTGCTTCGCTGCGCTCGCAATGACGAGGAGACGGGTCATCGGAAATCGGGTGGTCGGATGAACGTGGGCGTGCGAAGTTGGTTGTTATGGCAATGACCGCTCGCAAATCACACCAGAAGCCATCCACCGACCTCGCCACCCACGTCGACACCCTCGACTGGCCCCAGATCACCGCCGAACTCGACTCCCACGGCTGCGCCGTCCTGAAGAACGTGCTGACGCCCGTTCAATGCCGCGCCATCGCCGCGCTCTATTCCGACGACGCGCACTTCCGCAGCCGTATCGTCATGGGCCGCCACGGCTTTGGCCGCGGCGAGTACAAATATTTCTCCTATCCGCTGCCCGATCCGATCGCGGAGCTGCGCCCGGCGCTCTATAGGCATCTGCAAGGCGTCGCCAACCGCTGGAACGAGGCGATGGGGATCGACATCCGCTATCCGACCTCGCACGCCGCGTTCCTGAAGCGCTGCCATGAGGCGGGGCAGGCCCGGCCGACGCCGCTGCTGCTGCAGTACGAGGCCGGCGATTACAACTGCCTGCATCAGGACCTCTACGGCGAGCATGTGTTCCCGCTCCAGGTCGCGATCCTGCTGTCCGAGCCGGGAGACGATTTCACCGGCGGCGAGTTCGTGCTGACCGAGCAGCGGCCACGCATGCAGTCCCGCGCCGAGGTGGTTCCACTGACGCAGGGCGACGCCGTCGCCTTTGCTGTGCACCATCGCCCGGTGCAGGGGACACGCGGCACCTACCGCGTTAATCTGCGCCACGGTGTCAGCCGGATCAGGTCCGGCCAGCGCCACACGCTGGGTGTGATCTTCCATGATGCCAAATGAGCGGAGCCATTGACGGCTGATTTGTTCGACAGCGTTGCCGAAGCCCAACCGTCGCGCGAGCAGATCGCGGACGGCGCCGTGCTGCTGCGCGGCTTCGTCAGGCCGATCGAGGGCGAGCTGGTCGAAGCGGTGCGCGCCATCGTGTTGCAGTCGCCGTTCCGGCGAATGACCACGCCCGGAGGCTACCAGATGTCGGTGGCCATGACCAATTGCGGCGAGCGCGGCTGGATCACCGATCACACCGGCTACCGCTATGATCCCATTGATCCCAAGACCGGCGCGCCATGGCCGGTGATGCCGCCGGTGTTTCGCGATCTCGCCCGCCGCGCGGCGGAGCAGGGCGGCTTCAAGCACTTCGCGCCGGATGCGTGCCTGATCAACCGCTACGAGCCCGGCACGCGGCTCTCACTGCATCAGGACAAGGACGAGCTGGACTATTCGGCGCCGATCGTCTCGGTCTCGCTCGGCCTGCCCGCGACCTTCCTGTTCGGCGGCCTGGCGCGCGCCGACAAGCCGCGCCGCTTTCGGCTTGTGCATGGCGACGTCGTGGTGTGGGGCGGGCCGAGCCGGCTCGCCTATCACGGCGTCGCGCCGCTCGCCGAGGGCGAGCACGCGCTGCTGGGACGTATCAGGATCAATTTGACGTTCCGCCGGACGCGGTGAAAGAGCGGTCGTTCCGGAGCGATGCGAAGCATCGAATCCGGAACCTCGAGATTCCGGGTTCGCGCTTTCGCGCGCCCCGGAATGACAGAGCTACGGCTTCGGCGGGTGAATGAACGCCCACGGGCTGACTTCCGAATCCCTGGTCACCTCGATCGAGATCAGATACGGCCCGCGATGGGCGAGCGCCTTCTCCATCGCGGACTTGAACTGGTCCGGCGCCGTGACGCGCGCGGATGCGACGCCAAAGGACTCCGCGAGCTTGACGAAGTCAGGATTGACCAGATCGGATGCCACCACGCGGCCGTCAAAGCGTTCGCGCTGGTCGCGGCGGACATTGCCATAGGCGTTGTTGTTGAACACCAGCGTCACCACGCCGATGTTGAACTGCACGGCGGTGGCCAGCTCCTGCACGCCGAACATGAAGCCGCCGTCGCCGGTAATCGCAACCACCGGCTTGTCGGGACTGGCGACTTTGGCCCCTAACGCCGTCGGGAAGCCCGAACCGAGCGTGCCCTGATAGCCGGAGGTGATGAAGGTCCGCGGCTGGTAGATCGGAAAGCCGTACCAGGAGGCGAATCCGAACTGCGACAGCTCGTCGGTGACGATCGCGTTCGCCGGCAGCACCTCGCGCAAAATGTTGAGATACGCCATCTGCGGCTGGACGCGCTGGATCTCTGCCAGCGCCGTCGCGGTCGCCTCGCGGATCGCCCCGCGGCGGCCGGCGATCCTGCTGTGGCCGACCTTGCTGACGGCGGCGACGAGGTCGGCGGTCGCGGCCTTGGCATCGGCAACGATGGCAGCGTCCGAAATGAAGCGCCGCATCTCGACCGGATCGATATCGATCCGGATGCTCTTCAATCCGTCCGGCCGATAAGGCCAGCGCGACATCGTCGGCAATTCCAGCCGCGTGCCGATGCCGATCATCAGGTCCGTCTTGGCCCATAGCTTGTAGGCGGCGGCCATGGTCAGGCCAAGCTCGTGCGCATTGGAGACAATGCCGCGGCCGCTGCGGAAGGCGACCACGGGCGCATCGATCATCTCGGCGAGCTCGAGGATTTCCTCGCCTGCCTCGATCGCGCCGCTGCCGACGAAGATCATCGGTGCTTTGCTGGCCTTGATCAGCGCTGCGGCCTGCTTGATCGCATCGGGGTCTGGGAGCGGCGCAGGCAGGGGCTCCAGCACTTGCGCAGCGGCGGTGTCCGCGCGCTGCGTAAAGATATCCCAGGGCATCTCCACCGAGGCGGGGCCGCGTCGGCCGGACATCATTTCCTGGAAGGCGCGCGCCACCGTCGTCGGTGCATTGGCAGGAGCTTCGATTCTATCGGCCCATTTCACATAGCTGCGCAAGGTCGCGAGCTGGTCCGGCATCTCGTGCAGATGGCCGCGCCCCTTGCCCAGAAACTGCGTCGGCACTTGTCCGGTGACGCACAGCACCGGCTCGTTGCAGCCGTAAGCGGTGAGCAGCGCCGCGCTGGCATTGAGCACGCCGGGGCCGGGCACGACGCTGAACACGCCGGGTCGGCCGCTCGCGCGCGCATAGCCAAACGCCATGTAGCCGCAGGCCTGTTCGTGCCGCGCGCCGATCACCTTGAGCTGAGCCTGGTGGAAGGCGTCGAACAGGCCGTAGACCTGCGCGCCCGGCAGGCCGAACACGGTGTCGACGCCATGGGCGACGAGCCCGCTTACGATCGCTTCGCCGCCGGTCAGGGTGGTCATTGCATCATTCCATTCGTGTTGTTGTCTCAGGCTTCGTCGACGACGCCGTTGCGTAAAACTCCGATACCCTCGGCCGCGACCTCGATGACGTCGCCGGGCTTCAGGTAGCGCGGCGGATCGAACCGCGCACCCGCGCCGGTCGGCGTGCCCGTGACGATGATATCGCCGGGGACCAGCGTCGCGAAGGTCGAGATATAGCTGATGAGATAGCGGAACGGAAACATCAGCCGGCTGGTACGGTCGTCTTGACGCAGCTCGCCATTGACATGCGTGGTCAGCCTGATGTCGGCGATCTGCGCTTCCCTGATGTAGGGCACCAGCCACGGCCCGAGGCTGCCGCTGGAATCAAAGTTCTTGCCTTGCGTGACGTTGAACTTGGCGTGGCGCAGCCAGTCGCGCACCGAGCCTTCGTTGCAGAGCGTCAGCGCGGCGACGTGATCGAGCGCAGCGCTCTGCTTGATGTGCCGGCCGGCCTTGCCGATCACCAGCACGATCTCGCCTTCATAGTCGAGCTGCGCGGACGCGCGCGGGCGCACCAGCGGCGTGTCGTGGCCGACGAAGGAGCGGGGCGAGCGCATGAACATGCTCGGATATTTCGGCGCCTCCTGGCCATCCTTGTACTCGGCGTTGCGGTCGGGATAGTTGACCCCGATGCAGATGATCTTTTCCGGCGCGGGCACCGGCGGCAGCCATGTGATCTCGCCGAGCGCGTGAACCGGCGTACGGCTGGCGGCCTCTTCGGCGAGGGGCACGTGCTTGCCGGCGGCGATCACCTCGCGCAGCGTCGGATAATCCTTGGCGTAGCGCGCCGAGAGATCGACGATGCCGCCCTCCAGGACGGCGCCGTAGCGGGTTTCACCCTTGACGGAATAGGTAGCGAGGCGAGGGAGTTTCATCGCTTAATCCGCCACCAGCACGTCGGCCACGAATTTCGGCTCGCGCACGGCCTGGCCCGTGAACGGCGAGCCCTGTTCGAACCAGGAGCGGGGGGCAGGTGCGCCCCACAGCGTCTGGCGGCGCGGGTCGCGCAGCGACCAGCGCAGCGGCTCGTGGTCGTGATCCCCGGTAAAATAATCGCTGGTGTAGAGCTCGAGGCGGTGGCCATCGGGATCGCGGACGTAGAGGAAGAACGCGTTCGAGATGCCGTGGCGGCCGGGGCCGCGCTCGATGTTCTTCACAAAGCCCTGTGAAGCCATCACGTCGCAGAGGTGGATGATGTTCATCGCCGTCGGCGTCCAGTACGCAAAATGGTGCAGGCGGGGGCCCTTGCCATTCGTGATCGCAAAGTCATGGACGTTGCCCTTGCGATGCATCCAGGCGGCGGCGATGCGGCCGTTCGGTCCATCTTCCTCGGCGTATTCAGTGAGGCGGAAGCCGAGCCGCGCATAGAAGTCGACTGTGTCCTGCACTTCGGCGGCGAAGACGTTGAAATGATCGAGCCGCTGCGGGTGGCAGCCCCGGTAGAGGTCGTAGCGGCGCAAGAGATGCGGCCGCCGCTCCATCGAGGCATAGAGCTCGATCTGGAAGCCGAAGGGATCGGTGAATTGCAGCGTGCGGCCCTGGAACGGCTGATCGACGAAGGCATGGGCGAGGCCGTTTTCGGACAGAAACTTCGCGGCCTTGTCGAGATCGCCGTCATTGCCGACCTTGAAGCCGAGCCGGGCGCAGGCCGGCGCCGCAGCTTTCCGCAGCACCAGCGAGTGGTGCTGATGCTCCTCGGCGGCGCGCATGTATACGACGTTGTCGTCGGCATCCTCGACATGCAGGCCGACGGTGATCTCGTAGAACTCGCGGCTCAGCTTCAGATCGGTGACGTCGAGCACGACGTGGCTCGAGCGGATGATGTTGAACGGTGGCTCGAAGATATGTTGCGGTACCGGCATTTTCGTTTCCCCTCGTTAGGCCCCGTCATTCCGGGGCGGTCCGCAGGACCGAACCCGGAATCTCGAGGTTCCGGGTCCTCCGGGCCGCGCTCGCGCGGTCCCGTAGTCCCGGAACGACGGCGGTTCTAAATTCCCAGTTTCTGGATCCTGTGCGTACCCCGCGCCAGCGAGACATGCTTGGTTTCCATGTAGAAATCGAACGAGTAATCGCCGCCGTCGCGGCCGATGCCTGAGGCCTTCATGCCGCCGAACGGCGTCGGCAGATGGCGGACGTTCTCCGAGTTCAGCCAGATCATGCCGGCTTCCAGCGCGTCGGCGACGCGCAAGGCGCGGCCGACATTGTTGGTCCAGACATAGCCGGTGAGGCCATAGCGGATGTCGTTGGCGATCGCGATGGCGTCGGCTTCGTCCTTGAACGGCAACACGGTGAGGAAGGGGCCGAACACCTCCTCCTGCGCCACGCGCATCCTGCCGTGCGCGCCTGTCACCAAGGTCGGCTCGACATAATGTCCGCCGCCCGGACCGTCATAAGCCTTGCCGCCGACGGCGATGGTCGCGCCGTCCTGGCGCGCGACGTCGAAATAGGAGCAGACCTTTGCGAGGTGCCGCTCGTGGATCAGCGGCCCGATCTCGGTGGCGGGATCGAGGGGATGGCCGACCTTCAGCGCCTTCACGCGCGCAGTCAGCTCCTCAATGAATTTCTCGGCAATGTTCTGCTGGATCAGCAGGCGGCTCGACGAGGTGCAGCGCTCGCCATTGAGGGAGTAGATCATGAACACGACGGCATCGAGCGCGCGGTCGAGATCGGCGTCGTCGAACACGATGACGGGGTTCTTGCCGCCGAGCTCGAAATGCACGCGCTTCAGCGTCGGCGCGCCCTGCACCATGATCGCCGAGCCCGTCGCGCTCTCACCGACGAAGCCGATCGCCTTGATGGCGGGGTGCTCGGTCAACGCCTTGCCGGCTTCTTCGCCAAAACCGTGCACGGTATTGAGCACCCCGTCGGGCACGCCGGCTTCCTTGACCAGCCGCGCCAGAATGGCCGCCGTCACCGGCGACCACTCGGCCGGCTTGTGCACGACGGTGCAGCCGGCGGCGAGCGCGGGGGCGATCTTCCAGGTCGAGAGCATGAACGGCGTATTCCACGGCGTGATCACGCCAACCGGGCCGATCGGCACGCGGGTCGAGATGTTCCAGTGCTCGTCGCTCGGCGTGTTGAGGCCGTCGCGCGCTTCGGCGCATTTGTCGGCGAAGAAGCGGAAGTTCTCGGCGGCACGGATCGCGGCTTTCGCCATGAAGCGATAGGCTTGTCCCGTGTCGATGCATTCGAGCACCGCGATGTCCTCGGCATTGTCCTCGATCGCATCGGCAACGCGATGCAGCAGCTTGCGCCGCATCGCCGGTCCCATGTCGCGCCAGGACTTGAAGGCAAGCGCCGCGGCTGTAGCCGCGGCATCGATGTCCTCGGCATTGCCGCGCGCGACGCTGGCGAGCACGGCGCCATCAACCGGGGACTTGGTCTCAAAAGTCTCGCCTGATATCGACGGCACGATCTTGCCGTCGATCATGTGACCGATGCCGTCCGCCCTGAGTTTCTTCAGCAGCGGCGCGACGCGGTCGCGATTGGCCTGGAATACGTCGGCTTTTGGAGCGGGCTTATCCATGGGCGGCTTCCACTTTCAGTGCGTCGTGGATGTTGTTGCGCTTCCAGCTGGTGTCCTTGTCGTTGATCTGCACGTCGAACGACAGAGCGAACTTGCCGGCGGCGAAGACCGGATCGAGATGCTTTGCGAGCGCCTGGAAGACGTGCTCGCCGGCTTTCTGGCGGGTCGGCAGATCGCGGCCCTCGCCGATGCGCAGCACCATGTCGAGGAAGCCGTAATCGTGGCTGCCATCTGCGATCGCGTAATGCTCGCATTTGATGGCGCGAACACGGATGCCGCCGAGCGGGAAGATACCGGTTTCGACCGCCGCTTTGCGCACGACCTCGCACACCGCGCCGATGTCGAGGCGGCCATCGAGATTGGCCGAATATTCGATCGTGAAATGCGGCATGGCGGTTTCACTCCTTAGGTCGTCTTAAGCGAAGTAGCAGCTGACCGAGCCGTAGGCACCGTAATCAGCTTGAATTGTGTCGCCCTTGCGGGTCTCGATGGGGCGGATGAAGGAGCCGGCGAGCACGACCTGGCCGGGCTCGAGCGCAAGGCCGAGCGGCGCGATCTTGTTGGCAAGCCAGGCAACCGCGGTTGCGGGATGATTGAGCACGCCGGCGGCAAGGCCGGTCTCTTCCAGCTGGCCGTTCCTGAAGCAGAGCGCACCGATCCAGCGCAGGTCAGCCTCGAGCGGACGGATTGGCCGTCCGCCGAGTACGATGCCGGCATTGGCCGCATTGTCGGCGATGGTGTCGTAGATCTTGCGCGTCGCCTTGGTCTTGGCATCGACGCGCTCGATCCGCGTGTCCAGGATCTCCAGCGCCGGCACCACGAAGTCGGTGGCGTTGAGCACGTCGAACATCGTGCACTCCGGCCCCGCCAAGCGTTGGCTCATGACGAAGGCGAGCTCGGCTTCGATCCGCGTCGCGATGAAGCGGTCGGTCGGAACGATCCCGCCATCTGTGAAGAACATGTCGTCGAGCAGCACGCCGGAATCGGGCTCGTTGATGTCAAGCGCGCTTTGCATCGCCTTCGAGGTCAGGCCGATCTTGTGGCCTTTGACGATCCGCCCCTCGGCGATCTTGATGTCGACCCATGCCTTCTGAATCGCGTAGGCATCGGCGATGGTGATCTCCGGGAAATCCTGCGACAGCTGCCGGATCTGCACGCGGGTCTTCTCCGCCTGGTGCAGACGGCCCGCGCAAGCTTGGATATCGTCGTTGGAAAGCGCCATCCGTGATCTTACAAAACGTGGTGCCCGGAGATGCTTAACATGTTAAGTGAATGCGTCAAACACAAATCGGGCTTGCTGCACTGCAAACGTTTGGTGGTCTGAAAGGGTATCATGGCGAAGAGACCGGCTGATCCGATCAGCGCAAGCGCGCCCGCCGCCCGGCAAGTGCCGATGCGCGACTTCTCGCGTTCTCTGCCGATGTCGCTGCTGCGAGCGCGCGAGGCGGTGATGCGGCAGTTCCGTCCCTCGCTGCGCGAGCATGGCCTGACCGAGCAGCAATGGCGTATCCTGCGCGCGCTGGCCGCCATCGAGGCCGCCGAGGTCACGGAACTCGCGCGCACCGCTTTTCTCCTGGGGCCAAGCCTCTCGCGCATCCTGCGCGATCTCGAGGCGCGCAATTTGATCGAGCGCAGGACGGCGAAGGCCGACCAGCGCCGCAGCATGGTCTCGATCTCGAAAGAGGGCGTGAAGCTGATGGCCTCCGTTGCGCCATCCTCGGAAGCGATCTATGCCGAGATCACGCGGCGCTTCGGCGCACGCAAGCTCGCTGAATTGCAGGAGATGCTTGCAGAGCTCGAGCGGAGCCTTGCGGAGCTTGGCGCGAGCGATGAGGCAAGTGCCGAGGAGTGAAACCAGATATGCGTGCCAGCGCGGCAACAGCCATGGACATTGCCGCCGTTTTTCGCTCAAAGTGCCGCCCAAGCTGATCCGTCCAAAATCGGCACCGGAAGGCAGGATCGCGCTGTCGCGGCGCTCGTCATGGTGACGAAGATCGAAACAGCGGTCGAAGCAACAAGAAGGAAGGCAACGTGGCGAACAAGGTCAAGGAAATCTGGAAGTCGGGCAAGGCCGTGGTCAACGCGTGGCTCGCCATTCCCTCCGGCTTCTCGGCTGAGATGATCGCGCAATGCGGCTTCGACAGCGTCACCGTCGACATGCAGCACGGCGTGCAGGACTATCTGTCGATGGTGCAGTGCTTCCAGGCCATGGACAAGCACCCGGTCACCCCGATGGTCCGCGTGCCCTGGAACGAGCCGGGCATCATCGGCAAGGTGCTCGATGGCGGCGCCTATGGCGTGATCTGCCCGATGGTCAACACGCCGGAGGAAGCCAGGAACCTGGTTTCCTATTCGAAATATCCGCCGCAGGGCGTCCGTTCCAACGGCCCGATCGCGCCGGCATGTACGGCACCGCGGGCTCGTACCAGAAGACCGCCAATGCCGACACCATCCTGCTGCCGATGATGGAGACCAGGACCGCGGTCGAGAACATGGAAGCGATCCTCGACGTCGAGGGCATCGACGGCGTCTATGTCGGCCCGTCCGACCTCGGCTTCTCCTACGGCCTGGAGCCGAAGCTCGACCGCACCGAGCCTGAGATCCTGGCGATCTACGACAAGATCATCAAGGAATGCGGCAAGCGCGGCCTCAACCCCGGGATCCATTGCAGCGGCGCCGAAGGCGCAGCACGCGCCATCAACATGGGCTTCAAGCTCGTGACGCTGTCGAACGAGGTCGGCATGATGACCACCTATGCAAGGATGCAGGTCAACGCCACCCGCAAGGATTCCGGCGGCAAGGCCTGACAAGTCTCGCGAATGGCGAATGGGGAGTAGCGAACGGCTGCTCCCTTTTCCATTCGCCACTCAACATTCGCTACTCGCCTCCGAAGGAGACTCCCATGACCATCAGCCCCGTCATCCGCCTGCATCCCGATGATGGCGTGCTGATCGCGCGCGCCAGCCTGCCGCCGGGAACATTGGTGGCCGACGGCGTCACCACGGTCGAGCGCATTCCCTCCGGCCACAAGGTCGCGATCAAGCCGTTCGCGGTGGGCGAGCCCGTGATCCGCTATGGCCAGATCATCGGCTTTGCGACGAAGGCGATCGCGCCGGGCCAGCACGTGCACGTGCAGAACATCGGCATGGGGGATTTCGCCAAGGACTACGCCTATTGCGCCGACGTCAAGCCGACGCCCAATTTCGACCTGCCCGCGACCTTCGAAGGCATCCGCCGTCCGGACGGCCGCGTCGCCACGCGCAATTATATCGGCATCCTCACCTCGGTGAATTGCAGCGCACATGTCGCTGGCCTCGTCGCCGACGTCTTCAAGAAGAATCCCTTCACGGGCGACAATCCGCTGGCGGAGTTTCCGAACGTCGACGGCGTCGTCGCCCTGACGCACAAGACCGGCTGCGGCATGACGCAGAACGAGCCGCTCGCGCTGCTCCGCCGCACGCTCGGCGGCTATGCGCGGCACGTCAATTTCTCCCACGTCATCGTGCTCGGCCTCGGCTGCGAGGTGAACCAGATCGGCGGCCTGATGGAAGAGCAGAAGCTCGCCGGCCGCCTGCGCGCGATGGACATCCAGGAGGTCGGCGGCACCCGCAAGACCGTTGAAGCCGGCATTGCCTTCGTGCGCGAGGCGCTGACCGACGCCAACAAGGTCAGGCGCGAGAGCGTGCCCGCGAGCGAGCTCACCGTGGCGCTGCAATGCGGCGGCTCGGACGGCTATTCCGGTGTCTCGGCCAACCCGGCGCTGGGTGCGGCCAGCGACCTCATCGTGCGCCACGGCGGCACCGTGATCCTGTCGGAGACGCCCGAGACCTATGGCGCCGAGCATCTCTTGACGCGCCGCGCCGTCAGCCGCGAGGTTGGCGAGAAGCTGGTCGATCTCATGCGCTGGTGGGACGAATACACCGCGCGGGAAGGCGCCGAGATGAACGCCAACCCGAGCCCCGGCAACAAGGCCGGCGGCCTCACCACGATTCTGGAAAAGTCGCTCGGCGCGATGGCCAAGGCCGGCACCACCAACCTCGTCGAGGTGCTGCGCTACGCCGAGCCCGTCACAAAGAAGGGCTTTGTCTTCATGGACACGCCCGGCTACGACCCTGTCGCAGCAACGGGGCAGGTCGCCGGCGGCGCCAACCTCGTCTGCTTCACCACCGGGCGCGGCAGCGTGTTCGGCTGCAAGCCGGCGCCCTCGATCAAGCTCGCCACCAACACGCCGATGTACAAGCGCATGGAAGAGGACATGGACGTCAATTGTGGCACCATCCTCGAAGGCGAGGAGAGCGTCCAGCAATGCGGCGAGCGCATCTTCGATCTCATCCTGAAGACCGCCTCCGGCCAGCCGACCAAGAGCGAAAGCTTCGATTTCGGCGGCGCCGAGTTCGCGCCCTGGGTGCTTGGCGCAACGATGTGATCGCGCGCGGCGGTAGCTGGACACAGCAGGCCGCCGGCTACGTAATCATACGTAGGCGTCATTTGATCGCACGGGTTCCCGTGCTCACCGCTGATTAATATTTGCTGCCGTAATCCTGAATCGAAGCGGGCTCGACTCCTCAAGGCGCTGCCCCTTCGCGAGGGATTGGGCGAGATGACGCGTGCGATACGACCGACCGGCGTGGAGAGTTTCCTCGGCGAGGAAGAGCTGATCGTGTCGAAGACCGATCTGAAGGGCCGCATCACTTACGCCAACGACGTCTTCGTCCGCATGGCGAAGTACAGCTACGCGGAGCTGATGGGCGCGCCCCACAGCCTGATCCGCCATCCCGAGATGCCGCGCGCCGTCTTCAAGCTGCTGTGGGACACGCTGCAATCCAGGCAGGAGATCTTCGCCTATGTCGTCAATCTGGCGAAGGACGGCAGCCATTACTGGGTATTCGCGCACGTCACGCCGACCTTCGACGAGCGCGGCAATATTGTCGGCTATCACTCCAACCGTCGCAAGCCCGATCCCGTCCAGATCGAGCGGATCAAGCCGATCTACAAGACGCTGTGCACTGAGGAGGCGCGGCACGCCAATGCCAGGGACGGCATGCATGCGAGCTTCGATGCGATGGTCGGACTCCTAAAGCAACAGGGTGTCGGTTACGATGAATTTGTGCTCTCTCTCTAAGGCGCAGGGAGCGGCCGCGCTCGCGTGGGTTTTTGCCGTGGTCGCGCTCGTCCTCTCGCTTCTTGGCGTGACCGGACTTTTCGCTGCGGCATTGCTCGGCGCAACCGTCGCGCTGCTCGGCTACGCCGTCTGGTGCCAGCATCGCACGGCGGTGGCCGTCGCCGAGGTGGCCGATGTCTGCCGCAAGGCCTCGCACGGCGATCTCGAAGCGCGTATCCTGAGCGATCGTCAGGCCGGCCGGATCGGATCGATCCAGAAATCGGTCAACGACATGCTCGACATCACCGACGCCTTCGTCCGAGAAGCTTCGGCGTCGATGGACTATGCCAGCCGAGGCAAGTATTTCCGCAAGATCCTCGCGCGCGGTCTGCCCGGCTCGTTCCGCCGTTCGGCCGCCGTCATCAATTCCGGCACCGACAGCCTCGGCCGCCGCGTGGTCGAGATCGGCGATCTCGCACGACAGTTCGGTACTCATCTCGACGCCGTCGCCGGCACGCTGATGGGCGCGGCAACGGATCTCGAATCCGACGCCGGCCAGATGGCGACCGCAGCCGAGAAGACCAGCCGTCAGACCTCCGGCGTGCTCAGCGCCTCCGACCAGGCCTCGCGCAACGTCGCGACCGTCGCCAGTGCCGCCGAGCAGCTCGCATCCTCGATCGCCGAGATCGGCCGCCAGGTCACCGGCTCGACCGCGAGCACGGGCCGCGCCGTGACTGAAGCGAACCGCGCCGGCAGCGAGATCCGAAACCTGGCGGATGCCGCGCTGCGGATCGGCGACGTCGTCAAGCTGATCAGCGAGATTGCTTCGCAGACCAATCTGCTCGCGCTCAATGCCACCATCGAGGCGGCGCGTGCCGGTGAGGCCGGCCGCGGCTTTGCGGTCGTGGCTTCCGAGGTCAAGAGCCTCGCCAACCAGACCGCCAGGGCGACCGAGGAGATCAGCGCCAAGGTCGGCGAGATGCAGCAATCGACCACCAACTCGGTCGCGGCCGTCGAGGCGATCGCGCAGACCATCGCCGAGATCAACGGCATCACCGCCTCGATCGCGACCTCGATCGAGCAGCAGGGTCTCGCCACCCGGGAGATCGCCCGCAACGTTCAGGAAGCCTCGGCCGGCACCGCGCAGATGTCCTCCAATGTGACGGGCATCAGCGAGGCCGCCGCCGACACCGGCCGCGTCGCAGCCCGCGTCAACAGCGCCTCCGAGCGCGTCCACGGCGAGGTCGAGACTCTCCGGCGCGAGGTGACGCAGTTTTTGCAAAGGCTGACCTCGGCGGCGTAGCGCGGCCGCAGAGGTCACCGGGCTCCCGTAGCCCGGATGGAGCGAAGCGCAATCCGGGGCGGTCCATCCGCGGATGAAGAACCCCGGATTACGCTTCGCTCCATCCGGGCTACAGGGACATGAGGGATACTTCATAGGCACCCTCTGCCCGTTGTTAGTGCTTGATCGCATTGACGTCAGGTGTTCTGCTCAAAAAAGCTGCTGGAGCACCGTACCCCGTGTCGATCTACGTCGCATTACACCACGTCACGCACTACAAATACGACCGCCCGATCGATCTGGGACCGCAGACCATCCGCCTGCGGCCGGCGCCGCACACGCGGACGCCGATCCTGAGCTATTCGCTCAAGGTCACGCCATCCAATCATTTCGTGAACTGGCAGCAGGACCCGCAGGGCAACTGGCTGGCACGCTACGTCTTTCCGGAGAAGACCACCGAGCTGAAATTCGAGGTCGACTTCACCGCGCAGATGACGACGGTCAACCCGTTCGACTTCTTCGTCGAGCCCTATGCCGACAGCTTCCCCTTCGAGTATCCCAGGGATCTCAAGACCGAACTGGCGCCGTATCTCGAGACCATCAAGCCTGATCCGGCCTTTGCAAAATATCTGGCCTCGATCCCGCGCGAAGCGCCGAACACGGTCAACTTCCTGGTCGAGCTCAATCGCGAGCTGCAGAAGAAGATCAGCTACATCATCCGCATGGAGCCCGGCGTGCAGACGCCGGAGGAGACGCTCACCTCCTGCGCCGGCTCATGCCGCGACTCCGCCTGGCTGCTGATCCAGACCTTTCGCCATCTCGGCCTCGCCGCCCGCTTCGTCTCCGGCTATCTGATCCAGATCCGCCCCGACATCGATCCGATCGAGGGGCCGCCCGAGGTCGAGAACGATTTCACCGATCTCCACGCCTGGGCCGAGGTCTATCTGCCGGGCGCGGGCTGGATCGGGTTTGACGCGACCTCGGGCATGCTGGCCGGAGAGGGGCACATCCCCGTTGCCGCCACGCCGCATTACCGCTCGGCCGCGCCGATCTCGGGCGGCGCCGGCTTTGCCGAGGTCGAGTTCTCCTTCGACATGAGCGTGAAGCGCATCCGCGAAGCGCCGCGCATCACAAAGCCATTCTCGGACGAGTCCTGGGCGCGCCTCAATGATCTCGGCGAGCAGGTCGACGGCGATCTCGCCGCGCAGGACGTGCGGCTCACCATGGGCGGCGAGCCGACCTTCGTGTCCGTCGACGATCTCGAAGCGGCGGAATGGAATACGGAAGCCGTCGGTCCGACCAAGCGCACGCTCGGCGACGAACTGATCCGCCGTCTGCGCCATCGCTTCGCACCGGGCGGCCTGCTGCATTACGGCCAGGGCAAATGGTATCCGGGCGAGAGCCTGCCGCGCTGGGCCTTTGGTCTCTACTGGCGCAAGGACGGCGTGCCGATCTGGAAGAACGCCGACCTCATCGCGAAAATCGAGAATCCCAGGCGGGCCCAGACCGAGGATGCCGAGGATTTCATCGAGGGCACGGCGGCACGGCTCGGGCTCGATCCCGGCTACATCATTCCGGCCTATGAGGACACGGTCTACTGGCTCCAGAAGGAAGCCGAGCTTCCGATCAACGTTGACCCGTCCGACTCGAAATTGTCCGATCCCGAAGCGCGCGCCCGCATGGCGCGGGTGTTCAACCAGGGCCTCCGCGCGCCGCGCGGCTTCGTGCTGCCGGTGCAGCGCTGGAACGCGCCGCCGCGCTGGCGCAGCGAGCGCTGGCAACTCCGGCGCGGCCACCTGTTTCTCTCGCCGGGCGATTCACCGCTCGGCCTGCGGTTGCCGCTCGGCTCGCTCGGCTATGTCCCGCCCAATCAATATCCCTACATCGTCGAGCAGGACCCGATGGAGGCGCGCGGCAAGCTGCCGGTGTTCACGCTCCCGGAGCGTCCGAAAGCGCCGCCGCGCGCCGCGCCCGAGCATCTCAACACATCCATTCCCGTCCGCACCGCGCTGTCGATCGAAGTCCGCGACGGCGTGATCTGCGCCTTCATGCCGCCGGTCGAGCGCATCGAGGATTATCTCGAACTGATCGCGGCGATCGAGGCCACCGCCGAGGAGATGCAGCTCCAGGTCCATGTCGAGGGCTATGCACCGCCGTTCGATCCGCGCATCGAGGTCATCAAGGTGACGCCCGACCCCGGCGTGATCGAGGTCAACATCCAGCCGGCACAGAGCTGGCGCGATGCGGTCGAGATCACCTCGGGCCTCTATGAGGACGCCGGCAAGGTCCGTCTCGGCGCCAATCGTTTTCTGCTCGACGGCCGCCACACCGGCACCGGCGGCGGCAACCACGTCGTGATCGGCGGCTCGAGTCCGCAGGATTCGCCCTTCCTGCGCCGGCCCGATCTCTTGAAGAGCCTCGTTTTGTACTGGCAGCGGCATCCGTCGCTGTCGTACTTCTTCTCGGGTCTCTTCATCGGCCCGACCAGCCAGGCGCCGCGCATCGATGAAGCCCGCCACGACAGCATCTACGAGCTCGAGATCGCGCTCTCGCACGTGCCGCCGCCGGGCTATCAGGTGCCGCTGTGGCTGGTGGACCGGCTGTTCCGGCATCTCCTCGTCGACATCACCGGTAACACCCACCGCTCCGAGATCTGCATCGACAAGCTCTATTCGCCCGATGGCCCGACCGGACGTCTCGGCCTCGTCGAATTCCGCGCGCTCGAAATGCCGCCCGATCCGCGCATGTCGCTGGCGCAGCAGCTGCTGATCCGCGCGCTGATCGCAAAGTTCTGGCGCGAGCCGCAACAAGGCAAGTTCGTGCGCTGGGGCACCGCACTGCATGATCGCTTCATGCTGCCGCATTTCATCTGGGAAGATTTCCAGGACGTTCTCTCCGAGCTGAAAAGCTCCGGCTATGCGTTCGAGCCGGAATGGTATCTGGCCCAGCTCGAATTCCGCTTCCCCGGCTTCGGCCGCGTCCATCACGGCGGCGTGACGTTGGAGCTGCGGCAGGCGCTGGAGCCCTGGCACGTCCTGGGTGAGGAAGGCTCGGCCGGCGGCACGGTGCGCTATGTCGATTCGTCGGTCGAGCGGCTCCAGGTCAAGGCCGAGGGCTTCGTCGAAGGCCGCCACATCATCACCTGCAACGGCCGCCGCCTGCCGATGACCTCGACCGGCCGCTCGGCCGAGGCCGTGGCCGGCGTTCGCTTCAAGGCCTGGCAGCCGGCCTCCGGCCTGCACCCGACCATCCCGGTCCATGCGCCGCTGACTTTTGACCTGATCGACAGCTGGAACGGCCGCTCGCTTGGTGGCTGCGTCTATCACGTCGCCCATCCCGGCGGGCGCAACTACGAGACCAAGCCCGTCAACACCTACGAGGCCGAGGCGCGGCGGCTGGCGCGCTTCCAGGACCACGGCCATACGCCGGGGCCGATCCAGCCGCCGCCCGAGGAACGCACAAGTGAATTTCCCCTGACCCTCGACTTGCGAACCACGCTCCTGCAATGAGTATGATGGTGGGGCAGGGAGAGGCGCATGGGCGAGGGCGCAGCCGAAGAGGACAGGGGGACAGGTAAGGGGCAAGGCCAGCGTGACGGCCAGCGCCGCCTCGCGCAATGGGTCCGCGATTACAGCCGCCTGCCTGGCATCCCCGACGAGTTCCTGGGCCCCGATGGGGCCCCGCGCGCGGTCTGGAGCCGGTTCTTCGAGGCTTTTGGTGCGCTGGCGCCTGACGAGGTCGAGCGGCGCTTCGGCATGGCCGACCGTCACCTGCGCGAGGCCGGCGTCACCTATCGCGCGCCAGGCGACAGCGCCGATCGACCCTGGATGCTCAGCCATCTGCCGCTGCTGATCGATGAAGCCGACTGGCAGCAGCTCTGCGCCGGCATCACCCAGCGCGCCGAGCTCTTGGAGCTCGTGCTGCGCGACATCTATGGCGAGGGCCGGCTGATCGCGGAGGGCGCCCTGCCTGCCGGCGCGATCGCCGGCAGCCCCGAATATCTGCGTCCGGTCTGCGGCGTGCCGCCGCCGGGCGGCCGCTATCTCTCGCTCTATGCCGCCGATGTCGGCCGCGGGCCCGACGGCCGCTGGTGGGTGCTCGGCGACCGCACGCAGGCGCCGTCGGGCGCCGGCTATGCGCTCGAGAATCGCCTCGTGCTGTCGCGCGCCTTCTCCGATCTTTACAAGTCGATGAACGTGCCGCGCGTCGCGCCGTTCTTCGAGGCATTTCGCGAATCTCTGCGCGCGCGTGCAGACCGCGACGAGCCGCGCATCGGGGTGCTCACGCCCGGCAGTTTCAGCGAGACCTATTTCGAGCACGCGACGCTGGCGCGTTATCTCGGCTTCCTCTTGGTCGAGGGCGACGATCTCGCCGTCAGCGACAACCGCGTCCACATCCGCACTGTTGCGGGGCTGAAGCGGCTCGACGTGCTCCTGCGCCGCGTCGATTCCAACTCGCTCGATCCGCTCGAGCTCGATGCCTCCTCGCATCTCGGCGTACCCGGCCTGATCGACGTGCTGCGCAAGGACGGCGTCGTCGTCGCCAACATGCCGGGCTCTGGCGTGTTGGAGGCAAGGGCGCTGCTCGGCTTCCTGCCGGCCTTGAGCCGTCGCCTGCTCGGCGAAGAGCTGAAGATGCCGCATATCGCGACCTGGTGGTGCGGCCAGAAATTGGCGCGCGACGAGGTGTTGTCGCGGCTCGACGAGGTCGCGATCGAAGGCGCCTATCAGCGCGGCGTGCCGGGCTTCGATAGCAACGGTCCGGTGCTCGCGAGCGAGCTCGATGTCAAAGGACGTCAGCGCCTGATCGATTCCATAGCTGCGCGCGGCATGGATTATGTCGGCCAGGAGGTGGTGCGCCTGTCCACCATGCCGGTGTGGGAACACGGCCAGCTGACGCCGCGGCCTTTCGTGCTGCGGGTCTTTGCAGCCGCAACGCCCGAGGGCTGGGCCATCATGCCCGGCGGCTTCTGCCGCATCGCCGAGCAGGCGGACGCGCGTGCGGTGTCGATGGGCGACGGTGCGCGCGCCGCCGACGTCTGGGTTGTCTCCGAGAAGAAAGTCTCGACCGCATCCCTGCTGCCGGCCACCGACAAGGTGCGCATCCGCCGCATCGCCGGTGTGCTGCCGAGCCGCGCCGCGGACAATCTGTTCTGGCTCGGCCGCTATCTCGAACGTGCCGAAGCAACGCTGCGGCTGGTGCGCGCGCTGGGCTCGCCGAGCGGGCCAAACAAGGGCACCGCGGCTTCGCTGCAATCGGCCGAACGGATCCAGCGTCTGCTGGTGACCTGGGGGGCGATCTCGCAGACCTCGCGCGCGGCACCGGGGCGCATCGTCGCAGAAGCCTTGCAGAGCGAGGCGCGTTTCGGCTCGGCGCTGTCGCTGGTGCGCTCGGCGCTGCGCACGGCCACCTCCCTGCGCGAGCGGCTGTCGCCCGATGCCTGGCAGGTCATCACCGAGATGGCCGAGCGTCTCTCCTACGAGGTCGAGGACGACGACAGCGTGCTGAGCGCGGCCGAGCTGACCCTGCAGGAACTTGCCAGCTTCGCCGGCCTTGCGCAGGAGAACATGAACCGCGCCGCCGGCTGGCGCTTCCTCGATATCGGCCGCCGCACCGAGCGCGCCATCAACACCGCGCGCTTCGCGCGGCAGTTCGCCTATGACGAGGCCGGCGATGAGGATCTCGACATCCTGCTGACGCTTGTCGATTCCCAGATCACCTATCGCTCGCGCTATCTGCTGGCGCCGATCCTGGCGCCGGTGCGCGATCTCGCGGTGCTCGACAGCTACAATCCGCGCTCGGTCGCGTTCCAGGTCGCGACCTTGAACGAGCATATCGCGGCGCTGCCGAGCCTGAAGGAGCACGGCCTGATCGAACAGCCGCAGCGGCTTGCGGTGGCGGTGCAGGCGATGCTGGCGACTGCGGAGGCCGAGAAGCTTGAGGTCAAGGCGCTGTTCGCGCTGGAGCAGGACCTGCTCAGCCTCGCCGAGGCGATCGGGCTGCATTACTTCCCGCATGGTCCGAATGCGAGCCGGCCGGAAAAGCTGACGGGGCTGGCGTGATCTACGACATCCAGCACGTCACCACCTACGAATATGAGAACCCGGTCAGCTTCGCACGCTGCACCCTGCGGCTTGAGCCGAACAGCGCTCACGGTCAGGAGCTGATCTCGCACAAGGTCGAGATCCGCCCGCGTCCGTCCGAGCGCAACGTCCGCCGCGACTTCTTCGGCACGCTGACCGAGAGCATCGTCATCGACGCCGCGCATCGCAATTTGCGCATCGACTCGCGCTCGCGCGTTTCCGTCGATCGCAAGCCGCCGGCGCGCGATGCCGCGAGCCCGAGCTGGGAGAGTATCCGCGACATTGCCTTCGAGGCCACGAGCCTCGGGCCATCCTCGCCGGTCGGCTATGTCTTTGCCAGTCCGCTGGTGCCGGTTCTGCGCCCCGTCAGCGCCTACGCTGCGGAGAGCTTCAGGCCCGACACCGGCATCCTCGCCGGCGCGGTTGATCTGATGCACCGCATCCGCGCCGAGTTTCGCTACGACCCCAAGGCCACTGCGATCTCGACGCCGCTCAACGAGGTCTTCGATAAGCGCCACGGCGTCTGCCAGGATTTCGCTCATGTCATGATCGCGGGACTGCGCGGGCTCGGCCTGCCTGCGGCTTATGTCAGCGGATACCTGCGCACCATTCCACCGCCGGGCCAGGCGCGCTTGCAGGGCGCGGACGCAACGCATGCCTGGGTGTCGCTGTGGTGCGGGGCCGAGCTCGGCTGGATCGATTTCGATCCGACCAACGATCTTCTGGTCGCCAACGACCACATCGTGCTGGCGGTCGGCCGCGATTTCTCCGATGTGTCCCCGGTCGACGGCATCATCGTCGGCTCGCCGAAGCAGAAGCTCGGCGTCGCCGTGGACGTGCTGCTGGTGGAATGATCCGTCCGCAATGCGGTGCAGGCGCCCTGGCCGCGCCGCAGCGGTGCCGCCGGTACCTATACGTCATTCCGCATAAGATGAACGGTCGGCCATTGCACATGCCGGCACAGCGGCCGCACGGCCTTGCTGCGGCGTGCATCGCAGTGTGACCGTATCCGTGATGTTGCGCGGCGGGAGAGTAACACATTTACGTATTTTTGTTCCGGGATTTGGTCAGTCGCCCCAGATTGGGCTATGCTGGCGGCTGCGTCGAGGACCAGAATGAGGCTCGGGAGTTGCCGTGGGACACCACCGACAGACGGGACTGCATCCATGATGACGTTACCGCGACTGGCGGCTGAATCCCTGGAGAAGTTGCTGGGCTCGTTCATGCGTCGCAGGTACGACGAGACCTATGCCAGGGTCGTGGAGGCCTCGACGCGCACCGCGATGGAATGCATCGGCAACAGCGATGCGCTCTATCACAACATCGAGCATACGATGCTGGTGACGCTGGCGGCCCAGGCGATCATGCTGGGCCGCAATCTCCATGCCCATATCGATGCCGACGATTACATTCACGTCCTGATCGCCTGCCTTGCGCACGATATCGGCTATGTCCGCGGGCTGTTTCCGGAAGACGACGAAGACGGTTTCATCATCGACGAGGCCGGCACCAAAGTGTCATTGCCGCGCGGTGCGTCCGATGCCAGTCTGATGATGTATCACGTCGACCGCTCGAAACTTTTCGTGCGGCGGCGGTTACCGCCGATCCGTGGCGTTGACTCTGAGCGGGTTGCCCGCGCCATCGAGGGGACGCGCTTTCCGGCCCGCCAGGGCCAGGAATACGACCACGAGGCCTCGATCCTGCGCGCCGCCGATTTCATCGGACAGCTCGGCGATCCCAACTATCTGCGCAAGGCCAACGCGCTCTATTACGAGTTCGAGGAAGTCGGCATGAACCGCCAGCTCGGCTACGACTCGCCCGCCGACATCGTGAACCGCTATCCGCAATTCTACTGGAACAGCGTCGCACCGCACATCCAGACCGAGATCGGCTATCTCAACAAGACCGAGATCGGCCGGCAGTGGATCGCCAATCTCTACAGCAATGTGTTCCGCGCCGAACGCGAGATCTCGCTGTCCGGACCGCAGAAATAGAATTGCTCAACCGGTCTGCGCGACGGCACCACTGCTGGCGCCTTCGATGCAATCGCGCCGAACGGAATCCAACGTCCGCCGCAGCCAGGTCTTGATCGTCCCGACCGGCACCCCGAAGCGCTCTGCCAGCATCCTCCGGCTTTCGCCATCGAGATAAGCCCGCGACAGCAGTTGACGGCGTTGATCGGGAAGCCGCTGAATGGCGCGAGCCGCGATCGGTTGAACGAGGTCGTAGTCGAACGCACTTTCGTGCTCGGAGATTTCGGGCACCGACAGCGCTTCGTCGAAATCGGCCATCGGCACCTGCTTGAGCCTGACAGCGTCGATCGCGGTGTGGCGCATGATCGCACACATCCAGGTGATCGGTGAGGAACGGGCGGGATCGAAGCGGGCCGCATGTTTCCAGATCTTCAAATAGGCGTCCTGGAGCAGGTCATCGAGATCGGCGTTCACAGGTGCAATCGGACGTGCAGTCATGCGCAGCTTGTTGCGCGTCGCGGCGAAAAGCTCGGCGAAGGCGCGCTGGTCGCCGCGCCCGACGCGGGCGAGAAGATCGCTCAGGCGCTCGATCGTCGGGTCCCGTGCCGTCCGTCTGCCGCAGCTCATTCCCTCATCCTCCAGCATTGCTTGCCAGGAGAACGGCGGCGCGATGCGACTGGATCACATGGGGATGCTCAAAGCCGCACGAAGGGCGAGATCAACCGGCCAAGCCAGCCGTGCATCTGCAAGTCGCCGCGCATGGCCACAAGGCAAAGGCACGGCATGTCGCTGCCGACGATCGGCTGGTGATCGACCTCGCCGTCGCCGAAGTCGAAATCGCCTGGCCTGAAATCGCCGCCCTGATGGCTGAAGCTGCCTTTGAGCACCAGGGTCAGCTCCGTCCCCGTATGCGAATGCTCCAGCATGCGCGTGCCGGGTGCGGACCACAGCAGGAACGCGCGCGAGGTGTCCGCGCCAGGCAGAACGATCGGCTGCATCTTGACGCCCGGTGCCACGCGCCGGCTCTTGGCGAACCGGCATTTGCGCAGCATCTCGGGCAGGTCATCGTCAAGCAGCGGCACCGGCCGCGAAGAGGCCGGCGCATGCGTTGATGTCGTCTCCGGCTCGTCGATCGCAGCCATGATCGTCGCGAACGCATCGTCCGCCATGGCGACCGGAGCGGCCTGTTCAAGCGCGGCACCCGCAAGCTGCTCGATCGCGGCGATGAAACGCTGGCAGCGTGGGCATTGCGCGGCATGGACGCCGATGACGAGGCGATCGGCTTCGTCGAGCCGGCCGGCGGCGAAATCGCCCAGCAGATCTTCGGGTGGATGATGGTTGATGGTCATGTCAATCGTCCAAGAGATCTCTGAGCCGCGCCATGGCGAGCCTGATGCGAGACTTCACCGTTCCGAGCGGGATACCGAGCCTTTCCGCGATCTCGCTATGCGGCTGCTCCTCGATAAACGACATTCGGATCACGGTGGATTGCTCGTCTGACAATTGCTGAAGCGCCGCCGATACGCGCAATATGTCGTCGCGCCGGGTCATCAGGGTTTCCGGCGAGTCAGCGACCTCGGGCGTCTCATCTTGCTGCGCGCTCACGGCAGCCTTGGCCAGCCGCGTCGCAGCCCTGGCGGAATCGATCCGCAGATTGCGCGCGATCGTGAAAATCCACGCAGCCGCGCCCGCGGACGTCGGGTCGAACCGGGCCGCCTTCCGCCAAACCGTCAGGAGCGTCATTTGCGCGATCTCCTCCGCGGCGTCGGCATTCATCCCGGTCTTGACCAGGAATCCCTTCACGCGCGGAGCAAAATGCTCGAACAAAAGCTTGAACGCGTCCCGATCGCCATGGGCCGCGACACGTCCGATCAATTCAGCCCATTCCACTGTCGCCTTGGGCCTTTCTTTGGGCCTTTCGCCTGAAACTCGTCGAGGCCAATCCCGCCGGGGAACTGCTGCAGGCTTGCTGCGCCACAGGGGCCTGCTCGCAGCGCTAAGACCGGTCGTCATGGAGCCTCTGATAACATGTCCCAACCATAACGCCGGGCATGGCCATCCGGATCAGTCCATGAACCGGCTTGTTTTAGGGGCCGGGCCCGGGCGCGACAAGCCTCGGCGTTCTGAACCGCATGAGGCTGTGCGCCGAAACGGATGGATTGCCGGAGGTGTTCGATTTACGCTGCGGGAGGTAGCGAGGTGCGCAGCATGCAATACAAATCCGTCACGACTGAGGTTCTGGAGATTGCCTATCTCGACTACGGCGCGCGCGATGGCTGGCCCTGCATCATGGGCCACGGCTTTCCCTATGACGTAAACGCCTATGCCGAGGCCGCGCCGATCCTGGCCCAAGCGGGCGCACGGGTGCTGGTGCCGTGGCTGCGCGGCTATGGGCCGACGCGGTTCCGCTTCCCGCAGACGTTGCGTTCCGGCGAGCAGGCGGCGCTGGGCGCCGATCTCTTGGCCTTCATGGATGCGCTCAAAATCGAACGCGCCGTCGTCGGCGGCTATGATTGGGGCGGCCGTGCGGCCTGCATCGTCTCGGTGCTCCACCCCGAGCGCGTCGTCGGGCTCGTCTCCGGCAATTCCTACAACATCCAGAACATCGCGCGCGCGATGGAGCCGGCTTCGCCGCCGCATGAGGCCGCGCTGTGGTACCAATATTTCTTCCACAACGAGCGCGGCCGCCGCGCACTGGAGCGTAACCGGCGCGGCTTTGCCCGGCAGCTCTGGACGATGTGGTCGCCGAAATGGCAATTCGATGACGCGACCTTCGACAGAAGTGCGGTGTCGTTCGACAATCCTGATTTCGTCGACGTCGTGATCCATTCCTATCGCCACCGCTTCGCGCTGGTCGAAGGTGATCCCGCCTACGCCGCGATCGAGGCGAAGCTCGCCGCGCAGCCACAGGTCCGCGTCCCCACGATCGCGATCGACGGCGACAGCGACGGCGTCATCCCGGGTACCGCTCATCATGCGGAGAAATTCGAGGGTTTCTACCAGCGGCGCGTCTTCGCCGGCGCCGGTCACAATCTGCCGCAGGAGCGGCCCGCCGAATGGGCGCAGGCCGTGCTGGACGTGCGGAAAGCGGCGTCCTGATTTTCGCGACCGCGGGAACTTTTCGCGGTCGCCGTCGTCCAATCCTGAGACTGCCAGGGAGATGACACATGGCCGAGGACAAGAAGCCGAGCGGACCTGATCTGACCAAGGGCGTGGCGATTGGTGATTTCAAGGACGGCAAGCTGCTCGGCCATGTCGGCGAGGAGGACGTCCTGCTGGTGCAGGCCGGCAGCGAGATCTTTGCGATCGAGCCGCTTTGCAGCCACTATCATGGTCCGCTCGCCGAGGGGCTGGTGGTCGGCGACACCATCCGCTGCCCCTGGCATCACGCCTGCTTCGCCTTGCGGTCAGGCGAAGCCACGCGGCCGCCGGCGCTGAATGCGCTGGCAGTATGGGACGTCACGCGCGATCGGGACAGGATCACCGTTGCGCGCAAGCGCGAGGCGCCGAAGCCCTCGATCGCTCATCGCAGCGCGCCGACGTCAGAAAAATTCGTCATCGTCGGCGGCGGTGCGGCCGGCTTCGTGGCGGCCGAGACGCTTCGCCGCGAGGGCTTTGCCGGCGCCATCACCATGCTCAGCAATGACGGCGCGATGCCGGTCGACCGGCCCAACCTCTCCAAGGACTATCTCGCCGGCAACGCGCCGGAGGACTGGCTGCCGCTGCGCGGCGAGAACTATTATCAAGACGCCGGCATCGATCTCAGGCTCAATACCAGCGTCTCGGGGATCGACCCGAAGACGCGCAGCGTCACGCTCGGCAATGGCGACAAGCTGCCATTCGATCGTCTGCTGCTCGCAACCGGTGCCGAGCCGGTCAGGCTGCAGATACCAGGCGCCGACCAGCCGCATGTCCACATCTTGCGCTCCGTCGCCGACAGCCGCGCCATCATCAAGGCATCAGGCAGTGCCAAGCGCGCGCTGGTGATCGGCGCCAGTTTCATCGGGCTCGAGGTCGCGGCCTCCTTGCGCGCGCGCAAGATCGAGGTTCACGTGGTCGCGCCCGAGGAGCGGCCGATGCAGAAGGTGCTCGGCCCCGAGATGGGTGACTTCGTCCGGTCACTGCACGAAGACAATGGCGTGATCTTCCATCTCAACGACACCGTCGAGAAGCTCGATGGCACCCGTGCCGCGCTGAAGAGTGGCGGCATGATCGAGGCCGACCTCGTCGTAGCAGGCATCGGGGTCAGGCCCCGCCTCGCGCTGGCGGAGCATGCGGGGCTTGCCGTCGATCGCGGCGTCAGCGTGAGCGAATATCTCGAGACCAGCGTCGCTGGAATCTTCGCGGCCGGCGATATCGCGCGGTGGCCGGATCCGCATTCGCGGCAGACCATCCGCGTCGAGCACTGGGTGGTGGCGGAGCGGCAGGGCCGGACCGCGGCGCGCAACATGCTCGGCAGACGCGAGCGTTTCGACGCCGTGCCGTTCTTCTGGAGCCAGCACTACGATGTGCCCATCAACTATGTCGGCCACGCCGAGAGCTATGACGACATCGCGATCGAGGGCAGCATCAAGGACCGGGATTGCCTGTTGCGGTACCGCAAGGATGGCCGGGTGCTCGCCGTCGCCTCGATTTATCGCGATCTCGATAATCTCAAGGCCGAGCTGGAGATGGAGCGGTCGCGCGCTTGATCTGCGTCAACGTCGGTGGCCGCCTGGCTGATTTGCTGGCTGCGGTCCCGGTGCCGTGCTATCCTGAGATGTGCTCTGGGGCATCACATGCAGGAGGTGCGTCATGACGTCCACTTCGGATACCTCTTCCCATCTCGGCCTCGGTTCCGGCGTTGCGGCGCTGCATGGCAAATGGGGCTGGATCGTCGCCATGGGTGCGGTCTATCTCATCGCCGGCTTCGTCGCGCTCGGCAGCGTCGTGATGGCGACGGTGGCGAGCGTGCTCGTGGTCGGTGCGATGATGATCGTCGCCGGTGCAGTCGAGATCATCGGCGCCTTCCAGATGAAGAGCTGGGGCAAGTTCCTGATCTGGGTGCTGCTCGGCGTGCTCTACGTCATCGCCGGCATCCTCACCTTCGACAACCCGCTGTTCGCGGCAGTCTTGCTGACGCTGTTTCTGGGCATATCGCTGATCGCCTCCGGTGCCGTCAGGCTGTTTCTCGCCTTCAGCATGAAGCGCGAGAGTCCGTGGGTGTGGGTCGCGTTATCAGGCGCCATCACGCTGCTGCTCGGCCTGTTGATCGTGGCGCGCTGGCCGGTCAACAGCGTCTACATCCTCGGCCTGTTCCTCGGCATCGATTTGATCATGGCGGGCGCAGGCTGGATCAGCCTCGGCCTCGCGCTGAAGCGGCGCGGATAGCAATCGGCAACTCGACGCCGGGCCGCCGACGAATCGCGGCGGCAACAAGGCCGTGCGCGACCTCGTCGCCGCGGCCACATCGTGGTGTTCAGGAGTTCCCGGCCACTGCGGGTTTCATGGGGGCCTCGCCGCTGAGCGCGTAAGACTCCGGGGTATGTGAGCGATCACTACCGAGGTCATGTTGCTGACTCATTCCCTGTTTTAGACAGCGACAACGAAAACACGCGGGGCCGCTTAGGTTCTCGCAACGGTTCCGCGGCCAGGGGTTGGCGCGAATTCGCAAGAGACTGGCGCAAGTTCAAGAACGCTGACGCGTTCGCTTGGCCATGTCCTGCGACATCGGGAACCGCACGAAAATCAAAGGAGATGTAATGGTGTTCCGCTCGAGCGCCGCAACTTGCGGCGCCCTGGTTGCGCTTGTCGTTTCAGTAACCGTTGCTCGCGGTGAAACAAGTGGGGTTCAATCAAGTGCCGTCGTCGAGGCAGCCTGCGAGGGAGCGATCGTTGGCGCTGCATCGACCTATAATCCATTCAAGCCCGGCAAGGAGGAGGGTGGACCGAAAACGGCCTCCGGCGAGCGTTACGATCCCGAGGTGTGGACCGCTGCGATCAAGACGAGCTTGCGTCGGAAGTTCGGCGGGGTCCAATTCGGCGCGAGACCGAAATTTGCGCTGGTCGAAGCTGTCGGCAAGAAGGTCATCGTCAAGATCAACGACGTGGGGCCGCTCAGGCCCGGCCGCATCATCGACCTCAACGAGCGGACGATGCGCCATTTCGATCCGCGCATGAAGCTTGGCGTCATTCCCGACGTCACGGTCAGGCCGCTGTCCGGCGATGGTTGGACCCCGGGGCCGGTGGGCTGAAGCTTCGTTGATCTGGACCAACGAGGAAATGCCGCGGGATGGCACGATGTGATCGCGCCTTCCCGCTCGCATCGTGCGGAGCCTCGTCATGTGGGTCCTGACGTATGTGTTCTCCTATTCGATCAGTCCCGCGAGAGCACCGTCCCAGTCGCTTCAGCTGCGGTTTTGGCACAAACTGCACAGACGCGCTGCGCTATCATAGGTTAACTTTGGCCATGGCCAGCGAGCTGATCATACGTGTCGTCCTCGTTGCGGCCGCTGCTTTCACCGTGGCTGCCGCCTCCGTGCTCATTTTCGGCTATTGATCTATCTCAATCGACGCACCGCGCCTCGGCGTTTCCTGCGTTCGGCAGGACGGGCGGACGAGGTGCGATGATGCAGCCTTGGGCTTTGCATTCGCTGGTGTGGGGGCTGACGGCGATCGGCTTGATAGCCATCGTCTCCATGCTGCTTTGAGGCCGCCGGTGCCTGAGCGTCGCAGATCCAGGCGCGCCGGCGGATGATGAGGCATCACAGGCGAGCCCATCCTCATCGTGTTCGGCCGTCTTCCCGCCACCATGACGGCATCATGCCGATGGCGGTCATCCCGCCTTGGCGATGCGGTTGTCCGCACGCAGGTTCTGGAAGAATTTTTCCACCTCCCGCGACAGCGTGTCCGCGGTCGTGGTCAGGCTGCTCGCCGCTGACAGCACCGAGGATGCCGCCGCATCCGTCTCGCCGATGGCGTCACGCAGCGAGGTGATGTTGGCGACCAGCGTCTCGTTGCCCTGGGCTGCGCTCTGCGCATTGGACGAGATCTCGCGCGTGGCCTGGTCCTGCTGGCCGACGGCACCTGCTATCGCCGAGGTGACCTCGTTGATCTCGCGCACCGCGCCACCGATCTCGCGCACCGCTTCCACCGCGTTGCGGGTGGAGGCCTGGATCATCGCGACGTTCTCGCTGATGTCGGCGGTCGCCTTCGCCGTCTGTCCCGCCAGCGCCTTCACTTCGTGCGCGACGACGGCAAAGCCGCGGCCGGCATCGCCGGCACGGGCGGCCTCGATGGTGGCGTTGAGCGCAAGCAGGTTGGTCTGCTCGGCGATGGTCTGAATGAGGGTCAGCACGCCGTCAATGCGCTGCGTGGCGGCGGCAAGGCTCTCGATCTCGGCGATCGATTTCTCTGTGCGCTGGCCGGTCTGCTCGACCGCGCTTGCGCTCTGACGCACCTGGCGGCCGATCTCCTCGACAGAGGCCGACAGCTCCTCGGCCGCACCTGCGACCGCGGTGACGTTGTGCGAGGCCTGCTCGCTGGCGTTCGCTGCCGTTCCGGCGCGGTTGCTCGCATCCGCGGTGACGCGTGTGATGGTCTGCGCGGTCTCGCGCATGACACTGGCGTTGTCGCTGAGCCCGCGCATGATCGCGCCGATCGCCTCGCGGAACGCCTCGACCGATTGCTCGATATGGCGCGCGCGCTCTTCGCGCGCGGCGGAGTCCTGCGAGACCTGCGAGGCGAGGTTGCGGTTGCGGCCCATCGCGTCCTGGAACACCTCGATGGCGCGGGCCAGCGCACCGATCTCGTCGGCACGCCCCGAATGCGGCACCACGACATTCTCGGCGCCGTCGGCGACCTGCTTGATGGTCGCGGTGATCGCGGCGAGCGGCCGGGCGATCGAGCGGGCGATGATGATGATGCCGATCACGACCAGCGCCAGCGCCAGGCCGGCGAGGCAGGTCAGCACCAAGGACAGCGTGCGGTTGGTCTCGGTCTGAAGCGCGATCTGCCTGGCGCGCTCGGCATAGACCTTGGAGAGCGCCTCGAGGTCCTTGTTCAGCGCCGAGCGCACCGCGCGGTTGGCGTCGTTGTCGCCCCATTCGCGTCCCGCGGCTGCATTGATCTCGATGCCGCGGCGGACCAGCTCCTTGCGGAACTCGACGAACTGCTCGATGCGCTTCTTGAAGGTCGCGAACTGCTCGGCGTCATCGGCCTTGACGATGCTCTCCCAGCCCTTCACGACGCCGCGAATCTGCTCGTTGAACTTGAGCAGGCCCTCGCCGTATTTCTTCACCACCGCCGGCTCGGTCGACATGTAGACGCCGCGCGATTCCATCACGACCGCATAGACCAGCGAGTTGACGCGCTCGACATTCAACGCAGCCGCATTCGCCGTCTCGATCGCGCTGGTCAGCTCGGCACTGCGGCGGCTGTTGTAGTCGGACAGCATCGCGATCGCCGCGGTGAGCAGGGCGAACAGCGCGAAGATCGCATAGAGCTTGGTGGCAAGCGAGAAACGGCCTGCGAGGCCGGCGGCATTCCCAGATCGGTCGATTTGCATGCTGTTCGGGCCCAGATGGCCAGGAGCGGCCGGTGTGCGCGGTCGTATAAATTGACGCAAAACTATGCAGAATGAAGATGGACGCAGTGTTAACGCGCAAGTCCGGCGCGTGCGCCGAAGCTCGAGGGAAATGCGAGCTATCTCAGTGGTTTGGTGCCGCGCGATCGGTTCCAGGCAGATTGATCCGGGCATCGCCCGGAATGCCCCAAACATCGGCGTGCATACTGACCGTCAAGCGCGTATTCCCTGACACCAGCGCCGCCTTTCGCGCCGACCGGAGTCGGTCACTGGCCGACGATTTCAGGAGGGGCCTTTGGTCTATCGCCACACCATCGACGCCACGACCTATCGCTTCGCCGACCTGCGAGACCTCCTGGCCAAAGCGACGCCGCCGCGCTCCGGGGACCGGCTGGCCGGCATTGCTGCCGAGAGCGCCGAGCAGATGATCGCGGCGCGAATGGCGCTGGCCGACGTCCCCCTCGGGCGGTTCTTGCAGGAGGCCGTCATTCCCTATGAGGCCGACGAGGTCACCCGCCTGATCATCGACAGCCATGACGCCAGGGCCTTCGCGCAGGTCTCTGCGCTGACGGTCGGAGGATTCCGCGACTGGCTGCTATCGGACGCCGCCACTCCCGAGACCTTGCGCAAGCTCGCGCCGGGCATCACGCCGGAAATGGCCGCCGCGGTGTCGAAGCTGATGCGCAACCAGGACCTGATCCTGGCAGCGCGGAAATGCGAGGTCACGACCGCCTTCCGCAACACCATCGGCCTGAAGGGGCGAATGAGCACGCGGCTGCAGCCCAACCATCCTTTCGACGACGCCAGGGGCATTACTGCCTCGATCCTCGACGGGCTGCTGCTCGGAGCCGGTGATGCCTGCATCGGCATCAATCCGGCGAGCGACGATCCGGCCGTGATCGGGCAATTGCTGCGATTGCTGGACGAGATCATCGCGCGACTGAAAATCCCGACGCAAGGCTGCGTGCTGACCCATGTCACCACGACGCTGTCGCTGATCGGGCAGGGCGTGCCCGTCGACCTCGTCTTCCAGTCGGTCGCCGGCACCGAGGCTGCCAACCGCAGCTTTGGCATCGACCTTTCGCTGCTGAAGGAGGCGCACGCAGCCGGACTGTCGCAGAAGCGCGGTACGGTCGGCGGCAACGTGATGTATTTCGAGACCGGCCAGGGCTCCGCGTTGTCGGCGGGCGCCCATCACGGCGTCGACCAGCAGACCTGCGAGTCGCGGGCCCATGCGGTGGCACGCGCTTTTGCCCCGCTGCTGGTCAACAGCGTGGTCGGCTTCATCGGCCCTGAATATCTTTACGACGGCAAGGAGATCATCCGGGCGGGGCTGGAGGATCATTTCTGCGGCAAGCTGCTCGGCCTGCCGCTTGGCATCGACATCTGCTACACCAACCATGCCGAGGCGGACCAGGACGACATGGATAATCTCCTGACGCTGCTCGCCGCGGCCGGCGTCACCTTCATCATGGCGGTGCCCGGCGCTGACGACGTCATGCTGAACTACCAGTCCACGTCCTTCCACGACGCGCTCTATGTGCGCGACGTCTTCGCTGTGGCCCGCGCGCCGGAGTTCGACGAGTGGCTGGTGCGATCAGGCATTGCCGGCGTCGACTTCCGGCTTGCGGGCGATGCGGGCCTCTTGCCCGATTTTGCCTCGCGGCTGATCGCGTGATGCGAAAACATCCGGCAAAACCCTGTCCGCCGCCGTGAACCGGGGAAACCACTGGCGCGTCTCACGAATTAGTTCGCTGCCACAATATTGAGGAATTCCGGTCGCAGCGTTACGCTATGTTTCTGGAGACCTCGTCAGTACCGTCAGCAGAACGTGGTTGGGGGAAGTTCGATGCGCGCTGAAAGCAACGGAACGAGCCGAAAGATTCTCTGCGTCTTTCCGCGTTACACCTCATCCTTCGGCACCTTCGAGCACGCTTATCCGCTGACCGATGGCGTCCGCGCCTTCATGCCGCCGCAGGGCCTGTTGCTGCTCGCGGCCTACCTGCCCAGGGAATGGCAGGTCAAATTCGTCGACGAGAACCTCCGCCGCACGAGCAAGGAGGAGTTCGAATGGGCAGAGGCCGTCTTCGTCAGCGGCATGCACATCCAGCGCCAGCAGATGAACGACATCTGCCGCCGTGCCCATGAATTCGACCTGCCGGTGGCGCTCGGCGGTCCCTCGGTCAGCGCCTGCCCGGATTATTATCCCTCGTTCGACTATCTGCATGTCGGCGAGCTCGGCGATGCCACCAATCAGCTGATCGAGATTCTTTCGCGCGATACGTCGCGCCCCGAACAGCAGGTCGTGCTCACGACCAAGGACCGCGTGCCGATGACGGAATTTCCGATCCCGGCCTATGAGCTCGCCGACGTGAAGCGCTATTTCCTCGGCAGCATCCAATATTCCAGCGGCTGTCCGTATGAGTGCGAGTTCTGCGACATTCCCGGCCTCTACGGCCGCAACCCGCGGATCAAGACGCCGCAGCAGATCATCGCCGAGCTCGACCGCCTGCGCGAATGCGGCATGACCGACACGGTCTACTTCGTCGATGACAATTTCATCGGCAACCGCAAGGCCGCGATGGACCTGTTGCCGCACCTGATCGAATGGCAAAAGAAGACCGGCTATGTGATGCGGCTCGCCTGCGAGGCGACGCTCAACATCGCCAAGCGTCCCGAGATCCTCAAGAAGATGCGCGAGGCCTATTTCATCACCATCTTCTGCGGCATCGAAACGCCGGACCCGGACGCACTGAAGGCCATGCACAAGGACCACAACATGATGGTCCCGATCCTCGAGGGCGTGCGCACCATCAATTCCTACGGGATGGAGGTGGTCTCGGGCATCATCATGGGGCTCGACACCGACAAGCCCAACACCTCCGACGCGCTGCTCTCCTTCGTCGAGGAATCACGCATTCCGCTGCTCACCATCAACCTGCTTCAGGCCCTGCCGAAGACGCCGTTGTGGGACCGCCTGGAGAGGGAAGGGCGCCTGGTCGACGATGAGGGGCGCGATTCCAACGTCGACTTCCTGCTGCCTTATGACGAGGTTGTCGCGTCCTGGAAGCACGCCATGAGCGTCGCCTACGAGCCCGAGAAGGTCTACGAGCGCTTCCAGTATCAATGCGACCACGTCTACGTGCACCGCCTCAAGATGCCGGTGCCGGACGAGATGAAGACCTGGGCCAACATCCGGCGCGGCCTCGTCATGCTGCGCAACATCTTCTGGAAGGTCGGCGTGCTCGGCGATTACAGGCGCGTGTTCTGGAAATTCGCGCTGGGGCGGATCCGCCGCGGTGACATGGAGGGCCTGATCGGCTGCACCATGATCGCGCATCATCTCATCACCTTTGCGCGGGCGGCCACCAGCGGCAAGCAGAACGCCTCGAACTATTCGATCCGCTTGCGCGAAGCTTCCGTTCCCGCCGAATGAGCGACGAGCCCGTTCCGGCACGCCCAATCATCGACCTCAAATCGTTCACGCCTGCGCGCGTTGCGCTCGGGCGCAGTGGCGCGAGCCTGCCGACCAGGCCGCTGCTCGATTTCACGCTGGCGCATGCCCGCGCCCGCGATGCCGTGCATGCCGCCTTCGACGCGCCGCGTCTGGTTGCCGAAGTGAGGCCGCTCGGCCTTGCCGCCACCGAGGTCCGGAGCCGGGCCGCCGATCGCGGCGACTATCTGCGCCGGCCGGATCTTGGACGGCGGCTCGATGCCGGCTCCGCCGCGACGCTGGAGGGGATTGCCGCCGCGCCGTGCCAGCTTGCGGTCGTCATCGGTGACGGCTTGTCGGCTGCTGCGGTCCATGCCCATGCGGCCAGGCTGCTGCAAAGCCTGCTGCCACGCCTCGCCGAAGAGGAGGCGGTCGCGATCGGCCATGTCGTCGTCGCCTCAGGCGCGCGCGTCGCCCTTGGTGACGAGATCGGCGCTATCATCGGCGCCCGCATGATCGTGATGCTGATCGGCGAGCGGCCGGGGCTATCAGCGCCCGATAGCCTCGGGGCCTATCTGACCTTCGCGCCGAAGCCCGGCCTGACCGATGCCCAGCGCAATTGCGTGTCGAACATCCACAAGGCCGGCTTGAGCTATGACGAGGCGGCCCTCAAGATCGCCTGGCTGGTCCGCGAGGGGCTGGCGCGCCAGGCCACGGGCGTGGCGCTCAAGGACGAGAGCGCCGACCGCGCCCCGCGTCGAATCGGCACGGCTGTGCCAGAATGACGGGCATTCCGGCAAAATCGCCGCATCTTGATCGATTCGGAGACCCCCGGCGTGCTTGCGAGAAGGGCGCATGACCTGCTAAACCGCTGCCGGCGATTTTCCGCGCGTTTTCAACGGGCAAGCCTCCCATTGGTATGGCGTTTTCAAGCCGTTCGCGGAGCGCAATAAGCTCTCAAGACCGAGTCGATTGAGGAACTGGACAAAGGCATGCTCGAAAAGCACCGCGAGAATGAGGTTCATGTCGACAAGGTCGAGCAGGGGCCTGCGTCCTCCATCGCCTTCGGGCTGGAGCGTCTCGGGCTGATCGCGGTCCGGGCGCCGATCGTCTCCTGCGTCATCCTGCTCGCGCTGATCGTCGCCGCCGTGTTCGGCATCGAGCGGATCAAGATCGACGATTCGCTGTCGCAGCTGTTCCGCTCCAACACCCGCGAATTCCGCCAGTACGAAGAGGTGACCAAGAAGTTCCCGGCCGAGGAGTTCGACGTCCTCGTCGTGGTCGAGGGCAAGACCCTGCTGGCGCGGAATAACCTCGAGAAGCTCCGTGACTTCGTCACCGACATGCAGCTGGTCGAGGGCACGCGCGGCCTCGTCTCGCTATTCTCGGCGCGTCAGGCGCCGGCGCCGGGCAAGCTGCCGGCGGCGCTATTCCCGGCCGAGCTGCCCGAGGGCGCGGCCTATGACCAGTTCATCGAGACCGTCAAGAACAACGAGATCATCCGCGGCAAGCTGTTGTCCGAGGACGGCACGCTCGCGCTGATCGTGCTCTCGCTCGATCCGCAGGTGGTCGCCTCCAGCAAGCTCGGCAAGGTCGTCGGCGACATCCGCGCGCTGATGAAGGAGGATCTCGGCGACACCGGGCTCAGTGTGCAGCTCTCCGGCGTTCCGGTGATGCAGCTCGAGATCCGCAACGCGGTCGAGCGCGACGGCCTCACCTATAACATCCTCGGCATTCTCGCCGGCTGCATCATCGCCATCATCTTCTTCCGCAAGATCTCGTTCATGGTAGTGGCGGCATTCCCGCCGATGATCGCGATCCTGATCGCACTTGGCGCGCTCGGTTGGGCCAATTTCAATCTGAACATGTTCCTGAACGTGATGACGCCGCTCATCATGGTGATCTCGTTCTCGGACTCGATGCAGCTCACCTTTGCCGCGCGCGACCGGCTGATCGCAGGCCAGGACAAGTTCACCGCGTTCAGGAACGCGGTGCTGGTGGTGGGCCCGGCGTGCGTGCTGACGCATGGCACCGCCGGCATTTCCTTCATCGCGCTGCAGTTCTCGGACTCCGACCTGATCCGCAAGTTCGGCGAAGCGGGCTTGGCTGCCACCATCATCGCGCTCATCACGGTGCTGTCGCTGGTGCCGGTGTTCGGCGTGCTGTTCGTGCGCAACGAGAAGATTTTTGCGGTCAAGTTCCAGAGCGCGGACGCCGGCGTGCAGGCGCTGCGCAATTTCTGCTACTGGATCGCGGTGCGCATGGTCGGCCGGCCCGGTCTGTTCAGCCTGATCGCGCTGCTGTTCGTCGGCAGCCTCGGCGTCATCTACGCCAATCTTCAGCCGCGCTACCGGCTCGCCGACCAGGTGCCGGACAAGCGCCAGGCGGTGGCCGCCAGCAACCGGTTAGATGCCAAGCTGACCGGCGCCAATCCGGTCAACGTGTTGATCACGTTCCCCAAGGGTGAATCGCTGTACTCGCCGGAGACGCTGCAAACCATCGCAGACGTGCATGCGACCGTCGAGAAGGCGGCCGGCGTCGGCAACGTCTGGTCGCTGGAGACGCTGCGCCGCTGGCTGGCGG
Source organism: Bradyrhizobium sp. BLXBL-03 (assembly GCF_051853015.1). Taxonomy (NCBI): domain Bacteria; kingdom Pseudomonadati; phylum Pseudomonadota; class Alphaproteobacteria; order Hyphomicrobiales; family Nitrobacteraceae; genus Bradyrhizobium; species Bradyrhizobium sp. BLXBL-03. The sequence goes on along the minus strand of NZ_CP182470.1, from coordinate 5,773,896 downwards.
AAAAGGCCGGCAGCAGCGACGTTGCGACGCTGAAGGAATACGTGGGCGTCATCCCCGAGCATCTGGTGCGGCGCTTCATCGATGCCGAGCAGGACGCGGTGGTCGTGGCCGGCCGCGTGCCGGACAAGGATTCCAGCCAGCTTCTGCCGATCGTCGACAAGCTCGATTCCGAGCTCGACGTCGTCCGCAAGAAGCATCCCGGCTACGAGGTTGCCGTCACCGGTCTTGCCGCCATCGCCGCGCGCAACTCGGCCGGCATGATCGAGAAGCTGAACCGCGGACTCACCGTCGAATTCGCGCTGGTCGCGATCTTCATCGGCCTTGCCTTCCGCTCCTGGGTCGTGATGTTGGCCTGCATCCTGCCGGGCATCTTCCCGGTGGTGATGTCGGGAACGGTGCTGTGGGCGATGGGCGAGGGGCTGCAATTCGCCAGCGTCGTCGCGCTCACCGTCTCGTTCGGCCTCGGCTTGTCCGCGACAATCCACTTCCTCAATCGTCTGCGATTGGAGAGCAAGCCCGGCGTCGGCTCGGCGCTCGCAGTGGAGCGCGCGACCGTGCTGGTTGGACCTGCGCTGATCCTGACCACGGTGGTGCTGGCCTGCGGCCTCGTCGTCACGGTCTTCTCGGACCTGCCGTCGCTGCGGCTGTTCGGCTGGCTCAGCGCCTTCTCGATGGTGGCGGCACTGGTCGCCGACCTCTTCATCCTGCGGCCGACGGCGATGTGGCTGATCAACCTGCACGCCAGGCTGCACGGCGCCGACAAGCCGGCGATCTGAGCGGGACGACTAATTCCCGTCAGCAAAAAGCCCCGGCTCGAGAAGAGCCGGGGCTTTGTTGCTTTCGAGGTAGAGTGGGCAATCAGCCCTTCGTCATCGTGATGTTCACGCCGCGGATCTCGCCCTTGGACGAGATCTGCACCGTCTGCTTGGAGCCGTTGGTGCGCAGCGACAAATTGGCGGCAAAGCCGTTGGCCTCGACGAACACTTCAATCTGGCCGCCGCCGGCGGTGCCCTGCAAATTGCCGAAGATGTTGCGGTTGGACTCGCTCCAATTGCCGGAGATCCGCTCGCCCTGGCTGGTCACGTCGCTGGTGAGGTCGAATTTGTAGCTGTCGGAGGCGCAGTGCAGCGCCTGCTTGAGATTGAGGCCGGTGCCGGCGACCTTGTAGTCCGCCTTGCAGCGGATGCGCTCGGTCGAGCCGTCGGACAGCGACACCGTGCCGGTGCCGGTCCAGGCGCCGTCGAAGCCGGCGAACGGCCCGGACGACTGAGCGTGGCTTGTCGCAACAGAGAAGAGCAGCGCTGCAGCAATGCCGGCTGCCTTGATTGCCAGTTCAGATCGCCCAATGAATTTCATCATCAATATCCCGTTTTGGAACCACGGCTGCTTCATCGCAAGCCGTCTCGCCACATCGAAGGTTTAGTGTTGCCAGCCTGTGTCTGGTTCAAGTTCTGTGCCGCATAAGCCTGGTTGCCCGCGATGTCAGGCTCGCGAAGCGGTCTTGCTGCGGTCCGGCCCGAATTCCCTCCATTTCCCTATGTTCCCGGGCCAATTGGCCGGCTGGACAGATGCAGCTCTGCAACAGGTATGCAGTAAAACACCGCGTGCCGGAATTATAACGTAGTATCAAGCTCTTACATCTGCCAATGAAGGCCGAGGGAAGACCTGATTTGGTGGGCGCGGCGCCAATTTGGCCGCATTTACCAGCGCTTGTGCCTCCTCCGGTGCCGCACGCTTCCAGCGGCAACTTGCCATCAGAACAATCGGTTCCGGCTCTTCGCCCTGTGCTGTCCGGGATTGGTGCGATTCTGCCGTCAGAATGAAGGAATACAATGCGTAAGCTTCTCGTCGCTCTCACCGTGCTGTCGGCCACCCTGTCCACGGCTGCATTCGCCCAGCAGGGCGGCCGCGGTACCGAAGCCGAGCAGAAGGCCTGCACGCGCGACGTGCAGAAGTTCTGCCGTCCGGTTATCGATCAGGGCGATTTCACCATCCTGGCCTGCCTCAAGGAGAACCGGGCCAAGATCTCGCAGGCCTGCGACCAGGTCCTGAAGGATCATAACCAGTAAGATCGGCCACTGGCCCACAAGGGCGGCCGTGGGGCCGCCTTTTTTCGGGCCGGATCCGCAAAGGGCTGCCATCGCGCGACAGGATTGGTTTTGCGGCCGTATTCCCCTATATGGGGGCCGCGGCGGCGTCGCCGGCATGAGCCCGCGCGAACGCAAAAGCCCTTTCTGTCCAAACGATTGTTGATCAGCCCTCGATGACCTCTGCGAGCGAATTGCGATCCGGCAAGGGTGACCGCGACGAGAATTTTCCCGTCGCGTCCTGGATCATTCATCCCAGTCATCGCGCCCTGATCCTGGCCTATTACAATTTCGTCCGGACCGCCGACGACATCGCCGACCACGGAAGCTTGCCGGCGGACGAGAAGCTTCGCTATCTCGACCTGCTCGAGGCGGAACTGCTCGGCAAGGGCGAGTCCCAGGCCGAGGCCGTCACCTTGCGGCGCGCGCTCGCCGAGCGCGGCATGGCGCCGCGCCACGCGCTCGACGTGCTGATCGCGTTCCGCATGGACGTGACCAAGCTGCGCTACGAGACCTGGGACGAGGTCATCCACTATTGCCGTTATTCGGCGATGCCGGTCGGCCGCTTCATGCTCGACGTCCATGGCGAGAGCACCTCGACCTGGGCGGCGTCGGATGCGCTGTGTGCGGGCCTGCAGATCAACAACCATCTGCAGGATTGCGGCAAGGATTATCGCGAGCTCAATCGCGTCTACCTGCCGCGCGACGCGCTGGCAGCACACGGTGCCTCGGTCGAGCAGCTCGGCCTCGCGCAGTCGCCGCCGGCGATGTTGGCCTGCCTGCAGTCGCTTGCCGTGCGCAACGAAGCGCTGCTGGGCGAGGGCAGGCCGCTGGCTGCCGAGATCCGGGATCTCCGCCTCGGCGTCGACGTCGCCGTGATCCAGGCCTATGCCGACCGCATCGTGCGTCTGTTGAAGGTGCGCGATCCCCTGCGCGAGCGCGTGCATCTGAACAAGTTCGAACTGCTCACCTTCAGCCTTGCCGGCATCGCCGGTGAGCTCGGCCGCCGTGCGATCGGCCGCAAGACCATCACCAATCCGGGGACTGCCCATGACGCTTGAGGCGACCGCGCCCGGCGCCAATTATGGCTCGTCCGCATCGAACAGCTCCTTCTACGCTGCGATGCGCATCCTGCCCCGCGACCAGCGCGAGGCGATGTTCCAGATCTACAGCTTCTGCCGCCAGGTCGACGACATCGCCGATTCCGACGGCCCGCGCGATCAGCGGCTCGCCGCGCTGCAGGAATGGCGCAACGACATCGACGCGCTCTACCAGGGCAATCCGCCGCCGCGGCTGAAGGACTACGTCGCCTCGGTGAAAACCTTCGGCCTGAAGCGCGAGGATTTCCTTGCCATCGTCGACGGCATGGAGATGGACGTGCCGCAGGACATCCGCGCGCCCGACATGGCGACGCTGGATCTGTACTGCGACCGGGTTGCCAGCGCCGTAGGGCGGCTGTCGGTACGCGTGTTCGGCCTGCCGGAAGAGGACGGCATCCTGCTCGCCCATCATCTCGGCCGCGCGCTCCAGCTCACCAACATCCTGCGCGACATCGACGAGGACGCGGGCCTCGGCCGGCTCTATCTGCCGCGCGAGGCGCTGCTGCATGCCGGCATCACCTCCGACGATCCGAACCGCGTCATCGCCGAGCGCGCGCTGCCGAAGGTCTGCATGCCGCTGACGCAGCGCGCGAAGGCGCATTTCGAGAAGTCGGACGAGATCATGAACCGCAACAAGCGTCGCGCGGTGCGCGCGCCGCGGATCATGTCGAAATACTACCATTCCATCCTGGACCTCCTGATCGCGCGCGGCTTCAACGCGCCGCGCGAACCGGTGCGTGTGTCGAAGGTCACACGCATTTTGATCCTGCTCCGCTACGCTTTCATCTGATGCAAAACACAGCTCACATCATCGGCGCTGGAATTTCCGGCCTCTCCGCCGCTGTGCGGCTCGCCAATGCCGGCTACAAGGTCGCCGTGCACGAGGCGACGCACCAGGCCGGCGGCCGCTGCCGCTCCTATTTCGACGGTGCCACCAATCTCACCATCGACAACGGCAATCATCTGCTGCTGTCCGGCAACAGCCACGCCCGCGCCTATGCGCGCGCGATCGGTACCGAGGCGGGCCTGGTCGGGCCTGAGACCGCGCAGTTTCCCTTCGTCGACATCAAGACGGGCCAGCGCTGGCAAATCGATCTCGGCAACAGCCGGCTGCCGACCTGGGTGTTCGACGAGGGCCGCCGTGTGCCCGATACGGGTCTCACCGATTATCTCAAGCTGGCGCCGCTGATCTGGGCGTCGGAGCAGACGTTGGTCGGCAAGTCGATTCCGTGCGAAGGCACGCTCTACCATCGCCTGGTGCAGCCGCTGCTGCTCGCGGCCCTCAATGTCGATCCGCCCGAAGGCTCGGCCGGGCTTGCCGGCGCGATCGTGCGCGAGACGCTGCTGGCGGGCGGGCAGGCCTGCCGTCCGCTGATCGCCCGCGACGGCCTCAGCGCGGTGCTGATCGAGCCCGCCGTGAAATTCCTCACAGAGCGGGGCCACACCGTTCAGCTCGGCCATGAGCTGCGCGGCTTCGTCACCACCGATGGCAAGGTCAGCGCGCTGAATTTCGGCGGCGAGGATGTGGTCCGGCTGGCTGCGGGCGACGTGGTCGTGATGGCGGTGCCGCCGCGCGCCGCGACGAGCCTGCTGCCGGGCCTGACCGCGCCGACCGAATTCCGCGCCATCGTCAATGCGCATTTCCGCTTTGAGCCGCCGCCGGGATCAGCGCCGATCCTGGGCGTGATCGGCGGCGTCGTGGAATGGCTGTTCGCGTTCCCGAACCGGCTCTCCGTCACCATCAGCAATGGCGACCGTCTCGTCGACATGCCGCGCGAGGAGCTCGCACAGACGATCTGGAACGACGTCTGCGCGGCCGGCGGGGTCTCCGGCGAGCTGCCCCCTTGGCAGATCGTGCGCGAGCGGCGTGCCACATTTGCGGCAACGCCGGCCCAGAATGCCCTGCGTCCGGGGCCGGTCACGTCGTTGAAAAACCTGTTTCTCGCTGGTGACTGGACTGCTACGGGATTGCCTGCAACGATCGAGGGATCGGTCCGGTCGGGTGATCGCGCCGCCGATCTGGTGCTGGCCGCCAAAAAATCTTGAAAAGCGGGCCTGATGCAATGTCCAGCTCACTTTCAAATCGACGCCAGGAGCAATCGAGCGACATGGATTCCGTGAACGCGACCAGCCGCGAAGCTTTGGAATCGAGCATTGCGTCAGCGACGCAAGGCGTGCTCGGCTTCCAGCAAGCCGACGGCCATTGGGTGTTCGAGCTCGAGGCCGACTGCACCATTCCGGCCGAATACATCCTGCTGCGCCATTATCTCGCCGAGCCGGTCGACGTAGCGCTCGAGGCCAAGATCGGCAACTATCTGCGCCGGGTCCAGGGCGCCCATGGCGGCTGGCCGCTGGTGCATGACGGCGAGTTCGACATGAGCGCCAGCGTGAAGGCCTATTTCGCGCTGAAGATGATCGGCGATTCCGTGGACGCGCCGCACATGGTGCGCGCGCGCGAGGCGATCCACGCCCGCGGCGGCGCGATTCACAGCAACGTCTTCACCCGCTTCCTGCTCGCGACATTCGGCGTCGTGACCTGGCGCGCGGTGCCGGTGTTGCCGATCGAGATCATGCTGCTGCCGTTCTGGTCGCCGTTCCATCTCAACAAGATCTCCTATTGGGCGCGCACCACCATGGTGCCGCTGATGGTGATCGCGGCGCTGAAGCCGCGGGCGAGGAATCCCAAAGGCGTCGGCATCGACGAACTGTTCCTGCAGGATCCGCGCTCGATCGGCATGACCGCGAAGGCGCCGCATCAGAGCATGGCCTGGTTCCTGCTGTTCCGTTCGCTGGATGCGATTCTGCGTGTCCTCGAGCCGATGTTTCCGAAGAGCTTGCGCAAGCGTGCGATCGATGCCGCGCTCGCCTTCACCGAGGAGCGGCTCAATGGCGAGGACGGCATGGGCGCGATCTATCCGCCGATGGCCAACATCGTCATGATGTACGACGCGCTCGGCAAGGACGAGAATTTCCCGCCGCGTGCGATCACGCGCCGCGGCATCGACAAGCTGCTGGTGATCAAGGGCGAGGAGGCCTATTGCCAGCCTTGCGTCTCGCCGGTGTGGGACACGACGCTGACGGCGCATGCGCTGCTGGAAGCGGGCGGCGACAAGGCGGTGCCTGCGGCCAAGCAGGGCCTCGACTGGCTGATCCCGAGGCAAGAGCTTCAGGTGAAGGGCGATTGGGCCGTGAAGCGCCCCGACGCGCGTCCGGGCGGCTGGGCGTTCCAGTACAACAATGCGCATTATCCCGATCTCGACGACACCGCCGTGGTGGTGATGTCGATGGACCGCATGCGCAGGGAGCACGGTACCACCGGCTACGATGCCGCGATCGACCGCGGCCGGGAGTGGATCGAGGGCATGCAGAGCGACGACGGCGGCTGGGCCGCCTTCGACGTCAACAACCTCGAATATTACCTGAACAACATCCCGTTCTCGGATCATGGCGCGCTGCTCGATCCGCCGACCGAGGACGTCACGGCGCGCTGCATCTCGATGCTCGGCCAGCTCGGCGAGACCGAGAGGACCAGCAAGCACGTCGCCGCCGGCGTCGCCTATTTGCGCAAGACCCAGCACCCCGAGGGGTCCTGGTATGGCCGCTGGGGCATGAACTTCATCTATGGAACCTGGTCGGTTCTGTGTGCTCTCAACATGGCCGGTGTCCGTCACGACGACCCTATGATGCGAAAGGCCGCCGCCTGGCTGGCCTCGATCCAGAACAAGGACGGCGGCTGGGGCGAGGACGCCGTCAGCTACCGGCTGGACTACCGGGGATGGGAACCTGCCCCCTCCACCGCCTCGCAAACGGCATGGGCCTTGCTTGCCTTGATGGCTGCTGGCGAGGTTGATCACCCGGCCGTCGCCCGCGGGGTGGAGTACCTGATTGCAACACAAAACGAAAAAGGACTGTGGGACGAGCAGCGCTACACCGCCACAGGCTTCCCCCGCGTGTTCTATCTACGGTATCATGGTTACCCGAAGTTCTTTCCGCTGTGGGCGCTGGCGCGATATCGGAACTTGCGGAACACCAACAGCAGGGTGGTAGGGGTCGGAATGTGACTTTGGGGACGGGGGACTATGTTACCGCGGGCAATGCCATTGATCCGCGGCCGATCTTGATCGTGACTGGACTTGTTCAGGAGGCCCGCATTGCCGCCGGCCCCGGGATGGCGGTCATTTGCTCGTCCAGCAGCCCGACGCAGTTGCGCGCGCTGCTGACGGTGGTTGATCCCCAGACGATTCGCGGCGTGATCTCGTTCGGCGTGGCCGGCGGGCTCGACCCGAGCTTGCGCTCCGGCGACGTCGTGGTGGCTTCCGAGGTGCTCTCGGGCGATGCCCGCTGGGCCGCCGGCCTGTCGCTCAGCGAGGACCTCATCGACAAGCTGACCTCCGGCCGCCGCCGGGTGGTGCGTGGCAGCCTCGCCGGTGCCGAGGAAGTGGTCACCGGCTCATCCTGCAAGGCGGCGCTGCATTCCGAGACCGGCGCCTTCGCCGTCGACATGGAGAGCCACATCGCCGCCGCCTATGCCGCCGAGGCCGGCCTGCCCTTCGCCGCGGTCCGCGTCATCAGCGACCCCGCCCACCGCGCGCTGCCGGCGCTCGCCCGCGCCGCCATCAAGCCCAATGGCCAGATCGACCTTGCTGCGGTCTTCCGCGGCATCGTCCGCAATCCGGCAACGCTCCATGCCCTGGTCTCCACAGGCCTCGACTTCAACCGCGCGCTGCGCTCGCTTCGCGGCTGCCGCGATTTCCTGATCGGCACGGAGCTGGTCGACAGCGAGGCGCTGGTGGCGGAGACGATCTGAGCGGTTTGTTCGAACCGAGAACACAGAAAAGGCCCGGTCGAGCGACCGGGCCTATTTGTTGGTGCCGTGGGCCGGGTGGAGCGCGCGTCGCGAAGTGTGCGCGTCGCGATCGGCTCACAAGGCCGACATCGCTGCTTCGAGAATATCGAGCGCGCGTAGCCCGGATGAAGCGAAAGCGAAATCCGGGATTGTGCCATAGGCGACGTCGGCCCCGGATTACGCTGCGCTCCATCCGGGCTACGGAAGAAGGAAGGGGCCTACAACCCCGACATCGCTGCTTCGAGAATATCGAGAGCCTGGTCGAGCTCGTCCCGCGAGATCGTCAGCGGCGGGCATAGCGTGACCACGTTGCCGCCGCCGAGCTTGAAACTGAGACCTGCTTCCAGGCAGCGATACAACAGGCGCTCCGCGCGCGCGTTGGCATGAAGCTCGTCGCGGCGGCCGATCTCGACGCCGAGATAGAGGCCTGCGCCGCGCACCTCTGATATCAGGTTGTACCGCTCTGCCATCGATCGCAGCCGTTCGAGCGCGTGTGCGCCGAGCACGCGCGCCGTGGTGAGCAGCTGCTCGTCCTCGATCACATCGAGCGTGGCGAGCGCCGCAGCGCAGCCGACCGGGCTCTTCTCGTGGGTGTAGTGGCCGAGCGCGCCGTCGGGCACCACGTCGAGATCGGCCCGCGCCACGATCGCCGCCATCGGCATGATGCCGCCGCCGAGACCCTTGCCGAGCACCAGAATGTCGGGTGTGGTATCAGTCTGCTCGCAGACGAACATGGTCCCGGTGCGGCCGAGGCAGCTCGGCACCTCGTCGAAGATCAGGAGCGCCCCGTGCCGGTCGCAGCTCGCGCGCACGCGTGGCCAGAAGCCTGATGGGGGCAGCTCGACCGTGGTCCAGCGCATCGGCTCGGCGATCACGGCCGCGACGTCGCCCTGCACCTCGAGGATATAATCGATGTAGTCGGCGAGGCGCTCATGCGCGCGGCCGTCCTGTCCGAAGAAGCGCGCGGCGAGGCCCGGCGGCGGCACATGCTCCGTGCCCGGCAGCAGCGGGCCGGCGCCGCGCCGGAACAGCGCTTCGCCGCCGATCGAGACCGCGTCGAGATTGGCGCCGTGGAATGCATCCCACATCGACAGGGTCTTGTGTCGCCCCGTCGCATAGCGGGCAAGCTTCAGGGCGATGCCGATGGCGGCTGAGCCGCTGGGAGCCAGCAGCACTTTCTCGAGTGAACCGGGCGCCAGCTCGGCGAGGCGCCGGGCGAGGTCGATGGCGGATCTGTTGGTATAGCGGCGCGGGCAGAAGGGCAGGGTATCGAGTTGCGACTTGATGGCCGCCACGACGCGAGGATGACCGTAGCCGACCTGATGCACGCTGTTGCCGTGGAAATCGAGGATGCGCCGGCCCTGGAGATCGACGATGTGGCTGCCTTCGGCGCCAGTCGCCACGTTCAGGCACGGCGTCGACAGCGACTGTCGCAGGAACCAGCGCTCATCCTCGTCGAGCCATTGCTTTGTCTGCGCGTCGAGATGGCGCTGCTGGAATGCAAGTCGCTCCGCCGATAGATTGACGTCGCCCTCGGCGGCGCTCATGTCGGACGTGCTCATGTCGGGCAAGCTCATGGCCGCTCTCCGCGGGCCAGCCGGCCCTCGATCGCTGCGATGACAGGGATGATGTCGGCGACGCCGTCGATCACGTAATGGGCGCCGGCGTCCGTCAGCCGCTCGATTGCGGCCGCGCGCCGCGCGGCGAAGGCTTGCGGCGGCAACGCCGCCGTGTCGGCCAGCGACAAGCCGAACTCGTTGCCGGTGACGGCAACGCCGACGGTCCAGCAGCCGCCGTTGAGGCCTTCCTTGATCCCGACCCCGGTGTCGTCGACCTTGACGCAGCTCCAGGCCGGCCAGACCGCGAGCTCCAGGAAGGCCTTGTAGAGCATGAACGGCGCCGGCCGGCCATCGGGCGTGTCGCCGGTGCAAACGATGCTGTCGGGCGCATAGCCTTGCGCGGCCGCGACCGGAATGACCTCGGCCATGATCTCGCGCGTGTAGCCGGTACTGGAGCCGATCTTCAGGCCGCGGCGCCGCAGGTGAGCGACAGCCTCAGCCACGCCCGGGATCGGGTCGGCGTAGCGGGCGGCGACCTCGACATTCATCGGCACGAACACCTGATAGAGCGCATCGATGTCCGCTTCGGTCGGCTCGTGTCCATGCTTGTCGCGCCAGGCGGCGGTGATCCTCGGCAGGCGCATGAGGGCGGCGATGTGCGGGCGCTTGGCCATGCCCATAGGCCCGCGTGCCTCGTCGACGGTGATGGTCACGCCGAAGCGCGCGAATGCCTCGACGAACACGCCCATCGGGGCCAGCGAGCCGTGGTCCACCGTCGTGCCGGCCCAGTCGAACACCACGGCCCTGACGTGCTCGAACGTATCGCTCATGCCGCTCGGCTCCCGGATGTCAGTTCGTCAATGACTTCCTCGGCGATCGCAAACGAGGTGCTGGCGCCGGTGCCGCTGGTGATCATGACGAGGCGCACGGTTTGAGATGGGCGATCGATCAGCATCAGCCGGTCGGACGCCGAAGCGTAAGTGCCGATCCAGCGCTCGCGGATGACGGCTGTTGGCCAGGCCAGGACCTGGCGGAATTCGTCCATGATCAACTCGTCCACCGCTTCAGGACCGAACGGGTCCGGCGTCGCGTCATAGTGATGGGAATCCCCGACGACGAGCGAGCCATCCTCGCTCTGCACGGCGATCAGATGCACACCGTTGGCCAGATGCTCGCCCTGCTCGGATTCAAGTCGCTGCTTCAGCGCGGCCGCCTCCGGCAGTTCGGCGTAGCCGAGATAGCGCACGAGGCCGAGGTCCGACATCACGGCCGCGTTGAAGCGCGGCGTCGTGCTCACTGAAGCGACCCGCAACATGTGCAGCTTGCAGCGGACGAGGCCGTACGCGCCGATGCGTTCCGGATAGAGGCTCAGGAAATCGTCGCCGGGGCAGACCACACAGAGCCGGGCCCGGACCGGCCCGCGCGTGGTGTCGATGTCAGGCGGGGCGACCTCCCTGGCCAGCGTCTGATACAGGAAGGTGACGCCGTGCACCTCGGCGAGCCACTTCGCCAGCGCCGGCACGGCAATGCGCGACTCCACCCGCAAATCGTGCGGGCTCGCCAGCACGGCTTGCAGATCGTCGGTGCGCAGCATCGGGAAGCGGCGGCCCGCCTCAAGCGGGCTCAGAAGCTCGCAACCTTCGCCCATCTCGGTGGCGCGGAACGCCTCGAGCACCGCCGCGGCTTCCGGCCGTCGCACCGCGACCGCAAGCCCGGCATGCTCGATCCTGATGCCCGCGGCCGCGGCCACTTCGGCCCAGACCTGCCGCGACCGCATCGCCCGCTGCCAGCACTGGCCGCGTTGCTGCCCGGTGACGGTGACGAAGCCGAAATTGCGGATCGAGGCACCGTTCGCCCTAGCGTCGCGCTCGATGACCACGACCCGCAGGCCCCGGCGCACGCCCGCAAGCGCGTGGGCCAGACCACAGATGCCGCCGCCGATCACGGCCAGATCGAATTCGTCCCCGGACACGCTCACCGTTTTCTCCACATCTGCGCGCGCGCAAGATAGCCCTGCGTGAGTAACATATAGATGGCGCGTGTGACGGCCGCTGTGGCGAACACCACCATGGCCATGGCTGCCGCCGGGGCCACGTCGCCCGCGTCATCCATGTTGAGCACGGCGATGGCCGCAAGCGTCGTGTGCGGCGCGTAGATGAAGACCACCGCTGATACGGTCGTCATCGCGTTCACGAACAGGTACATGGCGATATCAAGCACGGCCGGCAGGCAGACCGGCAAGGTCACGCGCATGAAGGTACGCCAGAACGGCACCTTGAGCGATGCCGAAACGGTCTCGAACTCCTGGTCGATCTGCTTGAGCGCCGTCACCGCGGTCAGGTGCGAGACCGAGTAGAAATGCGAGATGGTGCAGATGACGAGGATGGCCATCGTGCCGTAGATGAAGTTCAGCGGATTGGCCGGGTTGTTGAAGAAGAAGATGTAGCCGAGGCCAAGCACCAGCCCGGGAACGGCCAAGGGAAGCAGCGCGAGAAACTGCACGAAGCCTCTGATAGCGCGAAAGCGCGGGGTCTTCTCGACCAGATAGGCGCCGGTAAAGATCACCGCGGTCCCGAACAGCGCGGTGAGGCCGGCCATGACTAGCGAGTTGAAATAGCTGCGCCAGCCGCCGCCATCCATCATGTCGAAGTCGAAGTTCTTCAAGCTGGGCGTCAGATTGTAGGGCCAGAGCGTCGCGATCGAGGCGAAGAAGGACACGCCGAGAATGACCAGGATCGCGAACGCGATCAGCGAGCAGATCGCCAGCATGGCGCGATCGATCGTGGTGTCGGGCTTGGGCGCGTAAGGCACGGCGCGCGCGGAGAGCAGCGCCAATTGGCGCCGCTGCATCAGCTGGTCGACGACGAAGGCCAGCGCCGCCGGCAACAGCAGGATCAGGCCGACCACCGCGCCCATCTGGAAATTCTGCTGCCCGACCACCTGCTTGTAGATGTCGGTCGCGAGCACGTTGAACTTGCCGCCGATGACCTTGGGCACGCCGAAATCGGTGATGACAAGAGTAAAGACGACGAAGACCGCGCTGATCAGTCCGTAGCGTGCGCCAGGAATGGTCACCGTCCAGAAGGTGCGGTGCGAACTTGCCCGCAACGCTTCCGCGGCCTCGTACAGACGCGCGTCCGAAATCGCCAGCGCCGTGGTGATGATGATGAGCGCGTGCGGGAAGGTCCAGAACACCTCGCCCATGACGATGCCGATCGGGCCGTAGATCGATGCGCCGAACAGCATCCATTTGACGAGGCCCTGGTTGCCGAACAGGTAGACGAGGCTGATCGCGGGCAGCAGCGAGGGCGCGAGTATCGGGATTTGCGCGATGATGCGGAACAGTCCGCGCCCTGGCATGCAGGTGCGGGTCAGCCCATAGGCGTAGACGAAGGCGAGCAGAACGCAGATGAACGTGCTCAGCAGCGAGACCCAGATCGAGTGCCAGATCGAATTGGCCAGCGCTGGACTGGCGAAATAGGCCTGGAAATTGGCGAGGCCGACGAAGCTGCCATCAGCCGCCTGGAAGCTCTTGGACAGCAGCGCCCAGAGCGGCAATAGCACGGTGACGATCAACCAGAGACCGAGCGCGACCACTGCGCCGCGCATGATCCAGTCGTCGCGCCCGAGCTTCTGCCGCAGCGGTGCGATCGCAGCGGCACGGTCCGGCAGACTCAGCGTCTCGGTCGTCATCGCTGCTGTCCCGTGTCTAGGCCGGCGCGGAGCGCGGTTGGGCAAATACGCGCAACCGCTGCGGCGGCAGTGCGACCTCGATGGTCGCGCCCGAGGAAATGCCGAGGTCGCGCACGGCGTTGATGGAAAAGTCCGCCGAGAAATTCAGGTTGGTGCCGCTCGCATGCAGGGTCGTCGCGAAATGATTGCCGATGAATTCCATCACGCCGACCTGGACCGAGAGGCGATTGTCCGCATGCTCGCCGATGTCGCGCACCACCACGTCCTCCGGCCGAAGGCAGACCGTGACGGCCGCGCCCTCGGCGAGCGGCACTTCCTCGCCGAAATCGAGCACGGCCCCGCTGACATCAGCGCGCTTGCTGGTGACGAGGCGTCCTTCCAGAAAGTTCATCTTGCCGACGAAGTCGGCGACGAAAGCCGTCGCGGGGCGGCCGTAGATCTCGTCGGGCGTGCCGACCTGCTCGATCCTGCCATGGCTCATCACCACGATCCGGTCGGACATGGTGAGCGCCTCCTCCTGATCGTGGGTCACCATGATCGTCGTCAGCTTGAGGCGTTGCTGCAGGTCGCGGATCTCGCCGCGCAGGCGCGCCCGGACGCGGGCATCGAGGGCGGACAGCGGTTCGTCCAGCAGCAGCAGGCCGGGCGATAGCGCCAGCGCGCGGGCGAGCGCGACGCGCTGCTGCTGTCCGCCCGAGAGCTGCGCCGGATATTTGCCGGCCTGCTCGGGCAGGCCGACGAGTTCGAGCAGCTCCTTGACCCGTTTGTCGATCGCGATGCGCGGCGTGCCTGCGGAGACAAGGCCGTAGGCGACGTTGTCCTTGATCGTCAGGTTCGGGAACAGCGCGTAGGACTGAAACACGATGCCGAAATCGCGCTTGGCCACCGGCAATGTCGAGATATCTAGTCCGCCTTGATGGATCGACCCCGTGGTCTGCACGTCGAGGCCGGAGATGGCGCGGAGCAGCGTTGTCTTGCCGCAGCCGGACGGCCCGAGGAATGAGACGAACTCGCCCGGCATGATGTCGAGATCGACGGCGTCGAGTGCGGTGAACGCGCCGAACTTTTTCGAGAGGTTGCGGATGCGGAGATAGGGCACCGTCGCTGGCGTGCTGTCCATTGGTCTGTCCCGCAATGACCGGCGGTGCCCATGCACCGCCGGGTTCGTCGCCCCGGAAATCCTCGGCTCAGATCCCTCAGTTCGGACTCTTCAATTCAGGTGCTTCAATTCTTGGGCTCTGACTTGCCGTCGTAGCGCTTGCTCCACTCCGCCAGGATCTTGTCGCGGTTCTCCGCGGCCCAGGCGAAGTCGTTCTTGATCAGCATCTTGTCGACATCACCCTGGACGAACTCCAGGGAGCTTGCGATGCCCGGCAACGCGACGATGGCGAAGTTCTCGGCGTAGAGCTTGTTGGCCTCCGGCGTCACCGCCCAGTCGGCCAGCTTCTTCGCCGCATCCACCTCCTTGGTCGTCTTCATGATGCCGATCGCCTCCATGTCCCAGCCGAGGCCTTCCTTGGGCAGGACGATGCTGATCGGCGCGCCGCCCTTCTTGGTCTTGTTGGCGCGATATTCGAACGAGAGGCCGATCGCGTACTCGCCGGCGGCGGCCTGCCGGCACGGCTTGGAGCCGGAATGGGTGTAGGCCGCGATGTTCTTGTGCAGCTCGTCCATGTACTTCCAGCCGCCGTCCCAGCCGAACATCTGAAGCCAGGCGGAGACCATCAGAAACCCGGTCCCCGACGAGGCCGGGTTCGGCATGGCGATCTGTCCCTGGTAGACCGGCTTGGTCAGATCGGCCCAGGACGCAGGCTCGGGCAGGTTCTTCTTGCCTGCTTCCACGGTGTTGACGCAGAAGGCGGATGCCCAGACGTCCATGCCCACCCATTCCGGCGTAGCGTCTGGATCACGCATCTTGGCGTCGACCTTGTCGAGACCGACAGGCGCGTAAGGCATCAGCATGCCTTCCTTCTGCAGCAGCATCAGCGAGGTTGCGGCAAGACCCATGACCACATCGGCCTTGGGGTTTGCCTTCTCCGCAAGGAGTTTCGCGGTGATGATGCCGGTGGAGTCGCGAACCCAGAGGATGTTGATGCCGGGATTGGCCTTCTCGAAGGCGGCCTTGTAGGGCTTGATCTGGTCGGCCTCCAAGGCCGTGTAAACGGTGAGGTCTGCCGCGCGAGCTGTCGTGGCGAGGCAGAACATGGCGGCGATCGACGCAACAGCGCATCGCAGACCGGTTGTCGTGCACAGGTTCATGTCGGGCTCCATCGATGTTGGCCAGGGGCCGGCGCCGTCAGGGCAGGGAACCCGGTATTGTTAGATGACATTCCCGTGACGTGCATGTCGGATTTTGTGCACGGCGCGCCTCGATTGCTGTGTCTCTGCACATCTTGAGTGCAGTATCGCTCAAGTGCACTGCAACTTCGGCACCGGGGAAGCGGTCACGTGGCACCGCCGGGGCCGGGCCCTGGTCGAGGGATAGGCCATCTCATCGCAACTCGGTTCGCTCGCGCGAGGCCTCCAGCCGCAACCATTTGCTCACGCGTGTCACGCTGCGGCGAACCTTATGGGCAGACGGGAATACGATGTAATATCCGAGGGCGTCGGAAAAATCGGCGTCGAGCAGCTTGACGAGCTGGCCGCGCGCAAGAGCCGCGGAAGCGAGGGATGCGCGCGCCATCGCGATGCCTTGCGCGTCGATGGCGGCTTCGACGATGACGCCACTATCGTCGTACTGAATGGCGTCGGTCAGGTCGAGTTGGTGGCCGGTCTGGCGGGCGTAGCGGGCCCAGTACCGGTAGACCGGGTCCTCGATGATGGGATAGCTCGCGATCTCCGGCAGACTCTTCGGCATTGCCCGCGCTTGAAAGAGCCGTGGACTACAGACCGCAATCATATGGTCCTTCATCAGCAGATCGGCATGAAGGCCGGGCCATTCGCCGTCGCCGTGGCGGATCGCCATGTCGACGTTCTCGACTTCGAAATCCACATAGTGCCGGGTGACATTCAGCGCCAACTGGATGTCCTTGACCTCCTGGTGAAACTTGGGGAGGCGTTTGACGAGCCATAGATGCGTGAATGACGGCGACACGCTGAGACAGATCTGCTCGATCCTCTTGCTCCGCTGCGTCGTCCTGGCTTTGGACGTTGCCGTATCGATGCGCTCGAGCGCCTTGCTGATGGCTTCGAAATATGTCTTGCCGATGTCGGTCAACACGACCGTCGCGGTGCCGCGCTTGAACAGGGCGGTGCCGATGAAGCTTTCCAGGTTTCGTATCTGCTGGCTGACTGCACTCTGGGTGATGTGGAGTTCGTCGGCCGCCAGGGTGAAGCTTCTCCTGCGTGCTGCGGCTTCGAAATAGCGCAATGCATTGAGGGGAGGCAGGTCCGCGAAGGTCATGCCTTGGTTTTTCTAATGCGTATTAGAAATTGTCAATTGCCACGACGCAACTAATTCACCAAAGGTGTCACGCAGGATCGATGCGGACCCGTCAGTGGCGTCCGGGACGATTTGAAGACCAGCGTGATGGGGCATCGCCGCTCGATGAGGATACAGCCGTTCGGGTTAGCCTTCATCGCCTTCCGGTTCTCGCGCAACAGCTACTTTCACGTGGCGTTCAGCGTCTTGTATTTCCAGAGCCTGGGCTTCTCACTCGCAACGGCTCTCTCGTTGGAAAGCTTCTACTACATCGCCAAGGCGGGTTGCGAAGTCCCGTGCGGCGTGTTTGCGGATAGCGTCGGCCGGAAGCTCACGCTCGTTCTCGGCTCGCTGGTGGCTGGGTCCTGCTATCTCGGTCTCGGGCGGTGCGACCAATATTGGCAGATGATGCTGTTCGAGGCCGGACTCGGCCTGTCGATGTCGATGGCATCAGGCACGGACTCCGCTCTGGTGTATGACGAGTACAAGGCGCTCGCGAAGACGGGAGAATATGAGTGCGTCGAATCGATCGGATGGGGCATGCGCAACATCGCGCGGGGCGTTGCCTCGGCCTTCGGATCGGTCTTTGCGACCTGGTACACGATGGGCAGCACCTTCATTCTCACATCCATCGCGATCTTCATGTCCGCGCCGGTTGCGGCCATCTTCCTGAAAGAGGGAGGCCGTCGAAAGACGGCGCTCGGAGCCGTCGTCGCATCGGCAGCTTCGCTGGTCCGGCGCAACGCCGGGTATCGCCGCGTCCTTCTCCAATTTGCGATCATCACGATCGGGGTCAAGGCCGGCTTCTGGGCCTTTCAGCCCTTCTCGGATCTGCATCATCTGCCGCTGGAATGGATCGGCACGTGCTTCACCGCGCTGCTGTTCATATCGCTGGTCGCCTCGTTTTTCGTCGAGCGGATCTGCCGCGTCTTTGGCTTGCTGCACACGCAGACGGCGCTGATCGTGGCAGCCTTCGCCATCATGAGCCTGTCCTTTGCCTCCGAAGGCAAGGTCGGCATCGTCATCGTTTCCATAGGGCTTGCGCTTCACGCGATCGCGCAGGGTATCTCCGATCCGATCATGCGTATCCTGATCAATCGGTATGCCGACTCGGATAGCCGCGCGACGGCCATGTCGGTTGCGTCCATGGCGGGAGACGGATCGTTCTCGCTGGTCGCCCCTCTGTTCGGATATCTGATCGACAAGCAGGGCGGCGCGGCCGCCAGCCTTGCGATTGTGGCCGTGACGTTGTGTTCGCTCTATCCCGACCTGATCAAACTGCATCAAGCCGGCATGAAAAAGCAAACAGTCCATAAGCGGGGGTAGGGTGCTGCGACGAGCTGCTGCTCTGATAGGGACAGGGCAGCATGCCATCATGCCGGTGTTTTGCCCGACGGGTCAAGTTAATTTCGCCAAATACGAAATTGATGGCCTCGGATCACCCTCCTCTACTGTGCATGGGGTTGTTTTCCATTTTTCTGGAAGAGTGAGCAAAACAAAAGGCCCGATCGCGATGGCGACCGGGCCTTTTTCGTTCGTATCGGCTGTTGCGCTTACGCCGCCGTCGAAGCCTTCCGCGCCGCCTTCGCGGCTGCGGCTTCAGCCTCGTCCTTGCGGATCTCGGACAACTTCTTCTGGACCTGCTCGGAGAAGATGTACTGCGCCGGGCGCTGCTTCGACAGGTCGATCTCCGGCGCCATCGGGCCGGTGGTCTTGATGCCGCGCAGCGACACCCACATCGCCTTCAGCGGGTTGTTGAGGGCTGCGGTTGCCGCCGTCGGCTCGTAGCCGCAATGGGCCATACAGTCGGCGCACTTCTCGTAACGACCGGTGCCGTAGCTGTCCCAGTCGGTGGTCTCCATCAGCTCCTTGAAGGTCTTGGCGTAGCCTTCACCGAGCAAATAGCAGGGCTTCTGCCAGCCGAAGATGTTGCGCGCGGGCATGCCCCACGGCGTGCACTCATATTCCTGGTTGCCGGCGAGGAAGTCGAGGAACAGGCCGGAATGCATGAAGTTCCACTTCTTGCCCTTGCCCATCGCGAAGACGTCGCGGAACAGCTTCTTGGTCTTGGTGCGGTTGAGGAAGTGCTCCTGGTCCGGCGCGCGCTCATAGGCGTAGCCGGGCGACATCGAGACGCCGACGCCGAGCTCGACGGTGAGGTCGAGGAATTTTGCGATCTCCTCGGCCGGATGGCCGTCGAAGATGGTGGCGTTGACGTTGACGGTGAAGCCGCGCGCCTTGGCCGCCTTGATCGCGGAGACGGCGCGGTCGAACACGCCAACTTGCGATACTGCCTTGTCATGGTGCTCACGCAGGCCGTCGAGATGCACCGAGAAGAACAGGTAGGGCGAGGGCTCGAACAGGTCGAGCTTCTTCTCCAGCAGCAGCGCGTTGGTGCAGAGCGAGACAAACTTCTTGCGCGCGACGAGGCCGCGCACGATCTCGCCGATCTCCTTGTGGATCAGCGGCTCGCCGCCGGGAATGGCGACCATCGGCGCGCCGCACTCGTCGGCAGCGTCCCAGCACTCCTGGGCGGTCATGCGGCGGTTCAGGATCGCATCCGGATAGTCGATCTTGCCACAGCCGACGCAGGCGAGGTTGCAGCGGAACAGCGGCTCGAGCATCAGCACGAGCGGATAGCGTTTGCGGCCAAGCAGTTTCTGCTTGAGCAAATAGCCGCCGATACGCATTTCCTTGAAGAAGGGGATTGCCATTACACGTTTCTTTCTGGGCTTGAAATTCGGGTAGGTCAGCTTGCAGCCAGCTCGGCCGGAAGCCTGAATTCGATGTTTTCCTCGCGGCCGGGAAGTACCGAGACCGTCACCGGTCCGATCCGCCGCAGCGCTTCGATCACGTCATCCACCAGCACCTCGGGCGCCGAGGCGCCGGCCGTGAGGCCGACGGACCTCGCACCTTTCAACCACTCCGGGTTGAGCTCGCTTCCATCGGCGATCAGATAACTCGCGACGCCGGCCTCCGTGCCGATCTCGCGAAGCCGGTTCGAATTCGAGCTATTGGCAGCGCCCACCACCAAGATCACGTCGACCAGCTTGCTCAAGTCCCTTACCGCAGATTGGCGGTTCTGTGTCGCATAGCAGATATCCCGGATGTCAGGGCCTTGAATATCTGTAAATTTGGCCTGAAGGGCCTCGATGATGCCCTTGGTGTCGTCGACCGACAGGGTGGTCTGGGTGATGTAGGCCACTGGCGTATCGGCAGGCAGAGCGAGGGCCTTGGCTTCCTCGACGCTCTGGACCAGCAGAACCGGGCCGGGGACCTGGCCCATCGTGCCCTCGACCTCGGGATGGCCGGCATGGCCGATCAGGATCAGGGTACGGCCCTTGGTGATGTAGCGCTTCCCCTGATTGTGAACTTTCGTGACCAGGGGGCAGGTGGCATTCAGCACCGGCAGGTCGCGGGCGGCAGCCTCCTCCTCGACGCTGCGGGCGACGCCATGGGCACTGAAAACGGTCACGGCCTTCGGCGGAACTTCAGACAGCTCCTCGACGAAGATGGCGCCCTTGGCCTTCAGGCTCTCGACCACGTATTTGTTATGCACGATCTCGTGGCGCACGTAAACCGGCGGGCCGTATTTCTCCAGCGCCCGCTCTACGATCTCGATCGCGCGCACCACACCGGCGCAAAAGCCGCGCGGCTGCGCTAGATAAACTTCCATTGGACGCCCATCACGCAAGTTGCACCAATCCGCTTCATTGTACCTGGCGGCACCCCGATATGGACCCATGCTGCAATATCCGCACCATCGGTTTCACAACCGCGGTAACTGCCCACCCCCATCGGGGGCCTGGTCGCATGCAGGCACAGCACTTTGTGTCAAAAAATCGGCAATAAGGAAAGGTGGGAATGAGCTGCTGGTTCCCGGCAGAGCCGGTCAAGGTATCATAGTAGTCGACTTACAAGAGCCGGACGGCGACGTTTGTGCCCACCCCTCCGTCACTTTGCCGCCTCAAGTGTCCGGCTATACCGACCCGTCCTCATGATTTTGCCACGGTCTCCCGGCGTTCACATCGAACCTTGTTCCGCTGAGAACCACTCAAAACAGCAATAGGTTTCGCTCCGGAACTCCGATAAACAGCGGGCGTTTCCGGCAAGCTGTTAACACCAGAAAGAAAATACGTGCTGCAAAGCGTAGTCGTTGCCATCGTCAGGGCCTGCACCCGGTTTGCCTCCCTCGTCGTCGTTCTCGGGCTCCTGCTTGCGGTGGGGGCGGGCTATTACACGTCCAAGCACTTTGCCATCAACACCGACATCAACTCGCTGATTGCCCAGAATCTGGACTGGCGCCAGCGCGATCAGCAGTTTGACCGAGCCTTCGATCGCGACGCCACGATCCTCGCGGTTGTTGAGGCCAGGACGCCGGAGATGGTAACCGCGGCGGCTAAGGCGCTGTTTGCCAAGCTCAAGGACGACAAGACCCACTTCCAGTCGATGCAGCAGCTTGGCACCGGCGAGTTCTTCGAGAAGAACGGCCTGTTGTTCCTGCCGACCGAGGAGGTCGCCAAGATCACCAGCCAGTTCGAATCCGCAGCGCCCCTGATCGAGATCATGGCCGGCGATCCCTCGATCCGGGGCCTGACCGGCGCGCTGGAGACCGGGCTTGCCGGCGTCAAGCGCGGCGAGGTCAAGCTCGACAGCACCGAGCGGCCGTTCAACCAGATCGCACAGACGGTCGAGACCGTGCTCAACAAAGGCAATGCGGTCTTCTCCTGGCGCGAGCTCGTCAGCGACGAGCCGCTTAAGGATTCCGACAAGCGGGCCTTCATCGAGTTCAAGCCGATCCTCGACTACAACGCGCTGGAGCCCGGCAAGGATGCCACCGATGCGATCCGCGAGGCGGCGGCGAACCTCAATTTCCCAACCAAATACCAAGCGCGCGTGCGGCTGACGGGTCCAGTGCCGATCGCCAACGAGGAATACGCCACCGTCCAGGAGGGTGCTGTCGTCAACGGCGTTGGCACGGTGCTCGTCGTGCTGTTCATCCTGTGGCTGGCGCTGCATTCGGCCAAGATCATTTTCGCCGTGTTCGTCAATCTCTTCGTCGGCCTCGCGATCACCACCGCCGCCGGCCTGATGATGGTCGGCTCGCTCAATCTGCTGTCGATCGCGTTTGCCGTGCTGTTCGTCGGCCTCGGCGTCGATTTCGGCATCCAGTACAGCGTCCGCTACCGCTCGGAGCGTTACAAGGTCGATGATCTCCGCAAGGCGCTGGTGCTTGCCGCCAGACGCTCCGCGATCCCTTTGTCGCTCGCTGCGATGGCGACCGCAGCCGGCTTCCTCTGCTTCATCCCGACCGATTACAAGGGCATCGCCGAGCTCGGCCAGATCGCCGGCGTCGGCATGCTGGTGGCGTTCATCTCCTCGATCACCGTCCTGCCGGCGCTGCTCAAACTGCTCAACCCGCCCGGCGAGAAGGAGCCGGTGGGCTACGCCTTCCTGGCGCCGCTCGATCATTTCCTGGAGAAGCACCGCGTGTTGGTCGTCGGTGGCACGCTGCTGCTCGCGGTCGCCGGCCTGCCGCTGCTCTATTTCATGAAGTTCGACTTCAACCCGATGAACCTGCGCAATCCGCACGCGGAATCGATCGCGACATTCCTCGACCTGCGCAAGGATCCAAACACCGGCGCCAACGCCATCAACGTGATGGTCACGTCGGAAGAGCAGGCCCAGCAAGTCGAGGCGAGGCTCGAAAAGGTCCCTGAAGTGTTGCGGGTGATGTCGCTCAACAGTTTCGTGCCTGAGGACCAGGAGCCCAAGCTGAAGCTGATCGCGCAAGGCGCCAAGGTGCTGAATCCCGCGCTCAATCCGGACCAGGTCGACGCAGCGCCGTCGGACCAGGAGAACGTCGAGTCGCTGAAATCCTCGGTCGAGAATCTCCGCCGGACCGCGGGCGACGCCAAGGGGCCCGGTGCAGTTGCCTCGCGTAGGCTCGCAGACGCCCTGGAGAAGCTCGCCAACTCGGATGAAGCGACCCGCAACAAGGCACAGGATGTGTTCGTTACGCCGATGAAGATTGTGTTCGACCAGCTCAGAAACGCGATGCAGGCCGGGCCGGTGACCCTGAACTCATTGCCACCGGATCTCGTCAGCGCCTGGAAGAGCAAGGACGGCATCATTCGCGTCGAGGCCCAGCCCAAGGGCGATCCGAACGACAACGATACGCTGCGCAAGTTTGCGGCAGCTGTGCTCGCTGCCGAGCCGACCGCCATTGGTGGACCCGTCTCGATCCTGAAATCCGGCGACACCGTGGTGAATGCGTTCATCCATGCCGGCATCTATGCGCTGCTGGTGATCGGCCTGTTGCTGTGGATCACGCTCCGTCGCATTGTGGATGTGCTGATGACGCTGGTGCCGCTGTTGGTTGCAGGTGCAGTGACGCTCGAGATCTGCGTGTTGATCGGCCTGCCGCTGAACTTTGCCAATATCGTCGCGTTTCCGCTGCTGCTCGGCGTCGGTGTCGCGTTCAAGATCTACTATGTCGTCGCGTGGCGGTCCGGCAGGACAAACCTGCTTCAGACCAGCCTGACGCGCGCGATCTTTTTCAGCGCGCTGACGACGGCGACGGCGTTCGGCAGTCTGTGGCTGTCGAGCCATCCCGGCACGTCCAGCATGGGCAAGCTGCTCGCACTTTCTCTGGTGACGACGCTTGCCGCAGTGCTGCTGTTCCAGCCGGCCCTAATGGGCAAACCCCGCAATCTCAGGGAGTAGGCAGATGTCGCCGACCGGGTCCGTGGCGCCTTTCTGACCCGGCTTCGCTGCGGCCGCACTCTTCGGAGCGGCCGCCGTCGGCGCAGGTGCCGCGGCAGCCGGCGCTGGCGCAGACTTGGGCGCCGCACCGGTGGTTTTTGGCGGGCCCTTGGCCATGGCGTTTGCGGTGCTCGGGGGGATCGGCGGACCAACGCGGGTCCAGGTCTCGCCGCCGCACAGGAAGCCCAGCACGCAACCCTTGATCTCGAGCTGGTCGGTGCCATTTGGCGTGATGGTCGCACTATACATCTGACTATCCTTGGCGTTGTAGACCTGACCTTCCCATTGCTCGGCGCCGGGCGTCTTCTTCATGTTGATCAGGGTCGCCATGCCCAGTGTCGGCCTGTTCTTTTTTGAGACATCCGGGTTGTTCTCGTCGCGGCCGCCAGGCTGTTTTTCCCAGGAAACCGCGCCCCACATGCTGTCATTGCATTGCGCGACACGAATATTGGCGACGCCGTCGGCGACCCGCCAGTCGCCGGTCGGATCGGCGGCAAGCGCAGGTGTCAGGCCGGCGTAACCACCTGCCAGTATAATTCCGGTGTAAATGGCCAAACGCATATGTGTTCCTCGGCAGTGCAACATGGTCTAAAGCTGTGCTTGCGAAGATGGTCCGAAAAAGGGCAAAAGGCCGCACAGACCCTTTTCCGTTTGCTGACCGTTTTCAGTTGACGAAGCGGCCCTCAACCGAAGTATGTAGCGGATGAACAGTCCAAATCCAGACATGTCCCAGTTGTTCGCGGACCGTCAGGCCCAGCGCAGCACCCTGCATAATCGGTACCTGAACGAGCAGTTCGTCCGGGTTCTCAAGACCATCGGCTACGACGTCGGCTTCCAGAAGGGGCAGGGGCAGTACCTCTACGATCGCGAGGGGGCACGCTATCTCGACCTCTTGTCCGGCTTTGGCGTGTTTGCGATCGGGCGCAATCATCCTGTCATGCGCGAGGCGCTCAAGAGCGTGCTTGACGCCGATCTGCCCAATCTCGTTCAATTCGACGTCTCGACCCTGGCCGGCGTGCTCGCCGAGCGGCTCCTCAAATACGTTCCCTATCTCGACAAGGCCTTCTTCGCCAATTCCGGCGCAGAATGCGTCGAGGCCGCGATCAAGTTCGCGCGCGGTGCGACCGGGCGCCCCGGCATCGTCTATTGCGCCCACGGCTATCACGGCCTGACCTATGGCGCGCTGTCGCTGACCGGCGATTCGAACTTCCGCACCGGCTTCGAGCCGCTACTGCCGGGTTGCACCTCGGTTCCGTTCAACGATCTCGCCGCGCTCGAGAAGGCCCTGGCCTCGCGCGAGGTCGCTGCCTTCGTCGTCGAGCCGATCCAGGGCAAGGGCGTCAACATGCCCTCCGACGAGTTCCTGCCGGGCGCGGCCGCACTCTGCAAGAAGTACGGCACGCTGTTCGTCGCCGACGAGATCCAGACCGGCATGGGCCGCACCGGCCGCTTCCTCGCGGTCGAGCACTGGAATGTCGAGCCCGACATGGTGCTGTTGTCGAAGTCACTGTCGGGCGGCCACGTTCCCGTCGGCGCCGTGCTGACGCGCAAGAGCATCTTCGACAAGATTTTTAATCAGATGGACCGTGCCGTGGTGCACGGTTCCACGTTCTCCAAGAACGACCTGGCGATGGCCGCAGGTATTGCCACTCTCGATGTGATGGAATCCGAGAAGCTGATCGAGGCTGCTGCCAAGCGCGGCGCGGAGCTTCGTCTCGCGCTTACCCGCATGGTGCCCGGCTACGAGCTGATGAAGGAAGTGCGCGGCAAGGGCCTGATGATCGGCATCGAGTTCGGTCCGCCGAAATCGCTGCGCCTGCGCGCCTCCTGGAACGTGCTGGAGGCCGCCAACAAGGGCCTGTTCTGTCAGCTGATCACGGTGCCGCTGTTCAAGGACCACAAGATCCTGACCCAGGTCGCCGGTCACGGCAGCCACACCATCAAGCTCTTGCCGCCGCTCACCATCACCGAAGAAGACTGCAACTGGATCGAGCGCGCCTTCGACGACGTCATCGCCGGCAGCCACAAGGTCCCCGGGGCGATCTGGTCGCTCGGCAAGACGCTCGTTGACAACGCGGTGCGGCGGTCGGCGTAGATGATGCCGTAGCCCGGATGGAGCGTAGCGAAATCCGGGATTCCAAAAACAGGCAAGATCCCGGATTGCGCTGCGCTCCATCCGGGCTACGAGCCCGGCTCACCCCTCCACGTTCGCCTTCATCGCCGCCTCGAACTTGTCGACGAACTCGCTGAGTTCGTCGCCGCCGATGTCGCTGACGGCCCAGAAGTTCAGGCCGCGCTCGCCCCAGCGGCGGCAGTTGAAGCCCTGCATGGTCTGCGTCTTCGGTGGCCGATGCTCGGTGCTCGCGGTCTGCGATACGAACAGGTTGATGATGTGCTGCCGGCGCTTGTAGACGACCGCGCCGATGGCGCGCGCATCGATATAATCGAGCCGGCCGCCGACCAGCGTAAAGCCTTGCGCGGTGAGGTCGATCACCGGCGGGGCGACGTCGAGCTTGCCGTTGAACCACGGCTTGACGGTGTGCTGGTCGGTCGAGACCACGTCGATGAGATGGCCCGCCTGGAGCGAACGCAGATGCGCGGAGACGACCTCCGAGAGGACGCGCTGCTGGTCGTCCTGGCGCAGCACGACAGCGACCACGCCTGAGGCGGCGAGTGCGGAGACCGCCGAACCCATCGCGAAGCCGCGCAGCACCGAGCGTCGGCTGGGCTGCGGCCGCGCCTGCGGCAGCGAGGCCTCGATACGGGCGCGCAGGCCCGCCGGTGCGGTGTAGCGCAGCTTCGCACCGGCAAGCGCGCGCTGCATGTCGCGTTGCACGGCAAGCTCGGCCGCGCAGGCCGGGCAGGCGGCCATATGAGCTTCGACCTGGCGCGCGTGGCCGGCATCAAGCTCGTTGTCGAGCAGCGCGTGAAGCAGGATTTTTGCTTCGTCGCAGGTCATCTCAAATGCTCCTCTTCCGCCGTCCAGGCTGCGCGCAGCATGGCGCGGGCGCGGGCGAGACGGGACATCACGGTGCCGACGGGGGCGCCGACTGCTTCGGCAATTTCACGATAGGACAGGTTGTTGATCTCCCGCA
This sequence comes from Bradyrhizobium sp. BLXBL-03, assembly GCF_051853015.1. NCBI lineage: Bacteria > Pseudomonadati > Pseudomonadota > Alphaproteobacteria > Hyphomicrobiales > Nitrobacteraceae > Bradyrhizobium > Bradyrhizobium sp. BLXBL-03. Next base: position 5,747,330 of record NZ_CP182470.1, on the reverse strand, counting down.
GCACAAAGGTTTCCTTGAACGGCTCGGCGAGCGCATCGATCATCTTGCGGATGGCGCCGGCGTCGCGAGTGCGTAGCACCTCCGTCTCCGGGCTCGCCTCGCTCTCCTGCCACATCGGCGTTTGGTCGGCGGCGCCGGGCGTATCCTCGATCGCGGCGTGCGAATGCGCCCGCCTTGCATATTCGGCATTGCAGACATTGCGCAGGATCGCGAACAGCCACGGCTTCATCGCCGGGCCGCGATAGCTGTCAAAGTGCTTCAGCGCGCGCAGATAGCATTCCTGCACCGCGTCCTCCGCGTCGGAGGCGTCGCGCAGGAGGTAGCGTGCGAGCGTGTAGACGTCGTCGAGATAGGGCAGTGCCGCCTCGCGGAAGCGCTGCGCCTTCTGGAAATCGTCGCTGACGGGCATCGCCTCTCGCTTTGCCTCTTGCTGCGTTTGGTACGTCGTTTCGTGTTTCGCGTCGTTTTGGGTCCTGACCGAAGGCGCGCGAGCCCGGCCGGTGTGCGACCACCGGCCGGGCAAGACAGAGATGCCTTGGTTGGAGACGTTACTCAACCTTGATCATCCCGGTCATGTGCGGGTGCAACGAACAAAAATACTTGTAGTCGCCCGCATCGGTGAAGGTGAACGTGAACTTGTCGTCGGTATCCAGGGTTTTCGACCGGAACTTGCCGGCCGACACCACTGTGTGCGGGATGTCGTCCCGGTTGGTCCAGGTCACGGTCGTGCCGAGCTTGATCTTGAGCTCTGCCGGCTGGAAGACGAAATTGTCGATATGCACCTCCATGGCGTTCTCGTCGGCACGGGCTGTCGCGACGGGGAGCAGGATGGCCGCGGCCACAGCGACGGAAAAGTCGCGGCGATTGAGTGTCTTCATGGTCAGCTTCTCTTCAACCTTGGATCAACCTTGGAGCGGCGTGTCGATGATGGCGAGCCGCTGCTCGTTCTGCTTGAAGTTGACGCTGGCGACCCCGAGCATCGATCGGAGCTTGGCGTCCTCGACCTTCATCGGTCCGGGCGAGGGGGCGGTGCCGGGCGCCGGCTGCGGGAAGGCGGTGGAGCGCGCGGTGTGGAAGGTGACGTTACCCTCGACCTTCTGCATCACCTGATGGATATGGCCGTTGAGCACGGTGACCGAGCCAAAACCCTTGACGTATTCAAGCGCGCGGCCGCCGTCCTCGGTGCCCCAGCCCCATTCCGGGTAGACGGTCCAGAGCGGGATATGGGCGAACAGCACGATCGGCGTCGACTTCGACTTGCCGCGGAGATCGTCCTCGAGCCAGGCGAGCTGCTCGGTGCCGAGATTGCCGAGACCGCCGGCCTTGAGATCGACGACGTTGACGAGGCCGATGAAGTGCACGCCGCCGGCGTCGAAGGAGTACCATCCCTGTCCTTGGTGCCGCGGCCGTAACGATCGCGATAGAACTTCACCTCCTCGTCGAGGAAGTCATGCTCGCCGGGCACGTAGTGCACATCAAGCTTGGACTGCGAGATGATGCGGTCGGCGTTGTCGAACTCGGAGGCCTTGGACAGATGGGTGATGTCGCCGGTGTGGATCATGAACGAGGGCTTGGCCGGCATCGCATTGATCTTGCCCACGGCTTCCTCAAGCGTGCCCAGCGCATTGGGATTCGCCGGCTTGTCGAAGCCGACATGGCTGTCGCTGATCTGGAGGAAGGTCATGCCGGGCGCGGCGGCAGTTGCGGCCTCAGCGGAATCGATGATGCCAAGCGAGCGCGGCACGCCGCCGGTGATGGTCCAGAGCACCCCGGTGCCGGCCCATGTCATGCATTCGAGCACCTTGCGCCGGCTGACGCCGTCGTCCCCGTGATCGTGTCCGCTCATCGCAACGTCTCCTTTGGCCCGGGATTGGGCTTCGGGGAGGTGATCGGGGGAGGGGGAGATTTATTCCAGGAAGCGATGACGTTTTCGTGATGTGCCGGCAATGTAGCCCGGATGGAGCGAAGCGTAATCCGGGACCATCCGGGCTACGTTGACTTCGCATCCTCCAAAATCATCGCAGCTCCCTTCTCGGCGATCATCGCCGTCGGCGTGTTGGTGTTGCCCGAGGTGATCGTCGGCATGATCGAGGCATCGACGACGCGTAGGCCGCCGAGGCCATAGAAGCGCAGGCGTTCGTCGACCACGGCCATGGGATCGTTCGCCGATCCCATCTTGGCCGTGCCAACGGGATGGAAGATGGTGGTGCCGATGTCGCCGGCGGCTTTTGCCAGCGAGGCGTCGTCATCGCCGACCGTCGGTCCGGGCAAATATTCAGTGGGGCGATACTTCGCGAGCGCCTTTTGCTGCATCAAGCGGCGCGTGGTGCGGATCGCGTCGGCGGCGACCTGGCGGTCGTCGTCGGTCGACAGATAGTTCGGCGCGATGATCGGCTTGTCGTCCGGGCTCGCCGAGCGCAGCCGCACGGTGCCGCGCGAGGTCGGCTGGAGATTGCAGGCGCTGACCGTTATCGCCGGGAAGCGGTGCAAGGGATCGCCGAACTTGTCGAGTGACAGCGGTTGCACGTGGAACTGGATGTTGGCGCGCGCGCGCGTTGCGTCAGACCGCGTGAAGATGCCGAGCTGCGACGGCGCCATGGTCAGCGGACCACGGCGGCGGAAGGCATAGTCGAGACCCATCAGGCCGCGGCGGAACAGGTTGTAGTAGGTCTCGTTCAGGGTTCGCACGCCCTCGACCTTGTAGATCGCGCGCTGCTGGAGGTGGTCCTGCAGATTGCGCCCCACGCCGGGCTTGTCCATCACGATGTCGATGCCGAGCGGAGACAGCCAGTCGGCCGGCCCGATGCCGGAGCGATGCAGCACCTGCACCGAGCCGATCGAGCCCGCGGAGAGGATCACCTCGCGTTTTGCACGTGCCTCGACGATCTCGCCGTTCTGGAAGAAGCGCACGCCGACGGCGCGGCCCTGTTCGATGATCAGGCGGTCGACCAGCACATGCTTTTCGAGCCGAAGATTGCGACGCCTCAAGGCCGGCTTGAGGAAGCCGCGCGCCGACGACCAACGTCGGCCGCGCTTCTGGTTGACGTGGAAATAGCTGGTGCCCTCGTTGTCACCGGTGTTGAAGTCAGGAATGCGCTTGATGCCCATCTCCTCGGCTGCATCGCCGACGGCGTCGAGAACATCCCAGGACAGCCGCGGCGCCTCGATGCGCCAGCCGCCGCCGGCGCCGTGATGCTCGCTGGCGCCGAGGAAGTGGTCTTCCAGCCGCTTGAACAGCGGCAGCACGTCATCGTAGCCCCAGCCGGTCAAGCCGAGCTGGCGCCAGTGATCGTAATCGGCAGCCTGGCCGCGCATCGAGATCATGGCGTTGATCGCCGAGCAGCCGCCGATCACCTTGCCGCGGGGATAGGCGAGCGAGCGGCCATTCAGGCCGGGCTCGGCCTCGGTCTTGAACATCCAGTCCGAGCGCGGATTGCCGATGGCAAAGAGATAGCCGACCGGAATGTGGAACCAGATCCAGTTGTCGTCACCCCCGGCCTCGAGAATGAGGACTCGGTTTGCTGATACGGCCGACAGCCGGTTGGCAAGGATGCAGCCGGCCGTGCCGGCGCCGACGACAATGTAGTCAAACTCACCTTCGAGCTGCCTTGGCATTCCGCTTCCCACCCGAACGGCGTCATGCCCGGGCTTGTCCGGGGCATCCACGCGCTTTCAGTCCTAATAGGCAGACGTGGGTGGCCGGGACAAGCCCGGCCATGACGAGAGGACAGGGCTACCCTCAATCTGCGGCAGTTAGGTGGACTGGCGCTTGCATGGTAGACGGGCTTGTATTTTCAACAGAGCCCGAGACCCTTCATGCCCATCGTGAACCGCGTCGCCGACCTTCAACCCGATATCCAGGCCTGGCGGCGGGACATCCACCAGCACCCCGAGCTGCTCTACGATGTCCACCGCACCGCAGCATTCGTGGCGGATCGCCTGCGCGAGTTCGGCTGCGACGAGGTTGTGACCGGCATTGGCCAGACCGGCGTGGTCGGCGTGATCAAGGGCAAAAGGCCCGCGGGCAAGGGGCTCAAGGCGATCGGCATGCGCGCCGACATGGACGCGTTGCCCGTCGACGAGCAGACCAACCTGCCTTACGCCTCGAAGGCTCCGGGCAAGATGCACGCCTGCGGCCACGACGGCCACACCGCAATGCTGCTAGGGGCCGCACGCTATCTCGCCGAGACCCGCAATTTCGCCGGCAACGCCGTCGTGATCTTCCAGCCGGCCGAGGAGGGCGGCGCCGGCGGAGCGGCGATGGTCAAGGACGGCATGATGGAGCGCTTCGGCATCGAGCAGGTCTACGGCATGCACAACGGCCCCGGCATTCCGATCGGCTCCTTCGCGATCCGGCCCGGCCCGATCATGGCGTCGACCGACGAGGTCGATTTCATGATCGAGGGCCTCGGAGGCCATGCCGCGCGTCCGCACAAATGCGTCGATTCCGTTCTCGTGGGTGCGCAGCTGATCACCGCCTTGCAGTCGATCGTCTCGCGCAGCGTCGATCCCCTGGAATCGGCCGTGATCTCGATCTGCGAATTCCACGCCGGCAATGCCCGCAACGTCATTCCGCAAACGGCGACGTTGCGGGGCACGATCCGCACGCTGACGCCTGATGTGCGCAAGCTGGTCGAGAAGCGGGTGCGCGAAGTCGTGGCTGGCGTCGCCCAGATCACCGGCGCAAAGATCGACCTGCACTACAAGCGCGGTTATCCCGTCGTGAACAATCACGCCGCGCAGACCGAGGTAGCGATGCGTATCGCGAGGCAAGTCGCGGGCGATACCAATGTGGTGGAGATGTCGCCGATGATGGGCGGCGAGGATTTTGCCTACATGCTGGAAGCGCGCCCCGGTGCCTTCATCTTCTGCGGCAACGGCGACAGCGCCGGCCTGCATCACCCCGCCTACAATTTCAACGACGAGGCGATCGTGTTCGGCACGTCCTACTGGGTCAAGCTGGTCGAGGAGCAGCTCGCAGCGTCATGACGCGCTGAGCTGATGCACAACCGGAAAGGGCCCATGCATGGCACGGGCCCTTTTTGTTGGCATGTGTCTCGCGGCTCAGAACACGTGCGAGAACAGGTAGTACAGCACGCCCGAGATGATCATCGCGGCCGGCAGGGTCAGCACCCAGGCCATGGCGATGTTGCGGATCGTCGCCCATTGCAGGCCCGAGCCGTTGGCGGCCATGGTGCCGGCGATGCCTGATGACAGCACGTGGGTGGTCGAGACCGGCAGGCCGTAGACGTCGGCGGCGGCGATGGTGGCGGCCGCGGTGATCTCGGCGCAGGCGCCTTGCGCATAGGTCAGGTGCGTTTTGCCGATCTTCTCGCCGACGGTGACGACGATGCGCTTCCAGCCGACCATGGTGCCGAGACCAAGCGCGATGGCGACCACGATCTTCACCCAGCCGGGGATGAACTTCGTCGCGCTGTCGAGCGAGCCCTTGTAGGCGTTGAGCACGGCGACGTCCGCGGCGCTGAGCTCGGCTTCCTTGTCCTTCATCAGGAAGCGCAACGCTTCCGATGCGAGGTACATGTCGTTGCGGGTATTGCCGACGAGGTCGGCGGGCACCTTGGCGAGCGAACCATAGGTGCTCACCTGCCTCGCGATGTCGCGCACCAGCACGGCGAGCGACGGGAACGTACCGCCAGTGACCTCGCGCTGCGCCACATAGTTGGTCACGGCCGGTCGCGGATTGCCGATCACGCTGTAGCCGGCGGCCTTGCCCTCGATGATCCTGCTGGCGGCTTCCGAGTTCTGGATGAACGCGGCGATCTGGCTTTCCGGCAGCGCGCGGTTGAGCGCATAGGCGGTCGGCACCGTGCCGATCAGGATCAGCATGATCAGGCCCATGCCCTTCTGACCGTCATTGGAGCCGTGGAAGAAGCTCACCAGCGTGCAGGTGAGGATGAGGATGCCGCGGATCCACCACGGCGGCGGCTGGTCGCCCTTCGGCTCGCCGAACAGAGCGGGCGTGGCGCGCAGCAACACGGTGCGCAGGATCAGCAGCAGGCCGGCGGCGAGCGCGAAGCCGAACAGCGGGGACAGCAGCAGCGCCTTGCCGATATTGGTGGCCTGGGTCCAGTCGACGCCGGAGGTGCCGCTGCGGCCATGCAGGACCGCGTTCATGATGCCGACGCCCATGATCGAGCCGATCAGGGTGTGCGAGCTCGAGGCCGGCAGGCCGAAATACCAGGTGCCGACGTTCCAGATGATGGCGGCGATCAGCAGCGCGAACACCATCGCGAAGCCCGCGCTGGAGCCGACCTGGAGGATCAGTTCGACCGGCAGCAGCGAGACGATGCCGAACGCGACCGCGCCCGAGGACAGCAGCACGCCGAACAGGTTGAACATGCCGGACCACACCACGGCGACATGGGCGGGCAGCGAGCGGGTGTAGATCACGGTCGCCACGGCGTTGGCCGTATCGTGGAAGCCGTTCACGAACTCGAAGCCGAGTGCGATCAGGAGCGCGACGAAGAGCAGGAGGAACGGAGCGAAGGTCTTGACCTGGGCGCCGGAGGCATCGACGTCGACCCAGATGCTGTAGGCGACGAAGAGCAACGCGGCAGCGATCACGCCCATATAGATCACGCCGGTGAGCGGATGAAATCCACGATTGAGGTCTGGCCCCTTACTCAAGGCAGGCTCGATCGAGCCCGGCAAAGCAACGTCACTCATTGGAAATTCTCCTGTCCCATGGCCCCGATTTTGCGCGCGGCATGTGACAGGCGGTTGAAATGGCGGGAGTTCTCTACGGCCTGTTGCTGTGCATCGGCGCCGCCTCAGGCGGCGCGCGGGGCTTTCTTCTGCAACGCGGCGGCGATCTTCAGGTCTTCGACAAAGCGCTGATATTCCATCACCTTCGCCTCGGGATCAGGCAGCCGCAGCAAATAGGACGGATGCACCGTCACCAGAGCCTTGCGTCCGTCGGTGAGGTCTATGAGCCGGCCGCGGGTCTTGCCGATGGGCGTGATCTTGCCGAACACGCTTTGCGCGGCGGTCGCGCCCATCGCCACGATGAGATTCGGCTGGATTGCCGAAACTTCCCGCTCGTACCATTGCCTGCAGGCTTTGATCTCTGGTGTTGCCGGCTTCTGGTGCAGGCGGATCTTTCCGCGCGGCACGAATTTGAAGTGCTTCACGGCGTTGGTGACATAGACCTTCTTGCGGTCGACGCCGGCCTCCGCAAGCGCACGGTCGAGCATCTGGCCGGCCGGGCCGACGAAGGGATGGCCGGCGAGGTCCTCCTTGTCGCCGGGCTGCTCGCCGACCAGCATGATGGTGGCGTTCTCAGGACCTTCGCCGAACACTGTCTGCGTCGCATTCTTGTAGAGCGGGCAGGCGCGACAATGCGCAGCCTCTTCGCGAAGCGTTTCGAGATCGTCGGCGGCAGGTTTACGTTTCATCGGAGCCTCCGGCCGTTTCTGAGGCTTGTGCGGATCGGTTGCGGCGTTGGCGATCATGGCGCCGGTCATGCGCTCGGCGTCCTCGATCAAGGGCTTAATGATCGAGGCCTCGGGCAGGTTCCTCCAGTATTTCTTCGGCATCTCCGTCTGCATCGCTTTCACCTTCAGGCGTGCCGGATTGAAGATGCTGGCGTAATAGCGCCGCCAGGTTTCCTCCAGCCGGTCTTCGCCCGGCGCGTCGCTCCTGCTCGCGCCCGGCGTGAACGAGAGCGCATGGCCGTCCCAATGTGCGCAGAGATCGGGCGTCAGGATCGACCAGGGCATGTCGGCAAAGCGTCTTGCGAAGAACGGCGCCGCGAGTTCGACGATGTGATGTTCCGGCTCGAACCAGGCGACGTAATGGGCGTCGCGCTCGCGGCCGATCTCGCGAAAGCGCACGAAGGCGTGCATTTTGTGCTCGTCGCGATGGACCGCGCGTGCCATCGCCGTGACCAGCGCAACATCAGGATCGGTCGCGACCTCGATCAGATCGTGATGGTCCTTCAGCCGCCAGAGCAGCCGATAGAGGATCGCAAAGCGCTTGCGATCGCGATGCAGGATTGCTGATTTTGCGAGATCGACGAATTTGCCTGATACATTGAATGTGCCGTCATTTACTTCGAGGATCGGCGACGGTGCGGGCGGCGCGAACAACTCCGCTTCGCCGCCTTGCACGGCCCAGGTGACGTCGGCGGGCTGCACATGATGAAGCACGAGGCTGCGGGCGGCTTTGCGCCAGCCGTCGAAATCGGTTTCGCTGTCGAGGGTCATGTACTGCATCAGAATCCAAACCCCAATTGCGTTGCTTTCGGCTTGAATCGTTCGATCAGTCCGGCAGCATCGAGACGATGCGGCGAAGGGCGGTGATCGCTGAGAACGATGAACGGCAGCGCCTTGTGCTTGGGCACGTGCAGCCGCGCCAGGTCGGAGAGGCGGATCGTGGTGGTGCGCCGCGTCGCGATGATGCGCTCGACCGCCTTGGTGCCGAATCCCGGCACCCGCAGCAGCTCCTCGCGGCTGGCGCGGTTGACGTCGAGCGGGAAGCGGTCGCGATGGCGCAGCGCCCAGGCAAGTTTCGGATCGATATCGAGCGGCAGCATGGCGCTGTCGTCAACGATCTCCGCAACGTCGAAACCGTAGAACCGCATCAGCCAGTCGGCCTGGTAGAGCCGATGCTCGCGCAGCAAGGGCGGCTGCACCAGCGGCAAGGCGCGGCTGGCATCGGGGATCGGGCTGAAGGCGGAATAGTAGACGCGCCGCAGCCGGTAGGAGCCGTAGAGATTGGCGCTGGTGTGGAGGATGGTGTGATCGTTGGCGCTGTCGGCGCCGACGATCATCTGCGTGCTTTGGCCGGCCGGCGCGAAACGCTGCGGTCTTGCCTTTGTTTTTGCGTTACGGCCTTCCTCGGCCTCGTCGAGCTTCAGCCGCAGCCGGCCCATGGTGCGGCGGATCGCGCGCACGTCTTTCTCGGGCGCGAATTGCTGCAGGCTCGCGGCTTCAGGCATCTCGATGTTGATGGAGAGACGGTCGGCATATTTGCCGGCCTCCGCGATCAGCGCATCGTCAGCTTCTGGAATTGTCTTGAGATGGATGTAGCCGCGGAAGTGATGCTCCTCGCGCAGCTTTCGCGCGACGCTCACCACTTGCTCCATCGTGTAGTCGGGGCTGCGGATGATGCCGGAGGAGAGAAACAGTCCCTCGATGTAATTGCGCCGGTAGAAGTCCAGCGTCAGCTTGACCAATTCGTCGATGGTGAAGCGGGCGCGCGGCACGTTGGAGGAGGCGCGGTTGACGCAATAGAGGCAATCGTAATTGCAGGCGTTGGTGAGCAGCACCTTGAGCAGCGAGATGCAGCGTCCGTCCGGCGCGTAGGAATGGCAGATGCCCATGCCCGGCGCAGTCGAGCCCATGCCCTTGCCGTCGCTGGAATCCCGCTTCTCGGTGCCGCTGGAGGCGCAGGAGGCATCGTACTTGGCGGCATCCGCGAGAATTTCCAGCTTGCGTTGTATGTCCATGTTTGAATCTCTTTGATTCCGCTCATGAATCTTTGGCGCGCCAATTCGATTGACTCTTCGGCTGCCGTTAGCTTTATATTAGAACATATCATGAACAAATGAGCCAGCCGTTGGTTCTTCTTTTGAAAGCCACGGCATCAATCTTTGAGGAGCGGCGAGCATGAGCGGCGCACGCACGAGCGCGCTTGCGACCTTGCGCAGCCAGATCGAACGGATCGAGACAGCGGAGGTCGTGCATCATCAGGACCGCGTCGCGCTTGGTCACAGTGAGGTCGATCGCGCCTTGAAGGGCGGGCTCGCGCGCGCGGCGATCCACGAGGTGTTTTGCGAAGGGCGCCAGGGCGCGGCCGCGACCGGCTTTGTCACCGGGCTTGGGGGCCGCGTCACGACGCAGCGGCCGCTATTGTGGGTGCGGCAGGATTTCTCGGAAATCGAGACCGGCGCGCTGTCGATGAGCGGGCTCGCCGAGCTCGGCCTCGATCCGCGCCGCGTGGTGATGGTGCGTGCGGCTGACGTGGAGAGCGCGCTGCGCACCTCGGCCGATGCGCTCGCCTGCGATGCGCTCGGCGCCGTCGTGCTCGAGCTCTGGGGCGAGATCAGACAGTTCGACCTGGTGGCGAGCCGCAAGCTGACGCTGGCTGCGCAAGGCTCAGGCGTCACTGGCCTGTTGCTGCGGATGGCGGCGCAGCCGCTGCCGTCGACCGCGGAGACGCGCTGGATGCTGCGCGCGGCGCATTCACCGCCAGGATCGGTTTGGGATGTCTGGGGCGCGCCGCGCTTCGATGTCGAGCTGTTGCGCAATCGTCATGGCCCGTGTGGCCGGTGGATCATGGAATGGAAATGTGATGAGTGCCAGTTCAGTGAACCGTCGACGTATCCTCAGCCTGTGGCTGCCGCGCCTGCCCATCGACCGGATCCAGCGGTTCTTCAGCAGCGCCGGGCTGGGTAAGAATAACAATGAGCCGAACATTGTCGTCATCAAGGACGTCAATGCATTGGTAATCCATGCGCTGGACGAGGCCGCAGAGCGCCTCGGCCTGTATATCGGCCAACCGCTGGCCAATGCGAGGGCGATGTGCCCAGATTTGAAAGTGTTCGACGCCGATGTCGTGGCTGATGCGAAGACGCTCAGCGACATCGCCGATTGGTGCGACCGCTTCACGCCGCTGGTGGCGCTCGATCCGCCGCATGGGCTGTTCCTTGATATCACCGGCTGCGCGCATCTGTTCGGCGGCGAGGCTGCCTTGTTGCAGACGCTGGTCCGGGCCCTCGGTCGACAAGGCTTTGCCGTCAGTGCGGCCATCGCCGGCACCTCGGTCTGCGCGCGCACGCTGACGCGGCAGGCCACGGGCAGCATCGTTGCCGATGGCGAAGAGGCGGCGGCGATCGAGCGGTTTCCGGTGTCCGCGCTCGGTGCGGACGAAGCGATCACCACCGGCCTGCGCCGCGCCGGCCTGAAAACCATCGGCGATGTCGCATCGCGCAACGCCTCCGAAATCACCGCACGCTTCGGCGCGCGGTTTTCCACGCTGCTCGCGCATGCGCTGGGGCAGGGCGATGCGCCGATCAGCCCGCGCAAGCCGCTGCCCGATTACATCGTGGAAAAACGCTTTGCCGAGCCGATCGCGACCGACACCATGATCGCGATGACGCTGTCGCGGCTCGCTGACACGTTGATCGCGTCCATGGAGAAGCAGGGCAAGGGCGCGCGGCGGCTGGAAGCTGCGTTCTTCCGCACCGACGGCGTGGTGCGCGCGATCATGGTCGAGACCGGGCGTCCGGTGACGCGAAGCGCCGTCATTGACCGGCTGTTCCGCGAACGGCTCGAGGCGCTCGCCGATCCGCTCGATCCCGGCTTCGGCTTCGACATGGTGCGGCTGTCGGCGAGCCGCACCGAGATCGTGGTGCAGGAGCAGCGCGATCTCGATGCCCATGTCCATGACAATGACGAGCTCGCCGCTTTGATCGACCGCATTGCCGCGCGGATCGGCGGAAAGCGCGTCGTCGTGCATCTGCCGCAGGATACCCATATCCCCGAGCAGGCGGTGCTGGCCGCGCCAGCCCAGCATCATCTCGCTGCCGCCATGCAGGCCGAATGGCCAGATCGTGCCGAGGGCGAGCCGCCGCTGCGACCCCTCAGGCTGTTCGACAAGCCCGAGCCTGTCACCGTGCCGTTCGCGACCGTGCCCGATGGCCCGCCGCATCAATTCACCTGGCGGCGCGCGAAACATGCGGTGGTGCGGGTGGAAGGACCCGAACGCATCGCGATGGAATGGTGGCGGCAGGACGGCAAGCAGCTGACCCGGGACTATTTCCGCATCGAGGATGCCGAAGGCCTGCGCTTCTGGATTTTTCGCGACGGTCTTTATGAAGGGGAGGTGTTCGACGCCGACGGCGAGCCCGCTCCGCCTCGCTGGTATGTGCACGGTCTCTTCGCATGAACATTCCTGCCTATGCCGAGATCGGCATCACCACCAATTTCTCCTTCCTGCGCGGCGGATCGGATCCGCGCGCCTATGTGCATCAGGCCAGCAAGCTCGGCATTCCCGCGATCGGCATTGCCGACCACAACACGCTCGCCGGCGTGGTGCGGGCCTGGAACGAGCTCGGCAATGACAAGGTGCTGCACAAGCCAAAGCTGCTGATCGGTGCGCGTATCGTCTTCATCGACGGCACACCCGACATTTTCGTCTATCCGCGCGATCGCGCCGCCTATGGCCGGCTCTGCCAGCTCCTGACCCGTGGCAAGCGCGGCGACGACATCACCCGGATCGAGAAGGGCGAGTGCCATCTCGGCTTCGCTGATCTCTTGGAGTTTGCGGAAGGCCAGCTCCTGATCCTGACGTTGTCGCACCGGTTCGATGATGAGCAAGCGCTGGATGTGCTTGCAAAGCTGAAAGCAAGCCGCGCCGAGGGCGTGTGGCTGGCGGCGAGCCTGATCTATCGCGGCGACGATCGCCGCCGCCTGGCGCGGCTCGACGATCTCGCCGCCAAAGCAAAAGTGCCGCTGCTCGCGACCAACGAGGTGCTTTATCACGATCCCGGCCGCCGTCCGCTCCAGGACGTGCTCACCTGTATCCGGGAAAAGACCACGATCGAGGCGGTCGGACGCAAGCTGGAAGCCAATGCCGAGCGCTTTCTGAAGACGCCCCGCGAAATGGCGCGGCTGTTCCGTGATGTCCCAGAGGCGATCTCGGAGACCATGCGTTTTGCGGACAGGATCGAGTTCTCGCTCGACCAGCTCAGATACCAATACCCTGATGAGCCGGTGCCGCCGGGCAAGACCGCGCAGGGACATCTGGAGGATCTGACCTGGGCAGGCGTCGACAAATATTTTGGCGGCAAGATCGACGACAAGCTGCGTGCAACGCTCAAGAAAGAGCTCGCGCTGATATCAGAGCTGAAATACGCGCATTACTTCCTCACCGTGCACGACATCGTCCATTACGCGCGCAGCCAGAACATTCTGTGCCAGGGGCGGGGATCGGCGGCGAATTCGGCCGTCTGCTACGTGCTCGGCATTACCTCGGTCGATCCGACCAAGGTCGATCTGTTGTTCGAGCGTTTCATCTCCAAGGAGCGGCTGGAGCCGCCCGATATCGACGTCGATTTCGAGCATTCGCGGCGTGAGGAGGTGATGCAATATGTCTATCGCCGCTATGGCCGCCACCGCGCCGCGATCATCGCCACCGTCATCCACTACCGCCCGCGCAGCGCCATCCGCGACGTCGGCAAGGCGCTCGGCCTGACCGAGGACGTTACCGCTGCGCTCGCCGACACCGTCTGGGGCAGCTGGGGCAAGGGCCTCAACGACATGCAGGTCCGGCAGGCCGGGCTCGATCCGCAAAATCCCATGATCAACCTTGCGGTCGAGCTTGCGACCGAGCTGATCGAATTCCCGCGCCATCTGTCCCAGCATGTCGGCGGCTATGTGCTGACCCAGGACCGGCTCGACACCTATGTGCCGATCGGCAATGCGGCGATGGACGATCGCACCTTCATCGAATGGGACAAGGACGACGTCGATGCACTCAATATGATGAAGGTCGACGTGCTGGCGCTGGGCATGCTGACCTGCATCCGGAAATGTTTCGATCTGATCGACCAGCACAAGGGCAAGCGTTGGGTTCTTGCGACCGTTCCGCAGGATGACCCCAAGGTTTACGACATGCTGTGTGCCGGCGAGTCGCTCGGCGTGTTCCAGGTCGAGAGCCGCGCCCAGATGAACATGCTGCCGCGCCTGAAGCCGCGGACCTTCTACGATCTCGTCATCGAAGTCGCGATCGTGCGCCCGGGGCCGATCCAGGGCGACATGGTGCATCCCTATTTGCGGCGTCGGAACAATCTGGAGAAGGTGACTTATCCCTCGCCATCACCCGAGCATGGTCCCGCGGACGAGCTCTACAAGGTGCTGCACAAGACCAAGGGCGTGCCCCTGTTCCAGGAACAGGCGATGCGCATCGCGATCGAGGCGGCGAAATTCACCCCCGAAGAAGCCAATGGCCTGCGCCGCTCGATGGCGACTTTCCGCAATGTCGGCACCATCGGCCAGTACGAGGAGAAGCTAATCGGCAACATGGTCGCGCGCGGCTATGATGTCAACTTCGCCAGAAGCTGCTTTGACCAGATCAAGGGTTTTGGCTCCTACGGTTTTCCGGAGAGCCATGCCGCGAGCTTTGCGCAGCTCGTCTACATCTCCTCGTGGCTGAAATATCATCATCCCGACGCATTCTGCTGCGGCCTGTTGAACTCGCAGCCGATGGGCTTTTACGCGCCTGCGCAGATCGTCGGCGATGCCCGCAAGAACGGCGTCGAGGTCCGTGAGATCGATGTGTCCTACAGCTTTGCGCAGAACACGCTGGAGAATACTGACGGCAGATATTGCGCGGTGCGTCTCGGCTTTCGCCAGATCGACGGCTTTCATTGGCTGGATGAGGATGAAGAGAGGCTGAAACGCTTGCAGCTGTCATTCCGGGGCACGCGAAGCGTGAACCCGGAATCTCGAGATTCCCAGGTGCGAAAGTGCGCACCAGAGTTCGACGCTGGCGCGTCGCCCCGGAATGACAAAAAAGAAGACTGGGCCGACCGCATCATCAAGGCGCGCAACCGCCGTCCCTTCACCTCGCTCGAAGACTTTGCCCGCGACACGGGTCTGCCCAAGCGCGCACTGATCCTGCTCGCCGATGCCGACGCGTTCCGCTCGCTCGGGCTCGACCGCCGCGAGGCGCTGTGGCAGGTGCGACGCCTGCCTGACGACGTGGCGCTGCCGCTGTTCGAAGCAGCCACCGCGCGCGAGCAGCCGGACGAGCACGCAAAACCGCTCCCCGTGATGCCGCGTCCCGAACAGGTCGTTGCCGACTATCAGACCATCCGGCTGTCACTCAAAGGCCACCCGATGGAATTCCTGCGCGAGATGTTTTCGCGCGAGCGCATTGTCGCCTGCAAGGAGATCAGCCACGAGAACGAACGGCGGCGCGTTCGCTGTGCCGGTGTGGTGCTGGTGCGGCAGCGGCCGGGCAGCGCCAGCGGCGTCGTGTTCATGACGCTGGAGGACGAAACCGGCATCGCCAATGTCGTGGTCTGGCCCAAGGTCATGGAGCAGTATCGCAAGGAGGTGATGGGCGCGCGCCTCATCGAGGTTCAGGGCTACATCCAGAGCAGCCCCGAAAAGGTGACGCATCTGATCGCGCAGCGCATGATCGACCGCTCGCACGATCTGGTCGGCCTCGCCAACGATGCGCTGAGCCGCAAGCATCCGGTGCCATCAGGCGTGACTGTGGTCGAGCCGCTCAACGACGACCGGCGCGACCACGCCGATATGCCGGCGCAAAAAATCCGCCACCCCCGTAACGTCCGCATCCTGCCGCCGTCGCGGGATTTCCATTGAGGTGGGGCACGGTGCTGCCTCACGCTCAGCTGCCGTAGGGTGGGCAAAGGCGCGTAAGCGCCGTGCCCACCATTCTTCGTTTTTGCGGGAAGTGGTGGGCACGCTTCGCTTTGCCCACCCTACAAGTTGTTTGATGCCGCGCTTCCCTAAAAATTCACCCGGTTCGAGATCGCGCCATCCACGACGAGGTTCGACCCCGTCGTGAATCCCGATACCGGGCTTGCCAGAAACACCGCTGCGTTCGCGATCTCCTGCGGCGTCGCCATGCGCCCGGTCGGATTGCGCTTCATCGCGTCGTTGTAACGCTCGGGCATGTTCTTCTCGATCATCTCCCAGACGCCGCCCTTGAAATAGACTGTGCCGGGCGAGACGACATTCACGCGGATCTTCTTCTTGGCGTATTGCCGCGCCAGACCTTTCGCCATGTGGATCAGCGCCGCCTTGATCGGGCCGTAGGAGCTGGCGAGATCGGCCTGCGCCGCCGAGATCGAGGAGATGATGACGAAGGCGGCATCACCGCTCTTCTCGCCGCTGGCCTCGAGGAACGGCCGTGCCGCGTCGAATGCATGCACGGCGCCGAGCACGTCGAGCCGGAAATTCTGCTCCCATGATGCGGGATCATGGCCTTGCGCCATCGCACCCGCATTGGCGAACAGCAGGTCGATGCCGCCAAGCTCTTTTGCCGCGCCCTCGATCCACGCCTTCAGCGCGGCGCCATCGCTGACGTCGACCGTGCCGCCGATGGCGGTGATGCCGCTCGCCTTCAATTCAGTAACGGTGGCCGCAACCTGCTCAGCATTTCGCGCGCACACCGCGACATTGCTGCCTTCACCGGCCAGCGTTGCCGCAATCGCCCGCCCGATGCCACGCGTGCCGCCGAGCACGATGGCTTTTTTTCCCTTGAGACCGAGATCCATTGGTTGGTTTCCTTTTTGGGTAGGTCGCAGAGAGTGTAACCGTTTCGAGAGACGCCCAGAAGCCTCCACATCGTCATTGCGAGCGCAGCGAAGCAATCCAGAAATGCATCCGCGGAAACACCCTGGATTGCTTCGCAATTTGTCGCGAGCTCCTCGCAATGACGCCGTGGAGAGAGACGGGCCCCCTCACTCCGGCGCGGCCCCCACCGGTGGGCCGCCGGGCGGACGGTGCAGGAAAGTCAGCGACGCAAAGGCGCCGACCCAGGAACCGATCGCAGCGAAGGCCACATAGACGGCGTTTTCGGTGTAGCTGATCACGGCATAGGAGGAGAGCAGGTACCAGATCGCGCTCCAACTCGCGGCCGGCACGCGCTTGCGGGCGACGACGGCTGAGGTAAACATCACATAGACCGCGTCGGTGGCCGCCGTTGCGACGAACACGGCGCCCGCGGTGAGGGGATCGATGGCGGCCATTGCATTCCCTTTGTGCTAATGGGTGGTGATAAAAATTACGGGAGAGAAGCGGCCATGCAAAGCCCCGCCGACATTCTCAAAGACATCTGGACTTCCGCCGGCGGAGATGCTGCCGCGCTCGAACACGTGCATCTGACCGGCGAGGAGCCGCAGATTCCGTCCTCGTTCCGTGTCGCTGTCGCCGGCCAAACGACAATCGCGGCCGCCGGTCTTGCCGCCGCCGAGATCTGGCGGCTGCGCAGCGGCGAGGTGCAGGAGGTCGGCGTCGACATGCGCCATGCCGTCGTCGAATGCCGCTCCGAGCGTTATCTGCGGCTCGACGACAAACCGCCTCCGCCGGCCTGGGACGCCATTGCCGGCGTCTACAGGACCGGCGACAACAGCTTCGTCCGCTGCCACACCAATTTTCCGCATCACCGCGACGCCGTTTGCAAGGTGCTTGGCTGTACCCCCGAGCGTGACAAGGTGCAGGCCGCGCTGCTGCAATGGAAAGGCGAGGACTTTGAGACCGCAGTCTATGCCGCTGGCGGCGTCGTCGCGCTGATGCGCTCTTACGACGAATGGTCGGCGCTGCCGCAGGCGCGCGCACTTGCGCAATTGCCGCTGATCTCGATCGAGAAGATCGGCGATGCCCGGCCGAAGCAATGGCCGAAAGGTGATCGCCCGCTCGCGGGTCTGCGCGTGCTCGATCTCTCCCGCGTCATCGCAGGTCCCGTCGCCGGCCGCACGCTCGCGGCACACGGAGCGGATGTGCTCTTGGTGTCGGGGCCGGAGCTGCCGGCGATTCCCTGGCTCACCATCGACACCGGCCGCGGCAAGCTCACCACCTTCATCGAGCTGAAGAGCGAGGCGGGCCGGGCGCAGCTGCGCCAATTGCTCAAAGACGCCGACATCTTCTCGCAAGGCTATCGCCCGCGCGCGCTCGCCAGCCTCGGCTTCTCGCCGGAAGCGGCCGCGGAGATCAACCCTGGTATCGTCTACGTCACGCTATCGGCTTACGGCCATGCCGGCCCTTGGGACGGACGACGCGGCTTCGATTCGCTGGTGCAGACCACGACCGGCTTCAACCATGCGGAAGGCAAGGCCGCGGGCGTCGACGGTCCGAAGGAATTGCCGGCCCAGATGCTCGATCACGCCACCGGCTATCTGATGGCGTTCGGCGCAATGATGGCGAAGGCGCGCCAGGCCCGTGAGGGCGGCAGCTGGCATGTGCGCGTGTCGCTGGCACAGACCGGTCGCTGGCTCTGGAATCTCGGCCGGCTCGAAAGCGGTCTCAATACCCCGGATCTTACGGGCGAGGCCGTACATGCAGCGTTCATGGAAAAGGTGTCATCTGGCTTCGGCACATTGCAGGCGGTGCGCCACTCGGCCGTGCTGTCGCGGACGCCGGCGCATTGGAGCCGTGCGGCGATGCCGCTCGGCAGCCATTCGCAGCAATGGCCGTGCTGAAGCTGACGTGAAGCTGACGTGTTGCAATTTTTTAACGCAAACCGAAGGACGGCCAGCGTTTTTTAGGTTGTTTGAAATCCCATATCGGCACTATTAGCGCGACCGATGAGGCAGTCGTCTGCCGAGATCGTCGCAGACATGACCGGGCTCCATGGTAGCTGAAAAGACCAAGCGATTGCAGGTGCTTACAAAACCACGGGTGATCACATCCGTAGTTTTACTGGCGCTTGCCGGGGCTGGCGCCTACGGCTTCCTGTTTGCCGGCGCCAAGGACAAGAAGCACTCTGAAGTCTCCAGCCAGTCGCGCAAGAACGCGCAGAATTTCACGCCGACACCGTCCGAATGGGCGACGCTGACGATCGAGCCGGTCAACGCCAAAACCTTCCGTGCCGAGTACGTCACCGAGGGCAAGGTCGCAGTCGACGAAGACCGCTCGACGCCGGTGTTCTCGCCCTATGCAGGCCGGGTGACCAAGCTGCTTGCCAAGCCGGGCGAGAGCGTGACCCAGGGGCAACCGCTGTTCACGATCGAGGCCGCCGATACCGTGCAGGCCCAGAACGATTTCATCGCGGCGATGACGTCGCAGAACAAGGCAAGGTCTGCGCTGGAGCTTGCCGACATCCAGTACAAGCGCGCCAAGGATCTCTACGAGGGCCGCGCCATTCCGCTCAAGGATTATCAGCAGGCGGAAGCGACCCAGGTCCAGGCGCAGAACGACATGCGCTCCGCAGTGACGGCGCTGGAAGCTGCGACCAACAAGCTGCGCATCCTCGGCTTCACCGACGAGACGATCAAGACGTTCCAGAACAAGGGCACCATCAACCCTGAGATCACGATCTATGCGCCGCTCTCGGGCACGGTCGTGCAGCGCAAGATCGGCCCCGGGCAATATGTCAGCGCCGGCGCCAGCGATCCGGTCTTCGTGATCGGCGATCTCTCCACGGTCTGGCTCACCGCCTTCGTGCGCGAGAGCGATGCAGCTCAAGTCAGCGTCGGACAGGACATCTCCGTCAACGTGATGGCGCTGCCGGGCCGCGCCTTGACCGCCAAGATCAACTATGTCGCCGCCGCGATCGACCCCAACACGCGCCGTCTGCTGGTGCGCGCCACCATCGACAACAAGGACGGCCTGCTCAAGCCCGAAATGTTCGCCAATGTCACGATCTATTCGGCCGGCGACCGCGCGGCGCCGGCGGTGCCGAAGCAGGCGCTGATCTACGAAGGCGACCAGGTCCGCATCTGGGTCGCGCGTGAAGACAAGTCGGTCGAGCTCCGCCAGATCAAGGTCGGCCTCATCAATGGCAACCTCGTCGAGGTCACCAGCAACCTGAAGCCCGGCGAACAGATCGTCGTCAAAGGCAGCCTGTTCATCGACCGCGCGGCGTCCGGTAGCTGATCGGCGAGCCCCACGAAACTGCGAAAAACCTGAATGGACCGTCTCGTCGCCCTTGCCGTCAACCGGCGCTTCCTGATGGTCGGCATGTTCGTCGCCGTGCTCATCGGCGGCCTGATTGCGTTCAACCAGCTCAACATCGAGGCTTATCCCGATCCGACCCCGCCGATGGTCGACATCGTCACCCAGAGCCCCGGCCTGTCGGCGGAAGAGATCGAGCGCTATATCACGATCCCGATCGAGACCCAGGTCGCGGGCCTGAAGAACCTGACGACGATCCGCACCATCTCGCTGTACGGCCTCTCCGACATCAAACTGCAGTTCTCCTTCGCGTACACTTATGAAGAGGCGCTGCAACAGGTCTTGAATCGCCTGGCGCAGCTGGCGCCGCTGCCGGGCAACGTGCAGCCGCAGATCTCGCCGCTGAGTCCGATCGGCGAAATCTTCCGCTATCGGCTGGTCGGCCCGCCGAACTACAGCGTGCTCGACCTCAAGACCATCCAGGACTGGATCCTGCAGCGCCGCTTCCGCGCCGTGCCCGGCGTGATCGACGTCACCGGCTGGGGCGGCAAGAGCAAGACCTATGAGCTCGAGGTCGACAACAACAAGCTGGTCGCCAATGGCCTGACGCTGCCGCAGCTGCTCCAGGCGGTCAGCAACTCCAACGTCAATGTCGGCGGCAACACCGTCAATATCGGCCAGCAATCGGCCGTGGTGCGCGGTGTCGGCCTGATCAAGTCGATCGACGATCTCGCCAACACCATGGTGGCCCAGACCAACGGCAATCCGGTGCTGGTGAAGGACGTCGCCACCGTCACCGTCGGCCAGAAGCCGCGGCTCGGCATCGCCGGCCTCGACGATTCCGACGACATCGTGCAGGGCATCGTGCTGATGCGGCGCGGCGAGCAGAGCACGCCGACCATCAACCGCGTCGAGCAGCTCGTCAATCAGATCAACGGTTCGACCATCCTGCCGCCGGGCGTGCGCATCGAGCGCATCTACGACCGCAAGGACCTGATCGACCTCACCACGCACACCGTGCTGCACAACATGGTGGTGGGCATCCTGCTGATCGTGCTGCTGCAGTGGATCTTCCTCGGCGACCTCAGAAGCGCGCTGATCGTCGGCGCCACGATACCGTTCGCGCTGTTCTTCGCCGTGATCATCCTGGTGCTGCGCGGAGAATCGGCCAACCTGCTCTCGGTCGGCGCCATCGATTTCGGCCTGATCGTGGATGCCACCGTCATCATGGTGGAGGCGATCTTCCGCCGCCTGACACAGACCACGCCACCGTCGGAATCCGAGCAGATGTCGCCAGAGACGCTGTTCGGCATGAAGAGCCATGCCATCCTCAGCGCCGCCGCCGACGTCTCGCGATCGATCTTCTTTGCCGCCGCCATCATCATCGCGGCCTTCCTGCCGCTGTTCACGCTGTCGGGCGTCGAGGGCAACATCTTCGGACCCATGGCGCGCACCTATGCCTACGCGCTCGCCGGCGGCCTGCTGGCGACCTTCACCGTCACGCCCGCGCTGTCCGCGATCATTCTGCCCGCCCATGTCGAGGAGACCGAGACGCGTGTGATGCAGGTCCTGCACCGGCTCTACATGCCGGTGCTGAACTGGGCCGTCGCCAACCGCGCCATCGTGCTCGGCGGCGCGGTCGGCCTCGTCGTGATGACGGTCATCTTCGGCCGGTTGCTCGGCCTCGAATTCCTGCCCAAGCTCGAAGAGGGCAATCTCTGGATCCGCGCCACGCTGCCTCCGACCATCTCGCTGCAGGAAGGCAACACCTACGTCAACGAGATGCGCAAGCTGATCCGCGCCCGGCCCGAGGTCGAATCCGTGGTGTCGCAGCACGGCCGTCCCGACGACGGTACCGACGCCGCCGGTTTCTTCAACGCCGAGTTCTTCGCGCCGCTGAAGCCCGCGAGCCAATGGCCCGGCACGCATGACAAGGAGGAGCTGACCGCGGAGCTGCTCAAGCAGCTCGACGATCGCTTCCCCGGCGTCGAGTTCAACTTCTCGCAATATCTCCAGGACAACGTCTCGGAAGCCGTCTCCGGCGTGAAGGGCGAGAACTCGATCAAGCTCTTCGGCAACGATCTCCAGGCGCTGACCGATACCGCCAACAAGATCAAACAGGTGCTGTCGACGGTGCAAGGTGTCACCGACCTCGCCGTCTTCACCTCGCTGGGGCAGCCGACCGTGCAGATCGACATCGACCGCGCCAAGGCCGCGCGCTATGGCCTGGCGCCCGGCGACATCAATGCCACCATCAAGGTCGCGATCGGCGGCGACACCGCGGGCGATCTCTACGAGCCGGGCAGCGATCGCCACTTCCCGATCATCGTTCGCCTTGCGCCGGAGTACCGCCGCAGCGCCGAGGCGATCCAGAATATCAGGATCGGCGCGCCCGGACCGAACGGCTCCATCACCCAGATTCCACTGAGCGAGGTCGCCAATATCAGCCTCGTCTCGGGCGCAGCCTACATCTATCGCGAGCAGCAGGAGCGCTATCTGCCGATCAAGTTCTCGGTGCGTGAGCGCGACCTCGGCAGCGCCATCCGCGAAGCGCAGCAGAAGATCGCCGACCAAGTGCAATTGCCGCCCGGTTCGCACATGGAATGGGTTGGCGAGTTCGGCAATCTCCAGGACGCGATCCGGCGCCTGTCGGTCGTGGTGCCGATCTCGCTGGCGCTGATCGGCATCCTGCTCTGGTTCAATTTCGGCTCGATGACCGACACCTTGCTCGCCATGAGCGTGATCCCGATGGCGATCTTCGGTGGCGTGCTGGGGCTGTTCATCTCCGGCACCGCCTTCAGCGTCTCGGCGGCGATCGGCTTCATCGCGCTGTTCGGCATCGCCGTGATGGACGGCATCATCATCCTCTCGCAGTTCAACCAGCTGATCGAAGAGGGCATGGACCGCATGAGCGCGGTGGTCCGCACCGGCGAATTGCAGCTTCGGCCGGTGCTGATGACATGCGTCGTTGCCGGCGTCGGCCTGCTCCCGGCCGCGTTGTCCGAAGGCATCGGCTCGCAGGTGCAGAAGCCGCTCGCGGTCGTGGTCGTCACCGGCATGATGCTGGCGCCCGTCGTGATCCTGGTGACGCTGCCGGTGCTGATCTCGTTCTTCTCGCGCCGGTCGCGCTGATGTCAAAAGCCGTAAAGCCGCGCGGGATTGTCGACCAGGATCTTCCTGCGAACCTCCGCATCCGGTGCCCACACTGGAAGCTGGTTGAGTAGCCGGCCGTCGTCGATCTGGTGGAACGGTGCGATGTCGGTGGCCTTGCGCCCCGCCAGTTGCGCCGAATCCGGGTGCGGCCAGTCGGTGCCCCAGACGATGCGATCCGGGTTCGCAGCGATCAGCGCGCGCGCATACGGCGCGATGTCCTGATAATCGGGCGCCAGGTTCGACGAGCGATAGGCGCCCGAGATTTTCACGTAGGCTTTGCCTGACTTGACCAGTGCCACGAGGTCGGCAAAGCCGGGCTGTTCCAGCCCGAGCGAGGCCTCGAGCCCACCGAAATGGTCGAAAACCGCAGGGACCGGCGAGGCCAGCACGAGATCCCTGATGGCGGAGATCATCGCCAGCGTGGTGTAGAGCTGCACATGCCAGCCGCGTGCCGTCATGCGCTCGGCGGCAGCCGTGAAGCGAGCACGGCCGATATCGGGATTGTTGACGCCATCGGTTGCGAGGTTGATGCGGATGCCGCGAAAACCGTCCGCATGCATCGCGTCCAGTTGAGCTTCAGTGGTGTTGTCGTCGATCACGGCCACGCCGCGCGCGGTGGCGCCGCGCGCCTTCATCCCGAACAGGCTGGAGGAATTGTCGGGGCCGTAGACGCTCGGCGTGACGATCACCACGCGCTCGATGCGCAGCGCCTGGTGCAGCGCCGCCATCTCTTCCGGGCTCGCAGGTCCCGGCGTATAGACGCGCCCGGCGAAGAACGGAAACTTTTCGACGTCGCCATGGATGTGGGTGTGGCAATCGCAGGCATGTGCCGGCACGTCGAAATTGATCGGCGTCGCAGGTTGCGCGGCTCGCGCGTAGATCTTGTCGGTCATGGCTGCTCCGGCGTCGCGATAGAAGCGCCGGACGATATCACATCACCCGGGCAGTTCCGCCACGTGGCTGCATAGCTGCTCGACCAGCTCCGCAACGGGCCGCGAACCGTCGACGCGGAGGATCGGGCAGGGCAGGCGCGCGAGCCAGGCCTCATGTTTTGCGAGACTGCGGCCCTCGCGATCACCGGCTTCGTAATGCGAGGCCCATTCGACGAACGACTCTGTCTCCTCATGACGCCAGCCGCCCTGCGCGACGGCTTCAGTGCCGAAATGCGCAGCTTCCCGGGCACGCAGGCGCTGCAAGCGAAGCTCGCGCGGTGTGGTCACATAGACCACGAGATCGAACAACGGCACGAGCCCGTCGCCCCATCCGGTGACGGATCCGCTCAGCACCCAATCGAGACGCGGCACGAACATCTCGCGCATCAGGCGCAGCCGGTCTGCGGCAGGGCGAGTCGTCCGGTAGGGCGGCACCGTCGGCAGCCAGAAATAATCGTCGCTGTCGTGATGCGGCAGCGCCAGCCGGCCCGCCAGCGCGCGGCCAAGCGTCGTCACGCCGGAGCCCGAAGCTCCCATCAGATGGATGCGGCGGCTCTGCATGGGTGTCGACCCGAAGGATTGAGATTACTGCCCCGACGGCGTGCGCAGTCCGTGCCAGGCGTCGCGGACCTGGTGGTAGTGCACCTCGGGCAGATAGTCCGGCGTGTTCAGGCTCAGCGTCTTGACGTCGAGATGGCCGACGGCGCTGAGCAGGGTGTAGGAGGCGATGACGCGGTCGCGCAACGCGCCGATCAGGCGCGCTCTCGCCTGGATCAGATCGGCCTGCGAGTTCAGCACATCGACCGTCGTGCGCTGTCCGCCGGCGGCCTCGCGCTGCACGCCCTGGAGCGCGACGGTCGCTGCCTTCACTTCGGACTCCGACGCCGAAACCGCGATCTTGGCGCCCTCATTGGCGACCCAGGCGCTGACCGCCGCGGTGCGCGCCTGATTGCGGACCTGGTCGAGCACCAGCCGGCTTTGCGCCGTCACTTCCTTGGCCTGCCTTGTCTGCGACGCTGCCTGGCCGCCGTCATAGATCGGCGCAGTGACGTTGGCGACGATCGAGGCCTGATCCGTGCCGAAGGTGCCGAGCGTCTGGTCACTGTCGCGGCTGCGGCTGACGCTGCCCTGGAGGGTGGCGCTGGGCAGCAGCGCGCCTTCGGCGAGGCGGATATTGGTCGAGGCGACGTCGACGTCGAAGCTTGCGGCCATGACGGCCGGGTGCTCGTGGATCGCCATCGCGATCGAATCCTCGCGGGTTTTCGGCAGATAGCGATCGACCACCTCGGCGGGACGAAGCGCTGAGGGCGCATTGCCGATCACCTGCGCATAAGTCGCCTGGCTCACCGCGAGCGCAACCTCGGCGGCATTGAGATCGGCAAGGCCGCGATTGAGACGCGCCTCGGCCTGGGCGGTGTCGGTCGGCGTGACGTCGCCGGCGTTGAGGCGGCGCTGGGTGATGGAGAGCGTCTCGCGCAGGAAGGCGACGTTCGAGCGCTGCGCCTCCACCAGCGACTGGTTCGCCAGGACGTTGGTATAGGCGGTGACCGCGTCAAGCAGCACGCCCTGGCCGACATTGCGTAGCGCCTCGCGGCCCGATTGCACCTGGAGTTCCGCCACCCGCACGCTGTTGGCGGTGCGGAAGCCGTTGAACAGGGTCTGCGACACCGTGACCCCGATGGTCCAGGGTTTCAGCGTCGCGGTCTGGATGGTGTTGTCAGGAAGCAGGTTGCGCACCGCTTGCAGGCCCGCGCTGAGGCTGGCCACGATCTGCGGTCGATAGCCGGCCAGTGCCTGCGGCACGTTCTCGTCGGTGGCGCGTTGCCTTGCGCGCTCGGCATTGAGCTGTGGATTGGTCTGGTAGGCCTTGACCAGCGCCTCCGGCAGCGCCTCCGCAGAGGCCGCGGCCGGCAGGGCATAACACAGCCCGAGCGTGGCCCACGCCGCCAGGACAGGACCCACGCCCGATCGTTGCCGCGTCATCACGCGGCCAGCTCTGGCGGCACGCCCAATCATGTAATCCCGCAAAACCCCGGCTGTCCGCCCCCGCCGACGGCGGCTCTCTTAACTGTTTACCCAGCGCGGGTGTCGCAGGCAAACTGCCGCGGGGGAAACCCCCACGAAATCCGTGCTTGTTGCAGGTGCGTCACAGGGATTGCCGAAAAGGGGATGTAATCTTACACCAGCCTTACCGTCGGCCAGGTTCACCGGTTCTTGTTCACCGGCTTGCGCTTCTCGATGAACGCCGCCATGCCTTCGGAGCGGTCTTCGAGCGCGAAGGTCGAGTGGAACAGATTGCGCTCGACGCTCATGCCTTCGGCGAGCGTGGTCTCGAAGGCGCGGTTGACCGCTTCCTTGGCCATCGCAACGGCAGGGCGCGACATCGACGCGATCTTCTCCGCCGCCGCAATCGCCTCGTCCATCAGCTTGTCGGCGGGCACAATGCGGCTGACGAGGCCGCTGCGTTCGGCCTCAGCCGCATCCATCATGCGGCCGGTGAGGCAGAGATCCATGGCCTTGGACTTGCCGATCGCACGGGTGAGGCGCTGCGTGCCGCCGATGCCGGGGATCGTGCCGAGCGTGATCTCGGGCTGGCCGAACCTGGCGGTGTCGGCGGCGATAATGAAATCGCACATCATCGCAAGCTCGCAGCCGCCGCCCAGCGCATAACCTGCGACAGCGGCAATGGTCGGCTTGCGGCAGCGCGCGATGCGATCGCCGCCGATCGCGGCGAAGTCCTCGGAGAACATGTCGATGAAGCCCTTCGGCTGCATCTCCTTGATGTCGGCGCCGGCGGCAAAGGCCTTCTCGCTGCCGGTCACGACGATGCAGCCGATGGCGTCATCGGCTTCGAGATCGTCGACGGCTGCGGCGATCTCGCGGAAGACGCCGAAGGAGAGCGCGTTGAGCATCTTCGGCCGGTTCAGCTTGATGATGCCGACTGCGCCTTTGCTTTCGACGATGATGTGTTCGAACGTGCTCATGCTCCACCCACGCTTTTGCTGGAGCGGGCAATGTGCCCGCTGGCGCGGATGCCTTCAAGGGGCCGGAACGCGCGCCAATCAGGCCATGAACATGCGCGCGGCCGAGGCCAATGTCAGCAGCGTGCCGACACCAATGAATATTTTGCCGATCAGGGAGCTCTGGTCCCAGGCCGAGCTCGGCTGGCTGCTCGCCATGACCGGTGCTGGGCGCGGCTGCGCGTCGGTCGCGGCGATCACCGCTTTCTGCGCAGACGGGTTGTCCTGTTGCAGGGCGCGGTCGAGGTCGTTGGGCTGGTCGGGCGGCACGACCTGGTTTTCGGCGGCGGGCGCTGCGTTGTTATCGGCTGCGGCCTGAACATTGT
This sequence comes from Bradyrhizobium sp. BLXBL-03, assembly GCF_051853015.1. Lineage (NCBI taxonomy): Bacteria > Pseudomonadati > Pseudomonadota > Alphaproteobacteria > Hyphomicrobiales > Nitrobacteraceae > Bradyrhizobium > Bradyrhizobium sp. BLXBL-03. Next base: position 5,720,289 of record NZ_CP182470.1, on the reverse strand, counting down.
CGTTGGCGCGGCCGGTCATCGCCGAGGCTGCAGCCGCAGGCGGCGTGTCGCCGGAAGCGAGCTGCGCGTTGGCGTTGGCGACTTCCGGCGGCATCTGGCTCAAGGCCGGCACGTTATTGTCGGCCTTGACCTCGCCAGCCTGCGGCGTTGCGTCCGCGTTGTTGGTCTTGTCAGTCTTCTCGCCGTATTTCTGCGCTGTCTTGCTATCGGTATGGCGGCGAGAGGCGTGGTGCCGCTGCTTGTCCGCATCGGCCTGTTTGCTCGCGCTGTCCGGCTTGGCGCTCGCGGCAGAGCTCGGCGCGGCCTGTGCCGCGCCTGCGGACAGCAAAAATAGCCCGGCCAGAACAATCCATGCCGCGCGCCCGCTGGCTTTCATCATGTTGACGATCTCCCCAATTCGCCCGTCCCGGGTGCGAACAGAGACCCCGGGGCATGACGACAGCGGGGCAAAAAATGGGAATCTTCGGGCCACGGCGGGCAAAAAGGCGGCAAACTGGCGGCCGCCGCCGCGCTCCCGGATGCGAGACGGACCGATCGGTGTTATGAGCCTCCGGTCTTTTCCGGGTGGGGACCGGATTCCCTGGCCGCGCTCTGATCACGACTTCGTGATTTCAGGGTTGGCGATGTAACAAATTGAAAGAGCGGCCGAATTGCCGTGTAGGAGCGCGCGTGCGCGGACGTGAGGACGAATGGACCGACCTGATGCGGTCGGCCATGGCGGGGGATGATGCGGCGTATCATCGCCTGTTGAGAGCGGTCACGCCGGTGCTGCGCGCTGCGGCGAGGCGTGGACTGGCGCGTGCCGGGCAGCCTCCTGACCAGGCCGAGGATATCGTGCAGGAGATTTTGTTGGCGGTGCATCTGAAGCGGCACACCTGGGACAGCGAAGCCCCCTTCGCCCCCTGGCTGTTCGCGATCGGGCGCAACAAGCTGATCGATGCGCTCAGGCGCCGCGGCCGGCGCGTCTTCGTCAATATCGACGATTTTGCCGAGACGCTGCCCGGCGAGGCGCCGCAGGAGACGGCCTCGGCCGGCGAGGTGACGGCGCAGCTCAACACGCTGCCGCAGCGCCAGCGCGACGTATTGCAGTCGATTGCGGTCGACAGTGCCTCGATCAAGGATACCGCGGCGAAATACGCCATGAGCGAAGGTGCGGTGCGGGTCGCGCTGCATCGGGGGCTTGCGGCCCTGACCGCCAAACTACGGGACCATTAGTCATGGATACCGATCAACTCATTCGCACCCTCGCGGCCGACAACGCCCACCGCGTCCCGCGCGTCGGCGCGCTGCTGACCACGGGACTGCTGGTCGCGGCGCCGTTCTCGATCCTGATCTTCGCGACCTTCCTGGGCGTGCGGCCGGACGTGATGACGGCGATGCACAACCCGTTCTTCGATGCGAAGTTCGCGGTTACTTTGTCGCTCGCGATTCCCGCCATCATCATCAGCCTGCATTTGTCGCGGCCCGAAGCCCTGATGCGGGGCTGGGGCTGGCTCCTGCTGCTGCCCGTCGGACTGCTTGCGGTAGCGATCGGCAGCGAGGCGATGATGGCGCCGGCGATGCCGATGACGATGCGGCTGGTCGGCAAGAATTCGCGCTGGTGCATGCTCGCGATCCCCGCGATGTCGCTGCCGCTTCTCGCGGGTGCATTGTTCGGCCTGCGCCATGGCGCGCCGTCGCGACCGGCGCAGGCCGGCGCGCTCGCCGGTCTGTTGTCGGCCGGGCTCGCCGCCACGCTCTACGCCTCGCATTGCACCGACGACTCGCCGCTGTTCGTCGCGACCTGGTACACGATCGCGACCGCGGTCGTGACAGCGATTGGCGCGGCTGTCGGATCGCGAGTCCTGAGATATTAAGGCGCGGGCGTCACGTTCTGCATGCGGTGGAAGCGCAGCACCTGCTGCGCGGTGGAAGAGCGCAGGGCCTCGTAGGTATCGCGCAGCGCCAGCATGTCGGTCTGCGAGCCGCCCGAGAGCTTCTCGCGCATGGCGATGATGGCGCGCACGCTCGACCATTGCATGCCGGCGACCTTGGCGAGGATCATCAGGCCTTCGGTGCGGCTTTCGATCATCATGTTCTCGGCGGTCTCGACCGAAACGCCGGCGAGTGCCGCGAGCCCGGCATTGGCCTCGTCGAACTTGCCCTGCTCGGCGAAGGTCGCGACCTGGAACTCGGTGAGGCGGCCGTCCTCGTGCAGCGATTTCACCAGCGCCCGGGCCATTTCGGTCTGTCTCGTCATGGCCGCGGCGCGGACGCGCTGCGCCGCCTCCTGGACCGCGCTCGGCACTTCGCCGGCGAGTTCGGGATGGGCTGCTTCCAGCTTCCTGCGAACGCTCAGGGAGGCCTTGGCGACCAGCTTTAGGTAATGATGCCGCGGCAAATCGGGCCGCCGGCCGATGCAGGTGGCGAGGTCGTCGTCGCGCTCGGCGCGCGTGACGAGATCGGTGAGGCTGCCCTCGGAGAGCTGCGCTCCCGGATTGCTGACGGTCGATTGCACCACGTCTTCGTTGCCGCGGCTCACCAGCACGTCGGTCAGCGCCTCCGACAGCACTCGCCGCAGCGAGATCGCCTTGAGATGGGCCTGGCTCTTGCTGCGCGCGATCTCGATCAGGGTGGTCTCGTCCAGCCGTTCCGACTTCGTCAGGACGGGGCCTGCGACTTCCATGACGTCGTCGAGCGCCAGCGTGCGGATGATCTGCGGCGGTGCGGCTGCGATCGGTGCGAGGCGGTCGGCGAGCAAGGTTTTGGCCGAGGTCTCGATCTGCTCGATCAGGCACTGGAAGACGTCATCGAACACGCGGATATGGTCGTCCGAATAGTCCACCGCGTTGCCCACGAACAGGTCAGTGACGCGCCGCAGCGTCTCGACCCGGCGCGCGACGGTGCCGTGCGCGAGCACCGACTGCAATTCCTCGAGCAAATTGGCGGATGATATGACGGTTTTGGATCTCATAGCCCTGTCCTGGAGCGTTCGGTCCGGCGGCGTGTTCTCACGTGCCGGCGACAAATCGATTGGTCAGTCCGTAGCAATGCGGTTGCGCCCTTGCGCCTTGGCGGAATAGAGCGCGCTGTCGGCGCGCGCGAGAAACGTGTCGGCAGTATCATTGGCGCGCAGCGTCACGACGCCGGCGGAAATCGTCACGCGCATGCCGGGCGAAAATGCGCTCCAGTCGAGCTCGGCGACGATGCTGCGCAGCCGATCGAGCATGCGCGTCGCAGCCTCGCTTGCGGTGCCGGGCAGCAGCAGCAGGAATTCCTCGCCACCATAGCGGCCAAAACGGTCGTCGGGCCGGATGTTGGCGAAGATGGTGATGGCAAAGGTCCGCAGCACCTCGTCGCCGATGGGATGGCCGTGGGCGTCGTTGATGCGCTTGAACCAGTCGAGGTCGATCAGCGCAATGGCGCAGGGAGCGCCCGCCTGCCGCGACTTTTCGATCTCGGCGTCGAGCAGTCCCATGATGCAGCGGCGGTTGTAGGAGCCGGTCAGCTCGTCGAGCTCGGCGAGCTCCTCGATGCGCTGATAGGCGGCCTTCAGCTCGATGCTGCGCCGGTACAGGATCTTGCGCAGCGTGGCGCCGAACAGGCCGAGAAACGCGCACTGGCCGATCACCAGCACGAAGCACAACATCGAGGCAGTCCGCTGCAGTCGCGTCGTGACCGGCATGCCGATCGGCAGGTCGGAGGCGAGGAAGACGGCCGCGAGCGCGCAGGTCGCGATGGCCGAGGTCAGCATCGCCTGGACCGAGGTCATGCGCAGCGTGCCGAAGGCGAAGATCAGGAACAGCACGCTGATGAAGGCAATCCCGATCGTCGGCACCGACACCAGGAAGACGAATTGCAGCGCCATATGCGCCGAGATCTGGAAGACCGTGAGATAGTGGTCGTGGTGCCTGTCGCCGACGCCGGCCTCCGACATCACGACGAAGATGCCGATGATCGTGACGCCGCCGATCCAGAACAGCGATGGTACGTTGCTACGGATGGCGCCGTCATAGGCATAGAGCAGCAGCACCAAGGCGCCGAGCGAATAACTCGCGACCTGGCCGACATACATCTGCCGGCGCTGACGGATCCGGCGCGCCAGCACTCCGGGCGCGGCCTCCTCACGCGTGAGGACGAGATCGGCGGCCTCTGCGGCACTCCTCTCAGGAATGGACGTCGCAGCCGTGTTCATGGTCCCGCCAATGGTGGATGTCAGCCGAAAAAATCTACGTGGCAAGCCTTTAGGTTTGGTATCCTTTTGAGCCGAATCCCAACGCGACGCCGCGTGCGTGAGGGCCTCGAGCGGCATGGAATTTGGCGGTCAGTTAGCCATTGCGGCCGATATCGCGGACTAAATCCTGCGCCGTGCGACATAATGTGCACGGGGCCGTGATAGAGACGCTCGACCGAGCCAACCGCGCCGGCCCACGGCAAGTCCGCGAGAGAGTGTTTCTGTATTATGTTACCGTCTTGGAGCCAAACGGCCGACCGCCACGGGTGGGACAAGGAAATTGCGCGTATGTGTGGTAGATCACACAAGTCCCCGTATGACTGCGGTAGGTTGAAGAATTTCACCTCTCCCGTCGAACCGTCCTCCGCATCGACCCGACCAATCTTGCGAGACGTGCCTTGAGCGTGACACAGGCGGCTACGGACGAGGTCCTGATCGCCCGGATCGCCCAAGGCGACCGGCTCGCCATGCAGGTGCTGTACGGGCGGCACCATGTCAGGGTGTACAGGTTCGGGCTCAGGCTCGTGCGGGACGAGCAGACGGCGGAAGACCTCATCAGCGAGGTGTTTCTCGACGTCTGGCGTCAGGCCGGCAAGTTCGAGGGCCGGTCCGCCGTTTCCACCTGGCTCTTGGCAATCACCCGATTCAAGGCCCTGTCTGCGCTTCGGCGCAGGAAGGATTTTGAGTTGGACGACGAAGCCGCCAACGCGATCGAGGATTCGTCCGACGATCCGGAAACGGTGGTGCAGAAGAAGGATACCAGTGAAGCGTTGCGGGAGTGTCTGACGGGCCTCTCGCCGGACCATCGGGAAATCGTCGACCTCGTCTACTACCACGAGAAGTCCGTGGAGGAAGTGGCCGAAATCGTCGGGATTCCGGAGAACACGGTAAAGACGCGCTTGTTCTATGCGCGCAAGAAATTGGCCGAACTGCTGAAGGCAGCCGGCGTTGAGCGAGGCTGGCCATGATGGCTTTGAGCAAGAAGATGCTGGAGCAAGAGCCCAGTGAGATCGAGTTGCTGTTGCCGTGGCATGCCGCCGGCACGCTGAACGCGCGCGATGCGCGCCGCGTCGAGGAAGCGCTCGCCAGCGATCCGGAGCTCGCAAAGCAATATGGGGTGATCCGCGGTGAATACGAAGAGACCATCCACCTGAACGAAAGCCTGGGTGCACCGTCGGCCCGCGCGATGCAGACGCTGTTCACCGCGATCGACGCCGAGCCGGCGCGCGCGACCAGTTCGCTGCCGCTGTCGGCGCGCATCGCCACGTTCTTTGCGAGCCTGTCGCCGCGCACGCTGGCCTGGTCGGCGAGCCTGGGCGCCATCGCATTGCTGCTGCAGGCCGGCATCATCGGGGCTGTCTTGATGAAGACGCAGACCGCGACTTTCCAGACCGCATCGCTCTCGACCGGCGCGCCGATTACGCGCGAGCTCGGGGCGGCTGCGCCTTCGCGGGCGCTGGTGCGCTTCACGCCGGAGGCGCGTGTCGCCGACATCACCGCGTTGCTCGACAGCTATCAGGCCTCGATCATCGGCGATGCCAAAGGCGGCATGTTCCGCCTGCAGTTCGACAAGGCGATGAGCCAGGACGAGCTCGCAGCGCTGCTCGCCAGAATGCAGCGCGAAAAGTTCGTCAACCTCGCCGTGGCGGCGCCTTAAGCGCCTGCACCAATGATGCGCAAGTCCGAGAGTAAGTTGCGAGCCGGTGCCTATGCCTCCTCGGCCGGAGCCGTGCTCCTGCTCGCCGCCTGTCTTGGCATCGGAGTGGCCCACGCCCAGGCGATCATGCGCACCCCGACGATCAGCGTTCCCACGCGCACGCCGACGCTCTCTGTCAATGGCGCGGTCTCCGTAAATGGCGCGGCGAGAGCCGTGGGCGGCGGTGATCACGGTCCCCACATAACGCCGACGGTTCATACCATCGCGCGGATCGCGCCAAGTTCCGTCAACCCCGTGCTGCCCTACGCGCGCTACTCGCCAAATCTCTATCCGGCCTGTTCTAACGCCTATCGCGATGCCGATGGCGAATGCCTCGGCCAGCCGAAGGGGGGCGGCGACGGCGCCGGCAAGACGGCCAGGAAGAACGCCGGCAAGGGACGTGGCAACGCTACGCCAGTCGCCATCATCTCGCGCAGTTTCACCAATGAATTCGTGGCCGAGATCGACAGCGCGCTGTCGCCGACCGAGGCCGACGAACTCGCCCGGCGCCACGGCCTGACCCGCCTGTCATCTGAGAACTTCCCGCTGATCGGGGCCACGGTCGGCCTGTTCCGCATCACCGACGGCCGCCCTTACGAGACGGCGCGGCGCGAGTTCGCGGCCGACGCGAGCGTGCGCTCGCTTCAGCCGAACTTCCGCTACGTGTTGCAGGACCAGCGGCCTGCGGTCCCGACCGAAGGCGATCCGGCGCAATATGCGCTGTCCAAGCTGCGCCTGCCGCAGGCGCACACCCTGGTGCACGGCGCCAATGTCACGATTGCGGTGATCGATTCGGGCATCGATGCAAAGCATCCCGAACTCGCCAATTCCATCGCCGATGTCTTTGACGCACTCGGCAGCAACGAGGGCGCTCACGTCCATGGCACCGGCATTGCGGGCGCCATCGTGGCCCATGCGAAGCTGATGGGTAGCGCGCCGGAAGCGCGCATCATCGCCATCAGGGCCTTCGGCGGCACCACCGGCGGTGCGGAGAGCTCGTCCTACATCATCCTGCGCTCGCTCAACTACGCCGCCGAGCACGGCGCCCAGATCGTGAATATGAGCTTTGCCGGTCCCAAGGACGCCGTGATCGAGCGTGCGATCGCGGCAACCGCCGCGCGCGGCCTGGTGCTGATCGCGGCCGCCGGAAATGCCGGCGCCAAATCGCCGCCGCTCTATCCCGCCGCCAATCCCAACGTGATCGCCGTCAGCGCGACCGACCAGCAGGACAAGCTGTTCACCGCATCCAACCGCGGCAATTACATCGCGCTGGCCGCGCCCGGCGTCGACATCTTCCTGCCGGCGCCTGATGGCAAATATCAGATCACGTCGGGCACCTCGTTCTCGGCGGCCTATGTCTCCGGCGTCGCGGCCTTGCTGCTCGAGCGCAATTACACCCTGAAGCCGGAAGCACTGCGCATGACGCTGGCGAAGACGGCACGCGACCTCGGTTCACCCGGGCGTGATGATCTGTTCGGCGACGGCGAGCCCGATGCGTTCGCCGCGGTCATGGCCGTTCCGGCCGACAGCACGACGCCGGTGGCGGCTGCGTCGGGTACAACTAAACGTGAAGATGCCGAGAAGCGGCGCGATGACCCCAACATCCGCGCGATAGAGCAGCCTTCGCTGTCGAGCGCCGACGATAAATCCACGGTTTCTCAGGCGGATAGGCCGGCGGCGCGCTAGCCCCTGCGACATCCTTGCGCGTGGGCCAAAGGGTTAAAAAATCGAACACCCGGGTTGAACGTTCAGCCTGCTGCCACGACCAAATAATGTGGGAGCGGTCATCCCTCCCCATCAGTCATATCAGGCGCGAGCGCCCATCCACCCCAAGCGCCCATATGGCTCGACCCGTCCGGTTGTCCCCCCGGACGGGTCTTTTCTTTTGGGGCGCGTCCGGCTTCTTGAGGCGAGATGATCAGCTTGCGGTTGAGGCCGCCGGCGCGTCGCTGTGATCACTCAGCGACGCTGCACGACAAGTCCGCCATGCTTGTGCGAAGCTTGACTCCCTAATCGCTGAAAACTCCGCGCGACTACGGTGTCGTGTGACCGGAGCCGTGTCGTTGCTGGACAAGTCAAAACTTTTCCACAAGATATTCACGTCGCTTCTAGATTGATTCGTGTGCGTTGCGTCGCGTCCGCAATTTTCTCCTGACGGGCTGATTAATGACTCATCGCCATGACGCCGGCCGAGGCGCGGCCGGCCGTGAAATTGCGGCACGCTGGTGCGCTCTCGCAGAGCAGCGGCTGGAGCATCTCTCTGAAATGTTCGAGACCGGGCGGTGGCGCCGCTACCATTCCGAGCTCGCCTTTCTCGAAAACATCCAGGAAGCCAAGCGCGCGGTCCAGACCTGGCGCGCGCTTGCGAATGGCGAGGACGTCGCCGCAGCCGCCGCGAGCGTGACCTCTGCATTCGGTTGGTCGCCGGCGACCATGCCGCGGGTGTTTCCGCGCGAACAGGCCGAGACGGTGCAACCCAAGACCTTGCAGCCCAAGACCTTGCAACCCAAGGCCTTGCAACCCAAGGCCATACACATCGCGCCAGAGACCTCCATTCCGGTCAGGCTCGAGCCCGAGCCGGCTATCCTCGCTGACATCCTCGAGGCCCCGATTGTACCGCTTGCCCCAGTAGCACCTGTCGCTCGCATGGCGCCCGCAGCTCCGCCTGCGCCAGTCGCCCGGGAGGCTACGCTGGTGGATCCGATCGCACCTGCCGCTCCGTCGATCGCATCGTTCCTGCAGACCTTCACGCCGCCTGCCGACGAGATCGTCGCGGCCCCCGAGCGCGTCGTCGAGTTCACCTTCAGCCTCGACGGCATCGAAGCCAAGTACCCGCTGCTGCGGAATACGTTCTGAGATCCGCGTTCCCGAGACGCGTAAAGGTCTCGATCCGTCATCCCGAGGTGCGAGACATGGGACGCAGCGCGTCCCATGGAGGGCCTCGAAGGATGCACGGCCCGGCTGCCACTCGCGCACACCTATTGCCGCACGGCATTGCCGCCCACCACCACCTGCGCAAAGCGCTGCGCGCCGTCCGCGGACAGATCCGCCGTCACGGCGCGGGCGTGGTCCAGCCCGACCACCGCGCCGCGCGGGGTTTCCGAGATCATGTTGTTGTTGACGAGCGCCGTGCCGGCGCCTGATACGACGGAGACGCCGATGCCGGCCAGCGCTTTGCGGATCACATTGCCCGTGATCGCGACATCGCGCAGATATTTCCCCCAGCCGGCAACGATGCCGTAGGACGGTGCGTTCTCGATCACGTTGCCTGATACCGACGTGTCGGCCTCGATATAGATGCCGACGCCGGCATCATCGTCAGGCGCGGTGCCGATGGGGCGCTTCGGGATCAAATTGCGGATGATATTGCCTTGAACGACCGCAATACGCCCGCCCTCGTTGAAATTGCAGACGGAGACGCCGACGGCGGCACCGTCGACCGTGTTGTTGGCAATCACGGCGGCCTCGAACGAAAACTCGGAATAGAGCGCGACCTCGCGCACGTCGCTGACGCTGTTGCCGGATATATGGATATTCGAGGCCGAGTTGCCGCGCACGGCGGAGTAGTCGCAATTCTTGATGCGATTGCCGCGCACGATTACGTTGGCGGCGCGGAAGGCGTTGATGGCATTGCCGTACTGCCCCGAGCCGCCCGGGCCGGCCTTGATGTTCTCGATGCGGTTGTCGGCGACAAGAGTGCCGTCATCGCCGATGGCGGTGCGCAGGATCTCGATGCCGTTGTCGCTGGTGCCGACAATGGTGTTGCGGGACACGCTGAGGCCCCTGGCGTCGAACGAGACCACCGCCGTCACGGCGATGTCAGTCAAGATGTTGCCGGAGATATCGCCCGACACCTGCTCCAGCCAGATGCCACTGCCGCCGGATGCCGTGATCTCGCAATCGGTGATGCGCACGTCGCGGCCGCCGAGCACATGGATCAGCCCGCGCCGCGCCGGCAGCGGAATGCTCCGGCCGTCGAAGGTGATACCGGTGAGGCCGATTGAATCAGAGCCGTCGCTCTGGATCACCGAGGCCCCGCCGGTGAAGACCAGTTTCGTCGCGCCGCGCACGCCGATGAGCTGCGCCCCACTCGGCAGCCGTAGAAGGCCCGTGCGGTAGATTCCGGGCGGCAGCGCGAGCGGCAGCTGCGCCCGCGAAGCTTCGTCGATGGCGCGTTGGAGAACGCGCGTCTGGTCCTCGCTGCTGCCGGGTCGCACGCCATATTGGGTCGCGTCACGGCCGAGCAGCGACGTCAGCGGCGCCGCGCGCGCGGCGTCTGAGGGCATGGCAAGCGCACCGGCAATGCCGGCAGTCGAAGCTCCGATGAGATGACGGCGATTGAGGTCCATGACGCGTCCTTCGGCGGACGCGGGGTGTCCGCGACAGTTAGGTAGCGCAGGGCGGGTGGGGCGGTGAGGATTGTTCGCGGTAGGGTTAAATGTTTACCCCAGCGCAGGTGCCGGAGGGTGGGTTAGTCTGGCGGCTGCGCGAAGCGCAGTCCGTCAGGCGTAACCCACCACGGTCTCTATCCGCGGGGGACAGAAGAGGGTGGATTACGCTTTGCTAATTTACCCTTGACGAAGGGTAGGAGGTCCTACGAAGCGAGCGTGTTCCGTGCCTTCCTTGCCAACGCTACCATCTCCATCAGCATCGCTTCTCCCGCATCTACCAGCTCCTCCAGCGTGATCCGCGGAGCGCCCTTGCGCCGCACGGCGCCGCTGCGGGCAAGCAGCGGAATGTGGATGAACGCGGCAAGCTTTGGTCCACCGCCGCGCACGTTCTCGATCGCGCGCCAGCTCAGATAGTTGCAGAGATAGGCGCCGGCATCGCGCGAGGGCCGCGCATCGATGCCGGTGAGGCGCGCGGCACGCAGCAGTCTTGCCGTATGCGGGCCGAAATTCATCGCATCGGCATGGCCGGCAATGCCGCGCTTGCTGGAGCGGGTGTTGGCAGCATCGGGCCACAGCAGGGTGGCGGCGTTGCGCGCGCGGCTCTCGATGCGCAGGTAAGGCGTACGCGCCGCCAGCCCGAACATCAGCATCGCATCCGGCTTCACCTTGGCCAGCACGTCGGGCAATTGCCGGTCGACCGCGGCATAGGTCACCGGAAAGATGTGGCGCGACAGCTCGACATCATCGAGCGCGGGACGCCGCAGCTGCGCCAGCCGCGCCACCAGCGGCTGGGTCGGATTATGCGGCGCGCCGGGAAACGGGCCGAAGCCCGTGAGGAGAATGCGGAGCTTTTGGCTCATTGCAGCAGCTCCAATATCTGTTCGGCGGCGAGTGCCGGCGTGAGGTGGCCGTCGGCGACCTCGGTTTCGATCTTCTTCACCCTGGCGCGCACCGACGCCTCGCTGCGCAGTCGCGACAGCATGCGCTGCTCCAGCATCGACCACATCCATTTCACCTGCTGATCGCGCCGCCGCGCCGCGAATTCACCTGACGCATTCATCGCCTTGCGGTGATCCAGAACCTTCTGCCAGAGCTCGGCGATGCCGGTGCCGGCCAGCGCCGAATAGGTGATGACAGGCGGATGCCAATGCTCGGACCGCGGGCTGAGGATATGCAGCGCGCCACGATAGTCGGCGGCGGTGACGTTGGCGCGCTTGAGATTGTCGCCGTCGGCCTTGTTGATCGCGATCATGTCGGCGAGCTCGACCAGGCCCTTCTTGATGCCTTGCAGTTCGTCGCCGCCGCCCGGCAGCATCAGCGCGAGGAAGAAATCGGTCATGTCGCAGACCGCGGTCTCGGACTGGCCAATGCCGACGGTCTCGACCAGCACGACGTCGAAACCGGCGGCCTCGCACAGCAGCATGGCCTCGCGTGTCTTTGCGGCGACGCCGCCGAGCGTGCCCGAGGACGGCGAGGGGCGGATGAAGGCATCGCTGGACGCCGACAGCCGCGCCATCCGCGTCTTGTCGCCGAGGATCGAGCCGCCGCTGCGAGCCGAGGACGGGTCGACCGCGAGCACGGCGACCTTGTTGCCCTGCTCGATCAGATAGGTCCCGAGCGCATCGATGGTGGTGGATTTGCCGACGCCGGGCGAGCCGGTGATGCCGACGCGAACCGCCTTGCCGGTGTCGGGCAGCAGCATCTGCACCAGTTCGCGCGCCTGCGCCTGATGGTCGCTGCGCCGGCTCTCCACCAGGGTAATGGCGCGCGCGAGCGCTGCGCGATGACCGGCGCGGAGGTCGCGGGCGAGGGCGGTGATATCGAGCGAAGACTTCTTCTCAACCATGCCTTGCTTTACAACGGCGGAAGCAGGCAGGCGAGAGCCCCCTCAGGCCTTGGCAAAGCCGGCGGCCCTCATGGCCTGGCCCATCTGGCTGTCAGCCTCTTCCATGAAGGTTTTGAAATCGCTTGCATCCCGCCACCCGCTCCCCAGGGCACGATCACGGTGACCGGCCGCGCGGGATAGGCTTGCGCGCGCGCGGGCGAGAGGAGGGCGGATGTGGCTGCGGCTACTGAAGAGGCCGCGAAAACGCGGCGCGTAATTCCTGGCATTGACGTTCGCGGCATCGCCCTCGGGAATCGGGCTCGCGTCATCGCAACATGCTACGCAGCTTTGCGCGGATGTCGCAAGCGGCAGCCCCGTGCCGCCGTGTGCAACGGGTTCCGTTGCTATTGTTGTTCGTCAGCATCGGCCTTTGGCCGTGCGCCGCCGAAGATGCGTACGCCTTCCGCCGTGAGATAGGGCTTCAACGTCACCCACGGAACGAAGGCGACATATTGGCCCTCGGCGTAGGGGCCGACGGCATAGGGCGGGTAGTGGAAGGTCAGGCCGGAACTCTTGCCTGTCTCCGTCGATCGCGCCAGCGTCACGGCGCCGATCTTGAGCAGGCTCGGCTCAAGGCCCTTGAACCATTCCTCGGTCGCGGTCTCGCCGCTGTCGCGCTTCTTCTTCTCGATCTTCAGCGAGGCGATCACGGCTTGCACCATCGCCTTCATGGTCGCGCCATTGTCGGCGGTTTCGGTGAAGAACGGGCGGATCGAGATGCGCTTGTTCTCGGATTTGTCCCACAGGATCGTATTCACGTCCGAATTGGGATGGGCGCCATGGGTGTCCATGTAGTCGTCGCGCAGGATGCTGACATAGCGATCGGCAACCACAGAGCGGATCGAATATTTGCGCTCGAAATCCCAGCCGCCGTCCTTGAAGAATTGCGGCTCCTGCTTGCGTGAGGCCGCAGCGTCGCCTGCGTTCTTGTCGAGCCACTTCTTGCCTTCGGCCAGGCAATCGGCTGCGAGCGGCGCGTCGGCCTTGATCCTGTCGTCGAGGAAGACGCGTGCGTCGATGCTCTTGTTCTTGACCGCGGCGTCGGGCTTGGGATCGGCGGCGAGGGCGGAAAACGCACATGTTGCGCTCAGCGCCAGGGCGACGCTCAAACCGGTCATGAACTTCAAGGATGCGCTCCTACGCCGCCGCCTCGCTATGCCCGAGCCGGGCGTTGAGCTTGCGGATCAGCTCCTCGGCCGCCTCTGCGATCACGGTGCCCGGCGGGAAGATGGCCTCGGCGCCGGCCGCATAGAGCGCCTCGTAGTCCTGCGGCGGCACCACGCCGCCGACGATGATCATGATGTCCTCTCGACCCTGCTTCTTCAGCGCGGCCTTGAGTTCAGGCACGGCAGTGAGGTGAGCGGCTGCGAGCGAGGAGACGCCAAGGATGTGGACGTCATTCTCGACCGCCTGCCGTGCGGCCTCGTCGGCGGTGGCAAACAGCGGTCCGATGTCGACGTCGAATCCGATATCGGCAAAGGCAGACGCTATCACCTTCTGGCCGCGGTCGTGCCCGTCCTGGCCGATCTTGGCGACGAGGATGCGCGGGCGGCGGCCTTCCGCCTCCTCGAAAGCGTCGATAAGCGCCTGAACCTTCTCGACCTGATTGCCCATGCTGGACGCCTCCCGCTTGTAGACGCCGGTGATCGATTTGATCTCGGCGCGGTGCCGGCCGAACACCTTTTCCATCGCGTCCGAAATTTCGCCGACGGTCGCCTTGGCCCGCGCAGCATCAATGGCGAGCGCGAGCAGGTTGCCGTTGCCTTCGCCGGCCGAGCGCGTGATCGCGGCAAGCGCGGCGTCGACGTCCTTCTGGTTGCGCTCGGATTTCAGCCGCGTCAGCTTGTCGATCTGGAGCCGGCGCACGTTGGTGTTGTCGACCTTCAAAATCTCGATCGGCGCCTCGTCGGTCGGCTTGTACTTGTTGACGCCGATCACCGCCTGCTTGCCGGCATCGATGCGGGCTTGCGTCTTGGCGGAGGCTTCCTCGATGCGCAGCTTGGGCACGCCGGCCTCGATCGCCTTGGCCATGCCGCCGAGCTCCTCGACCTCCTGGATGTGGCCCCACGCTTTCGCCGCGAGGTCACGGGTCAGGCGCTCGACATAATGGGAGCCGCCCCAGGGATCGATGATGCGGGTGGTGCCGCTCTCCTGCTGCAGGAAGAGCTGGGTGTTGCGGGCGATCCGCGCCGAGAAATCGGTCGGCAGCGCCAAAGCCTCATCGAGCGCATTGGTGTGCAGCGACTGGGTGTGGCCCTGGGTCGCCGCCATCGCCTCCACCGTTGTGCGCATCACGTTGTTGAAGACATCCTGCGCGGTCAGCGACCAGCCGGATGTTTGCGAATGCGTGCGCAGCGACAGCGAGCGCGGGTCCTTCGGATTGAAGGGCTTCAAGAGCTTCGCCCAGAGCAGGCGCGCGGCGCGCAGCTTGGCCACCTCCATGAAGAAGTTCATGCCGATCGCCCAGAAGAACGACAGCCGCGGCGCGAAGCGGTCGACGTCGAGACCGGCGGCAAGCCCGGCGCGTAGATATTCGACGCCGTCGGCGAGCGTATAGGCAAGCTCGAGATCCTGCGTCGCGCCGGCCTCCTGCATGTGATAGCCGGAGATGGAAATAGAGTTGTACTTCGGCATTTTCTGCGAGGTGTACGCAAAAATGTCCGAGATGATCCGCATCGAGGGCGCGGGCGGATAGATGTAGGTGTTGCGCACCATGAACTCTTTCAGAATGTCGTTCTGAATGGTGCCTGAGAGTTTTTCCGGCGTAACGCCCTGTTCCTCGGCGGCCGCCACATAGAGCGCGAGGATCGGCAGCACCGCGCCGTTCATGGTCATCGACACGCTCATCTGATCGAGCGGAATCCCTGCGAACAGCGTGCGCATATCGTAGATGGAATCGATCGCAACGCCGGCCATGCCGACGTCGCCGCCGACGCGCGGATGATCTGAGTCATAGCCGCGATGGGTGGCGAGATCGAAGGCCACCGAGAGGCCCTTCTGCCCGGCTGCGAGATTACGGCGGTAGAACGCGTTGGAATCCTCCGCCGTGGAGAAGCCGGCATATTGCCTGATCGTCCAGGGCTGGTTGACATACATGGTCGGGTAGGGGCCGCGCAGGAACGGCGCGATGCCCGGATAGGTCTCGAGGAAGTCGAGCCCGGCGAGATCGGCCTCGCCATAAACAGGCTTTACCAGGAGGCCCTCGGGCGTCAGCCACGGCTCGGCGCTGCCTGATGGCGCGGCGGCAGCGGTTCGCTCGAACGCGATATCGGCGAAATTGGGAATGCGGCTCATGGCTTCAACCATATGATCGGCGTTCAATCATGATCCGGATGCTGATGGCTGACGATGGTCGCCATCTTCTCCGGCCCGTAATTCTGCTGCGTGGTCTGGCTCGGCAGGTTCGAGATTCCGACGACCCAGCCGAGGCGGGACTCGGTTCCGTACTGTCGGGTCGGCACCAGTCGGTCAGGCCGGTCGAACGCGCCGGTCATGATCTCGATGCGCGGACCATCGATGCGACGGAAGCTCAGCGGCGTGCCGCAGGCCGCACAAAAGTCGCGCATCGCGATCGTGGAGGATTGGAACGCGGCCGGCGTGCCCTTGGTCCAGGCGAAGTCCGTGCGGTTGATGTCGGCAAAGGAAGCAAACGGCGCGCCGCTCGCCTTCTGGCACATCCGGCAGTGACAGATCGACACCTTGTTGGGTGTTGCCGAAATCGCAAAGCGCACCGCGCCGCATTGGCAGCCGCCGGTGAGAACGGGTTTGCTCGCGTCGGTCATGCCAGCTCCATCAGAACATAAGCCTCTTGCAGCGTCGCCAGCGCATCGCCTCCGGCAAAGACGAACCCGGTGACACCGGCCGCGCGTAAGGTCGCCTCCGCCTCGGCCGGACGGCCTGCCAGATAGATATGTCGCGCGCCCGCCGATTGCAGGCCCTTTGCCGCGGCTTCGGCGCGTTCCGCATAGACCTTGTCGCTGGAACAAAGGCAGGCGAGCGCCGCGCCCGAAGCCCTGAAGGCCGCAGCGAGCTTGGCCGGATCGGCAAAACCTTCGCTGTCGATGGCCTCGATACCGCCTGCCTCGAAGAAGCTTTTTGCGAATGTCGCACGTGCCGTAAAATCCGCGGGGGTGCCGAGATTGGCCAGGAATACGCTGGGCCGCGATCCGCGCGCCTTCAACGCCGCGTCGGATTTGTCGCGCAGCGCCTCGAACGGCTGCGCCAGGCGAATCGGCGCAAGCGCATCGAACTTGTATTTGGCCTCGCCATAGGGCGCGAGCACGATGGGCGCCGCCTTCAGCACGGCCGTCTCGGTTTCATGCAGGTTCGGAAACTCGCTGGCGCCGGTCAGCACGTCGCGGCGCCTGGCGATGTTGGCCTCGCGCGCCTTGCGCGTTGCCGCGACCTTGCCCTGGAACAGGCCATGCTGAAGTGCGGCAAAGGCGCCGCCGGCCGTTTCGCTCTCCTGAAACAGTGCCCAGGCGGCCTTGCAGAGCTGCGCCGTGAGCGTCTCGATGCCGCCGGATCCGGCCGCGGGATCGCTGACCTTGGCGAGGTTGCTTTCTTCGAGCAGCAGAAGCTGGGTATTGCGTGCGACGCGCCGCGCGAACGGATCGGGCAGCCCGAGCGCCAGCGTATGCGGCAGCACCGTGATCGCATTGGCGCCTGCAAGCCCCGCTCCGAATGTCGCGATGGTCGCGCGCAGCATGTTCACATAGGGGTCGCGCTGCGTCAGCATGCGCCAGGCCGTATCGGCGGCAATGAACAGCGGCTTCGGCGTCAGGCCGCAGGCGGCCTCGACGCGCGCCCAGAGCAGTCGCAGCGCGCGGAACTTCGCCATGGTCAGGAACTGGTCGGCATCCGCGGTGAGCCGCGCGTAGACCATGCCCTGCGCCTGCTCCAGCGGAACGCCGGCCTCTTCAATCGCGCGCAGATAGGCTAATCCGCAGGCGAGCACGAAGGCCAGCTCCTGGACCTCGGAGCCGCCGGCATCATGGATCACACGGCCATCAGCGGATGCAAATGGTCCCTTGAAGCCGAGCGCTGCGAGGCCCTTGATGCCGCCGGTGACGGCAGGAGTAATCTGTTCCCATGTGTAAGGGCTGTGACCCCACACTGCGCAGGCAGCAAGCGGATCGAGCCCGAAGCGGATGTCGCAGGCGGCGGGATCGATGCCATTGCTCTTCACATATTCCGCGACATGGATCGCAGCCATCCGCGATTCCGGGCCGACCTGAAGCTCGAGGCCGATGCCGGCGTCGAGGTGAACGTCTTTCAGCACCTTTGCCACCGCATCGGCCGAAGGTTCCAGGCCGAAGCCGTGACTGCCATTGCCGCTGGCGAACACCAGAGAGAGGCCCGTGGCGCCGTTCTCCAGATCGGTCAGTGCCTGCGCGTTTGCTGCAAGCGCATCGGGATGATCGATCCGCTGCATGATCTGCCAGGGCGCGGCCGCCGGCCGCCCCGCCACCGGCGCTGCCCCCGTCGCGCGCGGATAAAGCGGCTCGATCTTGAGGCCGTCATAGGTCTTGCCGACCAGCTTCTCGAACGGCGCGCCCTTCAGCACGCCGTCGACCAGCTTGCGCCAGTCCGCGTCCGTCGCCTTGGGAAAATCGGCGGCCAGCGGCAGATCGTCCGTCTCGGAGGTCATAAGGACAAGGGCTCCCGAACATCTCGACATGCGCAGGCGAATTTGCCACGGCGGCCCGCTCCTGCAAACGGTCGATTTTGGTTAACCGGTATCCGGAAGCTGCTCAATGCCTTGCGTCGAGACGCTGGCGAGGGCATCACGCACGCGAATGCCCGAGATCACGCGCTCCGGTGCGATCTCGGCCAGCGGCACCAGCACGAAGGCGCGCTCGAACAGGCGCGGATGCGGCAGGGTCAGGTCGGGCTTGTTCATCGACACATCGTCATAGGCGATCATGTCGAGATCGAGCGTGCGCGGGCCCCAGCGCCGATCCTGGTCGCGCGTACGGCCGAATTTCTGCTCGACTTTCTGCATCACGAACAGCAGCGCGTGCGGATCGAGGCCGGTCTCGATCTCGACGCAGGCATTGACGAAGGGATCCTGGTTCTCGTCGCCCCAGGGCGGCGTCGCATAGTCCGAAGAGCGGGCGACCACCGTGGCCTGCGCCATGCCGCAGATATGGGCGATCGCCTTTTTGAATGTCGTGCGGACATCGCCGACATTGCCGCCGAGCGCGATCAGCACGCTCGCCATATCAGTGATGCCGCGAGCGCGTCAGCATGACGCCGACATCGTCGAAGATCGCCGCGATCGGCGCATGTGGCTTGTGCACGGTGATCTTCACCGCGCGGATGCGCGGAAAGTGCGAAAGGATGGCATCGGCCACCGCACCGGCCGCGCGTTCCAGCAACTTGTAATTGGTGTTCTTGAACGCCGCCGTCGTCGTCGCCACCACGTCGGCATAGGAGACGGTATCGACCAGGCGGTCGCTGCGCGAAGGCTCCGACAAATCGGTGTAGAGCTCGAGGTCGATGACAAAGCGCTGGCCGACTTCGGTTTCGTGATCCAGCACGCCGTGGCGCGCATGGATCGACAGGCCGGTGACGAAGATCGTATCGGTCATAGCTTGCTCTCGATTGCGTTGGCGACCCGCAGGGCCTGCAAGGTCTCGGCGACGTCATGGGTCCGGATGATCTTCGCCCCCTTCTGCGCGGCAATCAGATGCGCGGCGATCGAGCCGGCCAGCCGCTCTTTCGGCTCCGACGGCGACACCGAGGCGATGAAACGCTTGCGCGAGGCGCCGACCAGGATCGGCAGACCGAACATCTCGAGCTCGCGCAAGCGCGCCAACGCGATCATGCTTTGCTCGGCGGTCTTGCCGAAGCCGATGCCGGGATCGAGCACGATCTTGTCCCGCGCGATGCCGGCCTTCGCGGCAATGTCCAGCGAGCGCATGAAGAACGCCTTCATATCAGCGACGATGTCGATGGCGGAATCGACGCTCTCGCGGTTGTGCATGACGATGACGGGGACGCCTCTTGCGGCCAGCAGCGGCGCCATGCCGGCGTCGCGCTGCAGGCCCCAGACATCGTTGGCGATGGCGACACCCTGGTCGAGCGCAAAGGCGACAACCTCCGCCTTCATGCTGTCGATCGAAACGGGCACGCCGAGTGCAACGATGTCTGCCAGCACCGGCTTCAGCCGGGCCAGCTCGTCCGCGGCCGTCACCGGCTGCGCACCCTTGTAGGGCCGGGTGGATTCGGCGCCGATATCGATGATGTCGACGCCATCGGCTATCATTGCCCGCGCCCGCGCCCGCGCCTGATCCGGTGCGATGAAATCGCCGCCATCGGAGAAGGAGTCGGGCGTCACGTTGAGCACGCCCATCACCGCCGGCAGCGGCCGGCCCACGAGCGTCCGCAGCACATCTGGCCCGGCCGAGCCGGCCGGCGGGACGGATGGGGAGGGCGAGGCATTCATGCGCGTGGCTTTGCGCGGTCGGGCAGGGGGAGTCAAGATGGGATTGGTGGCAGCGCCCTGCCCAAGCGCCCGTCATTGCGAGCGCAGCGAAGCAATCCAGGGTGTCACCGCGGAAGGATTCTGGATTGCTTCGCTGCGCTCGCAATGACGATGTTGAGGCAGCCTTGCTCGCCACCCCAGCCGCCTTCCAGCGACCCCCTAATACGTGATCTTCGGCGGCAGCTTCCTGGCCTTGGCAATGATGTCGCCGACCGATTTCTCGGAAGGCAGGATGCGGACAAGCTTCTTGCGGTCGTTGGCTTCGCGCATGCTTTGCGCCAATCTTGCCGGATTCCGATAGGCGAGCTCGCGCACCGTGGTGACGCCGGCGGCGCGGACCAGGCCCACCTTGGCCCGGCCCATGCCGGGAATACGCATGTAGTCGGAGACGTTGGCCCACTCCAGCAGCTGCTGCTCGCTGATGCCGGTCTTGGCCGAGAGCGCCTTGCGGCCCTTGGCGGTGCTCGCGGCTTCCAGCAGTGCGTCGGTGGTGCGGATACCCTGCGCCTTCAACTTGTTGGCGGCAAAGGCCGGCAGGCTCTCAATCTCGGAGATCGGATATGTCATGATGCTCGGTATGAAAAGCGTCGCTCAGGCGAACTGGCTGAGGCCCGGCGTCCCCGCGATGATCTTGCCCATCTGATCCGCTCCGATTTTGTCCCGGCCGAAGCGGAAAAGTTCACGGGCAATGGTCTGGATGTCGGACATGCCAAGCCCGAGGCCCATCAGGCGCGTGCCGACCGCCATCAGGCCGCCGCCCATCAGTCGCGACAGCCCGCCGCCGCTCCTGGACGCCTCGATCGCTCCTTCCGCACCAGGGATCTGGTCGATCAGGGCCTGCACGCTGTCGGAAGGACCTTCACTGCGGAGGAATCCCAGAATAATGCCGACGGTCTTTTCAGCGACAGCACTATCTATGCTGGCGTTTGTCGCCAGCCGTCCGATCAGCTCGTCCATTGACCCGCCCCTCAGCCGGTTCACATGCCGGAGATTATTTTCGAAAAGTGATCTTGAGCCCGTGCGATGTGAAATACAAGCAATGAACGCATGCAACGTCCCGATTCACTCTCGAAGACAGGAGAAGTGTTGCAGCAATGCAAGAGCGGAGACGAAATTCACGAAAAATCGCCGCGGATCGATGCGCGCGCCCGACTTTTGGCGCCCGCCGCGCGCGGAGTCTCCGACGATGTCGCATGTCGACGGCGCCCTGAAAGGTTTCAATCGACGTGCGACATGCGTTAAACTGCGGAACTGCGGGTTCGAGTTTTCGATACGCGAAACCAACGATAAACCGACAATAGAGAGTGTGATGACGGCGCAGGACAACAAGCTCGGCGATACCGACGACAAGATTTTCGTCGGCAAGGGAGACGAGCTGGCCTGGCTGACACTGGCGCTCGCCAATCGCCACGGCCTCGTCACAGGAGCCACCGGAACCGGCAAGACGGTGACGCTGCAAGTGATGGCGGAAGGATTTGCGCGGGCCGGTGTTCCGGTGTTCGCAGCCGACATCAAGGGCGACCTCTCCGGCATCTCCGAGGTCGGGGAGGCAAAAGACTTCATCGTCAAGCGCGCCAGCGAGATGGGACTGAATTTCCAGCCTGACCAGTTCTCGACGGTGTTCTGGGACGTGTTCGGCGAGCAGGGCCATCCGGTGCGGGCCACCATTACCGAGATGGGGCCGCTGCTGCTCGCGCGCATGCTCGATCTCAACGACGTTCAGGAGGGCGTGCTCAACGTGGCCTTCCGCGTCGCCGACGACAATGGCCTTGCCCTGATCGACCTGAAGGATCTGCGGGCGTTGCTCGATGCCATCCTGCCCGACAGCGGCAAGAAGGGGCCGGACGCGGAAGAGGATCCGCTCGCGCCGATCCGGAAAGCGGCGCAAGGGTTCGGCAACGTCACCAAGGCCACCGTCGGCACCATCCAGCGCCAGCTCCTGGTGCTGGAGAACCAGGGCGGCACCAGGTTCTTCGGCGAGCCGGCGCTGACCTTGAAGGACTTCATGAAGACCGACCGCGACGGCCGCGGTATGGTCAACATCCTCGTCGCCGACAAGCTGATGCAGAGCCCACGGCTTTACGCGACATTCCTGCTGTGGATGCTGTCAGAGCTGTTCGAGGAACTGCCCGAGGCCGGCGATCTGCCCAAGCCCAAGCTGGTGTTCTTCTTCGACGAGGCGCATCTGTTGTTCAACGATGCGCCGAAGGCGCTGATGGACAAGATCGAGCAGGTGGTCCGCCTGATCCGCTCCAAAGGCGTCGGCGTCTATTTCGTCACACAGAATCCGATCGACGTGCCCGACCGTGTGCTCGGGCAGATGGGCAATCGGGTGCAGCACGCCTTGCGCGCCTTCACACCGCGCGACCAGAAGGCGGTCGCCGCTGCCGCCCAGACCTTCCGGCCCAATCCGAAGCTCGACACCGCCAAGGTCATCATGGAGCTCGGCAAGGGTGAGGCGCTGGCGTCATTCCTCGAAGGCAATGGCACGCCGGCGATGGTGGAGCGGGTCATGATCCGGCCGCCATCGGCGCGCATCGGGCCGATAACCCCGGAAGAGCGCAAGGCGATCATGGATGCAAGCCCGCTCAAGGGCAAATACGACACCGCCGTTGATGCCGAGTCGGCCTATGAGATCATCCAGAAGCGGATCGCGGGCACCGCGGCCCCGGCCGATGGTCAGGCGGGTAGCGGTGGCGGTCTCCTCGGCCAGATCGGCTCGATCGTCGGCACCGTCTTCGGCACCAATACCGGGCGTAACCGGCTGACGACCGGCCAGCGCATCGCGCGCGACGTCACGCGCACCGTCACCGACAAGGTTGTCGGCGGCGTCGTGGCCGATCTCGGCAAATCGGTCGGCGGCCAACTCGGCGGTTCGGTCGGCCGCGCGCTGGTCCGCGGCGCGCTCGGCGGACTGCTCCGACGCTAGGCAGGCAAGGACATAGTTGAAGCGGATTTCCGGGCCGCTGCAGCTCCCCTCGCCTGTGAGGAGAGGGGCAGACTTGCGGCCTGTGTGTGGGTAGACATATATCGACACTCTCCCGGCCGCAGATTGAAGGCATTGTGACCACAGCCCGTTCGCCCAACAAACCCGGCGCACTCCGAGCTCTTTCGCTACGTGCGCCGCTCGACCTGCTCTTCCTGTTCTGCTGCCTGATCCTGACCGCCGATGTCCTCGGGCCGGAGATCTTCGGTCACGGCAAGACCAAGGACTATGCGCTGTGGTACTGGGCCGGGCAGCAGGTGCTGCATGGCCGCGCGCTCTATCCCAGCGACATCCGCAACCAGTTCGAGTTCATCTATCCGCCATTGCCTGCGATCCTGCTGGCGATCCCAAGCTGGTTCGGCAAGATCCCGCTCTACGTCGTACTGTCGATCCTGAACGCCGTGGCGTGGTGGTACACGGGGATGCTCTCCAATGCGATGACCGGGGAGGACCGCAAGCCGGGCCCGTGGCTCGAAGCGCTGCCGGCACTGGTCACCGTGACCTTCGTGTTCGACATGTTCGATCTCGGTCAGCCGAACCTCGTTCTGCTGGCGATGATGCTGTGGGGCTTCCGGTTGTTACAGCATCGGCGGTCCTGGTCTGCGGGCTTCATGTTCGCGCTCGCCACCGCCATCAAGGTGTTTCCGGTCGCGGTGCTGCCTTATCTGGTCTGGCGCCGGCAATGGGCGGCGGTCGTCAGCATGCTCGCCTTCATCGGCATCCTGCTCTACATCGTGCCCGCACCGATCCGCGGCTTCGAGCGCAATGCCGCCGAGCTCAACACCTGGTACCAGGGCATGGTCGGCTCGAGCTCGGAAAAGGGCTTCGGCCAGCGCGACGAGCAGAACTGGTCGTGGGTCAACCAGTCCATCATCGCCGTGACGCACCGCCTGGTCCGCCCGATCAACTTCAATCTGGAGGATCCCGGCAAGCCGGTGCGCACGATGAATATCATCGACGTCGACTACAAGACGGCGAACTGGATCGTGCTCGCGGTATCGGTGTTGCTTGGGCTCGGCTTCATCGCAGTGATGCCGTCACAGCGGCAACGAACGGCGCGATCGGATGCCGAGGAGCTCGGCATTCTGTTCTGCCTGATGACGGTGGCCTCGCCGCTGGCACGACAATATTACTTCATGTGGCTGTTCTTCCCGCTGACGGTGCTGATGCATCGGGCCGCCTTCGACGCCAGGCCGAAGGTGCAGCTGGGAAGCTGGCTTGCGCTTGGCGCGGCCGGCATCCTCATGCTGCTGTCGCTGCCGCCATTTCCCAATGCCATTCAGGCCTGGGGCAACAACCTTGCTGCCACGGCAATTCTCGCCGTTACGCTCGCCTGGCACATCCGGCATCCGCCTGATGCGGCTAGCTCCGACGCTGCGGCGGAGCTAAAATCGCAGCCATCTTGAGACTCCAACAAGCGGAACATCCGACCATGGCCAATGCGCAGCTTCAATCCGTGCTCGACCACATCGACAAGGACTTCGACAACAGCCTCGAGCGCCTGTTCTCGCTGCTGCGGATCAAGTCGATTTCCGCCGATCCGGCCTTTTCAGGGGATTGCAAGGCGGCAGCCGAGCATCTGGCCAAGGACATTGCGAGCCTCGGCGTCGCGACCGAGGTGAGGCCGACCGCCGGCCATCCCGCTGTCGTCGGCAAGGTCAAGGCGGGCGGACGGCCGCATGTGATCTTCTACGGCCATTACGACGTGCAGCCGGTCGATCCGCTCGAGCTCTGGCACCGTCCGCCGTTCGAGCCCGCGGTCACGGATCACGCAGACGGCCGCAAGATCATCGTCGCGCGCGGCGCCGAGGACGACAAGGGCCAGGTGATGACCTTCGTCGAAGCCTGCCGCGCCTGGAAGAGAGTGACGGGCTCGCTGCCGATCGACGTCACATTCCTGATCGAAGGCGAGGAAGAGGTCGGCTCCAAGAACTTCGTGCCGTTCGTCGAGGCCCACAAGGACGAGTTCAAGGCCGATTACGTTCTGGTCTGCGACACCGGCATGTGGGACCCCAGCACGCCGGCGATCACCACGGCGCTGCGCGGCCTGCTCTATGAAGAGGTGAAGATCACCGCGGCCAGTCGCGATCTGCATTCCGGCGTATTCGGCGGCACCGCGATGAACCCGATCCGCGTGCTCACCAAGATCTTGGGCGGGCTGTTCGACGACGACAATCGGATCACGATCCCCGGCTTTTATGACGGCGTGAAGGATACGCCGCCGGAGATCCTGGAGCAGTGGAAGAAGCTCAACTTCACGCCCGAGACCTTTCTCAAGCCGGTCGGCCTGTCGATTCCCGCGGGCGAGAAGGGGCGCTTGATGGTCGAGCAGGCGTCCACGCGTCCGACCTGTGACGTCAACGGCATTTGGGGCGGCTATATCGGCGAGGGCTCCAAGACGGTGATTCCGTCGCATGCCTCGGCCAAGGTCTCGTTCCGACTCGTCCAGGGACAGGACCCGCAAAAGATCCGCAAGGCCTTCCGCGATTACGTCACCGCCCGGATTCCCGGCGACTGCAAGGTCGAGTTCGGCGATCATTCCGCCGCGCCCGCCGTGGCGCTCGACTGGAACATGAAGCCGCTGGCTGCGGCCAAACAAGCGCTGACCGAAGAATGGGGCAAGGAGACCGTGCTGATGGGCTCCGGCGCCTCGATCCCGATCGTCGCCGATTTCAAGCGCGCTCTTGGGCTCGACTCGCTGCTGGTCGGCTTCGGCCTCGACGATGACAACATCCACTCGCCGAACGAGAAGTACGATCTGCGCAGCTTCCAGAAGGGCATCCGCTCCTGGGCGCGGATCATCGCGGCGCTGGCGGAAGTGAAGTAGGCCCAGTTGCCGTAGGACCTCCTACCCTTCGTCAAGGGTGGAAGTCCCTGACAGATAACCATAGCACCGTGCTCGACGCTATCCAGGACGCTTCGCGCCGGCTTTGCCGGTGCCTATGGCATCCTGGACAGCGTCTGCGCGCGGCGCTCTTGCGTTCGGCAGGTCGGGACGAAGGAACGGTCGCATGCGGCCGAACAAAGGAACGGCTCAGCCTGCTGCCGAGATCTTCGCGCTGTTGTGGTCTGCGTCGTAGGGCGTCTGGTGCTTGAGCGTCGCGCACAAGGCAAAGAGCAGGCGATCTCCCACACCACGCAGCGCACGCGCATGGCCGTGTCCGCGCTGCCGCAAAGCATCATAGCGTCGCCGGGCTGCGGCGTCGTATTGAAGCGCGCCGCGCGACCAGTGATGAACGGCGCTTTGCAGCCGCCTGTTGCAGGCCAGGCGGCGGATCACGAAGCGTTGCTTGCCGCTTTGCCGCGTCACCGGTGCGACCCCTGCCAAGGCGCGCAAGGCGTGGTAGTCTCGTCTGCGCAGAGGCTCGGTGGCCTCGACGAGCAGTGTGGCGAGAACGATCCTGCCGATTCCCGGCCAGGAGCGAAGGATCGCCACGTCACACTGCTCGGGATTCTGCCCCGCGGGGCTCTCCTGTTCTTCGAGCTTGGCGCACAGGCGGTCCAGGCTGTGCTGCGCTTCCTTGATTTGCTGATTGACCAGGCGCAGACGGGCCGCGAGGCTGCGGATATGCACGCACGCAGCCTCCGTCGTGCCCGGTGCCACGAGCAGGGGTGTCTCGCGCAAAGTCTTGAGCACCGTCGCCGCATCGAGGCGGCGGATACGATAGGCGCTGAGGATGCGCGCGATCGCCTTGTCGCTGGCCTTGGCCGCGCTGTCCGGCGTCGGCACCTTTTGCCAAAGTGCCAGGAACCAGTCGTCGGCGACATCGTCGGTCAGCTTGGCCGCTTGGGGATAGTACCGCCACAACTGCTGACGCAGGCGATTGGCAAGCCGCGTGCGCTCCTGCTGCAGTTCCTCCGCCATGCGCGACCACTCGCGCAGCTCGATCACCAGCGGATTGTCGGCCGCAAGCTGGCGGAAGGCCGCACAGTCCGTACGCAATGAGCTTCCGAGCACATGAGCGTCGCGGCGATCATCCTTGGCACCGGCCACCGTGAAGCGATCCCGGAAGCGGTCGAGTTGCTTGGGATTGATGGCAAAGACCATAAAACCATGCTCGAGCAGCATCTCCACCACTGGGCCATGCGGCGTCTCGATTGCCACCGCGATCTGTCCCGGTGCGGCCTTGGTCTTTTCGACCAGCCAATCACACAGCTCCGTCAGTCCGGCTCCGCCATGCGCAAAGTCGCGCTGGCCGGCCGGCCGTCCTTCCGCATCCAGCAGGCAAACGCAATGACTCCGCGTTGCCCAATCGATCCCGACGAACCATTGCACGTCCTTGACCATCGTTGGATCTCCTCGCTCTCAAAGCGGGCCAACCGCGATCCTGATCGATCCCTGTACTGGCGCTCTCGGCGCAATGACCTCCTACTGGATCTCGATCGCGGACGTTCCGCTGGGGCGCGGTTCCTACGTGGGTGCTCAAGGCACGGGTGGACAAGGCTGCTCCCGACGGATCGGCCCGAATGGCCAGTCTACACCTCTAGGCCGGCCATGAACGTCAGAAGGGTACAGGGTGGGTTAGCTCTGCGACTGCGCGAAGCGCAGTTGCTGGGCGTAACCCACCACTTCTGCATCCGCGGCGGCAGCCCTGGTGGGTTACGCCTAGCGGTTTGCGCTTCGCGCAATTCGCGAGGCTAACCCACCCTACGAAACACCGCAAAAATAAAAACGCCGCCCGGGATTGGACGGCGTTTCATTCCAGAACGTGCAGAGGTAGTTCGACAAAGACACTACCTCACATTCATGAAAATCTCAAGACCGGTAGCCCGGACTCTCGCGGTCGAGCTTGCGCAGCAGCGGCGGCCAGACGAGGTTGTTCGCGCGCAGTTCGGCGCGGTCGCGGTTGGCGAGCAGTTCGGTGTTCTTCTCGATCGCGATCTGCTCGACCGGATAGACTGGCGTGCCCAGCGCACGCGTGCGCACCTGCATCGAGCAGGCGCGCTCGAGATGGTACATGCGCTCGAATGCGGAGGCGACCGAGCGGCCGACGGTCAGCGTGCCGTGATTGCGCAGCAGCATATGATTGTGATCGCCGAGATCCTTCTGCAGCCGCGGCCGTTCGTCGTGATCGAGCGCGATGCCTTCATAGTCGTGATAGGCGAGGTCGTGGGTGACGAGCTGCGCGGTCTGGTTGAGCGGCAGCAGCCCTTCGGCGCTGCTCGACACCGCGGTGCCGTCGAGGGTGTGGAGATGCAGCACGCAGATGGCGTCCTCGCGCACCTCGTGGATCGCCGAATGGATGGTGAAGCCGGCCGGGTTGATGCTGTACTCGCTCTCCGAGAGCTGGTTGCCGTGCAAATCGACCTTGACCAGGCTCGAGGCCGTGATCTCGTCGAACATCAGCCCATAGGGGTTGATCAGAAAGTGATGATCGGGGCCGGGCACGCGCGCGGAGATGTGGGTGTCGACCAGATCGTCCCAGCCATACAGCGCGACGAGGCGATAGCAGGCGGCGAGATTGATCCGTTGCTGCCACTCGGCCTCCGTCATATGAGACGGCACTTCCTTCAGGCGGGCTTCCGCTGGCGACATGGCAAATCTCTCCGAACTTCGTTGTTGTGGAGAGGGAGCGTAGTCTCGGGTGAAGCCGGCAGCAAGCCGACGAAATCGCGGCAGCCAAGCGTAGCCCGCATGCATGTCCGCCGTAGCTCGAAGAGCGAAGGCGGAGAGCGAGACGGCCCAGGAGACGAATTTTACGGCGCCGGGATCGACAGCAGGCTGGAAATGCTGCGGCCGCGGATGTCGTAGACGCGGGCGAACACCACGTCGTCGCGCTTGATCTCGACCATCACGGGGGCGGTGAGTCCCTTGCAATAGAACTCGCCGAGCGTCATTGCGAAATCCGCCGCGTGGGAATCCCACCCGATGGTGAAATCAGGACCGAGCGCGACCTGCGCCGGGCGCTGCGGACCGCACACCGCGACCTTCCATTTGCGATTGCGCGGCGGAACTTCCTGACGCTCGACCAGCTGCTCGCGCAGTTCGTCGGAGGCCTGCTTCAAGGCGAGGCCCCAATAGTCCAGCATGAAGCGGTCGTCGGCGGCGCGCACGGTACCGGCGATGTGGTTGAAGTGGGTGTATTGATAAGGATGCAGCCGGATCATCTCGGCCAGCGGCAGCGCGAGACCGAAACAGAACAGTGCAAGCATGGCCGGTTGCCAGGCGCGATGGCTGACGCGCAGGCGCTCCATGGTCCAGGCGAAGGCGACGCCGCCAAGCACCGCCATCGGCGGGATCACGAACACGAAATGGCGGATGCCATTGTAGAGCGCCGGCCGCTTCACCATCGCGATCGCGAGCGGCAGGGTCGCTGCCAGCGTCAGCATCAAAAGGATGGTCTTGCGGCGCGCTGGAACCTCGCGGCGCGGCAGCATGGCGAAGGTGCTGAACATGGCGCCGGCCATCAACACCAGCATCACTTCGGGAAGTTGCAGGGCAAACAGCGTCGGCAGATACGACCATGGCATGTCGGGCACGGACACGATCGCGCCGTCGAACATTTCCTTCCAGGGCTTCTCGAAGAAGTGCGAGAAATAGGTCAAGGCCTCGAAGGGATTGCCGGGCTCCATGATCGACCACGGCCAGATCAGGCCCATCACGAGATAGCCCAGCACAAGGCCGGGCAGCAGCACGTAGACGACATGGGCGAAACGCCTGACACCCTCGCGGACGCCCTCGCTGCGCAGCTCCTCCAGGAACAGGGGCACGAAGCCGATCATGGCATAGACCAGCGCGAGCCCACCGAGGATGCGCGAGCCGATCGAGAGGCCGGCTCCCAGGCCGACGATCAGGATCGTGCGCGGCGAGGGCTTTGGATATTCCTCGGCGAGCCTGACGAGGCCGAGCATCAGGATGATCATCGCCACCGCGAAGGGCGCATCCTTCGGGTTCATGAACATGTGGCCGTAGAAGATCGGGCAGAGCGCCAGCAGCAGCAGCGCGGCGAGGCCGGCAAGAGGTCCGCCGATGCGACGGCCCAGCCGCCACGTCACCGCAAGCCCGATCACGCCGACAACGGCGCCGACCAGGCGTCGCGTCTCGAACAGCTCGAGCGGAATGATCTTGTGCAGCAGCGCCGCGGCCATGTCGAAGCCGCCGCCATACATATAGAGGTTGGCGAAGGAGAGGGCGGAGGTGTCGCTGAAGCCGGAGCCATACATGCGCAGCAGCAGGTCGGCATATTCTGCGTGGGTGTAGTCGTCCCAACCGAGCCCGTAGTCGCGGAAGGTCAAGCCTGCGATGACGGCGACGGCAGCCAGCACCAGCATGGCAAGGTCGTCGCAAGTCCGTTCAACCGAGCGCCGCTGAGGCGTGTCGATCGCCGAAGTCGTAATGGATGTCATGGCAATTGGTGACCCGGAATCCCCTCGTGGCCCAGCTGGTGCGCGCGGGCCTCAACCCCGGACTCCCTATAGCGCAGTTCCATGACCAAGTAATTGGGCATTATGGCTAAATTCCTGATGCGACGCAGCAATTTCCAACTTTGGCAGCCCTTCAGAGCTAGCGGAGCGTTGCTGAAGGGAATGTGAATAAGTCCCTGATATCCTTCCCTTTAGGAACAGTGGCGGCAATTTGGTCGTTGGCGTGGAACGCAGTAAGACGGTATCGTGGCGTAGCGGGTATCGCGCATGGTTGCGCGCCGGGGGTGTGTTCGATGAGTGTGGCTCTGTTGATCGCTGGGATTTTCGCCGTTCTGGCGGGCCTCCTTGCGATTGCGTTTGGCTATTCCATCAGGGATTTCAGCCTCGGCAGCACGCTCATAACGAGCGGAACGATCGGCGTCTGCTCCGGTATGCTACTGATAGGCCTCTACGTCGTGCTGCTCGAGCTACGGGCCATCGCTCGCAGGCTGGCCGGCGCAGCCGCGGCCTCGGAGGTTCGCGTCAGGCCGGTGCTGCCGCCGGGCCTGGCATCGCCCAACGGGCTCGGTGCGTCTGCGCCGGAACCCGCTCCGGCAATGCGGGCTGAGCCGCCGCCATCGCCGGCCGCGCCGCCAACTCTGGCTGCGGCGCCAACTCTGGCTGCGCCGCCCTGGCAGGCCGAAGCGGCCGCGCGCCCCCGTGTCGAGCCGCCGGCCGAGCCGGAAGCACCTCCGCTACCCTCAGCAGCGCCGGAAACACCGCGCAAGCGGAACCTGCTGTTCGCCTCGAGCTCGCGCAAGGAGCGCGAGCGTGCCGAGGCGAAAGCCGCCGAGAGCGCACCGCCGCAGGCATCTCCTGCCCCGGCAGAGCCCGCCGCGCCGGATGCGCCGCATGCGAGCTTCGACGATGCCTGGCCGAAGCCGGACCGTGCGCGGCCTCCGGAGCCACCGGTGGCGCGTCGTCCACCGCCGCCGCCCCCGCCGCCCCGCCCGTCACCGACCTTCGAGCCGGCTGCGCCTCAACCCACCGCAGCTTCGCCTGCGTCCGAGCCGCCAGCCGAACAGCCGCAGGTGACGGTGCTGAAATCCGGCATCGTCGACGGCATGGCCTATTCGCTCTATTCCGACGGCTCGATCGAGGCGCAGATGCCCGAGGGCATGATGCGCTTTGCCTCGATCGACGAGCTGCGCGCCCATCTCGACCAGCGCGGTGGCTGAAAGTATCTCCCATTCAAGTAAAGCCTCGCCGCTATTGTCGCCAGATCAGTAATCGGCTCATATTCGCCAGTCGTCGTATTTCGGCCAAACGTATTGTTGACAGAGAATACTTCATCGCCGCCAATGCAGCGCGACGGAGCCGGATTGGAGAGAGGTCGCGCCATGTCGGATGCCGCGGGCAAGAATTTCATCGAGCTGACGGCGAACATCGTCTCGGCCTATCTCAGCAACAACCCGACGCCGGCCGGCGAGATTCCGAACCTGATCAGCCAGGTGCACGGTGCGTTGACGCGGGTGTCGTCAGGCCGTGTCGAGGCGCCGCTCGAACCGGCAAAGCCCGCGGTGTCGCTGAAAAAGTCGATCGCGCCGGACTATCTGGTGTGTCTGGAAGACGGCAAGCGCTTCAAGTCGCTGAAGCGCCATCTGCGCACCCAGTACAGCATGACGCCGGAGCAATATCGCGAGAAATGGGGCCTGCCGGCCGACTATCCCATGGTCGCGCCGAACTACGCGGTGGCCCGTTCGCAACTGGCAAAGAAGATGGGCCTGGGACAGCAGCAGCGGAAGAAGGGGAAGTAGGGCAGCGCCCAAGATCTCGCAGGGTGGGCAAAGGCGCACTTGCGCCGTGCCCACGAATTCTCTCCGTCACACGCAAATGGTGGGCACGCTCCGCTTTGCCCACCCTATACGGCAGCTCACAATGAGGCGCTAAGACGCCTCCGCCAACGCCTCTCTCGCATCGGTCTTGATCCGCTCCACCATCGAGCGCAGGCCGTTGGAGCGCTGCGGCGTCAGATGATCGCGGAAGCCGAACTCATTGAACACGGAAATCGCATCGGTCTCGAGAATCTGCTGCGGCGTGCGGCCGGAATAAAGCGCGAGCACGATCGCGACCAGCCCGCGCACGATATGCGCGTCGCTGTCGCCGCGATACCGCAGGATCGGTGCACCACCGTCGCGTTCGACCAGCTTCTGGAGCCAGACCTGGCTGACGCAGCCTTGCACCTTGTTCTCGGCCGAATGTTCCGCCTCGGGCATCGGTTCCAGGGTGCGGCCGAGCTCGATCACGTACCGGTAACGGTCGTCCCAATCGTCCAGAAGCTCGAAATTCTCGCGGATATCGTCGATCGAAGTCATTGATGGCCTGTGGTTCCCGTTCAGGCCAATATAGGCACGCGAAGCGTCGAAATCGATAGGATTCGGAGCCTAATTCGCCGTCGCCTCGGGGCCGCGCCATTCCAACGCAAGATCGTCCTGGGTCAGCGTGTCGCGAGGCGCCTCGCTCGCCATGGCATCGCCTTCGCCGGCCACCGCAATGGAGCCGGTATGGTCGGGCGCCTTCTTGTCGGTCTTCTCATTCTTGTCGTTGGTGATCTGCTCCTTCTTGTCGTTGATGATCTGGTAGATCTTCTTCGCGCCGTCCTGCGCCCGCTGGCCGATGATGGTTGCGGCCTGTCCGCCGACCTCGCAGGCCGCCGGCTGGCGCTTGCAGAACTGGCTCATGTCGGAGACGGCCGCGGTCGCAGCCTGCACCGCGTCGGCAGCGCCGATATTCGGCCGCTTGTCCGATTCGGGCGTCTTGTCCCGCGGCAGGAGCACCAGCACCAGCCCGAGCCAGAATGTGATGCGAAGCAGAAAGCGCATCTTATCGACCTGTAGTTAGATCTGGCACGCGGCGATCTCCGCGCGGCGCCAGTGACCTAGCAACTCTCGATAAATCGCAAGTGATTGCCTTGAGCTTAATTCGCAGAAAATTTACGCAAAAAACTTCGCAGGGCGAGGTCGCGTCAATTTTCGATTGATCGGCCCGTCCGTGGTGTCCCGGACCTGCACGTCCACCAATTCGAAACCATGAAGGGCAAGGCGAAACCCTGTGTTCACCATCACCGATGATGACATCGCCAAATCGCCTAAAAATCTCAACGAAGATACGGCGTCCGGCCGCGCGCCGATCCGCCTTAGCACTCGTTTAAGGTCGCTCTGACACGGTGGCTCAACGACAAGGAGGCGTTCCGGCGCGTCTTTTGACGAGTGAGCCGAAGCGCGAGACCCGTGACAGTTTTGAGTATCATCCGCGATTGTCTCGATGCACTGCTGCATCCCTCCGCGCGCTACGATGCGCTGACGCGTGCGCGGCATCGGGCCTTCATGGCGCCGCGGCTTCTCGGAAGCCTGGCCGCTTTTGCCGCATTTCCCGTTTATCTTGTCCTGCGCGGCGCGCCGAGCGCGATCGAGGTCGCGGCTCTCGCCTGGCTGATCGCGCCGATTCTGCTGTCCTGGTTCCTGTCGCGCACCGGGCGCTATGAGGGCGCCCATGTGCTGTCGTCGCTGGCGCTTGCCGGACTGATCATGGCAATCGCGGCCACGACCGGCGGTATCGAATCCTTCGCGGCGATCTGGCTGGTCGTGGTTCCCCTGGAGGCCGCCCTGTCGGCCTCGCGCCGTGTCGCGGCCTTCGCCTCGCTGCTCGCATTGTCCTGCGCGGCCGTCCTGATCCTGCTCAGCTTGCTCGGCTGGCTGCCTTCTGGCGAGCTCGGCGGAACCCAGCGCGGCGTGATGATGGCGCTCGGCGTTGCCTCGGCGACGCTTTATGCCGCGGGCCTTGCTTTCGGCGCCGAGTTGCTTGCGCGCACCAGCGTCACGCTGCTCTCGCGCGAGGAGGAGCGCTATCGCCTGCTCGCGCGCAACATGAGCGATGTGATCTCGCGGCATCAGCGCAACGGCGCGGTGCAGTTCATCTCGCCGGCCGCGGAAGCCATGCTCGGCATGCCGGTCGCGCAACTGCTCGGCCACGGCCTGTTCGATCGCGTCCATGTCGCCGATCGTCCGGCCTATCTCACCGCGCTGTCGGACGCCGCGCGTGGCGAGGTCCGCAGCGTCGAATTCCGGCTGCGTCGCGATCCCACCGGTTCCGAGCGCGGCCAGATCGACTTCATCTGGGTCGAGATGCGCTGCCGTCCGCTCGACCAGGATCAGCGCCAGAATTCTTACAGCGACGTCACCGCCGAGCTCGAAGTCGTCGCGGTGATGCGCGACGTCACCGACCGCAAGCTGTCGGAGCAGGCGCTCGATCAGGCTCGCAACGCGGCGGAAGCCGCCGACGCCGCCAAGACGCGCTTCCTCGCCACCATGAGCCATGAGCTGCGCACGCCGCTCAACGCCATCATCGGCTTCTCCGAGATGATCGCGCAGGAGCAGATCCTGATGCTGGCCGCCAGCCAGCGCAAGGAATATGCCGAACTGATCAACGCTTCCGGCCAGCATCTGCTGTCGGTGGTGAACGGCATCCTCGACATGTCGAAGATGGAATCGGGCAATTTCGAGATCGCCTCCGAGCCGTTCGCGCCGCGCGCCGCGCTGATGCATTGCTGCAATCTGCTCGCGCTCAAGGCGCGCGAGAGCGGCATCGACCTCATCACCGACGCGCCGCAGGATCTGCCCGTGATGACCGGCGATCCCCGCGCTTTCAAGCAGATCGTGCTCAATCTCGTCGCCAACGCCGTCAAGTTCACCGAGCGCGGCGGCCAGGTCACGGTATCAGCATCGGCATCGGCTTCGCAGCTGACCCTGCGCGTCAGCGACACCGGCGTCGGCATCGCGCCCGACGATCTCAAGCGCATCGGCGCGCCGTTCTTCCAGTGCGGCAAGACCTATGAGCGCCGCCATGAAGGCACTGGCCTTGGGCTTTCGATCGTGAAGAGCCTGGTGGCGTTGCATCTCGGCGAATTGACGGTACAAAGCAAGCTCGGCGAGGGCACCGCCGTCACGGTCAAGCTGCCGCTCGTCTATACGCCGCCGCAAGCCAAGCCGGTGGCGAGCAAGATCGCGACGTTCACGCCGGTGCTGTGTCATGACGTTCAGGACCAACCTGCTCTGGTGAAGAAAAGTGCCTAAAAAGTCTGCCAACGACGAAGCCGCTCCGCGCCGCCGTGGCGCCAAGGCCAAGGCTGCGGTCATCGATGTCGAGACCGAGCGCAACCTCGTCTTGCGCGTGCTCTTGCATAGTCCCAAGGACACGCTGGCCGGCCTCGTCGCCGCCGCCGCCATCAGCGCTATCGTTGCCAACGCGCTGTTCCTGCAGACCGGCCGGCATCCGGCGCCGATGTTCGGCACCGTGATCAATCTTCCTGCGCCGTCGCCGGCGTCGCTCGCAAGCCCCATGCCGCGGCCGCGCCCCGTCGGCGCCGATACCTCGCCGCTCGAGCCGAAGGCGACCGAGTTTCGAGTCGAGCCCAAGCCGGCCGAGAAGCCGCCGGAGAAACCCACTGAAACGACCGCCTCGACGCCGCGCTCCGGCGATCCCATGACCAATCTGGTGATCAAGGCCACGGCACCGACGCCGGCCCCGTCCTCGGTTGCCGTCGCGCGGCCGCCGGCGCCGATCCCGCAGCAGAGCCCGGCGGCGCGTCGCCTCGCCGGCGTGCAGCGCGCGCTGTCCGAATACGGCTATGGCAATTTGAAGATCACCGGCACGATGAGCGGCGAGACCCAGTCGGCGATCCAGACCTTCGAGCGCCAGCACAAATTGCCCGTCACCGGCCAGGTGTCGGACCGCCTGCTGCGCGAGCTCGCCGCCGCGATCGGCCATCCCGTCGAATAATCGTCATCGCTTCGCGAAGTTTGAAGGCTGGTGCCGCGCGCGGCACTCGCCTATCGTGCGTCCATGCGTTTGAAATCGAATATCTGGGTCTCAGCTTACTTGCGCCGGTGCCAGACCGAGGGCGTGTTCGGCGCCGTGCGCCATCGCGGCGCCGAGGAGGCGGGCGCGGTGTTCGTCAAGGTGTCGCTGCTGGACGGCAACGCGATGCTTTACGTGCCGGCGCCGCAGACCTCCTATGACGACGGCCGCCCGGTCGATCGCTTCTTCGTGCCGATTGCGCCACAGCCCGTGCCTGAGTCTGCCGTCGAAGAACGCCTGACCAAGGAGCTCCGCTTCGATCCGGATGCCTGGATCGTCGAGACCGAGGACCGCGCCGGGCGGCACTTTCTGGAATTGGCGAAGACCTGATCCATCCTCACCGTCATTGCGAGGCACCGGGGCCGCGCTTCGCGCGGACCCGGTGGCTCGCTATGACGACGTGGAAAGTTTAGCGCTCTGATCCGCTAGAGCCCGTGCGCACCGCCGGGCTCGATCCCGGCTGCACGCTCGGCCGCGACGGGCTGGACGCTCCGCGTGCGCGCTGCCGGTCGCTGTCATGCAGCGACGGCTGATATTTCGTGCGCGTGACGGCGAGCGTCGAGCCGCGCCAGGCGGCGAGCATCACCAGCGCCGAGCGGTCGCTGATGCGGTCATAGAGCCGCGACAGCCGATAGACCTCGTTCACGGAGGTGCCGATCGCGGGCTTGAAGAACAGCAGGATGCGCTGGAAGTTCGGGCTCGGCATGTCGAGCGCGCGCGCGGCAACCGCGAGCGCCTCGCCGCCGGCGTCCTCGACGATCTCCGTTGCGACGCGCGAGGGCAGGATCAGCGTGTCGCCGAGCTCGTAGGTGAAGCTGTCGACATCGCCCGCGATCGCCGCCATCTCCAGGACCTGGATCGCGCGCTTGGCATGCACGGTCGGAATCCGCGGCGCGGCCTTCAGCGGCGTCTGCGCCAGGTTTTGCAGCATCAGCGCGCGCTGGCTCGCATCGGCGCTGAAGAACGTGTCGTGGATCTCGGCCGCTTCCTTCGGCTGCATCGCCATGTTGGCGGCCATGTGCGCTTCCGCGTCCGTCGGCGCGCGGGCGGGCGAGGGGATAAGCGTAGCTTCCGGGATTGTGCGCGCGAGCGGCACGCGGCGGCCTTCCTGCGCCGCGACCAGGCCGAGCTTTTGCAGCACGGGCACGGGCGTGTGCGGATAGATCGCAAGCTTCGCCTTGACGGCCGCGCGCGTCGCGTCGTCGACCTGATCGATCAGCCGCGTCGCAAGCTCGATGAATTGGCGCTGCTCGTCATCGGTGTGGGTGCTGGCCTGGACATAGAGATCGGTCAACACGCGCAGCAGGGTGGGGCGAACATCGACGCCCTCGCGGCGGGAGAGTGTCATCAGCCCGTCGAATCCGGGAAACAGCGACTTGGTCATGGAGGCGTACGCAACTTCGGAAGAACTGTCGTCTCAGCCTATCAAGGGTTCCTTTAAAGGTTGCTTAAGGAAAACGAAATGTGAAGCAAACCCGCTCAATTCGAGCGCTTTCGTCTCGCTGCGGGACGGCGAGCCAATGGTCCGTGCGGTTACGGTCCAACAGCCATGTTTACACCCCGTTAACCATAAACTGATCCTAATGACCCCCATGTGCTGGGGCGCGCGTTCGATCGCGCGGCAGTTGAGAGAGCTGACATGGGGACCATCATCGAATTTCCGGCCGGTCGCCGGGTGGGCTCGTCGGGGGACGTCACACCGCGCGCGGACATGGGAACGATTCTGATCCTTCCCGTCATCCGCATCGAGCGCGACAGCGACGAAACCAGCGGCGACCGTGGACCGGAGCAGGGCACCGCGCCGGGGCGCCGCCGTCGTCGCCGCTGAATTGCGGCTTTTGCAATGCCGCACTCCATCCATCAGCTCCGCACCATTCGATCGGCCATTCTGTTCGCAGCCCTGGGCACCACGCTCGCTGGCTGCAGCGGCGGTGATTTCGGCCGCACCCGCGCCGACATGCGCAGCGACGATATGCACGGCTGGCTTGGCCTTGAGGCCACCGGGAGCCTCGGACTGAAGTCCTCCCAATTCCAGTTGACCGACGAGGAGCGCCAGCTTCGCGACCTCGCCTATCCCATGATCGAGCCGCCGCTGTCCCGGCCGGCCTGGAAGAGCGTGTTCGGCGATTACAAGGCCCTGCCGGCACCGTGGCGCCAGAAGGTCGTGTTCGACCGCACCATGTACGGCCGTACGCTGATCGACGAGCCGCATCGCTCGCACGCCTCGCGCTATGCGCAGCTGATCGAGGACGTGCGCAACGACATCACCCGCTTCGAGCCGTTCTTTGCCTGCGCGATCCGCGTCATCGATCTCGACAGGAAGCGGGACGCCAGCATGGCGCGGGTCTCCGCGCTGTCGCCACAGGAAAAGGCGGACGCCGTCGCGCGCATGCAGGAGAACTCGCTGATCGTCCAGTGGGTGCAGCAAAGCCTCGAGCAGCGCGTCTCGTCCTATCGCTGGGCGCTGGAGCGGCTGGTGATCCAGGCGCCCGACGGCATGGCCGCCGACGCCGACCGCCTGATCGGCGAACTCGCCGCGCAAACCGCCAATCCGCCTGTTGTCTCGCAGCCGCCTTACGGCCGCGCGGTGGTCTCGAAGGGCTGATCGCGGACCGCTCCCGTCCGGGCACGAGCAGCCCGACAACCCGCGATCAACCTGCGCCGCCCCCTCCGGCACGTCCGCCCGGGGAACCGGTGCCCACGGCTGCCGCCACCCGTCTTGAGCCTCCGCCACCCTACCGATTGGTGATTGTCCTGCCGCGCAATAGGGGTAGGATCAGCTCGTTTCTTCAAGTGATTTCACTCAAAGGTCCTTCGCGATGAGCCTCCACGCCGCGAGTCCGGTCAAGAGCCGTCTGGAAGTTCCCCTGCCGCGAAAACTGCTAGTCCTCGCCGTTCTCCTGGGATCGACCGGGACGGCTGCCGCGCTGACCAAGGAGGCGGCACTCGAGAATTGCAGGATGACCGTCGGCAAGCCGATCGTGCAGGCCTGCATGCATGCGGGCGGCGGTGCCGATCGGGAATCATGCCGCGCCAAGGCCTCGCCGCAGGTCAAAGCCTGCGTGATGGCGGCGCTCAATGCCGCCAACGGCCGCGCCAATGTCGCCGTCGAGGTACCGAAGGAAGAGGCGCCCAAGCTGGCGCCGGGGACCGCACTGCCCAAGGATTTCATCGCGCCGCCGCGCACCATCTCCGACATCACCGCGATCCTCGACAGCGAAAAGCCGAACGAGAAGCTGATCGCGGAGCTGAAGGCGGACGCGGATTCGACGCCCACGGGCAAGGAATCCCGCGAGGATCTCGCCCAGTTCTATTTCGATCGCGCCAATGCGCGCGCCCAGCTCGGACGGCTTGCCGAATCTATCACCGACGCCAACAAGGCCATCGAGGTCGGACGCGGCGCCATCAGCGCAAACATGATGGGTCGGCTGACGCAGCTGGCCGCCCTGCAATATTCGAACGCCGGCGATCCGAAGCGCGCACTCGAGATCATGCAGAGGCAGTTGCGCGAGGTCGCCACCGCGCCGGGCGCAAAGGGGTATCTGTTCAACGCCAATCGCTCGATCGCAGGCATTCTCATTCAAATGGGCGACATCCCGCAGGCCGAAGCCTATCTGCGCCGCAGCCTCGCCGGGATCCAGGAGGCTCGCACCAGCGGCCTGCCCGGATGGCGCGCCTCCTATGCGAAGATGGGGCAGAATTGGGAGGCTGAAATCGATGGCACCCGCGCCATGATCTTCGAGGCGCGCGGGCAGTTCAAGGAAGCCGAAGCCTCCTATCGTCTGGCCGAGCAGCGCAAGCGCGCCGGCATGAAGGCCGTGATGGAGTCGGACAACCCTCCCGCTGAAACCGTCGTCCTGCAGACCATCGACTATCTGGTTCTGAGCCAGGCGCGCATGAAGGCGCGGCAGGGCAGGCTCGCCGAAGCCGAGGTCGACGCGCGCCGGGCGCTGTTGTCGCGCCTGAAGGACACCGGCAAGTACAATCCGGTGATGCCGCGTTATGTGATGGGATTGGCCGGCATCCTGGTCGATGAGGGCCGTTACGAGGAAGCGGAGCAGCTCGGCCGCGTCGCGCTGGAGATCAACAAGACGGTCGGCGTGCCGGAAGACTCGCAATCCACCGTGCAGCTGCTGTCGCAGCTCGCCGGCATTCTCAACCTGCGGCGCAACAATGCCGAAGCCAGCGACATGTTTGCGCGGATCGACAAGGCGGTCGCCAATTGGGATCCGCAGCGCCGCCAGGTCATCGAGCTCAATCCGGCGCGCATTCTCGCGCTCTACAATTCCGGCCAGCTCGACGCCGGCATCGCCGCCGCCGAGCAACTGGTCAAGAAGCAGGTCGGGCGGGTCGGTGAGAACCATTTCGATGCGGCGTCGGCGCGCGGCACCCTGGCGATCGGCCTGATGCGCGCACGGCGCGATGCCGACGCCATCAGGGAGTTCAAGGCCGCCATTCCGATCATGATGGCGAATGCGAACGAGAACGCCGACGACGAGAACACCACCGTGGTGGCCGCGCGCAGCCAGCGGCTGCAGGCCATCGTCGAGAGCTACCTGCTGCTGCTCGCGCGGGCCGAGGGCACCAGCGGCGCCGTGGGCGAGGAGACGTTCAGTCTTGCCGATGCCATCCGTGGCCGCTCGGTGCAGCAGGCGCTCGCGGCCTCAAGCGCGCGTGCCGCCGCCAAGGATCCCGCGCTGGCCGAGCTCGTGCGCAAGGAGCAGGATCTGACAAAGCAGGTCAACGCCCAGCTCGGCACGCTCAACAACGTCCTCGCCATTCCCTCGGCGGAGCGCGACGAGAAGGGGGCGCAGCAGATCCAGGCGTCGATCACGGCCTTGCGCGGTGAACGCGACAAGGCGCGCCAGGAGATCAAGCAGAAATTCCCTGTTTATGCCGATCTGGTTTCGCCGAAGCCGCCGAGCGTTGCCGAGATCCGCGCGATCTTGTCGGACAATGAAGCGATGTTGTCGTTCTATTTCGGCCAGAACGGCAGCTTCGTCTGGGCCGTGCCGAAATCGGGCCCGGTGGCCTTTGCCGCCGTCAATGCCAGGAGCGGCGACATCGAGACCAAGATCCGCAAGCTGCGCGAGGCGCTGGAGCCGCAGGCGGCGATGATCTCGGACATTCCGCCATTCGACCTGAAGCTCGGTTATGAGCTCTACGAGCTGTTGCTGAGGCCGGTCGAGAGCGGATGGAAGCCCGCCAAGAACCTGATTGTGGTGACCAACGGCGCGCTCGGCCTGTTGCCGCTGTCGCTACTCCCGACTGCACCCGCAGAGGTGGCTGTGGAGGAGGATCCGCTGTTCGTCGGCTATCGCAACGTGCCCTGGCTGGCGCGGACCCATGCCGTCTCGACGGTTCCGTCGGCCGCGGCGCTGCGCACGCTGCGGCAGCTGCCGCCCGGCAAGCCCGGCCGCAGCGATCTCGTGGCATTCGGCGATCCCTATTTCAACAAGGAGCAGCAGGCCGAGGCAGAAAGCGCCGACGGCAAGGTGCAGGTCGCCGATGTCGGCGGCAACCTCACCCGCGGCATGCCGCTGAAGCGTCGCAGCAGCCCGAAGCTCGAAGGCGTCGACAGCGCCGAGCTCGGGCTATTGCCTCGTCTCCCTGATACGGCCGACGAGCTCAAATCGATTGCGCTGGCCTTGCAGGCGGATCCCTCCAAAGTGCTGTTCCTCGGCAAGAATGCGACCGAGAGCGCCGTGAAGACGATGAATCTCTCCGGCTTCAGGATTCTGGCGTTCGCCACCCACGGTCTCGTGCCGGGCGAGCTCAACGGCCTGACGCAGCCCGCTCTTGCCTTGTCGTCGCCGGCGGTGACGGGCGAGGGCGGAGATGGCCTCCTCACCATGGAGGAGATCCTCGGCCTGAAGCTCGACGCCGACTGGGTCATCCTGTCCGCCTGCAACACCGGCGCCGGCGCAGGGGCCGGCGCCGAGGCCGCCTCCGGCCTTGGCCGCGCGTTCTTCTATGCGGGAACGCGCGCACTGCTGGTGACCAACTGGTCGGTGCATTCGCAATCGGCCCGCCAGCTCGTGACCGATCTGTTCAAGCGGCAGGCCGACGATGCAAAACTGTCGCGGAGCGAAGCGCTGCGGCAGGCGATGATGGCTCTGGTCGATGGTCCCGGTTACCTGAACGGCGAGGGCAAGACCGAGTTCGCCTACGCGCACCCGCTGTTCTGGGCGCCGTATACGATCATCGGTGATGGCGGGGTGCGATGATTGACACCGGAAGGTTGGGAAGAACAATGACGCGGAATTTCTTGCTGGGGCTGGTTGCGGCAGGTCTCTTGTTTTCGGGAGCCTCGCGGGCGACGCAGTTGATCACCGAAGAGGAGGCCAAGCTGCCGCCACCGAAGGCCGCGGTCGCGGCCGACCGGCGCGGCATCCTGCGCGGCCCCAAGGTGGAGTTCGTATCGCCCGGAGAGTCCGTCGCCTCTCCCTTGAAGCTGCACCTG
The DNA here is from genome assembly GCF_051853015.1 of Bradyrhizobium sp. BLXBL-03. Lineage (NCBI taxonomy): Bacteria > Pseudomonadati > Pseudomonadota > Alphaproteobacteria > Hyphomicrobiales > Nitrobacteraceae > Bradyrhizobium > Bradyrhizobium sp. BLXBL-03. The sequence continues at coordinate 5,677,906 of NZ_CP182470.1, read as the reverse complement.
AAATTCGAGTCGTTCGGCGGCGCCAAGATCGATCCGGAATCGGTCAAGGTGATCTTCCTCCGCACGCCGAACGTCGATCTGACGCCCCGCATCAAGCCGTTCGTCCAGGCCGACGGCATCAACATTCAGGACGCGGAATTGCCGCCCGGCGATTACACCATGCGGGTCGACATCAAGGACAGTGACGGGCGGCCCGGCACGGCCATCTTCACCCTCAAGGTCGCACCCAAGTGATGTGTCCCTACTGCCAGGCCGAGAATGCCGATCGCGCGCTGGTCTGTGCGTCCTGTTCGCGCGACATTGCCGTGCCCGCGACACTGATTGCCGAGCGCGACGATCTCCTGCGCAAGCGCGACCAGCTGCGCGATGAGCTGGCGCGCGCCAGAGACGAGATCGAGACCATCATGCGGCGCAGGACGTCGCGCTGACGATGGAGTGTCCATTCTGCGCCGAGACCATCAAGGACGAGGCCATCGCGTGCAAGCACTGCTCGCGCGATCTGCGCGTGGTGCGGCCGACGCTGCTCGAGATCGACGACATCGTTGCCGAGCTGGACAGGTTGAGGCGCGATCTCGATCGCGTCAATGTCCGCCTCGAGCGCTACAAGAATCCGTTGCGCTATTACGGGACGCATGCCGTTCTCTACGTCGTCATTCCGTCCGTCCTGCTCACGCTCGCGCATGTTCTAATCACCATCACCTTCAATCTGTCGCCAATTCCGCTCCGCATCGCCTCGATCGTCATCCCGCTGCTGTTCGGGTTCGCAGCCTATCCCCTGCATCGGGTCTCGACATGGGGGGCGTTCGTGCTGGCGCTGCTGCTCGCCAGCGTCAGCATCCAGGCGATGCTGACGGTGACCGGATTTCACGACGATGTTCCGATCCTGCCGACGGTGTGGGTCGAGTGGCGCGAAGTGTTCGAATACGGCGCGAGCATCCTGCTCGCCTTCGTGTCCGGAAACATATTGGGGGTCGTGATCTTTCAGGTCTTGCCGCGCGTCCTGGGCCAGGGCGGCAAGCCCAATGCGTTCGCCTTCAGGATGGCGCGCCTGCTCGGGCAGCATGTCGGCGAGGAACAGCTCCGCCGCCGCGCCCGCCTGATTCAGGACCTGATGCAGACCATCGGCCCGCTGGCCGGCGTCGCCGCGACCGCCGTGGGCTCGATCTATGCCGGCCTGAAGGGCTTGCTCGGATAGTTATTGCTGGTTGCTGCGCGCCCGCGCTGCAGCTTCGTCACCGAGGAGACAGGTCTCGGCGATGAGACCAGCTATAAGCACGGCAGTCCGGATTGATCATCGCTGTCCCAGAAATGCATTGAGCGGTATTTGCGCTTCGTACTGGCGCGCCTTTTCCAGGAGAACATCTCGCAATTGTCCATCCGGCAGAAGCTGCGCCTGCGCGCGGGCTTCGCGCGCAGCCTCGGCGAGCCTTTCGCTCAACGTCTTCTCCTGCCGTATTCTTCGTCGGACCTGGCTCATTTGTTCCGTAACGCAGGGCAGGCCCTTGCGTTCCCCTGTCAGGGGCGGTTTTGTATGAGCGCAAAGCAGCGCGCCGCGATCTCGCGGAGGGCACGGGATCGGTCCCGTCGCTGCTCTGACCGTCTCATCGTGACGTCGCGATAGAATCCAACCCGTCAGTTGTCCACAGCCACGATACGCAGTGGCGGTCTCTGGATCCGACCTACCAGCCATCGATAATTTGCCAACGCGCGGTCACGTTGCTTTGATCGCGGCATGAGCACCAAATCACGTGAGGTCATCTGGAGCGGCCGCATCATGGGGGCGGAGATTTCCGCCAAGCATGCGCGGGAGCAAGCGAAGAAGGCGGTACGCGAGGCCGATCGTGCCGAGGCCGAAGCCTGGTCGGTGCGCATGGAAGGTTACGGCGGTCCCGCGCAGCCCTCGCCGACCATCGGGCAGTGCCTCAACGGCGGCCTCTCCTGGCTCGAGGTTGAGTGCGTCAGGTGCAAGTCGCGCGCGAGCCTGCCGCTCGATGCGATCCGCCGTCCCCGCGATACGCCGATCTGGAAGCTGGAGGCCTCGCTGAAGTGCCGCTCATGTCGCAAGGGCCGGTCCGCGCCGCCCGTCCACATGATCAAGCTGACGGAAACGCGAAGCATCACGCCGTACAAATGGGTGCATCCGACCGAGGAGCGGTAGGATGACGCAGGACATCCATCCCCGAATGCGGGCCTTATCTGTATAGCAGGGATGCGAGGCACATGATGAGCATCGCAGTGCTGAGTGCAATCGTCACGAGGGCCCGCTCTGCCTTGCTGGATAAATCGTCTTCTGGCATTGCGCGCCCCACTGCGATGGCGCTGGGTCAACCTAACAAATATCAAGTTGTTCCTCCGCGGTCTCATTTAAATGATCGCCCGGCTCCAACGAAGCTCTGAACCCGGATGCCGCACCATGGCGGTGCGTGCAACGCTCATGCAGCCCCCGAGGAGACCTCAATCTGACCCGAGCGATTGGCTACGATCTACCGGTGATGCGATAGACTCGTGCGCTACCTTCCACGCCGCGCAGTGGCGCATCGAATTCCTCGACGTCGTGTCCCGTCAGCAGCTGGCGAACACCAGGCGCCGTGTAGAGCGCTTCGGTCAGACAGATTTCACCGGCATCCGCGAACGACTGCACCCGCGCCGCTATGTTCACCGTTTGGCCGAAATAGTCGAGATTTTCATTGAGGGTCACCGCGATGGAGGGCCCGCAATGTGCGCCCATTTTGAGGACAATGGCGGGCTGGTCTCGCTCGAAGTTGAACTGGCCGATTCCTTGCAACATTTGGAGCGCCGCTGCGACTGCGTCTGCCGGCCGGGAGAACGCAGCCATGACGGCATCTCCGATGGTCTTCACGATAGCACCAGCATGCCGTTGGGCGACGGCGTCGAGCAGAGCGAAATGTTCCCTGACCAGTGCATAGGCGTTGAGATCTCCGAGATGCTCGTAAAGAGCGGTCGAGCCCTTCAGGTCGGTGAACAGGAGGGTCACCTGCCGGACGCCGAGGCCTTCCTCCTCGTCCACCCGCTCGGAGCGGAAGAGCTTGCGGAAAGTCTGCCGCGTCAGCAGCATGCCGCCAGACACGTAGGGGTCAAACTCGAGTGTCGGCTTCTCTGGCATAGCTACGATCTCAGGTGGCCAGTTAATCAAGAGCACCGAGCCGCGCTTCGTGCCCGTATTGCTGATCTCGAAGACGGCACGTCCCGACGGCACAGCCGACACAGCGGATGTGAAGCGTTGCCCATCGTAGGTGATGCGAATGACTGTCGGATTGCTGGGCGGGGGTGCCGAGGAGTCCACGACTGAAAGTGCAAAGCCGGCCTGCGTCTGGACGTTAACGCCTGAGAGGGCGCCGGGGTTAATCTCGGTCTGCAGGGTCGTGGTCACGCCTGGTGGCAGATATGTCATGCCGCGCACGAGAGTGCGCAGAACATCAACAAATCGAGTTTGTCCGCCGGGCAGCCGCCCGCTGTCAGCAAATTTCAGCTTCCAATGCAGGTCTTCGATCGAGAGGTTGTCAACGTCGTGCAATGCGAGGCGCCGTACTTGCGGCGAGACGCAGAAAGAAGCTTGGATAAAGTCGTCGAGGTCCGTCTCACCGTCGATATCGCACAGCCCGCAGACGAAATGACTCCGGAGTGCTCGCAGCTTGCCGAAGCTTTCCAGTACCAGGCCGGAATGGGGGCACAGAATGTCCCAATGCAGGTCGACCAGTCCGGCGCGAGCGGCGTGGAGGAACAGGTCGATCGCTTCCGGCTCAGCCACACCGCGATCTCGAGCGAACGCCAAGGGGTTGGCGCGGAAGATGCTGACCTCGTCGCCGCTACGGATCAGGGTTTCAAACTTGGAAATGACCCGCGGGCTCCAGGCCCTGGCCTGCTCGATCTGGGTCATCTTGCTTTCGAGAAGCCGTTCGTCAATGGATGTCATCGACAGCTCCTGATGGTGCCGATCCAGCAAAAAATATCAATCTCGCAGCGCGGGCGATCCGGCTGGCGATCCAAGCATAACACAACGGCGATACGTTGCCGTGCACCAATCGGGTCGGACAGGGCCGTCTTCGTCGCTAGAGCATGATCCGGAAAAGTGCGAAGCGGTTTTCCCTCGCGACATCAGCGGAACGCGTTTGCGCGGAGATCATGCTCAAACAAAGAGCTAAAGCGCGATGACGAATTCAACCCAATCTCAGCGGGCTTTGGTCCGGCGCGAGCTTCGATCTTCCAAGCACATAGTCCGGATTGAACTCCGCAATGGATTCCAGCTCTGCACGCTCCAGCAATTCCAGCGTTTGGCTTTGCCAGTCGATCAAGCGCCGACGTCGCAGTTCCTGGATTGTGCGATTGACGTGCACGGTCGAAAGGCCGCAAGCATCGGCAAAGTCAGCTTGTGTGAATGGCAAGTTCATTCTGCCACCGGTTGCCAAGCCGACCTGCTGCAGTCGCGTCGCAAGTTCGCAGAGTAAATGGGCAACGCGCGGAAGGGCAGCGCGTGCTCCGAGGTTCTCAACCCAGTTTCGATAAATTGCCGCCTGGATAACGGTCTCTCCCCAGAGGGCGTAACCGAGCGCGGGGAAGTCCTCTAAGACCTGCCTCAGCACAACGTGGCTGACGGTGGCGATCGTCGACGGGCCCGTGCTGCACAGGTCGTGATCCATGGTCGGCACATGCAAACCGTGAAGATCCGGGATGTCGCCGGGCACGTAAAAGGCCGATATTTGATTTCGGTCTGAAATGACCCGTTGCCGCGACAGGAAGCCGGTCATCAATACGGTGCAGCAGGAGGCGCGATCACCCTGATGCACGACAATGTCTCCGTCGGCCAGATTGCGCACGGCGTACGGCAAACCGACCAGCGCTTTCTGCTCGCCATTCGACAGCCTGCTGACTGCAAGCAAACGTTCAATGAGCTTTTGGTGCGGCATTGGCAGCGCTCCCGCGTTGCGGATGCAGGCGGGAGCACGCTCGGTCTCTCAGCCACCGACGCCTACGGCAGAGCCTCGGCCGGTGATGCCGGTAAACTAGCACAAGGCGGATTGTTTCAAAGAGGACTTTCGACGGCTGCAAGGACAGCGGGGAAGCGCTCAGCTTACTCATTTGGGTAAGAATACGCCGGACGCTCAAGTCGCTCCTGGGTCAAAGGGCCAGAAGCAGGCCAGGCTAAAGCATGATGCGGAAAAGCGCGCAGCGGTTTTCCGGAAAGATCATGCTCAAACAATAACCTAAAGCGCGATGACGATTCATCCTGATCTCATCGCGCTTTAGACGGACCCAAAAGCTGGCATCAGCCTTCGGGACCGACAATTCCGAAAATCCCAAGGCGCGGTTCGAACCTATATTTCCAACATTCTAGAAATACCGTTGACGGCAGGTCCGGGCGGGAGCATGATGCGCGTCATGAAGATCGACGATGCAGCGGCGCGCTTGGAAGCTTTGGGTAACCGGACCCGGCTGCAGATTTATCGTGCCCTGGTTCGGGCCGGACACTCCGGCATGCCTGTCGGCCGCTTGCAGGACAGGCTGAAGATCCCGGCATCGACGCTGTCCCACCACATCAAGTCTCTGGTTGCGGTCGGGCTCGTCAGCCAGATCAGGGAATCCACGACCCTCGTTTGTCACGCGAACTTCGACGCGATGCGCGGGCTGGTGGACTTCCTGGCGGCGGAGTGCTGTGCGGACGAAATCGGATGCGGAGGCTCTCAATCGGCGGCCTGATTTTTTTGATCGGTTGTTCGATGATTCTAGAATGATGGGACTAACGAAATGAGCGAAGCGAAGACGATTGCGATCATCGGGGCCGGGCCAGTCGGCCTCGCGGCGGCCGCGCACGTGCTGGAGCGCGGCATGTCGCCGATCGTTTTGGAAGCCGGGCCGGAGGCGGGACATGCCATCCGCCAGTGGCAACACGTCCAGCTGTTTTCGCCATGGGAATACAATGTCGACAAGGCCGCGGCGCGTCTGCTCGCGCCGACGGGCTGGAATTCGCCTGACCCCCAGGCTTATCCGACCGGCGGCGAACTGCTTGAGGGATATCTCAAGCCGCTCGTCACGCGGACGCCATTGCGCGAGGTGATCCGCACCTCGAGCCAGGTCTCGGCCGTCAGCCGCGTCGGCTTCGACAAGGCGAAGACGAAGGGCAGGGAGCAGGCGCCTTTCGAAATCCGCTACCAGAACGGCAACGGGCCGGAGGTTCTGCGCGCTGATGCCGTGATCGATACCTCAGGCACATGGTTCTCTCCCAATCCGGCCGGCAGCAACGGCCTGCCGGCGATCGGCGAGGCGGAGTGCGCCAGCCGCGTTGCCTATGGCATGCCCGACGTGCGAGGTATCAATCGTTCCAGATATGCCGGCAAGAAAGTTGCAGTGCTCGGTGCCGGCCACTCCGCGGTCGGCACGCTGATCGATCTTGCTCGACTCGCCGAGGAGGTGCCGGAAACGCAGCCTGTCTGGCTGTTGCGCGGCGCTGACCCGGCAAAGGCCTTCGGCGGCGGTCGCAACGACAAGCTTGCCGCGCGCGGCGAGCTTGGCAGTGCCTTTGCCGCGCTCGTGACGTCAGGAAAGATCAGGGTCGAGACCGAGTTCGGCGTCACGCATCTCTCGGAGTCCGAGGGCCGCCTGAAGGTCTCGGCCGGCTCCGGCTCCGGCTCCGGCTGCGCTGCGCGAAGCGTGGTCGTGGACGAGCTGATCGTATCGACCGGCTTCCGTCCCGACTTTTCGTTTCTGTCCGAGCTGCGCCTGCGGCTCGATCCGGCCATCGAGGCGCCGGTCGCACTGGCGCCGCTCATCGATCCCAACGAGCACAGCTGCGGCACCGTGCGCCCGCATGGCGCGCGCGAGCTCTCCCATGATGAGCCGGGCTTCTACCTCGCCGGCATGAAGTCCTATGGCCGCGCGCCGACCTTCCTGATGATGACCGGCTATGAGCAGGTGCGCTCGATTGCGGCCGACATCGCCGGCGACAAGAAGGCCGCGGCGAGAGTCGAGCTTGTGCTGCCGGAAACCGGTGTCTGCACCCGCGGCGGCGTCGAGACGACGAGTGCCGCGGGATGCTGCGGCGGGCCGGCGAAGCAAGAGGCGTCGGCCTGCTGTGCCGCCGATGAAACGGCAAAGAAGGCCGGCGCATCCGGTTGTGGTTGCGCATGAGCCGTGCCGGTTGGGACGCCGTCGTCTTGGTCGTAAGAGGGGGAAGCTATTCATAGTCTGAGCGGTCGGTCTTTGATCGCGGTCATGTGCATCGGCCAGGTCGGCAATTTGCTGCCGCATGTCACGTTGTCCGCGAATCTGGCGCAGCATCTGATGCCGGCGTGGGGACTCTCCGCCGCCGAAGGTGGATTGATGGCGAGTGGTTATGCCTTCGGCTACATGCTCGCGGTGCCCTTGCTGACAACGTTGACCGACCGCATCGATGCGCGGCTCGTGCTGCTCTGGGGCTCGATCGCCAGCGGACTTGCGACCGTGGCCTTTGGCATCTTCGCACAAGGATTCTGGTCGGGCGCGGCGATCTGGTCCCTCGCAGGACTCGGATTTGCTGGCGCCTACATGCCCGGTTTGAAGGCGTTGACGGACCGGCTGCCAGCCGGCGACACCTCGCGGGCCGTCACGTTGTACACGTCGAGCTTTTCGGTCGGCGTCGGCCTGTCGTTCCTGGCGGCGCAGCTGATCGCGGATCGTTGGGGATGGCGGACCGCCTTTGTGGTGACCGGGCTCGGTCCCGTCGCGATGGTCGTGGCGTGCCTTTTTTTGCTGCGGGAGCAGCAACCCGCCCCGAAGGCAGGGCGATTGCTCAACTTCGTGCCCGTCTTCGCCAACCGCGAGGCGCTCGGTTACATCTTCGGCTACGGCGCGCATTGTTTCGAGCTCTACGTCATCCGCACCTGGCTGGTTGGCTTCTGGACCTTCGTCGTTGCGCGTCAAAGCGCGCCCTCGTGGTTGACGCCCGTGCTGCTGAGCTTTTGCTTTGCTGTGATCTCGATGCCGGCCAGCATCCTCGGCAACGAGGCCGCATTGAAATTCGGACGACATCGCGCCATCACGGTCGTGATGCTTGCGTCGGCCTGCGTCGCGATCATCATCGGTTTCAACGCGTCCGCGCCGGCGTGGGTGGTTGCGTTGTTGCTGATGATCTATGGCCTGACGGTCCCGGCGGATTCCGGCGCGTTGACGGCGGGCATGTCCGCTGCGGCCGTATCCGAGCATCGTGGCGCCACGCTGGCCCTGCATTCCACCGTCGGCTTCGGACTCTCTGCCCTCGGTGCCTGGGGGACAGGCGTCGCGCTCGACGCCGCAGGCGGCCCGCAGAGTGCGCGTGGCTGGCTGCTGGTTTTCATCGTTCTTGCGGCTGGAATTCTGCTCGGACCATTGGCGCTGCTGTGGGCGCGAATGGCTCGCTGGGAAAAGCAGCCATCGTGAGCGCGGGTGTTTCGTCGCCGTTTTTGGAATTGATCCCATTTCTTTGAGTCTGAGACACTAAAGCGTAATCCGGAAATGTGCGAAGCGGTTTTCCGAAAAGATCATGCTCAAAGAATAACCTAAGCGCGATGATGATTCATCCCGATCTCATCGCGCTTTAGATACCCAACCTCTCTTTGGCCAACTCGGCCTCTTTGCGGGCCGACGCGATAAGAGGCGCTCGGCGCTGGAGGATATCGCGCGTCAGCGCCGGGCCAGCGTCCTCCGGGCTACCAGCGGCGAAAGGTGGCTTAGGGTCGTATTCGATCAAGAGCTGTATCCGCCTGGCCGTGTCCTCGTCAGCGAGGCGGGCTGCAAGCGTCAGTCCAAAATCGATCCCGGAGGTCACGCCGCCGGCCGTGAGACGATTGCGGTCTTCGACCACGCGCTCTGCCTTGAGCGTGGCGCCCATCAAGGGCAGCAGGTCGCGAACGTACCAATGCGATGTGGCCTGATATCCTCTGAGCAAGCCGGCAGCGGCAAGAACCAACGACCCTGTGCAAACGCTTGTCACATACCGCGCGCGTGCCCCACGCGATTCGACAAAGCCAATGACGTCCGCGTCCTTCATGCAGGCGATGGATCCGCCGAGGCCGCCGGGGACGAACAGGACATCCAGCTCCGCGGGACAGGTGTCAAACGTATCGTTTGCGGACAGAGCGATGCCGACATCCGTTGCAACCGGGTTCTTGTCCTTCCAGACCAGCCTGGTGTCGGCCTGGAGGATCGAAAAGACGGTCTGCGGCCCGACCAGGTCCTGCAGGATCATGCCTGGATAGATCAGCATGCCGATTTTGGGCTTTGGCGGCTGTGATGGCTCCGTCGCGGACACTGCTTGAACAACGGACGACAGAAGAGGTAGCGCACCAAGAGCGACGCCAAACTCACGACGGTTCATGGTTTCCTCCGAGGATTTTCTTGCACGTGCTGGATCGCGTTGGTCATGCAACATGATAGCAACCCATCGATCGTTCCGACATGAAAAAACCCGCAGCGGATTTTTCCGCGCGGGTGTGACGATCTCTCGATCATGCCATTCTGCCAGTGTTTTGCCCGACGTGTCAAAGCGGAAAAATGCGGCGGGCAGGGCGATGCCTCGACCCTGCAAGCTCCTGTTTCGGCGTGACGCCGAAATTGCCGGTCACTTCAATGCCCCCGCTACTGTGCATGGGGTTGTTTTCGCGCGTTTGCCTTGAGGTCGTGGGAACGCCCGCGCCTCAGCGCCGGCCGCGCGGCGCCTCGGCCTTGGCGGGCGCTTCGGTCTGCGGTGCGCAGGTCGCTGCTTGCAACGTCGCTTGCGCCTGCGGCATCAGGCCGGGCTCGGCGGCCAGCGCCTTCATCAGGATCAGGCCTGTCGTGCTGGGAGAGTCGATGATCAGGCGGTCGGCCGCGGTGATCTCTTCGTCCTCGGGCAATGCATCGTGCTGCGCCTGCGTCATCAAATCGAGCTCGATCACCTTCTTGCCGGCCGAGCGGTCGTTGATGGCGTAATAGGCGATCTCGTTGCGGGTGTAGAACGACACCGACGTATAGGCCTGGCTCACCGGCACGGTGAGCTTGATCGGCCCGCCCGAAAGATCATAGCGGCAGATCGCGAGCGCGAAGGCCGGGTCCATGAACGGCATCGGCGAGGTGTTGGGATCGGCCAGCGGCAGCTGGGTCACGCCGTTGAGCTTGGTCATCGGCGTCAGGCGCGAATAGGCGTCCTGCGTTGCGATCCGCGGCAGCGCCAGCACGCTGACGAGATGGACCACGAGGCCCAGCACCACGCCGGCGACAACAGTGAACGCGAGGCGGATCATGAGCAGCCCACCGTGGAGATGCTGGGCATCGGCGCATCGCGCTGGGTGCGCGTCGCAACCCCGACCGGCGTGTCGTAGAGGCGGAACATCAGCGCGTAGCGCTCGATGCCGCCGGTCGGCAGCCAGTTGCCGGCGCGCGAGCGTGCGGCGATGTGGATCTCGAACGAGCCGTCGGAGGCGCGCACGATCTCCTGGCTGGTGAAGCCGTAGCGGGCAAGCGAGTTGGCGACGAGATGGCCCTTGCGATCGTACAGCGTCAGCGTCCAGAACCGCGCCGGCGGGGTCACGCCCGACACGACGACGTCGCAGCGGCCGTCGAGCGCCTTCTTCTTGTCGTCGGTCGTTGCGGTGAAGGCGACGCCGTCGCCGGTGCCGATCGGCAGCTCGCCGTTGCGCACGATGGTGGCGCGGGAATAGGGATCGACGTCGGCGGTGCCGGTGCGCGGACGCGCGGTCCAGGCGCCGATGGTCAGCGCGCCGATCTCGGTGCCGCGCGTCGTCGTCATCCAGGTCGCACCCAAGCCGACCACGGTCGCGAGCAGAAGGGCCGTCAATGTGATCAGGAGCAGCCGCACGGGATCAGATCAGTTCTTGCGCGGGGTGGATGCGCCCGCGTTCTCCTCCGCCGCATAATTCTGCGGGAAGGCAAGCGCGCTCGTCGACGATGTCGGCTTGGCCGGCTTCGTGCTGTCGTCGGCAGCCGATTTGTTCGCGGTCTTGGCCGCGTCGTCGAGCAGCTTCTCGACGCGCACCAGGATGTCGGCGCCGCGCTTGGTCAGCACCGGCGGCGGACCGGGCTTGGTCTCGAGCACCTTCGGTCCTGCATTGGCCTGCGCGTTCGCAATCTGCTGCGGCGGCAGCTTCTGGCCCATGCCGATGCCGGGGATCTCCCTGACCTCGACGCCCTGATGCGCGGCGACCATGATGTCGTGCCAGGTCTGCGCCGGCAGCGAGCCGCCGGTCATGCGGTTGGTCGGCGAGTAGTCGTCATTGCCGTACCAGACTGCGCAGGTGAAATTGCCGGTGTAGCCGACGAACCAGGCGTCGCGATACGCATTCGTCGTGCCGGTCTTGCCGGCGGTCGGAATGCCGTCGAGCGCGGCGCGGCGCGCGGTGCCTTCGCTGACGACATGGCTCATCATGCCGGCCATGTCGGCGGCGATATTGGCGGGAATTGCCTGCTTCGGCTTCGGACCGTCGCGGTCCCAGCGCCAGACCAGATCGCCCGCGCCGGTGCGCACCTCCAGCACCGAATGCGGCGTCACCGACTTGCCGCGGTTCGGGAAGGTCGCATAGGCCACCGCGTGCTCGACCACGGTGACTTCGTCCGAGCCGATCGGCAGCGACGGCGTGTCGGGCAGGGGCGCCTTGATGCCGAAGCGGCGCGCCACCTCGACGATCTTGGCGCGGCCGATCTTGGCCGGGTTCGGCGCCTTCGGCTGCTCCTTCTGGCCGATCGCGATCGACAGCTTCACCGGCACGACGTTGATCGAGCGGGTGATCGCCTGCGTCAGCGTCACCGCGCCGGAATAGGAATGACCATAGTTCTGCGGGCACCAATTGCCGATGCAGACAGGGCCGTCGACCACGACCGAGTTCGGCGTGAAGCCGTTCAGGAGCGCGGTGGTGTAGACGTAAGGCTTGAAGGACGAGCCCGGCTGGCGATAGGCGTCGGTGGCGCGGTTGAACTGGCTCGCGCCGTAATCGCGGCCGCCGACCATGGCGCGGATGCCGCCGTCGAGATCGGCGACCACGGTCGCGGCCTGCGTTGCGTGGTAGTCGCGGCCGAACTGGCGCAGCTGGTTCTCGATCGCGTCTTCCGCCGCCTTCTGCACGTTGGTGTCGATGGCGAGGCGCACGACGAAGACGCGCTCGGTGTAGGATTTCGGGAAGGTGTCGACCAGCTTGCGCATCTCGTCGAAGGCGTAGTCGAGATAATAGTTCGGCGAAGCCTCGTCGCGGCGGTCGACGGCGAAGGCGGGGTTGCGGCGGGCACCGAACACCTGGCCCTCGGTCATGAAGCCGGCATCGACGAGGTTGTCGAGCACGACGTTGGCACGGGCGCGCGCGGCGGGCAGGTTGATGTGGGGCGCGTATTTCGTCGGCGCCTTGAACAGGCCGGCGAGCATCGCCGCCTCGGCAAGCGTCACGTCGCGCGCCGACTTGTTGAAGTAGAAATGCGCAGCGCCGTCGACGCCGAACGTGCCGCCGCCCATATAGGCGCGGTCGAGATAGAGCTTGAGGATCTCGTTCTTGGTCAGGCGCCATTCGAGCCAGACCGCGAGGAAGGCCTCGTTGATCTTGCGCTCGATGGTGCGCTCGTTGCTCAGGAACAGGTTCTTGGCGAGCTGCTGGGTGATCGAGGAGCCGCCCTGGCGGACGCCGCCGGCTTGCGCGTTGGTGACGAGCGCGCGCGCGGTGCCGGCGATGTCGATGCCGAAATGCTCGTAGAAGCGGCGGTCTTCGGTCGCCAGCGTCGCCTTGATCAGGACGTCAGGAAAATCTTCCAGCGGGATCGAATCGTTGTGCTTGATGCCCCGGCTGCCGATCGGGTTGCCGTAGCGGTCGAGGAACGTCACGGCGAGGTCCGACTTCTTCAGCCAGTCCTCGTCCGAGGTCTCGCGGAAGGCAGGGATGGCGAGGATCAGCATCAGCACCATGCCGCCGAGGCCGATGGTTGCGGCTTCCGACAGCGGCTCGATGAACACCCAGCGCTTCCACCGCCCGACATAGAAGCGGTCCATGAAGGTCGAGTAGCGCTCGTAGAGCTCGCGGATGCCCTTCGCCGAGGAGAACAGCGAGGAGTCGATGCGTGCATCGAGGTCCAGGAAGAAGTTCCTGATACGACTCTTCCAGTTGGATGGTGTGTTCTGGACCACCTAGAACCCTTGAGGCTCGGTTCGAAAGCGTTCAAGCACCCGGCCGGGGCGGCATCGAGACGTCTTGCGGGATTGTTGCGGCAAACCCAAGGCGCCCGGTTTCGCGCACCAAAGGGGACTTGCTGTTCTTCTAGCCGAGCGGGGCCTATAAACCAATGGTCAGGCTCGCAATTTTGAACAACAGGCCTAATTGCACCCCGGTTCAATACGGGCCCCGCAAGGGTGTTCCTTGCAGTCTCACAGCCGCGCGCCCTAGATGGCGCTCGCCCTAGCTCTTTGGATCAGTATCAGGCGCATGACCGCAGCACGCAAACCACCTTCGGACCAGGATGGATTCTTCTGGAAAACCAAGAAGATGGAGGAGATGTCGACGGCCGAATGGGAGAGCCTGTGCGACGGCTGCGGCCGCTGCTGCCTGAACAAGCTCGAAGACGAGGATACCGGCGAGATCTATTTCACCGATGTCAGCTGCAAGATGCTCGATTCCTGCACGGCCGGCTGCAAGGACTACGCGAATCGCTTCGACTTCGTGCCGGACTGCGTTGTCATGACCCCAGAAAAGGTCCGCACTTTGTCCTGGCTGCCGCCGAGCTGCGGCTACAGGCTGGTCGCGCAAGGCCGCGATCTCTACTGGTGGCACCCGCTGATTTCAGGCGATCCCAATACGGTGCACGAGGCCGGCGTCTCCGTGCGCGGCCGCGTCGCGGGCACCGAGGACGAGATTCCGGACACCGAGCTCGAGCACTATTTGGTGCAATGGCCGGGGCAGGTGCCGAAGCGGGCACGCCTGAAGCGACGCCCCAAGGACTGATCGGCCGGCCCACTCTCATCACGTGTTCGGGATGGCCGCGACGCGGGATGCACCCATGCGCCGCGATGCCTGCCTGAGGAGAAGTTTGCTGTTTAGATTGTTCTGATAGAACGAATCCTTCGCGGCATTGCACCGCAACACGCCCGATCCGACAGTCCGAGATGAACCAGTTCACACGGCAGAGCAGCCAGGCTGCCGATATCCAGACGTTGCCCGACGATATCGCCGAGGAACTGACCCGTCTTCCGGGCGAGGTCATCAGCGTCAGCGACGCGCCCCCGATCTCGCCGCCGGTGCCGCTGACCTCAGATGAGGTTCGCACCATCGTCATCAGCCTGATGCTGACGATGTTCCTGGCCGCCCTCGACCAGACCATCGTCGCGACCGCGCTGCCGACCATCGGGCGCCAGTTCCAGGACGTCTCGAACCTGTCCTGGGTGATCACCGCCTATCTGCTCGCCTCGACCGCGGTTGCGCCGGTATTCGGCACGCTGAGCGACATCTACGGCCGCAAGGCCATGATCATCGTGTCGCTGAGCCTGTTCGTCGCCGGCTCGATCCTGTGCGCGATCGCGCCGAGCATGCCGATGCTGATTCTCGCGCGCGGTCTTCAGGGACTGGGCGGCGGTGGCATCATGCCTGTCGTGCAGACCGTGATCTCCGACGTCGTCTCCCCACGTGAGCGCGGCCAGTACCAGGCCTATTTCTCCAGCGTCTGGATGGTGGGCGGCATTTTGGGCCCCGTCATCGGCGGCGTGTTCGCCGAGCATCTGCACTGGTCGATGATCTTCTGGATCAATCTGCCGCTCGCAGCAGCAGCGCTCGCGCTGCTGCTGCCGAAGATGAAGAAGATCCCGGTGTTCCACCGCAAGCGCAAGGTCGATTGGCTCGGCGGCGTGCTGCTGATGGCCTCCGCTGTCGTCTTCATGCTGGTGCTGACCTGGGGCGGCACGCGCTATAAGTGGTTGTCGCCGACCGTGCTGTCGATGGTGGGCGGTGCAATCGCGCTCGCGTTCACCTTCGTCTGGCACGCGCGCCGCGCCGACGAGCCGTTCCTGCCGTTGCCGTTGCTGAGCGGATCGGTTGCGCCCTTTGCGCTGACCGCAGGCGGCTGCGGCCTCGGCGCCATCACCGGCCTCACCGTGCAGTTGCCGCTTTATTACGAGTCGGTCTATCACCTCAGCGCCAGCGAGGCCGGCCTTGCACTGATCCCGCTCGCTGCGGTCTCGACCGTCGGTGCGGCGGTCGCCGGTCGCACCATGGCGCGCGCCAAGCACTACAAGCGCGTCGCCATCATCGGCACGTCGTGGGCTGCGATCTGCGCACTCGGCCTCACGCTGACGACCTTGCCTTTGTGGGGCCTCTTGACGCTGATGGCTGCGTTCGCGCTCGGCCTCGGCACGACGTTTCCGGTCTGCGTGGTCTCGCTGCAAAACTCCGTCGCCCGTCCGCTGGTCGGCACCATCACCGGCGCGATGAATTTCTTCCGCTCGCTGATGTCGTCCTTCACGGTCGCAGCTTTCGCCGCCATCCTGCTGATCGCGCTCGGCGCCGACATTCCGCTGGCCGGCGAGCATCACGCCGCAGGCAGCATCCCGGCGATCCCGGCCGACGACATGCGGCATGCGTTCCGCTACGTCTTCGCCGCTGCGACCGCGCTGATGGCCACCGCCTCGCTCTGCCTGATCCTGATGGAGGAGCGGCCGCTGGCCGGTCCCTCCAAGGCGCAACCAGTGGAGATGGCGGAGTAGGCGCTTTATCCGCCGCGATCGGGATCGTCGCCAGGTGCCTGTCGTGCTCGGGCAGCAAGATGGCTCTTGAGCTTCGCCAGCGCCTCAGCCGACCAATCATTGACATCAGTGACCGCGACCCAGGCATCGACGTAATGCTCGGGCGCGTAGACATGGCCAAAGCCCATCGGCGTGTGAGTTGCGACCGCCATGTCGAGCGCGAGCTGCAGCATGGTGACGATGGGATACCATCGCAGCTCCGGTGCTACGTCGGGCCCGCGCGGCGCGTTCATCCAGGCAGGCGGCTGATAGGCGTCGCGGTAGGCGAAGAACGTGATCGCGTCGCTGGCATATTGCAGATAGACGACCCGCATCGCTCCCCAGGGCCTATCCGGCGGTACCGTCGGCCCGTTCTGGTTCATGAAGCGCACGAAGCGGCTGTCGCGGAATTCCGGCAGCCAGGCCGGTGTATCAGGATTGCGGTTGTCGGTGATCGAGCGCCAGATGCGGCTCTCGAATGGCGCGCCGCTCCACAGCGCGCCGGCAATGGGATCGCCGATCGTCTCGAACAGCTCTGCTGATTTCTCCGAGTTCATGGCGCCGAGGCTGAGCCCGTGCAGATACAACTTCGGCCGCTGGTCCCTCGGCAGCGTCGTCCAGTAGCCGTAGATTTCGGCGAACAGGGCACGCGCGGCTGCTGCGCCGTATTCGGGCTGAAACAGCAGCGACAGCGGACTGTTGAGATAGGAGTACTGCATGGCGACGCTGGCGACATCGCCATGATGGAGATACTCGACCGTATCCATCGCTGCCGGATCGATCCAGCCTGTGCCGGTCGGCGTGATGACGATCAGGATCTTGCGTTCAAAACCACGCTGGCGCTTGAGTTCGGCGAGCGCAAGCCGCGCGCGTGCCTGCGCCGTGTCGCGGGCCGCGAGGCCGACATAGACGCGCACCGGCTCCTGCGCGGGATGCTCCGTGACAGCGCTGATCTCGGCTGCGGTCGGACCCGAGGCAATGAACCGGCGCCCCATGCGCCCGAGCTCCGTCCACTTCACCAGGGATGCCGGGCTTCCTGTCTTGCCGGCCGAGGTCGGCTGCGCCCGCTCGGGCTCGAAGAGGACGTCGAGTTCGCGGAAGGAGGAATCGAGGGCGTTGAAGGCGGTGCGGATCAGGAGATTGTTCGCGATCGACCAGAACAGCAGGCCTGCGGCGATCACGCCGATGACAGTGGCGACCTTGCGCGGAATGATACGCCGCGCGCCGACAGCGAGAATGTAGGCCAAAAGTGCGAACAACCGCCCCAGCACCAGCAGCACGACGAACGTGATCAGCGCGATGAGGCACACTTTGAGCGGATGCGCGGTTTCGACCGGCGCCATCTTCATCACGCTACGGATCGCGTTCTGCCATGCGGTCGTGCGCCAGAGCGCGACGATGACGACGAGCAGGCAGCCGGCGGCGACAAGCGCGTTCGCGACGGACCTTGCGCGCGCCGAAGGCTCGGGCAGTTCGAGATAATGCCACAGCCGGCGCCACAGCACGCCGGTGAAATAGCCGATCGCAAAGCAGCCGCCGGCCAACGCTCCTTGCGTGAGATAGCTGCGCGGAATCAGCGTCGGCGTCAGCGCCGCTGCGAAGAACAGCGCGCCCAGCATGAGGCCGACGCCGGACAGTGAGAGCAGTTGTCGCCGAACCGTCAGCGCCAGATTCACCAGAGCCCTCCCGGGCGACGCTATCCCGCCTGCGCGAGCCGCGCGTCGATCTCCTCGCGCAGCAGAGCGAAGTCGATCGGCTTGGTCAACAGTCCGCTTGCGCCGCGGGCCAGCGCCCTGCCGCGCGTGTCGGCATCGCCATAGGCCGTAATCATGATGACGGGCACGTCAGGGCGCATCTCCTTCACCTTCGGCAGCATCTCGATCACGGTCACGGCTAGCCTCTGCTCTCGTGAAAATTGCTTTTGCGCGGCAATCGGATTGTGAACTCGGTAAATTCGCCCGGCAAGGTTTCGACGTCGATCGTGCCCCCATGCTGTTTCACGATGATGTCGTGGCTCATGGATAGGCCAAGCCCGGTTCCCTCGCCGGCAGGCTTGGTGGTGAAGAAGGGGGTGAACATCTTCTTGCGGACGTCCACCGGAATGCCGGTGCCGTTGTCGCGAATGCGGATTTCGACATGGCTGTCGTGCCCGCGCGTCTGCGCGATCAGGGCCGGCTCGTAGTCCCCCGTTCCGCTCTCGGCCTTGCGCGTGACGACCGCGTAAAACCCGTTGGAGATCAGGTTCAGCAGCACGCGGGTGATCTCCTGCGGGAACACTTCGATCGTGCCGGCCGAGGGATCGAGGTCGCGCTCGATCGTGACGTTGAACTGCGACTTCTCGGCGCGGGCGCCGTGATAGGCGAGGTTGAGGCTCTCCTCGACCAGCGTGTTGACGTCGGTCGGCCGGTGCTCGCCGCTGCCTTCGCGCGAATGCAGCAGCATGTTCTTGACGATGGAATCGGCACGCTTGCCGTGCTGGACGACCTTTTGGAGATTGTCCTTCAGCAAATGCGTCAGCTCGCCGACGTCCTCCCTGGTTTTGTCGTTGAGTGCGGTGGTCTGCAACAGCTCGTTCAGCTCGTCGATCAGCTCGCTCGACAGCGCCGCGAAATTGTTGACGAAGTTGAGCGGGTTCTTGATCTCGTGGGCGATGCCGGCCGTGAGCTGGCCGAGCGAGGCCAGCTTTTCGGTCTGGACCAGGCGGTCTTGCGTGGCGCGCAAATCTTCGAGCGATTTCGACAGCTCGGCCGTGCGCTGCTGGACCTCGTCGAACAGCCGCGCGTTCTCGATGGCGATCACCGCCTGGTCGGCAAATGTCGAGACGAGTTCGATCTGACTGTCGGAAAACGGCCGGATGACTGACCGGGTCAAGGTCAGGGCGCCGATCGGCGTCCCCTCGCGTAGCAACGGCACCCCGAGAAAGGTGCGGGGATTGCCACTGAGCTGCTGCCCTTCGAAATCATACTCGGGATCGGCGAGGACGTCATGCACGTGAACGATGCGTCCCTCCAGCAGCGTCCTCCCGGTGATGGTACGACGTTCGGGATTGACGGGCGTTGACCTGGCGTATTCGACGAATTCATGCGGGAAGCCGTATGAGCCGGCCCTGTAGAAGACCTCGCCACTTTTCCGGGTGATGGCGGCCATATCGGCTTCGCAGAGACGCGCCGCGGATTCGACAAGCGTATCCAGCACGGCCTGCAGGTCGAACGCCGATCGGCTGATCACCTTGAGCACATCGGCAGTGGCGGTCTGCTGTTGCAGGGATTCCTCCAGGTCGCGCGTCTTGGCTTGCACCTGTTCGAATAACCGGGCGTTCTCGACGGCGATGACCGCCTGGTCCGCAAAGGTTTGCACCAGATCGATCTGGCTTTTGGTAAACGGCCCCGGTTCGGGTCGCGTCAAGACCAGCACGCCTTCGACCTTGTTGTCCCTCAGCATCGGCACACCCAGTGCCGCCCGGATCTTGACCAGCGAGCCGGCCGGCATTTGCATTTCCGCATCATCGAGAACGTCCGGGATGATTTCGACCCTTCCCGAGGCGATGACGCGTGAGGTCGCCGAACCGCGGCCCGACCGCGGCGGATTTGCCGCCCAATATTGCAGGAATTCCGGAGTGGTGCTGGACGCCGCCTTGAGCGGAAACACGTCCCCTTCGCGAAGAAAAATCGAACCACGATTGGCGCCGCTCAATTCGACGGCGGATTTGATCAGCGTTTCGAGAACGGCTTGCAGGTCAAACGCCGATCGGCTGATCACCTTGAGCACGTCGGCGGTGGCGGTCTGCTGCTGGAGTGATTCCCGCAGATCGTCCGTGCTTGTGCGCAGTTCGCGAAGCAGTCGCGTGTTCTCGATGGCGATGACGGCTTGCGCAGCAAACTGCTTGAGCAGCGAAATCTGCTTGTCTGAAAAGCGTCGGTTCTCCTGCCGGAAGATCATGACGTTGCCGACCACGCGATCGTCCTTGACGAGCGGGACGGCCAGCACCGCCCGCGCGCCGCCGAGATCGACCAGAGCGCGACGGTTGGGTTCGCCCGTGCGATAGGCCTCCGAATCCATGAGGTCGACCAGTTCCACGTAGGGCTCGCCTTGCAGCAGGCGCACCGGCGCGGTACCCGGGCCATAATGGAGGGGGCGGCTCCCGCGGTATTCGTCGTAAGCGGGCGGGAGCCCACGGGTGGCGGCAGTTTCAAAGCGCTCACCATCATACGTGTTGAGGACGCCAAAGTCCGCACCGCACAGCTGCATGGCCTTGCCAAGCATGGTGTCGAACACCGGCGCGAGGTCGCCGCCGGAACTGCTGATGATGCGCAGGACTTCCGACGCGGCGGTCTGTTGCTCCAGCGCTTCCCGCGCTTCGTTGGAGAGCCGCGCATTGGCTGCCGTACTCGCCTGCAATTGCTGCTCGAGCTCGGCAATCCTGGCTTTGAGCTCGGCCACCACGTTCTGCACGAGGGCGGTCATCCGGAAATCCATAGGGCCGACTCCAGCGGGGCCCCATTCGCTGAAAGCCGGATTATTCCATTCCCGCACCGGCTCGACCAGCCCTGTCGCAGTGCATATCGAAAGCAGCCCCGTGGAACCCCTCACGTGCCCGGCCGCGACACCTCGGTCTCCTTGCTGGTGATGAACTCCAGCAGCACCGGCACGCCTTCCCTGGTCTTCTGGATACCGCGCTTGATCGCGGGGATGATGTCCTCGGGCCTCGTCACGCGCTCGCCATGGCCGCCGAAGGCGCGCGCCATCGCGGCGTAGTCGCCGGAGATGTCGGTCGAGCGATATTTCTCGGTCGAGATCGGCATCACCTTGAGCTCGATCGCCATCGAGAAATTGTTGAGCAGGATCGACATGATCGGGATGCGCTCGCGCACTGCGGTCTCGAAATCCATGCCCGTGAAACCAATGGCCGCATCGCCCCAGACGTTGATGCAGAGCTTGTCGGGCCTTGCCAGCTTTGCACCCATCGCAAGGCCAAGGCCGTAGCCGAGCTGCGTCGTCTTGCCCCAGCCAAGATAGGAGAGCGGCGTCACAGCCTTCCAGAACGGCGAGAGCTGGTCGCGCGGGCTGCCGGCATCATGGGTGATGATGGTGTTGTCGATGTCGACGGTATGTTGCAGATCCCACAGCACGCGATAGGGATTGAGCGGCGCGTCATTGCTGGTGAGCTTTGGCATCCATTTGGCCAGCCACTCCTTGTGCGAAGCCGCGATCTCGGCCGCGACCGCGGAGGCATCGCGGTCGGCAGCGACGGTCTTGCCGATCTCCTCCAGCAATGCATCGAGCACGAGGCCGGCATCGCCGACGAGGCCGATCCTGGCTTCGACATCCTTGTTGAGATGGTTCGGATCGAGCGTCGAATGGATGATGGTCTTGCCCTTCGGCATCGCGATGCCAAAGCTGGTCTCGGTAAAGGAGCAGCCGATGCCGAAGATGACGTCGGCTTCAGTGAGGAATTTGGGCACCGCGCGCGGCACGGCGAGACCGCCGGAGCCAAGCGAGAGCGGATGAGTCTCGGGGAATGACGATTTGCCCCCCAGGCTGGTGGTGACAGGAATGGCCAGCCGTTCCGCCAATCGCTTCAGTTGCGGCCACGCCTGCGCGTAGTGCACGCCCTGGCCGGCATAGATCACCGGACGCTTGGCATTGAGCAGCAGGCTTGCTGCTTCCTTCACATGCACGGGGTCGGCGCCGTAGCGGGTGCGCAGCACCGGCGTGTAGTTCAGCGGCTCGGGCACCTCCTCATTCCACATGTCGGAGGGGATTTCGACGATGACCGGCCCGCCGCGGCCGTTCTTCAATTTGGTGAAGGCGCGACGAAAGATGTTGGCGACCTCGGCGGCCAGGATGATCGGCTCGGAGGATTTCGCGAAGGGCTTCATCGCCTCGCTGGAATTGAAGTTCGGCTCGATATGCGCAAGCCGGCGCTGATAGCCCATCGGCAGCACCAGCACGGGAACGGATTCGCCGAAGCACTGCGCCACGCCGCCCATTGCATTCTCCGCGCCGGGGCCGTGCTGCATGCAGAATGCGCCGATCATACGCCCCGACGTCACGCGTGAGATGGCATCCGCCATGTGCACGCCGACGCGTTCCTGCCGCACCATCACGGGCCGGATCTCGGCGTTGGCCGCGTGCTCGATCAGATGATTGACGGGATACCCGCAGAGGATCTCGATCCCCTCGCGCCGCATGATTTCCGCAATGGCGGTGCCGAGCTTCATGGCGTCTCTCTCCTCAGGCTGGCCGGTTGCTCCGGCTGTTGGGGAGAGAGGATCAGGAATTTGGGGGAGGGTAAAGCGGAGGCGGGGGACGTTCGCGGTAGGTCAGCCATGCAGTGCGCTGCTGTAGCCCGGATGGAGCGAAAGCGTAATCCGGGACGGCTGCACCCGCCGGACCAGCTCCCCGGATTTCGCTTCGCTTCATCCGGGCTACAAGCTTGGCGATCGGTCCTATTTGCAGTTCTTGCAAATCGTCAGCTTGCGCTTCAACGCCTCGTCTTCCTGATCGACCAACGACTGCGCGTCGAGGCCGTTTGTCGCGCGCGACCTCGCAGGCGGCGTCACCTGGCTCGGTGCGTCGCTGTCGTCAGTACCGGCGCTGAAGCCGTCGTAGTCGGCGGCGGCTGCAGGGCTCGGCAATTGTGGAAGCCCGTTGGTCGGCGGCGTCGACGGCACGCCGGCGGACGTTCTCGGCGAATTCTTCGTCCCCGCATGCGGCACCGACGCATTGGGCGGAGCCAACGAAACCGGCGGCGTGGCCGAGTTCTGTCCTCTCGCGCGATCTTGTGACCAGGCGCCGATCAAGATCAGGCTGAGAGCCAGGAGCAAATTGCGTCTCGTATGCATCTTTCAAATAGCCTTTGTTCAGCGATTGAGGCGCTCATCGAGCCACGCCGGGAAGAATAACAGCCGTGACATGCGCGTCAAACTTGACGGAAATGGGAGCGCTCCGAACGGGATGTCGCTTGTCGCGCTGCAACGTTTGACCCACGTCAAGCCGATGGCTGGCTGTGGCATGGCAAGATGATGGTGGTGACGGGGATGACGCATCCTCATCGAGCAAGGACCCCTAGGAACTTCCATGAGATCGCCGGCGATGCAGGGGCTGACCGCGTCCGAAGCACAGGCCCGGCTGAAGGCCGACGGCTTCAACGAGCTGCCGCGCACGGGCCGGCGGACGATCCTGCGTCTCATCGTCGATGTGCTGCGCGAGCCGATGCTGCTGTTGCTGCTGGCCGGCGGCCTGATCTATTTCGTTCTGGGTGATCTTGCCGAGGCGTTGCTGCTTCTTGCCTTCGCATCGATCTCGATCGTCATCACCATCGTGCAGGAGGCCCGCACCGAGCGTGTGCTCGACTCGCTACGCGATCTGACCAGCCCGCGCGCACTGGTCATCCGGGGCGGCGAGCGCATCCGAATTCCCGGTCGTGAGGTCGTTCGCGGTGACCTGATCGTACTCTCCGAGGGGGATCGCGTGGCTGCCGACGCCACGGTCGTTCAAACCATCGATCTTCTGCTCGATGAATCGCTGCTGACGGGGGAATCGGTTCCAGTCAGAAAACAGGCCTTGCCGTCACCCGAAACATCGATAGCGCCCCACGCCGGCGGCGATGACCAGCCATTCGTGTTCTCCGGCACGCTTGTGGTTCGCGGCAGCGGGGTGGCCGAAGTGACCTCGACCGGCGTCCTGAGCGAGATCGGCAAGATCGGGCAATCGCTGCATTCGCTGGCGACAGAAGCGCCCCGCCTGCAACAACAGACGAGGCGGCTGGTGGCGACATTCGCCGTCGCCAGCGCCTTCGTGATCGGGTTGACCGTTCTCCTGTATGGGCTTTATCGCGGCGGCTGGCTGGAGGGCGTACTGGCCGGCATCGCGCTCGGCATGTCGATGCTCCCGGAGGAATTCCCTGTTGTCCTGACGGTGTTCCTCGCCATGGGCGCCTGGCGCATCTCCCAGGCGCGCGTGTTGACGCGGCGCGCCTCGGCCATTGAATCGCTGGGCGCCGCGACCGTGCTCTGCACCGACAAGACCGGCACGCTGACGGAAAACCGCATGACCGTTGCGCGCCTGGTGCTGCCTGACGGCACGCAACACACGCCTGATACCGCGGTCCGCGCGGCGCCCGCGTTCGATCGGTTGATCGAGACCGGCGTGCTGGCCTGTGTCCGGGAGCCGTTCGATCCGATGGAGAAGGCGTTGCATGCGCTGGCCTCTGACGCCGGCGCGGGCCGGCGGCTCGTGCAGAGCTATGGCTTGCGTCCCGATCTGCTCGCAATGTCGAACGTGTGGTGCGGCGATGACTGCATTGTCGCGGCGAAGGGCGCGCCCGAGACGATCGGCATGCTTTGCGGAATGAGTGCGGAAGAGTTGGCTGAATTGCGCGCGCGCATCGACGCGCTGGCGCGGGAAGGGCTCCGTGTGCTCGGCGTGGCGCGGGCGAGCTGGACGGAGACCGATCTTCCCGAGACGCAACACGGCTTCCCTTTTCGCTTTTGCGGCTTGATCGGCTTTGCCGATCCGTTGCGGTTGCAAGTCAAGGACGCCATCGCCGAATGCCGCTCCGCAGGCATCCACGTGGTCATGATCACAGGCGATTATCCCGCAACCGCGTCGGCAATCGCGATGCGGGCCGGCCTCGATCCCGAACGTGTCGTGACTGGAGCGGATGTCGAAGCCATGGGCGATGCCGAACTCGCCGGCGCGGCGCGGGGACGGGCCGTCTTCGCGCGAATAGCACCGGCCCAGAAGCTGCGCATCGTCAATGCGCTCAAGGACGCCGGCGAGATCGTCGCCATGACGGGCGACGGCGTCAATGATGCCCCCTCGCTGAAGGCTGCCCATATCGGCATCGCCATGGGCGGTCGTGGCACCGACGTGGCGCGCGAGGCGTCCTCGATCGTTCTGCTCGACGACGATTTCGGCTCGATCGTGAAGGCGATCCGGCTCGGCCGCCGGATCTACGACAATCTGCGCAAGGCGATGAGCTTCATTCTCGCGGTCCACGTTCCGATCGCAGGACTTGCGCTGTTGCCGCTGCTCACGGGGATGCCGCTGCTGTTCGGCCCCGTTCACATCGCGTTTCTCGAGATGATCATCGATCCCGTCTGCTCTTTGGTCTTCGAAGCCGAGACCGAGGAGAGCGACGTGATGCGGCGGCCGCCGCGTTCGCCTGACGAGCCGCTCTTGCCAAGGTCGCTGCTGATCTGGTCGGCATTGCAGGGCGGCTTGGCTCTGGCCCTCACCGGCGGCGTGATGGTGACGGCAAACCGCTACGGCATGCCGGCGAGCGAGGTCCGTGCGCTGACGTTCTTTTCGCTGGTGCTGGTAATCGTCAGCCTGATCTTCGTCAACCGCTCGTTCTCGACCTCGCTGGTCGAAGCGTTCACCCGGCCGAACCGCATGCTCGTCATCATCGTCATGTTCGTGACGTCGGTACTCGCCCTGAGCCTGCTGTGGCCGGCCGCGGCCGACCTGTTCCGCTTTGGTCCCCTGCATGCGGATGATCTCGCCGTCACGGCCGCGGTCGCGCTCGTCTGCCTCGTGTTGCTGGAATTATCGAAATATCCATTGCGTCGCCGCGTGCCGACTTCAGGGGCGGGCACGCTTATGCCTTCTCGTCCAGGGCGCGGCGGAGTCGCCGGATGATGACGCCGCGGGCGCGGTCGTCGGCGGCTGCTGCCAGCCTGTCGTTGATGTCGAGCGTGAGCTCCGACATCTCGTTGTGCCAGTCGAGGCGGGTCACGGCCTCGGGCGCGAGCCGCCGGCGGTGATCGACGTCGATCACGCGCGGTTCGGGGGCGGCGAGCTCGTAGATGTCGTCCAGCATCGGCTGGTAGACCTTCGCCGCCGGAATGATGCGTTCGGCGACGCGCTCGGCCAGGCCCGCGATGGCGCTTTCCTCGCCGTGGACCAGGAACAACCCGCGGGAAATGGGGCGGCGTGCCGCGATCCAGCCAGCCATGCCGGCGCCGTCGGCATGACCCGAATATTCATCGATCATGCGGATCCGTGCCGCGACCCGGATTTCCTCGCCCTGGATACGGACGGCCTTGGCACCGTTCTGCAGGAAGCGGCCGAGCGTGCCGCTGGCCTGGAAGCCGGCGAGCAGCACGGTCGCGCGTTCGTTCCAGAGCCACCGCTTCAGATGATGGCGGATACGTCCGGCATCGCACATGCCGCTTGCCGCGATGATGATGTGAAATCCGCTGAGCCGCATGATCGCCTTGCTCTCGTCGGCGGTCTCGGTGAATTTGAGATGCGGCGAGTTGAGCAGGCGGTCGGCGTCGACGCTCGGGTCGAGGCTCGCGGCGTGCCGGCGGAAGACTTCGGTGGCCCGGATCGCCAGCGGAGAATCGAGGAAGATCGGCGCGGTCGGAATCTCGCCGTGCTCCATCAGGTCGACGAGGTCGACGATCAGTTCCTGGGTGCGTTCGACCGCGAAGGCGGGGATCAGCAGTGCGCCTCCACCCGCCGCCGCCTCGCGCACCTCGGCGGCGAGATGCTGCCGGCGGAGCGCAGGTGTCGTGGCAGCTCGCACGCGGTCGCCATAGGTGGATTCCGAGATGACATAGTCGAGGTCAACAGGCGCTTCGGGATCGGGCTGCAGCAGCTTGGCCTCCGGCCCGACATCACCGGAGAGCAGCACGCGAAGCGGGCGTGGCGAGCCCTGCTCGGCGATTTCGAGCTCGATCGAGGCGGAGCCGAGCAAATGGCCGGCGTTCCAGTAGCGTGCGCGGACCCCCGGGATCACACTGGTCCAGTGTTCATAATCGACCGCGCGGAACGATTGCAGCGATGCGACCGCATCGGCCTGTGTGTAGATCGGCTCGACTTCCCTGCGGCCGCGAGCCTTGTTGCGCCGGTTCAGCTGCGCGACTTCGGACTCCTGGATGTTGCCGGCGTCCGGCAGCATATAGGAGCAGAGGTCGATCGTGCCGCGCGTCGCCAGGATCTGCCCCGCAAAGCCTTCGCGCACGAGCTTCGGCAGCAGGCCGCTGTGGTCGATATGGGCGTGCGTGAGCAGGACTGTCCGGATATCGGCGGGACGAAACGGGAAGACGCCGTAATTGAGCTCCTTGAGCGTCTTCTGTCCCTGGAACAGGCCGCAATCGACCAGAAAGCCGCCCGCGGCGGTCTGGAACAGATAGCTGGAGCCGGTGACGGTGCGGGCAGCCCCGCAGAAGCGAATAGTGATGCTCATCTCGTCGTCTCCCGCGAACGTGTCGTGCCGAGTTCGGGCCGCAGGGCGGCGGCGAGAACCTGGTCGAGCGCGATCGCATTGGTCGGATGCGGCACGCTGTCGGTCGAACGGATCGACCGGATCCCGGCGGCGGTGAATGCGGTGGCCATCGCGGCCGGAAACAGCGCGTGCGTCACGACCGCATCGACAGCCGTTGTGGCCATCGCGCGCAGCGCACGCGCTGCGACCATCAATGTCGTTCCCGAGGAAACGATGTCGTCGACCATCAGCGCCGGTCGTCCTGCGAGCAGCGTCGGATCGGCAAAATCGATCTCGACGGAGCGATCGCCATGCCGCCTCTTGCGGGCCACCGTGTGCTGCAGCCGCAGCCGGCTCGCCAGATCGCTCACCCAGGGCTCGGACTCGGCGTCGGGACCGATCACGACCGTCGCCGGATCGATGCCATCGGCGGCGAGGGCATCCGCGATCGCCGGCATCGCGGACAGGTTCTCCGCCTCGATGTCCGGAAATACGGACCGGATCTCGGACGTGCGATGCAAGTGAGCGTCCACGGTGACGACGCGGTCGACCAGCGTTGCGAGCAGGCGGCCCACGGCGCGCTGGCTGATGGCCTCGCCCGGATGAAACGCGATGTCCTGCCGCATGTAGCAGAGGTAGGGCGCGACCAGCACCAGCCGCCTGGCGCCATCGCGCCGCAGCGCCTCCGCGGCGAACAGCAGGGCGATGAGCTTGTCATTGGGCTGATCGAGCGGGGCAAAAAGGATGGTGGTGTCTGCTGCCGGCGCGACCGTGACGCGTAGCTCGCCGTCCGGAAAGCGGTGCAGGGCGATTTCGTCGCAGCCAAGCCCAGACCCGGAGTCAAGCCGCGCCGCAAGCCGTTTTGCCGCGCCGGTGCCGGAGGGCAGCGTTTGAAGCGCGATCGCGCTCACGACGGCGTCCTGCTCTGGAGAGCCTCATGACCGTTGAGGATGTAACCGGTCTCCTGCCGGGCGGCCGAGGCGGCCAGATCATGCTCGGGTCCGTCGAAGGTGTAGACGCGATAGAGCGGCTCGCCCTGTTCGACACGGTCGCCGATCTTCTTGAACAGGCGGATGCCGGCCCCCTTGTCGAGCGGCGCACCCGCGGTGCGGGCGAGACGGTTCAGGCGCAGGCAATCGATCGCGGACACCACGCCGTCATGTGCCGCCTTGACGTCGAAGCTGATGGGTCCAAGCTCGGCGCTGCATTTCGAGGGGCCCTGGGCGTCGATGATCTTCTGCATCTGCTTCAGCGCGGCGCCGCTCTCCAGCAGTTCGCGCGCACGTGCATAGCCGGCGCCGCCACGCAGCTTCGGATCGTATTCCAGCAGATGGGCGGCGAGACGCAGCGATTTCTCGCGCAGATCGTGCGGCGCATCCGCCTCGTTGCCGAGCACCGCCACCACGTCATTGGCTTCGAGCACCGGGCCGATGCCGTTGCCGATCGGCTGGTGGCCGTCGGTGGTGATCACCTCAACCGAGCGGCCGAACCGGTCGCCGACGAATTCGAACAGCTTTCGCAGCCGCATTGCATCGATGGCGCTGGTGACTTTCGCGGTTGGCCCGACCGGAATGTCGATCAGCAGATGCGTCGATCCCGCCGCGATCTTCTTGGACATGATGGAGGCGACCATCTGTTCGCGGGTGTCGAGGCTGAGCGGCCGCTCGACCGAGATCAGCACATCGTCGGCCGGCGACAGGTTCACGTGCCCGCCCCAGATCAGGCATCCGTTGCAGGAGGAGACGATCGACTTCATCTCCTCGACGCCGACATTCACCCGCGCCAGCACTTCCATGGTGTCGGCCGTTCCGGCCGGCGAGGTGATGGCGCGCGAGGAGGTCTTCGGAATCGGCAGGCCGTGGGCCGCGACGATCGGCACCACCACCATCGAGGTGCGGTTGCCGGGAATGCCGCCGATGCAATGCTTGTCGACCACGATCGGGTCGGGCCATACCAGCTGCGTGCCAACCTGGGCCATGGCGCCGGTGAGGGCCAGCAGTTCGTCACTCGTGATGAAGCTTGCCGAGCCGATCAGAAAGGCGGCGATCTCCATGTCCGAATAGCGGAAGTGGGCGAGGTCGTTGATGATCGCGCTGATCTCCGCCTGATCCAGCGTTCGACCGCGGATCTTGGCGCGCACCGCCTCGAGGCTCTCCGGCGGCGCGGCCGGCGCCACCGTGACCAAGGTGCCGACGGGCTTGCCGAAGCGGTGGAACGCAGGCTCGGAAAGGCCGATTTCGTCCTGGGCTGCCAACGCGTCATCATCGGTGATCAGCAGCGTCGCGAGCAGCGTCTTGTCGTCCAGCCGAAGCTCGACGCGGCTGAAGCCGCGAAAGATATCGGCACGCAGCGCCTTTGACCGCCTGGAAATGACGACGACGTTTTCGCGGCCCGTATCGAGATGGACACGGCGTATCTTGAGCGGGAAGGGTGACAGATCAGGATTCATGGACGGACCGCAAAGCTGGGTCCGTCATGCTTAGCTGCCGCTGTCTCGGCGGGCTTGACTCAGATCATGGTCCGCGAGATCGGCTGCCGATTGCGAGCCTACTTCGTGGCCGCGCTGATCGAGTTGAATTTGTTGCTCAGGAGGACGCTGCCGGTGTTGGTCACGATGGTGACGATGGCGAGCGCGATGCCGGCGGCGATCAGGCCATACTCGATCGCGGTGGCGGCACTTTCATCGGCAAGAAAAGACCTGAGCACAATCATCGCCAACTCCTGTTCATCGGGTCCAATGTAGCCGCGCGTCGTTATCAAACTGGTAAAGCGATCGAAGAGGCGCTGTTCGCGCGTCAAATTCGCAGGTCCGGCCGACCAGCCTGCCGTGTCTTAACGCGGCAGCCGTTAAACGAAGGTTTCATTATCCGCTGCAAATGAGCGGAAGCGGCCAGCCTCAATTGCTGGTGGTGTGTCCCGCCGCGCCCTTGCGCGGACGTCCCAGCGCTGCCGCGAGGCGTCCGAACAGATCGCGCATGACAAACGACCGCGCCCGCAGCACCGTGTCGGCGATGCGCTCTTCCTCGGCCTCACTCACGATGCCGATGTAGTTCTTCCTGGCGTCCTGTTGCGGCACGGATGTGCGAATCCTGGCTCAATCGATGGAACCATGGTGCGCGCAAAGGCAATCAGCGGTTAATTTTCCGTCCCGTAGGAATACCCGGTGCGGCAAGTTGGCATCGTCGTGCCAAAAAAGACCCGGCCGCTTAAGGGTTCGTTGAGGCTGTTCGTCAACCGGTCGGCAAGCATGGCGATCATGGCCTCAATCGCGCCGGCCGTTCCCATTCAACGCGCGCAACATGCCGATGCGGGCGAACAGCAGCCAGCCGCCGCCGCTCTCCGCCGCGTTGATCAGCATCTCGATTGCGGTCTGCCAGCGCGGCTCCTGCTGCTCCTCCTCAGGCAGCCGCATGATGAAGTCAGCGGCCTCCTGCAGCGTGCGCAGGCTGCGTCCGCCGCGCAAGCCGATCGGATCGGCGAACGGCGTCGACCAGGGCATGTCAGTCCGCTCGTTCGGAAAGGGAAGACGTCACGGCGCGGCCGGCGGTGTGATGCGGTCAGCCGGCCTTCTTGGTCCGTGTCGTCGTCGCGCGCACCGGCTTGTCGGCCTTCTTCGGCGCGGCTTCCTTGGCTGCGGCCTCCTTGCTGCCCTTGCCGGAGATCGGCAGCAGCATCTCGCGCTGACCCTCGACGCGCTTCTTCGGCTTCTTGGCCTTTGCGGTTTCCTTGGCAGTCTCCTTGGCGGCCTTCGCCGCGGGCGCCGCGTCCTTCTCGTTTGCGAGGCTCTTCTTCAGCGCGTCCATCAGATTGATGACGTTGCCGCCGCTCTTCGGCGTGGCCTTGGCCGCGATCGGCGTGCCGGCGCGCTTCTTGTTGATGAGATCGATCAGCGCGGTCTCATAGTGATCCTCGAACAGCTCGGGCTCGAACGCGCCGGACTTCTTCTCGACGATATGCTTGGCGAGGTCGAGCATATCCTTCGTCAGCTTCACGTCCTGGATGTCGTCGAAATATTCCTTTTCGCTGCGCACTTCGTAGGGGTAGCGCAGCAGCGTGCCCATTAGTCCGCTCTCAAGCGGCTCCAGCGCAATGATGTGCTCGCGGTTGGTCAGCACCACGCGGCCGATCGCCACCTTGTCCATGCTGCGGATGGTCTCGCGGATCACCGCATAGGCGTCGTGGCCGACCTTGCCGTCGGGCACGAGATAATAGGGGCGGATCAGGTAGCGGTTGTCGATGTCGGCCTTCGGCACGAACTCGTCAATCTCGATCGTATGGGTCGAATCCAGCGCGATGTCGTCGAGCTCGTCCTTGGTGACCTCGATATAGGTGTCGGTATCGACCTTGTAGCCCTTGACGATGTCCTCGGAGGTCACCTCGTCGCCCGTCTCTGCGTCGACCTTCAGATATTTGATCCGGTGGCCCGTCTTGCGATTTATCTGGTTGAACGAGACCTTCTCGGTATCCGACGTGGCCGGATACAGCGCAACCGGGCAGGTCACGAGCGAGAGACGCAGAAAACCCTTCCAATTGGCGCGGGGGGCCATGGGCTACTCCAAACGCAACAGGGACAGACCTATGAGGATACCATCGGGGAACACCGAATCATACAGAGGTTCGGTCGGAATCTTGCAACTGCGTTAACCAGTCGCTCACCCCGGCGGTTCGGACCGATCCAGTCCCAAATGCCGGAACATCAAATCGGATCGGGCGTTGGCTCGGGATAGAGGGCCGTAAGGAGGTCGCGGCCATCGCAGACGACATCCAGGATTGAGGTCACCATGGCAACCACGCGCGAGGACCGTCAGATCGTCGAAACAGCGACCGAGGCACGCCAGGGCGAACCTGGGCCGTCGGTGGCCGCGCTGCTCGCCATTTCGACCGGGCTTGCGGTCCTGATCCTCGCCGTCATCTGGTTCGTGTTCTTCCGGACCTGATGGCGAAGTCGATGGCAAATTGACAGGAAGGGCGGACCTTCCGAATAGCCGCAAGACGCGGCACATTGCGCCCGTCATGCCGCCGGCCTGACGGGCGCAGTCGCATTGACTGAGGCCCTCGGTATATGACCAAAAAGTAACGCGGCCGGTTCCCGGCGTTCATATTCAGTTCACGCCGGAATTGCTCATCTGGTGCGGTGTTGATGCGGCCTAATTCTGGAGAGAAGCGTGCGCCTGCTTGTTGTTGAGGACGACCCTGATCTCAATCGCCAGCTCACCAAGGCGCTGACGGACGCCGGCTACGTCGTCGATCGCGCCTTCGACGGAGAGGAGGGGCACTATCTCGGCGACAACGAACCGTACGACGCGGTGGTGCTCGATATCGGCCTGCCCAAGAAGGACGGCATCTCGGTGCTGGAGGCCTGGCGCCGCAACGGCCGCACCATGCCGGTTTTGATCCTCACCGCTCGCGATCGCTGGAGCGACAAGGTACAGGGCTTCGATGCCGGCGCCGATGATTACGTGCCAAAGCCGTTCCACCTCGAGGAGGTGCTGGCGCGCATCCGCGCGCTGCTGCGCCGCTCCACCGGCCATGCCCAGAGCGAGCTCTCTTGCGGACCCGTCACGCTCGACACCCGCACTGGCCGGGTCAGCGTGTCCGGCAATCCCGTGAAGATGACCTCGCACGAATATCGGCTTCTGGCCTACCTCATGCACCATTCGGGGCGCGTGGTGTCGCGCACGGAGCTGGTCGAGCACCTCTACGACCAGGATTTCGACCGCGACTCCAACACGATCGAGGTCTTTGTCGGCCGCATCCGCAAGAAGCTCGACGTCGACATCATCCAGACCGTCCGCGGCCTCGGCTATCTCCTGACCCCGCCGCCGGCCCCCGGCGCCTGAGCAGTGCAGGCTTGACGGGCGGCCCGAGGCGGGCCTTGGTCCTGATATGACCGCCGACGCCATGCCACCACCTCGCGCCACCGGGATCATCCCGATGCCCGCCAGCTCGCTTGCGAACCGCCTGTTCCTGTCGGCGACCGCCTGGCTCGTGGTGATCCTGGCCATCACGGGCGTGGTGCTGTCGTCGGTCTACAAGAACGCGACCGAGAGGGCCTTCGACCGCCGTCTCAACCTTTATCTGCGCACCCTCATCGCCGAGGTCGCCACCCCCGACGAGCCGCCGGACCGCCAGTTCCAGTCGCTCGGCGAGCCGCTGTTCGAGCTGCCGCTGTCCGGCTGGTACTGGCAGATCACGCGCACCGACACCGAGAAGCCGGAGCTGCGCTCCTCGCGCTCGCTGTGGGACAAGAAGCTGCCGAAGCTGGAAGATCTGGGCGTCGAGCTCACGGCCGCCGGCATTCGCCTGGCCTATGTCGACGGGCCGGAGGGCCAGAACCTGCGCATGGTCGAGCGTCCGGTCGATCTCGGCGCCGACGGCAAATACCTCGTCAGCGTCGCCGGCGATTCCACGGAGATCTTCGATGAGACCCGCAGCTTCGACTATTACCTCGGCGGCACTTTCACCGCGCTCGGCATCGTGCTGCTGCTGACCACCGTATTCCAGGTCCGCTTCGGTCTCGCACCGCTCAAGCGTATCTCGGAAGCCATCGCCGACATTCGTTCCGGCAGGGCCGAGCGGCTCGAGGGCGAATTTCCGGTCGAGATTGCGCCGCTGGCGCGCGAGACCAACGCGCTGATCGACGCCAACAGGGAGATCGTCGAGCGGGCGCGCACCCATGTCGGCAATCTCGCCCATGCGATCAAGACGCCGCTGTCCGTGATCGTCAACGAGGCCGGAACGCACGCGGCCGATCCGTTCGCGGCCAAGGTGATGGAGCAGGCGGACGTCATGCGTAGCCAGCTCGCGCATCATCTGGAGCGCGCCCGCATCGCGGCGAGGGTCTCGATCGTCGGCACCGTGACGGAGGTCGCCCCCGCCATCGAGGCGCTGCGGCGGACCATGGAGAAGATCTATCGCGGCCGCGGCGTCGCGGTCGAGGCCAAGGCCGAACCGTCGGCGAAATTCCGGGGCGAGCGCCAGGACCTGGAGGAGATGGTCGGAAATCTCGTCGACAACGCCTGCAAATGGGCGGCCTCGCGGGTCTTCATCGAGGTCTTGGCCGAGCCACCCGCTCAGGCGGGCGCCGGGCCCCGGCTACGGGTGATCGTCGATGATGACGGGCGCGGCCTCTCGGAGGCCGAGCGGGCCCAGGTCTCCCGGCGCGGCCAGCGGCTCGACGAATCGAAGCCGGGCTCAGGGCTCGGGCTCTCGATCGTGACCGACCTTGCCGCGCTCTACGGCGGCAGTCTCTCGCTCGGCAGCGCCCCGATCGGGGGCCTGCGGGCGGAGCTGGTGCTGCCGGGAATTTAATCCTCTGATCTGGCTCGATTATTTGGGCTTCCGGTGCAAACCGGATGGTTTCGGAACCACTTCCTCAACCGCTTCTTAAGGCGCGCCCACCTATGATCAGGGCGGACGCATCCCACGTCTGCCATTTTACCGTGCATACCCGGGCGCATGAGCCAGACATCGATCGAGCGGCTGAGGGAATATCTCGCACAGCTCCCGCCGCAGGCGCAGGCGCTGCTGATGCGGGAGTTCGAACGCGCACTCGAGCGCGGTCAGGACACGGCTGTCGCGACCCTCGTGCTCGAGCAGTTGCGCAAGATCGTGCGCAAGACCGAAGCCGACGAAGCTGCGCCGCCGCGTACCGATGATCTGTCACGGCTGCTGTTCCAGGTGCTGGAACCGTTCCTGGTGGAGGCCGGAGCCCAGATCCGGGTCGGCCAGATCCGCCGCTCCTCGCTGCATCCGATCTGGCAATGGCTTGGCCGCGACGGTGCCCCCGACAAGATCAGCGAATTCGAGGTGGCGCTGGCGCGCATGCCGGCGACAGACAATTCGGGGCAGGTCGAGGCGCTGGCGCTCAAGCTTCAGGCCGTAGCCGCGGACGCCATCTTCGAGCTGACGGGACCGGGCGGCGGCGACAAGTCGCGTGCGCTCGCCCGGGTCGGTCCGCCCAGCGTGATCGAGGACCTCTATTCGATCGGTGCAGTACTCGCCGTTCGCGAGGCCCTCGGCACGCTCAATGAAAAGCTGCCGCGCTTCCTGCGCCAGTTCGGCGATCCCCAGATCGCCTCGGTGACCGCGGCGCTCAACATTCCCGTGCTGCAGACGCCGCAAATGCTGCCCTTTGCGTTGTCCGTGGTGGTTCAGCGCATGACCGCGCCCTGGCAGATCATTCGTCTCGCCATCAAGATCGCCGCGTCCGACGACGAGATTCGCGTCGCGGCGACCCCGTATGGCGTCGCCGTCACGATGGCGCTGCACGATCTGTCTCGCGTTGCCGCCAATCTGCGCATGGACATCAAGCGCGGCCAATTCGAGACCGTCGCCGACAATCTGAAAGCGCTGCATGATGGCGTGCGCGGCCTGCGCACCGAACTCGACCTGCGCAACGATTCGGCCTGGGGCAAGCAACTGACCGCAATCCGGGCCGACATCTCCAATGCCCTGCAATCGGAAATCGACAGCGTTCCCGGCCGGGTTCGCCGTATCCTGCGCCAGCGCCCCGAAAAGGACATTCCGCCCGGGGCACGGATCGACACCACCGACGTCGAGGAAACCGTGGCGCTGATCGACTTCGTCGCGACCTGCCGCAACTATGCCAGCGAACTCGCCATCAACGAGGTGACGCTGCGCACCTATTCCGACCTCCAGCAATATGTCGAACGCTCGACCGAGCAGGCGGTGCAGTCGCTGCGGGGCGCAGATCACAAGGTCCGCGCCTACCGGCAGCAGCAGGTGCAGGCCGCAATCCGCTTCTGCCAGGTGCTGTTCGGCGACGATTACGCCTCCCTGATGAGCCGCGCCGCGGAGAATGCCGCGACCGGCGAGCGCAAATCGACGCGCGCAAGCTGATTCAAGCGCATCTCTTCGTCGTCACAATTTGCGGTTGACGGTGTGGCTTGCGAGCCCTACGCTCGCCGTGCAAGTTTTTGGAATTCTATTTGTCGGCGCATGAAACCCATTATCAGTTCGATCGAAATTGAGAACCGCGTCATTGTTGCCAAATACCGGAGGCTGATGGTCGGCGCGAAGATGGTGCTGGTCGAAAAGGCGAGCGGTCGGCAGCTGGCGGATACGGTCACCCGGGTTGCATCGCCTGTTCCGATCGGAGCCTTGCGGATCAGACTGCCTGAGGCCATCGAGCCGGGAACATACTTCCTGAGGGCCTTCAACGGGCATGGCGAGGACGCTGCTCGGAGCGCGGACTTCGAGATCGGCTAAGCCGTTGGATCTTCACTATTTCGGGACGGTGTGGGCTCGCGCTGAATTGACAATTGTCAATTGCCGCATCATCCGGCCGTGGTGTAAAGCCACGTACGGGCGCGGTTCGCGCGCTGCCGGAAGCTTGCCTGATGACGCTATGGTTCGTGTTCGCGCTGATGACGGTCGCGGCGATATTCGCCGTGCTCTGGCCGCTCGGCCGTGGCGGGCGTCCCGACAATCAAGGCAGCGAGGTCGCAGTCTACAAGGACCAGCTGGCCGAGATCGAGCGCGACCTTGCCGCCGGACTGATCGCCGCGCCGGAAGCCGAGGCGGCGCGAATCGAGATCAGCCGCAGGCTGCTCGCCGCTGCTGGCAGCGAGCCCATGCCCGCGCCGGATTCCAGCCTGAAATGGCGCCGGGCGGCATCCGTTCTCGCGCTCGTCGGCCTGCCCTTGGTGGCGGTCGCGATCTACGTCCCGCTCGGCTCGCCTGCGCTTCGTGATTTCCCGCTGGCGCAGCGACAGCGCGGCGCGGGGCCCGGCATGGCACAGTCGCTCGAGAACCTGGTCGCGCAGGTTCAGCAGCACCTGGAGAAGAATCCGACCGACGGCCGCGGCTGGAACGTGCTTGCGCCGGTGCTGGAGCGGCTCGGCCGTTTCGACGAGGCGGTGCGCGCCTATCGCAATTCGCTCACCTACAATGGGGAAAGCGCGGAGCGCCGCGCCGATCTCGGTGAGGCGATCACGGCCGCTGCAGGCGGCGTGGTGACGGCGGAGGCCAAGGCCGAGTTCGAGCGCGCACATGCGCTGAGCGCTGACGATCCCAAGGCGAACTATTTCCTGGGGCTCGCCGCCGAGCAGGACGGCCGCAAGGAGGACGCGGCCAATATCTGGCGCGCGCTGCTGGCGAAGGCGCCGGCGGATGCGCCGTGGCGGCCGCTGGTGCAGACCTCGCTGGCGCGGGTCGGCGGTGGCGGTGTGACGATGCCGGCGCTGTCCGACGAGACCATCGCGGCCTCCAAGGAGATGAACGACGGCGATCGCAACGCGATGATCCGCGGCATGGTCGAACGTCTTGCCACGCGTCTCAAGCAGAACGGCGACGACGTCGAGGGCTGGCTGCGCCTGGTTCGCGCCTATCTTGTGATGGGTGATCGCGACAAGGCGCTTGGTGCGACGACCGATGCCCGCCAGGCGGTCGCCGGGGATGCCGAGCGGCTGCGCCAGCTCAATGAAGGCCTCAAGAATCTCGGGCTCGACGGATGATCGTCGCCGCGAAAGACGAGCGGAGAACGGATACGCCATGACGCGCAAGCAGCGACGTATGACCATCATTGGCGGCTCGCTCGCCGTGCTCGCGCTCGCGGCCGCGCTGGTGCTCAACGCAGTTCGCGATTCCATCGTGTTCTTCTCGACCCCGACCATGGTGGCCGAGAAGCATGTCGCCCCCGGCAAGCGCTTTCGCCTCGGCGGACTGGTGCAGCCCGGTTCGCTCCAGCGCGGCGACAATCTCGCCGTGACGTTTGAGGTCGCGGACGGCGGCGCCAGACTGCCCGTCGCCTACAAGGGCATCCTGCCGGATCTGTTCCGCGAAGGGCAGGGCGTCGTCGCCGAGGGCGCGCTCGATGCCAGCGGCGTGTTCAAGGCCGACACCGTGCTCGCCAAGCACGACGAGACTTACATGCCCAAGGACGTCGCCGATGCCTTGAAGAAGCAGGGCCATTGGAAGGACGATTATGCCGGAAAGCCCGCGGCGGCGACGGCGCAGGGCAATTCGCAGGGAGCGGTGCGGTGATCGCGGAAGCCGGACATTACGCGCTGGTGCTGGCGCTCGCGCTGGCGCTGATCCAGTCCTTCGTGCCTGTGATGGGCGCGCGCCTGCGCGATCCCGCGCTGATGAACGTGGCGCGCTCCACCGCGCTGGCGCAGCTGCTGTTCGTCGGCGCCTCGTTCGTCGCGCTGGTGACGTTGCACGTGAACTCGGATTTCTCGGTCGCCAACGTCTACGAGAATTCCCACTCCATGAAGCCGCTGATCTACAAGATCACCGGCGTGTGGGGAAACCATGAAGGCTCGATGCTGCTGTGGGTGTCGATCCTCGCGCTGTTCGGCGGACTGGTCGCGGCCTTCGGCAACAATCTGCCGCTGTCGCTGCGTGCGCATGTGCTCGCCGTCCAGGCCTGGATCGCCAGCGCCTTCTATCTCTTCATCCTGATCACCTCGAACCCGTTCCTGCGCATCGCCAATCCGCCGATCGAGGGACGCGACCTCAATCCGGTGCTCCAGGATATCGGTCTCGCTGTGCATCCGCCGATGCTCTATCTCGGCTATGTCGGCTTCTCGATCTCGTTCTCCTTCGCCATCGCGGCGCTGCTGGAGGGGCGGATCGACGCGGCCTGGGCGCGCTGGGTGCGGCCGTGGACGCTGATGGCCTGGATCTTCCTGACGCTCGGCATCGCGATGGGCTCCTACTGGGCCTATTACGAGCTCGGCTGGGGCGGCTGGTGGTTCTGGGACCCGGTCGAGAACGCATCGCTGATGCCCTGGCTCGCCGGCACTGCGCTCTTGCATTCGGCGCTGGTGATGGAGAAGCGCAACGCGCTGAAGGTCTGGACCATCCTTCTGTCGATCCTGACCTTCTCGCTGTCGTTGCTCGGTACCTTCCTGGTGCGGTCGGGCGTCATCACCTCCGTGCATGCCTTCGCCAACGATCCGACCCGCGGGGTCTTCATTCTGCTGATCCTCTGCCTGTTCATCGGCGGCAGCCTGTCGCTGTTCGCGGGCCGCGCGACCTCGCTGAAGCAGGGCGGCCTGTTCGCACCGATCTCGCGTGAGGGCGCGCTGGTGCTGAACAATCTGCTGCTGACGGTGGCCTGCGCGGTCGTGCTGTTCGGAACGCTTTATCCATTGGCGATGGAAGTGCTCGCGGACTTCAAGATGTCGGTGGGCGCACCGTTCTACAATCTGACCTTCGTGCCGCTGTTCGCGCTGCTGCTGCTTGCGGTGCCGTTCGGACCGATGCTGGCCTGGAAGCGCGGCGACCTGCTCGGTGTCACCCAGCGGCTGCTGGCCGCCGGGGTCGCCGGTCTTGTCGTGGTCGCGATCGTCTGGGCCTGGACGCGCGGCGGCAGCGCGCTGGCGCCGCTCGCGATCGGACTTGGGGTCTTTGTCATCGCCGGCGCCGTGACCGATATGGCTGAGCGAACCGGCCTGTTTCGCCTGCCGTTTGCGACGACGCTACACCGTGCCCGCGGATTGCCGCGCTCGGCCTGGGGCACCGCGTTTGCGCATGCCGGTCTTGGCGTCGCGCTGATCGGGATCGTCTGCGAGACGACCTGGAACAGCGAATATATCGCGACGATGAAGCCGAACGACGTCGCAGAGGTCGCCGGTTATGAGTTGAAGCTCGACGGCCTGCTCGAGCGCCAGGGGCCGAACTATCGCGAGATGGTCGCCCAGTTCAACGTGAGCAGCGGCGGCGAAGCGCTCAGCCTCATGACGCCCTCGAAGCGCAGCTTCACGACGCGCGGCTCCTCGACCACCGAGGCCGCGCTTTTGACCCGCGGCGCGAGCCAGCTCTACATCTCGCTCGGTGACGTCACCACTGAGGGCGCCATCGCGGTCCGTATCTATCACAAGCCGTTCGTGCTGCTGATCTGGTGGGGCCCGGTGCTGATGGCGTTCGGCGGCATGCTGTCGCTGTCCGACCGGCGCTTGCGCGTCGGCGCGCCGAAGCCGGCGCGGGCCAAGCAGCGCCTGCAACCGGCGGAGTGATCGATGCGTCGGATGATGTCCGCGATCGTAGCGCTGATGCTGCTGGCCGCGCCTGCGGTGCATGCCGTGCAACCCGACGAGATCATGTCGGATCCCGTCAAGGAGGCGCGTGCGCGCGAATTGTCGCGCGAGCTGCGCTGCATGGTCTGCCAGAACCAGTCGATCGACGATTCCGATGCGCCGCTCGCGCGCGACTTGCGACTGCTGGTGCGGGAGCGGATCGCGGCCGGCGACAGCAATTCGCAGGTGCTCGATTTCCTGGTCGCGCGCTACGGCGAGTTCGTGCTGCTGAGGCCGCGCTTCGAACGGCAGACCATGCTGCTCTGGTTGCTCGCGCCGCTGCTGCTCGCCGGAGGCGGCTTTGCACTGTGGCGGCAGAACCGCCGTCGTGCGCGGGAAGGTGCAGATGTACCGACGCCGCCGCTGACACCGGACGAGGAGGCGAAGCTCGCCGCGTTGATGTCCGAGGACGCAAAGTCCTCTTGAGCCGACGCAGTGATCGCGGGCGGAGCGCGTTTCATGCTCTGTTGACCTTTGTCTGGAAGCTTGTCGTAAGATTCGATTCCAGATTTTGAGTGCTCAAGCGATGTTCATGAACAGCAATCTGACGATCCGCTTTCTGGTTGGCGCCGTCGTCGCTGCATTATTGTTCCTGCTGGGCATCGGCGGCGGCACCGGCTTCGTCGCGGTGCTCTATCTCAACAACGAGATCACCGGCCTGTCGTCTGACTTTGCCGCGCT
Organism: Bradyrhizobium sp. BLXBL-03; assembly: GCF_051853015.1. Lineage (NCBI taxonomy): Bacteria > Pseudomonadati > Pseudomonadota > Alphaproteobacteria > Hyphomicrobiales > Nitrobacteraceae > Bradyrhizobium > Bradyrhizobium sp. BLXBL-03. Next base: position 5,637,252 of record NZ_CP182470.1, on the reverse strand, counting down.
GAGCGGCCCTGCGCGCGACCACGCGATGCAGATCTACCAGCAGGCCCAGACCGCGTTCTCCTGGTTCCTGGTCGCCTGTGCTGTGATCGCGGTCGTTGCGATCGCGATCTGCCTCGTCACCTGGTTCGCCGTGCGCAACGGCATCCTCAGTCCGTTGGCGGCGATCGTGCACGCCATGCGCCAGGTTGCCGACCAGAAATTCGAGACACCGGTTCCGGGCCTCGGCGGCACCAACGAGATCGGCCTGCTCGCCGGCGCGCTGGAGGTGTTCAAGACCAACGGGATCGAGCGGCGGCGCCTGACCGAGCAGCAGCTGCATGAAGCCCGGCACCAGGCCGAGCGGTCGAAATTCCTGGACGCACGGATCAAGCGCTTCAACGAACTCGTCGCCAGCGTCGTCGACAGCGTGGCATCGTCGGCAGTGCACCTGAAACGCAACGCAGCGGCACTGTCGCAGACCGCCAACGACACCAGCACTAAGGCCAACGCGGTCGCGAGCGCCGCGAGCCAGGCCAGCGCCAGCGTGCAGACGGTGGCGGGCTCGGCGGAGGAGATGACGAACTCGATCGGCACGATCAGCCGTCGCGTCACGGATGCGACCCAGCGCGCCGAAGGCGCCGCAACCCAGGCCGAGAAGAGCCGCGACACCATCCATACGCTGTCGGATGCCGCCGACAAGATCGGCGAGGTCGTCCAGCTGGTGCAGGCGATCGCATCGCAGACCAACCTGCTCGCGCTCAATGCGACGATCGAGGCGGCGCGGGCGGGCGAGGCCGGCAAGGGCTTTGCCGTGGTGGCCTCTGAAGTGAAGAGCCTTGCGCACCAAACCAGCAAGGCGACCGAGGAGATCACCTCGCACGTCGCCAGCATCCAGGGCATCACCGCGGAGACGCGCGAGGCGATCGACGCCATCTCGAAGACGCTGTCGGAGATCTCGTCGATCATGTCCGGGATCGAGGTGGATACAGCCCAGCAGCGCAATGCCACGCAGGACATCAGCCGCAGCGTCCAGGACGCCGCGCGCGGCACGCTCGACGTCTCCAACCACATTGTCCAGATCACCTCGACGTCGGCGGAGACCGGCCGAATGGCGGCTGAGGCCCGGGATTCCGCCGTCGACCTGTCGCAGCAGGCGGAAACCCTGAAGCGCGAAGTCGATGAATTCATCGCCAGCGTCCGGGCCAGCTGAAGCGCCTGGCGCCGGTTGCCGGAATCGCGTTAAGTTCCTGTAAGATCACGATTTTCCGGCTGCGCTAAACTGCCGCACCCCGGCACCGTCTTTATTACAAAAGTTTAACCTGCCAGCCAGCGCGCGGTAAGGCGCAAGTCCCCATGTTCAGGTCCGTAAAGGTGCCGCTATCAGGCACCGCATGGATTTCAAGGCGCTGGAGACCTCTGCATGACCGACCGTTCCGATCTCACCAACCTTCCGTCCTACCGGCAGCCCCGCCGCTCGGTGTTATCCGCCCGCAGGATCGCGCTGATGGCCTCGGTCGTCGCCGGTCTCGGCATCGCCGTCCACGGCTTCAGCCCGTCGACGTCGCCCGCGGACCTGTTCTCGAGCCCGGCCCACGCGCAGGTCAACAACGAGGTCAAGAAGGTCGAGCGTCCGATCGGTTTCGCCGACATCGTCGAACGCGTGAAGCCCTCGGTGATCTCGGTCAAGGTCAACATCAAGGAGAAAACTGCGAGCAACGACGACGGCGATGATTCCGCCTCGCCGTTCCAGCCGGGTTCGCCGATGGAGCGCTTCTTCCGCCGCTTCGGCGGTCCGGATGGCATCCCCGGTCTGAAGGGCGGTGGTCGTGGCCGCGTCGTGCAGGGCCAGGGCTCCGGCTTCTTCATTTCGGCTGACGGTTATGCCGTGACCAACAACCACGTGGTCGACGGCGCCGACAAGGTCGAGGTCACCACCGACGACGGCAAGACCTACAGCGCCAAGGTGATCGGCACCGACCAGCGTACTGATCTGGCTCTGATCAAGGTCGAGGGCGGCTCGAACTTCCCGTTCGCAAAGCTCGCGGACAGCAAGCCGCGGATCGGCGACTGGGTGCTCGCGGTCGGCAACCCCTTCGGCCTCGGCGGCACCGTCACCGCGGGCATCGTCTCGGCCAGCGGCCGCGACATCGGCAACGGCCCCTATGACGATTTCATTCAGATCGACGCGCCCGTGAACAAGGGCAATTCCGGCGGTCCGGCGTTCGACACCAACGGCGAGGTGATGGGTGTCAACACCGCGATCTACTCGCCCTCCGGCGGCAGCGTCGGCATCGCGTTCTCGATTCCTGCCGCGACGGTGAAGAGCGTCGTCGCCCAGCTGAAGGACAAGGGCTCGGTCAGCCGCGGCTGGATCGGCGTGCAGATCCAGCCCGTGACCTCTGATATCGCCGACAGCCTCGGCATGAAGAAGGCCGAAGGCGCGCTGGTGGCGGAGCCGCAGAAGGATGGTCCGGCCGCGAAGGCCGGCATCGAATCCGGTGACGTGATCACGTCGGTCAACGGCGAAGCCGTCAAGGATGCGCGCGAGCTCGCCCGCACCATCGGCGGCATGGCGCCCGGCGCGTCCGTGAAGCTCAACGTGCTGCACAAGGGCCAGGACAAGGTCGTGAACCTCACCCTCGGCCAGCTGCCGAACACGGTCGAGGCCAAGGCCGACATCGATAACGACAGCGGCAAGGGCGCCAGCAAGGGCACCGACGTGCCGAAGCTCGGCATGACCGTTGCGCCCGCCAACTCCGTAGCCGGCGCCGGCAAGGACGGCGTCGTGGTCACCGAAGTCGATCCGAAGAGCGCCGCGGCCGAACGCGGCTTCAAGGAAGGCGACGTGATCCTCGAAGTCGGCGGCAAGAGCGTGAGCACCGCCGGCGACGTCCGCGACGCCATCAACACGGCGCGGACCGACAACAAGAACAGCGTCCTGATGCGCGTGAAGAGCGGCGGCCAGTCGCGCTTCGTCGCGGTGCCCATCGCCAAGGGCTGACAAGGGCTGAGCCTCAGGAGGCTTACGACATGAAGGGTGTCGCCGGCATCAGTCGCCCCCGCCGCCGGCGCTCTTCGGGGAAGCAGCGTAATTTTCGCTTCCCAGCCTACCTTCCGGTGGAATACGCCCCCCTCCGTCGGAAGGCATAGGGCGGTGAGGTCCCCCCAGCTTCACCGCCCGCCCTTTTTGCCCACCCAAGTTCTCGACCAAGTCTCGCTCACTCGGCTTGCATGCGATTGCCGCTAGCGCCATGTTTAGAGAAGGTTGACCTCCTTGACTGCCGCCGAACGCACGATGCGCCTCCTCATCATCGAAGACGACCGCGAATCCGCCGACTATCTCGTGAAGGCGTTTCGCGAGGTCGGACACATTGCCGACCACGCCGGTGACGGCGAGGAAGGCCTCGCCATGGCCGAGAGTGGCGATTACGACGTGCTGGTGGTGGACCGCATGCTGCCCAAGCGCGACGGGCTGTCGCTGATCGGCGCGCTGCGCGACAAGGGCGACACGACACCGGTGCTGATCTTGTCCGCGCTCGGTCAGGTCGACGATCGCATCAAGGGTCTGCGCGCCGGCGGCGACGACTATCTGCCGAAGCCCTATTCCTTCGCCGAGCTGCTCGCCCGTGTCGAGGTGCTGTCGCGCCGACGCGGCGGGCCTGCAGAGGACACGCTCTACCGTGTCGGCGACCTCGAGCTCGACCGCCTCTCCCACCGCGTTGCCCGCGGCAAGGACGAGCTGACGCTGCAGCCGCGCGAATTCCGCCTGCTTGAATATCTGATGAAGCATGCCGGCCAGGTGGTGACGCGCACCATGCTGCTGGAGAACGTCTGGGACTATCATTTCGATCCGCAGACCAACGTGATCGACGTGCACATTTCGCGGCTGCGTTCCAAGATCGACAAGGGGTTCGAGCGGCCGCTGCTGCACACGATCCGCGGCGCGGGGTACATGATCCGTGACGGCATTCGGTAAACTCGTCCGCACCACGGCGTTCCGGCTGACGCTGGTCTACCTGTTTTTGTTTGCGATTTTCGCGGCTTCGCTGCTCGGCTATTTCGCCTGGAACACGCGGCGGCTGATCACCGAAGAGATCACGCAGACGGTGAATGCCGAGACCTCGGAGATCAACGAGATCTACGGCCGTCGCGGCCTGTACGGCCTCGCGCGCACGATCGAGTCCCGCGCGTTGCGGCCGGGCGCCAATCTCTACCTCATAACCTCGCCCACCGGCCAGGCGATCGCCGGCAATGTCGGCTCGCTGGCGCCGGGCGTGATGGCGACCATCGGCTGGTCGGAAACCGCCTATCGGCGGATCGAGGATACGGATGACCGCGACCATCGGGCGCTCGTTCGCGTCATCGAACTGGAAAATGGTTTCCGCCTCCTGATCGGCCGTGATCTCGCCGAGCGGCGGCGCCTGTTCGGCATCGTCGCCAAGGCCGCGCAATGGTCGATCCTGATCGTCGTCGTGCTCGGCCTCGGCGGCGGCGTCTTCGTCGCGCGCAGGGTGTTGACGCGGATCGACGCGATGAGCGGCACCGCGCATCGCATCATGACCGGCGATCTCAGCGAGCGCCTGCCGGTCGGGCGCAGCGGCGACGAACTCGATCGCCTCGCCGAAAACCTCAACGCCATGCTGGAGCGGATCGAGGCGCTGATGGCGGGGCTGAAAGAGGTCTCCGACAACATCGCCCACGATCTCAAGACGCCGCTGACGCGCCTGCGCAACCGCGCCGAGGAGGCGTTGGCGAAATCCGGTTGCGAGGCCGACTATCGCGCCGCGCTGGAGCGGACCATCGAGGAATCCGACGGGCTGATCCGCACCTTCAACGCGCTTCTGATGATCGCACGCGCGGAATCCGGTCAGGCGCGCGGCAACATGGATGATTTCGATGCCGCCGATGTCGCGGCCGGCATTCACGAGCTCTACGAGCCGCTCGCCGAAGACGACGGCATGACCTTAAAGGTCAAGACGGAAGCAGCGCCCATTCACGGCAATCGCGAATTGATCAGCCAGGCGCTCGCCAATCTGGTCGAGAATGCGATCAAATACGGCAAGCCGGCCGCGCAGTCGGCGGGGTCAGTGGTCAGCATGGACGCGCGTCAGATCACGATCGAGGCCAGGCGCGACGGTGATCAGGTGCTGCTCAGCGTCACCGATCGCGGCCCCGGAATTCCGGAAGGCGATCGCAAACACGCCATCGAGCGCTTCGTGCGGCTGGAAGCGAGCCGCACCATGCCGGGCTCCGGCCTCGGCCTCAGCCTCGCCGCGGCCGTTGCCACATTGCATGGCGGCGAATTGCGCCTGGGCGATGCCCATCCCGGCCTCGTCGCCACGCTGGTGCTGCCGGCGCGCGCCGGTGCCGGCGACAGGGTTGCCCCGCCAATGCCGGATGTGCCACAGAAGGTGGCATGAACCACTCCGCGCCGGGAAACGCGGACAAGACTGGCGAGAGCCTTGCCGCACGCTTCGCGGAGGCCCCCCATATTGCCGTTTCCACATCAGACGAACGACGTTTCGACAGCTGGCTGGCCGAGCTCGAGCCGGCCCAATTGGCTCGTCTGGAAGCGCTGCTGGCTCAACCCTTCGCGCGCGACATCCTGGCCGGCATCGCGCAATTCTCGCCTTATTTGTTCGATCTGGTGCGCGCCGATCCGCTGCGCCTGATTCGGTTGCTCGAATGCGAGCCGGATGCGCATCTCGCCGCGCTGATCGCGGAGGCGAGGGGCGCGGTACTTGCCGCGCCTGATGAAGCCGAGGTGATGCGGCTGCTTCGCCGTATGAAGGCTGAGGCGGCGCTGCTGATCGCGCTGTGCGACATCGGCGGGGTCTGGCCGGTGATGCGGGTGACGGCGGCGTTGACCGATCTCGCGGTCTCCTCGGTGCAGGCGGCGCTGCAGTACCTGCTGCGTCAGGAAGCCGCACGCGGCAAGATCCTGCCTGAAGATCCCGAGGCGCCCGAGGTCGGCTGCGGCCTGATCGTGCTCGCCATGGGCAAGATGGGGGCCGGCGAGCTCAACTACTCCAGCGACATCGATCTCATCGTGTTCTTCGACCCCGATGCCGCGACGCTTGTGCCCGATATCGAGCCGCAGCCGTTCTTCGTGCGGGTCACGCAAGGCCTGGCGCGCATTCTCCAGCAGCGCACCTATGACGGTTACGTGTTCCGCGTCGATCTGCGGCTGCGGCCCGATCCATCCTCGACGCAAGTCGCGATCTCGCGCGATGCAGCGCTGAACTATTACGAGCGGGAAGGGCGCACCTGGGAGCGCGCCGCCATGATCAAGGCGCGGGCGTGCGCCGGCGACGCCAGAGCGGGCGAGGCGCTGCTGGCCGAAATCGCGCCCTTCGTCTGGCGCAAGCATCTCGACTTCGCCGCACTTGCCGACGTGCACGACATGAAGCGGCAGATGCAGACCTATCGCGGCCAGAGCGAGATTGCGGTCGAGGGGCACAACGTCAAGGTCGGCCGCGGCGGCATCCGCGAGATCGAGTTCTTCGCCCAGACCCAGCAGCTGATCGCCGGCGGCCGCCATCCGGAATTGCGGGTGCGGCCGACGCTGGCCGCGCTCAATGTCCTCGCCGCGCGCAACTGGATCACCTCCGCCGCCCGCGACGAGCTGACCAAGGCCTATGAATTCCTGCGCCGGATCGAGCATCGTCTCCAGATGATGGCCGACGAGCAGACTCATGCGCTGCCTGATGACAAGGAGGCGGTCGAACGATTCGCCTGGTTCTTCGGCTATGGCAGCCGCGAGGCCTTTGCGCGCGACCTGATGCACCAGCTCGAGATCGTCCAGGGGCACTACGAAAAACTGTTCGAGGGCGATGATCCGACCGGCACGGCAAGCCTGCCCGCGATCGATTATCGCACCGGCCCTGACGATCCGCGCCTGCTCCAGCATTTGACGACGCTTGGCTTCAAGAAGCCTGCCGCGGTGGCGCAGACCGTCTGCGACTGGCTCACCGCGGATTATCGCGTGTTCCGCAACAAGCAGACGCGCAACGCTTTCGTCGAGTTCGTGCCGGCCTTGATCGACGGCCTGGCGCATGCGGAGGAGCCGGACCGCGCAGTGACGGCATTCGATCATTTCCTCCGGGCGCTCCAGCGCGGCGGCCGGCTGATCACGCTGCTCGGCCAGAACCGCGATCTCGTCGCGCTCGTGGCGCTGGTGCTTGGCGCCGCGCCCCGGCTTGGCGAGATGCTGGCGCGGCAACCGCAATTGATGGACGGCCTGATCGATCCGCGCTTCTTCGGCGCGATGCCGGATCGGCGGGAACTGTCGGCGCGGCTTGCGGCCACGGTGCAGGATGCGGGCTCCTATGAGGAGTTTCTGGACCGGCTGCGCCTGTTCGGACAGGAGAGCCTGTTCCTGATCGGCACCCGCATCCTGTCCGGCACGGTTTCGGCGCAGCAGGCCAGTACGGCTTTTGCCGACGTCGCCGAGGGCATCGTTCACACCGTCCACGGTCTCGTCGCCGATCGCTTTGCCGCGCAACACGGCCGGATCAGGGGGCAGGAGACCGCGATCATCGCCATGGGACGGCTCGGCAGCCGCGAGATGACCGCGTCCTCGGATCTCGATCTGATCCTGCTCTACGATTTCGACAGCGACCATCCGGACTCGGACGGCGAGAAATCACTTCAGGGCGCGCATTATTTCGCCCGCCTCACCCAGCGCCTGATCAGCGCCTTCACGACCCGCACCAATTACGGCGTGCTCTACGAGATCGACATGCGGCTGCGGCCCTCGGGACGCGCGGGTCCCGTGGCGTCGAGCCTTGTCTCCTTTGCGGACTACCAGGCCAATGAGGCCTGGACCTGGGAGCACATGGCGTTGACGCGCGCGCGCGTGGTGTCGGCGTCGCCCGAATTCACCGCGCGCATCGAGCAGATTATCCGCGAGGTCCTGACCCGCCGCCGCGACCGGGCCATCATCGCCAACGACGTCGCCGACATGCGCCGCGCGATCGCGCAGGAGAAGGGCGAGACCGACTATTGGGACCTGAAATACGCCTCGGGTGGCATGGTCGACATCGATTTTATCGCGCAATACCTGCAACTTGTGCACGCCCACGACAAGCCCGAGATTCTCGATGTCAGCACGTTGCAGGTGCTGGATAATGCATGCAGGCTCGGTGTGATCGGGCAACCTGAAACCGAAATCCTGCGCGCCGCCGCGCGGCTCTATCATGATCTGACGCAGATCCTGCGGCTCTGCGTCAGCGACCGCTTCAAGCCGGAAACCGCGGGCACCGATCTGCAGCGGGTGATGGCGCGCGCCGGCGACGCGCCGGATTTCTCCTCGCTGGAGGCACGCGTGAAGGAGACGCAAAGCGAGGTGCGGCGCGTGTTCAGCGCGCTTCTGGAAGGGAAGTCGCCAGCTTGAGCGAAGTGAGGGCTTCGAGCACGTTCGGCTCCAGCCCTGCGCCGCCCGCGTCGAGATGCGCGAAGATGGCGCGCTTCATCCGGGGATCCCAGAACTTCTTGATGTGGTCGGCGATCCCGGGCACGGCCCTGTCGTGGCCCTGACTGCGGAAGAAAGTGCCGATCTGATTGGCCATGTAGACGAGGCGGTCAGGCGACGACATCGATGATCTCCGGAGCACAATCAGCGGCAACGCGACCCTGATGCGTGAACACTTCAAACCCGTCGTTGCGGGCAATTGCAGTCAGCGTGATGCCGGCAGCCTCCGCGGTACGTACTGCAAGCGCGGTCGGCGCGGAGACCGCGACCATCACGGGCGCACCAATTGCAGCCGTCTTCTGCACCATCTCGACGGAGACGCGGCTCGTCAGCAGCACCATGCCGTTGCATGCGCTTGTCCGGCTGCGCGCAAGCGAGCCCGCGAGCTTGTCGAGCGCGTTGTGGCGGCCGACGTCCTCGCGCAAGGCGACGATGCCGTGCGACGGTGACCAGAAGGCGGCGGCGTGCACTGCGCGGGTCTGCATGTTGATCGATTGCAGGGGAGCGATCGCCTGCATCGCCGTCATGATCTGGCGCGGCGTGAAGATCTGACCCTGCGGCACGATCGCCGCCGGCCGTATGGCCTCGGCGATGGACTCGATGCCGCAGATGCCGCAGCCGGTGGGGCCTGCGATATGGCGGCGGCGCTCGCTGATGCGCGCGGCGTCCTCCGACTCCAACCACATGCGCAGCTCGATGCCGTCGTCGAGCCTGACAACATCGAGCGATTTGATGTCGTCGACGGACCTGATGATGCCTTCGTCCAGGCTGAAGCCGACGGCGAAATCTTCCAGGTTCTGCGGCGTCCCCATCATGACGGCATAGGTGCCGCCATTATAGGTCAGCGCCAGCGGAGTCTCCTCTGGGATCAGCCGCGTTCCTGCCGACGCGACAGCGTCGCGCCAGATCTCGCGGTCGATGGCCTGGACCGGTACGTGCATGCGGTTACTCCGCGGCCTCGGCCGGCGCGATGCGGCGGGAGTGCCGCGCCTGCGCGTCGTAGCTCTTCTGCCAGTCGGACGGCCCGTTCGAGGGCGAGATCTGCACCGCCGTGACCTTGTATTCCGGACAATTGGTTGCCCAGTCCGAATAGTCTGTGGTGATCACGTTGGCCTGCGTGTCCGGATGATGGAAAGTGGTGTAGACGACACCCGGCGACACGCGGTCGGTGATTTCGGCGCGCAGCGTGGTCTCGCCGGCCCGGCTCGCCAGCCGCACCCAGTCGCCGTCGCGCACGCCGCGCTGCTCGGCGTCGTGGGGATGGATCTCCAGCCGGTCCTCGGCATGCCAGACCACGTTCTCGGTGCGCCGTGTCTGCGCGCCGACATTGTACTGGCTGAGGATGCGGCCGGTGGTGAGCAGCAGCGGGAAGCGGGGGCCGGTGCGCTCGTCGGTCGCGACATATTCGGTGACGATGAACTTGCCCTTGCCGCGGACGAAGCCGTCGATATGCATCACCGGCGTGCCCTCGGGCGCCTTCTCGTTGCAGGGCCACTGCACCGAGCCGAGCTCGTCGAGCTTGGCATAGGAGACGCCGGTGAAAGTCGGCGTCAGCGCCGCGATCTCGTCCATGATCTCCGAGGGGTGGCTGTAGTTCATCGGAAAGCCCATCGCCTTGGCGAGGCCGATGGTGACCTCCCAGTCGGCCATGCCGTTCTTCGGCGACATCACCTTGCGGACGCGCTGGATGCGGCGCTCGGCATTGGTGAAGGTGCCGTCCTTCTCGAGGAAGCTCGAGCCGGGCAGGAAGACATGGGCGTAGTTCGCGGTCTCGTTCAGGAAGAGGTCGTGAACGATGACGCATTCCATCGCCGACAGCGCCGCCACCACATGCTTGGTATTGGGATCGGACTGGAGAATGTCCTCGCCCTGCACATAGAGGCCCATGAACGTGCCTTCGATCGCGGCATCGAACATGTTGGGAATGCGCAGGCCCGGCTCCGGGTTGAGCTTGACGTTCCACAGCGCCTCGAACTGATCGCGCACGGCATCACCCGAGATGTGGCGATAGCCGGGCAACTCGTGCGGGAACGAGCCCATGTCGCAGGAGCCTTGAACGTTGTTCTGGCCGCGCAGCGGATTCACACCGACGCCGGGACGGCCGATATTGCCTGTTGCCATAGCGAGGTTGGCGATCGCGATCACGGTGGTCGAGCCCTGGCTGTGCTCGGTGACGCCGAGGCCGTAATAGATCGCGCCATTGCCGCCGGTGGCGTAGAGGCGGGCGGCTTCGCGCAGCACCTTCGGATCGACCCCGGTGAGGATGGCGGTGGCTTCCGGGCTGTGCTTTGCTTGCGCGACGAAGGCGGCCCATTCCTCGAATTCGCTCCAGTCGCAGCGCTCGCGCACGAAGGCTTCGTTGACGAGGCCCTCGGTGACGATGACATGCGCCAGCGCCGTGACGACCGCGACGTTGGTGCCGGGCATCAAGGGTAGGTGCAGCGCCTTCACATGCGGTGATTCCACCATCTCGGTGCGGCGCGGATCGATCACGATCAGCTTCGCGCCCTGGCGCAGCCGCTTCTTCAGGCGCGAGGCGAACACCGGGTGAGCCGAGGCGGGGTTGGCCCCGATGATGACGGCGACGTCGGTGTCCTCGACCGAGTCGAAGTCCTGCGTGCCGGCCGAGGTGCCGAAAGTCTGCGACAGGCCATAGCCGGTTGGCGAATGGCAGACGCGGGCGCAGGTGTCGACATTGTTGTTGCCGAAGCCAGCGCGGATCAGCTTCTGCACCAGATAGGTCTCTTCATTGGTGCAGCGGGACGAGGTGATGCCGCCGATGGCATCGCGGCCGTATTTCTTCTGGATGCCGCGCATCCTGGCGGCGGCAAAGGAGAACGCCTCGTCCCAGGACACTTCCTTCCACGGGTCCTCGATCCGCTCGCGGATCATGGGTTTAAGAATGCGCTCCTTGTGGTTGGTGTAGCCCCAGGCGAAGCGGCCCTTGACGCAGGAATGGCCACGATTGGCCTTGCCGTCCTTGTAGGGCACCATGCGCACCACTTCCTCGCCGCGCATTTCCGCCTTGAAGGCGCAGCCGACACCGCAATAGGCACAGGTGGTGACGACGGAGTGCTCGGGCTGTCCGATCTCGATCACGGATTTTTCCGTCAACGTCGCGGTCGGGCAGGCCTGCACGCAGGCACCGCAGGAGACACATTCGGAGCCGAGGAAGCTCTCGCTCATGCCCGGCGAGACTCGGCTGTCGAAGCCGCGGCCAGAGATGGTCAGCGCGAAGGTGCCTTGCACCTCCTCGCAGGCGCGGACGCAGCGCGAGCAGACGATGCACTTGGAGGGATCGTAGGTGAAATAGGGGTTGGACTCGTCCTTCGGCATCCAGGCGGCGTTGACCTCGCCGTTGGATTTCGCGAAGACGTGATTCTCGCCCTCATAGCCGTAGCGGACTTCGCGCAGGCCCACGGCGCCGGCCATGTCCTGCAATTCGCAATCGCCATTGGCGCCGCAGGTGAGACAGTCGAGCGGGTGGTCGGAGATGTAGAGCTCCATCACGCCCTTGCGCAGCTGCTTCAGCCGCTCGCTCTGGGTGTGGACCACCAGGCCGTTCATCACGGGCGTGGTGCAGGAGGCCGGCGTGCCGGCGCGGCCCTCGATCTCGACGACGCAGAGGCGGCAGGAGCCGAAGGCATCGACCATGTCGGTCGCGCACAGTTTTGGGATCTGGTGGCCGGCGTCCATCGTGGCGCGCATGATCGAGGTGCCCTCGGGCACCGTGACCTCTTTGCCGTCGATGGTCAGTGTGACCATCGTTGATGATTTGGAGCGCGGCGTGCCAAAGTCGATTTCTTCGATCAGCGACATTGTCGTTCTCCTATTCCGCGGCCTGAAGCGTGGTCGGGGCCGGGACAAAATCTTCCCGGAAGTGCTTCAATGCGCTCAGCACGGGGTAGGGCGTGAAGCCGCCGAGCGCGCACAGCGAGCCGAATTTCATGGTGTTGCAGAGGTCTTCGACCAGCGCGAGATTTTCGGAGACGCGTTCGCCGCGGATGATCTTCTCGATGGTCTCGACGCCGCGGGTCGAGCCGATGCGGCAGGGCGTGCACTTGCCGCAGGATTCGATGGCGCAGAACTCCATGGCGAAGCGCGCCTGCTTGCGCATGTCGACGCTGTCGTCGAACACGACGATGCCGCCATGGCCGATCAGGCCGTCACGCGCGGCGAAGGCCTCGTAGTCGAACGGCGTGTCGAACAGGGCGCGGGGGAAGTAGGCGCCGAGCGGGCCGCCGACCTGCACCGCGCGCACCGGGCGTCCCGTGAACGTGCCGCCGCCGATGTCGTCGACGAGCTCGCCCAGCGTCACGCCGAACGCGGTTTCGAACAGCCCGCCATGGCGGATATTGCCGGCGAGCTGGATCGGCATGGTGCCGCGCGAACGGCCCATGCCGAAATCGGCATAGGCCTTGGCGCCCTCGGCGAGGATGAAGGGGATGGCGGCAAACGACAGCACGTTGTTGATGACGGTCGGCTTGCCGAACAGGCCATGATGCGCCGGCAGCGGCGGTTTTGCGCGCACCAGGCCGCGGCGCCCTTCGAGGCTTTCCAGCAGCGAGGTCTCCTCGCCGCAGACATAGGCGCCGGCGCCGACGCGCACGTCCATGTCGAAGCTATGGGTCGAGCCGCCGATCCTGTCGCCGAGATAGCCGCCGCGCCTGGCGGCCTTGATGGCCGCATTCATCGCCTCGACCGCGTGCGGATATTCGCTGCGGATGTAGATATAGCCTTTGGTCGCCCCGACGGTGATGCCGGCGGTGGTCATGCCCTCGATGACCAGGAAGGGATCGCCTTCCATGATCATGCGATCGGCAAAGGTGCCGCTGTCGCCTTCGTCGGCATTGCAGACGATGAACTTACGGTCGGCCTTGGCCTGCGCCACGGTCTTCCACTTGATGCCGGTCGGAAAGCCGGCGCCGCCGCGGCCGCGCAGGCCCGACGTCGTCACTTCGTCGAGGATCGCGTCCGGGCCCAGCGACAGCGCGCGCTCAAGACCCTTGTAGCCGCCATGGGCGCGATAGTCGTCGAGCGAACGCGGATCGATCACGCCGCAGCGGGCGAAGGTGAGGCGGGTCTGGCGCTTCAGCCAGGAGATCTCGTCCGTGACGCCGAGCCGCAGCGCGTGCGGTCCGTCGCTCGCCATGGACTCGAGCACGGAGGCGACGTCCTCGGCGCTCACCGGCCCGTAGGCGACGCGGCCCGCAGGCGTCGCCACCTCGACCATCGGCTCCAGCCAGTGCAATCCGCGCGAGCCGGTCCTGATGATCTCGATCGCCAGGCCGCGCTGCTGCGCGATCTGGTCAAGCGCTGTGACGACGTCATCGGCGCCGACGGCGATTGCCGTCGCATCCCGCGGAACAAAAATCCTCATATTCATCGCTGCGCCTCCGCAACCAGCGCATCGAGGCGCTTCTCGTCGAGCCGTCCGACGAGGCGGCCGTCGAGCATCGCCGACGGCGCGGTCGAGCAGAGGCCGAGGCAGTAGATCGGCTCCAGCGTGACGCGGTCATCCGCAGTGGTGTTGCCAAGCGAAACGCCGAGCTTCGCCTCGGCGCGCGCCGCCAGCGCATCGCCGCCGGCGGCCTGGCAGGCCTCGGCGCGGCACAGCTTCAGCACATGGCGGCCGGCCGGCTTATGGCGGAAATCATGGTAGAAGGTGAAGACGCCATGGACCTCGGCGCGCGACAGGTTCAGCGCCTGCGCCACCATGGGAATCGCGGCCTCCGGCACGTAGCCGAACGCCGCCTGGAGCGCGTGGAGGATGACGAGCGTTGCGCCTTCCTGGCTGGCATGTTCGGCGATGATCTCGGCGCCGCGAATCTCGTTCCAAGGTTCGCGTGAAGGCTCGTATGAAGGCTCAAAAACCACTGTCATTCTTCGTTCTCAAATTGAGCGTCCCTTCCGCAAACTATTTGGAATCATTCGAAGATCAATAAAGCTGTCTCATGCTGCGATTGCGAATTCGGATCGATCGGAAAGCGCAATCGACCGATACGGTCAGGCAATGAAACTCGTATCGGCTGCCGGTTTTTGCGTGTTGGTGCAGCCCCGGCGTGATAGCTTGCATGCCGCGTTGGAATCCGAAGGGACGGACGATTGATCGACAAGCTTGAACTGCTGCTGGCGCTGGCCAAGGAGCGGCATTTTGGACGGGCGGCAGAGGCCTGCGGCGTGACCCAGCCGACCATGTCGACCGGGCTGAAGCAGCTCGAGGAGATCCTCGGCGTGATGCTGGTCCAGCGCGGCTCCCGTTTCCAGGGTTTCACCCCCGAAGGCGAGCGGGCGCTCGACTGGGCGCGTCGCATCGTCGGCGATGCTCGTGCGATGCGCGACGAGATCAACGGACTGAAGCATCAGCTCTCCGGCGAGATCCGTATTGCGGCGATCCCGACCGTGCTCGGCATGGTCGCGTCATTGACGACGCCGTTCCGTGCGCGGCATCCCGAGGTGCGCTTCAGCATCCGCTCGACGACCTCGTCGGAGGTGCTGGGGCTGCTCGAAAATCTCGAGGTCGATGCGGGGCTGACCTATATCGAGAACGAGCCGATCGGCAAGGTGCGCACCATTCCGCTCTACAATGAGAGCTATCGTCTGCTCACCGCGCCCGATGGGATGTTCGGCGATCGCGAGACGGTGACCTGGAAGGAGGTCGGGCAGGTGCCGCTGTGCCTGCTGACGCCTGACATGCAGAACCGCCGCATCATCGACCGCGCGCTGCGCTCGGTCGGCGCGGAGGCGACGCCGACGCTGACATCGAATTCGCTGCTGGTGCTGTTCACCCACGTCAAGACCGGCCGGTGGGCGAGCGTGATGCCGGCCAAGCTCGCCGAGACGCTCGGCCTGTCCGACAAGGTCCGCACCATCCCGATCGTCGACCCCGAGGTCACCTACAGCATTGGTCTCGTCATCCCGCAGCGCGACCCGATGACGCCGCTGATCGCAGCGCTGGTCAATATCGCCCGCGAAGTCGCGCCGTCGCTGCAGTCGTAAGGGCTATCGGGGTAGCCTTGTAGGGTGGGCAAAGCGAAGCGTGCCCACGCGGTTTAGCCGCGTCGATCCAACACAGCAAGGGCACGGCGCAAGTGCGCCTTTGCCCACCCTACTGGAGCGGTGCTTTTGGGTCGCTTCGATTCAACCAGAGCTGATTGAGCCCTACGCCGCGGCCGAAATCCCTGACGCCACCTTGACGGCGTCGCGCGGCAGCGTCACGCGGACGACGGTGCCGACTTCCAGCCTGGAGCGCAGCTTCATCGAGCCACCGTGGAGCTGCGCCAGCGAACGCGCGATCGCAAGGCCAAGGCCGGAGCCGTGATAGGTCTTGGTGAGCTGGCTCTCGACCTGCTCGAACGGACGTCCGAGCCGCGCCAGCGAGTGCGGCGCGATGCCGATGCCGGTATCGGCGATCATCAGCACGATCCTGTCCTCGAGCTGCCGGCTGCGCACCACGATGCGGCCGCCGTCGGGCGTGAACTTCACGGCGTTGGACAACAGGTTGACGACGATTTGCTTGGTGGCGCGGCGGTCGGCGACGACAGAGATCGATTTCCCGATGTCGGCATCGAGCTTGAGGTGCTTGTCCTGGGCTCGGCCGGCGACGACGCGCAAGGATTCAGCCAACGTCTGCGACAGGTCGAGCTCTTCCATGTCGAGCTTCATGCGGCCGGCCTCGATCTTGGACATGTCGAGGATGTCGTTGATGACCTCGAGCAGATAGTGACCGCTGGTCAGGATGTCGTGGCAGTATTCCTGGTACTTCTCGCTGCCGAGCTCGCCGAACATGCCCGAGCCCATGATCTCGGAGAAGCCGATGATGGCGTTGAGCGGCGTGCGCAGCTCGTGGCTCATATTGGCGAGGAACTTCGACTTGGTCTGGTTGGCTTCCTCGGCCCGGGTCTTCTCGCGCTGGTACTTCTCGGCGAGATCGGCGAGCTCGATGGTCTGGCGCTCCAGCGCGGCCTGCGAGCGCTTGAGGTCGATGACGGTGGCGCGCAGGCGCAGATCGTTGTCGACGAGCTTCTGCTCGTGCTCCTTGATGCGGGTGATGTCGGTGCCGACGGAGACGTAGCCGCCGTCCTTGGTCCGACGCTCGCTGATATGCAGCCAGCTGCCGTCGTCGAGCTGGGCCTCGAAGGTGCGCGCGCCCGGCCCCTGGGCACCGGTGTCGTTGTGGCGGGTGCGGACCTCGGGCATGCGGCCGACTTCCAGCACGGTCTCGTAGGAGGTGCCGGGGATCACCGCGGTGTCGGGCAGCTTGTGCAGGCGCTGGAAGTGCGAGTTGCAGAGCACCAGGCGGTCGCTGGCGTCCCACAGCACGAAGGCTTCCGGAATGGTCTCGATCGCATCGCGCAGGCGCAGGTCGGCTTCCACGGTCCGCTCGGCGAGGCTCTTCTGCTCGGTGATGTCGACCGCGATGCCGATCAGGTGGATGCCGGCATCACTTGCGCCGCGGGTTCGCTCGCAGCGGACGCGCAGCCAGATCCAGTGGCCGTCGACGTGCTGCATGCGGAAGGTCTGGTCGATGTAGTCGATCTTCCCGGAGATCAGCTGGTCGGCGATCTCGAACAGGTCGATGTCGTCGGACTTCACCAGCGCATTGACCTCGCCGAAAGTGAGCAGCTCGTTGCGACCGTCGAGGCCCAGCATCGAGAACATCGATTGCGACCAGAAGATCCGGCCGCGCGACAGGTCCCAGTCCCACAGGCCGCAGCGGCCGCGGTTGAGCGCGGTGTCGATGCGGCCGCGCACCGCGTCGTTGATGAGGTCGCCTTCACGGGCGCGGGTCGACTGCCAGTGGAAGGCAAAGCCGAGGATCAGGACGACGAAGCCCGTGGTCGCCGACAGCGTCACCGACAGCGCTGCGTCCGAGCCCCAGATCGGCTCGTTGCGCTCCTGGATCACCGTGACGAGACCCGGCAACGACTTGATCGGCCGCGCGGCCGCCAGCGCCGTGCTGCCGTCAGGCAGCGTCATGTCCGCGACGTTGTTGTCGCGCGGCGGCGCCGCGAGCAGCTGCGCGGTGGTGATCGCATCGAGCAGGCGGTCGTTGCCTGCTGGATCGCTGTCGATCGGAATGCGGGCGAGGATGTGACCGTTGACGCCGGCCGAGGTGACGACGACGTGGCGGCCCGAGACCCTGGCCTTGTTCGGGATCATCTCGGGCAGCAGCGTCGGCAGGTTCTCGATGGCCTTCAGTCGCTCGGCGCGCAACGAGGTCGCGCGGTCGATGCGCTCGGCGAGCAGTTCGGCGAGCATCGAGATGTCGTTCTGGATCACCAGGCGCTTCTGGCGTGTCTGGTCGACGACCTGGACGAACGCGCCGAGGCAGATCGTGATGAGGAAGGCAATGATGAGCGTCGGCACGGCGCGACGCAGCGCCGGCTCCGCGATCAGGAGCCGATGATAGGCAGGTTTCGCGATCGATTGCGCCAATCCCTTGATCGAATCGGATTGGACGCACGCGTTCGCGGCGTCTGCGCGCGCCATGCCTTCGGCCCCCTGAAAACCTGTCTGCAACACCATTCGAAAGCAGCCCCACAACGCTTTCGAATCACAGCGATTTGAATCCAGTTTGCGCAGGCTGTCGAGAGTCAACGAAAGGTTAACGCGAAATAATTCTTATCCAATGCAGAGTTTGCGCGGCTTCTGCTCCGCAAACTCACATGCATCAGGAGTCCGAAACGAGAACGTGTGACTCCTCGCGCTTTCCGCCTCACGCGCGCGGTGGTTCGGCGTGGCTGATGACGCGCTTCACGCTCGGGAACGCGCGGCGCAAGCGGCGCTCGATCGCATCGACTTGCTCATGAACCTTGATCACGCTCATCGACGGCGCGGCGCGGCAATGGAAGTTGACGATCTCGCCGCCTTCGGTGTCGCGGACGCGCACATTATGGATGTCGTGAATCTCGCCGCCGGCGGCATATTCGGTGAGCGCGGCGGCGATGGTCTGTACCCTGTCGGGCGCGGCATCGGCGCCGAACGGCAGTTCCGGCTCCAGCGGCTCGATATGGACGTCGACCTCGACGTCAGCGCCGAACTCTTCCTGGATGCTGCGCTCCAGCCTGTTGGCGACGTCGTGGGCGGCCTCGAGCTGCATGTCGGCGTCGACCTCGAGGTCGATGCTGACGATCAGCTTCGCACCCAGGTCGTGCACCGTGACGTGGTGGATGGCGAGGCCCGAATTGCGCGCGATCACCATGATGCGGTCGCGCACGGTCTCGTTGTCGCGGGCGACGGGGACGGCGGTGAAGGACAGGTCGGCATCGCCGAAGATCTTGCCGACGGCGGCTTCGGCGTTGCGCTTGATGCCTTCGACGCGGTCGATCGGGTAGGTCCTGGGCACCTTGACGATGCTGTCGATGAAAGTGGTCGCCCCGACCATGCGCACGCGCAGCCGCTCGACGTCGATCACGCCGGGCACGCTGCGGATCGCGGCGGTGGCCTTGTCCTGTGCCCCTTCCGGCGCGCGGTCGACCAGCGTCTGCACCGTCGAGCCCGCCATGCGCAGGCCGAGCAGGGCGATCATCACGGCGACCGCGGCGGCGGCCGCGGCGTCGCCCCACCAGAAGCCGAAGGCCGCAAGGATCAGGCCGATGATGACAGCGAATGAGCCCATGACATCGGAGGCAAAATGCAGCGCGTCGGCCGCGAGCGCCTGGCTCCGCGTTTCCCGCGCGGCCTTGTGCAGGGCGCGGGCGCGCCAGAGATTGACGGCGATGTCGAGCACCAGCACCACGAATGGCACGGCCGAGATCGTCGGCGGCGGGGTTCCCTCGCGCAGCCGGCTGTAGGATTCGACCAGGATGCCGCCGGCGAGCACATAGAGCAGGGCGGTCACACCGAGCGCGGAGACGCTCTCGAGCTTGCCGTGGCCGTAATGGTGCTCGTCGTCGGCCGGCTTGTCCGAGACCCGCACCACCGCCCAGGTGATGATGGTCGCGACCAGGTCGATCGAGGAGTGCAGCGCCTCGGAGATCAGCGCCAGCGATCCGATCGCGATCCCGACCACGAATTTGGCCGCCGCCATGCCGCCGCTGGCCAGGATCGAGATGGCTGCGACCGATGTCTTGTCGTGTTGTCCGCTCATGGCGGGGATTTAGCAGGGCGTTCGCGAACATCAAGCGACGATCCACAGAACTAGTCGCGAGTGAGTTGCAGGAGCGGATGCGCCCTCAAGTCCTGTCATTCCGGGGCGCCGCAGGCGAACCCGGAATCTCGAGATTCCGGGTTCGATGCTTTGCATCGCCCCGGAATGACGGCCGCGGCCGGAGCTACGGCACCGTCACCACGATCTTCCCCAGGTGCTTGTTCGCCTCCATGTGCGCGAACGCTTTGTCGATGTCGGAGAACGCATAGACGCGGTCGATCGGCAGCTGAAGCTTTCGCGATTCCACCGCGCCCCAGATGTCCTTGCGGACCTCCTCAAAGATCGCGCGGACCTCCTCGATGGTGCGGGTGCGGAAGGTCACGCCGATATAGGAGATGCGGCGGGCGGCATGGAGGTCGAAGTTGAAGTCGGCATGGGTGCCGCCGAGCCGGCCGACATTGACGATGCGGCCCAGGATCTTGGTTGCCGCGAGGTTCTGGTTGGCGACCTTGCCGGAGACCTGGTCGACGATGAGGTCGACGCCTTCGCCGCCAGTCGCCTTCAGCACCTCGTCGACCCATTTGGGATCGGAGGAATCGACCGCGAGGTCGGCGCCGTAGTCCTTCAGTCGTCCGCGGCGATAGGCATCGGTCGAGGATCCGATCACCAGCTTTGCGCCCTTGAGCTTTGCGATTTGCATGGCCATCAAGCCGACGCCCGAGCTTGCGCCCTGGATCAGCACGGCCTGCCCCGGCTGCACGCCACCGACGGTGACGACGGCGTTGTGCATCGTGGCGAGCGCGACGGGCAGGGTGGCGGCCTCCTCGAAATTCATGTTCGAGGGCGCGCGGAACAGCCGGCCATGGTCGGCAAGCGTATACTCCGCGAACGCGGCACCGCCCGAGCCCATGATGCGATCGCCGACTTTGACGCCCTTCGCATCGGGTCCGAGCTCGGCCACTTCGCCGGCCCATTCCATGCCGAGCACGGTGCCGACGCCGCCGGCCGCGCCATGGGCATGGCCCTTGCGCATGCCGGTGTCGGCGCGATTGAGACCGCAGGCGCGGACGCGTACCAGCACCTGCGTGCCTTTGGGCTTTGGTTGAGCGACGTCGGAAATCCGAGCGCCTTCAGCGCCGTAGACGTAAGCCTTCATGAATTACTCTCGCTTCTTGCAGTGACTATTCCGCGGCTTGCGCGTTTGGTTGAACGATCATGCCTTCGAGCCGGCCGCGGATGATCGCCTCCGCCTCCCGCACGATACGGGAGATCAGCTCGCCGCAACTCGGGATGTCCTGGATCAGGCCCTGCACCTGGCCGGCCGACCAGATGCCTTCGTCCGAATTGCCTGTGGCATAGACCATCTTGCCACGGGCGCCCGCAACCAGCTCGCGGATGTCCTCGAACCTGGCGCCTTCCTTCTCCATCGCGACGACCTTGGTCGAGATCTCGTTCTTGGCGACGCGCGAGGTGTTGCGCATGGTGCGGAAGATCAGCTCGGTCTCGCGCTCGTCATTGGCGACGATCTTCTCCTTGATGAGCTGATGGATCGGGCTCTCCTTGGTCGCCATGAAGCGGGTGCCCATGTTGATGCCCTCGGCCCCGAGCGCCAGCGCCGCGACCAGGCCGCGGGCATCAGCAAAGCCGCCGGAGGCGATCATGGGGATCTTGACCTTGTTGGCGGCGGCCGGGATCAGGATCAGGCCGGGGGTATCGTCCTCGCCGGGATGGCCGGCGCATTCGAACCCGTCGATCGAGATGGCGTCGACGCCCATCCGCTCGGCCGAGAGCGCATGGCGGACGCTGGTGCATTTGTGCACGACCTTGACGCCGTGCCTTTTGAACTCGTCGACATGCTCCTGCGGCTTGTTGCCGGCGGTCTCGACCACCTTGATGCCGGCCTCGATGATGGCGGCGCGGTATTCGGCATAAGGCGGCGGCTTGATCGCCGGCAGGATGGTGAGGTTGACGCCGAACGGCTTGTCGGTGAGGTCGCGGCAGCGCGCGATCTCGCGGGTCAGGTCCTCCGGCGTCGGCTGGGTCAGCGCGGTGATGAAGCCGAGCGCACCGGCATTGGCGACCGCCGCGACCAGCTCGGCGCGCCCGACCCACTGCATGCCGCCCTGGACGATCGGGTGCTCGACACCGACAAGCTTTGTGAACCGTGTTTGCAGCATGACGTTTCCCACGCCTGTGTGACAGGCTCTGTTCTCGATCGATGGCGGGAGGATGCCGCCGGGGGTGGGAAATGTCTATTGGGGGGGCGTGCGGTGAGGGCGGGGCCTCATGCGGACGGTGGGGGTGATTCCGTGAGGCGGATAATCGAGATCTCGATCCGTCATCCCCGCGCAACCGCGAAGCGGTTGTCGCAGGAGGTGCGAAGCATGGAACGCAACGCGTCCCATGGGAGCCTCGAAGGATGAACGGCCGTGCGGCGAGAGCCGGGCCGTCGCCCTTCGAGGCTCGCTCGCGCTGCTGCGCACCGCGGCTCGCACCTCAGGGACGGTCCTAGAATCGGCCCTGCTGCGTCAACGGACTCGTCATTGCGAGCGCAGCGAAGCAATCCAGAGTCCCTCCGCGGAAAGATTCTGGATTGCTTCGCTGCGCTCGCAATGACGGCGTGGCCGCTACTCCGCCGACAGCCGCACCATCTGCCGGCCGCCGTTCATCTCTTTCAGGCTGTTGACGAAGTTTTCCGGGCGCTGCCAGCGATACGGCACTTTCAGGCCCATGTACTCGGCGATGTCGCCGATGAAGCCGGTGCAGTTGGTGGTCTCGGCGTTCCAGACTGGCGAGCTTGCCTTCAGCTTCTCGATATAGGCGAACACGCGCTTGGCGTCGGCTTCGTTCAGATAGACGCGATAGCTCGCGGTCAGATATTCCGGATCGAGATCACCATAGCTGGCACCGGTCTCCGATGGCACCCAGGTGAGATGGCCGAGCACATAGGTCCAGGTGTCGCCGGCAGGCGTCAGCCCCGCGACCTCGACGGCGCGCTCGCTGGTCTTGCCGTACCAGACGAAGGCATGGCCCCAGCTCGCCGCCGTCCGCGCGCGGAAGTCGACGTAGTAGGGGCCTTTCTCCGCCCGCGTCACCGAGCGCCGCGTCGCTTGCGGCGTGGCGCGCGAGGCGGTGTCGGTCGGGACAAGCGCACTGGCATCGGCCATGCGCTTGTTCGTTTCGTGTTTCGTTTGTTGGGCGGAAGCCGACGGCATCACGCACGCGATCATGGTCGCGAGCGCGAGGCCCGCAAGGATGCAGGATCCCGATCGATCAAACTTGTTCGTCACGCTGTGCCCCTCGACTGTCGGCCTCTTTTCGTTCGCTGGCGCCTCAGTAGCGCGCAGCAACCGGGCCGGGCGCCTTGCCGATCGGGGCCTTGCCAACGGGACCCTTGCCAATGGGCATCTTGCCGATCGGAGCCTGCTCGGCCGGATAGACCGGCACGGGCTGGCGGCGCGGCAAATCTGCAGCGTTCGCAGCCGTCACCAGAGCAAGCGTCGCACCCAGAACAAATACAATCTTCTTCACAGTCATACCCCTAGCAGTTTGGCCCAAGCACGGCTGAGCCGTGCCCCCAGACACCCCTCAGAGATGGACGTCGGAATGCGACCACAGTGCGGCAGCGGCGAGACATGTTGGCGGCATCTCTTGGGCGCGCGCAGATGTGATGTGGGTCGAAATGATTCGCTTCACTCTGCCCATCCCGCCGAGCAACTCACCCGATCCGGTTCAGGCCGTTGCGGATGGAAGAGAAGATACCGCCGATGTCCTTGCGCAAGGCATCGAGCGCGTTGATTGGAGAGCGGAACCGAGATCAAGGGGCGGGCGAGCGGCCTAAGGTGTCGAAAGGCGCGATCCACAACTCGGTGCCTGACACGATCGGTGAGCGCCGCGCTGGGTGAGCTGTTGTTTTTCCGAAATTTGGCGAAGGCGTAGCCCGGATGGAGCGCAGCGCAATCCGGGGTCTGCGAGCTTCGAACGCCGGTCCCCGATTACGCTTTCGCTCCATCCGGGCTACGGCACCGTGTTTTGCGGTTACAGCCGAAACTCGTTCGTCAGCTCGCCGATGCCGTCGATCGCGACCGTCACGATGTTCACCGGCTCCTTCATCACGCCGACGCCGACCGAGGTGCCGACCGCGATGAGGTCGCCGGGGAGCAGGGTCATGTCGTGGGAGATCTTGCTGACCAGCTGTTGCGCGGAAAAAATCATGTCCGAGATCGGGTAGTTCTGCCGCTCCGCGCCATTGAGGATGGTGCGGACCGTGAGCTTGGCCGGATCGAGGCCGGTCGCGATCACAGGTCCGAACGGGCCGTAATCGTCGATGCCCTTGGCGCGGGCCCATTGCGGAAAGGTGGGGTCGCTGGTCAGGATGTCGTTGGCGGTGATGTCGTTGACGCAGGTGTAGCCGAAGATGAAGCGGTCGGCCTCGTCAGGCGAGACGCGCGCGCAGGTCTTGCCGATGACGATGCCGAGCTCGCCCTCGTAGGTGGTCTTGCCGTCGTAATAGGAGGGACGGCGGATCACGGCGCCCGGCGTCGTGATGGTGGTGGTGGCCTTGAGTAGATAGAGCGGCTCAGGCGGTTCTGGCTGGTTCAGCTTGGCCGCGAGCGCATGGAAATTATTCCAGAGCGCGACGATCTTGCTGGGCGCGCAGGGCGCCAGCAGCTCGACCTCCGTCAGCGTCAGAATCTTGCCGGTCGCAGCATTCCGGCCGAACATCTCGCCCTCATGCACGCTGATGCCTGACGAGGTCAGCGTGCCGAATCCGGTGGTGCCGCCGTGGCGGAAGCGCAGCCATTTCGTCGTCGCGCTCATCACGCCACCGCCAGCGCGCGAGGATCAAGGGGCGCGGAGATGCCGTCATAGAGGCCGGCGATGCGGGCGCGCTGGGTCACCATCGCCAGCACGGAGTCGAGCGCGGGCGTCGGGATCTTGGTCAGGCGCCCCATCTCCTGCACCACGGTGACGAGCGGGTCGATCTCCATCGGACGGCCGCGCTCGAGATCCTGCAGCATCGAGGTCTTGTGCGCGCCGACCTTGCGGGCGCCCTCGATGCGGCGCTCGACATCGACGCGGAACTTGACGCCGAAGGTTTCGGCGATGGCTTGCGTCTCCACCATGATCGCACGCGACAGCGCGCGCGTGGCGGGATCGCTGCAGATCACGTCGAGCGTCGCATGGGTCAGCGCGCTGATCGGGTTGAAGCAGACATTGCCCCACAGCTTGAGCCAGATCTCGTCGCGGATGCGGTCGAGCACCGGGGCCTTCAGCCCTGCGGCGACGAAGAGGTCGGCGAGGCGCTGTACGTCGGCGGTGATTTCGCCTGATGGTTCGCCAAGCGGAAAATTGTTGCCGTAGACGTGGCGGATCACGCCGGGCGCCTCGATCTCGGTGGCGGGATAGACGATGCAGCCAATCGCGCGGTCAGGCCCGAGCTCGCGCCACTGCCGCCCGCCGGGATCGATGCTCTCCAAGGTCGCGTTCTCATACGCGCCGCCGTGCTTGTAAAAATACCAATAGGGGATGCCGTTGACCGCGGTCACGATGCGGGTGTGCGGCCCGAGCAGCGGCTGCATCTTCTCGATCACGCCGGTGATCGAATGCGCTTTCAGCGTGACGATGACATGGTCCTGCACGCCGAGCTCGGCCGCATTGTCGGTGCAGCGGGGATGGACGGTGTGCGTCTCCTCGCCGGCGAGGAGTGTCAAGCCGCGCTCGCGCATCGCGGCGAGATGCGCGCCGCGCGCGACCAGGCTGACATCGGCGCCTGCGCGGGCCAGCTGCACGCCGAGATATCCGCCGATCGCGCCGGCGCCGTAGATGCAGATCTTCATGAAATCCTCGCGGGGTACCGGAAATTTGGGACGAGAGATCCGGTCCGGCTCGGATGCGTCCGAGCCGGGGCCGGTAGTCGCAGGGAAGTGAGACGTTTTAAGCTGCCGCTTGCGGCGCGCCGTTGAGGGCCTCGTCGACGGCAGCGGCGATGTCGCGCATGCTGATGACGGAGACGAGGCTGTAGTCGTCGATCACGGGCAGGTGCCGGATGTGATTCCGGTTCATCAGATGCCGGACGTGCTCGATCGTGTCAGAGGAGGTGCAGGAGACGAGCTGCTGCACCGAGATGAGCTGCGAGACCTTGACGTTGATGGCACCCGCGCCGTGCTCGGCAACCGCGCGCACCACGTCGCGCTCGGTGAACATGCCGACCGCGGTGTTTCCTTCCGAGCGGACCACGTCCTTCACCACCAGCGCGCTGATGTTGTTGGCCCGCATCAGCTTGGCGGCAATACCCACGGTTTCGTTCATTCGCACCGTGACGACGCGCGGCGTCTTCTTGCGCAGAATGTCTCCGACCAGCATGGCAACCTCCCTGGGTGAACGATGCAGGGAGTGTGGTATACATAATGCCAATCGTCAAGCACTGGATTTGGGTGATCCGAAAATTCTTGCGGCAGCCATGCTGACGTTTGTCCTCATCGACAAAGAAAAAGGGGCGCATCACTGCGCCCCTCGATCGACGTGAAGACGTGTCGCGGCTCACGCCGTCCCGGTCTTGGCACGCGTCTCCGCGGTGGCGGTCGCGGGGCTGGTGCTCTCGGCCTCCTTGCCAAGGATGAAGGAGCGGCGCAGCGGCTTGATCACGAACAGCGCCATCAGCGCGGCCGTCGCATTCAGCGCCACGGCCACCACGAACACGGCCTTCCAGCCATAGGCGGTCGAGATCACGCTGGCGAGCGGGACGAGCAGGGAGGCGGTGCCCTTCGCGGTGTAGAGCATGCCGTTGTTGGTGGTCGCGAACTTCGAGCCGAAGGTGTCGCCGCAGGTGGCGGGGAACAGCGAGTAGATTTCGCCGAACACGCCGAAATAGACCGCGGTCGCGAGCACGAACACGAGCGGGACGTGACCGTAGGCCGACAGCGTCAGCAGCATCAAGGCGGCGGTGCCGAAGGCGATGAACATGGTGTTCTCGCGGCCGATCGTATCAGACACGAAGCCGAAGAACGGGCGGCCGAAGCCGTCGAAGATGCGGTCGAGCGAGATCGCGAAGGTCAGCGCCGCCATCTGGAAGCCGGCGAGCGAGACTGGCGTGTCGGCGATCTTGAAGTCGTGCGCGATCGGCGCGATCTGGGCCGCTGTCATCAGGCCGCCGGAGGCGACCATGACGAAGACGAGATACATGATCCAGAAAATCGGGGCGCGCAGCACTTGCGGCGGCGTGAAATCGATCTTGGTCTGCGGCAGGTTGAGCTGCTTCTTCTTCGGCGGGATCGAGAGCCGCGGCGGCTGGATGAAGAAGGCGAGCACGAACACGATCAGGCCCTGGCCGATGCCGAAGGTGAGGAACGCGTGCTGGTAGCCTGACGATGCGATCATCGCCGCGATCGGCACCACGGTGAGCGCTGCGCCCGCGCCGAAGCCGGCAGCCGTCGCACCGGCGGCGAGGCCGCGGCGATCGGGAAACCATTTCAGCGCATTGCCGACGCAGGTGCCGTACACCGCGCCCGCGCCCAGGCCGCCGACGACAGCCGCGGTATAGAGCAGGGGAAGCGAGTCGGCGTAGGAGTTGAGCACCCAGGACAGTGCGATCATCACACCGCCGAACATGATGACGATGCGCGGGCCGTATTTGTCGACGAACCAGGCCTCGACCGGCACCAGCCAGGTCTCCGTCACGACGAAGATGGTGAAGGCGAGCTGGATCGCGGCGCGACCCCAATGATACTTGGCGTCGATCGGGTCGACGAACAGCGTCCAGCCATATTGCAGGTTGGCGATCATCGCCATGCAGACGATGCCCATCACCAGCTGGAGCCAACGGAAACCTGTGCGAAGCGGCGCGGCCGTGACGGCGCCATCCGTGTTGGAAATCATCAACAACCTCCCAAGCGCCTGTCTGGTCACGACAGCGCCGTCCATCTGACGGAGTGTCGCAAATCTTGTGGCTTATGGTCGCAAGCGCGGCGAGCAGCTTGGTATACCATATCCCAGAATGCAAGCTCTATCTTGGGAGCAAGCCCGGGAAAAGTGCAGGGTTCCTTCGGCTCCAAGGCTATTCGGGAAAATGAAAACGCCCGGCGGTGAAGCCGGGCGTTTTCCACGACAGTTATGCTGCGACTGCGAAGTCAGGTGGTCGAGTGCGCCACCACGACCCTGCGCCAGGGTTTCAGCACCAATAGCGCGAGCAGCGAGGCCAGGATGTTGGCGCCGGCAGCCAGGATGAACACGTTGTCCCAATGCCCGGAGCTTTGCTGCATGTAGTTCGCCAGTGGCACCAGCAACGCGGCGGTGCCCTTGGCGGTGTAGAGCAGGCCGGCATTGGTGGTCGCGAACTTCGCGCCGAACGTGTCGGTGCAGGTCGAGGGGAACAGCGAGTAGATCTCGCCCCAGGCAAAGAACACGAAGCCCGACAGGATCACGAACCAGATCGGATCGTGGCCCCAGAGATAGAGCATCCAGATGCCGAAGCCTTCCATGCCGAAGGCGATGAACATGGTGTTCTCGCGGCCGATCATGTCGGAGATCCAGCCGAAGAACGGACGCGTCAATCCGTTGAGCACGCGGTCGATCGTCGCTGCGAACGTCACCGCGGTCATGGTCATCCCGATCAGCGTCACCGGCACGGCGTCGACCTTCCAGTCGACCGCGATCGGCTTCAGGTTCGCCGTCACCATCAGTCCGCCGGCGCCGACGATCACGAACATGAAGTACATCAGCCAAAAGATCGGCTGGCGCAGCACTTCGGTCGGCTGGTAGTTGCGGCGGCTCTGCTGCAAGGCGGCGTTGGCCACGACGTTCGGCACCTGGCCGGGCTTCGGCGCCAGCAGGAAGAAGGCGAGGATGCAGATGATGATGCCTTGTCCCAGGCCGAAATAGAGGAAG
The DNA here is from genome assembly GCF_051853015.1 of Bradyrhizobium sp. BLXBL-03. Lineage (NCBI taxonomy): Bacteria > Pseudomonadati > Pseudomonadota > Alphaproteobacteria > Hyphomicrobiales > Nitrobacteraceae > Bradyrhizobium > Bradyrhizobium sp. BLXBL-03. The sequence goes on along the minus strand of NZ_CP182470.1, from coordinate 5,608,822 downwards.
GTGGTCTGGAAGCCAGAGTCCTTGATCATGGCCTGGATCGGCGCGACCGTCAGCGCCGAGCCCGCACCGAAACCGGCTGCGGTAATGCCCGCTGCAAGGCCGCGCTTGTCGGGAAACCATTTCAGCGCGTTGCCGACGCAGGTGCCGTAGACGCCGCCGGCGCCGATGCCCGCGATGATCATGCCGAGATAGTAGCCGTTGAGCGTGGTGGCCTGCGCGTTGATGGCCCAGCCGATCGCGCAGAGCACGCCGCCGACCAGCACGACGATGCGCGGACCGTATTTGTCGACAAACCATCCTTCGACCGGCACCAGCCAGGTCTCGAACAAAACAAACAGCGTAAAGGCCCATTGGATCGAGGCGCGATCCCAACCGAATGTCTTCTGAATGTCGGGGACGAAGAAGGTCCAGCCATATTGGTAGTTGGCGATCATCACCATCGCCGCCACGCCGATCGCCAATTGCGCCCAGCGATAGGTGTCGCTGACCCGTGCGGCGGTAGGGGCTGTTGTGGCCTGCACCATGTCCGTCATGAATCCTCCAGTTGCGCTTCTGTCTTTTGAGCGAGCGTTGGCGGCATTCTTGTATTCATTATGCCAAGCTTCAAGCGCGCCAGACCCATTGTGCGCTTATGACGCAACCTCGTTGTCCGAGGGTGCACGCGTGAGCCCGATCCCAAATAGAAATGGCTCCGCAGTGCGGAGCCATTCTTCAAAAGTAGGAATTCGCTGGATTTGCAACCGGCGCGACAATTCGACGCGCGGGGACCTCGGATGGTCCTTACAGGCCGAACCGGGGCAGGTCGCCGTTCTGGTTGGAAATCTCGGCGCTCGCCATCAGCAAGCGGTCGATCACGGCCATGAGGCGGGCGAACAGCGAGGCGGAGGGCGCGAGCGCGACGGAAGCGGTCTTGGACATCGGAATTCCCTTTCCCGAGACAGTCAGTGATGCTGTCTCATTTCGAAGGTTGTTCTATGTATACCAAATGCCAATGTCCATGCATGCCAGTGCATAGCAGCATGGAGCTCTTCGCATTGCAGCAAAATGATGCACTGAAGCGCCGATTTGGGCTTAAAACAGCCAAATGCTGCTGAATCCGGGCTATTCGCCTGACGCGATGCACAATCAAAGGTCTTGGCAGCGGCGTGCGGAGCCGGTAGTGGTGCGCCCCCTTCCATCCAACCGTCAGAGTGGTTCATGTCGAGCGCCTCGCCCGCCGTCTCGATCGGCATCGATTTTGGAACCAGCAATACCGTCGTCGCTCTCGCGGCAGACGACCGCCGGGTCGAAGCCATCCGCTTCGAGCACGGCGGGCAACGCCACAGCACCTACGTCTCGGCGCTGTGCTTCTGGGAGGACCGGCCGGGCGCCGGCGCCCAGGCCGAAGGCGGGCCGTGGGCGATCGAGCAGTTTCTCGAGGGGCGCCACGTCTATCGCTTCCTGCAATCGTTCAAGACCTTCGCGGCCAGCTCGAGCTTCAACACCACGCAAGTGTTCCGGCAGCGCTTCAAGTTCGAGGACATCCTCGCTGCGTTCCTGCGCACGCTGGCGCGCCATGGCGGCGACAAATTCGGCTTCGAGGCGGCGAACATCACCGTCGGCCGCCCCGTGCGCTTTGCCGGCGGCAATCCCGACGATGACCTCGCCATGCAGCGTTACCGCGCCGCCTTCGAACGTCTCGGTGCCGGCCATGCCCGCTATGTCTACGAGCCCGTCGGTGCGGCGTTCTCCTTTGCCCGAAGGCTGGAGCGCGATGCCACCGTGCTGGTTGCGGATTTCGGCGGCGGCACCAGCGACTTCTCGGTGATGCGTTTCTCGCGCGCCGGCGGCCATTTGCGCGCCGAGCCGCTCGGCCATGCCGGCATCGGCATTGCCGGCGACACGTTCGACTATCGCATCGTCGATCAAATCGTCTCGCCGCGGCTCGGCAAGGGGTCGAGCTTCCGCTCGTTCGACAAGGTGCTGCCGATCCCGAACAGCCATTACACCAACCTGGCGCGCTGGCATCAGCTCGCGCTGATGAAGAGCAACGGCGACCTGCGCGAGCTCCGCGAGCTTGCGCGCACCGCGCTGAAGCCGGATCAGCTCGAGGATTTCATCACCATCGTCGATCTCGATCTCGGCTTCTCGCTGTACCGCGCGGTGTCGGATGCCAAGGTCGCGCTGTCGGCCCAGGATGAGGTCGACTTCCGCTTCAAAGGTGGCGGCGTCGACATCGGCGCGGCCATCACGCGCAGGAGGTTCGAGTCCTGGATCGCCGACGACATCGCGCGCCTCGGCGCCACCGTCGACAAGGTGCTGGGCGAGGCCCGCATCACCGCGCGCGAGGTGGAGAAGGTGTTCTTGACCGGCGGCACTTCCTTCGTGCCGGCGGTGCGAAAACTGTTCGCCGACCGCTTCGGCAACGAGCGGCTGATGTCGGGCGACCAGTTCGAGTCGATCGCTTACGGCCTCGCGCTGATCGGGCACAGTCCCGAGCCGGATCGCTGGACCGCCGGTGGCGGGCTGAAGGCGCGCGCGTAGCTGCGTCAACTTCACGATCTTTACCTGGATGGCTCCAGGCGGTTACAAAGGCGGCGTCGGCCTGGCTGGAACATGATCCGGAAAAAGTGTGAAGCGGTTTTCCGGAAAGATCATGCTCAAAAAGAGTCCGATTTGAAATCCGGGAAAGGCCACGAAATGCGTGTTCTGCGCTGGATGATCCTGGCGGGTACGACAACGGTCCTCAGCGCCGTCCCGGCCACGGCTCAACGCTACGATCCGCGCTTTCCAGTGTGCCTTCAGAGGTGGTACGCGCGGGGCTTCATCACCTACGACTGCAGCTATACGTCGATGGATCAATGCCGGATGACGGCTTCGGGACTCTCGGCCATGTGCCAGGAGAATCCATATTGGCAGGGACCGTCTCGCCGCAACTCCCGGCGACGCCAAGGCGGTCCCAGCTAAGGAGCAGCGAGCTACGGCTTGATCTCGGGCTCAACCAGGCGCGCAAGGTTGCGCAGCGATTCCTGCCAGCCGAGATAGCAGGCTTCCGGCGGGATAGCGTCGGGAATGCCTGATTGCGTGATGTCGAGCTCGGTACCGACAAGGACTTTCCTGAGCACCACCGTTACTTCGATCTCGCCGGGCAAGTTCGGATCGTCGAACCTGTCGGTGTAGCGCAGGCGTTCGCCAGGCACGAGCTCGAGATATTCGCCGCCGAAGCTATGGCCGCTGCCGGTCGTGAAATTCCGGAACGACATTTTGAAAGTTCCTCCGACCTTCGGCTCATGGTGATGCACCGTGCAGGTGAAGCCGTTGGGCGGAAGCCATTTTGCCAGCGCATCCGCCTCCACGAAGGCGCGATAGAGTTTCTCGGGGCTGGTGGTGAGAACGCGGTGCAGGCGGACAGTGCTGGGCATGGTTGTTATCCTCATGAACTGATGGGCCGTCGAGGTCTAGGGGCCGATCATGGCCCGAGGACGAACGAGGCGTCCGGAACCCGACAATTCGTCCCGGAATTTCTTGCGAGCGAGGTCTTGACCTATGTCAAGCGTTCGATGGCGCGAGCTCTCCAAAAAGGGAGGGCTTCTTCATGAACGGAAAGCGCCGCGCAATGAAATTTACTGCAGACTTTCCGCACGTCATCGGCACCCGCCGCCTTCATCGCTCGTCACTGAAGCGTGCGTTGTGAGGGCCGAATACCTCGCACATCTCTCGCCACGTGGCCGCCTGAGCCTCGCGATCGTCCTCCTGGCATCGATCGCTGCGACGCTCTGGGCGGTGGTGCATGTTTGGCAGACGGCTCCGTCGCGCCACATCGTGCTGGCGTCCGGCCTGGAAGATGGCCTTTTGCACCAATACGCAAAACGCTACATCGAAATTCTGGCACGTTCCGGGGTCACGATCGAAGAGCGGATCACCAACGGTGCAGAAGACAATCTGGCACTGTTGCAGGATCCGAAGTCCGGCGTGGATATCGGCTTCACCCAAGGCGGCCTGTCGCAGGCGTCCGACGCCAAGGACGTGGTCATGGTCGCGAGCCTCTATTATGTGCCGCTGTGGATTTTCTACCGCAAGTCAGAGCAGCTGAATTACGTCAATGAATTGCGCAATCGCAAGGTCGCCATTGGTGTTCCCGGCAGCGGGGCACGTTCGTTCAGCGAGTCCGTTTTCGCGCTCAACGGTCTCACCCCCGACAATGTCACGATGGAGCCTTTGAGCAATCTTCCGGCGCTGATTGCGCTGCGCTCGCGCGAGGTGGACGCCGTCGTCTTTGTCGACGGAGCGGACAATCCCGCCGTCTGGAACGCACTGCGCGATCCGACCCTGAGCTTGCTGAACTTCACGAGAGCCGAGGCCTATCGGCGACGGCTCAACTTCATCAGCACGCTCAAATTGCCTTCCGGTGTGATCGACCTGGCGGACCATATTCCGGAAAAGGATATTGACCTGATCGGTACCAAGGTGATGCTCGCATCGCGCAAGGATCTCCATCCGGCCATCACGCTTTTGTTGGTCGACGCCGCAAGGGAGATCCACGGCCGGCAAGGTCTTTTCGAGGAGGCCGGCGAATTCCCAGGCACGGCCCAGGTGGATCTGCCTGTCTCGACCGATGCCGATCAGCACAGGCGCTTCGGCCGGACGATCCTCTACCAATATCTGCCGTTCTGGATCGCGGCCTGGGGCGAGCGTGCAATCATCATCTTGTTGCCTCTGGCGGCAATCCTGTTGCCGCTGTTCCACTATTTGCCTCAATTGGTCCGCTGGCATGTCCGCTCGCGCATCTACCGATGGTACGGCGAGCTGGCGCTGCTCGAGCGCGACGTTGCCGCGCGCACGGGCGATTTGCCGAGAGACAAGTGGGAGGCTGACCTTGCCCGCATCGAAGAGGCCGTCGCCAGAATACGCACGCCGGCCGGCTTCGCGAGCGAGGCCTATACGCTCCGTGAGCACATCAGCCTGGTTCGTCGCGCCATCGTCGCGCGCGGCCATTCATCGCCCGCCGAGCCGAGGGAGGTGACGCGGGTATCATAGCGTGGGTGGGGCAGAGCCTGTCCATGGGCGCGCTGTCGATGGCTGTTTGCCGTGCCTTCCATTCGATCAATTCGCCAGAAGCGCCGGATTTGTCGACGTCACACCGGTGGGCACGAGCACAGCAGCGTAGGGTGGGCAAAGGCGCACTTGCGCCGTGCCCACGATCTTCCAACGCGGCGAAAGGTGGTGGGCCGCTTGCGCTTTGCCCACCCTACGAGACTGTCGGCAGTGCCGTTCCAGTCGTGTTGGGGCCGTCGTTTCTTCTGATCGTTATGCCGGAGCCGGCACCGCCGGACGCTTCACCAGCGTAAAGGCTGCCGCAGCGAGCAGGCAGAGGATCCCGGCGACGAGAAAAGCTGGCACGTAAGTCCCCAGCGCATCCCTGCTGACGCCGGCGGCAAAGGCCATCAGGCCAACGCCAAGCTGATGGGCCGCAAAAATCCAGCCGAAGATCACCGGGCCCATCTCCCGCCCGAACGCGCCGACCGTCAATTTCACCGTCGGCGGAACGGTCGCGATGAAGTCCAGCCCGTAGAGCATCGCAAAAGCGCTCATCGCGCCCAGCGTTGCGTTCGACTCCACCAGCCAGATCAGCGCAAGCCCGCGAAATCCGTAATAGATCGCCAGCAGCCATCGGTTGTCGAAGCGATCGGACAACCAGCCAGAGCCGATCGTGCCGACCAGGTCGAACACGCCGATCATGGCGAGCAGGCCTGCCGACGTCACGGCCGGCAAGCCGAGATCGCCGCAGAACGGGACGAAGTGGGTCGACGTCAGCCCGTAGCTCGATACGCCGCAGATCAGGAAGGTCAGCGACAGCACCCAGAACACCAGCCTGGTTGAAGCAAGGCGCAGGCCGCGGAAGCTGATCGTCGCAAAGCTCTGTGTGGGAATTGCGGGGATCGGCGGCATCACCGTCTCCCCGAGCGGCGCCAGGCCCAATTCCTGCGGGCGGTCCTTGCCGAGCAACAGAAACAGGATGATCGACAGCAGAAGACCGAGTCCGGACGGCAGCAGCGCGACACGCCAGCCCCAATGTTCGGCGATCCACGCGCCGAGCGGCATGAAGATCAAGGTGCCGGTTGCGATCGATCCGTTGAGGAGACCGACCACCAACCCGCGATGGGTCGTGAACCAGCGTACCGAAATGACAGCGGCGAGCTGCAGCGCAGTCAGCCCCGGCGCCAGGCCGAGAATCAGCCCGAGGCCGAGCCACATCTCGAACCGGTTGGTCATGACGATCGTCAGTAGCAATCCGGCCAGCGCCAGCGTGCCGGCGATGGCCAGCATCATCCTCGGTCCGTAGCGGAGCATGAGGCCGCCGGCGAACGGTGCCACGAGGCCAAACAGCGCAAAGCGAAGCCCTTGCGAGGCCGACAACTCGCCCATGCTGACGCCGACGTCAGAGGCGATCTCCCGCATCAGGACGCTGGGCACGCCGAGGGCCGAGCTTGCAAACAGGGAGTAGAGAAATCCCACGGCAGCCATCACCCAGCCGTAGTGGATGTTTCGAGCAGCGGCATGTCGTGCAGCGAATTCCGCAAGCATGGCCAAATTCCCTTGATGGAAATGAATTCTCTGGAAACCGGACAAGCCTATGCCGGAGGGGGTGTCCTCTCAAGGCGAAATTGAGGGCAGGGCAGAGGAGCGCCGCGCCGAGTTTGCCAGCGTCTTTCGGATCACCTGAAGCAAGCAGACCTCGCATCGCTGAGAGCTAGGGCTCGCCGCGGCCATGGCCAAACCTCAGGCTACGAAAGCGTATCTGAGGCGCGCCTCGCGGCCGTGACGCAAAGCCTCACACGCGTTCAGCCTTACTGGGGACCGCTTCGATGACCTGGTAGAGCGAGCCCGCGCGAGCCGTGCCGCGCGTCTTGAATCCGGCTGCCTTACACAGCGCGGAATACTCGTCGTACGTTCTTTCCAGCGCACCGAGCATGACGAGCATATTGAGGTCACTGAGTTTCGAGATGAGTCCCTCGTTCGGCGGCTCCACAACACGCTCAACGAGCAGCAATCTGGCGTCGTCAGTCATGGCGCGGCGGCAGGTCTTCAGGATGGAAATCGCGTCCTTGTCGTCCCAATCGTGGATGATCGCCCGCATCACATAGGCGTCAGCCCCTTCCGGGATGCTTTCAAAGAAACTGCCAGCAACGATTTCGCATCTGTCGGCGACGCCATGTCGGTTCAGAACGTCGGCTGCGTGGCTGACCACGTGCGGCTGATCGAACAGCGTTCCGCGCAGGGCCTTATTTGCAGCGAGAATTCCCGCCAGCAGTTGGCCTTGACCACCCCCGATGTCAGCAACGTGACGAAAGCGGCTGAAGTCGCAGGCAGCGATGATGGCCTCGATGGCGCCGCGAGAATTGGCCGTCATGGCTCGGTTGAAAATCGCGTTTTCATCCGGACGGGCGCTGCGATACTCCCATACGCTCTGACCGTTGAGATGCCGAAAGGCGTTCTCGCCGGTGCGGACGCTGTGTTCAAGATGCGCCCAGGCCTGCCAGGCATAGGGACGGCCGACATAGGCGGCCCAGCCGTCGAGTGGAGTGGGCGAGTCGGACCGAAGACACTCGCCCATCGCTGTGAGCGAGAACGTTCTGTTCTCGGCCTCGTGGAAAACACCGGCTGAAGCCAGCGCGCGCAACAGCCGATAAAGCGTTCTCGGATGCGATCCGCTAAGCCGAGCGAGTTCGTCGCTGCTGAGTGGCCCGTGACTGAGGTGGTTGGCGATGCCGAGCCGGGCCGCGACGTGAATGGCTTGCGAAATCTGATAGCCGTTAATCAGCCGCGTAAGATCCGAGAAAGCATTGGTCGTCATGGCCTCATCTCCTCCCTGGCTGTGCGCATAGTAAAGATGCATCGGGCGGGCATTCGTGCAAACAGATGATATCGGCATAAGTTGCGGTCGCACGCTGTAGCACAACGAACGCCCTTCAACGATCTGTGACATGGCGATGGCGACAATTCGACTTCGGAGCAGTGACCAGACACCAATGTCTGTTCTGGGTCCGACAGCTGAACTTGTCGGCCGGGTACCTGCTCAATCCGCCTCTCACGGTACGTCGCGTCGGCCCTAAGGACGGCCCGGTACCCGGTTGCGAGCTTGACCTCCGGCAATTTGCTTCACCAACTCAGCGATCTGGTCGGCGCCTGCGCATAAGCTGCGTGATTTTGCTGCCATAATGATTGACTCATAGATGTAGCTGTTAACCGCAACTAGACCTTTAGAACGCAGTCGCTCCAGTTCTGCGGCGTCGAGTACGCAGGTTGGCCATTGTATAACATCAGCAGCGGGCTTCGAGTGAACCTGAGCATTCAGAAATTGGCCGCGGTTTTGCGTCGGCAAAAGCAGCGCCGGGGCCGATCGACATCACTTGCAGAATTGTAGTGCTACCTGGCGAAAGCGGCTCGCCCGCGCCCACTATTGCTTGTTTCGGTTCTTGCTAGCCCCTCTGAGCGGCGGCGTCGATGCCAGCGCAGTTGCGGTCTCGGCCATTTGGATGCAGGTGAGCAAATCGACGTAGCTTTGGGTTCCTCCTGTTATGGCCTCACCTTCGCAGGCATCGCGGACAGCGGGCTTGGCCGACAACCACACCGTGCCGAGCTGCTGCTGCGCTGTCGTTTCATCGCGCATGCAATCGGTAAAGCTTTGCGCCAACGCCAGCCCCATCGACTTGTCCGTTTCGGACGTCGCCTTGCAAAGCGCTTCGACCTTCAGTTCGGGAACGCGATCAGAAGCCGGTATGACCATTGAACCCGCAAGCAGTGCAAGTGAGAGCAGGGCGCTGTTCATCTGTGTCTCCTTGCTAGAATTGCCCCGGCTGAGCCGGCGGTGGGGACCAATCGGACCTGAGATTGTTTGGATTGGCACGATCAAACAGATCCTGCCGCAACACGAAGCCGCGCCAGGCTGGAGAAACAGGGGACGGTGAACGCGAGACCTGAGCCTTTGCACCAGTTGGACGAACGTAATGGTCCGCTGCATGGGCAGGCTGAGCGAGCCCAATTTGAAAAGTCGCAAGCACGGCAAGAAAGCAAGCGCTTATCATGGCTGTACTCAACGATCGACGCTGCAACCAATATGGGACAGGGAGCCACGGCATTTCGGGATCGACGTTGATTCAAATCAACCCAAACAACGGCGCCTGACGATGCCGCGCTGTCACTTCGTGATGATGTGCTTTGTCGGCGTCACAGCCGGGGGCGGCGCCGCAGGCGAGATGACAAAGGTCACCCAGGCGTTCCAGCCCTCGGGCCGGTTTTCCGCGGCGAACTCCTTGTAAGCCTTCAGGTTCAGATAGCCCTGCATGTCGCCCACCGGGAAGATGAAGCCGACCTGCGGGCCTGCGGCCGCGACCTGCGAGCGGAAGCAACCGACGCGATCGGCAAAGCCGCTGTCGCAGCCGAGTTGCTTGTAGACGTAACCTACGAGACCGACCTGGACCTGCTTGGTCAGGAATTGTGAGGCGCCCCAGTCGAAATGCATGTCGACGCCGCTTTGATATTGCGTATCCGTGTTCTTGAAATTGTATGTGAAGCCGAGCACGCCGGACAGTTCATGCCCCGTCTGCGGATTGAAATAGGTGTATCCGCCGCCAGCGTCGATCGTCCCGTGCCCTAGCCCGATATTGGCGAGACGGGTCGACTGGTAAGCCCCGACCGGAATATCGCCCGTGATGTAAGTCATGTAGTTGTTGACACCGGCATTCCAGCGCAACGCGAACTGTGGGATCAGGTCGCCGAAGCCTGTCACGGAGTCGCTGATGGAATCGAAGCGAGAGAAGGGAATCGAGCCGCCCGGCAGTGCCAGTGTGCCCGTGACCAATCCGTTAAGCGAGGTGGTATTCGCCCCGTAGATGCCGATCAGGCTGGCAGAGGCCTGACCGCCCAGCACCGGCGTTGCAAACACGTAGGTCGCGTTCAACAACCCGAGATCCACATTGGCATTGACGTTTGCGTTCAACGTCGCCGTCAGATTTGCGGGGATGCGCCCGATCTGAATCTCTCTCGCGCGGGCTACGTCGGCTCCGGCGGACACCGAGGTGTGATAGTAGATCGCGGCGGCCGTCCAGCCCGGCTGCTGAGGGGTGGCAGCGAGGCTGCCGAATGTGCCGGGAATCCAGAAGCTGATACCGCTTTCATCGGCCGAGGCCTTGGTCGGTACTGATGCGACGGCTGCAATTGCAATGACCGCAAACGCCTTCATCATCCCCATGATGACTTCTCCCGAACCACAAGCTTCGCTCAGTGGGAGCGCCTGGTACGATGCCGACGATATGACAAAGGCGTCTACGCTGGCCACAACTACCTAAGGCAGCAGGAATATTTGGCAATCGAATGTAGCAAACGAAGCACAGTACAGCGCTATCTTACCTCCAGGGAGAAAGAACGGTTCAGGCTGTCTCGGCGACGCGCCCATCCGCTCACGTTGCGCAGAAAAGTCGCTCCGAACTTGAACCACCATTTGATGCGTTGATCTACATCAAGGCCCTTTTGATGCCGTGGGCAGATCATGATTTTTCATTTGGAGGGAGGAATTGCAATGAGCGCTGCCCGATCCTTCGTCTCTGCATTTGCGCTTACACTTGCCTTTTCAGCGCCGTCATTTGCGCAGCAGGCGCAACAAACCGCACCGCCACCCGGTTCGCCCGCCGCGACGATCACCATTCCCGGCAATCAGCTTCCGCCGCCACCAGAGAAATTCGGCGGGAAGATCGAGCGCGATGCCCGGGATTCGAAACCGTATTGGCCGGCTCGCGTGGTGCCCCCTAAAGGCGCGCCGAATGTCCTCCTGATCATCACTGACGACGCGGGTTACGGCGTGCCCAGCACCTTCGGCGGCGTGATCCCGACGCCCGCGCTCGACCGAATTGCACAAAACGGACTGCGCTACACCAATTTCCATTCGACCGCGCTGTGCTCGCCGACGCGAGCTGCGCTGATCACGGGACGCAATCATCACTCGGTCGGCTATGGCGTGATCGCCGAGCAGGCGACCGGCTATCCCGGCTATGACAGCATCATCACCAAGGATAAGGCCACGATCGGGAGAATTCTGACCGACAACGGCTACCATACCGCCTGGTTCGGCAAGAACCACAACACGCCCGAATATCAGGCGAGCCAGGCCGGCCCGTTCGACCAGTGGCCGACCGGCATGGGGTTCGAATATTTCTACGGGTTCATGGGCGGCGACACCAACCAGTGGGAGCCCGGCAACCTCGTCCGCAACACGACGCCGATCCATCCCTATGTCGGCAAGCCCGGCTGGAACCTGATGACGGCGATGGCCGATGAAGCCATCGACTACGTCAACCGCATGAATGCGCTGTCGCCCGATACGCCGTTCTTCGTCAAGTTCGCGCCCGGTGCAACGCATGCCCCGCATCATCCGACGCCCGAGTGGGTGAAGAAGATCAGCGACATGCACCTGTTCGACCAAGGCTGGAACAAGCTGCGCGACACGATCTTCGAGAACCAGAAGCGGCTCGGCGTCATTCCGCAGAGTGCGAAGATGACCCCATGGCCGAAAGACCTGATCAAGGAATGGGACCAGCTCTCGGACGACGAGAAGAAGCTCTTCATCCGCCAGGCCGATGTGTTCGCGGCCTATGTGGCGTATGCCGACAGCGAGATCGGTCGTGTGATCCAGTCGATCGATGATCTGGGCAAGCTCGACAACACCCTGGTCATCTACATCGAGGGCGACAACGGCACGAGCGCGGAGGGCCAGCCGACCGGTACGCCCAACGAAGTGGCAATGTTCAACCAGGTCACCCCGTCAGTCGAAGATCAGCTCAAATATTTCTACGACGTGTGGGGTACTGACAAGACCTACAACCACATGTCGATCGGCTGGGCCTGGGCATTCGACACGCCATTCTCCTGGACCAAGCAGATCGTCTCGCATTTCGGCGGCACGCGGCAGGGCATGGCGATGTCCTGGCCGGCTGTCATCAAGGACAAGGGCGGCATCCGCGCCCAGTTCCATCACGTCATCGACATCGTGCCGACCATTCTCGAGGCCGCACAGATCAAGCAGCCGGACATCGTCGACGGCATCAAGCAAAGCCCGATCGAGGGCGTCAGCATGATGTACACGTTCGATGCCAAGAACGCGAATGCGGCAACGACACACACGACGCAGTATTTCGAGATGTTCGCCGATCGCGCCATCTACAACGACGGATGGATCGCCAGCACGAAGGTCTTGCGGCCACCGTGGGTGACGGTCGCGAAGCTGCCGAACCCGGGCGACTACCCTTGGGAGCTCTATGACCTGCGCAACGACTGGACCCAGGCCGAGGACGTTGCTGCCAAGAATCCGGACAAGCTGAAGGAGTTGCAGGCGCTGTTCTGGAAGGAGGCGGAAAAATATCAGGTGCTGCCGCTCGATTCGACGGTGGCGTCGCGCATGATTACACCGCGTCCCAGTCTGAGCGCGGGCCGCACGAACTTTGCCTGGACCCGACCGATGACCGGCACGCCGAACGGCGACGCGCCGAGCCTGCTCAACGCCTCCTATAACTTCAAGGTCGACGTCGATATTCCAGATGGCGGCGCCGAGGGCATGCTCGTGACGCAGGGAGGGCGTTTCGGGGGCTATGGCTTCTACGTCCTCAAGAACAAGCCCGTCTTCACGTGGAACCTCGTCGACCTGAAGCGCGTGCGTTGGGAGGGACCTGATCTGACCCCCGGCAAGCACCTGATCGAGTTTGACTTCAAGTACGATGGTCTTGGTGCGGCCACGATGATGTTCGGCGATTATACCGGCATCGGCCAGGGCGGCACCGGCACGCTGAAGGTCGACGGCAAGGCGGTGGCCACGGAGAAGATGGAGCAGACGCTGCCGTTCATCCTGCAATGGGATGAAGCCTTCGACATCGGCTCCGACACCGGCACGCCGGTGGACGACAACGACTATCAGACACCGTTTGCCTTCACCGGCAAGATCAACAAGCTCACGCTCGACATAGAGCGGCCGAAGCTGAGCCCGAACGACGTCAAGCGCCTGCAGGAGGCGGCCCGGGCGGCCGGCGACGGTCCGTCCGCCGACGCCGGAAAGACGGCTTCGGCCGAACCACAAGTCGGAACCGTCGGCCTGAGCCTGGTCGACAAGATCCAGTTGCGGATCGACAAGCGCGAAGCCTGCCGCAAGCAGGCGGAAGCGAAGGACCTCGGCATGGTGGAGCGAGTCAAGTTCGTCCGGCAATGTGTCCAGCAGTGATGCGAGATGGGCGGGAAGCCAGCCGGCTTCCCGCCGGGTCCAGTGCAGAGGATGGCGGGATGAGGTTCTTGAAACGTAGTTGCTCGATGTGGCTATCGACCGTTGCACTGATTGCAGCTGTGGCGTTCGCCGGAGCGGCAGCGCAAGCCGCCGAAGAGACGGTGCAGGGCATGCTCGCCGCGCAAATTCGCATGCAGGGCTTCGCCTGCGACAAGGCGCTCGGCGCGACGAAAGACGCGAAGCGTTCGCGGCCCGATCATGCGGTATGGATGCTCAGATGCAGCAATGCGAACTACCGGGTGAGCCGCGCGCCAGACATGGTTGCCAAGGTCGAGCCGCTTCGTTGACGAAGTCAGCAGTCCAGCATCGATTGGCGGAAATATGCAAAGCGTGATCGATCTGATGCCAGTCACGCCCTCGATTGACCAGCTTGGCCGCATTATCGCACGACAATGACCTTCACGTTTAAGCAACTGACGTTGAACGGGACCGGTGAGCGGACGTGGCAAGAGGCTCGCGAAGGAACCGCAGGCGTGACAAGGCTCGCGCACAAATGCCCGAGCCAGTTCGATCCATACCGCAGCTTGCGCCGCAGGGCACGACGAAGCGGGTGGTCGTCGCTGCGAGCGTCCTGGCCTGCGTGATTGCTGTCGGACTGTTCTGGTACGAGACATCGAACGCCCCGATCGAGCCTCCCTCGCATGCCAAGCTGGCGTTCGTCGGCAGCGAGTCCTGCGCCGGCTGTCATCAAGCCGAGACGAAGCTTTGGCAGAGCTCGCAGCACCGCCATGCCATGGATCACGCAACCGCGCAGACCGTGCGCGGCGACTTCAACGACGCGACCTTTGACTACGCCGGCACGCACTCGCGCTTCTTCAGCAGGGACAACAAATTCCTGGTCGAAACCGACGGACCTGACGGCAAGCTCGCGACTTTCGAGGTGAAATACGCTTTCGGCATCGATCCGCTGCAGCAATACCTGATCGAATTTCCCGATGGCCGCATCCAGGCTCTGTCCATCGCCTGGGATACGCGAACGAAAGAGCAGGGCGGACAGCGCTGGCTTCATCTCTATCCCGACAGCGCCATCACCCATAACGATCCCCTGCATTGGACGAAGTTGAACCAGAACTGGAATTTCATGTGCGCCGAGTGTCACTCGACCGGCGTACTCAAGGGCTACGATGCCGCCAAGGACACGTTTGCCACCACCTTCGCCGAGATCAGCGTCGGCTGCGAGGCGTGCCATGGTGCCGGCTCGCGTCACGTCGCCTGGGCGCGCGGAAAGCCGGCGTCGCGCGGCGTAGACGACGGCCTGCTGGTCCGTTTTGACGAGCGCACCGGCATCACGTGGTCAGCCTCCGCCGGGACGCCGACGCCGACACGGAGTGCGCCAGCAGCAGCGCTGCGCAAGGAGGTCGAGACCTGCGGGCGCTGCCATGCCCGCCGCGGACAGCTTTCGGAAGATTGGACGCCGGGACGGCCGCTCTCCGAGACGCATCGCGTGTCGTTGCTCGACCGCCAGCGTTTCCATGCCGACGGCCAGATGCGCGACGATGAGGAGACCTACAACTACGCCCCGTTCAAGCAGAGCAGGATGTTTGCCAAGGGCGTAACTTGCAGCGACTGCCACGATCCGCATAGCGCGGCGCTGAAGGCGCCCGGGGACGGCGCCTGTGCGCAGTGCCATGCGCCGGACAAGTATCAGTCGCCTGCTCACCGGCATCATGCTGACGTCTCCCCGCCGCCGGGTTGCCCGTCCTGCCACATGCCGGAGCGCCGTTATATGGTCATCGACCATCGCCACGACCACGGCTTCCGCGTTCCGCGCCCTGATCTTTCCGTGCAGACGGGCGCACCGAATGCGTGCAACGACTGCCATCGTGACAGATCCGCGAATTGGGCCGCGCAACAGGTCGAAACTTGGCTTGGCCCTGGGCGGCGCGGCTATCAGACCTACGCGGGCGCATTTCACGCCGCTTGGAGCGAGGCGTCCGACGCGCAAGCGTCGCTGGCGGCGATCGCAGCATCGGACGACGTTGCCGGAATCGTCCGCGCCAGCGCGCTGGCCGAGCTTCCCGCGCCGATCTTAGATCTGACCCGGCGCGGACTTTCCGATTCTGATCCGCTCGTGAGGCTCGGCGCGCTCGATGGGCTAGAAGGAGCCCCAACCGATCAGCTCTGGTCGCTCGCCGCGTCGCAACTGACCGACCCCGTGCGTGGCGTGCGCATCCGCGCCGCCGAGCTTCTCGCCGCCGTGCCCGCTGCACGCCAGCCTGCGGCCGATCGCGACAAGTTCACACGGGCGGCTGCCGAATTCGTCGACGCGCAGAAGCTGAACGCGGATCGGCCGGAGGCGCGCACGGCGCTCGGCAATTTCCTCGCCCGCCAGGCCAACGCCGATCGGGCGGAAGCCGAATACCGCGCCGCGCTCAAGCTCGATCCCTCGTTTGCGGCCGCCGCCATCAATCTGTCTGACCTGTATCGCCAGCTCGGACGCGACAGCGACGGCGAGCGGGTCCTGCGCGAGGCTCTATCTGTGTCGGCGCAGGAGGCATCTCTCCACCACGCGCTCGGTCTGACGCTGGTGCGCCAGAAGCGCAACGAAGCAGCAATCGAAGAGCTGCAGCAGGCTGCGGCGCTGGACCCGGGCCAGCCGCGCTACGCCTACGTGTATGCAATCGGGCTGCATTCGGCCGGCCGGCGCGATGATGCGCTTGCGGTCCTGAAGGAAGGTCTGCGCGGGCATCCCGACAATCTGGAACTGCTGTCAGCCGCACTGAATTTCAGCCGTGAGAAAGGCGACGCCGTTGCTGCTCTGGAGTATGCCGAGCACCTTGGGCGCCTCTTGCCTGGCGACACGCGCTTGGCCGACGTTATCAGGGAGCTGAGGCGATAGGGCCGGGCATCAGGAAGAAAAGTCTCGATGATAGCCTTTTACCGCTGTTTTGCCCGACGAGTCAAGAAAAATTCGCTAAATACGAAATTTGTTCTTGGCCCGGCGAGGTTGGCTACTGTGCATGGGGTTGTTTTTGGTCTTTGGCGTGTGCTCGCAGCCGCACGGTCTTGCTGATGCAAAAAGGGCCGCCCCGAAGGGCGGCCCTTTCGTTTTGACGCAATGTGGTGCCGCTTACTCGGCGGCCTGCTTCTGCGGCGGGTCGAGCGCGCCCGACTTGTGGATCTCGGCGACCTGGTGATCGGAGAAGCCGAGAACGCTGCGCAGGATCTCGTCGGTATGCTCGCCGAGCAGCGGCGAGCGGGTGACGTCGCTCGGGCTATCCGACAGCTTGATCGGGTTGCCGACCGAGAGGTACTTGCCGCGGGTCGGGTGATCGACCTCGACCACGGTGCCGGTCTTGCGCAGCGACTGGTCCTCGGCGAGCTCCTTCATCGACAGGATCGGGCCGCAGGGGATGTCGTCCCTGTTGAGGATCTCCATCGCCTCGAACTTGGTCTTCGTCATCGTCCATTGTTCGATGCGGGCAAAGATCTCGTTGAGGCGCGGCAGGCGGGCCGCCGGCTTGGCGTAGTTCGGATCGGTCTTCCAGGAGGGCTCGCCGATCACGTCGCAGATCTTCTCCCAGACCGGGGCCTGGGTGATGAAGTAGATGTAGGCGTTCGGGTCGGTCTCCCAGCCCTTGCACTTCAGGATGCGGCCGGGCTGGCCGCCGCCGGAATCGTTGCCGGCGCGCGGCACGGCATCGCCGAACGGAATGCCTTCGCCGTACTGGCTGTATTCCTTGAGGGGGCCGTGGGCGAGGCGCTGCTGGTCGCGCAGCTTGACGCGCGCGAGGTTGAGCACGCCGTCCTGCATCGCCGCAGTGACGCGCTGGCCCTTGCCGGTGTGGGTGCGCTGATAGAGCGCGGTGACGATGCCGAGCGCGAGGTGCAGGCCGGTGCCGCTGTCGCCGATCTGCGCGCCGGTGACGAGCGGAAGCCCGTCACGGAAGCCGGTGGTGGAGGCGGCGCCGCCGGTGCACTGCGCCACATTCTCATAGACCTTGCAGTCTTCGTACGGTCCGGGGCCAAAGCCCTTGATCGACGCCACGATCATCTTCGGGTTGATCGCTTGGATCTTCTCCCAGGGGAAGCCCATGCGGTCGAGCACGCCGGGGCCGAAATTCTCGACCAGCACGTCGCACTTCTTGATCAGCTCGGTGAGGACTTCCTTGCCCTTCGGGTTCTTGGTGTCGAGCGTGATCGAACGCTTGTTGTGGTTGAGCATGGTGAAATACAGGCTGTCCACGTTCGGGATGTCCTGCAACTGGCCGCGGGTGATGTCACCCACGCCGGGGCGTTCCACCTTGATCACGTCGGCGCCGAACCATGCCAGCAGCTGCGTGCAGGTCGGTCCTGACTGGACGTGGGTGAAGTCGAGAATGCGAACGCCCTCGAGCGCTTTGGTCATCTTGTATGCTCCGTACTCTGTCTGCCCCTGCACCCGCAGGGAATAAGGGTTGAGGGGGGACTTACTTCTTCTGCAGAACGCTCTGCGGATTGAGGTTGCCGATGCGGCCGCTTTCCGAGCCCGCGGCCGGATCGATCACGGCGTTGATCAGCGTCGGCTTGCGGGATGCCATGGCTTCGTTCACTGCGCGCTTCAGTTCATCCGGTGAGGTCGCGTTCACGCCGACGCCGCCGAAGGCTTCCATCATCTTGTCGTAGCGTGCACCCTTGACGAACACGGTGGTCGCGGGATCGGAGTTGGCGCCGTTGACGTCGGTGCCGCGATAGATGCCGTCATTGTTGAAGATGACGACGCAGATCGGCAGGTTGTAGCGGCAGATGGTCTCGACCTCCATGCCGGAGAAGCCGAAGGCCGAGTCGCCTTCCACTGCAAGAACGGGGTGGCCGGTCTCGAGCGCAGCCGCGATCGCCTGGCCCATGCCGATGCCCATCACGCCCCAGGTGCCGACGTCGAGACGCTTGCGCGGGCGGTACATGTCGATGACGCCGCGGGCCAGGTCGAGCGTGTTGGCGCCTTCGTTGACGAGGATCGCTTCGGGATGATCCTTGATCACATTCTTCAGCACGCCGAGCGCGCCGTGATAGTCCATCGGCGATTTGTTGTTCATCAGCTTCGGCGCCATCTTGGCGATGTTCTCTTCACGCTTGGACGACACCGCCTTGGTCCATTCGGCTGGCGGGGCGGTCCAGCCCGTTCCCATCGCCTGGTTGAAGGCGGAGACGACCGAGCCGATGTCGCCGACCACGGGCGCGACGATCTCGACGTTGGAGTCCATTTCCTTCGGCTCGATATCGACCTGGATGAACTTCTTCGGCTGATCACCCCAGCTCTTGCCCTTGCCATGCGAGAGCAGCCAGTTCAGTCGCGCGCCGATCAGCATGACGACGTCGGAGTCCTTCAGCACGGTCGAGCGCGCAGCGCCGGCGCATTGCGGATGCGTATCGGGGAGCAGGCCCTTGGCCATGCTCATCGGCAGGAACGGCACGCCGCTCTTCTCGACGAAGCTCTTGATCTCCTCGTCGGCCTGCGCGTAGGCCGCGCCCTTGCCGAGAATGATGAGCGGACGCTTGGCGCTCTTGAGCACGTCGAGCGCGCGCTTCACCGACGCGGGTGAGGGGATCTGCGCCGGCGCAGCGTCAATCACCTTGACCAGCGACTTCTGACCGGCCTCGGCGTTCATCACCTGGCCGAACAGCTTTGCCGGCAGGTCGAGATAGACGCCGCCCGGACGGCCCGAGAGGGCGGCGCGGATGGCGCGGGCAAAGCCGATGCCGATGTCCTGGGCGTGCAGCACGCGATAGGCCGCCTTGCACAGCGGCTTTGCGATCGCGAGCTGGTCCATCTCTTCGTAGTCGCCCTGCTGCAGATCGACGATCTCGCGCTCGGAGGAGCCCGAGACCAGGATCATCGGATAGCAGTTGGTGGTGGCGTGGGCGAGCGCGGTGAGACCGTTCAGGAAGCCCGGGGCGGACACCGTGAGGCAGACACCGGGCTTCTTGGTGAGATAGCCGGCGATGCCGGCGGCGTAGCCGGCGTTCTGCTCGTGGCGGAAGGAGATCACACGAATGCCGGCGGCCTGCGCCATGCGGCCCAAATCCGTGATCGGGATGCCCGGCACATTATAGATGGTGTTGATGCCGTTCAGCTTGAGCGCGTCGATGACGAGATGGAAGCCATCCGTCAGTTCCTGCTCGGTGCCCGGTGCTTCGGACTTGGTCGCAGTGTTCAGCATGGGCCTTGTCTCCCTGATCTCAAGGTAGTGGGGCGAATGGTTCGCCCTTCTGGTGAATGTCGCTAGGTGAACAGTTAAGTAAACAGTTCTTGGCCGTGCGCTTCGACGTAAGCGGCAAGGCCAAGGGTGTGGTCGCGGGCGCGCTTCTCGGCGAGTTCGGTGTCGCGCGCTTCCAGCGCCTCGATCATGCCGAGATGCTCGGGCAGGGAGGTCGCGGTGCGGTCCTTGCGGCCGATCGTCAGCTGGCGGTAGCCGCGCACGTGCAACAAGAGGTCGTTGGTGAGATCGACCAGGACGGGGGACTCCGACAGCGAGATCAGCGCCTGGTGGAAGGCGATGTTCGCCTTCGAATATTCCTCGACGTGATCCTCGGGCAGGCGGTCCTTGCCGAAATCCTTGAAGAAGTCGCGCAGCGCCGTGATGTCCTTTTTGCGCGCGGTGGTGGTGATCAGGCGCGCCGCCATGCTCTCCAGCGCCGCCCAGGCGCGGATCATGTCGACGATCTCGCTCTTGGTCCGGCGCACCACCATGATGCCGCGGCGCGGCACGGTCTTCACGAAACCATCCTGCTCGAGCATCGCGATCGCTTCGCGGATGGGCGTGCGGCTGACGCCCAGCCGTTCGGACAGCGCGCGCTCGTCCAGCATGACAGGCTCGGGCGTCGAATAGATGTCCATCTTGAGGATGGCTTCCTTCAAGGCGTCATACGCCTTGTTCTTGAAGCTGCTCTCCGGGGCAATACGAACGATTGTGATGTCTGCCTCGGCCATGTTCGGCAACGCCTTGGTTGGTTTCCGCAGTGACACGACGATTCTCCTCCAGTGGGAGTCGTCTTTTACAGGAATATTTGCCGGAAAGTTTTTGGCATACCACATGCCAGAATGTCAAGCTGCCTATTTTTTGCGGCGTTATCGACCGTGCTCTGGCTTGACAAGTTGGCTCCTGGCATACCAAATGCCATAGCTAGCCATTTTTGATCCAAGCTGGCGGAGTCATCAAGGCCTTTCAGCCCTCCGTTCCGCTAGGTGGAACAGGGCGCGGCGATGGCAAGTGTCACGGGCAGCCGCATCACGCGCGCTTTGCAAAGTAAGAACTGAAGGTCAAGGGAGAAGCTCATGTCGAATTCCAAAGACGTCGTCCGCAAGGTCCTTGACCAGGTCAAGGCCGACAAACGCACCAGCCTGACAGCGCCGGAAGGCAAGGTGGTCTGCGATGCCTACGGCATTCCCGTGCCGAAAGAGGGCGTGGCGAAGTCGGCCGGCGAGGCCGGCAAAATGGCGTCGTCGATGGGCTTCCCGGTGGTGATGAAGATCGTCTCCCCGGACATTCTCCACAAGACCGAAGCCGGAGGTGTCATCGTCGGCGTCAAGACGGCTGAGGATGCCGAGAAGGCCTACGAGACCATTCTCGGCAACGCCAAGAAGTATAAAGCCGACGCCAAGATCGAGGGCATCCAGGTGCAGCAGATGCTGGCCGGTGGCACCGAAGTGATCGTCGGCTCGATCACCGACGGCTCGTTCGGCAAGCTGGTCGCCTTCGGTCTCGGCGGTGTGCTGGTCGAGGTGTTGAAGGACATCACCTTCCGCCTCGCGCCCGCGACCAGGGAAGACGCGCTGTCGATGCTCGACGGCATCCAGGCGCATGAAATTCTGAAGGGCGTGCGCGGCGGCGAGCCGGTGAACCGCACCGCTCTGGCCGATGTCATCGTCAAGGTTTCGCAGCTCGTCACCGATTTCCCTGAAATCGTCGAGCTCGACCTCAACCCTGTGTTCGCCACCGCCAAGGACGCGATTGCGGCCGACGTGCGTATCGTCGTCGACTTCGCCTACAAGCCCAAGCCGAAGCCGCGTCCGACCGAAGAGATCGTCGCAGCCATGAACCGCATCATGCAGCCGAAGGCGGTCGCCGTGATCGGCGCCTCGGCCGAGGACGGCAAGATCGGCAACTCCGTGATGAAGAACCTCATCAACGGTGGCTACAAGGGCGAGATCATTCCGATCCATCCCAAGGCAGCCGAGATCCTCGGCTACAAGGCGTACAAGAGCGTCAAAGACGTGCCCGGCGTGATCGACGTCGCGGTGTTCGCGATTCCCGCGAAGTTCGTCGCCGGTGCGCTCACCGAGTGCGGCGAGAAGAAAATCCCGGGTGCGGTACTGATTCCGTCAGGCTTTGCCGAGGCCGGCGCGCCGGAGCTGCAGGCCGAGATCGTCGAGGTCGGCAAGAAGTACGACATCCGCCTGATGGGACCGAACATCTACGGCTTCTATTATACGCCCGCCAATCTCTGTGCGACCTTCTGCACCGCCTACGACGTCAAGGGCCACGCGGCGCTGTCGTCGCAGTCGGGCGGCATCGGCATGGCCATCATCGGCTTCTCGCGCTCGGCCAAGATGGGCGTCTCCGCGATCGTCGGCCTTGGCAACAAGTCCGATATCGATGAGGACGATCTGCTCGCTTTCTTCGAGCAGGATCCGAATACGAATCTGATCGCGCAGCACTGCGAGGACCTCAAGGACGGTCGCGCCTTCGCGGAAGCCGCCAAGCGGGTCTCCAAGAAGAAGCCGGTCGTTGTGCTCAAGGCCGGCCGCACCTCGGCCGGCGCGAAGGCGGCCTCGTCGCACACCGGCGCGCTCGCCGGTAACGACAAGATCTATGAGGACGTGCTGGCACAGTCGGGCGTGATCCGCGCCCGCAGCCTGCGGCAGCTGCTCGAGTTCGCCCGCGGCGTGCCGGTGCTGCCGACGCCTAAGGGCGAGAACGTGCTGATCATCACCGGTGCCGGCGGCTCGGGCGTGCTGCTGTCGGACTCATGTGTCGACAACGGCCTGTCGCTGATGTCGATGCCGCCGGATCTCGATGCGGCCTTCCGCAAGTTCATCCCGCCGTTCGGCGCGGCTGGTAACCCTGTGGATATCACCGGTGGCGAGCCGCCGATCACCTACGTCAACACGGTGAAGCTCGGTCTGTCGGACGAGCGCATCCACTCGCTGATCCTCGGCTATTGGCACACCATCGTCACCCCGCCGATGGTGTTCGCCCGCAATATGGTCGAGGTGAAGAAGGAGATGGAGGCCAAGGGCTTTGTGAAGCCAATCGTGGCCTCACTGGCCGGCGACGTCGAAGTCGAGGAAGCCGCCGAATATCTCTACCAGAACGGCATCCCGGCCTATGCCTACTCGACCGAGCTGCCGGTCGAGGTGTTAGGTGCCAAGTACAAGTGGGCGCGCGGGGCAGGGCTGCTCTGAGCCTAATCTCTCCGGTCATCCCGGGGCGGCGCGAAGCGTCGAACTATGGTGCGCACTTGTGCGCTTGAGGATCTCGAGATTGCGGGTTCGCGCTTTCGCGCGCCCCCGAATGACGCCAGCCACAGCGGCAGGTCGCGATGGGCAAGAACGTGATCCGGCGCAAATCGCCTGAGACACGATCGGCTGCGGAGGCCGATCGTGACGGCGGCGTGCAGTCTGTCGACCGCGCGCTGTCGATCCTCGAGACGCTGGCCGAGGACGACGAAGGTTATCGCCTCAGCGATCTCGCCGTTCGCACCGGCCTGTCGGCCTCGACCGTGCACCGCCTGCTGGCGACGCTGGAAAGCCGCCGCTTCGTGCAGTTCGACCGCGCCGAGTCCAAATGGCATGTTGGCGTCCGCAGCTTCACCGTCGGGGCGAGCTTCGCGCGGCGGCGCAATTTCACCGCGCAGGCGATTCCTTATTTGCGCAAATTGCGCGATCTCACCCGCGAGACCGCCAATCTCGCCGTTGTCGACGACGAGTTCATCATCGTGCTGACCCGCATGGAGAGCCGCGAGATCATGCGCTCGCTGACCAAGGTCGGCGGCCGCGTCGCGATGGTGACATCGGGGGTCGGTAAGGCCGTGCTCGCGACCTATTCCGACGAGGATGTCGGCGCGGTCATCCGCCATCACGGCATGCCGAGACTCACGGAAAAATCCATCGTGCGGCCCAGCGACCTTTTTAGAGAACTCGCGGCGGTTCGCAAGCAGGGCTTTGCAATCGACGACGAGGAGGCTCAGATGGGCCTGCGCTGCGTCGCCGCCGTGGTCTACAACGCGCTGGCCGAACCGCTTGCGGCAATCTCGGTGTCCGGGATGACCAGCCGCATCACCGATGAGCGATTGCCGGAGGTTGGCCGCATGGTGCGCGAGGTAGCGGCGGAACTAACGGCCGCACTCGGCGGCGTCGCGCCGGAGCCGAAGGCGTCCTAGTCGACCACGGCCATGATCACGCAGACATACAGAACGAACGTCGTGATCGAGGCGCTGCCACACGTCATCCCGCGGCGTGTTGACGAGCACGTTGAATTCCAGGTTCAGCCGGTGCGCGCCCGCAGCGTGTCGAAAAGGCCCTACAACGCATAAAAGGCGATCCGCAACATCTCGATGGGAAGGGCGAGGAGTCTGAGCATGGCCTGGTTGGTCGCGGCGGCGCGGGCGAAGTTCATTTCGGGCTGTAACGGATGAGGGAAGGGCGGCCGTAGCGGCGCCGTGCTATGCTTCCGCGGCCATCGATGGGCTGTGCCGGCCACGTGCCACCGGCCGGTCCTGCCCAATGCGTAAGCAGAAGTGCAGTTTTAATTGAGTTGCCCCTCCTGCATGAGGGCGCAACCATTGGCGGACGAACCACGTCCGCCGGGAGCTCCGATGACCAAACTGACCCGCTTTGCCGTCGCGCCACTGCATTCGATGACGCGACGTCTCGCCGATGTCGCCTCTGCCCGGCTCGCACCCGAGCTCGTCATTTCAGGTGCAAGGCTGCTCTCGACCTATTCGGAGCGGATCCATCCGGGACGCGAGGTCTGGATCACGTGCGGCCGCATCGCCGCGGTGAAACCGGCCGGAACGGCGAAGAAGATGTGGAGCCACGTGCCGCTGTATGACGCCGCGGGCGGCATCATCGCGCCAGGACTGGTCGATCCGCATATTCACATCGAATCTTCAATGGTGACGGCCTGCGCCTACGCCGAGGCCGCGCTGCTCAACGGGACCACCACGATCTTCTGCGATAGCCACGAGATCGGCAACGTCATGGACGTCGCCGGCGTCGAGGCGATGCTGGAGGACGCCCGTGAGGCGCCGCTGTCGATCTTTCTGACGGTGCCGAGCACGGTGCCGGCAACCTCGGCGGAACTGGAGACCGCCGGCGGCGACCTCACGCCCGACAAGATCGCCGGTCTGTTCGACCGCTGGCCTGAAGCCGTCGCGCTCGGCGAAAAGATGGATTTCGTGCCAGTGACCATGGGCGACGAGCGCAGCCACGCGATCCTCGCGGCAGCCTTGAAGCGCGGGCGACCCGTGTCCGGGCATATCTACGGCCGTGAATTCGTCGCGGCCTATGCGGCTTCCGGCGTCACCGACACGCATGAAGCGATCGACCGCGACATTGCCGACGACCTGCTCGATGCCGGCGTCTGGATCTTCCTGCGCGGCGGGCCGCCGACGACGCCCTGGCATTCGCTGCCGCAGGCGATCCGGACGATCACCGAACTCGGGGCCTCGCACAAGCGCACCGCAGTCTGCACCGACGACCGCGATGCCGATGATCTCCTGCTCTTTGGCCTCGACTGGGTGGTGCGCGAAGCCGTGAGGGCGGGGATGTCGCCGGAACAGGCCTGGTCGATGGGTTCGCTGCACGGCGCCACCCGCTTTGGCATGGAGGGGGAGATCGGCGGGCTCGGCGGCGGCCGCCGCGCCGATCTCGTGCTGATGGACGACAATCTCAAGCCGCAATCGACCTGGTATGGCGGCGAGCTCGTGGTGGAGAACCGCAAGATCACGCCGCGCCTCGATCAGGCGCTGTCGCAGCGCTATCAATATCCGAAGGCGGCCTACGCGACCGTGAAGCTGCCGGAGAAGATCAAGCTGACGCCGGAGCTACCGACAAAGGCCTGCACCGTCAACGCCATCAAGACCGCGCTGCCCGGCATTACGCTGATCCACGAGAAGGTCGCGATCGAGCCGGCCAAAGATTGGCCGTCGCTGTTCGCGCGCTATGACCTGTGCTTCGTCACTGTCGTGGAGCGTCATGGCAAGTCGGCCGGCAATGTCGCCTATGGTCTCCTCAAGGACTTCGGGCTGAAGCGGGGCGCAGTTGCCTCCAGCGTCGGCCATGACAGCCACAACATCATCGTCGCCGGCACCAACGAGCGCGACATGCAGGTCGCGATCGCTGCGATCAAGGGGCAGCAGGGCGGCGTCTGCGTCGTCGCCGACGGCAAGGTGCGGGCGCTGGTGCCGCTGCCGATAGCGGGCCTGTTGTCGGACAAGCGGGTGACGGAGGTGGCCGAAGAGGTCAAAGTGTTGAAGAAGGAATGGGCCGAGGCCGGCTGCACCATCCCCTACATGGGATTCAATCTGATTCCGCTATCGGTCATTCCGGAAATTCGCATCACCGACAAGGGCTTGGTGCTGGTGCCGCAGATGGAGCTGGCGCCGTTGTTCGAATGACCAGCTTTCACGTATTTCTCGATCTAACCAATTGAGACCGCCGCGTTTTTCCAGCGGCTGCCGCATCGTGGAAAATAAAATCGATCTCGTTGAGATGTGCATCTGCGCACCTGATGATCTCGCTCGCTGAATTAAACTTGAGCGAGGTCCGATATGGCGAAGATGCGAGCCGTCGATGCAGCCGTGCGTATCCTGGAGAAGGAAGGCATCTCGACCGCCTTCGGCGTTCCTGGGGCGGCGATCAATCCGCTTTACTCGGCGCTGAAGAAGCGTGGCTCGATCCGCCACATCCTGGCGCGCCATGTCGAGGGTGCCTCGCACATGGCCGAAGGCTATACACGGGCCAAGGCCGGCAATATCGGCGTCTGCATCGGCACCTCGGGGCCGGCTGGCACCGACATGATCACAGGCCTCTATTCGGCGATCGCCGATTCCATTCCGATCCTCTGCATCACCGGCCAGGCGCCGCGGGCGCGGCTCTACAAGGAAGACTTTCAGGCCGTCGACATCGAGGCGATCGCAAAGCCGGTGACGAAATGGGCGGTGACCGTGCGCGAGCCGGCGCTGGTGCCGCGCGTCTTCAGCCAGGCGTTTCATGTGATGCGTTCGGGCCGGCCTGGGCCGGTCCTGATCGACATGCCGCTCGACGTGCAACTCGCCGAGATCGAGTTCGACGACGAGACCTATGAGCCGCTGCCGGTCTACAAGCCTGCCGCGACCCGTAAGCAGGTCGAGAAGGCGCTGGAAATGCTCAACGCCGCCGAGCGTCCGCTGATCGTTGCCGGCGGCGGCATCATCAATGCCGACGCCTCCGACCTGCTGGTCGAATTCGCCGAGATCGCCAATGTGCCTGTGGTACCGACGCTGATGGGATGGGGCACGATCCCCGACGATCACGTGCTGATGGCCGGCATGGTCGGCCTCCAGACCAGCCACCGCTACGGTAACGCTACGCTGCTGGAGTCCGATTTCGTGCTTGGCATTGGCAATCGCTGGGCCAACAGGCACACCGGCTCGGTCGAGACCTACACCAAGGGCCGCAAATTCGTTCACGTGGATATCGAGCCGACGCAGATCGGGCGCGTGTTCAACCCCGATCTCGGCATCGTGTCGGACGCGAAGGCCGCGCTCGAACTCTTCGTTTCCGTTGCCCGGGAGTGGCGACGTTCCGGCAGGCTCCGCGAGCGCCAGGCGTGGCCCGCGTCCTGCCGCGACCGCAAGAAGACCATGCTGCGCAAGAGCCATTTCGACAACGTTCCGATCAAGCCGCCGCGCGTCTATGAGGAGATGAACAAGGCGTTCGGCCGCGACACCACCTATGTCACGGTGATCGGCCTGTCGCAGATCGCCGGCGCGCAGTTTTTAGGCGTCTACAAGCCGCGTAACTGGATCAATGCCGGGCAGGCTGGGCCGCTGGGCTGGACCTTGCCGGCAGCGCTCGGCGTGCGTGCGGCGTGCCCGGATCGCGACATCGTCGCGCTGTCCGGCGACTACGACTTCCAGTTCCTGATCGAGGAGCTCGCGGTCGGAGCGCAGTTCAATCTGCCCTACATCCACGTCGTCGTGAACAATTCCTATCTCGGCCTGATCCGCCAGGCCCAGCGCGGCTTCGAGATGGATTATCACGTCCAGCTCTCCTTCGAGAACATCAACGCGCCGGAGATCGGCGTCTACGGCGTCGATCATGTCGCGGTGGCCGAAGGCCTCGGCTGCAAGGCGATCCGCGTCACCGATCCCAAGGACACGCAGGCCGCGTTCGCGACCGCGCGCGAATTGATGGCGAAGCACCGCGTGCCCGTGGTGGTGGAGTTCATCCTCGAACGCGTCACCAACATTGCGATGGGCACCGAGATCGACAACATCGTCGAGTTCGAGGAGGTGCTGAATTTGCCGCTCGACGAGGTCGGGTCTGCGCGCGCGCTGCAGCCGGCAGAATAGGGGACAGCATCATGCCGAAATTCGCCGCCAACCTCACCATGCTCTTCAACGAGATGCCGTTCATCGACCGCTTTGCCGCGGCGAAGGCCGCGGGCTTTGTCGGGGTCGAGTATCTCTTTCCCTACGATTTCGACAAGGCGCAGCTCCGCGAACAGCTTGAGGCCCACGGCCTGACCCAGGTGCTGCACAATCTCCCCGCCGGCGACTGGACCGCCGGCGAGCGCGGCATCGCGATCATGCCCGATCGCACCGCCGAATTCCGCGACGGCGTGTTTCGCGCCATCGATTATGCCAAGGCGCTCGATTGCGAGCAGCTCAATTGCCTCGTCGGCATCGCACTTGCGGACGCCGATCCGCGCGAGCTTCAGGAGACGTTGGTCGGCAATTTGCGCTTTGCGGCTTCGACGCTGGCGCGGGAGAACATCAAGCTGCTGGTCGAGCCGATCAACACGCTCGACATTCCCGGCTTCTTCCTCAATGGCACGGAGCAGGCGCTACGGCTGATCTCCGAGGTGCGGTCGAACAACCTGTTTGTGCAATACGATATCTATCACATGCAGATCATGGAGGGTGATCTCGCTCGCACCATGCAGGAATGCCTTCCGCAGATCGCCCACATCCAGCTCGCCGACAATCCCGGCCGGCACGAGCCCGGTACCGGCGAGATCAACTATCCCTTCCTGTTCCGCCATCTCGACGCGATCGGTTATCGTGGCTGGATCGGCTGCGAATACAAGCCGCGCACCACGACGCTGGAAGGCCTGTCCTGGCACGCCGCGCAGACATTTGAGACGTGAGACGCAGCCGCAGCGGCGGTGCGCTCCCTCTCCCGCTTGGGGGAGAGGTGAGCGAGCGCGCGGATCGACTTACCTGATCGAGAGGAAACGAGACCATGATCGACATCGGATTCATCGGACTTGGCACCATGGGACGGCCGATGGCCGGCCATCTCCTTGCTGCGGGCCATCGCCTATTCCTGCATGACATTGCGCCCGTCGCGGCCGAGTTGATTGCCGCAGGCGGCGTCGCCTGCAAATCGGCCAAGGAGGTTGCGGAGGAGGCCGATGTCGTCATCATCATGGTGCCCGACACGCCGCACGTCGAGGCGGTGCTGTTCGGCAAGGACGGCGTTGCGGGCGGCCTCTCCAAGGGCCAGATCGTGGTCGACATGAGCTCGGTCTCGCCGCTGGCGACGAAGGAATTCGCCAGGAAGATCGAGGCACTCGGTGCGGACTACCTCGATGCGCCGGTGTCCGGCGGGGAGGTCGGCGCCAAGGCCGCGAGCCTCACCATCATGGTCGGCGGTCCCGAGCGGGCCTTTGGCACCATGAAGCCGATCTTCGACAAAATGGGCAAGAACGTCACGCATGTCGGCGCCAATGGCGACGGCCAGACGACCAAGGTCGCCAACCAGATCATTGTGGCACTGACGATCGAGGCGGTGAGTGAAGCGCTGCTGTTCGCCTCCAAGGCCGGCGCCGATCCTGCGTTGGTGCGCAAGGCGCTGATGGGTGGCTTCGCCTCGTCGCGGATTCTCGAAGTGCATGGCGAGCGCATGGTGAAGCGCGATTTCGATCCCGGCTTTCGCATCGAGCTGCACCAAAAGGATCTCAATCTCGCGCTCGAAGGCGCGCGCGCTCTCGGCCTGTCGCTGCCGAGCACGGCAGTCGCGCAGCAACTGTTCTCGTCCTGCACCGCACATGGCGGCAAGGGCTGGGATCATTCGGCGATGGTGCGTGCGCTGGAACTGATGGCGGGCCACGAGATCACAGCCAGCTGAATTGTTACGGCGTAACACTCTCAAGGTTTAAAGCAACTTTCGTCACAGGGGAACCGGAACAATGGTCCGCCCTCGCGGGTTGAAAGCGCACCCAACAACACTGGAGAGTGTAGATATGAAGACCCGTCTTGTGATTTCGTTGGCTGCCGCGTCGCTGCTGGCGTCGAGTGCAGCCTTTGCTCAGTCGACGACCGAAGAAGGCGCCAGGAACGGCGCACGCACGGGCGGTGAAGTCGGCGGCCCGATCGGCGCGATGGTTGGGGGCACCGTGGGTGCGGCGGTCGGCGCCGGTCTCGAGATTCCGAACGCGATCCTCGGCGGCATCCCGCGCGATGATTCAGTCGTGATTCACGAGCGCGTCGAGGTCGGCGAGCCGCTGCCCCCGACCGTGGTGCTGCGCCCCGTGCCGAACTACACCCAGTATCGCTACGCAGTGGTGAATGATCGCCGCGTGATCGTTGAGCCGCGCACGCGCCGGGTGATCAAGATCATCGACTGATCCGGTTGAACGTCAGGAATTGAAATGGCCCCCGGAGTGACGCTCCGCGGGGCCTTGTCGTCGACCATTGAATGTCAGAGCGGCTCGCGCACGCCGAGGCCGTGCATGAAGCGCTCGCGGATCTGCACGGGATCCCGGCGGGTGGTGCCGACGCCGGGTTTGTCGTCGATGCGGAGCGCGATCAGGCTGGGCTCGTCAGCCGACATCGCCTGATCGACCAGCCGCTCGAAATCCTCTTCGTCCGCGGCCCATGCGCTGTTGGTGAGGCCCGAGCCCTGTGCGATTGCAACGAGATCGGCGACGCCAGCGGCGGGCGTCGGCTGCGCACCGGTGATCTGGTAGATGCCGTTGTCCATCACGATCATAGTCAGGTTCTTCGGCTTCAAGGCCGCGATCGTCGAGAGCGCGCCGAGTTGCATCAGCAGTGAGCCGTCGCCTTCCAGCGCGAATACGCGTCGATCGGGCTGCGCCAGCGCCACGCCGAGTGCGATCGGGAAGGCGAGCCCCATGCTGCCCAGCATGTAAAAGTTCTGCGGGCGGTGGCCAGCGGCCCAGAGGTCGAAATTGGTATTGCCGATGCCGCCGATCACCGCTTCCCCCTGCTTGAGTTTTGCGATCAGGCGCGACGTCACATCGAAGCGATTCATGATCTTGGTATTGGTATTGTTCATGACGGCGCTCACTTGTCGAAGACCTTGCCGCCCGTGAGCAGCGGGTTGAGGATCAGCGCCACCGGCGCCTGTGTCGTGACGGCCTGCTTGATCGAGCGGTCGACGATGAATTCCAGCTCGTCGAGCCGGGTGATGGTGTGGTGCTCAATCGCCAGCGAATCCAGCACCGGGCGCATGGTGCGGCAGACCAGCGACTGGCCGTAGTTGAATTCGCCCAGCGTACCGCGCTCGGAGACGAACATGATCAGCGGGATCTGGTAGGGCACCGCGAGCGAGGCGAGGGTGTTTGCCAGCGTTGCAAAGCCCGAGGTCTGCATCAGCACCGCGCCGCGCCGTCCGCCCATCCAGGCGCCCGAGACGATGCCGACGGCCTCTTCCTCGCGGGCGGTGGCAAAGGTCGTAAAGAAAGCATCGGCGTGCAGATTCTTGATCAGCGGCGTCAATACCCGGTCGGGCACGTAGGGGATGAGACGGATTTCATTCCGCTTCAGGGTTTGCAGGACGATGCCATGCCAGCTCTTGTCGCCGGATGCCTGCGTCGAATTATGCTGCTCCGCAATCGCCATTGCGTTCTCCCTCGCGCCGCACATGCTTCTTCTTTGGCCGTCTTCTTTTGCCGTCCCGGCGTTTGCCGAACTTGACGGAGCGGACGGGATTGTCAACATGTCCGGGCCGGCACCGTGATCTGCGCCAGACGGGCTTCCGTGGCCGGCACCGCCGTGCCACAAGCGGGATAATGAGAAACGGGAGGAACGCTAGGAACGGACGCGCATTGCGCTGACCTTGCGAGCCTCCGCGACAGAGCCGGAAGGGTCCTGATGTCGGTCAACAGCAAGCGCGTCTTCTACGTCAAATACCTGGCCAACCCTGTTTACATCGACATCCTGAAGGCGCGGTCCGACGTACGGCTCGACCGCATCGAGAACGAGAGCCCAGAGGATTTTTACGCGCCGATCCTGAGCGCGGCGCATGTCTATCAGATCGGTGCCGCGCGCGACGAGTTGGCGCCGCACTTCCATGTCGACGCCGCCTTCCTGAAGCGCACACCAAACCTGCTCCTGGTCTCCAGCAACGGCGCGGGCTTCGATCCGGTCGATGTCGAGGCCTGCACGGATGCAGGCGTGCTGGTCGTCAACCAGTCCGGCGGCAACGCGCATTCGGTGGCCGAGCACGCACTGGCGATGATGTTGACCCTGTCCAAGCGTATCATCCAGTCCGATCGCCGGCTGCGCCGCGAGGCCAATGTCAATCGCAACGAGCTCGTCGGCAACGAGGTCGAGCACAAGACCGTCGGCATCATCGGTCTCGGCAATGTCGGCCGCCGCATCGCCGCGCTCTGCAAGGGCCTACTCGGCATGACGGTGCTGGCTTACGATCCCTATCTCAGCAAAGAGGTGATGGCCGAGCGGGGTGGCGAGAAGGTGGAGCTTGACGAACTGCTGCGCCGAGCCGATTTCGTTTCGATCTCCTGCCCGCTCAACAAGGGCAGTCGCAACATGATCAGCGTGCGCGAATTCGGCCTGATGCAGCCGCACGCCTATTTCATCACCACCGCACGCGGATTCATCCACGACGAGGATGCGCTGCTCCAGGCACTGCGCGACAAGCGCATCGCCGGTGCCGGTCTCGACGTCTGGTCCAAGGAACCGCCGCCGCCGGAACATCCGCTGCTGCAGTTCGACAACGTGCTGGCAAGCCCGCATACGGCGGGTGTGACGATCGAAGCGCGCCGGAATATGGGCCGCATCGCAGCCGAGCAGGTGCTGGAGACGCTCGACGGCAAGCGGCCGCCGCGCATCATCAATCCCGAGGTCTGGCCCCTCTATGCCGAGCGCTTCAGGCAGGCCTTTGGCGTGACGCCGGGGTAGGGGCGAAGCGCTCTCTGCGCTGGTTACGCGGATGAAAACGGAACGCAACGGATTTTACTGATTGCGTCAGTGAACGCGTATGGCTTGTCCTGTAGATCAGGGCCCATGAGCATCTCTTCGATTGCGACGTCAGGACTTTCTGCGGCGAGTTTGCGAGCGAACGTGGCCGCCAGCAACATCGCCAATGTTCGAACCACGGGTCCGCTGCCCGCGTCAAGCGGATCGGGCGCACCGGCCGGTGCGGGCAGTTCGGGCATTGCTCCCACGTTTCCGGCGGCCTATGTGCCGCTACGCGTCGACCAGGTCGACCAATCGAGCGGCTCGACGCCGGGCGGTACGGTCGCGACCGTGTCGACGGTGTCGCCGAGCTATATCGCACAGTCCGACCCGAGCGCTCCCTTCGCAAACCAGGATGGCCTAGTCGCTGCGCCTAATGTCGATCTTGCTGACCAATTCGTTCAGCTGGCGACCGCAAAATACAGCTTCATGGCCAATGCCAAGGTCATTCAGGCCTATTCCGAGACGGAAAAGTCCCTGCTCGACATCACCGCCTGATTGCTGACGGACTGTATCGGTGGCGGGAACCGCCGCCTTGCCTTGATCCGCGTCAAAATCTCCCTCCCCCAACCGGCTTAAATGGGATTAGAGTGCCGGCGGCGCAGCAGGAGGTCCCATGTCAACTTATGTCGTCAGGTTCATGAAGGACGTGCTCGGGGAGTACGGCCGGCAGAGCGAAGTTTGTCAGGGTACGCTCGAGATCGACGCTATCGACGAGATCGAGGCCACGGAGCGAGCGAAGGCAAAATTCTGCAAGGACCAGGCGTTGCATCACTGGTCGTTGCATGCCGATCGCATCCAGGTCAGACCGTCCGATTTTCCGTCGTGAGGGCTAGCGGCCCGGCGCTGTGACCGGCGGGGGAGCCGTCGTCCCCGCACCGAGCGAACGTTGCACCGTGAATAGCCATGGCATGTCCCGAATGTGCGGAGACGGATACGTCTCTGCACATTCAATGACAGTTCGATGACAGCAGGCGCCGCGCTTGACAGTCAGCCCGCCGCGGCGATGACCGTGCGCTTGCGGCCGAAACTCGCCACCGCCGCCTCGGGGACTCCGAAATTGTTGGCCAGAAGGTGCCGCGGGGCCTGGCTCACCCAGTCGGTCAGGCTGCTTTCGCGGTAGGCGCCACTATCGAGCGCGCCGACCACCTCTGCTTCCTCGGTACCGATATTCTGGATCGAGTGTCCGCAATTGCTCGGGATATAGGCGCAGTCCCCGGCCGAAAGCTCCGCGACGGCGACGCGCTTGTCGAACGCGAACAGTGTCACGCGCGTGCGCCCCTTCAGCACATAGTGCCACTCATTGGCATCGGCGTGCCAGTGCGGCTCGTGCATCGCGCCCGGCTTCAGCTTGAGTACGATGCCGGTCATGGTGCTCGACATTGGGAATTCCCCGGCGGACGCCACATAGAGCTGGCCGCCGGCGGTGTTCACGCGCGGCTTCTGCGACATCAGCGGGAAGCGATGCGTCCGATCGCGAGCGAGGGGCTTTGCGACCTTCGCCTGCGGCCCGTCCAGCGCCAGGATTTCGCCCTGCATGATGTAGGTTTCCGCTTTCGGATTGGCGCTGAGGATGTCGGAGGGAACGCCGAGCGCCTGCGACAGAGTGGGGGCATCGTAGCGGCTCATCCAGTCGCTGATGCCGAATGTGCCGTGCTCGGAATAGAGTCCGTCGTCAAAGGCGAGGATGGCGTGACAGGGGATGGACCCCAGCGTCTGGATGGCGTGGCTGTGGCCCTTCGGAAAGTACCAGAGATCGCCGGGGCCGAGGTTGACGACCTCGAGCTGCCCGTCCGGGTCGACCGCCGTCACCTGACAATTGCCGTCGACGACATAGGCCCACTCGGCCGAATTGTGCCAATGCATCTCCCGGGCACCGCCGGCATTGACGAACAGATGTGCGCCGGCGATGCCGGTCGCGAGCGGCAGGCCGCGGGTGGTGATCTCGCGCGCCCAGCCGCCGGACGTGGCCTTGATCGGTCCGGTGTCGAGCGAAGCCGTGAACACCATGGGATCGCCCGACTTCCGCGGAATCGTCTTCAGGTACTCGGAGGCCGGGGCAACGTCGTAGCCCGCCGCATGCCCGTCGGGGGCCGCAATCGCGGATTTGCCGGCGCCCAAGGCGCCGGCACTGAAGGCAACGGATTGAATGAAAAGACGGCGGCTGGATTTGAACATGGAAAACCCCAGGAATGATATGGTTACGTGACATGGGGCGCTGGTCGCATCGCGTCCTATCAATTGGGTCTGATGATGGGGTCTGTTCGGCTCAATCGTTTGGTTGAAATTGCAATTCAACTTTCTTTGATGAAGGGACGACGCCGCTGACAAAGCCGTCGCCTCGGAGCGCAGCGGGCCCGGCTACCGCTTCGTCTCGCCGAACACCACGGTCGGCACTGCGCGGTTGACGACCTCGCGCAACGCAAAACTCGATTGCACCCGCGCCACGCGCGGCAGTCGCGACAGCTCGGTGCGGTGGATGCGCTCGAAATCCTGGATGTCACGTGCGAGCACGATCAGGATGTAATCGTCGGTGCCTGACATCAGGAAGCAGCGCACGACGGAAGGACACTTCACCACCTCCGCCTCGAAGGCCTTCAGGGCCTCGTCGCTCTGGCTCTCAAGCGCAATGCGCACCAGCACCGTCGTGGTGAGGCCGAACTGGGCGAGGTCGAGCGCGGCCTGGTAGGCCTGGATGTAACCGTCATCCTCCAGTGCCTTCTGCCGTCGCGCCAGCGCTGTGCTTGACAGGCCGACCTTGTTGGCGAGCTCGGTATGGCTGGCGCGCGCATTGGTCGTGAGTTCCGCGAGAATCGCGAGGTCTTTGCGGTCGAGGGCCAAGGTTTCGTTTCCGGCGTGAAAGGGCACTTCCGCGACCGAAACAGGCGCGGGAAGGTCAAAGCTAGCGGATATTTGCACGAAACCAAACCGCCTGCGCCGCTACGATCTCAGGAGGAATCAAAAGGAGACCAGCAGGATGCGTGTCGGTGTACCCAAGGAAATCAAGGTCCAGGAATATCGCGTCGGGCTCACCCCGGGCGCCGTCCGCGAATATGTCGCAGCCGGCCACCAGGTGACGGTCGAGACCGGCGCTGGCAACGGCATCGGCGCGCCCGATGAGGTGTACCAGCGGGCAGGGGCCTCCATTGCGGCGAGCGCAAGCGACATCTTCGCCAAGTCCGAGATGATCGTGAAGGTGAAGGAGCCGCAGAAGGGCGAATGGGCCCAGCTCCGCGAAGGCCAGATCCTGTTCACTTATCTCCACCTTGCGCCGGATCCGGAGCAAGCCAAGGGCCTGCTCGCTTCCGGCTGCACAGCGATTGCCTATGAAACCGTCACCGACGCGGCCGGCCACCTCCCCCTGCTCGCGCCGATGAGCGAAGTCGCCGGCCGCCTCGCCATCGAGGCCGCCGGCGCCGCGCTCAAGCGGACGGCCGGCGGTCGCGGGCTGCTGCTCGGCGGCGTGCCGGGCGTGCAGCCGGCGCGCGTCGTCGTGCTTGGCGGCGGCGTGGTGGGAATGCAGGCCGCGCGGATGGCCGCAGGCCTCGGCGCCGAAGTCACCGTGATCGACCGCTCGATTCCGCGCTTGCGCGAGCTTGATGATCTCTTCACCGGACGTGTGCGCACGCGCTTCTCGACGATCGAGTCCGTCGAAGAAGAAGTATTTAGCGCCGACGTCGTGATCGGCGCGGTGCTGGTGCCGGGCGCGAGCGCTCCGAAACTCGTCACGCGCGCGATGCTGAAATCGATGCGCCCGGGCGCGGTGCTGGTCGACGTTGCGATCGACCAGGGCGGCTGCTTCGAGACCTCGCATGCGACGACGCATGCGGAGCCGACCTATGAGGTCGATGGCGTCGTGCATTATTGCGTGGCCAACATGCCGGGCGCGGTGCCGGTCACCTCAAGCCAGGCGCTCAACAATGCGACATTGCCGTTCGGCTTGATGCTGGCGAACGAGGGCTTTGCCGCGATGCTGGAGAACCCGCATTTGCGCAACGGGCTGAACGTGCATCGCGGCCGTGTCACCAACAAGGCGGTGGCGGACAGCCTCGGGCTGGAATTCGCACCGGTGGAAAGCGGGCTCGCGGCGTAGAGCCGCGAACCTACGCCTTCGTCAGCCTGTACTGTCGCATGTCGGGATCGTGCGTCATGCGCCAATAGTCCACGAAGCGCCATGGCATCGCCGAGAAAACGCGGCCGGTTGCGTTGCGATAGTAAGTGCTCATGCCCGGATGGGTCCAGATCATCGCCTCGTGCTCTGCATCGACCTTGCTGACGTAGTCGTCGAGCACATCCTGGCGGACATCAATCGCGGCGATGTCGTGCTCGATCATGTCGACGAGGCAAGCTGAGATGTAGCGGCTCTGGCATTCCGACTGGAAGATGACGCTGCCGCCATGCGCCGGACCGGAATTGGGCCCGAGCATGCAGAAGAAGTTGGGGAAATCGGGCACGGTGAGGCCGAGAAACGCCGTCGGATTGTCGTTGGCCCAGGCCTGCCGCAAAGCCTTGCCGTCGCGGCCGCTGATGTTGAGGCGCGCGGCCATCTCGGTGACCTTGAAGCCGGTGGCAACCACGATGATGTCGGCGGGGCGGTGCTTGCCGTCGGCGGTGACGATGCCACTCTCGTCAAAATGGTCGATCGTATCGGTGATGAGCTCGACATTGTCCCGCGTCAATGTCTTGAACCAGCTGTTGTCGAGCAGGATGCGCTTGCCATAGGGCGGATAGGTCGGTACGCATTTTGCGATCAGGTCGGGCCGGTCCTTCAGCTCTGACAGGATGAAGTCGGTCAGCTCCTGGCGGTGTCGATCGTTGCCCTTGTTGACGGCGCGCTCCGGATGCGGCCAGGCCGGGTCCTTGCGCAGGAACGGCAACAGGCCATCGCCGTAGCGCCAGAACATGTTGAAGCGATACCATTGCACATAGAATGGCAGGTGCGCGAGCAGCCAGCGCGCGCCCTCGGTGATCGGATCGACATAGCCCTTCACCGGTCGCGCCCATTGCGCGCTGCGCTGATAGACCGTGACCGAGGCGACGCGGCCGGCGATCGTCGGCACCAGCTGCATCGATGTCGCGCCGGTGCCGATCACGGCAACATGCTTGCCGTCGAGCTTGATGTCGTCCGACCACAACGCCGAGTGAAGGATCGTGCCCTCGAAGCTCTCCTCCCCCTTGAAGTGCGCGCGGGAGGGATCGTTGAGCTGGCCGATGGCCGCGACGAGCGCGGTGGATTCGAAAGTTTCTTCGCCATTGCACGTCTTCAGCGTCGAGATCCAGCGCCGCTTTCCTTCATCCCAGCGCGACGAGGTCAGCTCCGTGTTGACGCGCAGATGCTTGCGGATGCCGTATTCATCGGCGACTTTCAGGAGATAATCGAGCAGCTCCTCGCGCTGGCAGAAATAGCGTGTCCAGGCATTGCGCGGGCCGAACGAGTAGGAATAGGAGTGGTTCGGCGTGTCGACGCCGCAGCCGGGATAGCGGTTGATCCACCAGGTGCCGCCGAGCTCGGTGTTCTTCTCGACGATGGTGTAGGGGATGCCGAGATGGCCAAGCGCCACGGCGAGCGCGATGGCGCAGACCCCGGCACCGACGATCAGCACGTGCTGCGCTGTGAGCTTCTCGTCCGATGGCCGCCTGGTCCATTGCGCCTCGCGCGACACAAAGCCCATCTCCTCCCGCATCAGCGGCGCATATTCCGGTGCGACGTTCTCGCCGAGGCAGGCGCGCATCATCTTGAGCAGCAGCTCGTCGCCGGGATCGGTGATGACGGGTGTTGGCGTGTCGTCGGCAAAGAGCTCGACCACGGCGGCGCGGATCTCGTCCTGGATCTCTCGGGGAACGCCGGCCTCGGGATCGGGGATGAGACGGATGTCGCGCTTGGGAAGATAAGGAGGCTCGAGCCAGCGGGCGTCGCCGGTCATGTGCACCAGCACCATGAGGAGGCAGCGGATGTCCCCTTCCGCAATGGCTGAGGCGAGGTCGAGGGGCTTGCGGGGAGATTCGATGTTCATCGTCTTCTTCTGATCTCCGGCGATCCGGCGACGGACCTGCGGGCGACGGCAGGCTAGTCGACCCGGATGGAATCGTCCATGCGGCCGGCTTCCGGGGTCCAGGCTGCGGTGCCAAATGGGGCGAAAGAAGAAAACTATTGCCGTGGGATGTTCCTGCGGAAGGAGTTTTCCCTCAAGGGGCCAAAAACGCCAATCGCTTCCATTGCCGTTTTGGGCCGAAACGACGACATTCCATCCACAAATTGATGGATTGACGGCCATGGAACGCACTGGATTTGAGCCCTTCGGCGAGCAGCTGGTGTCCGCAACGGACAGCCAGTCGCAATCGCGTGCCTCAAAGCTGCTGCTTCGGGCCGGCACCACCGTATTCTGGACGCTGGTCGCAGGCATCGTGCTCGCACGTGCAGCGTTCTTCGAGCCGGGCGTCTATGACAGGTTCAGCCACGTGGCTTCGCTCGCCAAGGACCTGCTCTTCTGATACGGACCTCTGTTTTGAGCCGGGTTATTCCACGCTGGGGATCAAACTTCCCTCGGCCCTGATATGTCGAAAACTTATTCCCCAACGCGAGCGCCGTGCGTATAAATCTTTCTCCTCTGGGAGAGATTTGTGTCGCAGAATCAAGCATCCAGCCCGGCCGACGCCAAGCCGACCACGGCCTTTAGCCGTATCGTCGCGCTGATTCCCGGCATTCTCCTTTGCATCCTTGTTGCAGGTGTTTCGGCCCTGCTGGAGCGGGCGGAACTCGGCGTGTTCGAGCACCCTTATATCGAGGCGCTGGTGATGGCGATCCTGCTGGGGATGGCCCTGCGCAGCTTCTGGAAGCCGGCGCCGCGCTGGCAGGCCGGCATCGCCTTCAGTGCCAAGCAGCTGCTTGAAGTCGCGGTCATGCTGCTCGGCGCCTCCATCAGCTTTGCCGCCATCGCGGCCTCCGGCATCGCGCTGCTCGCCTCGATCGCTGCAGTCGTGGTGATCGCGCTCTGCGTCTCCTTCGGCCTGAGCCGCATGCTCGGGCTATCGACGCGGCTGTCGATCCTGATTGCTTGCGGCAATTCGATCTGCGGCAATTCGGCGATCGCGGCGGTCGCGCCGATCATCGGCGCCAGCAGCGACGAGATCGCATCCTCGATCTCCTTCACCGCGATTCTCGGCGTCATGATGGTGCTGGGCCTGCCGCTGTTGATCCCGCTGCTCCAGCTCACCGCCACGCAGTACGGCATTCTCGCTGGGTTAACCGTCTATGCCGTGCCGCAAGTACTCGCGGCGACGGTGCCGGCCGGCCTGATCTCCACGCAGATCGGCACGCTGGTCAAGCTGATGCGCGTGCTGATGCTGGGCCCCGTGGTCGTCGGCCTCTCGCTGGTCGCTTCGCGCTGGCAGGCCGGCGCCAAGAAGACCAATGTCGGCTTCTTCCGCCTGGTCCCGTGGTTCATCCTCGGCTTCCTTGCGCTCGCGACCTTGCGCTCGCTGGAGATCGTGCCGGGTACGGTGGTTGCTCCGGTGACGAAGATCACGACGTTCCTTACCGTGGTGTCGATGGCGGCCCTTGGCCTCGGGGTCGACGTGCGCGTGCTCGCCAATGTTGGTGGCAGGGTGACGGCAGCTGTGACGCTCTCGCTGATGCTGCTGCTCGGCATCAGCATCGCGCTGGTGCACTGGTTCAAGTGATCGAGGCAAGACTGCCGTAAGGTGGGCAAAGCGAAGCGTGCCCACGGATTTTCGCGATCGAGAGAGGTGGTGGGCACGGCGCAAGGGCGCCTTTGCCCACCCTACGCGACGGTCGTTTCCCCGGGGGGCAGGTCGAGCTAAATCAAATCACGTCAGCCAGCGAATGCCCGTGCAGCTCGATGTTGAGCCCCTGCATGCCCATGTCGTTGATCTCGCCGCCCATCGCCTTCAGGCTCTCCTCGCGGATCAGCGACATCAGACCGCGGCGCAGTGCCAAAAATTCCGACGACATCATCATCGATTGCTGCCGCGGCCGCTCCAATGGAATCGGTATCTCGGCCTTGATCGAGCCGGGGCGCGCGGTCATGCAGTAGACGCGGTCGGACAGGAAGATCGCCTCGTCGATGTCGTGGGTGACGAACAGCACCGAGATTTTCAGGCGCTGCCACATATTGGTGAGGATTTGTTGCATGATGACGCGCGTCTGCGCGTCGAGCGCGCCGAACGGCTCATCGAGCAGCAGCACTTTGGGTCCCGTGGCGAGCGCACGGACTATGCCGACGCGCTGCTTCATGCCGCCGGACAGTTTCTCCGGGTAATGCTTTTCGAAGGCTTCCAGGCCTGCGAGTCCGAGCAATGTGCGCGCGGCCCGTTCGCGCTGCGAGCGCGGCATGCCGCGCATCTTGAGGCCGAACTCGACGTTCTCCCGCACCGTCTTCCAGGGAAACAGCGAATATTGCTGGAACACCATGCCGCGTTCGGCGCTGGGGCCGTTCACACGCTCGCCGTCGACGGTGACGATTCCCGTGGTGGGTTTGAGGAAGCCGGCGACTGCGTTCAGCAGCGTCGACTTTCCGCAGCCGGAGGGCCCGACGATCGAGACGAATTCGCCCGGCTTTACATGGATCTGCGTGTCGGTGACGGCCTGAACCGGTCCCTCGATGCTGTCATAGCTGAGGGAGAAGTTCTTGACGTCGATATGGCCCTTCGGTTCGCTCGCAAGCATCTCGCTCATCTCGTCGATCTCCATGGCATCACCAGATGTCCCGCACCCCTGATCAGCAGGCTCGATCCGAGGCCAAGCACGCCGATCGCGATCATGCCGAGCGCGATGTCGGCATATTGCACCAGCGAATAGGCCTCCCAGGTGAAATAGCCGATGCCGTACTGGCCCGAGATCATCTCGGCCGCGATCAGCGACACCCAGGCGACGCCCATGCCGACGGTAAGGCCGGTGAAGATGTGCGGCAGCGAGGCCGGAAAATACACCTCGCGGAAGATCGACCGTTCGCGCGCGCCGAGACATTGTGCGGCGCGTACCAGCACGGGGTCGACCAGCGACATGCCGTGCAGCGTGTTGACCAGGATAGGGAAGAACGAGCCCAGGAAGGTGATGAAGACGATGCTCTGCTCGTTGGTCGGCCACAGCATGATCGCCATCGGTACCCAGGCGATCGCCGGGATCGGCCGCAGCACCTCGGCCACGGGAAAGATGATCTCATGCACCAGCTTGAAGCGGCCCATGATCAGGCCGAGCGGCACGCCGACAACAGCGGCCAGCGAGAAGCCGATGAAGATGCGCCGGCAGCTCAACAAGATGTGCATCAGGAATTTGGGATCGTGGATGGCCTTGACGAAGCTCGCATAGACCGCGAGCGGGGAGGGTACGTTGGTGAAACGCACAAAGAACACGACGCGATAGGTCGTGAGCAGGTGCCAGACCAGCAGGAAGGCGATCAGCGAGATGATGCCGATCGCGGTGGCGCGAAGCCGACCCTGGTTCAGCCGGTACCAGCGCAGCGCGAGCGTGCCGAAGGATGGCGGTGGCGCGGGTGGGATGGCGGCTGGCGCGGGGCCCGCCTGTGCAAGTGCTGCTGTTGCCGGCATACTGTCCTCGGGATGTCTGACGAGGGCGGGACTGCTCACGTCTTGTCTCCGCTGACGGCTGCCTTCACCGCGTCGTCGAAGCCGAGCACCTTGCCGCTGATCTTGGCGGCATAGGCCTCGGCGTCCTTCTTGAGAAGGAACGGGGCGACGTCACCATTGCCGACCGCAAAGAAGGCCTGGTCGGCGAATAGCTTGATGCCGCGCGTGGTGTCGAAGACGTAAGCGACGTTGATCTTCTTGCCCTTGGCCTTGAAGTCGGCATAAGCCCCGAGCGTGCAGGCGGCGGACGAGAACGGCATGATGCCGGCCTCATCGACCCAGACCTCGCCGGCCTTGCGTGGATCGGTGATCGGCTTCTTGCAGAAGGCGTCTTCGCCCCTGATCTCATAGTTCTTTGTGCTGCCCAGCTGCGCGTCATAGTCGAGCTTCATCTCGGCGTAGGCCTTGCGGATGTAGCTGTCGTCGACCCATTTCTTTGGATCGAACTCCTTCATGCGGCCGAGGTTTTGCAGCACCTTGACGTCGGCGCTGGCTGCTTCGATCAGCGTCGGCTTGACCGTGGGATCGGTGGTCATGTTGCCGCCCGGTCCCAGGAAGATGTAGACGACTTCCTTGTTGATGCCGGTCCATTCCTGGATCTTCTCGGAAGCAAGCTTGGGATCGTCGCGCAGCCACTGGTTGGCGGCGATCAGCGCCTTGAAATAGGCAACGACGACTTCAGGATATTTCTCGGCGAAATCGGTGCGCACCACGATGCCGTGAAAGGTCGGCAAGTTCGTCTCGACGCCGTCGAAGATCTTTCGCGCAAAGCCGCGGAAGGGAAGCAACTCGGCGAAGGGGACGAAGTCGGCATGGGCGTCGATCTTCTTCTCCTGGAGATTGGTCGAGCCGACCTCCGGGCTCTGGCTGACGAGCTGGAAGAAATCGGATGAATAGCCGCGGTCTTGCATCGCCTTCAGCACCATGCCGTGCGCAGCGGAGCCGAACGGCACGCTGACCAGCTTGCCCTTGAGATCGGCGAGATCGTAGTAGGGCGAGTCCTTGTGGACGACGATGCCGTTGCCGGAGCCGGACAGGCTGTATGCGGCGATGCCGATCAGCCGGCTCTTGCTTTCAGGGTTGCTCTCGAAGGTGAAGCCGTTCACGATCAGCGGATAGTCGCCCATCATGCCGATCTGCAGTTTGTTCGCCATCATCGCGTTGGTGACGGGCGGACCGGACGTGAAATTTTGCCACTCCAGCTCGAACTTGATGTTGGCGTATTTACCTGACGTGGGCAGATATTTTTCGAGAAGATGCAGCTGCCGGATGACGACGCCCGCGGTCACCGTGTTGGTCGTGGTGTCCTGCGTTCCGATGCCGAGCGTGACGGTTTCCGCCGAGGCCGGCTGGGCGAGGATTAGCGCCAGCGACGTCACCGACATCGCGATCGAGAGCGTGGGAAGATGGCGGACCATTCTCATCCTCATCAGGTTGGATGTGCTGCGGTTGCCATGATTGGGGGAGGGCGCGGGCAGGGCAAATCCGGAATGACCGCGGTAGTCGATTAGTTGCCGGGAAAAGCTGATTGCATAGTCCTTGGGCAGTCCTGCACTATAAAGCCGCTTGCCTGTGCACCGGCCCTGGTCGGCTTTTTCAGTCGGAGGCTTGGCCCCGCATCTCCTCCAGCACGTCGGTCCGGCAGACCACGATCTGCGAGCGCTTGGTGACGACGATCCCCTTCTCCTGCATCCGCTTCAGGCTGATCGTGACCCATTGCCTGGTGGCGCCGACCATGTGGGCGATGTCGGCATGGGTGAAGGCGGCCGCGATCACGCGGCCCTCGGCATCCTCGACGCCATAGAGCTCGACGAGGTGCAGGAGCAGATGTGCGAGGCGCTGCGTGATCGAGCGAGTTCCCAGCATCTGAGCCAGCGCCGAATAGCATTTGCCCTTGAAAGTCAGGCCTTCAATAAGACCGATCGCGAGGCTCGGGATATCCGCAGCAAGGGACCGCAATTCTCTTCCGGGCAGGTGTACGACGCTGCAATTGCTCGACGCGACGCCGGACCATTGATGCACCGTGCCCTCGAACACTTCGGGCCCGCCGACGAAGTTGCCGACATGCCAATAGGCGAGTGTGATCTCGCGCCCCTGCGGCGAGGTATAGAACACACGGATGCGGCCGCTTTCGATCAGCCAGATGCCGTCATGCTTACCGCCCTGGCTGAACAGCGTCTGGCCGCGGTTAAGCACCTTTCGCCGGCCCTGCTTCAGCACCAGTTCCCGCTCTCGTGGGCTGAGCTTGTCCATCAGCGCCGGCGGCCCGCCGATCCATTGCTGGTTCTCGGTCAGCAGCAGCGAGGAACTAGCCGCAGGTCGGACTGCCGGGGGAACCGCCCCGCGCACTGCACTTGCCGCCTGCAACATTGTCTGCCTCCGGAACGTTCAAATCGTTCTACAGATGAGCAATGTCCGTGCCAGATGGGGGTTAAGGAGTGAGGTTGCTCCGCCGTCATGCCCGGCTTGTCCCGGGCATCCACGTTCTTGGTGAGGCAGGAAGATCGTGGACGGCCGGGACAAGCCCGGCCGTGACGCTGGTTGCG
Organism: Bradyrhizobium sp. BLXBL-03; assembly: GCF_051853015.1. Taxonomy (NCBI): domain Bacteria; kingdom Pseudomonadati; phylum Pseudomonadota; class Alphaproteobacteria; order Hyphomicrobiales; family Nitrobacteraceae; genus Bradyrhizobium; species Bradyrhizobium sp. BLXBL-03. Next base: position 5,563,954 of record NZ_CP182470.1, on the reverse strand, counting down.
CAACCGAACGCTCAGGATGCAGGGTTGTCTGCAGCAGCCAGGCTCAGCAAATACGGCTTTGGGTAAATCCCCCTGTTGTGTCCATCGGAAAACGAGATGTTCAGCCCATAGCCGAGGTCGCCGATCTCGGTGATGGCGATTCCCGGAAACCGTTCAGGGAAACATTCGTCGAAGCGGGCCCGGGTGCAGTGGGCGCATTTGCAGGAAAGGCGAAGTTTCTCGGCGGGAACGCTGAAGGCATCACCCTCGGCGGTACGGACGAGCAGCGTCGCGAGATCGGCGCTTGCTTCGTAGTCGGCCACGGTTGGCGCCATCAGGGGCATGGTCAAGACGAACCTCCTCATACTGTCTACGTCGCCGTCCGCGCGCGGCGATAGCAACTAATTGCCAGCGAGAGCATGCGATCGGACGGTTACCGCCTGCTCTGCAATCACCGCTCGCGAAATGTGAAACTAATCGACCGGGAATTCCACTTCCGAATTGCCGGACTCCGCTCTCTCCGAGAACCTGCGCGCAATCAAAGGAGAGACCATGAGCGCATTTCAGAAGGAAACGGTTTTGTCGGTCCGGCACTGGACCGAATCCCTGTTCAGCTTCACCGCGACGCGCGATCCCGGCTTCCGCTTCCAGAACGGCCAGTTCGCGATGATCGGGCTGGAAGTCGAGGGCAAGCCGTTGATGCGCGCCTACAGCATGGCCAGCGCCAATCACGAGGAAGCGCTCGAATTCTTCTCGATCAAGGTGCAGGACGGCCCGCTGACCTCGCGCCTCCAAAAGATCCGGGAAGGCGACATCATCCTGGTCGGCCGCAAGGCGACGGGTACGCTGATCACCGGCAATCTCATCCCGGGAAGACGCCTGCTGCTGCTCTCGACCGGCACGGGCCTTGCGCCCTTCGCCAGCCTGATCAAGGACCCCGACGTCTACGAGAATTACGAGACCATCGTGCTTGCCCATGGCTGCCGCCAGGTCTCCGAGCTCGCTTATGGCGAGCACGTCGTCGATGGCCTGCGCAATCACGAATTCTTCGGCCCCCTGATCCGCGACAAGCTGGTCTATTATCCGACCGTTACCCGCGAGCCGTTCCGCAATCGCGGCCGTATCACCGACCTTATCGCCTCCAACCAGCTGTTCGAGGATATCGGCCAATCCGGCCTCGATATCGAGACCGACCGCATCATGCTGTGCGGGAGCCCGGCGATGCTCGAGGAACTGCACGCGATGTTCTCCGCGCGCGGCTTTGTCGAGGGCAATCACAGCCAGCCCGGTCATTTCGTCATCGAAAAGGCCTTCGTCGAGCGCTGAGGCGCAAATCGCGTCCCGGCGACAACTAATTGCTATCGCCGGACGATCACCTGAACAAATCTGATGCAAAGGCGCCGGAGATGCCGGCGGACCAGGAGCAAGCGATGGCACTAGATCAGATCGTCGACGGACTTTCGGAGGTTTCCTGCGATGTGCTCGTGATCGGCGGCGGCACCGCCGGCCCGATGGCGGCGCTGAAGGCGAAGCTGAAGAACCCGAAGGCCAACGTCGTCCTGCTCGAGAAGGCCAACGTCAAGCGCTCAGGCGCGATCTCGATGGGTATGGACGGACTGAACAACGCCGTCATCCCCGGCTACGCGACGCCGGAGCAGTACACCAAGGAAATTACCATCGCCAATGACGGCATTGTCGACCAGAAGGCGGTCTATAAATATGCCCAGAATTGCTACAAGATCATCGAGGAGCTCGACAGTTTCGGCATCCGCTTCCTGAAGAACGAGAACGGCGACTACGCCGTCAAGAAGGTGCACCATATCGGCACCTATGTGCTGCCGATGCCGAACGGCGAGACCGTGAAGAAGGCGCTGTACCGTCAGCTCCGCCGCGCGCGCATCCTGATCTCCAACCGCTACATGGCGACGCGGCTGCTGAAATCGTCCGACGGCCGCATTGCCGGCGCGATCTCCGTCAACACCCGCACCGCCGAGATCCTGGTGATCAAGGCCAAGGCCGTGATCCTTTGCATGGGCGCCGCCGGCCGGCTTGGCCTGCCAACCTCCGGCTACATGTTCGGCACCTACGAGAACGCCGCCAATTCCGGTGACGGCTATTCCATGGCTTATCACGCTGGTGCTGCGCTCGCGAACCTCGAATGCTACCAGATCAATCCGCTGATCAAGGACTATAACGGCCCGGCCTGCGCCTATGTCGCCGGTCCCTTCGGCGCCTTCACGGCGAACAACGAAGGCTCGCGCTTCATCGAATGCGATTACTGGTCCGGCCAGATGATGCTGGAGTTCTACAACGAACTCCTGTCCGGCAAGGGGCCGGTTTTCCTCCAGCTCAAGCATCTCCATCCCGACACCATCTCGGAGATCGAATCCACGCTGCACAAGGTCGAGCGGCCCACGCGCGGTCTGTTCCAGCAGGGGCGCGGCGTCGATTACCGCAACGAGTCGATCGAGATGCACATCTCGGAGATCGGCTTCTGCTCCGGCCACAGCGCCTCCGGCGTGTTCGTCGACGACAACACGCGCACGACCGTGCCGGGCCTGTACGCCGCCGGCGACATGGCGAGCGTGCCGCACAATTACATGCTCGGCGCCTTCACCAATGGCTCGGTCGCCGGCATCGCCGCGATGGAGTTCGCCGACAATCACGACTTTGCCGGGCTCGATGCGGCTGATATCGCCAAGGAGCGCGATCGCGTGCTCGCACCGACCAAACGCGAGGACGGCATTCCGCCGAACCAGGTCGAATACAAGACCCGCCGCCTGGTGAATGATTACCTTCAGCCGCCGAAGGTCACGCGCAAATACGAGCTCGGCATGCGCCGCCTCGCCGAGACGCGGCAGGACATGCAGGAGCGCATGATCGCACGCAACGCGCATGAGCTGCTCCGCGCCCTGGAAGTGCAGTCGATCATGGATTGCGCCGACATGGCCGTGCATGCCTCGCTCTATCGCGAGGAGAGCCGCTGGGGCCTCTACCACTGGCGCACCGATTTCCCGGAGAAGGACAATGAGAACTGGTTCTGCCACACGCTGCTGTCGAAGCAGAACGGCAAGATGACCAGCGAGAAGCGCGCCGTCGAGCCTTACGTCGTCCCGATCGCCGACGACGAGAAGGATCTCTACGACAAGCAGCGCATCCGCGCCACTGCCTGATCCACCGCAACAGAGCAACAGGAGACATCACATGCCTCTCGCGTCCTATCAGACATCGGTTCCGGTGGTCGTCGACGACGCCAAATGCATCGCCGACAAGGGCTGCACCGTCTGTGTCGACGTCTGCCCGCTCGACGTGCTGCGCATCAGCGACATGACCGGCAAGGCCTACATGGCTTATGATGAGTGCTGGTACTGCATGCCCTGCGAGGCCGATTGCCCGACCGGCGCCGTCACTGTCAACATTCCCTACCTGTTGAGGTGATCATGTCGAGCCCGTTCGAATCCTACGACGATCTCGAAGATGCCGACGAGCGGCTCCAGGCCGCCGATCCTGCCGAGCGCCGCGTCGCGATCATCGCGCTCGGCCATTCCGGCGATCCCGCGGCCGTCGCGCACCTCGCCAATATGGTGGCCGATCCCGACGCCGGCGTGCGCCAACAGGTGGCGATGGCACTCGGCGAGTTCGATGGGCCGGAGGCGGCAAGTGCGCTGGTGAAGCTGCTGGTCGATCCGGAAAGGATCGTCGCGGCGGCCGCGGCCGACAGCATGGCGGAATTCAAGGATCCCGCCTGCGCCGATGTCATCTTGCCGCTCGTCAAGCATGCCCACGCCTTCGTTCGTATGGGCGCGCTGCGCGCGCTGAAGGAATTGCGCTGCAAGGACACGCTCAAGCCAGCACTCGAAGCGCTGCAGGACGCTGATGCCGCCGTTCGCGTGCAAGCGATCGGCGTGATCGGCTTCCTCAAACTGGAGGAATCCATCCCAGCGCTGACCGCGCTGATCAATGATCCCGACGCGCATGTACGCCGCGCCGCGGTGAGCGCGCTGGCGTTCTCGCAGATGAAGCCCGCTGCCGAGACGATCACCCGGGCACTGAAGGACTCCGACTGGATGGTGCGAGAGATGGCGGCGGAGACGCTCGGTCTCAGCGTCAACGGTTCGCTCGCCGCCGACCAACTCATCGGCGGGCTCACGGATGAGTTCTGGCAGGTACGACTGAAAGCGATCCGCAGCCTCGGCAAGATGAAGATCGAGCGCGCGGTGCGCCCAATTGGCCATTGTGTCAATCATGATCAGGCGAATTTGCGGAAAGAGGCGGCCGCTGCGCTCGGCGAGATCGCGCATCCCGACGGTGAGGCCTTTTTGGCGGTCGTCGCCGACGATGCGGATCCAGACGTCCGCAAGAATGCACGCTGGGCGCTGCAGCAGATCGCGGCCCGCAAGGCGCGCGCAGGGGCGTAGCAGCAGGGCATTCTGCCGCTCTGGACTTCCCCTGCCAGACGTTTATTGGTCTTCGCCAATGGGATCAGTTGCCAGCGAGAGCAGCCGATCCGAAAAACAGCGAGGACGCCGGCCATGACGAATTTGACGGTTCAAGACCTTCTCCCCGAGGACGGAACGAAGGGAACGCTGGTCGGCCGCGTTTGGCTGCCGCAGGCGAACGGTCCGGCCGTGGTCGCGGTGCGCGCTGACGGCGTCTTCGACGTCACCGCCAAATTTCCGACCGTCAGCGCCCTCTGCGACGAGGACAATCCGGCCAAGGCGCTTGCCGCGATCAAGGGCGAACGCATCGGCGATCTCGAAGCCATCGTCGCCAACACGGCGCCTGATGGGCGCGATCCGAAAAAGCCCTGGCTGCTTGCGCCGGTCGATCTCCAGACCCTGAAGGCCGCGGGTGTCACTTTCGCGATCTCGATGCTGGAACGCGTGATCGAGGAGCGCGCCAAGGGCAACCCCGCCTCGGCCGAAGCCATTCGCAAGGAAGTCACGCGGCTGATCGGCGACGATCTGTCCAAGCTCAAGCCGGGTTCTGACCAGGCGATGCATTTGAAACAGGTGCTGATCGATCAGAACGCCTGGAGCCAATATCTCGAGGTCGGCATCGGCCCCGATGCCGAGGTCTTCACCAAGGCGCCGACGCTTTCCTCGGTCGGCACCGGCATGGATGCCGGGCTGCATCCGAAATCGACCTGGAACAATCCCGAGCCGGAGCTCGTGCTGTTCGTCTCCAGCCGCGGCAAGATCGTCGGCGGTGCGCTCGGTAACGACGTCAATTTGCGCGACTTTGAGGGCCGCTCGGCGCTGCTGCTGTCGAAGGCCAAGGACAACAACGCCTCTTGCGCGATCGGACCGCTGCTGCGGCTGTTCGACGAGACCTTCACGCTCGATGACGCGCGCAGGCTCGACATCAGCCTGAACGTAATGGGGACTGATGGCTTTGTCCTCGACGGGCATTCCTCGATCAGCAAGATCAGCCGCGATCCGACCGATCTCGTCGCGCAGACCATCGGCAAGGTGCATCAATATCCTGACGGTTTCGTGCTGTTCCTCGGCACGATGTTCGCACCGGTCAAGGATCGCGATGCGCCGGGGCAGGGGTTCACCCACAAGCGCGACGACATCGTCACGATTGCCGCCCCGCAACTCGGCAAGCTCGTCAACCGCATGCGGACCAGCGACGAGTGCGAGCCGTGGACGTTCGGCATCGGCGCGCTGATGAAGAACCTTGCGCAGCGCAAGCTGATCTAGCTTTTTCGCTTGCCTGCTGTTGATCGCACCGGATCACACACGCGAATTTCCATGAGATCGTCATGCCCGGACGAGCCCGGCCATGACGATGCTGTCTCGTAGAAACGAGTTGATCTTTAAGTTGTATAATGTATAAGATTAACTCTGTGCGTGTAGATTTCGCTCATCCAGATTATTCGACCAATAGTCAAATAATATGACTATACGGGCGCTGTCTTCCATGGAATAGTCCCTTCCGCCGCCCTGAAGGTCGGCCTGAGGGTGTCATGATACCGTGGACGCCCCGGATAACACTTGGGAGACACACGCCTCATGACCCTCAAAGCCCTTTTTGCGGCCAGCGCCACCGCCGCGTTGCTGCTTGCACTGCCGGCGAATGCCGCAGAGCTCACTGTCGGTTTCTCGCAGATCGGATCGGAGTCCGGCTGGCGCGCAGCCGAGACCTCGGTCTCCAAGCAGGAGGCCGCCAAGCGCAAGGTCAATCTCAAGATCGCCGACGCGCAGCAGAAGCAGGAAAATCAGATCAAGGCGATCCGCTCCTTCATCGCGCAGAACGTCGATGCGATCTTCCTCGCCCCCGTCGTCTCGACTGGCTGGGATGCGGTGCTGAAGGAAGCCAAGGAAGCCAAGATTCCGGTCGTGCTGCTTGACCGCGACATCGATCCCTCGGGCAAGGACCTCTATCTCACCGCCGTCACCTCGGACAGCGTCCACGAAGGCGAGGTCGCCGGCGACTGGCTGGCCAAGACCGTCGGCGACAAGGCCTGCAACATCGTCGAATTGCAGGGCACGGTCGGCGCCAGCGTTGCCGCCAACCGCAAGAAGGGCTTTGACACCGCGATCGCCAAGCACGCCAATCTGAAGATTGTGCGCAGCCAGACCGGTGACTTCACCCGTGCCAAGGGCAAGGAAGTCATGGAGAGCTTCATCAAGGCCGAGGGCGGCGGCAAGAACATCTGCGCGGTCTACGCCCACAACGACGACATGATGGTCGGCGCGATCCAGGCCATGAAGGAAGCCGGTCTCAAGCCGGGCAAGGACATCCTCACGGTGTCGATTGACGCAGTGCCTGATATCTTCAAGGCGATGGTCGCCGGCGAGGCCAATGCCACGGTCGAGCTGACGCCGAACATGGCCGGTCCGGCCTTCGACGCCGTCGCGGCCTTCAAGGAGAAGGGGACGGTTCCACCGAAGTGGATCCAGACCGAATCCAGGCTGCTCACGGCCACTGACAATCCGCAGAAGGAATACGACAGCAAGAAGGGCCTCGGTTACTGAGGCGGGCGTCTTGCCGGACCACGCTCCGTGGTCCGGCAAACCCCCTTCGCAACCGTCGCGCGAACGAATAGGCTCGGTGTCGGCAGCATGAGCGGGCGCCGGTGGGAGTGACGTCGTTATGGAGAACAGCCTTGGTCCTGCTCCGCCGCTCCTGGAGGTGCGCGGGATCAGCAAGAGCTTTGGTGCGGTGCGCGCGTTGCAGGAGGTCGACTTCACGCTTCGCGCCGGCGAGATCCATGCGCTGCTCGGCGAGAACGGCGCCGGCAAATCCACGCTGATCAAAGTCGTCACCGGCGTGTTCCCGCGCGATGCCGGTGTTGTCCGGCTGGGCGGCGACGAGGTCGCGCCGCGTTCGGCCAAGGCTGCGCTCGAGGCCGGCATTGCCACCGTCTACCAGGAGGTCAATCTGCTGCCGAACCTGTCGGTCGCGCAGAACCTTTTTCTCGACCGCCAGCCGATGCGATTCGGTATCGTGCGCGAAGGCGAGATGCGCCGCCGCGCCGAAGCGCTGCTGACCGAGTTCGGCCTCGACATCGATGTCGCAGCGCCGCTCGGCAATTATTCGGTCGCCATCCAGCATGTCACCGCGATCGCGCGCGCCGTCGATCTTTCCGCACGCGTGCTGATTCTGGACGAGCCGACTGCGAGCCTCGACCGTCACGAGGTCGAGATCCTCTTCGGCATCATGCGCCAGCTTGCCAGGCGCGGCATCGGCATTGTCTTCGTCAGCCATTTCCTCGATCAGGTCTACGAGATCTCCGATCGGATCACGGTGCTGCGCAACGGCCGCCTGGTCGGCGAGCGCGAGACGGCCTCGCTGCCCCGGCTCGAGCTGATCCGGATGATGCTCGGGCGCGAGCTCGCCGAGACCACCAGCGCGCGGGCGGCGGCAGGCCACCGTCGGCCGCGCGAGGTCTGTGCGAGTTTCGAGAATTACGGCAAGGCCGGCTATGTCGCGCCGTTCAATCTCGAGCTGCGCCATGGCGAGGTCGTCGGCCTTGCCGGACTGCTCGGCTCGGGCCGTACCGAGACGGCGCGGCTGGTGTTCGGCGCCGAGCGCCCCGATGGCGGGCAGGCGAGGGTGGAGGGTGCCCCCGTGCGACTGCAGTCGCCGCGCGACGGCGTCCGCCAGGGCTTTGGCTATTGCCCGGAGGAGCGCAAGACCGACGGCATCGTCGCCGAACTCACCGTGCGCGAGAACATCGTGCTCGCGCTGCAGGCCAAGCTCGGCCTGCATCGGCCGCTGTCACGCCGTGAGCAGGACGAGATTGCCCGCCGCTACGTCAAGATGCTCGACATCCGTCCGCCCGATCCCGAGCGCCCGGTGGGCCTGCTCTCCGGCGGCAATCAGCAAAAGGCGCTGCTGGCGCGCTGGCTCGCGACGGCGCCGCGGCTCCTCGTGCTGGATGAACCTACGCGAGGCATCGATGTCGGCGCGCACGCCGAGATCATCCGCCTGATCCGCGAGCTCTGCGACGACGGGCTGGCGCTCCTCGTGATCTCCTCCGAGCTCGACGAGATCGTGACCTATTCCGATCGCGTAGTCGTGCTGCGCGATCGCGCCCATGTCGAGGAGCTCGCGGGCGAGGCCATCGACGTCACCAATATCCTCGCGGCCATCGCCGCCGAGGGCGCAGCGAAAGAGGCGCGGGCATGACGATGCTGCTGCCGCGCCGCGGCCTTGCCCAGATCCTGGCGCTGATCGTCATCCTCGCGGTCGACCGCGTGGTATCGCCGCAATTTTTCGACCTGCGTCTTCAGGACGGCCGCCTGTTCGGCAGCCTGATCGACGTGCTCAATCGCGGCACGCCGGTGGCGTTGCTCTCGCTCGGCATGGTGCTGGTGATCGCAACGCGCGGCATCGATCTCTCGGTCGGTGCGGTGATGGCCATCTGCGGCGCGATCGCCGCAAGCCTCGCCGATAGTCACGGCCTGCCGGTGGTGCTGGCGGCCGCGCTCGGCGCCGGCCTCGTCTGCGGATTGTGGAACGGGTTTCTTGTCGCCGTGCTCGGCATGCAGCCGATCGTGGCGACGCTGATCCTGATGGTGGCAGGGCGCGGCATTGCCCAGCTCATCACCGAGGGGCGCATTGTGACCTTCAGCTCGCCGGACCTGGTCTGGCTCGGCAACGGTGCCATTCTCGGCGTTCCGGTCCCGATCGCGATTGCGCTCGGCATGCTGATCCTCACGGGCGCGGTGGTCCGCGGCTCGGCACTCGGACTCCTGATCGAGGCGACGGGCGGCAATGCACGCGCGAGCGAGCTTGCCGGGGTCGGTACCCGCGCGATGATCTTGGCGGTCTATGTCTGGTGCGGCGTCTGCGCCTCGCTCGCGGGCGTGATCGCCGCGGCCGACATCATGGGGGCAGATGCAAACAATGCTGGCCTCTGGCTCGAGCTCGACGCGATTCTCGCGGTCGTGATCGGCGGCACCTCGCTGTTCGGCGGCCGCTTCAGCCTCGTTCTGGCCGTGTTGGGTGCGCTGATCATCCAGACCATGAACACCGGCATCCTGCTATCGGGCTATCCGCCGGAGTTCAATTTGCTGGTCAAGGCCGTGGTGGTCCTCGCGGTGCTGCTGCTGCAATCGCCAAAACTGTCCGGCTTTGCCGGCATCATGGCGCCGCTGCGGAGGGCGAAACCATGAAAGGCCTCTCGCCCGTCCTGATCACGGCCATTGTGCTCGTCGTGGGCTTTGGGCTCTGCGCGATGCAGTTCCCCAACATTGCCTCGACCCGCGTGGTCGGCAATCTCCTCACCGACAATGCCTTCCTCGGCATCGTCGCGACCGGCATGACCTTCGTCATTATCTCCGGCGGGATAGATCTCTCGGTCGGCTCGGTGATCGGCTTCACCACTGTGTTCGTTGCGCTGGCGATCGAACGCTGGGGCGTGCCGCCGCTGGTTGCCTTCGTCGCCATCCTCGTGCTCTCGGCGGCCTTTGGTGCGGCGATGGGAGCGGTCATCCACGTTTTCGACCTGCCGCCCTTCATCGTGACGTTGGCCGGCATGTTCCTGGCGCGCGGCGCCAGCTTCCTGCTCTCGACGGAATCGGTGCCGATCACGGCGCCTGTTTATTCGACCGTGTCCGACTTTGCGTTGCGGATGCCCGGGGGCGGGCGGCTCAGCGCGATCGCGATCATCATGCTCGTGATCCTGATCGGCGGCATCCTGTTGCTGCGTCTCACCCGGTTCGGTGCCAATGTCTATGCACTCGGGGGTGGCCGGGCGACCGCGAGCCTGATGGGCGTTGCGGTCGGCAAGATGACGATAAAGATCTACATGCTGTCGAGCCTGCTGGCAGGGACTGCCGGGATCGTGTTCTCCTTCTACACCAGCGCCGGCTATTCGCTTTCCGCTGTCGGTGTCGAGCTCGACAGCATCGCTGCCGTGGTGATCGGCGGCACACTGCTCACGGGCGGGCAGGGTTCGGTGATCGGCACTTTCCTCGGCGTGCTGATCCAGGGCATGATCCAGACCTACATCAATTTCGACGGCACGCTGTCGAGCTGGTGGACCAAGATCGCGACCGGCATCTTGCTGTTCGCCTTCATCGCACTTCAGCAGGGCCTGGTCGCGCTGGCGCGCCGGCCAGTGGCAACGCGCGCGGGAGCAGCCTCATGATTTCGCGCATCGTCGTCATCCCGACACGACGGGCCCATTCCAACCACGCGGAAGTGTCCCGCTCGATCGGCGTCGACATCATCGCTGGCCGGTACGCGGAAGGCGTGCGGCTTCCGGGCGATGCCGAGCTGACGGCGATGTTCGGCGTGTCGCGTCCGGTGTTGCGCGAGAGCGTGAAAACGCTGGTCGCCAAGGGCCTGCTCACCACCAAGGCGCGGGTTGGCACCGTTGTACGCGGGCGCGCCGCCTGGAACATGTTCGACGCCGATGTGCTGGCCTGGCATCTCGACGCCGGCATCGACAGGCGCTTTCTCAACGACCTCGCGGAGATACGTCTTGCGGTCGAGCCGCGCGCGGCGGCACTAGCGGCCAGGCGCCGTTCGGAAGAAGACATCGCCGAGCTTCGGCGCAGCATGGACCGCATGCGGCAGGAGACGTCCGAGTCCGTCGACTTTGCCGAAGCCGACCTCGCCTTGCACCTTGCGGTGGCCAGAGCGTCCGGCAATCCGTTCATGCGCTCCATCGGTCATGTGATCGAGGCGGCCTTGCGCACGGCATTCATGCTCAGTGCACCTGCGGGATCGGAAGACCGCGAGATTACCTTGCTCTGGCACCAGAAGATCGTCGATTCGATCGCAGAAGGTGACGCCGACGCGGCGGCCGAGGCCATGGCCTTCGTCATTCACAACGGCATGCGCCGGCATAAGGGCACGGCGGCCGAGACGGCACCGGCCGCGCCTGCAGAACCTGGAGAACATCCGTGACAGCTCTTCGTATCGCCATCGTCGGCTTCGGCAAGATCGCGCGCGACCAGCATGTCGGCGCGATCGCCGCGACGCCTGGCGCGGTACTTGCCGCCGTGGCCAGCCGCAACGCGTCGCTGCCCGGCCTGCCCCATTTTGCAACCATCGAGGAACTGCTGGAGAAGGGTCCAGAGATCGATGCGGTGTCGCTCTGCACACCGCCGCAGGTGCGCCGCGCCCAGGCTGCCGCAGCGCTCGCCGCCGGCAAGCATGTCATGCTGGAGAAGCCGCCAGGCATCGGCGTTGCGGAGCTCGATCCGTTGATCTCAATGGCGGTCGACGCAAAGCGCACCTTGTTTGCGACCTGGCATTCGCGCCACGCCCCGGCGGTCGAGCCGGCCCGCGAATGGCTGGCAACGCGCCGGATCAAGTCGGTTCACATCATCTGGAAGGAAGATGTCCGCGTCTGGCATCCCGGCCAGACCTGGATCTGGGAGCCGGGCGGGCTCGGCGTGTTCGATCCCGGCATCAATGCGCTCTCGATCCTGACCCGCATATTGCCCAAGCCGGTGTTCGTCACCGCGGCCGAACTTGCCTTTCCGGCCAATTGCCAGTCGCCGATTGCCGCCAACCTGACGCTGACCGACATCGGCGGCCTGCCTGTCACAGCCGAGTTCGACTTTCGTCAGACCGGGCCGCAGAGCTGGGATATCGTCGCGGAAACCGATCAGGGCCGGATGACATTGTCTCGTGGTGGCAGGATCATGGAGGTCGACGGCAAGGTTGTTGCCGACGCGCCTGATGAGGAATATCGAGAACTCTACCGTCACTTCGTCAAGCTCGCGGCATCAGGCGCGAGCGATGTCGACCTGGCACCGCTTCGCCTCGTCGCCGACTCTTTCCTGCTCGGCAAGCGTACTATCGTCGAACCGTTTGTGGACTAGACATGGCTGGTGCGAAAATAGCAAAGGACGTGTTCGGAACACTGCCGGATGGACGCAGTGTCGATCGTGTCGTGCTGCGTGGGGAGGGCGGGTTTGAGGCCCGCATCATCACCCATGGCGCCGTGATCCAGGCGCTGATCGCGCCGGATGCCAAAGGCGGCACCGACGACGTCGTGCTCGGCCATGACAGCTTTGCCGGCTATCTCGCTGAACGGAAGTTCTTTGGCGCCACCGTTGGCCGCTACGCCAACCGCATCGCCAACGGCCGGTTTTCGCTGGACGGCGAGACCTTCCAGCTTGCCGTCAACAACGGCCCCAACGCGCTGCATGGCGGCCTCGACGGTTTCGACCGCAAGATCTGGGACATCGCCGAGATCGATGACGGCGCCAGCCCTGCGGTCACGCTGACCTATACGAGCCCGCATGGCGAGGAGAATTATCCAGGCAAGCTCGATGTGCGCCTGACCTATCGCGTCACAGGCCCGACCGAGCTGTCGCTGATCATGGAGGCACGGACCGACCGGCCGACCATCGTGAACCTCACCAATCACAGCTTCTTCAATCTGGAGGGCGCGACCTCGGGCACGTCCACCCTCGATCACAGGCTGACGGTCAAGGCCGACCACTTCCTCGCTATCGATCCCACCGCCATCCCGCTGCCGGAACCGCCGCGCAGCGTGGCCGGCACGCCGTTCGACTTCCGCGAGGCTCACCCCGTCGGTGCGCGCATCCGCGAGGGCGATCTGCAATTGCAGAACGGCAGGGGCTATGATCACACTTATTGCCTCGCGCGCGATGGCAAGCTCGCGCTTGCGGCTCGGCTGGAAGCACCGCTTTCAGGACGGATCATGGAGCTGTTCACCGACCAGCCCGGCCTGCAAGTCTATTCCGGCAACTATCTCGACGGCACGATCGCGGGCAAGGGCGGCAAGCTGATCCGTCAATCGGACGCCTTGTGCCTGGAGCCGCATATGTGGCCCGACTCGCCGAACCGGCCGGATTTTCCGAGCCCGCGCCTCGACCCCGGCAGTGTCTACCGACATCACACCGTCTATCGCTTCGCAGCGAGGACGCCATGATGGAGCAGGTGCCGACGACCATTCTCTCGACCGAGCGATGTCATCTCGGTGAAGGCCCGACCTATGACGTGGCCACCGACACCGCCTGGTGGTTTGACATTCGCGAGGGGAAGCTGTTCCAGGCGCATCTTGGCAGCGGCGCGATCCGAATCCACGCGCTGGGCCGGATGGCGAGCGCGCTGGGGCGAATCGATGCCGAGCGCCAGCTCGTGGTCGCCGAGGATGGCTGTTACGTCCGCACACTCGCCGATGGCGCAATGACGTTGTTCTGCGCGCTGGAGGCGGACAATCCCGCGACACGCTCCAACGATTGCCGCGTGCATCAATCCGGAACGTTCTGGATCGGAACGATGGGACGCAAGGCCGAGCGAGGTCTGGGGGCGATCTACGTGCTCCACCGCGGCAAGATCTCGATGCTGTTTCCGGGCATCAGCATCCCGAACTCGATCTGCTTCTCGCCGGACGGCGCCACAGGCTATTTCACCGACACCGCACGCGGCGCGCTCTATGCCGTGCCGCTCGATCCTGACACGGGCCTGCCGCGCGGCGAGCCTGAGGTGTTGCTGCGTCACACCGGCGTCGGCGGGCTCGACGGCTCGGTGTGCGATGCCGATGGCCAGATCTGGAATGCCTGTTGGGGCGCCAGCCGCGTCGATGTCTATTCTCCGCAAGGCGAGTGCCTGCGTTCGCTGCATGTGCCGGCCAAGCAGGCGAGCTGCCCTGCTTTCGTCGGTCCTGATCTATCGCGCCTGCTGGTCACTTCGGCCTGGCAGGACATGGACGCAGAGGCGCGCGCCGCCGACCCACAGGCCGGCTGCACTTTTGTGTTACAAGCCTCCGCGCGCGGTCGCGCGGAGCCCGACGTCAAGCTCGCATAGGAGACCCGAAACCGACCTTTACCGATGTACTGCACGACACTAACAAACAGTCTGACACCCAAAGGGAGTGAAGCATGTTGAAATTGAAGACGACATTTCTGGCGATGGCGCTGGCGGGCGCCGCAACGATGGCTACAGGTCTCACCGCCTCCGCGCAGGACAAGGCAACCGTCGGCATCTCCATGCCGACCAAGTCCTCGGCGCGCTGGATCGACGATGGCAACAACATGGTGAAGGTGCTGAAGGAGCGCGGCTACAACACCGACCTGCAATATGCCGAGGATGACATCCCGAACCAGCTCTCGCAGGTCGAGAACATGGTGACCAAGGGCGCCAAGGCGCTCGTGATCGCCGCGATCGACGGCACCACGCTGTCCGACGTGCTCAAGCAGGCGAAAGCGAAAGGCATCACCGTGATCGCCTATGACCGCTTGATCCGCGGCACGCCGAACGTCGACTATTACGCGACCTTCGACAATTTCCAGGTCGGCGTGCTGCAGGCGGAATCGATCGAGAAGGGGCTTGGCCTCAAGGAGGGCAAGGGTCCGTTCAACATCGAGCTGTTCGGCGGTTCGCCCGACGACAACAATGCCTACTTCTTCTACAACGGCGCGATGAGCGTGTTGAAGCCGTATATCGACAGCGGCAAGCTCGTGGTCGCCTCGGGCCAGATGGGCATGGACAAGGTCGCGACCCTGCGCTGGGACGGTGCCACTGCGCAGGCCCGCATGGACAATCTGCTCAGCGCCTACTACGGCAACAAGAAGGTCCATGCCGTGCTGTCGCCCTATGACGGCCTCTCGATCGGCATCATCTCCTCGCTGAAAGGCGTAGGCTATGGTAGTGCCGACCAGCCGATGCCGATCATCTCGGGACAGGACGCCGAAGTGCCGTCGATCAAGGCGATGCTGCGGGGCGATCAGTATTCGACCATCTTCAAGGACACCCGCGATCTCGCCAAGGTGACCGCCGACATGGTCGACGCCGCGCTCGCCGGCAAGCAGGTGACGGTCAACGACACCAAGACCTACGAGAACGGCGTTAAGACCGTGCCATCCTATCTCCTGAAGCCCGTCGTGGTGTACAAGGACAATTGGGAGAAGGTTCTGGTTGACAGCGGCTACTACAAGAAGTCGCAGTTTCAGTAAGACTTCTTCTCCGTCATTCCGGGGCGATGCGAAGCATCGTGCCCGGAATCTCGAGGTTCCGGGTTCGCCCTTCGGGCGCCCCGGAACGACGACGATCTAGGAAAATGATGCAATGACCGCCATGCTGGAGATGCGCAACGTCAGCAAGAGCTTTGCCGGTGTGCAGGCGCTGCGTGACGTCAATTTCTCGGTTGAAGCCGGGCAGATCCATGCCCTCGTCGGCGAGAACGGCGCCGGAAAATCAACCTTGATGAAGGTGCTGAGCGGGGTCTACCCGGCGGGCAGCTATGAAGGCACCATTATCTTCGAGGGCCAGGAGCGCCGGTTCCGCGACATCAACGATTCCGAGGCGCTCGGCATCATCATCATCCATCAGGAGTTG
Organism: Bradyrhizobium sp. BLXBL-03; assembly: GCF_051853015.1. Classification (NCBI taxonomy): domain Bacteria; kingdom Pseudomonadati; phylum Pseudomonadota; class Alphaproteobacteria; order Hyphomicrobiales; family Nitrobacteraceae; genus Bradyrhizobium; species Bradyrhizobium sp. BLXBL-03. Next base: position 5,548,195 of record NZ_CP182470.1, on the reverse strand, counting down.
GCGCTGATTCCGCTGATGTCGATTGCGGAGAATATTTTTCTCTCGCATCCGCCGTCAAAATTCGGCGTGATCGATCGCGACCAGGTGTACCGGCGCACGCGCGAGCTGCTCGCGCAGGTCGGTCTGAAGGAATCGCCGGATACGCTGATCACCGATCTCGGCGTCGGCAAGCAGCAGCTTGTCGAAATTGCCAAGGCGCTGTCCAAACGCGTCCGGATGCTGATCCTGGATGAGCCGACCGCGAGCCTGAACGAGGCCGATAGCGCTGCACTGCTCGAACGCCTGATGAAGTTCCGCGAGCAGGGCATCGGCTCGATCCTGATCTCGCACAAGCTCAACGAGGTCGCCCGCGTCGCCGACCACATCACCGTGCTGCGCGACGGACGCACCGTCGACGGTATCGACTGCCGCGCCGAGCCGATCCAGGAAGACCGCATCATCCGCAGCATGGTCAATCGCGACCTTGCCCATCGTTTTCCCGAGCGCAGCGCCAAGATCGGCGAACCGGTGCTCGAGGTTTCGAACTGGTCGGTCTATCACCCCATCCATCCCGATCGGCAGGTGATCAAGAATGTCAATTTCGGCGTCAAGCGCGGCGAGGTTGTCGGCATTGCCGGGCTGATGGGGGCCGGTCGCACCGAGTTCGCCATGAGTCTGTTCGGCCGCTCCTGGGGGACCAATATCAGCGGCCGCATTGCCCTCGAGGGTCACGAGATCGTGCTGCCGACCGTCGCGGCCGCCATCGACGCCGGCCTTGCCTATGTCACCGAGGACCGCAAGCAGCTCGGCCTGATCCTGGCCGACGACGTGCGCAAGAACATTACACTGGCAAGCCTCGACCAGGTCGCACCGGGGCGGGTGATCGACGACATCGCCGAGCTGAAGGTCGCCAGCGATTACCGTAACCGGATGCGGATTCGCTGCTCCGACGTCTACCAGGAGACCGGCCAGCTGTCCGGCGGGAACCAGCAGAAGGTCGTGTTGTCGAAATGGCTGATGACCGACCCCAAGGTGCTGATCCTGGATGAGCCGACAAGGGGCATCGACGTCGGTGCCAAATACGAGATTTACTGTATTATCAACGAACTGGCGGAGGCCGGCCGCGGCGTTGTGGTGATCTCTTCGGAGATGCCCGAGCTGCTCGGCATCTGCGACCGCATCTGTGTCATGAACGACGGGGCCTTCGTCGGCGAGTTCCCGGGCGCTGAGGCGACACAGGAAAACATCATGCGCGCTATCATGCGCAACGAACGAAGCAACGGAAACGGCGCGGCCAGGGCCGCGGAGATGGGAGGATCGCAGCCATGACCGACAAGACGGTGTCGCTGCCCGAGGAGCGCCGGCACGGCAGCTTCATCAAGAACAATTTGCGCAACTACGGCATGCTGATGTCGCTGATTGCGATCATGCTGTTCTTCCAGGTCATGACCAGCGGCACGCTGTTGCAGCCGTTGAACCTGACGAACCTGGTGCTCCAGAACAGCTACATCGTCATCATGGCGCTGGGCATGCTGCTGGTGATCGTCACCGGCCATATCGACCTGTCGGTCGGATCGGTCGCCGGCTTCGTCGGTGCGGTCGCCGCGCTTCTGATGGTGACATACAAGGTCGACTACACGCTCGCCTTCCTGATCTGTCTTGCGGTCGGGGCGGCTATCGGCGCGGCGCAGGGCTATTGGGTCGCTTATTTCAAGATCCCGTCGTTCATCGTGACGCTGGCGGGCATGCTGGTGTTCAAGGGCCTTGCGCTTGCCGTGTTGCAGGGCCAGTCGCTCGGGCCGTTCCCGCCGACCTTCCAGAAGCTGTCGTCGGGCTTCATTCCGGAGCTGCTGCCAGAGGCCGGCACGCTGCATCCCACTTCGATGCTGATCGGAGCGGTGCTGGCGCTCGGTCTGGTCTACGCCAGCGCCAAGAGCCGCGCGCGCGAGGTGTCGCACGGCATCGAGGTTGAACCCTACGCGTTCTTCCTCGGCAAGAGTGTCGTGCTCGCCTTTGCCGTGCTCTATTTCACCTATTTGATCGCGACTTACCGCGGCCTGCCCAACGTGCTCGTGATCATGAGCGTCCTGATCGCGCTCTATGGTTTCGTCACCCGCCGCACCGTGATCGGCCGCCAGATCTATGCCGTTGGTGGCAACGCCAAGGCGGCAGGCCTGTCGGGCATCAAGACCGAACGGCTGACTTTCTTCACCTTCGTCAACATGGGCGTGCTCGCTGCGCTCGCCGGTCTCGTCTTCGCCGCGCGCCTCAACACCGCGACGCCGAAAGCCGGCCTCGGCTTCGAGCTCGACGTCATCGCAGCCTGCTTCATCGGTGGCGCTTCGGCCTATGGTGGCGTCGGCCGCGTCGGCGGTGCCGTGGTCGGCGCCATGATCATGGGCGTGATGAACAATGGCATGTCCATCCTCGGCATCGGCATCGACTACCAGCAGGTCATCAAGGGCCTGGTGCTGCTCGGAGCTGTGTGCATCGACGTCTATAACCAGCGACGATAGGGAATAGATTGCTCGCGGGGCGGGGCTCCGGCACCGCCCTCGTACGGTCCAATTTTCCTCAAATCCCATCACGGCATTGGCATCGCGACCGAGACCGATGCCTCGCCTTGACCATGATTTGGGCTAAGATCCAAGGGTTGCCGAACAGCGCACGGGCAGGTCAGCACCAGTGGCGGCTCGCATCAACGAAATGACGGACGACGAGTATGAGGTGCGGCTTCGCATCCTCGTGCGCATCGTTTCCGTCTGCACCCTGGGACTGATGTCCTTCGCGGCGGGTTTGCTGATCGGCGCCTTTGTTCTGTTTTGACCGGAGTGATCACGCCACCGGGCGGCGATCTCTCGACCGCGGCCGGTCGCTTCTTCAAAATCCCGGTGAAGGCCGCGCCGCGTCCGAAGGCCGATGGCTGTGACGCCGCCTGGCCTGTTGATCTAGATCAACCGACGACCAATCCCGCGCGAATTTCATGCAGTTGGCGCAAGGGATCACGGGGAATTTGAGTGACGAGCACAGTGAGGTCATCGCCCGCATCGGAGGTGATGCTGGTCTCGACATTGCCGGCGTTGCAGCTGATCTACGATACCGCCCCGATCGGGCTCGCCTGTCTGTCGCCGGACTGCCGGTATCTGCTGATCAACCAGCGCCTGACCGAAATCTGCGGTATCTCCGTCGAGGGACATCTCGGGCATACTGTGCGGGATTGCGTGCCCGCGTTGGCGGAGTCAGTCGAACAGATCGTGCGTTCGATCATGGTAACGGGCGAGCCAGTGATCGGCATCGAAGTGGCGGGGCAGCGGGCTGATCAGCTCGATGAGCGCTCCTGGGTCACCTATTGGCATCCGCTGCGGATGCCAAATGGCGAGATCGTTGCGGTCAATGTGGCGGCTGAGGAGATCACCGAACGAAAGCGGGCCGAACGCGAAATCCGCGGTGCCAGAGATGCTGCCGAAACGGCGCTTCGGCACTTGCGCGATATCCAGGACTCCCTGATCGAGGCGGAAAAGCTCGCCGCGCTCGGACGTATGGTCGCAGGCGTCGCGCACGAGATCAATACTCCGCTCGGCAGCAGCCTGACGGTGGCTTCGACGCTCCAGCGCAAGGCCGAACAGTTCGCGGCGGACGTCGCGCGCGGTAACCTCAGGCGTTCGACATTGATCGGGTTTCTGGAATTGGTGAACGATGCGTCGGCGCAACTGGTCACCAATCTCGGACGAGCCGCCGAGCGCGTCCAATCGTTCAAGCAGGTTGCGGCCGACCAGACCGAGTCCCGTCGACGAAGCTTTGACGCGGGGGAACTGACCGGCCAGGTGCTCTCGCAATTCGCGCGGCAGCTTCGACAGCGTGGCATCGCGCTCAGCGTCAACTGCATGCCGGATCTTGCGATGGACAGCTATCCCGGGCCGTTTGGCCAGGCTCTGACCAATCTCACCGTCAATGCGATGACCCACGCATTCCCCGGCGGCCAGCGTGGGACCATCAACGTATCGATCGGCCCCTCCGGCCAGGAGCATATCGCGCTCTCGTTTGCGGATGACGGCTGCGGCATGGCGCCGGACGTGGAGCGGCGGGCATTTGATCCTTTCTTTACGACGCGCCGGCACGATGGCGCGAGCGGTCTTGGCCTGCACATCGTCCACAGCATCGTCGTCGATCGGTTGGGCGGGCAGCTCCGGCTTGAAAGCAAGCCGGGCGGCGGAACGCAATTTCAGCTCGTCCTGCCGCGGGTTGCCCCGGCGCGGCGTACCGAGCTTTGAACCATTGCTCATCATCTGGGTATATGATCGAATGACGGGATGGACCTGGACCGGCCAAAACCCGATCTGATCATCTTCGATTGCGACGGCGTGCTCGTCGACAGCGAACTGCTCAGCTGTCGCTGCCTGTCCGAGGTGCTGGCGCTGTTCGGCCTTCAGCTCAGCGTGGAGCAGGCGCTCGAGCTCTTCCTCGGACGCAGCACGGGGGCGATCGAGCAGCATTACCGCGAGCTCGGCCAGGTTCTGCCGAGCGAATTCCTTCCGCGACTGAAGGCGCGCGTGCTCGAGACGTTTGCCGGCTCGCTCCAGCCGATTCCCGGCGTCGGCACCGTGCTGTCGAGATTGAAGACGCCATGCTGTGTCGCATCGTCGAGCGACCTTGACCGCGTCTCGCTGTCGCTTGAGGTCACCGGTCTCGCCCCGCATTTCGGCGATCGGCTCTACACCGCGCAGATGGTCAGGTACGGCAAGCCGGCTCCGGATCTCTTTCTCCATGCCGCCGGCAAGATGCAGGCCAGCCCTTCTCGCACCCTGGTGATCGAGGACAGTGTCAGCGGCGTCCAGGCCGCCAAGGCGGCCGGGATGATGGTCTGGGGATTTGTCGGCGGTGCCCATTATCGGAGCCGCGACGGCCGCGCTATATTGTCCGCCGCCGGGGCCGATCGGGTCTTCGCGCAGATGAGCGATTTCTGGGGGGCGTGAGGCCGCATGGCCGCCGAGAACGAAAAATCCAGGCTCGACGACGCCGCGCGCGCCGGCTGGCTCTATTTCATTGCCGGCCACACCCAGGACGAGATCGCAAAAATGCTGCAGGTGTCGCGCGCCTCGGCGCAGCGATTGGTGTCACTGTGCCTCGCCGAGCGGCTGATCACGTTCCGGCTTGAACATCCGATCGCAGCCTGCATGGAGCTGGCGGCGCGCCTGAAGGAGCGCTTTGATCTCCGCCATTGCGAGGTCGTGCCGGCCGATCCAGCCTCGCCGCAGTCCAACGCCGGAATTGCCGAGCGTTGCGCCAATCTGCTCGATGCGACGCTGCGCTCTGAGACACCCGTGATCGTGGCGCTCGGCACGGGGCGGGCCGTGCGCGCCGCGGTCGAGCGCGTCACCCCGATCGACCGGCCCAACCATCAGATCGTATCGCTGGTCGGCAACATCTCCGCGGACGGTTCGGCGAGCTTCTACGACACCGTCGGCCGGCTCGCTGACCGCACCGGCGCACGGCACTATCCGATGCCGCTGCCGTTCCTGATGTCGTCTGAGGACGAGCGCAACAGGATGGTTCGCATCGAGCCGATCGCGAAGGTCAAGGCGGTCGCCGCCAAGGCCGATCTGCGTCTTGTCGGTATCGGCCAAATGGATCAGAGAGCGCAGGTCCATATCGACGGCTTCGTCACCCGCGATGAATTGTTCGAGATGATGCGGCAGGGCGCGATCGGCGAGATCACCGGCTGGGCCTATGATTCCAAGGGCCGATTGCTCAAGGCCGGCACCAACAAGCGCCTCACCAGCATTCCGCCAGAGGTGCCCGCGAAGGCCACGACCATCGGCGCCGCGGTCGGTGCGGCCAAGGTGTCCGCGATCGCAGCAGCCCTAAACGGGCGCCTGATCAACGGCCTGATCACGGACGAGGCCACCGCAAGGGCGATCCTGGAGCGGTAGGCGTTTGGTCCCGCGAAGGTCTCTGCGTCGTCATGGTCGGGCTTGACCCGGCCATCGACGTCTTTCTTGCAGCACTGAGAACGTGGATGCCCGGGACAAGCCGGGGATGACGACCTTCGATGAGGATCAGCTCGCATCCTCCCGCACCGCAGCACTCATAACTTGCCAAAACGCACGCGCGCCTGCTTGACATCTGCGGCACCTCAGCCGAACATACGCCCAACGCGTGGGCATATGCTCAAAACGCGAGTTGAGGGAGGACACCGTGAAACACATCCTGGGCGCCGTCTGCGGCGCGTCCGTACTGCTTGCCGTCCCCGCGATGGCCGAAACGACCCTGACGATCGCCACTGTCAACAATGGCGACATGATCCGCATGCAGGGGCTGACCGGCGAATTCACCAAGGCAAACCCGGACATCTCGGTCAAATGGGTGACGCTGGAGGAGAACGTGCTGCGCCAGCGCGTCACCACCGATATCGCCACCAAGGGCGGTCAGTTCGACGTGTTGACCATCGGCACCTACGAGGTGCCGATCTGGGCCAAGAAGGGCTGGCTGGTGCCGCTCGCTAATCTCGGCGCCGACTACGACGTTGCCGACCTTCTGCCGAAGATCAAGGACGCCGTCTCCGTCGACGGCAAGCTTTATGCCGCGCCATTCTACGGCGAGAGCTCGATGGTGATGTACCGCACCGATCTGTTCGACAAGGCCGGCCTGAAGATGCCGGAAAATCCGACCTGGGATTTCGTCATCGATGCCGCCAAGAAGCTCACCGACAAGAACGCCGGCGTCTACGGCATCTGCCTGCGTGGCAAGGCCGGCTGGGGCGAGAACATGGCGTTCCTCTCGGCGATGGCCAATTCATACGGCGCGCGCTGGTTCGACGAGAAGTGGGAGCCGCAGTTTAACACGCCGGAATGGAAGACGACGCTCACGACCTACGTCAATCTGATGAAGGACGCCGGCCCTCCCGGCGCGAGCTCGAACGGATTTAACGAGAACCTCGCACTGTTCAATGCCGGCAAGTGCGCGATGTGGATCGACGCGACGGTCGCGGCGTCCTTCGTCACCAACCCGAAGGACTCGAAGGTTGCGGACCAGGTCGGCTTTGCGCTGGCGCCCAACACAGGGCTCGGCAAGAACGCCAACTGGCTGTGGGCCTGGAGTCTGGCGATTCCCGCAGGCTCCAAGAAGGCCGATGCGGCCGAGAAGTTCATCGCCTGGGCAACGAGCAAGGACTACACCAAGCTCGTGGCTTCGAAGGAGGGCTGGGCCAACGTGCCGCCGGGTACGCGCACCTCGCTCTACCAGAATCCTGAGTATGTGAAAGCCGCGCCCTTCGCCAAGATGACGCTGGCATCGATCGACGCAGCCGACCCGAACAAGCCGACCGTGAAGCCGGTGCCTTATGTCGGCGTGCAATATGCCGCGATCCCCGAATTCCAGGGCATCGGCACGCAAGTCGGGCAGCAGTTCTCGGCCGCGCTTGCGGGATCGATGACGGTCGACGCGGCGCTGGCTGCGGCGCAATCTGCCACCGAGCGCGAGATGAAGCGCGCCGGCTACATCAAGTAAACCCGAGCTCTCCCTGAGCTCAAACTCGCGGCCATCCACTCCTTGCGCGATGGATGGCCGCCTTCTTCCCAAGGTTTTATTTTGACGCGTTTTCTTTCCGCGAACCGGTCTCCACTTCGCTCGAAAACGCTCTGAGGGAGATCCCGAGGATGGCAACCCGGCAGACGCAGTTTCTTGCGCGGTCGCTCCTGACGCCAGCCGTCGGACTGCTGTTCATCTGGATGATCGTTCCGCTCGCGCTGACGCTCTATTTCTCTACGCTGCACTACAGCCTGCTCGATCCGGGTTCGGAGGCATTCATCGGGCTCGAAAACTTCCGCTACTTCCTCACCGACCCGGCCTTTCTCGCCTCGCTCCAGAACACGCTGGTGCTGGTCGGCTCCGTGCTGGCGCTGACGATCGTGCTCGGCATTCCCCTGGCACTGTTGCTCGACCAGCCCGTGGTGGGCCGCAATTTCGTGCGGCTGATGGTGATCGCGCCGTTCTTCGTGATGCCGACGGTGAGCGCGCTGGTCTGGAAGAACCTGCTGATGCACCCGGTCTCAGGTCTGTTCGCCTGGCTCGCCAAGCTGGTCGGGCTCACGCCGATCGACTGGTTCAACGACGTGCCGCTGTTCTCGGTGATCCTGATCGTGGCCTGGCAATGGCTGCCATTTGCGACGCTGATCCTGCTGACCGCGCTACAATCGCTCGACGAAGAGCAGAAGGAAGCGGCCGAGATGGACGGTGCCAGCGCGATCTCGACCTTCATCTACATCACGCTGCCTCATCTGGCGCGTCCGATCACCGTGGTGATCCTGATCGAGACCATCTTCCTGCTGACGGTATTCGCCGAGATCTTCGTCACCACCGGGGGCGGGCCGGGCCTGCAAACCACCAATATCGCCTTCCTGATCTATTCGCAGGCGCTGATCCAGTTCGACGTCGGCAGCGCCTCGGCGGGCGGACTCGTCGCGGTGGTCATCGCCAATATCGTCGCCTTCTTCCTGGTCCGAATCGTCGGCCGCAACCTGGAAGCCTGAAATCATGGCGCGCAAGTCAACAACGCAGCGAGTGGTGGTCTCGACGATTGGGGCCTGGTTCTTCGGCTTCCTGATTTTCTTCCCGATCCTGTGGATGGTCCTGGCCAGTTTCAAAACCGAGCTCGAAGCTTTCGCGATCCCGCCGTCGTTCCTGTTCTTCCACTGGACCACGGAGAATTACGCGACGGTGCAGGAACGCAGCGATTATTTTCTCCACGCCATGAACTCGATCATCATCGCCGGCGGCTCGACGCTGATTGCGCTCCTGATCGCAGTCCCCGCAGCCTGGTCGATGGCGTTCTCGCCGACCAAGCGCACCAAGGACGTCCTGCTCTGGATGCTTTCGACCAAGATGATGCCGCCGGTCGGCGTGCTGGTGCCGATCTACCTGATCTACAAGAGCTTTGGCTTGCTCGATTCCCGCATCGGCCTGGTCTTCATCCTCTGCCTCGGCAATTTGCCGATCGTGATCTGGATGCTGTTTACCTATTTCAAGGAGATCCCGCGCGACATTCTCGAAGCCGCGCGTATGGACGGCGCCACGATCGGCCGCGAGCTTGTCTACGTCCTGACGCCGATGGCGATCCCGGGGCTGGCGTCGACCTTACTGCTCAATTTGATCCTGGCTTGGAACGAGGCGTTCTGGACGCTGAACCTGTCGACCTCGAACGCCGCGCCGCTCACCACGTTCATCGCATCCTATTCCAGTCCAGAAGGACTGTTCTGGGCAAAGCTGTCAGCGGCCTCGACGCTGGCGATCGCGCCCATTCTCGTCCTCGGTTGGTTCAGCCAGAAGCAGCTCGTGCGCGGGCTCACCTTCGGCGCGGTGAAATAAAGGGGCTGCCGGATCATGGGTCAGATCACACTTCAGGGCGTGCAGAAATCCTTCGGCCCCGTGCATATCATCAAGGGCGCCGATCTCGACATCGCCGACGGCTCCTTCGTCGTCTTTGTCGGTCCTTCCGGCTGCGGCAAGACCACGCTGCTTCGGCTGATCGCAGGCCTCGAGGACGTTACCGGCGGCGCCATCCTGATCGACGGCAAGAACGTCGTCGACACGCCGCCGGCCAAGCGCGGCCTGTCGATGGTGTTCCAGTCCTATGCGCTCTATCCGCATATGAGCGTGCGCGGCAACATCGGCTTTGGCCTGAAGATGGCAGGATTGCCCAAGGACGAGATCAATCGCAAGGTCGAGGCGGCCGCGGCGACGCTGAACCTCACGCCCTATCTCGACCGCAAGCCGAGAGAGCTCTCTGGTGGCCAGCGCCAGCGCGTCGCGATTGGACGCGCCATCGTCCGCGAGCCCAAGGGATTCCTGTTCGACGAGCCGCTGTCCAATCTGGACGCCGCCCTGCGCGTGCAGATGCGCATCGAGGTGACGCGGCTCCAGAAACAGCTGGGCACCACCGCGATCTATGTCACCCACGACCAGGTCGAGGCCATGACCATGGCCGACAAGATCGTCGTGCTCAACGCCGGCAAGATCGAGCAATACGGCTCGCCGCTGGAGCTCTACGAGCGGCCCGCCAATCTCTTCGTCGCCGGCTTCATCGGCTCGCCCAAGATGAATTTCGTCACCGGCGACAGCGCCGTGCAGCAGGGCGCGGCCACCATCGGCGTGCGGCCGGAGCATCTCAAGATCGAGCGCGACGGTGGTGGCGGCTGGCAGGGCACGATCGCGGTCGCCGAGCACCTCGGCAGCGACACCTTTCTTTATGTCGATGCCGGGCCGCTCGGGATGTTGACCGCGCGCTACATCGGCGAACTGAGCCTGCATGCCGGCGACCGCGTGTCGCTGCTGCCGGACCCCACGCGCATCCACCGCTTCGACGCGAGTGGCAATGCGATCAGGAACTAACAAGAAACGGGACTACGATCATGTACCTGGAAAAATTCAAACTGAGCGGCAAGACCGCGTTTATTACAGGCGGCGGGCAGGGTATTGGGCTCGCCTGCGCGGAGGCACTGGCCGAAGCTGGCGCCGAGGTGATCATCGGCGACCGCGACAGCAAAGTCGCCGGCGACGCCAAGGCCAGCCTGAAGGCGAAGGGTTATGACATCGAGACCGCGATCATGGACGTTACCGACACCAAACGGGTGGCGGAGGTGGCGAACGATCTCGTCGCCCGGCACGGCAAGGTTGACATCCTCGTCAACAACGCCGGCATTGCGCGCAGCGAAACCCCGGCCGAGACCGTGACCGATGAGCACTGGCTCAACGTCATCGATGTCAATCTCAACGGCACCTTCTGGTGCTGCCGCGAGTTCGGCAAGCATATGCTCAAGGCCAAAAGCGGCGCTATCGTCAACGTCGGCTCGATGTCCGGCTTCATCGTCAACAAGCCGCAGGAGCAGTGCTTCTACAATGCCTCCAAGGCCGGCGTGCACCATCTGACCAAGTCGCTGGCTGCCGAATGGGGCGCGCGCGGCATCCGCGTCAATGCGGTGGCGCCGACCTATATCGACACGCCGCTCAACGCCTTCGTGAAGAGCACCCCGAAAATGTACGACGCCTGGATCGGTGGAACTCCGATGGGGCGGATGGGGCAGGTCGAGGAGATCGCCTCGGTCGTGCTGTTCCTGGCATCTGAGGCCGCGAGCCTGATGACCGGCAGCATCGTGCTGGTGGATGGCGGCTACACTTGCTGGTAGGCTTGCCGTCAAAACTGACGGAAGCCACCGGGAGCGACAATGCCGCGAGCGTATATCGGCGTCGATGTAGGGACCACGAGCACGCGGGCAGGGGTGTTTGACGAGGCGGGAACGCTGCTTGCGACCGCCAAGCATCCGATCCGGGTCTGGCACGAGGCCGGCGACATCGTCGAGCAGTCCTCGCAGGACATCTGGGAGGCCTGTGTCAAATCGGTGCGGGCGGCGACGGCGGAGGCGGCCATCGCGCCCGACAGTGTCGGCGGCATCGGTTTCGACGCGACCTGTTCCCTGGTTGTGCTCGACCGCGAGGGCGAGCCGGTCACGGTCAGCGCCTCCGGCGAGAAGCAACGCAACGTCATTGTCTGGATGGACCATCGCGCCATCGCCGAGGCGCGGCTGATCAACGAGACCGCAGACGACGTGCTGCGCTATGTCGGCGGCTCGATCTCACCCGAGATGGAGATGCCGAAGCTATTGTGGCTCAAGCGTCATCTGCGCGCGAGCTTTGATTCCGCCGGGCATTTCTTCGATCTGGCAGACTATCTGACCTGGCGCGCGACCGGATCGCTGCAGCGCTCGACCTGCACCGTCACCTGCAAATGGAACTATCTCGCCCATGACGGCGGCGGCTGGAGCGCGCCGTTCTTCAAGCGCATCGGCCTGTCCGACTTCGTGAGTGAAAAATACGCCCGCATCGGTACCGAGATCGTTGCCCCTGGCACGCGGCTCGGCGCCGGCCTCACCAGCGCCGCCGCCGTCGATCTCGGCCTGTCCGCGGGCACCCCGGTCGGCGCCTCCCTGATCGATGCTCACGCCGGCGGCATCGGCGCGATCGGCGGACGCGACGGGTCGGGCGGAACGACTGACGTCACCGATCGTCTGGCCTACATCATGGGAACGTCGGCCTGCATCATGGCGACGACGAAGGATCCGTGCTTCGTGCCGGGCGTCTGGGGACCCTATTATTCCGGTATGGTGCCGAACTTCTGGCTCAACGAAGGCGGCCAATCGGCCGCCGGCGCGGCGATCGACCACCTTCTCAGATCGCATCCGCGCCATGCCGAGGCGAGTGCGGCGGCGAAGAATGAGGGTGTCGACCTCATCGAGTTTCTCGAGCGCCGCATCATCGCGCACGCCGGCGATGCCAGCCGCGCGGCACTGCTCGCCCGCGACGTCCATGTGCTCCCCGAGTTCATCGGCAACCGCTCGCCTTACGCCGACCCCGATACGCGCGCTGTGATCGCCGGCCTCGATCTCGACACCGATGTCGGTTCGATGGAGCGGCTCTTCGTTGCAGGCCTGTGCGGGCTCGCTTATGGACTCGCCGAGGTGATCGAAGCCTTTGCCGCGCATGGCGTTCATGCCGGCATCATGATCATGGGCGGCGGCGCCAGCCGCAGCCCCTTGGTGCGGCAGATCATGGCCGATACCACCGGCCTCACCGTCGCGTTGCCGCAGACCAGGGAGCCGGTGCTCTTGGGCGCCGCGATGCTCGGTGCGGTCGCCGGCGGCGCCTATGCCTCGATCGGCGAGACCATGGCAAAGATGTCGGCGCTCGGGCGCAAGAGCGAACCGACCGCGCCCGACATGGCCGCATTTCACACCAGGAAGCGCGAGGTGTACAAGCTGCTGCGCGAGGTCGATCGCGACAGTCGCGCGGCGATGCGCGACATCGCCAAGAGTTAGAAGGACCTGTTGAGAGACATGCTGATTTCTTGCGGCGATGCACTGATTGATTTCGTGCCGACGAAAAACGCCGAGGGCCGCGAAGCGGTGATGCCGGCGGTCGGCGGCTCCTGTCTCAACGTCGCGATCGGCATCGCGCGGCTCGGCGCCCCCACCGGTTTTGTCGGCGGCATCTCGAACGACATGTTCGGAAGCATGATCGCGGAGCATGCCGCCGCATCGAATGTCGAGCTTGGTTTCGCCACGCGCAGCGATCACCAGACCACGCTGGCCTTCGTCCGCATCGTCGCCGGCGAGTCGCATTATGCGTTCTATGACGCCGAGACCGCGACCCGGAATTGGACGTTTCGGCGCGGCACCCTCCCGTTCGATACGGTCGAGGCTGTTCATGTCGGCTCGACCACGCTGGTCAACGATCAAGGCGCCGCCGAGACCAAAGCGTTGATTGCAGATGCCAAGGCGACGTCGACGATCTCCTTCGATCCGAATTGCCGGCCCAATCTGGTCAAGGACAAGCCGGGCTATCTCGCCCGCATGGTGGAGTTCGCGACCCAAGCCGATCTCATCAAGATGTCGGACGTCGACTTCGCTTATCTCTTCGGCGAGGAGCCGTATCAGCAGCGCGCGGACGCCATGCTGGGGCAGGGCCCGAGCCTTGTCGTCATCACCCGCGGCAACAACGGCGCCATCGCCTGGCATGCGAAGACGGGCCAGATCGAGGTCGAGGCGCCGAAGGTCGCGGTCGCCGATACCATCGGCGCCGGTGACAGCTTCCAGGCCGCATTGCTGTTCGCACTGCACAAGCAGGGCCGTCTCGCCAGACAGCAACTCAAGGACATCAGCGCCGATGGGCTTCGTCGCGCATTGTCTTTTGCCGCAAACTGCGCCGGCCTCACCTGTACCCGCCCGGGCGCCGATCCGCCCTGGAGCCACGAGATCAGCTGGAGCTGGTAGGCCACGTCACAGTCGCGCGACAGCCTTTTCGGCGCATTTCAGAAATTTAGGGATGAGCGGGCTCTGCGAATCTCGCCGCCAGCACACCGCGATGTCGATGGAATCGGCGACATCGCCCAGCGGCCGAAACACGATGCCGCGCGGCGCACCGAGCTTGGCACAGGCCGGCAGGATCGCGAGCCCCTCACCGGCAAGAACCAGGCTCATCGCCGAATTCACCGTCTCCACCCGGCTAGAGCATGATGTATTTACACGGAAACATAGCCTGAGTTTTTGAAGTAGTTGGTGCACTCCGCCTCGGAGAAGAGATCGAGGAGTTCACCAACCTTCCGCCAGGTTGCCTCGACGTCACGGGGTTCTGCGGATCGCATGAGGTGTTTGAGTTTGGCGAAGACCTGCTCGATCGGGTTGAGGTCAGGGCTGTAGGGCGGCAAGAAGATAAGGTGGGCTCCTCTGGCGCGGATAGCTTGGCGAGCCGCTTTGCCCTTGTGGCTGCCAAGATTGTCGAGAACGACGATCTCGCCCGGTGCGAGGGTGGGTGCCAACACCTTCTCGACGTACAGCGTGAAGAGTTCACCATTGATGGGACCATCAATCACCCAAGGCGCACTGATCCGATCATGACGCAGCGCCGCGATGAAGGTCATGGTCTTCCAATGGCCGAAAGGTGCAGAGGCTTGGAGGCGCTGCCCACAAGGCCCCCAGCCGCGTAGCGGCGCCATATTGGTCTTGATCCACGTCTCGTCGATAAAAACCAGCCGCGTGACGTCAATCCTGCCTTGATGCGCTTTCCATCGGGTCCGCTTACGGGCGACGTCTGGGCGATCCTGCTCGGCTGGTAGAAGCGTTTTTTTTGAAGCTGAGCCCCTCGGCGTGAACAAAAGTCCACACCGCCCGCACGTCTGTCTTGATCCCCCGTGCGGCCAGCTCCTGCGTCAGCTTGCGCAAGGTGAATGGCCCCGAGCGAATGCGTTTGCGCAGCCAGTCGGCGTTGGCATCCGACAGAACCCGCTTCTTGTGGCCGCCGATCTGGCCGGGCGCCAGGCCTCCGGTATCACGCCTTAGGTTCTTCCACTTCGTCACGCACGAGGGGCTGATCTGTAGCGCCTTCGCGATCGAACGAACCGTCTCGCCCGCGTCAGCGCGAGCCAAGGCACGTTCACGGATGTCTTCCGAATAGGGGCGCGTCATCCATGCTGGCCTCCGCACTCCAGCATGGAGCTTGAATCAGAAATCGCCCGCTCTGGGAACCCCGATTCCAGTCAAAAACATCATGCTCTAGCGATCGGCATCACGATTTGATGCCGCCGCAGCAGGGCCGCGACCGCGGAGGAGGCGGGGTCCCGCTCCGGCGGTGGTAGTGCGATTAGCGGGCGGCCCTGCAAGCGCGCGATCGGTACGGCGCCGAGACGTGCCAGCGGCGAGCTGTTCGCCATCGCCAGCATGAAGGGTTGCGCGCCGATCCGCGTCACCTGGATTTCAGGATGGTGGATCGCCGGCATGCACAGCGCAACCGTGACGCTGCGGTCGAGCAGCCGCGCCTCGCGCGTTGATGCGCTGAGGTCGACGAAGTCGAGATCGACCCCAGGAATGGATCGCCGCAGCTCCGGGATCAGCCGCGGCAGCACGGCGTTCGCCAGCACGAACATGTAGCCGACCGAGAGCCGCCCGCGCCTGCCAGCCGCGACCGCGCGAGCGGCTTCGATGCCGTCGGCCGCCAGCGCCAGGGCCTCGCCGGCGCGGGCAAGCAGGGCTTGGCCCGCCTCCGTCAGGTCCATGCCGCGCGTGCCGCGGTGAAATAGCGGCGCGCCGACCTCTGCCTCGAGCTTGCGGATCTGGACAGAGAGCGGCGGCTGCGCCATCCGCAACTGGTCGGCGGCCTTGCCTACGCTGCGGGCCTCGGCCACGGCGACGAAATAGCGGAGACGGCGAAGATCCATAGGCATACCCAAACCGTATGGGTTGACCACCAAAATCGTATTGGACGCCGAGTTAACAAAACTGTCATTCTCGATGTCAATGCATGAGGCCAACGGCGGCCCGCTTCGGAGCATGATTTGACGATGAACGGCGATCCCTGCCTGCTGTCCGCAACCGAATTGCGTCCGCTGATTGCGAACAAGCAGATTTCCCCCGTCGAAATCACCCGCGCTGCGCTCGCGCGCGCCGAAGCGCTTCAGCCCAAGCTGAACCTCTTCATCACGATCTGCGGCGACGAGGCGATGGCAGCGGCGCGCGAGGCCGAGCGCAAGGTGATGGCGGGCGAGCGGCTTGGCCTGCTGCACGGGCTTCCCATGACGGTCAAGGACATCGTCAACACCAAGGGCGTGAGGACCACCTTCGGCGCAGTTCCCTACAAGGACAATGTGCCGACCGAAGATGCGGTCGCGGTCGGGAAGCTGCGCGCGGAAGGCGCGATCCTGATTGGCAAGACGACGACGCCCGAATTCGGCAGCAAGTGCCTGACCGACTCGCCGCTGTTCGGCCGCACCCGCAATGCCTGGAGCGCGGAGCGCTCCTCCGGCGGCTCCAGCGGCGGCGCGGCCGTGGCGGTGGCGAGCGGCATCGCGCCGCTGGCGATCGCGACCGATGGCGGCGGCTCGACGCGAATTCCCGCCGCCTGCAACGGAGTCGTTGGCTTGAAGCAGAGCAACGGCGTGATCGCGCACAGCCAGGCGCTCGATGCGTTCGGCAACCAGACCTATGTCACGCCGACCACGCGCACGGTCGCCGACACGGCGCTGATGATGCAGGCGATGGCGGGCGAAGATTCCTGCGATCCTTGGTCGATCGGTGTGCCCGTGCCTGACTTCATCGGCCCCGCCGCGCCGCGCGGCGATCTGCGCGGGCAAAAAATCCTGTTCTGTGCTTCGCCGCCCGGCCGGCCCGTGTCGGCCGATGTCGCCGCCGCCTTCAAGGCGAGCCTCGACCGGCTCGCTGACCTCGGTGCCGAGCTCGAGGAGTTCTCCGGCGAGGGCTACGATGTCGAGCCGATCTGGCGGGCCATCAACCACACCGTCTGGCGCTCGCGCTTCTCGAAGCTGGTGGCCGAGCATCGCGAGGTTCTTAGCGACGCTTTCATCAAGCAGATTGCACTCGCGACCAATGTCAGCGGCGTCGACTATCAGGAGGCGATGTTCGCGCGCACGGCGTTGTTCCGCCGGGTGCAATCCCTGCTTGCGCGCGGGCATTTGCTGGCGATGCCGACCATCACCCGCACCGCACTGCCGATCGACCAGGACCTGTTCGGCAAGATCGAGATCGACGGGGTGCAGTTTGATAGCCTCCGGCCGCACTGGTTCCCCTGGACCATGCCGTTCAACATGACCGGCCACCCCGCGATCAGTCTGCCCTGCGGCTTCGGCCGCGACGGCCTGCCGATCGGGCTCCAACTCGTCGGCCGCTTCCGGCTCGACGCGGAATTGCTGCGGGTCAGTGCGCTGTTCGAGGCCGCGTCCGATCTTCTCGCCCGCCGGCCGGAATGATGGCATGTATAGGCCGCAAAGGGCTTGCGTCCGACGTCCGGACATGTTGATCGTGCCGCTGATGAGCCGTGAACCCGACCGCGCATGAGCGTATTTGTCCTCCGACGTGTCCTGACATTGCTGGCGACGCTGGTCGGCGCATCCGTGATCATTTTCCTGGTGCTGGACGCGCTGCCTGGCAATGCCGCGCAGATGCTGATGGGGGCTGACGCCTCGCCTGACGCGGTCCGTGCGCTCACGATCAAGCTCGGGCTCGACCAGCCGCTGGCGATCCGCTATCTGCAATGGATCAAGGGTATCGTCATCGGCGATCTCGGCAATTCCTATGTCTATGGCACGCCAGTTGCGAGCCTGATCGCAGAGCGGCTGGTGCTGACCGTCCCGCTCGCGATCATGTCGATGCTGATCACGGTGGTGCTGGCGCTCTCGGCCGGCATTTACACCGCGGCCAACCACAACAAGCTCGGCGACGTCGGCGTGATGTCGCTGACGCAAGTGGGCATCGCGTTGCCGAACTTCTGGTTTGCCATTCTCCTGGTTCTGCTGTTCGCGGTGCGGCTGCAATGGCTTTCCGCAGGCGGCTTCGCCGGCTGGGATGACGGCATCTGGCTGGGTGTAAAATCGTTGCTGCTGCCATCGATCTCGCTCGCTGTCGTGCAGGCCGCGATCCTCGCCCGCGTGACACGGTCAGCCGTGCTCGAAGTGCTGCGTGAAGATTTTGTCCGCACGGCGCGCGCGAAGGGGCTCGGCAAGCGCGAGGTGCTGTGGAGCCACGTGCTGCGCAATGCCATGATCCCGGTGATGACGGTGATGGGACTGCAATTCGCCAATCTGCTCGCCGGCACCATCGTGATTGAGAACGTGTTCTATCTGCCCGGCCTCGGCCGGCTGATCTTCCAGTCGATCGCCAACCGCGACCTCATCGTGGTGCGCAATTGCGTGATGCTGCTGGCGGCCATGGTGGTCATCGTCAATTTCGTGGTCGATGTGCTCTATGCCTTCATCGATCCCCGCATCAAGGTGCACGACCTGTGAGCGCGCAGCTTTCCCCCCCGGTTGACGCGCCGATCGCAACGCGGCCCTTGCCGGCACGCACATTCTGGAGCCGCGCGCTGCGCCATCGCAGTTTTGTGCTGGGTGGCCTGCTCAGCCTGCTGGTGGTCGCCTCGGCGCTGCTCTCGCTGGTGTGGACGCCGTGGTCTCCGTACGAGATCGATATCGCCGCGAAACTCCGGCCGCCGTCGGCGGCGCACTGGCTCGGCACCGATTCCTTCGGCCGCGACATCGTCTCTCTGCTGCTCGCGGGCGCGCGCTCGACCATCCTGGTCGGCATTATCGCGGTCAGCATCGGTCTTTCCTTCGGCGTCTGCCTCGGCCTGATCGCTTCGGCCAAGCGCGGCTGGACCGAAGAGATCATCATGCGCTTCTCCGATTTCACCTTTGCCTTTCCGGCCGTGCTGTCGGCGATCATGCTGGCCGCGGTGGCAGGACCGGGCATGGTGACCTCGATCATCGCGATCGGCATCTTCCAGATCCCGACCTTGACCCGGCTGACGCGCGGCTCGGCCAATGCGATCTGGGCGCGTGAATTCGTGTTGGCCGCGCGTGCCTCGGGCAAGGGCGCGTTCCGTATCACGATCGAGCACGTGCTGCCGAACATCCTGTCGATCCTGATCGTGCAGGCCACCATCCAGTTCGCGTTGGCGATCCTCGCTGAAGCCGCGCTGTCCTATCTCGGCCTCGGCACGCAGCCGCCGCAGCCGTCCTGGGGCCGCATGCTGAACGATGCGCAGACCATGCTGTTCCAGTCGCCGATGCTCGCGGTCTATCCGGGCGCGGCGATCGCAATCGCGGTGCTCGGCCTCAACCTGCTCGGTGACGGCTTGCGCGATTTGCTCGATCCCCGTCTGGCGCGGGAGCGATGACGATGCCCGGTTCCGCAACCCTGATCGAGGTCGACAATCTCGGCGTCCGCCTCAACACCAGCCGCGGCCCGGCGCAGGCCGTGCGCGGCGTCAGTTTTGCGTTGAAGCGCGGCGAGACGCTCGGGCTCGTCGGCGAATCCGGCTGCGGCAAGTCGGTCACGGCGCTGTCGCTGATGGGGTTGCTGCCTGATAGTGCCGTCGTCACCGGCAGCATCAAGCTTGATGGTGCCGAGCTCGCGCGGCTGCCTGACGCGGAATACTGCAAGCTGCGCGGCAATCGCATCAGCATGATCTTCCAGGAGCCGATGACGGCGCTGAACCCGATGCACACGATCGGGCACCAGGTCGCAGAACCCCTGCGGCGCCACAAGAGATACTCCGCTGCGCAGGCGCGCAAAGAAGCGATTGCATTGCTCGACCGTGTCGGGCTGCCCGATCCCGCCAAGCGTATCGATGCTTATCCGCACCAGTTCTCCGGCGGCCAGCGCCAGCGCGTCACCATTGCGATGGCGCTCGCCTGCGAGCCGGACCTGTTGATCGCGGATGAGCCGACCACGGCGCTCGACGTCACCATCCAGGGCCAGATCCTCGACCTCGTCGCCGATCTTGTCGAGGAGCGCGGCATGTCGATGATCCTGATCTCGCACGATCTCGGCGTCATCGCCGAGAACGTGCAGCGCATGATGGTGATGTATGGCGGCACGGTCGTCGAGAGCGGGCCGACCAACGAGGTGTTCCGCCGGATGGGGCATCCCTATACGCAGGGCCTGTTCCGCGCCCGCCCAAAACTCGGCGCGCGTAAGGGGACGCGGCTGACGACGATCTCGGGCACGGTGCCGGAGCTCGCCGATCTGCCCTCCGGCTGCACTTTTGCCGATCGATGTCCGCTGGTGATCGAACGATGTCGCTCTGCGCTGCCGCCGATGGTGGAGGTCGGGGCCGGCCACAATGTCCGCTGCATCAGAACCGACGTTTCGATGGCCGCGAATGTCGGGGCGCTGTCCGCATGACCGCAGCGCCGCTTCTCGACGTCAAGGATCTCGAGCAGCGTTACACGCTGCCGCGCGAAAGCCTGTTCCGTCCGCCCGGCCAGGTGCGCGCGCTCAACGGCGTCAGCCTGCAGGTTCAGGGCGGCAAAAGCCTCGGCATCGTCGGCGAATCCGGTTCGGGCAAATCCACGTTTGCGCGCGTCGTGATGGCGCTGGAGCGGCCGGCGGCAGGGCAGGTCACGCTGCTCGGCCGCGATCTCAACCGCATCTCTCCTGATGAACTGCGCCGTGCGCGGCGCGATTTCCAGATGGTATTTCAGGACCCGTACGGCTCGCTCGACCCACGCCAAACCATTGGCCGCATCGTCGCCGAGCCGCTCACCGTGCTTGACGATGCCGACCGGACCGCCTTCCGCGCCCGCGTCGCGACGGTGCTGAAGCAGGTCGGATTGCGCGAAGCGGATATGGACAAATATCCGCACGAATTCTCCGGCGGTCAGCGCCAGCGCATCGCGATTGCGCGTGCGCTGATCACCCAGCCAAAGCTGATCGTTGCGGATGAGCCGGTCTCCGCGCTCGACGTCTCGGTGCAGGCGCAGGTCCTCAACCTGATGCAGGATCTGCAGGAGCAGTTCGGCCTCAGCTACATTCTGATCAGCCACGACCTCGCGGTCGTCGATTATCTCTGCGACGAGGTCGCGGTGATGTATCTCGGCCGGGTGGTCGAGCAGGGTCGCCCCGAAGATCTGTTCGAGCGCTGCGCGCATCCCTACACGCGGGCGCTGCTGGACGCCGTGCCGCGGGCGCGGGCCGGGGGCGGACGGCGCCGCCGGGGGGCCCAGGCGATCGCCTCGCAATCGGCGGCGGCGACCGGATGCCCCTACGTGGCGCGCTGCCCGCTCGCCGACCAGCATTGCCGCGAGGTTCCGCCCTTGCTACGCAGGGTGGGCGAGGGACATCTCGCCGCCTGCCACAAGGCGGAGGCCCTGATGGCATTGCCGCGGGCCGCCCGGGAAGGTTAGTGTCGGCTGCGGAATTGGCGTAGTCTCAGAAGGACAGAAGAAGGCCGGGGAGTTGGGCATGTTGAAGAAGCTAACGATCGTCGCTTTTGCCGCCACATTGGCCGCGGCGCCGCTGCCGGTGCTGGCGCAGAGCAAGAAGGACAGCGTCGTCATGGGCATGACGCTGGAGCCGCCGGGGCTCGACCCGACCAACGCGGCCGCCGCCGCGATCGCGGAGGTCACGCTCTACAACATCTATGAGACCCTCACCAAGATCAACGAGGACGGCTCGGTCTCACCGCTGCTCGCCGAGAGCTGGACCGCATCGCCTGACCTGAAGACCTATACGTTCAAGCTGCGCAAGGGCGTCAAATTCCAGAACGGCGAAGCCTTCGATTCCGCCGCGGTGAAATTCTCCTACGAGCGCAACGCGGCCGCGAACAGCACCAACAAGGACAAGAGCCTGTTCCAGGCGTTCGAGAAGGTCGATGCGCCCGATGCAGACACGATCGTGCTCACGCTGAAATATCCCGAGCCGAACCTGCCGTTCCTGCTGGGCCAGGCGAGCGGTTCCATCGTCGAGCCGAAGAGCGCACCGACCAACGTGACGCAGCCGGTCGGCACCGGGCCGTATCAGCTGGGCGGCTGGGTCAAGGGCTCCTCGCTCACGCTGAACAAATGGCCCGACTATCGCAACGCCTCCGCGATCAAGCTGTCCAAGGTGACGATCCGCTTCATCGGCGATCCCGCGGCGCAGATCGCGGCGCTGCTGTCCGGCGACGTCGATGCGTTCCCGCGCGTCACCACCCGCGGCGTCGCGCAGTTCAAGAACGACCCGCGCTTCACCGTGCTGGTCGGCGGCTCCAAGGCCAAGACCATTGTCGCCATCAACGAAAAGAAGAAGCCGCTCGACGATGTCAGGGTGCGCCGGGCCATCCTCGCCGCGATCGACCGCAAGGCATTGATCGACGGCGCCGTCGAAGGTTTCGGTACGCCGATCGGCAGCTTCTACACGCCGGGTTCGCTCGGCTATGTCGACACGACAGGCATCAACCCCTACGACCCCGAGAAGGCCAAGAAGCTGCTGACGGAGGCCGGCGTCACCACGCCGCTCGAAATCAGTCTGAAGCTGCCGCCGCCGCCTTACGCGCGGCAGGGCGGCGAGATCCTGGCGGCCCAGCTCGCCAAGGTCGGCATCACCGCCAAGATCGAGAACGTCGAATGGGCGCAATGGCTGTCGCAGGTGTTCGCACCGAACGGTCCGCACAATTACGACCTCACCATCGTCAGCCATGTCGAGCCGTTCGACCTCGTCAAGCTCACCGAGCCGGACTACTATCTCGGCTACAACAACGAGGCCTTCAACGCGCTCTACAAGCAGATCGTCTCGACGCCTGACGAAGCCGGTCGCGCCAAGCTGCTCGGCGATGCCCAGAAGATGCTGGCGACCGACGCCGTGGCCGGCTTCCTGTTCCAGCCGCAATGGCCGACGGTCATCAACAAGAAGCTGAAAGGCGTCTGGAAGGAAGTTCCGCAGTTCGAGAATGACTTCTCGGCCTGGTCCTGGGAGTAGGGACCGCGTCATCAGTCGAAACTGTCGCGTCTGCAAGGGCCTCTTCCCCACCGGGAAGAGGCCATTCGTTTGGCCTCCCCGAAACATCATCTGAAAACAACCCCATGCACCGTAGCGATGGGCTTGAAGGGCCTGACGAAATTTCTGACTTGACGAAATCGCTTGCTTCGTCGGGCAAAACACCGGCATAATGCCATAATCGGAAATTCAGAACTGCGTGATCGACAAACAAATGTTGGTCGCGATCACCTCGCCACTAACATTTGTTGCTCGGAGCGCAACTCGTCGTTGATTGCCGATTCTTCCCGCACTTTACGATTGCTGAAATTTCGAAAATAGATAGCGGAGCAATGTCCCCGGTACGATCTGCTTAACGAATTGCCGCTATTTTAATCACGTACTCATCGTGCGTTGCATAATTTATTTCGGTGTCGCAAACGACATCCGGCTGGGGGAAACATTCGCATGCCGACGCAGGGCTCTCATCGCTCGCGATTGCTCGTTGCGACGATCGCATCCGCCGCACTCGGCGTTCTCGGTTCCGCGAGCATCGGTTTTGGCGCCGCCGTGGTCGGCGAAAGCCGGAAGGTCGAGATCACGCAAAATGGACCTGGCGGTGTCGATGCGCTCAAGGCGCTGTATCGCCGGCCTGCGACGATCCCGTTTCCCAAGGACAATCCGTTCACGCCCGAGAAGGCGGCTCTCGGCAAGAAGCTCTATTTCGACACGCGTCTCTCGGTGACGTCAGCGCAGTCCTGCGCGAGCTGCCATAGCCCGGGGTTCGGCTGGGGTGACGGGCTTGCGGTCGGTGTCGGTCACGGCATGGCCAAGCTCGGCCGTCGTTCGCCGACGGTTGTCAACGCGGCCTGGAGCGCGATCTACATGTGGGATGGCCGTCTGCCGACGCTTGAAGACCAGGCGCTCGGCCCGATCCAGTCGCCCGGCGAGATGAACATGAAGCTCGACCAGCTCATGACGCGGCTCGCAACCATTCCAGAATACAAGCCGATGTTCGACGCAGCCTTTCCGGGCGAGGGCATGAAGCCGAAGACGCTGGCGCAGGCAATCGCGACCTATGAGCGTACGGTCGTTTCAGAACGGGCTCCGTTCGACGCCTGGATCGACGGCAACGAGAAGGCGATCTCCGAGGAGGCCAAGCGCGGCTTCGTCGTGTTCAACGGCAAGGCGCAATGCGCGGCCTGCCACGAGGGCTGGAACTTCACCAACGAGGGCTTTCAGGACATCGGGTTGCCGAGCAAGGATATCGGTCGCGGTGAATACCTGCCTGGCGTCATCAAGATGCAGCACGCGTTCAAGACGCCGGGCCTGCGCGAGATCACCCGTCGCGGCCCCTATATGCATGACGGCTCGCTCCCCACGCTGGAAGCTGTCATCGACCATTACGACCATGCCGGCGTCGACCGGCCCAGCCGATCCGATCTCATGCGCCCGCTCGACCTGTCCGCGCAGGACAAGGCCGACCTCGTCGCATTCCTCAAGACCTTGACCAGCGAGCTCGGCCCGACCGCTGTGCCGGTTCTCCCACGCTAACCCACGAAGGTTCCTCACATGCGCACAATCGCTCTCTTCACCTGCGTCATCGTTGCCGGCTTTTCGGTCGGCGCCTATGCCGCGACCGAAATCGTCCATCAGCAAGGCCGCGCCTTCTCCGCCGAGAGCATCACGATCAAGAAGGGTGCGGCCGTCACCTTCCTGAATGACGACACGGTGCCGCACAACATCATGTCGGCCAGCAAGGGCAACGAGTTCAATCTGGGATCGCAGGCGCCGGGCACCTCGACGGACGTGTCGTTCAAGGAGCCGGGCGATGTGCAGGTGATCTGCGCCATTCATCCGCGCATGAAGATGATGGTCAAGGTCACGGATTAGCATTTCATCTTGAAGCGTTTTCCTCTCGCAAACGCGACCCACTTCGCGCGACAACGCTTTAATCGAAGCGCCGGAGATTTGACGATGTCCATACGTTACAAGATTTTCGGTGCTTTCAGTGTCGTGCTTCTGCTAGCCTGCGGCATCGCCTTCTACGGCATTCGCGCCATCGGCAACTCCGGGGACCTGGTGGTTCGTCTCTATGACGGCCCATTGATGGGAATCAATCACGCGCGCTCCGCTCACGCGGCGCTGCACGAGGCGCGACTGCTGCTCCAGCGCGCCCTTGTCGCCGGCAGCTCCAGCGAAATCGTCGCAAAGTTCGAGTCGCTGATCCGCGACAGTGCCGAGGACCTGAAAGTGGTGCGTGAGCGCGTCGCAACGCCGAGCGTTGCGACCGCACGCGAGAAGGCCGAAAAAGAGCTCAAGGAGTGGTCGACCGCCGCGCTCAAGATCCTGAAGCCGTCGCCCGGTGGCGCAACGGAGATCCCGACCAGCTTCCTGCTCGCCCAGCAAGGCGACCGGCTGATGGCGTCGATCGACGATCTCGTGGAGCTCGTTGCGGCGTACGGCTATGAATATCGCATGGCGGCAGAGAAGGATGTGGAGGCGGCCCGCACCACGATGCTGACGGTCGCAGTCGGAACTGTCGCGATCGGGCTTTTGATCGCGCTTGCATTCTCGTACTCGATGAGCCGACCGATCTCCGCGGCGGTGCGGGTTGCCGAACGCGTCGCCGCCGGTAATTTCACCGACGACATCGCGGTGCGTCGCAGCGATGAGCTCGGTCGCCTGCTGAAGTCGCTCGCGCTCATGCAGGCGAGCCTGAAGACCCGCGCCGATGACGATCACGCGCTGATCGCGGCCAAGGACCAGAGCAGTGCAGAGCAGGCCGTTCACCGCCAGCGCCTGGAAGCCGAGATCGATGCCTTCCGGTCCGCCTTCAGCGAGGTCATGAGCAACACCGCGCGCATGACCGGCGAGCTGACGGACACGGCCCAGGGCCTCGCCTCCGCCGCACGCAATGCGGGCTCGCAATCGAACGAGGCGGCTTCGACGGCGAAGGAGACGTCGGCGAACGTCCAGACCGTGGCAGCAGCCGCAAGCCAGCTCGGCCAGTCCGTCCAGGCGATCACGTCGCAACTGGCCGATGCGACCGCCATCGTGCAGCGCGCATCCGGCATGGCGGAGGCGGCCAACCAGACCATCGGCAGGCTCGCCAGTGCCGCCCAGCAGATCGACGAGGTGGTCGGCTTCATCAGGACCATTGCCGGCCAGACCAACCTGCTCGCGCTCAATGCCACGATCGAAGCGGCGCGCGCCGGCGAAGCGGGCAGGGGTTTTGCAGTGGTTGCTTCGGAAGTGAAGGCGCTGGCGACGCAAACGGCCAAGGCGACCGAGGAGATTTCGAGCCAGATCACCGAGGTGCAGTCGGCGACGCGCGAGGCGGTCGACAATGTCGGCGCCATCGCGACGATCATCGGCGATATCGACGGCTTCACCGGGCGGATCGCGGCCGCGGTCAGCCAGCAAAATGCGGCGGCCGGCGAGATCTCCCGGAATATCGGACAGGCCGCCTCCGGCACCGCGCAGGTCGCGCGCAGCATCGCCGGGACGGCGGAGGCGACCGACAACGCCAATCGCACCGCCGACATCGTCCTTGCCACGGCGCACGACCTCTCCAGCCAGGCCACGCAGCTGCGCTCGTCGGTGGATCGGTTCCTGTCGAACGTGGCGGCTTAGGCCGCCGGGGGCGACCGGCGCTCCAGATTACCCGCGCGTGTCGACGGGCAGCACCGGACAGCGGGCATGCAGGCTCGGATGTCAGCTCGGCTGAAGTGACACGGGACCTCCCCGCAGGAATGCCACCTTGCGACCCATAGCGTGCCACACGGCCATCGTGATGAAATTAGGTTTGGCCGCGCGAGGACATCGAGGAACGTTGAAAAATCGCAGACAACTTCCGCCGCAAGATGAACTGAGGCCAAACTGGCGGGGAACCAAATGGTCCGCACCCAAGTTGATGCGTTTCGAATAACGCCTCGACACGTGAGACCGACGCAAAAGGCCTCAGCTCGGCGCCAGCCGCGGAGCCGAGGCCGTTTTATCGCTTGTGTATATTTTTGCACCAAGCCCCGGAACGGAGCGGCAGCGCGAGCATCTTCGATCCGCTTACTCTCGTGCGAGACGAACTGAAAGGGTCGAGGACAATAGCCGCCGCGCCGCCTCCGTGGCTAGGCAGCTTAATATTCCATGGCTTTCGTCAATAACTGCCGGATCCGTTCAAGCTGATCCAGCGCGGCAGCGTGCCGCGCACTCCGCATCTCCGCGCGCTAGCAACCATTTCGAATCTCGCTCGTTGTCGCCGGCACAATCACTTGCAGGAGACAAAAAGATGTCACGTATAACTTTGCTGGCCGCAACCTTGTTGCTGCTCGCGTCGGCGCCCGCGGGCGCCCAGTCGCAGCCGGCGCAGAGCGGGCCGGGCAACAACGCCGTCAACAGCTCCGATAAGAACAATTCGAATGCGCCGGTCGCGGGCCGCAACAGCTTCACCGAGGGCCAGGCGAAATCGCGGATCGAGGACGCGGGATATTCCAACGTCTCCTCCCTGCAGAAGGACGACCAGGGTGTCTGGCGCGGCAAGGCCGACAAGGGCGGCACCAAGACCGACGTCAGCGTCGACTTCCAGGGCAACGTCAATTCCACGAAATAAGGAGCAGATCGCATGACGACCACCATCTCTCGACTCTACGACAATTATTCCGATGCCGAACGGGCCGTCTCCCGGCTCGAGAGCGCCGGCGTGCCGCACTCCGACATCAGCATCGTCGCCAACAATTCCGATAATTGGTTCGGTTCACAGCGCGGCAAGGTCGACCGTGACCGCGACGGCGTCGACGATCGCGCGGAAGGCGCGGGCACGGGTGCCGGTATCGGCGCCGGCATCGGCGGCGCGGCAGGCCTTCTCGCCGGCCTGGGTCTCTTGGCCATTCCGGGCCTGGGCCCGGTCGTTGCTGCCGGATGGCTCGCCTCTACCGCTGCCGGTGCGGTCGCTGGCGCGGCCACGGGCGGTATCGTCGGCGCACTCACCGAAGCCGGCGTCTCGAAGGAAGACGCTTCGCGCTATGCGGAAGGCGTTCGCCGCGGTGGCACGCTCGTCACAGCGAAGGTGCCCGACAACGACCGTGCACGTCTCGACGCGCTTCTCCAGGAGAGCTCCGTCAACCTGCAGGAGCGCAGCTCCGCTTGGCAGAAGGCCGGCTGGAGCGATTTCGATGCCGCCAGCCCGCCGCTGTCTCCTGAGGACATCGGGCGGGAGCGCGAACTGTACGGCGCGGGTGCACGGCGATAGGCCCCGCAAAGTCGACAAGACAAAGGCCTCGCGCTGCGAGGCCTTTTTTGTGGAGCCCAAAGCCTAAAGCGCGGAGATGGGTTGAGGGAGGCCATTAACCTCGTTTGCGCCAAGCCGCTAAACTCTTGCTAACTCGTGGTCCCTAACCTGGTCGTCACGGCAACAGGAGCACGCGCGGAATGGGCTTGGACGCCATGTTCGACGATTGCGCAGCCGCGCTGGAGCTGGGCCTCCGAGAAGCGCGCACCGGCAATCCGAAGATGATCGACGTCTTCGACGCCATCCTGACCCAGCTCGATGCGCGCGACGATGCCGAGGCCCGCGAAATGAAGGCCGCCGCCCATTTCGCGGCGGCAACATGCCACGCCGCGTGCGGCCAAGCCGGGGCGATGGGAAAGCGCGCCGCCAAGGCCATGGCGGCCCTCAAGAGCCTCGGTGAGCCGAGCCGGACGCTGGCGAGCGTCGACGTGATCGCAGACGCGCTCATGGACCGTAACGAACATCGCCGAGCCCTGCCTTATTGCCAGCAAGCCGTCACTCTGACCCGTCGCGATCCCGTGGCAGTGCGGGGTCGACTTTGGCGCGCCGGTCGCTGCCTCGTGCGTCTCGGCTTCTCGGCCGAAGCGGCGGGCGTGCTGCGGGAGGCGATTGACCTGATCCGCGGCTCGGGCCCGGACCTGCTGCTCGCTCACGCTTTGCTCGATCTCGGCAACGCCACAATCAGGTCCCACGCAGACGACGCATCGCAGGCGTTCCGCGAGGCCGCGGACATCTTCGCCGCGAAAGATCACAGCAACCAGGCCGCGATCGCATGGCTCAACCTCGGCGTGCTGGCGAGCCGGGCGAACCGGCTCGAAGAGGCGCTCGCTTGGTATGAAAAAGTGCGCGAGGCGCGCGAGTGCGACCCGCAAACGACGACGACGCAGCGGGGCAACCTGCACAACAACATCGCCAATGTCTATCGTCGCCAACGCGATTTCGTGCGCGCCCGGACTGAGGCCGACCGCGCGGTCGACATCCTGACCCCGGTCGGCGGCGAGTTTCTCGCACACGCCCTTGGTACACAGGGTGAAATCCGCCGCGATGCGGGCGAGAAGGAAGCCGCGCTGGAGTGGTTCGGCCGCGCCCGCGCCGTCATGGAGGCGCTTCCAAACGTCAATAGAGAGAAGCTTGCCGAAAAGCTGAGCAACGAGGCCGACGCGCTCGAGGCCTTGGACCGCGCCACTGAAGCCGACGCGCTGCGCGCACGCGCCGCCGCCTTGCTCCAGACCAAGGCGCCGCCGACGCCGCACGCGGCTCCGAAACCCGCCAGGCCATCCGCCAAGCGCAAGAGCAACGGCACCGTGCTGGTCACGCTTGATGGCATCGGCCTTCCCGCCGAGGTCTATGCGCAATGCGATCTGCACACGCTCGAGAGCAGGCTCGAACGCCGGCTCGACGAGACGGATGCGGGCGAGCTCGACGGTCACGAGCACGGTCCGGAAAATGTGCAGCTTTTCCTTTATGGCCCAAGCGCCCGCGCACTCTTTGAGGCGATCCGCCCGGTTCTGACCGCCTATCCGCTCTGCCGGGGCGCTGAAATCGAATTGCGCCAGGGTCGCAAGGTTCAACGCTTTCCTTTAAGCGCAGCCTGACCTTGCTACCGCAAGCTTTATCGAGACGTGGAGGCTTGCGCTGGTTGTGCCGCTTTGATATGTTCGGACCATGATGATCAGCACTCTCAACATCGCTTCGGTTTTCTTCCTGCTGAGCCGCTAACGGCTCGCCCGCGCCTTTGCGGGCAGGAATTGGAGATCGTCCTCGCGCGCATCGTCCTCGCGACCATGTGCTTTCGAGCGGCGTCTTCATAATCGAATCGACCACACCTCGCGGTCCCGCACGACGACCGTAGGTGCTGGCACGTAGAGAGAGCTCTGTCATGTCCCCCTTAAACGACGACCAACTGCGTCACTTCGCAGAACGCGGCTTTGTGGTTATTCCTGACGTCGTTGCACCAAGGCTGCTCGAAGCGGCGATGCTGCGGATCGACCGTTTGGTCGAGCAAAATCCGCCTCCGGCTGATCGTCGCGGATTCCACTTCTATTGGGAGCAGAATCCGGCCGACAGCGATCCCCTGGTCGCTCTGCTGCATGAGAGCAGGGCCCCGGAGATCGTGCAAAGCCTGATCGCGCCGCTGGCCCTGGCCAAGCTGGAGCAACTTCAGGTCTCGCTCAATATTCCAGTCTGGAAGCACCGGCCCGGCGGGCCGCATATCGATGGGATCAGGATCACAGAGCCGAGCGGACGTCCCGGAACGTTCACCTTGCTGGCCGGCATATTCCTGACCGACCAGTCCACGACCGACATGGGCAATCTCTGGGTCTGGCCCGGCTCGCACAAGGTTGCGGCGTCCTATCTCCGCGAGCACGGGCCCGACGCGTTGTTCGATATCGAGCACCCGACCTACCCAATGGAGGCGCCCGAGCAGATCCTGGGGCGGGCCGGCGATCTCTTTCTTGGAAACTATTTGCTCGGCCACAATATGGGTGGAAACCTTTCAGCGGTGATCCGGCGGGTCGTCTATTTCCGTCTCCAGGCGGAAGGCCATCGGGCGCGATGGCGAGACTGTGTGCGGGATCCGCTGCTCGAATTCGAGCCTGCACGAATGGCCCTGAACCGCTCTCGGTGATGCGCCACCTGGAGAGGCGAAGCGGCGCAGCGTCCGAAGGCGGTGCGCCGCTTGTTCGTTCATGCCGCCTTCGCCTCGACGCTGCCGATCCAGCTGCGGGCGAGGGTCACGTCGGCTTGCGACAGTTGATGGCCCGCCGGCAAAACCTTGTGGTCGACACGCGCGCCTGCGTCCGACAGCAGTGCCGCAAGCCTGACCGAATTGCTCGACGGCACGATCGGATCAGCCTGACCCGATAGCAGCAGCACCGGCTTGTCACTGAGCTCGGCTTCAGGCGGATCCGACAGCGGCACCATCGCGCGCAGCAGCACTGCGCCTGCCAGCACGTCCGGCTTCAGCAGCAACAGCGCGGCGGCGATGTTGGCGCCGTTGGAGAAGCCGACCGCGACGGGCGCGGCGATCTCGTAGCGCTTGCGAGCGTCCGCGACGAAATCGCCGAGCTCGAGCGCGCGACGACGCACATCGTCCTCGTCGAACACGCCTTCGGCAAGGCGGCGGAAGAAGCGCGGCATGCCGTGCTCGAGCACGCGGCCGCGCGGCGAGAGCAGGGCCGAGCCTGGCGAGATCATCCGGCCGAGCCCGAGCAGGTCGTTCTCGTCGCCGCCGGTGCCGTGCAGCAGCAGCAGGGGTGGGAGGTGCGCGCCGGTCGCGGGCTCGAAGCGATGGATGAACTCGGTCATGATGCGGTCGCTTCCAGGCTCGGCAGCACGCCCTCGATCTGCTTGCGATGCTTTTCGAGGAAGCTCGGCAGCTTCAGGTCGCGTCCGAGGCTCGCCACCGGCTCGTCCACGGCGAAGCCGGGGATGTCGGTTGCGATCTCGAACAGCACGCCGCCGGGCTCGCGGAAATAGATCGAGCGGAAGTAGTTGCGATCGCGCTGCTCGGTCGGATGCAGGCCGTGATTGCTCACGAGCTTTTGCGCCATCCTGCCCTGCTCGGCGTCATCCGCCGCGCGGAAGGCGATGTGGTGCACCGAGCCGCCGCCCTGATGGCCGCGCAGAAAGCCCTTGGCTTCATAGATGTCGACGACGCTGCCTTGCGCATCGCCAGGCGCCTTGAAGCGGATCACCGAGCCCTCGCGGCCCGTCTCCTTGAAGCCGAACACGTCGGTAAGCACCGCAGCCGTCTTCGCCGCGCTGTCGAGCAGCAGGGTCACGCCGTGGAAGCCGCGGATCGCGTGTTCGGCCGGCACGTCGCCATTGCTCCAGCCGGGCTCGTTCTCGGCGCCGGGAATGCCGATCAACGCGAGCGCCATGCCGTCAGGATCGGTGAACGGCAGCACGGATTCGCCAAAACGCTTTTCCAGCGCCTCATAGGCGATGCCCTTCTCGGTGAAGCGCTGCGTCCAGTAGCCGAGCGAGCGTTGCGGCACGCGGAAGGCGGTCTGGTGGGTCTCGCCGACGCCGCGGCGGCCGGGCGAGACGCCGGCCCAGGGGAAGAAGGTCAGGATGGTGCCGGGGCGGCCGGTCTCGTCGCCATAGTAGAAATGATAGGTGCCGGGATCGTCGAAATTGACCGTCTTCTTGACGAAGCGCAGGCCGAGATCCCTGACGTAAAAGCCAAAATTGCGGATGGGGTCGCCGGCAATCGCGGTGACATGGTGCAGTCCAGACATTGTCGTCCTCCTGTTGGGGGCACTCTTGCTCTGGGTGGAAATATCGTTCCGGTTTGGATTGGAGACAATCCATGCAAATATGACGGCTATGTCTACGATTTGGAAACAATGGCGGGCCCTTGGATAAGGTCGCCAGCCTCCGCGCCTTCGTGAAGGTGGTCGAGAGCGGCAGCTTTGCCGAGGCGGGCCGGCAGCTGCGGCTGTCGCGTTCGGCGATCAGCAAATACATCGCCGACCTCGAGGAGAGCCTCGGCGTCCAGCTCCTGAACCGGACCACGCGGCACGCCAGCCCGACCGAGAACGGCCAGCGCTATTTCGAGCGCGCGGTCGTCATCCTCTCCGAGATCGAAGCGGCCGACCAGGCTGTGACGCAGGCCCAGTCGGCGCCGCGGGGCCTCTTGCGCGTCAACGCGCCGATGTCGTTCGGCACGATGCGGCTCGGGCCTGTGCTCGCGGATTTCATGCAAGCGTACCCGGAGCTGCAGCTCCAGATCGTGCTCAGCGACGATCTGCTCGATCCCGTCCAGGACGGTTTTGACGTGACGCTGCGGATCGCCGACCTTGAATCGTCGAGCCTGATCGCGCGAAAGATCATGCAGGTAGCCCGCATGATCTGCGCCTCGCCTGAATATCTCGCGCGTCACGGCACGCCTAAACATCCGCAGGACCTGCGCGCGCATGCCTCGCTCACCTACGGCTTCCTGCTGACCGGCAATCAGTGGAAGCTGTCAGGTGCCGATGGCGATCACTGGATCCAGCCGGACTGGTCGCTCTGCGTCAACAACGCCGAGGTGCTGCGCGATGCCGCGATCAAGGGCCGGGGCCTCGCTCTGCTGCCCGAATTCATCGCCGCGGACGCGCTGCGTAAAGGCGAGCTACGGACGGTGCTAACAGACTATTCCGCGCCGCCGCTCGCGCTCTATGCGGTCTACCCGCCGACGCGGCATCTGTCGGTGAAGGTGCGGCTGTTCATCGATTTTCTGGTGGAGCGGTTTGGGGCGTGAGCATATCGTCCAGCGCGCTCATCGACGCCTCGCGAAGCGCGGCGAGCTCGCGCGCCGCATCACGACACGCCTCTGGTGACATCGATGGCGCTGCCTCTTCGATCTCGCGGCAGCGCTCGAACAGGCTGATCAGGCCGAGCGCGCTTGCGGCGCTGCCGAGCTGGTGCGCGGATCGCGCGAGCTGCCTGGCATCGCCGGCCGCGGCCGCCGCGGTGATGTCGGCGATCAGCTTTTCACTGGTCTCTCTCAGCAGATGATGCAGCTTTGCGATCTGGCCGGTGCCGAGCAGCTCCTTCTGGTCCTCGAGAAAGCGCCGATCGATCAATGCCCCTGATGCAAGCGGCGCGTCGGTCGCGCCGCGCGCGGGCTCGTCCTCGATCGCCTCGCGGAGCGCGCCAATCAGGATTGGCTTGCTGACGACCTTGCTGATCCCGGCGCTTGCGAGCCGCTCGCGGGTGCCGCGCGAGGCGTCGGCGGTCACGACGATGATCCGCGGCATCGGCTGCAATGGGAGCTGACGGATCCGCGTGGCCGCCTCCACGCCGTCCATGCCGGGCATGTGCAGGTCCATCAGGACGACGTCGAACGGCTGGCTTCCGGCGAGCGCGACCGCGGCCGCGCCATTGCTTGCGATCGCGGCGCGGTGGCCGAGCCTGGTCAAAATCGCTTCGCCGACCTCGCAATTGATGGGGTCGTCGTCGACCAGCAGCACGCGGAGCGGTCGCGATTGCGGCGGCAGCGCGCCTTGTGCAATGCCGCCGGCGGCCTTGCCGAGCGGGACGACAAGCGTAAACACGCTGCCGTTGCCCGGCGTGCTCTCCACCGTCAGGTCGCCGCGCATCAGCCGCGTCAGTCGGCGCGCGATCGCAAGCCCGAGGCCGGTGCCGCCGAACCGCCGTGCGATGCTGTCGTCGGCCTGCACGAAGTCCTCGAAGATCCGTTCGTGCATCTCGGGCGCAATGCCGATGCCGGTGTCACGAACGACGGCGCGCAGCAGCGCATGGTCGTCACGCCGCTCGATCGTCGCATGCACGGATATTCCGCCGCTCGGGGTGAACTTGATGGCGTTGCCGATCAGATTGAGCAGGATTCGGTTGAGACGCACGGGATCGCCGTGGACTGACGCGCTGATTGATGGATCGCAGGCGAGGTCGAAGGAGAGACCCTTGCCGAACGCCCGCGGACGCATCAGATCGGCCGCCGTCTCGATCAGCTGGTCGAGACGGAAGTCGCGCGTCTCCAGAGCCTCGGTGCTGGCCTCGAGGCGGGCATATTCCAGAATGGCGTCCACCAGCGCGATCAGTGTTTCGCCCGAGGCGGCCGCGGTTGCAAGGTGGCGGCGCTGGACCTCGCTGAGCCGGCCGTCGTCGAGCAGCTGCAGCACGCCCATGACCCCGTTGAGCGGCGTGCGCAGCTCGTGGCTGACCACGGCGAGGAAGCGCGATTTGGTTTCGTTGGCTGCAACCGCGACGCTGCGCGCCCGCTCGGCCGCGTCATGCTCGGCCAGCGCGTGATCGCGCGCCTTCTCGAGCTCGGAGGTGCGTTCGATCACCTTGCGCTCGAGCGTGGCGTAGGATTCGCGCAAATGCGCGGCCATGCGGTTGAACTGGTCGCCCAGCGCCTCGAGCTCGTCGCCGGTCTTGATGGCGAGCCGCTGTCCGAGATCGCCGCTGCCGATCCGCCGTGCCCCCAGGGTCAGCATCTGGATCGGCACGGCCATGCGCCGGCTGAGCCAGAGCGACACCAGGGTGGCGGAGGCGAGCAGGACGATCAGCAGGACCATCGAGCGTCCGATCGAGGCGTAGATCGGCGCGTAGGCTTCGCTGAGCGGGAGCTCGACGAACACCAGCCAGCCGAGCGAGGGGACCGTCGCATAGGTCGAGAGCACGCGCTGACCGGCAAAATCCTCCTTGATCAGCCCGCCCGAGGGTGGCCCGACTCCGTCGAGCCCGGCGCGCACGTCAGGATGGCTGGAGAGATCGCTGCGGCGAAGCGCCGGCCACAGATCGGGATGCGCGATCAGCACACCCAGCCGATCGACGACATAGGCCTTGCCGGTGTTGCCCACCCTGATCCCGGCGACGAGGTCCCAGATGAAGCGCAGATTGACCTCGGCGATGACGACGTTGGGTGAGCTGCCGCTGCCGCGCGTGGCGAGCGTCATGAAGGGCTCGGTGTCGCCGAAGAAATAGACCGGCCCGTAATAGGCCCGGCCTTCATTGGCGCCGCGGAAGGCGGCCGAGGAGGACTGGTCGATGTTGCTGCCGATCCGGTCCGCAACGCGGCGCGACACGCGCACCTGTTCGCGGCCGTTCGAATCGAGCTCGGTAATTTCGGCAATCGCGGGCGAGAGGCGCAGCAGCCTGATGGCATTCAGGCGCACGTCTTCATTGGTCGAAAGCTCCGGGGGCAGGTGCGACAGCCATCTGACCTCGGTCTCGATCTGGCTGATGAACTGGCCGATCTGGATCGCCGCGCTCGCAGCCTGCTCGCGCTGGGTTGCCGCGAGCAGCTGCTTCTGCTCGTGATAGGAGAACCAGACGTCGAAGCCGGTGTTGATGGCGAGCGCGGCAAAGGCAAGCGCGACGATCGAGTAGAGATATTTGCGGAACAGCCGTCCGGGAGGCGTCCGCAAAGGTCCCTGGTCGACCTGTGCGTTCACTCGCGAATCTCGTCGGCGCGCGCCAGCAGCGTGTAGGGAATCTTCAATCCGAGCGTACTGGCGACGGTGCGGTTGATCAGCAGCTCGTATTTGCGCGGCGATTGCACCGGCAGGTCGCCGGCCTTGGTGCCGCGGAGGATGAGATCGACATAATCGGCCGAGCGCACCTCCAGCGTCGGCCCGTAGCTCATCAGCCCGCCCGAATCCATGAAGTAGTGGAACGGATAGATCATCGGCACGCGATGTCTCGCGGCCGTCTCGACCACCGCTTTCCTGATGACCACGAGAAAGCTGTCGACAAGCGAGATCATGGCCGCCTTCGGAGGATCAGCGAAGCGGCCGATCGCGCCGTCGATCTCGGCGACTGCGCTGATGGGTGCAAGCTCCACCGCGACGCCCGATGTCGCGGCTTCCTGCTCGAGCGAATCAAGGTAATAGCGGCCGGCGCGAGGGGTGCTGGCCGGGTTGAACAGGACGCCGATGCGCTGAACGTCAGGCACGGCTTCCTTGATGAGCTGAAGCCATTTGCCGCCCATATCGGGGGTGCTGCTGGTGAAGCCGGTGACATTGCCGCCGGGATGGGCAAGGCTTTCGACGAAGCCGTTGCCGACGGGATCGTTGGAGGTCGCGAAAACGATCGGGATCGTCCTGGTGGCCGCCATGACGGCCGCGGTCTCGACAGTCGAGCCGGTCAGGATGACATCCGGCTTGAGATCGATGAGCTCCGCGATCGCGGTCTGCAACTTGTCGGGCCCGCCGAACGTCGAGCGAACCTCGAGACGATAATTGACCCCTTCGACCCAGCCGCGTTGTCGCAAGCCCGCGATCAGCGCACCGAGGCGAGAGTTCGAACTCTCGCTCATGTTGCGTCGGGTCAGCTCGTCATCGAGCGCCAGAGCGGTGATCGAGGCGACGATTCGCATGCGATCCGACGTTGCGTCGAGCGCAAACAAACCTGCGACCGTTGCTCCCACAAGCCGAATGAAATCGCGGCGGGCGAGCGCCGGCACGACGCGGGCAGGAGCAGGCCGCTCGCTCATGAAATGTTTCGCAAGATTTGTCCCCGGGGAATGTGCATAACGCGAAAGGACGGCAACCACAATTGATGGAAATGCGCTTGTGAATGTTCGTTCGCAGCGGTCCCGGTGGATAGAGCGGGCTGCTACCGCCGCAGCGTGAACTCGCTCGCGTCCCGCCGGTGCTCCCACTTCGCCTGCTCGAGCTCGGGCTGGTCGCATTCCGCCTCGGGATAGCCGATGCAGAGATAGGCGATGAACTTCCAGGAAGCGGGCACGTCGAGCAGGCCGTGGATACGCTGCGGGCTGAGGATGGAGACCCAGCCGAGCCCGATACCTTCGGCGCGCGCGGCCAGCCACATCGCGGTGATGGCCGCGACCACCGAATATTCCGTGGTCTCCGGCATGGTGGCGCGGCCGAGGCCGTGGCCGATGTCGCTGGCCTTGTCGGCGAAGATCGCGAGGTGGCCAGGGGCCTGTTCGAGCCCCGAGAGCTTGAGCGTGGCATAGCGCGCGGCGCGCTCGCCGGAATAGCAGTCGAGTGCATCGGCGTTACACGCCTTG
Source organism: Bradyrhizobium sp. BLXBL-03 (assembly GCF_051853015.1). Lineage (NCBI taxonomy): Bacteria > Pseudomonadati > Pseudomonadota > Alphaproteobacteria > Hyphomicrobiales > Nitrobacteraceae > Bradyrhizobium > Bradyrhizobium sp. BLXBL-03. The sequence goes on along the minus strand of NZ_CP182470.1, from coordinate 5,510,649 downwards.
AAATCGTCGATCACGGCACGGCGCCGCGCGGGATCATCGACGATGACGAAGCGCCAGGGCTGGCTCAGGCCGACCGAGGGCGACAGGCAAGCCGTCTCGATCAGCCGCTCCATCGCGCCGTCGGGCAGTGCCTGGTTACGAAAGCGGCGCACGTCCCGGCGCCACACGAACAGCTCGCGCAATTGCCGGCGGAAGGTGTCGTCGAACTCGACCATGATTTCATCCTCCCCCATGGAGGAAGGCGGCCGCGACCAGCAGGATCAGGATTTCGCCGACCTGCTCGAATGCGCCCAGGATGTCGCCGGTCTGCCCGCCGATCTGGCGGATGGCAATCCGCGCCAGCATCAGCCCGGCGAGGGAGAGCAGCACCAGGCCGACCAGCGCCTTGCCCGGCCCCAACGCCAGGGCGAGCGAGAGCGTTCCTATGGCGAAGGAGGTAGCCACGCTGCGGCCCGGCGGCGCTCCTGCGTTCGCCGAAAGTCCATCGGGACGTGCCGGGGCGACCAACAACATGAAGGCCGGCAAGCCCGCGCGGGCCGCGGCATGAGCTGCGCACAGCGCGAGCATCACAGCCCATGGATTAGCGATGGCCGCAAGCGCGCTCCAGCGCAAGCCGAATGACAGGATGAGCGCGCAGACACCATAGCTGCCGATCCGGCTGTCGCGCATGATCTCGAGCCTGCGCTCGCGCGTCCGCCCGCCGCCAAGGCCGTCTGCGGTGTCGGCAAGCCCGTCCTCGTGCAGCGCGCCGGTGATGAGCGTAGTCGTCGCGAGCGCGAGCAGGGCGGCGATATCAGGCGGCAGTCCAACGCGAATGGCGACCTTGTAGACGAGCGCGCCGGCAAGGCCGACCAGCAGCCCGGCCGCTGGGAGGGCCCATGTCGCGCGCGCGATGGCGCCTTCGCCTGATGGCTTCGACGAGGCCACGGGAAGGATCGTGACGAAGGACGCGGCGATCCTGAGATCGGCGACGACGTCTTTCAGAATGTCGGCGCGCGGCGTCATTTCAGCTTCATCGGCAGGCCGGCGACCACGAACTCGACCTTGTCGGCGACATCAGCAATGGTCTGGTTCATGATGCCGGCTGCATCGCGATAGCTGCGCGCCAATGCGTTGTCGGGCACGATGCCGAGTCCGACCTCGTTGGTGACAAAGATGACGGGGCTCTTGAGACGGGGCAGCGCGGCGGCAAGCTCGCTCACCTCCCGTTCCCAGTCGCGCTCCGCATGCATGAGATTCGAGAGCCACAGCGTCAGGCAGTCCACCAGCCTCGCACCGCCGCCATCGCTTGCGATGAGCGCAGGCACGAGATCGAGCGGCACCTCGCGCTCGATCCAGCCGGATCCGCGTCGCGCCCGATGCCCGGCGATGCGCGCCTCCATCTCGGCATCGAGCGCCTCGGCCGTAGCGATGTAGATCGGCGGCTGGTCCGGAAAGCTGCGCGCCAGCGCTTCCGCGCGGGCGCTCTTGCCCGATCGCGCTCCGCCCGTGATCAAGATGACGGCCATAAAGCTCTCCTGTGAGCCTGACTAATCACCAATCGCGGCCAAAGACAAAGCCGAAATCAGCCCGGCAGGGGCTTGCGCTCGCCCCTCGCTTTGCGCAACAGGGGCGGGACAGGAGGCGGGTTTGGGTTTTGCAGGCGCGATGGTGGTGGCGATGGCGATGGATGCCCTCCTGGGCTGGCCGTCATGGCTGTTCGCGCGGATCGGCCACCCCGTGACCTGGCTGGGTCGGTTGATCGCAGCCATCGATGCCGGCTTGAATCGCGAGTCTGACCCGCCGGCGCTGCGTCGCGCTGCTGGCGTCGGCGGCGCGCTTTCGGTGATCGTGCTCGCGGTTGCGCTCGGTTGGTTGATTCAATCGGTGCTTCCCTCCGGCTGGATCCAGATCCTGCTGGTCGGCGTCCTGGCCTGGCCGCTGGTGGCGCTGCGCTCGTTGCATGATCATGTCGCCGCCGTCGCCAAGCCTCTGCTGACCGGGGATATCGCCGCCGCGCGCGAGGCGGTCTCGCGCATCGTCGGTCGGGATCCGGCCGCGCTCGACGAAGCCGGCATCGCGCGCGCGGCGATCGAGAGTCTCGCCGAGAACGCCTCAGATGGCATCGTCGCGCCGGTGTTCTGGGGGGCGCTGTTCGGCCTTCCCGGCATTTTGGGCTACAAGGCCATCAACACGCTGGACTCCATGATCGGCCATCGCAGTGAACGGCACAAAGCCTTCGGCTGGGCGGCTGCTCGCATCGACGATGTCGCCAATTTCATTCCCGCGCGCCTGACGGGTTTCCTGTTCGTGCTGCTCGCTTCGCGGCGATCGGAAGCGCTGTCCTGCATGACGCGCGATGCGCGCCGCCATCGCTCACCCAATGCGGGCTGGCCGGAAGCGGCGATGGCCGGCGCGCTGGGCGTGCGGATTAGCGGGCCGCGATTCTATCATGGCTGTGTCACGAACGAGCCTTGGCTCAACGAGGGCGCGCGCGATCCGCTTGCCGGGGACATTGGCGAGGGGCTGGCAGTGTACCGCCGCACCATGCTGCTGCTCGCCGTTCTCCTTGCGGTCCTGGCCCTTGCGTGACAGAACGGGCTCATGCGCGAGCACGGTGGAAATCTCGATCTGGCCCAGCAGCGTTTTGGCGGGCGTGCGGAAGACTGGATCGATCTGTCGACCGGGATCAACCGGTTGCCTTATCCCGTGGGCGAAATCTCTCCGTACTACTGGCGATCCTTACCTCTGCGGTTCCAGGTCGAGACTTTGCATCAGGCGGCCCAGGAGGCCTATCGCACAAGCGCGCCTGTTGTCGCCATGGCTGGAGCGCAGGCGGCCATTCAAAGGTTGCCGTTTGTGATAAGGGGCAAGCGTGCCCGCATCCTCGGGCCGACTTACAACGAATATGCCTCGGTTTTCTCGGCTAGAGAATGGGAGGTTGAGGAGGTCGGGGAGCTCGACGCGCTGGCGGGTGCCGATGTTGCCATCGTCGTCAATCCCAACAATCCCGATGGCCGCTCTCATACGCGGAAAGATCTGCTCGCGCTGTTGCCGCGCGTCGGTCGCCTCGTTGTCGACGAGAGTTTTGCCGATGCCGTTCCGGAACTCTCGCTCGCCTCCGACGCCGGGCAGCCGGGGCTGCTGATCCTACGCTCCTTCGGCAAGTTCTATGGTCTTGCCGGCCTGCGGCTCGGCTTTGTGATCGGCCATACGCTTGACATCATCGAGCTAGACTTGGAGGCCGGCCCGTGGGCGGTATCGGGCGCGGCGATCTCGATCGGCGGCCGCGCCTTGCGAGATGAGGCCTGGGCAAAGGCGACGTCAGCGCGGCTTGTACGGGATTGTGTTCGTCTTGACGCGATGGCGCAGTCGCAAGGGTGGCGGCTGGTCGGCGGCGCGCCGCTGTTTCGCCTGTATGAGACGCCAGATGCGCTTGCCGCGCAGGAAAAGCTCGCGCGTGGCCAAATCTGGTCGCGGGTCTTCGCGCAAAATCCGACATGGCTGCGACTCGGGCTTCCAGGGCCTGAGACCGAATGGGAGCGTCTCGCAGAGGCGCTAGCGCGCTAGTGCGAGCAGGCCGTCGACATCGAGATGCCTTTCGATGTGAGCGGCGAGGGCATCGAGCGCGCTCTCGACCCTCGCGTGATACGGTTCTTCGCCCGCGACAATGTCGAGCTTGGCCAGATACGCCCTGCGGAAATCATCCGAGGTGAACAGGCCGTGCAGATAGCTGCCCTGCACGCGGCCATCGCGCGAGATCGCGCCTTCCGGCGCATCGTTCAGCTCCGCGAACGGGCGCGCGCGGTCTGGCCCGTCGGTGCGGCCAATGTGGATTTCGTACGCCTGGATCGGTTGCCCCGTCGCTCCATGCACGGCCGCAACGCGGGTGAGCGTCTTGTGCGGGCTCATGACCGTTTCCACATCCAGCAGCCCAAGGCCCGGTGTATCGCCCGCAGGACCTTCGATACCCTCCGGGTCGGCGACACTGCGCCCAAGCATCTGATAGCCGCCGCAGAGCCCGAGCACGTGGCCGCCCCTGCGGTGATGCGCGAGCAGGTCGATGTCCCAGCCCTGCGCCCGCAAAAAGGCGAGGTCGCCACGGGTGGACTTTGAGCCGGGGATGATGACGAGCCTGACGTCGCCGGGGATCGCTTCGCCCGGACGCACCATGACGAGATCGACGGAAGGCTCGAGCTTGAGCGGATCGAGATCGTCGAAATTGGCGATCCGCGACAGCGCCAGGCAGGCGATCTTGGTCTGGCCGGGCTTGCGCGCATCGCTCAGGCCCAACGCATCCTCGGCCGGCAGCTCGCCGGCGCGCGAAAACCAGGGCAGCACGCCAAAGCCGCGCCATGCGGTCTTTTGCGCGATCAACCTGTAGCCATCCTCGAACAGCGTGGGATCGCCGCGGAACTTGTTGATGACAAACCCCTGGATCATCGCGGCATCATCAGGGTCGATCACGGTCTTGATGCCGACGAGCTGCGCGATGACGCCGCCGCGGTCGATGTCGCCGACCAGAACCACCGGCACGTCGGCCTTGCGGGCAAAGCCCATATTGGCAATGTCGGCCTTGCGCAAATTCACTTCGGCCGGGCTGCCGGCACCTTCAACCAGCACCAGATCAGCGCGCGCCTTCAACCGCCCAAAGCTCTCAAGCACTGCGCCCATCAAGGAGGGCTTCATCGCCGCATATTCGCGCGCGCGTGCGGTCGCGATGCGCTTTCCCTGCACGATCACCTGCGCACCGACATCGGTCTCGGGCTTGAGCAGCACCGGGTTCATGTCGGTGTGCGGCTCGACGCCGGCCGCGAGCGCCTGCAATGCCTGGGCGCGGCCGATCTCGCCGCCGTCGACGGTGACGGCGGCATTGTTCGACATGTTCTGCGGTTTGAAGGGGAGCACACGCAAACCGCGGCGCGTGAAGGCGCGCGCGAGGCCGGCGACGATGAGCGATTTGCCCACGTCCGAGCCGGCCCCCTGGATCATCAGCGCGCGTGCCATCGACTTCAGAACTCGACGCCGGGCTGCGCCTTGATGCCGGAGCGGAACGGATGCTTCACCAGCGTCATCTCGGTGACGAGATCGGCGGTCTCGATCAGCTCGTCCTTGGCATTGCGTCCCGTGAGCACGACATGCGTCATCGGCGGCCTCGACGTCTTGAGGAAATCGACGACCTCTGCGATGTCGAGATAGTCGTAGCGCAGCGCGATGTTGATCTCGTCGAGCACGACCATGCGCAGGCTCTCATTGAGAATCAGCTCCTTCGCCTTCTCCCAGCCGGCGCGCGCCGCCGCGATGTCGCGGGCGCGGTCCTGCGTCTCCCAGGTGAAGCCTTCGCCCATGGCGTGGAACTGGCAGAGCTCGCCGAAATGGCCGGTGAGCAGGCGCCGCTCGCCGGTATCCCAGGCGCCCTTGATGAACTGCACCACCGCGCAGGGCAGGCCATGGGCGACACAGCGCACGATCATGCCGAAGGCGGAGGACGACTTGCCCTTGCCGGCGCCGGTGTGGACGATGATGAGGCCCTTTTCTCCGCTCTTGGTCGCCATGATCTTGTCGCGGGCGACCTTGATCTTCGCCATCTTGGCGGCGTGCTTGGCGTCGGTTTCATCTGCCGTTTCGGTCTCCGGCTCGCTCGTCATCGGATCGGTCCTTCGGCTTGACAAGAGGCGGCCGGGGGCAAATGGTGCTCCGGCGTTGGTTCCTGTCCTATGACAGGCGAAGAGGGAATGCGATAGGGTCCGAATCGGCAAGATTTGGGTCCAAAATGCAGCCGCCCCCGCGACCGTGACCGGAGAGATGCCCAAAGCCACTGATCCCCTGAAGGGATCGGGAAGGCGGGGATCGAAGGGGAAACCCTGCTCCGCAAGCCGGGAGACCTGCCAGCGCGGACGATTTGTGGACCGGCGGACGGGGTGTTCCGCGACGGGGAAACGGGCCTTCGCAAGGATGGTCCGTGGGCCTCTTCGCCTCCCGCTGATACTTCTGGAAGAGGCGATGACTGTCACACTGCATGTCTGCATCACCTGCCGCGCCGGCCAGACGCTGGGCGAGGGCGAGGTCACGCCCGGCAAGCGCCTGCATGGTGCGATCCTCGAAGCCGGCGTGCCCGAGGGTGTGACCGTGGTTCCCGTCGAATGCCTGTCGGCATGCAGCCAGGGCTGCTCGGTCGCACTCAGCGCGCCCGGCCGCTGGTCGTATGTCTATGGCCGCCTGACGGATGCCAACGCGCAGGAAGTCGTCGCCGGCGCCGCCGCCTATGCCGCCGCGCCCGATGGTCTCGTGCCCTGGCGCAGCCGGCCCGAAATCTTCCGCAAGCAGTCGCTTGCCCGCATCCCCCCTATCGCCGTGTTGCCGGAGGCCGCCGAATGAACTCGCTCGCAAAAGTCCCTGTGACCGTGGTCACGGGTTTTCTCGGCTCCGGCAAGACCACGCTGATCCAGCATTTGCTCAGCAATGCGGGCGGGAAGAAGCTCGCCGTGCTCGTCAACGAGTTCGGCAGCGAGGGCGTGGATGGCGAGATCCTGAAATCCTGTGCCGACGCGAATTGCCCGGAAGAGAACATCGTCGAGCTCGCCAATGGCTGCATCTGCTGCACCGTCGCCGACGATTTCATTCCGACCATGGAGCAGCTGCTGGCGCGCCCCGTGCGGCCCGATCACATCCTGATCGAGACCTCGGGGCTGGCGCTGCCAAAACCGCTGCTCAAGGCTTTCGATTGGCCGGAAATCCGCTCGCGCATCACGGTCGACGGCGTGATTGCGCTCGCCGATGCCGAGGCCGTCGCGGCCGGCCGGTTCGCCCCGGATCCGGATGCGGTCGAGGCGCAGCGCGCTGCGGACCAAAATCTCGATCACGAGACGCCGCTGTCCGAAGTGTTCGAGGACCAGATCGCCTGCGCCGATATCGTGCTGCTGACCAAGGCCGATCTTGCGGGCGCTGCCGGCATCGAAGCCGCAAAGGCCGCGATCACCGCGGAGATGCCGCGTCGCGTGCCGATGCTGCCCATCACCGACGGCGCCATCGATGCGCGCGTCATCCTCGGCCTCGGCGCTGCCGCCGAGAACGATCTTGCCGCGCGCCCCTCGCATCATGACGGCGAGGAGGAGCACGAGCACGATGATTTCGCCTCCGTCGTGATCGATCTTCCTGAGGTCGCCGACGTCGATGCGCTGGTCGCCTCCGTGCAGAAGCTGGCGCGCGAGCAGAACGTGCTGCGTGCCAAGGGTTACATCGCGGTTGCGGGCAAGCCGATGCGCTTGCTGTTGCAGGCGGTCGGCGAACGCGTGCGCCACCAGTTCGACAAGCCGTGGGGCGCGGGCAACAGGCAGTCAAAGCTCGTCGTGATCGGCGAGCACGGCGATATTGATGAAGCCGCGATCAGGGCGGGATTGGGAGTCTGATGCACGTCGTCTTCCGCGAGAGCCGTGGTCTCGAGGAGACCGCGACGCCAAGGGACATCGGCCAGGACGCGGCCGATCTCGTGGTGCTCTCGTTCTCGGATTCGGACCTGGCGGCGTTTGCGGCGGGCTGGCGGCGTGGCCGCGACAGCCTGCCGTCGCTGCGGCTGGCGAACCTTGCGGAGCTCCGTCATCCGCTCTCGGTCGACACCTATATCGAGCGCACGCTGTTGCAGGCGCGCGGCATTCTGGTGCGGCTGATCGGTGGTGAGTCCTATTGGTCGTACGGGCTTGCGGCGCTTCAGCAACTGGCAAAGGATCGGGGCATCGCTCTCGCGGTGTTGCCGGCCGATGGCCGTGATGACATCAGGCTGGATGCGTATTCGACCTTGCCGGTCTCGACGCTGCGGCGGCTGAAGGTGCTCTGCGACACCGGCGGTCCCGTCGCGGCGCAAGCCGCGATCGCGCAACTCGCGCTGGCCTCGGGTCTCTATGCCGGGCCTGTTACCGGCGAGATGAACGTGCCCGAGATGGGCTTTTATGATCCCGTACGCGGCGTCATTGCGCCGCCGCCGGGCGAGGGGAAGCCCTTCGCGCTCGTGACATTCTACCGCTCCTATCTCACCGCTGCGGACACCGGGCCCGTCGATGCGCTGATCGCAGCGCTGCGCGAGAAAGGTTTTCATGCCTATGGGGCTTTCGTCACGTCGCTGAAGGCGGCGGGCGTCGCGGATTGGCTGCGCGCGCATCTCGCGCAAAATCCGCCGGCGGCCATCGTCAACGCGACGGCGTTCTCGGCGATGAGCGACGACGGTACGACCCCGTTCGATGCCGTGCAATGTCCGGTCTTCCAGGTCGCGCTCTCCTCGGCGCGGCGCGAGGACTGGGCGGAATCGCTGCGCGGCCTTTCGCCCGGCGACCTCGCCATGCATGTGGTGCTGCCCGAGGTCGACGGCCGCCTGTTCGCCGGCGTGGTTAGCTTCAAGTCGGCTGCGCGTCGCGATCCCGATCTGCAATTCTCGCATCTGGCCCACAGACCGGACGAGGAGCGTATGGAGGCCGTCATAGCCCGCGTCGCGGCGTGGCGGAAGCTTGCCGGGACGCCGGTCGCCGAGAAGCGGCTGGCCATCGTGCTCTCGAACTATCCCGGCCGTCCGCACCAGATCGCGCATGCGGTCGGTCTCGATGCACTCGCTTCGGTCGAAGCGCTGGTGACCGATCTCGCCGAGGCCGGCTTCCATGTTGCGTCGGTGCATGCACTCGGCGAGATGTTGCTGAAGCAGAAATTGACGTGGAGCGTCGCCGATTACCGCGCCGCGCTCGCGCGCCTGCCGCAGATTCTGCAGGACGATCTCGCGCAGGCCTGGGGCGCGCCGGATAACGACCCGAACTGCCGCGACGGCGCGTTCCACTTCGCTGCGATCCCATGCGGCCGATCGATCATCGCGGTCCAGCCCGAGCGTGGCGACGCGACCACGCGCGATGCCGACTACCACGATCTCGCCCGCACGCCGCGCCATGGCTATGTCGCGTTCTATCTCTGGCTGCGCGCGCAAGGGATCGATGCCGTCGTGCATATGGGCGCGCATGGCACGCTGGAATGGCTGCCGGGAAAGTCGGTGGCGCTGTCGTCCGCGTGCTGGCCGGAAGCGCTGACCGGTGATCTGCCCGTCATCTATCCCTTCATCGTCAACGATCCCGGCGAGGCGGCGCAGGCCAAGCGGCGCTTAGGGGCCGTCACCATCGGCCATCTGCCGCCGGCGCTCGAGCAATCCGCGGTACCGGAAGGGCTGCGCCGGCTCGAACGTCTGCTCGACGAATATGCGACGGCCGACGGTCTCGATCCCGCCCGACGCCAGCGCCTGATCGCCGCGATCCGCGACGAGGCGCGTGCGGCCGGCCTCGAAGACGATCTCGGGATCGATGCCTCGGCCGCGCCGGCGGAAGCCATTCCGCGCATCGATCGCTTCGTCTGCGACCTCAAGGAAAGTCAGTTCGGCGACGGCCTGCATGTGTTCGGCCGCGGCGCCTGTGGCACGGAGGAGCGCGATGCGCTGCGCGCCGCGCTCGCAGGACGATGCGTGGCGCCGGGTCCGTCCGGCTCGCCCTATCGCGGGCGTCAGGACGTGCTGCCGACCGGGCGCAATCTGTTCGCTGTCGATCCCCGCGCGGTGCCGACGCCGTCGGCGCATGCACAGGGGATCAAGCTCGCCGAAGAGCTGCTGCGTCGTCATTTGCAGGATCACGGCGACTGGCCGAAGGGCCTCGTCGTCGATCTCTGGGGCTCGGCGACGATGCGCACCGCGGGCGAGGAGTTTGCGATGGCGCTGCATCTTGCTGGCCTGGCGCCGCGCTGGGATCACGCCTCCGGCCGGGTCACCGGCTACGACATCGTCGCGCCGGCCGAGCTCGGCCGTCCCCGCATCGACGTGACGCTGCGCGTGTCCGGCCTGTTCCGCGATGTCTTCGCCGGCCTTGCGCAATTGTTCGAGGCGGCCTCCGAGGCGCTCGCCTCGCGCGAGGAGGAGGGCGAGGAGAATCCGTATCGTCAGCGTGCGTCGCGTGTGTTCGCGCCGCGGCCCGGACAATACGGCGTCGGCCTCTCGGCCATCCCCGATGCGTTCACATCGGAGACGCGCGATGCTGCCGGCGAGGCCTGGCTGTCCGCTTCGTCCTGGGCGTTCTCTGCCGATGGTGCAATCAAGCCCGATCGCGCCGGCATCGAGCAGCGGCTCGCCTCGGCCGATGCGTTCGTTCACGCCCAGGATCTGCCCGAGACCGACCTCCTGCTCGCCGCCGACTATGCGGCGCATGAAGCCGGCATCGCCGCGGCGGCGGCGCATCTCGGCGCATCAGGGCCATCGCTCTATCACCTCGACACGACGCGCCCCGACGCGCCGCATGCGCGCACGCTGACGGAAGAAATCTCCCGCGTCGTCCGCGCCCGCGCCGTCAATCCGGCCTGGATATCAGGCATGAAGCGCCACGGGTTTCGCGGCGCGGCCGAGATATCGGCGACGCTGGAGCACATGGCGGCCTTCGCCCATCTTGCCGGTGCCGTGCCGCCGCATCTGTTCGATCTCTATTACGACGCGACGCTGGGCGACGCCGATGTCCGCGCCTTCCTGGCGCGCGAAAATCCGGCGGCGCTTGCCGCAATGGAAACGTGCTTCACGCGCCTGCACGAGGCCTCGCTCTGGCGGACGCGCCGCAACTCGATCGCGGCCGCGCTGAAGGAGGCGTCATGAGTGCGGCGTCAGTGAAGGGCTGGTGTCCCGGCGCGCTGCGGCCGATGCAATCGGGCGACGGGCTCGTGGTCCGCGTGCGCCCGTTCGGCGGCCGGCTCGATGCGGCACAGACGGCCGGGCTCGCGCATCTCGCCGAGCGCCACGGCAATGGCCTGATCGACGTCACCAGCCGCGCCAATCTCCAGATCAGGGGCGTCAGCGAGGGCAGCCATCGGTCGCTGCTCGACGGTCTTGCGCAACTGACGCTGCTCGACCCCGATGCCGACACCGAATCCCGGCGCAACATCCTGGTCACGCCGTTCTGGCGCGACGGCGACGCGACCCAGGCGCTCGCCGCCGAGCTCGAAGAGGCGTTGGCAGATTCGATGCTCGAACTGCCGACGAAATTCGGCTTCGCGATCGACGACGGCAACTCGCGCGTGCTCGCCGGCGATTCCGCCGACGTGCGGATCGAGCGTGACGTTTCAGGTGATCTCCTTGTCCGCGCGGACGGCGCCCGGCTCGGCCGCGGCGTCGCGCGTGGTGAGGTTGTGAGCACCGCGATTGCTGTTGCGCGCTGGTTCGTCGCCTCAGGCGTCAGGGATGGGCGCGGGCGCATGGCAGCGCATCTTGCGGCCGGCGCAAAATTGCCTGAGGCGCTCCGCGGCGAGGCCGAGCCTGCGCCGATCATGGCAGCAGCCCGTCCGGGCCTTTATCCGCAAGGCGCCATGGTCGGGGTCGCCTTCGGGCAGATGCCGCATACGACGCTCAGTCAGCTTGCCAGTTGCGGGCATGCGTTGCGGATGACGCCGTGGCGGATGGTCCTGGGCGAAGGCAAGCGGACCATGCCGACCGCGTCCGGCCTGATCACCGAAGCCCATGATCCGGCGTTGCGCGTCATCGCCTGCAGCGGTGCGCCGCGCTGCCGCGAGGCCCATGCCGATACGCGGGGGCTGGCGGCGGCGCTGGCGCCAAATATCGGCGGGGCCGCGCAGCTTCACGTCTCTGGCTGCAGCAAGGGCTGCGCCCATTCCGGCGCGGCCGCGATCACGCTGGTCGCGACGGCAAAGGGATTCGATCTCGTGCGCGGCGGCTCGACCCGCGACGAGCCCGTCCTGCGCGGGCTCGATCGTGACGATATCGTTCGTGATCCCTCCATCCTGATGGGAGGGCACTGATGCCGCACACCTACGAGACCGACGGCGCGGCGATCTACCGGCAATCCTTTGCGACCATCCGGGCCGAGGCCGATCTGGCGCGCTTCACGCCTGACGAGGAGCAGGTCGTGGTGCGGATGATCCATGCCGCCGGCATGGTGGGACTCGAGGCGCAGATCCGCTTCACGCCCGGCATGGCGACGGCTGCGCGCGCGGCCCTGCAGAAGGGCGCGCCGATCCTGTGCGACGCGCGCATGGTGTCCGAGGGCATTACCCGTGCGCGATTGCCTGCGGCAAATGCCGTGATCTGTACGCTGGGCGACGAGACCGTCGCAGCATTGGCCAAGTCGATGAACAACACGCGCTCGGCTGCGGCGCTGGAGCTGTGGCGGCCGCATCTGAAAGGCGCCATTGTCGCGATCGGCAATGCGCCGACGGCGCTGTTCCATCTGCTCAACATGCTCGAGGATCCCGACTGTCCGCGTCCCGCGGCGATCATCGGCTGTCCCGTCGGCTTCGTCGGCGCCGCCGAGTCAAAGGCCGCGTTGATGGCTGATCCGCCGGTGCCGGCGCTGACCGTTGAAGGCCGCCTCGGCGGCTCCGCGATCACGGTCGCCGCCGTGAATGCGCTGGCAAGCCGGAGCGAGTAGCGATGGGACGCATCATCTGCTGCGGTCTCGGCCCCGGCGATCCTGACCTGATGAGCGTGCGCGCCGACCGCATGGTGCGGGCGGCGAAGCATGTCGCCTATTTCCGCAAGAGGGGGCGGCCGGGCCAGGCGCGGCGCATCGTCGAGGGCATGCTCGCTGCCGACGTCACCGAATATCCCATGGAATATCCTGTCACCACCGAGATCGCCTTCGACAGCCCGGACTACGTGCAGCAGCTCTCCGGCTTCTACGACGAATGGGCCGAACGCCTGGCGCGGCTTTCGCGTGCCGTCGACGTCGTCGTGCTCTGCGAGGGCGATCCCTACTTCTACGGCTCGTTCATGCATTTGCACACGCGCCTGCAAGGCCGCGTCGAGATCGAGGTGATCGCCGGCATTCCCGGCATGGTCGGCTGCTGGAACGGCGTCGGCCAGCCGATCGCCCTCGGCGACGACGTGACGACGGTGCTGATGGGCACGCTTCCGGAAGGCGAGCTTGAACGCCGTATGCGCGATTCCGATGCACTTGTGATCATGAAGACCGGCCGCAATCTTGCAAAGGTGCGGCGCGCGCTCGCGGCCGCCGGGCGGCTGGATGATGCCTGGCTGGTCGAGCGCGGCACCATGCCGGGGGAGCGGGTCGCGCGACTCGTTGAGATCGACGCCACCGAGTGTCCTTACTTCGCGATCGTGCTGGTGCACGGCAAGGGCCGGCTTCCGGACGCCGCCGAATGACGGGCACGGTGACCATCGCGGGCCTTGGCCCGGGCAGTGAAGCGCTGGTGACGCCGGAGGTTTCCGCCGCGCTTGCCGCCGCGACCGATATTTTGGGATACGCGCCCTATGTCGCGCGCCTCGCCCCGCGTCCTGGGCTCACCGTGCATCCATCCGACAATCGTGAAGAGCTCCGGCGCGCGAGCGAGGCGCTGCGGCTGGCGGCTGAAGGCGGGCAGGTCGTCGTCGTCTCCTCCGGCGACCCTGGCGTCTTCGCCATGGCTTCAGCCGTGTTCGAGGCGCTCGAAAGGGCGCCGCAATATCAGGACCTGCCGATCCGCGTGCTGCCTGGCATCACCGCGATGCTGGCAGCTAGCGCACGCGCCGGTGCGCCGCTTGGTCACGACTTCTGTGCGATCAATCTCTCCGACAATCTCAAGCCATGGGCGATGATCGAGAAACGGCTGCGGCTCGCAGCGGAGGCGGATTTTTCAATTGCGATGTATAATCCGCGCTCCGCGAGCCGGCCGGACGGGTTTGGCCGAGCGCTCGCGGTGCTGAAGGAAGCGGGCTGTGGCGGGCGCCTTGTGATCTTCGCGCGCGCGATCAGCGCGCCTGACGAGACGATCGTGACCGTGCCGCTGAATGATGCGACGCCTGAGATGGCCGACATGCGCACGCTGGTGATCGTCGGCAACTCGCAGACGCGCCGCGTTGGCCGCTGGATCTATGCGCCGAGGCAAGTCCGATGACCAAGCCACTGCATCACTTCCGCGACGCTCTCGACCCGCTTGCGCTCGGGCAAGTTTGGCCGCGAGATCATGATCACGGGCAGGCCGAGCAGGCGGGCCGCGTCGATCTTGGCACGGGCGCCGTCGCCGCCGGAATTGCGGGCGACGATCCAGGCGATGCCGCGCGTGCGCATCATCTCCGTCTCGCCGTCAATCGTGAAGGGTCCGCGCGAGACGATCACATCGGCGGCGAAGGGCAGGGGCACGTCGGGCGGATCGACGAACCGCAGCGTGTAGGCATGCTGCGGCTTCGCCGCGAACGGCGCGATGTGCTGGCGGCCGATGGCCAGGAACACGTTGGCGCGTGCTTCGGGCAGCGCAGCGACTGCTGCGTTGACGTCAACCACTTCAATCCAGGTATCATCAGGCGCTTTCGCCCAGGGGGCACGCTCCAGCGCGATCAGCGGCGTGCCGGCCGCCGCGCACGCGGCGATGGCATGGCGGCTCATCTCGGCCGCGAAGGGATGGGTCGCGTCGATCACATGCGTGATGCGTTCGCGGCTGATGTAATCAGCAAGACCGCTCACGCCGCCAAAGCCGCCGCTGCGGGTCGGCAGCGGTTGATCGGCAGGGGTTCTGGTGCGCCCACCATAGGAATACACCGCATCGATCCCTGCGCGCGCGATCTCGGCGGCGAGCAGGCTCGCATCGGCAATTCCGCCCAGAATAAGGGCGCGCATCATGGTTGATTCCCCGGCTAATCCTTGGCTGACCATCATCGGTATCGGCGAAGATGGCCTTGCCGGGCTGTCGGAGGCAAGCCGAAAGGCGCTGGCCAAGGCCGAAACCGTGTTCGGCGGCGAGCGCCATCTTGCGCTTGCCGCCGCCGGCAGCCGCGGCCGCGCGTGGCCGGTACCGTTCGACGCCAGCGCGGTGCTGAATTGTCGCGGCCGGCCGACAGTGGTGCTCGCCTCCGGCGATCCGTTCTGGCATGGCGCCGGCGCGAGCCTTGCCGAAATGCTCGATGGCGATGAATGGATCGCGCATCCGGCACCGTCGACCTTCTCGCTTGCGGCCGCGCGGCTCGGCTGGCGACTTGAGGCCACGACGTGCATCGGCCTCCATGCGGCGCCGTTCGAGCGTCTGGTGCCGCATCTGGTGCGAGATGCGCACATCATCTGCCTGATGCGCGACGCAGCTTCGGTCGGCGATCTCGCTAATTGGCTGACCGAGCGCGGATGGGGCGCGTCACTGATTTGGACGCTCGAGGCGCTTGGCGGTCCACGGGAAAACACTGACCAGCATCGCGTCGACCTCTTTGCCGAGGAGATCGCCGCTGATCTGGTCGCGGTGGCGGTGTGGGCGAGGGGAACCCAGGGCATTCCCCGCAGTTCGGGCCTACCAGACGATCTGTTCGTCCATGACGGCCAGATCACCAAGAGGCCTCTGCGCGCGCTCGCGCTCTCGGCCTTGGCGCCGCGTCCGGGCGAGCGGCTGTGGGACATCGGTGCAGGCTCAGGTTCGATCTCGGTCGAGTGGGCTCTGTGCGGGGGAACCGCGATTGCGGTTGAGATGCGCGAGGATCGCGCCGCGAATATTCGCACCAATGCGGCATCGTTTGGATTGGCGCATCGGATCGCGGTTGTCAGTGCACGGGCGCCGGAAGCCTTCGCAACGCTGGACGAGCCCGACTCCGTCTTTGTCGGAGGCGGTCTCGATCGCGCAATGTTCGAAGCTGTCTGGTCGCGGATTGCGCCTGGCACGCGGTTCGTCGCCCATGCCGTGACGTTGGAGACGGAAGCGCTGCTCGGCCAGCTGCATCAACAGCATGGCGGAGAGTTGATGCGGGT
The DNA here is from genome assembly GCF_051853015.1 of Bradyrhizobium sp. BLXBL-03. NCBI lineage: Bacteria > Pseudomonadati > Pseudomonadota > Alphaproteobacteria > Hyphomicrobiales > Nitrobacteraceae > Bradyrhizobium > Bradyrhizobium sp. BLXBL-03. The sequence continues at coordinate 5,494,936 of NZ_CP182470.1, read as the reverse complement.
CGAGATCGCGCATGCCGCTCCCCTCGGCCGTTACCACGCGTGGGAGGCGACGCGGCCGGTGGTTCAGTGGAGCGCGGTCCGATGAAGGTCGCCGGGCTTGGATTCAAACAGGACGTGACGCTGGCCTCTTTGCGCGAGGCGCTGCTGGCAGCCGGCGGTTCCGCAGGGCTGGCTGCGGTCGCGACAGTGAGCGACAAGGCGGATGCGGAGCCGCTGAAGCAGCTCGCGCGCGAGTGTGGCGTTCCGATCAAGGCGGTCCCCGCCGAGACCCTGGCCGGCATCGCAACGCCGTCGCAGTCGCAGCGGATCACCGAAAGGTTCGGCACGGGCTCGCTCGCCGAAGCCGCCGCCCTCGCGGCCGCCGGCCCTCACGCGCGGCTGATCGCAACGCGCGCGGTCTCGCGGGATCGCGCGGCGACGGCGGCGATCGCCGAAGGAGACGGCCCATGACGGTGCATTTCATCGGCGCCGGGCCGGGCGCGCCCGATCTGCTCACCCTGCGCGGGCGCGACTTGATCGCGGCCTGTCCGGTTTGCCTCTATGCGGGTTCGCTGGTGCCGGAAGGCGTGCTTGCGCATTGCCCCCCAGGCGCGCGGATCGTCAATACGGCGCCGCTGTCGCTCGACGAGATCATCGCCGAGATTGCCGCGGCCCATGCCGCAGGCAAGGATGTCGCGCGGCTGCATTCCGGCGATCTCTCGATCTGGTCGGCGATGGGCGAGCAGCTGCGCCGCCTGCGCGCGCTCGGCATTCCCTTTACTGTCACGCCGGGCGTTCCGTCCTTCTCCGCAGCCGCTGCCGCTTTGGAAGCCGAGCTGACATTGCCCGGTCTCTCCCAGTCGGTTGTGCTGACGCGCACAGCGGGTCGCGCCAGCGCGATGCCCGATGGGGAAAAGCTCGCGGCCTTCGCCGCGACAGGCGCGGTGCTCGCCATCCATCTGTCGATCCATCTGCTCGACAAGGTCGTTGCCGAGCTCACCCCGCATTACGGCGCGGACTGCCCGGTCGCGATCGTCTGGCGTGCGAGCTGGCCGGACCAGCGCGTCGTCCGCGCCACGCTGGCGACGCTCGATGCCGCGCTCGGCGCCGAGATGGAGCGCACCGCGCTGATCCTGGTCGGCAAGACGCTTGGCGCGGCGGATTTCGACGAGAGCCGGCTTTATGCCGCCGACTACGACCGCCGCTATCGGCCCGTTGGCACTGAACCGCGCTTTCCGGAGGCGTCGTGATGGCAGCTGCCCTCGTCGTCTCCGCACCAGCCTCCGGCGTCGGCAAGACCACCCTCACGCTGGCGCTCGCGCGTGCCTGGCGTAATCGTGGCCTGAACGTGCAATGCTTCAAGAGCGGCCCTGACTATATCGATCCCGCCTTCCATGCCGCCGCTACGGGCCGCGCTTCGGTCAACGTCGATAGCTGGGCGATGGACAGCGCGACGATCTCACATCTGATCAGCCGCGGCGCGGACGCCGATGTCGTGCTCGCCGAGGGCTCGATGGGCCTGTTCGACGGGGTCGCTGCGCGCGGTGTCTCCGGCACCGGTGCGACCGCCGACATCGCGGAGATGCTGGGCTGGCCGGTGGTTCTGGTGATCGACCCGTCCGGACAGGCGCAGACAGCGGCGGCGATCGCGGCTGGCCTGCGCGATTATCGCGCCGGCGTGCGCCTTGCGGGCGTCGTGCTCAATCGCATCGCCAGCCCGCGCCATGAAGACCTCGTGCGGCGTGCGTTGAACGATGCCGGGATTGCCGTGTTCGGCGCATTGCCGCGCCATGCCGAGATCAGCCTGCCGAAGCGGCATCTCGGCCTGGTGCAGGCCGAAGAGCAGGCGGAGATCGGAAAACTGATCCAGGAGGCCGCGCGCTTTGTCTCGGAGCATGTCGATCTCGATGCGGTGCTGCAATCGGCCGCAAGCTGGTCGCCGCAGCCGGTCGTGAACGGCTTGAACGTGACGCCGCCCGGCCAACGCATCGCGCTCGCCCGCGATGCCGCGTTCTCCTTCGTCTATCCGCATATGCTGGAAGCCTGGCGCGCGGCCGGCGCGGAGATATCGACCTTCTCGCCGCTGGCGGACGAGGAGCCCGACGCGAGCGCCGATGTGTGCTGGCTCCCCGGCGGCTATCCCGAGCTTCACGCAGGCAAGATCGCCGCGAACAGGCGCTTCCGCAGCGGCCTGCGCGCCTTCGCCGAGACGCGGCCGGTGCATGGCGAATGCGGCGGGTATATGGTGCTGGGAGCTGCTTTGACTGACGCCGATGGTATCAGGCATGAGATGACAGGCCTGCTCGGCCTCGAGACGAGCTTTGCCAAGCGGCGCATGCATCTTGGCTATCGTCTTGCCGCGCTTGCGGCGCCGATGCCGGGGCACAAGGTTGGCGCGGGGCTGCGCGGCCATGAGTTTCACTATTCGACCATTCTCGCCCAGCCTGACACGCCGCTGGCGGTCGTGCACGATGCGACCGGTGCGGTCATCGCCGAGACCGGCTCGCGGCGCGGCCACGCCACCGGCACCTTCTTTCACCTGATCGCGGAGGACCGGTGAGCGGCTTTGTCTCCTTCGTCTCCGCCGGCCCCGGCGACCCTGAATTGCTCACGCTCAAGGGCGCCGCGCGGCTGCGCGAGGCTGATGTCGTGCTCTATGACGATCTCGCCTCCGGGGCGATCCTCGATCTGGCGCGGCCCGGGGCCAACCTCGTCGCGGTGGGGAAGCGGGCAGGCCGGCCATCGACAAAGCAGCATCATGTCAACCGCCTGCTGGTCGACTATGCGGCGACGGGCGTTCGCGTCGTGCGGCTGAAGTCGGGCGATGCCGGCATCTTTGGCCGGCTCGAGGAGGAGATCGAGACGCTGCGCGAGGCCGGCATCGGCTATGAGATCGTTCCCGGCGTCACCTCGGCCTGCGTCGCCGCCGCACATGCCGGCATTCCGCTGACGCGTCGCCACACCTCGCGCCGGGTCCAATTCGTGACCGGCGCCGATGTCACCGGCGAGCTGCCGCCCAATTTGAACTGGGTGGCGCTTGCCGACCCCGATGCGACGACGGTGGTCTATATGGGCCGGCGAACCTTTCCGGCGCTGGTCGCGAAGCTGATTGAGCATGGCCTCTTGCCGAGCACGCCGGCGCTGTTCGCGGAATCGCTCGGCCGCGCTGACGAGCGTCTGGTCCGCACCACTATTGTCGAGCTGGCCGATCAGCTGGCGCGCGGTGGCGCGGCCTCGACGGCCGCCGTCATCCTGTTCGGCGCGCTGGCGGAGGGCGGATCGTCATGATGACCCTCTCCCTGATCGGCATCGGCTGCGGCGATCCTGGCCAGCTCACGCGCGCGGCAATTGGCGCGATCAACACCGCAGACCTGATCCTGATCCCGCGCAAGGGCGCCGCAAAATCCGATCTTGCCGATCTCAGGCGGACGATTTGCACCGATGTCCTCATCAGCGGCACCACGCGGATTGCCGAATTCGATCTTCCCGTGCGCGATGCCGGCGAAGCCGATTACCACAAGGGCGTCGACGATTGGCACGACGCGGTCGCCGCGACCTGGTCGCGGACGATCGCCGATCATCTGGGCCCAGGCGGCAAGGTCGCGCTGCTGATCTGGGGCGATCCCTCACTCTATGATTCCTCGCTGCGCATCGCGCGCCGGCTCAATCCCCTGCCTGAGATCGAGGTTGTGCCCGGCATCACCTCGATCCAGGCGCTGTGCGCGGCACATGCGCTGCCGCTCAACGATATCGGTGAGCCGTTCCTGGTGACGACGGGACGCCGCTTGCGCGAAGGCGGCTGGCCTGAAGGCGTCGACACCGTCGTTGTGATGCTTGATGGCGGCACGGCGTTCCAGTCGCTGGATCCTGAAGGCCTTCAGATCTGGTGGGGCGCCTATCTTGGCATGGCCGACCAGATCATCCTGTCCGGCGCGCTGACTGAGGTCGGCCCGCGCATCGTCGCCGCGCGGCAGGACGCGCGCGAGCGGAACGGCTGGATCATGGACAGTTACATTCTCAAGCGCAGGCCATAAGCGAGGCAGCATGCTCCCTGAATGGGTTACCCAGAAATGCCCCGAAATCTCCGCCGACCACCGCGAAGCGGCGATTGCGCGGCAGGCACAACTGACAAAGCCGACCGGTGCGCTCGGCCGCCTCGAGCAGCTCGCGATCGAGCTCGCCGGCCTGCAGGCGACCGAACGCCCGCGCGCCGCGCGCGTGCCGATCATCATCTTCGCCGGCGATCACGGCGTCGTCGCGCAGGGCGTGTCGGCCTATCCTCAGGCTGTGACGATCGCGATGATGGCGAATTTTGCGTCCGGAGGTGCCGCGATCTCGGTGCTGGCGCGCGAGCTCGGTTCGACGCTCGAAGTTGTCGATGCCGGCACGCTGGCCGAGGAAGCGATGCCTGATATCATCACGGATAAGCCGCGCCACGGCACGCGCGATTTCAGCGTTGAGCCTGCGCTCACGCCGGCTGAGCTGGCCTTTGCGTTCGAGGCCGGCCAGCGCGCCGTAGCGCGGGCGAAGGCCCATCAGCCTGACCTGCTGATCTTCGGCGAAATGGGCATCGGTAATACCACGGCTTCTGCGGCGATTGCCGCGAGCCTGCTCGGCATCGGCGCCGAGGAGATCGCGGGCAGTGGTACCGGCGTCGATGCGGCCGGCCGTGCGCACAAGGTGCGCGTGATCGAGGCGGCAATCGCGCGCCACGGTGTGGCGAGCGCTTCGCCCGAAAACATCCTGTGCACCGTCGGCGGCCTCGAGATCGCTGCGATATCAGGCGCGATCATCGCGGCCGCGCAGGCGCGCATTCCCGTGCTGATCGACGGTTTCATCGTTTCGGTGGCGGCACTGGCGGCGGTGCGGCTCAATCCGTCGTGCCAGCCATTCCTGCTGCCGTCGCATCAATCGGCGGAGCAGGGGCACCGGCTGGTGTTGCGTGCGCTGAACGTGCAGCCCTTGATCAGCCTCGATCTCAGGCTCGGCGAAGGTTCTGGCGCCGCGATCGCGCTGCCGCTGGTGCGATCGGCCTGCGCGCTCCACAATGACATGGCGACCTTCGCGCAGGCCAACGTGCCCGACAGGCCTAAAGCGCGATGAGATTAGAATGAATCGTCATCGCGCTTCGGGTTGTTGTTTGAGCATGATCTCTTCGGAAAACCGCTTTGCACTTTTCCGGATCATGCTTTAACTGACCCGCTGGTTGACCGACACGACCCGCCAGCCGGTCGCGAGCCGGTCGATCCGGGTCAGCGACAGCGGATCGATCACGAAGCGCAAGGCGGCATCCGGCGTCAGGTCGAGCGCGATGCACAGCGCGGCGCGGATCGTGCCGGAATGCACAATCAGCGCCGCCGGACCCGCGCCGACCCGCGCGAGGCCCAGCCGGACGCGGGCGACCTGATCTTCAAAGCTTTCACCGCCCGGTGGTCTCTGATGCGCAGGGTCGTTCCAGAACTGCGCATAGGCCTCGCCACCGCTGCTGGCGAGCTCGTCGTGCCGCCGGCCGGTCCAGTCGCCGAAGTCCTGCTCGCCAAACTCGTGGACCAGTTCTGGTTCGAGCCCCAGCGCGCGCGCCGTCTCGATCGTGCGCCGCGCAGGGCTGGCATAGCTCGCAGCATCGTGTGGCAAGCGCGACCGCAGCACCTCCAGTTGCGCGCGATCGGTCAGGTCCGCCGCTGCATCGGCCGCGTGGATCGTCCCTTTGACGCCGTCGACGGGCGCATGTCGGATCAGCCAGAGGAAGGTCGCGCCTTCCATGTCAATCTCCGGGGAAGTTGGTGGCTGTGGCAATATCGCCGCGTCTTGCACATTGACTCCGTCTTGGTCGTAATCCTAGATGCTGGCGACGGTTTCCCCGAGAGGGGATGAAAAGGGAATGCGGTGCGGGGACAGTGTCGTAAGGACATCGTCCCCAATGCCGTAGCTGCCCCCGCAACTGTAAGCGGTGAATCCTTCGTCTTTAAAGCCACTGGGCCCTCGGTCCCGGGAAGGCGACGAAGCGGTCACGACCCGCGAGCCAGGAGACCTGCCGTCAGCCGTGGTCACACGCGAAGATGTCGGTCGGGGAGTACAGACATCAGGCTTCATCGGAAGGCTTAGTGCCTGATGATGGGACCTTGGTTCGCGGTGACGTGCCACTGACGTCACTCCGAGGTCCAGGACCGTGTTTACCAGCCGTATTGTACGACCACGCCGCATTTTGCTGGCGTCTGCCGCTCTGACATCTCTTGCAGTTGTCGATATGTCCGCCGCTTTGGCGCAGCAGGCCCGCGAGACGCTGCCGGCTGTGGAGGTGTCGCCCCCGCAATCCCGCAAGCGGGTCAAGCCGGCCGCCCGGGACGCGGCAGGCGCCCGCCGCGCGACAGCGCGCAAGCCGGCCGCGGCGGAGGTCGCGCCAAGACCGGTCGTGACGAACAATGCGGCGCCGACGCCGCTCAACAGCAATGCGGTTGCCGAAAGCGCCTCGCGCCTCGGCCTGACGGTGCGACAGACACCCGCAACGGTCGAAGTCATCTCCGCCGAGACCATGCGCGAGCAGGGCTACCGCACCGTCTCCGATGTCGCGCAAGGCGCGGTTGGCGTCACCGCCGGCGACAATCCCGCCGAGCCTTCAGCCTTCTCGATGCGCGGCTTCACCAACAGCCAGATCAACACGCTCTACAACGGCATCAAGATCGGCCCGCAGAACATGACCTCGCGGATCATGGACACCGCCAATCTCGAAGCCGTGGAAATCCTCAAAGGCCCGGCCTCGCTGATCTCGGGCGAGGGCGCCGCCGGCGGCGCGATCAATTTCGTTACCAAGCAGCCGCACACGGGGCCGATCCGGAACGAAGCGGACTTCTCCTGGGACTCGTTGAACTCTTTCCGCGCGCATTACGGCTCGGGCGGCAGCACCAATGTGCAGGGGCTGGACTACCGTTTCGACTTGAGCCGCTCCACGCTTAACGGCTTTGCCGACGATACCAGCACCAGGACGTTCGATGTGTCTGGCCAGCTCAATTACCGCATCTCGGACAGCCTCAAGGTTTGGGGCGCGATCGAATATCGCGAGGATCGCGGACGGGCCTATTGGGGCGCGCCCCTGGTGCCCGTGGCCTTCAGCGGCTCGCACGCGACGGCAGGCATCGTCTCGGGCACTTATATCTCGAACTTCAACGGGACCAATCTTGGCCCTGTGACCATCGACGATCGCACCTTCAACACCAACTACAACGTTCTCGACAACCGCAACGTGGCTCAGGAGGTGTGGCTCCGCGGCGGCTTCGAGCTGGGGCTCGCGCCCGACCTCACCTTGAAGAGTCAGGCCTATGCCTACGGCGCGGAGCGCTCCTGGCTCAACAACGAGGTTGAGGCGTTCAACACAACGACGAATAGGGTCGATCGCAGCCGCTTCTATGTCGCGCACAGCCAGCGTCTGGTCGGCAATATCACCGACCTGACGTGGGATGCTGATATCGCGGGCCTCGAAAATCGTCTCGTCACGACCTTTTCGTCGAGCTATCTCGATTTCGTCCGGCCGGGCGCGGCGAATTTCCCCGGCGATTCCGTTGATCTCGTCGATCCCGACCGTGGCTTCTATGGCCTGCTCACGACCAGGCAGCAGACCGCGCGGATCGACAACGAGGCGCTGTCGTTCGAGGATCGGCTGAAGCTGACGCGGACATTCGCTCTGATCGGCGGCCTGCGCGTCGAACATATCGGGCTCGACCGCAACTCGACCGACGTCAACGGGCTGGAGAACGCGGGATTCCCGTTTACGAAATCCTGGGCGCCCGTCACGGGGCGCCTCGGCTACACCTGGGAGGCCATTCCCGGCCTGACCTTCTTCAGCCAGTACGCCACCGGCGCAGATGTCTCGGCCAACAACATCTTCCTGCTCGGGCCGACCCAGCCGCTCGATCTGACCACCGCACGCACCTACGAGACCGGCGTCAAGCACGTACTCTGGGACAACAGGGCGGAGTGGTCGTTCTCGGCCTACGATATCGTGCGCAAGAACGTCTATGCCGCGGCCGGCGGCCAGACGCTCAACATTGCGGGGCGGCAGGAGTCCAAGGGCGTCGAGCTTGCCGGATCGATTCGCCCCATCGCGCCTTTGCGTCTCTGGGGCAACATCGCCTATGTCGATGCGCGTTATGCCGACTATGATTTCACCGGCGGCTCGTTCTCGGGCAACAGGCCGCCGAACGTGCCGCGCATCGTCGCCAATGCCGGCGCGTCCTGGCGCTTCTTCACACCCTGGCCGGTGGAGGTCGGCATCACCGGCCGTCATGTCGGCGATCGCACCAACAGCGACGCCAACACGGTGACCATGAATGCCTATACCGTCGGCGACGTTTACGCCTTCGTCGATATTCCCAAGACGGTTTTCAATGCCGTCGACCAGGCCCGCCTGACCTTTCGGGTGCGCAACGTCACCGACAAGCGCTACGCGATCTGGGGCGACCCGTTCTATCCCGACCAGATCCTGCTCGGTGCGCCCCGGACCTACGAGATCGCCGCCGCGTTCAAATGGTAGGGGGATCACATGACCGGCGTGATCGTCCTTCTGCACCGCTGGCTCGGCATCGCGTTCTGCCTGATGTTCGCGATGTGGTTCGCAAGCGGCATGGTGATGCACTTGGTTCCGTTTCCCGCACTGACGGAGGCGGAACGCCTCACCGGTCTGGCGCCGGTGGAGGGGGCATCGATCATTCCGGTTGCCGACGCGGTCGCCGCAAGCGGGATCACGGACGCCACGCGCATTCGCCTGATCCAGCGCAGCGACGGGCCGGTCTACGTCGTGTCGGAACCGTCGCGGGTTCGGGCGGTCCATGCGTCAGACGGAGCCGACGCCTCGGTGGAATTTCCCGACGTCGCGCTTGCGATTGCACAGGACCATGCCCGCCGACGCGGGTTCGATGCCGCACACGCTGCGATCATTGCGCGCGCCGATTACGATCAATGGAGCGTGCCGAACGGGTTTGATCGCCACCGGCCGCTATTTCGCATCGCTCTCGGCGATGCGGCCGGGACGGAAATCTACGTGTCGTCGCGCATCGGCGAGGTGGTGCTGGACACGACCCGCAGCGAGCGCGGCTGGAATTGGGTCGGCAGCGTCGTGCACTGGATCTATCCGACGGTTCTCAGGAGCAACTGGGTGCTGTGGGACCGGGTGGTTTCGAATCTCGCGCTGGTGGCCCTGATCGCGGCGGTGCTTGGGGCGCTGCTCGGTGTCATCAGGATCAGGATCCGGGGGCGGGTCTCGTCACCCTATCGCGGCTGGCACGCTCTGCACCACGTCATCGGTCTCGTTTCGACCGTCTTCGTGCTGACCTGGATTTTCAGCGGCTGGCTCTCCATGGATCACGGCCGGCTGTTTTCGCGCGGGCAATTGACCGCGGCTGAGGCGGGCATAACGAATGCTGTACCGGACTGGCGCACGGCTCCATCGCTCGATCAGCGGGCGCTGTCGATTTCTGCCCGCGAAGTCGAATGGTTTGCTTTCAATGCGAATGTCTTTCGGCGCGACCGGACCGATCTTGGCCGCCAGACCTTGACCAAAGCGGGCGAGGCGGCCCGCGATCGGCAGAAGACGTTCCTGGATGCGCAGGAGGTCCTCCGCCTCACGACGCGCCTTTCGGGAGGCTGCGGCGCGGTGTCGGTTGTTGCGGATGACGACGCCTATCCGGCTCGGTCCAGCGTTCCCGGCGCTCCCGTCTATCGCTCACGCTGCGGCGATCTCTGGTTCGATATCGACGGCGCTGACGGCAGCATTCTGCAAAGGCTCGATGCTTCGCGGCGCGTCTATCGCTGGGCCTACAGCGCGCTGCATACGCTGGACGTCCCCGTCCTCATGGCGCATTCGCGCCTGCGCGATGGCCTGATCGTCGGGCTTTGCGCGCTCGGCCTGGCGTTCTCCGTCACCGGAATCGTGATCGGCTGGCGGCGCTTGCGGGCAACCTTTGCAAGCAAAGGCGCATGACGTGCTAAATTTTTCTGGTCACGGCGCGCGCCGACAGCGTGACGATGCACATCAGCGCGGCGAGCATCCAGAATGCCGCCGGCAATCCGATGGCATGGGCGACAAAGCCGATGCCGGCAGGGCCAACCAGCACACCGGCATAGCCGGCGGTGGTGATCGACGCCACCGCAAGCCCGGTGGGCATGGCGGTCTGCCTGGCCGCACCACGGAACAGCACCGGCACGAGGTTCGAGGCGCCAAGGCCGATCAGCAGGAAACCGGCGATGGCAATGGCCGCGCTCGGTGCGAGCAGCAGCACCGCAAGGCCCGCGACCGCAAGCAGGCTTCCGCCGATCAATGTCGCGCGATCGCCGATCCGCGCAACGACAGCGTCGCCGCCAAGCCGGCCCACGGTCATCGCAATCGAGAACACGATGTAGCCGATCCCACCGCGAGCCTCGCTGACGAGGCCCGCGCCGATGACGAGCAGGGCACCCCAGTCCAGCATCGCGCCTTCGATCAGGAAGGTGACCGCGGCCAGCAGCGCCAGCAACAGCACGATGCCGTGCGGCAGCACGAACAGCGGTCCCTCCTGCGCCTGTGTCCTGCGCAGCAGGCGTGGCCAAGTCATCGCCATCGCGATCAGCATCAGTACGGAACAGATCAATGCGCTTCCGAGCGGTCCAAGATGCAGCGACAGCAGCGCCGTCATCACCGCCGATCCGGCAAACCCGCCAATGCTGAACAGCGCATGAAAGCCCGACATCAGCGGCTGTCCTGCCGCGCGTTCGACCTCGACGGCGTGGATGTTCATGGCGACATCGATGGAGCCGAGCGCGGCTCCGAATGCGAGCAGCGACAGCGCCAACGCTACAGGCGTGCCGGCGACGACCAGCAGCGGCAACATCAGGGCAAGGCCGATCCCGCCGGCGATGATGATCGGCTTGGTGCCGTAACGCGCGCTCAAAATGCCGGTTGCGAGCATCGCCACGACCGAGCCGATGCCGAGGCTGAGCAGCAGCAGGCCGAGGACGGCGTCGTCGACCGCGAGCCGTGCCTTCGCGAACGGAACCAGCGGCGCCCAGCACGCAAGGCCGAATCCGGCGACCAGGAACGAGAGGCGCGTGGCGAGCCGCGTCGCCGGCCGGTCGGCTGAGGCCATCGGTGAAACTCCGGGAGGGAAGCGCACGCGATCGCGGGCGAGGGATGTGCTGGGATGTGCTTAAATCATCAACGGGAAGCGAAGGCCAGAGTTCCGGCAGCCCCGTGAGTTGACGCCTGTAAATTAGCCAGACAGCTCAATTCCTTCGATTGCAGCGGGCGAAAGGCGCTAATTCATCGCGGAAAATCCGTGGTGCGCTGCACGTTATCCCTATGCTCACGTGCTCATTCCGCGGGCAGTGCGGTCCACCGAGATGGGGTGAGCGCGCATCCTCTGGACGTGGAGCATCATCGCCGCGCCCGAGGGTTTACTGGGGCGCGGCTGCAAGGTGCCGAACGGGGAGAACGGACGGCATGAAAGCTGCTTGGCTGGCAAAACGCCGCTCGGCCACGTTATGCTGCGCGCGCAGACCCGCCCTTGAAGCTGCGATCGCCAGCCTCGCCAAAAAAAGTCGTCAAGAAGTCAGGACATCGCTGATGCGTATCGTCACAGTTGCAGCCGCTCAGATGGGCCCGATTCAGAGGGCCGACAGCCGCGAGGCCGTGGTCAAGCGCATGATCGCGCTGATGGACGAAGCCAAGAGAAGAGGCGCCGATCTCATCGTCTATCCCGAGCTGGCACTGACGACGTTCTTCCCGCGCTGGTATGTGGAGGACCGAGCCGAGTTCGACAGCTGGTTCGAGCGCGAGATGCCGAATGCGGCGACCATGCCGCTGTTCGAGCGCGCGGCGCAGCACAGAATCGCGATGAATTTCGGCTATGCCGAGCTGACGCCCGACGGTCACCACTTCAACACCGCGATCCTCACCGACAAATCCGGCAGGATCGTCGGCAAATATCGCAAGGTCCATCTGCCCGGCCATGTCGAATACGAATCCCACCGCTCGCGTCAGCACCTGGAGAAGCGCTATTTCGAGCCGGGCGATCTCGGCTTCAACGTCTGGCGCGAGCTCGGTGGCATCATCGGCATGGCCATCTGCAACGATCGCCGTTGGCCCGAGACCTATCGCGTCATGGGCTTGCAGGGCGTCGAGATGGTGCTGATCGGCTACAACACGCCGTCGGTGAATGCGGAGAAGAGCGAAGAGGGCGTCGAGAAGCGCCTGTTCCACAACCGCCTCTCCGTGCAGGCCGGCGCCTATCAGAATGCGACCTGGGTGGTTGCGGTCGCCAAGGCCGGCGTCGAGGATGGGCATGCGCTGTTCGGCGGCAGCCTGATCGTCGATCCCAATGGCGAGATCGTTGCCGAAGCAAAGACCGACGATGACGAGGTTCTGGTCCACGCCTGCGACCTCGACGCCACCACCTTCGGCAAGACCACGATCTTCGACTTCGCCAGGCATCGCCGCATCGAGCATTACGGCCTGATCACCAGCCGCACCGGTGCGGTGCCGCCGCCTGAGAAGTGATGCGGACGGCCTTCTCGCAAGCTGGCGATCAACCATGGAGTGCCTCATGACCGAACCCACCTACGACCTCATCATCCGCGGCGGGCGCGTCGCCACAACAACAGACGTGTTCGAGGCGGACGTTGCCATCTCCGGCGAGACCATTGCGGCCATCGGTCGTGGTCTGCCTCCGGCCAAGCGCGAGATCGATGCGCGCGGCAAGCTGGTGCTGCCTGGTGGCGTCGACAGCCACGCCCATATCGAGCAGCTCTCCGCGGCCGGCATCATGAATGCCGATACGTTCGAGAGCGCGACCGTATCGGCGGCGTTTGGCGGCACCACCACGGTGATTCCGTTCGCAGCGCAGCATGTCGGCATGAAGCTGCCGCAGGTGGTGGAGGATTATCACGCACTCGCCAGGAAGGGCGCCGTGATCGACTACGCCTTTCACATGATCATTGCGGATGCGACCAGGGAGACGGTCGAAGAGCACATTCCCGCACTGGTGAAGCAGGGCCATGCCTCGATCAAGATCTTCATGACCTATGACCGGCTCAAGGTCGACGACGAGCCGCTGCTCGACATCCTCCTCGCCGCGCGCCAGTCCGGCGCAATGCTGTGTGCGCACGCGGAGAACCACGGCATCATCGCGTGGATGGTGAAGCGGCTGCTCGCGCGCGGCTACACCATGCCGAAATACCACGCCGTCAGCCACGCCCGCGTGTCTGAGGCGGAAGCCTTCACCCGGCTGATCGGCATGGCGGCGCTGATCGACCAGCCGATCATGATCTTCCATGTCTCGACCGCCGAAGGCGCCAAGGTGATCCGCGACTCGCGGGGGCAGGGGCTGAAGGTGTTTGCCGAGACTTGCCCGCAATATCTGTTCCTCACCGCTAGCGATCTCGACAAGCCCGGCGCGGAAGGCGCGAAGTGGATGTGCAGTCCGCCGCCGCGCACACATTCCGACCAGGAAGCACTGTGGCAGGCATTGTCTCTCGGCGATCTCCAGACCATCTCGTCGGATCACGCGCCCTATCGCTTTGATGAGACCGGCAAGCTGCGTGCCGGCCTCAATCCGAACTTCAAGCAGGTCGCCAACGGCCTTCCGGGATTGGAGCTACGGCTGCCGCTGCTGTTCGACGCGATGGTCTCGAAGGGCAGGCTCGGTCTCGAAAAATTCGTCGAGCTGACCGCGACGGCGCCGGCAAAGATCTACAATCTGCATCCGCGCAAGGGCTCGATCGCCGTTGGCGCCGATGCCGATATCGCGATCTGGGATCCCAACCGCGAGACCGTGATCGCCGACGAGATGATGCACGATCTCGCCGGCTACACGCCGTTCGCCGGCCGCAAGCTCAGGGGCTGGCCGGTTTCCGTGCTGTCGCGTGGCCGGCTGATCGTCGACGGCGGCAAATGTCTCGCCAGCGCCGGCAGTGGCCAATTCCTGGCGCGCAGCGGCGGCGAGGCGGCGAAGCCGACCGGTCGGCTCGTGGCGGACATGGATCCGGAGCGGAATTTCGGAGCAAAACTGCTGTGATCGCGCACCCGGCGCGACGACGATCGTCGTCCGCGCTGCTGCGCGGCGACAGGCGCAAGTCGCCAATAGCCCGCTGCCGAAGGAACGGTTGCTGGCATACCATTTGCAAGCCGATGGGCTCTGTTTCACCTGCCTTTGGCCAATGATTGGCTGGCACCACGGCTTTACTGGAGGACTTCATGGATCGCAGGACGGTATTGAAGGGACTGGCCGGCGCGAGCGGTCTGGCGTTGACCGGTGGCCTCTCGGCCCCGGCGATCGCGCAAGGCGCGGCAGCCCGGACCCTGCGTTTCGTGCCGCAGGCCAATCTCGCCAATTTCGACCCGATCTGGGGCACCCAATATGTCGTGCGCAATGCGGCCGCGATGGTCTGGGACACGCTCTACGGCATCGATTCCTCGTTCCAGCCGCAACGGCAGATGGTCGAATCCGAGGAAGTGACGGACGACGGCACGACCTGGACGTTCAAGCTGCGCTCGGGCCTGAAATTCCACGACGGCGAGCCGGTGCGGAGCAAGGACGTCGTCGCGAGCCTCAGCCGCTGGGCTGCGCGCGACCCCATGGGCCTGATGCTCAAGGCGATCCAGCAGGAACTCACGGCCGTCGACGACCGCACCTTCAAATGGGTGCTGAAGCAACCCTTTCCGAAGCTGCTCTACGCGCTCGCCAAGAACAATTCGCCCTGCGCCTTCATCATGCCGGAACGCATCGCGCAGACCGATCCGTTCAAGCAGATTTCGGATTATATCGGCTCCGGCCCGATGAAGTTCGTCGCGGGCGAATGGGTGCCGGGCGCGAAAGCGGTGTTCGAAAAATTCGCCGACTATGCACCCCGGCAGGAGAAGTCGTCCTGGCTCGCGGGTGGCAAGCAGATCCTGCTCGATCGCATCGAGTGGGTGATCATGCCGGATCCGGCGACCGCCGCGGCGGCGTTGCAGAATGGCGAGATCGACTGGTGGGAGAACCCGATCGCCGATCTCGTTCCGGTGCTGAAGAAGAACAAGAACATCAATGTCGATATCGGCGATCCGCTCGGCAATATCGGCTCGTTCCGCATGAATTTCCTGTACCCGCCCTTCAACGACGTGCGCGCGCGGCGCGCCGTGCTGATGGCGATGAGCCAGGAAGACTATATGCGCGCGCTCGTTGGCGACGACGATTCGCTGTGGAAGCCGCTGCCCGGCTTCTTCACGCCCGATACGCCTCTTTACACCGAGGTGGGTGGCGAGGTCCTGAAGGGCAAGCGGGATCTCGATGCGGCCAAGAAGCTCCTTGCGGAGAGCGGCTATTCCGGTCAGCCGGTGACGTGTCTCGTCGCGCAAGACCAGCCGATCACCAAGGCGATGGGCGATGTGACGGCCGATCTGTTGAAGAAGCTCGGCATGAATGTCGACTTCGTGGCGACGGATTGGGGTACGGTCGGTTCGCGCCGCGCCCAGAAGACGCCGCCGGGCCAGGGCGGCTGGAACATGTTCCACACCTGGCACGCCGGCGCGGACTGCATCAATCCCGCGCCCTACACCGCCATTCGTGCCAATGGCGACAAGGCCTGGTTCGGCTGGCCGACCAGCGCAGGCACGGAAAAGGAGGTCACGTCCTGGTTCGAAGCCAAGAACCTCGACGAAGAGAAGGCCGCGATCGGCCGTCTCAACAAGGCGGCGATGGATGACGTCGTGTACGCGCCGACCGGCTTCTTCCTGACCTACACCGCGTGGCGCAAGAATGTCTCCGGTGTGACCAAGGGACCGCTGCCGTTCTTCTGGGGCGTATCGAAGACCGCTTGATCCTGCGCTGAGGCCAGATGCTTTCCTACATCCTCCGGCGCATCGTCGCCACCTTGCCGGTGATGGCGATTGTCGCGCTGTTCGTGTTCAGCCTGCTCTATATCGCGCCGGGTGATCCGGCCGTGGTGATCGCGGGCGACCAGGCGAGCCCGGAGGATGTGGAGCGCATCCGCCAGAGCCTCGGCCTCGACCGGCCGTTCCTGATCCAGTTCGGAAGCTGGGTCTGGCGTCTCATGCACGGCGATCTCGGCACCTCGATCTTCACCAACCTGCCGGTGTCGACCATGATCGGGCAGCGTCTCGGACCGACGCTATCGCTGATGGTGATCACGCTGCTGCTCACGATCCTCGTCGCGGTGCCGCTCGGTGTCGTTGCGGCGTGGAAGGCCGGCAGTTTCATCGATCGGGCCATCATGGGCTTCGCCGTGTTCGGCTTCTCTCTGCCGGTCTTCGTGGTCGGCTACATGCTGGCCTACATCTTCGCACTCGAGCTCGAATGGCTTCCGGTGCAGGGCTATACGCCGCTCAACCAGGGCTTCTGGCCGTGGCTGCAGAATTTGATCCTGCCGGCGATTGCGCTCGGCTGCGTCTATATCGCGCTGGTGGCGCGCATCACCCGTGCCGCCATGCTCGAAGTGCTGCAGCAGGACTATGTCCGCACCGCCAAGGCCAAGGGCCTCGGGCAGGGCGGCATCCTGTTCATTCATGCGCTGAAGAACGCGGCGGTGCCGATCGTCACCGTGATCGGCATCGGCATCGCGCTCCTGATCGGCGGCGCGGTCGTGACGGAAAGCGTGTTCGCAATTCCCGGTCTTGGCCGTCTCACCATCGATGCGATCCTGCGGCGCGACTATCCCGTCATTCAGGGCATCGTGCTGCTGTTCAGCTTCGTCTACGTCCTCGTCAACCTGATGATCGACGTCACCTACACGCTCGTTGACCCGAGGATCCGCTATTGACCGATACCACTGTCAACCCGCAGTCGCTTCCGGCCGGGCTCGTCCTCGCGCCGCAACTGCCTGACATCCTGCGGCCGGTCACGATCCGCCGGGGCTTCATCGGGTTCTTGCGCGGCCATCCGACCGTCGCGATCGGCGGCCTGTTGCTGCTGGTGCTCGTGCTGATCGCGGTTTTTGCGCCGTATCTCTGGACCGTCGACCCGACTGCGCTCGCGCCTGCCAAGCGCACGAGAGCGCCGTCGGCAGCGTTCTGGTTCGGCACCGACGTGCTCGGCCGCGATATCTATTCGCGCGTGCTGTTCGGCGCGCGGGTCTCGCTCACGGTCGGGCTGTCGGTTGCGATCTTCGCCTCCGCGGCCGGCCTTGCCATCGGCATGGTCTCGGGCTTCGTCCGCTGGGCCGACGGCATCTTGATGCGCTTCATGGACGGCTTGATGTCGATCCCGCCGATCCTGCTCGCGATCGCGCTGATGGCGCTGACGCGCGGCAGCGTCGGCAACGTCATCCTGGCCATCACCATCGCCGAGATCCCGCGCGTCTCGCGCCTGGTCCGCAGCGTGGTGCTGTCGCTGCGCGAGCAGCCTTATGTGGATGCGGCGGTCGCGTGCGGCACACGAACGCCGATGATCATCCTGCGCCACATCCTGCCCAACACGGTTGCGCCGATGCTGGTGCAGGCGACCTATATCTGCGCCAGCGCCATGATCACCGAGGCGATCCTGTCCTTCATCGGTGCCGGCACGCCACCCACCATTCCGTCCTGGGGCAACATCATGGCCGAGGGCCGCGCGCTGTGGCAGGTCAAGCCCTACATCGTGTTCTTCCCGGCGGCCTTCCTGTCCGTCACCGTGCTCGCCGTGAACCTGCTCGGCGACGGCCTCCGCGATGCGCTCGATCCGCGCATGGCCAAGCGTCTCTGAACGGGGCTGCTCACGATGGCGTTGCTTGAAGTTGAAAATCTCCAGACCCACTTCCGCACTCCCAGCGGCATCAATCGCGCGGTGGACGGGGTGTCCTTCCATGTCAATGAGGGCGAGACGCTCGCCATCGTCGGCGAGTCCGGCTGCGGCAAGTCGGTCACCTCGATGTCGCTGATGCGGCTGATCCCGGAGCCGCCGGGCAGGATCGCCGGCGCGATCCGCTTCGCCGGCAAGGATCTGCTGCAAATGTCCGACCGCGAGATGCGGGCCATCAGGGGCAACGACATCTCGATGATCTTTCAGGAGCCGATGACCAGCCTCAACCCGGTCCTCACCGTCGGCCGCCAGATCCGCGAGACCCTGATGATTCATCAGGGCCTGGACAAGCAGGCCGCCGAGGCGGACGCGGTCGAGATGCTGACGCTGGTCGGCATTCCCGAGCCGAAGCGGCGCGTGCGGGAATATCCGCACCAGCTCTCCGGCGGCATGCGCCAGCGCGTGATGATCGCGATTGCGCTCGCCTGCAATCCGAAGCTCCTGATCGCGGACGAGCCGACCACGGCGCTCGACGTCACCATCCAGGCGCAGATCCTGAAGCTGATGCTCGATCTGAAGCGCCGCGTCGGCGCCGCGATCATCCTGATCACCCACGATCTTGGTGTCGTCGCCGAGATCGCCGAGCGCGTCATGGTGATGTATGCCGGCCGCAAGGTCGAGGAAGCGCCGGTGGCCGAGCTCTTCCGTTCCCCGCGCCACCCCTATACGAAAGGATTGCTCGGCGCAGTGCCGAAACTCGGCTCCTCGCTATCAGGCACCACGACGCGGCTCGCTGAAATTCCGGGGCAAGTGCCCGATCTGCGCAAACCGATCACCGGCTGCGTCTTCGCCGGCCGCTGTGCGCTCGCGACCGATCTCTGCCGGCAATATGCGCCGGGGCTCGAGGAGAAGGGGCCGCGCCATATCGCGGCCTGCCACTACGCAGCCAAGGGAGCCGTCGCGGCATGAGTGTCCCGCTGCTCCAGGTCAACGACCTCAAGAAGCATTTTCCTGTCAACAAGGGCCTGTTTGGGCGCAACTCCGAATTCGTTTATGCCGTCGACGGCGTCTCGTTCGAGATCGCGCGCGGCGAGACACTGTCGCTGGTCGGCGAATCCGGCTGCGGCAAGTCGACGGTCGGCCGCGCGATCCTGCGGTTGTTCGATGTGACGTCGGGCCAGGTGATCCTCGACGGCCAGCGCATCGACGATGCGCTGCCGAGCACGATGCGCCAGATGCGCCGGCGCGTGCAGGTCGTGTTCCAGGATCCGTTCTCGAGCCTCAATCCGCGCATGCGGGTGCGCGACATTCTGGCCGAGCCAATCCGCAATTTCGGCCTCGCCAAATCGGCAACCGATCTCGAAACGCGCGTGACCGCGCTGATGGACACGGTGCGCCTGCCGCGCGAGGCGCTGAACCGCCGGCCACACGAGTTCTCCGGCGGTCAGCGTCAGCGCATCGGCATCGCCAGGGCGCTGGCGGCCGAGCCCGAGCTGATCGTCTGTGACGAGGCGGTCTCGGCGCTGGACGTCTCGGTCAAGGCGCAGATCGTCAACCTGCTGCAGGATCTGCAGCGCGAGTTTGGCCTGGCGCTGCTCTTCATCAGCCATGATCTCGCCATCGTCGAGCATATGACCCATCGCGTCGCGGTAATGTATCTCGGCAAGATCGTCGAGGTGGCGCCCCGCCGGCAGATCTTTGCAGCGCCGCGACATCCCTATACCAAGGCGCTGCTCTCGGCGGTCCCGCTGCCGGACCCGGGGGCCAAGCGCAGTCCCATCATCCTCGGCGGCGACGTGCCGAGCCCGATCAACCCTCCGAAAGGCTGCCGATTCCATACCCGCTGCCCGTACGTCTTCGATCGCTGCCGGACCGAAGAGCCGCAGCTTCGTTCGGCGGAAGGCGAGCAATGGGTCGCCTGTCATCTGGATGCGCTGCCGACGGGATAGGGCGCATTCGTGATGCCGAAAACCGCGGCGCCATGAAAAAAGGGGCCGTCCTGTGAGGGTGCAGGGCGGCCCCAAGAGGCTCGTAGGCCCGGGAGGAGGAGGGCGCGAGCCGGCGCAGTGGCAGCGCACTTACGCCAAGCGGGTTGTCGAGAGCGTTGTCATGCCGCCGTGCTCACGATGTGGCCCTGATCCCATGATGGACGCCGTCGTGGCAGCGTTTCAACGTCAGGCCGGTGGCTCTTGCTGGCCGCACGCCAGCGCGCCGGGGTCTCGCCGCTGATGCGCTTGAAGACAGTCGAAAAGTGCGCCTGAGTGCTGAAGCCGACTGCAAGAGCGATCTCGGCCAACGGTCTCTCTGATGTCGTCAACAGCGACTTCGCCTGCTCGATGCGATGGTTGAGCAGATATTCGCGCGGACGATATCCGGTCGCTGCACGGAACTGCGCGGCGAAATGCATCCTGGAGAGGCCTGCGACGCCGGCGAGCTCGGACAGGCTGATGCCGCGTTCGAAATGAGCGGCGATGTGTTGTTCGACGCGTCGGAGCCGCCATTTCGGCAGAGCATTGACCTTGGCGCGTGGCAATTCGGGGCGGACCTCGTGATCCCCGGGCCCCGCCGCAAGGTCGATCCGGGTGTAAACCGTCTGCAATTCCGTCAGCATCGCCTGTTCTCTCAAAGCTCGTTCGCTGTGACCACGGGACTCCGAACCCCTCGGCATGGTGACAGCATATGCGCGAGCCGGCCTCGAAGCCCGTTAGGAACTGTTAGATTCTGTAGATGCAGACAATCTGCAGTCATCGATCGCAGAAAGTTCCCTTGAACCAGGTCCCAGAGACTTGCCCCGCTACTCGAAGACAGCGTCGAAGATCTCGACGTCGATCAGCACCGGCCTGGCGATAGCGCTGCCGTCGGGCTGTTGCATCAGCGTGCGCCGCAGGGTCGGAACGACGATGCCGCCGAAATTGTCGTGAGCCCATGAATAGTGCGCGACACGCGCGCCGAGCAGATCGTGATCGGTTCGCCGCTGCAAGGCATTTTCATCGAAGTAGAACACCTGTTCGGACGCAAGATTGATCAGGCTCGGCGGCAATTGCGCGCGAAGGCGCCGCCACGTCTCATTGTTCTCCCGCCACGGCGGCAGCTCCTCGATCGCAACGTCAGGACGGGCGAGAAGGAATGGGGTGGTGAGATAGTTCCAGATCTGGACGCCGCAGAAGAAAACCAGATGCAGCTCGTCCGCCAGCGCATGCGTGCCGTTGGTGGGGACGGCGAGACTGGGGTTGCTCAAGGTCCGCAGCAACTGACCGTCGAGGGTTTCGATCGTGATCGCATCAGGCGCGAACGCGCCTGACTGTTCGCCGCCGGTGATCCCCGTGAAGCGCACCGATTGTGTGCGCATCGATCCTTCCGCGGTGACATCCTTGAATTCGCGGGCATGCCCGGCGTCCGCGAACAGCGTTCCGCCGACGGACAAATGCAGGGTGAACCGGCTCAAGCTGTTCCAGCGGGCCAGTCCCCCGCAGGCGTCGATCGCATCGTCGAGAAGTGCCATGTCTCACTGCATCCACCATGAATTGGGATCACCATGGCGGAGCGGGCGCGGCCTGGCGTGTTAGAAGTTGTTAGGAGTTGCAAGAGCCAGATCTTGCGGTATCCCGTTGAAGACGCTCCTAATTCAGGGCGCAACAAGCGGCGCAAGCAGAGCCTGCGCGCCGACCTTCCGGCCATCCCGCCGCCAGACGCGAGCAAGGCTCATCGCGCCCCGAAGCTTCCAGCGGCGCGCGCATTCGGAACGGGTGCACCGGTCGTATCACGCAAGGATCACGTGCCGTCCGATCATAACAAAATCTTGCAACGTCTAACGAGCATGAGGTGCAAGTCTATATCAGTATAACCTGCGAACCTGCGATCAGGCCTATTCCCAACGGGGGAAGACTACGATGCCCGATGTCAAATCGCGGCCGAATGACGGGGGCGTTCGAACACATCTCGCCGGCCTGAACAGCGGCTTCAACGCTCGAACCTGCACTTCAACTCAGGGAGTTCGACATGACCATCATCGAGACGGCGCACGGCGTCGAAACAAAAGCGTCGAGATCGCAGCGAGCCGATCTCAAGCTCGAAGTCATTGTCATTCCGGTATCGGATGTGGACCGCGCCAAAATATTTTATGCGAGCCTCGGCTGGAGACTGGATGCCGATTTCGCCTCTGCCGATGGCTGGCGCGTCGTTCAGTTCACGCCGCCGGGCTCGGCCTGCTCGGTGATTTTCGGCAAGAACGTCACATCGGCGGTCCCTGGCTCGGCCCAGGGCCTGTATCTTGTCGTCTCCGACCTCAAGGCCGCAACTCAGGATCTGCTCGCCCGTGGCGTTGGGGTCAGTGAACCCTTCCATGGCGCCGGCGATGTTCACGCCGGGACGGACGAGCCTTATCTGTTTGGCCGCATCAGGCTCAACGGCGCTGATCCGAAACGCGGTAGCTACAGCTCGTTTGCTTCATTCAGAGATCCAGACGGCAACGGCTGGCTGCTTCAGGAGGTCACGACCCGGTTGCCGGGTCGCATCGAAGCGGAGGACGCCGCGTTCACCTCGTCAAGCGAGCTTGCGGGCGCGCTGCGGCGCGCCGCCGCGGCGCATGGCGAGCACGAGAAGCGAACCGGCGGACACGACGAGAACTGGCCGGACTGGTACGCCGATTACATCGTACGCGAGCAGGCCGGCCAGCCGCTGCCGACCTGATGCGCGGCCCACGCTAGAACCCGCCGGGCTTCCACGTCCGACAGGTTGGCAGTTGATGGAACCGCTGCGGCGCTCGACCGGTTGTAGGCGATACGGGGGGCGGCGCGCCAATGGCCCTTTCATCGGTGGGGAGCGCCGCTGGACGAGCCCAAATCAAGCAAGGAGAAACGAGAGATGATCCGCAAGGCAAGAGCTGTATGGCAGGGCACTGGTCGCGACGGCACAGGCCATCTCTCCAGCGAATCCGGCGTGCTGGCCGAGACGCCCTATTCGTTCAAGACCCGCTTCGAGAACGAGAAGGGCACCAATCCCGAGGAATTGATCGCGGCCGCGCATGCCGGCTGCTTCACGATGGCGCTGGCGTTCGGTCTTCAACTCGCGGGCTTTACCCCGACCGAGCTCTCCACTGAGGCCGCCGTCACCCTCGAGCCCGAAGGGAAGGGATTCAAGATCAGCAGGTCGGCGCTGACGTTGCGCGCCAAGGTGCCTAATCTCGACGATGCCGGCTTTGCCCGCATTGCCGGCGAGGCCGAGAAGAACTGCCCGGTATCCAAGGTCCTCAACGCCGACATCAGCCTCGACGCCAAGCTGGTCTAGCCGGCCCGCTTCGAATAGATTGGCCATCCGGTTCCTCGCCGAAGGGCTGGAACCGGATGGACATCCCTGGCACGACGGGAGCTGACACATGACGACAGAGCGCGCGGTTTTGGCGGGAGGCTGCTTCTGGGGCATGCAGGATCTCATCCGCAAGCAGCCAGGTGTGATCGCAACGCGCGTCGGCTACACCGGCGGACGGGTGAAGAACGCCACCTATCGCAATCACGACGGTCACGCCGAAGCGATCGAGATCATCTTCGACCCCGCGAAGACCAGCTTCCGGACCATGCTGGAGTTCTTCTTCCAGATTCACGATCCGACGACGCTCAATCGCCAGGGCAATGATCTGGGGACGAGCTACCGCTCTGCGATTTTCTACACGTCGGATGAGCAGAAGCGCATTGCCAATGACACCATTGCCGATGTCGAAGCATCGGGCTTGTGGCCCGGCAAGGTCGTGACCGAAGTCGCTCCCGTTGGTGAATTCTGGGAGGCCGAGCCCGAGCATCAGGACTATCTCGAACGCTACCCTGACGGCTACACCTGTCACTTCATCCGGCCCGACTGGAAGCTGCCCCGACGCGCCGCCGTAGGCGGATAGAGCTCGCCAGCAAACTCCGCTTACGCCCGCAACTGCGCGATCAGGTCGCGCGCCATCTGCATATCGGCGATCGCTGATCCTTCGGCCATCGCGTTGCATGCCTTCTCGAGCACCGCGCGCGCCTCGGCGCGCTGGTCTCGTCCGATCCTGAGCTGCGCAATGCTGATCGCGCAGCGCAGCTGCCAGAAGTGCGCGCCATGCTGTGCCGTCAGCTCCATGGCTTCGTGAAAGCAGGCATCTGCGGCATCCGATTGCGGTGACTCCTTCCGCATCAGCTCACCCTTGATGCGGAGCAGCTCCGGCAGATACCAGCGCTCCTGCCTGTCGTTGCAGCGCGCCAGCGCGCTCTCGATCGTGTCGAAGCCATGGTGAACCTGATTGGCTTGTCCGAAGCACGCGGCGAGCTCGCCAAGCAGGGGAAGGAAGCGCGGCAGGAAGCGCGCATCGCCGGCGCGATTGAGCTCGTCTCGCAACAGCGGCAAGCCTGCGTCGACGTCTGTGCGCTTTGCAGCGACCAGCGCGTTGAACGCACGGGCCCACAGCCCCCAGAGCCGGATGGCGTGGCGATCGGCGTGCTCGAGCAGTTCGGTGCCGTAGCGCTCGGCGGCCTCGTAGTCGCCGGCGAGGAAGGCAATCGGGCAGGCGGCTTGTCCGAGCACGCTACAGAATGTCAGCGCGTGGCCGTTGGCCCGACCTTCGTGGATATTCTGTTCGGCCAACGCCAAAGCCTGATCGGCATGACCCTGGAGCCACAGGATGCGGGCGCGGAAGTATTGCGTCGAAATCCGCAAATCGAGCGGGAAGATCTTCGGCTTCTCGGCCAGCACGTGCAGGGACGAATTCACCCGGTCGATACGAAGGCGGGCCTCGCGTTGGTCTCCGAGATAATGCAGCACGACGGCCGTCAGCCGGTCCGCCAGCATGAGATCCGTCTTGTCGGGTGAATGCGCCGCGGCTTCGGCGAAACGGTCGGCAAGCGCGCGTGCCCTGCCGAACGCTCCGTTGTTGAACTGGTCGATTGAGAGGCCCCAGAGGGCGCGCAACCGGAAATCCTTGTCGTCGAGCTTCTCGGCAAGTTCAAGCGTGGCCTCGAGGATCGGGCGGGCCTCGCGCGCCCGTCCCTCGCCGTACATCAACGACCAGCCGAGCGCTGCCAGGAGCTGCATGCGCACGCGCTCGTCGTCATGGTCTCCCAGCGCGGCAAGCGCCGTCCTGGCGCGCTCGCGACACTCGGCGAACAACGAAAGCCTGATCCAGAGCGTGACCGCCACCGCCGTCAGCGCGATGCCGAGCCGGGCATCGCCTTCAGGCGAAAAAGCCCAATCCAGCGCAGCGCGCAGATTGTCCAACTCGGCGCCGTAGGTGCCGAGCCAGTCCGCCAGTGGAGCGGACGTTTCGGCCTCGGCGCGCTCGAAAAGGTCGCGAAAATATTTGGCGTGCCGCTGCGCAATCCGCTGCGCTTCACCGGCCTCGTTCAGCTTGCCAAGCGCGTAGGAGCGGGTGGTATCCAGCAGGCGATAGCGCAGTGTTCGCGCAGCTGACGGTGCGATCAGCGACTTCGTGACGAGATTGTCGATCGCCTCCATGGTCGCGGCGGCACTGAGCCCGTCGCCCGAGGCGACGGCGGCAGCCGCCTCCGGCGTGAACGGTCCGGCGAACACGGACAATCTCCGCAAGATCGCGCTCTCGGATGCGGGAAGCAGGTCGTAGCTCCAGTCGAGCGCGGCGCCGAGCGTCTGATGTCGCGGGATGGCCGTGCGCCGTCCGCGCCATTGCAGCGAAAAGCGGCTGTCGAGCAGGGATGCCGTGCCGGCGATGCCATAGGCGTTGACGCGCCCCGCAGCGAGCTCGATCGCAAGCGCGATGCCGTCGAGGCGGCGGCAGATGTCGGCCACCAGCGGCGCGTCTTCTGCGCTCAGCTGAAACGGTCCGGAGCTCTGCGCGATACGCTCGACGAAGAGCTGGGCGGCCGGATAGGCAAGGACGTCGGTTACGGTGAGGTCGTCGCTCCGAGGCGGACAATCCAGTGGAAACAGCCGAAAGATCCGTTCGCCGTCGCTGCGGAAGGATTCCCGGCTGGTCGCCAACACATGCAATCGCGGCACCTCGCGAACGAGGCGCTCGACTAGCGGTGCAAGCGTCTCCAGCACGTGCTCGCAACTGTCGAAGATCAGCAGCGTCGGTTTCGTCTGCAGGTGCGTCAACAGGGCCGGGACCGGATCCTCCGCATTGACGGATAGCCCGAGCGCTGATGCGATGGTGATTGCTGCGAGTTCAGGCTTCCGCACCGGTCCGAAGTCGACGAAGAACACATGCCCGTCGAAATGGGCAAGCCGGCGATGGCCGACGGTCACGGCCACCGCGGTCTTGCCGATGCCGCCTGGGCCGACCACCGTCACGAAACGATGCATCGCGAGCCCGGCCGAAATCTTCTCGATGACCTCGTCTCGCCCGATCACCCGCGCGAGCGGAGCGGGAAGGGACCGGGGCGGAGGGATAGCCGTCGGGGGAGCAGAAGGCGCGGGAGCAATCTGGGTGAGAGACGCGACGAAGCTATAACCGCGCCCGGGGACGTTGACCACGTAGCGGGCCGACTTGCCGGTGTCGCCGAGTGTCTTGCGCAGGGCCGCGATGTGGAAGCGGAGACTGCCATCGTCGACATTCACGTTGGCCCAGACACGCTTGACGAGCTCCCGCTTGTCGACGACTTCGCCGGGCCGCTCGGCCAGGAAGATCAGGATGTCGAGCGCGCGGCCGCCGACATGAAGATGCGCGCCGTCCTTCTCCAGGAGGCGGGACTTCGGAAACAGTCGAAATGGCCCAAAAGAAATGGCCGAGTCTTGGTTGTTGTCTGACACGCGCCATCGTCCCCGCAGCGGGGAGTCAAAGTTGTCTGTCCTTGTCCTATCAGAACGAAGCGTACAGTAAACCCGACGAAAGCAGCGGGAGCGCTGCAGGTCTACGCGCCGTAGCTTCAGCCAGCCCGGCGCATTTTAAAATATTGTTGTTAGATGAAGGCTTTAGACTGTTGGATGAGGCTTGCTCATCCACCGAGCTGTCTGGCTTGCGCAGGGACCTTAGTCGAAAACGGATGGACACTCTCGTTCTGCGCGCATTCCATGATGGCACGCCGATCGCATGTGCCATTGACGATGGCTGTCTCCTGCTGCGTTTGGAGCTTTGGGAGCCGGTCCCGCCGCTGATCAAAGCTTACGACGTTCGGAATAGGACATGCCTTCCCTTTCGCGACGAGATTTCGTCAACGCGGCCACGTTTGCCGTTGCGCTCCCCGGACTCTCGCGCAGCGGGAAAGCCGCTGACTATCCATCGCGGCCCATTCGCCTTGTGATTCCCTATGCGGCCGGCGGCTCGGGTGATCAGATCGGTCGCCCCTGGGTCGAGAAGATGTCGTCTCAACTCGGTCCGACATTTGTGGAAAATGTTGGCGGTGCAGGCGGCGCGATCGGGACCACCGCGGTGGCGCGCGAGAAGCCCGATGGCTATTCGCTGCTTCTGGGAAACGGCAGCACGCAGGTCATCATCCCGCTGACGACGCCAAATCCTTCCTATTCGGTCGGGGATTTCCGGGCGATCTATCGCCTGATCAGCAGCGCACTGGTTTTCGCCGTCCATCCGTCGCTGCCTGCTACGGATCTGCAAGGCCTGATCGCCTATGCCAGGAGCAAACCGGGCACGCTGTCCTATGGGACCCCGGGCATCGGCACCGGCAATCACCTCGTGGGGGAGCTGTTCAAGCAGCAGGCAGGCAGCCTGGATATCGTCCACGTTCCCTATCGGGGAATCTCGCAGGCTACCAACGATCTCGTCAGCGGCCAGATATCGCTCGTCATTGCCGTGATGTCGGACCAATTGCAGCAACTGAGACGGGCCGGCAAAATAAGGCTGCTTGCGGTCACCACCGACAGGCGCTTGAGCGGCGCGCCTGACATCCCGACCGCGATTGAATCCGGCATGCCTGATCTCAGCTACGAGGGATGGTTCGGCCTTTTCGCTCCGACAAAAACCGACGATGCGATCATCGACCGCATCGCGCAGGCAACGCGGGCGGCGATGGCCGATCCAGCACTGCAGGCTAGATATCGCGCGCAGGGCATGGAGCCCGACAGCGATTCAAGTCCGGAAAAATTCCAGCGGGTTGTCGATGCCACCTCGGCAAGCCTTGCGCCGGTGATCAAATCAATCGGGCTACAAGTGCTGTAGGCGCGCCGACGTTTCGTGTGCTGGAGGCGGAGTGCAATCTCCGGGGGCCCGATGCCGGAGGCCTGAGAAACTGCGCTTGCAATGTTTAGTAATTGGTGGTTCACTAAACAAATCGAGCCTGCCGGGCCTATAGAATCCGGGTGGCGCGAGGAAACTCCAGTTTAGTTACTCAGCTCGTCATGGACTGTGTTGCTCTGCTCGAAGCATTCGAGCGGGTAGGAAAGCCGCGCCATGTCGATGGCCGGTCCACCAGGAGGGAACGTGTAATGAAACGGACGACGAAGACGCTTGTAGTGGCATGCGGGGCAGTCGCCGCCGCATTTGGCGTCGGAGCGGGCACCACGCCCGCGCAGGCGCAGGGCAAGACCATCACGCTGTGCTGGGCCGCATGGGACCCGGCCAACGCATTGGTCGAATTGTCGAAGGACTTCACCGCCAAATCGGGTATCGGTATGAAGTTCGAATTCGTGCCGTGGACCAATTACGCCGATCGCTTCCTGAACGAACTCAATTCGCACGGTTCGCTGTGCGACCTCATCATCGGCGATTCCCAATGGATCGGCGGTGCCGCGGAGAACGGCCAGTACGTCAAGCTCAACGATTTCTTCAAGAAGGAAGGAATCAGCATGGACGACTACATGCCGGCGACGGTGGTCGGCTATTCCGAATGGCCGAAGAACACGCCGAACTATTGGGCGCTGCCGGCGATGGGCGATGCGGTGGGCTGGACCTATCGCAAGGACTGGTTCGCACGGCCGGACGTGCAGAAGGACTTCAAGGCCAAGTACGGCCGCGAAATCGGTGTGCCGAAGACCCTCGATGAGCTCAAGGACATTGCGCAATTCTTCCAGGGCCGCGAGATCGACGGCAAGAAGGTCTATGGCGCCTCGATCTATACCGAGCGTGGCTCGGAAGGCATCACCATGGGCGTCTCGAACTACCTCTACGATTACGGCTTCAAATACGACGATCCGAAGAAGCCCTATGCGATGGACGGGTTCGTGAACTCGGCCAATGCGGTGAAGGGACTCGAAGCCTACAAGGAGCTCTACAAGTGCTGCACGCCGCCCGGCGCCTCCAACTCCTACATGTCGGAAGGGCTTGATGCCTTCAAGTCCGGACAGGTCGCGCTGCAGATGAACTTCTTCGCGTTCTTCCCGGGCCTCTACAAGGACCCGAATGTCGGCGGCGACAAGATCGGCTTCTTCGTCAATCCGGCAGGTCCTGCCGCGCAGGCGACGCAGCTCGGCGGACAGGGCATCTCGGTGGTCTCCTACTCGAAGAACCAGCCCGAGGCGCTGCAATACATCAAGTGGTTCTCCGGCGGCGACGTCCAGAAGAAGTGGTGGGCGCTCGGCGGCTACTCCTGTGCCAAGTCGGTGCTGAACGATCCGAGCTTCCCGGGCAGTGCGCCGTTCGCCAAGGAGTTCCTGCAATCGATGGGCATGGTGGTCGACTTCTGGGCCGAGCCGTCCTACGCCCAGCTGCTGCAAGCCGAGCAGAAGCGCGTGCATGATTACGTGGTGGCCGACAAGGGCACCGCACAGGAAGCGCTCGACGGTCTGGTCAAGGACTGGAAGGCGATCTTCAAGGAAGAAGGCAAGAAGTTCTGAGGTTGATTCCCGGAGCGCGTGCGCTCGCGCTCCGGGCTTTCCTTCGATGACCGGAACTGTCGCATCGTCGACATCCCGGGTGCCAGGATCGGTCGCTGCAATGAATGAATTGAGTGCCTCTTCGCGCATCACCTATCGGGCCGTCATGGTCCGGCCCAGTGTGGCGCATCGTATCCGCGGCCTGTCGGACAGGACGCTCGCGTGGCTCTTCATCACGCCGACGATCGTGTTGCTGCTGGCTATCAACATCTTTCCGCTGCTCTGGACCATCTATCTGTCGTTCACGAACTATCGCGCCAACAGAGCCAATGTGCCGACGATCTGGCTGGGCGCCGACTGGTACCAGTCGATCCTGACCGATCCGGACATCTGGGCGGCGATGCAGGTGACGGCGCATTTCGTGATCTGGACTGTCGTGATCGAGACCGTTCTCGGGTTTGGCCTCGCCTATCTCATCGACAAGAAGTTCAGGGGCCACGGGATTTGGACCACGATCATCCTGCTGCCGATGATGCTGTCGCCGGCCGTCGTCGGCAATTTCTGGACGTTCCTGTACCAGCCCCAGATCGGACTGTTCAATTACGTCGTCGCCTTCTTCACCGGACGCGCGGCCTCGTCCTTCCAGATGCTGGGCGACGTCACGCTGAGCCCCTGGGCCATCGTCATCGTCGATGCCTGGATGTGGACGCCCTATGTGATGCTGATCTGCCTCGCAGGCCTGCGTTCGATTCCCGATTACATCTACGAAGCGGCGGAGGTCGATCGCGCGTCGAAATGGCGGCAGTTCTGGTCGATCACGCTGCCGATGGCACTGCCGTTCATCATGCTGGCGGTGCTGTTTCGCGGCATCGAGAATTTCAAGATGTTCGACATGGTCAATCTGCTGACCGGCGGGGGGCCGGGATCGACCACCGAAGTTGCCTCGATCACGCTCAAGCGTGCCGCGTTCGAGAGCTGGCGCACCGGCTATTCCTCGGCCTTCGCGATCATCCTGTTCGTGACGGTCTTCGGCCTCGCCAATATCTACGTCAAGGCGCTGAACAAGGTGAAAAGCCGATGACCTCAGCCACCACAGCCCATTCGGTCGTCGAGCCCTCGGCCACGACGCGGCGCTTTGCCGGTTCGCTGGTCGTGCTCTACGCCGTCATCACCATGATCCCGCTGGTCTGGATCATGCTCACCGCGTTCAAGTCGCCTGACGATGCGATCTCCTATCCGCCCAAGGTGCTGTTCAAGCCGTCGCTCGAAGGCTTCTGCAACCTGTTCACGACGCGGTCGCGCCAGACGCCGGAATTCATCCGTTCGCTGGGGCCGCCGCAGGGGATGTGCGACGACATCGCGCGCAGCCGCAACATGGTGGTTGCCGGTCCCTCGAACTATGTGCCGCGCTTCGTCAACTCACTGATCATCGCGTTCGGTTCGACCGTGCTCGCCGTCGCGCTCGGCACTTTGTCGGCCTACGGCTTCTCGCGCTTCCGCGTGCCGCTGAAGGATGATCTGCTGTTCTTCATCCTGTCGACCAGGATGATGCCCCCGATCGCGGTCGCGATCCCGATCTATCTGATGTACCGCACCATCGGATTGTCGGACACCAGGCTCGGGATGATTCTGCTCTACACCTCGGTCAATGTCTCGCTCGCCGTCTGGCTGCTCAAGGGCTTCATCGACGAAATCCCGCGCGAGTACGAGGAAGCGGCGATGATCGACGGCTACACCCGCTTCCAGGCCTTCGTGAAGGTGGTGCTGCCGCAGGCCACCACGGGAATCGCGGCAACCGCGATCTTCTGCCTGATCTTCGCCTGGAACGAATACGCCTTCGCCGTGCTTCTCACCTCGGGCAACGCGCAGACGGCACCGCCGTTCATTCCGATCATCATCGGCGAGGGCGGGCAGGACTGGCCCGCGGTGGCCGCCGGCACCACGCTGTTCCTGGTGCCGATCGTGGTGTTCACGGTGCTTCTGCGCAAGCATCTGTTGCGCGGCATCACCTTTGGAGCTGTCCGCAAATGAGCCTCGATGTCACCCCATCCATCGCGCCTCGCGGGCTTGCAGACCGCATGCTGCGCCGCGGCCCGCTTGAAGCCGTGGCGACCGCGATGATCGCTGCCGGTGTGGTGATGCTGATGCAGCCATTCTCACTGACCCTGTATTCCTGGTCGTTCGCAACAACCCTGTTCGGCACGGTGATGTTCACCATCGTGTCGAAGGTCCGGGAGTAGCGCGATGGCACAGATCAAGGTCGAGGCGCTCGACAAATCCTTTGGTGACTTCCATGCCGTCAAGTCCGCAAGCTTCACCGTGGAGGACGGCCAGTTCCTTTGTCTGCTCGGACCTTCCGGCTGCGGCAAGACCACAACGCTCCGCATGATCGCCGGCCTGGAGCTGCCGACGGCAGGCACGATCAGGCTCGACGGTGAGGACGTGACGATGAACCGCGCCTCGGCGCGCGACATCGCCTTCGTGTTCCAGCTGTTTGCGCTCTATCCGCACATGAATGTCCGGCGCAACATCGGCTTTCCCCTGAAATGCGAGGGCATCGGTGCGGCCGAGCGTGACCGTCGCGTCGTCGAGGCCGCGCGCATCCTGCGGATCTCCCATCTCCTCGACCGTTCCGTCTCGGGCCTTGCCGGCGGCGACCGGCAGCGCGTCGCGCTCGGGCGGGCGATCGTGCGCAAGCCAAAATGCTTCCTGATGGACGAGCCGCTGGGCGCGCTCGATACCGAGATGCGCGAGGCCATGATTCATGAGCTGCGTGCCCTGCATGACCGGCTCGGCGCGACGACCGTCTATGTCACCCATGACCAGCTCGAGGCCATGGCGATGGCCGACAGGATCGCGGTGATGAACAACGGCGTTGTCGAGCAGGTCGCAAGCCCGCGGGACATCTATGACCGGCCGGCTTCGCTGTTCGTTGCGGATTTCATCGGCTCGCCGCCGATGAACTTCCTGCCGTTCCGTGGCGGCCTGCAGACCGGCGCCGAGGCAATCCGGCTCGGCGAGCGCGATGTGGCCATTCCGGCTGCACGCGAGGCGATGGCGGAGAGCGAGCTCGTGCTTGGCGTGCGACCCGAGCACGTGCGCTTCACCGATCGCGGCATGGTGCGCGGCGAGGTCTATGGCACCGAATATCTGGGCACGACGCAGATCGTGACGGTGACGACCAGCTATGGCGCGCTCAAGGCCCGCTCGCCCAGCAGCAGATCGTTTCGGACGGGCGAGACCGTTGGGCTCGACTTCCGGCCCGACACGCTGTCGATCTTCGACAAGGCGTCGGGCCGGGCCATTCGCACCGCGCTGCATGAAGGAGTTGCGCATGGCTGAGGTCGAGATCGTCTCCGTTTCCAAAGCCTTCGGCAAGACGCAAGCCTTGGGTGATCTGTCGCTGACCATCGGCGACGGCGAGTTCGTCGCGCTGCTCGGGCCCACCGGTGCCGGCAAGACCACGGCATTGCGATTGATCGCCGGATTGGAGCAGCCGGATAGCGGCTCGATCCGGATCGACGGGCGTGACGTCACCGGCAATGCGCCGGCGGACCGCGATGTGGCCTTCGTCTTCCAGCAATATTCGCTGTATCCGCACCTCACCGTGTTCGAGAACATGGCCTTCGCGCTGCGGGCGCCGACCCGCCGCGTGGGCGAGGCCGATATTCGCATGAAAGTGCGGGAGGTCG
This sequence comes from Bradyrhizobium sp. BLXBL-03, assembly GCF_051853015.1. Taxonomy (NCBI): domain Bacteria; kingdom Pseudomonadati; phylum Pseudomonadota; class Alphaproteobacteria; order Hyphomicrobiales; family Nitrobacteraceae; genus Bradyrhizobium; species Bradyrhizobium sp. BLXBL-03. The sequence goes on along the minus strand of NZ_CP182470.1, from coordinate 5,461,827 downwards.
CGCGTCTGCTTCACATCGAGAACAAGCTGGACAACAAGGCGACGCAGCTCTCGGGCGGGCAGATGCAGCGCGTCGCGATCGGCCGGGCGCTGGTGCGTTCGCCCTCGATCTATCTGATGGACGAGCCGCTGTCCTCGCTGGATGCCAAGCTGCGCGGCGAGTTGCGCCTCGAGCTCAAGCGCATCCAGGTCGATCTCGGCGCGACGATTCTTTATGTCACCCACGACCAAACCGAAGCGATGACCATGGCCTCGCGCATCGGCGTGATCGAGGGCGGACGGCTGTTGCAGATCGGCTCGCCGCGCGAGATCTACGAGAACCCGATCAACGCGCATGTCGCAGCAAGGCTGGGCCAGCCGACGATCAACCTGCTTCCGGCAGCTCTGTTCGGCCGTGCGCCTGCCGGCGCCGCGACGGTCGGCGCGCGGACCGAGCATCTGACAATCGCGCGCGGCGGCGGCGAGGTCTCGGCAATTGTCAAGCGGGTCGAGCATCTCGGCGACCAGAGCCATCTCCATCTCGACCTCGCCGGCCGGCCAGTTGTGACCCTGGCGGATCCCGAGGCGGGCTTTGGCGCCGGAGATGTCGTGTCACTCTGTCTCAACAAACCGCTGTTTTTCGATGCGAATGGCTGGAGGGTGGCGGCATGAGCCTTGATCGGGTAGCCAGGGAAAGATTGGTGCGAGCGCTGGCGGGTTCAGTGATCGAGCACGCGGACGAATTGACGAGCCTCGACCAGGCGATTGGCGATGGGGATCACGGGCTGAACATGAAGCGCGGTTTCGAGGCGGTGCTGGCGGCACTGCCGGGCCTTGCCGACAAGTCGCTTCCCGAAATGCTGAAGGCGATAGGAATGACGTTGGTGATGAAGGTCGGCGGCGCGTCGGGGCCGCTGGTCGGAACTTTCTTCATGGAACTGGGTAAGGCCCTTCCGGAGCAACCGAGCCGGTCTGATCTGGTCGCCGCGACGGAGAAGGCGATCGAAGCCGTCAAGGCGCGCGGCCGTTCGGAGGCGGGGCAGAAAACCCTGCTGGATGTCCTGGTGCCGGTTCACGCCGTCCTGGCGGGAGGCGGCGATGCCAAGGCGATCGCGGCCGAGGCTGCGCAGGCCGCCGATCGCACCACGCCGATGCAGGCGATTCGCGGCCGCGCATCGTTCCTTGGTGAACGTTCCATCGGTCACATGGATCCCGGCTCGCGCTCGGCGTCCCTTCTGATCGGCGCAGCCGTTGAGACACTGGAGTTCGAGGTCAATCCATGAGCAACGTCGGAATTGTCATCGTGTCGCATTCACCGAAGATCGCGGAAGGCGCGGCCGACATGGTGCGCCAGATGGTCGGTGACGCAGTGCCGCTGGCCTGGACCGGCGGCGATGTCGATGGCGGGCTTGGTACGAACGTTTCCGGAATCCTCGAGGCGATCGAGTCGGCCTGGTCGCCGGCAGGCGTGGCGATCCTGGTCGACCTCGGGGGTGCCGAGACCAATTCCGAGATGGCAGTGGAGATGCTCCCCGAAGATCGTCGCGCGCGCGTTCTGGTTTGCAATGCCCCAGTGGTCGAGGGGGCGGTGATCGCCGCGACCGAATCGTCGGGCGGCTCATCGCTTGCCGCCGTCAAGCGCAGTGCGGAGGAATTCTATGCATGATGTTAACGCCAACCGGGCGGCCCAGACGTTTGCGCCGCTGACCGCCTCGGCGGTCCTCGTCAATCCGGTCGGCCTGCACGCGCGGCCATCGGTGAAGCTCACGCAACTGGCAAAGGGCTTTACCGCAAAGATCGAGATTGCGCTTGCGGCCGAGGGACCGTGGACGGACGCCAAGAGCCCGGTGAAGGTGATGCGTGTGAAAGCGCCGCAGGGCGCAACGCTGCATTTCCGCGTCAACGGTCCTGATGGCGAGGCGGCGCTCGCGGCCATGCTGGCGCTGGTGCATGACGGGTTCGGCGAGGCATAAGTCGTGGGCGAGATTCACCTGACCGGCCATCCCGCTTCGCCAGGCCTTGCCATCGGCCCGGTCGCGGTGCTGACGAGCGAAGTGGCGAGCAGGGCTGAGAAGGGCGATCCGGCACAGGAGGCCGCAGCGCTGAAGGCGGCGATCGAGGGCGCTGCAAGCGAGCTCGCCGATTTGATCGCGACGGTCCACGGCGAGGCCGCGGAGATCCTGGAGTTCCAGGTTGCAATGCTCGGCGACGATGCGCTAGCGGAGGGCGCTTACGAAGCCATTGCGGGCGGTACGGCCGCCGATGAAGCCTGGCGGGTGGCACTCGACGTCGAGATCGCCGGCTACCGCGCGGCGGATGAGGAATATTTTCGGGCGCGTGCTGCCGATCTTGTCGACATTCGCGATCGCGTCCTCGCGGGCCTGAACGGTGCAAACACGATAGCAAACATCTCCGGCGATTCCGTCGTTACGGGTGATGATATTTCGCCATCGACATTCCTTGCCGTTGACTGGACCCGCGGCGGCGCGATTGCGCTCGCCAGCGGATCGCCATCGTCGCATGTCGCGATGCTCGCGCGATCGCGGGGCGCTCCAATGGTTGTTGGGTTGGGGCCGTTGCCATGGAACGGACAGCCGCCGTCACTGGCGCTGGTCGACGGTGACGCCGGCACCGTGATCTTCAATCCCATGCCCGAAACGCGCCGGCTGTTCGAGCAACGCATGGCGGCTGCGAATGCCGCGCAGATTGCCGCCGATGCTGGTCGCCTCAAGCCCGCGGTGACAGCAGATGGGCGCCGTATCGCCGTTCTCCTCAATGTCGCTGCGCCGGAAGATCTCGCAGGCCTCGATCCCGCCATCTGCGACGGCATTGGACTCGTACGGACGGAGTTCCTGTTCGAGGGATCGAGAGGGCTTCCGGGCGAGGATGCACAATGCGCGGTCTACCGCCGCATTCTCGAATGGGCCGCGGGGCGACCGGTGACGATCCGCACCCTCGATGCCGGCGGCGACAAGCCGATCCCCGGCGTGACTGATGATGGCGAGCGCAATCCGTTCCTGGGCCGGCGCGGTATCAGGCTCTCGCTGTCGCGGCCGGAGGTGTTTCGCGTGCAGTTGCGGGCGCTGTGCCGTGCAGCCGTGCATGGGACGCTGAAGGTGATGCTGCCGATGATCGCGATTCCCTCGGAGCTCGATCGTGCGAACGTCATGCTGGACGAGGAATTCGCCGCACTGAAGGCAGCAGGCACAGACTGCGCCAGGCCGCCTCTCGGCATCATGGTCGAGGTCCCCTCGGCCGCGCTCTGCGCGGAAGATTTCGGCGCGGCGTTCTATTCCATCGGCTCAAATGACCTGACCCAATACACAATGGCCGCGGCGCGCGACATCGGCGCCGTCGCCGACCTCAACGATGCCGGCCATCCCGCCGTGCTGGCGCTGATCGCACGGACGGTCGAGGCCGGGCGCAAGCGCGGCGTCGAGGTCTCGCTCTGCGGCGATGCCGCCGCCGATACGCGCTTGACGAAGGTGCTGCTGGCGACCGGCCTGACAACCCTCTCGGTCTCGCCGATCGCTGTGGCCCGGCTCAAAGCCGCCATCGCCGGGGTGAGCGCATGAGCGAGGATGCAGGCGAGGACATAAGCCGGCCGGGCGACAGCAACGTCGCGGATTACAAGCTCATCCTGCGGCGGGCGCTCGACAACCGGCCATCCGGAACGCGGTTGAAGCTCGCGGCGGCGCTTGGCAAGAACCGCTCCTTCGTCAGCCAGATTACGAATCCGGCCTATCTGGTGCCGATTCCGGCAAAGCATGTCGCGATCATCTTCGAGGTCTGCCATCTCTCTGGTACCGAGCGCGCGGCCTTTCTGGAAGCCTATGGGCGCGCGCATCCGGGGCGGCTGCGCGGCGCGCATCGCGAGACGCGCACCCGCGATGTGACCGTGACGGTGCCCGATCTCGGCGACGACAAGAAAAATCGTGCGCTGGAGCAGCTCATCGTCGACTTTGCCGCCCAGCTCGCGCGTTACGCGGAGAGCATCGGCTGACGAATTCGAAACGCAAGAGATAACCGGGAGGACGCCATGAAAAAGTTGATCAACAGCGCCGACACGGTGCTCGAAGAGAGTCTCGATGGGCTCGCGGCCGCGCATGCCGATATCCTGCAGCTCGGTGCTGACAGGAAGTTCGTGCGCCGCCGCAATCCGAAGCCGGGCAAGGTCGCGCTGATCTCGGGCGGCGGCTCCGGCCATGAACCGCTTCATGCCGGCTTTGTCGGCCATGGCATGCTCGATGCCGCCTGTCCGGGCCAGGTCTTCACCTCGCCGACGCCGGATCAGATGATCGAGGCGGCCGAGGCCGTCGATACCGGGGCAGGCGTGCTCTTCATCGTCAAGAATTACGAAGGCGATGTGATGAATTTCACCATGGCCGCCGAGATGGCGGGCTGCGAGGTCGCGAGCATCGTGACCAATGACGATGTCGCGGTCGAAAAATCGACCTACACCACCGGGCGTCGCGGCGTTGCAGGCACGCTGATCGTGGAAAAGATGGTCGGCGCTGCGGCCGAAAAGGGCATGCCGCTCGCCGCGCTCAAGGCGCTCGGCGATGATGTCAACAGGCGCACCCGCTCGATGGGCGTGGCGCTGTTGCCGTGCACCGTTCCTGCGGCGGGGCGGCCGAATTTCACCCTGGCTGACAACGAAATGGAGATGGGGGTTGGCATCCATGGCGAACCGGGCCGCCGCAGGGTGCCGCTGACCTCCGCCGATGCGATTGCAGCCGACATGGTTGGCGCGATCCTGGATGATCTCGCGCCGAGCAAGGGCAGCGAAGTCCTGCTTCTGGTCAACGGGTTCGGCGCAACGCCGCTGATCGAGCTCTATCTGATGGTCAACAGTGCCAAGCGCATCCTGGATGGCGCCGGCATCACGGCGACGCGTTTCCTGACCGGCTCCTACGTGACGTCCCTCGACATGGCTGGCGCATCGATCACGGTCTCGGTGCTCGATGACCAGTCAAAGGAATTGTGGGACGCGCCGGTGCATACCGCGGCCCTTCGCTGGGGGATGTGACGGCCGGAAATCAGGCCCGATCACCAACGGCATGGCTCAAGTCGCTGGATTGCGGAGTGGGGCGAAGGTCGATCCGCGGGACGCCTGCTTATAGCGACTGGAGAAGTCGATTGGGGGTGATATAGATGGACAGCCGGACCAACAGAGTCCGGGCAATTCCGAGAGAGGGAACGATACAACATGCTCAAGGGCATCAACCCGCTGCTCAATGCCGACGTGCTCTATGCCTTGCGTGCCATGGGGCACGGGGATCGTCTGGTCGTGTGCGATACCAATTTCCCGGCCGACTCGATTGCGCGCCAGACCGCATTCGGCGAGCTGCTTCGCATCGACAATGTCAGCACCGCAAAGGCGGTCGAAGCCATTCTCTCGGTGCTGCCGCTCGATACGTTCGTGGACGACGCGGCCATGCGGATGGAGATCGTCGGCCAGCCGCAGGAGGTGCCGCCGGTGCAGCGCGAAGTGCAGGCCGTGATCGACCGCGCCGAGGGACGTTCCTGGCCGCTGGTCGGGGTCGAGCGTCACGCCTTCTATGAGAAGGCCAAGACGGCCTATTGCGTCATCGCCACCGGCGAGCGGCGCTTCTACGGCTGCTTCATCTTCTCCAAAGGCGTGATCGCGCCGGACGGAGAGTGATGGCCATGAGTCATGGCGCCGGGCGGTTCAGCTGACAATGCGGCTCAGAACCGCTTCGCCATCTCGGCGAGGCGGCGATGCGCAGACTCGCGGGCGGCGCGGATCGGTTCGGCCGGTCCTGCGGTTGGGCCGATCGGCACGAAGCGCACGTCGCTGACACCGATGAAGCGGAGCGCTTCGCGCAAATAGGGTGTCGCCATGTCGATGCGACCGCGGTTCATGCCGGTCGCGAAATCGCTGCCCGAGGCGAGGATGACAATGGTCGGCCGGTCCTTCAGCAGCGGAAGGTATCCTTGCGCGGGATCGAAGCGGAACGTCAGGCCGGGCTGGATGATGATGTCGAACCACTGCTTCAGCTTGTAGGGGATGCCGAAGTTCCACATCGGCGTCGAGATCAGCACGCGATCGGCCAGCGCGAAGCGCAGGGCCATCCGCTCGGCTTCGGCAAAGCTGTTCCGCTGAGCATCGTTGAAGGCCTGCGCGTTCATGCGCGCATATTTGGCCTCGACGATGGGACCTGCAAATTCCGGCATCCGCTCGCGCCAGAGGTCGGCGACGTCGATGTCCCAATCGGGGCGGGCCTGGCGAAAGCCGTCAAGGAACACGCCTGCACCGGCACTGGACTCGGAGTCGGGGCGCGGCGAGCAGGAGAGATGCAGAAGCTTCGCCACCGCTCATCCCAGCGCTCTGATGACGGCATCCGCGCGCGTGACCACGGCGACGTTCTGCATGGCAAAATTGATCGACGCCGAGTGCCAGTCGGCATTCATGGTCGAGCAGCAGTCCTCCGGCACGATCATGAAGTAGCCCTTGTCGGCGCCGGTGCGCGCGGTGTGCTCGACCGACATGTTGGTCCAGGCCCCGGTATTGATGATCATGTCGCGGCCGGTGGCTTTCAGGATCGTCTCCAGCTTGGTGCCTTCCCAGGCGCTCATGCGCATCTTCTCGACCACGAAATCGCCGGGCCGCGGCTCGAGGCCTGACACCGGCGCGGCGCCCCAGCTGCCGCGCACCATGGCCTTGCTGTCGACCAGGCCCTCGAACAGCGGCGCGTTCAGCGTCACGCCGGGCGCGCCTGCTTCGACCACGAACCAGACATGAATGATGGCGACGCCGCGCGCCCGCGCGGTCTCTGCCAGGCGCCGGACGTTCTCCACCACGTGCTGTTGCTTGGCATGGCCTGGCGCACCGGAGTCGGCGAAGGCGCCGCCATCCATGATCACGTCGTTCTGCAGATCCTGGATGATCATGGCGCAGCGGTTCGGATCGAGCCGCAACTCGCCATCGGCGAGGATCGGCGCCGCTGCCGCGGGCCCCGTGCTCGTACCACCGCTGCTGCGCCGTCCGCTCATATAGGGCTCGTGGCGAGGTCCGGTCCTGGTCGGGATGGCATAGACCGAATGCGTCGCGGTCAGGTACAGCGTGCGGAAATCCGGCCCACCCCATGCGAGGTTGGCGACCAGCTCCGGCACGCGGACTTTTCCGAGCAACTCGCCGCGCGGCGAGTAGACCCAGACGCCGCCGGGCGCGGTGACCCAGACATTGCCGTGCTGATCGCATTTCATGCCATCGGGCACACCAGCCTCGAGCTCGGAGCGGATGCCGCTGGCGAACACGCGCGCATTCGCCAGCGTGCCGTCGGCGTTGACGTCGAACACTCGGATCAGCGCCTGCACCGTGTCGTTGACATAGAGCAGTCTTTCATCGGGCGAGAAGCACAAGCCGTTCGGCTGGTCGAACAAGGTTCTGTCGACCACCAGCTTCGGCTCGCCGCCGGGCACCACGCGATAGACGCCCTGGAAGCCGAGCTGGCGCGGCCGCTCGACCCCATAGACCGGCATGCGGCCATACCAGGGGTCCGAGAAATAGATTGCGCCTGAGGAGTGGACGCAGACATCGTTCGGGCTGTTGAGCTCCTGCCCGCCAAAGTGCGAGGCCAGCACCTCGCGCCGCCCGTCCGGCCGTTCGCGGATCAGCGAGGAGGTCGCGTGCTCGCAGACGATCAAATTGAGCTCGGCATCGTAGGTCATGCCGTTGCACTTGTTCGACGGACGCTTGACCTCGACGACGCCGCGCCGCGCATCCCAGCGCCGGCGCACGTCGCCCGGCATGTCCGAGAACAACAGGTAATGATCGACCGGATGCCAGATCGGTCCTTCCGTGAACTCAAAGCCTGTGCCGACTTGCGCAACGGGCGCGTAGGGATCGATCAGCGTCTCGAATTCGGAGCGCAGGGTGACATGTGTCATCGGTCGGCCCTCACATCATGCTAGGCGGGGAACCAGTTTCGCGCGGGCAGGGACTGCACGATCGGTCCGGGGACCTGGTCGTGCAGCCTGCCCACGACATTGCCGCCTTCGATCTTGGCGGGGCGGTCGTGCACCGGCAGCAGGTAGCGCGAATTGCTGAGCAGCTTCTTGATCGCGGCCTTCTCCGCACGTTTGCTGGTGCCGTGGTTGCCGGTGGTGCGCGGCTCCCAGTCGTGGATCTCGTGGAAGGGCGTGACGATCTGGTCGTTGAAATCGTAGATCACGTCGCCGCAGATGGTGGCAATGCCGTCGGCGGTTTCGACGATGATGTTCATCGAGCCCTCGGTATGGGCATTGGCGGCGTCGCAATAGACGCCGGGCATCAGCTCGATCGGGCCGGTGATCTCCAAGTCGAGGAAGCGCAGCGCGCTCTTGGTGTGCAGACGGTCGATCAGGTGCTTGATGTCGGGCGCCGGATATTGCGGGTGCATCAGGCCGGAGACGGAATATTCCAGTTCCTTGCGGTTGAGCACGACGGTCGTGTTCATCGGGAACAGATCGTCCTTGCCGGCATGATCGATGTGCAGATGGGTGTGGCAGACGAAACGGACGTCGCCCATGCGCACGCCGTGGCGGGCGAGCTGGTTCTCGATCATGTGTTCGTGGTACTGCAAGCCGCGCATGCCCAGCGTCTCCATGATCTGGTTGGAGCGATAGCCGGTGTCGACCACGACAGGATATTTGCCGCCGAGGATCAGAAAGCCCAGCGTGAGGACGCGGCGGGTGCGGCCGCAATCGCGACCGAGCACCAGGAAGCTCGATTCCAGCTCGATATCGCCGTAGTCCAGGATCTTGATCTCCAGCGCCATTCGTTGCCCTCCTTGTGTTCTTTCTTGTCGTTCAAAGTCGATAGACGCGTGTCGCCGTAGCTCGGAAGATTGCATCCCGTTGCTCGGCGCTCAGCGGCGCGGCCGCCGCGCGAAAGGCCTCAACGAGCTCGCGATAGCTGGTCCACAATTTCTCGATCGGGAAATTCGAGCCGAACAGGCAGCGCTCGGCGCCGAAGATCGCGACGGTGTCGGCGACGACGGCGGCGATATGCGCGGGGTCGTTGCGATGGATGAAGGTGCCGAGGCCGGAGAGCTTCGAGACGACATTCGGACATGCGGCGAGCCGGGCCATCCCGGCGCGCCAGGCGGCGCGGCCCGCTGGCGAAAGGTCTTCGAGCATGCCGGCATGCTGGAGGATGAAGGTCACCTTGGGGCAGGAGTCGGCGAGATGCGCGGCATCCGGCATCTGCGGCGTGAAGACCTGCAGATCGAAACTCCAGCCATAACCGGCGAGACGCGCGACGTTGCGGCGGACCACGGGATCGATGCAGAGATCGGGCTTGGCCGCGAAGCGATAGAGCGGATTTTCGTGCCAATGCAGCTGCATGCGCACGCCGCGCACCGGGGAATAGCGCTTGAGGCGGTCAAGCTGCGGACGGACATCGTCCACGGCGAAATTGGCATAGGCGACGATGGCGTGCGGCCAGCCGTGCGCGTCGGCGGTTTGTTGCACCCAGGCCGCTTCGTCCTCGAAACAATCATTAGCCCAGTTGGTCTGCACGTAGACCGAGCGGATCACGCCGCTGCCTTTGAGATCGTCGAGATATTCGTCGATCGGATAATCGCGCCGGATGGCCTCGTAGGGCCCGAAAATGCGCGGCTGCATCGGGCCGATCAGCCAGGGCAGGTCGGCCTGCCGCCAGATGTGATGATGGGCGTCGACAATCTCGGTCACGCAACTCTCCTTCGTCCCAGCGCCAGCACATGCGCGACGATCGAAGCGCTCGATCCACCGTCGACGAGATCATCGACAAAGCGCTCGATGGCAACGAGCGCCTCGGTCTGCGGCCGAAAGCCGGGGCCGGTCGCCAGGGGCGTCAGCCAGCTCACGCGCCAGGCCCGCCGCGACAGCTTTGCCACCGCATCACGCAACGCATCGGGCTCGCCGCGCTCCAGCCCGTCCGATATGACGACCACGGCCGCCCCGCGCGCATAGCTGCCGAAGCGGGGCACCGCTAGGAAGGCTTGGAGCGCATCGCCAATGCGGGTGCCGCCATCCCAGTCGCTGACGAGATGCGCGGCCGCGCTCAGCGCCTGCTCGCGGCGCTTCAGCCGCAGCGCGCGGGTGACGCGGGTCAGCCGGGTGCCGAAGGTGAAGACCTCGACATTGGGCGCGGCCTGCACCAGCGCATGCGCCAGCTTCATGTTCTCTTCGGTGCGGCTCTTCATCGAACCGGAGACGTCGATCAGCAGCAGGAATTTTCGCGGCCGCTGGCGCCGCTTCATATGCCCGAGCCGCAGGATCTCGCCGTCGCTGCGGACGGAGTCGCGCAAGGTACGGCGAAGATCGGCAAACGGCCCGCGGCGCGCGCGCATGCGGCGGTGGCCACGCCGCCTGGGCAGGCGCCTTGGCGCTTCGCGGGACAGCCGGCGGAGCGCATCCGTGGTGGAGAGCTGCGCGAAGCGTCGCTCGACCAGCGCCTCGGTGCGCGTTGCGGTCAGGCCGGATTCGTTGGCGTCGTCGGAGCGCAGCGGCTCCTCGTCGCCGCGTCCTTCCTCCTGGAGCCGCACGGTCTCGTCGTCCTCGCCGTCATCGGCATGCTCGATCGCCTCACTGCCGCGGAAGTGAAGGTCGAACAGGCGGTCGAACGTCGTGCGGCGTTCGGGCGGCGGGGCGAGGGTGGCGAGTGCTGCCTGCCTGATATCGCCGAGGTCGCGCGGGCCGAGCAGCTCGATCGCGGTGAGGAACGCGGTGGTTTGTTCCGGCGCGACGGCAAAGGCGTTGGCACGCAGCAATGCGACGAAGGAGACGAAGATGCGGGCGGCGCGCGGGAGTTGGGGCTCGGTGCTCATGCGGTCGCCTCCGCGAGCATGGCGTCGAGCCGGGGCGAGATGAAGTGCAGATCCTCCTCGTCCTTCAGCGCGACGCCAATCGATCGCTTGAACGCATCGGGCCAGCGCGCACCGCCCTTGTGCAGCAGCGTTGCAGCCTCGGCCCAATCCACGGCCTCGGCGATGCCAGGCGCCTTGCTCAGCGGCTCGCGCCGGAGCTTGCCGACCGCCGCGACGACGGCCCGCGCGGTCGCTTCGGCGACGCTGGAGGCGCGCAGCATCACGATGCGGGCCTCGCGCTCTTCGTTGGGATAGTCGATCCAGTGATAGACGCAGCGGCGGCGCAACGCTTCGTGCAGGTCGCGCGTCCGGTTCGATGTCAGGACGACGACGGGGCGTTCGGCAGCACGCACGGTGCCGCGCTCGGGGATCGAGATCTGGAAGTCGGAGAGGAATTCCAGCAGGAAAGCCTCGAACTCCTGGTCGGCGCGGTCGACTTCGTCGATCAGCAGCACGGTCGAATCCGGGGCTCGCAAAGCCGCCAGCATCGGCCGCTCGATCAGGAATGTCTCGCCGTAGATGTCGATGCTCTCGTCGCCGGCCTGGCGGATCGCAAGCATCTGGCGCGGATAGTTCCACTCGTAGAGTGCAGCGGAGGCGTCGATGCCCTCGTAGCATTGCAGGCGGATCAGACGGCGGCCGAGCACGGCGGCGATGGCCTTTGCGGCCTCCGTTTTGCCGACACCCGGCGCGCCCTCGAGCAGCAACGGCTTGCCGAGCGCAAGGCCCAGATAGGCCGCGGTCGCAAGGCCTTCGTCGGCGAGGTAATAGGCAGCGCGCAGCGCTTTCTCCAGCGCCTCCGGGCTGTCGATGCCGACGATGTTGCTGCGGACCGGCATGAGCCAAAACCTCTAGCGCCGCGCCTGCGGCCGCGCGCCGCCCTGGGCTTTGATCGCGCGCAGCACCTTTTCCGGCGTGATCGGCAGGTCGTCGATGCGCACGCCGACCGCGTTGAAGATTGCGTTGGCGACGGCCGGCAGCACCGGGTTCGCGCACATCTCGCCGGGCCCCTTGGCGCCGTACGGACCGTCCGGGGCGGGGCGCTCGAGCACGGCGATATCGTGCGGGCAGATGTCGCCGGGCCCGGGCATCAGATATTCGACGAAGTCGCGCGGGCCATGCACCGGCTCGGGATAATACGGCTCGGGCGTCTCATACAGCGCGTGGCTGACGCCCATCCAGGCGCCGCCGACGAGCTGCTGCTCGACCAGCCGCGGATTGAGCGCGCGGCCGAGCTCATAGGCCGAGTCCATTCGCACCATGGCGACCTCGCCGGTCTCGTCGTCGACCTCCACCTCGGCGACAAGACAGGCATGCGCGTAGCAGGTCGCGGGCGACATCTCGCCGGTCTCCGGATTCACTTCGGAGAGCGGCACGAGAAAAATTCCGCGGCCAGAAATGGTCTTGCCCTGCTTGAACTGGGCCGCGATTGCGACGTCCTTGGTCGAGATCGAACGGTGCGGCGCGCCCTTGACGTGGATGTTGCCGCGCCCGTCGGTCTCGAGGTCGGCGGCGTTGACCTCCAGCTCCTCGGCGGCGGCTTCCATCATCACGCCACGGGCTTCGCGGGCGGCTGCCATCACCGCATTGCCGACGCGATGCGTTCCGCGCGAGGCGAAGGAGCCCATGCAATGCGGGCCGGTGTCCGAGTCGGCCGTGTCGACATAGACGTCCTCCACCGGTACGCCCAGCGTCTCCGCACAGATTTGCCGCGTCACCGATTTCATGCCCTGTCCGAGGTCGATCGAGGACAGCGCGACCGTGAACTTGCCGCTCGGATTGGAATGCACCAGCGCCTGGCTGGGATCGCCGCCGAGATTCATGCCGATGGGATAGTTGATCGAGGCCATGCCCCGTCCGCGATGCCGGGTCATCTAGCGCCTCCTGGTGCCGAAGACTGAGGAGAAGCGGGTCGCGCCATGCGAGGGCGCGGCGGGCCGCGGCGAAGGCGGCGTCGGAGCCGGCGGAGGCGGATCGCGCGGGGGTTCGCGGGTGACGGTCGGTGGCAGCCGGTCGTAGCTGGTGCGCTGCTGGGCCGGAGCCGCTGGCCGTGCGCGTGAGTCTGCCGGTGTCGGCGGGATCATGGCGCGGCTGCCGCCGCCGTCCTTGCGCGAGGATGCCCGCCTGAACTCCTCGCGCAGCGGCCATTTGGCCTTTTCAGCCGCGACCTGCACGCATTCGATCAGCGCCGTGTTCTTGGCCTCGCGCCGGTGCGCCTTCATGTCGCCGTCGCGATAGGCGTTGAGGATCCGGAACTCCATCGGATCCATGTTGACGAGGTGCGCCAGCTTGTCCATCTGGCACTCGATGGCAAAATCCATTGCGGTGACGCCGAAGCCGCGCATGGCGGTCGCCGGCGTGCGGTTGGTGAAGACGCAATAGACGTCACCATAGACATTCGGGATGGTGTAGGGGCCCGGCAAATGCGCGGCGCATTTCACCGCGGCGTAGCTGGAGAGGCGGGTATAGGCGCCGCTGTCGAAATAGGCGCGGATCTTGCGCGCGACGATGCGGCCGTCGCGCATCACGCCGTCCTTGATATAGATGCGCTCGGCGCCGCGCGGCGGGCCATATTGCATCTCCTCCTCGCGGCCGAACACGTAGCGCACCGGCTTTCCCGTCAGCATGGCGCCGAGGATGGCAAGCGGCTCGGTCAGTGTGTCGACCTTGCCGCCAAAGCCGCCGCCGACGGTGCCCCCGATGAAATGGAAGGTGTTGGACGGCACGTTCAGAATCTTGGCGCAGGTATCGACCGAAAAGAACAGCGCCTGGGTCGAGGTATAGACGACATAGCGACCGTTGGTGTCGGGCGCAGCGATCGCGCCGTTGGTCTCGGTCGGCGCGTGCTCGATCGGCGACATCTGGTAGCGTTGTTCCAGCACATGATCGGCGGTCGCCAGCGCCGCATCGGCATCGCCGAAGCGCAGCCGCTGGTGATCGTAGGTCTCGTGATAGGTGAAGGTGTTTTTGGGATAGGTTTCGTTGACGACAGGTGCGCCGGGCTTCAGCGCGTCCTCGACGTCGAACACCGCCGGCAGCGGCTCGTAGTCGATCCTGACTTTCGCGATCGCCTCAAAGGCCTCGCGCTCGCTGTCGGCGACGATGGCGATAACAGGCTCGCCCTTGTAGCGGACCTTGTCGACCGCCAGCGACGGCTCGTCGTCCTTGCCGAAATTGATCAGGCTGAGCAGCGTGTTCAGATTCACCGGCACATCGGCGCCCCTGATGATCCGGCGCACGCCGGCCGAGCGCTCAGCCTCCGTCGTGTCGATGCGGCGAATGCGTGCATGCGCCTGCGTCGACCGCACGACCTTCAGATGCAACATGCCCTGAAGCTTGTGGTCGTTGAAATAGCTCGACGTGCCCGTGACATGTCCGAGCATGTCCTGCCGCTGCGTGCCCTTGCCGATTTCCTTTAAATTATCGTCGCGCTCGTCGGCGAAGATGTCCTTGCGCAGTTCCAGCATGGTCGCGTTCCCTTACGCGCTGACCCGGCCGCCGGCGGCGGCGAGGATGGCATTGATGATCGGCTCATAGCCGGTGCAGCGGCAGATGTTGCCGGAGATGGCCTCGATGACCTCGTCGCGGCTCGGTGAGGGATTGCGGTCGAGCAAGGCCTTGGCGGCCATCAGCATGCCCGGCGTGCAATAACCGCACTGCGCGGCGAAATTGTCGGCAAAGGCGCGCTGCAGCGGATGCAGGTTCGGACCCTGCTTCATGCCGTCGAGCGTTTCGACGGCGCGGCCAGCGACCGTTTCCGCCAGCGTCAGGCAGGAGAGGTGGAGTTCGCCGTCGATCAGCACGCTACAAGTGCCGCAGCCGCCCTGGCCGCAGCCGAATTTCGGCGTCATGTCGCCGATCAGCTCGCGCAGTGCCACCAGCAGATTGGTTCCGCCGTCGACGAAGATGGCGACGTCGCGGCCGTTGTGACGAAATTGAAGCGGGATCTTGGACATGGGGCTCTATTCCTGTCCCGACAGCAGGCGGCGCAGATGCACGCCGACGATCTCGCGGCGATACCAGGCGCTGCCGAGCGCATTGTCGGATGGTGATGTTCCCTCGGTGACGGCCGATGCGGCAGCGGCGATGGTCGCGGCATCCAGCGAACGTCCCTCCAGCGCACGCTCGGCGGCGCGGGCGCGGATCTGCGTCGGTGCCATCGAGCCGAGTGCGATCCGGGCGCCTGCGATACGGCCGCCCGAGATCGGCAGATGCGCGGCCAGCGTGATGACCGAGCCACCCTTCGGCTTGATGCGCGCAATCTTGCGATAGCGGAACGCCTCGGTGCTTGCTGGCCGGGTGCAGGAGATCGAGAGGACCAATGCCCCCGCCTGTCGGTCGCGCGCCTGCAAAAATTCCTCGATCGGAATGTCGCGCGAGCCAAAGCCGCCCGCGACGGCTACGGTCGCATCGAGCGCCAGCAGCGCGACGGTGAAATCGCCATAGGGGTTCGGCGCAAAAAGATTGCCGCCGACCGTTCCCATGTTGCGCACTGCTGGGCCACCGATCGATCGGGCCGGGGCGTGCAGGAAGCCGAGGTCGCGCTCGGCGAGGACACGAGCGAAGGTGACGCCAGCGCCCAACGTGATGCGCGGGCCGGACGCGTCGATCCGGGTCAGTGCCTGATCGTGGGCGCGGACCACCGTCGAGATCGAGACATCGCCCTCGTTCAGCGCCCGCATCACCAGCGTGCCGCCGCCGAGATAGCGGGCGCTGCGGTCCGAGGACAGCGCCCCGGCCGCCTCGCCGGCGCTGGCAAAAGTCTTCACTGTCACGGCCATCTAGGCGGCCTCCTTCAGGTGCCGGCGGATTGCATCGAACCCGGCCTGGTAAATGTCTTCGGCGACCATGTGGGTGATGCGGTCGCGGTCTTCCAGCCTGGTCGTGAAGCGCGACTCCCAGTGCCAGAAGGTGCGGTCGCCGTCAGTGACAGGCAGCAGGCGGACATGCGCGACGTAGTTGAACATCGGGATCGGGGTATCGAGCAGGCAGTAGCTGAAGCTTTGTTCGAGGTCGGACAGCGCCAGCAATTGCTCGCGCAGCTCGGCGCCGTCCTGCAGCTTGAACCGTCTGATGCAGCCGATCTTGTCGGACGAATGCGCGCGTTCGATCGAAGACGTCGCGACCGCCGGATGCCAGCGATCGTGCCCGTTGAAATCGCGCAGCAGTGCCCACGCTGCATCGGTGGGCGCGTCCAGGATGGTGCTTTTGACGATATGCGGCACTGATATCAGCCTCCGAACACACGCTTCAGCGCATCGAACCCGCCCTGGAACACACCGCCGCCGATGTTGCCGACAAGCTCGGTCTCGCGCTCCGGGGCGCAGTCGAACTCGGCGGTCCATTCCACAAAAGTCTGGTCGCCATCGGTGACGGGCGTCAGCCGCAAGGTCGCGACATAGTTCTCGACGCCCATCGGCGATTCCAGGATCGAATAGGTGCAGAACATGTCGTAGTCGGAGAGGCCGAGCAGCTTCTCGCGGATGCGGTCGCCGTTGCGCAGGCGAAAGTCGCGCACACATCCGATCTTGTCGGCGGGCTCGCCGCCCTCGATCCGGCTTTCGGCGATCGCGGGATGCCAGTTCGGCAGGCCGTTGAAATCGCGCACGCGCGCCCAGACGCGGTCGTTGCGCGCATTGACGACGGTGGAGACGTAGACGCGGGGCATGGGTGGGACCTCAGCTCTTCTTCCGCGGACCGCGCTCGGCGGGCGGCTCGCCGCCCTCCGCCGCGGGCGGGGCGCTGGCCTGCTTGTCGCCACCGCCCTTGCGCGCGGAATCCTTGATGCCCTGCATGTCGCGGGCCTCGCGGATCAGGCCCGGCATCTTGGCGAGGCTGCCGCCCTCGACGCCGATGTCGGACAGGATGGAGTCGATCAGCGGCGCCTGCACGCGGTAGCGCAGTGCCGAGTCGATCACCTCGTCGGTGGCGCTGCGGCCGCCATTGCCGCCGTGGCCGTTGCCGTTGAGGCCGTCGACCTGGAGGATGCGGATCCCCTCGATCTTCTCCATCGGCTTGACGCTCTCGCGCACGATGCCCTCGATCTTGTCGAGCAGCTTGCGGCGGAACAGCGAGTAGCGCGCCTGGTCCGTCAGCACGTTCTCGGCTTCGTTGAGCATCCGCTGCGCCTCAGCCTCGACGGCGGCGCGGACACGTTCGGCATCCGCGGCTATGCGGGTTTCCTCGGCCTGCTTCTCCGCGAGCAGCACCTCGACCGTCTTGCGGCGTTTTGCGATCTCGCTCTCGCGCGCCGTAACCACGCGCTCGGCGGCCTCGGTAGCCCGCATGCGGGCCTCTTCGGCCGCGGCGCGGGCGGCGGATTCTTCGAGCGATTTCTGATGAATGGCGATCGCCTTCTCCATCAAGACGGTCTCGACCTCCTTCTCGCGATTGACTTCGAGCTTGCGCAGTTCGCGCTCGCGGCCGATGCGGGCCTCGTCGAGGCCGCGATCGGAGGCGATGCGCGCGCGCTCCACTTCCTCGCGGGATGAGATTTCGGCCTCCTGCAGTGACTGGACGCGGGCGACCTCGAGCTGCTCGATGGCGCGGCGACGTTCGAGGCGGGCGGCTTCCAACGCCTGCTCGCGCGAGACGTCTGTGGTCTCGACGTCCCTGCGAGCGACGATCTCGGCCTGGCGGACCTGGCGATCCGCATCGATCCGTTCCGATTTCTTGGCGGAGAGGGCGATGACGCGGTCCTCGTCGGCGATCTCGATCGCCTTCTTCTGCTCGATGTTGAGCACCTCGCGCTTCTTGGACGAGTTGATCCGCTCGGCCTCGAGCGCGAGGTCGACCGTGATGCGCTGGCGTTCGATGGCATCGCGCCGCTTCAGCTCGGCGGCCTCCAGAATGCCGGTTCGTTCGATCTCCAGCGAACGCGTGTCGCGCTCGGCCTGGATGCGTTCGGCCGCCACCGCCTTCTCCTGGGCGATGCGCGCCGCCTCGATCGCCTCGCGGGAGGCGATATCGGCTTCTTCGACGGCGCGGTTGCGCGCGATCTCCAGCGAACGGACGCGCTCTTCCTGGGCGATGCGCGAGGCCTCGGTGGCCTCGCGTGCCGCGATGCCGGCGACTTCGAGGGTCTGGTTGCGCTCGATTTCGAGCTGTCGCGTGTTCTGCTCGGCGGCGATCCGTTCCGCGGCGAGCGTCCGTTCGCGGGCGATGCGGGCGGCTTCCACCGCACGCTGCGCCTCGATCTCGGCCTCCTGGATGGTGCGGACCTGCTGGATCTCCAGCGCGCGGGTGCGTTCGTCGGAGGAGATGCGTTCGACATTGACGATCAGCGTCTGCGCGATGCGCGCCTTCTCAGTGGCCTCGCGGGCGGCAATCTCGGCCTCGTCGACGGCGCGGGTGCGCTCGATCTCGCGGCGCCTTGTCTCCTCCTCATTGGCGATGCGGGCGTCGGTGACGACGCGGTCCTGCTGGATGCGGGCCTTCTCGATCGCCTCGCGGGCTGCGATCTCGGCCTCCTCGACCGTGCGCATCCGCTCGATCTCGCGCTGGCGGACCTCGCGTTCGCTGGCAATCCGCGTCGTATCGATCGAGCGTTGGTTGGCGATGCGGGTCTTCTCGATCTCCTCGCGCGCCAGCAGCTCCTTCTCCTCGATGGTCCGGGTGCGCTCGATCTCCTTCTGGCGGGTCTCGCGCTCGGAGGCGATGCGGGCCTCCGCGATCGCCTGCTCGTTGGCGATGCGCGAGCGCTCGATGGCCTCGCGCGCCGAGATCTGGGCCTGCTCGGCCTCGGTCTCGCGCAGTGCGCGTTCGCGGGCGACTTCGGTGCGCTGGAGCGCCCGGCGCATCTCGATGTCGCGCTCCTGCTCGAGCCGCGCGGTCTCGCTCTCGCGTTCGATTTCCAGCGCCTGCCGCTCGGCCTCCAGATTGCGGGTGCGGATCTTGATCATCGAGTCCTGCTCGATGTCGTTGCGCAGTTTGCGCCTTGCCTCGATGTCCTCCATCAGGCGGGTCAGACCTTCGGCGTCGAAGCGGTTCGACGGGTTGAAGAATTCGAGATCGGTCTGGTCGAGATCGGTGATGGCGACGGACTCGATCTCGAGGCCGTTGAGGGCAAGGGCCTCGGCCGCGTTGGTCTTGACCCGCGCGACATAGTCGCCGCGGCGCTCGTGCATCTCCTCCATGGTCATTTCCGAGGCAACCGAGCGGATGGCCGAGATGAACTTGCCGGCCAGCAATGTATGGAGCTGCCCCGGCTCCATGGTGCGGCGGCCGAGCGTGGCGGCCGCAATCGAGACGGCCTCGCGGGTCGGCTGCACCCGCACATAGAAATCTGCCTCGATGTCGACGCGCATGCGATCACGGGTGATCACGGCGTCCTGGCGCGAGCGCACGATGCCCATCGGCAGCACGTTCATGTTGACGGGCGTGTAGTCGTGAATGAACGGCAGCACGAAGGCACCGCCGTTGATCACCACGCGCTCGCCGAGGAAGCCGGTGCGGACGAACGACACCTCCTTGGAAGAGCGGTGGTAGAGCCAATTGACGATGTAGACGCCAACCACGATCACGATGATGGCGACGATCAGCCAGAGGATGAGCTCGCCGACCAGGATCCCTGACATGTTTCCCTCCCTCGATCTTGTAAGGCGTTACGGCGCGCCGATCGCCTTGAATTTGCGGACCTGTTCCGTCAATGCCCGCTCCACCGGCAGCCGCTCCATCGAGGAGGCGCCGTAGAAGCCGTGGCAGTAGCGGGTGTTCTTCATGATGAAATCGGCATCCGCGGGATCCGCGATCGGGCCGCCATGGGCGAGCACCAGAATGTCCGGGTTGACGCTGAGCGCCGCCGATGCCCAGGTGTCGATGCGTGCCGGGCAGTCGTTCAGCTTGGGCGCGGTCTGCGCGCCGATCGTGCCGCCGGTCGTGAGGCCCATGTGGCAGACGATGATATCGGCGCCGGCGATCGCCATCGCGGCGGCTTCCTTCTCGCTGAAGACGTAGGGCGTCGTCAGCAAATCCTTCTCGCGCGCCTTCGCAATCATGTCGATCTCCAGCGCGTAGGACATGCCGGTCTCTTCGAGGTTGGCGCGGAAGAGGCCGTCGATCAGTCCGACGGTTGGAAAGTTCTGCACGCCGGCAAAGCCGAGTGCCTTGAGCTGGTCGAGGAACACATCCATGTCGCGGAATGGATCGGTGCCGTTCACGCCCGCGAGCACCGGCGTCTTGCTGACGATCGGCAGCACTTCGCCGGCCATTTCGACCACGATCGCGTTGGCATCGCCATAGGGCATCAGACCGGCAAGCGAGCCGCGGCCGGCCATGCGATAGCGGCCGGAATTGTAGATCACGATGAGATCGACGCCGCCGGCTTCCTCGCATTTGGCCGAAAGGCCGGTGCCGGCGCCGCCGCCGACGATCGGCTCGCCGCGCTTCGCCATGTCGCGAAACCGCTTCAGGAGTGCTGCGCGTTCAAACCGGGCCATCGGTCACCTCGCTGCTCTCCGGCGCGCCCCGGCGCGTCCGAACAGGGTTCGGAACGCGCTCACGATGGTCGAGGCGAACTCGGGATCGTTGATGTTCTGCTTGACGCGGATGAGTTGCCGGTTGCCGGTCGCACGCACCGTGCGTTCCAGCGCGCGGAACAAGGCAGCGTCGGCCGCGGGGTCCCAGAACGGCTGGCCACGCGCATCCAGCGCGGAGACGCCGCCCTCGGGCAGGAAGAAGCGCACCGGCCCGTCCATCTGGTTCAGCCGTTCGCCGATCCAGCGGCCCATGCGCTCGTTCTCGTCCGCTGTCGTGCGCATCAAGGTCACCTGCGGATTGTGGACGTGGAATTTGCGGCCGCGATAGCGCTCGGGGATGGTGTCGGGTGCGCCGAAATTGACCATGTCGAGCGCGCCGACCGAGCCGACATAGGGCAGGCGGGTGCGGACGATGGCGCCGAAACGATCTTCCGTCGCCGGAAACACGCCGCCCATCAAGAGGTCGCAGATCTCGGTGGTGGTGAGATCGATCACGCCGGCGAGCTGGCCGGAATCGACCAGCTTCTCCATCGATCGACCGCCGACGCCGGTGGCGTGGAAGACGAGGCATTCGAAATCGCCAGCGAGATCGGCCGCGATCTTCTGCACCGCTGGTGTCGTGACGCCGAACATGGTGATGCCGATCGAGGGCAAGCCGGCACTCGTGGCGCGCTCCTTGGCTTCGCGCTGATCGAGGCGGGCCTTGACCATGCCGACGATGGCATTGGCGCCGTTCGAAAGCACCGCGCGCGAGATCGAATTGAGGCCCTGCACGTCGGTGACCGAATACATCATGGTGATGTCGGCGGGACCCACGTAAGGCGCGACATCGCCCGAAGCGACCGAGGAGATGATCAGTTTTGGCACGCCGACGGGGAGGGTACGCATGGCGGGGGCGACCAGCGATGCGGCGCCCGAACCGCCGGCCGAGATCACGCCGGCGATATTGCCCTGGCGCTTGATCCACTTGGCGAACGCGTCCGCCATCGCGGTGACAGCAGCGCCGCGGTCCGGGCCGAACACGGCCGAGCCGCCGCGGCCATGGTTCAGCGCGATCTCCTGCGCGGAGACGTCGCAGGTCGCGTGCTTGCCGCTGGTGGAGACGTCGACGAGCCGCGTGCGCAGCCCGCTCTCGCCAATGACGTCGCGGATGAAGCGTAGCTCTGTGCCCTTGGTGTCGAGCGTGCCGACGACCAGAACGACCGGCGGACCGGAGGTCTGCGCCGTTATCGGCTCACGCTTGCGCCTCGCGGTCTCATCAAGACGCGCGACTTGCGTCGACAGCGTGCGCGCGGCGGCTTCGATGCGAGCGATCGGGACCGGCTGTGACCAGCGCGTCGGCGGCGTCGGATTGGAAATGTAGATGCGGATCGGGCCGCTGGTGCGTGCGGGCTGAGCGACAGGCTTTGCTTCGTCGCCCGCAGAAGGGACGTCGATGTCGGGCTCCAGCTCGGCATGCAGTCCGACACCGAGCAGGCGCTGCTGCAACGCGCGGTCGGCGGACAGCCGCGCAGAGTCGATGATGCGGTTGATGCGGCCGTTGACCATGATCGCGACGTTGCGCGAGATCGCGGTGGCGACGCCGATGTTCTGCTCGATCACGAGCACGGACATGTCGCCGTCCTCGCCGAGCTGCAGCAGCATCTCCTCGACCTGGGCGACGATGACGGGCGCAAGCCCTTCGGTCGGCTCGTCCATGATCAGCAATTGCGGATTGGTCAGCAGCGCGCGCGAGATCGCCAGCATCTGCTGCTCGCCGCCCGAGAGCTGGCCGCCGCCGTGATCCCGGCGTTCGGCAAGCCGCGGAAAGGTGTCGTAGATGCGCTCGACCGTCCAGGCGCCGGAGCGGATGCCGCCGGCGAGCCGCAGATGCTCGTCGACGCTGAGCGAGCGCCACAGCCGGCGGCCCTGCGGCACGTAGCCGACCCCGAGCCGCGCGATATTCGCCGGCGGCCGCCGCGTGATATCTTCGCCGCGAACCCGGATCGAGCCGCCGCTGACCGGCACAAGCCCCATGATCGCCTTGCACAGCGTGGTCTTGCCCATGCCGTTGCGGCCGACCACGGAAAACACGCCGGCGTCGAGCGTGAGGTCGACACCCTGTAGCGCGTGCGAATGACCGTAATAGACATCGAGGCCACGGACCTCGAGAGCGGCGGCACTGCGGCGGGCCTCACTCATGGCCGCCTCCGAGATAAAGCTCCTGCACCTCGGGATCGGACTGGATCTCCTCCGGCAGGCCTTCCTTGAAGATGCGGCCATTGTGCATCATCGTCACGCTCTCGACGACGCGCAGCGCAACGTCCATGTCGTGCTCGATGATGATGTAGCCGATATGCGCGGGCAGTGAGGTCAGGATCTCCACCAACTCGGCCCGCTCGGTCGGCGACAGGCCGGCGGCGGGCTCGTCGAACAGCACGAAGCGGGGGGCGCCTGCGAGCGCCAGCGCGATCTCGAGCTGGCGCTGCTGGCCGTGCGCGAGCTCGGCGACGCGCTGATCCCTAACCGCGCTCAAATGCACTGCCTGCACCAGATTGTCGGCCGCATGCATCAGCGCATCGTTCTGGCCGGGCCTCAGGAACGAGAAGCGTCCCCGCGAGACGCCGCGACAGGCGAGGTAGACATTGTCCTGCACGGTGAGGCCGGGGAATAGCGCGGAGATCTGGTAGGTGCGCCTGAGCCCGCGGCGGATGCGCTCATAGGGCGGGAAGTGCGTGACGTCCTCGCCGAAGAAGCGGATCGTGCCTGAGGTCGGCGGGAAGTCGCCGGTGATGCAGTTGAACAGCGTGGTCTTGCCGGCGCCGTTGGAGCCGAGCACGGCGCGCCGCTCGCCGGGGCGCACGGTGATGGTGACGTCGGTCAGCGCCGCCAGTGCGCCGAACAGCCGCGTCACGCCGCGCAGCTCCAGCGCTGCACCGGCTCCGACCGCGGAGAGGCGCCGGGCGACGCTATCCATGGCCGCGCCCTCCGTTCGGGCGATCCGACTGCGGACGCTGGCTCCTCCGCCAGCGCTGCCACAGGCCGATCACGCCATCCGACGACCAGAACACGATGGCAAGGAAGCCGAGCCCGATCAGCAGCCGGAAGCGGTTGCCGTCGAGCCCGATCTTGACCAGGAAGTCGAGCGCAAAGGTGCGTAGCAGCACGAACACCAGGGCGCCGATATAAGGACCGATCGGGCGGGTGATGCCGCCGACAATGGCGATGATCAGAATATCGATGCAGGCGCCGACGCTGACCGAGCCCGGCGAGATCTGGCGGTAGTTCCAGACCTGGAGCACGCCGGCGAGGCCCGCAATGAACGAAGCGACCGCGTAGGCGGCGACGCGGTGCGCATTGACGTTGAAGCCGAGCGCGGCCATGCGGCGCGGATTGTCGCGCACGCCCTGGAGCGCCAGGCCGAACGGCGCGCGGGAGATGTAGTCGACCCCGAAATAGCAGAGTGCGGCGATCGCGAGCACGACATAGTAGAACGGAATGTCCGACCGCCAGTTGACGCCCCAGAAATGCGGCGTCGCGACGTTGTTGATGCCGGTATGACCGTTGAAGATCGCCCAGTTCTGGTTGGTGAAGTAGTAGAACGCGGCACCGATCGCCAGCGTGATCATGATCGTGTAGATGCCCTCGGTCCGCACCGCGAGCGCGCCGCCGAACGTGCCGAAGATGGTCGCGAGCGTCAGCGCCGTCGGCACCGCCAGCCACCACGGCCAGCCCAGGCTGATATTGGCGTTGTCGCTGGTGCCGAACACCGCGACCATGTAGGCGGCAAAGCCCGCGATGGTGAGCTGCATCAGGCTGACCATGCCGCCATAGCCGGCGAGGAACATCAGGCTGAGCGCGATGGTGCCGAGCATCAGCGTGGTCGCAAAGATCTCGATCAGGAAGAAGCCGTTGGCGATCAGCGGCATGATCAGCAGGATCACCGCCACGATCCAGGCTGCGGGATTGTTGAGATCGGGCCAGCCGCGTGCGGCCTGCCGCTGCGCCGAGGAGGCGGGGCTGCGGATCTGAATGCGCGTATCGTGGGTGACGGACATGTCAGCGCCTCGCCAGCAGGCCCTGCGGCCGAAGCGCCAGCACCAGCACCATGATCAGGAAGGTCACGACGATGGCGTAGGTCGGGATGTAGACCGAGCCAAGCTGCTCGGCGAGACCGATGATGAGGGCGCCGAGCGCGGCGCCGGGGATCGAGCCCATGCCGCCGACGATCACAACGACGAGGGAGGCGAGCAGGAAGCGGATGTCCTCGCCGGGCGAGAGCGATTGGAAGGTGCCGCCGACGACGCCCGCGATACCGGCAAGCCCCGCGCCGAGCGCGAACACCAGCACGAAGACGATCTGGATGCGCACGCCGGTCGCTGCAAGGATGTCGCGATCGTCGACGCCGGCGCGGATGATCATGCCGATCCGGGTGCGGTTGAGCGCGAGCCACATCGCGATGCCGATGATGACGGAGGCCAGGAAGATCACGAGCCGCACCAGCGGATAGCGCAAGTAAACCGGCTCGCCGGAGGATTTCAGTGCGGTGATCAGCGGCAGCTCGACCGGACCGATCAGCCAGCTCGGGGTCTGGATCTGGTAGAAGTCGCCGCCGCAGGCCCACAGCATCAGGTCGGCGAACACGATCGAGAGTCCGATCGTCACCATGGTCTGGCGCAGATCCTGGCCCTCCATGCGGCGGAACACGAGCACCTGGAGCAGGATGCCAACCAGCGCCGTCAGGACGAAGGCGACGATGAAGGCGAGGATCCACGACCCGGTCGAGGCGCTGATGGCGTAGCCGACATAGCCGCCGAACAGATAGAGCGAGCCGTGCGCAAGGTTGACATTGCGCATCAGGCCGAAGATCAGCGTGAAGCCGCTGGCGACAAGGAAATAGAGACCGCCGAGCGTGATGCCGTTGAAGACCGCGTTGAGGAACACGCGCTTGCGGCCGATCGCATCTTCAAGCCCCGGCGGCCACACCGCAAAGATCAGCCACAGCACGACTGCGACCGCGATGATGACGATCAGCGCCCAGGCCGGATGACGTTCGACAAAGCGGGTCATGGCGTCTCCTCGCTCCGCTTGCGACGGGCGCCACGACACTTCTTATGCAGGTCGGACAGCCCTGTGCAGGCTGCGTACCGCGCCATGGATTTGCGTCCTCCCGGGACATGCGATCCTCTTGCCGGGATCGCGTTCCGTCCATCCTAGTGGGGCGGAGAGAGAGGCATTTGATCGTGAGTATCTTTTCGCGCGTTCGTCAGCCGCGCAAAACCTTGGCCGCGCGGCGATAATCGGTCGGTGCCATCCCGACATTAGCGGCGAAGAAGCGGGTGAAGCCGCTCTGCGAGGAGAAGCCGAGATCGAAGCCGATATCGGCGATCGGGACCTCGCTTTCCACCAGCGCCTCCAGCGCCTGCTCCATCATCAGCGTGTTGAGATAAAGGTGCGGCGTGACGCCGGTCTGGGTGCGGAACAGCCGGTAGAAATGCGGCCGCGACAGGCCGGATTCGCGTGCGATGGTGTCGAGCTCGATCTCCGCGCCGGGGCTCTCCGACATCATCTTGATGCACTTGCGGACGCGAAAATCGGTGATGGAACCGTTCGCGCGCAGATCGGGCGCGGTCTGGGCCTGGTGCCAGCTTTCGTCGTAGCAGCTATCGATCAGCCGTCGCAGCTCGCCATCGAGGCTGTTCAGCGAGGGGGCGCCGCACACGAGGGCTGCGGCGTGCCTGATCTGCTTGTCCAGCGCAGGCGATCGCGCGAACTGGGTGCGGCCGAAGCGCAGGCGGTCGGCGCCGGGCGCATCCGGCGCGAACCATTCCGGATTGACATAGAGCACGAAGAAGACGGCGCCGCCGTCGAGGTCGGTGGGAAGAAAATTATGCGGTTCCCATGGATTGACCGCGACGACTGAGCCTTCGGTGAGGTCGTAGCGTCCGTCGTTGACATCGATGCATGCGGAACGCCCGCCGACATGGAAGATCAAATGACCTTCGCGATGCGCGTGGATATTGAAAGGGCGGTTCAACTGATAGACCGTCGCCCGGCCGAAGCGGCCGTGGAAGACGGCGAGCGCCCGGCTCATGCCTTCCCTCCCAAAAGCTTTTGTCTTTTTTTGTAGGGTTCAACAACCGGGGAGAGAATGCAAGAGCGCGCGTGTCGCGCCTCTGCAAATCTCTCCCCGATCAGTCATTGCGTCGCTGATGCGACTACGTCAGTACTTCTTACATTCCGGTACTGTACGACTGGGCAAACCGATCTTGGCGAACACGGCAGGGTCATAGCCCAGCGTCTGGTTTACGTTCGGGATCACCTTCACCACCTTCGAGAACAGCGCACCCTTGCCGTCATCGACCACTTCGGTGACGAAGTTGGTGCCGATCGCCTGGCGGTTGGAGTCGAGCTTGATCTTGCCGTTGGGCGCATCGAGCTCGATCTTGGCGAGCGCAGCCTTGTACTTCGACTGGTTGTCGCTGAGATCGCCATTGACCTGACGCAATGCCAGGATCAGCGCCATGGTCGAGCCGTAATAGTTGGTGGCGAGCAGCGACGGGCTCGGGAAGCGCTTGTTCGGCGGGAAGGCGTCCTGATAGTCCTTCACGAACTTCTGCCAACCCGGATCCTCCCACGTGTCGGCCTGGCCGCTGGCGGCCAGCGTGCCGATCAGCGCGTTCTTGGCATTGCCCTTGGACGACAGGATGGTCTGGTCGATCATGATCGAGCCGCCCATCAGATGCGCCTTGCCGCCGGCCTGCTGGTACTGGTTGAGGAAGTTGACGGCGTCGCCGCCGCCGAGGCCGAGATAGATGGCGTCGACGTCGTCAGGCAGCGCCGCGATGACCGACGCAAAATCCTTGGTGCCGAGCGGCACCCATTGCCGGTTGGTGACCTGTCCACCCGCGCCGCAGAATTCGAGCACGAGGCCGAACACCTGGGTGTAGATGAAGGAGTAGTCCTCGCCGACCGTTGCGATCTTGCGATAACCCTTGGTGTCATAGGCGTATTTGCCGAGGCCGACCTGCCATTGCGCGCCGTCCATGTTGTAGCGGAAGAAATTCGGGGCCGGATCGACATAGGTCGTTTCCTGCGCGCCGGAGGCTGCGTTGATGAAGGTCAGCTCCGGATGGGTCTTCGCGAAGTTCTTGACCGCGATGCCCTCGTCGCCGGAGAGCGGCGACAGCAGGATCTGCACCTTGTCCTGCTCGATCAGCTTGCGCACGGCGCGCACAGCCGAGTCCGGTGTCGCGTCCGTCGAAGCGATGACGAATTCGAGTTCCTTGTCGCCGACCTTTTTGCCGAGCACGTTCAGTGCTGTCTGGAAGCCACGGATGCCGTCCTCGCCGAGCACGGTGTAGGTGCCTTCGAGGGTCGCGGTGACGCCGACCTTGATCTTCTCCTGCGCGAAGGCGGTACCCGACATCAGCAGGCCGCTCAACGCAATCAGTCCTAGACTGCCTTTCAACATTGCTCTCCTCCCTGGTCGTTCTTGTCGCTGTTTTTCACCGCACCTCACGCTTCCGCCGCGCGGTGCGACGTTCTTGCAAGGCCATCGGGTCTTCGACGATTTCTTGGGATGAAGGCTAACCGAACTCGGATACGGCGCACCGGTCGGCGCCACGCGCGGCTTAACGGGCAGTCTCATTTTGAATGGTGCGTCGCAAATCGTTCCGCGGTGCAATAGGCGCGTCCACGCGCCCTGGTTGTCGCCGAAACCCGGCGTCGGGACGGCGCCGGGTCGCGAAGTTCCGAGCTTGACAGTGCCCGGCGAAAAGAACAGAAGTCGAACATGAACGCGAAGGAATCACGGGGAACTTCGACCGGAGCGGGGTCGCGCTGCGCTGCGCCGAGGGCTGCGCGCGGATGACGCTGCCTGTCCTGCCGGTCTACTATTATCACGACCACTTCACGGAGATGCTGAGCTTCGTTTGCGAGACCTACGGTCCGGTGCTGGCCGAGAGGCATCATGCCTTTGTCGCTCGCTTCTCACAGCTGTCGAAGGATGCCCAGTGCCTGTTCGTCCGGATGGTCAACCGCAACGGCACGGTCTTCAATCCCTCCACCTTCAAATACGCCGAGATCGCCGACCCCGTCGGTGCGCTGGGGGAGCTCGGCGTTGCCGGTTATGTTCGAGGCCTGACCGAACAGGACTACGCAGCGTTCCTGGCGTGCCTTGCAAAGCCTGATCTGTTCGACGGCGCAAAGGCGGCCGGCATGAGCGACGTCAGGGCCTCGTGGCCCAAGGCCAAGCTGTCGGAGTATTGCCTCGCCAATCTGTCGTTCGGCACGGCATTCCGGCACTGCGGTGGAGAGGCCTTCATCGCGCTCGCTGACACCGAACCGCTCGAGTTCCTGCTCTATCTCTATTTCGGCAAGACAGAGAACAACCTGAAGAATTTCGCGCTGCGCGATCTCGGCATCCTGCGCACCAACGGCCAAGCGGATTTCAGCGCGCGGTTTGCCGATGCGGACGAGGCGAGGGCCTGCTTCCACTATGCGCGCCTGCTGCGCCAGCTCGAGGCCAAATCCGACGAGGTGTATCGCAGGTCCGTTGCCGACATTCTCGGTGGTCCTGCCTGCCCGACGGATTACGCCCTCGATCTGCGCAGCCGTGCGGCCCACAAAGCGGGTCTGCACTTCGAGAAGAAGGGTGAGGCCGCGCTCGCGGCGCAGCTCTATCGTGCCGGCGCTTCGGCCGAATGCAACGAGCGCCTCGCCCGGCTGCTTTATGCGGAGGGCGACAAGGACGCCGCGGAGGACCTGCTGCGGCGCATGATCGATGATCCCGCCAGCGATGACGAATGCGTCTTTGCGAGCGACTTCTATGCCCGGAAGTTCGATGGGCGCCGGACGGGACTCTGCACCGAGCTGTTGCGGGCAGGACGAACGCTCCGGGTCGACGACACCTGGCGCGGCAGCCCGGAGGCCGGGATCGCAGGCGTTCTGCGCCGGCAGGGCCTTGAGGTCTTCCACGCCGAAAACACACTCTGGCACTGCCTGTTCGGCTTGCTGTTCTGGGATGAGCTGTTCGAATCCGGACAGCTGCACAGCGGCTTCGATTGGATGCCGCACTGCCTGAAGGACAGAACCTTTGCCCGGATGTTCTCGTCTCAGATCGAGGCGAAGCTGGGGACGATCGCCTCGCGCTCCGCGCTGCCCCAGATCCTGCGGATCGTTGCTGCGAAATGGGGCAAGCCGAACGGCGTGTTCGCCTGGGACCATGTTGATATGGACGCGCTCCGCGCGTTGCTTGCGGGGGCCAGTGCTGACGGCCTCGCCGCGATCCTTCGCCTGATGTGCGAGGACTATCGCGCGATGCGCGATGGCTTCCCCGATCTCATGCTTGTGGCTGATGGCGCCGTCTCGTTCATGGAAGTGAAGGCCGAGGGCGACGTCATCAGGCGCAACCAGCTGACGCGGCTTCGCCAGCTCGGCAACGCTGGAATCCCTTCGGAGATCGGCCGCGCCGATTTCCGTTTCGATCCGGACCAGGACTATGTCGTCGTGGACATCGAGACCACCGGCGGCTGGACCGGCGGGGATCGCATCACTGAAATCGGCGCCGTCAAGATCCGCAATCACGAGGTCGTGGCGGAGTGGCATTCGCTGATCAACCCGCAGCGGTCGATCCCGGCCAAGATCGTCGCGTTGACCGGCATCAGCAATGAGATGGTACGGGGTGCGCCATTGTTCGCGGAAGTCGCCGATAGCTTCATGCAGTTCATGCGTGACGGCGTCTTCGTCGCTCACAATGTCAATTTCGATTACGGCTTCATCGCCGCGGAATACGAACGCCTCGAACGCCGTTTCCGCTTTCCAAAGCTCTGCACCTGCGCGAGCATGCGCCGGCACTACCCCGGCCACAAATCCTACGGGCTCGGCAAGCTCACAAGGGCCTACAATATCGAGCTGAAGGACCACCACCGCGCGTTGTGCGATGCCCGCGCGGCCGCGCATCTGCTCAATTTGATCAATGCGAAGCGCGACGAGGTCGGGAGCAGGGCGGAAGAGATCGCGGCCTGATCATTCGAATCCCCGGCGTCCGGATCAAATTTCGAACGTCAGTTGCGGCGCCGCATCGTCGCCGACCTGGAGCGATGACAACGAGACTCCCAGGAGCCTGACGCGCTTGGGCAGGGGCATCTCCGCCTCGAGCAGGCCGCAGGCGAGGCGCTCCAGCTCGTCCCGGCCAGGGACCGGCGCAGCCACGGACCTGCTGCGCGTGATGATCTCGAAGTCGGCGAACTTGATCTTCAAGGTCACGGTCCGGCCCCGGCTGCCTGATGCCTCGCAATGGCGCCAGACCTTGTCGACGAGCGGGCGCAGCTCGACGACGAGTGCGTCGAATTCGGCGAGGTCGGTCGAGAACGTGGTCTCCGCGCCGATCGACTTGCGGATCCGGTTGGCCCGCACCGGCCGTTCGTCGACGCCGCGCGAGATCCAGTAATAATAGGCGCCTGACTTGCCGAAATTCGCGTTCATGAATTCAAGCGTCTGGTTGCGGATGTCGAGGCCGGTGAACAGGCCGAGCGCGTTCATCTTTGCGCTCGTTGCCGGTCCGATCCCGTGGAACTTGCCCACCGGCAGCGTCTCCACGAAAGCGGGCCCCATTTCGGGCGAGATCACGAACTGCCCATTGGGCTTGCGATGGTCGGAGGCGAGCTTTGCCAGGAACTTGTTGTAGGAGATGCCCGCCGAGGCGTTGAGGCCGGTCTCGGCCTTGATCTTCTCGCGGATCCGCAGCGCCACGTCACGGGCAAGCGGGATGCCTTGCAGGTTTTCCGTCACGTCGAGATAGGCCTCATCGAGCGACAACGGCTCGATGATGTCGGTGTGCTCGGCAAAGATCTCACGGATCTGCCGGCTGATCGCCTTGTAGACCTCAAAGCGGGGCTTTACGAAAATCAGGTCGGGACATTGCCGCTTCGCGGTGACCGACGGCATCGCGGAACGAACGCCGAATTTGCGCGCTTCATAGCTCGCGGCAGCGACCACGCCGCGCTCGGCCGAACCACCGACCGCGACGGGCTTGCCGCGCAGCTCGGGATTGTCGCGCTGTTCCACGGATGCGTAGAAGGCATCCATGTCGATATGGATGATCTTGCGAACGCGTGTCGGGTCGTCGTCCGCGGCGTCGGAATAGCTCATGCCGGGATGATACAATCGGGCCGCGGGAATCGCGAGCGAGTATGCGGATTCGAGCCCGTCACCGCACGAGAGCGATATTTTGCTGGACGAATGACAGCTTGATCGCCGCGCCTTCAGCCGGGATCTCATCGGTTTGGCGGCTGACGACGAAAAGCTCGCCGATCGGCGTCGAGACCATCATCTCGACGTGATCGCCGAGGTAAGAGGATTTCCTGACGGTTCCTGCGAGGCCATCGCCGAACATGATGCCGTGGGGCCGGATGGCCGCTTTGGCCGGCCCGGGCGTGAGGCCGCGCGCGGCAAGCGTCAGGCGGAGAGGTCCCAGCATGACCTGCGCTTGCCCGTCATGCACGGCTTCGATCGACACCTCCACGAGATTGGCATCGCCGATGAAATCGGCGACGAAGCTGTTCGCCGGGGCTTCATAAAGCTCGCGCGGCGAGCCCTGCTGCGCGATCTTCGCATTCGACATCACGATGATGCGGTCGGAGACGGCGAGGGCCTCCTCCTGGTCATGCGTGACATAGGCGACGGTGAGCTTCAGCGACTGCTGGAGCTCGCGGATCTCCTGCCGCACCCGGCGCCTGAGCTTGGCATCGAGGTTGGAGAGCGGCTCGTCGAACAGCAGCACCTGCGGCTCCAGCACGAGGGCGCGCGCCACGGCGACGCGCTGCTGCTGACCGCCGGACAGCTCGGCCGGATAGCGCTTCTCGAAGCCCTTGAGACCGACCAAAGCGAGCTTCTCCAGCGCCATCGCCTCGGCCCGCGCCTTTCCCAGCCCCTTCACCGTCGGTCCATACGCCGCGTTCTCCAGCACGTTCATATGCGGAAACAGCGCGTAGGACTGGAACACCATGCTGACGTCGCGGTCCGCGGCCGAGAGCCGTGTCACATCCTTGCCGCCAATCAGGATCTGCCCGTCGCTCGCGATCTCGAGGCCGGCGATCATGCGCAAGGTCGTGGTCTTGCCGCAGCCGGAGGGGCCAAGCAGCGTCACGAGTTCGCCCGCGTGGATCCTGAAGCTGACATCGTCCACGGCCGTCACATTGCCGTAGCGCATGCTGACATGTCTGAACTCGACGGAGGCGGGGCCTGATTTGGGCATGGCAAGTCCTATCTGCAAGTCCTATCTGGCCGGCTCGGCGGCCGAGGTCGCGAGCGTGACGGGCCTGCGGCCAAGCTTGCGCTCGCCCACGCCGAACTGAATGAGCGCGATGCCCGCCGCCATGACGACGATCAGCACCGAGGAATAGGCGATGGCGAGGCCGAACTCGCCGGCCTCGACTCGCCCGACGATGTAGGCGGTCGCGAGATTGTATTCGGCCGACACCAGAAAGATCACGGCACTGACCGAGGTGATGCTGCGCACGAAGCTGTAGATCAGCGCTGCGATAAGCGCCGGCTTGAGCAACGGCAGCACCACGCGGCGCAATGTCGTGAAGCTGCGCGCCCGCAGGGTGGTCGAGGCCTCGTCGAGGCTCTTGTCGATCTGGGCCAGTCCCGCAATGCCCGAGCGTATGCCCACGGGCATGTTGCGGAAGACGAAGGCGAGCACGAGGATGAGGCCGGTCCCGGTGATCTCGATCGGCGGCACGTTGAAGGCGAGGATATAGGCGACCCCGAGCACGGTGCCGGGAATGGCGAAGCTCAGCATGGTCGTGAATTCGAGCAGCTGGCGGCCGACGAAGCGTTGCCGCGTGAGCAGATAGGCGGTGAGCAGGCCGATCAGCGCCGTCAGTGGTGCCGAGATCGCAGCCACTTTCAGCGTCGTGAACAAAGAGGGCCAGGCTGCGCCCTCGAAGAACAGGCCGTGGCTGAAATCGACGGCGAAGCCGGTGCGGTAATGCTCCAGCGTCGGCGTATGGTCGCGGCCCATCGTCTTGACGAAGCCGCCGATCAGGATCACCGCGTAGATCACCGCCGTCAGCCCGACCCAGGGTATGATCACCACGGCGGAGAGCACGGTGACGGAGGTCGGCAGCTTCGCCGGAATGCCGGCATCGCCCTTGCCGGAGACCGTGGTGTAGCTCTTGCCGCCGAGCCAGCTCTGCTGCAGCCCGAACGCACCGAGCGTGAAGACGAGCAGCACGATCGCGAGCACTGCGGCCAGACCCTGGTTATGGGCGGCGCCGACCACGGCAAAGAAGATCTTGGTCGAAAGCACTTCGAAATTGCCGCCGAGCACGAGCGGGTTGCCGAAATCGGCCAGGCTCTCGACGAAGCCGAGCAGAAAGGCGTTGGCGAGCCCCGGCCGCAGCAGCGGCCAGGTCACGGAGCGGAACGTCTGCCAATGCCTGGCACCAAGCGTCTGGGACGCCTCTTCGAGGCTCGGTGCGATGCCTTGGACCACGCCCATCAATACGAGGAAGGCGATCGGTGCGAAGGCCAGCCCCTGCGCCAGCAGCACGCCCGGCAGGCCGTAGATCCAGCGCGAGCGTGGGATGCCGAACCATTCGGACATCAGGCCGGTGACGACGCCGGAACGGCCGAACAACAGGATGAGCGCAAGGCCGATGACGAAGGGCGGTGTGATGATCGGCAGCACCGTCATCGCGCGCATCAGCCGCTTGCCTGGCATCGCAGTGCGCAACACCAGCAGCGCGCAGGCGAGGCCCAGCAGCGTGGTGATGAGGCCGGTCAGCACGCCGAGGATCAGCGTATTCCAGGCGACGCCGCAGGCGATACCGCCGCCGACGCATCCCAGTCCCCAGATCGTCGAGGAGAGCAGGCGGCCTGCGAATTCGCCCAGCGCCCAGCTGCCGTTGGCGTCGACCAGCGCACTGCGCAGGATCGTCGCCACCGGCAGGAAGATGAAGAGGCCGATCAGCAGCACCACGACACCGATGGTGGACGTGGTGAAGAGATCGCCCCGACAGAACCCGCGATAGGCGAGGCCGTGGCAGAGCAGCAAGAGGAGCGAGAACATCGTCAGCAGCGCGCCGAAACCCATGCCCGGCTGCGCGGCGCCTGCGCCGCCCAGCAGCGCGGCGAGCCAGGGAATGCCTTGCCCGGGCAGCGTGATCGCAAAGCCTTGTGCGAAGAACGCGACCAGGCCGAGCAGCCCGGTGAGGATCAACGCGGGCCCACTAAGGGTGGTCTCGGCACGGACGGCGAGGAGCGTCGCCGCAAGGAGCGCGATGCCGATCGGCCACAGCCATGGCGCTGCGCCTGATGTCGCAAGCAGGAGTGCGGTGCCGGCCCGCCCGAACGGATAGCCCGCAAGGTCGGAGCCTTCCGGCAGGTACCAGGGCACGAGCATATAGCCCAACCAACCGAGCAGGAGAGCAAGCCGTGTCGAAAGGCGCATCCGGGATCTCCGCAGCCGACGGCTATTTCGGCAGCGCCTTGACCTCCTTGTCCCACTTTGTCAGCAGCCGCGAGCGCTCCGCGGACGAGCCGTATTTGACGAAGTCGTAGTTGATCAGCTTCATCTCGCTCATCTTCGGCGCCTGCGGCGGCACCGGAGCGTTCTTGTTGGACGGCACCTGATACGACTTCGCGGGGGCGGCGAGGGCCTGTGCGGCGGGGCTCAACGCCCAATCGTAGAACTTCTTGGCGTTCTCCAGATTGCGTGCGCCCTTGACGATCGACATCGAGCCGATCTCGTAGCCTGTGCCTTCGCACGGCGCGACGGCCTTGATCGGATCACCCTGTACCGCGAAGACGACGGCATCATGGATGAAGACGATGCCGACGGCGGTCTCGCCGAGGCTCGCAGCCTTGGCTGGCGCTGCGCCTGATTTGGTGTATTGGCTGACATTCTTGTGCAGGGCCTTGAGATAATCGAAGCCCTTGTCCTCGCCCATCAACTGCACGACCGTGGCAAGCAGGGTATAGGCGGTGCCGGACGAATTCGGGTCGGCGACCTGCACGTCATCCCTGAGCTTGGGATTGAGCAGGTCGGCCCAGCATTTCGGCTCCGGAATGCCCTTGGCCTTGATCTGCTCGGTGTTGTAGCCGAAGCCGAGCGCGCCGGCATAGATGCCGATCGAGCGTTGCTTCGCCGCTTTCCACTGGTTCAGCGCCCAGTCGTGCAGATCCTTGTTGGCCGGGGATTCGTATTCGAGCGTCAGCCCCTCATCGGCGGCCTGAAGATGCGGGTCGCCGGTGCCGCCCCACCAGATGTCGGCGCGCGGGTTCGAGGCCTCGGCCCTGAGCTGCGCATAGGTTTCGCCGGCGGATTTCCGCGTCATCGAAACCTTGATGCCGGTCTCCTTCTCGAAGGTGGTGGACATCGCGCGGCACCATTCCTCCTGCACGCCGCAATACATGACCAGCGACCCCTCGGCCGACGCCGAGGCTGCGCCCGCGGCCAGGATACCGGCGCTGAACAGCGCCCTGACGACAAGGGATTTCCAAACCATGGTCCACCTCCCGAGAACGAGAACTTGATATTCTCTGTCATTGGCTGGGACGGTGGCGTCTCTTCAGTTCCAAAGCAATAACTATTAAGTCGACTAGGAAATCCCGGTGATTTCGCTGAGCTGCGATGCCAGCGCCGGCGTGCAGCACAGGATCGGGTTGCCCTTGCTGATGCCGTCGCCGGCGAAGAAGTCGCTGACCCAGCCGCCGGCCTCGCGGGCGATCACAACGCCGGCGGCGATGTCCCAGGCGTTGATGTGCAACTCGGCATAGGCGTCGGTGCGGGCGTTCGCCACATGGCAGAGGCCCAAAGCGCCGGAGCCCGAGCGCTTCATCGCGCCGCCAGCCGCATAAACGCGGCCGATCATGTCGACATAGTGCTGCGAGGGTACACGGGGCGACCAGCCCAGTTCGACATAGGCACGTCCGATATCGTCGACGCCGGAGACGGCGATTTTTTGCCCGTTTAGCGTGGCGCCCTGGCCGCGTTGCGCGACATAGAGCTCATCCAGCGCCGGTGCCGCGACGATCCCGATCGTCGGTTCGCGGTTCACAAGGAAGCCAACGGAGATGCACCAGGTGCGATCGCCATGGGCGAAGTTCGCGGTGCCGTCGATCGGATCGAGGATCCAGACCGCATCACTCGCCTCGCCGCCGCCTTCCTCGCCGATGACAGTGTCGCCGGGGAAAAGCTCCGTCAGCCGCGCGCGCAAGAAGTCCTCGACGGCACCGTCGGCGACGGTGAGCCAATCCTGCGCGCCTTTCATCGTGACGCCGAGGCTCTCCT
Source organism: Bradyrhizobium sp. BLXBL-03 (assembly GCF_051853015.1). Taxonomy (NCBI): domain Bacteria; kingdom Pseudomonadati; phylum Pseudomonadota; class Alphaproteobacteria; order Hyphomicrobiales; family Nitrobacteraceae; genus Bradyrhizobium; species Bradyrhizobium sp. BLXBL-03. Next base: position 5,425,235 of record NZ_CP182470.1, on the reverse strand, counting down.
GCCGGCTGAAATAGCCGAGCGCGATGCGCCCCGCTTCAGTGGCGAGGCCCTGGGCCGCGTAACGGCGCAGCATGAGTTCGGCCGGCGTCACGCTCAGGCAGCCTTGATCGCGACAGGGCGGCCGGTGCGGGCCGACTCGGTCGCCGCGTCGGCCAGCATCTGGGCGCGCAGCCCGTCGAGACCGGTGGGCGAGGGCGCAACCTTGCCGGTGCAGGCGTCGATGAAGGCTGCAAGCTCGGCGCGATAGGCGGCGGCATAGCGTTCGAGAAAGAAGTTCTGCACCGGATCGGCACGGAAGCCCTGGCGGGTCGCGATCTCCAGAGTCGTCTCGTGGACGTTGCCGGCCCGCAGCATGCCCTTCGCGCCATGCACCTCGACGCGCTGGTCGTAGCCGTAAGTGGCACGGCGCGAATTCGAGATCTGCGCGATGCGCCCGCTCGCCGTCTTCATGACAACAGCGGCGGTGTCGACGTCGCCGGCTTCGCCGATCGCCTTGTCCACCAGCGCCGATCCGACTGCGAAGATGACGACCGGCTCCTCGGCCAGCAGGAAGCGCGCCATGTCGAAATCGTGGATCATCATGTCGCGGAACAGGCCGCCCGAGCGTTTCACATAGTCGACCGGCGGCGGTCCGGGATCGCGCGAGATCACGCTGACGATCTCGATCTCGCCGGCCTCGCCGCTGCGCAGCCGCTTCTCCAGCGCCGCAAAGTTCGGATCGAAGCGGCGGTTGAAGCCGATCATCAGGGGCTTGCCGGATTTTTCAACCGTGGCGAGGCAGCGGCGAATGCGGTCCGAATCGAGATCGACCGGCTTCTCGCAGAACACCGCCTTGCCGGCCGAGACGGCGGCTTCGATCAGATCGGCATGCGTGTCGGTCGGCGTGCAGATCAGGATGGCGTCGATGGCTGAATCGCCGATGATCGCATCCGCATCGGCCACTTTCGCGCCCGTCGCCTGCGCCAGCGAGGACGCAGCCTCGTTCGAGGCGTCGGCCACCGCGACGAGCCGTGCATCGCTGCGCGCCGCTACATTGAGACCGTGAATGCGCCCGATCCTGCCGGCGCCGAGAAGTCCAACCCGCATTGCCATCATCACTGCTTGACTATTCGAATAAGCATTCCATTCTCTGCGCCGCCCAGTCAAGGTCGGAGCTTGCACTTCTCGATGTCATCAACCGCCACGCAACATCGTATCGGATCGAGCGACGACACATTCGCGACACAGTTGCGCGAGCACAAGCGCTCGGTCGGCGCGATGGCGGAATATCTTGACGGGCCGGTCCGCGCGACGGGGTTGAGTGGGAGCGAGTGATGGCGACGATCAGGCTCACGATGGCCCAGGCGCTTGTCGCCGCGATGGCCGCGCAACGGACTGTCATCGACGGGAAGGATCAGCCGCTGTTCGCCGGCGTCTGGGCGATCTTCGGGCATGGCAATGTCGCAGGCCTCGGCGAGGCGCTGTATGCCGCGCGCGACCGCCTGCCGACGTTGCGCGCGCATAATGAGCAGGCGATGGCGCATGCCGCGATTGCCTTCGCGAAAACCTCGCGCCGCCGGCGCATGATGGCGGTGACGAGCTCGATCGGCCCCGGCGCGACCAATATGGTGACGGCGGCAGCCGTCGCTCACGTCAATCGCCTGCCGGTGTTGCTGCTGCCGGGCGATGTCTTCGCCGGACGCCGTCCCGATCCCGTGCTGCAGCAGATCGAGGATTTCGGCGACGGCACTGTCTCCGCCAATGATTGCTTCAGGCCCGTCTCGCGCTATTTCGATCGCATCACCAGGCCCGAGCAGATCGTGCCCGCTTTCGAGCGGGCGATGCAGGTTCTGACCGACGCGGCCGAATGTGGACCCGTGACGCTTGCGCTCTGCCAGGACGTGCAAACGGAAGCCTTCGACTATCCCGACTGGTTCTTCGCCGAGCGCGTCTGGCAGCCGCGCCGCCCGCGCGCCGACGTGACGCAGATGGCGCAGGCCGCAGCGCTGCTCAAGGCCGCCAAGCGCCCGCTCGTCGTCGCCGGCGGCGGCGTTCTCTACAGCGAGGCGGAAGCCGATCTTGCGGCCTTCTGCACCGCGCACGGCATTCCGGCGGCAGAAACGCAGGCCGGCAAGAGCGCGCTGCCGCACGACCATCCTCTTAATCTCGGCGCGATCGGCGTCACCGGCACCCGCGCCGCCAATGATGCGGCGCGGCAGGCCGATCTCGTGCTGGCGATCGGCACCCGCTTGCAGGATTTCACCACCGGCTCGCGCTCGCTGTTCGCCGATCCCGCCTGCCGGATCATCGGCCTCAATACGCAGAGCTTCGATGCCGGCAAGCATCGCGCGCAGCCGCTCGTCGCCGATGCCAAGGTCGGCTTGGCCGAGCTCGGCACCGCCCTTCAGGGCTGGACGGCACCTGCCGTCTGGACCGGGCAGGCCAGGAGTGGCCGCACGGCCTGGCTGGAAACGGCCGCGCGCTACACCGCGTCAGGCAACGAAGCCTTGCCGAGCGATGCCCAGGTCATCGGCGCCGTCCAGCGCCGCAGCCGGCCAAGCGATGTCGTGCTGTGCGCGGCCGGCGGCTTGCCCGGCGAGCTGCACAAGCTGTGGCAGCCGGGCGCGCCCGGCGGCTACCACATGGAATACGGCTATTCCTGCATGGGCTACGAAATCGCCGGCGGGCTCGGCGTCAAGCTCGCCGATCCCTCGCGCGAAGTCGTCGTGATGGTCGGCGATGGCTCCTATCTGATGATGAATTCCGAGATCGCCACGTCGGTGATGTTAGGGGCAAAACTCATCATCGTCGTGCTCGATAACAGAGGCTTCGGCTGCATCAACCGGCTCCAGAACGCGACCGGGGGCGCCCCTTTCAACAACCTCTTGCGCGACGCCCGCCACGAGACGCTGCCCGAGATCGACTTCGCGGCCCACGCCGCATCGATGGGAGCGATCGCGCGCAAGGTCGCTGGTATCGCGGAGCTGGAAGCGGCGCTTGAGCAGGCGCGAGGTCACGACCGGACCAGTGTCGTCGTGATCGACACCGACCCGCTGCGCTCGACCGACGCCGGCGGCCATTGGTGGGAGGTGGCGGTGCCGGAGGTCTCCGAGCGCACCGAGGTCGAAGCCGCAAGGCGCGGCTACATCGAGGCGCTTGCGCGTCGCAATATCTGATCGAGTGAGGACGACATGCCTATCCGTATCGGCGCCAACCCCATCGGCTGGTCGAACGACGATCTCCAGGAGATCGGCGGCGACACACCGCTCGAGACCTGCCTCGCCGAGGCGCGCGAAGCCGGCTTCGAGGGCATGGAGCTCGGCCACAAATTTCCCCGTGAGCCGCAGGCCCTGAAGGCCGCGCTCGCGCCCTTCGGCATGGCCTGCATCTCCGGCTGGTATTCGGCGGAGCTCTTGAAGCGCGATGCCGACGCGGAGATGCAGCATCTGCGCCCGCATCTCGATCTCCTCAAGGCGATAGGATCTTCAGTCCTCGTTTTCGCCGAGACCTCGAATGCGATCCACGGCGATCGCAGCAAGCCGCTGTCGCAGCGGCCGGTCATGAAGGCAGGCGACTGGGCGCAGTTCGGCCGCCGCATCACCGAAGTCGCCGAGCGCACGCTCGCCGAAGGCGTCAGGCTGGTCTACCATCATCACATCGGCACCATCGTCGAAAGCGCTGATGACATCGACGCCTTCATGACGGCGACCGGCGAGGCCGCGCATCTCCTGCTCGACACCGGCCACGCCACCTGGGGCGGTGTCGATCCGGCCGCGCTGGCGCGAAAATATCGCGCCCGCATCAGCCACGTCCACGCCAAGGATGTGCGCCGGGCGGTGATGGAGCAGGCGCGCCGCGAGGACTGGAGCTTCCTCGACGCGGTGCTAGGGCAGGGCAGCGCGCTCGGTGTCTACACCGTGCCCGGCGACGGCATGGTCGATTACCCCGCCGTCTTCCGCGAACTGCCGGGCTATTCCGGCTGGATCGTCGTCGAGGCTGAGCAGGACCCGCAGAAGGCACACCCGCTGACCTATGCCAAGAAGGGTATTGCCCATCTGAAGCAGAGCCTGAAGGCGGCTGGGCTGGCCTGATTGCAGATCTCTGACGTTCTGAAAGCGCACCCCGTCCTGCGAAAGCTGCGCAATAAGAGGCCGCGATGCTGCCTCATGCTCCGTCATTGCGAGCGCAGCGAAGCAATCCAAAGTCGTTCCGCGGAGGGATTCTGGATTGCTTCGCCGCGCTCGCAACGAAGTCCGAGAGAGAGGTGCTCGCCTTCAGCGGCAAGCGCCTCAGACCCAGCCGCCGTCGACGATGTAGTGCTGGGCGGTGCAGGCAGAGGCTTCGTCTGAGGCGAGGAAGAGGGTGAATTTCGCGACTTCATCAGGCACGAGCCGGCGCTTCAGGCACTGGCGCTGCTGCAGCTCGGCTTCGCCTGCGGGCGTCATCCATTTCTCGAGCTGGCGCTCCGTCATGATCCATCCCGGTGCAATCGCGTTGACGCGGATGTTGAAGGGACCGTAGTCACGCGCCAGCGAGCGCGTGAGCCCGATCACGCCTGATTTGCTGGCGGTGTAGGCGGCCATGCCGCCCTGTCCGGCGATCCACGACACCGAGCCGAAATTGATGATGGCGCCCGACTTGGCCGCCTTCATGTCCGGCAACACGGCCTGTGACGCAAAGAACTGGTGCTTCAGGTTCACCGCGATGCGGTCATCCCAATATTCCGGCGTCATCTCCTCGGTCTTGTGCCGCTCGTCATGCGCGGCGTTGTTGATCAGGATGTTGACCGGCCCGTGTGCCTTGCGGGCCTCTTCGACGCCGTCGCGCAGGGCCGGGATGTCGGTCAGGTCGACGCGCTGGAAATGCGCGGCCAGCCCTTGATCCGACAGCTCGCGGGCCAGGCGCTGACCTTCGTCGACCTTGATGTCGAAGAACACGACCCTGGATTTCTGCTCCGCGAAGCGCCGCACGATCGCGGCACCAATTCCCGCTGCACCTCCGGTGATGAGCACAACCTTGCCGGCGAGGTCGGAATAGATGGCAGCCATGGGGAACCTTTCAGCTTGTTATGGGCGGCGAAGCCCGCCCTGATTCTTTCCCAGGAACTTAGCCGTTCCTCTTGTGAGGTCCATATGTCAGAATTTTAGTTGCGTACCTCAAAAACTGAAGGCAGGATTGCGTTCAAAGAATAAAAGCCTGGGAGGTTGTGATGAGATTGCTCGGGAAGCTGGGACTCGCCGTTGCCGCATGCCTGCTTGGCGCAAATGTCGCGGCAGCCGACACCACCGTGAAATGGCTCCACATCGAGGTCAATCCCGCCCAGGTGAAGATCTGGGAGGAGGTCGCACGCAGCTATGAGGCCTCGCACCCCGGTGTGAAGGTCGAGATGCAGTTCCTCGAGAACGAGGCCTACAAGGCCAAGCTGCCGACCATCCTGCAATCGAAGGACCGGCCGCACATCATCTATAGCTGGGCCGGCGGCGTCTTGAAGACGCAGGTCGATGCGGGCGTGCTGGAAGACATCACCGATTCCGTGAAGAGCGACGGCTACAGCGACACGATCGCACCGGCGGCGCTCGCCGCCTTCACCCAGAACGGCCGCGTCTTCGGACTTCCGATTTCGCTCTCGCAGGTCGGCTTCCTCTACAACAAGGATTTGATGGCCAAGGGCAATGTCGATCCAAGCAAGATCAAGACATGGGACGATCTGCTCGGCGCGGTGAAAACGCTGAAGGCCGCGGGTGTTACGCCGATCGTGGTTGGCGGTGCCGACAAATGGCCGCTGCATTTCTACTGGACGCATCTCGCTGTGCGCATCGGCGGCAAGCCGGCCTTCGATGCAGCGCTGAAGGGCGAGAAAGGCGGCTTCGCCGGCGAGACCTTCCAGAAATCCGGCGAGCTGTTCAAGCAGCTGGTCGATCTGCAGCCGTTCCAGAACGGCTTCCTCGGCTTCAAGAACCCGCAGGCCGTCGGCTATTTCGGTGACGGGAAGGCCGCGATGATCCTGGCCATCTCCTCCTTCTATCACACCCAGCGCGCGCTTGCCGCCGACAAGGTCGGTCTCAGCGACGACAAGCTTGGCTGGTTCGATTTTCCGGTCGTACCCGGCGGCAAGGGTGAGCCGTCAGACACGCTCGGCGGCATCACCGGCTGGCTGATCACCAAGGGCGCGCCCAAGGAAGCCACCGACTTCCTCAAGTTCTTTATCTCCAAGGACGTGCAGGCGCGACTTGCCGCCGGCAACTTCATCGTTCCCGTCGTCAAGGGCGGCGAGGCGGGCCTCAAGAGCGACTTCATGAAGCAGATCGCGGCCAATCTGGCGAGGTCGCAGTATCACCAGAACTTCTATGACCAGAGCCTCGGCCCCTCGGTCGGGCGCGTCGTCAACGACGTCACGGCGGAGATCGCTGGTGGCAGCATGAGCCCGCAGGACGCTGCGAAGGCAATCGAAGCGGCGTACAAGCAAGGTAACTGACTGTGGCGCGACGGATCGCGATCACCTCGCCGATCAGCGTTGCCGGTGAGGCGGCCCCTCAGGTTGCGGTACGTGGCCCGGGCTGGGACGGCCGCTTCACCGTCCTGATCCTGTTTCTGCCGCCGGCGCTGCTGCTGTTCACGCTGTTCGTGGTGCTGCCGATCGGCGAGGCGGCGTGGTACTCGGGCTTCAACTGGAATGGTTTCGGCAGGCCGACCAACTGGATCGGCTTCGACAATTATCGTTTCGTGCTGGAAACCCGCGCGTTCTGGCTCGCGCTGCGCAACAACGGGCTCATCATCGCGGTCTCGCTCGCGATCCAGCTGCCGCTCGCCCTGACACTGGCCCTGATGCTGGCCGAGAAGTTTCGCGGGGCGGTGGCGCTGCGCATGCTGTTCTTCATGCCCTACATCCTGGCGGAGATCGCGACCGGCTTGATCTTCAGTTTCGTCTATGACGGTGACTACGGTCTCGTCGCATCGATCTGGCGCAGCTTCGGCGCCGAGCCGCCGTACCTCCTGGCCTCGACCGATACGGCGATGCTGGCGGTGCTGATCGTCATCGTGTGGAAGTATTTCGGTTTTCATATGATGCTGTTCATTGCGGCGCTGCAGAGCCTCGACAAGAGTCTGGTCGAGGCGGCGCGGATCGACGGCGCAACGCGATCGCAGGCGCTGCGCCATGTCGTGATCCCCTTGCTCTACCCGACCATACGCCTCTCGGTGTTCTTCGCCATCGTCGGCTCGCTGCAACTGTTCGACCTCGTCATGCCGCTGACACGTGGGGGGCCTGCGGATTCCTCCAACACCATGGTGAGTTTCCTCTACAACAACGGCATCTCGCGCATGCGGGTCGGCTATGGCAGCGCCATCGGCGTCATCCTGTTCGCGATCTGCGTGACCTTTGCCTTCACCTACAAGCGATGGTTCATGCGCGATGAATAGTGCCGAGACTGCCCGCGCGCCGTTCGACCCAGCAATGCTGTTCAAGGCGGCATTTCTCGGCATCGTTGCCATCTTCGTGCTGGTGCCGCTGCTTGCGACTCTGCTTGGCGGCTTCAAATCGCTCGGCGAATTGCGCGTCAATCCGTTCGGCCTGCCACAGCATTGGGAGTGGCAGAACTATGCGGATATCCTGTTCTCTGCCCGCTACTGGCAGCTCCTGCGCAATTCGCTGATCATCTCGACCCTCACCGTGACATTGACCCTGATCGTCGCCTCGATGGCGGCTTTCACCTTCGCCCATGTCAGGTTCTTCGGCTCGTCGATGCTGCTGAGCTATTTGACGCTCGGCCTGTTGTTTCCGGCGGCGACCGCGGTGCTGCCGCTGTTCATCAAGGTGCGCGATCTCGGCCTGCTCGATACCTATTTCGGCGTGGCGCTGCCGCAAGTGGCCTTCAGCCTCGCCATGAGCGTGCTGCTGCTGCGCCGCTTCTTCAAGGACATTCCCTATGAGCTGCTGGAGGCCGCGCTGGTCGACGGCTGCAGCTACGTCAAGTTCTTTCGTTATGTGACGCTGCCGTTGTCGCGGCCGATCCTGGCCACCGTCGGCACCATCACCTTCGTCAACAGCTGGAACGCCTATCTGCTGCCGCTGGTGATGCTCAACACCGATGCGCTCTATCCCTGGCCGCTCGGCATCATGGTCTACCAGGGCGAATATTCGTCCGAGTGGCACCTGATCCTCGCCTTCATCACGCTCACCATCCTGCCGACGATCATTCTGTTCCTGCTGGCGCAAAAGCACATCGTTGCCGGCCTCACGGCGGGCGCGGTCAAGGGATAAGCAAGACTTCACGGAGACAACAATGAGAAAAGTCGGCGTCGGAATCATCGGCTGCGGTGTCATCAGCACTGCTTACCTCAAGGCAGCGCAGCGCTTTCCAGTCATGGAGGTGAGGGCACTCGCCGACATGCGCAGCGATGTCGCCGAGCGCCAGGGCGCCGCCTTCAACTTGCCGGCGATGCGGGTCGACCAGCTGCTCAAGCGCGACGACGTCGAGATCGTCGTCAATCTCACCGTGCCGCTCGCCCACACCGATGTCAGCCTCGCGGTGCTGAACGCGGGCAAGCACGTCCATTCCGAGAAGCCGCTCGGCATCAACGTTGCGGAAGCCCGCAAGGTGATGGATCTCGCCGCGCAGAAGAACCTTCGTGTCGGCTGCGCACCCGACACGTTCCTCGGCGGCGGGCACCAGACCGCGCGCAAGCTGATCGATGACGGCGCGATCGGCACGCCTGTGGCGGGAAGCGCCTTCTTCGGCTGCCCCGGCCATGAGCGCTGGCATCCGGCTCCGGGATTTTACTATTTGCGGGGCGGCGGGCCGATGCTGGACATGGGCCCGTATTACATCACCGATCTCGTGCAACTGCTGGGGCCCGTTGCCAGTGTGATGGGCTCGACCGCGCGGCCGAGATCCGAACGCGTTGTCACCAGCCAGCCGATGAATGGGACCCTGATCCCGGTCGAGGTGGCGACCCACGTCGCGGGCACACTCGAATTCGAAAGCGGGGCCGTCGTCTCGATCACGATGAGCTTCGATGTGCCTAAGCACCGCCACGCGCCGATCGAGATCTATGGCGACAAGGGCAGCATGCTGGTGCCGGACCCGAACCGCTTCGGCGGCGAAGTGCAGGTCGCCAAGACCGGCGGCGAATTCGAGACGATGCCGCTGACGCATGGTCATGTCGAAGGCGAGTTCCGCTCGATCGGCGTCGCCGACATGGCGTCCGCGATCCTGAACAACCGGCCGCACCGCGCCAGCGGCGCGCTCGCCTTCCATGTGCTGGAGGTGATGGAGGCGTTCCAGACTTCGGCGGACGAAGGGCGGCGCGTCAAGATCGAAAACCGCGTCGAGCGGCCGGCGATGCTGCCGGCCGGAATTGAAACCGGACAGATCGACTGAGGACATGAGCATGCGCAAGGCATTGATTGTATGGGGCGGCTGGCCGGGACACGATCCCGATCTCTGTGCCTCGATGATCCGCGGCTGGCTGAAGGCGGAAGGCTTCGAAGTCCGGATCGAGACCACGACCGAGGCGTTCGGCGATCCCAAGATCCACGATCTCTCGCTGATCATCCCGATCTACACCATGTCGAAGATCGAGAAGGCGGACGCGCTCAATCTCTGCGCGGCCGTGCGCAGCGGCGTCGGGCTCGCCGGTCATCATGGCGGTATGTGCGATGCCTTCCGCGATTCTGTGGACTACCAGTTCATGTGCGGCGGGCAATGGGTCGCGCATCCCGGCAACATCATCGACTACAAGGTCGACGTGACCAAGCCCGACGATCCCATCATGAAGGGCCTGAAGAGTTTTGAGCATCGTTCCGAGCAGTATTACATGCATGTCGATCCCGCTATCGAGGTGCTGGCGACGACGACCTTTACCGGCGAGCACGCGCCCTGGATCGACGGCGTGGTGATGCCGGTGGTGTGGAAGAAGCAATATGGCGCGGGCAGGGTGTTCTATTCCTCGCTCGGTCATCGCGCCTATGAGCTCGACGTACCGGAGATCCGGACATTGATGACCCGCGGCATGCTGTGGGCGGCGCGCGAATGACTGAGAGCGCGACCCAGCCCATGGCTCGCGCCACGCTCGAAGATGTCGCGCGCGCGGCGGGGGTGTCGCTCGCCACCGTCGATCGCGTCGTCAACCGGCGCGAGGGCGTGCGCGCCAAGACTGTCGCGCGTGTCGAGGCCGCGGTGGCAAAACTCGGCTATCGTGCCGACGTCGCCGCTGCGCGCCTCGCCCGCGGGCAGTCGTTTCGTTTCGCCTTCGTGCTGCCGACCGGCAGCAACAGCTTCATGACCAATTTGTCCGAGCAGGTCCAGCGCACCGCCGGCTGGCTCGCCGGCCAGCGCGGCTTCATCGACATCCGCCACGTCGACGTGTTCGATCCGGAAGTTCTGGCCGGCGCGCTGGAAGATTTGTCGCCGGTCTATCAGGGGGTCGCCGTGGTTGCGCTCGACCATCCCAAGGTCCGCGACGCGATCGACGGGCTCACCGCGCGCGGGGTCGTCGTGGTGACCCTTGTGTCGGACGCGCCGAGCTCGCGCCGTCTGCACTATGTCGGTATCGACAATCCGGCCGCGGGACGGACCGCGGCAACGCTGATGGGGCGCTTTCTCGCCGCTCGCGAGGGCAAGGTTGCGGTCATCGCGGGATCGTTGTCCCTGCGCGATCACAGCGAGCGACAGTTCGGCTTCCACCAGATCTTGTCCAGCGAGTATCCGAATCTGGCGACATTGCCTGTCATCGAGGGCCGCGACGACAGCGAGCGCACGCGGGAGCTGACCACCGCGCTGCTCAAACGCCATGCGGACCTGCGCGGCATCTATTGCTGCGGCGCCGGCAATCGCGGCATTGCCGAGGCACTCGAGGCCTCCGGCCGCGCGCGCGACGTGGTCTGGATCACCCATGAGCTGACCCAGCATACGCGGCGCTTCCTGGTGCGCGGCACGCTCGATGCGATCATCAACCAGGATCCCGGCCACGAGGCGCGCTCCGCCGCACGGGTGCTGCTGGCGCATTGCATGGAAGAGCCGATCAGCCCCGATCAGGAGCGCATCCGCATCGACATCTTCCTGCGCGACAATCTGCCGTAACGGCCTGATGATGTCGGCGGAGCGCTCGGGACGATGCTTCGCATCGCCCGGGGCGATTCAGGTCGGCACGCCCGCAACACACCAAGAGCTCCATCTTCCCAAATAGTTAGAGGCGCGATGTGCGCCCCGCCGGGCCTGGCCCGCGCGGACGATTGACAGGCAATTATTACATGTCTAAAAATATGCAAATTCATATAATTCACGGGCCGCCTGAATGGACGCGCATCCGCTCAAGCTCAAGGTCAGGTCGTATGCCGCGGAGACGCCGTTCATACGGAGCCTTGTGTTTGGCGTGGAGGACGGGGCCGTGCCGCGCTGGCAGGCCGGCGCGCATCTCCGCGTGGCGCTCCCCGATGGAGGGGACCGGCCGTATTCGCTGATGGCGTTGCCGGGCCTGCCCGGGGATGCGCTGGCGCTCGGTGTCCTGCGCGAAGAGGCCTCGAGCGGCGGCTCGCAATTCATGCATGCGCTGAAGGTCGGCGATGTCGTGAAGGCGAGCGCGCCGGTCAACAATTTTCGCCTGCACGAGGGCAGCGCGCCGGCGCTGCTGTTTGCCGGCGGCATCGGCATCACGCCCGTACTGTCGATGGCGGCGGAGCTGGCGGCGCGAGGAAGTCCGTATCGCCTGCATTATGCCGGCCGCAAGCAAGGACTGCTGGCGTTCCTGCCGCAATTGCAGGAGATCTGCGCCAGGAATCTGTCCGTTCACTACGACAGCGATGAGACCCGCCTCGACATTGCAGCAGCGCTCGGCGCTTCAGGTGCAAACGCGCACATCTATGTCTGCGGTCCCTCAGGCATGATCGAGGCGGTCAAGGCCGGCGCGCTCGCCGCCGGCGTATCAGCCGACCGCATCCATTACGAGCTGTTCAAAGCCGAGCAGCTGTCCTCGCCGGACCGCCCGTTCGAGGTCGAGATCAAATCGACCGGGCAGGTCGTCGGCGTCGCGGTGGGGCAGAGCATCATCCAGGCGCTGGAGGCGGCCGGGTTAGAGGTTCTCTACGACTGCCAGCGCGGCGATTGCGGCATCTGCCAATGCGGCGTGATCGATGGCGTGCCCGATCACCGCGACGTCATTCTCAGCGACGAGGAGAGGGCGTCCAACAAGGTCATGCAGATCTGTGTGTCGCGCGCCAAGTCCGAACGTCTGGTGCTGGATTTGTGAGGGGAGCCATGACGAAATACGGAAGGAATGCCCAAGCGATTGCCGCGCTGGTGCGCGAGGCCGAGGTGCACCGCGACGTCTATGTCGACCGTGAGATCTTCGAGCTCGAGATGGAGCACCTGTTTCCGAACAGCTGGATCTATGTCGGCCATGCCAGCCAGCTGGCCAAATCCGGCGATTTCATCACTGCCACCATCGGCCGGCAGCCGGTCATGGCCAGCCGCCACAGCGACGGCTCCATCCACGTCTTCTACAATCGCTGTCCCCACAAAGGCGTGAAGATCGCCTCTGAGCCCTGCGGCAACACCGGAAAATTCTTTCGCTGTCCCTATCATGCCTGGTCCTTCAAGACCGATGGCTCGCTGCTCGCGATTCCCTTGAAGAAGGGCTACGAGGGCACCGGCTTCGGCGACACCCAGGCCAATGAGGGGCTGTCGAAGGTCAAAAACGTCGTCATCTACCGCGATTTCATCTTCGCCCGCCTCAGCGATAATGGCGTGTCATTCGAGGATTATTTCGGCGAGAGCCTCTCGACCATCGACAACATGGTCGACCGCTCGCCGGAGGGAAAGCTCGCAGTCCAGGCGACGCCGATCCGCTACATGCACAGCTGCAACTGGAAGATGCTGGTCGAGAACCAGACCGACACCTGCCATCCCATGGTGGCACATGAGAGCTCGGCCGGCACCGCGGTCAAGGTCTGGAAGCGCGAGCAGGGGGATGCCACGGAGACGCCGATGGCGGTGCAGCTCTACGGGCCCTTCATGAGCCCGTACGAGTTCTACGAGCAGAGCGGCATCAGGATCTGGCCGAACGGCCACGGTCACACCGGCGTCGCCAACTCCATCCATTCGAACTATCAGGATGTCCCCGGCTATCTCGACCAGATGGTTGCGGCCTATGGCGAGCAGCGGGCGCACGAGATCCTCGGCGAGGTCAGACACAACACCGTCTATTTCCCGAACATCATGGTCAAGGGCGCGGTGCAGATCCTGCGCAACTTCATCCCCATAGCGGTCGACAAGACGCTGGTCGAGAGCTGGGTCTATCGCCTGGTCGGCGCGCCCGACAAGCTCTACGAGCGGGCCCTGATGTACAACCGCTTCATCAACGCGCCCACTTCGATCGTCGGCCACGACGATCTCGAAATGTACGAGCGGGCGCAGGAAGGGCTGAAGTCGAACGGCAATCAATGGGTCAATCTGCGGCGGCTCTACGACGATCATGAGGAGCCTGATGTCACGGCCGTCATCAACGGCACGTCGGAGCGGCAGATGCGAAACCAGTTCCATGCCTGGGCGAAATTCATGACCATGGACATGGACAAGGACATGGACAAGCGCATCGAGGCCGCGGAATGATCAGCGAGCAAGACATCACCGACTTCATCTACCGCGAGGCCGAGCTGCTCGACACCATGCAGTGGCAGGCCTGGCTCGAACTGTTTCATCCCGAGGGGCGCTACTGGATGCCGCTGGAATGGCAGCAGCAGGATCCGGTGCTGCAGCCGTCATTGATGTACGAGGACCTGCTGCTGCTGAAGGTTCGCGTCGAGCGGCTGGCCGGCGAGCGCACCTTCAGCCAGAAGCCGAAGAGCCGCTGTCATCATCTGCTCCAGGCGCCCAGCATCGTGGCGTGCGATCCTGAAGCCGGCGTGTTCAAGACGCGGACGTCCTACATCTACACCGAGACCCGCGGTGATACGCTGGAGCGTTATTCGGGATGGGCCTCGCACGATCTCGTAGAGGTCGGCGATGCCCTGAAGATCAAGCTCAAGCGGATCGATCTCGTCAATTTCGATGCGCCGTTCGGCAATATCCAGCTTTTCATGTGAGACTGCTTTGACCCCTGCGACCACAGTCTATGACCGCTTTCGCGAGACCGCGCTGCGCCGGGGTGAGGCGGGCTTCCTCAACGTGCTGCCGGAGACCGCCGAGATCTACGGCATCGCCGCGGGCGAGATCTCCTACCGCGCCATGCTTGAGCGGGTCGAACGCCGGCGCGCGGCCTTTGCAGAGCGCGGCTACGGCGAAGGTCACCGGGTCGGGCTGCTGCTGCAGAACCGGCCCGTCTTCATCGAGCTGTGGTTCGCGCTCAATGCGCTCGGTGTCTCCGTGGTGCCGATCAATCCGGACCTGCGCCTCAGTGAGCTCGAATACATCATCGCGCATTCCGAGGTGAACGCGGCCTTCGTCCTCTCCGAGCGACGCGAAGAGGTCGGGGCGGCGGCACGCCAGGCCGGCCGGCCGATTCCTGTCGTGACCGATCAGGACGACGTTCCCGCGCCCTTCGGCGGCGCGCGGCCAGCCAGCGCGGGCGACGGCTCGAGCGAATGCGCGCTGCTCTATACATCAGGCACGACGGGGCAGCCCAAGGGCTGCGTGCTCGCCAACACCTATTTTCTGCACTCCGGCAACTGGTATCGCGACGTCGGCGGGCTGATCGACATCAGGGACGATGGCGAGCGCATGATCACGCCGCTGCCATTGTTCCACATGAATGCGATGGCGGTGTCGCTGATGGCGATGCTCTCGGTCGGCGGCTGCCTGACCTTGCTCGATCGCTTTCATCCGCGTTCCTGGTGGGCCGCGGTGCGCGACAGCCGCGCCACCTGCCTGCATTATCTCGGCGTCATGCCCTCGATGCTGATGAGCGCACCGCCATCGGACCAGGACCGGGCGCATAGCGTGCGCTTCGGCTTTGGCGCCGGCGTCGACAAGCTGCTGCATGCACCGTTCGAGCAACGCTTCGGCTTTCCGCTGCTGGAGGCCTGGGCGATGACCGAGACCGGCAGCGGCGGCGTCATCGCCGCCAATGTCGAGCCGCGCAAGATTGGCACCAGCTGCTTTGGTCGTCCGGCCGCCGAGGTGGAGGTTCGGATCGTAGATGATGCCGGCAACGATGCTCCCAACGACGTCCCCGGCGAGCTCCTGGTGCGGCGGGCCGGCGCCGATCCACGTTACGGCTTCTTCCGCGAATATCTGAAGAATCCGGAAGCCACTGCTGAGGCATGGGCCGGCGGCTGGCTGCACACCGGAGATATCGTGTCGCG
Organism: Bradyrhizobium sp. BLXBL-03; assembly: GCF_051853015.1. NCBI lineage: Bacteria > Pseudomonadati > Pseudomonadota > Alphaproteobacteria > Hyphomicrobiales > Nitrobacteraceae > Bradyrhizobium > Bradyrhizobium sp. BLXBL-03. The sequence continues at coordinate 5,409,958 of NZ_CP182470.1, read as the reverse complement.
CGATGCGGACGGTGACCTGCACTTCGTCGATCGCAAGAAGAACGTGATCCGCCGCTCCGGCGAGAACATCGCCGCGGTCGAGGTCGAATCCGTGCTCAACCGCCATCCCGCGATCCGGCAGGCCGCCGTTGCGGCGGCGCCCGATCAGGTGCGCGGCGACGAGGTCGCGGCGGTGATCATCGCGGAACACAGCGGCGCCGACCGTGCGCTCGCCGAACAGATCGTGCGCTGGAGCCTGGAGCAGATGGCCTATTACAAGGCGCCGGGCTGGATCGCTTTCGTCGATAGCCTGCCGCTGACGGCAACCGAGAAAATCCAGCGCGGCGGCCTGAAGGATTTTGTCACGAAGCTCATGCGTGAGGGCGCGTTCTTCGATCTTCGCGACCTCAAGAAGCGGCAGATCTGATCATGGGCGAGCAGCGCACCACACTCATCACCGGTGGCAATTCCGGAATCGGCGAGGCGCTGGCGAAGAAGCTGGTCGCGCGCGGCGAGCGCGTGGTCTCGGTCGGGCTGGAGCAGCCGACATGGACGCATGAGCTGCTCGCGGCCTACCGCGCCGATCTCTCCAATCTCGAGGAGACGCGCGCGATCGCGCAAGAGATTTGCCGCGATCACGCCATCGATCGCCTTGTGCACAATGCCGGCGTGATCCTGCCGAACCTGCTGCCCGATGCGAGGCCGGAAGACATTTTGATGCTGGCGCAGCTGCATCTGGGCGCGCCGATGCTGCTGACCCAGGCGGCGCTGGAGGGGATGCTGGCGCGCCGCTTCGGCCGCATCGTGTTCGTTTCGTCGCGCGCGGCGATGGGCGCCGCGACCCGCTCGGCCTATTCGGCCACCAAGGCCGGCGTGCACGGCATGGCCCGGACCTGGGCGCTCGAGCTCGCTGCGAGTGGCATCACCGTGAATGTGGTGGCGCCGGGGCCGATCCTCACCGACAATTTCTGGGGCATCATCCCGAAGGACTCCGAGCAGCAGGAGCGGATGGCGCGCAACGTCCCGGTCGGGCGGCTCGGCTCGCGCGAGGATGTCGCGCACGCCATATCGTTCTTCCTCGACGAGCGTTCGGATTTCGTCACCGGCCAGGTGCTCTATGTCTGCGGCGGCACCAGCCTCGTTGGGCTCGGGCCGTAAAAGGCCGTCCAGGCTCGATCGTTGCCGCGATGACATAAAAACGATTGCGCAAACGTTTTCGTCTGCCATAATCCACCAGAACTTGGGTTGTTCAACAAAGCCCAGGCACGGGAGGGGGCGTGGCGACCATCGCCGATGTAGCCCGCAAAGCGGGCGTTTCGGTCTCGACCGTTTCACATGTCGTGAACGGTACGCGGCGGGTTGCGCCGGACACGGCACGCGCCGTGGAAGCGGCGATCGCCTCCTTGAGCTACCGCCCCAACATCATGGCGCGCAGCCTGAAGGCCGCGTCGACCCGCTCGGTCGGCATCGCCATCTCTTCGATCTCCAATCCCTATTTCAGCGACATCATCTGCGCGATCGAAACCGAGTGTGCGCGCCTCGGCATGATGGTGTTTCTGTCCGACACCGAGGACGACCCGGACCGTGAGCTGGAGGTCGTCATGGCGCTGCATCAACGGCGCGTCGACGGCATCATCCTCGCGCCGAGTCCCGATCCCGATCGCCGCGCGCTCGCCTATCTGCGCGACGTCGGGCTGCCCTGTGTGCTTGTCGATCGCATGCCCGACCCGACCTTCGATCAGGTCGGCATCAACAACCGCGAGGCGATGCGCAATCTCGTCGCGCGGGTCGCCGCGCACGGTCACCGCCGCATCGGCTATGTCGGCGGCAATCCCGGCTTCGCGACCACGCTCGCGCGCATTGCCGGCTATCGCGAGGGCCTGGCCGGCGCCGGCGGCGCGATCGACGAGCGCCTTCTGGTGACCGGCAGTGCGACGACGAACAGCGCGATGCAGGCGGCGGAGCGGCTCCTTGATCTCGATCAACCGCCGACCGCCTTGGTCGGTGGCAACAATCTCGCGACGATCGGCATCATGAAGGCCATCCATAGGCGCGGATTGCGGGTGCCGAAGGATATCTCGATCGTCGGCTTCGACGATTTCGAATGGGCCGATTGCTTTGAGCCGCGCCTGACGCTGGTCGCGCAGCCCTGCGCCGAGATCGGCCGGCGCGCTGCCTTCCTGCTCATGGAGCGCATCGCCGCGCCGCAAGGGGCGCGGCGTTCCATTCAACTCGACGCTGTTATCATCGAGCGCGAATCTTGCGGGAGGCCCAAATGAACACGGGCTCACACACCCCGTTGCTCGCCATGCGCGGCATCGTCAAGAGCTTTGGCGGCGCGCAGGCGCTGCGCGGCGTCGATTTCGATCTCGAAAGCGGGGAAATCCACGCGCTGCTTGGCGAGAACGGCGCGGGCAAGTCGACCCTGATGAATGTTCTCTCCGGCGTGATCGCGCCGGATCAGGGCGAGATCCGCGTCGACGGGGCCGAAGTCCGCTTCACCGATCCACGCGCCGCGCAGGCCGCGGGGGTTGCGACGATCTTCCAGGAGCTCGATCTCGTCCCGAGCCTCGACGTAACCGCCAACCTGTTCCTCGGCCGAGAGCTAACGCGGGCCGGCGTGCTCGACGGCGGCGCGATGCGTCGCGCGGCGCGGGCGCGGCTTGATGAGATCGGCTTCGATGTGGATGTCGATCAGCCGGTCGGTGAATTGTCGGTCGGCAGGCGGCAGATCGTCGCGATCGCCAAGGCCCTGACCTACGCGTCGCGAATTCTCGTGATGGACGAGCCGACGGCCGCGTTGACCGCTGCGGAGGTGCAGCGGTTGTTTCATGTGATGCGCGAGATCGCACGGCGCGGGGTCGGCATCGTCTATATCTCGCATCGGCTCGAAGAGGTGCCGCGCGTCGCCGACCGCGTGACGATCTTGCGCGATGGCAGGATCGCAGGGACGGCGCCGCCGACCGCTCCGCAATCCGATCTCGTGGCGTTGCTCGTCGGACGGCCGCTCGCAGAGCTCTATCCGCGCCGCAGCGGCGCATTCGGTCGCCGTGTGCTGCATCTGGAGCGGGCCGCCTATCGCCCGCGCCGGCCCAAGGCCGGTTGGCGTGCGCCGCGCGAGGTCTCGCTCGAGGTGCGCGCCGGCGAGGTCGTCGGCTTGGCCGGCATCATGGGAGCGGGACGGACCGAGCTGCTCTCTGCACTCTATGGCGCGGGCGGTCCCGGCGCCTGGTCGGGCCGCGTCGAGGTCGGGGAGAGGCCGGCCAGGCTGACCTCCATACCGGAGGCGCGCCGCGCCGGCGTCGCCTTTGTCAGCGATGATCGGCGCGGCGCCGGCTTGATGTTGCGCGACAGCGTCGAACGCAATCTCGTCGCCTCGGTGCTGCGGCGCGTGTCGCCGTTCTTTCTGATGTCGCAGGTACGCCAGGCGAGACTCGCCCGTCAGGCGATCAAGGCGTTCGACGTGCGGCCGCCGCGGCCTGAGCTTGCGGTCGGCGCCCTCTCCGGAGGCAACCAGCAGAAAGTCGCGCTTGCCAAGGAGGTGCTTGGCGAGCCGCGCCTGCTTCTGCTCGACGAGCCGACGCGCGGCGTGGATGTCGGCGCAAAGGGCGAAATCTATGCCCGCATTCGTGAGCTCGCGGCCCAGGGCGTCGGCATTCTTGTCGCCTCAAGCGAAATGCCCGAACTGATCGGCCTGTGCGATCGTATCGTCGTGCTGAGGGGTGGGCGTACGGTTGCCGAATTTCCCGCCGGCGCCGCGGAGGACGACATCCTCGCGGTGGCCGAATCCAGTCAGGACGATAGCGATGAATGACGCCGCAACACTCTTGAAATCCGCACCCGCACGGTCCACGCCGAGGCGCCGTCTTGATTTCTTCGCGATCGCGGTCCGCTTTCAGAGCGTCATCGGCCTCATCCTCGTTGCGATCGGCGGCGTCATCTTCTCGCCGCGGCGGCACGGCTCCATCCTGTTCCTGGCGCCTGATAACATCGCGAACATCGTGCGGGCGATTTCCGAGACCGGCATCATCGCCGTCGGCATGACCTTCGTCATCATCACCGCAGGCATCGATCTGTCGGTCGGCGCGCTGCTCAGCCTGTGCAGTGTGCTCACCGCCACGATCATGACGACCTGGGGCTGGGGACTTGTTCCGACCCTGCTGTTCGTCATGATCTGCGGCGCCCTGTTCGGTTGCGCGCAGGGCGCGATCTCGACCCGCTTCCGCCTCGAGGCCTTCATCGTGACGCTGGCGGGCCTGCAGGTCGCACGCGGCCTGGCGCTGGTGATCTCCAACAACCAGTACATCAATATCTCCTACGGCAATGGTCCGGGTCTTGCGCCGCCGATCTTCTCGGTGCTGGGCGATCGTCTGTTCGACAACACGGTTCCGGTCGCAACCCTGGTCTTTCTCGTCGTCGCGATCGTGGCCATTTTCGTGCTGAACTTCACGCGCTTTGGCCGCTATGTCTTCGCGGTCGGCGGCAATGAGCGGGCGGCGCGGCTTTCCGGCGTGCCAGTCACGCTGGTCAAGATCTCGGTCTATGCGATTACGGGTCTGGTGTCGGCCATCGCCGGCATCGTCCACGCCGGCCAGTTCAATTTCGGCAGCGCCAATGATGGTACAGGTTACGAATTGACCGCGATCGCGGCGGTGGTGATCGGCGGCACCAGCCTGTTCGGCGGCGCCGGCTCGATGATCGGCACGATCGCAGGTGCGATCATGCTCGGTGCATTGGCCAACATCCTTCAGCTCAACAACATCAATGCGGCGCTGCAGCTGCTCGCGACCGGCGCGATCATCGTCGTGGCCGCGGTTCTTCAATCTCTCGTTCGTCGCCGCGAGGGATTGGGTCGTTGACCCCAATGGCGACGCAAAGGCTGGGACGTAAAGATCCGGCGGTGGCCAGCGGCCGCCGGCAAGCGACCGCCCGTAGTGGCGGAATGTTCAAGGCAAAACAGGGGAGTGAATCATGCGACGCGCATCTACCAAGTCGAGGTTATGGTCCAATCTGATGCTGGGCGCCGGCACCGCGGCGCTCGTCGCCGGTGCAGCGCAGGCCGCACCGCTGGTCAAGGAGTGCGGCAAGACCGGGGAGTTTGTCATCGGCTTCTCGCAGGCCAACAATGCCGAGCCCTATCGCCAGCATGTCAACGATCAGCTCACCGCTGCGGCAAAGAAAGTGCCGCAATTCAAGCTGCAGATCGCCGACGGCGCCGGCAACGTGAACACGCAGACCTCGCAGATGGACAATTTCATCACCCAGAAGGTCGACCTGATCCTGATCTCGCCGTTCGAGGCCGCGCCGCTGACGCCGGTCGTCGCGCGGGCCATGAAGGCCGGCATTCCCGTCATCGAACTCGACCGCAAGACGGTCGGCGAGCCCGGCAAGGATTATACGGCCTTCATCGGCGGCGATAATTTCAAGATCGCCGAGGAGGCGGGCAAATACGTCGCCGACAAGCTCCTTCCGCAGGGCGGCGAAGTGGCTGTGCTCCAGGGCCTGCCGAGCTCGACGCCCGCCGTCGAACGGCTCAACGGCTTCAAGTCCGGCGTGAAGGACAATCCGAAGGTTCAGGTCGTCGCCGAGCAGGCCGCCGACTGGTTGCCGGACAAGGCGCAGACCGCGTTCGCCGCGATGCTCCAGGCCCATCCGAACATCAAGGCGGTCTATGCGAGCAACGACATGATGGCCGCCGGTGCGCGCCTCGCGGCCAAGGGCGCCGGCAAGCTCGATCAGGTGAAGATCCTCGGCACCGACGGCTTGCCCGGACCTGCTGGCGGCATCCGCGCGGTTGCGGAAGGCGAGTGGGCCGCCACCTTCACCTATCCGACCGGAGGCCCGGAGGCGATCGACATGGCAAAGTCAATCCTGCTCGATTGCGCCGAGAAGGTGCCGACCGTGGTAACCGTGCCGACCACCGCGATTACGCCGGATAACGCGAAGCAGCTAATGCAGAACTGAACATTGCCCAGTGGGCGCGGCCGGTGGTCGCCGCGCCCGCACGGCGCTCTTCGTCAACGCCGCCGTCACCTGCTAGCTACGCACAAATCAAATCTGGTTCTGCTTGATATTCTCGACCATCTTGGCCAGCACGCGCGCGCAGACCTCGATGTCGTCAGGGTCGATGCCCTCGATCAGCCTGTCGTAATTGTTCGCCATGATCGGCCAGATCTTGCGCAGCAGCGCCTCGCCTTCGGGCGTCAGCCCGACGACGCGACGGCGCTGGTCCTCTTCGGCGATCTCGCGCTTGACGAGGCCCGACGACACCATGGACTCGACCATGCGGCTCGCGGTCGACTGCTCGGTCACCGCAAGCACGGCGACCTCGTTGACCGTCAGGGTCTTGTAGATGAACAGCACCGACAGCGTCCGGAACACGACGTTGTTGATGCCGTGCTCGCTGAGGTCGCGGTTCTGGTCGAGGTTCCAGCGATTGGCGAGCCGGTTGAACAAATAGGGGATGTAGGTTTGCAGCTGGTCCCGCGTCCGCGGCGGGCCCGACTTCCATCGGCTCTTGGATTCTCTGGCCATTATCTCTTGCGACTTTGCTTCTTGCTCTCGGTATCAAGTTTCGAAGAAAGCGATTTCAGCACCGACAGCGCGTTGTCGAGCTCCCGGGCCGACATGTTCTCGAACCGTTTGGCGAGAAGCTTCTTGTGCACGTCGGCCGCCTTCCTGAACAGCGCTTCGCCCTTCGGCGTCAGGCGCACGATGAAGGAGCGCCGGTCCTCGCTGGACATTTCCCGGCTGATGAGATCGTCCGCGAGCAGGCGCTGCACCAGGCCGGAGACATTGCCGCCGGTGACCTTCAAATTCTGGGAGAGCTGCCCGAGCGCAAGGCCATCGCGGTAGCGATCCAGCTGGGCCAGCACGTCGAACTTCGCCAGCGACAGGCCGAACTCGGCGTTCAGCATCGAATTGAGCGAGGCAAACAGTTCGCCATGCAACGACAGCAATTGCAGCCAGAGCCGGGTCTCGATCTGCCCAGGGACGGGAACAATGTTCTCTTTGAGTGCTGCCGGCATCGCATGACCATCGAGGACAGAATGTCTCGTCGAGCTTAAGGGGATTATCGCTGGTTTGTCGCTCCGATGAACGACTTGAGAATCGTAGTCAAGCCGCCTGATCCTGACGTCCCCGCGGGCGAACGGCAATCCAATCCTGCATCCTGCGCGGTTTGAATCATGCAAAGGTCTGGATGGTCTGGATCACGCCGTCGAGCGCCGTGCCGGCGCTGTCCTTCAGCGCGGCCTCGCGCAGGCGACGGGCCCAGTCGGCCGCATCCTCGCGGCGCTCGATCAGCTTGATCGCAGCCAGCGTCTTGTCGAACTTCGACAGGCCCCGGCTGTGGGTATCTGAATAGCCCTTGACCAGGCGGCGGCATTGCAGGATCTCGACGCCGAGCTGGTAGTTGCTGCCGACCGCCTCTCGCGCAGCCTTCAGCCATGCATCCCGGTGCGCCGTCTCGATGACGTGACGCAGCGAGCGGCGGCGCAGGCCGCGCATGCCGCCGACGACATAGAGCACCAGGAACCAGGGCAGCGAATAGGTCCGCACCCGCCGTCCCTTGTTGACGCGGCGATCGAGCCAGCCGACGAGGCGCGGCCGCGCGCCGAGCCAGCGGCCAAAGCCGGCAGGCAGCATGCCCATCACTTCCTCCATGCGCGGATGCATGAATTCGGTGGTGTGGAGCACCTGTCCGTCCGTCATCTCGAGCTCGCTCTCGATGCGCGCGCGGCGGCCGGCGCGGGTCTTGAGGTCTGCGACGCGGATCACGTCGTCATAGCCCATCGCGTTGGCGAGATACTTTGCCGCGGTCTCCGTGAAGGCATAGGCGTGCGCGCCGCCACCGGCGTTGCGGTCGGCCGCGTGCAGCTCCTTGAGGATGTCGAGATATTCGGCGCCATAGGCGACGTCCTGGAAGTCGACGACCTTCCGCAATCCCGCGCGTGCCATGGGAAGCGCAGGCTCTGGCAGTTCCTGGTTCAATCTCGCAATGAGCGCGCCGAGTTGCGGATCGGATATTGCGGAGGAGGGCGTCTTATTGGCCGGCTTGGCTTGCGCCGGTGCTGCTAGCTCGGCCGGGCCGGTCTTGACGCGCTCGAAGGCGGCCTCGAAGGTCTCGACGCTGGCCCTGGCGCCCTTGCCGCCGGCGCGGATCACGTCGAGATAGCTGTCGCGGCTGAACGGCAGCACATCGGCCGCGGCGAGCGCGCCGAACATCGCCGCCGAGATGACGCTGCCATGGGTGATCGCCAGCGCATTGAGGTCGAAGATGATCTCGGTCTTCGCCGCAATCCCGATGGCGCCGGTGACGGCGCCGCTGTCGGCGATGCCGTTGCCCGGCGCGATCTTCTCGCCGACCGCGAACGAGCGGTGGTTGGACGCGATCAGCGTGGTACGGTCAGGCGTCACCAGGCCGCGCAGGATCGACCGGCCCGCCTCCATGAACTCCGCCGCCATCACCACGTCGACATCGCCGGGGGTCGGCATCAGCGACAGGATCGGCTTGCGGCCATCGAGCGGCGGCATCGCCTCGATATAGTAGATCGTGGCGCCGGTGCGCTGGGCGACGCCGGGCACCGAGGTCGATTGCGCGACCCAGCCATGGTTCTCGGCGAGCTGCACGATCCAGTCGGTCAGCACGCCGCCGCCCTGGCCGCCCATCGCGACGATGGCGATCGAGATCGGCCGCTCGGTCGCTTCGCCTGAAGCGGGGAGGGCCAGCCGGACCGTCTCGTCCCTCATGCCAGTGCCTCGAGCGCCGGCCGCCGGCGGTTACGCCGTCGCTGCAGCCAGCCGATCACGCTCATCGCGACCTTCGACTTGAACTTGTCCCAGCCGGTCGGATTGTGAATCACATCGGCGCGATAGAACGACGGGCAGAGCACGGCGGCCTCGGAGACCTCGCCGCAATTGCCGCAGCCGACGCAGGAATTGTCGATCGCAGCGACCGGATCATCGCGCAAGGGATCGTCGAGCTGCTTCACCGACAGCGATGGGCAGCCGGAGAGCCGGATGCAGGCATGGTCGCCGGTGCAGACGTCCTCGTCGACGCCGAAGCGCTCCTTGACGATGCGCACGCCGTCCTTGATCGCCTTGCTCATCTGCGGCTTGACGCGGCGCTGCTTGTTCAGCATGCATTCGGAGGAGGCGACGATGACCTTGGGACCTTCCTCCTTGGTGGTCAGCGCCTCCTTCAGCGTGTCGCGCATCTTGCCGACATCATAGGTGCGATCGAGCTGGCGCACCCATTGGCCGCCGATGCCCTTCACCGCCTGCACGATCGAATTGTTGGTCTTGCGCCGCTTGTTGACCGCGCGCGAGGACAGGATGTCCTGACCGCCGGTCGCCGAGGTGTAGTAGTTGTCGACGATGACGAAGACGCCGTCATGCTTGTTGAACACGGCATTGCCGATGCCGCTGGTCAGCCCGTTGTGCCAGAAGCCGCCGTCGCCCATCACGGCGATCGAGCGCTTGTCGGCCTTGACGTTGAAGGCCGAGGTCGAGGCCGGGCCGAGGCCGAAGCCCATCGTGGTCGCGCCGATGTTGAACGGCGGCAGGATCGAGAACAGATGGCAGCCGATATCGGCGGAGACGTGATGCTGGCCGAGTTCTTCCTCGACCAGCTTCATCGCGGCGAAGATCGGCCGCTCCGGGCAGCCGGTGCAGAGCCCGGGCGGGCGCGCCGGCACCACCTGCTTGAGCTTTTCGACCGCGGGGTGACCGAGCACGGGCGCGGCATCCGGCGCCGGCGGCCGGTTGCCGAGCAGCCGCGGCTCGGTCTTGTCGAGGAACTCCCTGACGCCGCCGAGCAGCACCTGCGCCGTGTAATCGCCGCCCATCGGCAGCACGTCCTTGCCGTGGACGCGCGCCTGGATGTCCCTGCGCCGCAGCACGGTGTTGATCGCCTGTTCCAGATATTCCGGCTGGCCCTCTTCGACGACGAGTACCGCGTCCTTGCCGGCGCAGAATTCCGCAACCTCCGTGTCGATCACGGGGTAGGTGACGTTCATGACGTAGAGCGCCACTTGCGTATTGCCATAGGCGTCCGACAGCCCGAGATATTGCAGCGCGCGGATGACATTGTTGTACATGCCGCCCTGCATGATGATGCCGACCTTGCCCTGCGTCGGCCCCATCCATTCATTGAGCTTGTTGTCCCTGATGAAGCCGATGGCCGCGGGCATCCGCGTCTTGATCTTCTCCTGCTCGTGCTCATAGGCCGCCGGCGGCAGCACGATACGATTGACGTCGCGCTTGGGATTGTTGAGCGCGTCCTTGATGGTATGCGCCGGCCGGACATTGTCCTTGCAGGCGAAGCTGCCGTGCATGTGACAGGCGCGGACGCGCACCTCCAGCATCACGGGCGTGTTCGAGAACTCCGAGAGCTCAAAGCCCTTCTCGATCAGGTTGACGATGCATTCGTGGTCGGGGCGGGGATCGAGCAGCCACATCTGCGACTTCATCGCAAACGCGTGCGTGCGCTCCTGCATGATGGAGGAGCCCTCGCCATAGTCCTCGCCGACGATGATCATGGTGCCGCCGGTGACGCCGCCCGAGGCGAGATTGGCGAGCGCGTCCGAGGCGACGTTGGTGCCGACGGTGGATTTCCACGCCACCGCGCCGCGCAGCGGATACATCACCGAAGCGGACAGCATCGCCGCGGCGGCGGCTTCATTGGCGGAACTCTGGAACACCACGCCGAGATCGTCGAGCACGTCCTTGGCGTCGGCGAGCACGTCCATCAGATGCGAGATCGGCGAGCCCTGGTAGCCGCCGACATAGGCGACGCCCGATTGCAGCAGCGCCTTGGTGATGGCGAGGATGCCTTCGCCGCGAAAGGTGTCGCCATCGCCGAGCCGGAGATCCTCGACTTCGCGAGCAAAGGAACGTTCAGCCATTGCACCCTCCAGAAATATGCGATAGCATACGTTTACATGTGAAGTAAGTCAACGCGCGCCATGCGACCACGCCTGCGTATCTGCTCTTCCGGCAAGGCGGTCATGAGCCAGCGACAGGGGTGGGCCGATGCTGAAGCTGCCGCGCTTTAAAGCTGCCGCCGTGCAGGCTTCACCAGTCTATCTCAATGCCAGCGCCACCGTCGACAAGGCAGCCTCACTGGTGCGTGAGGCGGCGGCCAACGGCGCCAGGCTGGTCGCGTTCCCCGAAGTGTTTGTGCCCGGCTATCCCTATTGGAACTGGATCACCGATCCCGTCACCGGCAGCGCGTGGTTCGAGAAGCTCGCCAAGGCCTCGGTGCTGGTGCCGGGGCCCGAGGTCGACATCGTCCGGAAGGCCGCGCGCGACACCGGCTGCTACGTTGTCCTCGGCGTCAACGAGCGCAGCCCGGTCTCGCTCGGCGCGATCTATAACACTCTGGTGTTCATCGGGCCCGATGGCGCGTTGCTTGGCAAGCATCGCAAGCTGGTGCCGACCTGGGCAGAGAAGCTGACCTGGACCGGCGGTGACGGCTCGAGCCTGCGCGTCTATGATACCGAGATCGGGCGTCTCGGCGGCCTTGCCTGCGGCGAGAACACCAACACGCTCGCGCGTTTTGCGCTGCTCGGCCAGGGTGAGCTCGTGCATGTCGCCAGCTACATCTCGCTTCCGGTCGCACCGCCTGACTACGACATGGCGGAGGCGATCAAGCTGCGCGCCATCGCTCATTCCTTCGAAGGCAAGATCTTTACCATCGTCTCCTGCTCGACCGTGTCGGAGGAGATCATCGCCGCGATGGTATCAGTCGTTCCCGACGCCCGCGCGCGTTTGCAGCGGAAGTCCAGCGCATTCTCCGGCATCATCGGCCCTGACGGCCGCGTGGTCGGCACGCCGCTGATCGACGACGAGGGCATCGTCTACGCCGACATCGACCTCGATCGCTGCATCCAGCCGAAGCAGATGCATGACATCGTCGGCCACTACAACCGGTTCGATGTGTTTGATCTGCGGGTCAATCGTCGTCCTTTGGCGCCGCTGGGCCTCGCAGACGGCGAGGGCGACGCCGCGGAGCAGGGTTTCGTGCCGATCCCACCGCGATCGGAATAGGACTTGGAGGACAGCATGCGCGAGAACGTGATCGGCCGGGCCAATGTCGAAGACACGCCCGAGCTGAAGGCCTATTACAAGGACCTCGAAAAGTATGAAGCCGGCGCGCTTTGGACGGTTGCCAACAAGATCGAGCCGTGGGCGCCGCAATCGGCCTCCGTGCCCGTGCTGTGGCGCTACAAGGATCTGCGCGAGCATGTGCTGCGATCGGTCGAGCTGGTCTCGCCGGAGAAGGCGGGCCGGCGGGTGATCTACCTGAACAATCCCGGAAGGCGCGACGTGTCGGCTGCGGTCGGCTGGCTCTATTCGGGATTGCAGGTGATGCATCCCGGCGAGGTCGCCACCGCTCATGCCCATTCCGCCTCGGCGCTGCGCTTCATCATGGAAGGCGCGGGTGCCTATACCATCGTCGACGGTCACAAGATGACGCTGGGCGCGCGGGATTTCGTGCTGACGCCGAACGGCACCTGGCACGAGCATGGCGTCGAAGCGGGCGGCTCGGTCTGCATCTGGCAGGACGGCCTCGACATTCCGCTCGTCAATGCGCTGGAAGCCAATTTCTTCGTCGTGCATCCCAAGATCCAGCAGGAGCCGTCAGGCTATCCCGTCGACGACATGACCAAGACCTGGGGCAATCCGGGCCTGCGCCCGGCCGGCTCGACATGGTCGAAGGGCTATTCGCCCATGTTCAAATATGAGTGGGAGCCGACCTACGAGTCCTTGCAGAAATATGCCGCCGCGACCGACGGCTCGCCCTTCGACGGCACTCTCATGAACTACGTCAACCCGATCACCGGCGGCCATGTGATGCAGACCATCGGCGCCAGCATGCAATTGCTGCGGCCCGGCGAAAAAACCAAGTCGCACCGGCACACCGGCAGCTTCCTCTACCAGGTCGCCAAGGGGCGCGGCTATTCCATCATCGGCGGCAAGCGGCTCGAATGGGAGGAGCGCGACATCTTCTGCGTTCCCTCCTGGGCCTGGCACGAGCACGGCAATGGCTCCGCGAGCGAGGATGCCTGCCTGTTCTGCTTCAACGATCTGCCCGTGATCGAAGGCCTCGGGCTCTACCGGGAAGAAGCCTATGGCGACAATGGCGGTTACCAATCGGTCGCGGCCTGACACCTCCTTGCAGAATTCAACCACAACAGCCGGATCGAATCCTTCATGCGCCTCGTCACCTACACTTTGGGCTCTAGCGGTGCGCGCCTCGGCGCGCTGGTCAACGGATTGGTCGTCGATGTCGAGCAACTCGGTGCGTCCGGCGGCGTGACGTGGCCGAGCGATATGCTGGCGTTCATCGACAACAGCGTGACGCTGCTGCCGGCGCTCCGGGATGCGCTGGAGGTGGCCAATGGCCGCTTGCCGGCCGGCTCGGCGGTTGCAGTCGAGGACGTCAAGCTGCTGGCGCCGATCCCGCGCCCACGGAAAAATATTTTTGGCATCGGGCTGAACTACCGGGCCCATGTCGCCGAATCCGCAGAGAGACTCGACACCGACAAAGACCTGCCGAAACAGCCGGTCGTCTTCTCCAAGCCGCCGACCTCTGTGATCGGTCCGGGCGGTGCGATCCAGCATAATGCCAGGATGACGCAGCAGCTCGACTGGGAGGTCGAGCTCGCCGTCATCATCGGCAAGACCGCAACGCGCATCTCCACCGACAAGGCGATGGATCACGTGTTCGGCTATTCCGTGATGATCGACATTTCCGCGCGCGACAATCGCCGCGCCGGACAGTGGATCTTCTCCAAGGGCATGGACACCTATGCGCCGTTCGGCCCCTGCATCGTCACCGCGGACGAAATTGCCGATCCGCATGATCTCAGGTTGTGGCTGACCAAGAACGGCGTGATGAAGCAGGACTCCAACACCAAATACATGATCTTCGACATTCCGGTGCTGATCTCGGACATCTCGTCGGGCATGACGCTCGAGCCGGGCGACATCATCGCAACGGGGACGCCGGAAGGCGTCGGCGCCGGCATGACCCCGCAGGAATGGCTGTGGCCGGGCGACGTGGTCGAGGCCGGGGTTGACGGCGTCGGTGTCCTCAGGCATCCCGTTGTCGCGATCTGATGACGAATTTTGCGTTCGAGCGCGAGCTCAGGTTCGGAGACTGCGATCCCTCTGGGATCGCGTATTTCCCGTCCTACCTGAACATCCTCAACGGCGTCGTCGAGGATTTCTGGGCAAGAATCGGTTTTCCATGGCCGGAGCTGATCACCGTCAGGAAGATCGGAACGCCCACGGTGCACCTCGCCTGCGACTTCTCCCGGCCGTCGATGTTCGGCGATCTCCTGACGTTCAACCTGCGCATCATCAAGGTCGGTGGATCGTCGCTCCATCTGGAGCACGTCATATCGGGCGCGAACGGCCCGCGCTGGCGCGCCCGGCAGATCCTTGCCGCGACCTCCCTGGTCGATCATCATGCGATCCCGTGGCCCGATGACATCAGAGCCGCGCTCGTGTCGCATGTGAGTGCGGGCGAGGGCGCCGAGGCAACATCGGCATGATCTCGCTGTTCATCACCTTCTCGGATTCCACGGGCGAACGGCGCGTTCATCCCCGCGAAGTTGACGCCGTAGCGGAGTTGGTCAAATCGATCCCTGAGATGACCGAGGCCATGCTGTTCACGCCGCTCGAACAGTCGGTCGATCATCCCTACAAGGCCGACGGCTCAGGCCCCGTGTTTGCGCTTCAGCTGCGCTTTCCCGACCTGTTTGCCTGCGAGGCGGCGATGGGCCGTGACGGCATCCTGGCCAGCGTCGCGACAGGCGCCGGACACTCCGGCCTCACTGGCCTCGATGTCACGCACCAGGTGATGCTGACACGTGCGTTTCCCGTCGATGTCGCCGAGCATCCGCCGGACACGACAACGCCGTGCAGCTACCTCGTCCACTATCCCGGCCCGGCCGCGGACATGAACGCCTGGAACCTGCATTATCTCGAGCACCACCCCCCGATCATGCGGACCTTTCCTGATGTCCGCCAGATCGAGATCTACACCCGCATCGACTGGGTCGACCGCCTGCCGTCGCAGCGCATCGACCACATGCAGCGCAACAAGCTGGTGTTCGACAGCCCGGCGGCCCTCGCGCACGCACTCGCCTCCGACGTGATCAAGCACATGCGCGCGGACTTCGTGCAGTTTCCGCCGTTCGCGGGCGGCAACAAGCATTTTCCGATGCTGACGCGGGTGGTGCGCAAAGACAGGCCGCTCGCCTAATCGATGAAGGCGGCGAGCTCCTCGGGTGTGCCAGAGGGGAAGGCGCCCTTGAGGAAATCCAGAAAGGCCGATACCCGGGCGCTCAGCAATCTGCGCGACGGATAGAGCGCCCAGAGCGCGATCGGCGGCCCGTCGACATCGCCCCAATGGACCAGCTTGCCGGCGCCAAGGTCGCGACTGACCAGCGACACGGGAAGGCGCGCGGCGCCCACGCCAGCGCGCGCAGCGTCGCGCACCATGATGAGCGACGACAGACGAAGCACCGGATCGGTTGTGATCCGAACTTTCCGGCCTCGGGCAGTCACATCCCAGGCGGGGTTCAGATCGCCTGCGCCACGGACCACGGTGGGAACGGCGCGATCGGCCTTCGGGCGCTTCAGCTTGGGGCTCGCCACCACCACCAGGTGGTCGCGCATCAGGATTCGCCCGACCAGCGTTTCATCCGGATCCGGATTGACCCTGATCACAAGATCATAGCCTTCCTCGACCATGTCGACGGAGCGGTCCTCCGTCGTGATCTCGAGCCGGACATCAGGATATTTCAGCGCGAAACCGGCCGCCAGCTTTCCCATCGCGGTCTGCGAAAACAAGAGAGGCGCGCTCACCCGCAGCCGGCCGCGCGGCTTGTCGCCGCCCGAGGCGATTGCCGCCGCCGTCTGTTCGAGATCGGTGAGGAGTGCCGCCGTACGCTCGTGAAGCGCTCGTCCTTCCTGGGTGAGCTTCACCGTGCGCGCTCCGCGCTCCAACAGGCGCAGGTCAAGGCTGCTCTCCAACTCGGAGACCCGGCGAGAGAGTGTCGCCTTCGGCCGTCCCGAGGCCCGGGCGGCTTTCCCGAAGCCTCCATGTCGCGCAACGAGGTTGAAATCGGCAAGCGCAAGCAAATCCATAGGTCCACCCATGAGACGGTCTGCCAAAAGATAAAGGTATTTGGCCAGATTCCGGATCACTAATTTACGCGCCGCCGCTTGCGCCTGGCTGCGCGGGTTCGTTTGCCTTGCTCAGGAATCAAGAAGTCCGCGGACGACCAGCGCTATCCGCTGGTCACGTGCACTCTTTCTGATCCGGCCGGACCGCTCGAGCTCGGCCAGCCCATGGAGAGCGGCCCAGAACGTCTCGGTCGCGACCTCGACGTCGCTCCGCGATGGAGCCACGACGGATGCCAGCGCCGCAAAACCGTCCTTCAACTCCGGCCTGGTGTCGGCGTCCGCGAAGCGGAGGATGGTCGGCAGGGTGAACATCGCCTCGTAGAGCGCCGGATGCTGGCGCGCAAAGGCGAGATACGCGATTGCGACATTCTCAATTGCTTTTCCGCGATCGCTCGACCGCTGTCCGGCTTTCCGAAGCGCTTTGGCGAGTTCGCCGAACCCTTCGAGCGCGACAGCGGTCACGATCGCGTCCCTGTTCTCGAAGTGAGAATAGACCACCGGCTGGCTGTATTCGATCTCGTCGGCGAGACGGCGGATCGTGACGGCACTCCATCCCTCGCGTTCGGCGATCAGCCGCGCAGCCGCGGTGATGCGATGCTCCCGATCGGCCCGCTCTCTGGTTTTCCTCTCGGCGACACCCAAGACCCCGATCTCCAAACCGTGATGACGCCGAATTATAGCGTTACTTGATAAACTAGCAATGCTAGATTATCTTGCGATGAAAGAAGGAGGCGTCGATGTACTGGTTTTCAATCGTTGTGGCGTTGCTGGCGGCCCTCGGGATCATCGCCATCGGGTTGATGTATCTGGCCAATCCGCAGGGAGCGACGCAGAGTTTCGGCCTGCCGCTCCCCGAGCAAGGGCCGAACGTCGCCTGGTGGCTTCGTCTCAAGGGCGTGCGTGATGTCGTTTCGGGACTGGTCGTGCTCGCCTTGATGGCGTGGGGCGGCCCGCGAATGGTCGGTTTGGTCCTTCTGATCGAAGCGATCATTCCTGTCGGCGACATGTCGCTCATTTTCGCCGCGAGGGGCTCGGCGGCGAGGGCGTTGGGCGTCCATGGCCTCACCGCCGCGCTGATGATCGCGGCGGCGATTGCTCTGATCGCGAGCGCGGCTTGATCAGACCAGGATGCGAGGCGCCGCCGTGGCCTTGTCGCCGGAATTCGGTGTCCCCGTCGGCTCGATCAGGAGGATGTGCACTTCGCCGCGCGCCACGGGCCGGTGCTCAACGCCCTTGGGGACGACGAAAACCTCGCCGGGGTTGAGCGTGACGGTGCGATCCCGCAGCTCGATATCCAGCGTCCCTGAGAGCACGAGAAAAAAGTCGTCCGTATCCTCGTGCTTGTGCCAATGAAATGGCCCCTCGAGCTTGGCCACCATGATGTCATTGTCGTTATAGGTCGCGACCGTGCGCGGGGAGAACCGGTCAGTGAAGGTTGCGAGCTTCTCGGCGAGATTTGCGGGTGCTTTCATGGCGTGTCCTTGAGCGAGCCGTCTGTCCACGTTTGCAAGACGGGGCGTGCTGGTTAGCACGTGCTCGATCGCGAAACGAGACTGCTGCGATTCGGCAGACGGCCGAGAGGCGCACGAAGTTCCGCCTCGCCATGGCGGGACCATGACGAGCCTGGCGGTGCTCAGGGGATTGCGGGCGCCCGGTCTGACCCGAGCGCCCTTCAAGCTGAGGAGCCCACGCCTAGGCCGCCAGCGCCTCTCCGGTCAACGTCCACGCCTGGTTGAGCTTCTTGGCGCGGACGTCGAAATCGGCCTTGACCTCGGCGATGCGCTTGTCGATGCGACGCTTGGCGCGATCGCTGGCCTGCTTTGCCTGCTCCGTCAGCGACTGAATTCTCGCATCCGTCTCGGCCCGAGCCTGATCAAGTCGCTTCTTCGCCTGCTCTTGCACCGTGTTGATCTGCAGTTTGACCTGCTCCATGTCCTTTTGGATCGCCGCGCGGTTTTCGGCGGCTGTATGCTTGAGATCGTCCTGCAATGCCTTCAGTTCCGCCTGGAACGCAGCGCTCTCGCGCATGAGTTGATCCTCGATGACCTCAGAGCGCAGGCGGCGGAAGACGGTCGCGCCGAGCTTGTGCAGACGCGTATCCACGGGCGTCATCCAGGTTTCCCCGACGTCGGCCAGCACGGCCGCCTTTCCGGGCGAAAGCTCTTTCGAGACTTCATCGAGAAACGCCGCGCTGATGCCGCTGCTGTCGAGATCAAAAGCCAGGCCGCCTAGGCCACCCAGCGAGGCGCCGACGAGCAGTCCGGCGGGGCCGGCGAGAAGCCCGATCAGACTTCCGGTGACCAAGCCGACAGCCGTGCCCACCGGACCCTGGTCAGCCGCCTGCTTGACCTCGTTCTTGCCCGCCTTGTCCTTGACGATCACCGCCGAGGCATAAAGCGTGATGTCGCCCTCCTGATGAAGCTCCCGCAGGGCGCTCAAGCCCTCGAATGCCGAAGCCTCGGTTTCGAAAACTGCAACCAGCATCTTGTTCATGAGGAGTTCTCCTGTCGTTTGGTCTTGAAGTCGGTTATCTCGGCCAGCTCGGAGCGCGCGAGGATCAGCGCATCGTTGACTGGATCCAGTAATTCGAGGAACTCTTTGTTTCCTCCGTGAGATCGCAGACTGAGCTTTGCCGATCGCAAGCAATCGCATGCGGCGGCCACGCGAGAATGATGTGCCGATCGGCGGCTCTCGGCGTTGACCCAGGTCAAATTCCGGCTGCGACAGCCGCGTGGCTCGACCTCCACCGAGCCGAGCGCCGCCGATCAGCTTCCGAGCACTCTCTCTTCGAACTGCCGCACTTGAAACGCGCCGTGCGCGCAACGCCGTGTCGCGGCTGCTCCTGGAAATCTGACCGTTCCACCTGTGAGACGATGCGTCCAAAATAAACGGCTATCGCGATTCTTTTGGATCACTAGTTTCGTGGTCACCAACCCGGCCGGCGCAGCTGTCGCCGCCGAACGCCAACCCCGGCAACAAGGACCATCGTCATGATCTATTCGACCGCCACCGTCCCCGTGAACCCCGAGGGCGAAACCCGACTGAGCCGCGAGCAGGTCTGGAAAGGGCTGGAGCTCAAGGCGCGCGACGCCCGCCTGTTTCTGCCGCCCGGCCTCTGCACGCGCTGCGACGTCGTCGCGGAGAGCGCGACGCACTTCGTGCGCGAAGCCACCATCGCCGGCGCGGATCTGCGCGAGATCATCGCGCTCGAGCCGCAGAGCAAGGTCACGTTCTTCCAGGCCACCGGCCCGCGTGAAGGCGCCATCATCAACGAGATCGTCGAGAACGATGCCGGCGAGCTGCTGCTGAGATTCTACTGCTATCTCGGCCTGCGCGGAAAGCAGCCTGATGGCCCCGAGGAGCAGGCCGAGCAGGCGCAGTTCGACAGCGACAGAGGCTACAGGGCCGCGCTGCTGTCGACGCTCAAGCGCACCCGCGAGCTGCTCGCCGACGGCACGCTCTGACCAATTCACCTTCGCGTCGAACAATCTGGTTCCGATCCGTCCGCATTCATGGAGGCAACAATGACGACCCACACCGAGAACAACGCGAACACGTCACCGACGAAGATACTGGTTCTTGGCGCAACCGGCGGCACCGGACGCCAGATCGTCACGCAGGCGCTGGCGCGCGGCCATCAGGTCACCGCGCTGGTTCGGTCACCGCAGAAGGCCGGCGATCTGAACGGCGTCAGGCTCGTCGTCGGCGACGTGCGCGAGGCGAAGGTGCTTCGCGAAGCCCTGAGGGGACAGGACGCCGTCGTCAGCGCGCTCGGCACGCCGGCGAGCCCCTTCCGCGACGTGACGCTGCTCTCGAGCGCGACGCGCGCGCTCGTCCAGGCGATGAAGGCCGAGCACATCGCTCGCCTGGTTGCGATCACGGGGATCGGCGCCGCCGACAGCCGCGGGCATGGCGGCTTCCTGTTCGATCGCGTGATCTTCCCGCTGCTACTGAAGAAGGTGTATGCCGACAAGGACAGGCAGGAGGCCATCGTGAGGGACAGCGGGCTCGACTGGGTCCTCGTTCGTCCGACCATCCTGAACGACAAGCCCGGCGGCGGCACGGTGCGGGCCCTGACGGATCTCTCCGGCTTCCACGGCGGCAGCATCTCGCGACAGGACGTCGCCACATTCGTGCTGGATCAACTGCACAGCGATGACTGGCTGCATCGGGCTCCGTTGATCACGGGGTGAGGCGTGAGGCCTCATGAACCTTCCGAGAAGGGCCGGGACCGCAACCGGAGCCAGTCGAGACCGTCCCTCTTGGTGATCGCGCGTGGAGTGCGCTCGTCAGCTATTGTGGCGAGACCGTCGCTCCTGCTGCTCCTCGTGATCGCAGCCGATAGTCTTTCAGCGCTCGCGCCAGATAGGGCGCGGTGCGGCTCGCTTGGTGCTGCGCGATCTGCAGCGGCTGCCCGGCTGCGACGACCTGTCCTCCCTCATCCCCGGCGCCTGGCCCGATGTCGATCACCCAATCACTTGCAGCCACGACGCTCATGTCGTGCTCCACGACGATGACGGTGCTGCCGGCGTCGACCAGTCCGTTCAGCTGAACAATCAGCTTCTCGACATCCGAGGGATGCAGGCCGGTGGTCGGCTCGTCCAGGACATAGATGCTTCCCGTTCGCTGGGTGCGCTGGAGCTCAGTGGCGAGCTTGACCCGTTGTGCCTCTCCGCCGGACAGCTCCGTGGCCGGCTGGCCCAGACGGATATAACCGAGCCCGACTTGCCGGATCACATCGAGCGACCTCGCAATGTGGACGTCGCCCACGAAGAACGCATGGGCCTCATCGACGGTCATTGCCAGAACGTCCGCGATCGACTTGCCCTTGAGCTTGATCTTCAGCGTATCCGGATTATACCGCGAGCCCTGGCACTCCGGGCATGGTGCGTAGACGCTGGGCAGGAACAATAGCTCGACGCAGACAAATCCTTCTCCCTGGCAGTTCGGACAACGCCCTTTCGGAAGGTTGAAAGAGAATCGGCCGGCGTCGAAGCGATGCCGTCGCGCATCTTTCGTCTGCGCGAACAGCTTTCGCACCTCGTCGAAAAGTCCGGTGTAGGTCGCCAGATTGGACCGGGGAGTCCTTCCGATCGGCTTCTGGTCCACCACGACCAACCGTTTCAACCGATCAAGCCCTTCGGTGATTTTGCCGCCGGAAGCGACATCAGGCGCGCGCTGAAGGATGTCTTCGCCGACATCGTCAGGTGCGTGGGACTGCCCGAAGTGGCTGCTCAGCGCCTCCACGAGGAACTGGCTGACAAGGCTGGACTTGCCAGACCCGGATACGCCAGTGACTGATGTCAGCACACCCAGCGGAAAGGCGACATCGATCCCCCTGAGATTGTTGCGCTCGACACCGCTCAGCTTGAGCCAGCCCTGCGAATTGCGATGATTTTGCCGTGGTGGTGGGACTCGGCCAAACAGGTATCTTGCGGTGTACGATGTCTCGACGGATTTCAATCCGTCGATTGGGCCGCTGTAAAGGATATTGCCGCCGTGCCGACCGGCGTCGGGCCCAACGTCAACGATCCAGTCGGCGTGTCGCACCACGTCCAGCTCATGCTCGACCACAAAGAGCGAGTTTCCGCCCACTTTCAACTTGTCGAGCGCCCGGAGCAGCGCTTCCGTATCGGAGGGATGCAGCCCGGCGGACGGTTCATCGAGCACATAGACCACACCGAACAGGTTTGAGCGGACCTGCGTCGCCAGACGCAGACGCTGGAGCTCGCCCGGTGACAAGGTCGGCGTACTGCGCTCGAGGGTCAGGTAACCGAGACCGAGCTCGAGCAGCACGCCAAGTCGTGCGCTCAGATCCTGCGCAATCCGCTGCACGACGATCGCCTTCTCCGGGTGGTCGTCCCGCCGGCCAGCGCTTCCGTCGCAATATGGCCGCATCAGCACCGCCAATTGCTTCAACGGAAGGCGAGCCATCTCGGCAATATCCATTCCGGCAAACTTGACCGAGAGCGCCTCGGCCTTGAGACGCTTGCCGTGGCAAAGCGGGCATTCAGCGCTCAACATGAATTGCGACACGCGCTTCTTCATCATCGCGCTGGTCGTATTGGCGAATGTCTCCATGACGTAGCGACGGGCGCCGGTGAAAGTGCCTTGATAGCTCGGCTCCTCCTTGCGCCGGAGGGCTCTCCGAACCTCCTTGGCGTCGTAACCGGCGTAAACCGGCACCGTGGGTTGCTCGTCCGTGAACAGAATCCAGTCACGGTCCTTTTTCGGAAGCTCGCGCCACGGCCTGTCCACGTCGTAGCCAAGCGTCGTCAGGATATCGCGCAGGTTCTGGCCGTGCCATGCGGTCGGCCACGCCGCGACGGCGCGCTGGCGGATGGTGAGGGTATCGTCGGGCACCATCGAGCGTTCGGTCACGTCGTAGACGCGCCCGAGGCCATGGCACTTCGGGCAGGCCCCTTCCGCTGAATTGGGCGAGAACGACTCGGCATAAAGCAGAGGTTGCGACTTCGGATAGTCGCCGGCGCGCGAATAGAGCATGCGCAAAAGGTTCGACAGCGTCGTGACGCTGCCGACGCTCGATCTCGTGGTCGACGATCCCCGCTGCTGCTGCAGCGCCACCGCCGGAGGCAGCCCTTCGACCTCGTCCACCTCAGGCACAGCCATCTGGTGGAACAGGCGACGGGCGTAGGGCGACACGGATTCCAGGTAGCGCCGTTGCGCCTCGGCATACAGCGTCCCGAATGCCAGAGACGATTTTCCGGAGCCGGATACGCCGGTGAACACGACCAGCGCGTCCCGGGGAATGTCGACGTCCAGGTTCTTCAGATTGTGCTCGCGCGCCCCGCGCACCCTGACAAATCCCGGAGCCGATTGCTGCGAGCGCGCGCTTGGTTTGTGCACCTTCTGGTCCATGCTCGTCCCGTCGTCCTCGGGACGACAACTGCGTCAAAGTCCCCACGATCCAAAGAAACGGGTCGCGGTCTGGCCGCCGCTGGCATCTACCCTCTTTGTTTGTCTTCTGCGCTTCGTCCGTCGGAGCTTCTTGAGCGTTCTTCGAAGCGATCAGCGCCCTTGGCGAGATCCTGCCCCGTCTTGCTCTCGCGTTTCGCTTCGTCCTTGGCAGCTGCCTCGCGCAAGCCCTCAGCGGCCCGCTTTCCGGCTTCCGATGATTTTCGCTCGTGATCCATTGGTTGCTCCCTTCGTCGTGAGGACGCTCCTCCAGGAATAGTTTCTTATCCAGCTTTCGGGGCTATCCTGCTCAGCCGTAGATTTCCAATGAGATCGCCTGGGCTTTGTTCCTTCTCCGCCGGGCTGCTCTCCCGCGATGTAGTCCCTCTACGAGTTAGGAGGGCGTGGACGGGCGGCATCTTCGGTGCGATGTTCATTGCCACCAGCATCGCCATGGTGCCCCGGCTTGGCGTCACGTCAGTGGCAACGCTCATCATCGTCGGGCAATTGCTGAGCTCACTGGCATTCGACCAACTCGGCTTCTTCGGCTTGCCGCGACAGCCCATCACGGTCCTGCGAGGAATCGGCGTTGTGTGTCTCATCACGGGCATGACTCGTACGCGGATAGCTTGTCCGCCAGGGGTGAGCCGCGGCCGCACGAACTGGCAGTTGCAGACGGCTCGCAGGTCGGCTAACTTTCCTTTGCGAAGAGCCCCGTGCTCATTCGTCCGTTCGCGCGACTGGCGAGCTAACGTGGAAACGACCACGGTGAAGCGCGAATGGTTCCGACGCCGATCGCCTGGGCAACCCATCTGCTGGAACAACAGCGTGTTGAGGAGCCCGAGCATGCCTTCATTTCGCAACGAACTGTCGATCAACGATTCTGAGATCGCCGCCGCCCTCGCGGGGGAGGAGCGCCGTCAACAGGACGGCATCGAACTGATTCCGTCGGAGAATTACACCTATCCGGAGGTGCTCGAACTGCTCGGATCGGTCTTCACCAACAAATATTCCGAGGGATATCCTGGACGCAGATATTACGGCGGCCAGCACTATACGGACGAAATCGAGAACCTCGCACGGCAGCGGGCCTGCTCGCTGTTTCGTGCCGAGCACGCCAACGTTCAGCCGCTTTCGGGATCACCGATGAATCAGGCCGTCTATCTCGGCCTGTTGAATCCCGGCGACACCATTCTCGCCATGGACCTCTCCCATGGCGGCCATCTCACCCACGGCGCGCCGGTGTCCCACATGGGGCGTTTGTTCAACTTCATGCGCTACAAGACGACCCCATCATCAGGCGCGATCGATTTCGACGAATTGCGCGCAATTGCGCGTAAAGCGCGTCCGAAGATGGTTTTGTGCGGCTACAGCTCCTATCCGCGCGACCTCGACTATGTCGCTTTCAAAAGCGTTGCCGACGAAGTTGGCGCGCTCACGATGGCTGACGTCAGCCATTATGGCGGATTGGTTGCCGCTGATGTCATGCGCAATCCGCTTGATGCCGGCTTCGACGTCATGACAACGACATCGCACAAGACGCTGCGCGGCCCCCGAGGCGGGATCATCCTGTGCCGGAGGGAAATTGCGGGGCGGATCGATGCGTCCGTCTTTCCAGGTCTCCAGGGCGGACCTCACATGAATGTCGTGGCCGGGATTGCCGTGACGCTCAAAAGGGCGGCGACCCCGGATTTCCAGGGTTACGCGCGGCAGGTCTTGCGCAACGCGAAGGTTCTCGCCGACACACTGATGGAGCGCGGCATGAAGCTGGTGACGGACGGGACCGACAATCACATGATGGTCGTCGATACGGCAGCGTCCGTCGGACTCGACGGGCGAGCCGCCGAGGAGGTGCTCGACGCCATAGCCATCACCACGAACAAGCAGGTTATTCCAGACGATCCGCGCCCGCCGCTCAGGCCGAGTGGAGTTCGCCTCGGGACACCGGCGGCGACCACGCGTGGCATGGGAGAGACCGAAATGCGTCGCATCGGCGAGTTCATTGCGGCTGCGCTGCGGGCCAACGGCGACGATGCGGTCCTCGCGCGCCTCAGGTCAGAGTGCGTGGAGATGTGCCGCGCCTTCCCTGTCCCAGGTGTGGTGTCCGGGTCCGGAGCGAGCTGATCGGCCGTCCCCCCGCGCCGGAGGCGGAAGTGTCCGATTGCCGGGAAAGGTCTCAGTGACCGCTTGTTTCAGCACCGTGAAGTTCAAGCAGCAGTCCGAGCGCAAACTTAGCTGAAAGCTCATCTGCGAAAAAAGGTGATGCGAGCGAACCAAATGGCCGCATCGCACAGGCAAGACTAGCAAATCTCTGCGATTGCAATCCCAATCCGAAGGCGGCGGCCACGTCCAGAACAAGACAAGAGAGATAGACCGCAGTGACGATATATCTCGTCGGTTTTGGGACAACGCCGCGACCAAGGCGCCTCAACTTGTTTTCGATCAGCGGGACGTCCATTTCATCAACCTTCGCAGAGCCGCCTCGCTTGCTCAAGAGTTGAAGACCTTATCCCGCGTGGGTTCCATCATGACCAGAAAGAGCACGATGAACAATACGACCGCGATAGGGTATGCGAAGATCAACAGAACCGAAGCCAACATGACTTCGCCGCGCGCTCCGAAGAAAATGGAGCCAGTTCGAGCGGCATGACGATGCCGACGCCCGAGCTACTTCCGCCGATGACTGCCACCACAACGCAGATTGCAACCCTCTTCAAGAACAGGGCGAGCACGAAGCAAACTAGTGCGACGGCCTTCCGTCTGGTGCATCAATTGGACTGGCCAAGCCGACTGTTGAATGCCGAGAGAGGCAAAGACGAACATCATGGAGAGTACCAATGCCTAAGGGCTGACCGCACTCTCGATGATTGCACGCGGTGGTTGACAATTTGTTTCCTTGCCTGATCTGGCGCTGAGTACCGTGATGCCTCCCCATACGCGACCTCGTCGATGGTCCGCCGTGGGTCATTCACGTCGATTTGGGCACGTCGCCACTCTGTCCAGTCTGGCCTCGACTGCTGAAATGGCGGATGCCATTGCGATCTTCGCCTTCGGGCCAGAACCGGACCTCTTTGCCAAGCAGTGCATCTTCACCTTTGGCTTGAGGGTTCACATGGACGGCATTGGTTAAGGTCGCTACAAAGCGATCCATGTAGTCGAGCAATTCCCTCCCGTTACGGTCGCGCAACGCTTCCGACAACACTCGGTCTATTGCAAACGCTCGACCCGCATAAGCGGCAGAATCTTCAACTGGGTGCGCTGCGCATCTCAAACATATCGTATGTTAATGCTCGAACCTTTCTTTCTCTTACCTTGCAACAATTGCGGGTCGAGCACGGTTGAGGCGCATGGCTAACCCCTTGACCCAAAGGTCAAAAGTGAACTTAGCGCGTCGCAGCGGCACGAACGCCGTACAAACAGTTATGATCGTCGAAGACGAATTTTTCATTCGTCTGGATCTCGCGGACAATCTACGCGAAGTGGGCTTCAAAGTGATTGAGTGCAGTACGGCTGATGATGCGATCGATCTTCTTCGCGCGGGCACTGCGGTAGATGTGCTGTTCACTGATATCAGGATGCCGGGTTCACTTGATGGTATCCAGCTTGCGCACTTGGCTCAGGATGAGTTCCCCGGACTGGTGGTGATGGTGACATCGGCAGAGAGGCCGCGCGCACCGGTGCCAGCGCCGTTCCTGTCGAAGCCTTACACGTTTCCTGAGGTGCTCGCGCTGCTGCGCAAGTCGACAGGAACGTGATTTAGGCTGCGCAGTTGCCCCAGGGAGTGCTCGAACGCAACCCGTGGAGGGCCAATGACGAGCAAAGATCCTCAAATGTTTGGCACAATAGTTTTGGCTGAGAGTGAAGTGCTCTTACGTGCACCGCTCGCCGAGTTCTTACGTGACTGCGGATTCCGCGTCGTGGAAGCCACGTCCGCGGACGAAGCAAAGATGGCTCTCGCTAAAGCGGATCTCAATGTCACGACAGTGCTAACCAGCGTCGAACTTGCCGGCGATGGCTTTGGCATCTCCTCATGGGCGAAACAGAACAGGCCAGACGTTGTCGTGAAAATAGCGGGCACACCCCGCCGTTCAGTCGAACTTGCGGCATCGCTTTGCGAAGATGGCGGGAAGCCTCGGCTGAACCCGCAGCTTTTACAGCGAAGGGTTCAACAGATGCTCAGCGCTCGGAAGCCCCCCGACGTCGCCTAGCAGTTCGAGAAGCCCTATCTAGCGACTTGTGACTCGAGCTGCGCTGCTGCTATTGCCTTCTCAAGCTCGTCGGCCAGGACCTTGTGATGCTCTGCCAGCCGCGCAAAGAGGTCGCGCTTGTTGGCATCGGTGGCTAGGTCGCGGATCATCTCGCATTCTGAAATCTGCACTCGGAGCCTCTCCAAGTGATTCAGCATATCTTTCATAAACTTTGCTCCCGCGCCCGGTCTGGCTTCTGCCGGGAAAGCGTTCCAGAGTCCCTAACAATTGTTGGGACAGGAGGCAGTCAGAAAGAAAGCACCGCGATAGTAACAAGCATCGTGTTCAGTATCGCTAAGGCGACGTAGGCAGCGGTGAATGCGTTCATGGCTGACCATGTACTCCCCCCAGTACCTAAAAGTCCGAATTGCTCAGGCGGCCTTAGTTCATTTGCGGCGGAAGCTATCAGCAATATTGCGCTGCTCCTCGATGTCGTCGCGGACCATCTGCCGGAGGTCATCGATGGACAGTGGCCGTTGTCCCACATTGTTTTCCGGCACTTTATTCTCTGCCAGAGCTAATCGTCCCAAATCAGCCGCTCGCACTCGGTGCAGCGATAGACCGTGACTGTGCCGCCTCGCGACACATCCTGAAGGGTCAGATATACGCTAAGGGTATCGGCGCCGTGATTTGGGCAGGCCGGCTTGCGTGCGGACCTTGCGCCCTTGGGTGGGTCCAGTGACACTTCCATTGCCCCATGTCCTCGTTGACAGGCGGGAGCACCAGAATCTCTGTACGCCTCCGGTGGAGGCCGCCTTCCCGGATCGGGTACGGGCGTGAGATGGTTTGCGCATTAATTCGCAAGCAAATGAGCAAACGTGACGACGGTTACGGTTCTGTCCGGTCCTGAGCGGCGACGGCGGTGGACGAGTGCCGAGAAGCTTCGGATCGTGGAGGAGAGTCTGGCTCCTGGGGCGAGTGTTGTCGAAGTTGCTCGACGACATGACGTTCACCGCAATTTGGTTACGGCTTGGCGGCGGCAGGCGCGGACCGGCGTCCTCGCTTGCGGGCCCGAGCCGATGCAGCGGCAGGACGATGAGGTCCGTTTTGCGGCAGTCTCCATGGCGCCAGACCGGCAACCGTTGACGGCGCCCTCGGGAAGTTGCGGTGCGATCGAGATTGAGTTCGCTGCCGGCGCTCGGATGCGGATCACCGGTGCGGTTGACGCGGCGACGCTAAGCGCAGTCGTGGCGGCGCTGACTGATGGACGGCCGCGATGATCCCGTTGCCGGCCGGCGTGCGGGTATGGCTTGCGACCGGCCATACCGACATGCGGAAGGGCTTTCCGTCGCTGGCGTTGCAGGTTCAGGAGATCTTGCATCGCGACCCGCTGGGCGGCCACCTGTTTTGCTTTCGCGGTCGCCGTGGCAACCTGCTGAAGGTGATCTGGCATGACGGCCAGGGCGCCTGCCTGTTCACAAAACGCCTTGAGCGCGGCCGCTTCATCTGGCCGAGCCCGACCGAGGGTGTGGTGACGATCTCGTCGGCGCAGCTCGGTTATCTCTTGTCCGGAATCGACTGGCGGCACCCACAGGAGACGTGGCGACCGACGTCGGTCGGATGAGGCTTTGAGCTTGCGGATCGTGATGGATGTGATTCCATCAACATCGTGACCACATCTGAATCGCTCCCCACCGATCTGGCCGCCGCGCATGCGATGATCCTCGCGGAGCGCGCCGCGCGCCTGGAAGCGGAAGCGGTTGCGGCGAGCGCCAAAGCAGAAGCTGCCGACGCGAAGGCGGCCGAGGCCCTGATCAGTTACCTCAAGCTCGAGATCGAGAAGCTGCGTCGCCAGATTTACGGCAGCCGCTCGGAGCGCAAGGCACGGCTCTTGGAGCAGATGGAGCTCGAGCTCGAAGAGTTGGAAGCAACCGCAACCGAAGACGAGCTGGCGGCCGAGAGGGCGGCGGCCAAGACACAGACGGTACAATCCTTCCAGCGCAAGCGTCCGTCGCGCAAACCGTTCCCCGAACATTTACCGCGCGAGCGGGTCGTGATCGCCGCACCGCAGAGCTGCCCTTGCTGTGGCTCATCGAAGCTATCAAAGCTGGGCGAAGACATTACCGAGACGCTGGAGGTCGTTCCCCGGCAGTGGAAGGTGATCCAGACGGTGCGCGAGAAGTTCTCGTGCCGGGACTGCGAGACGATCACCCAGCCGCCAGCCCCCTTCCACGTGACGCCGCGCGGCTTTGCCGGGCCGAACCTGCTGGCCATGATCCTGTTCGAGAAGTTCGGCCAGCATCAGCCCTTGAATCGGCAGAGCGAGCGCTACGCCCGGGAGGGCATCGATCTGAGTCTGTCGACACTGGCTGACCAGGTCGGCGCCTGTGCGGTGGCCCTGCAGCCGCTTTATCGGCTGATCGAGCATCACGTCCTCTCCGCCGAGCGACTGCATGGCGATGACACCACGGTGCCGATCCTGGCCAAGGGCCAGACGGTCAAGGGACATATCTGGACCTACGTTCGCGACGATCGGCCGTTTGGCGGACGGGCGCCGCCGGCCGCGCTCTATTACGCCTCGCGCGACCGGCGGCAGGAGCATCCCACACGGCATCTCCAAAGCTTCTCCGGCATCCTGCAGGCCGACGCCTATAGCGGCTACAACGAGCTGTATGACGCCTCGCGCGCGCAGGGGCCGATCACGTCCGCACTCTGTTGGGCCCACGCCAGGCGCCAGTTCTTCGAGCTGGCGGACATCGCGGCCAATGCGAGGCGCGACAAGAATGCCGCAGCGATCTCGCCGATTGCCCTGGAGGCGGTCAAGCGCTTCGATGCGCTGTTCGATATTGAGCGCAGCATCAACGGCCAAAGCGCCGAAGAGCGTCTGCGCATGCGCAAGGAGCAAAGCGCTCCGCCTTTGACGGCATTGGAAGCATGGCTCCGCGAGCAGCGTGCCCGGCTGTCAAACTCGTCCGCAGTCGCCAAGCCAATCGACTACATGCTGCGCCGCTGGGACCGGTTTGCTCGCTTCATCGATGATGGGCGGATCTGCCTGACAAACAATGCGGCGGAGCGCGCGCTGCGCGGCTTTGCCCTCGGCCGCAAGTCATGGCTCTTCGCCGGCTCCGAACGTGGTGCCGACCGCGCCGCCACCATGGCGACGCTAATCATGACGGCAAAGCTCAATGACGTCGATCCGCAAGCCTGGCTGGCGGACGTCTTGGCCCGCATCGCCAGCACCCCTCAAGGTCAGCTCAATGAGCTGCTGCCTTGGGATTGGAACAGAACCCCCGTTCAGTCTGCGGCCTGATCGGGCCACCGCGCCACGCGATCATCCCGCGGCCCTCACCGGACGGTTACGAATCTCTCAGTCACCGACGCCAAGTTTCGTTGCCGGTGATTTGCTCTGCATACAACAAATGTTGTGTGAGCGCTATTTAAGCAGGTTAGTTGCTGCCGCTTTCTTTTGGAAACGGCTCCTGTGTTTTCCGGCCTAGGAATGTATCCGGGATGGGGAGCTTAAGCACTTCGGCAGCTTTGGCGAGTTCCTCGCGCATTTTGATATTCTGCTCCGTGATGTCGGATGCTACGTCGCGAACGCGCACGATAGAAGGTTGTTTGGCCATGACGGCGCTCCCCTTGCTCATGCAGGCGGGAGCGCAAAATGGTCTCTCAGCCACCGACGCCTACGGGCAGAGCCTCGGCCGGTGATGGGGGTAGATTACTACAGATCGATATTGTTCAAAAGTGAGCTTAAGATACTAGTGAGAACAAACTAGGACACTTGGGGTCAAACCGCGGCCCTGAATACGCTACGGGAGGTCAGCTATGGGTCAACAGCGCCGTCTTGATGATCGGCCGGTTACTTCCGGTCTACCCCTGATTCCGGACACAGCTCAGTAACGCATCAACTGATGCGTTGGTCCAATACCGCGCTCACTCAAAGGGAAGCCTATTCGATCACCTCGCCGGCGCGGCCAAGGAGTGACGCAGGGCCGATGCATCGCCGGCTAACGGCAATCGCAATCAGTCCCTGAAGTCCATCAAGCTTTGGCAAACCTACCTCACCATCGCGTCGAAAATCAGCGGCGCCAACTCCGTCTCGATCCGCCCGCGCTGCGACGGTGACTGCATCATGCACAGCGCGAACAGATCGTCGTTCGGATCTACAAAGAAGAAGGTGCCGGCCACGCCGTCCCATCCATAGATGCCTGGCGGCCACGGCCTCTTCGGTTGCGGCGATGTGAGCACGGCAACCCCCAACCCGAATCCGGCGTGGACTGCCAGAAAATAGATATCGGCGGGTGCGATTCCGCTCCCGGGACCGATTTGGTCCGACGTCATCAGGGCCACCGTCTCCGGCTTCAGATAGCGTCGTCCGTCGACCGTGCCGCCATTCAAGAGCATCTGCACAAAGCGCGCGTAGTCGCCGGTCGTCCCGACCATTCCGGCTCCGCCGGATTCCCAGCGCCTATGCACCATCGGGTCCCTGATTCCGGCAATGGGCGGTTCTATCAGGTCATCCGGCAGGAACTGGGCAACCAGCGGGCGCTTCGCCTCGTCCGCGACAAAGAACGCGGTATGGCTCATGCCAAGGGGATCCAGCAGCCGCTCCTTCTCGAACTGAAACAGCGATTGCCCCGAAGCCACCTCGATCACCCTCCCGAGCACATCGACGGAATGGCTATAGGTCCACCTCGTGCCCGGTTGCTCGGCGAGCGGCAGGTTCGCAAGGCGCGCAGCGAACTCGGCGTTGTCAAAATCGCCGCCGTAAAGGTCGGCCTGCCGATAGAGTTTTTGCACGGGGCCGTCGCCGTAAAACCCGTAAGTGATACCGGAAGTCTGTCGCATCAGATCGCGTATGGTGATCGGGCGCTTGAGCGGTTCCAGCGTAAACACCGGCTTTCCAGTCGCGTCGGGCTTTTCCACGCCGACCTTTACATCGGCAAAGGCAGGAATGTACTTGGAGAGGGGGTCATCCAACGACAGCTTGCCGTCGTCGACCAGCATCAGCGCGGCAACCGATGTGATCGGTTTCGACATCGAATAGTACCGAAAGATGGTGTCATCCGTCATCGGCACCTTGGTTGCGACGTCGCGCAGGCCGAATTTTTCGTAGTAGACCGGCTTTCCGTGCTGCTGGATCAACAGGATCGCGCCGGGAATTTTACTGATCGCGATCTCATGTCGTAGATAGTCACCGACGCGCTGAAGGCCCGGTTGCGAAAGGCCTCGTGCGGCCGGCGTATCTCCAAACGTGGCATTCAAACTTGCAGCCACGAGCGCGGCGACCAGCGCGAACGCCACCAACCTTGCGGCCGCCTTGATCCGTCGGCCGGCTCGCGTCAGGCGTTCAAAATAGGTCGAGGTAGCGCGTGATGAGGATGTGCTAAACATGTGAGCCTCGCCACAATGGCCCTGTGTCGAGCCGCCGTTGTTGCGTGCGAACAAGCCTGAGCGGCGATGATGACATCATGCCACTGTTTTGCCCGACGGAGCAAGTGGATTTCGTAAAATCCGTAAGTGAGTGACTAAGCCATTGATATGGCTGTCACAGGCTACTGTGCATGGGGTTGTTTTCGACTGTTCTGGTCGGACCGGCGTCAGTGCCCGCCGAGATAGGCCGTGATCAGCCTTTTATCATGGATCAGATCCTTGGCGAGGCCGGACTGCACGATCTCGCCGGTCTCGAGCACATAGCCGTAGTCGGCGGTCTCCAGCGCGGCGCGGGCGTTCTGCTCGACCAGCAGGATCGAGACGCCGAGGTCGCGCAGCGAGGCGATGGTGCGAAAGATTTCGCGCACGATCAGCGGTGCGAGGCCGAGGCTGGGTTCATCGAGCATCAGCAGTTTCGGCTTCGCCATCAGCGCGCGGCCGAGCGCCAGCATCTGGCGCTCGCCGCCGGAGAGGGTGCCGGCGGCCTGGCGCTGCCGCTCCTTCAGGCGGGGGAAGCGGTCGTAGACTTCGTCCAGCGTCTTCTGCACGCCGGAGCGGTCGCGCAGGCTGTAGGAGCCGAGCAGGAGATTGTCGGCGACCGACATGTCGGAGAACAGCTCGCGCTTTTCCGGGACGAGGCAGAGCCGGCGCTCGACGCGGTCCTCAACCGACATCCTGCCGATGTCGTTGCCCTGAAAGACGAGGCGGCCGCGCGAAGCGAGCAGGCCGATCGCGGCCATCAGCAGCGTGGTCTTGCCGGCGCCGTTCGGGCCGATCACGGTGACGATCTGTCCTTCCTCGACCGACAGCGTGACGTTGCGGACCGCTTCGACATTGTCGTAGCAGACGGTCACATCGCGCATCGAAAACATCTGGCTCACGCGACGCCTCCGAGATAGGCCTCTTGCACCCGCGCGTCGCTGCGGATCGCGGCGGGCGCGCCTTCGCAAAGCTTGGAGCCGAAATCGAGCACCACGATGCGGTCGACCAGCGACATCACGAACTCCATGTCATGCTCGACGATCAGGATGGTTAGATGGTCCGATCGCAGTGACCGTAGCAGCTCCGCAAGCCGCAGCTTCTCCTGGCGGCGCAGCCCCGCCGCCGGCTCGTCCAGCACCAGCAGCGCCGGATCGGCGGCGAGCGCGCGCGCGATCTCGAGGATGCGCTGGTTGCCGAGCGGCAGATTGCCGGCGAGCTCGAACGGCTTGTCGCCGAGCCCGACGCGCTCGAGCTGCATCAACGCCTCGTGCCTTGTGCTGGCCTCCTCGCGCCGGTTGAGGCGGAAGGCGCCGGCGAACAGGCCCGTGCTGGTGCGCGCGTAAGTGCCGAGCTTCACGTTCTCCAGGAGGCTCATGCGCGGCCGCAGCTTCACATGCTGGAACGTCCGGGCGATTCCACCCTTGGCGATGCGCGATTGCGGATCGCGCGTGATCGGGCGTCCGGCGAAGACGATCTCGCCCTTGTTCACCCTGAGCGCGCCGGTGAGGCAATTGAACATCGTGCTCTTGCCGGCGCCGTTCGGGCCGATGACGGCGAGGATCTCGCCGGAGCGGACTTCGAAGCTGACATTGTTGACCGCGACGAGGCCGCCGAACCGGCGCTCGGCGCCATCGACCTTCAGAAGCAGCTCGCCCGGTGCCGGCTGCGGGCGGCGGGGCAACGGCGGCGCCGGCGCGGGCCGCTCGCGCTTGATCTTCGGCAGATAGCGCGCGACGAACGGCACGATGCCCTGCCGCGCCCATTGCAGGAACAGGATGAACAGCGCGGAGAACGCGACGATCTCGAGCTGGCCGGACGCGCCCTTGGCGATCAGCGGCAGATAGTCCTGCACGCTGTTCTTGAGCAGGGTGACGATCGCCGCGCCCACGACGCCGCCGAGCAAACTGCCGGCGCCGCCGACCATCGACATCATCAGATATTCGATGCCCATGCCGGCATCGAACGGGCCCGGGCTGATGAAGCGGCTCATATGCGCATAGAGCCAGCCGGAGAGGGAGGCGAGAAACGCCGCGATCACGAAGGTGACGAGCTTGATCTTGAAGGCGTTGATGCCGAGGCTCTCGACCAGGATATTGCCGCCGCGCAGCGCGCGCATGGCCCGGCCGAGCCGGGAGTCCAGCAGGTTGTAGCCGAGGAAGAGGACCGCTGCGACGATGCCCCAGATCAGGAAATAGATCTGCGCGCTGCCAACGAGCGCGAACGCTCCGATGCTGATCGGCGGGATCGACGAGATGCCGTTGAAGCGGCCGAGCCCCTCGACATTGCCGAACAGGAAGCCGATCGCCAATCCCCAGGCGACGGTCGACAGCGACAGGAAATGTCCCTGCAGCCGAAGAGTGACGACGCCGAGGACGGTCGCGACACCGCAGGTCAGCACCACGCCGAACACGAGGCCGAGCCAGGGTGAGTACCCGTTCAGGGCCGAGACCCACGCGGTGGCATAGGCCGCGATGCCGACGAAGGCCGCCTGTCCAAACGACACGATGCCGCCGACGCCGGTGAGCAGGGCAAGGCCGATCGCGACCAGCGAATAGATGCCGATGTAGTTCATCAGCGTGATGCTGAACGGGCTGAGGACGAGCGGCGCGAGCGCGAGGCACGCCACCGCGGCAATTGCTGCGAGCTGAACGTGAAGGCGCGTCATTCCTCGATCTCCTCCTCGGAATGCAGCGAGGCGAGCGATCGCCAGATCAGGATGGGGATCAGCAGCGAGAACACGATGACATCCTTCAGCGCGCTGCTCTGGAAGGAGGCGAAGCTTTCGAGGATGCCGACTCCAACCGCGCCGATCGCAGCTCCTGGATAGCTGGTCATGCCGCCGACGATGGCGCCGACAAAGGCCTTGAGACCGATCAGGAAGCCGGAGTCATAGAACACGGTGTTGACGGGTGCGATCAGGATGCCGGAGACGCCGGCCATCAGCGAGCCCAGCAGATAAGCGATGGTGCCGGCGCGCGCGGGGCGGATGCCCATCAGGCGGGATCCGGTCCGGTTCACGGCGGTGGCGCGCAGTGATTTGCCGACCAGCGTGAAGTCGAAGAAGAGATAGAGCAGGCCGGAGAAGACGAGCGCTGCGATCACGATCAGCATGGTCTGGCCCGAGATCAGCACGCCGGCGAACTCGGTCGAGAACGAGGTCAGCGGCTCGGTCCGGACACCTTCAGGACCGAAGAACAAGAGGCCAAGTCCGACCAGTGCGAAGTGCAGCGCGACCGAGACGGTCAGCAGCAGCAGCACCGTTCCGTCCGCGATGGGCCGGAACACGATCCGGTCCAGCAGCGGAGCGATCGGCGTGATCAGCAGCAAGGCGAGCACGAGTCTGACACCGAGCGGCGGATCGGCGCGCATCGTCAGCCAGGCAATTCCAACCACGGCCAGCGGCAGCGCCAGATAGAAGAACAGGGCGCGCGGAAACAGGCGAAGCTCGCCCGCGCGCAGCAGCGAGATGATCTCGATCAGCGTCGCCAGGCACGCCAGGATGACGACCAGCGCGCCTGTGCCCGGAAAGCGCTTGGCGTCGAGGGCGGCCAGCGTCAGCGCCGTGAAGGCGGCAATGTCGCCGAAGGGAATGAAGATGACCCGTGTCACCGTGAAGATGAGGACGGTTCCGATCGCCACCAGCGCATAGACTGCGCCGGTAGCGATCCCGTCGATCGCAAGAATGGCTGCGATGTCGCTCGTCATTGAGAACGCCGTCCCCTCGTAGTGGTGGCCAGCCGCCGTCGGACTAAGGCGCGTATTTCCAGGCGCCGCCGGTCAGGCGCACCACGACGAGCGAACGTTCGTCGACGCCGGTGACCGAGCCGGGCTTGAAGTTGTAGACGGCATGCACGCCCGGCAGTTCCTTGGTGCTGAGGATCGCGTCCCGCAGCGCCGCGCGGAATTCCACTGTTCCGGGTTTGGCGGTCTTCAGCGCGCGCTCGGCGGCATTGGCGAAGATCAGCCAGGCGTCGAACGAGTAAGCAGAGAAGCCGTCGGTGGTCGGAATGTTATGGACCTTCTGGTAGACGCTGCGGAAATCCAGCGCGATCTTCTTGGCGAAGTGCTCGTCGGGCAGCTGCTCGGCGACGATCACGGGACCTGCGGAAACCTGGATGCCGTCGGCCGCCTTGCCGCCGACATTGACGAAGTCCGGATTGACCAGCGCCACCGTGCCGTAGGTGTTTCCCTTGAAGCCGCGGTCGGCGAGGCTGAGCAGCGGCAGCGCGCCTTGCGTGCCCGAGCCGCCGTCCAGCACGGCATCCGGCCGCGCGGCCAGCACTTTAAGGATCTGCGCGGTCACCGAAGTGTCGGTGCGGGCATAGCGCTCGTTGCTCTGGATCTTGATGTCGCCGGCGGCTTCGGCCGCCTTGGCGCCGTTATAGACGAGATCGCCCCAGGCGTCGGAGAAGCCGATATAGCCGATGTTCTTCATGCCGTCGCGCTTCATGCGATCGGCGACGATCTTGACCAGGAGGGATGCCGGCTGCGGCACCGACACCACCCATTGTTCGGGCGTATCAGGCAGCTTGCCGATCGGCGACACCGCGATCATCGGCACCTTCAATTCGCTCGCCACCGCCGCCATGGCGATGGTCGAAGGCGCCGTCGCCGTCCCAATCAGGAGATCGACCTTCTCCTCTTCCACCAGCTTGCGCGCGTTGCGGGTCGCAGCCGACGGGTCCGAGCCGTCGTCCAGCTGGATCAGACGAATGGTCTCGCCGTTGATGGTTTTCTTGTACTCATAGGCGGCGTTGATGCCGCGCCCGTAGGGGATGCCGATCGACGAGCCGTTGCCGCTGAGTGAGGTGACGAAGCCGATGGTGATGTCGGCCCGCGCAGCCGGGGCGGCAGCGATGCCCGCTGCAAGTGCAAGGAAGCTCAGAGTCTTGCGCATACGCGTTCTCCTCCGTTGATATTGGATAGGAATGCCGTGAAGCCGCCGCGCGGGAACCCCGAACGACGAGCCAACCGATTGAAAGTATTGCTGCAGCGCCAAATACCGGGCGCGTCCGAAGAGAGTTTGCTCGCCCGGCGCTCAGCAGTCATGATGTTGCTTGCCGCGCGAACGTCGAACCCACCGGCGAATGCAGGCGGGCCCTTTCCGGAGCGATGAAAGACCCTCGGTGCGGCCGCGACGCGCGACCGGCGACGCTGCCGCTACAGCCGGCCGTTCGAGCCCGGCGAATGTCCACACGATCGAGTCTCTCAAAATCGGTGCCCTGCAACATCATTGTCACGGCCGCCGGTCCCTGGTCGGCGAGGAATTACTTAAAGCCTAAAGTATCGGCGGTGGCGCCGTCAACACGTGTCACGGGGCTGTCAGAAAAAAATGTTGCTGCATACAATTTCGTCAGTGTGCGGCGTTTCTTGGCGGCCCGCTGAAGCGAAAAAGCCCTGCGGGCCATGCTCCGACGGCGAGCCTCGCAGTCGCCGCCGCGCGCATTTGACGCGCGAATTAGTTTATGATTGAAATATATTCATCGGCAGCCGACGACCGATCCTCCGATCGCCGCTTGAGGAGAAGGACGATGCGCATCTTCTGGCAGAGCTTCGTTGATGCGAGCGTGAACGCGCCCTACATGGCGCGGCTGTCGGAATACCTCAACGGCATCGCTGCACCAGGCACGACGGTTCACGTCGAGGGTATCAGTCCGCCGGACCGCGAGTTCGGCCGGCTCGCGGAATTGCGCTGCGCCGTCCAGGCGATCGACAACGGCATCGCGGCGGAGGAGGGCGGCTTCGATGCCTTCGTCATGGGGCATTTCCAGGATCCCGGCCTCTACGAGCTGCGCTCGGCGCTCGACATTCCGGTGATCGGGACCGGCGAGGCGACGTTGCTGGCGGCCTCGCAGCTCGGCCGGCGTCTCGGTCTTGTGACGCTCGATCCCGTCTTCGAGGTCTGGCACTATGAGCAGGCCGAGCGCTACGGCCTCGGCGATCGCATCGTCCATGTGACCGGCCTCGGCTGCAAGCCGGAGGATTTCGCCGATGCGTTTGCCGGCGATGCTGCAGCACAGGCGCGCATGATCAAGGATTTTGTCGCCTGCGCGCTGCCCCTGGTCGAGCGCGGCGCCGATGTCGTGATCCCGGCCGGCGTGCTGCCGGGGCTTCTGATCGGGAAGGAGCATGGCCTGAAGGTCGGCCACGCGCCGGTGGTCAACTGCGCGGCCGTGGCGCTCAAGAGCGCCGAGATGTGGGTGCAGCTCCGCAAGCTCAACGGCACCGAGCCCAGCCGCGGACCGAGCTTCAGGCGGGCCAGCGCCCGGGCGCGCAGCGACTTCCGCGCGCTGCTGGCCCGTAACAGCCGCTAGTTCTCGAAACCGTTCCTGGAGAACGCATCATGATGACTCCCGAAAAGATCCTGTACGAGACCGAGGTGACGGCGACAGGAGGTCGGGATGG
This sequence comes from Bradyrhizobium sp. BLXBL-03, assembly GCF_051853015.1. NCBI lineage: Bacteria > Pseudomonadati > Pseudomonadota > Alphaproteobacteria > Hyphomicrobiales > Nitrobacteraceae > Bradyrhizobium > Bradyrhizobium sp. BLXBL-03. Next base: position 5,370,851 of record NZ_CP182470.1, on the reverse strand, counting down.
CAAGGCCGCCAGCGTCGACGGTCTGTTGTCGGTGTCACTGTCCGTGCCGAAGTCGCTGGGCGGCCCCGGCGGCGAGGGCACCAATCCCGAGCAGCTTTTTGCCGCCGGCTATGCCGCGTGCTTTCTCGGCGCGGTCAAGCTCGTCGCACGCACCCGGAAGGTGATGCCCTCCGCCGAGCCGTCCGTGACGGCGAAGGTTGCGATGGGGCCGGTGCCGGTCGGATATGCGCTCGCCGTCGAGCTGAAAGTCAACCTGCCAGGCGTCGAGAAAGCAGCGGCGGAAGAGGTCGTTGCCGGCGCGCATGAGCGCTGCCCCTATTCGAACGCAACCCGCGGCAATATTGCCGTGAAGCTGACGGTGGTCTGAGGCGGATGAACGAGGACGGTCGGTGACCAACACCTTGCGCACACCGTATGATGGCGTCGTGATCGCCGCGCCCGTCACGATTCCCTATGTGCGCTACTCCATCGAAAGTGCGCAATGGTGGATCGGCCGCGCCCTGAGCGCGCTCGTTGCGCAAGCCGGCATCAAGGCCTCCGACATCGACGGCCTGTGCGTCTCCAGCTTCACCATGGGGACCGACAGCGGTATTGGATTGACGCAGCATTTCGGGCTGTGCGTCCGGTGGTTAGATACGATCCCGCTGGGCGGCGCCAGTGCCATTGCAGGTCTGCGCAAGGCGGCGCGCGCGGTTCAGGCGCGCGACGCCGACATCGTGGCGTGTGTCGCCGGTGACACCAATCACGTCGATTCGTTCAGGCTCACGCTCGAGAACTTCTCGCGCTTCAACCAAGACGCCGTCTATCCCTACGGCGCGGGAGGCGCCAATTCGAGTTTTGCGCTGATCGCACGCAACTACATGCGGACGTTCGGGGTCACGCGTGAGGATGTCGGCAGGATCGCCGTCGCCCAGCGTGCCAACGCCTTGCGCAATCCGCATGCGCTGATGAAGACGCCGCTGACCATGGAGCAATATCTGGCCGCCCGGCCGATCTCCGATCCCATTCATCTGTTCGATTGCGTGATGCCGTGCGCCGGCGCCGAGGCCTTCCTCGTGATGCGCGAGGAGACTGCGGCATCGCTGGGTCTGCCTGCGGCGCGATTGCTGTCGACAATCGAGCGGCACAATGCCTTTGCCGCCGATCCGATGCAGGTGCGCGGCGGCTGGGCGATGGATGTGGACGAGCTCTACGCGATGGCCGGCGTGAAGCCTGATGATCTCGATGTCGTGCAGACCTATGACGATTACCCCGTCATCACCATGATGCAGTTCGAGGATCTTGGCTTCTGCAAGAAAGGCGAGGGCGCCGCGTTCGTGCGCCAGCATGATCTCACGATCGACGGCGACTTCCCGCACAACACCTCGGGTGGACAGCTCTCGGTCGGGCAGGCCGGTGCGGCCGGCGCCTATCTCGGTGTCGTCGAAGGGCTGCGGCAGGTTCTCGGCACTGCAGGTCCCACACAGGTCAGGAATGCCAGCCTCGCTCTGGCCTCGGGATTCGGTATGATCAACTATGACCGTGGTCTCGCCTCGGGCGCCGCGATCTTTGCAGGGCCTTCGCGATGATAGAGCCGATCAAGCCGCCCCGGCGCAAGAACCCGCTGCTGCGGACGCGGCTGCCTGCCTCGCCTCCGCGACCGCGCAGCTGGACGTCGCACGGGTTCACGCGCGCGGCCGCCGAGGGCCGCTTCATGCTGCAACGCTGCGCCGCTTGCGGCTCTTTTGCCTATCCGGCACGGGAGGCATGTCCGTCCTGTCTTTCGGTTGGCCTTGTCTTCATCGACGCGCCACGCCGGGGCATGCTGCTCGCCGAGACCACGGCCCGCGTGCCGAGCGACGTCTATTTTCGCGAACGGGCGCCGTGGCGGATCGGGCTCGTCAAGATGGATTGCGGTCCGAGCATTGTCGCGCATCTTCATGCCGACTGCGTAGAGGGCGCGGCCGTCCGCATGTCGTTGCAACTCGACAAGAGCGGGCAGGCGGTGGCCTTTGCCCATCCCGAGGGGGAGACTCCGAACATGGCGGACGACAGGCAGTGGCGGGAAATGACAGCCGATCCGAAATTCCGGCGCGTGCTCGTGACCAACGGCCGTAACATGATCGGCCAGGAAGCCGTCGCTGCCTTGAAGGCCGCAGGCGCCAAGACGGTGTTCGTCGGCGTCGCCGAACCGTGGCGGCCCTTTGCCGGCGAGGAAAGGCTGCGCGGTCAGGATGGGGTCGAGATCGTGACCCTCGATGCGGCCGACGAAAAATCGGCGGCTGATCTTGCCGCCGACATCGGTGGCAAGGTCGATATCCTCGTCAACACGACGGAATATGTGCGGCCGGGCGGCCTGCTCGACCGCAGGGGCACGAGCATTGCGCGCGACGAGATCGACCAGGCCTATCTCGGCTTCATCAATCTCGCGCAGGCTTTTGGTCCCGCCATGCGGATGCGAGGTGCCGACGGCATCAATAGCAGTAGCGCGTGGGTCAATATTCTCTCGGTCTATGCGCTGGCGAACTGGCCTGCCTTTGGTGCCTATTCGGCCTCGCAGGCGGCGTGCCTGTCGCTCTCGCACTGCCTTCGTGCGGAGCTGAGGCCCGGCGGCGTCAAGGTGATGAATCTATTCACCGGGCCCGTCGACACCGAATGGTTCCAGACTGTCCCGCCGCCGAAGGTGGCGCCGCGCGCGATTGCGCAGGCGATCGTGTCCGGTCTGAAGGGCGGGCTCGAAGAAGTCTATGTCGGAGACGTCGCCGAGGAGATCCGGCAACGTCTCGCGGCCAATCCGAAAGCGCTGGAGCGCGAGCTCGACAGGTAAGAAGCGGATTTCAACCAAGCTGGAGGACGTCACAATGCAAAGCAAGAATCTCCTGGAGCTGGCGAGTGCGATTTCCTCGGGCGCGGTGCGCGTCGTCGATCTGACCTTTACGCTCAGTCCGGATTTTCCGGTCATCGTGCTGCCGCCCGAGTTCGGGCAGGCCGCGCCGGTCCGCATCCAGGAAATCTCGCGATATGACGGCCGCGGTCCGGCCTGGTACTGGAACAACGTTACCTTCGGCGAGCACACCGGCACGCATTTCGACGCGCCGATCCACTGGTTCACCGGCAAGGATCTGCCCAACAATGCCGTCGACACCATGCCGCCGAAGGACATGATCGCCCCGGCTTGCGTCATCGACTGCTCGGCGCAGGCCGCGCGGGATGCGGACTTCGTCCTGACTGTCCCTGATGTCGAGGCGTGGGAGACGAAGCATGGACGGATCCCTCCTCGTCACTGGGTTCTGTTGCGCACCGACTGGTCGAAGAAGGGCTGGCGCGATTACGCAAACCTCAGGGATGACGGTGCACATACGCCGGGCCCGAATCCCGCTGTGATGAAGTGGCTTGTGGAGGAGCGCGGCGTCATCGGGTTTGGCACCGAGACCATCGGTACCGATGCGGGGCAGGCCGGGCATTTCGATCCGCCTTATCCGGCGCATCACTTCCTGCACGGAGCGGGGCGTTACGGCCTGCAATGTCTCTGCAACCTCGATCAGTTGCCGCCCACCGGCGCCGTCATCGTGGCTTCGCCACTGAAGATCCAGAACGGCTCCGGCAGTCCGCTTCGCGTCATCGCGCTGGTTGCGTCGACCTGAGCCCCGTCATGGCGCTTGCCGATCAGAACAAAAAAACACTTACGAAAGACAGGTGCCATGAACTTGATCAGGAGCTTGCTCGCCTCCGCTGCATTGCTGCTTGCCGTCCCACAAGCAGCGCAGGCCGACATCCTCGTCGGGTTCGTCACCGGCCTCAGTGGGCCGGTGTCGTCGATTGGAATTCCCAACGCGAAGGGGATTGCGGCGGGCCAAGCCTATCTCGGCGAGATCGGCGGCGAGAAGGTCCGGGTCATCCAGCTCGATGATGGCTCCGATCCGACCGCGTCGGCGCGCAATGCGCGCAAGCTGGTCGAGCAGGAGAAAGTCGATGTCCTGATCGGCACGTCCGGCGCCCCCCAGACGCTGGCGATGGCGACGGCGGCGATCGAGATGAAGGTTCCGATGATCGCTGTATCGCCGATCGCGCCGGTGCCGCCTGGCGATGGCGGCCCATGGGTCGTCCAGACGCCGCAGCCGACGCCGCTGCTGGTGCAAGGGATCGTTGACAATATGAAGGCGAAAGGTCTGAAGACCGTTGCCTTCATAGGGTTCACCGATGCGTTCGGCGACCTCATGTACAACTCGCTCGAGCAAAGTGCGAAGACGGCCGACATCAAGATCATTGCCAATGAGCGCTATGCGCGTTCGGATTCTTCGGTCACAGCGCAGGTGCTGCGCGTCGTCGCCTCGCATCCCGATGCGATCATGCTGGGCGGAACGGGGACGCCGGGTGCATTGCCGGTGATCGCGCTGTCCGAGCGCGGCTACAAGGGGCCGCTCTATGGCAATCACGGCATGATCAGCGCCGACTTCCTGCGCCTCGCCGGCAAGGCGGCCAACGGCATCATCTGCCCGACCGGGCCGGTGACCGCGGCGGAGCAGCTTCCCCCCAGCAATCCGATCCAGAAGGTGGCGCTGGATTTCCGCGCGGCCTTCGAGAAGGCGAACGGCGAGGCGCCGACGGATTCGTTTTCGTCCTATTCCTTCGATGGCTGGCTGGTGCTCGCCGATGCCGCCAAGCGTGCGATGGCATCAGGTGCCAAGCCCGGCTCGCCGGAATTCCGTGTCGCGCTTCGCCATGCGCTGTTTGCCACAAAGGAGGTCGTGGGGACGCAGGGCGTTTACACCTATACGCCGGCGGATCGGCATGGCGTCGACGACCGTTCGCGCATCATGGTCCAGATCGAGGACGGTAAATACAAGCTGTTACCGTGAGCGAGGTAGATGTGATCGAGAGCAGCGTGCATGCGCAGGGCGGCGGCGTGGTGGGGGACGGCAGCCGCAGGCCGGCCTGGGCGCGCGCAGTCGAGATGTTTCCACCATCGGACCGGATTCTTTCCACCGTCCTCACGCGGCAGGCCGAACGCTTTGGCGATCGCGTCCTGCTCGTCGCGGGCGAGACGCGCTGGACCTTTGCGCAGACCGCGGCGATCGCGGCTGCATCGGCGCAGGCGCTCGTCGATGCCGGTATCAAGCCGGGCGATCGCGTCGCGTTGATGTGCTCGAACCGTCCGGAGTTCTTGCAGGTCTATCTCGGCTGTGCCTGGCTCGGCGCCATCGCGGTCCCGATCAACACCGCGCTGCGCGGCTTCCAGCTCTCCCACATCTTCCGCAACTCGCGTCCCGCGCTTCTTGCCGTTGAGGCGCAGTTCGCCGGTGCGATCGAGAGTGTGGAGGCCGGTGTCGAGCTGCCGCCCCGAACCTGGATCATCGGAGCTGCCGGGGAGGCGTTCGATGCCAGGCTTTCGGCGGTGTCCCTGCCGCCTCTCGGAGCTTCCGCTCCGGCATGTGACGTGCGTCCCGGCGACACCGTTGCAATCCTTTACACGTCAGGCACCACGGGGCCGGCGAAGGGGGTGTGCTGCCCGCAGGCGCAGCTGTTCTGGTGGGGCATCTACTCGGCGCGGGCGCTCGGCATCTGCGATGGCGATGTGCTGTTCACGACATTGCCCTTGTTCCACACCAACGCGCTGAACGCGTTCTATCAGGCGCTGCTGAACGGCTGCACCTATGTTCTGGAGCCGAAATTCTCCGCCTCCGGCTTCTGGGCCGCGGCGCGACGGCACAATGCAACGGTCGGCTATCTGCTCGGCGCGATGGCATCGATGCTTCTGGCGCAGCCGGCGACGACGGACGACAAGACGCATCGCCTTCGCGTTGCGCTCGGCGGCGGCGTGCCGCCGCAGATCCATGGTCCGTTCCATGAGCGGTTTGGTGTCCCGCTGGTCGACGGCTACGGGTCGACCGAGACCAATTTCGTGTTCGCGGGTACGATCCCGTCCGATCGTCCGGGGACGATGGGCTATCTGGCCGACGGCTTTGAAGCGCGGATCGTCGACGCGAATGATTCAGCGCTTCCCGATGGCGAGGCCGGCGAGCTCGTGTTGCGCGCCAGTGAGCCATTTGCTTTTGCCACCGGCTATTTCGGCATGCCGGAGAAGACGGTCGAGGCCTGGCGCAACCTGTGGTTCCACTCCGGCGATCGGGTGGTTCGGGATGCTGACGGACACTATCGCTTCATCGATCGCATGAAGGATTCGATTCGCAGACGTGGTGAGAACGTGTCTTCATGGGAGGTCGAGCAGACCATCCAGTCCCATCCCGCGGTCGCCGCCTGCGCGATCTACCCATTGCCGTCGGAATTGGGCGAGGACGAGGTTGCGGCTGCGATCCTGCCGGAAGCTGGCCAATCGCTCGAGCCCGTCGACATTGTCAGGCACTGCGAAGGCCAGATCGCCTATTTCGCCATCCCGCGCTATGTGCGCATTCTGAGCCGGATGCCGCTGACGGAAAACGGCAAGATCAAGAAGGGCGTGCTGCGCGATGAGGGCGTCACCGCGGACACATGGGATCGCGAGGCGGCCGGCGTGACGTTGCGGCGCTGAGCGTCGATCGGTTCACGGTTTCTGCAGCGCGTCCCTGACGGCGCTCTTGAGTTCGTCGAGCTCGCCGATCAGTCCGTCGAACCGGTCCGCCGGAAAATTCGCCAGCAGCTCGGCAAGCCAGGCGCCGTGGCTCTTGGCCATTCGCCGGAAGTTCTTGCGGCCTTCGACCGTCATGCAGACGATCTGCACGCGGCGGTCGAGGTTCGACGGCGTGCGGGTGATGTATCCGTCCGCGACCAGGCGGTCCACGATCGGCGTCAGGTTCCCGGCCGAGACCATCAGGCGCTTGGGCAGCTCTCCCAGCACAAGCCCGCTCGGCTCGCGGTCGAGCTGAGCGAGGACATCGAAGCGAGGCATGGTGAAATCGAACTCTTCGCGAAACCGGCGCCGCAGTTCACCCTCGATCAGGGTCGTGCAGGCGAGCAGCCGGAGCCAGACTCGGGTTTGAGCCCTGTACTCGGCTTCCTGATCCGCCCCATTCTTGGCCGAAACAGGCGTGGGCTCCTTCGCGAGTGCCAATCGAATCTCCCGGGCTTGATGGCCTTTCGAAAGCTGGCGCAGCTCTCGCGGACCTGGGGCAAGATAGTTCGTGCCAAAAGTAAATTCAAGGCGGAGCCCGAGGTCCTCGGATTCGGCGCCGGCTTGTCTCCAATTTATTCCGGTTTCAAGATCGATGCTGTGGCTCTGCGCCGCCGTCCAGCGGCATTGCAGAACCGCCTTGACAATGCATGAGCCGACGAAATACTTTATGCTTAAAATAATTTGAGTGAGAGCTCGACATCAGGCGCTACGCGCGAAAGCGAGGGATCATGCGCATAGTCTGTATCGGCGGCGGCCCGGCCGGCCTCTATCTGGGCCTGCTGATGAAGCGTCGGCATCCTGAGCATGTCATCACGGTGGTCGAGCGCAACAAGCCCTACGATACGTTCGGCTGGGGGGTCGTGTTCTCCGACGCCATGATGTCGGCGATGCGTGTTGCCGATCCCGAGAGCGCCGCCGAGATCGAGGACGCCTTCAACCATTGGGACGACATCGAGCTGGTCTTCAAGGGGACACGCCAGCGCACCAGTGGCCATGGCTTCATCGGCATCGGCCGCAAGCACCTGCTCAACATTCTGCAGCGGCGCTGCGAGGCGCTGGGTGTCGAGCTCGTGTTCGAGCGCGAGGTCGAGTCCGACCTCGAATTTCCAGACGCCGATTTGATCGTCGCCTGCGACGGCGTCAATTCCAGGATTCGTGCCCGCTATGCCGAGCAGTTCCAGCCAGACATGGTGATCCGGCCGAATCGTTACATCTGGCTCGGCACCAAGAAAGCGTTCGACGCCTTCACGTTCGACTTTCAGAAGACCGAGCACGGCTGGTTCCAGGCGCACATCTACAAGTTCGATGCGGAGACCTCGACCTTCATCGTCGAGACCACGGAGGAAGCCTACCACGCGCATGGGCTGGGCGATCTGGATCAGCAGGCGTCGATCGACTTCTGCGAAAAGATCTTCGCAGAGACGCTGGATGGCGCGAAGCTATTGACCAACGCCCGCCATCTGCGCGGCTCGGCCTGGCTCAATTTCAGCCGCCTGATCTGCGGCAAATGGAGCGTCTTCAACGGCAAGTCGCATGTCGCGCTGATGGGGGATGCCGCGCACACCGCGCATTTCGCCATCGGCTCGGGCACCAAGCTCGCGCTCGATGACGCCATCGAGCTTGCCAATCAATTCGACCGCCATGGTCACGGCCGCGAGGGCATCCCGACTGTTTTGGAGGCCTATGAAGACGTGCGCCGTGTCGATGTCGCGCGCATCCAGAACGCGGCGCGCAACGCCATGGAATGGTTCGAGGTGGTCGGCCGGCGCTACGCCGACACGCTCGAGCCGCCGCAATTCTTCTATTCGATGCTGACGCGCTCGCAGCGCATCAGCCACGAGAATCTTCGCCTGCGCGACCGCACCTGGCTGGAAGGTTTTGAGCGCTGGTTCGCCGCGCGCGCAGGGATCTCCGTGAGGGACGGCGAGCGGGTGCCGCCGCCGATGCTGACGCCGCACCGCGTGCGCGGACTTTCGCTGGCGAACCGCATCATGGTTTCGCCGATGGCGATGTATTCGGCGCAGGACGGGCTCATCAATGACTTCCACATCGCCCATCTTGGCGCGCGCGCCATGGGCGGCGCCGGGCTGGTCTTCGCCGAGATGACCTGCGTCTCGCCCGACGCGCGGATCACGCCGGGCTGCCTCGGACTCTGGAACGATGCGCAAGCTGAACAATGGCGGCGGCTGGTCGAGCTCGTCCATAGTGTCGGACATGCCAAGGTCGGAATTCAGCTCGGCCATGCCGGGCGCAAGGGCGCGACCCGTGTGCCTTGGGAGGGGATCGATCAGCCGCTTGAATCAGGCGAATGGCCGCTGATCTCCGCGTCGGCCCTGCCGTACCTGCCCCACAGCCAGTTGGCGCGGGAAATGAACCGCCGCGATATGGACCGTGTCCGCGACGATTTCATCGCGGCAACCCGCCGTGCGGCGGCGGCCGGTGTCGAGTGGCTCGAACTGCATTGCGCCCACGGCTATCTGCTGTCGAGCTTCCTCTCGCCGCTGACCAACCGGCGCACGGACGAGTACGGCGGCAGCCACGAGAACCGCGCGCGCTATCCGCTGGAGGTGTTCGAGGCGATGCGCGCGGTGTGGCCGTCCGACCGGCCGATGTCGGTGCGCCTGTCCTGTCATGACTGGACCGACGGCGGCAACACCCCGACTGACGCGGCGATCTTCGCCGCGATGTTCAAGCAGGCGGGGGCGGACGTGATCGATTGCTCCTCGGGGCAGGTCTGGAAGGAGGAGCGGCCGATCTATGGCCGCCTGTTCCAGACGCCCTTTGCCGACCTGATCCGCAACGAGGTCGGCATCGAAACGATTGCCGTTGGCGCGATCTCCGAGGCCGATCACGCCAACTCGATTCTGGCGGCCGGCCGCGCCGATCTCTGCGCCATTGCGCGGCCGCATTTGGCCGATCCCGCCTGGACCCTGCACGAAGCCGCGCGCATCGGCATCACCGCTGTCAGCTGGCCGAAGCAATATCTGTCCGCCAAGGGACAGTACGAAACCAACCTGGCGCGCGCTGCGCAGCTAGCGCCCAGTGAACGGAGGAGGTGACCAATGAGCTCCGTTGCAAAAGTCATCAGGCGCGACTGGCTGGACTGGCCGTTCTTCGAACCGCGCCACCACGCAATCGGCGCGAAGCTCGACCGCTTCGTGCAGTCGGGCGCGCTCGACACGATCGATCACGACGATGTCGATGCGGCCTGCCGCAGCCTCGTGCGCGCGATGGGCGAGGCGGGCCTGCTCGATTGCGCGGTGGCGGCGCCCGACGGCGATGCGGCCACGATCGATTCCCGCTCGATCTGCCTGTCGCGCGAATCGCTCGCCTATGCCGATGGCCTTGCCGATTTCGCCTTCGCCATGCAGGGGCTCGGCTCCGGCGCCATTGCGCTCGGCGGCTCGGTGGAGCTGCGCAAGCAGGTGCTGCCGAAAGTTCGCTCCGGCGAATGGCTTGCGGCCTTCGCGCTCTCCGAGAAGGAGGCGGGATCGGACGTCGCGGCGATGTCCTGCACCGCGCGGACCGACGGCAACGACTACGTCATCGACGGCGAGAAGACCTGGATCTCCAATGGCGGCATCGCCGACGTCTACACGCTGTTTGCCCGAACCGGCGAGGCGCCGGGCGCGCGCGGCATCTCGGCCTTCGTCGTCTTTCCCGATGATCCCGGCTTCGGCATTGCCGAGCGCATTGACGTCATCGCGCCGCATCCACTGGCGACGCTGCGCTTCACCAATTGCCGGATTCCGGCGAGCCGCCGCCTCGGCGCGCCCGGCGGCGGGTTCAAGCTTGCGATGCAGACGCTGGATATTTTCCGCGCCTCGGTCGCAGCCGCAGCTCTCGGCTTTGCCCGGCGAGCGCTTGACGAAGCGCTGTCGCACGCGCGCGGCCGCAAGATGTTCGGCGCGACCTTGGGAGATCTCCAGCTGACCCAGGCCGCGCTGGGCGACATGGCGACGGACACCGATGCCGCCGCGCTCCTGACCTATCGCGCGGCCTGGCGCCGCGACGTCCAGAAGCTTCCGACCACGCGGGAAGCGGCGATGGCGAAGCTGACCGCGACCGAGACTGCGCAGCGCGTCATCGACCGCGCCGTCCAGATGTTTGGCGGCCGCGGCGTGCGCAAGGGAGAGATCGTCGAGAGCCTCTACCGCGAGATCCGGGCGCTGCGCATCTATGAGGGCGCGACCGAGGTCCAGAAACTGATTGTCGCCCGCGAGCTGTTGAAGCCGCGCTGAGAAGATAGAAAGTTCTCCATGAATACGATGAGAAAGCCGGAAGCCGCCGCGACCGGCCTGCGAGTGCTCCAGCCCAGCGGCTGGCCGCAGCCGAAGGGCTATGCCAACGGCATCACGGCCGAGGGACGTCTGGTCGTGACCGGTGGCGTCGTCGGCTGGGACGTTGCGGGCCGGTTTGCCGACGGGTTCGTCGCACAAGTCCGCCAGACGCTCGAAAACATCGTCGCAATCCTGGCCGAGGGCGGCGCGCGGCCGGACCATCTCGTGCGCCTGACCTGGTATGTCGTGGATATGGACGAGTACGTCGCGAACCTGAAGGCGCTCGGCAAAGCCTATCGCGAGGTCGTCGGCACCCATTACCCCAGCATGGCGCTGGTGCAGGTCGTGCGTCTGGTCGAGCCATCGGCGCGTGTCGAGATCGAAGCGACAGCCGTCGTCCCGCGCTGATCAGCGCGTCGACTGCCACGCCAACAACCGGCGCTCGGCCAGGGACATCGCGACCGACGTGAGATAGCCCGTGGCTCCGAGCAGGATCACGCCGGCAAACAGATCGGCCGAGCGGAAGGCGCGCGCCGACAGCAGCACCCAATGGCCAAGGCCGTCGAGCCCGGCCAGCACCTCGCAGACGACGGACAGGATCAGCGCGACCGTCAGGCTGAGCCGCATGCCGGCGAGGATATCGGGCAGAGCCGACGGCAACGCGATCTTGAAGACCACGGCGGTGCGCGACATCTGCAATGCGCGCGCGACCTCGTAGAGGCGCGGCTCGACCGCGGCAAAACCGTGAATGGTCGCAAGCATGATCGGCCAGATCGCCCCGAAGGCGATCACGAACAGGGCCATGCCTTCCGTCAAGCCGAGCATTGCGATCGCGACGGGAATGATTGCGGATACCGGCAGCGGACGCAGGAATTCCAGCGATGGCGCGATATAGATGCGCATCAGGCGAGACGATCCGATCAGGGCGCCGAGCGCGATGCCCGCGATCGAAGCGGCGAGCCAGCCATAGGCCATGTGCTCCAGCGTGCCGACGAGCTTGCTGGTGAGATCGCCGCTCGCAAAGCCACGCATCAGGGCGGCCCAGGCGCGGTCGGGGCCGGGCAGAAACACAGGCGAGACCAGCTTGAGATTGGCAATGAGCTGCCAGAGCCCGACAAAGCCGGCGGCGACCGCAAAGCTTGCGATGCGCCAGATCATCGCGGTGGCGCTCATGAGCCGGCTCCGGCGGTGGCGGCGCGGCCGAACAGGCGGTGCTGGACGACGATCAAGACGAGGTTGAGCCCATAGCCGATGGCGCCGATCCAGACCAGATAAGCGAGCATCAAATCCGGCCGCAGCGCCTGCTGGGCCAGCATGATGCCGGCGCCGAGCCCGAGCGGATTGATCGCGATCTCGACCGTCACCGCGACGATCAACGCGATGCCGGCGGATAGCCGGAATGCGACAAAGATGCGCGGCAGCGCGGCTGGAATGATGATCTTGATGATCCGCTGCACCGGTGTCAGCCGCAGCGCCCGCGACACCTCCATCAACCGCGGCTCGATGCCGCGAACGGCGGTGCGGCTCAGGATCAGCATCGGCCAGACGCAGGCAAAGGCGACGATCACGATCTCCATGCGATAGCCGAAGCCGAGCGCGATCAGCGCGATCGGCAGCAGCGCGATCGACGGAATCGGCCGGATCGCCTCGATGGTCACTTCCATCAACCGATCGAGCACGCGCGAGATGCCGAAGGCGATCCCGAGCGCAAGCCCGATCACGCTGCCGATCGCGAGCCCCGCAAACGCCGCGAGCAGCGTGTCACGGGTGGCGATCGGGATCGAGAGGTCGGCCAGTGCTGCGACCAGAGCGGCGAGCACCGCGCTCGGAGGCGCCAGGCTGTCGCTCTGCAAATGGGCGAGGCGGATCCAGAGTTCGAAGACGAGCAGTGCCGCGAGCGGCAGCAGCAGCGGCTTGGTGCGTTCGAGGCTCAATGTTCGGTCGCCTTGATGAAGTCGAAGAGTTGCCGTCGCAGCCGCAGGAATTCCGGATGCTCCCTTGTGGCAAGCTGGTCGCGCGGGCGCGACAGGTTCACATCCAGCTCGATTCCGATCCGGCCGGGATGCGGCAACAGACCGATGACACGGTCGCCGAGATAGATCGCCTCGTCGAGATCGTGGGTCACGAAGATGACGGTGGTGTTGCTCGCCGCCGTCAACGACAGCACCTCGTCCTGCAGACCTTGCCGCGTCATCGCATCCAGCGCGCCGAACGGCTCGTCCATCAGAAGCGTGGTCGGCTCCTGTGCGAGACAGCGTGCGATCTGCAACCGCTGCTGCATGCCGCCGGACATTTCCGCCGGGTATTTGTCGGCATGGGCGGGCAGGCCAACCTTGCGCAGCAACGCCGCGATGCGTCCGGGGCGCTCGCGCGCAGGAATTCCGCAGGCCTCCAGCGCCAGCGAGATGTTGCCGGCTGCGGTTCGCCAGGGCAGCAGCGCCTTGCCATAGTCCTGGAATACGATCGCGACCTCGCGGCGCGGGTCGAGCATCGGCTGGCCGTCGAAGGTGACGGCGCCGCCGGTCGGACGATAGAGGCCCGCCGCGAGCCGCAATGCAGTGGTCTTGCCGCAACCGGAGGCGCCGACAATGCAGAGGAATTCGCCGGGACGCACCGCAAGATCGAGATTCTCGATAATGGTCTTGCCGCCAAGCCGAAGCGTCGCCCCGTTGAAGCTGATCAACGGCTTTTGCCGCCGCGCCGCCTTTGCGTCTTCAAGTCTTGCAAGAAGGGTCATCGGTTGCTCTCGCTGGCGGGCGGATAGACGAAATTGATGGTCGAGTGCAGGTGCGCTTCCAGCATCTTTTGTGCACCTTCGACGTCTCGCGCCAGCACGCGGTCGGCGAGCATTTGATGGCTGCGGATAAACTCTGCACCGCTGTCAATTCCGCGCATCATCACGCGGCGGTAGCGATAGGCCTGGTCGTAGAGTTCCGAATGCGCGCCGAGCATCCGCCCCGAACCGCAGGCTGCGAGCAGGGCGGTGTGAAAGCCTTTGTGCAGCCGATCGAAATCGGCGGCGCCCTCGCGGAATTCGTTGCCGGTGCGCTCGATGTGGCGGCGCATCTGATGCAGCGCGCTGACGATGCCGGCCTCCCAGGCATCATTCCCATGGATGATGGCCAGCCGGATCGCCTCTTTCTCGACGGCGGTGCGCATGCAGGTGATGTCGGCCAGGTCCTCGCGGCTGACCTCGGCGACGCGAAAACCGCGCTGGCCGATGCCTACGATCAATCCGCGTGACATCAGGCGCGACAATCCCTCGCGCAGCGGCGTGGCGCCGATCTCATAGCGTTGCACGAGATCGACGATGCCAAGCCGCGAACCCGGCGCCAGGCGTCCGGCCAGAATGTCCTGCTCGAGGAGGCTGGCCGCGCGCTCGCTCAGGGTGCCGGCCTCGCCGTTCGGACGTTCGACGGTGCGTTCGGAAGCCGGCATCGCAGGGGTCCTCAGTTCAGCACCAGTTTGCTTGTATCGAGCTTTGATTGCAGCATCTTCTGCGACGACATCACCTCGATCCACCAGGCGAGGTTCTCCGGCTTCAGGCGTGGCTCGGACTGGTTCGGAGGCGTTGCCTTGACGAGATCGAGCGGCTGTTTGGTGAACTTTGCGATCGAAGCGGAGGCCTTCTCGCGGTCGCTGTTGACGATCACTGCCGCTTCCGCGATCGCGTCGCGGAATTTCGTCACGATCGCCGCGTTCTTCTCCGCCCATTCCCGCGATGCCGCGTAGAAGATGATCGGGTCGGTGCGGGCGAGTTCGACGGCGTAGCGTGCGCCGACCGAGCCGAGGCCCGCATTGGTCATGCGGGTGACAAACGGCTCGGCGGTGAGGACGGCATCGACACCGCCGGACTTGATGATGTCGGCCATGGTCGGGAAGGTCACCTCGACGAATTTGACGCTCTTGGGATCGACGCCTTTCTCCACCAGCCACTTCACGAACAGCACATGCAGGAAGGCGTTCAGTCCCGGCGCGCCGACTTTCTTGCCGACGAAATCCTTGGGCTCATTGATGGTGATGCCGTTGCGGACGAAAGCCGTGATGGCATTGTTCGACGTCGGGTTCATCACCGACGCGCCGGCGATGCCGACCAGATCGAGGCCGCCGTCAACTGCCTGGAGGAAGACGGTCGAGGTCGGCCCGCCAATCTGGATCGAGTTCGACATGATCGCGGCAGGGATGTTCGAATTGATCGCGATCGGCGTCATCTCGACGTCGAGCCCGTGCTTCCTAAAGATGCCCTCGTCGACGGCGACCATGGCGGACGCACAGTCGGAGGTGGCCGTGCAACCGATCTGGATTTTCGCCTGTGCCGCCGCCGCGTGAGCCAATGCGCAAGCCATCTGAAGCGAAATACCCAGCGTGATCGCCAATCTTGCCAACTGCCTCTTCAAGGCCATCCTCCCAGCTTGCATTTTTTTAGCTTGATTATCGATATTTTATTCGATCATATATTTCCAACCAAAGCAAGAGGTGTCCAAGGTGAAACTCGCTACATTTAGGTCGGCCGGTCAGGACCGGATCGGCATCGTGCATTCCAATGACGATCGGATCTTCGACATCGCTGCGGCCGCTGCACGCGATGGACAGGATCTTCAGGCCTTTGCCTCGATGCTGGCGCTGATCGACGCGGGGCCAGGCGCGCTGGAGCAGGCGGCGGGGCTGTTCGAAAAATACGGCGCGGATCCGGCGCTGTCGTCGGCGACATCTGCGGTGGACCTCCTCGCGCCGGTGCCGGAGCCTCGGCAGATGCGTGACGGCATGTCGTTCCCGCTGCACATCCTCCAGGCGCCGCGCGGGCAGCGTAAGCTCGCGGCGCGCGCGAAAGGCGACATGGCGGAGCTGGCGCGGATCGACGCCGAGCCGCTCGGCGAACTTCCAGAGGTCTATCGCAAGCAGCCGATCTTCTACATTACCAACCGTTTCAGTGTCCGCGGCACCAACACGACAGTCAAATGGCCGCGCTACAGCAAGGTGATGGATTACGAACTCGAATTCGGCATCATCACCAAGAACAGGGGCGCGAATATCCCAGCGGCGAAGGCTGGGGATCACATCTTCGGCTACACCATCTTCAATGATTTCTCGGCGCGCGATGCGCAGCGTATCGAGATGGAGGGACGGCTCGGCCCCGCCAAGGGCAAGAGCTTTGACGGTGGCAATGTGATGGGGCCGTGGATCGTGACGCCGGATGAGATCGGTGATCCCTACAGGTTGAAGATGGAAGCCCGTGTCAACGGCGAGACCCGCTCGACCGGCGTCTCGGACGGGATGCTGTTCTCGTTCGAGGAGATCATCGCTCATGTCACGCAGGACGAGACGCTGATGCCGGGTGAATTCATCGGCTCGGGCACAGTGGGCAATGGCTGCGGCCTCGAGCTCGGCTGGTATCTCGAGCATGGCGACACCGTCGAGCTCGAAGTCGAGAAAATCGGCGTGTTGAAGAACAGGGTCGAGCGGCAAGACGCTTGAGCTCAAACACGTTTGAGCTTCAAGCAAACAAAAACAGGCAACGAGGAAACACCATGGCGCGCAAACTGATCGATATCTCGGTCCCGCTGCAAAACGACGTGCCGGCCGATCCGCCGGGCAACCATCCGACCATTCAATACATCGATCATCAACAGGGCCTGCCGCGCATGCTCCAGTTCTTCGATGGGCTGAAGGCGGAGGACCTGCCTGACGGCCAGGGCTGGGCGGTGGAGATGGTCAATCTGTCCACCCATAACGGCACCCATCTCGATGCGCCCTGGCACTTCCATCCCACGATGAACCGCGGCGAGCGCGCCTGGACGATCGACGAGGTGCCGCTGGAATGGTGCTTCCAGCCCGGCGTGAAGCTCGACTTCCGCCATTTGCCGGACGGATATGTGGCGACCGCCGGAGATGTCGAGGCGGAGCTGAAGCGGATCGGGCATAAGCTGTCGCCGCTCGAGATCGTCGTCGTCAACACCAGCGCCGGCGCCAAATACGGCCGGCAGGATTACGTCACCTCGGGCTGCGGCATGGGCTATGAGGCGACCATGTATCTCTTGGAACGCGGCGTGCGGCTGACCGGGATCGACGGCTGGAGCTGGGATGCGCCCTTCGTCTACACTGCGAAGAAATATGCCGAGACCAGGGATGCGAGCTTGATCTGGGAGGGTCACAAGGCCGGACGCCACATCGGTTATTGCCACATCGAGAAGCTGCACAATCTCGAGCTTCTGCCCTCGACCGGCTTCATGGTGTCGTGCTTTCCGGTCAAGATCGAGCGGGCATCCGCAGGCTGGACGCGGGCGGTTGCCATCGTTGACGGTTGAAGACGGGTGCCGACCTACAGGCGTACGACTTCACCGGTACGAACGCTCTCGTCGGCGGCAAAGACGATGCGGAGCGAGTTGATCGCGTCCTCGTGATGCTCGGACAGGTCGATCTCGCCACGAATCGCCCTCAGAAACATCCGCTGCTCGCGTTCGCAGAGCTCCTGATGGCCGGGTTCATCTGCGGTCGAGACCAACTCGTCCGGCTTGGCAAAGCGGCCTTCGCTGTCGCGCGCGGCGTGATGGATGCGAAGCGCATTGGTGCGTGTATGCGTGTCGTGATCTGCTGAACGTGCGCCCGCATCGCTCGTCTCTTTCGCGACGATCGACACGCTGCCGTTGGGGCCGATCATATCTTTGACGAAATGAGCGGTCTCGCTCATCATCGGACCCCAGCCGACCTCGTACCAGCCGACCGAGCCGTCGTCGAACGTGATGTGGAGATGGCCGTAATTGTACATGCTAGGTGCGATCTCGCCCGTCAGCCGCGCCCCGAGGGCGTGGACCGCGACGGGACGGGCTCGCGTCACCTGGCACATGATGTCGACGTAATGAACGCCGCAATCGACGATCGGCGAGGTCGACCGCATCAGCCTCTTGTGCACCTCCCAGAAGGAGCCTGCAGACTGCTGGTTGAGATTCATGCGCATCACGAGCGGCTTTCCGAGCGTTCGCCCGATCTCGACGAACCGCGACCATGCGGGATGGACGCGCAGGATATAGCCGATCAACAGCGCTTTTCCGGCCGCGCGTGCCGCGCTTACGACTTGCCGCGCGGCATCCAGCGTGTCGGCCAGCGGCTTTTCGCAGAAAACATGGGCGCCGGCAGCGAAAGCCTGCAACGCCATGGCGGCGTGATGCTCGGTGTAGGTGCAGATCGAAACGGCGTCGGGACGCAAACGCGTGAGCGCCTCGTCGTACCTTTCGAAGCGCGGAAGCGCGGGAAACTCGGCCTCGAGATCGTCGCGATCGGCCGCGCGAGAGGTGCAAAGACCGACGAGTTCGAAACCCTCGATTGATCCATAGGCACGGGCATGGCTGATTCCCATGGTGCCGAGGCCAACCACGAGAACGCGAATAGTCCGTTGAGGCGACATGGAAAGGGAGGACATGGCTCGCTCGCGTCCTTCAGTCAGGTGTTGTCTGCCACCGCATCATGCTCGGAGCCGCGGGAGGAGTGGCCTTCGATCCAGGTTTCCAGCACCCGCAGCTCGTCGTCGAGATGAACGAGGCTCGCGAGATAGCCCGGTGCGATCCGGCCGAGGTCAGTCTCGCGCCGCAGAAACGTCGCCGGAACGCGCGATGCCATGGCGAGGGCATCGGCGAGCGGAAGCCTGACGACGTTGACGGCATACCGCACCGCCTCGTCCATGGTCAGAACCGAGCCGGCGAGCGTCCCGTCGTCGAGCCGCAGGCAGCCGTCGACGGACGTCACGCGGCGGCCCTGAAGATCGAAATGATCGGGGCCGCCGGCCGCCGGCGGCATCGCGTCGGTAATCAGCATGAAACGGTCGCGCCGCTTGGCGGCCAGCGCGACGCGCAAATTCGCCTCGTGGACGTGATGGCCATCGGCGATGAGGCCGACGAACACATCGTCCAGATCGAGGGCGGCACCGACCATGCCCGGCTCGCGCCCCGTCGGCGGGCTCATCGCGTTGAACAAATGGGTGAACGCGCGCGCGCCTGCCGCCACGGCCCTTCGCGCCTCCTCGTAGCTCGCGTCGGAATGGCCCAGCGAGACGAGCACGCCCTGCCGCGCGAGCTCGGCGATACTCTCGGTTCCGACCCTGTTGGGCGCGAGCGTCAGCATGACTGCGCCGCAATCGGCTTTTGCAATCGCCGCGACGTCGTCGCGCCCGAGGTCGCGGATGTAGTTGAGCTCATGCGCACCCTTGCGGCGCGGATCCAGGAATGGCCCTTCGAGGTGAATGCCGAGCGTGGCAGGGGTCAGGCGCCGCGCCTCGCGCGTCGCAGCGATTGCGGCGTCCATCACCTGCGGCGCGTCCGTTACCAGCGTCGGCAACAGCCCGACGGTGCCATGATTGCGATGCGCAGCTGCGATGCGGGCGATGCCTTCGGGCGTCGGCTCCTCGTTGAACAGGACGCCGCCGCCGCCATTGACTTGAACGTCGACATAGCCGGGCGCAAGCAGCCCGCCGCCGAGATCCTGCACTGCGCCGTCGGGTCGCTCCGCGTGGGGAACGATGGCGGCAATGCGCGCGCCATCGATGACGACCGCGTGGTCATCGAGAAAGCGTTCGCCATCGAAGATGCGCGCGCCGGACAGAACGATCATCAGACGGTCTCCGTTACCTTGCGCAGATTGCGCGGGCGGTCGGGATCGCGCCCGAGCCGGAGCGCAAGCGCTTCGGCAAGCCGGTAGAAACGGTGGATCATGACGATGGGTTCCAACAGGGGCGCCTCGACCCGTGCCGTCGCGAGACGGTTCGGCTCATCATCCCCGCCGGCCTCGATTGCGATCACCGTCGCGCCGGCATCGGCCAGGGCCGTGAGCGCCGGCAGCATGCCTTCGCGCGCCGGATCGGACGGCAGGAAGGCGATGACGGGGAAGCCCGAAGTCACAAGCTCGGCCGGACCGTGCAGCACCTCGGCCGCCGAGTAGGCCTCGGCGTGAATCGCGCACGTCTCCTTGAGCTTGAGTGCCGCTTCCGCGGCGATCGCAAGTGTCGCGCCGCGACCGAGCACGAAAGCGCTGCGGGCATCCGCGAGTCTCTCCAGCATCGGCGCGGGCGGCGGCGTTGTTTGGCTGCGGAGAACGTCCGGCAGGCCGGCGAGCGCGTCGGCGAGCTGCCGATCCTCGCGCCAGGCCGCGACGAGGCTTGCTCCCGCGACGAGACCGGCCACCATCGATTTGGTCGCGGCGACGGAGCGCTCCGTGCCGGCGCAGAGCGGCAGCAGGAATTCGGCCTCTTGCGCCAGTGGCGAAGCCACGTCGTTGACCAATGCGAGGGCCAGCGCACCGCCGCTGCGCGCGGCGCGCTGCATTTCCACGATATCGGGGCTGCGCCCCGACTGCGAGATCGCGACGGAAACGCTGCCCTTGAGCCGCATCGGCGTCCGATAAAGCGTCGCAATCGAGGGGCCGATGGAGGCACACGGCACCCCGGACAGAATCTCGAGGAGGTATTTCAAATAGAGCGCGCAGCAATCCGACGAGCCACGGCCGATGGTTACGACGAGCGGCGGATCGAGGGCACGCAGGCGCGCCCCGACGTCAGCAAGCCGTTCCGCATTCTCGCCAAGCTGGCGCGCAGCCGCTTCACCTGCCTCGCCGATCTCCTGAAGCATCTGTGTCGTCATCGCTGCGCCTTTCGGGGCGGGGGCGACAGCGTGAGTTCGGAGACGAAATCATAGGCGTCGGCACGGTACCAGGATTTCGTGAACTCGACGCAGGCTCCGTCGGCGAGGTAGGCAATGCGCTGGATGTAGAGCGCGGGGCTGTCGGGCGCGACGCCAAGCAGTTTGGCATCGGCAGGATCGAGCAGGGTCGCACGCAAGCGCTGCAGGCCACGGGTCGGCTTGAATCCCCCGGCGGAGAGCGCCTCGTAGAGCGAGTCGCCGACCTTATCCTGTTCAGGAAGAAAGCGTATCGGCACAGCGGCGCGTTCGATCGCCATGGGCGAACCGTCGGCCAGGCGCAGGCGCCCGAGCCGGAACACGCGATCGTTCGGTCGTACGCCAAGCATCATCGCCTCTTCCGGCGTCGGCAGGAATACGCCGCGTTCGAGTTCGCGCGAGCTCGCCACCAATCCGCGCAGCCGCATGTCTTCGGTGAAGCTGGTCAGGCGCGAGGAGGGCTGTTCGACCCGCGGCGTTGCGCGATGGATGAAGGTGCCGGCGCCGTGGCGGTGAAACAGCACGCCTTCGGCGATCAGATCGGCGATCGCCTTACGCAACGTGGTGCGCGATACTTCGAGCAGCTCGCACAATACGCGCTCGGCCGGAAGCAGCTGCGTCTCCGCAAAACGCCCGGTCTCGATCTCGCGCCGAAGCGCATCGACCACGGCACGATAGAGCTTCTGGCCCGGCGCAGTCTCGACCGTCAGGGTCATGCCGGGTCCTCCGCGAGCGTTCCGCCGGCGAGAAGGATGGCGCCGTCGACGGCGTCGCGCCGCGGCTGGGCGAGGCGCTTGGCCACATCGGGCGGCAGGAACGGGCGCAACGGCTCGCCGAAACCGCCCGCGAGCGCAATGCGCTCGGCGCCGAGCGCGTTCAGCGCGTTCGCGAGCGCCGCGATCGCGGAGGCTGCTTCCCCGACGATTTCGAGGGCGCGCATGTCTCCGGACCTGGCGACGTCAAGGATCTGGGGCGCGAAGGCGCCGTAGTCG
This sequence comes from Bradyrhizobium sp. BLXBL-03, assembly GCF_051853015.1. NCBI lineage: Bacteria > Pseudomonadati > Pseudomonadota > Alphaproteobacteria > Hyphomicrobiales > Nitrobacteraceae > Bradyrhizobium > Bradyrhizobium sp. BLXBL-03. The sequence goes on along the minus strand of NZ_CP182470.1, from coordinate 5,349,328 downwards.
CGCGGTCTGGCTTCCGCCGCCCAGCGGCTCATCCGCAACGGATCGTCACCAAAATGTCGACCGAGCGCCTGGGCGAGGCCGCTCATCGGCTCAAGGCCGTCGATCGCGCGCAGCGTCGCGCGAAGCGCGGATTCGCCGAGGCGCGCGGCGGATCCGTCGTCGCCGAGCCAGAAGCCGCGTCCGCCGATGATCGTCGTTTGCGCTCCGACACGCGCGATGCCCGCCGAGCCCGTGCCCGCGATGATCAGGCCACCGTCGCCGACGCCGTTGGCTCCGACGCAGGCAGCGACCGCATCATTGACGGCGACGATGCGCGCGAAGCCGGGCAGGGCGGCGGAGACACGCTTCGCTTCATTGTCGTCCGAAAGCCCGGCAAGGCTGAGACCGACCGCGATCTCCTGCCGCGGCGTGCCGGCACTGATCGCGGTTTCGATGGTGTCGCGCACGACCCGCATCGCTTCGTCGAAGTCCAGATAAATGTTCGCGGCCGGCCCGATGGCGCGCCCGAGCTCGCGGCCAGAGAAGTCCCGCAGTCTCGCGCGGCAACGGGTGGCGCCGCCGTCTACGCCGAGAAAGAACCGGGCTGTCTCCAAGGGGCCTCCTAAAAAAATTCTTAACGCCTCTAGACAAGTGGTATGTCACGTGTCTAAAACGAATACAAGAGGTATCTACCATTGGTATTCACGATGTCGGTACTGCCGAACTTGGACACGGGCGGAGAGAGGTGCGGCGACACCATCGATGTCGTGACCTCAGATGAGGCGATGTTTGCCGACGCGATGCTGGCCTCCTACCGCCGCGCGATTGCTTCGGTCGCTTCTGTCTCTGGTGACATCCGTAAGGCGGCCCTTCGGCTCGCCGCCGTTTGGCGAGCGGGTGGACGCCTGGTCTACGTCGGCGCGGGGTCGTCGGGCCTTGCGGCGGCCGAAGATGCGGCCGAGCTTCCCGGGACGTTCGGTCTTGACCAGAGCCGCATCGCGATTGTCCTGCCCGGCGGGACCACCGAGCCGTTTCGCATCGACGGCGCGGCCGAGGACGATGCTGCAGCCGGTGAGCGTTCGATAGCAGAGCTTGGCGATCTCTCCCGCGACGCCGTGATCGCCGTATCGGCGAGCGGCTCGACGCCGTTCACTGTGGCCGCGGCCGCAGAGGCGCGTCGCCGCGGCGCCTTCGTGATTGGCGTCGCGCACCGTCCGGTCTCGCCATTGCTTGTTATCGCCGATGCCTCGATCCTGCTCGAAAGCGGGGAGGAGGCGCTGCGCGGGTCGACACGGCTCGCGGCCGGAGCCGCGCAGAAGGCCGCGCTCGGCATGCTCTCATCCTTGATGGGACTTGAGCTCGGTCACATTCATCAAGGGCTGATGGTCAATCTGAAGGCGGATAACGCGAAGTTGCGCGAGCGGGCGCGCGGGATCGTCGCCGCGATCGCTGATGTCAGCGATGCCAAGGCGGCAGCGGCGTTGCGTGAGGCCGGCGGCGACGTCAAGCCGGCGGTGTTGATTGCCTGCGGCATCCCCAACATGAGCGAAGCCGAAGGCTGGCTCGCCGTTGCGGGAGGCCGCATCGACGACGCCTTGCGCCGCGCAAGGATCCACGGAAGCAAGGGCGAAGGCCCGAACAAGGGAGCGTAGCATGAGACGGACATTCAAGGCCGGATTGGGAGCTGAGGTTGCCGCGTTGGCGTTGCTCGCGGGGCTGGCATCGGCCGAGGCGGGCTCATTGAAGATCGAGAGCTGGCGCAATGACGACGCCGACATCTGGAACTCCAAGATCATTCCCGCCTTCAACAAGCGCTATCCCGACATCAAGGTCGAATTCGCGCCCTCGGCGCCCAAGGAATACAACGCCGCCCTCAACGCGCGGCTGGATGGCGGCACGGCCGGCGACCTCATCACTTGCCGTCCGTTCGACGCCTCGCTCGCGCTCTACCAGAAGCATCAGCTCGACGCCGTCGACGGCATCAAGGGCATGGACAATTTCTCCGACCTCGCAAAGGCTGCATGGCAGACCGACGACGGCAAGACCACTTTCTGTGTTCCGATCGCCTCCGTCATCGCCGGGTTCATCTACAACAAGGAGGCCTTCGCCAAGCTCGGCGTATCAGAGCCGAAGACGCTCGACGAATTCCACGCCGTGCTCGAGAAGTTCAAGAAGGACGGGACCTATGTCCCGCTGGTGATGGGCACGGCCGACCAGTGGGAGGCTGCGACCATGGGCTTCCAGAACATCGGTCCCGACTATTGGAAAGGCGAGACGGGCAGGGCCAATCTGATCGCCGGCAAGGAGAAGCTCACCGATCCGCAATACGTCGCGGCCTTCAAGGAGATCGCAGGCTGGGCGCCCTATCTCGGATCTGGCTTCCAGGCGCAGACCTACGCCGACAGTCAGAACCTGTTCTCGCTCGGCAAGGGCGCGATCTATGCGGCCGGCTCGTGGGACATCTCGACATTCCGCGGCCAGGCGAAATTCGCCATGGGTGCATTCCCGCCGCCGCAGCCAGCCGGCACGACGGATTGCTATATCTCCGATCACACCGACATCGCGATGGGCATCAACGCAGCCTCGAAGAACAAGGAGGATGCCAAGAAATTCCTGGAATGGCTGACGACGCCGGAATTCGCAACGATCTACGCCAACGCGCTTCCCGGCTTCTTCCCCCTCGGCAAGACTCCGGTGAAGGTCGAGGACGACGTCGCTTCGACGATGGTCGGATGGCGCCAGACCTGCAAGTCGACGATCCGCAATTCGTATCAGATCCTGTCGCGCGGTACGCCGAATCTCGAAAACGAGCTCTGGAACGTGTCCGCGCAGGTGGTCAACGGCAAGCTGACGCCCGAAGCTGCCGGCAAGCAGCTCCAGGATGGTCTCGACAAGTGGTACAAGCCCGCCAAGTGATATGAGGTCTCCCTCTCTCCGCTCTCGCGGGGAGAGGGGCTGTTCTTGGTCGATAGTTGCTGCACGCTCTGCCAGGAGAAGGCACGAGCACACAGCGCGATAACGCATGGTAGGTTTGTTCATTTCCCGTCATGGCTGAACCGGTCTCGCACGTCACGGCCCAGATGCCTCGCGCAAAGCTCGCGGGCCTTCTGTTGTTCTTTCTCGGGCCTGCGGTCGTGATCTATACCCTGTTTTCGATCTATCCGCTCGTCGCGACAATGGCGCTGTCCACCTACACCAGCGATCCGTCCGGATCCCGGTCTTTCGTCGGCCTCGCCAACTTCCGAATGCTGCTCGGCGATGCGCTCTGGTCGAAGCCATTCTGGAATGCGCTCGGCAACAACCTGATCTTCTTCATCGTGCATATGTGCGTGCAGAATCCGGTCGGTATTGCGCTCGCGGGATTGCTCAGCCTGCCGGGTGTGAGACTCAAGGGCTTTTATCGCACCGTGATGTTTCTCCCGACGATGCTGTCGGTCGTCATTGTCGGCTTCTCCTGGAATTTGATCCTTTCGCCGCTCTGGGGCGTCGCCTCCGGCGCCCTAAAGGCGGTCGGACTGGGCTCGCTCTTTGCGCCCTGGCTGGGGCTGGAATCGAGCGCGCTCGTCACCCTGTCGCTGATTTCAGTCTGGCAGTTCGTCGGAATCCCGATGATGTTGATCTACGCCGCGTTGCTCAACATCCCCGAAGAGTTGATCGACGCGGCACGCGTCGACGGGCTCGGACAGTTCCGCATCTTCTTCCACATCAAGCTGCCGCTGGTGCTGCCGACGATCAGCCTGGTCTCGGTCCTGACCTTCGTCGCCAATTTCAACGCCTTCGATCTGATCTACTCGGTCAAGGGCGCGCTCGCGGGACCGAATTTCGCCACCGACATTCTCGGCACGTTTTTCTACCGCACTTTCTTCGGCAATCAGCTCCAGCTCGGTAATCCGACGATGGGCGCCGCGGTTGCGACCGTGATGTTCTTCATCATCCTTCTCGGTCTCTGCCTCTATCTCTTCCTCGTGCAGCGGCGCATCCGCCGTTACGCTTTCTGAGGGGGAGGCATGACGACGGATCAGCGCGCAAGGAGCATCGGTGTCCATCTGGTCCTGATTGCCTACAGCCTCCTGGCCGTGGGTCCGATCCTGCTTGTCGTGATGAATTCGTTCAAGGTGCGCAGCGCCATCTTCGGCAGCCCGCTGGCGCCGCCGGACGCGTCAACCTTCAGCCTGATCGGCTATGAGAAGGTGTTCCGCTCCTCCCACATCCTCCTGTACTATTCGAATTCGCTGATCGTCACTCTCGTCAGCATGGCGCTGGTCCTGCTGTTCGGGGCCATGGCGGCCTGGGGGCTGACCGAGTACCGCTTCCGTGGTTCGACGGCGCTGGCGCTGTTCCTGTCGATCGGCATCATGGTGCCGATCCGGCTCGGCTCCGTCGCAATCCTGAACATGATGCGGTCCGCCGGGCTCAACGACACGCTGACGGCCCTGGTCCTGGTCTATGTCGCGCAGGGCCTGCCGATGTCGATCTTCATCTTGAGCGAGTTCATCCAGCAGATCCCGAAGGATTTGCGCGATGCGGCGCGCTGCGACGGCGTGCCGGAAACCCGCATCTTCTTCGAGGTGGTCGCCCCGCTGCTGCGGCCGGCCATCGCCACGGTCGCTGTCTTCACCATCGTGCCGATCTGGAACGACCTGTGGTTTCCGTTGATCCTGACCTCGAGCGATTCGACCCATACGGTGACGCTCGGCGTGCAGCAGTTTCTCGGCCAGTACATCACCGACTGGAATTCCGTGCTCGCCGCACTGTCGATGGCGATTCTGCCTGTCGTCATCATCTACGTCATCCTCTCGCGCCAACTCATCGCGGGCCTCACCTCCGGCGCAGTCAAATAGGTTGTCAGAATGGCCAATCTGCGCATCGAGCAACTCAACAAGCGTTATGGCGCGACGACGGTGCTCAACGATGTCAATTTGAGCATCGAGGACGGCGAATTCGTCGTTCTCGTCGGTCCTTCAGGTTGCGGCAAGTCGACGCTGCTGCGGATGATTGCCGGGCTCGATGGTGCATCGGGCGGCGACATCCATATCGCCGGCAAGCTCGTCAACACGCTCGCTCCCGCCGAGCGCGGCATCGCGATGGTGTTCCAGTCCTACGCACTCTATCCGCACATGAATGTGCGCAAGAACATGACGTTCGGCTTGAAGTTCACCGGCGTTCCGCCGACCGAGCGCGAGCGGCGCGTCGCAGAGGCGGCGCGCATGCTGCGGCTCGAGGAGCTGCTCGAGCGCTATCCGCGCGATCTGTCCGGCGGTCAGCGTCAGCGTGTCGCCATCGGCCGTGCGATCGTGCGCGAGCCCGCTGTTTTCCTGTTCGACGAGCCTCTCTCCAATCTCGACGCAGCCCTGCGTGTCTCCACCCGCGTCGAGATCGCGAATTTGCACAGGCTGCTGAAATCGACGATCGTCTATGTCACGCACGATCAGGTCGAGGCGATGACGCTTGCCGACCGCATCGTCGTGATGAACAAGGGCTGCATCGAGCAGGTCGGCAAACCACTCGATCTCTATTATGAACCGGCCAATCTGTTCGTTGCCGGCTTCATCGGCTCGCCCGCCATGAATTTCTTCGAGGCTGAGGTCAAGGGCATCGAGGGCGGACGCGCGCGCGTGACGGGTGCCGCGTTTCGCGACCTCGACACCCCTGCGGCATCGCTGAAGGTCGGCGACAGGCTGACGGTCGGCGTCCGTCCGGAGCATCTTGTCCGGGGCGAGGCCGGTGCTTTCGTCGCCGAAGGCGTCGTCGAACTGGTCGAGCGGCTTGGCGAGGCCTCCTTCGCCTATCTGCGCCGCGCCGACGGCAGGATTTTCGTTGCGGAGGTCCGCGGTCGGCGGACGCCGGCGCCGGGCGAGACGGTGACACTCGTTGCCGCGGGTCCCGATGTTCACGTCTTCGATGCTTCTGGCCTGCGTGTTGCGACGTAGGCACTTGGGAGGCGATGCGATGCCGACTGCAGGCAAGTAAGGCGATCGTTCAGCCATGACGAATGTCGTCCGCTATTTGACCCATCCTCAGGTGACGATCGATCCGTCAATTCCTGTTCCGGAATGGGGCCTGAGCCAGATCGGCAGAGCGCGTACGGAATCCGTGACGGCCACGGGGCGGCTGTCGGGAACCAGGCAGGTCATCTGCAGCGGAGAGCGGAAGGCGATCGAGACCGCCGAGATCATCGCTGCAAAGCTGGGTATCGGCGTGGAGGTGCGCGAGGCGATGCACGAGAACGACCGATCGGCCACAGGCTTCCTCGTCCCCGACGAGTTCGAGGCGACGGCCAATCAGTTCTTCGGGCAACCCCACGTCAGCATTCGCGGCTGGGAACGCGCGGTTGACGCCCAGCTGCGCATTGTCGGCGAGGTCGAGCATGTGCTGGCCCGCGGCACGCCGGGCGACGTGCTCTTTGTCGGCCATGGTGGCGTCGGCACTCTCTTGTATTGCCATTACGCCGGTTTGGCGATTGATCGCGCCCACGACCAGCTGGCCGGAGGCGGCTGCTTCTTCGCATTCACCTCGCAAGAGCGGCGGGTCCTGCACGGCTGGCGCCGCCTCGAAGAGCTGTGACATCGCTTCCAGTCATGCATTCTGCTCGATGAGCCGAACGCTGGCCTGCACCGGCCGACGTCGAAAAGCCGATCGTTCAGCGCGACGACTGGTGGAGGGCAGGTGGTCGCGATCGCAACGCCGAGGGAGATCGCCCGCCACGCAACCAGTCTTACGGCACCTTGCCTGGCGCGGGCTATCAAGCGGCACTCGATGCCTTCGCGTTCACGCCCTTGCGCAGCGCCACCGTATTGAGCTTGGTGTTTGCGGCCTTTTCCTCGTTCAAATTGGTGGTCAGGAAGCGTACGATCTCGTCGTGGCCGAGCTCTTCTGCCCAGGCGATCAGCGTGCCGTATCGGCACATTTCGTAATGTTCGACGGCCTGCGCGTTGGCGACGATCGCCGCATCGAGAACCGCCTTGTCCTCGATCTCGCCGGCGGTCTCGTCGGCTTCCTTGATGAGGCCGTCGATGGCCGGGCAGTCGGTGCCGCTCGGCTGCTTGCCGAGCTTGGCAAAGACCTTGTCGAGCCGCTCGACCTGCTTGTTGGTCTCCTCCAGATGCGCCTTCAGCCCCGCAACGAGGTCGCGGTTGGTGGCCTTGTCGATCATCTTGGGAAGCGCTTTCAGAATCTGTTGCTCGGCATAATAGATGTCCTGGAGGCCGTGCATCAGCAGATCCTCCATCGACTTAATGTCCTTGGTAAAGAGGCCCATATCCGATGTCTCCTTTTACAATGTGGCTTTGGAACGCCTCGCGCCCGGGCAGGTTCCTAGTAGGGATGCGCGAAACGCCGGCCAGAATGTCGCGGGATGCCGACGGTGGAGGACGATGAGGGACAGCCAATCGGAGGTCGCCGAAGTCAGGGATGCAGCCCATCTCTGCATCGACATGCAGAATATCTTCGCCCCTGGCGGCCTCTGGGCAACGCCCTGGATGGAGCGGGTTCTGCCGACGATCGGCTCGATCGTGTCGCGCTACCAGGCCCGCACCATCTTTACACGCTTCATCACGCCGAAGGTGCCGGAGGATCGTCCAGGGCAGTGGCAGAATTATTTTCGGCGCTGGCACCAGGCAACGCGAAACCGCCTTCCCTCATCCGCTCTCGACCTCGTGCCGGCGTTGGCCCGCTACGTTCCTCCGGTTCGCATCATCGACAAACCGGCCTATTCTGCCTTCAGCAATCCGGCCCTGGCAAGTCTGCTGGTCGAAAAGGGCGTCGGGACCGTCGTCATCACCGGCGCGGAGACCGATGTCTGCGTGTTGTCGACGGTTCTGAGCGCCGTCGACATTGGTTTCAGGGTCGTCCTCGTGGAGGACGCGTTGTGCAGCTCGTCGGATGTCGGCCACGATGCGCTCATGACGATGTACCGCACACGGTTTCACGGTCAGGTCGATCTGGTGACCAGCGAGGAGCTGATGGAGCTCTGGCGCGAGTGATGACGCCTCGCGATCAATTGACATTGTCTCCCAGCATGTTCCGCGTCGCCGTGACGACCGCATCAAGACCGCTCATTCCCTGCATCAACGCGATCTCGCCCTGCTGCTCGTGGCGGATGGCATGGGCCATCACGCGCAGGCGCGGATCGCCACCGCTGTGCCACATCTGGTCCGCCATCTTCACCGCTCCGCGGTGATGCCGGCTCATCATCTCGACGAAAACAGCATCGAACTGATCAGGCGGGGCAAGCTTGACCAGCCGCATCTCGACCGGCGTCAGGAAGCCAGGCATGGCGGCGCGCTCCTCGGCGGTGCAATCGGGGAGATCGGTATCGAACCAGCTCCGCCACCAATGCGCGAAAATCCTGATCTCGCCGGTCTGGCTCGCGACCATCAGCATGGCCAGCTTGCGCAGATGCTGATCGCGGGCATGGGCGGCGGCGAACCGAGCCAGCCCGACGCCCTGCTCATGATGCGTCGTCATGTGTCGGAGATAGGTCTGGTCCACCTCCCTGTCATGTCCCCGCCATGGCATTTCGTAGCCACCGCTGCCGAGCAGGGCGATAGTCCCCAATAGTACGATGACCGACACGGCGCCCGCGCCCCATGCATTGGTGAAGGCGACGACCTGCGCCGGTGCCTGGCCACGGCGCCAGCGCAACCTGGCGAACAGCGGATACATCACGGCCGAAGAGCCATGAACGAGCAGGCCGATCCAGTAGGGTTGCTGAAGGCTGAACAGCGGCTGCCAGAACGGAAACAGCGGCACCAGCACGAACCATTCCATGCTCGAAGAGAACACCGCCCAGGGCAAGGCCAGCAGCAGGATTGTCTGGGGTCGCAGGTTCGCGGTCCAGCGCCCGAGCACACCAAAGAAGAACACCGCCCACGAGAAGTCTGCCCATTGATGGAAGGCGATGCCGGTGACGATCGCACTCCAGCTCGGCTCGGCGCCGATCGCCCAGTCGCGCGCCGGAATGGCCGCAACGGTCATCCAGTCGACGGCTGCGTCACGTCCGATCCGAGCGGCGAAGAGCTGGCTGACGATGGTCGAGAAGCTGCTGCTGATCAGTCCGAGCGCGACGGCGGCGATCCAGCGTGAGCGTCGCCGCCGCCCTGTGCCAGGCTCGTCAGGAAGTGACACCGGCCGTTGCGTGCTGGATCATGTCCTTCGCACGATCCTTCGCCGCCTTCACTCCTTTCGGGAAGCCGCTGCGGCCGGGATAGAGCTTGCGTTTTGCATCGCGCGGCGGTCGCCGCGGCTTGGTATCCTGTGCAGCGCGATAGTCGAGCATGGCGATGCCGCCGACCATCAGCAAGGCCAGCGCGATGTTGCCCTTCTTGGGATTGTCGGATGTCAGGCCGGAGAGCAATGCGGCTGCATCGAGGCCGTCGCCGCCGACGCGGGCCCAGAGGCCGGCATTCTTCTCGACGGACAGCGACATGATCCCCGCTATGATCTCGCGGACGCCGAAGGCGCGAACCAGGGTCTCGCTGCCCTCCATGCCCAGCGTTTCCGTGACCCGCCGCGGCGCCAGCAGCTCCACGACGCCGAGGCCGAGGCTGAACCAGCCGAGCGCGCGTGCCAGCTGGTCTTGCGGCCGCTTCAGGCTGGGTCCGCTCTCGACGATGGTCGGATCGCCCTTGGAGCGCACGATATTGGAGAAATGAAACATGATGGCTCCTTCAGGGCTTCAGCACGACTTTGACGCAGGAATCGCGCTTGTCTCGGAACAGCTGATACATCTCGGGACCTTGGTTGAGCGGCACGGTGTGGGTGATGACGAAGGACGGATCGATCTCGCCCTCCTCGATGCGACGGAGCAGATCGTCGGTCCAGCGGTTGACGTGGGTCTGGCCGGTCCGCATCGTCAGCCCCTTGTTCATGAACGCGCCCATCGGCAGCATGTCGGAGAAACCGCTGTAGACGCCGGGCACCGAGATGATGCCGCCGGGCCGGCAGACATAGATCATCTCGCGCAGCACGTGCGGCCGGTCGCTCTCCAGCATCACCATCTGCTTGGCGCGATCGAGCACGGTGTCGGGCAGGGAGGCCATCACATGCGCTTCCATGCCGACGCAATCGATGCATTTTTCCGGACCCTTGCCGTCAGTGAGCTCCTTCAGCCGCTCCAGCACGCTCTCAGTCTCGAAATTGATCGTGGTGGCGCCGGCGGCCTCGGCCATGCTCAGCCGCTCCGGCAGGCAGTCGATCGCAACGACCTGGTTGGCGCCGAGCAGCATCGCGCTCCGGATGGCCATCTGGCCGACGGGCCCGCAGCCCCAGATCGCAACCGTGTCGGTCGGCACGATGTCGCATTGCACGGCTGCCTGCCAGCCGGTCGGGAAGATATCGCTGAGAAACAGCAGCTGCTCATCGGGGATGCCGGCGGGAACCTTGATGTGAGTGGCGTCCGCAAATGGAACCCGCAGATACTCGGCCTGGCCGCCAGGATAGCCGCCGGTCAGATGCGTGTAGCCGAACAGGCCTGCGGTCGCATGTCCGAACACCTTGTCGGCGAGATGGCGCTTGCGATTGGTGGTCTCGCAGACCGAGAAATTGCCGCGCTTGCACTGCTCGCATTCGCCGCAGATGATCGTGAAGGGGACGACGATGCGATCGCCCTTCTTCAGCTTGCCGTCGACGCCGGCGCCGACCTCGACCACTTCGCCCATGGTCTCATGGCCCATGATGTCGCCCGGCATCATCCCCGGGATATAGTTGTGAAAGAGGTGGAGATCGGAGCCGCAGATCGCGCAGCTGGTGACCTTGATGATCGCATCGCGCGGATCCTGGATTTCAGGGTCGGTGACCGTGTCGCACCTGATGTCCTCCTTGCCGTGCCAAACCAGCGCCTTCATGTCCGTGCTCCGCCTGAATCGTGCCCCGCCTGAACTACGAGGCATCTAAGTCCAGGATGAAACGATGGTTGCTATCGGACGCACAAATTCTGTAACCGGCTGGCTTGCGTGCCGATAGGAACGCGGAGGTGGCGGAGCGATTGGGCGTCATCGCCTCAACCTCAAGGACATCTGCCCATGCCCGCCAACCAACTCGCCGTCGTCACCGGCGCCTCCACCGGTATCGGCCTGGAACTCGCCAAATGCTGTGCTGAAGACGGCTTCGACCTCGTCATTGCCGCGAACGAGCCGGCTATCCAGCAGGCCGCCACCGAACTCCGCAACAGCGGTGCCAGCGTGGAGGCAGTCGAGGCCGATCTCGCCACGACGGAAGGCGTCGACAGGCTCTGCGCCGCGGTCGGCGACCGTCCGATCGACGCGCTCTTGGCCAACGCCGGCGTCGGCCTCGGCAAAGCTTTCCTTGATCAGGATTTCACGCGCGTCAGGCGCGTCATCGATACCAATATCACCGGGACCCTCTATTTGATCCATCGCGCCGGCAACGAGATGCTGCGACGAAATTCCGGGCGCATCCTGATCACCGGCTCGATCGCCGGCTTCATGCCCGGCAGCTTCCAGGCCGTCTACAACGGCACCAAGGCGTTCCTCGATTCCTTCTCTTTCGCATTGCGCGAGGAACTGCGTGACAGCGGCATTACCGTCACGTGCCTGATGCCCGGTGCGACCGAGACCGAATTCTTCCGCCGCGCCGACATGATGGATACCAAGGTCGGCACCGAGGAGAAGGACGACGCGCATGAGGTCGCGAAAGCAGGCTTCGAGGCGATGCTGCGCGGCGAGTCCGATATCGTCACCGGCATGAAGAACAAGATTCAGACGACGGTCGCAAATGTCACGCCCAACGAGGTGCTGGCGCGGCAGCATCGCAAGATGGCCGAGCCGGGCACGGCAAAGCGGTAGGAGGGCTGTGCTGGCGCGTGCGGCGGGAAGGCTGCACGCGCCGGGAACAGGTTAGATGTCAGCGCGTACCGATGCGTTGATGTCGTGGGCAGAAACCGGAAAAATGCGCCACGTCCATCGTTCCCTATTGTGTCCGGTTGTCACCCGGCGGTGCCGGAGTTAACGCCATAAGGTGGCTTTGGTTCAATGCGTCGGGCTACAAGACCTTGCGTTGCCCGACAGGCAAAACACGCTAGGCGTAGGGCAACGCCGTTGGTCAAAAATATTCCACTTTACCGAAATTCGGAAATATCGTATGGATCGCGCAACCCGGCCCATGGAAGAGGGGCGTATCGCGATCGTCACGACGCGGGCCGGGCGGCGGTGGGCGTGGGTCACATCGGCGCGATCAGGCTTTGCAGGGCGGGCAACCGTGAGCGAGGCCATCGCGCAAACGACCGGTGTGATTCCCGCGTACGGCAAAATCGTGTGGTCCTGGCGCCCGGAGCCTGTGCGCCAAGGCTCGTGGTGATGCGTGTGGCCCAACCGGGCCCCTTGCATCAGCGTCTGCGAGACGACGGGGGCAATAGTGCATCGCTCCCCGGGGAGATCACGACATAAGCCGTTCCAACCACTGCGCAGGGAAGGCCGGATGTTTCGGCTTCACCTGTATGCCGCTGTGCAGCCTCTTGTAGCGCAACCTATCGCACAGTGGACCGCGGGTGCCAGTCGGGCACCCGGTCTTCCCTGCGCCCTCTTTCAGTTGAGGGTGAGACATTCATGCAAAAGCTCGGGCAAAATGAGCCGCGAGGATGCGAAGGTGTGTCTGCGATGAAGATGCGGATTGAAAGAGCGACGCCGCCACCACACACACCGTCATTGCGAGGAGCTCTTGCGACGAAGCAATCCAGGCTGCCTCCTTGGAGGGATTCTGGATTGCTTCGCTGCGCTCGCAATGACGGCGTGGAGGGAGCCATAACTCCGCTCTCCTGCCTTCGGCGCGCGGTGGCATCTCCCCGGCGATGCGGAGCAGCGTCCAGCGTGCGGTGCGCTGCAAAGCCGGCGAAGATCCGCGGAGGAACCGCACGGGGGCCTCTCGGGTTGGGCCGATCATACCCATCTTCGCGAGGAGCTAGCATGGCGGAACCGGACGTTCGCAAGGGGATGCCGCCCGTCAAGCTGTCGCGTGAGGAATTCGAAAGCCGTTACAGGAGCCGGTTTGTCGATCCTGTCTTTGCACCGCTCGAGCGGGAGCTCGATGCGATCGTCGGCGCTGCCTGGGATGCTTACAGCCATTCGCGCAAAGCGCCGGTGACGCGAAAGGCCGGCCCCGGCTTTGCTGATCCCGACTATGATCTCGCCGTCGACTGGCTGGCGGCGCGTGATGCGATCCTGAAGGCGCAGCGCCGACACGACGACGCCAGCGTTGTGCCGCGCATCCTCGTCATCAATGGCTCGGCGCGCAGCGAGCATACCTGTCCCGGCGAGATGTCAAAGACCTGGCGCATGGTCAAGCTCGCGGAGCCTGTCTTTATCGAGATGGGCTTTGCCGTCGACATCCTGGATCTGTCCCGTCTGACATCGGAGTTCGGCAAGGCCATTCACCCTTGCAAGTCCTGCGTCTCTACCGCGATGCCGCTGTGTCACTGGCCCTGCAGCTGCTATCCCAATTATTCGCTGGGTCAGACCGATGACTGGATGAACGAGATCTATCCGCTCTGGGTCGCCGCCCACGGCATCCTGATCGTGACGCCGGTGAACTGGTATCATGCGCCGGGCGGCCTCAAGGCGATGATGGATCGCCTGGTCTGCGCGGACGGCGGCAACCCTGACCCGACATCGACACACGGCAAGAAGGCTGTCGAAGCCAAGGCCATCGAGCTGAAGGGCTGGTCGTACCCGCGCCATCTCGCGGGCCGGCATTTCGGGCTGGTCGTTCACGGCGACAGCGTCGGTGCCGAGGGCGTGCGCCGGACACTATCGGATTGGCTGACCGACATGCACCTGATCTCCGCGGGCCGCTTCGGGGAGCTCGACGGCTATGTTGGCTACATGGAGCAATATGCCACCTCGCATCACGAGTTGGATGAAGACCACGCGTTCCAGCAGGAGGTTTTGAATGCGGCACGTGCGCTCGGCAATGCTGTCCGGCTTGCGCGGAGCGGGCAGCTCCAGGAGCCGGGCTTCGGCCTCGAAGACCCGAACCCCAAATGACGCAGGGAGAGCACAAATGCTCGAAGAGAAGCTCAAGGAATCCATCGTCGGCGAACTCAAGCGTCAGGCGGCCAACCGGCCGCAAGCGCTGAAGGTCGAAGGTTCCTCGGAGGAATTGGTCGTAAACGGAAAGATCGACCTTGCCGAGCTTGTCATGGTGATCGCAGGCTCTGTTGCCGGTGGTCCCTGACGCTAGAGCAGCGCCTTCAGCTTTTGTGCGTCGGCAGGCGCGGCGCTCTTCTGGTCATTGTCGAAATAGACGTAGACATCGCAGCCTTGCCGCTTCCAGGATTTGATGCGGCGCGCCCATTGCGCCAGCATCGGTCCGGTATAGTGGCCGTGATAGCGTCCGCTCGGGCCGTGGCCGCGCACATAGACGAAATCTGCCGTGCGCTTCCAGGGTGCGGGCGCATCGTGGTGGTCCGACAGGCAGAGCGACATGTTTTCGTCAGCCAGCATTCGCAGGATGCGGGGCTGATACCAGCTCGGGTGGCGAAATTCGAAGCTGTAGCGGCGTTTCCGCGACAACAGCTTGAAGAAGGAGCCGAGCCTGTCGGCGTTCGCTTCGAACTGCGGTGGCAGTTGAAAGAGAATTGGCCCCGCCTTGCCACGCAGCAATGACATGCGGTCTTCCAGCAGCTCCAGGCTGTTTTGCGAGCGATCGGTCAGGCGCTTCCAATGCGTGATGAATTTGGACGCCTTCCAGGCGAAGACGAAGTCACGGCCGGTCTGTTCGCGCCAGGCTTCGACCGCCTCGGGTGTCGGTGTTCGGTAGAATACGCCATTCAGCTCCGTGGTCGCGAACTGGCTGGCGTAATAACGCAGCTGCTGCTTCAGCGGAAGACCGTCCGGAAAGAACGGACCCCGCCAGGAATCGTAGTGCCAGCCGGATGTGCCAACCAAAACCTGCGCCATCGCGCTGCCTTATCATTTGTTAGGGAGCGGTATCTTTTTCGGCGCATCTGTCGAGGTCCCCAATAAATCGAAGCTCTCCCTGGCGGTATAGGTGACAGCCTCGATCTTGTTGCCGTCGGGATCACGGACGAATGCGCCGAAATAATTCGCGTTGTAGTTCGCCCGTATTCCGGGTGCGCCTGCGTCGGCTCCGCCCTGCGCGAGGGCGATCTGGTGGAAGCGCCTGACGGTGTCCCGGTCGGGCGCTTGAAAGGCGATGTGCACCCCATTGCCTGCAGATGCCGGGTGGCCGTCGATCGGCGTTTCGAGGCTGAAGGCGATGTCGGAGGCGCCATAGTGAACTGCCGTCGGCGAGACCTTGATGAGGCGAAAGCCGATCAGCCGCATGAGCGGATCGTAAAATGCCTTCGCGCGGCCAACGTCGTTTGTGCCGACCGAGACGTGATGGATCATCTGCGGCTCTCTTTCATGAACGAGGAGTTCTCCGACGCTCACGCAGTCGTCGAGACGCCAGGGCCGGCCTTGCGAGGGAAGCCGGGCCTGCTCGTCAGCGTCGCCGCTTCGCCGTGCGCGTCTTGGCCGCCCGCCGGTTATAGGGCGAGCGATTGATCGGCTTCAGCGAGATGCCTTCGCGATGCGCCTTGCTGCGGATCGCCGCGACCGGGCGCTGCAGCTTGATGCTCATGACGCCCGTCGGGGTGTTGCCCTTCGCGAGCTGCCGCAACATCCTGACGTCCGCTGTCGACCACGGCTGACGCGAGCGACGCTTGTACGAGGGGTTTGCCTTGCGCGGCCCCTTCTTGCCGATCGGCGAGCCGGGACGTTTCCATGCTGTACGTGCCATGTTTGATCCTCCTTGATCTTCAAGGCACGAATCAGCGTGTTGGTTCCGTTTTCGATATGACGCGCGCGCTGATCACCGGTTCGGCGCTGGCTCACCGAGCGATCAAGTCGACTATTGCCGTCCAGGCCTTACGATAACGATCGAGGCCGGATATCGAAATCGGAGCGACAGGGGCCGGCTCCACCATCCGGTAAGAAGGGGGCCATTGCGCAAGCATTGCCGCGCCCCGTGCCGTGCCTGAGGCGTCCTCCGCCGCAAAGACACGCTGCGACGGGCGTAGCGCGCCGAGCGTCTGGCAGAAGAGAAGGTTGCGAACGAAAGTTCCTTCGATGATGAGGTCGCCGATGGCCGCTCCCATGCGTGTCAGCATCAGATCGCTGACAAGCGCGCAATAGAGCGTCGCAAGTGCGGCCCGATCTTGCGCTGCGACTTCACCGCGGACCACGCCCGCGGTCGTCGCATAAGGTCCGCCCTGACCGGAGAAGCAGGGCAGCGCCATCGCGCCGGAGGCGATGACGCGCTCGATCGCCTCGAGATCCGCGCTACCGCCGCTCTCCGCGATGATGGCGTATTCGCGTCCACCCATGAAGCGTCCGCAGGCGATCGGGCGGCCCAGCGCATCGACATTGGCGAGCGTGTCGTCGCGAGGATCGAGCTGATCGAGCGAAAGACCCACGCTCATCAGGATGACCCAGGTTCCGGTCGACAGCACGGTGAACGGCGCCTGGCGCGAGACGAGGTAGGGCAGAAGTGAAGCATTGGAATCGTGGATACCGCAAAAGACCGGCGTGTCAGACGCGAGCCCGGTCGCGGCCGCGATGGCAGGCTGAATCGGACCAAGCGGCTCGAAGGCGCGGCGCATCGGCGGCAGCAGATGGTCGACGCCAAGCGCTCTGACGAGGCTCGAAACCTGCCCCTCCCGCGGTGCCCAGAGATCCGTATGAGCACCGATGGTGGTGACTTCGGAGACCGCGACGCCGCTCAGGCGCCAAGCCCAATATTGTGGATAGCCGACGAAATGCCTCGCCTTGACGAAGAGCTCCGAACAGCGCCATTTCTGGTAGGCGAGCTGGCGGCCGAGATTGAGGCCGGCCGGCAGCTTCGGCGAAAGAGTCTCCGAAAAGGGCGGGCGCAGGGCGGCATAGTCGACCTCGATCGCGTCCACGTCAGTGAATTCGTAGTCCATGACCGGCGCGGCGAGCTCGCCCTCGCCGATCAAAGCGCCGGCAGCACCATGCGCGGTCGGAACAATCGCATTGATCTGATGAGTGCGTGCGGCTTCACGAAGCGCATCGAGGAAGAAGCTCCATGCGCTCTCGACGTCTTCGTGCGGATATGGAGGCCCCGACCGAATGCGATTGGGCGCCGACTTTTCCCAGAGCAGCCGGCCGCGGTCGAACAAGGCAAGCTTGACGTTGGTCTTGCCGATGTCGAGGACTGCGACCGTCTGGCTCATCGTCAACTCAAGGCGAGTGGAGCATGTCGGCAACCAACCTCGCCCGACCGCGCTCGGCGGCCGGACGAGGCGTTCAGATCAGAAATCGAAGTCCTTGATGTTCTGCTTGGTGAAAATGAAGGGCGAACCAAGCAGGATCTCGCTGCCATTGACCACGTTCAGCTTGCCGAGCTTGCCCGCGTCGACGGAGGTCGCGCCCGCCTTCAGGCTGCCGTCGACCACGGCGCGCACCACATAGGTCGCGGCATAGCCGAGATCGACCGGATTCCACAGCACGACCGACTTGACGCAGTCCGCATTGACATACGGCTTCATCGCGTTGGGCGTGGCGAGACCGACCACCGCGACCTTGCCGCAGAGCTTGGCCTTGGTGACGGCTTCCGCGGAGGCGGGCGTTGCGACCGAAGTCATGCCGAACAGGCCGGCCAGCTTGTCGCCATGCTTGTTGATCAGAGTCGTCGCCTGGTTGAAGGACAGGTTGTTGTCCTCCTGCGCCTCGACCGTTTCCAGCCATGTCAGCTTGGGATGGCACTTTTGCGCATAGGCCCACATTTCGGCGATCCAGCGTGCCTGGTTCGGCGTTGTGAAAGTCGAGGTGACGATCGCAAAGCTCTTGTCCTCGCCGGCTTCCTTGGCCATCGAATCGATCATCGCCTTGGCGATGCCGTTGAATTCGGCCTGATTGACGAACCATTCGCGTGCATCGGGTGTCGAATTGGCGTCATAGCCGACGACGTGGATGCCCTTCGACAGCGCCTTCTTCAGCACCGGCGCAATCGCCACCGGATCGTTGGCAGCGAAGAGAATGCCGTCGACGCCGCTGGTGATGTAATTGTCGATGAACTTGATCTGCTCGTCGATCTTGGCCTCGGTCGGGCCGTCGGTCTTCACCGTGACATTGCCGAGCGCCTTGGCGGCATCCTGCATGCCTTTCGATGTCGCATTGAAATAGCCGATGCCGATCAGCTTCGGCACGTCGACCAGTGTGATCGGTTTGCCGGCCTTGTCAGCCGCATTTGTCGGCTTGCCGCCATCATAAGGCTTGGCCGCGGGCGCGGCATTGGCTTCGCCAGCCGAACAGGCGAGCGGATTGACCGGCAGGTCGTCCGCGCCGTCCCATCTCTTGTCCGCGGCCGAGGCCGTTCCGGCCAGCAGCGTCGCGCCGAGGAATGCAGCAGCTAATCCGAGCTTCATCTTGTTTTCCTCCCATTTTGATGCCGCTTTTTGCGGCTAGACACGCCGTCAAACGCCCTCGCGTCTCCGCTGGAGCGAACTCGCCACAAGAGTTGAAAGGATGAGGACCGTGCCGATGACGACGATCGTCGCGTCGCCCTTGACGCCGGTCAGGGCCAGCCCGTTTTTCAACAGCTGGATCATCGCGAGGCCCACTACGGTACCCCAGATGGTGCCAATGCCGCCGAATATGCTGGTGCCGCCGAGCACGACCGCCGCGATCACGTCCAGCTCATAGCCGATCCCCATGTCCGAGCGGGTCGTGGTCACGCGGGAGACGAGAACGCACGCGGAAAGGCCGGCCATCAAACCCGATAGAGTGTAGATGATCAGCTTGACGCGATCGACCGGCAACCCGGAAAAGCGCGCCGCAGTCTCATTGTTGCCGATCGCATAGAGCGTCCGGCCGAACGTTGTGCGGTCAAGAACGATTGCCGTCACCACGATTGCAATCAGCAAGAGCCAGAGCTGCGCCGGCACGCCGAAGAGATTGTCCTGTCCGATGAAGTAGAACCATTCCGGGTAGCCGCGCACCGAACGCGCCTGGCTGATCCCCTCGGCGAGGCCGCGGTAGAGGGCCAGGGTCGCAATGGTCATGATGAGCGGCGGCACTTTCACCCTGGTGATGACGATTCCGTTGAGGAACCCCGCCACGCCGCCGATGAACAGCGAGAAGCCAATCGCCAGCGGCAGGGGAAAGCCGAAAACCTTCCAGGAGTAGCCGAGCAGGATCGCGCAGAGCCCGACGATCGAGCCTACCGAGAGATCGATGCCGCCGGTGATGATGATGAAGGTCATCGGCAGCGCGATGAGCCCGACCTCGGTCGTCAGCCTGCCCTGGTTGAGCAGATTGTCGAGCGTGAGGAAGCGGCTGTTCATGCTCCCCAACCCGATCAGCGCGATGAGCAGGATCACCGCGAGCATGGTCTCGTGGCGCAGCAGCCACCAGGGCATGACGCGCTTGGCGGCTTGGGGCAGGGGGATCTCGCTCATGGCGCTCATGCTCCGGCCATGCGCCGGCGCCGCAGAATGTCGGCGATCACGGTCACGAGGATGAGAACGCCCTGCACTGCGCGAATCCAGTAGGGCGAGACGTCGATGAAGACCAGTGCGCTGGCAATCTCGGCGATCAGGACGGCCGCAAGGGTCGAACCGACGACCGTGCCGACGCCGCCAAGAATGCTGACGCCTCCGACGACGGATGCAGTGATGATCGTTAGCTCGAGATTGGGCGGCACGGTCGACTGGATGACGCGCAGTTGCGTCGCGTAGAGCAGGGCGGCAGCTCCTGCGAACAAGCCATGCAGTGCGAAGACCATGACGATCGTCCGCGGCTGCGAAATGCCGCACAGCCGCGCCGCTTCGGCGTTGCCGCCGACCGCGTAGATCGCGCGGCCCGAGGCCGAATAGCGCATCCACAACGCGGCCAGGATCGTCACCGCGATCATGAGAAAGACCGGAAACGGCAGCATGCCGAAGAGCTCGATATCGGCGAGATGGAAGCTATGGGGCAGGTCGGTGATCCATTTGCCCCCGGTGAGGCTGATCAGGCCGCCCTTGAGGATCGACAGCATGCCGAGCGTCACCACGATCGCGGGAATGCGCAGATAGGCGATGATGACACCCTGCAAGGCCATCACCACGACGCCGGCAACGAGTGCTGCCAGCCAGGCGACCACGATCGGCGCGCCATTCACGGCCAGAGTTCCGCTGATCGTCGCCAGGACGCCGATCAGCGCGCCGACGGAAATATCGATGTTGCCTGATACGATCACCATCGACATGCCGACTGCGGCGACCGCGATATAGGCGTTGCCTAGCAGTACGTCGGAAAGGTTGCGTGCCGCCAGAAAGCGCGGATTGTAAAGGCCGACCGCGATGGCAAGGCCGATGACCGCGATCGCGAGCAAGGCCTCCTGCGAGGCGAGCACCTTCAGCCGCCGCCGCGGACTAACCTCGGCGCTGACCAAGGTGACCGCCGTCATGCCGCTTTCTCCGCGTTTTCGTGGCTGCCCATCATCGCTGCGCCGACCGACTCCTGCGTCGCTTGTTCGCGCGGGAATTCGGCAACGACACGGCCTTCGCGCATCACGAGCACGCGGTCGCTCATGCCGAGCACCTCCGGCAGCTCGCTCGAAATCATCAGGATGGCGAGGCCCTGGGCCGCGAGCTCGCCCATCAACCGATGGATCTCCGCCTTGGCGCCGACGTCTATGCCGCGCGTGGGCTCGTCGAGGATCAAAAGCTTCGGCCCATTGGCGAGCCATTTGCCGAGCACGATCTTCTGTTGATTGCCGCCGGAGAGCTTGCCCGCGACCTGCTCGAGCGAGCTCGTCTTGACGGCAAAGCGCTTGACGCCATCGCCGGCGAGCCTGCGCTCGGCGCCGCGATCGATGAAGCCGCCGAACGCAACCTTGCCCAGCGCGGCGAGGCTGAAGTTCTCGCGCACCGTCATCGGCCGCACCAGGCCTTGCGTGCCGCGATCCTCAGGAACGTAGGCGATCCCCAGGGAGCGCGCCTGGGCCGGTGAGCGAATATCGGCTTGCTGCCCGTCGATCCGGATCTCGCCGCCATCGGCCGGCGTGACGCCGAAAATGGTTTGCGCGAGCTCGCTGCGACCCGAGCCGACGAGGCCGGCAAGGCCGACGATCTCGCCGGCCCGCACCGTGAGCGAGACGCTCCTCGTCAACGGCCGTCGCTCGAGACCCATCACCTCAAGCACCGGTTTGCCGATCGGAACCGTGACCTTCGGGAACAGGCTTTCGATCCTGCGGCCGACCATCAATTGCACGAGCTCGGCTGCGTCCGTGTCCGCGACGCGCCTGGTTGCGACATGTGCGCCATCGCGCAGCACGGTGACCCGATCGGCGATGGCGAAAATCTCGTCGAGCCGGTGGCTAATATAGATCACAGCGACACCGCGGCCTTTGAGCTTGCGCACGATGTCGAACAGGCGCGTCACGTCGTACTCGGTCAGAGCCGCGGTCGGCTCGTCCATAATCAGGATGCGCGCATCCTGCGACAGGGCGCGCAGAATCTCGACGCGCTGGCGATTGCCGACACTGAGGGAGCCGACGACACGGTCGGCTTGCAGATCATGAATCTCGAGTGAGGCGAGCAGGGCATTGGTCTTCTCGTGCATCGCCCGCCAGTCGATCCGGCCAAGGCCCGCGCGCGGCGCGTGACCCATGAAGATATTCTCGGCGACCGTAAGCTCCGGGAACAGCAACAGCTCCTGATAGATCGTGGCAATGCCGGCGCGCCTGGCATCGTCCGGCCGCGCAAGGTCAACCGGCCTGCCATCCACGAGCACCTCGCCGCGGTCGGGCGGGAATACGCCGGAGATGATCTTGATCAGCGTCGACTTGCCAGCGCCGTTCTCGCCGAGCAAGGCGTGGACCTCGCCCCTGGCGGCCTCGAACGAGACGCCGGACAGGGCCCGCACGCCTGGAAAAGACTTTTCGATCGTACGCACCGACAGGAGCGGTGCGGTTGGAGCTTCACGATGCGGGTCCGTTGTCATGGTCACGCCGCCGCGGTGGTTTGAGCGCTCGCATCGACGATTACGACGCGGACACCGTGTCCGCGCAGCATGTCGAGTGCGTCGTTTGGCGCGTCGCAATCGGTGATCAGCGTGTCGATACGCGAGAGCGGGCAGACGACAAGGCTGCCGCGCGAGACGAATTTCGAGCAATCTGCGAGCACGATCAGCTTGTCGGCACGTTTCAACAGTTTCGATTCGGCGCGGGCGAGCAGGGGATCGCCCTCGATCACGCCGAGCGGTCCGATCGAGATCGCACTCATGAACATTCGTGTCGCCGAATAATGTTGGATCGCGTCCTCGTCGAAGGGCGAGACGATCATGCCCTGCTCACGGTAGACCTCGCCGCCCGGCAAGGCGACGCGGCATTTCGACGTGTGGATCAGTGCGTCGGCGAGCAGATAGGAATTGGTCAAGACCTTCAGGCGGCGCTCGCGCAGATACTCGCCCATCTGATAAGTGGTCGTGCCGCCATTGATGATGATCGTGTCTCCGTCGGCGCAGAGGGCGACGGCCGCTTTCGCGATGGCGCGCTTGGCATCGATGTTGAGCGTCTGGCTGACGTCGAAGGAGCGGGTGGCAAGAGAGAGGACGTCGCCGGGTGCGCTGGCGGTGTCCGGTAGCGCTTCTAGCCCGCCGTGCACCCTGATCGCGACGCCTTGCTCGGCGAGCCTGGCGAAATCGCGCCGTATCGAGGCCTCGGAGACGCCGGTCGCGCGACAAGCGTCGGCGATGCGCACGAGTGACCGCTCGCGCAACAATGCCTTGATGACCTGCCAGCGTTCCCGCTCGTGCACGTCGCCCTCCCTTTTACTCGTAAATAGGTCACGCTCTCGTCCGGTGGTCAACTGCAAACCGTCATATTCGCTCAATATCGCGCTGCATCAATCATACTGCGTCGCGGTTCTGAGTGTCGGTGATTGACCTTGATTGAATCCCTGGCCTAAGCTGGCGGAAAGATCGAGCACAGGGAGGATGCGTCATGAGCGAGGTTGCGGCCACGCCCCTGCCAAATCTTTGGGACGACGCGTTCGCTGCCGGGCTCGATGAAGCCGGTCAACTGCTGTACCGCTCGAACCTGCTCGGGGCCGATCTACGCATCACCAATTTCGGCGGCGGCAACACCTCGGCCAAGATCGAGATGAAGGATCCGCTGACGCGCGAGAGCGTGCGCGTGCTCTGGGTCAAAGGCTCGGGCGGCGACATCGGCTCGATGAAGCGCGACGGCTTTTCGACGCTGTATCTCGACAAGCTGGAGGGTCTGAAAGGCCTCTATCGCGGTCTCGCCCATGAGGACGAGATGGTCGCCATGTTCAATCACTGCACCTTCGATCTCAATCCGCGCGCGACGTCGATCGATACGCCCTTGCACGCCTTTGTGCCGCACCGGCACGTCGATCATGTCCATGCCGATGCGGTCATCGCCATTGCCGCCTCGGGAGACGCCGAGCGTCTCACCCGCGAGGTGTTCGGCGGCAAGCTCGGCTTCCTGCCGTGGCAGCGGCCCGGCTTCGATCTCGGCCTGAAGCTCGGCGAGATGGCTATGCGCCATCCCGACTACGTCGGCGTGGTTCTCGGCGGGCACGGGCTCTTTACCTGGGCCGAGACGTCGAAGGCCTGTTACGAGATGACCTTGCGCGTGATTCAGCAGGCCGCCGATTGGCTCGCCGCACACGAGCAGAAGCCGGCCTTCGGCGGCGCCATGGTCCAGACGGCCGCACCGGACAGGCGCCGCGCGATCGCGGCGAGGCTGATGCCGCTGATCCGTGGCAAGATCTCCGCGGACGAGCGCAAGATCGGCCATTTCACCGATGCGCCGGAGGTGCTGGAATTCGTCAACTCCAGCGCGCTGACGACGCTGGCGCCGCTCGGCACCTCCTGTCCGGATCATTTTCTTCGCACCAAGATCCGCCCCTTGCTGCTGCCCTATGATCCCGCCCGCGACAATCTCGGCGAGGTGATCGCCGGCCTCGACGAGGTCCTTGCAGCTTACAGGCGCGACTACACCGCCTATTACGAGCGCTGCAAACGTCCTGACTCGCCGGCCATGCGCGATCCCAACGCGGTGGTGTATCTCGTGCCGGGGGTAGGCATGTTCACCTTTGCCAAGGACAAGGCGACGGCGCGCGTTGCGGCCGAGTTTTACGTCAACGCGATCAACGTCATGCGCGGCGCCTCGGGCGTCAGCGCCTATGTCGGCCTTGCCGAACAGGAAGCCTTCAACATCGAATACTGGCTGCTGGAAGAGGCCAAGCTCCAGCGCATGCCCAAGCCGAAATCGCTTGCCGGGCGGATCGCCTATGTGACCGGCGGTGCCGGCGGCATTGGCGGGGCAACCGCGGAGCGGCTGCTCGGCGAAGGCGCTTGCCTCATCATTGCGGATATCGACGAGAGCGCGCTGAACGAGCGCGTTACGGCTATCACGAAGCGCCATGGCCGCGATGCGGCGATCGGCGTGAAGCTCGATGTGACCGACGAGGCGGCGGTGGTCGCCTCGTTCGAAGAGGCCGCGCGGGCCTTTGGCGGCGTCGATATCGTCGTCTCGAATGCGGGTATCGCCTCGGCCTCACCTGTCGAGGATACGAGTCTTGGGCTGTGGCAGAAGAACATGGACATTCTCGCCACAGGTTATTTCCTGGTTTCGCGCGAGGCCTTCCGGCTGATGCAGCGCCAGAACATCGGCGGCGCCATCATCTTCGTGGCCTCGAAGAACGGCCTTGCCGCATCGGCCGGCGCCTCGGCCTATTGCGCCGCCAAGGCGTCGGAGATCCATCTCGCCCGCTGCCTGGCGCTGGAAGGCGCGGCGCATGGCATCCGCGTCAACACGGTCAACCCCGACGCGGTGCTGCGCGGCTCGAAGATTTGGGAGGGCGAATGGCGCCAGCAGCGCGCGGTGTCCAACAAGGTTGCGGAGGAGCAACTTGAGGAAGTCTACCGCCAGCGCTCGATGCTCAAGCTGTCGGTCTTCCCCGAGGACGTCGCCGAGGGCGTCTACTTCTTCGCGTCCGACCTTTCGGCCAAGTCGACCGGCAACATTCTCAATGTCGATGCCGGCAACGCCCAGGCCTTCACGCGATGAGCGCCCCGTTCTCGATCAGCGCGGATTTCATCGCCGAACACAATGCGCGGCTCGAAGGCGCGATCAGCGAAGACTATGACGCCCTGAAGCGCGCGCTGGCGCGGCACCGGATCGATGCGGACGTTCTGGTGCAGAAGGTCATGGCCTTCGGCGTCGCTATTCCGACTTGGGGCGTCGGCACTGGGGGGACGCGATTTGCCCGCTTTCCGGGGCCGGGTGAGCCGCGCAATGTCGTCGAGAAAATCGATGATTGCGCGGTGATCCAGCAATTGACGCGGGCAACTCCGACGATCTCGCCGCACTTTCCGTGGGACAAGGTTGACGACTATGCCGCCTTGCACGAACAGGCCGCGGGTCAGGGCCTGGCCTTCGACGCAGTCAACTCGAACACCTTCCAGGATCAGCCGGGCCAGGAGCTTTCGTACAAATTCGGGTCGCTCTCGCATACCGATGCGCGGGTGCGCGCGCAGGCCGTCGCCCACAACGTCGAATGTATCGAGATCGGCCGTAAGCTCGGCTCGAAGGCGCTGACCGTCTGGATCGCCGACGGCTCGAACTTTGCCGGCCAGTCCAATCTGACCAAGGCGCTCGACCGCTACATCGACGCGATGCGTGAGATCGTCGCGGCTCTGCCCGCCGACTGGCGGGTGTTCCTCGAGCACAAGCTTTACGAGCCGGCGTTCTATTCGACCGTAATCTCGGACTGGGGCACGAGTTTTGCGGTCGCGCAGGAACTCGGGCCCAAAGCGCATTGCCTTGTCGATCTTGGCCATCATGCGCCGAACGTTAATATCGAGCAGGTCGTGGCTCGGCTCGTTCGCTTCGGGAAGCTCGCCGGCTTTCACTTCAACGATTCAAAATATGGCGATGACGATCTCGACAGCGGCTCGGTCGAGCCGTTCCGGCTGTTTCTTGTTTTCAACGAGCTGATCGACGCCGAGCGTCGCAAAGTGGAAGGCTTGGCGCCCGCTTATATGATCGATCAGTCGCACAATGTGACCGATCCGATCGAGAGCCTGATGCAATCGGCAATCGAGTTGCAGCGCGCCTATGCACAGGCTCTGATCGTTGATCGCGCCGCGCTTGAAGCGGCGCAGGAGGCGAACGATGCGCTCGGCGCGCATCTCGAATTGAAACGTGCCTTCACCACCGATGTCTCGCCGCTCCTTGCTGTCGCCCGCATGCGGGCCGGCGGGGCTATCGCACCAATTGCCGCCTTTCGCGCGTCCAGCTACCGGGCGAGAAAGGCGAGCGAACGTCCCAGCGCCGGCGGGATTTCGGCAGGCATCGTCTAGGAAGGTGATCTCTCGATCTCAGGAAGGCCGGAAGCGCGGCTTGGCGGGAGGGATCATCCCAAGCCGGAGTTCGGCAGGGATTCGCCCCCTGCCGCCACATTTGTTGCACTTGGGCGGGAAGATGCGCCGTCCTGGTCTTTTCGAGTGCTTCGCCGGCTGAGATCCTGTGCCGCTACACGCGTCGCATCGCACCTCTGTTTTGGGCGCCTTCATGCGTCGGTCCAATCTGGCTGGGCGGCAGCTCGCAACCCGAATTTCGCCGAGGCGAACACGCGACGAGAACGAGCGTCCAGCCGCCATCCCATCGCTAAGACCGACATTGCCAATGCAACGAATGGTTGAACTCTTTGCATTGCATCGGTCACGCTGCCTGTCCTATCAACCAAATCAACTTTGAATCAGATCCGTCCGAGCGTTGAAGTTTGCCTTTTCGAGCCGGCGTGCATGCGAGGCAGAACGTCAAAAATACACTCCAATCTGTGGCCTACTTCACCATCGGAACGACAGGAATGGTGTGTTGTGGTCGACGTTAGCACCTCGGGCGTCACCCGTGTAACGTGTGGGCGATGAAAAAAGCCAAGTGAGCGAACCTCGCTCTTGCGTTGAATACCCTGTCAAGAGTAACTTGCGTAAGCGGATTGATTTTCTCATTTTCCAGTCTGTTTTGGCGGAGGCATTGCAATGAGCCGATCTGCTTCAGACGTACCTTCCAGCCATTCTGTCATTGCGATCGATCGAAGACATCTGCTTCAAGGCGTAGCGATCACGGGCCTTGCGGTGGCCGGAAACGCTTTCCTCGCCCCGGCGGTCCAGGCAAACATCTGGGAGGAGGGCGAAGCCCAGTGCCATGTCTCGGCTCCTGAACAGGCCCTCGGCGACGATCTCGACGACCTGCTTGCCGATTTCATGAAGGTCTCGCGAACACTCACGGGCATGCCGCTTGCGTCACTGCACGAAAGTCGCCTCGGCCGCGAGTATCTCGTGCGATTCGCCAAATTAAACGTCCCAGCGATCGATGTTCGCAAGCTGATTGCGGCGAATGCCGACACCGCGGACGCCATCATGAACAACAAGGATATTCGGGCCGCTGCGGAGCAGCTGATCTATCTTTGGTATCTGTCCGCATTCTTCCTGAATACGACCGTCGGTCCCGCGTGGGTCTACGGCACGACTGATCAATACGAGCAAGGAATAATTTGGAAGGTCATTGGTGCGCATGCACCGATGATGCCGATGAAGCCCTTCCAGCCAAATTACTGGGCCAAGGCCCCTCGTCTGGCCTAGTCACGATTGCATTAACGGCCTGCAGATTTTCCGAGCGAAGGGGGAGTGCATGGCGACCAGGATTTCTCAACCCGAATACGACGTCATTATCGTTGGCTCAGGAGTGAGCGGCGCGCTCATCGCGAATCAGCTCGCGCGAAAGCAACTTCGCGTCCTGATCCTGGAAGCCGGCGGCGTCGCACGCGAATCGATTGGCCGTTATGAGCTGTTGTCCGCCTACGCGGCTTCGACGTCCAAGGCGACGGACAGTCCGTATTGCGGCGACAACATCCTTGCCACGCAGCCGGATCCTCGCAATACGAATGCGCCGGATACGTCGAACTATCTCTATTATCCGCCGCAGTATTCCGGCGACATGTTCAAGAGCTTCTACGAGCGGATCGTCGGAGGAACGACCTGGCATTGGCAGGCGATCTATGTCCGCATGCTGCCGACTGATTTCAAGCTCAACAGCACCTATCACGTGAAGCAAGCCGTGGATTGGCCCATCGGCTATTCAGACATCGAGCCTTACTACGTTCGGGCCGAGGAAGAGATGGGCGTATCGGGAAGCATGGACGACTTCAGGAGACCTCGCTTCCACAACCCGATGAGCAAGCCTTACCCGATGCCTCCGCTGGCGCAGAGCTATGTCGATCAGCAGTTCAAAGAGGCTATTGACGAAGAATACATGGATGCGCGGCTCGAAGGGGCCCCCATGCCGATGAAGCGGGAAATGATCTCGCTGCGGCCGACACCCGTTCCGCATGCGATCAACTCGCAACCGTATGACGGCCGCCCGGTTTGCGACGGCCGCACGTCTTGCGTACCGCTATGCCCGATCAAGGCTCGGTATGAAGCGGTGTTTCATGTCGAGAAAGCCCTTCGCGCCGGAGCAACGCTGCGAAAGCAGGCTGTCGTTCGCAATCTCGATTTCGACAGCGAAGGAAAGCGGGTGGTTGGCGTCCACTATTTGAACTGGGTCTGGCAGGAGGATTCGACCAAGCCGGAGGAGAACGGCAGGAGGGCCGTCGTCTCGGAAGGTTACGCGACAGGTCGCATCGTTGTGCTGGCGGCTCACGGCATCGAAAATCCGATGATCCTGTTGCGCTCGAATGCGGCGCGCTCCTGCGGTCCGGTCCTGGGCGGCTATCTCATGGATCATCCGATGAAGCAGTCGTTTGCGCTGGCGAAAGCGCCCGTCTTTCCATACAGGGGACCGCAGACCACCTCGCACATCGAGGGTTTCCGCGACGGTGCATTCCGTGAGGTCTACGCGTCCTTCAAATGCTCGATCAAGAATGATGGCTGGGCCTCCACCATCGCGAGCTGGCCGCGCGGCAGCGGTCGGTTTCCTTCGACGGCGCAGGGCGATTGGCTGCCGGGAAGTATCGTCAACCTCGTGAGGGATTTCGGCTACGCGGGGACCAAGCTGAAGGAGACGCTGGCAAAGCATGCGACCCACCAGATCACGCTGAATAGCGCATGCGAGCAGCTGCCCATTCTCGAAAACAGGGTCAGCCTTGCGCCCGCTGACAAGAAAGACGACCTCGGTCTTGAGCGACCGCAGATCGCCTACAAAGTCTTCGACAATGACGGCGGCTATGTCGAGCGCTGCTTCCATAAAATCATCCAGTTCCACAACAAGGTCTTCGATCATATTGGCGTCACGCATCGCTTCATGATGGACGACCAGCCGACCTTCAAACTGTTCCTCGGCTCTGGTCACATCATGGGGACGACCCGGATGGGAACGGATCGAACGAAAGCTGTCGTGGATCCTGAATGCAGGGCATTTGACCACCCCAACCTGTTCGTTGTCGGCAGCAGCGTCTTTCCGACTGGGGCGAATGCCAATCCGACGTCGACTGTCGCAGCTCTGGCGCTTCGAGCGGCCGATTCGATTGAGAGGCAGCTTAGATCGGGCAGCTGAGGTCCTGGACGTCTGCGATTTGGTTCGTTGACTGCATCATCTGAAGCGGAGAGCTGCAATGCTCCACAAGCGCAGGAAGCCGCCAGGCGCGGTTCGTCATTATGGTGTCCTGGTCGGCTCAGTCGTGGACGGCTTTGAGAGCCCGGATGGAGCTTCCCCCCACTACGAGATCAGGGTGGATGGCGGGGGGGACTATCGGATCGCCGTCAATGTCAGGTCGGTCGATCAGAGCGAGGTGCTGGCTTATTTTGACGACCAATTCCAGCAAGCCGGTACGTTGGACCTCGCGCCCTATCTCAACGGCGATCCCGGCTTTCAGGCGCTGCAGACCGGCCCGTCTGGCTCCGGGGGCCTCGACTATCTACGCGACGATCTCTTCCCGGTTGATGCGATGCAGCCGATTCCTCCGGCGGGCAGCGGCGTTTCGCTCAAAAACCTGCTCGATGCCAATATTGAACGGGCGAAAGCGGACCTAAGCGCCATGGTGGTGGCCTTTGGCGAATTTTTCGAGGACGCGGGGCAGGTCGATAAGTATTTTGGCTTTCAACCCGAGAGGGGGATTCATGACATTCACATGATGCAGGGCAATCGCGGGCCATTCGCGAGCGACAACCGGGCTCACGGCGACGGAGCGCTGTTCTTGTCTTTCAACAGCGGCCAGGAAATTGTTGCCCTCTTTGTGCGCTTCCAGACTCAATCTCTTCAGACGGACGATCGCACCGGCGACCCAATCGGTTAGGCGTGCGGCTCGGGCACAGGCGGTCTTTCCAGCACTCGGCATCATCAACTCGCTGTGCTCTCGGGTATCCCCGAGAGCATCAAATCTCTGGCGCTCAAGGAAGTTGGTCAACGCCGCAGCTCAGTCATTCGCGAGGACGTGCACTATGAAGACGACCGGTAGATTTGCGGCGCAGGAGATCGATCAAACCATTCGGAAGAACCTGGCAAAGTTGCGCAAGCCGGGTGTGCTGACCGTCCGGCCCGGCTTCGAGATCGCGGGTAATCAGTTGACCGGCAAGCAAGCTATCGTCGTAACTGTGCATACCAAGAAGAGCCCGGCGGATATCGCCCGTGGCGATCTACTGCCGACGAAACTCGGAAAATTCCCCGTCGACGTGCGCGAGGCCAGCGCGCATCAACGTCTCCGCGTCGTCGACCCCGCGGCCGCGGTCCTGAGCGAACTCCACGCCCGGCCGGAGGAAAAAGCACCGACCTGGCCGCTGGAGCGCGAAATGCCGAGTGGAAAGCTGCTCGACGATCCCGCCAGCGACACGCAGACGGCGTTCGCGCTGTCCAGGACGACGCAACCGGCCATCCATGAAGCGATCTCCGCGCACGCGACCAAGCAAGCGCTGCAATATTCACCGCCGGCCGGGGCTCCCGCGCTCGATCGACGCCAGCTCAACACCACGATCACTGTGGCGGTGAGCCCGGATGCAGGCTACGTGACCCTGTCAAAGTTTCTGACCGCGACACAGCATTCACTTGTGGTGGGGATGTATGACTTCACCTCCGGATCCCTGCTCGCCGATTTCCTGGCTGACCTCACGGGTCAAAAGACGTTGCAGATGGTTCTCGATGACCCTGCACCCAACGAGACGCGCGACCAGCTCGATTCGGTGACCGTGCAGGATCTCAGGGCGGGCCTCGGGGGCCGTGCCAAGATCGCCTGGGCCCTGAACGACAAGGACCCGTTTGTGACCGCGTTCATGTTTCCCTTTGCTTACCATATCAAGGTGATCGTCCAGGACGACCAGCGGTTCTGGCTGTCGAGCGGCAACCTGAACAACAGCAATGAGCCGAATCCAGCCCGGCCGCGGCCGGTGACTGAAGATCGCGACTGGCACGTCATCATCGAGGACAAGGCTCTTGCGCAGCTCTTTGCCTATTACCTGAACTACGATTACGGGCAGGCCATCCTGCATCAAGCCCCGAATGCGGTTGCCTTCGAAACAACGATTGCGGACGCCCGCGCCAAGAAGGCGGCGCACGCGAATCCGCCGCCCATCACGCCCGCGCAAGCGAAGAAGAAGCCGGTTGCGGCCAAGACCTTCGCCAACAGCGCGTTTGCGATCACGCCGTTGTTGACACCTGACCTGCTGCCCAATGGTCACCCGCAATATCTCACGAACATCATGAATCTGATCGAGAACGCCAAGACGTCGATCGACATCCAGCTTCAATACATCGAGTCGTCCAAGGGAGACGGAAGCCTGTACGAGCAGCTGCTCCAGGCAATCGCGAACAAGATCGCGGAAGGCAAGAAGGTCAGGCTGATCGAGAGTGCCCGATGGGGGCTGCCATGGGTCGAAAAGATGAAAACGACAGGCGTCGACCTGACGGCGAATATCAGCCTGCAGCCTGACGTGCACAACAAGGGCTTCGTGATCGACTCCCAGATCGCCGTGGTCAGCAGCCAGAATTTTTCGCCGTCCGGCGTCCAGACCAATCGCGACGCCGGCGTCATCCTCGAACATGCGGGCATCGCCAAGTACTTCGAGACCATCTCCTCTCCGATTGGCAGAAAGCCAAACCGGCGATGGCCGCGTCGGCTGGTGGCGGACGCAAGAAGGGCGCGGGTGCGAAGGGCTCCGGCAAGCGAAGCGCGACACGCAAAGCGAATACCGGGGGGAGACGAGCGGCGCGTTAGCGGGACGTGGTCAACGCCGCTAAACGCCGATACGACGCGCGTGGCGCGCTATTGACCTGCTTTGCCGTGATCTCCCCACATCAGAGCCAATGTGCCGCACAGCGCAAGGCCCGCCAAGGCGAAGAAGGCCGCGCCGAGACTGGCAGCGCCGTCCAGGATCGAGACCACGGCCGGCGCGGCCAGCAGGCCCGCATAGGATGCAGTCAGAACCGCTCCAGTGGTCTCGCCGACCCTGTCCTGCGGGGCGAGGCGGGCAATCTCGGCAACGAAAACGCCGTTCCAGCCCGACGCTGTCAGGCCGAACAGGGCAGCAATGGCGAACTGTCCGGTACGGCCAAGCGAGGCGCCGTCGAGGCCGAGCAGCGCGGCGCAGAAGGCCATGCCGAGGCCGATAACGACCAGTACCGCGCGGGAGGCGTTGAGGCGCATCGCGACAAAGCCCCAGCCGAGACGGCCGATGAGGCCGCCGGCCTGCGCGCAGGCCAGCGCCATGCCCGCCTCGATATGGTTGAGGCCAAGCTCGCGCGTGCCGAGCGTGACGAAAACCGTGTTGAGCGACACCTGCATCGCGCTGAATGGCATCGAGGCCAGCGCCAGCGTCGCGATCCGCCGGTCTGACGTGACCAGTGCCAGTCGCCCGCGGAGATCGAGTTCTGGCGGCGGGATGGCCTTGCCGGCATAGGCCGGCCGCAGCCACTCATACAGCAGGATCGCAATCAGCGCGCAGCCGCCGACCGCCGCATAGCACCAGGCCGGTCCCAGCGAGACCGCGACCGCTGGCAGCGCCAGCGAGCCGCAGACGGCGCCGATCTGGTTACCCGTCTGGCGCACCGAGAACACGAAGGCGCGGCGTTCGGTGGTCACGAGCCGCGCCAGCAGCGCTGCGCTGGCCGGCGTCTCCGGTCCGAACGCGAGGCCGAGACAGAGGCCTGCGGCGAGCAGGGCGGCCGTCGTGCCGAACGCGGCCAGCGCCATGCTGATCACGATCGCCACCGCACAGAGGCTTGCGATCCGGAGCGAGCCCATCCGGGCAATAAGGCCGCCACCCCAGAACGAGGCGGGAATGCCGATGGTGAAAACCGCGCAGGAGAACAGCGAGAGTTGCCAGACCTCGATATGGGCGCGCGGCGCGACCACGCCCGGCGCAAACAGGGCCAGCGCCACCAGCGCCTGGAGCGAGGTCATCGCGCCCAGGGCCGGCAGCAACGCGGACGCTGGCCGAAGCTGTGTGTTTGCGTCTACCATGGCGCCGCGCTCACGGGAGGGACATGGTGGCAGGCGGTATTTCCATTCACGCGGTCGATGTGGCAAGCGGACGGCCCGCGCAAGGGCTGCGCGTTGAGATCTGGCAGATCGATCCGGACTCCGCGCGTATCGCCGACGGGCGGCTCGGGGCCAATGGCGTACTCGATCATGCCGTCGCACAAGGCGCGGGCGTAACCGCGGGCGAGTACGAGGTGCTGTTTCATCTCGGCGAATTCTTTGGCGACAGCGAGGGCTTCCTGACCGTGACGCCATTTCGCTTCCGTATCAAGGATGTCAACGAGCATTTTCATCTGCCGCTGAAATTCACGCGCTGGGGTTTTGCGCTATTCCGCGGCGCCTGATCAGTTCGTCAGCCGCCGCGACAGGCCGGTGACGCGCTCCATCACCGCGACCAGCGCGACGGTGGCAATGATCAGCACACCCGACAGCGCGGCGATGGTCACATCCAGCTTACCCTCGAGGTCCTGCCACATCCGGATCGGCAGCATATCGGTCGCGGCATCGCGCAGGAACAGCGAGACCGGCACGTTGTCGAATGACGACATGAAGGCGATGAAGGCACCGGCGATGATGCCCGGCCGGATCAGCGGCAGCACGATTCGGCGGAACGTATAGAGCCGGCTCGCGCCCAGCACCGCCGAGCTTTCCAGCAGTGTCGGCTCCAACTGGGCAAGTGCGGCGACCGTGTTGCGCACGACATAGGGTACGCAGACGACGGTGTGGCCGATCACCAGGGTCAGCTGCGACACCGGCAGGCCGACCAGCGAGAATAGCATCAGAGCCGCCAGACCAAAGGCCAGCGCCGGCAAGACCAGCGGCGACATGAAGAGGGAATCGAGCAGCCGCACCGATAGCGTTCGCGACCTCGAGATTGCGAGCGCCGCCGCGACCCCGAGCATGACGGAGAGGCCCGTGGCCCACAACGCGACGACAAGGCTGTTCTTGGCCGCGAAGTGAAGCTGCCAGGCGTTCCACAACTCCGCGTACCAGCGCAGCGAATAACCCGGCGGCGGGAATTTCAGCGAGAAGCCGCTGGTGAAGGACACGATCAGCACCACCAGCGACGGCGCGATGATGATAACAAGCGCGATGACCGCGATGACCGTCATGACGAGCTCGAAGCTGAGCGCCTCAAGAGTGCGTTTGCGCCCGCTCATCAGGCACCTCCATAGCCGCGCGACAGGCGGCCGAGCGTGGTAAAAACGGACACGACCGCGAGCACGGCGAGCAGGAAGATGATCGAGATTGCTGCCGCAAACGGCCAGTTCTGGAGCGTGGAGGCCTGCTGATAGAGATACATCGGCATGAACAGCATCTGGCCGCCGCCGATCAGCGACTGGGTGATGAAAGCAGTGATGGCCGCGGCATAAGTCAGTGTGCAGCCGGCGATCACGCCGGGCAGCGACAGCGGCAGCACGATCCTGAAGAAGGTGCGCCAGCTACCCGCGCCGAGCGAGCAGGAGGCATCATCGAGATTGGGGTCGATCCGGCCGAGTGCGGTGATCAGCGGCAGCGTCATCAGAGGCATCTGCACCTGCGCCAGCGCGATCACCACGCCGAACTGGGTGTAGAGCAGCTTGAGCGGCGTATCGATGATCCCAAGGGACTGTAGTGTCGCGTTGACGATGCCTTGGCGACCCAGGATCACGATCCAGGCGAAGGTGCGAACCACGACGCTGGTGAGCAGCGGCAGCAGCACGATCAGGATGATGATGGTTTGCAGCTTTGGTCCAACGCGCTGATACAGCCAGGCGATGGGAAAGCCGAGCAGGAGGCAGACCGCTGTGACTTCGGCCCCCAGCAGCAGCGTCGAGCCGAGCACGCCGAGGCTGAAGGGATCGGTGAGGAAGTGCAGGTATTGGCCGAGCCCCCAATGGAGCCCGGCCGTATCGTTATGGAGGGAGAGCCAGAGCAATTGCAGCAGCGGCGCGACGAAGAACAGCAGGAAGAACAGCGCCAGCGGCGCTGCCAATCCCATTCCGTAGGACGTGACGTC
This sequence comes from Bradyrhizobium sp. BLXBL-03, assembly GCF_051853015.1. Classification (NCBI taxonomy): domain Bacteria; kingdom Pseudomonadati; phylum Pseudomonadota; class Alphaproteobacteria; order Hyphomicrobiales; family Nitrobacteraceae; genus Bradyrhizobium; species Bradyrhizobium sp. BLXBL-03. Next base: position 5,313,881 of record NZ_CP182470.1, on the reverse strand, counting down.
CCGTGATGCCGGAGCTGCGCCCATGGTTTTGAGCCTGTCCTAGATCTTGATCTCGCGGTTGAAGCGCTCGATCCATGCCGAGCGCTGCTCGTTGATCTTTTTCCAGTCCTGGAACACGAATTTCTGCTTCAGCTCCGCGGTGTCCTTGGCCAGCACGCGCGCGATCTCGCCGCCCATTGTCACCTTGGAATTGGTCGGGACGATCAGATAGGGCGGGTTCATCAACGTGGTCTGCACCTCCGGCGTCAGCGCCGCCTCGATCAGCTTGAAGGCCAGCTCGCGGTTCGGCGAGTTCTTGACGATGTGGATCGTGGTCTTGAAGGCGATGGCGCCTTCTTTCGGCGCGACGAACTCGACCGGCACGCCGCGCGCTTTCAGGATCTGGATGGCGTTGAAATTGCCGGGCGAGATGTCGATCTGGCCCTGCTGGAACAGGGTCGCGAGCGCACCGGGATTGGCGGCGACCGCGGCGAGATTGGGCTTGAGTTCCTCCAGCGCCTTGAAACCCGGATCGACATTGGCTTCCGAACCGCCGCGCATCTTGGCGATCTCGACCAGCCAGCCGGTGCCGAGCGTCGAGTTGAGATTGGTGATGCCGACACGCCCCTTGAATTCCGGCTTCCAGAGATCAGCCCAGGATGTCGGCGGCGTCTTGATCGCCTCGGGATTGTAGGTGAGGCCGACCACCTGGAAGAACGGCGCGGGACCCATCGGCTCCTGCGCCTCGGCGATCAGGTCCTTGTAATGGGCGCTCTTCTCGACCGGATAGGGCTCGGCGAGGTCCTGGCCGATCGCGACGAGCGCCGGGCCGGGATCGTGCAGCATGACGTCGATGGGCGGGTTGGCCTTGGCCGCGTTGATCTTCGCGATCTGGTCGACCGAAAGCATGGGGTCGAGCACGATCGCCGCATCGGCGTTGGCCTTGCGGAAGGCCGGCACCAGCACGGCCTTGTGCGCTTCTTCCCAGCTTCCGGTAAAGGTCGCAAATACCAGCGGGCGTGCCTGGGCGAAGCTCAGTCCGGGAAACGCCTTCATGGCTCCGAGGGTGAGGGCGGTGGTCATCAGGCTGCGGCGGTTGAGGATCATGTCGAACTCCGTTGTGGACAATGACTGGAACTAAAGCGTCGCGGGAAAGGCATTTGCGAGCGAGGGGGCGAGCGGTGCGAGGCGCACGGCCGCGCCGCTCGCCAGGGCGCGCGTCTCGCCGATGCGCGCCTGGGAGACCTTTACGCCGGAGCCATCGGCAGTGGTGACCTCGTGGACGACGGTGGCACCTAACGGCAGCGACATGCCGACCACGCCGGCAAACCCCGACGCGTCGCCGACAAACTGCAGATGCTCGGGCCGGATGCAGACGGTGACGCGGGCGCCCTCGGTGAGGCTGCCCGCCGCCGGCCGGGCGATGATCTCCGCGCCTGCGTCGAGACGCACTTTTGCGGCCGTGCGATCTGCGGAGACCACGACACCGGGCATGCGGTTGGTGGAGCCGACAAACGTGTTCACGAACAGGGTCTGCGGCCGGTCGTAGACATCGGACGGTGAGCCGAACTGCTCGAGCTTGCCGTGGCTTAGCACCGCGACGCGGTCGGCCATCGACAGCGCCTCTTCCTGGTCGTGGGTCACGATCAGCGTGGTGATGCCGGACACGCGCTGCAGCCGCTTCACCTCGATCTGCATGTCCAGCCGCAGATTCTTGTCGAGCGCGGCAAAGGGCTCGTCCAGCAGCAGGATCGACGGCTTGATCGCGAGCGCGCGGGCAAGGGCAACGCGCTGCTGCTGGCCACCGGAGAGCTGTCTTGGCAGACGCTCCGCCATGGTCGGCAATTGCACCAGCTCGAGCAGGCGTTGTGCCTCGCGCTGGCGCGATGTCTTGTCGACGCCGCGTGCGGCCAGTCCATAAGCGACGTTCTCGCTGATCGAGAGGTGCGGGAACAGCGCATAGTTCTGGAACACAATGCCGACGGCCCGCTTGTTCGGCGGCAGCGCGTCGACGATGTCGTCGCCGATGATGATGCGTCCCTGCGTCTGCGCGATGAAGCCGGCGATGATGCGCAGCAACGTGGTCTTGCCGCAGCCGGACGGACCGAGCAGCGCGATGATCTCGCCACCCTTGATATCGAGATTAATGTTCTCGACGGCAAGCGCGCCGCTCGGATAGCGGTGGGTGACGGCGTCGACGACGAGCGAACGGCCGCCTTGCGCTTCAGCCATGATGGTAGCTCCGGTTTCGTCGAGAGAGAAAGCAAGTCGCAAGCCTTGGAATGCCGGCTCGGCGATTCAAAACGGATTGAACTTCTTGCATCGCCGCCGGGGCCTCCCTAGCTGTCGCGCCGCTCGAGCCGCGCGGCGAGCGCGTCGGCAAGACCGATGGTCGGTTTGGCGGCCGGCCGGCGGAACGTGCCTGCGGTCGCCTTGCGCAGCCGCAGCGCTACCACCGCCTCGGCCTGCTTCACGGCGGCGACGACCTGGTCGACCACAGGAACGGGGATCCTGTCGGCCACGCGCTCGGCAAGGCCGGAGAGCGGCGCGCCGGCAAAGATCAGAACGTCGGCCTCATCTTCGATGATGGCGCGCTGCGCCAGCTCAACGAGCACATCTTCCTTCTCGCCGCCGACATCGGAGACGGCCTGAAACGGCGTGTCGAGCATGCGAATGCTGGCGCAGCGTTCTCGCAGGCCATGGTCGCGCACGCATTCCTCGTACCAGGGGCCGAGCGCCTGCGCGAAGGTCACAATTGCAAATCGGCGCCCAGCCATACAGGCCGACAGCATCGCGGCTTCCGCAAGACCGATCACGGGAATGTCGAACGTCTCGCGCGCAGCGAACAGGCCGGGATCGCCGAAGGCGGCGATGATCGCGGCGTCGACCTTGCGATGCTGCTCGGCCAGCATTTCCAGCACGATAGCGCCGCCGATCTGCGCCTCGGTGCGCGTTGCGATATAGGGCACGCCGCGGGTCGCGGTGCAGGGGATGAGCTCGGTGCCGGGGGCGGCTGCGCGCTGCCCGACCTCGGTCATCAACTGCGTGACCGGGGTGCTGGTGTTGGGGTTGAGCAGCAGCAGCTTCATGGTCAGGCCGCCGTCAGCTTGGTTTTGGGGACAAGAGTCTCGAGCAGTGCGATGCCAGTCTGACGGACATGGGCGCCGAGCAGGCGTCCTGCGGCCTCGCTGTCCCGTACTTCGAGTGCGGCGAGAATATTGGCGTGCTCTTCGACCGAATTGCTCCAGCGCTTGTCGGCGCCCAGCGCGAGATAGCGCGCGCGCTCGGCCCGGGAGATCAATGTCTCGTGCGCCTCACGGAGCGGCGCGTTGCGGGCCATGCGGACGATGGTGTTGTGTATCTCGCCGTTGATCGCGAAATATTCGTCGAGCTTGCCCGCGCGATGATGACCTTCCATGCGGGTCTGGAGCGTGCGCAGGCGGGCAAGATCTCGTTCGCTGGCGCGCTCCGCGGCGAGCTCTGCCGCGAGCCGCTCGATGCCGGCGAGCGCTTCGAATAGCTCCGAGATAGTCTCGACTGCAATGTCGGCGATGCGCGGGCTGCGATTGGGGCGCAGCTCGATCAATCCTTCAGCCGCGAGCACCTTCATCGCCTCGCGCAGCGGAGTGCGCGACACGCCAAGCTCCTTCGACAGTTTTGTTTCCTGGATTTGCGATCCCGGCGGGAGCTCACCGCGAATGATCATCGTCCGCATCCGCGCGGCAGCGCGCTCGTGCAGGCCCATCCTCTTGAGTTTGGGCGACTTTCGTCCCGGGTTCGGATCGGATCTGTGCTGCACGCGGGGACTTCCTGTTGCGCCCGATCCTAGCCATTCCCTGTCAAATCAGGTGCTCAAATAGGAGACGTATGTGGCTCAAAGCACGTGCTTATCGAACAAATTGTATGCAGCATGCAAATTGCCGGTTGCGCGGACGCAAGGGGATGCGGATGATCCTTTGCAGCGAGCGCGGATGCGCTTCGCCACAACGGAGCGATCGTGATCGATGTCAGTTTTGCGCAAGCGCCTCGGCATGATCACGCCGTCCTCCAACTCGGTGCTCGAGCCGGTCACGAGCGCGATGCTGCATGATGTAACCGACGTCACCGCGCATTTCTCGCGCTTTCGCGTCACCGAGATTGCGCTTGATGCTGCCGCGCTAAGTCAGTTCGATGTTTCGGTGATGTTGCCTGCGGCGGACTTGCTTGCCGATGCCAAGGTCGATGCCGTCGCCTGGAACGGCACCTCCGCAAGCTGGCTCGGCATCGACAGGGACAGGAGCCTATGCAAGGCGATCACGGCGCGCACAAACGTGCCGGCGACGACTTCGACGCTCGCCTGTATCGAGGCTGTCCGCGCGCTTGGCGCCAAACGTGTCGCGCTCGTCTCGCCCTATACGGACGACGTGCAGCGGCGGATCGGCAATGTCTGGGCCGGGGAGGGCATCGCACCGCATGCTGAACGGCATCTCGGCTTGCGCCACAATTTTTCCTTCGGCGAGGTCGCTCCCGCTGATATCGCCGACATGGTCCGCGCGGTCGCGGCGCAGGGGGCTGACGCCGCCGTCATCCTCTGCACCAATCTTGACGGCGCGGCGCTTGCGCCCGCACTCGAACGCGAGCTTGATATCGCCGTCCTCGATTCCGTCGCGGTCACGCTATGGCGAACCCTCGGTCTCGCCGGCGGCGACATCACGGCGCTTGCGTCGTGGGGGCGCATCTTCCAGACATCCGCCATGATGAGGTGACGGAGAGATCTGTAACACAGCCCGACCCCGCCATTCGCCGCGGTCGCATCGTCATCATCTCGGACCGCGTCGAGGGCGGGTTCGAAGCCCCAGATATCGATCACACCGTTCTGCACGGTCGCATTCAAATTGAACGTATGAGCCCATGGTCGGCGGCCGAGTTGACCTGAATCAATCCGACGCGGCCATCTCCCGTTACCAATTGAGTGCGAGCTGATGTTGATGGGAGGAGCAGGTGGAGGCAGGTCAAGGGTCGCGAAAGCAGACCATCGTGATGGCCATCATCTTCGCAGGCAGTATGTTGCTCGTCGCCCTGCAATTCCTTGTCGCAACCTATAATTCGATCGAGACCATTCCTTACAGCCAGTTTGAGCAGCTGCTCGCCCAGGAAAAGATCGCAGAGGTCTCCGTGGGACCGGATAGCATCCAGGGAAAGCTGAAGGAACAACTCCCGAGCGGAAAGTCCGCGTTCGTCACCGCGCGGGTTGATATGGTCCTGGCCGACAAGCTCGCGCAGAAGGGCGTGAGCGTCACTGGCGTTCCCGGGAGCGGCGCATTGCAAAGCCTGCTGTCCTGGATCTTCCCGATCGTGGTCTTTTTCCTGATCTGGTACTGGATCGGGCGCGGCATGACCGGCCGGCAGGGATTCGGCGGACTCATGGCGATTGGTAAGTCGCGTGCCAAAGTCTATGTCGAGAAGGACATCAAGGTGACTTTCGCCGACGTCGCCGGGGTCGATGACGCGAAATTCGAGCTGCAGGAGGTGGTGTCGTTTCTAAAGGATCCCGGCAGTTACGGCCGACTGGGTGCGCATGTGCCGAAGGGCATCCTATTGGTGGGACCGCCCGGAACCGGCAAGACGTTGCTGGCCCGCGCTGTCGCCGGCGAGGCTGGCGTTCCGTTCTTCTCGATTTCGGGCTCCGAGTTCGTCGAAATGTTCGTCGGCGTCGGCGCCGCGCGCGTGCGTGACCTGTTCGAGCAAGCCCGCAAGGCAGCCCCATGCATCATCTTCGTCGACGAGCTCGACGCGCTTGGACGTAGCCGTGGACCGCTGTCGTTGTCGAGTCATGATGAGAAGGAGCAGACCCTCAACCAGCTCCTGTCCGAGCTTGACGGCTTCGATCCGAGCGTCGGCGTAATCCTGTTGGCGGCAACCAATCGCCCCGAAATCCTGGATCCCGCGCTGTTGCGGGCAGGACGGTTCGACCGGCAGGTCCTCGTCGACCGGCCAGACAAGACGGGGCGCATTGCCATTCTCAGAGTGCACGTCCGCAAGATCCGGATGGGTGAGCTAGTTGATCTGGAGAAGGTGGCTGGCCTCACAACCGGCTTCACGGGGGCTGATCTTGCCAATCTCGTCAACGAGGCCGCGATAGCCGCGACCCGGCGGGGCGCTGGCGAGGTCTCTTTTGCCGATTTCGTCGCCGCGATCGAGCGGATCGTTGCTGGAGTGGAAAAGAAGAGCAGGGTGCTCGGCAAGGAGGAGCGGCGTAGGGTTGCATATCACGAGATGGGCCATGCTCTCGTGGCTGCGAGCCTGCCGGGGGTCGACCCGGTGCAGAAAGTATCGATCATCCCGCGTGGAATCGGGGCGCTGGGCTACACCATTCAGCGTCCCACCGAAGACAGGTTCCTGCTGACCATCGAAGAGCTGAAGAACCGTGTCGCGGTGCTGATGGGTGGACGCGCGTCGGAGCGCCTGATTTTCGATGGTGCGATTTCGACCGGGGCCGCGGACGATCTTCAACGTGCGACCGAGGTGGCCATTGAGATGGTGACCAAATACGGGATGGACGAGACGGTCGGGCAGCGCACCTATGCCCCCAAGCCCCAGGCATTTCTCGCGGCCCAGGATACGGTCGTGACTGCTGCCGAAGCCACCGGCCGCGAGATTGATCTTGCCGTGCGCAATCTGATCGAGGAGGGTGATCGCCGTGCCCGCGATATCCTGCAGCGACGCCGTGCCGACCTTGACGCCGGTGTTGAACTGTTGATTGCAAATGAAACCGTGACCGCGGAGCAGTTTACGCCACTACTCGGCAACAGAGAAACGAACGAGTCCGTCGCTGCCTGATCGCAACCGAGCCGACCATCACCTCCTCAAGAGTTCGCGGCTTGGTGTCGTGTTACCTGCGCGACCTCCGTCAGCTCTCAAGCGGGACCCGATGCGATTCTGTGACGAAGGCGGTGGCAGAAATCATCCAGTACCGTATGAACATTCTCAAGGTGGATCAGGTATCTCTCTGCGTTTTCCCGCTCGGATGTGCCGAGGGCGAGAGAATCGCGGCGGGCGGCTGCTTGTGCGACCTGTTGACGGCTCGCTGAAACGTTGGTTTCCGCGAAATCCAGATGCTCGCCGTCCTCGCCGAGCTTGTCGAGCTCAGCAATAAGCAGTGCGATCGTGGTACTTCGGCGCTGCGTCGACAGGCCCATGTCCTTCAAAATCTCTACGTAGTGATCGATGTTTGCCCGGGCGACGTACCTGTGCATGGTCTGCTCCCCCGCGCTGCGCGCAACTGTTAAATGTTACCACTAACGGTGGGTCGGCGAAACGGATCGAGCATCGAAGGGAGTGAACGGCGGTATCAGGATGCGGTTTCGGCTTCTGCCACCTAGGTGATCTTCCTGAGTTGATCTTCGGGCTGGGGAGAGACAGGTCTGTGTCACGGAGCTTCCATGTCCAACATCCTGTTTCGCTGCCCCAACACGGGCATGAACGTGCAACATCCTATCTGCGAGCCTGCCTCGACGCCTGCCGAGGCGGTCGTGGTCGTGCATTGCCCGGCTTGTGCGCGGATTCATTTGATAAATGTGGCGACAGGTGAATTGTCGCGCGATGTCCGGAGCAGATGATCCTCGAGATATCCTTTGATCCCGATTTCCTATGTCGAGGTTCCGAATAGCTTGCGCACTGCCGGGAGCCACTCGCCGGTGATTTTGAACTCAAGCCCGCGCGGAAAGCGGGAGCCGTTCATTGGCTTACCGTGGTTTGCTTACTCGCGAGGCCCGACCAGAGGCATTGCGTCCGCTCCCCGCAAATCGTTCAATTGTACACCCGTCACGGCATGCTTGAAGGCCAGTTCGACCAAGCCGACGATCTGCGCTGCCGCGTCTTCCGGCAGCAGTCCGGCGGGGCGAATATTGGATATGCAGTTTCGATTCGAATCCATCGTGCCGATTCGTGGCTGCCACGTCATGTAGGCGCCGAGCGAGTCCGCGGCCGACAGACCCGGACGTTCGCCGATCAGGACGACGACCAACCTCGCGCCAAGGGTTTCACCAATCTCGTCGCCGATTGCGACGCGTCCCTGCTCGACCAGAACGATGGGACCGACAGTGAGGCCCTTGGCCAACAACAGCGGTTGCAGATGATCGAGCAACGGCCGCAGGTTGATCTCGACGGCCGAAGCGGAGAGGCCATCGGCGGCGGCGATCGCGACATCGTTGCCCCGCCGCTGGCCTTCGATGGCAAGACGCCCCTCGGGCGAAAGGCGGCGTCCCAGATCCGGGCGGCGCAGATACTCGGCCCGATCGGCCGCAGCACTCCGGACGGCGATGACGTCCCAGTTCCGCTCGCGAAGCGATCGCCCGAGCGCCTCGCAATCAAGTGCCGCGTGAACCGCGTCACGCGCGCGCGCATGGTCGAGCATGAAGTTGAGGCCCGTCACCGTCGGTTGACCGGAACCGCAACGTCCGAGCGCGATGCGTGCCGGCGTGAAGCGCCGCAGGCCTGCAAGTTTATCGAGCACCTCAAGCTGATCGCCGTCACGGGGAGGGTCGTCGCGTATCATCAGGCTCTCATCGTCTCGATCAACGCAATGGCCGGGCCGATCGCTCCGGATGCTGGCTGCTCGAGCAGGCGACCGTCCGCGTCGGCGAGGCCGACCCGGCTCAGCCAACTCTCGAACTCCGGCGCGCATCGGCGGCCGAGGGTCTGGCGCGCGTAAAGGATGTCGTGAAACGCCAGGCTCTGATAATTCAGCATGACGTCATCGGCTCCGGGGACCGCGATGACGAAGCTGACACCCGCGGCACTTAGCAACGTCAGCAGCGTGTCCATGTCGTCCTGATCGGCCTCGGCGTGATTGGTGTAGCAGACGTCACATCCCATCGGCACGCCGAGCAGCTTGCCGCAGAAATGGTCCTCCAGCCCGGCCCGCGCGATTTCCTTGCCATTGTAGAGATATTCGGGACCGATGAAGCCGACCACGGTATTGACGAGCAGCGGGCTGAAGCGCCGCGCGATGGCATAGGCTCGGGCCTCCATCGTCTGCTGGTCAATGCCGAAATGCGCATCTGCGGACAAGGCGCTGCCTTGCCCGGTCTCGAAATACATCACGTTGCGGCCGACCGTGCCGCGCGCCAGCGAAAGCGCGGCATCGTGGGCCTCCGCCAGGACAGACAGGCTGATCCCGAATCCCCGATTGGCTTTTTCCGAGCCGGCGATGGATTGGAAGACGAGATCGACCGGAGCGCCGAGATTGATGGCCTGGATCGCGGTGGCAACATGACCCAGGCAGCAGGTCTGCGTCGGAACGTCGAGGCGTTGGCGGACATCGTCGAGCAGGCTGACGACGCGCACATAGTCATGCAATGTATCTGTTGCGGGATTGACGCCGATGACCGCGTCGCCGACTCCGTACAGGAGTCCGTCGAGCAGGCTGGCAGCAATTCCGCGGGAATCGTCGGTCGGATGGTTCGGTTGCAACCGCGTGGAGAGTCGGCCAGCCAATCCGATCGTGCTGCGGAACGCGGTCACGACGTTGCATTTGGCGGCAACCGCAATCAGGTCTTGCGCACGCATGATCTTGGAGACTGCGGCAGCCATTTCCGGGGTCAGGCCAGGGGCCAGCGCCGTCAGCTGGCTTGTCGTGGTGCGTGTGTCGAGCAGCCACTCGCGGAACGCGCCCACAGTGAGATGGGACACCGGCGCGAATGCCGGGAGGTCATGGCTGTCGAGGATCAGACGAGAGACCTCGTCTTCGTCGTACGGTACGAGATCGACATCAAGGAACGTCTTAAGCGGAAGATCGGCAAGCGCCGTCTGGGCGGCGACGCGCTCGATCGCGCTGTGCGCCGCGATCCCCGCCAGGGCATCACCGGAGCGGGCCGGCGATGCCTTGGCGAGCAGCGTCTTGAGGTCATCAAAGGTCCAGCGTGTGCCGTTGATCGTTGTATGGAAGGACATGCAACAAGGCCTCACTCGGCCGGCAGGCCGGCTTGTCTGGACCGGCGGGCCAGCAGATTGGCAACGATCAGCAACAGGATCGACAGTGCCATCATCAGTGTCGCAGCGGCTGTGATCGCAGGGCTCAATTGCTCGCGCAGGCCTGTGAACATTTCGAGCGGCAAGGTGCGTTGCTGGGCGTTGGCGAGAAACTGGACGACGACCACCTCGTCGAATGATGTCACAAAGGCGAAGGCCGCGCCGGACAACACACCGGGCAGGATCAGCGGCAGCATCACCCGGAAGAATCCGGTCAGGGGCCTTGCTCCGAGAATCGATGTCGCCCGCATCAAATTGCGATCGAACCCTGAGAGGCTCGCCCCAACGGTCACGACGACAAAGGGGCTCGCCAGCACGGTGTGGGCGAGGATGATGCCGGCATAGGTATTGGCGAGTCCGAGCCGGGCATAGAACAGGTAAGTCCCGACGGCGGTCACGACGACGGGCACGATGAGCGGCGAGATCAGCAGCGGCACGACAAACCGACGCGCCGGAAATTTCGGGTCCGACAAGCCGATCGCAGTCAGCGTTCCCAGGAAGGTGGCAAGCACGGTCGCACCCGCCCCAATCAGCAGACTGTTGCCGATGGCAGCACGCCAACGCGGTGTGCCGAGCACGACCTCGTACCAGCGTGTCGAAACGCCTGCGAGCGGAAAAGTAAAGAATGATCCGCTGTTGAACGAGAGCGGCACGGGAACGAAGATCGGCACGACGAGGAAGATCAGCACCAGCACGCACCAGAACCAAAGTGCGGCGACGCGGATCCGTTCAGAGGTGGTCGGATAGGGCGACAGCATGGCGCTTCATCCCATCTTGAAGAGGTCGAGACCGAGATAGCGTGTCATCGTCACGTACAGGCCGAGCGTGGAGGCGAGCAGCACGAAGCTGAGCGCCGCCGCCATCTCCCAGTTCAGCTCGACATTGACGTAATTGGCGATGAAGTTGCTGATCAGCTGGTCGCTGGCGCCGCCGACCAGGACCGGTGTGATGTAGTAGCCAAGGCACAGGATGAAGGTGAGCAGACAGCCGGCCAGGACACCGGGCATGACCTGTGGCAGATACACCCTGCGGAACACGGTGAACGGCCGCGCGCCAAGCGATTGAGCGGCCCTGAGCTGCGAAGTCTGCACCGCGCGCATCACGCTATAGATCGGAAGCAGTGTGAAGGGCAGCTGGATATGCGTCATCGCGATGACGAGACCAGTGCGGCTGTACATCAGCTCGAGTCGATCCGATGTCATGCCGAGCCAGAGCAACAGATCGTTGAGCAGGCCGTATTTCTGCAGGATTACCGTCCACGCCGCCGTGCGCACCAGGATAGACGTCCAGAACGGCAGTAACACCAGCACGAGCACGATGCCGGCAATCACCGGCCGCACGTTGGTCATGACATAGGCGAGCGGAAAGGCGAGCGCGAGCGTCGCCAGTGTCACCAGCGTCGCGATCAGGAAGGTCCGGCCGAACACCCGGGTGAACACGGCCTGATCGGCCGGGACCGTGCCGATCGTTCCCTGGTCGGTCCAGCGCAGATCGAACGCACTGAGCAGAAAGAACGAGGTGAAACGGTTGCTCCCCGAGCGGATCGCCGTCCAGCCCTGGTCTTCGCCCAGCAGCGACGCGGCCTTGATCATCGCCTCCCTGGTGGGTGCCGGATCCCGGCCGGCGAGCCGCGCGAGGCGCAACACCTGGCTGCGCGCGCCGGGCAGGCGGGTGTTGAGCGTCTTGGCGAATTCGTAGATCGCGCCCGCCGCCTGGTCTGTCTTCAGATCGTCCGCCAAGGCGCGGAACACCGGCTCGGCCGGTACGCCGGCGCTGTCATTGCGCAGGGCCGCGATCGTGTGCGGCAGTGCATTGGCGATGGTCGGCTCATAGACCGCGCGCGATAGCAGCAGCACGATCGGCGCGCCGAAGCTGAAGGCGAGCAGAAGCAGCAGCGGTGCGGCCAATGCCAGTGGCCGCAGGCTGTCGCTGCGGTCGGTGGCGCCGGCGCGCGGTTTGACGCCTGACATTGCGATCGACGACATGAACGTCACCTCGTGTGGTCGCTGGCGATCGGGCGGGTTGACCGATCGCGATCTCGCCGCGCTATCTACTGGGCAAGCCAGGCGTTGAAGCGCTTCACCAGGTCCTCGCCATGGTCGCCCCAGAACTCGACATCGCCGACCAGATAGGTCTTCATGTGGTCGGGCGCCGTCGGCAGCTTCGATAGCACATCCTTGGGCACGAAAGGCGTCGCATCCGCCATCACGGGACCGTAGGGGATGTATGCGCCGAGCTGCGCGCTCACCTCGGGCCCGGCCGCATAGGCGAGATATTTGTAGGCGAGGTCGAGGTTCTTGGCGCCTTTCGGAATCGCAATCATGTCGTATTCGACGATCTGGTTATCCCAGACGATCGCGAACGGCCGCTTGTCCTTGTCGATCGCGTTTTGAATGCGTCCGTTCCAGGCGGTCGTCATCACCACTTCCTTGGACGCGAGCAGTTGCGGCGGCTGCGCGCCGGCCTCCCACCAGACGATGTCCTTCTTGATCGTATCGAGCTTCTTGAAGGCGCGGTCGACGCCGGCGGGCGTCGCCAGGACCTTGTAGATCTCGGCGATCGGCACGCCGTCGGCCATCAACGCCCATTCGAGATTCTGTGCCGGCGCCTTGCGCATGGCGCGTTTGCCCGGAAACTTCTTGGTGTCGAAAATGTCGAGCACTGATGTCGGCGCCTCTTTCAACACGGTGGTGTCGTAAGCAAGGACGTCACCATAGACGTCGATGCCGACACCGCAGTCGAGCGCGGTGCCGGGGAGGAACCGCGCGCGATCGGCGACCTTGGCATAGTCGAGGCGGATCAGCACGCCGGCGTCGCAGCCTTGCAGGACAGTCGAAGTCTCGACGGTCACGAGGTCGATCGGCACATTGCCGGTCTCGACCATGGCTTTGATCTTGCCGAGCTCGCCGGTGTATTCCTGCTCGTTGAACGTGATGCCCGTCTTCTTGGCGAATGGCTCAAACCAGGCCTTGCGCAGTGCCGCCTGCCACTCACCGCCGGTTGCCATGACGGTGAGCTCTTCGGCGCTGGCGGGCCGGATCTGCGAGGTCATTCCTGCGCTTGCCAGGACAGGTAATAAGGCAACCAAGGTCGTCCGGTAGATCAACTTCATGTCACGCTCCCTGTGTTCGGAGTGTTGCCGTCTGGAGCTGCGCCCGCCGGAAAGGCCCGGCAGTCAATCGTGCGCCAGCTCAGATCGATGGTTTCGCCCGTCGCCATCGCAGCGTCGGGGCTGACCTTGACGGTCAGCACTTGTCCGCCCGGCAGGCGCGCGAGCAGGCGTTGATGGTCGCCGTGATAGATTCGGCCCTCGACAATGGCCTTGAAGCGGTTGTTCGCCGGCTCGCCGCTGCCTGCGATGCGCTCGGGCCGGATTGCCAGCTGGACCGCGGTGCCGGGACGGATGCCGCCGATCGCCATGGCGGATGTCGTCAGTCCCGCCGGCAGCGCGACCAGGCATTGATCGCCGTCGACGCGTTCGACGACGCCATCCAGCGCATTGTTCTCGCCAATGAAGCCGGCGACGAAGGCGGTCGCAGGCTCGTTGTAGAGCGCATCGGGCGTACCGATCTGGGCGATGTTGCCGCTCTCGAAGATCGCGACCCGATCCGACATCGTCAGCGCCTCGCTCTGGTCGTGCGTGACGTAGACGATGGTGACGCCGAGCATTTCGTGAATCTGCTTCAGCTCGATCTGCATGTGCTCGCGCAGCTTCTTGTCGAGCGCGCCGAGCGGCTCGTCCATCAGGACGAGGGTCGGCTGGAAGACAAGCGCGCGCGCCAGCGCGACGCGCTGCTGCTGTCCGCCGGAGAGCTGCGCCGGCTTGCGGTCCTTGAAGCGCTCCAGCTTGACCATCTCGAGCGCGCGGATGACTCGCGGCCCGATCTCGGCCTTCGGCGCCTTGCGCACCGAGAGCGGGAAGGCGACGTTATCGGCCACGCTCATATGCGGAAACAACGCGTAGTTCTGGAACACCATGCCGATGTTGCGCTCATAGGGCGGCAGGCGGTCGACCGATTTGCCGTCGAGCGTGATCACGCCCTGGCTCGGGCGTTCGAAGCCCGCCAGCATGTTCAGGGTCGTTGTCTTGCCGGAGCCCGACGGCCCGAGGAAGGTGAGAAACTCGCCGCGGCCGATGCTCAGATTGAGCCGGCGGACGGCGTGAAAATTTCCATAGGTTTTTTCGACGTCGATGAATTCGACAAACTTGGCATCGGCCCGGGCCGCCGACCCCGTTCTTCCGCCGGCCAAGGCTGCCGGCCGGTCCATTGCAGAGAGGGCGCTCTCGGTCAACGCTTCGCGAAGCGACGTGCTTTGTCCTGATAAAACCATCGCTCGACCTCCAGGGCGCCCGCCGCAGTTATGTGGTCAGACAATACGATATTGGGTGACCGTATAATGCGGCAATTACACCGTCAAGCGGATCATATGATGCAATTTATGGCAGACATTATGCCATATAATAGGGTTGCGAAGCCTGTTGGTAGGCATACAAGTCAGATTGTCTGGTCCTTTTCTCCATGATAAGAAGGCTTTGCTGACGATAAGAACGTCCGGGGCGCCAAGCCGCAATGCTCGAAAATCTGGAATTGCCGAACAACGATCGACCAATTTATCAGCGTTTGGCGGATGCCATCGGTGAGCGAATTGCACGCGGAGAGCTGGCAGAAGGCGATCGTTTGCCACCGCACCGGGAAATTGCGCGCCTGCTCGGCATCAATGTCACGACCGTCACGCGGGCCTTCTCTGCGTTGCAGCAGCGAGGACTTGTGGAGGCGCGCCCTGGCCGCGGGACGCTTGTCGCGGGTAAGGAGACGGAGGAGGGCGGCTTCAAATCGGCTCCCAGTGATGAGGCCGGCTTGATCGATCTGTCCGTCAACAGGCCGGCCACGTCGGCCTATCGCGAAGCGCTCGCGCTGCTGCTCCCGCACATCGCAAAAGATCGCAGGTTCAGCGCCTTGCAGGACTACCATCCTCCTGAGGGTCCTGAATGGGCGCGCGCCGCGGTCGCCGATTGGCTCGATGGCGTCGCGGGCGACGGTGATGCAGGCCGCGTCGTGCTGACCGATGGCGCTCAGCATGGCCTTGCCTGCGTGTTGCGTGCCCTGACGCAGCCCGACGATGTCGTGCTTGCCGATTCCATCACCTATCAAGGCATCAGCGCGTTGTGCCGGTCACAAGGCATCGACCTGCGTGGGGTGTCGATCGACCGCGAGGGCATGCGGCCCGACGCATTCGAGGCCGCCTGCGCGACCCTGCGTCCTCGCGCGGTTTTCCTGGTGCCCACCCTGCATAATCCGACCACGGTCACCTTGAGCGAGGAGCGTCGCCGCGCGCTTGCCGCGATCGCGCGCCGCCATAACGTGCTGATCATCGAGGACGACGTCTACCGTCCATTGCTCGATCGCGCCGTCCCGTCCTTCGCAGCGCTGGAGCCCGAACTCACCGTCCATATCAGCGGCCTGTCGAAATGCATTGCGCCGGGCCTGCGTTATGGATTCGTCGTCGCGCCGCGTGCGGTGCTGGGCAACGTCGCAGCAGCGCTCCGGATCGATTGCTGGAGCATCAGCCCGCTCACCGCGCTGATCGCCACCATCCTGCTGGAGGAGGGAGCTGCGAGGCGCATCATCGACGTTCAGCGCGAGGAGCTGCGTCGGCGGCAGGCCATTTTGCGTGAAGCGCTTGCGGCCTTCGATGTCCAGTCGCAGGAGACGTCGCCGCATGCCTGGCTGCATTTGCCCGAACCCTGGCGCGGCGCGGCGTTCGCCCGTGCCTGCCGTCAGCGCGGCGTCGGCGTGCTACCGGCGGATGCGTTCGCCGTCGGACGCGAGACGCTCGCCCATGCGGTGCGGATCAATGTCGGCGCAGCACCGTCTTCAGGCGAATTGCGCCAGGCGCTTGCGATCATGGCCGACCTGCTCAATGCCGGTCATTTCGAAATCTCGGGCGCGGTCTGAGGCATTGTGGCCGAATTGATCAAAACGGACGTCGCGATCGTCGGTGCTGGGGTCATCGGGCTTGCGATCGCGTTTCGGCTGGCGGACGGCGGCCGTGACGTCGTCGTCATCGATCCCAACGAGCCCGGCTCGGGAGCCTCCTACGGCAATGCCGGGACATTTGCCCCCTATGCCTGCGCACCGGTCGGCAACCCCGATGTTATCAGCAACTTGCCGAGCCTGCTTGTTGGCGCTGACAGCCCTCTCTCGGTGAGGCTGGCCGCCGTGCCCGCGCTCGTGCCGTGGCTGTCGCGCTTCCTTTGGCAATCCATGCCTGCCCGCGCGCGCCGCAATGGACACGCGCTCGCGGGCCTGCTGAAAGAGGCGATGCCGGCATGGCGCGAACTTGCCGAGCAGGCACAGCTCGCGGATCTGCTTCGCTATGAAGGCTGCCTCTATCTTTATCGCGGGAAAATGCCCCGGGACGACAGCGAGTGGGGAGCCCGGCTGCGCAACGAGCTTGGCGTGCGGCAGCAGCGATTGACTGCGGATGAGGTCGCGCGGCTCGAGCCGGCGTTGCCGCGCGCAGCCGGCGGCATTTTCTTTCCCGATGCCGCCCATACCGTCGATCCGGCCGCACTGACCGGGCGGCTGGCATCCGCGGCCGCGGCGAAAGGCGCCGTGTTCGAACGCGCGCGTGTCGACCGGCTGCGACCGCAGGAAGGAGGCCGCATCCATCTGGTATGCGGCGACCGCGCCATCGAAGCGCGTAGTGTTGTCCTCGCCGCTGGCGCGTGGTCCCGCGATCTCGCCGCGCAAGCCGGGGACGACATCCCGCTCGACACCGAGCGCGGTTATCACATCGAATTCGCGATGGATGCCTGCCCGATCAAGCGGCCGGTCAGTCCGGTCGATCTCGGCTTCTATCTCACGCCGATGGCGGGCCGCTTGCGGGTTGCGGGAACGGTCGAACTCGGCGGCCTGGAAGCGCCGATCAATCCGAACCGGATCGCGCTGCTGGAGCGCGGCGTCCGCGGGATTTTCCCGGACCTTGGACCGGTTCAGTCGCGATGGCTCGGCTTTCGTCCTTCGCTTCCGGATTCGCTGCCCGTCATCGGACCCAGCCGGCGCCTTCCCAACCTGATCCACGCCTTTGGACATGGACATCTCGGCTTGACCCTGGCCGGTGTCACGAGCCGTGTCGTCGCAGGCCTCGTCGAGAGGCGAAACGACGTTCCGAGCCTCGAAGCCTTCCGGAGCGGTCGGTTTGGTTGAGTGGTCGGTCGAGGAGCACTTTCGTTCGATGGGATGATGAGAAAGTCAGCCCGGTCGAGTGTCGGCATGCGAGCCTGCTTCGAGCGTGACCGGGCGCGCCGCCTTTACCGCTGGCGCGCGCCCAGGTCGCCGCCAAATACATCACACGACCCCGACGCTACGTTAGATGGGGCGACGGTTCAATTCAGCTCTCGTTGTCAGGTGGCGCAATCCTTCAGGTGCGGCCGGAGCCATTGATGCCCGCGATCGAGCCGCTTCTCGTTTGCGGCCGGGGCATGCAGACGCCGGTCTTCCGATGGATGGAGATGAGGATCTGGCGGCGCGCTTTAGGTCTTCCGGATCAGTCGCCAGCGGCCTGGTGTGGCGCCAAGCGCCGCTGAGAAGGATCTGGTGAAGTGACTCTGGTCGGCGAAGCCGCATTTGATGGCAATTTCCGTCAGCGACAACGTCGAGTCCAGCAGCAAGGCCTTGCTTTGCTCGATGCGTTGATTCATCAGCCACCGGTGCGGTGGGGCTCCCATGCTAATCCTGAAAGCGCGCGCAAAGTGGGCAGCTGACAAGCCACATTCGCTCGCGATCCGTGCCAGTGACATTTTGCCGTCCAGATTCGCGCGGATGAGTGCCCTCGCGGTCCGAAGCTGCCATGGCGCCAATCCGCTGCGGCAAGGGCGGTTGCCAGGTCGACTGATCGTGTATTTGCGGAGGAAATGAGTATTAAGAGCCATCGAAACATAGCCGATGAACAGCTCGTTCGCCTCTTGAGGTCTCTCCAAGGCCGGCAGCAGGCAGCGGCCCAAATGTGCAAGGACAGGGTCGAGGAGGTTCGCACCGGCTACGACGTCATATTGAAAGCGACCAAGGTCAAGCTCGGTCGCAAGGTCACTTAGCGCGTTGTGGCGCAGATAGAGGTACAGGAAGTCGAATGGGTCATGGAAGTGAATGATCGTTTCGCATCGCAGATCGTAGACGGTTGTCTCGTCCTTCAAGGCGCCCTTGCGCATATGCCGGCCGTCCACCCATATCTCGCCTCTCTGATGCTGTAGCCGAACGCAAAGCCCAAAAGCCTCGTCGGCGGGGGATGGCAATGTCGGATCACCGACCGCCCCGCAATATGTTATCCGGACGGCGGCGAACGCTCCCTTCTGTAGCGACTTGACTGTTCCGGTGTTCGGCTGCCGGAGCACGGGAAATAGTCTTGCGAAGCGATCTCCGTAGCGGCCAGCATTGATCATGGTTCGCTCCCGGAGCGCCGCCGGAGCCGTTTGGCGCAGTCTGCGACCAGCTCTGCCGCCGCATGTCTTCGCAGGCTCGATTCGTTCGACCTTGGTTCAAGGTGTTCAAGCGCAACCTCGCGGATCCGCAGGATCGACTTCGGACGACAGCACTCGGCGGGCGAGCGGAAACCGAGCGCTCCGCCGGCCGTTCCTGACGAGGACAATCTCAAGCGGATAATGCGCTTGGTGATTTCGCTGCTGGAGGTCGCGACCATATTGGAAGAAGCGGTCAACGATCTGCATCCACTGAAAACCGCAGAACGGGCGGATAATCGGCAGTAGCTGCTGAGGTGATCACGAGCTCGTCTCAATCTTGCATGCGCGTTCGGTCGAACGCGCATGCTGAGGTTTCTTCCCGGACGCCGCCGGCACGGCGGTGGGTCCGCGAAGAGGGCCGTCATTCACCTGCCCCGACGACGATGGGGACCGAGTCCTGCTCTTTCGATAGCGCTCGGTAGATCGTTCCTCCGACACAAGCTCCGATGAGCCATCCCCAGTCTCCGACGTTGAAGATCAGTCCGTAGGCACCCAACAGGGACAACCCAATCGACAGGACCCCGGATAGTGCCAGCGCGATCAACGCCCTGGAGTTCCAGCCGCCGTCGTAGTGGAATGCTCCGGTCGGCGACATCGTATAGAGGTCATCCACTCTCACGATCTGCTTTCTCACGAGGTAGTAGTCGGCGACCATGATGCCGAACATCGGTCCGAGCGTTGAGCCGAAGATGCTCACGAACAGCGTGATGGCCGATGGGCTCGCCACGAACAGCCAGGGACATACAAGCACTGACAGAATAGACGTTATGAGGCCGCCCATCTTGAAATTGATGCGCTCCGGATTGAGGTTGGAGATGTCGTAGGCGGGGGAAACGAAGTTCGCCACGATGTTGATGCCCATGGTCGCAACGATGAACGTGATCGAGCCCACAATGACGACGATGGGATTGCCGATTTTCTCGACGATAAGGACTGGATCCATGATCGCTTCCCCGAACACGTTCAGAGTGCCGGCTGTCACGATCACCGTGATGATCGAAAACACCAGGAAGTTGACGGGCAAGCCGAGCAGGTTTCCTGCCTTCATGGCGTCCTCGCTCTTGGCGAACCGGGCGAAGTCACCGAAATTGAGCAGGAGGGCCGAGAAGTACGCGACAATCAGCATTGCGGCATTGGCCATCACCCCAATCGTTGCCGCATTCGATGCCGCGGGTGGGCTGAGCTGAAGCGACAGGCTCGAAAAGCCGGTCTGCCACAGCATCCAGACCGCGAGGGCCAGCATGACAACGTAGACCACCGGTCCGCAGAAATCGATGAAGCGGCGGATGCGCTCCATGCCGCTCAGGAAAATGATAAGCTGGAACAGCCACATGAACAGAAAGCTGAACCAGGCGAGGGTGGACAGGCCGATAATGCTGTTGTGCGTAAGATCGACTGCTGAAGGTGCCAAAGTGATGATGAGGACCTGGACCGCCTTCGAGGCGAAGTAGGTCTGTACGCCGTACCAGACGATGCCGACGACGCCTCGCACGATGGCGGCGAGATTGGCGCCCATTACCCCGAACGACACGCGCGCCATGACCGGGAAGGGGATGCCGTATCGTTGAGAGGGGCGGCCAATGAGGTTCATTAGGAAGTAGACCGCCGTGATGCCGACCGTCATGGAGATAAGAACCTGCCATCCGGTCAAGCCGAGAAAAAACAGGCTTGCGGCGAAGGTATAGCCGCCAACCGAGTGGACATCCGACATCCACATCGCGAACAGGCTGAATACTCCCCATGTTCGTCCCTCGGGCGCGGTCGGAGCAAGGTCGTGATTATAGAGCTTGGGATGAGCACCGATAATGACCAGCGCGGGAACGTCGCCGCTGTTGGATGTCATATCCTCTCTCCAATGTTTGTTTGACGAGGGCCCGCACCATGCGAGGCGATCGGATCGAAGCAAGCGACATGCCATCTCTGTAACGATCGATAAAATAATTTTACGTTCGATAAAATAGTTTTACAATAAGGTTTTCATGGCCCGCCTCTAGCCCTTGACGCGAGCTGAGTGAACAACTAAAGGTAGAGTAACCGGTCGGCCGTGAGCGCCGAAGTGACGTTTGTCGAGGGAAAGTCTTGAAGGGCCGGGAATGCGCGCGGCCGAGCAAGGGCCTAAAGCATGGTCCCGAAAGGAGCGAAGCAATTGTCCTTCGCGACAAACGCCGAATGCGCTTGCGTGGATCTCGTACGCAGACGACAACCGAAGGCGCGATGACGATTCATCCAGTTTTCATCGTGCCTTAGGTGCCCGGCTTTGCCGTGGCCCGCTCGGCGGGAGCCGGTTCGTCGGCTTGTCGCTCTTCTCCAGCCCGAGGCCGCCAAGAACGAGCTGGACGATGGTCGCTTTTGCGGAATCGAAATCCGCATCCTCCAGCTGCCGCTTGCCTTTCATGATGATCATTTGGCTCGAGAAATCGGCATAAGCCTGCGTCATTGCCCAAATGCAGAAAAAGAGATCCACTGCGCTGATCGCGCGAATGGACCCGCTCGCCGCCCATTGCTCCAACGTCGCGACCTTATCGAGCAGCAATGGGGTTGAGACCTTCTCGATGAAGCTGCCGATGAATTGTGCGCCGCTGATGATTTCGTTTGCATAGATGCGCGACAGATGAGGGTGATCTCGCGAGAAATCGATTTTTTTGTGGATGTAGCCGATAAGAATGGTCTGGATGTCGGACGTCATGTCCAGATTGTCCATGTCCCGCGCCCACATGTTCATCGCACGTTCGAGCACCGCGCGGTAGAGATCCTCCTTGTCCTCAAAATAGTAATAGATGTGGGGTTTTGCGATCGAGGCCTTCTTGGCAATCAGGGCAGTCGTCGCCCCCCGGAAGCCGAAATGCCCAAATACGAACTCCGCCGCATCAAGGATCTTTTCTTCGACGTCAGGGCCCGGCGCGGCAGCCTTGCGGCCGCCTTTTGGCGCGCGGCGGATGCGAAAAAGCTTGAGCTTGTCGGCAGACATGGCAGCCATATGGCCTCATTGGGAGCGCTGCCTCCGCGAGGAGGGCTGAACGGAAATGTTTGGATCGCGATAGGCGATTCATGCGCAAGGTGCTCTTCCTATCCAGTATTTTCAAGCGGTTAGGCCGGGCAATGATAGGATTAAAGAGCTTTCGAAGAGAGGGGCAGTGACAGCTCGTCGGCCGGCGCAGCCCACATGTGGCGGTGTCTCCGTGCTGACTTCGAAGGCGCGGGCAAAATGCGCTGCCGATAGACCCCATTCGCTGGCGATGCGTGCGAGAGAAAACTCACCATCGAGATTGGTGCATATCATGTTTTTTGCGGTCCGAACTTGCCGAGCCGTCAATCCGCTGCGGCGCGGGCGATCGGCTGGCAAGATGCTGGCAGACCAATTTAGCGGGATCAGCTTTCGAGGCGTGCATTGATCAATCGTGGCTCAAGACGTTCAAGCGCGCTGCCCTTCTGTAATCTAGAGTTGTATTGCCGTGATCGCAGGGCGCCTCTGGAGCAAATGATGTACTTCACACTCATCAGGTCGAAGGCCGCATCGGCATCGATGCAGGCCAACCTGTCATTGCTGGAAGCACTTGTTAGAACCGCTCGGTCGCGATTCTCGACGCTGGTGGCCCGACTTTCCGAACTGCATAATCGATCTGTGGCCATCGCGCTTTGGGCGAGCCTCGGTAAATCCGGCAAGCACAATGGCCATGGGGATAGTCTCGCTAGTGTCGCGCGGGATGCGATTGCCGTGATCAAAGTGATGGATCGCATGGCTGACGAGCTCTTGCTTGAATCAAAGCAGTCGTTGTCATCAGTGGGACACCTCTCCGGCAATGTCCGCGAGATCGCCTTCGGGGGATGGCGCCTGCTCGGTGGGCAGTCGATGAACGATCTCCGCGCGGTTGCCGTTGAAGAGAAACTCCGGCGCATGCCACGCCTGGTGATCTCACTTTTGGAGGTGGCCACGATCCTGGAGGGGACTGTCGCAGATCTTGCGCCAACGGTGGACGGCAAGACGATCGAGGAAAAGGATCACGTCTCGAGCGATACCCGTCTCCTCCGATCATCTTTCTGATCGCGAGGCGCGCAGGGCTGGAGGACACCGGCCGGTCGTGCAGAGATCTTTGTCTCTGCCGAGTGACATATCTCGCACGTATTTGAACCACAATCGAGCCAGCTGATTAGTGACCGGTGCGAGCGCCTGGCGGACCTCGACCCGTGCGTTGACCTGCCGCCCATGCCACTGGGCGTCGCCAAGATACTGACGCTGGGATCGCCGTCATCGCGCCGAATGGGTCGCTGCTTGCAAAAAGTGAGCCCGGAGCTCGTGAGAGCTCCGGGCAGTGGAGGGGTGCCTGCCTGCGATGTGCTACGTCTCAGCACGGTGGCGGCGTTCGAAACCGTTTCATGATGGCTCAAGCCGAGATCGCCTTCGCGGAGTCGACCAGATTGCGCAGCAGGAATTTCTGGATCTTGCCGGTCGACGTCTTCGGGATCGGTCCGAACACGATGGCCTTCGGCGTCTTGAAGCCGCTCATATGGCTCCTTACAACGACGAAGCTCTCTGACATATTCTTACGGCGGACGTGGCCGCGCCAGTTTCCGGAAGGCCGCGCACACTCCCCAATTCGGTCGCTCGTATGTGCGCGGCCACACATGAGGTGGCGAAGGCCGGTCAATTCGTCGGCCCGTCGCCGCGGATGGCGAACGTCGTCGCCTTCAGCTTAGTCATGCCGAACCTGTCAAACAGCTTGTCGTAGGTGCCGTCGGCCCGGATCGCGGTGAGCGCATCTGCGGCGGCCTGTGCGAGCAGCTTGTCACGGAAAGCAAAGGTGATGTCGGTGCCGGCGATGTCGCGCACCCAGATCTTGGCAATGCCCTTCTGCTCCAGCGAGTTTGCGGTCTCGTTGATATTCAGCGCGGCCTCAAGCTGGCCAGCGCGCAGCGCTGCCGAGGTCGCGGTTACCGTGGTGAAGGTGCGCAGATCGACCGGCTTGAGACCCTTGGCCTCCATGGCCGTGCTGAATTCACGCGCCTTGCGCTCGGTGTAAGTCGCCGATTCCACCCCGACCACGCGGCCGGCGAGATCCTCGAACTTCTCGAGCTTCAGGCTGGAGGAGGGGTCGGTGTAGATGCTGATCGCCTGCTGCGCGTAAGGCACGAGGTAGAGCATCTTCGAACGCTCCTCGGTCCAGAACAGGCCGGTGTTGATGGCGTCGAAGCGGCCCGAGCGCAGCGCCGGGATCATCGGCGGGAAGTCCATGCGCAGGAACACCGGCTCGACACAGATGCGCTTGGCGATCTCGCGGGCGAGCTCGACGTTGAGGCCCTGCAACTCGCCCTTGTCGTCGACGAATTGTTGCGGCGGCAAGGTCGGGTTGATCGACATCTGCCATTTGGGCGCTTCGATCAGGCTCGACGCCGGCACTTTCGGCGTGCAGGTCTGGGCACCGACGGCCTGGGTCAGGCCGACCAGAAGGGCGAGGGCGGAGAAGGTTTCTGGAAGTCGCATCAAGGTACTCCTGTCAATCGTGGGTGGCAGTTGAGCCGTCTCCGGTCCGAGGCTCCGTCGTTGTCACGTGGCAGCCGGCACCGCGATCGGCTTGCCGGGTCAGGATCAGCGAGATGTGGCGCGCCGCAGTCACGACCTCGTCGTGCTGGTTGAGCAAGTCGAGCGCCTCCACGACGATTCCTCGTTGAGGATTTTTGGTCGGCCGCTTCTCGACGAAGCGGAAACGAACGCGCAGGCTGTCGCCGGCCACGATTGGCCCCTTGAATTTCACCTCGTCCCAGCCAAGCGAGGCCACCGAGGTCTCCTCGTACAGCTTCAGCTCCGACTTCAGCCCCTCCATAAGCGACAGGCCGAACAGGCCGTGGCCGATCACGGCAGGAAACCCGCGCGAACGCGCATAGGCGCCGTCGATATGGAGCGGGTGGTGATCGCGCGTGACGTCGGCGAAGACTGCGATGTCAGCCTCGGTCACGGTGTGCACGGCGGTCTCGAACTCCGCGCCGAGCGCGATGTCCTCGTAACGGAGATTGATCGGTGCGCTCGTGTCCATGGTGATCCTCAGGCGACCCTGCGCGGCCGCGCTGGCAGGGCGTTGAAGGCTTGCGCGATTCCCATCGGCCCGGAGCGGAAGATGCGCGGGTCCATGTCCTTCAATTGCGGGCTGATGCGCGGGCGAAAGCCCATATGAGCGAGGATGTCCTCCTCCAGGCGCACGCCCGGCGCGATCTCGGTCAACGTCACGTGGCCGTTCTCCAGCTCGAACACGGCGCGCTCGGTGACGTAGCTGACGTGCTGGCCGCGCTGCGCGGCGAGCGAGGCGCTGAAGCTGATCTGGCCGACCTGCGGGACGAATTTGCGGAAGGCGCCGTCGCGCCGGATCGCGAGGCGGCCGTTCTCGACACTGATGTCGAACTTGCCGCCGGTCATGGTGCCGCTGAAGATCAGCCGCTTCGCATTCTGGGTGATGTCGATGAAGCCACCAGAGCCGTCGCGTCGCTCGCCGAAGCGGGTGACGTTGACGTTGCCGGCTTCATCCACCTCAGCGAAGGACAGGAAGGCGCAGGACAATCCGCCGCCGTCGTAGAAGTCGAACTGATAGGCCTGGTCGAGAATGACGCGCGGATTGATCGCGGTGCCGAATTCTCGCGCATGGCCGGGTACGCCGCCGACCACGCCCGATTCCACCGTCAGCGTGATCAGATCCGAAATACCTTCCTCGGCCGCGACATTGGGAATCATGGCGGAGATGCCGACGCCGAGATTGACGACGTCGCGCGGCCGTAGCTCGAAGGCGGCGCGGCGCGCGATCACACGCCGCTCGGTGAGCGGATCGGGCGTGATCATCGCCACCGGGACGCGCGTCTCGCCGCAGCGCGCCGGATCGTAGACGGTGCCGTAGGTCTGCATCTGCTCGGGCTCGAGCACGACGTGGTCGATCAGGAAGCCGGGGATCTTCACCATCTGCGGATGAATCGAGCCGCGCTTCACGATGCGCTTGACCTGGCAGATCACGGTGCCGCCGGCATTGTGCACGGCCTGCGCGATCGAGAGATCCTCGCGCGTCGTGCCCTCGTGCTCCATGCTGATATAGCCGTCCTCGTCGGCCGAGGTGCCGCGGATGATGGCGACGTCGGGCGGGGCGGGAACGCGGTAGAGCAGCCAGGACTGGCCGTGCAACTCGAGCAGGTCGACCAGCGCCGCGGTGGTGCGCTTGTTCATGCGTCCGCCGTCCTGGCGCGGGTCCATATAGGTGTTGAGGCCGACATGGGTGAGCACGCCCGGATGTTTCGCCGCCATGGCGCGGCAAAGTTGGCTCATCACGCCTTGCGGGAAATTGTAGGCGTCGATCAATTCGTCGCGGACGAGCCGCATGAACGGCACCTGAAGACCGAAATTGCCGCCGATCACCCGCGCGATCAGGCCTTCATGGGCGAGATGGCAGAGGCCCTTCTCGGTCACGGCGCCGACGCCGGTGATGTTGATCAGCGTGAGCCCATGCGGGCCCTGGCCGCCAAGGAAGCGCTGCTCCAGCGCGTCGAGGATCGCTTCGGCTGCCCCCGTGCCGCCATTGCCGCCGACAATTAACGTATCGGCGTCGCGGATCAAGCTGGCGGCCTCTGCCGCGATAATGATGCTTAGCATGAGCACAGATGTCCTATCACGCGCCGTCCTTCTCGACCTGCCGCGCGATGATCAGCCGCTGGATCTGGTTGGTGCCTTCGTAGATCTGGGCGAGACGCACGTCGCGGAACAGCCGCTCGATGCGGTACTCGCGCGAATAGCCGTTGCCGCCGTGAATCTGCAGGGCGTTGGAGACGTGTTTCATCGCCATATCTGTCGTAAACAGTTTTGCCTGCGCCGCCTCCTTGGCGATTGGCTCGCCGGCATCGTGCAAGCGGGCGGCATGGTGGATCAGGAGACGCGCGGCGGCGATATCGGTCGACATGTCGGCGAGCATGAACTGCACCGCCTGGAAGCCGATGATGGCCTGGCCGAACTGCTTGCGGTCCTTGGCATAAGCGGTGGCGTCCTCGAACGCGGCCTGCGCCATGCCAAGCGCCATCGAGGCCATCATCAGCCGGCTGAAGTTGAAATTGCTCATGGCCATTTTGAAGGCCTGGTTCTCCGGCCCCATCACGCTGTCCGAGGGTAGGCGCACATCGGAGAACGTGATCTGGCAATCGTCGAGGCCGTGCATGCCGAGCAGCTCCTCGTTCTTGCCGCGGGCGATGCCGGGCAGGGCGCCGTCGACGAGGAGGCAGGAGATGGAACGGTGGCCTGCCTCGCTGCCGGTGCGCGCGAACACCATGATGCGGTCAGCGACGCCGCCGAGCGTGACCCACGCCTTGGTGCCGTTGAGCCGCCAGCCATTGCCCTCGCGTACCGCATTGGTGCGGACGCCAGCTACGTCGGAGCCGTGGTCGGGCTCTGAGACGGCGGTGGCGGGAATGATGTCGCCGCTCAGGATCTTCGGAATCAGGGCCTTGTGCGCCTCGGTGCCGTGATGGTCGAAGAACAGCACGGCCTCGACCGGGATCGCGAAGGCGTTGGCCACCGCACCGGAGCAGCGCGCCAGTTCCTCCATTGCGATGCAGGCCGCGACTGCATCGAGCCCGGCGCCACCGGCGCCTTCACGCAGGCAGATGCCGAACAGGCCGAGATCGGCCATGCTTTTGTAGAGTACGCGGTCGAACCGGTCCTCGCGGTCGATCGCAGCGGCTCGCGGCAGGATCTCCGCCTCTGCGAAGCGGCGGGCGGTGTCGCGGAGTGCTTTCTGGTCCTGGCTGTAGAAGCGGTCCATGGCGTGCTCCCGTCAGTCGCTGGCCAGTTTGGAATCGTGGGACACTTCGCTGCGGTCTCGGTCGATGAAATAGACCGCGACGTCGTCGCCGGGCACGCCATAGGCGCTGGACACGGCGCGGGTCAGCGCGATGGCGGCGGCGCGCCGCTCGGCCTCGCTGCGGCGGAAGGCGTGGACCTTGAGCAAGATGCGCTGGCCGCTGGCGGGAGCGCCGAACGTGCCGGCATGAGCGTAGTCGTCGGGCGCAATGTTCAGGAAATAGAGCGTGACCGTATCCGCGGTGACGCCGAACGCCGACATCAGGCCGTCCGTCACCGACCGCGCCAGCGCGGCCTTGCGCTGGTTTGGAACTTGCGGGGCGAGTACTTCGACATAGGGCATCGGTCAGGCCTTCGCGGATTTGGCCGCAGACGGTTTGGATGAAGAGGATTTGGACTTGCCGGATCTAGCAGGGGCGGGGGCGTCGATCTGGCGGCAGGAATCGCGCTTGATCAGTCGGGCGCCGACGCGATATTCGCGCACCCCGTCATTGCCGTTGCCCTTGACGTCCATGCGATGCAACAGCCGGTCGACGGCGAGATTGGCAAGATCCCGCGCGCCGTTGTCGACAATGCTGATCGCCGGGCGATGCCATTCGAACCACGGCATGTCTTCATAACAGAGCAGCGAGAGATCGTCGGGAATAGCGATGTTTCGCTCCGCCGTCACCCGCAGCACGCCGAGCGTTGCCTCATGATTGGCAACGAAGATCGCGCTCGGCGGCCGGGGGAGATCGAGCAGCTTGCGGGCGTAGGTCGCGCCAGTCTCCGGGACGTAGTGGCCGGCATGAATCAATGTGTCGTCCCTGGCGATGCCGGCCTCACGCAGGGCGCGGACATAGCCGGACAATCGTTCGCGGCCCGACGTGGTGTCCTGGCGGCCGACGATCAGCCCGATCCGCTTGTGCCCGAGCTCGATCAGGTGGCGAGTGCCCAGATAGGCGCCTTGCGGATCGTCGGCGAGCACGGTCTCGAGATCGGTCGCGTCGTCGCGCCGCACCAGGCAGACGATGGGCACGTCCTTGGAGAGCGTCTTGAGCTGCGCGCCGTTCTTGCCCGTGGGCACCACGATCAGCCCGTCGATGCGGTGATCGACCAGCGTGGTGAGGGTGTCGCTCTCGGCTTGCGGATCGTCGCCGCCGATGCACAGAAGCATCTGATAACCCAGCGCCTTCAGACGTGCTTGCACCACTTCGGCCATCACCTGGAACGAGGCGTTGGTGAGATTGTGGATGAGAAGAGCGACCAGCCGCGACTGTCCGGTCTTGAGGCCGCGCGCGATCGGGTTCGGCCGGTAGCCGAGCTCGCGCGCGATGCGCGCCAGACGCTGTTGCGTGCGTTCGCTGGTCAGGCCGGTTCCTGTCAGCGCTCGGGAAGCAGTGCTGACTGAAACGCGGGCCGCCAGTGCCACATCTTTGAGCGTGACGCTCATCAAACCTGCCGATAGACTGCAAACGATTGCAGAAACGCTATGAGCTTATTCCACGCCGAGCAAGCTCAAAAAATGGATGGTGTTGCTCAATGCAGAGCCAATTATGCAAACGATTGCATAAATCGTGCGGATATTCGGCAGACCGCGCCTGTCCTCCGAATTCACCTGAACACCCGGCAGCTCCCTGATGAAGACGTTCCGCGGCACCTACACCGTTATGATCACGCCGTTCACCGCAGCGGGCGAGGTCGACGTGACGGCACTGCGCGCCTTCGTCGACTGGCAGATTGCGGCGGGCATTCATGGGTTGATCCCGCTCGGCTCGACCGGCGAGTTCCTGTCCATGGACGATGACGAGAAGACGCTGGTTGCGGAGGTCGTCATCCGCCAGGCCGGGGGCCGGGTGCCGGTACTGATCGGCACCGGGGCAGAAGATACGCGCGAAGTGGTGCGCCTCAGCCGCCGTGCCGAAAAACTGGGCGCCGACGGCGTGATGATCATTCCGCCGTTCTATTCGACGCCGACCGACGACGAACTCGTGCACCACTACAAGACGGTGGCGGATGCGATCTCGCTGCCGATCATGGTCTACAACAATCCGGCGACCGCCAATGTCGATCTCAAGCCGCAGCTGGTGGCGCGCATCGCCGAGATCGACAACTGTCTCTATATCAAGGAGTCGACGCTGGAGGTAACGCGCGTGCGCGACATCGTCCGCCTCTGCGGTGACAGGATGACCGTGTTCGGCGGCATCCTCGGCTTCGAATCCTTCGTCGAGGGCGCGCAGGGCTGGGTGGCGGTGGCCTCCAACGTGGTCCCGACGGAAATGGCCCGCATCTTCAGCCTTGTCGCCGACCACGGCGCGATTAAGGAGGCGCACGAGCTCTATCTCAAATACCTGCCGGTAATCGAATTCGTCGGCGGCCAGGCCTACGTCGCCGGCAGCAAGGCGCTGCTCAACCACATGGGTTTTGCAGCCGGCTACCCGCGCCCCCCGCGTCTGCCGCTGCCGGCAGCACAGGATGCGGCCGCGCGCGCCCTAGTCAAGACGTTCGATCTCGCGTGGCGCGGCGCGCCGGTTGCGGCTGCTTGAATGAGGTGAACGGATGAACCTGCTCGACGGCGTCAAGATCCTCAGCTTCAATCACTATCTCGCAGGCCCGTTGGCGGCGCAGACCTTGGCCGATCTCGGCGCCGACGTCATCACAGTCGAGCCGATCGAGGGCGCGTTCCAGCGCAACTGGGCGGTCGCCAACCACTTCGTCGCGGGCGACAGCGTCAATCATCTGGCCACGGGGCGTAACAAGCGCAGCCTCGCCGTCGATCTCAAGCATCCCGATGGCATAGCCGCGGTGAAGAAGCTGGTCGCCACCGCCGATGTCGTGATGGAGAATTTCAGGCCAGGCACGATGGCCAAGCTCGGCCTCGGCTACGACACACTCAAGGCGATCAACCCCGGTTTGATCTATGCAGTCGCCACCGGCTTCGGATCGGAGGGGCCGTACAAGGATCGTCCCGGCCAGGACCTGCTACTTCAGGCAATGTCGGGCCTTGCAATGCGGACGGGGCGTGCCGATGGCGAACCGACGGCGGTCGGTGCCGTCATTGTCGATCAGCATGCCGCCTCGCTCTATGCGATGAGTATTCTCGCGGCGCTGTTCGCGCGGACGAAGTCCGGCAAGGGGCAGCTCGTCGAGGTCAACCTCTATCAGGCCGCGCTCGATCTCCAGGTCGAGCCGCTGACCGCCTGGCTGAATGGTGCGCCGTCGCCGACGCCCCGCGGGCCGGCCGGCATCGCGGCGTGGTTCAGCCCCGGTCCCTATGGCATTCACGCGACGGCAGACGGCCATATGGCAATCTCGATGGCGTCGCCCAAGGCGCTCGCGGTCGCGCTCGACAGCGAAGAGCTGAAGCAGTTCGGGGAGAGTGACAGTTTCTCGAAGCGCGAGGAGATCACGCGGATCGTTGCCGCGCGGTTGAAGCGGAAGCCGACGGCGGAATGGCTGCCCGCGCTGGAAGCCGCGCGGGTTTGGCACGCGCCCGTGCAGGATTATCGCGACCTCGTCTCCGATCCCCAGCTCAACCATCTCGGCGCGTTCAAGAGCGCCGAGAGTTCAGGGGGCGCGCCGATCCGAATGGTCGCGCATCCTGCGCGATATGACGGCGAAACGCCGGAGGTGAGATTAGTGCCGCAGCGACTGGGCGCCCAGACCCGCGAGGTGCTTGGCGAGATCGGCTACGGCGCGGCGGAGATCGACGCGATGGTCATCAGCAAAGCTGTGGGAGTGGCGTGATGATCGATTTCTCGCTGCCCGAGGAGACCCGCCTGTTGGTCGACACCGTCCGGCGTTTCGTCGAGACGGAGGTGCAGCCGCTCGAAGATATTGTCGAACAGACAGCCAAAGTGCCGGCGGATGCGCTGGCGGTGACCAAGGCCAAGGCGCAGAAGCTCGGCCTTTACGCCATGAACATGCCGGCCGATGTCGGCGGCGGCGGGCTGTCTTGCGTCGAGCATTGCCTGGTCGAGGAGGAATTCGGCAAGACCTCGGACGCGCTGATCCGCCGGGTGTTCGGCCAGGTCTATCCGATGCTGATGGCGTGCAAGGGCGATCAGGTCGAGCGCTATCTGCTGCCGACGGTGAAGGGCGACAAGATCTGCGCCATGGCGATCACCGAGCCGGGCGCCGGCTCAGACGCGGCGTCGATCAGCACGACCGCTCAGCTCGACGGCGATCAGTGGGTCCTCAACGGCACCAAGCATTTCATCAGCGACGGCGACATTGCCGACTACGTGATCCTGATGGCGCTGACCGACAAGGAGAAGCGGGCGCGGGGCGGCATCACGCTGTTCCTGGTCGACCGAGCTACGGCCGGCTTCAAGGTCGCGCGCACCCAGCCGATGATGGGCCATCGGGGCTATGGCCATGCCGAGCTGAGCTTCGAGAACTGCCGCATTCCCAAGGCGGCCGTGCTCGGCGAGATCGGCGGCGGCTTCAAGCTGATCATGCAGAGCGTGCTGCAGATCCGGCTCGCCCATATCGGCGCCCGCGCCGTCGGCATGGCGCAGCGCGCGCTGGAGATGATGCGCAAGCACGCCGGCGAGCGTCGCCAGTTCGGCCAGCTCATCGGCGACTTCCAGATGGTGCAGAAGCTGATTGCCGATTCCGCCACCGAGATCTTTGGCGCCAAGATGATGGTGCTGAACGCCGCCTGGGACATCGACCAGGGCCGGGATGCGCGCGACAAGGTCTCGATGATCAAGGTCGCGGCCTCCGAGATGCAAGGCCGCGTGGTCGACCGCGCCATCCAGGTGTTCGGCGGCATGGGATTCAGCAAGGATCTGCCTTTGGAGCGCATGTATCGCGACGCCCGCGTCACCCGCATCTATGACGGCACCTCCGAAGTCCACCGCATGCTGGTTGCGCGCAGCACCATCAAGAACGGCTTGCAGCTCTAGGAAGCGTTTCATGGCTCACGCACCTCTCAAGCCCGGCGCTGCGTTCGCGTTCCGCAAGACTATGACCGTTGCCGAACAGGCGATGTTCACGGGAATCAGCGGCAATCTCGGCGGTCTCTACGTCGATGCCGTTCGCGCCAGGAAGGTCGGCGCCGCCAACATGGTTGCCTTCGAGCTCGCCGTCGGCGGTCTCGCTTCCACCTGTCTCAGCCAGCTCGGCGGACCGACACGGCGGATCGGCAGCATCGCGCTGAACTTTGCCGCGCCGATGATCGTCGGCGAGTCCGTCGAGGCCAGGGCCGAGATCGTCTCCGTTGATGGCGATGATGCGGTCTGTCGCGTTACCTGCACGCTGTCACCCTCAGGCGCGACCGTGGTGGACGGCACCGCGACACTGGTTCCCTTTGCCAAGGGCTGAGCCATGTACGAGCCAAAATCCTTTGATGATCTCAAGGTGAATGACAGGGTCAGCCTGAGCAAGACCATCACCGAGGCCGACGGCGCGCTCTATATCGCCGCCACCGGCGATTTTGGCCCGGTTCACGTCGATGAGGTCTATGCCGGCGCGACGCGCTTCGGTCGCCGGCTGGCGCCAGGGATCATGGTCGCGGGCCTCTGCACCAGCATCCTCACCTCT
This sequence comes from Bradyrhizobium sp. BLXBL-03, assembly GCF_051853015.1. Taxonomy (NCBI): domain Bacteria; kingdom Pseudomonadati; phylum Pseudomonadota; class Alphaproteobacteria; order Hyphomicrobiales; family Nitrobacteraceae; genus Bradyrhizobium; species Bradyrhizobium sp. BLXBL-03. Next base: position 5,281,026 of record NZ_CP182470.1, on the reverse strand, counting down.
GAACTGGTTGGCACCATCGGGGTCTCGGTAGAGGACCGCTTCTGGTTCACTGGTCCCGTGTTCTACGGCGACACGCTCACCTTCGACGTCTGGATCGCCGAGCAACTCGATGAGACCCGCACCATCATCTGGGAGGCGAGCGCGCGCAACGAGAACGGCCTGGAAGTGCTGAAGGCGCGGGCGAGCCTGAAATTCCCGCGGCGCAAATCGTCATGAGCAAGCCGATGAAGAAACCCGACTTACGTGGCGTCACGGTCGCAACCGTGCTGCCCTTTAAGGATAATCTGTCCATCGACTGGGACGGTTATGCCCGCCTGCTCGACTATTGCGCCTCTCCGGACGGAATCGCGGCAGTGTTCGTCAACGGACATGCGGGCGAGGGCGGTTCGCTTTCGGATGATGAACGGCAGGCGGTGATCGCGCGGACGCGCCGGCAGATCGGCGGCAAGCCGCTGCTTTCGGGCATCATCGCGCATTCCACGGCGGAGGCGATCCATCAGGCGCAACTCGCGGAAGCTGCCGGCGCCGATTGCGCCGTGCTGTTCCCACCGGCGCCGCTGGGCGGCGGAGCATCGGCGACCTCACGCGCGCCGCTGGCTTTCGTGCAGGCGGTGAGCTCCGCGATCGGAATTCCGGTCTCCATCTTCCAGTATCCGCTAGCGTCCGGCTTCGGCTATTCGCCGGAGACGCTGGCGAAGATCGCAGCGCTCGACAGCGTCATCGCCGTCAAGGAAGGCAGCGATACCATGCTGGCCTATGACGAGAACCGGCGGGCGGTGAAGCAGGCCGACGCTACTGTCGCCATCCTGCCGTCGAACTTCAACTGGTTCCTGCCGCAACTCGCCGTCGGCGGCGACGGCGTTCTCTCCGGCCTGGTCAGCCTCGCACCGCATTTGTTCGCGGAGCTGTGGCAGGCTGCGCTCGCCGACGACCTCAAGGCGATGCGCGCCGTCAACGAGCGGCTCTATCCGATCGTGCGGTCGATCTATGGGCCTGCGCCGATCATGGACATGCACACGCGCATGAAGGTCGGGCTGAAGGCGCTCGGCCTGATCCGCAACGCCGATCCGCGTCCGCCGCTGCTGCCGGTTCTACCAGCGCTGTGCGACGCCATCGCAACCACCGTCGGTGCCGCGCGCGCGGCCGACGACATTCGTCTGGCATGAGGGACGGTGCGTGCCGGACGAAGCCTTCATCCATATCGTGCGGGTCGACATCGATCCGGAGCACGAGGCCGCGTTCAACACCTGGTACGAGCAGAAGCACTTTCCCGATCTGCTCGCCTGTCCCGGCTGGCTCTCGGCAAGGCGCTTCGTCTCTATCGGCGACGGGCCGAAATACGCCGCGATGTACGAAGTCGCGGGACGATGGGCATTCGAGACACCGGAGTTCCTGAAGGTGAAAGGTTTTGGTCCGTTTGAATCTCTGGTGAAGAATTTCATGCGCATCCAGCTGAGGCCGATGTCGGGACCGGCCTGAGCAGCTCGAAGACGATGCTGCCTGTTGGATCGCAAGATCCGGCCGGCCGCATCCAAGAAACGTTGAGGGAATTCCGGAAGAGGGATCGGTTATTGGCGACTTACTGGAGGTATTCATGGTCTCGACACTGCTTCGCTTCGGTGCTGCTGCCGTACTCGTTCTCGCATCCGCGTCCGCGCATGCCGCGTGTACGCCCGCGATCACCGATGACAATCTGATCGCGCCCGGTAAACTGCAGCTCTCCATCAACCCGACCAATCCGCCGCAGCAATTCGTCGACAAGGACGGGCAGTTGCAGGGGCTCAACGTGGAACTCGCCGCCGAGCTCGGCAAGCGGTTGTGTCTTCCGATCGAACTCGTCCGGATGGATTTTCCGGCGATGATTCCTGCGCTCAACGCCGCCCGCATCGATGGCATCGACACCGGCATGTTCTGGACCGAGGAGCGCTCCAAGCTGATGTACATGGTGCCCTACGCCATTCAGGCGATTTCGGTCGTGGTTGCGCCCGAGAGCGGCACAAAAATTGCTACTGAAAACGATCTGATCGGAAAATCATCCGCGGTCGAGGTCAGCAGCTACCAGATGAACTGGCTCAAGAAACTCAGCGACGCCAGCGTTGCGAAGGGTGGAGCCGCCGTCGAGATGCGGACGTTCCCCACCGCGACCAACGTCGTCAGCGCGCTGCTTGCGGGCCAAGTGGATAACGCGCTGCTGGTCGATAGTGTCGCGCGCGATCTCACCAGCCGGGGCCGCGTCAAGGAAGTGCTGAGCGGCCTCGGCACCGCGCGTACGACGCTAGGCTTCCGCAACAAGATGGTGGTTGACGCAGTCGTCAAGGCGCTCAACGCGATGCGGGCTGACGGCTTTTATCAGGCACTGTTCGACAAGTTCGGCCTGACTGCCATGCCGGCCGACCAGCCGCTTGCGATCGCCGGCCCCGGTCCGGCCTGATATCAACGGAGACGAGCCGATGAGCCATTTCAGTTTGACGGCCGCCGTCAGCTACTTCTTCAACTACTTCCTGATGAAGGGAGTGCTCGTCACCATCGGCTTGACGGTAGCGGCGGTCGTCGGCGGATTGATCCTCGGCATGGGCATCGCGCTATTGCGCATGTCGTCCAATCCGGTGCTCGCGGGTGCCGCGCGCCTCTACATCTGGTTCTTCCGCGGCACGCCGCTCTTGATCCAGCTGGTGGTGATCTACAGCGGGCTGCCGCAGCTCGGGATCAAGTTCTCCGTGATCACCTGCGCACTCGTCGGCCTGATCCTCAACGAGGCGGCCTATCTCGCCGAGATCGTGCGCAGCGGCTTCATGGCCGTCTCGGCGGGGCAACGCGAAGCGGCCTGGGCACTCAGCCTGTCGCCATGGGTGACGTTCCGTCGCGTCACCCTGCCGCAGGCATTCCGGCTGATGATCCCGCCGCTCGGCAACTCCATCAACTCGCTGTTGAAGGCGACCTCGCTTGCTTCGGTGATCTCGGTCGAGGAGCTGATGCGCCGCAGTGACATGCTGATGCAGGAGCATTTCCAGATCCTCGAAGTCTATGCGGCCGCGACCGCCTATTACCTGATCCTCACATCCGTCTGGGATGCGGTGCAGCGCCGGCTCGAGAAGCATTTCGGACGGTCGAGCGTTGCGAAATCCAGGAAGGTCGCGACGGCGGCGCCGGTCACGCGGGCGAGCGCGGAGGCCCGGGCATGAGCCAGACACCGATGATGACGGAACGTGCAACAGTGCAGCCGCAGCTCCGCGAGGTACCTGCGGTGCGCATGGAGGCGGTCTACAAGCACTATGGTGACTTCACGGCGTTGAACGAGGTCGATCTCAAGGTCGCCAAGGGCGAGAAGATCGTTGTCTGTGGTCCCTCCGGCTCGGGCAAGTCGACGCTCATCCGCTGCATCAACCACATCGAGAAGCACGACGAGGGGCTGATCTACGTCAACGGCGTCGAACTCGACCATCAACGCAAGAACATCGATGCGGTCAGACGCGACACCGGCATGGTATTCCAGAGCTTCAATCTGTTCCCGCACATGACGGTGCTGGAGAATTGCACTCTGGCGCCAATGACCGCGAACGGCATGAGCGAGGCGGAGGCCAAGGACCTCGCCATGCATTTCCTGACGAAGGTCCGGATTCCGGACCAGGCCGAGAAATATCCTGGGCAGCTCTCGGGCGGCCAGCAGCAGCGCGTCGCCATCGCGCGGGCACTCTGCATGCGTCCCAAGATCATGCTGTTCGACGAGCCGACCTCGGCGCTCGATCCTGAGATGGTCAAGGAGGTGCTGGAGACGATGAAGAAGCTCGCCGAAGAGGGCATGACCATGCTGTGCGTGACCCATGAAATGGGCTTTGCCCGTGAGGTTGCCGACCGCATCGTGTTCATGAACGAGGGCAAGGTGGTCGAGCAGGCCGCGCCTGAGGAATTCTTCAAGCATCCGAAGTCGGAGCGGGCGCGGACATTCCTCGACCAGATCATTCACTAGATGGCGGCCGTATCCGGCGACATGACGCAAACATTTGGCGCGCGCCTGCGCGGCATCCACGCCGCCACGATCGTCCCGATGACGGCCGATTTCGCCGTGGATGAGGCGCAACTCTCAGCCCATCTCGCCGCAGTCGCCTGCACGCCCGGCATAAATGGGCTCCTCGTCAACGGTCATGCCGGCGAGAATTTCGTTCTGTCGCTGGCCGAGAAACTGCGAGTCGTGGAGCTGGCGCGTCGACACGCGCCGGAGGACTGCCTGATTGTTTCGGGGGTCAATCATGAATCGAGCCTCGAGGCCGCGCGCGAGGCGGCTGCGCTGGAGAGGGCCGGCGCGGATGGGCTGCTGGTGTTTCCTCCCAACAGCTGGGCGCTCGGCCATGCCGATGACTGCGTGATCGAGCATCACCGCCGGATCCGCGATGCGACGGCCGCAGCGCTGATGCTCTATGCCGCGCCCGTCGGCGCGGGCGCGATGGCCTACGTCCCGTCGCTGCTGGAACGGCTCGTCGTAGATCCTCGCTTCGTTGCGATCAAGGAGGGCAGCTGGGAGGTTGCGACGTACGAGCAGAACTCGCGGCTGATCCGCCGGCTGCGTCCGGACTTCGTCGTGCTCGGCTCCGGCGACGAACATCTGCTGACGAGCTATCTCGTCGGCTCGGCCGGCAGCCAGGTCAGCCTCGCCTGCGTGGTGCCGGAGCTTGTCGTCAGCCTCTGGGATGCGGCCGAGGCAGGCGACTGGCCGCGGGCGCGCGCCGCGCATGAGAAGCTCTATCCCCTTGCTGTCGCGATCTATCGCAATGCGCCGGGAGGACGGGCGACGGCGCGGCTCAAGGCGTGCCTGAAATTGCTTGGACGTCTTTCGTGTGACGCAGTACGACCGCCGCAGCCCTCGGCCACGCCAAACGAGTTGCGAGCACTCGAACAGGCGCTCCGGATCACCGGCGTACTCTAGGAAACGAAGAACGCTGCGCGCCAACCTTCAATTGACGAAGCGCTTCACAGCTTCAGCTCAAGGCGTGACCGGCCAATCCGTAGACCCACGGCTCGTTTTCCTTTCGGTTCAGGAATCGCCGTCCCTTGGACATGGTCGTGACGGTGTCCTGCATCCCGAGGCGGCTCTGTTGAAGGAAGTCCGCAAACAGGCCCGTTTGCTCCCGCGTATCCACGCGGGCGAACCTTCCGGCGAGATCCTTGAGATGGACGGCCGTAAGATGGATCGCGTCACAATCATTGCTGGCGACGATCGGGCCGATCACATGACCGCGCCCGAATTCGCGCTTCATGGAATAACCGACGGTCTCACCGCCGCGGCGCAGGACGAAGATTGACGCGCCTTCGGAAAGCAGTGCAAGCAGCTTGTGACGGTTGGCTCCGAACGCGCGCTCGTCCAGTGCCGCGATCGCTTCGATATCGTCGGTGGACAGCGGGCTCAATTCACCATCCAGCGCCGGCACTGGCGGAAGTGGTGACACGACCTCGCCTTGCCACTGATACACCGTGGCCTCCTTCGTGAAGCCCAGCGAAAGATATAGGTGATACGCGGCATCGGTCGAGTTGAGGCTCAAATTCCGGTTGCCGCACCGCTCGAACACCTGCTCCATAAGCCAACGGCCAGTACCCTGAGCCTGGGTTCGAGGCGATGTGATCACGAGGCCAATGGTCGCGAATTCACGGCCATATGGAAACCACATCGCGCTGCCGAAGACGCGTCCTATGCCATCAACGGCTACGATCCCGTGGCCTGCGCGGCGCAAGAAATCCCAATCCTTGGGCCGATGCGGCCAGCCGACCCCAGCCGAGAGCGCGTGGAGCAGCTTCACATCAACGTCGTTGACGTCTTTCGCAGCCAGTTCAAAGGACTTCACGCGTACCGTTCGTCCCATCTCGACTCGTCCATTCCTTCGCGGGATGCCAATCTCTCGCACATCGCGCCTTTTCTCTCCCGCCAAAATGGACAGCGGGCGCATTTCGCCGCACTATCGCACGGAAAGCCAGCAGGTTTCGCCTGTTTGGGCCTTCTTTTCGAAATCTTCGGCCTGTCTTGCAACGTAATTCGGCAGGGAAAGCTCCGGCTTGCAGCTACCCTCTCGGTGTTCGGCAAGAACTGTGCAGGCAGAGCGGATCGCCGTGAATCCCCAAGAGAGTCTTGCAAGGCTAATCGCTTTTCCCGGCATCGTCGACATGCCGGGCGGGGCAGGGGCGTGCATCGATGGCATTTCTTTTCAATTCTGATGCTGCCAGGGGGGCAATCTTCCGGAAGGCTTTTGCGTGCGAGCTCCCCGATCTGGAATTTTACCATTGCAGCGAAAATTTCGACGCGGAAAAGGTGCGCTACCTGCTGACCTGGAGCGCGCCCGACGATCTCTCGCGCTTTTGTAATCTGGAGTTGCTCTTTTCCATAGGGGCTGGGGTCGACCAGTTCAAGCCGGAGACCATACCTGGTCATGTAAAGCTCGTGCGCATGGTCGAGGATGGCATCGTTCGCATGATGCAGGAATACGTCGTCCTTGGCGTGCTGACGCTGCATCGCGAGATGGTGGCCTACCGGGAGCAGCAGAGCAGGGGCGTTTGGCAAGCGCTAGCCACGTCCCAGGCGACCGATCGGCGTATTGGCTTCCTCGGCCTTGGCATGCTGGCGCAAGCCGCGATCGACCGCTTGAAACCGTTTCGATCTTCCCTTGCCACGTGGAGCCGCAGCAAGAAGGTGGTCGAGGGAGTCGCCTGCTTTCATGGGGACGACCAGCTTGGCGATTTCCTGCGAGGAACCGATATCCTCGTCTGTCTTCTTCCCCTGACGGAGCAAACAAGCGGTATCCTGAACGCAAGGCTCTTCTCGCTTTTGCCAGCGGGAGCGAGGCTGCTACACGTCGGCCGCGGCCCGCAGCTGGACCAGGGTGCATTGATCGAGGCGCTCGACAGCGGGCATTTGGCAGCAGCGATGCTTGACGTCATCGATCCCGAGCCGCTGCCGGAAAGCCATCCACTCTGGTCTCATCCGAGGGTGATCATCACGCCGCATATCGCGTCCGTGACGCAACCGCATTCGGCAGCACAAGCCGTCATAGAGAACATCCGGCTGCACCGTGCTGGACAAAATCCGATCGGCCTTGTCGATCGAGCACTTGGCTACTAACAGGAAACGCGCCATGTCACTTCTGATCACCATCGACACCAATCCGGACTTCGCACCGAAGAACGCATTGCCCGCCCCGGAACGGCTCATTTCCGGCAATCCATCGTTCAAGACCTGGGCTCAGGACGCCTCGAAAGGCGAGAAGGTGCTGACCGGCGTCTGGGAAGCAACGCCGGGCGAGACCCATTCCATCAAGGGCACCACCTTCGAGTTCTGCCACATTCTCTCGGGCGTCATCGAAATCGAGGAAAAGGGGGGTGAGACCAGGAGGTACCGCGCCGGCGACAGCTTTGTGATGAAGCCCGGCTTCGTCGGGGTCTGGCGGACGATCGAGACCGTGCGAAAGATCTACGTCTGCCATTATGATTGAGACAACGTTGAGGGCAGCACTAGCAGCCTTCAGAATATTCGACCTCCGGGACCGCGCCTAACCAGATTCAACGCGGCAAGACACTTCATTCTCGATGAAAAATGCGGCGTTCCGTCCTGTACTGCTCGCATGAGACGGCTTCGTCTCGCCACGCGCAAATCAGACGGTGATGGTGAGGCCGGGCCTGAAGCCAAGGAGCAAGCCCATGATTGCGTTGAAGGACAAGGATCTGTTTCGCCAGCAAGCGCTGATCAGCGGCAACTGGCGAGATGCGAGCACGAAAGCCACCGTTGATGTCATCGATCCTGCCAGCCAGAAAGTCCTTGGCACCATCCCCGACATGGGCCGAGACGAGACCAGGGCGGCAATCGAGGCTGCGGCCGCTGCGTTCAAGCACTGGAAGGCAAAGGCTCATGCAGAGCGTGCCGCGCTGCTGGAGCATTGGTATGAGCTCATGCGACGCCATGAGCAGGATTTGGCGCTTCTGCTCACGCTGGAACAGGGCAAGCCATTGGCGGAATCGCTCGGAGAAATCCGTTATGGCGCATCCTTCGTCAAATGGTTTGCCGAAGAGGCCCGCCGCATCAACGGATCGACTATCCCGGCGCCCGCAGCCGATCGTCGCATTCTGGTGCTGAAAGAGCCCGTCGGCGTCTGCGGGATCATCACGCCCTGGAATTTCCCCAACGCGATGATCACGCGCAAGGTGGCACCAGCGCTTGCCGCGGGCTGCACAGTCGTCATCAAACCTTCCGAATTTACGCCTTTTTCAGCTCTCGCCATTGCTGTTCTGGCTGAGCGGGCCGGAATTCCGGCGGGCGTGATCAACATCGTGACGGGCATGCCGGCAGACATTGGCGCGGAGCTGATGGCCAACGAAACCGTCCGCAAGATCTCGTTCACCGGATCGACCCGCGTCGGCGCTTTGCTGATGAAAGGCGCCGCCGACAACATCAAGAGACTGAGCCTTGAGCTCGGTGGCAACGCGCCGTTCATCGTTTTTGACGATGCCGATATCGACCGGGCGGTCGAGGGGGCGATTGCGTCAAAATTCCGCAATGGCGGGCAAACGTGCGTCTGCTGCAATCGCATTCTGGTTCAATCCGGCATTTACGACGCCTTCGGCCGGAAGCTTGCCAGCCAGGTCGCAAAAATGAAGGTCGGTCCCGGCACGGCAGACGACGTTGCGATTGGGCCGATGATCAATGGCGCGGCGATCGAGAAGATCAAGCGGCACGTCACGGACGCCCTGAACAAGGGCGCAAAGATCATCGCGGAGAGTGGGGCGGTGCCGGAGGGTCGGCAATATGCCCGCCCTGTCGTACTCGGCGGCGCAACCACCGAGATGCTGCTGGCTTCAGAGGAGACCTTCGGGCCGGTCGCACCGCTTTTCCGCTTCGAGACCGAGGACGAGGCGATTGCGATCGCAAATGGCACTCCATTCGGCCTTGCCGCCTATTTCTATACTGAAAACCTCAAACGCTCATGGCGTGTTGCCGAGGCGCTCGAGTTCGGCATGGTCGGCCTGAACACCGGCCTGATCTCGACCGAGGTGGCGCCGTTCGGCGGCGTCAAGCAGTCGGGCCTCGGACGCGAGGGATCCCAGCTTGGGATGGAAGAATATCTCGAGACCAAGGCGCTTCATGTCGGCGGCCTGTACTGAGCGGCCTATCGGATCAGTATCTGAACAAGAAAAGGGGACGGTCGAACCGCCCCCTTTTCTTGTTTCACGGCGCACTGATTTCGATTGAAGCTTTTGAAGGATGGAAGCGCAACGAGAGAACCCGAAGGAACTGCGCTCATGCGCTCTTGCGCAAGGGCTCCAGGCCGACTGCTGCGGCGAGCCCGTCGATGCCGGCGACCTCGGTGTATTCATAGAAGGGGTTTGCAGGCTCGTGACCGCGGTTCACCCAGACCTTGCCCTTGATGCCGAGGTCGTAGGCGGTCATCAGGTCGTAGCGGAAGGAGGAGGAGACGTGGGTGATATCCTCCGGGCCGCAACCCAGCTTGTCGAGCATATATTCGAAGCCCTTCATCTGCGGCTTGTAAGCGCCGGTCTCCTCCGCAGTGATGACCATGTGGAACGGAGCGCCAAGCTTTTCCACATTCGACATGATGAGGTTCTTCATGGAGTTCGACAGGATGACCAGCGGAATCTCCCGGGCAACTTTGGCCAGGCCCGCCGGGACATCGGGATGTGGACCCCATGTGTGGATCTCCTCATTGATGCGCTGGGCATGCTCCGGACGAAATGCGATGCCGTTGCGCTTGCACGCGCGCTCCAGCGCATTGTGCACCACCTCGAAGTACGGCTTCCAGGCGCCGAGAACCTCGTCGAGGCGGTAAGCCGAAAAATCCTTGATCAGCTTTGCCATAGCCGTCGACGAGAGCTCGGAGCCATAGACTCTCCTTGCCGCGCCGGCCATGTCGAAATTGGTCAGCGTGCCGTAACAGTCGAAGGTGATGTATTTGGGTCTAAACGTTGCCATGGCTCGATCCTTTTCGGTCTCACGCACCGCGTTCCGGTACGACAGGAATCATAGCGGGCAGCCGACCGGATAAAGCACCGCTGTCGCGGCGGCCGGAAGCAGATTGTGTCGTATCGGATCGGAGGCATGGCAGAGAGTTGTGCGAACGACTTGAGCGCCAATGCCTGGCGCAGGCCGATGCCGGCATAAGATGCGGCGCAGATCGTCAATGACAGTCAAAATGCCCTTCGTCGATGTCCAGCCTGGGAGCAAGTGCTGTCCTGGGCGTCTTACGTTGAGCTCCGAAGACATCGGAGCGGGCCGCACGAGCATTGCGGCTGATCTGGAGGACGACATGTTGAGCAACTCGCTGATTGAGCTCGATCGCGCGCATCTGATTCACCCGGTCTCATCCTATCGCGGCCACGAGGCGACAGGCGTTCGTGTGCTGAAGTCGGGGAAGGGCGCGACGCTGACCGACGTCTCGGGACGTCAATTGCTGGACGGTTTTGCGGGCCTGTGGTGTGTCAATGCCGGCTACGGACAGGACAGCATCGTCGAGGCTGCCTTGAGGCAGCTCCGCGAGCTGCCTTATGCAACGGGCTATTTCGGGTTGGGCTCCGACCCGGCGATCCGGCTGGCGGCCAGGCTGGCTGAATTGGCGCCTGGCGATCTGAACCATGTCTATTTCACCTTGGGCGGCTCAGATGCCGTCGACAGCACGATCCGGTTCATCCGGTACTATTATCACGCCAAGAGTAGGCCGCAGAAGGACCAGTTCATTTCGCTCGAGCATGGCTACCATGGATCGTCGACCGCCGGATCCGGCCTGACTGCTCTGCCGGCCTTTCATGCGGGATTTGGAGTGCCATACAACTGGCAGCACAAGATTCCGTCGCACTACGCCTATCGCAATCCTGTCGGTCCCCATCCACAGGCCATCATTGCGGCCTCGGTCGCGGCGTTGCGAGCCAAGATCGCCGAACTTGGTGCCGAACGCGTTGCCGCCTTCTATGTCGAGCCGATACAGGGGTCAGGAGGCGTCCTCGTTCCGCCGCCGTCTTGGCTGAAGGCGATGCATGCCGTTTGCAGGGAGCACGATGTTCTGTTCGTTGCCGATGAGGTCATCACCGGCTTCGGCCGTGTCGGTCCGCTGTTCGCTTGTGAAGAGGACGATGTCGTGCCGGATCTCATGACCACGGCCAAGGGCCTGACGTCGGGCTATGTGCCGATGGGGGCCGTTCTGGTGTCCGACCGCGTCTACAACACCATTGCAGACGGCGCCGGCAAGGCGGCCGTCGGCCACGGCTACACCTATTCCGCACACCCCGTCAGCGCAGCCGTCGGGCTCGCGTGCCTGGATCTTTACGAAAACGGCCTGCTGGAGAACGGCCGTAAGGCCGGGCATCGTCTGATGGAAGGACTTCGCGGACTTGCCGATCATCCGCTCGTCGGCGATGTCAGGGGTCGTGGTATGCTGGGCGCAATCGAGCTCGTCACGGACAAGCACCGCAAGACGCCGCTGCCGGCGGAAGCCGACGCGGCGCGCCGTATCTTCGATCGCGCATGGGACAACGGCCTCGTCATCCGCGCCTTCGCGCAGGGCGTGCTGGGCTATGCGCCGCCGCTCTGCTGCACGGATGCGGATATCGACGGCATCATCGAACGGACAAGGGTCACGCTCGACCAGACGCTCGAAGACAAGGGCGTCCGCGCAGCGATGAAAGGTTGATCGCTGCGCCTGCTTGTCAGCTATTGAAGATGCTTTCGAGCGGCAAATGGGACTTCACGATCGGCGATTTCAGCACGACGAAACTGAAATATTTGTCGATGCCGATATCCATCTCGACCAGGCGTTCCATGACCGCCTGGTACTCGCTGATCCCGGCCGTGATGAATTTGACGAGATAGTCGTATCCGCCCGAAACGAGATGGCACTCGACCACGGAATCGATCTTCTCGATCGTCGTGAGAAAGCGCGCGAAATCGATCTGACGATGATTCTTGAGGGTGATTTCGGCGAAGACAGTCAGAGTTTGGCCGAGCTTGGAAACGTCAATCTGGGCGGAATAGCCGGTGATGAAACCTTCCGTCTGGAGCCTCTTCACGCGCATCAGGCACGGGCTCGGAGAAAGGTTGATCAGCTCTGCGAGCTCGACGTTGGAAATCCGCCCGTTCTTCTGCAGTTCGCATAAAATCCTGATGTCGATCTTATCAAGCTTCATCGCAATGCCATGAGATGGGGGCGACAACGGCGTCAAGGATCTGAGACTTCTGCGTCATACATATTGTCATAACATCAACCAGCGTGTTTTCCCACCGGACGGTGGAAACTGCCTTTAGAACTCGCTGACCTTGCCCCAGGCGCTCATTTTCAGCCGCTCCGGCCTGTAGGGGCGCGGATCGACAATGGGAGGACTGCCCGTGATGATGTCGGCGATCATATGCCCCGCGCCTGGGCCAATTCCAAAACCGTGGCCGCTGAACCCCGCCGCAAGAATGAAACCTGGAATCGATTCAACTTCACCGATTGCGGGAATGCCGTCCGGCGTGCTGTCGATGTAGCCGGCCCAGACGTTCGAGATCGCGACGTGCCGGAGTTCCGGCACGAGCCTGCAGGCTCTTCGGTGCGTCAGCCGAATCTGCCTCATGTCAGGGCGCGGATCGAGCGTCCGGTTCAGCTCCATCGGGGTCACCGCATCGAGACGCCATTTCGCCAGGGATTCATGGCCCTGCCTCAGGCCCTCGAAAGCCCCGGGGCTGAGACTTCGCCACCGGCGCGCGAACATGGGCAGGAATTCGCGGCCGAACCTGAACTGCTGCGGCGTCGGATCGACCCGCGCACGCCCGCTGATTGCCAGCGTGTATCCGCCATTGCCGCGTCGCGTGGCCGATACCAGCCCGGCGTACAGGGCATCAGGCAGCCCGGCCGCGCCGGGAGCCAGGGCGAGAATGGAAGAGCGCACGGATGCCTGCGGAAAGCGAATGCCAAGCTGGTTGCAAAACGAAGACGCCCACGCGCCTCCTGCCATGACCACCGTTTTCGTCCGGATCGTGCCGGCTTCGGTCACCACTCCGCTGACCCGGCCGGCAGTGAGCTCTATGCCGCGCGCCGCGCAATGCTGGTGCACGGTGCCGCCCGCCGCCATGATCGCACGCGCCGCGATGGGCACGGCCTTTGAGGTGTCCGCCGTCCCATCGGTTGGCGAGAATACGCCTCCTTTCCACTTGCGACCGGTCATCTTGCCTCTCGCGTTCGCCTCCTCGGCGCTCAACATGTGCGTCGTAACGCCGACGGTCCTGGCGAAGTCGCGCCACTTGGCCCAGCCGGCCAGCTCATTTTCGTCGTTCGACAAGTACAGCAGACCGCAACGGCGAAAACCGATATCCTCACCCGTCTCCTCGGCAACTCGCTCCCAGAGCGCGAGGCTCTTGGTTGCAAGCGGCAGCTCGCGAGCGTCGCGGTTTTGCTGGCGGCACCATCCCCAGTTGCGGCTTGATTGTTCGGCGGCGACGCGGCCCTTTTCAAGCAGGGCGACCTTGAGGCCGCGACGGGCGAGATAGTAGCTCGTGAATACGCCCACCACGCCGCCGCCGATGACCACGACGTCTGCCTCACGAGGCAAGGACGGACTGGATTCGATATGCAGGAGCGGTGCGCTCATCGGACGGTGATCTCCAGTGGTTGCCGTAGCGTAACCGAGGAGTTGCGGCAGGCCCGGCGGACTTTGGTCATGGGACCGAATATCCTGCGGTTTGCTGCCTTTGACACAGGCAATTATTGCGACAATTCTTTGCATGCGCCGCAGTTTGCAGGACGAGGCCGATGCGGGTGACCCTGCAATCCATCGCGCGCTCTCTTGGCAGGGCGCCACAGCGGACTTGGCCGCGCAGACTGAAATGCCAAATCAGACTTCGTTTTCAGAAGTTCCTGCTGCTTCGACGCCGGCTTTCGGCGACTCCGGGGTGATCGAAATCGTCAAGATCGGCAGAACCAACCGATCGATGGGTCGAGGTCCATAGAGGCAACTTGCATGAGCCTTGTCCAGGAGCAGGCCTTCGGAAGTGATCAAGTCGTGACGCGGATGCCATCTGAGCTTCGCTTCGATCGAGTTGGCCAAATTGGGTGGCGCTGCGTTCTGGGCATCTGCTCTTGCTTCTTGCGCGAAGAGGCCTGAATCATGTCGCAGCCTCCAACGAAGGAATGGCAAGTTGAGCGGCGAATTATTGACTTGTCCCAGGAGCGTGGAGGCGCAAGGAGCCGAAGGCGCCGGCCGCAGCAAGATGACGGCACTGGCTTGAAAGAGGAGGATGCTCGCATGGCCTCTGGCATCCAGGCGGCAAGCCCCGTCGATGTCGCGCTGTCGGTGCGCGAGCTGACCGTGAGTCTGCCGGAAGGAATGGAGCGGGCCTACGCCGTCGAGAACATCTCTTTCGATCTGAAACGCGGACAGATTCTCTGTATCATCGGAGAATCCGGATCGGGCAAGTCGGTCACCGCCAACGCGATCATGGGTCTTCTCCCGAAGGCGATCCGGGTCTCCTCGGGTGAGATCCGCCTGGATGGGATGAATATCGTAGGCCTCTCGGCCGACAAGCTTCGCAGCCTGCGCGGCCGCGTCGTGTCGATGATCTTTCAAGACCCTCTCTCGGCGCTCAACCCGCTGATGACCGTGGGTGCGCAGATCGAGGAGGTGATGGCCGCGCACGATGTCGGCACGCCGGCGTCCCGTCGCAGCCGGGCCATCGACCTGTTGATTGAAGTGGGTTTGCCCGACCCGCAACTCATGTATCACCAATATCCCTTCCGGCTTTCGGGCGGACAGCGGCAGCGGGTCATGATCGCCATGGCTCTGGCCCTCGAGCCTGCGATCCTGATTGCGGACGAGCCGACCACCGCACTTGATGTCACGACCCAGGCGCAGATCCTGCAATTGATCCGCGACATACAGCGCCGCAAGGGGATGAGCGTCATGTTCATCACCCACGATTTCGGCGTCGTGGCCGAGATCGCCGATTACGTCGTGGTGATGGAGAAAGGCCATTGCGTGGAGCAGGGCGGTGCCGCGCAAGTCCTGAAGTCGCCCAGCCACCTCTATACGCGGCGCCTGATCGCGGCCGTGCCGCACCTGACCGGTAAGGACCGTGTTGCCTTGGACGCTGCCGACAGGGAACCCATCCTGAAGGTTGAAAGCCTCGTAAAGACCTATCGTAGCGGCAGCGCACTTTTCCGTACGCAGCGCATCGTGCCCGCGGTCAATGGCGTCACTTTCGATCTCTCGTCGGGGCGCACGCTGGGCGTCGTCGGCGAAAGCGGCTCGGGGAAATCGTCGCTCGGCCGGCTGCTGATCAAGCTTATGGAGAGCGACAGCGGCTCGATTCGGTTCGAGGGCCGCGACCTGGCTGGGCTTTCTGAAGCCAAGTTTCGGCCGTTGCGGCCAAAAATCCAGATGATCTTCCAGGATCCTTTTGCTTCGCTCAATCCGCGATCGACGGTCGGGCAAATTCTGACAGTTGGTCCCGTCGCGCATGGGATGCGCTACAGTGAAGCCGACGAGCGGGCGCGGGAGCTTCTGACCCATGTCGGCCTCGATTCAGGAGCCTTCGACCGCTATCCACACGAGTTCTCCGGCGGGCAGCGCCAACGCATCGGCATCGCCCGGGCGCTGATGTTCAAGCCAAAGCTGCTGATTGCCGACGAAGCGGTCTCTGCGCTCGACGTATCGATCCAGGTCCAGATCCTGAAACTGCTGGACCAGATTCAGCGCGAGACGGGCGTCTCGATGATCTTCATCACGCATGATCTGCGCGTCGCCAGCCAGATCTGCGACGAAATCGCCGTCATGCATCGAGGACAAATCGTGGAACGCGGTCCGCCGTCCCAGATCTTTCTCGCCCCGAAATCCGGTTACACGCGAGAGCTGGTGGCGGCGATCCCGGGCGAGCAGCCCGGAAGCATGCCCCAACATGAAGGCTACGTCGAGAACCCCAAGCAAGGAGAGTCGTTATGATCAAGCGGTCTGCGGATACATCGAACTACTCGCGGCGCGATGCCCTGCGAATGGTGGCGTTCGGCGGAGCTGCTGCCTTCATCACGCCGAACCTCCTTGGCGAGCCCGCCTTCGCTCGTAGCTCTGCGGCAAAGCCGAGCGGCCGCGTGATCGTCGGGCTCGGACAAGAGCCGACCGTATTCAATCCGCTGATGGCCCACATCGAAGTCGATGACGGCGTGCATTTCTCGGTTTTCGACGCGCTCTTTCGCATCGATCCTCAAGGCGCCATTCAGCCCAACCTTGCGGTGGAAGTGCCGGACCAGAAGAATGGGGGCATCTCGCAGGACGGTCTCCAGTGGCGCATTCGTCTGCGTGACGACGTTCGCTGGCACGATGGCAGGCCTTTCGGTGCCGAGGACGTGAAGTTCACGCTCGAGCTGATCACGAATCCCGACTTCCGGGCCTGGCGTACCGCCGGACATGCTCTCGTGCGCGACATCACCGTGATCTCACCGACGGAGATCTCGTGGCGAATGGAAGAGGCCTTTGCGCCTTATTTGTCGTTCCTGACCGAGACCTTCATCGTCCCCAAGCACATTCTCGGGGCGGAGGCCAATCCGAACAACGCGGCCTTTAACCAGGCCCCGGTCGGCACCGGTCCGTTCAAGTGGGGACAGCGCGTCGCCGGCGATCATCTCGAGCTTGTGGCTAACCCCGACTATTTCGGTGAAGGCCCTCACATCGAGAGGCTGGTCTTCAAATACATTCCCGATCTCACCGTCCTCTACACCCAATTCAAGAGCGGCGACATCGATCTGGTGGGGCAGCCCTACATCACCCCTGATCACTACGGGGAAGCCAAAACGCTGCCGAACCGCGTCGTGACCCTCGTCCCGAGGACCTCATTCGAGTCCTTCTACCTGAACCTCGAGCGGCCGCAGTTCAAGGAGCTTGCGGTCCGCGAGGCGCTTTACGCGGCGATCGACAAGGAGGCCATCATCCAGGGGCTCTACTATGGAGTGCCGGCCCCGACAGAGACCTTCATGCCGCGGCAGTCCTTCTTCTTCAACGCCAATCTGCCGCTGCACCAGTTCGATCTCAATCGCGCGCGCAAGATCCTCGATCAAGCCGGCTGGGCGCCGGGAGGCGACGGCATTCGCACCAAGAACGGCGTTCGTCTGTCCTTTACCAATTCGACCACGTCCGGCGATCCCTTGCGCGAACAGGTGCAGCAGTACCTGCAGCAGACGTTTGCTCAGCTGGGGGTCGAGATGAAGATATCGAACCTGCCCGCCGCCGTGATGTGGGGCGAGTTCTGGGGGCAATCAAAATTCGATTCCGTCATCGTCGGCAGCACCTACTTGATCGGCGCAGACCCCGACGTAACCAATCGCTTGCACTCGCGGTCGATCGCCGCGAAGGGCGGCCGCGGCTCGAATAATGCGCAGTATGCGAATCCGGAGGTCGATGCGCTGCTCGACAAGGGCGCGCGCACCTTCGATCCGGAAGCCCGGCGCGCGATCTACGCTCGCGTCCAGGAACTGGTCCGTCGCGACCTGCCCTTCCTTCCGTTGTACCAGAGCAATGCGGTCGAAGGCCTCAAGAAAGGGATCAACGGCTTCGTGCCGAACGGCAATACGCGCACGGAATCGTGGAACGCGCTGGCTTGGTATTGGGCAAGCTGATGTGCTGCCGGCCGAGACCCTGTGGCCGAGATCGGCGCTGGAGTGATGCTGCAACGCCAACATGGTGACTCGAATGTCCGGGTTCCTGCTCAATCGTCTCTCGCAGAGCATCGTGCTGCTGGTGATCGTCTCGATCATCGGCTTCACCGTTCTCAACCTCATGCCAGGCGGTCCTCTCGCGCAGTTCGGGCTCGATCCGGGCATGACGCAGAAGGATGTGGAGCGGCTCGCGGCGCAGCTCGGGCTAAACCGGCCGCTATGGATTCAGTATCTCGATTGGGCCTGGCGGCTGCTCCAGGGCGATTGGGGACACTCATTCCGCGACGGCTCTTCGGTGCTGGCGGTGATTGGTCGGCACCTGCTGGCGACGCTGCTGCTCATGGGCACGTCCACCGCATTTGCGATCGCGCTCGGCGCCTGGGTCGGAATCCGCGGCGCCACTCACCGCTATTCCCTGTTTGACTACTGCGCGACCGTCGGCGCCATGGTCGCCCTGTCGGTTCCGACTTTCTGGTTCGGCCTCATTGGCATCTACATCTTCACCCTGAAGCTCGGGTGGGTTCCTGCAGGCAACATGTACACGATCGGCGACGGCTCGGTGCTGGACTATCTGCACCACCTGATTCTGCCGAGCCTGGTGCTGTCGCTCGTTCACGTCGCGATCTGGAGCCGCTACATGCGCACGGCGACACTGGATGCACTGAGCCAGGATTTCGTCAAGACGGCGCGCGCCAAGGGCGTCAGCGAACGCCGCATCCTGCTGAAGCATGTCGTCGGCAATGCATTGCTGCCGATGATCACGCTGGCAGGGATGCAGCTGCCCAGCATCCTGACCGGCGCATTGGTCACCGAGACGGTCTTTACGTGGCCGGGAATGGGTCGGCTGTTTCTCGATAGTCTCGGTTACAGCGACTATCCCGTCGTGATGGGGCTGTTGATATTCTCGGCCATCCTGGTCGTGTTGGGCAACCTGATCGCAGACATCATCATCGCCACGGTCGACCCGCGCATTCGCCTGGGCTGAGGCCGCGGAGTAACGCCTGATAACAGGAGGCAGCAGATATGACCGTCATCGCCGCGCCCGCTACTCCGACTCGCTGGTGGCACAGCCGTGCGGTGTCCCGCTTCACGCGTCATCATCTGGCGCTCGTTGGGATCGCGATGATCAGCCTGCTCGTGCTGGCGTGCGTCCTCGGTCCCTATACCTTGCCTTACGATACCCTCCAGATCGACCTGCGCGCGCGCTTTGCTCCACCTCTCAGCGGTCAGCACTATTTGGGCACCGACCCCTTGGGACGTGACCTGGCCGCACGGCTCTTGATGGCCGGGCGCATCTCGCTGCTGGTTGGTTTCTCCGCGATGTTGCTGTCAACGCTGATCGGCACCTTGGTGGGCGTGACGGCCGGCTATCGCGGTGGCTGGGTCGGGGTGGCGCTGATGCGTACCGTGGACGGCTTCCTGTCCTATCCCTCGATCTTCCTCGTCCTGGCGCTGGCCGCGACGCTGCGGCCGAGTCCCGTCATGATCACCGTCATCATTGCCGTCACGAGCTGGATGGAAACTGCCAGGATCGTCGAGGCCGAAGTCCGTTCGCTGCGCGAGCGCGAGTTTGTCCAGGCTGCACGCATGGTGGGGCTCAGCGGGAAGCATATCATGTTCCGCGAGATCTTGCCCAACGCCATGGGTCCCATCATCGTGGCCGCAAGCCTGGCGGTCGCCCGCGCGATTCTGCTGGAAGCCTATATCAGCTTCCTCGGCTACGGCATCCAGCCGCCGCTGCCGAGCTGGGGCAACATGCTCAACGGCGCCCAGCAATATCTGGCGAGGGCTCCATGGCTCGCGATCATTCCCGGTGCCGCAATTACGATTGCGGTGACGAGCTTCAACTTCATCGGCGACGGTCTGCGAGATGCCCTCGACGTTCGAGACGACCACATTTGATACGTCGAGCCGAGCCACGGCTGATCATACGAGACGCAAACGCCATGCACGCGCCGAGAGTTGACGAGAAGGCGACGCCCTATTGGTGGGACGCCTCACCGCCGATGCCAGCAGATTGATCCTGTTGCCGCATCATCAATGAAATTCTATGCCGAACTTTGCGCCAGCCCGGCGGCGTAATGCCGTCGGACCCAAGTTACGCTGCGAACTGCGCGGGGATCATGAGGTGACCTCGCGCTATCAGGCATTGGCGATGAGGCCGGCAAACCCCGCAAGAGACGTCGACTCAATATGACAACCGCAGCTTACCAGGCCGAAGGTCGCGACAATGCGGACGTGGCCCTGCTTCCTTTCTCCAGATCGCATCTGGAAGGCGCGCTGAAGCTCTCGCAGGAGATGTCCTGGCCCTACCGGATCGAGGATTGGGACGTTGCGCTGCAGTTGGGCTATGGCTTTGTTCTGCAGCGCGGTGGGACGGTGATCGGCACCGCGGCGTGGTGGCCGTACGGGGAGACGCATGCGTCCGCCGGCATGATCATCGTCGCGAAGGCCGCTCAGGGCCGCGGCTATGGGGCGCGGCTGATGGATGCGTTGCTGACGTCCGCGCGGCCGCGGATCATCTCGCTGAACTCGACCGCCGAAGGCGTCACGCTTTATCGCCGCCGCGGCTTTGTGCCGACCGGGATCATCCATCAGCATCAGGGAATTCCACGCCCAGGCCACGAGACGCCGCGACCTGGCCTCCTCAGGCCGATGGCCGCATCGGAGTTCGGAGCGATCGCGCGGCTCGACCGCATTGCTACGGGGTTGGAGCGGCGGCAGTTGCTGAATCGGCTGTTCGATAGCGGTGACTGTTATGTCCTGCTGCGTGACGGCATACTTTGCGGCTACGCCATCTCTCGTCTTTTCGGCCGCGGGCACGTCATCGGCCCCGTGGTGGCCGAAAGCCCGACCGATGCACGCGCGCTGATCGAATTCGCGATCGCGCGGCTCGGCCCGGTCTTCGTCCGGATCGATACTCCGGCCTCCTCGCAACTCGGGGAATGGCTCGATAGCATCGGGCTGCAACGGGTCAGTGATGCCACCACCATGGTGCTGGGGACACCGGCTCCATGGACTGGACCGGCCCGCATGTTCGGGCTCGCCAACCAGTCATTCGGATAAGGGACATCGGGATGCTGCGCGTCGAGGACAGAACTGATATCCCAGATGCCGGTCCGGGCGAGACGGTCGCAACGGTCGGTGCGTTGGCAACACCGGCTCTCCTGCTCGACAAGGACCGCCTGGACCGCAATCTCGTGCGCCTGTCCTCTCGTATGGCAGGGCAAGGCGTCGTGCTGCGTCCCCATATGAAGACGGCGAAATCCATTGACGTCGCCCAACGCGTCTATCCATCGGGGGCGGGACCAATCACTGTCTCAACCTTGGCGGAGGCGGAGTATTTCGCGCAGCATGGATTCCGGGATATCACCTATGCCGTGGGACTTTCTCCTCACACCGCCGACAGAGCAATCCGCCTGCGGAAAGCAGGCGTCGACCTCAAGGTGCTGCTCGATTCGCCGGAGCAGGCGGCCATGCTTGGCGCGACCGGTCGCGCAGCCGGTGTGACACCATCCGCCTTCATCGAGATCGACTGCGACGGTCACCGCGGCGGGCTGACGGCGACCGATTCCAAGCTCATCGCCGTCGCGGCGGCGCTCGCCGAGGCTGGCGTCAAGATCGCCGGCATTCTCACCCATGCCGGCGAATCCTACGGCCTCAGCAGGCCCGCGGCCCTTGTCGCGGCTGCGGAGAACGAAAGGGCCGTGGCCGTCGCCGCCGCAACGACATTGCGCGCGGCGGGGCATGAATGCCCTGTCGTGAGCGTCGGCTCCACGCCCACCGCCCATTTCGCCGAAGACCTGACCGGCGTCACGGAAATGCGCTGCGGCGTCTACATGTTCTTCGATCTGGTCATGCACGGCGTCGGCGTCTGCACCACCGACGACATCGCCATCTCGGTGCTCGCCACCGTGATCGGCACGAAGCCCGAGAAGGGCTGGATTTTGGTCGATGCAGGCTGGATGGCGCTGTCACGCGACCGCGGCACAGCGGCACAGCGGGTCGACCAGGGCTACGGTCTGGTCTGCGATGTGGCCGGCAAGATTTATCCCGACCTGATCGTTTCGCAAGCGAGCCAGGAGCACGGCATCCTCGCCATCAGGCCCGGGTCAGCGCAGTCTTTACCTGACCTTTCGATCGGCGCGAAGGTCCGCATCCTTCCCAACCATGCCTGCGCAACGGCCTCGCAACACGAATTGTACAACGTCGTCTCCGCCGGCAGCGACGCGATCGAAGCGCGATGGCCCCGGATGCGCGGCTGGTAGGCCGTCGAAAGGATCGCTTCCAATGACCTCGCCCCTTCGACATCTGACGGAAGCCGGCTTCCTCGGAAAATTCTACATCGACGGAGAATGGCGGAATCCGATCGGATCAGTCGCAGCAGCAGCAACCGTCGTCAATCCGGCGACGGAGCAGCCGATCGCTGACGTCGCGCTCGGCGATGACGATGACGTGGACTGCGCCATCGCAGCCGCCAGGCGAGCCTTCGCCGGCTGGTCCATGACACCGCCTACTGACAGGGCGGCGCTGCTCGACCGGATTCACGCCTTGCTCCTTGAGCGGCTGGAACTGTTCGCGCAGGCGCTGACGTGCGAGATGGGAGCTGCCATCACCTATGCGCGCCGAGCCCAGGTGCCGCTGGCCGCCGAACATATCCGTGTCGCACGCGACAATCTCGCGAACTATCCGTTCGTGACCCCACGCGGCAGCACCGCGATCATGCGAGAGGCGATTGGGGTCTGCGGTCTCATCACCCCCTGGAATTGGCCTCTCTACCAGATCACAGCCAAGGTCGGCCCCGCGCTCGCGGCCGGTTGCACGGTGGTGTTGAAGCCGAGCGAATTGTCGCCCCTGAGCGCCTTGCTGTTCGCCGAGGTGATGGACGATGCCGGTTGTCCGCCCGGCGTCTTCAACCTCGTCAATGGAACAGGTCCGATCGTGGGCGCTCGTCTGGCGTCGCATCCGCAGGTGGACATGATCTCGATTACCGGCTCGACGCGCGCTGGCGTTCTCGTCGCGCAAGCGGCAGCGCCCACCGTCAAGCGCGTTGCCCAGGAGCTCGGCGGCAAGTCGCCGAATATCATCTTGCCGGATGCCGATCTCAGCCGCGCTGTTCCGCTCGGCGTCGGCGCCGCCTTCCGCAATCTCGGTCAATCCTGCAGCGCACCGACCCGCATGCTCGTGCCTCGCTCACACATGGAAGGGGTCGAGACCTTGGCGGCCGCGGCTGCTTCAGAACTGGTTGTGGGCGATCCCCTTGTGGAAAGCACGACTCACGGTCCGATTGCTAACCGGCCGCAGTTCGAGCGCGTGCAGACCATGATCGATGTCGGTCTGAAGGAAGGCGCCAGGCTCGTCATAGGCGGGCCGGGGCGGCCTGAGGACCTTCAGACCGGCTTGTATGCGCGGCCAACGATCTTCTCCAATGTCCGTCACGACATGCGGATCGCGCAGGAGGAGATCTTCGGCCCGGTGTTGGCGATCATTCCCTACGACTCGGTGGACGAAGCGATCGCGATCGCCAACGACACCGTCTACGGCCTCGGCGCCCATGTGCAGGGCACTGACATGGAGAGGGTGCGGACCGTCGCGGGGCAGATCCGGTCGGGCCAAGTCCATCTCAACTATCCCGACTGGGACCCCAACGCACCTTTCGGCGGCTACAAGCGCTCCGGCAACGGCCGGGAATACGGCCTTGAGGGCATGGAGGAGTATCTGGAGACCAAGGCCGTCCTCGGATTTTATCGATGAAGGCGAGCGATCTACCGGGGCAATCGATTGAGATCGGGGGAATTTCCGAGGGCTACATGCGCAATCCAACGGACGAGCAGGTCGCGCCGCCCTTCGCCGAATTGGGACTCGGCCGGGGCTTGAGCAGCATCGTTCGATCAAGCGGTCAAAAATCCGTACATCTTGCGAAGTCCGAGATGATTTCAGCACATTCTGTCGCGCGCCTGATGCGATGAAGGCAGATCGGGATTTTGCTTCCGCATTCCCGGCAGCCGAGGTTCGTTGAAACATGTCGCCCCAAGTCGAGCGCATTCACAGCGATGAGCGTCTCCCAGCCGAGGCCGACGTCGTCATTGTCGGCGGCGGCATCCTCGGCTCTACGGCCGCCTATTACCTGGCGAAGCGCGGCCTCTCCGTGGCGCTCCTCGAGAAGGGCCACGTCGCCTGTGAACAATCGAGCCGAAACTGGGGTTGGTGCCGCCAGCAGAACCGCGATCGCCGCGAACTGCCGCTCTCGGTGATCTCCATGCGGCTGTGGGACGAGCTCACGCGCGATATCAATCGGGATCTCGGATTTCGACGCTGCGGTCTCGTCTATGCGACCCACGACGAGGCCGTGCTCGCCGGCTGGGAAAGGTGGCGCGAGGTCGCCAGGGAGTACGACGTCGACACCCGCGTGCTGAGCCGGGCGGAGGTGGCCGAGCGCGTCCCCGAAGCGCGCGACAAATGGGTCGGCGGGACCTATTCGGCTCGGGACGGCAAGGCCGAACCTGCGCTTGCCGCACCTGGTATCGCCGAGGGGGCCAGAACTCTGGGCGCCACAATCCACCAGGGATGCGCCGCGCGGGCGCTCGACTTGGCCAATGGCAGGATCGTGGGCGTGCAGACGGAGAAGGGCTATATCAGAACCAGCGCGGTGCTGTGCGCGGCCGGCGCCTGGTCCTCGCGCCTGCTTCGGCCGCTCGGGATCAGTTTCCCTCAAGCGAGCATCCGTCAGACCGCGCTGCGCTCTACCCCGACAATCAACATAGGCGAGGCGGTCTCCACTCCCTACTGCACGATCACGCGCCGCCTGGACGGCAGCTATACGCTTGCGATCAGCGGCAAGGCGAACCTCGAAATCACGCCTCAGGCTATCCGGTATAGCCGGGAATTCATGCCGCAGTTCATGCGTCGCCTGAAGAACGTCAGGCTCGGCGTCGGCCAATCGTTCGTTTCGGGGCCGGATTCAATGGCGGCGCTGCTGACCAACGACAACAGGATCTTCGAGCGGAATCGCGTGCTGGATCCTGCGCCCTTGAAATGGCTGGTGAGCCAAGTGGTGGAGAGTGTCCGGAAAACCTTCCCCCAACTCGGCGAAATCAAGATCAATAGCGCGTGGGGCGGCTTCGTCGATTGCACGCCGGATGCAGTTCCTGTGGTGTCGCAGGTGGACGGGGTGCAGGGCCTCGTCCTCGCGGCGGGCTGCTCGGGTCACGGCTTCGGTTTGGGCCCGGGGCTCGGCTATCTGGCCGCAGAGCTTGTCGTTAACGACACGCCTTGCGTCGATCCCACACCGTTCCGGCTCTCGCGTTTGGTCGACGGCTCGAAGCTGGACATCGCCGCGATCTGACGATCCGGCCGCTGATGGAACAGATCGCGGCCTCTTTATTCCAGTTGAACCGGAAGTGCGGTCAGGCAAAGGATATGCGCGCTTCAAATGGTCAGCGGCGAATGCCCGCTTTTCATGGCCCAGCCGATTGGAGTGGGGTGTAAGTTTTTGAAATCGCAAAGCTATCTCTTTTCCGTGGCTCCGATGGATTGGACGGACTCAAGCCAAAAGCACTATAAAAATAGGGATTTCCTGTCGCTTGAAATTTTCGCGTAGTATTTTCGTCGTACCGGCTCAGCCGAACAGCCGCCGACTGACGTTGATGATAAAGTCTGCCGGGACACCAATAATCGCCCCGATGAGCCCGTACCCTATGGCTCCCCACGGACCAACCATTAGGCTGCCGTAGAAGAACCCAATCCCGCAGCACAGCGAGCGTTCCGATTTCAGCTATAAGAAGGACAGACTACGCGAAAGAGAATTTCGCGATACACCTACGAAAGTGCGCTGAAATCGGCTATAAGAACTGTAGGAACGCGTGAGAGCATTTCTGGTCACACGTAGAAAATCGTCCGGTTTTCTGCTAAAAGGGATTTAATGAAACGACTGCTCAGCATCGAGCTAACACCTTCGCCTCTGTTCGCCGTCCGGCGTCAGGGGCGAAAGTGTTTTTGAGGATAGCATAGGGCGAGCCGCCCTATGCTTGGGGGAAGAACGAGAATCGCAGCTTAGCTAAGGAGACGACCAGACACGCGGCAATGCGTGAATGACACCGCGCATCTGCAATCGCAGCACCGCTCCAACCGGGCGGTGACGGTTTCGTGCGCGCAAATTTCGGAAGGGGAAAGAGGGGAGCGATGAAGAACAGATAGCACATAGATGGGCGAGCGCAATAACGGAATAAGGCGACCGTCGACAAGGCGGCGCAAACATATTGATCGAAAGAATCTGGATGACGACAATCACTGACGAAATTGGAACATCGCCTCCGATCATTGCCGCTGAGGACGGGCAACGACGGTCAGCTAGCATAGGGAGCGAAGCCCTTGGACACGTCGTCGCGTTGACCGGCCAGCGCGTCTGGCGCGACTACGCACTACGGCCGGACGCACCTGCGAAGACCGGTACGCCTGTTGGCGCGCTGGACAGTGGTCCCAAGCCCGCAAACGACAACGTACCAGCCAAGCTCGAACGATATCACCTGAAAGAGATGTACGAGCGCGGCGAACTCGGTATCAACGAGATGGAGAACCGTCGACATTGGTTCGCTGCACAACGCTTAAAGACAGAACTGGCCATCGCAGATGGTGACCCTGTGGAGGCGAACGATTGGCGGGAGCTTAGGTTGCCCTTCCTTGAGGGCTTCTCCGGTGACATTTCCTCTGTCGACACCGATGACGCATTGGCTCTGTCCGATGAACTTGAATTCGAAGATACGGACACACCCGCAGAATGCGGAGTCGTCGATAACGTGGATGATACACCGACTGCTCTGCGGATTCTGTATGCCCGCGAGGTCACCGACCTCGCTGCCGACGTGCTTGGAGATGACTTCGAATTGCTGCGCGCCGTGATCGCGCGCAATTGGACAGCACGAATGGTGGGCGAGACTGAAGGATTTACAGACAGAGCCAGCGCTAGCGCATGCGGCAAGGGAATGCTTCGCGCCGCTCTTCGCAACTTGTCTCGCTTCTATGCCGGCCTAGATCGGTTGGAAGAGAAGGGCGAGCGACCGCACGACCGTTGGCCGTTGGTAGGTACGCTGAACTGGCCAGCCGTTGCATACCCGCCAAATAGTGGCGGCAGGTGCGCCTCTTATTGGAATCAAGCACGCGGGCCGGTTATCAAGGTGGCCGCTTAGTCATTGGTATGTCTAAGCTTTTTCTGTGTCGACACCACGTAATAGCGATGGGCTACTATAAGAATAGAAGCTGAGTTTTCAGCCCGGCTTCGATTCTTTCGAGACTTAACCCGGCTTCGGCCGGGCCTTTTTCCAGAACATTTAACGCGGGCAGTCCCTGCCGCGCCGCCGTAGTACCGCATACGGCGGGTGGGGCGCAGCATTCGTGCTGCGCTTCTCTCCGATTTGGAGAATGCGGTGAACGCCAACCGATCAACACACGTAAAAAGGAATAGGCCGTGCAAGCTCAAGCTACGGCAAGAGATATCTATGAAGGCGTCGCGCACGCAACGAACGTGCCGCTGCCGACCGTACAGCAACTCAAACGTCGTTTCGTGGAAACCCGCGAATGGCCATCCAGTCGTGGCGCGCATGTGCCGAAGCTAGGCACCAAAGAGTTGGTGCTGATCTTGCTCGCTCTTCTGTCCGGCGCCGAATTCAGAGACTGTGTGTCGTCCGCAAAGGCTCTTTGGAATCTGAAGGACGGACACGGGCAGAAACTAGGTGACGTCATTGTACGTGCCATCAATTCATTCCATCCTGACCTCAAGGACCTACCGCTCGCCGTGCTGGCCTACAAAGCGGTTATTGCCGTCGACACCAACATGCAGCGAGCGACTATCACATATCAATCGAACGAAGGTCCGTTCGATGTTGTTTACGGCAAAGCCAGTCCGGATGTTCGTGTCCGGCGCTCGCAGTCGATTAGCGGTGCCACACTGTTCAACTTAAGTGCCATTTTGTTCAAAGACCGCTGGAGCGCGAAAGCGCTGCAGGCGGCTTAATTCAAGGAAAATTATATGAAGACTATTTCCCTCCCCCCCGAGTCGGCGGAATACATCAACGCTGAACGCGGCGTTCAAGAATCTGACGATATGGTGGATGCTCTCGCCGCAAAGCAGCGTCGCATGTCATCGCCCGACTTCGTAGACGAAGAAGACGCGCAGCATACCGCCAGGATTCAACGTGGTGAAATGCCGCGAGGGCCGCGCAAGTCTCTTACCGAAAAACGTGAGGAGGTGGCGAACGAACTAGCTGATGCCAAGGAAGTGCAACGCGTACGCAGGGGTATCCGCGACGCAATCAAAGCTAGGGAGGAACAGCGCGTCCGGGAAGCGATGCTGCCGGTGGTTGAGCCATCGGAGCGCAAAATCTCCGAATACCTCTTGGGCATTTATTCCGAGTTGCGCAAAACTGAGCAAGTCGAAGGCAAATTAGCGGGGAGGGGATTCGGGCACTGGGGCATGCCACGCAGACTCGATACGAGCCGAATTTTTCCTGAAACCGCGCACCGCACGAGCGACATTGCGCAGTTGCTGCGGCAGGCTGCGTCCCTTGGCTACATTAAACTGCCGGAGGAGCTTCGCTGATGTCCGAATACTACGAAAAAGCTAGTGCCAACACAAAGTCGTTCGACTGGTCGAAACTCCCCGAAGGCGAGTACAAAACAGTCGGCAACGAAATTGTTCGCGTGACTGATACTGAAACCGAATTCGATAAAGCCGCCGACAAGTTCGTTTCTGCCCTTCGTAAATTGGGGGAATAGGCCATGGAGAAAATCGCTCGCTCATTCGAGTGTAAAGAGTGGGACGACAAAGGAACCTTCAGCGGTTACGCTTCTGTATTCGGAAATATCGATTCACACGGCGACATTGTAGCTAAGGGCGCATTCGATGACACGCTGGCGGAAGCTAAGCGTACCAACACACTGCCCGCGCTACTGTGGCAACACGGTATGGAGGGGGCTATGCCCGTTGGGCGCTGGACTTCGATGCACGAAGACGACTCCGGCCTGCACGTCGAAGGCAAGATTGCCACGAAGACGGCACGCGGCGCCGACGTCTACGAACTTATGAAAATGGGCGCGCTCAACGGTATGTCGATTGGCTATCGCGCGACTTCGTGGATCATGCATGGCAAGAATCACCCGGCAAGGCGAACGCTCAAGGCTGTGAAATTATTCGAAGTGTCGATTGTTAGCGACCCTTCGAACGGTCTTGCCCGTGTCGACGCTGTGAAGTCTCACGACGAAGGCGCGCGGCTGAAGCGCGCGCTTGCCGAGCTTGCTGCCGCCGTGCGCGCGTAATCAATTTCATTTTAGGAAAGAATATACATGGCTCTTTCAGGCGTACATATTGTTTGTGGTTTTACCGGCGTTCACGGCGGCGGACACGGTGGTTCAGCGCTACTCGCCCGTGCCGTGTGGTCTCAAACCATGGGCTCACCCGGTGCTACGTCAAACGTCAGCCCACTGGAAACTCCATTGGAGGGGGAGTGCGTCTTCTCGCTGTTCTCCTCTGCTGACATCTATTTCGCCATTGGCACTAACCCCGATGCGACTAGCGGGACGCGGCGATTTCTTCCAGCTAACACGCAAGTAGACGTGTTCGGTGATCGCGCTGGCGGCGAAAAGGTTGCTTGGATTCTTGCGTAACTAATCTGCGGTGCCTTGGCCGGATGTAAGCCGGGGCGCCTTCAATTTCAGAAAGAGACTATGAGAGAGATTGAACTTAAGAAGTCAGTAAAATACGCGCTGAACCACGCCATTCCATGGCGCGCATCATTACAATCCAAGTTTTCGGAAGACCCGCGCAATGCGCTAGCCGTCGAACTGCTAAAGCGCTTTTCGGTCGAAGCGGAGTCAATGACAGACTATCAGTTAGGCTTGCTTGATCCGCATTTTTCTTGGGCCGACGAGTACTGGCACGCAACGTTGCGGACTGTCGTCCGGCGCGTAGGGTATCAGCGCACAATCAAGACCTTTGATGATTTTGTGAATACGCTCGTCTCGTATCTGCAGCACGCGAAGGCCGCTGCTTGATATGTCCGAAGCAAAGAGGACACGCCGGGATGTCGGTGAGAAGGCGGCAAGATCGATTGTCAGTGAGTGGAAAGGATCAAATGTATTGGTGGCGTGTGACGCCGCCCGCAGGCTCGGTCAAATCACAGGCAGGCTGTTGCCGTATGATCGAACCGCCAACATTCTTAGACTCTCTTTTGCCCATAACAAGGTCGACCAATCTCACTGGAGCGCCGTCAATAGCTCGTTCGCGGAAGGGCGATTTGGTGATGCGACTCTAGCTGATGTCTGGCAACGCTACGCGCCAATAGCGGCCAACGACAATCAGGCCGAGGATGATTCCATTGACGCGGAGTCGTTGCTCGGAATGGAGTTTTCGCCGCTCGAATATGTCATTCCCGGTTATGTGGTCGAAGGCCTGACCGTCTTGGGTGGCAAGCCGAAGCTGGGTAAATCGTGGTGGGCGTATGATGCCAGCATTGCTGTTGCGAGCGGTGGCAAGGCTATGGGTGCGGTAGACTGTGAGCAGGGCGACGTTCTGTACCTGGCGCTCGAAGACAACCGGCGCCGCGTAAAAGACCGCATATTGACACTGTGCCCCACAAGGAAGCTGTTGGGTATCAATTTGGACCGGCTTACCATTCGGACGGTCGCGCCACGGATTGATACCGGCCTATTCGCGGAACTCGACAAGTGGCGGGCCGAGTGCGTAAGGCCCCGGCTAGTTGTGGTGGACGTCTACATGAAGGTTCGGCCGCCCCGGAAGAAAGGGGAGGATGCCTACGCGGCCGACTATGCGGCCGTGGTGCCCCTGCAGCGCTACGCCAGCGAACATAGGTTGGCCGTAGTGCTGGTCACCCATACCCGAAAGATGGAAGCCGAAGATCCGTTAGAGGCCATCAGCGGCACAAATGGCGTGACCGGCGCCGCAGATGCGGTGTTGGTGCTCAATCGAGACTCGAAGGGTACGACGCTCTACGGCCGGGGACGGGATATCGAGGAAATCGAGACAGCCATGCGGTTTGACGCTGGCCGGTGGTCAATTCTCGGAAACGCCGACGACGTCCGCAAGTCGGATGAAAGGCGCAAGATCGTGGCCGCGCTTAAGGAGGCGGGCGACGAACAAACGCCAGCGGCGATAGCCAAGCTGACCGGAATGAAGGCTGAAAACGTAAGAGTTTTGCTGCGCAAGATGGTCAAAGACGGCGAGGTGCTACAGCCCCGTGTCGGGTTCTACACCGTGCCGGCGCAATTCGGGAAGGCTGCCTAACCGCTCTATAGAACTCTGGTTATTTTGGTTACTCTGATTACTCCTCTAATGAATAACCGGAGTAATCGGAATAATCGGGGTTGTTATATCCGCAAAAATTACAAATCTCTATCCGTAGAGAATATCAACTTCATCCTCATATCCACCATTGGTGATGGCAACAGATCTTATGTTGTATTGTGGGGCAGAATCGACGATGTCCCAACGTGGCGCAGCTCGCGTGCCGTCATCCAAAGTGATCTGCAGATGCTCGAAGCGAGTTTTGCGTACATTCGGCAGATCGGAGAGCTTCATGACGCCATACACTTCCAAAGCGACGCCGGCTTGAACGAATTCGTCCCCGGTTTCTATGTAGAGCCCGGTATCGACTGGTTTGCCAAACTGCGTCATGTACCCAAAGATCCCATTGGCCTTCGTTGTAAGACTTATGTCGGCGGTTATGAGAGCGCCCTCCTGTACAAGCTTTGGCTTCGTTCTAACGCGCACTCGCAGATCGCGACTGGACCCAGAGACATAGTAGCACGCAATCTCCCAGCCGGGCGTTCCGTGACTGTCCTCTGCCCATTCCAAGACAGGCTGCAATATTGCCTTGCTTGCCGCAGATGCCGAGGTCTCAAGTGCACAGAACAGGAATACGGTCTGCCCGGACTGAGTCGTTGGAGAAGGCGGAACGAGCCAAGTCGCATGAAACCGCTTAATGGACCGTCCCTCACCTTGCAATTTAGGATCTAAGGTCCAAGTCGCCCTAGTTAGATAGCCCTCTAACGATGATGACTGGATGGCCACAGTACGATTGAGTGGACGAAGCGACATCTTACGACCCATTAGTCGTTTTAAAGGGCGGCTCCACAAGCTCAGTTCGAGCTGTCGTGCTTACGGGCTTTCGGGCTTGAACCTATACAAGAGCGAGGCGTCGCGCGTCGCCACATATTGCTTCAGTTGTGCTTCCGGTAGCGAAGTCTGAATCTCGAGAGGGAAGTTCGCGATCACTAAGCATTTGCCGGGTGAGGCCGCCACCTGGCCAGTAACAACCTGCGTATCACCAACGGAGTCTTCCACCAAAGCGGAGCCGTCGACCAAGGTGCAACACTTACCTGTGCAATCGCTCATGAGTGGGTAGTCTCCGCCGGATCCGATGTTCACGTTGACTGGTCCGACGGGATACTGCGTACCATCTGCATAATGGAAGACCGCAGCAATCTGAAGAATAGTCACGCCTGCGCTCTGTGGCGTCTCGTTCTGAAACCCCGCGATGACAGTGAAGCACTGGGGCTTGGGATTTAACAAATCGGCTGAGTTAGTCATAATTTGCTCCCTGAATTAAAAAGAACGTCCAAAGAGGTTAAGTAGCATCGATCATAAGGTAAAACTTACGGCAGTAAAGGGATTTCGACATCTCAAAGTTGAAGAAAGCCTAGCTCGCGCTATGTGACTGACGAGCAGAAAATCGGTTTTTGTGCACAGCAGCAGCCGTAGCCGCAAATCAGAGTTCAGCCCTCAATCACGGCAGCGCTTAGGCGCGTCGCCGCTGAAAAAGGATCGCCGGTCCTGAGAGCGGGTTGGTCGACGTCGGCCTTTAACTTAGGAAAAGTCCGTGGCGCGCAGGGGGCATCGACTCTTAACGGCTCTGGGGCTCTGACCGGCCAATGAGAAAATTCGTATGCGGGGGTCCCGCGTTGAATCAGGATTTTTAGAGAAAGAAATTTAATGACGAAATCGAACGGTACTGCGCCCAAACATCTCCGAAAGGAGTCGGGCGAATTCTTCAAGCATGTCATGCGCGACTTTGACCTAGACGAACACCACGTCATTCTGCTGACCAAGGCTTGCGAAGCTCTCGATCGGGTCGAGGAGGCACGCGCGGCGATCAAGGCCCATGGCCTTACCTACACCGACCGCTTTGGGACGCCCAGAGCGAGACCAGAAGTCGCGATTGAACGCGATAACCGTCTCGCTGTGGCCCGTCTCTTCCGCGAACTTGGTCTCGACCTTGCCGGCGATGGCAAGACCGCGCCGCCCGCATTGCCGGCCAACTGCTAATGCCCGTCCGTAAACGCAACTTGAACAAGCGGCAAGCGCTATCAGCGTCTGCCCAAGCTTGGCTTCGCGGCGAGCTGTGCGGGTTTTTCAAGTTTAAATCGCGAGACGAGCTATCCGCGCTATGGGAGCAGTACGGCGACCATGAAAATATGGTGTGGACTAGCCCATATAGCCTGCCCACAAAGCGGCGAGCGACATCATAGGAAAAGGATGAGCCGTCGCAACTATGTCAGATTCTGAGCGTTGGGTCGTCCGAGCCATATCTAAGGAGTGGTAATGACAGAACGTCGGCAGGTTTTACCGTGGCTGGTACTTGCGCTCGTTGTCGTGCTCGCGGCGGGCGGTTTTGTTTGGGTGAACCGCGAAATACAAACGTTAAGAACAGAGATTGCGTCGCATCAAGACGAGCAGGGCAAGCCGGCGGTGGCTGATCTTCAGAAAATCCTTCAAGATCTGCAGGCAACCCAACAAAAAGTCGCAGTTCAGCTGACTGACCTTCAGCACAAAGTGGCGGCAGAAAGCGGTGAACGCAAGCTCCTGTCGGATCAACTTGGTTCAATCAGCGCACGCGTTGATGCGCTAGCATCCGCGAATGCTGAAAGCACTACGACAACGCCAGCGCGGCGAAATCCGCGCACGAAGCGATAATATCGGTTGGTTCGACTCGGAAAAGTAGAACTTTCCGAGTCTCAAGAGAACGGACCGAGACACCTCAACGCTGGTGACCGAGTCCAATTCCGAGCTTGATTGCCTTCTGACGAAGCGAACCTTCAGTGCGCTTCATCTGTTTGGCGATCTTCGCTACCGGCGTCTTCGCCTTGGAATGGGCGCGCAACATCTTAAGATCGCCTGGTGTGTAGTCACGTCGGCCGATGGGCTTCTTTGCTTTTTTAGCCATTACGAGTTCCTGATTCTTTGGAACGTGGGTCGTAGCACGTCGAGGCACCGCGTCAACGGCAAGCCCAGTGGCGCCAGCGAGCACATAGGACGCGTTCCTCATGAGAACGGTCAAGCAGCCGAGAAAGCCGAAGCCGAACTGCAGACAGGCGATTCGACGCATGTCACGTGTCGGGACCTGGTAGGACGCGGCGCCGGTTTATGTTCGCGGTCCAACGTGTTGCCTGTCAAGGGCTCTACTTTCGGCTAGGTTGACTCGACTGCCTAGCTCTACCTTCACTCCTGGAAGGTCGTTGGGCGCAATTTCGAGTCGGACAGAGGGGCAAAATGGACGCGATCAGCAAGCAGGGAGTTCCGAGTTCTCAGCGCGCCAACTTTGTAAAGGTGCTTGAGCGCGTCTTAAGCCGCGAACAGGACGAAGAGCAACTTACGCCAGAGGCCGCATTTTTGCAGGTAGGTGTAGGCATCCTCGGATATGACGTGGCGGATGGTTACTTGACGGACGGTCCGAAGGACTATGGGTTTGACTACCTAGATATCTCAAGCGACAGTTGCACCATCTTTCAGTCGAAATCGGTAAGCTATGCGAACGGCATTGACGTCGGTTTGCAAGTTGGCCCGAGTTACCTTGATGATGTTCGTCGGATTAAAGAGGTTCTAAGTAATCTCGACAACATCCCCGTGGACTGCAACAAACAAGTAGGCCGCGCGCTAGTTGCGTTGAAAAACGAGATTTCCAGACAATCTCTTAAACGGATAGCCGAAAAAGACGATCGGGAGGCCGCGCCATTTCCGATTTCGGTGATGCTTCTCGTTCTCGCCGAGAAGTTCACTTCTCAAGCTCAAACAGAATTCGCGATGCTGCGGGACTCGTCAATTCAGTACGGAGGCGTGAGCGTTCAAGTATCCGTCATCCCAGTCTTCATTGACGACCTGCTCGAAGAGCTGTGGAGCCAGCGAAACGATGATTGGAAAGATAGAGCCGGAGTAAAAAAGGACAAAATAACGCTGCGCGTCGAGGGCGACGTAATCAAAGACTCCAAGACGGCCATTTTCTACGCGAAGGCGTACGACTTCGTGGAAGCATTCGACTCGCTCGGGTACCAGATATTCGAACCAAACGTACGATCGGAGATAAAGGCTTCCAAGGTTAACAAAGCCATTCGAGATACTGTTTCGACTCGGTTGGGCCGGCGCGACTTCCGGCACCTCAATAACGGAATTACGGTAATCTGTGACGGGTATTCGCCTAAGGGACCAAAAGAGCGTCCAACAGCTTTTGAGGTTCGCAAGCCGGGCGTGGTGAACGGGCTGCAAACCGTCAAGTCGATGCACGATGCATTCAAGAAGCTGAAGCACGAAGAGCAACTAGATTTTCAGCAGAACTGTTTGGTCTTATGCCGGCTTCATCAGCCCGACTCCGTTCGACACATAGAAGACCTGATCAAGGCGACAAACAATCAGAACCCGATGAAGCCGAGAAACCTCAGGTCGAATGATCCTGAGCAACGCGCCTTCGAGACTCTATTTGCAGAGTTGGGTTGGTTTTACGAACGCAAGGAAGGGGCGTGGAGCGCATTTTCGAGCGATGCTCGCGGCTGGAAGTCGTTAGGTGGCAAGAAGGCGGACTACTTTAAAACGCGTTCCAACGGCTACAAAAAAATAGACAACGCGGATATAGCGCAGAATTGGCTCGCCTTCATTGGTTTTTCGACGGAGGCAATCAATGAAAAACGCTCAATCTTCGCCGAAGACCATCTGTACTCACTGATCTTTCTCAGGCGCACCGCGAAGCACGGATACGATTACGATTTTAAGCTGACTCGAGAAACGTCCGTGTACAATGAAGCGAAGGAGAAGTCGCCAGATCCTAGTGCAATGATACTGGCGACTCTAGTTCGTGAAGTTGCAGATCACCTAGCGCCAAGCAGGAAGCAGAACAGGGAACGAGCTATCGCAAACCTGGATTTGGCGCGGCGAAGTAGAGACGAGCAAGATCGGGAACTAGATGCAGACCCTGGCTATCAGAAGGGGAAGATGCTCCGCGGCATGCTAACCCTGTTTGTTGAGTTCGTCGGCTTTGCTCTCTTCCGAGCGCTCGGGGATCGCGTTCACGATCGAAGCGCAAATTTGCGGAAGACACCTAGTATGTTGGCGATCTTCGAAAACTTAGAATATGAACCGCTGGTTAAGCGCTATTCGGAGAGAGACTTTAAGAAGGACGATATCATTCTAGTTCTCTTTGCGGCGTTTGAGCATTGCGTTGGCGCGTTGTATGAAAACAACAGCTGGTTGCGTGGCTACAATGATGCGCCTGTCAAAAACAAGTACATCTACTCACCTCAGACGCGCCGTCAGCTTCTTGATGAACTACTGGAGCTGGACAAGCGGTTCAAGCGAGCAGAGTGGGTCCGCGATTGGGCCGATGGTTTCAACGAGCGCAAAGGTGTCTTCAGTCAAATAGCAGCAGTGTTGTAGGGGGATGGCTTAGGAGGTTGGAACTTCGTCGGCAGCAGCTTGCCAACGAAGAGTTCAGGCCGCCACGACTAAAGGTCGGCGCCAATACTTTCAAATAGCAGCGGCCACTGACGATTGACGCACGCGGCGCCGACGAAGCCGGGTTGACGAGAGTTCAGCAACAGATTGCGGACCTTAAGGCTTCGCTGCCGGGCACAATCGTAAAAACAGTCACGCAAGCGAAGAAACAGCGAGCGCTATAACGAGAAGGGAGGGGCGGCCAGCGCTTTGGCTGCCCCCGCACGTCAGGGGGCGCATAACTGGGTTGTTTATCGACTTTTGCACTAGTTGCAGTTGCCCAAGTGATATAGCAAAATGGGCTGCTGGGGGTCTGCCGATGGAAATGTCTGAAATAGCCTGGACTATGAGCAAGCGAATGCCATGGCCAGTGGCGCAGCGCGTTCTTGGTGAAGCTGAATTACCACGTCGCCAAGGGTGGGAGAAGACTATTGCTGCGTTGTCCGATGAGAATGTTGACTTCTCAGAAAAACTGGACGTGGCCGCAAGCTCGCTAATTGAGCATCATATGTGCGGCGAAAAGCTTGTCCGTGTATATAAGATTGCTTCGAGCAAGGTGGACGCTATCCGCGCTAAGGTAAAGCGCCTCGACGTTCCCGACAGCGTTTTTGGCGATGTATATCCGCTCTATCTTAACGAAGCTGCATTGGCCGACGCGCCTAACAAGCCGACCCTTGTCGCGGTCGAGAGGTCCGAACTCGGAACTGCAGTCGTGATGGCATCCGCGCGGATAGTGACTACGCGGGAGCCATTGCATGCAAATGATTTGAGGGATGGCCTCTACGATGAATACGAAGAGGTTTATGGTCTCAAACACGTCCGCCATCAAGCAATGGACGTTGTGTGGATACCATCGAGTGGCAACGTCATCGATATTCGTATAGACTATCCCCAGGGTATGCATAGGGACGTTGGCGAAGCTGCTCAAGCTGCTGTGCGTTCTGCGTTCTTCAAGCTGATCGATGCAGAAGATAACTTAGGCGTTCCAGTGAACCTGTTTCCTTTGATTAACGCGATCTACCGCGCTGCGAAGGAGGGGACGGTGGTTGAACTAGCGTTTGGAACAACGACCGCATCTACAAAACACGAGAAGATGCGAAGGAAAGCCCATTGCCTTCGTGAAGAGACGTATCACAAGGGCGGCAAGGCAGCCCTTAGTACGCCAATTGAGCCGTATAGACTTAGCGTGCATTGGCGACGAAAAATTGGGAAGGATAAATTTTCGATCCCGGAACTGAGTCTGCATAGCAGTGGTCGTGCGTCCGCAGTTTCCCAGCCAGAGTTAATCGATGCGGTGATTAGGAATTGCATGGGTCGCGACGACTTTGACTACGTCAAGTCCAGAATGGAGCATTTTCTTCCGAAGAACTAA
Organism: Bradyrhizobium sp. BLXBL-03; assembly: GCF_051853015.1. Taxonomy (NCBI): domain Bacteria; kingdom Pseudomonadati; phylum Pseudomonadota; class Alphaproteobacteria; order Hyphomicrobiales; family Nitrobacteraceae; genus Bradyrhizobium; species Bradyrhizobium sp. BLXBL-03. Next base: position 5,243,231 of record NZ_CP182470.1, on the reverse strand, counting down.
ATGGAAACAATGAGCATTATGAAAATCAAAGAGGAGCTTGCAAAAGGGTGGGGCGATGAGCCAACCATCAGTATCTGCTTTGCTATTATTGAATACATGGAACAACGGCCACTAAGTGAACTTCAATTGCTGACGTTCACCAGCCTCCGGCATGCTGCCAAGAAGGAAAGCGTTGATTCTGATTTGCTCAATGCCATAACGATTCTCGTCAACTCGAAGGTTGCGGCACTAGATGCGCATGCGATGCTGGTTGACGATGATCACACCGAGCATGAGATTACCCTTGAATATCTCAACTCTGCTCGCTGTGCAGGCGAATTTATCCACCCGGAAACGGGGGAGCCGGTTGAGGACTTCGAGTCAAAAATATTTCCATTCTTTGCGCCGTCGGAAAATTTCAAGACTGCATGACGACGATGGAAAACGACGCGCGCATATCTTTTGCCGACCTCAACAATCTCTTCGGCAACTCTGAACCAGACCAGATTCGGTTCCGGTCGATGTTTGCTGCTTCGCATGACGACCGTCTTTCTGCAGTCAATCGTGCCATTGATTGGATAGTGCTTGAGCATTCCAAGACCCGTCAACACCGGCAAGGAAGGGGCGAGGACGCTCTTTCGATAGATATAGTGACCGACCTGAAGGCTCTTGGATTTCAGGCAAGCCATGACACGCAGTATGGCGGACATTGCGATATCGTAATCGAGGCTAAGGACGGCTTCCTCTGGATCGGGGAAGCAAAGATTCACGATGGCTACGATTGGCTTCTGAAAGGGTTCCAGCAACTTGATACGCGCTATTCGACGGGGCTGCCGGGTCAAGATGCAGGTGGGATGATTATCTACTTCTTCGGCCACAATCTATTGGGCATGATGAAAACGTGGAAGGACCGGCTAGCTGAAGCTAGGCCGGATGTAGAGATTGCTCAGTGTGTGAAGAACCCGCTGATTTTAAACTCGCAGCACGTTCACAAAGGCTCTGGTCTGCCCTTTCGAGTGCGACACACTCCAATCAACTTGTATTTCAAGCCCGAAGATAAAGCCTGAGACTAAAGGCGCCACTCTCATAGCAGGCTAGTCATACCAATCCTTCCGGTCGCGCGGCAGCACGCGACCGCGCGCGTAGCCGGGCGAAGCAAGCTCTTCGAGTCGTCGCTCAAGGAACTCGTTGGCAACGATCAACGCTTTGACGGCTTCGCGCGCGTCTCCGCCGCAAGCCTCAATCGCCAGATCGGCCGCAGCTTCTAAACGGTCGGGATCGGGCTGGCTTGGAGCGGAAATCGGCATCCAGAGAGTGTACCAGTTTTGTTCTTGTTCGCAATATGTTCTTATGGACGAGTGGGTACTGTCCGTATTTAACCCCTAGTGTCCTAACTTGATTTTTAGGGGTCTCCTAAATCGATTCTGCGTTAGGTTGAGCGCCTTCGGTTCACGTAACGTAGGAGCGATTACAAATGCCGAGGGGATCAGACGACTCCAGAATCCACGCTGAAGCTATTGTGAAAGCAGCATGCATCAATGCTGCAGCGACCTTGATTGCGGCCGGCAAGATAGCAACTTCGCCCAGTATGGACGCGGCTACTGAGGGAACCGCCCTCGCAGCCATCATGATATGGAATAGATTGGAAAAGCCAGACAGTTGGCCGCGCTAGCCGATAAGAGGCCGCCCAGTTGGCGGCCTCTTTTATTGCGCTCGGGCGCGATAGTTCAATTCTCGCGCGGCAGCTTCGCTATCGCTCTACGCAGTTTCACTTCTATGCACCGAGCGCAAATCCATTCGCCTTCACCGGATGGCGGACCAAGAATGACCAACTCGTCCGGAGAGAATTCTTCTTCGCAGTGATCGCAGCGGATGTCTTCTTGCATGAGAGTGCCGTTGATTTAGTTAGCGGGCAGGCTGGCGGCGAACCAGTGATGACGTGCTTTGTAGCTAAAACAGCTACAGAAACGCGTTCAACCCAGCATAGTTAGCTAAAATCGGAACTCCTTTCTAGTTGTACGGCCGATTTTCGTGTCGCAATCTTGCCCTGCCGAGTCCGGCCATGGGGAAGAATCAAAAATGCAAAGCATCATCGAACGAGTCGGCCTTTTTCTTAGAAGCTACTCTGAATGATCGAATAAGCGAGAACCGTCGAAAAAACGCTTAATCCAACGATAGCGATTTTGAAAACGAGGACTGCAGTCATGCTGTGCCTCCGTGTTTGCAAATCACTCGAATCCTACGCCTTCACAGGCAGTTTGCAAGCAACTGGAGATTCTGCGGAGGTGGGGCACAATCCAACACGAAGAAAGGGCCGCCCGATCGTGCGACCCTTTCCATCGGAAAAAATGGTGGCTCAATCCAGCCGCTGGGTGAAAATTTCTAAGGATACAAACGTCGCTCCCAGGCACACGGATTGAAGCGGCCGATTGTTTCAAGATTATTTCGTCGCGCATTAAATCGTGTTTCGCCTATGGAATCCGTGTGGCTATTTTAGCACGCCACTGAATTAATAGCCGCACGCTATTGCTCCCGATTCGAGATTCGGTCTTCTTTAATCGAGGCGGAATTGCGTCGATGGGGACCAACGTGCACGGCGAAGCCGGATGCATCGTTTGCTGCCAAGCCAGAGCGCTGAAAGCGCTTTTTCCGGTGGCTGAAGGATGCGAGCTAAAGCTCTATGAATGTGCTATCTGCGCTAGCCGTATGTGGCTGATCACTAGAGCATCGACGCCAAAGCGGGGGAAGAAAGAAACGCAGCCTATGACGATCGACGCTGCATTAGAAGCCGCTGCTTCGGAGTACGATTCCCGAGTGAACCTATCACTCGGCAACAGGGATCGTGTCGACCCTTCGGCAGGGTAAGCAGCGATAGGCACAAACAGCCGGCAAACCTGCAGTCTTTGGGAGTGCCGCAAGGTACTCCATGGGACGCCTGCATTCTTTGCAAATAAGAACCGGTGGAGTGGCCCGCCTCATTCAAATGCCCTTAAAAGCAGGCACCGTAGGGTTTTGGAATTCCAAGCGCATCCCCGGTTTATTACTGACGATTATCGAAATTTGGCAGAGGCGAAACTGAGAAGAATCGAAACGGTCTGGCTGAGGAAAAGCCGGGCCGTCATGGGGTGGAATATGGAGGCTCAGCCATTTTCCGAAATCATGCTGCTGCTACATTCGAATTAAGGAAGTGTCCTAATTTGTGGTTGCGAGCGTCCTAACGGCGCCCGCCGACCGAACTGCTTGCGCCGTCCAAGGCATCCAGCCCGGGGCGGCTTTTTTAATGGAGAAAGAAAAGATGATTCCTGCAAACGACAATTCACCGCGCCCCAGCACGGTGTTTCTCTTGATGGCGCAATACAACGGGAAGGCAGTAATTTCCGTTGAGGAAATTTGCCGTGACTATTTTCCTCACTTGGACCCTGCGAAGTTCGTTCGCAAGGCGGGGTCTGGCGAAATTGTAATTCCGTTGATCCGGATGGAGGCTAGTCAGAAATCGGCAAAGGGCGTCCACATCAACGATCTGGCTGACTACATCGATAAGCAGGCTGCAGCAGCGCGGAAGGAATGTCGTCAATTGGCATCTTGAGGCGCGACGACGTTCAGCCACTTCCAGCCAGCGTACTTGTCGCCGGTCTGCCGAAGGTGGGTATAGCGTTGCAACGACTGCCAGCTTCTATGTCCCGATACGCTTGCTGCTTGCGGGATGGTTTTGCCCATTTCGAACTGACGCGACACGCCATCGTGCCGCAAATCATGAAAGTGCAGCCGCTCTTCGTCTGGCATGTTCTCGGTGTTGATGTTGAGAAATAGGCAAGCCCGCGTGAATGCAGCGCCGATGGCGTCGGTGGTGTACGGAAATATCTGCGGAAGGGCTGTGCGCGGCATGGCCTTGATGATGGCTATGGCTTCGTCAGGAAGCTCAACCCATACGTCGTTGCCTACCTTTTGGCCCGGGTGCTTCATGTCTCGGACCAAGATACGTTTGTGGTCAGGCTCGAAATCGGCCCACGCGAGACGGGTGATTTCGTCCTGACGGCGCGTTGAGAAGATCGCGAACGCGATGATCTTCTGCATAGGCGCAGACCGGGGTGCCCGCGCCTGCCTTTCTCCGAAGTGCTGCATCAGCTTGTCTAGCTCTTGGAGAGTAGGGCGGCGGTTGCGCAGATTGCTTTTGGATATCGTCTCCATGCGCGTCAGCACGGCTTGTGCGTCGCGTATCGCCTGCCGATCTAACGGGATGCCCCAAGCGGGCTTTGCCACCGCGAAAATCGCCGCTAGGTGGCTGATGTAGTTGCCCACGGTGGAGGGTTGACGCCCGCTTGATAGCTGCTCAGCGAAGGCAACGATGTCCTCGCTCCGGATCGCTTCCGCGTCCATATTGGCGATGTCGTAGTCCTTAATGGCCTTCAGGACTTGCGCCTTGGTGCGGCCGATTTCCTTGCGGGATGATGCAGTGTACTTGTCTATGGCGTCGGCAAGGGTCTTCCCGGACGTCTTGGCGCGCTCAATGCCTCCGGGTTCTGAAAGTTCGGTTTCGCGGCGCTTCAACCAAGCCGTTGCCGCTTGTCGGCGGTCAAACGTTTGGGCCTCGCGATGAACGATTTTGCCGCTTTTCTTTCGGACTATCTGAGCGGTATACCCCGTTGTCCCGTCGCGGCGCTTTCGCGCAACAATTGTTCCCATGGCGGTACGACATGCTCCGTTCTCGGTACGACATTGTTGTACTGATACGACGAAAACAGTCAAGAACGGGCAAAAATGAGCTAGAACGGGCATTTAGAAAACCAGTGCAAGTAACTGAGATAACGGGAAAATCGCGCAAAATCAATGGTCGAAGGTTTTCCGTGGCTCCGATGATGGATTGGACCGACCGGCATTGCCGGGTGTTCCACCGCCATCTGACTCGGCGGGCGTTGCTGTACACGGAGATGCTGACCACCGGCGCCATCATTCATGGCGATCGGGAGCGGCTGCTCGGCTTTGACGCGGTGGAGCACCCGGTAGCGCTTCAGCTTGGCGGATCGGATCCTGGTGAGCTCGCGAAAGCTGCGCGGATCGGCGAACAGTTCGGCTATGACGAGATCAATCTCAATGTCGGCTGTCCGTCCGACCGCGTAAAGGATGGTCGCTTCGGTGCCTGCCTGATGGCGGAGCCGGATCTCGTCGCGAGATGTGTCGACGCGATGAAGGGCGCGGTCTCCGTTCCCGTTACGGTAAAGTGCCGCATCGGCATCGATGACCAGGATCCGGAAGTCGCGCTGGATACGCTGGCGCGCGCCGTCGTGGCTGCAGGCAGCGACGCGCTGATCGTGCATGCGCGAAAAGCGTGGCTGAACGGTCTGTCGCCGAAGGAAAACCGCGACATCCCGCCGCTCGATTATGATCGTGTCTATCGGCTCAAGCGCGCGATGCCGGATGTGCCTGTCATCATCAATGGCGGCGTTCTCGGTATCGAGGAGGCGAAAGCGCATCTTGCGCATGTCGATGGCGTCATGCTCGGCCGGGCCGCCTATCAGGAGCCGTGGCGGCTGCTCGCCGTCGATAGCGACATCTTCGGCGAAGTTGCGCCGCGTGCGACGATGCAGGACGCGTTCGAGGCGATGATGCCTTATATCGAGACGCAGCTCGCGCGCGGTACGCGCCTGCACGCCATCACGCGGCATTTCGTCGGCGCCTTCCACGCAGTGCCCGGCGCGCGGGCCTTCCGTCGCCATCTTGCCGAACAAGGCGTCAGGCCGGGAGCTGGGGTTGATGTGCTGCGCGATGCGATCGCGCGTGTTGGGGCACGCGCGCCGGCGGAGGCGGCAGCCTAGGTCCTCAATCCACTGCCGTGCGGGCGCGGCGATGGCTACTTTGCAGTTCCGGATAGCCCGTGAGCATCAGCGTGTCGGAACGCACGCCCCAGCTCTCGAGGCGATCGAGGAAGCTCATGCCGAGCAAATTGGTCTTCATCTGTCCGCGCTGCACGACGAGGGCCGGCACCGATTTCTCGACGAGATGGCCGACGGCGAGACGATCGAGCGTCAGCCGGGCTGCCTTGGTGTGGCCGCCGGCCGTTTCAAGGTCGACGTCGTATTCGAGCATCTCGAGTGGCAGGCCGATCGCCTTTGCGGTCTCCCAGGTCAGCACCACGGAGGTGGCGCCGGTGTCGATCACCATCGGCGCGGCGACGCCGTTGATCTTGGCGCGCAGCGCAAATTCTCCACCCTGACCGCGCTGGATCTGCACGGCGGGGGCGGGCATCGCGGTCTGCGCGCGGAAAATGTGTGAGACCGTGTGGCTTGCGCGCGCGATCTGGTCGGGATCGCCATACGCGACGACAGCGCCCGCGGTTCCTGCCAGCAGGATGAGAACGAGGAGGCGGATCATCGCACGCCTCCGATGGCCCGGACGCCGGTCAGGCGCGTTTCGGCAATCCCGCGATCGGCAAAAGGCCGGCGTCCGCCATGCGCGCCGGCAACAGCGCCATGACGGCGAGCCGTTCGACGCTCTCCATGGCGTGCCAGCGCGCGATCTCCGGCAAGGTCCGGCCGCAGCCGAAGCACAGCTTGGTTTTGGGATCGATCATGCAGACGGCGACGCACGGAGTTTCTTTGCTCATACGGACATAGTGAAGGAATATCGGGCATGTCGGCAAGCATGTGTTTTACGAGCCCGTGCCTGCGCTCATAATCGGTCTGTGGCGCGGCCGGCGCTTCTCGTCGGGAACGGTGGAGTTGTCCGGCTGCAGTGGCGGCGAATCCTCCGACAGCGGCGCCAGCGCGCTCATCACGCGCTCCGGCGGGAAGGTGACAATCACCTCGGTGCCGATGCGCAGTTTCGACTTCAGCGTGAAGGTGCCGCCATGCAGATCGATCAGGTTTTTGGCGATGGGCAGGCCGAGGCCCGCGCCCTGTTCGGCCGATTTGATCGAGTTGGAGCCCTGGCCGAACGAGGCGAGCACGACCGGGATCTCGTCCTCGGGGATGCCGGAGCCGGAATCCCTGACCGAGAGGTACTGGCCTCCCGAGGCGGTCCAGCCGGCCTTCAGCCAGATCTCGCCGCCCTGCGGGGTGAACTTGATCGAGTTCGAAAGCAGATTGAGCACGACCTGGCGGATCGCGCGCTCGTCGGCCCAGAGCCGCGGCATCGCCTGCTCGAACACTTCGTGGATGGTGATGCCTCGGCTCGAGGCGCGCAGTTTCATGAGATGATGGCAGTCGGCGACGATGCCGACCAGCGACACCGCTTCCTCGTTCAATTCGTAGCGGCCGGCCTCGATCCGCGACAGATCGAGGATCTCGTTGATGAGGTTGAGCAGATGCACGCCCGAATTGTGGATGTCGGCGGAATATTCCTTGTAGACCGGCACCGCATGCGCACCAAAGATCTCGCTTTTCATCACCTCGGAGAAGCCGAGGATGGCGTTGAGCGGCGTGCGCAGCTCATGGCTCATCTGCGCCAGGAAGCGCGATTTCGCCACGTTGGCGGATTCGGCGCGGTGCCGCGCTTCGTCCGAGATCGCCTTGGCCTGTTCGAGCTCGCCGATCAACGCGTCCTTCTCGGCCCGCGCCTCCAGCGTCGCGAAGGTCGATGAGTGAAGACGATGCGCCAGCAACGCGAAATAGCCTTCGGCCGCGAGCGCGAGCGCGGCCAGGATGTAATTGTCCAGCGAGCCGGTCATCGCAAAGCTCAGCGCCATTGCGACCGCAACAGGCGCGGTGGCGGCGAGGGCTGCGATCGGCAGATTGGCGGCCAGCATGCTCGACACTGCGATCACCAACAGCATCAGGAACATCATCAGCGTTTCCGTGACCATGTCGAGCACGGGATGGATCAGGATCGCCATCCAGCACAGGCCATAGAGCAGGTCGAGCACGACGAAACGTGTCCGCCAGGCGCGCGTTGCCGCCGGCGAGGCCGGCTCTGCCAGGAAGCGGCGGCAGCTGCGGATCATCGCCGCGTGAAGGCAGATCATGCCGGCAGTCCAGGCGGCGGCGGGGATCGGCTGCATCCACAGTCCGAACAGCACACCGGTCGCGACCACCAGCAGCATCACGACATAGGATGCCGATAGCCGCGTCTGGGCATATTGGCGCAACAGCTCGGCGTCGAAGGCCGGCCGGGTTCCGCTGGTCGACGTTAACTTGTCGCGTGCCTCGCGGACCCGCTGCGACGCAGCCCTTCGGCTGCTCGCTGATGGAGCGCCGACCGGCGCGGCCGGAAGCTGCACTACCTCAGGCTTTTCAGCGGGGTTACTCATCAAGCAACAACGATTCCTGCCCGCGTCGGACGCGCGCCTTCTGCATTGTCTATCTCTGGCAAGAAATCCTTAAGAGGTGACTTAAGGAGCTAAAGAATTACGTTAACGGGGCGTTAAATTTGGATCGGGCCGCCGCTCAGTGCAGCCACGCATGCTGCGCGACATAGACCACGGCGCCAGCCAGATAGCCCGCAAGCGCCGCGCCCGCGATGCGTCGGGCGTACCAGAGGAACTCGATCCGCTCCAGCCCCATCGCGGCCACGCCCGCCGCCGAGCCGATGATCAGGATCGAGCCACCGGTGCCGGCGCAATAGGCGATGAACTCCCAGAGGAAGCTGTCCGTCGGGTAGTGGCCGAGGTCGTACATGCCCATGGTCGCCGCGACCAGCGGCACGTTGTCGATAATGGCGCTGAACAGGCCAAGCACGACGACGATGACGTCCTGGCGGCCGATCGTCGCCTCCAGCCATCTGGCCAGCATCGTCAGGAGGCCGGCGTGTTCGAGGCAGGCGACCGCGAGCAGAATGCCCGTGAAGAACACAATCGAGCCCATGTCGATCCGGGTCAGCGCATGCCCGAGCGAGAGGGGCTGGCGCACGTGCTCATCCTTGTTGCGGTGAAGGACCTCGCCGACCAGCCAGACGATACCGAGGCCGATCAGCACGCCCATGAAGGGAGGCAGATGCGTGAGCGTCTTGAAGGCCGGCACCGCAATCAGCACGCCGAGCCCGAGATAGAACATCAGGTTACGTTCGAACCGGTCAACGGCGAGCACTCCATCCTCCGGTTGCGGTGCCGCGATGGTCTTGCCCCTCAGCGACAGGCTGATGAAGGTGAGCGGCACGAGCAGGTTAACCAGCGCGGGCAGGAACAGCGCGCGCATGATCTTCAACGGCGTGATCTGGCCGCCGATCCACAGCATGGTGGTGGTGACGTCGCCGATCACGGTCCATGCGCCGCCGGCATTCGCCGCGATGACGATGAGGGAGGCGAATAGCAAGCGGTCGTCGCGCCGGGCGATCAGGCGCTGGATGAGCGAGATCATGACGATGGTGGTCGTCAGATTGTCCAGGATCGCGCTCAGGACAAAGGACACGAAGCCGACCACCCATACCAACGTGACCTGGCTCGTCGTGTTGATGCGGGAGGTGATGACCTCGAAGCCGTCATGGGCGTCGACCACCTCGACGATCGTCATCGCTCCGATCAGGAAGAACACGATCTGCGCGGTAGCCGCGACGGACTCGTCGAGCTGATGACTGACCAGCGCGTGATCCCTGATCGTGACCGCGTAGATGGTCCAGAGCAGACCCGCGCCGAGAAGCGCGGTCGCGGTCTTGCTGATCCCGAGGGGATGCTCGAGCGCGATCGCCGCATAGGTCACGACGAAGATTGCTGCGATCGCGGTCAGCAAGGCAGTATCAGGTCAGCGATTGAGGCGCGCGAGCAGGCTCGACGTATCCCAGCGCTTGCCGCCCATCTTCTCGACCTCGGCATAGAACTGGTCGACCAGCGCGGTGACCGGCAGGCTGGCGCCGTTGCGGCGGGCTTCGGCGAGCGCGATCGAGAGATCCTTGCGCATCCATTCGACCGCGAAGCCGAAATCGTACTTGCCCTCGTTCATGGTCTTGTAGCGGTTCTCCATCTGCCAGGACTGCGCCGCGCCCTTGGAGATGGTCTCGATCACGGCCGCGACGTCGAGGCCGCTCTTCTTGGCGAAGTGGATACCTTCCGAGAGGCCCTGCACGAGGCCGGCGATGCAGATCTGGTTGACCATCTTGGTCAGCTGGCCGCTTCCGGCGGGCCCGAGCAGCTTGCACATCCGTGCATACGCGCCCGTGATGATCGGCTCGGCGCCGGCATAGGCATCCTGCGCGCCGCCGCACATCACCGTCAGCACGCCGTTCTCGGCGCCGGCCTGGCCGCCGGAGACGGGCGCGTCGATGAACTTGAAGCCGGCCTTGGTCGCCGCCGCGTCGAGCTCGCGCGCGACTTCTGCTGAGGCGGTGGTGTGATCGACGAAGGTCGCGCCCTTCTTCATGCCGGCGAATGCGCCGTCGGGGCCGATCGTGACGGCGCGCAGATCGTTGTCATTGCCGACGCAGCACATCACGAAATCCTGGCCCTCGGCGGCAGCCTTCGGGGTCGGTGCCGTCTTGCCGCCGAACTTGTCCGCCCACTCCTTCGCCTTGGCCGCGGTGCGGTTGTAGACGGTGACCTCATGGCCCCCTTTTTTCACGAGGTGTCCGGCCATTGGGAAACCCATCACGCCGAGACCGAGGAAAGCGACTTTAGCCATATGTGTGTCCGTAGCTTGAGTTTTACGGTTGCAGCCGGGCGAGGGGCGCCAGCCGAGGATCCCTAAGGTTCCGCCTGAGGGGGGAACGGGCGCACCATAAACCGTTAGGGGCGGAGGGCAACGGCTTCGTTTGGCGGCCTCCTGTGCTAGGATGACGGGCCTCAAGGACCTGCATAAAAAAAGGGAGCAAAGGCATGGGCAGCGTGAGCGTTGGCGTCCTCGATCATTTCAATATTCGGACCCGGCATCTGGCCGACACGGTACGCTTCTACGAGGATGTGCTGGGCCTCGAAAAAGGACCCCGACCGAATTTCGCCTTCCCGGGGGCCTGGATGTACAGCGAGGGCAAGCCGGTCGTGCACCTCGTCGATATTTCCCCGACCTCCGAGCCGCAAAAGCCGGATTCCGGCGTGGTCCACCACGTCGCCTTCGTCAGCCGGGGCTTCGACGGCATGAAGCAGCGGCTGGCTTCCAAAGGCATGAAATTCGACTCCCGCCAGGTGCCCGGCGGCGAGCTCTGGCAGATCTTCGTCCATGACCCCAACGGGGTCATGATCGAGCTCAATTACGAGGCGGCCCTGGAGCAGGGGACCGCGCCCAAGGAGATGGCTGACGATATCGGCAGGCGGTAGCAGTAGCCTTTTGGCCGTTTCCGCTCTAATGGGGCATCTTGAACTTCCAGGAGATGCGCTTTGAGCGTGACGCAGCAACAGGTCCTCGACAGCCTCGCCAAGATCAAGTCGCCCCGCGGGGTCGCGCTCACCAATGCCAATGTGCTGAGCGCGATCAGCGCGTCCGATGGCAAGGTGTTCTTCTCGATCAACGTCGATGCCGCCGAGGCGCGGGCCTGGGAATCCGTCCGGGCCGAGGCCGAGGCCGCCGTGCGCGCCATTCCCGACGTCACCACGGTCATGGTCGCCCTCACAGCCGAGCGCAAGCCTGGCAGCACGCCGCCGCCACCCCCGCAGCCGGGCCGTGGCACACCAGGCGTGCAACCGCTCCACGCCCACAAGCCGCCGCCACAGGGCGGCGCCCAATCGCCGATGGCGCGGCAGTCGGAAATTCCGGGCGTCGCCGCCGTAATCGCGGTCGCCTCGGGCAAGGGCGGCGTCGGCAAGTCGACCACCGCCCTCAATCTGGCGCTCGGCTTGCGCGACCTTGGCCTCAAGGTCGGGCTGCTCGACGCCGACATCTACGGCCCCTCGGTGCCGCGGCTGACCGGCCTGCACGAGAAGCCGGAGCTGAATGGCGAGCGCAAGATGATTCCGCTGCGGCGCTTCGGCCTCGCCATCATGTCGATCGGCTTCCTGGTCGAGGAAGAGACCGCGATGATCTGGCGCGGGCCGATGGTGATGTCGGCGGTGACGCAGATGCTGCGCGATGTCGCATGGGGCACGCTCGACGTGCTCGTCGTCGACATGCCGCCGGGCACGGGCGATGCGCAGCTCACGCTGGCGCAGAACGTGCCGCTGAAGGGCGCCGTGATCGTCTCGACCCCGCAGGACCTGTCGCTGATCGACGCGCGGCGTGGGCTGGCCATGTTCAAGAAGGTCAACGTGCCCGTGCTCGGCATCGTCGAGAACATGAGCTATTTCCAGTGCCCGCATTGCGGCACGAAATCCGACATCTTCGGCCATGGCGGCGCGCGCCACGAGGCCGAGAAGCTCGGGGTACCGTTCCTCGGCGAGATCCCGCTGCACATGGCGATTCGCGCCACGTCCGATGCCGGCAATCCCGTCGTGGACAGCGAACCTGGTGGCGCGCATGCGGCGATCTATCGCGCCATTGCGGGACAGGTCCGGGACCAGCTCAAGGGCGCGATTTCCGCAGCCTGAGCCTGATGTCTGGGGACATGCGACTTTCGTCGCCCCCCGTCATGCCAATGTCGCGTTCCGTGGCAAGGGCTTCCGTGTTAAACGCCACGGCAGCAAAGCCCCTTCGGTTCGACGCGGCTCAATCCGTGTCGCCGGAACGAGTGGCAGCAAAGAGGAAGTTCGGGGACACGCCCCAGCAAGGAGAGACCTGAAAATGAAGCGTCGTGATTTTCTGAAAGTGTCGGCAGCAGGCGCGGCGGCGTCAGCCGCGGTGGCCTCGCCGGCGATTGCGCAGTCCTCGCCCGAGATCAAGTGGCGCATGACGTCGAGCTTCCCGAAGTCGCTCGACACCATCTATGGCGGTGGCGAGCAGCTGGCGAAGTACGTCGCCGAGATGACCGACAACAAGTTCCAGATCCAGGTGTTCGCCGCCGGCGAAGTCGTCCCCGGCCTGCAGGCGCTCGATGCGACCTCGAACGGCACCGTCGAGATGTGCCACACCGTCTCCTACTACTATGTCGGCAAGGACCCGACCTGGGCGATCTACGCCTCGGTGCCGTTCGGCCTCAACGCGCGCCAGCAGAACTCCTGGTGGTACCAGGGCGGCGGCGCCGAGCTCGGCAACGAGTTCTTCAAGAAGTCGAACGTGATCGGCTTCGCCTGCGGCAACACCGGCACCCAGATGGGCGGCTGGTTCCGCAAGGAGATCAAGACCGTTGCGGACCTCTCCGGCCTGAAGTTCCGCATCGGCGGCATCGCCGGCCAGGTGCTCCAGAAGGTCGGCGTGGTGCCGCAGCAGCTCGCCGGCGGCGACATCTATCCGGCGCTGGAGAAGGGCACCATCGACGCCGCCGAATGGGTCGGCCCCTATGATGACGAGAAGCTCGGCTTCGCCAAGGTCGCCAAATACTATTACTATCCGGGCTTCTGGGAGGGTGGTCCGATGGTCCACGCCTTCACCAACCTCGACAAGTGGAATTCGCTGCCGAAGAACTACCAGGCGATCCTCACCAACGCGGCGGCCAACGCCAACAGCTGGATGGCCGCGCGCTACGACATGCAGAACCCGGCGGCGCTGAAGCGACTGGTCGCCGGCGGCACGCAGCTGCGTCCCTTCACCAACGAAGTGCTGGAAGCCTGCCTCAAGGCGACCAACGAGCTGTGGGCCGAGCTGTCGGCCAAGAACGCCGACTTCAAGAAGTCGATCGACGCGATGCAGGCCTACCGCTCCGACGAATATCTGTGGTGGCAGGTCGCCGAGTACACCTACGACAGCTTCATGATCCGCTCGCGCACCCGCGGCTGATCCTCGACCAGTCTGCCGGACTGAATAGCCCGGCCTCGTTCGCGAGGCCGGGCTTTTTCGTGGGCGAGGCGGCAGGCTTATTCAAAATCTGCAAAACAACCCCATGCACAGTAGAAGCCGGTGAGGGCGCAATGACGCGCGGATGGCGTTGGGCTTGACCCGTCGGGCAAAACAGTGGCATAAAGCGATAATCGAATAATCCGAAATCCGCGTGTGGCTCAAGTCGGTTCATAGAGGTTCGACAGCCAGACCATTTGAAGGGGGCTGCGCCCGACGCCCGCGCCTACCTGCCGAAGCTCGCACCCCCTCAAAAATTATTTTCTGGGCCGTGACCCCGGCGCCGCGTTTGCACCCTCTTGTCTGGATGAGGACGCCATAGCGGCGCGTCACGAACCGGAGCACAGAACCATGTGGTACAGGAAGAACGTTGGCGGGTGGGAGCGCGCAGCCAGGCTGATCGGCGGTGGCTTGATGCTCATCTGCGGCATGGTTGCGCTGCACGCTTCGCCCCTCGGGCTACTGCTCAGCGGTGCGGGTATGGTGACGCTGGTCACTGGCGTGTTCGGCTATTGTCCTGCTTGCGCCGTCGCCGGGCGCGAGCCACTGGAGGGGTGACCGCCTTGGCGCGCGTATCAGACGATCTCTTGCTCGCGGCACAGTCGGGCGACCGGCATGCGCTCACACAGCTGTTGGTGGTGCTGCAGCCGGACATTCGACGCTACGCCCGGCGCCTTTGCTACCGCGCCTCGCTGATCGAAGACGTGGTGCAAGAGGCACTCATCGTCGTGTACCGGCGCGTGGGCACGATCCGCACTCCAGCCGCACTCGCGGGCTGGCTGCTGACCGTCATTGCGCGCCTTTGCATGCTGCCGGCGCTGATGCTGATGCGCGGAGTCGAGGAGCTCGCCAGCCAGGAGGAGTCGCGCGAGCTCGCAAAGGTCCCATCGGACGAGTTGCGCATAGACCTGGTCGACGCGATCGAGTCGCTTTCGCCGTCGCATCGCGAAGTGCTGCTGCTGCGCGATCTCGAAGATCTGACGATTGGCGAAATCGCCCGGCGCCTCGGCGTGACGCGCGAAGCGGCCAAGAGCCGCCTGCGCCGCGCCCGCACATTGGTGCGTGAGTATCTGCTCGACACAAAGGACAGCGGACGAGAGAGCACATGAATTATCTTCGTGGAATCGGCATGTTCGGCAGCGCTTTCCTGGGCGCACACCTGATGCGCGGCGCAGCTGCGGCGGCGCTGCTCGCTTGGGCCATCGTCGATCAGACCGCGCACCCCTGGCTGGCCTTGGGCGCGGGCGTTGCCGCTCTCGTCGCGTTACGGGGATGCCCGATGTGCTGGACTGTGGGCCTGGTCGAGACGCTTGCGCAAGGCCGTCACGGACCAAAGGATGCTCTTTCAAGAAAGTGTGCCGCCAGCGAAAGCATCAGGGGATCGCCATGCAAAGGGTGAGTGCGGTCTTGGGCTCTGCACTCTTCTTCCTGGTTGCGCCGTGTGTGCTCGCAGGGCTGATCCCGTGGTCGATGACCCGCTGGGAGTTTGGGCCTGCTTTTCTCGGCGTCGATCCAATCCGCTTCGTTGGCGTTACATTGATTATCGCCGGAGTGCCCGGAATTCTGGATTCATTTGCCCGTTTTGCACTGGAGGGGCTGGGGACGCCCGCTCCGATCGCGCCGCCACAGAAGCTCGTCGTGACCGGCCTTTACAGCTATGTGCGTAATCCGATCTACATCGCGGTCGTCGCTGTCGTTTTTGGGCAGGCCCTTTTGTTTGGGGATTGGCGTCTCCTCTGGTACGGCGCGCTGCTCTGGCTTTTCTTTCATGTCTGGGTGGTGATGATCGAAGAACCGACGCTGAAGCAAACATTCGGCACGGAGTATGAGAACTTTCAGACGAGTGTGCCGCGCTGGATTCCGCGGTTGCCGCCATGGCTCAACACATAAGGGAATGACGACTGGCAGTATCAAGCAGGTAGAGCCGCGGCGCTTGCAAGGCGGGCGACTACGCCGAGAATTGCTGCTTAACCGCACCCGTCCTTGACCACCGCGGCTGCGAATTCGATCAACGCCCGGGTCCGCGCGAAGCGCGGCCCGATGACAGGCTCCCCGAAGCAATCCAGGCTGGCTCTTCGCAAAGGTTCTGGATTGCTTCGCTGCGCTCGCAATGACGCGTGGACGGAGCGCGGTCCTGGGGGACAGGAAGCTCGGCGGCGCGCCCAGGGGGCACGATGACATTGCCGTGAGATCGGGCCTCCTCCCCAGGTTTCAACGGGAGTTACAATAGGTTCGTGCGCCTGATTGTATTGCACCGAGGGCAATGTAATTATTGTCCTGAGATATGGGTCGGATCATATTAAGGGCAATCATCGGATTGCACCGGGCTTTACCGGGAGTACGGAGCCACGACCATGCACCCCAGTTATTTCGACCTGTTTCTCGCCTTCATCGGATTGTCGTTCGGCGTGCCTTCGGCGCTGCCGCGCCTGTTTTTCCGGAATGAGGACATACCGCGCCGGAAGGCTTCATAGAGCAGCGGATTGTCAGGTGGCCCCGGAGAGTTGCATGGATCTGACGCTCACCACCATCCTCATCGCCTTCTCAGGCGTATTCCTGATCTGCTTCATGAAGGGCGCATTCGGCGGCGGCTTTTCCATCGTCGGCATTCCGCTGCTGTCCTTTGTGATGGACCCGGTGACCGCCGGCGGCCTGCTCGCGCCGCTCTTCATCGCAATGGACCTGTTCGCGCTGCGCTACTGGAAGCCGTCGACCTGGTCGAAGCCGGATCTGGTGCTGCTATTGCCCGGGCTCGTGATCGGCATCGGTCTTGGCTATCTCTTGTTTCGCGTTCTGGACCACCGTGCCGTCGCGATCGTGATGGCGGTCGTGACGTTGATTTTCGTCGGCCTATGGTTCTTTGGCGACCCCAAGGTGACCATTCGCCCGCGTTCGACGCCGAAGGCGGTGGCTGCCGGTCTCGCCTCGGGTATCACGACCATGGTCGCGCATTCCGGCGGACCGCCGCTGGCGATGTATCTGTTGCCGCTCGGCCTCACCAAGGAGGTCTATGCCGGAACGACCAGCCTGTTCTTCACCGTCGGCAATGCCACCAAGGCGGTGCCATGGCTGCTGCTGACGCGTCCCAGCGGCAACGAATGGATCGTGATGGCGATCTGTCTTCTCGCCATTCCCGCCGGGGTCTGGCTCGGCTGGCGCCTGCACGGGCGGCTGGACCAGCAGCAGGTCTTCCGCGCTTGCTACGGGCTGCTGGTCGTCACGGCGCTGAAGCTGCTGTGGGACGGCGTGTCGGGCTATCTCTGAGGTTCACACTCATGTCGCCTTCTACCTGATGACGACGCATGCGCTGCTCCTTCATGGCAGCGGCAGCAGGATCCGCCAACACACATTCCCGCCCGACCGGCGTCATTTTTCGCTGGCCCAATCCGCTGAATGGTGGAACAGATCGGCAATCGCCGCGTGCGCGCGGTTCGGGAATGCCGGAAGCTTGAGTTTACTGCATGCGCCTTCTGATCGTCGAGGATAATGTCGAGCTGTCGCGGCTCGTTGCCAGCGGGCTGGCAGCGGCCGGCTATGAGAGCGATATCGTCGGCAGCACGGAGGAGGCGCGTGAAGCGGTGCACAACGTGGCCTACGCCGCGATGATCCTGGACCTCGGCCTGCCCGACGGCGACGGCCTAATGGTGCTGCGCGAGCTGCGTCGGCAGATGGAGCCGCTGCCGGTGCTGGTGCTGACCGCGCGCGGCGGCTTGCAGGATCGCGTCAACGGCCTGCGCAGCGGCGCGGACGACTATCTGGCCAAGCCGTTCGCGATGGAGGAGCTGGTGGCGCGGCTGGAAGCGATCCTGCGCCGTCCGGGGCAATTGCTCGGCCGGTCGTTGCGGCTTGCCAATCTCGTCTACGACACCGAGAGCCGCCAGATCTTCGTCGACGACAAGCCGCGGATCATCTCCTCGCGCGAGACCTCCGTGCTGGAGATCTTGCTGCGCCGGCAGGGCCGGGTGGTGCCGAAGAAGAATGTCGAGGATCACATCTTCGGGCTCGAGGGCGAGGTCGCCTCCAATGCGGTCGAGGTCTATGTCTCCCGGTTGCGCAAGCAGCTCACTGAACACGGCGCCAAGGTCGTGATCCACACGATCCGTGGCGTCGGCTACATGATGGCCGAGGAGAAATAGCGTGGCCTGGGGCGGATTCCAGATCGGGTCCAGGACCGGAGACAGGACCGGAGACAGGGCCGGATACAAGACCGGATCCAGACTCCGGGCCCCGTCGTTCAAATCGCTGATCTCGCGCATCGTGTTCCTGCACATCATCGCGGTCGCGGTGGTGGCGATCTTCCTGCCGCTGGTGCTGTTCTGGCTGTTGAACTCCGAGATCGACCAGCTGCATCGGGCGGCGATGCGGGCCCAGGCCGAGACGCTTGCCGAGCGCATCTCAGTCCAGCCCGACGGCAAGATCACGTTCAATCTGCCCGATAGCCTGCGCGGTCTCTATTCGGAAGCCTATGGCCGCTACCAGTACGATATCCGCGATGTCGACGGCCGCCTGCTGTTCTCGTCCCACAAGAAGACCGGCGATGCGCGGTCGGACACGGTCTCGGGTGCCGAAGTGACGCAGACGATCGACGGCACCACCGTTCGCATCAGGGTCGGGGAAGATTTGTCCCATCGCGACGTCATCACCGACGATATCGTGTCCAACTTCTTCCGCCGGGTCGGCTGGATCACCATTCCCATTCTTCTGATCCTGCTCGCCATCGACATCTTCATCTTCCGCCGCGCCATTGCGCCGCTCTGGAAGGCCTCGGAAGAAGCCAGCAATATCGGCCCTGCTCGCACCGACGTCCGTCTGCCGACGGAGCAGATTCCGCGCGAGATCATGCCGCTCGTCACCGCGGTGAACCAGGCGCTCGATCGCCTCGAGGACGGCTTTCGCCTGCAGCGCCAGTTCACCGCCGACGCGGCCCATCAGTTGCGCACGCCGCTCGCGATCCTGCGCACGCGGGTCGAGACGCTCGGTAACAATGCGGTGCGGCAGGCGCTGCATGACGACATCGAGGGCATGAGCCGGATCGTCGCCCAGCTGCTGGAGATCGCCGAGCTCGACACGTTGGTGCTCGATCCCGGCGAGACCGCCGATCTGCGCGCCGTCTGCGCCGAGGTCGTCGGCGCGATCGCGCCCCTTGCGATTGCACAGCACAAGGACATCGCGCTCAAGGGCGCCGAGGCGCCCGTGCTGATCCACGGCAATTCCGAGATGCTCCAGCGCGCGGTCTTCAATCTCGCCGAAAACGCCATCAAGTTCACCGCGAAGGAGACGTCGGTCGACGTCGAGGTCGGCGACGACGGTTCGGTGCGGGTGCGCGATTGCGGCCCCGGCGTCACCGAGGCCGAACGCGAGCTGATCTTCCAGCGCTTCTGGCGCAGGGATCGCCAGCGCAGCGACGGTGCGGGCCTCGGCCTCTCGATCGTGCGGGGCGTCGCCGACGATCATGCCGCAACGGTTGCGGTGGACAATCTCCCCGGCGGCGGCGCCGAGTTCACGCTGCGCTTCAGGCTGGCGGAGCAGGGGGCTTAGCCCTCTTCCCCTTGCTTTCAGGAATCGGACGGTGGGCAAAGGCGCACTTGCGCCGTGCCCATCATCTCTAACCGGATTTTGCAGTACGTGGGCAGGCTTCCGCCTTCGCTCTTCGAGCTACGGCGGACAAGTCGCTTTGCCCACCCTACGCTATCTGCGCTCGTGGAGAGAACCACTTCTCCCACAAGGGGAGAAGGAAGAACGCTGAGCGCTATTTCACCTTGCCGGCCGACAGATCCATGATCATGCGCGTGGTGAGGTACAGGCGCGGCACGATGGTGTCGAGCTTCACATATTCGGCGTCATTGGAATGCGCGCCGAAGCCTGACAACCCCATGCCTTCGACCACGGCGCCCTTGGTCTTGAGCGCGGCAAAGGCGGCATCGGTGCCGCCGCCGGTCGCCTTCTCGGCAACGTTCATGGATAGTCCGAGCTCTTGATAGATCGTCCTGGCGTAGGCCGCCACGCGGCGCGAGGCGTCGTTGGCCTCGAGCGGCGGGCGCCGCACTTCGAATTTCAGCTCGACCTTGGAGTCCGGCAGCAGGCGATTCCTGATCTTCTCCTGTAGAGTCTTCTCCAGCTCGTCGAAATCGGAAACCTTCAGCGCGCGCGCGTCGGCCTGCGCGGTGGCTTCGGCCGGGATCACGTTGCGGTTGGTGCCGGCTTTCGCGACGGTCCAGTTCAGCTTCAGGCCCTTTTCGGGCTTGGACAGATCCTTCATCTGCAGCACCTGGTGCGAGAGCTCGTAGAGCGCGTTGATGCCGCCCTCGGGGCGGGAACCGGCATGCGACGACTTGCCTGTCACCGTCAGATAGGCCGAGCCGATGCCGCTGGTGGCGAGCCGCACCGAGCCGTCGGTGCCGCCGCCTTCGAACGAGAACACCACGTCCTGATCGGAAGCGAACCTGGTGATGGTGCTGCGCCAGCCGGGCGAGGAAATCTCCTCGTCGCTGTTGGTGAGCACGGTGAGCGTGCCGTAATCCTTGAAGTTCAGCTTCTGCAGCATCGCGACGGTATGGAGAATGAGCGCGACGCCCTGCTTGTCATCGGCAATGCCGAGGCCATAGGCCTTGTCGCCGTCGATGCGGAACGGCTGGTCCTTCAGCATGCCCCGCAGATACACCGTGTCCATGTGGGCGATCAGCATGATCTTCCTGGTGCCGCTGCCCTTGAAGGTGGCGTGCACGGCAGGCCCGATCTTCTCGGGCGTGTCATCGAGCCGATAGATGTCGGTGGGTTGCAGGATCTCCACCTCGCCGCCGATCTGCCTGAGCTGGTCGGCGACGCGGCCTGCGATCACATTGAGGCCTTCGACATCCCCGCTGCCGGTTTCGATGTTGACGAGATCGCGCAGCGTATCGAGCAGCGGCTGCTGCTCCTTCTGTGCCAGCGCGTGGATGTCGGCCATCGGTTCGGCATGCGCGATGGTTGCGGCGCAGGCGAGCCAGAGCGAGGCGAGCAGCGGACTGACAAAGGAAAGAGCAGGGCGCGATCGGGGCATACGCGGCATTCCCAAGTTGGAGGAACGTCCGGTATGCCCGTGTTTGCCACGCGTGTCACGCGGGTCGGTCTGTTAGCCCTGCGGCAGAGGGTGGCTCGCCGCGATAGCGGCGAGACGGGTGAGGGGGTCTATCCGCGAATCCGGAATCGTGGGGTGGGCAAAGGCGCACTTGCGCCGTGCCCACCATCTCTACCCCAGGTTTGCAGTGCGTGGGCACGCTTCGCTTTGCCCACCCTACGATATCTGCGCTCGTGGAGAGAACCCCTCATCCGGCGCCACAGCCGAAGCTTCGCTTCGGCGTTTGTTAAGAACGGCGGCCGAAGGCCGCCTATGCCACTTTCTCCCACAAAGGGAGAAGGAAGAAGGCTACTTCTGCGGTGGTCCCAGATCCAACGGTGGCAGGTCGATCTGCGGCACCTCGATCTTGACCTTGTCGAGATCGACACTGACGGGCTTGTCGAGCAGGCCCGTCACCGTGAT
This sequence comes from Bradyrhizobium sp. BLXBL-03, assembly GCF_051853015.1. Lineage (NCBI taxonomy): Bacteria > Pseudomonadati > Pseudomonadota > Alphaproteobacteria > Hyphomicrobiales > Nitrobacteraceae > Bradyrhizobium > Bradyrhizobium sp. BLXBL-03. Next base: position 5,222,015 of record NZ_CP182470.1, on the reverse strand, counting down.
CGGGAACGCGATCACGATCAGCACCATGATCATCTGCAGGCCGATCCAGGGCATCGCGCCCCAATAGATGTCGGAGCTCTTCACTTCCTTCGGCGCGACGCCGCGCAGGTAGAACAGCGCGAAGCCGAACGGCGGATGCAGGAACGAGGTCTGCATGTTGACGCAGAGCATGACGCCGAACCAGATCAGCGCCGGTCCGTCGCCGACGACGGGCCCCAGGATCTTCTGCGCGATCGGCGCGATCATCGGCAGGATGATGAAGGCGATCTCGAAGAAGTCGAGGAAAAACGCCAGGAAGAAGATGAAGAGGTTGATGAAGATCAGGAAGCCCCAGACGCCGCCGGGCAGCGAGGTCAGCATGTGCTCGAGCCAGACGCCGCCGGAGACGCCGAGAAACACCACCGAGAAGCAGGTCGAGCCGATCAGGATGAAGGTGACCATGCAGGTGATGCGCATGGTGGTCTCGTAGCCCTGCTTGATCAGGTCGCGCAGGTCGGGGATGCGCGCGGCCTGGACGCAGATCCAGGCGACCGCGAGATAGGTGATGGCGAACGCGATCTTGAAGATCACGTTCTCGGTGAACAACATCGCGATGATGGTGCCGATGCCGGCAGCAACCACGCCTATGATCAGCACCTTGCGGTCGGTCGAGGTGAAATCCTTGTGGTGGATCGCGGCGAGCACGATGGCACCGACCGCGCCCATGGCGCCGGCTTCGGTCGGCGTCGCAAGGCCCATCATCATGGTGCCGAGCACGACGAAGATCAGCACGGCCGAGGGGATGATGCCCATCAGGCACTTCTTCCACAGCGCCCAGCCGGTCAGCGTGCGTGCTTCCTTCGGCACCGGCGGAACGTGCTCGGGCTTGATCAGGCCGAGGATGAAGGTGTAGCCGGCGAACAGCAGGATCTGGAACACCGAGGGGCCCCAGGCGCCGAGATACATGTCGCCGACCGACTTGCCGAGTTGGTCGGCGAGCACGATCAGCACCAGCGAGGGCGGCACCAGCTGCGTGATGGTGCCGGAGGCCGCCAGCACGCCGGTGATGTAGCGCATGTTGTAGCCGTAGCGGATCATCACCGGCATCGAGATCAGCGCCATGGCGATGACCTGCGCCGCCACCGTGCCGGTGATGGCGCCGAGGATGAAGCCGACGATGATGACAGAATAGCCGAGGCCGCCTCTGATAGGGCCGAACAGCTGGCCCATCGAGTCCAGCATGTCCTCGGCGAGGCCGCATCTCTCCAATATGGCGCCCATGAAGGTGAAGAACGGGATCGCGAGCAGCAGCTCGTTGGAGAGCACGCTGCCGAACACGCGGCCCGGGATCGCCTGCAGGAAGTTGAGGTCGAAGAATCCGAGATGGATGGCGAGGAAGCCGAAGGAGAGGCCGACCGCGGCAAGCGTGAACGCGACGGGGAAGCCGAGCAGCATCGCCAGAACCAGGCCGCCGAACATCAACGGCGGCATCATCTCCAGCGTAATCATTGGGTCGGCCTCTCGTACTTGGCGTCGATCGTCACATAGCCCTGGAGAGCCGCGATACGCTTGATGACTTCGGAAACACCCTGCAGCGCCAGCATCACGAAGCCGGCGGGGATCACGAACTTGATGGGCCAGCGGACCAGGCCGCCGGCATTGCCCGACATCTCGCCGACGTCATAGGCCTGCATGAAGAACGGCCAGGACAGATAAGCGAGCAGGAGGCAGGAAGGGATCAGGAAGAACAGCGTGCCGATCAGGTCGAGCCAGAGCTGGCCGCGCTCGGACAGCATCAGATAGAGGATCTCGACCCGCACATGCTCGTTGCGCTTGAAGGTGTAGGACGCGCCGAACATCACCAGGATCGCGAACATGTACCATTGCAGCTCCAGCCAGCCGTTGGACGAGTAGCTGAACGCGTAGCGGATCATGGCATTGGCCGCGCTGACCAGGCATGCGAAGAGCACGAGCAGGTTACAGACGTACCCAATCTTCTCATTGAGGGCGTCGATGGCGTTACTCATCGCCAGCAATGGACGCATTTTACCTTCTCTCCGTCGCGGCCTAACACTTCACGGGAGGCTTCAGCACGCAACGCCCGGCCGGCGTGCAAAAGCACGCGACCGCACGGATCGCAGACCGAAAGCGATTGCGGCGTCAGTCCTCCCCTCGTGCCTTGCTGTCTTGACCGCGACCGCCAAAGGGGCGGGCCGGCTTATGGCTGCCGGGCAAGCAAAGGCGGTCGCACCAAATCAGCGGCGTTCGGTGCCGTCAATCGGAAAATGGGCAAATTGACGCCCGCTCAAAAGCTTAAGATCGCAAAAGCTTAAGGCAACCGCGCCGGCGGCGAATTCTCAGCCGCCGGTGACGCTCATATGCCTGGAGACGCTGGGGCGGTCGTGGCGGCGGTCGATAATGAAATCGTGGCCCTTGGGCTTCAGCCCGATGGCGCGGTCGATCGCATCCGCTAGCAGGATGTCGTCGCTGGAGGCGCGCAACGGCTTGCGCAAGTCCGAGGCATCCTCGTGGCCGAGGCAGGTGTGCAGCGTGCCGGTGCAGGTGACGCGCACCCGGTTGCAGGATTCACAGAAGTTGTGGGTCATCGGCGTGATGAAGCCGAGCTTGCCGCCGGTCTCGGCGACGCTGACATAGCGCGCCGGCCCGCCGGTGCTCTCGGCCAGATCCGTCAGCGTGAATTGCTGGGCAAGCCGCGCGCGCACCAGCGAGAGCGGCAGATATTGGTCGATGCGGCCCGCGCCGATCTCGCCCATCGGCATCACCTCGATCAGGGTCAGGCCCATACCCTTGCCATGGGCCCAGCGCATCAGGTCGGGCAGCTCTTCCTCGTTGAGGTTCTTCAGAGCCACTGCGTTGATCTTCACGGCAAGGCCTGCAGCGCGCGCGGCCTCGATGCCTTCCAGCACCTTGTCGATCTCGCCCCAGCGCGTGATCTCGCGAAATTTCCGGGGATCGAGCGTATCGAGCGAGACGTTGATGCGGCGGACGCCGCAATCGGCAAGCTCCTGCGCATATTTTGCCAGTTGCGTGCCGTTGGTGGTGAGCGTGAGCTCGCCCAGCGCGCCGCTCTCAAGGTGCCGCGACAGCGAGCGCACCAGCGACATCACGTTGCGCCGGACCAGCGGTTCGCCGCCGGTGAGCCGCAGCTTTTTCACGCCCTTGGCGATGAAGGCGGAACAGAGCCGGTCGAGTTCCTCGAGCGTTAGGAGGTCCGCCTTGGGCAGGAACGTCATGTCTTCCGACATGCAATAGAAGCAGCGCAAATCGCAGCGATCGGTGACGGAGACGCGTAAGTAGGAAATGGTGCGACCGAACGGATCGGTCATCGGGCTCGACAGCGCGGCGAGGGGACTCGCAGTGGATCCGTTCATACCAAATGCCTTGCCAAATGCCTTGTCACTGACGGCGACGGGCGCACCGCTGCTTCAAGCGATGCTCAGCGGCCAATCTAAGCATGGTATGCCACAAGGACAATCGTGCAGCGCACGGAAGATCAGCGCTTGCCCGCGTTCGGATCGGGGAACGCCGTGTCGGCTGCGGGCGCTGCAGCATCGGCGGGCGCGGCTGCGACCGGTTTCGGCGTCTTCGGCCGGTGCGGCTTCTTCTTCACGGGCTTCAGCGGCACTGCAGGCTGAAGTTCCGCGAAGACCGGATTCGGGTCGGTGGCCACAGTCGCAGAGGTGGTGAGATCGCCGGGAGTCTTGATCAGGTTCACCGGCACGGTGGTCGGCTGATATTTGAGCAGCGCGTAGGTGACCGTGAACGGCGCCTCAGGGGCAGGAATCGAGACGGAGCAGGGGGTCTTGCAGCCTCCGCCCAGCGAGGTCGTCGCATCGGCCCCAGGGGGATTTGATTCCAGCCGGACCTGAAGGGTCGGCGGCGCCGATTTGAACATGTCCCAAGACATCGAGGAGCAGCCACCGAGGCTCGCTCCCGCTAACGCAATCGCGATGACACGACGCATGACCCATCCACTTCTAACTGCGACGAACCGCCACATAACCCCGCGCGGACCTTAGGGGCGTCGTTCCGGGCAAGCAACCGGCGGACAATGCATAGTTAATAGATGGTTAACGCGGGGTTCCGCCGGGATAATCGAGCTATCTCAGGAGCTTGCCGGACGGCTAGGCGGTCATCAGGCTGCGGGCGGCAGCCGGCAGATCGCGCATGTGATGGATCAGCCGGTCCGGCTTCAGCTCGGCGATGGGCACGTCCGTATAGCCGAAGCTGACCCCGATGACGGGCACTCCGGCGCGCCGGGCCACGCCGACGTCGGTTCCGGCATCCCCCACCATGATACTGGCTCTGATCTCACCGCCCGCCCGCGCCACCGTCTGGCGAAAAATGGTCGGATCCGGCTTCTGGACGCCGAACGTATCCGCCCCGCAGATCGCCGCGAAGCGGCGGCTCAGATCGAGCTGGTCCAAAAGCCGCTTCGACAGCCATTCCAGCTTGTTGGTGCAGACCGCAAGCCGATGGCCCTGTGCGGCGAACAGGTCGAGCGCGTCAAGCAGCCCCTCGAAGGGGCGGGATTCGATCGCAATATGGTCGGCGTAATAGGCGATGAAATCGGCCGTCATGCGGTCCATGTCGCCAGGCGTGACCGTCCGCCCCTCGGCCTCCAGGCCCCGCTCGATCAGCTTGCGGGCGCCGGCGCCGATCATATTCCGGGCCGAGGCCATCGGCACCGGCGGCAGGCCTTCACGGTCGAGCACGTAGTTCAGGGCGGTGATCAGGTCTGGCGCCGTATCCACAAGCGTGCCGTCGAGATCGAAGACGAGGGTGTAGGGGCCGATCTTGTCTTTGGAGGTCATGCAAAAAGCGCTATCGGTCCGCCCGGGCCGACGCAAGGGGCAGGGCCGTAAGATCAGCCTATAGGCCTGTTCCGGGCCCTGTTCTCGGGGAGAAAACGAGGCTACATAGGCCGCCGCAAGCGGCTACCGGCGGCACACCTGATTTCGAGAGGCGGGCGCAGACGTGAACATGGACCAGTTGAAGCGGCAGGCCGCGGCGCGCGCCCTGGACGAGGTGCGTGACGGGATGCAGCTCGGGCTCGGGACCGGCTCGACGGCCAAGCATTTCGTCGAGCTGCTGGGAGAGCGCGTTGCCGCCGGACTCAATGTGATCGGTGTGCCGACCTCGGAAGCGACCCGCGCGGATGCGGAGCGCTGTGGCGTGCCGTTGACCACGCTCGACGAGATCGACCACCTCGACCTCACCGTCGACGGCGCCGACGAGATCGATCCGCAGCTTAATCTGATCAAGGGCGGCGGTGGGGCATTGCTGCGCGAGAAGATCGTGGCGGCCGCTTCGGATCGCATGATCGTCATTGCCGATGACACCAAATGGGTGCCGACGCTCGGTCGCTTTCCGCTGCCGGTCGAGGTGATCCCGTTTGGCCTCGGGGCGACCCGCCGCGCCATCGAGAAGGCATTTGCGAAATGCGGCGTTTCCGGGCAAATGGCGGTCCGCAAGGCCAAAGATGGCCACGTTTTCGTCACCGATGGCGGCCACTGGATCGTCGATGCCCAGCTCGGGCGTATTGCCGATCCGGCGAGCCTCGCCAAGACGCTGAGCGCGATCCCCGGCGTGGTCGAGCATGGGTTGTTCATCGGCTTGGCCAGCTCGGCTGTTTTGGCGGGTGGCGACGGAATCCGCGTGATTGAACGGCGATAAGCCGCCAAAAGGAGACTAGGAATGAAGAGCGTTTTGAAGATCGTGCCCGCCGCGTGCCTCGCCTTCGCGCTGGCGCTGGGGGCCGTACCCGCGACCGCGCAACAGCAGCAGCCGGCCCCATTGACTCCGGCGGCCATTGCCGCAGCAAAGGAGATTTTGACGCTGAAGAATGCCAGCGCGATGTACGCCGGCGCGGTGCCCGGCATGGTCGAGAAGGTCAAGGCCACGCTGATCGGGCAGAACCTCAACTACCAGAAGGACCTCAACGAGCTCGCCCCCGTTATCGCCAAGCAGCTGGCCGGCCGCGAGCAGGAGATCGGCGACGGCATGGTGGGGGTCTATGCCGGCATGTTCACCGAGCAGGAGCTCAAGGATCTCGTCACCTTCTACAGGTCGCCGCTCGGCCAGAAACTGCTCACCGCCGAACCCAAGGCCATCAACCTCAGCATGCAGGTCATGAACGAGTGGGCGCAGCACTTCTCGGAAGTCGTCGCCAGCGCCTTCCGGGCCGAGATGAAGAAGCGTGGCAAGGATATCTGACCGTACCTATCTGATCGGAAATCCCTAAAGCGCGGCATCGCGCTTTAGGTTGTTGTTTGAGCATGATCCTTTCGGAAAACCGCTTCACACTTTTCCGGATCATGCTCTGAAAGGGGTCGGAGTGGACAATGGCTGAATTCGACGTCGACCTCTTTGTCATCGGTGGCGGTTCGGGCGGCGTGCGTGCCGCCCGCATCGCGGCCGGGTACGGCGCTCGCGTGATGATCGCGGAAGAGTACCGTATGGGCGGCACCTGCGTGATCCGCGGCTGCGTGCCGAAGAAGCTGTTCGTGATCGGCTCGCACTTTCGTCACGAACTCGAGGATGCCGCCGGTTTCGGCTGGACCGTTCCGCCCGCGAGCTTCGACTGGCCGACCTTGATCGCCAACAAGGACAAGGAGATCGCGCGGCTGGAGGCGGCCTACACGGCCAATGTCGAGAAGTCGGGCGCGCAAGTGGTCAAAAGCCGTGCTGTCATCGAGGACAAGCACACCGTCCGCCTGCTCGCGGACGACAAGAAGATCACTGCGAAATACATTCTGATCGCCACCGGCGGTGCGCCCAATCATGGCGTCGCGATCCCCGGCATCGAGCATGTGATCTCGTCCAACGAGGCGTTTCATCTGAAGAAGCTGCCGAAGCGGATCGTGATCCAGGGCGGCGGCTACATCGCGCTGGAATTCGCCGGCATCTTTGCCGGATTCGGCTCCGACGTCACCGTGATCTATCGCGGCGACAACATTCTGCGTGGCTTCGACGAAGACGTGCGTGCCCATGTCCGCAGCGAAGTGGAAAAGCAGGGCATCACCATTCTCACCGGCTGCACGGTGACGAAGGTCGATCGTCACGGCGAGGAATTCACCACGCATCTGTCGAACGGCTCGAGCATCGCTTCCGACCAGGTCATGTTCGCGATCGGCCGCCATCCCAACGTCGCCAATCTTGGCCTCGAGAACGCCGGCGTCGCCATCAATCCGAGGAACGGCGGCATCGCGGTCGATCATTTCTCCAAGAGCTCGGTCGACAGCATCTATGCGATCGGCGACGTCACCCATCGCTTCAACCTGACGCCGGTCGCGATCCGCGAAGGCCATGCCTTCGCCGACACCGTGTTCGGCAAGCGCGAGGTGCAGGTCGATCATTCCAACATCCCGACGGCGGTGTTCTCGCAGCCGGAGGTCGGCACGGTCGGCCTGACCGAAACCGAGGCGCGCGCGCAGTTCAGCCACGTCGACATCTACAAGACGACGTTCCGCCCGATCAAGGCGACGATGTCGGGCCGCGACACCCGCGTGCTGATGAAGCTCGTGGTCGACGGTTCGACCGATCGCGTGCTCGGCTGTCACATCGTCGGCGATGGCGCCGCCGAGGTGACGCAAGCCGTCGCGATCGCGGTGAAGATGAAGGCGACGAAAGCCGATTTCGACGCGACCATCGCGCTGCATCCGACCGCGGCGGAGGAGCTCGTGACCATGCGTACGCCGATCGCGCGCCACGTGCGCCAGGCGGCGGAGTAGGGGCGCCTGGTTCACCTCTCCTTGCGGGAGAGGTGAAGAACCCGACCACCCACCGGACTTGCCAAATACGGCATGCGCTCAGCCGTATAAATATCCGACCGGCTTGCCTTCGGTGCGCAGCGGTCGAATGTCCTTGTGCGTGATGATCTGGCCGGCGAGACCGTCGATCTCGTCGCGCTGCGTCGGTGTCCAGCTGCGAAGATCGTTGATGCCCTTGAGCAGGCCGAGCCGCAGCACCTGGGTGTTTTCGCCAAGGCCGACGAGGCTGATCGAGTCCTTGCCCGCCGTCACAACATCGCCAGCAGAGAGTTCAAAGCTCTCGCCGGACTTCCTCTTGAATTCGGCGGTGCCGCGAATGACGCGATAGATCGCGACCTCGCCCTTGGCAAAGCACGTCGCGTCCGCGGCGGCCGACGTGCTCTTCGGCAACAGCGCGTGCCCACGCGGGTCGGTTGCGATGACGTGGCCGGTGACCAGATGGCCGCTCGGAATCTCGATGCCGATGTCGCGCACGTAAACCTGCAGGGCCGATTTGACCGAACCGTCGGTGAGCGGCTTGTAGAGCGCATCCAGCGCGAGGGGATCCTGCAGCCAGAAGCCGGCATCGGCGGGACGGTCATGCAGCGGGTGGCTCCAGGCCACGCGCGGCGTTTCGTCTTCGTTGATCTGGTCCGGTCCGACGATGGTCGGGTTCGGGAAGGTCGTTGGATCGGTGATGAAGGCCTCGAGGAATTTGCCGGAATAGCCCATCGAGATCGGATCGGGCACCACCGTCTGCGGCGTCTTCAGATTCTCTTCGGTCGAAAGGCCTGACCAGGTATAGAACAGCTGGCGATGCACGATGGCGCTTTGCAGCATGACCGCGCCGGGGCCGACATTGTACCAGCGCCCGTCATAGTCGAAGGTGAACGCGCCGGAGGTCACCAGCACGAGCTGAAAGCCGCCGGGCGGCAGATGCAGATGGAAGTCGGTGGGGCCGGTGTCGGGACGATAGATCGGCAAATTGGTCGCGACCTCGTGGAGCAGGAAGGTCTCGTTGTTGGCGTGAAAGCCCTCGTTGGCTCTGTTGTAGAGCGCTTGCGGCCGATAGGTCGCTTCGAACTTGGCATTCTTGTCGCGATCGATCGCAACGAAGTCTTGCGTGTTGAGGCGGAGCGGCGCGCCGTTCGGATGGGTGAGGCCTGATGTCTTGAGATCGCCCGCAGCATGCACGTTCATGACGTTCTCCGCTCTGCGCCATTGCCAAGCCTTGCAACGTCATTGCGAATTTTGGGCCAGTTGATTTGCGCAGCAGCAAGCGCGCCCGGCGCCACCGTGCGGCGAGCCCGTTCAGCAAGAAATCCGGTGGCTGCACGGGAGGTTAGATCGGCAGCTGAGGTCGAACGCAGGGCGCTCCTCACGAGCCCTGCGATTTCCGGATAGCGGGTGACTTGTCTAATTTGTCGGCAAGCATCTCAGTGCACGTGCAGTGGCGCCGTCGGCGGATCGCGCGTGACACCGCAACTGGTCGCGGCGGTGATTGACATCTTGTTCATGTTTTGTTCTTATGCTTTGACCGAGAGGGAGGCAGCCATGGACAACCGCATCAACGACATCCGCAAGACCATCAGAGCGCTTCGCGTCAGCATGCGCGAGGCTGAGGCGATCATGCACGAGCAGATCAACCGCGATGAGAACTGCAGCTTCGTGGCGCAGGAAGTCATCAAGATGCGCTCGGTCATGAGCCTGCTGGTGAAGGAGCGGACCGCGCTGGGCGATTTCGAGCCGATCGTCGTGAGCAGCTTCTTCATTCCGCGGCGCAGGTCTGCGCGAAAGCTGGCTGCTGCACAGGCGCCGACCATCCAGTCGGTCTTCCGTCCACGCCTCGTGGCGCGGGCTTGAGGCGAATGGCGCTATGAGGGCGCTTGAGCACGACGCCCGATCGGTGCACTTGTCCCTGATATCGTCGAAGTCGCGATCCATCGTGACACGGCTGCGATGTCGTCGCCGGCGTCGCGATAGGCGCGAAGCTGGAATTCAGCCGAGCTGCCGCGGTCAACAATGGTGCGGCAGTGCGTGATTTCGGCGGAGCATCCCAGGGCGTCCGCATCCTCAGTGGTGTCGTCGATGATTCGCGACAGCATCTCCGAGATCGTCACCGGACCGTCCCTTGATGCAAAGATGCAATCCGTGCCGTAGCGCTGGGCGCGCCATTTGTTCTCGACCGCAATGGCGCGTTCGACCGCGGTGACCTGTTTCGACAGATGCGGCCGCAGATAGAGATGCCGCGTCAGGCAGCGATACAGCGAAGCGATGGCGACGGCGTCGTCGACGAAGGTGCAGGTGTCGGGCGCGCGAAGCTCCAGTGTCGGATGCTTCATCGATGGCCGCATCGCCCACCAGATGTGGCTCTCGTCGGGGATCACGCCCGAGCGCTGCAATGCGCCGACATAGTCGTCGTAGTCGCGCTTGCTCTCGAACAACTCGGGCAGGCCGGTGCGCGGCAGCTCGGAATAGGCCGCGAGCCGGTAGCCCTTCAGTCCCGTCTTATGCGAATTCCAGAACGGCGAGGACGCCGCGAGCGCGATGAACAGCGGCAGATGTGGCAGCATGGCCTGCATCACCGCCATCCGCTTCTCGGGATCCGGCAGTTGAACATGGACATGCATGCCGCACATCAGGTTGCGATGGCCGATGCTGCGCAGATCCTCGATCATGTCCGCATAGCGCGGCTTCGGGCTCGGCTGCGACATGCGCCACACTGCCGTGGGGTGCGTGCCGCAGGCCATGATGGCAAAGCCATATTGTGCGGCAACGTTGGCGACCTCGCGGCGCAGGAATCTCAGCTCTTCCCGGGCGTCATTGACGTCGACGTGAACATTGGTGGCGACCTCGAGCTGGGATTGCAGCATCTCGCGCATGGCCTGGCCGCCGGTCGACCAGTTCGCCGATTCGAACAGCTCGTTCGGAGTCCGGATCGCGACCTCGAGGGTGCGACGATCGGCGAGGAAATACTCCTCCTCGATGCCGAAGGAATAGTCGGCCGCCTTGCCACGCGCGCCGGCGGAGCGAATGACGAGATGCTGCTTGTCGTCGGAGGAATCGAGGCGCAGCAATTTCAAAACATCCGAAGCAATTGTCATCCGTGCCACCGGCGATGGTACTACCTGCGGGCGATAATCCGCCGGATGGGGAGCCGGTTCCGCATTGGAGCCGCTGGAAATTGCAAGGCCGAGCGGAACCATTTTCGCAGCTTCGGCTGCGGCGCGATCAATGGATGCTCGGGCTCGTGACGTAAGGCGCCGCTTAGGTCGGAAGCGGGATCAGAGGCGCGACTTCGCGATCAACATGGTTGTCGCTCGCCGCAAGACCTTGCGCGACGCCGATGCGATCGGCCTCCGGCCGGTTCTGGCTCATCTTGCGCTTGCCTTCGAACCGCGCCACGGGGATGCGCACGCCGACGATCCCGCGCAGCTGCGCGGCGATGAAATCGGGAGGCGCGTCACTGACCGCCCACGGCTTTGCACGCGCGCCTTCTTGCTTGCGCGTCAGCCGTGTCACGACCTCGAGCAGGCGCTCCGGCTCCTGGAAGAATTCCACCGGGCCGTAGGCATGCACGGCCACGTAGTTCCAGGTCGGTACGACCTTCCCGGTCTCCTGCTTGGTCGCGTACCAGGACGGCGTCACATAGGCGTCGGGACCTGAGAAGATCGCGAGCGCATCGCCGATCGGCGGCAGCTTCCATTGCGGATTGGCCTTTGCGACATGCCCGTACAGCACGCCGCGCTCACCTTCGGCCTCGTCCAGGAGGAGCGGCAACGGGGTCGCGACCGGACCATCGGTGGTCGCCGTGACGAGGCTTGCAAGGCGCGCGGCGCGAATGGTTGCGCGGATGCTCTCGATGTCGTCGTCCCTGAACGCCGGGGGGATGTACATGGCGGGTCTCCGTTCCTGACACGGAGATAGCCGGAATCCGGCCTGTCATAAACCGCCGGTTCTCAATGATTTCATCGGGCCGGATCGGCAATCGCGCCTGCGCTTTCCCCCTATCCGCCGAGCGTTTCGGCGTAAGTCTTGCCGTAGGGATAAAAGTGCTCCTTGCGGCCCTGGTCCCACTGCGCCCTGAACCCGGGCGCGGTGATGTCCCAATCCGGTCGGCAGCTCATGCTGACGGCTCTGAGATCCCCGCGAAGCTCTTCGACGGTCGGGCGACCGAAGAACCAGTAGCCGTTATAAATCTTGTGAATACGCAAGCCCGGCGCCAGCACGATGACATGGGGAATCATCGGATTGTGGACGGGATCGGTGTATTCGGCGATGTCGAGGTCCTTCTGCACGATCCGCCTGGGATCGGACAGGAAAGGCCAGTGGGCTCCGGCGCCGGTTCGGTATTCGTTGGTCTGGATGATGGTATCGGTGGTGATGGTGACGAGCCGGCAATAGCCGACCTCCATCTCGCGATGGAGCTGCAGCAGACCTTCGGTCTGGCGACGGTCCTTCGGACAGAAGCCGCCGCGGCCAAGCACGACGATCATGGGATCGATGCCCTGCAGTTCCGAGAGCTTGCGGTGCTTGCCGGTGTGGTCGCTGAGCTCGTAGTCGGGGAAGGTCGCTCCTGGCATCATGTCGGGTCGCATGAGGCTCTCCTGTGTCTTAGAGATCGATCACGATGTCGCTGTGTGGCCGGGCGCAGCAGATCAGCACGTTTCCGTCCGCCGGCGGGTCGAGCGGATCGGGCTGATAGCTGACGTCACCGGCAATGAGGCCGCTCTCGCAGTTGTGGCACACTCCCGTCCGGCATGACCAGCGCACGGGGATGTCGCAGGCCTCGGCCAGCTCGAGCAGGCTGGCATAGGACGGCGCCCAGCGGACATTGAGGCCGCTACGGGCAAAGGACACCATGGGCCCGGGACCCGCCGCTCCCGCCGGCCTATGCGGGGACATCTTCTTCGTCGACGTCGCGATGCCCGGCGTCAGCGACGGCCCGGCGCCAAACAACTCGGTGTGGATACGATCGGGCGCCACGCCTGACGCGCGGAGCCCCGAGGTGAGGTCGCTCATGAAGGGGCCCGGTCCGCACAGATAGAAGTCGGCGTCTCCTGGCAAATCAAGTTGCCGGAGCAGGGCAGCATCCAGATGTCCGACTCTGTCGAAATCGACTTCCAGCCGATCGCCGGGATCGGGCCTGCTGTAGCAGATATGCCTATGATGGTGGGGAAGTCTGGTCAGGAGTTCGCGCACCTCGACCGCGAAGGCATGCTCGCGGCCGTTGCGGGCACCATGCAGCCACCAGACATCTCGTTGCGATGGTTCTGCTGCGAGCGCGTGAAGCATCGCTAGCACCGGCGTCACGCCAATGCCGGCACTCAGCAGGACGACAGGTTGCGTGTCTTGTCGTAGCGTAAAGCTGCCGCGGGGCGCACCGAGTTGCACGACGTCGCCGGGCCGGAGCTGGTCGGCGACGTAGGTGCTGGCGATGCCGTGCGGCTCCCGTTTGATGCTGAGTCGGTAGGACGCCGCATCAGCCCGGCTCGATAGCGAATAGCTGCGGGTCATTGCCGCCGTGTCGGGAGGCCCGAACCTGATGATGACGAACTGACCGGGCAGGGCGGCGGCCCCGGCGTGTCCATCCGCAGGTTCGAGGACCAACGACGTCACGTCGTTGGTTTCGACGATCTTGCGCTCGACGCGGAACGGCCGGAATCCGCGCCATGCCGGAGGCGGGCCCGCCGCCGGGCCGAGCCCGGCATTGCCGCCTGGCGCATTCTGGCCAAGCAGGGCCTCGAAGGAATGACGCCAGCCGCGGCTCAGCGCCGGAATCCTCAGCGCGCGTTCGAGCCGGTCGCGCGGGTGAGGGGGCAGGTAAAGCAGCGCATTGATCTCGGCCACGCTCATGCTTTCAGGCCCGCGCGCGACCTGAATGATCTCGTCGCCGGCCCCGACGTCACCTTCCGCGATCACGCGAAAATAGAAACCGGGCCGGCCGTGCTTGACCAGCAGTGCGGCCATGTCGGGCTCCTGCATGCGAATGCCGAGCCGGTAGCACGTGACGCGCGGCTGGGTCACTTCGAACAGGGCAGAGCCGATCCTGTAGCGATCTCCGATGCAGACGTCGGTATCGGCGAGGCCTTCGACCGTGAAGTTCTCGCCGAATTGACCAGGGACGAGGTTCGAGCGCCCCAGGTGACTTTGCCAGTAGCGATAGGATGCGTCCTGATAGACGTACACCGCGCGCTGTTCGCCGCCGTGACCCGCGGTATCTCCCTGGCCATCGCCATCGATGTTGAGCTGCCGCACCGTGCGCCGGCCTTCGATGGGAGCCTTCCAGATGCCGGTATGGACCGTCCTGCCTTGCCAGGCGACGTCGCGCGGCAGGCCGACATTGACGGACAGCAATCGTGCCATTTCTGTCTCCGGCGCCGCGCGTCGACCCGGCGGATTCCGGATCGAGGCAATATCAATCTGCACCCAGATCGTGGCTTTGGCGCGTTAGGCGTTGTTAGACTTTGCTAGAGGGTCTTGCCGCCGCCCGCCTGCACGCTGATTTAAAGCGGGAAGCGACAAGGCGGGAGATCGCGATGGATGACCTGGCCACACGCGCGGCGCTGCAGCGTCATTGGGACGCTTCGGACGCAAACGATTTCGAGGCCGAGCATGACATCTATCGCGACGATGCCGTGCTCGACTATCCGCAGTCCGGCGAACGCATCCGCGGACGCCGGAACATTCAGCAGAGCCGTTTCATGCAGCCGAACAAGAAGCGCTTTACGGTGCGGCGGATCATCGGCGGCGGCGATTTCTGGGTGAGCGAGTTCGTCCTGACCTATAACGGCGTGCCATCCTACGTCGTCAGCATCATGGAACTCCGTGACGGATTGGTGGCGCACGAAACGCAATATTTCGGCGACCGGTTCGATCCGTCACCATCGCGCGCGCATCTCGTGGAGCGTGTGGGGTAACGCGCGAACACTCGGCTGTCATTCCCCGCGCAGGCGGGGGATCCAGTACGCCGCGGCTTATCGGCTGATTACTGCTGTCACAGAATACTGAATCGCCCGCCTACGCGGGCGAGGACGGCGAGGAATATGGCAACATGGAACCTCGCTGCGGCGGCTCGCCGCACGTCGGCCGGCTTGATTCCCTCCACCTCGTCTTTATCTCTCGAGCGAACAAGAATCCGGGCCCCTCTGGCGAGGACGCTGACCCTCTCAGCAAAACCTCGCGATGTCGGATGACCTGTCCCCGCGCGAATGCGATGGATCGGCCGATTGTCGGGCCTTCTTGAGCTCTCTCCGACCTCATCGTCCCCATCGCAAGCTCCGCGCGGCCATTTCGCAAGCACTGGGAGCGACGATGTCTGACGCCAACGACACCAATTCCATCGAAGCCGAGATCACCGAGCCGTCGCGCTTCAACGAGCAGGCTGCAGTGGCGCTGGTGATATCAGGCGCGCTCGTTGCCGTCGCCGATCGCCGCGTGTCACCGGTCGAGCGCGACGAGGTGATCCGCTTCATCAGGGAGCGCGGTCTGGCGCCGCACATCAGTGATGATCGCTTGTCGTCCATGTTCGACGAGCTCGCCGCACGGCTCGAGGAGCCTGACTTCGCCAATGTCGTCATCGACACACTGCGTCCGGTCTCGGATCTGCCGCTGTCGTCCCATCTCATCGAGCTGTCGGAGCGCGTCGCGGCGGCGGACGAAGACGTGCATCCGCACGAGGTGCAGGCGATCAAGTTGTTGCGCCTGCTGACGCTGGTGCTGCCGCGCGCCAAGCCGGTCGGAGCGGCCAGCACCGCCGCGAAGGGGTGATCGATGAGCACAGCTTCGCACGAACAGAGGACGAAATCCGGGGGCGCCAGCGGCAGACCTGCCGGCGGCGACCCGCGGCTCGACGCGCTCGTCCATCGGTTGCCGCCGCGCCTTGCCGGCACCGTCGACTATCTCCTGCAACCGTCCAGCCGCTGGATCCGGATTCCCTCCGGCGCGTTGCTCGTCGTCGGTGGCGTGCTGTCCTTCCTGCCGGTGCTTGGCATCTGGATGCTGCCGCTCGGCCTCGCGCTGCTCGCCGAGGACGTGCCGGCGCTGCGCGCGTCGCGTTCAAAGGCCTTCGACTGGATCGAGCGCCGCAAGCCGCACTGGCTGGACCGGTCAGATCCGAAGAATGACGAGACATGATTGACTTCATCACGGCCGACGCGCTGACGGCGCTGCTCCAGGTCGTTCTGATCGACCTCGTGCTCGCCGGCGACAACGCCGTCGTCATCGGCCTTGCCGCCGCCGGTCTGCCGTCCGAGCAGCGTCGCCGCGCCATCATCGTCGGCATCGCCGCCGCGACCGCGCTGCGTATCGTCTTCGCCGGCGTTGCAACGCAGCTTTTGCAGGTGATCGGCCTGCTGCTGGCCGGCGGCGTGCTGCTGCTATGGGTGTGCTGGAAGATGTGGCGCGAGCTGCGCGAGCAGGCGGCGCATTCCAGCCAGCTCGCGTTCAGTCAAGGCAATACTGGCAACACGGAGGTGCGGCGCAAGACGTTCGGGCAGGCGGCGATGCAGATCGTTGCCGCCGACGTTTCGATGTCGCTCGACAACGTGCTCGCGGTCGCGGGCGCCGCGCGCGAGCATCCCTACATCCTGGCGTTCGGCCTGTTGCTGTCGGTCGCGCTGATGGGCGTTGCCGCCGATCTGCTCGGCCGCGTGCTGCAGACGCAGCGCTGGATCGCCTATGTCGGCCTCGCCATCATCGTCTACGTCGCCTTCGAGATGATCTACCGCGGCTCGCTCGAGCTCGCGCCTGTCATCGCAAGTCTCTAAATCGCAACTTGGTTTTTCCTGCTTCGCCTTCCTGGAGTCATCGATGTCGTCCGAACCCAAAGCAGCTTTGGCGAACCCGCCGGTCGGCCTGTTTCCGCGGCTGATCTTTGGCTCGCGCTGGCTGCAATTGCCGCTCTATGTCGGCCTCATCGTCGCGCAGGCAGTCTATATGCTGCTGTTCCTGAAAGAGCTCTGGCACCTGGTCGCGCACTCGTTCGACGCCAGCGAGCAGCAGATCATGCTGGTCGTGCTCGGGCTGATCGACGTCGTCATGATCTCGAACCTGCTCGTGATGGTGATCGTCGGCGGCTACGAAACGTTCGTCTCGCGCCTGAATCTGCGCGGCCATCCCGACGAGCCGGAATGGCTGAGTCACGTCAATGCCAGCGTGCTCAAGATCAAGCTCGCGATGGCGATCGTCGGCATCTCCTCGATCTCGCTGCTCAGGACCTTCATCGAGGCCGGCAATCTCGGAACCACGCGCAGCAATTTCACCGAGACCGGCGTGATGTGGCAGGTGCTGATCCATCTGACCTTTATCATCTCGGCGATCGGCATCGCCTGGGTCGACCGCCTCAGCGATGTCGGGCATCGCAAGGAGAACGGTCACGCCTGAGCGCGCGTCACGTGACGTGCGGGTAGGCCGCGCTCTCGCGCCGCTCGCGCTCGCCCAGCTCGCGCACCAGCTCCTGGAGAAATGAGTCCGTAAAGGCGTGCAGGGTGCGCTCGGCGCGGACATAGATGCCGAGATCGGACCAGACAGGGCTGCCGGCATTGTCGAGCGGCAGGAACACGAGCTGAGCGTCGCGTGACAGCCTGATAATGCCGAGCTGGGTCTGGAAGGCGACACCGACGCCGCGCGCGGCGAGCTCGCGCATCAGGTCGATCGAGTTGGCCAGGATCGCCGGCTCTGGCGTCTCGGACAGCTGCGCGATCAATGGCTGGAGCAGATGATAGATCGACAGCTCCGGCAGCGCCTGAATGACGGGGAAGGCGAGACATTGCTCCAGCGTCACGGTCTTGCGGCGCGCCAGCGGATGTTCGCGGGCGACGAGGGCACCGAGGCGAAACCGCTTCAATGCGACCTGGCGCAGGTCGGGCGGATGCCTGAGCGCGATCGCGATGCCGATATCGGCTTCGCCCCGCCTCAAAGCTTCGAGCACGTCGGATGATCCCATCACCTCGGTGGTGAAGCTGACGCGCTTGGCCCGGCTGCGATGCGAGGCAATCAGATCCGGCAGCACCGACTCCGTGAGCGACTCGATGCAGGCGATGCTGATGGTGCCGTGCCAGGCCCCGGACAGCGATGCGACGTCGGAACGGAAGCGATCGAGGTCCTGCAGCACGTTCATGACGTGGCGGGCCAGCATCTCGCCCACGGTCGTGAGCGTCAGGCCGCGCGCGGTCCGCTCGAACAAGGGTGATCCAACCTCTTGTTCAAGCTTGAGAATCTGGCGGCTGACGGCTGACGAAGCGACGTTCAAAAGGCGCGCCGCGGCCCGGATCGAGCCGGTGCGACGGACGGCGTGAAAGTATTGGATGGAAGGTGAATGAAAGCGCATGGGACCCCTGGTCCACTATAGCTGTTGCCGAAACGGCAGCAACCTGTACGAATCTCTCTGCCTTTTGAGAACGCTGATTTCACCCTAGTGTCATCCGCCGACGGGCTCTTCGGGCCCGCGCGGCGACGCGCCCGCAACGATGCGGTGGGGGGATTTGGGGTGAACGAGGCGATCACTTGCGAGCTGGAGCGCGGGCGGGATGCCGGTCTGGTCGACCGCCGCCGCGCGGCTGCTTATGTCGGCGTCACCGCCGGCCGCTTCGAGCAGCTGGTGCGCGACAACGTGGTGCCGCCGCCTGTCATGGTCGACAACAAGCGGCGCTGGCCGATCGCGTTGCTCGACGATGCCAGGGAAGCGGTCGGCAGCAGCTTGCCGTCGGCGCCGGCAGTGAAGGCGGATGTCGAGGCGCGTCCGTGCGACCGCGACGCCGTGCCTGCTGCGCGCGAGCTGCCCGATGCGGCCTGGTTCGAGCAGCGCGCGAGCTTCGTGCAGCGCGTCCGCCGCTCGCTGCTTTCGGGCAACGAGATCCGCCTGCTGCGCGAGTTCAAGCTGCTGAGGCAGAACCAGATCAGCATGTACGGCTACTACGGCGGCTTCGAAGCGCTGATGGTGCGCGGCTACATCGTCGAGGTCGACCGCAAGCCGCCGTCGAGCCGTCCACTGGTGACGTATCGCCTGACGGTGCAAGGAGAGCAGGTGATTGCGGCGCTGAAGGACGAGCCGGTTTTCTGATCGAGAGCGGCAAGCCGCAAAGATGCAGCGCTGCCGCGCCCAGCGGGGTCCTGTAGCCTCGGAAGCAAGTCGCTGAGGCGCTCTCTGTTCGAGATCGATAAAATTGTCTGCAATCCGCTCAGGAGCGGCAAACCGTGCGGACAAGAAGCACGGCGTCTTAAACCAGAGTTTTGGAACCGGCCTGCATTCTGCCGCAAAAGGGCAGGGCATCAACATGGCAGTTCTCAAGGAGGTCGTCGTCGCAGTCGTGGGAGTCTACGCGCTCCTGTACGCATGCGACGCATTGTTCGGGATCGGCGAGGCGCGCTTCGACGATTCCTATTACAGCGCCAGCTTCTACGCGCCGCGGCCGCAGGAATTCCGCTTCGCCAGCGACACGCCGCCGGCGACCCGCGTCAGCGACGCCTTTGCGCAGTTCTCGGCGGCCGAGGCCAAGCCGAACAAGCGCTACTCGTCGCTGACGACGATCATTCGCTAGGCGCGCTCGGCTGCGTGATCGCCCGGATGTTGCCCCGCGCGCTGCGGGATCAGCAGCAGGCAGATCACCATGAATGTCGCGATCACGATCGAGGCCAGCGGCCGGCTGAGCGCCAGTCCGCCTTGGTCGAGCGGCTTGTCGAGGAAGTCGCCGACGGTTGCGCCCAGCGGCCGCGTCAGGATGAAGGCAGCCCAGAACAGGGTCACGCGAGAGATACGCGTCCAGAAATAGAGTGCTGCGACAATGGCGAGCCCGGCCGCGAAGATCAGCGCGCCGCCGCGATAGCCCATGTCGCCGGTGTCGGCGATCCAGTCGCCGAGCGCGGTGCCCAGTGTCTGCGAGAGGGTGATCGCTCCCCAATAGAAGGCTTCCGCCCGCGGCGTGCTGACGCTGTTGACCGAGATCGTGCCTTCAGTGCGATACCAGAGACCCAGCACCAGCACGAGACAGGCGAGCAGCACCGTCGCGCCTCCGGTGTAGCCGATACCGAGCGAACGGTCTGCGAAGTCGGCCATCGTGGTTCCGAAGGTGGTCGAGGCCGCGATGGTTGCCCAATACAGCGCCGGATGAAATTTCTGCGCGCGGATCTGCGCTGCGACCAGGACGACCAGCGCCGCCAGGAACAGGCATGTGCCGGCGAGATAACCCCAGTTCAGCGTCATCGTCACAGTGTCGCCGCCGGTCTCGCCCAGCGTCGTGGCGGCGATCTTGATGATCCAGAAGCCGAGGGTGACCTCGGGGACCTTGCTTTCGCTGATGAGGCTGCCGCTCCTGGAGTGATGTTCCATGATGTCCTCGTCGCCTCGGGTGTGGTCGCAACGAGATCAGTCGCGTTGCCGCCCTCTTGGCATTCGCAAACGACGATGGCGGAAATCAGTTTCAATTTGGCCGACAACGAAGACGTGATGGGCAGCAATCCGTCTGCCTGACCATCACTCCCCCTGGATCCATTCCGCGACGCCGCGCCACAGCGTGTCGCGGTGTTCGGGGCGGAAGAAGCCGAAATGGCCGATCGCCTTGGCACCGACGTCGGACGGCTTCACCGCCAGCACTTCCGGCTTGATCGCAGTGAAGCCTGACGTGAGCAGCTCGACCGCGGGCCGCGTCGCCCAGGGATCGTCGGAGAAGCAGAGCGCGCGCAGCTCGCCTTTGAACCTGGCAAAGTTCGCAAGCGCCGGCAGTTTCGAATCGAACAGATAGCGCGGGCTCGAGACCCACTCGGCCCATTGCAGGAACACCCCCTTGGGCAAATCCTCGCCGATGCCGACCCAGCCTGGCGCGTAGCCGAAGGCGTGGACCAGCGGCACGCCGATGAAATTCATGAAGGCGAAGACGCGGTATTTTTCCGGCGACGTCATCAGCCGCCAGGTCGCGGCCTGCGAGGCCACGAACGCCGCGCGCGAAATCTCGCTGTTGTTCTCGATCAGCCCGAGCGCCTGACCTCCGAAGGAGTGGCCGACGTAAGCGAGCGGAAGGCCATGATAGCGTTCGCGCATCCAGCGCACCGCGGCGGTGACGTCCTGCGCGGCCCAGTCCGACATCGAGGCCTTGAAGCCGACCAGCGATTTCGGCTTGATGTAGCCGACCAGCGCCGGCAGGCGGGAATCGCCTATGCCGCGATAGTCGTAAGTGAGCACCGCGCAGCCGCGATGGGCGAGATAGGATGCAAAGCCCTTGTAGATCTTGCGCGGGACGGCGGTCGCCGAATTGATCAGGACGGCATTGCGCTTGGCGCCGCGCGGCAGAAACAGCGTGCCTGTCAGCGCATATCCGTCGGTCGCCGGGAAGCTGATCTCGTCGATGAAAACGTCGTCCAGTGGCGCGTCCATTGGGGGAAGCCGTCTTGCCGGTTTCTGCTGCCGCCCCCCTAGCAAATGCGAATTCGGCTTTGCTCGCAAGGGTTTGCATTGCGAAATGGATTTACAACTGGCGGTGTCGTGCCAGCCTGTGTATAAGGCGGCCCTCGCAACCCACAGATCAGGTTGCACTTTTTGCTTCACGGAGAGATTGCGATGTCCGAGCGGTGGACGCCCGAGTCCTGGCGCAGCAAGCCGGTGCTACAGGTGCCCGACTATCCCGACGCCAAGGCCCTGGCCGACGTCGAGGCGCAGCTTGCGACGTTTCCGCCGCTGGTGTTCGCCGGCGAGGCGCGCAATCTGAAGAAGGCGCTGGGGCGGGTTGCCGCCGGCGAGGCCTTCCTGCTGCAGGGCGGCGATTGCGCCGAGAGCTTTGCCGAGCACGGCGCCAACAACATCCGCGATTTCTTCCGCGTGCTGCTGCAGATGGCGGTGGTGCTGACCTATGCCGGCGCGGTGCCGGTGGTGAAGGTCGGCCGCATCGCCGGCCAGTTTGCAAAACCGCGGTCGTCGCCGACCGAAAAGGTGGGTGGTGTCGAGCTGCCGAGCTATCGCGGCGACATCGTCAACGACATCGCCTTCACCAAGGAAGCGCGCATTCCCGATCCGCAGCGCCAGCTGATGGCCTATCGCCAGTCGGCCGCGACGCTGAACCTGCTGCGCGCGTTCGCGACCGGCGGCTACGCCAATCTCGGCAGCGTGCATGAATGGATGCTCGGCTTCCTCAAGGATTCACCGCAGTCCCGCCGTTACAAGGAGCTGGCCGACCGCATCTCGGAGGCGCTCAACTTCATGCGCGCTTGCGGCCTCGATCTCGAAAGCCATCCGGAGCTGCGTGCCACCG
Organism: Bradyrhizobium sp. BLXBL-03; assembly: GCF_051853015.1. Classification (NCBI taxonomy): domain Bacteria; kingdom Pseudomonadati; phylum Pseudomonadota; class Alphaproteobacteria; order Hyphomicrobiales; family Nitrobacteraceae; genus Bradyrhizobium; species Bradyrhizobium sp. BLXBL-03. The sequence continues at coordinate 5,200,024 of NZ_CP182470.1, read as the reverse complement.
ATTTCTACACCAGCCATGAGGCGCTGCTGCTCGGCTATGAGCAGGCCATGACCCGGGTCGATTCCACCACCGGCGACTGGTATGCGACCTCGGGTCACATGATCTGGATCGGCGACCGCACCCGTCAGCTCGATCATGGTCATGTCGAATATTTCCGTGGCATCAGGAACCCGATTGGCCTGAAGTGCGGCCCTTCGCTCAAGCCCGACGAGCTGTTGAAGCTGATCGACGTGCTCAACCCCGACAACGAGCCCGGCCGGCTGACCCTGATCAACCGCTTCGGCTCCGACAAGGTCGCCGATCATCTGCCGGGCCTGATCCGCGCGGTGAAGCGCGAGGGCAAGGTGGTGGTCTGGTCGTGCGATCCGATGCACGGCAACACCATCACCTCCACGACGGGCTACAAGACGCGGCCGTTCGACCGTGTGCTGTCCGAGGTGAAGTCGTTCTTCACGATCCACGCCGCGGAAGGCACCTATGCCGGCGGCGTGCATCTGGAGATGACCGGCCAGGACGTCACCGAGTGCATCGGCGGCGCCCGCGCCATCACCGACGAGGATCTCAACGACCGCTATCACACGGTGTGCGATCCCCGCCTCAATGCGGAGCAATCCATCGACATGGCCTTCCTCGTCGCCGAACTGCTGAAGCAGGATCGCGCCGGCAAGGTTCGGCCGATGCCGGCCGCAGCGGGGCTCTAGGATCTTGCTGCGACTCTGGAAGGCCACGATCAATTCCCGCAACGGAATGGCCTTTGCGTTCCGTTCGGAACAGGCCATCCGCGAGGAGGTCTTTGCGCTGATCCTGTCGCTGCCGGTGGCGTGGTTCGTCGCCGCCACTGCGATGCGGGCGGTCGAGCTGGTATGTGCGGTTGCGTTCGTGCTGGTCGTGGAGCTGCTCAACACCGCGATCGAGAAGCTCGCCGATCGTCTGACCATGGACCACGACAAGCAGATCGGCCGGGTCAAGGACATGGGCTCGGCCGCCGTGGGCGTCGCGCTGCTGATGGCCGGCGCATTCTGGATCATCGCCATCATCGAGCGATTGGGGTTCCTCTAGCTGGACGAGACGACCATGACCGAACGTCTCAGCGCATTCGCGGTCACGCTCGCCCAACTCAATCCGACCGTGGGCGACATCGAGGGCAATGCCGCGAAGGTTCGCATCGCACGAGCGCGCGCCATCGCCGACGGCGCCGACCTCGTGCTGTTTCCGGAATTGTTCATCGCCGGCTATCCGCCGGAGGATCTGGTGCAGAAGCCGGCCTTCCAGGCCGCCTGCCGCGCGGCCATCGAGGCGCTCGCGCGCGAAACCGTTGACGGCGGCCCGGCATTGCTGGTCGGCACGCCCTGGGTCGAGGACGGCAAGCTCTACAATGCCTGCGCGCTGCTCGATGGCGGGCGCATCGCGGGCCTTCGCTTCAAGTGCAATCTGCCGAATTACGGCGTATTCGACGAGAAGCGGTTGTTTTCGCGCGGGCCTGCCTCGGGCCCTGTCACCGTGCGCGGCGTGCGGATCGGCGTGCCGATCTGCGAGGACATCTGGCTGGAAGAGTCCGAGGATTACGAGAACGTGGTCGAGACGCTGGCCGAGACCGGCGCCGAGATCATTCTGGTGCCGAACGGCTCGCCCTATGCCCGCGACAAGAACGATGTGCGCCTGTCGGTGGCCGTCGCGCGGGTCACCGAGAGCGGCCTGCCGCTGGTCTATCTCAATCAGGTCTGCGGCCAGGACGAGCTCGTGTTCGACGGAGCCTCGTTCGCGCTCAATGGCGATCTCTCGCTCGCCGCGCAATTGCCGGCGTTCGCCGAGAGCATCACGACGTTGCGCTTCACCAGGAATGGAGGCGATTGGCGCTGCACCGGTCCGATCGCCGAGCAGCCGGAAGGCGACCGCGCCGATTACGCTGCCTGCGTGCTGGGCCTGCGCGACTATGTGACCAAGAACGGCTTTCCCGGCGTGCTGCTCGGCATCTCCGGCGGCATCGATTCCGCGCTGTGTGCGGCGATCGCGGTCGATGCGCTCGGTGCCGATCAGGTGCACGGCGTGATGCTGCCTTATCGCTACACGGCAGCACACTCGATTGCCGATGCCGGCGAGCTCGCCGGCCATCTCGGTATCCGTTACGAAGTGCTGCCGATTGCGGAAGCCGTGAACGGCTTCGAGACCATCCTGTCTGGCCTGTTCAAGAACCTGCCGCCTGACATCACCGAAGAGAATCTCCAGGCCCGCACCCGCGGCACGCTGCTGATGGCGATCTCCAACAAGACCGGGTTGATGGTGGTGACGACAGGCAACAAGTCCGAGATGTCTGTCGGCTATGCCACGCTCTATGGCGACATGAACGGCGGCTTCAATCCGATCAAGGACATTTACAAGACGCAGGTGTTCCGGTTGGCGGCGCTGCGAAACAGCTGGAAGCCCGACGACGCGCTGGGGCCCGCGGGCGAGGTGATCCCGCCCGACATCATCACGCGGCCGCCGACGGCCGAATTGCGCGAGAACCAGACCGATCAGGATTCACTGCCGCCTTACGACGTGCTCGATGCGATCCTCGAACGTCTGGTCGAACATGAGGAGCCGCTCGAGGCGATCATCGCAGCCGGCTTCGACCGCGAGACGGTGACCCGGATCGACCGTCTCCTCAACGTCGCCGAATACAAGCGCCGCCAGGCCGCGCCGGGCGTGAAGGTGACGCGGAAAAACTTCGGCCGTGACCGCCGCTATCCCATCACCAACCGCTTCCGCGATCGGGGCGAAAAGCTGCCCGCACCCGACGAGACGCTGGTCTCGCGCGGCGGTCAGGCGTCGATCGACGCGTTCGAGGGCTGAGTTGATAGAGTAGGTGGGCAAAGCGAAGCGTGCCCACCTGATCTAACGGTGGGCACAGCGCTACGCGCTTTTGCCCACCCTACTGTCGCCGTCGTGTGAGCTGACTACTTCTGCTGCGGCAAGAACTGCGGGCCGACCGAGCGGATCGGCTTGTTCTCCGACGTGGTCGTGGGGCTCGCATCCGCAGGCGGGGTCGCGACCGGTGCGGCGGCGGTGGCCGGCGCTGCGCCCTTCTTTGCATTCGCCGGCGCACCCTTGGTGAGCTGCCGTTGCTGCATCTTCTTGGCGCTCTCCTCGGTGACGATGATGTCGCCCTGCTGCTCCACGGCGGCCTTGTCGTCGGCCGATTTCAGCGCGTCGGCCCAGCTCTGGCCGGCCGCCTTGCAGGAGCAGGACGGGTTGAACTCGCTGCGGAATTTGAAGGCGGTCGGCAGCGCCGTGTAGGGCTGGCCGCTGATCGAGACCGCGGAGCTCATGTCCTCACCGGGATTGCGGTGGGCGTAGAGGGTGGCTTCGGCCGCTGGACAAAGCGCCTTGCAGGTCTTCTCGTCGTCGGGGAAGCGCGCCGGCACGGTCGCATACGAGATCGGGAAATAGGCGCCGTCGCAGGTGCGCACGCAGACGGTGCGATAGGTGCCGGACTGCGGGCCGCCGAAATCGGCTGGCGGCGCGCCCGGCGGATTGTTGGGGTTGTTGCCGCCACCGAACAGATTGCTCAGGAAGTTGCCGCCCTGCGACTGCACGGCATTGGCGTATTGCGGGCCGCAATTGTTCTGCGCCAGCGCCATCAGCACCGAGCGGCGCTGGCTGTCGCGTTCGGGGCTGCCGCCGGGACCGCCACCGCGCAGGCGCTCGAGATTGCCGGTGATCTGGTCCAGATTGGCGCGCATCTGCTGGATCTGGGTGTTGACCGGACCGCATTGCGCCTGCTGGCCGCCGAACAGCGAGAAGAAGCCGGAGGAATCGCAGCCCATGCGCTTCGCCTGCATGGTGACGCGGTCGAGCTCGGCCTGCTGCTTGGCCTGGGAATCCTGATAGCGACGGATCTGGTCCTCGCGTGCGGGATCGCCGCCCGCCCCGCGGTCGAGCGCGGCGAGCTGACCTTCAAGGCGCACGCACATCGGGTTCGGGCCGAGGCCGCCCTGGGCAGGTGGAGGCGGCGGCGCGCCCGGCGGGCCAGCCTGTGCGAAGGCATCAGTCGCGAGCACGAGGCTGAGAAGCACTGTGCTGGCAATGAGGAAGCGGGGACGGGACAGAGACAAAAATTCAGGCATATCCGCCATTCTAGCGAGGTCACGGCCCTCAGTGATCTGGGGGGCCGACGCGCGCCCTCCAATAGCCGCTTCCGGCGGCATCGTCACGTCGTTTCAGGGGCCGAAGACAGGTCCTAAGGTCCGCCAGCTCCGAGCGAAATTCAGCGCTGGCACGTGATTGCGACATATTCGTCGCAATGGCCATGGGAGCAGTTTGCGCCGGATTTGGGGACAGACCCGGTAATTTCGTCGGGATCCACTCGGCGGTAGCTAGATGCCTGTGCAAAGTCTTGTGACTGGCAGTAGCTGCGGGCGACCTGTGCGCCGCATTTTTCGCCCTTGGCCAGACACTGGTCGACGCCATAGCCGTCGGCCTGGTTGGAAATGATGAAGATGCGGGTCTCGGCGCAGGCGCTGGAGGCGCCAAGGATCGAGGCGCCGAGCATCGAGCCGCCAAGCATCGAGGCGCAGGAAATGAGCGCGAGCAAGGATCGCATGAAAACACCTTGGGGCAAAAATAGGAACCGCCGGTTCCAGAATGGGCTCAAATGGTTAAGGATGATGAACCATCTCGGCAGGGCGACGGGCTTTGCGGAAATAAAGCGGCATTTCCGTGGCTCTCTTGACGAAAGCCGGCCTCATGGCCCATATGTCGCCGCATGAACGGTCTCCTCGCCATCTGCATTATTTGCCGCGAGATTACGAGCTAGCGATTCGCTGGCTGGAGCCGTCTTTTCTCAAAACACATTGAGAGCACTGGACGCCCGGCCAACAGCCGATGGGTGTCCATATGGAATTGCGTCTTCACGATACGCTGACCAGAGAAAAGCGGCCCTTTGTGCCGCTCGATCCGAACAACGTCCGCATGTATGTCTGCGGACCGACCGTCTATGACTACGCCCATATCGGCAATGCGCGGCCGGTGATCGTGTTCGACGTGCTGTTTCGGCTGCTCCGCCATCTCTATGGCGAGGCCCACGTCAAATATGTCCGCAACATCACCGACGTCGACGACAAGATCAACGACCGCGCCGCGCGGGATTTTCCCGGCCTGCCGCTGAACGAGGCGATCCGCAAGGTCACCGAGCAGACCGGCAAGCAATTCCATGCCGACGTCGATGCACTCGGCGCGCTCCGGCCGAGCGTCGAGCCGCGCGCGACCGAGCATATCGGCGAGATGCGCGAGATCATCGAACGGCTGGTCAAGGGCGGTTTCGCCTATGTCGCCGAGGATCACGTGCTGTTCTCACCGCAGGCGATGAACGCGGTCAATGACGGACTGCCGCGCTATGGCGCGTTGTCGAAGCGTTCGCTGGACGAGATGATCGCCGGTGCCCGCGTCGACGTCGCACCCTACAAGAAGGATTCGACCGACTTCGTGCTGTGGAAGCCGTCCAAGCCCGGCGAGCCGTCCTGGCCGTCGCCATCAGGCATCAAGGCCGAGGGCCGTCCGGGCTGGCACATCGAGTGCTCGGCCATGGCCTGGAAGCATCTCGGCGAGCAGTTCGACATCCATGGCGGCGGCATCGATCTCGTGTTTCCGCATCACGAGAACGAGATCGCCCAGACCTGCTGCGCCTTCCACCAGCAGCGCATGGCGAACACCTGGATGCACAACGGCTTCCTGCAGGTCGAGAGTGAGAAGATGTCGAAGAGCCTCGGCAACTTCGTCACCATCCACGACCTGCTCAAGGACTGGCCGGGTGAAGTGTTGCGCCTCAACATGCTGAAGACGCACTATACCTCGCCGATCGACTGGACCATGAAGTCGCTGGAGGAGAGCGCCAAGACGCTCAACGATTGGTATCGCTTTGCGGCTGACGTTGCGCCGTCCAAGCCCGCGGCGTCTGTGGTCGACGCGCTGCTCGACGATCTCAACACGCCGCAGGCAATCGCGGCGCTGCATGGTCTGCGCAATGCGGCCGATGCGGCCGGCCTTTCGGCCTCGCTGCGTCTGCTCGGCTTCCTGTCCGAGAGCCTGGCGCAATGGGAAGGCCGCAAGCGCGAGGCGAGTGGCGTCGATGCCGGCGAGATCGACCGCCTGATTGCGGAGCGCACGGCTGCGCGCGCGCGAAAGGATTTCAGGGAATCCGATCGCATCCGCGACGAGCTCGCCGCCAAGGGCGTGGTGCTCAAGGACGGCAAGGATGCCGACGGCAAGCCGGTGACGACCTGGGAGCTGGCGTGATGGCACAAGCGCATCCCAAGCCCGGCTTGCGGCCGTTCCTGCCGGCCGATGTTCCGATGCTGGCCGCGATCTTCGCTGCCAGCATCGAGGAATTGACCGGTGACGACTACAGCGAGGCGCAGCAGCAGGCCTGGATGGAGATGGCGGAGGACGAGGAGTTCGGCAAGCACCTCGCGTCCGACCTGACGTTGGTGGCGACGCTCGACGGCTCGCCCGTCGGCTTTGCCTCGCTGCGCGGCGCCGACCATATCCGCATGCTCTATGTGCACCCGGCCGTGGCGGGGCAGGGTATCGCAACCCTGCTCGTCGACGCGCTGGAGAAGCTCGCCGGCGGCCGCGGCGCTACCAACCTCACGGTCGATGCCAGCGACACCGCCCAGAACTTCTTCGCCAAGCGCGGCTACACGGCCCAGCAGCGCAACAGCGTCACCGTCAACGATGAGTGGCTCGCCAACACCACCATGAAAAAGACGCTCGGAGCGACGCAATGAGTAAGGAGCGCCTCTATCTGTTCGACACCACGCTGCGCGACGGCGCGCAGACCAACGGCGTCGATTTCACCCTGGCCGACAAGCAGGTCATCGCTGACATGCTCGACGATCTCGGCATCGACTATGTCGAGGGCGGCTATCCCGGCGCCAATCCGCTCGACACCGAGTTCTTTGCGTCCAGGCCGAAACTCAACCATGCGCGCTTTACTGCGTTCGGCATGACACGGCGGGCAGGGCGCTCGGTCTCCAACGACCCTGGTGTCGCCGGGCTGCTGGAGGCGAAGGCCGACGCGATCTGTTTCGTGGCGAAGTCCTCGGCCTACCAGGTGCGCGTCGCGCTGGAGACGACGAAGGAGGAGAACCTCGCCTCGATTCGCGACAGCGTCGCGGCGGCGAAGGCCGCGGGCCGCGAGGTCATGCTCGACTGCGAGCATTTCTTCGACGGTTACAAGGAAGATGCCAGCTTTGCGCTCGCCTGCGCCAAGGCGGCCTTCGATGCCGGCGCGCGCTGGGTGGTCCTGTGCGACACCAATGGTGGCACCATGCCGCACGAGGTCGAGACCATCGTCACTGAAGTGACAAAACACATTCCCGGCGACCATGTCGGCATCCACGCCCATAACGACACCGAGCAGGCGGTGGCGAATTCGCTGGCCGCGGTGCGCGCCGGCGCGCGGCAGATCCAGGGCACGCTGAACGGCCTCGGCGAGCGCTGCGGCAATGCCAATCTCTGCTCACTGATCCCGACGCTGAAATTGAAGAAGGAATTTTCGGACGCCTTCGAGATCTCGCTGTCGCCGCAAAAGCTGGCGACGCTCGTCAAGGTCTCGCGCACGCTCGACGACATGCTCAACCGCGTGCCAAACCGCCATGCGGCCTATGTCGGCGAGAGCGCCTTCGTCACCAAGACAGGCATCCACGCCTCCGCCGTGATGAAGGATCCGCAGACCTACGAGCATGTGCTGCCGGAACTGGTCGGCAATCACCGCAAGGTGCTGGTGTCGGACCAAGCCGGCCGTTCCAACGTCATCGCCGAGCTCGATCGTGCCGGCATTCCTTACGAGAAGAGCGATCCGAAGCTGACGCGACTGGTCGAGGAGTTGAAGGAGCGCGAGGCGCAGGGCTACGCCTATGAATCCGCCAATGCCTCGTTCGACCTGCTGGCGCGCCGGACGCTCGGCAAGGTGCCGCATTATTTCGAGGTCGAACAGTTCGACGTCAATGTCGAGCAGCGCTACAACGCGCTCGGCGAGCGCGTCACCGTGGCGCTCGCCGTGGTCAAGGTCGACGTCGCCGGCGAACGCCTGATCTCCGCCGCCGAAGGCAACGGTCCCGTCAACGCGCTCGACGTCGCGCTGCGCAAGGATCTCGGCAAATACCAGAAATACATCGAGGGCCTGACGCTGATCGATTACCGCGTCCGTATCCTCAATGGCGGCACCGGCGCGGTGACGCGCGTCTTGATCGAGAGCGAGGACGAGAACGGCGACCGCTGGACCACGGTCGGCGTGTCCCCGAACATCATCGACGCCTCGTTCCAGGCGCTGATGGATTCGGTGATCTACAAGCTCGTGAAGTCGGGCGCGCCCGCGTAGGATGGTGCAACCGTCATTCCGGGGCGCCTCGAAGAGGCGAACCCGGAATCTCGAGATTCCGGGTTCGATGCGTTGCATCGCCCCGGAATGACGTGGGGAGACAGGGGAGCGCGCCAATGATCGACCACATCTCCGTCGGCGTCAGCGATCTCGATCGGGCTGCAAGGTTTTACGAGGCCACGCTCGCCACGCTCGGGCTCACGCGCCTGGTCACCCGGCCGCGCACGGTCGGCTTCGGCAAGGCCTATCCCGAATTCTGGATCAATCTGCGCGAGGCCATGCCGCCAGTCCCCCCGGAGAGCGGTGTGCATATCTGTCTGCGGGCGAAGACGACAGGTGAGGTCGATGCATTCCACGCTGCTGCGGTTGCGAGCGGCGGCGCCTCCGACGGCGCGCCGGGCCTCCGTCCGCATGACCGCGTGCGCTATTACGCGGCCTTCGTCGTCGACCCCGACGGCAACCGGATCGAGGCGGTGACGTTTCCGCAGGACTGATTACAGCTTGCGCGCGACTTCCGGCGCCATCTGCTTTTCCGTCTCGGCGATCTGCGCCGCAGCCGCCTTCAGCTTCGGCAGGATGTCCTCGACGCGATCGGCCTTGAGAATGTCGACCGAGAGGCCGGCGCGGATGAACTCGGTCTGGCGCATGTGCGACAGCAGCGAGAACAGCGGCTCCCAGAAATTGTCGATGTTGGCGAGCAGCACCGGCTTGGCGTGCCGGCCGAGCTGCTTCCAGGTCAATTGCTCGACCAGCTCCTCCAGCGTGCCGACGCCGCCCGGCAGCGCCACGAAGGCGTCGGAGCGCTCGAACATCAGCCGCTTGCGCTCGTGCATGTCGGGCGTCACGATCATTTCCTGCACGCGCGTCAGCGCATTCTCGCGCTTGCGCAGGAATTCGGGAATGATGCCGGTGACGGTGCCGCCGTGGTCCAGCACTGATGTCGCGACCGAGCCCATCAGGCCCAGCGAGCCGCCGCCATAGACCAGGCGGATATTGTTCTCGGCCAGCGCCTTGCCGAACGCTTTAGCGCCTGCTGTGAAGTGGGGATTGGTTCCGGGGCCGGAGCCGCAATAGACACAAACGGTTTTGATGGTGCTCATTGCTGTCATGATGCATTGCAGCGAAGTGGCGTCAAGCCCTTCAGGTGATTCGGACTACCCGGAAATCTACCGGTAAACGGCGATGAACAATCGAAGATTCGCCATCTGGCGGGGTGCTTTGGCATCGGGAAGTCTCTATATGGGGGGCACAAATCGTTAATCGCAGCGCCGCCCGCCTTTGGTGGGCTCTCAGGCTTTCTTGATGGACCAACCTCAATCGCTAGACGGCACCGACGTTCCTGCTTCCGCTGCCGGACCGCTGGAGCGGGCCACGCTGATGGGCACGCTTGCGCATCTGTGGCCCTATATCTGGCCGAGCGACCGCTTCGACCTGAAAATGCGCGTGGTCTGGTCGATGGTGCTGCTGTTCGCGGCCAAGTTGATCACGCTGACGGTGCCGTTCAGCTTCAAATGGGCAACCGATGCGCTCACCGGGGCCGACACGGCGCCGGTGCAGGCCGGCAACTGGCACCTGTGGGTGGTCGCATCGCCGCTGCTGCTGACGGCGAGCTACGGAATCATGCGCATCGTGATGGCGGTGCTGACGCAATGGCGCGACGGCATCTTTGCGCGTGTCGCCATGCATGCGGTGCGCAAGCTCGCGAACATCACGTTCATCCATATGCACGAGCTCTCGCTGCGTTTTCACCTCGAGCGCAAGACCGGCGGCCTGACGCGCGTGCTCGAGCGCGGCCGCGCGGGCATCGAGGTCATCGTGCGCATGGTGATCCTTCAGCTGATCCCGACCATTGTCGAGGTCTCGCTGCTGATGGCGGTGCTGCTGTGGCAGTTCGACTGGCGCTACGTGGTCGCGACGCTGATCACGGTGGCGGTCTACATGTACTACACCTACGTCGCGACCGAGTGGCGGATCGGCATCCGCCGCAAGATGAACGATTCCGACACCGACGCGAACACCAAGGCGATCGACTCGCTGCTCAATTACGAGACCGTCAAATATTTCAGCGCCGAGGCGCGCGAGGCGCAACGCTACGACCGCTCGGTCGCGCGCTACGAGGAGTCGAGCGTCCACGCCTACACGTCACTCGCCGTGCTCAACACGGGGCAGGCCGTGATCTTCACGCTGGGGCTGACCGCGACGATGCTGATGTGCGCGATCGGCGTGCGCAACGGCACCAACACGGTCGGCGATTTCGTGCTGGTCAACGCCATGATGATCCAGCTATACCAACCCCTGAATTTCATGGGCATGGTCTATCGCGAGATCAAGCAGGCGATCATCGACATCGAGAAGATGTTCAACGTGATCCACCGCGAGGCCGAGATCAAGGACGCGCCCGGTGCGCGGCCGCTGGTCGTTTCCGCCGGCACCGTGCGCTTCGAGGACGTGCGCTTTGCCTATGAGCCGAAGCGGCCGATCCTCAAAGGCATCAGCTTCGAGGTGCCGGCCGGCAAGACGGTGGCGATCGTCGGCCCGTCAGGCGCCGGCAAGTCGACCATCTCGCGCCTTCTCTTCCGCCTCTACGACGTCTCCGGCGGCAAGATCCTGATCGATGGCCAGGATATCCGGCAGGTCACGCAAGCGAGCTTGCGCGCCTCGATCGGCATGGTGCCGCAGGACACGGTGCTGTTCAACGACACGATCCGCTACAACATCCGTTATGGCCGCTGGGATGCTGATGATGCCGAGGTCGAGGAAGCCGCAAGTCTTGCGCAGATCGACCATTTCATCCGCATGGCGCCGATGGGCTACGAGACCCAGGTCGGAGAACGCGGCCTGAAATTGTCGGGCGGCGAGAAGCAGCGCGTCGCGATCGCGCGCACCGTCTTGAAGGCGCCGCCGATCCTGGTGCTTGATGAGGCGACGTCGGCGCTCGACACCCACACCGAGCATGAGATCCAGGGCGCGCTCGACCGCGTCGCGAAGAACCGCACCTCGCTGGTGATCGCACACCGCCTCTCGACCATCGTCGGCGCCGACGAGATCATCGTGCTGGACCAGGGGCGCATCGCCGAGCGCGGTACCCATGCCAGCCTGCTCGCACAGGACGGTCTCTACGCCAGCATGTGGAACAGGCAGCGCGAGGCCGAGGCCGCGCGCGAGAAACTGGCTCGTATGGCCGACAGCAGCGAGGCGCCCAACCGGGAGCCGCCGCCGGTCGAGGACGCCCTCGCGGCGCAGGCGGCCGCGGAGTGAGCTTGTCTCCGGTCCCAACTCTGGCCTAAACAGGCCGGCGCGACGACCCGTGCCACCAACCCCTCCAGCGGCAGATAGCGATGTCCATTCTCGATTCGATCCAGCGTCAGATCCCGCCGATCCACAAGGAGGGCTATCCCTTCATCGGCGGCTTTGCGCTGGCAAGCCTGGTCCTGTTCTGGCTGTGGTCGCCGCTGGGATGGATCGGCACGATCCTCACCGTGTGGTGCGCGCTGTTCTTCCGCGATCCCGTTCGCGTGACGCCGCAGCGCGACGGGCTCGTGGTGTCGCCGGCCGACGGCCGGGTCTCGATGATCACCATGGCGCTGCCGCCGGCCGAGCTAGGCCTCGGCGACCGGCCGCTGCCGCGCATCTCGGTGTTCATGAGCGTATTCAACTGCCACGTGAATCGCGCTCCCGTCGCGGGCAGGGTGGACCGCATCGCCTATCGGCCGGGCTTGTTCATCAACGCCGAGCTGGACAAGGCGAGCGAGGACAATGAGCGCAATTCGCTCGTCATCTCGGCGCCGCAGGGCCGCATCGGCGTGATCCAGATCGCGGGCCTGGTGGCCAAGCGCATCGTCTGCTTCGTCAGGGAAGGGCAGGCGGTCGGTGCCGGCGAGCGGTTCGGCCTGATCCGCTTCGGCTCGCGGCTCGACGTCTACCTGCCGGTCGGCACCAAGGCGCTGGTCTCGGAGGGGCAGACAGCGATCGCGGGCGAGACCATCCTGGCCGACCTCACCGGCGACGACCCCGGCCGCACTTACCGCGCCTCTTGACCAAGACGCCGCTGTCGGGGGCCTTCCGCCGCAATGGCGGAGGGGGGCACGGCTTGCTATATCTCGCCCAGAGGTAAGGACGAGCCAATGACGCCCTACGACGACCGAGATCCAGATATTCGCCGCCGGCGGTTCCGCCCGATCCCGGTGCGGATGCTGGTGCCCAATGTCATCACGCTGCTGGCGATCTGCGCCGGGCTGACGGCGATCCGGCTCTCGATCGAGGGGCGGATGACGCTGGCCGTCTACGCCATCGTGTTCGCGGCCGCGCTCGACGGCATCGATGGCCGCATCGCGCGGCTGATCAAGGGCCAGTCCAAATTCGGCGCCGAGCTCGACAGCCTCGCCGACTTCGTCAATTTCGGCGTGGCGCCCGGCCTGATGCTGTACTTCTGGCAGTTGCACGAGCTCGGCAATGCCGGCTGGATCGCGGCCATGGTGTTTGCGATCTCCATGTGCCTGCGGCTCGCGCGCTTCAACGCCACGCTTGATGATCCGAACAAGCCGGCATTCGCCGCCAATTTCTTCACCGGCGTGCCGGCGCCGGCCGGCGCCATCACGGTGATGTTGCCGATCTATGCGGCGTTCCTGGATCTCGGGCGCTGGCCTGCGGCTCTGACGGCCGGCTACACGCTGCTGATCGCCTTCCTGATGGTGTCGCGGCTGCCGGTGTTCTCCGGCAAGAGCATGCGCATGCGGGTGCCTCCCGAGCTCGTGCTGCCGGCGTTCGTCGCGGTGATCTTCTTCATTGCGCTTCTGATCAGCTATCCCTGGTACGTGCTGTCGATCGGCACGGCGCTGTATCTTCTCGCCCTGCCGCTCGGTTACAAATCCTACCGCGACCAGGCGCGCGCGATGCAGGCCACCACGCCGCCCAGCGGCGAGGTCCCGTCGCCGCCGTCGGCGCCGACACTGACAAGCCTGTCGGAGCCGCCGCACGACGACGGCCGGCCCGGACGACTGCACTGAGCGATCGCACGCGGATATCTGCCATGAGGCCACCCGAGTTGGGTTGAGGCCCGATCTCGGCTATATCGCCCTGTGTCGGCGGCATCGCGTCAATCAGCCGCCAATCTGGGAGAGAACGCCGTGACCAATACCGCGACCGGGCCGCTGCCCGCTTCCGTCCTCGAAGCGCTGGGCCGCTATGACACGCCGACGATCTGCAATGCCATGGAGATCGTGGCGCCGGAGCGCCGCCTGATCGGCTACACCACCAAACAGTTGGTCTGCCCGTTCCCGGATCTGCCTCCGATCGTCGGCTATGCCCGCACGGTCGCGATCCGCTCGGTCCTGAAATCCTCGCTCCCGGCCGAGGAACAGTCGAAGCGCCGCATCGAATATTATGAGTATGTCGGAACCGGCCACGGTCCGCGCATCTCGGTGATCCAGGACATCGATGGCCCCGACGTCGGCTACGGCGCGTTCTGGGGCGAGGTGCAGAGCAACGTGCACAAGGCGCTGGGCTGCCTCGGCGTCATCACCGACGGCTCGATCCGCGACATCCCGCAATGGGCTCCTGGTTTCCAGGCGCTGGCCGGTTCGATCGGCCCGTCGCATGCATGGGTGCATGCCGAGAGCTTCGGCGGCGAGGTGCGCGTCGCCGGCATGACCGTGAGGTCGGACGATCTGATCCACGCCGACCGGCATGGCGCCATCGTGATCCCGCTCGACGTCGCTGCGAAACTGCCTGAGGCCGCCGAGCTCTGCGGCCGCCGCGAGACGCTGATCCTCGAGATCGCGCGCAGCCCCGACTTTTCGCTGGAGAAGCTCAAGGCCGCGCTGAAACGCTCGGCGGAGATTCACTAGTCCAGGAGCGACGTCATGAACATGCGCGGCAAGACGGTGCTGATCACGGGCTCGACCGATGGTGTCGGGCGCTATGTTGCAACCCGCCTTGCCGCCGAAGGCGCTGATGTCCTGATCCATGGCCGGAGTGCTGAGCGCGCAAAGGCGCTGGTCGACGAGATCGTGAAGGCCGGCCACGCCGCGCCGACCTTCTATCAGGCCGATCTATCGTCCATGGCAGGCACGCGCGAGCTTGCGGCGGCTGTGATCCGTGACCACAAACGCCTGGGCGTCCTCGTCAGCAACGCCGGCATCGGCTCGCAGAATGACGGGCCGCAACGACAGGAGAGCTGCGATGGTCACGAGCTGCGCTTTGCCGTGAACTATCTCTCGGGCTTCCTACTGGTCCATTTGCTGCTGCCGTTGCTGAAGGCCGCGGCGCCCTCGCGCATCGTCAATGTCGCTTCGCTCGGCCAGCATCCGATCGATTTCGACGACGTCATGATCACGAAGGGCTATAGCGGCTCGCGCGCCTATGCGCAGAGCAAGCTGTCGCAGATCATGTTCACGATCGATCTCGCGGAGGAATTGAAAAGCGACCGGATCACCGTGAACGCGCTGCATCCGGCGACCTATATGAACACCACGATGGTGCGCGCCGGCGGTATCACGCCGATGTCGACGGTGGAGCAGGGCGGCGCGGCGATCCTGCATCTGGTCGAGGGCGACGACGTTGCCGCTCGAAGCGGCCTGTTCTTCAACGGCATGAACGAGGCACGCGCCAATCCGCAGGCCTATGATGCCGATGCGCGCCGCCGCCTGCGCACGCTCAGCCTGGAGCTGACGGGACTGTCGTCCTGACGCGCCTCAATTATGGTTAGCAAAGTGTTGAGATTGATGTCGCAGAACGGCAAAGCCACGGTCGTTCCGTCGCGTTGCGCCGCTCGGTCGCATCGGATGAACTTAACCTTTACGCGGCTTTAAGGGCACCCCTCTAGGGTTCCGATGCGGTTCGGGTTGGACCGTGCCAGCGGCCAGGATGGCCGTTGTTGCGTTCGCGTTGGAGTCTGCCATGGATATCATGACCGGCGTGGGCCTTGTGGTGGGCTTTGGCGTCATCGCCACCATGATGCTCTTGGGCGGTGATCTCCACATGTTCATCTCCGAACATGCGATGATCATCATCTTCGGCGGCTCGACCGCGGCGACCATGATCCGCTTCCCGCTGTCCGCGCTGATGCACGGCCTGCCGCTCGGCGCCAAGTTCGCCTTCACCATGAGCCGGCTGTCGGCGCACGACCTCGTCGACGAGCTTGCCCGCATCGCCGAGATCGCCCGCAAGCAGGGACCGGTCGGCCTCGAAAAGGTCGAGACCGACGAGCCGTTCCTTGCCAAGGGCATCCGCTACGTCGCGGACGGCTACGACCTCGACTTCATCCGCGACAATCTCGAGCGTGATCGCGACAACTTCCTCATGCACCTCGACGAGGGCAGCAAGATCTACCGCGCCATCGGCGACTGCGCCCCGGCGTTCGGCATGATCGGCACCCTGATCGGCATGGTGCAGATGTTCGCGAACATGACCGACCCGTCCAAGCTCGGCCCGTTCATGGCAACCGCGCTGCTCGCGACGCTGTACGGCGCGTTGGTGGCGAACCTGTTCTGTCTGCCGATCGCCGACAAGCTGCACGGCAAGCTGCTCGACGAGGAAACCAACCGCACGCTGATCATCGACGGCATCCTGATGATCCGCGACTCCAAGAGCCCGACGCTCGTGCGCGAAATGCTGCTGGCCTATCTGCCGGAGAAGCATCGCCACGCCGAAGGCGAGCCGGTGCCGGCATAAGGCTGCCCGGTCCGGATATCGAGATATGGCCAAGAAGAAGCGCGGCGATGCTCACGGAGGCGGTCACGGCTGGTTCGTGACCTTCGCCGACCTGATGGGACTGATGATGAGCTTCTTCGTGATGCTCGTCGCATTCTCGACCCAGGATGCCAACAAGCTCAAGGTCGTCGCAGGCTCGATGCGTGACGCCTTCGGCGTCCAGAGCGAGGCGCGCTACGCCGGCATCGTCGAGTCCGACGGTCTGCCGACCCGGCCGCGGCTGAAGAACGTCGATCACATCGAGCCGGAGGACGCCTCCAACACGCCGACGCCGGACCAGGAAGATCGCGACCGCACCCAGGGCGCGAAGATGAAGATCGATCGCAATTTCGCACTGGCCGCGGCCTCGCTGCGTCAGGCGCTGCAGGACATGCCGGAACTGACCGAAATGTCCAAGCACATCATGTTCGAGGAGACCAAGCAGGGCCTCAACCTCGAGATCGTCGACCAGGACGGCCGCTCGATGTTCGCGGATGGATCCAAGGTGCCTTACGATCGCACCCGTCGCCTGATCGAGAAGCTCGCGGTCCCGCTCAAGGCCACGCCCTTGCGTGTCTCCATCGCGGGCCACACCGCGGCCGGCTTCGTGCCGACGCGCAGCGACTATGGTGCCTTCGACCTGTCGGCCGATCGCGCCAACGCGGTGCGCCAGATCCTCGAGCGCGAGGGCCTGCCGCCGTCGCACATCTTCGCCGTCTCCGGCAAGGCGGATACCCAGCCGTTGTTCCCGGACGATCCATCGCTCGCGGCGAACCGCCGCGTGACCATCACCCTGATGCGCGAAGATCCGCCGCTGCCGCCGAACCTGAAGCCCTAAATCCCTTGCCTACCATTTTACCTCAGGCGGCCGGTCTCCATGCTGGCGAACGTGGCTGTGCCGTCACAGCATCTGCCGCGGCTCCTGCTATGGTGGCAGGCCGATTGACAGGCGCGTCTGAAGCGTCGAAAGGCGCCGGATCAATTCCAGGGACGAAACGTTTTCCACCCGCATGACGGCGAGCATCACACAGACCGAGACCCAGGAGGGGCCGGTCACATCAGGTTTTTGGGCCCTGACGCTCGGGAGCATCGGTGTCGTCTTCGGCGACATCGGCACCTCGCCGCTTTACGCGTTTCACGAGGCGGTGAGGGGCGCGGCGCACGGCGCGCCGGTGACGCGGATCATGGTGCTCGGCGTGCTGTCATTGATCCTGTGGGCGCTGCTGATCGTGGTCACCGCCAAATACGTGCTGCTGCTGCTGCGTGCCGACAATAACGGGGAGGGCGGCACGCTCTCCTTGATGGCGCTCGGCCAGCGCGCGCTGGGGCGGCGGAGCTGGTTCCTGCTCGCGCTCGGCGTGGTCGGCGCCTCGATGTTCATCGGTGATTCCATGATCACGCCGGCGATCTCGGTGCTATCGGCGGTCGACGGACTCAAGCTCGCGACGCCCGCATTCGAGCACTATGTCGTGCCGCTCACGGTGCTGATCCTGGTGCTGCTGTTCGCGGTGCAGAGCAAGGGCACGGCGCTGGTGGCCTCGGCCTTCGGACCGGTGATGGTGGTCTGGTTCGGATGTCTCGCGGTGCTGGGTGTCATCCACATTGCCGATGATCCGTCGGTGCTGGCTGCGATCAATCCCTATTACGCGCTGCAATTCCTGCTGTCGCACGGCACGATCGGCCTGGTGACGCTTGGCGCCGTGTTTCTCGCCGTGACCGGCGGTGAAGCGCTCTACGCCGACCTCGGTCATTTCGGGCGCAAGCCGATCCAATCGGCCTGGATGTTCTTCGTGCTACCCTCGCTGCTGATCAACTATTTCGGCCAGGGCGCGCTGGTGCTGTCCGATCCCAGCGCGATCGAGCATTCATTCTATCGCATGGTGCCCGAGCATCTGGTGCTGCCGCTGGTCGGGCTCGCGACTGCCGCCACCGTCATCGCGAGCCAGGCGGTGATTACCGGTGCCTATTCGCTGGTCTATCAGGCCGTGCAGCTCGGCCTCTTGCCGCGCTTCGAGGTGCGCTACACGTCGGAGACCCATGCCGGCCAAATCTATCTGCCGCGGGTCAACCGGCTGCTGCTGATCGGCGTGATGCTGCTGGTGCTGCTGTTCCACACGCCCAGCAATCTCGCCTCGGCCTATGGCATTGCGGTCTCCACCACCATGGTCGCCGACGGCATCATGGGCTTTGTGGTGATCTGGAAATTGTGGAACTGGAAGGCTGCGACCGCCGCGGTGGTGATCCTGCCTTTCGTCATGGTCGATATCACCTTCTTCAGCGCCAATCTCCTGAAGCTGCTCGAAGGCGCCTGGGTCCCGCTGCTTTTCGGTGCGACGATGGCGGCGACGATCTGGACCTGGCGGCGCGGCTCGGCGATCCTGATCCAGAAGACGCGCCGGATCGAGGTGCCACTGGACGACCTGATCCGCAGCCTGGAGAAGCGGCCACCGCACATCGTCAAGGGCACGGCGGTGTTCCTGACCAGCGATCCCGCTTTCGTGCCGACCGCGCTGCTGCACAATCTCAAGCACAACAAGGTGCTGCATGAGCACAACGTGATCCTGACCATCGAGACCGCGCACACGCCGCGGGTCGATCTCTCCGAGCGCTTCAAGATGGAGAAGATCAGCGAGAAGTTCTCCAAGGTGCGCCTGCGCTTCGGCTTCATGGAGCAGCCCAACGTGCCCAAGGCTCTCGCGATCGCGCGCAAGCAGGGCTGGCAGTTCGACATCATGTCGACGTCGTTCTTCGTGTCGCGGCGCTCGCTGAAGGCCTCGGCGCAATCGGGCATGCCGCTCTGGCAGGACCACCTGTTCATTGCGCTCAGCCGCTCGGCCAACGACGCCACCGACTATTTCCAGATTCCGACCGGCCGGGTGGTTGAAGTCGGAACCCAAGTCACCATTTGAGGGCAAATGGGACCCAAGGGCGGACCTATGTGAATTTTGCATGCCAAGGGCCCAGAATCGGGCTAGGCTATGCCGGCAGCGCAGGACTATAAGCCGCGCGCTCTCTTCAGCTGTTGTGCAGTGAAGCATTTTTAGAGGCCACCAGGCTCTCCCATGACAAGTGACGTAGCAGTTCCCGCCCCGGCAACGGCGGCGGCCAATGGGCGTGGCGACGCCCACACCACCGTCGGTTTCGGCGCGCTGACGCTCGGCAGCATCGGCGTCGTCTACGGCGATATCGGCACCAGCCCGCTCTACGCGTTCCGCGAGGCGGTGATGGCGGCATCGGGCGCGGAAGGCGCGCCCACGACGGTCGCCGTGCTCGGCGTCGTCTCGCTGATTCTGTGGGCGCTCGTCGTCGTGGTGACGCTGAAATACGTCGTGATCCTGCTCCGCGCCGACAACAACGGCGAGGGCGGCACGCTCGCCTTGATGGCGCTGGCCCAGCGCGCGGTCGGCACCGGCGGGGCGACCATCGTCCTGCTCGGTATCATTTCCGGCGCGCTGTTCTATGGCGATGCCGTGATCACGCCGGCGGTCTCCGTGCTGTCGGCGATCGAAGGCATGAAGGACGTCACGCTGACATTCGAGCCCTACATCGTTCCGCTGACCGTCCTGATCCTGGTCGTCCTGTTTGCCGTACAGTCGCGCGGCACCGCCCGCGTCGCGGCGTTCTTCGGACCCGTGATGTGCGTCTGGTTCGCGGTGATCGCGATCGCGGCGATCGGTCCGATCATCCGGCAGCCGCAGGTGCTGCTCGCGCTCAACCCGTTCTATGCCGTTTCCTTCATGCTCCACCACGGCATTATCGGCTTCGTCACGCTGGGCGCCGTGTTTCTCGCCGTGACCGGTGCCGAGGCGCTCTATGCCGACCTCGGCCATTTCGGCAAGCGGCCGATCCAGACCGCCTGGCTGTTCGTCGTGCTGCCGTCGTTGGCGCTGAACTATCTGGGGCAGGGTGCTCTCGTGCTCGGCGATCCCGCCGCAATCGAGAGTCCGTTCTTCCAGCTGTTCCCCCAAGGCTGGGTCCGCGGCGGCATGGTTGTGCTTGCCACCGCCGCCACCGTCATCGCCAGCCAGGCCGTCATTACCGGCGCCTACTCGCTGACGCGGCAGGCGATTCAGCTCGGGCTGCTGCCGCGCTTTGAAATTCGCCATACATCCGAAGCCCATTCCGGCCAGATCTTCATCCCGCGCATCAACCAGCTGCTGCTGGTTGCCGTGATCTTGATGGTCCTGTTGTTCCGCTCCTCCAGCGCGCTGGCCTCGGCCTACGGCATCGCCGTGACCGGCACCATGGTGGTCACCGGTTTGATGGGCTTTGTCGTGATCTGGAAGGCCTGGAAGTGGTCTGCGCTGGGAGCCGCGGCGCTGATCGCGCCGTTCCTGTTCCTCGACCTGACGTTCCTCGCCGCCAATCTGCTCAAGGTGTTCGAGGGCGGCTGGGTGCCGCTTGCGCTCGGCTCCCTCATGATCCTGCTGATGTACACGTGGCGGCGCGGCAGCCGGCTGCTGTTCGAGAAGTCGCGCAAGCTCGAATTCCCGCTCGCCGACCTCGTGGCGATGCTGGAAAAGCGGCCACCGCAGCGGGTCCCTGGAACCGCGGTGTTCCTGACCAGCGATCCCCTCAGCGCGCCGACTGCGCTGATGCATAGTCTGAAACACTACAAAGTGCTTCACGAGAAGAATGTCATTCTCACCATCGAGACCGCGCAGACCCCGCGCATCGATCCGGCCGAGCGCGTCCGGCTGGAGCAGATCTCACCGACCTTCTCCAAGGTGACGCTGAAGTTCGGCTTCATGGAATCGCCCAACGTGCCGAAGGCCCTCGCCATCGCCCGCAAGCTCGGCTGGCAGTTCGACATCATGTCGACCTCGTTCTTCCTGTCGCGCAGGGCGCTCAAGCCTGCCGCCCATTCGGGCATGCCGCGCTGGCAGGACCGGCTGTTCATCTCGCTCAGCCGTTCGGCAAACGATGCCACCGACTATTTCCAGATCCCCTCGGGGCGCGTGGTCGAGGTCGGCACGCAAGTCACGATCTAGCGCCCGGATTCAAAGCCGCACTTCAAGTCGCTGCGATTTAGCTTTAACTTGCGCAAGGCAGCTCAAGCCTTTGTAGCGCTTGATTTTCGCTTGCCGAGAGGCGAGGTTGCCGCCGGCCGGGATCACTCCGGCGAGCGCCCCCGACGTTGGAGGATGATGTGGCAAATCAAGTACAGGATCTGACCCCGGACGAGGTCTCCAAGGGTGTCGCGGAAGGGCGCTATCTGCTGGTCGACGTCCGTGAGCCGAACGAGGTCGAGGCCGAGGCTTACCCGTACGGCGTGGTCGTGCCGCTCTCGACCTTCGATCCCAAGGCAATCCCTGATCCCCAAGGCAAGGACGTCGTGTTCGCCTGCCGCTCCGGCAAGCGCTCGGTGACCGCCTCGCTGGCGGCGCAAGCGGCCGGCCTGCCCTACGACAAGCATCTGGCCGGCGGCATGCTTGGCTGGAAGGCGGCGGGGCTTCCCAGCAAGGTCGGTGGCTGATCGGGTCGATGTCCAAAAGCTCTTCCCTGAACAAGGTCTTCGCCGACCTTCCTGTCACCATCTTCGAGGCGATGTCGCAGGCCGCGCGCGACAATGCCGCCATCAATCTCGGCCAGGGCTTTCCCGACGATCCCGGCCCCGAGGACATCCGCCGCGCCGCGGCCGACGCCTCGCTCAACGGCTACAACCAGTATCCGTCGATGATGGGCATCCCGGAGCTGCGCCAGGCGATCGCGACCCATTACGGCCACTGGCATGGCCTCAAGCTCGATCCGATGAGCGAGGTGATGGTGACGTCAGGCGGCACCGAGGCGCTGACCTCGGCGATCCTGGCGGTGGTGCAGCCCGGTGACGAGGTGGTCTGCTTCCAGCCGGTCTATGATTCCTACCTGCCGATCATCCGCCAGGCCGGCGGCATTCCGCGCCTGGTGCGGCTCGAGCCGCCGCACTGGCGACTGAATGAGGACATGCTGAAAAGCGTCTTCAATTCAAAGACCAAGGCCGTGCTGTTCAACAATCCCCTGAATCCGTCGGCGGTGGTGTATCCGCGCGAGGACCTCGAGCTCTTGGCGCGGTACTGCCAGGAGTTCGACGTCATCGCGATTTGCGACGAGGTCTGGGAGCACGTCACCTTCGACGAGCACAAGCACATCCCCCTGATCACCGTCCCCGGCATGCGCGAGCGCACTATCAAGGTCGGCTCGGCCGGCAAGATCTTCTCGCTGACCGGCTGGAAGATCGGCTTCGTCTGCGCCGCGCCGCCGTTGCTCCGCGTCGCCGCCAAGGTGCACCAGTTCCTGACCTTCACCACCGCGCCGAACCTGCAGGCCGCCGTCGCCTACGGCCTCGGCAAGTCCGACGACTACTTCCTGTCGATGCGCAAGGACCTGACGCGGAGCCGGGATCGCCTGACCAGGGGCCTCGAGAGCCTCGGCTTCCCCGTGCTGAAGTCGCAAGGCACCTACTTCCTCACCGTCGACCTGTCGCCGCTCGGGCTCAACGAGAGCGATACCGAGTTCTGCTGGCGGGTCGTGAAAGACTACAAGGTCGCGGCGATCCCGGTTTCGGCATTCTACGAGCAGGACCCTGTGACCTCGGTGGTGCGCTTCTGCTTCGCCAAGAAGGACCAGACGCTCGACACCGCGCTGGAGCGGCTGTCGGATGCGATACGTGGACGCAAGAGGTAGACAGAGATGACCAACGTCAGGCGCTCCAGGTTTCGCCTTGGTCTTGCGGTCGCCGCGGCGCTGACGTTGCTCTCGCAAGGGGCGCGCGCCGAGGAGCGGGTCGTCAACTTCTACAATTGGTCGAACTACATGGCGCCCGACGTCCTTGAGGCCTTCACCAGGGAGACCGGCATCAAGGTGGTCTACGACACCTTCGATGCCAACGAGACGCTGGAGACGCGGCTGATGGCAGGCAAGTCCGGCTACGACGTCGTGGTGCCCACGGCCTATTTCCTGCAGCGCCAGATCAAGGCGAACATCTTCCAGAAGCTCGACAAGTCGCAACTGCCGAACCTCGCCAACGCCTGGCCCGTGGTGACGCAGCGCCTCGCCACCTACGACCCCGGGAATGTCTACGCCGCGAACTACATGTGGGGCACGACGGGCATCGGCTACAACGTCGCCAAGGTGAAGCAGATCCTGGGCCCCGACGCCAAGATCGACAGCTGGGACATCGTCTTCAAGCCGGAGAACCTGGCGAAGTTCAGAGAATGCGGCGTGCATATGCTCGACTCCGCCGACGACATCTTTCCGGCGGCGCTGAGCTATCTCGGGCTCGATCCGAACTCGACCAAGCAGGCCGACCTCGAGAAGGCCGCGGACGCCGTCGCAAAAGTCCGCCCGTCCGTGCGCAAGTTTCACTCGTCCGAATACTTAAGCGCGCTCGCCACCGGCGAGATCTGCTTCGTGGTCGGCTGGTCCGGCGACATCATGCAGGCCCGCGCCCGCGCGGCGGAAGCCAAGAGCGGCATCGAGATCGGCTACACCATTCCGAAGGAGGGCGCGCAGATGTTCTTCGACAATCTCGCGATCCCCGCGGATGCCAAGAACGTCAAGGAAGCCTACGAGCTGATCAACTATCTCTATCGCCCCGACGTCGCCGCCAAGAACTCGGACTTTTTGTCCTATGCCAACGGCAACCTCGCCAGCCAGAAACTGGTCGATCCGAAGATCCTGGGCGACAAGAACATCTATCCGGACGAGGCGATGCTCGCAAAGCTGTTCGTCATCACCGCCCGCGATCCCGCCACCCAGCGCATCATCAATCGGCTCTGGACCAAGGTGAAGACGGGGCGCTGACACGCCGCGTGCCCATTTCCGCAAAACAACCCCATGCACAGTAGAACCGTCGCCGGCGAGGCTCCGGTCATTTGACACGTCGGGCAAAACACCAGCTCGCAGCATCGCGAGAGAGCAGGCGCCACCTACCACTCGTAACGTGCCGTCCCCTTGCCGGCGTACGAGCGGGTCACGTCGGAGAACTCTCCCTCGAAGCTCGCCGCCGCCGACCAGCCGTTCAGCCATTTCATCTCCGCGGAGGCGGTGGCGAGGGTGGAGTCGGCTGCCGGTCGCGCACCGCCGACGACGAAGCTCGCGCCGGGCAGTGCCTGAAAAGTCGCGGCGACGTTGCGGTCGGGATTGAAGTCGTGGGCCCAGGCGGCGCGGCCGCGCAGCGTGAGGACGCCGTTCGCCATGGCGAAGGATTTATCGGCGCGCAGGCCGAGCTCGCTTCGGGCGTCGGTGACGCTGCTGGCGGTGTAGGCGAGCGCGAAAGTATTGCTCCCCGAGACGACTGACTCCGCATAGGCCGGCAGGTTGAACGTCGTGAACTGACCCGCGGCATAGGGGGTGAGGCCGAGGCCGCCGGTCCACGGCGCGACAAAGCGATAGCCGCCTTCGAGACGGCCGCTCCACGCATTGGCGTTGAACTCGGCGCGCAGGCGGTCGGTGCCGGCGAGCGTCACGATGCGATCGGTAGTGACGTCCTGCCAGCCATAGGCGAGCGCCGCGGTGAGATAGGCCGGGCCGATGGTATGGCGCAGGAAGGCGCCGGCCTGGAACAGATCCGAGCGGCCCCAGCCGAGACCGCTGACGCTGAAGCTGGTGCCGCCGCCGGCGAGCGCGAAGCCGGCGATGGTGTTCGGCGAGAAGCGATAGTCGGCGCCGACAGCGGTGCCGTAGAGGCTGCTTGTCGTATTGGCCGAGCCGACCGCCGCGTTGCCGCTGGTGGTCTGCGAGCCGCCGAAGCCCGCCGCCCAGACGTTCCAGCGTTGGTCGAAGGCGGACTCCGCATGCGGCGCTGTGCGCGAAATGCTGGCGAAGGCGTCGCGTGCATCGCCGCTGCGCGCCTGATCGGCGAACGAAGCGCTCTCGTCGGCGTATGGCACGGCGGGAGCGCCACCGCCCGCGCCACTATCGCGGCCGGCGACGAACGGATCGGTCAGCAATCCCATGAACTGGCTCATGGCGCCGAACGTGGTCTGCTGCGATCCGGTCGCGCTCTCGCCGGAAAGCTGCGACAGGCCGTTTGCGGAGCGCCCGACGAAGGTGGAGTTGATGCCGCCATTGGCGTCGAAGAAGTTCTGCAGCGCGGCTGCGACTGTCTTCTGGTTGGTATTGAGGTTGGTTCGGGTGCCGTAATCGAGCGCGAAATTCAGGTAGGCGTGACCGGCATCGTAGCCGACGCTCGCAGCGAGGCCGGACGGCACGCCTGTTACCGCGAAACTGGTGAACGTTCCGCTGCGGCCACCGGCCGCGGAGACCAGCGTGTATTGCTTGGCAACGGTGCTGCCGGCGGCGATGCTCACGCCGATCCCGCCACCGAGTGTGGCCGTGCCGGTGACGTTGACCGATGAGGCCGCGCTCGCGTTGACCGTCACCAGATACAGCGCGCCCGACTGGAAGGCGAGGTTGCCTGCGACGGTCAAGGACGAGCCCGGCGTGCCGTTGCCGGCCAGCAGGATGCCGCCGTTGGCGATCACGGTGTTGCCGACGGTGCCGGCGCCGGAGAGGGCGCCGCCCGCGTTCACTCTGGTCAGGCTCGAGGATGCGATCCAACCGTCGATCTGGAGCATGCCGCCGTTGACGACGGTGGTGCCGGTATAGGTGTTGGTGCCCGAGAGCGTCAGCGTGCCGGTGCCGATCTTCTCCAGATTACCCGGACCGGCCGTGCCGCAACCGCACCATGGGGCGGTATTGAAATCGGAGATCACGCCGCTGACCGTCGTCGAAAGGTTGTTGCTGCCGACCACGAGCGTGTTGCCGCCGCCGATGGAATAGAAACCGGAGCCGGCAATCGAGCCGGCTGTGATGCGGCCATCGCCGTTGGTGCCGCGACTGAAGGAGAAGTCGGCATAGCCGGTACCATTGGTGATGAACTGTGCGTCGCCGCCCGTTGCATTCTGGTAGAAGATGGTTTGGCCGCCGGAATTGGTGGTGATGACGGCGCTGCCCGCGGTCGCACTGCCCTGAAAAACGGTCCACCCCCCATCGTTGTTGGTGATGGCGGCATTGCCTGCCGTCACGTTTTCGTTGACGCAACACCCGCCGAAAGAGGTAGTGCCACCATTACGGTTCGTGATCGTCGCTCCGGCCGCCGACGACTGATCCATAAACGTCGTCGAGCCGGAGTCGTTGATGATGGTGGCGGTCCCGGCATTGGTCGCCGCGTAAAAGGCAGTGTAGCCGCCGTTGTTGTTGATCGTCGCACGGCCCGCGGTGCTGGTATCGGTGCCTCCCATCGTGCCGAACTGCACGTTGCCATAGAGAGTCGGCCCGCCGATGTAGAAGTAATTGTTAGCGATCGTAGCGTTGCCGGCGCTGCTGCTGTTGAGGAAATAGACGGCGCCGAGATTGCTGACGGTCATGGTGCTCGCGGTCGTCGTGCCCGAGAATTCCGTGTAGGTGGACACGTTCGTGATCAGGCTGGTGATCGCCGAGGTGTCGGCATTCCGGATGTAGAGCCTGTCGTAGTTGACGACCTGACCGATGATGGACGCGGTGTGGGTGGCATCACCAAGCACCAGCGGTGAGCCGATTCTGGTGCCGCCGCTGTAGGTGTTGGTACCGAGCAACACCACCTTGTTCCGGTGGTACGTAAAGTCCGCGATCGTCACCTGGCCGGAGCCGATAATATTGCCGGCGATCGTCAGCGTCTTGCCGTTGGCATCGAAGATGCTGCCGTTGGTCGACTGATCGATCTTGAAGTTGTTGGCGAATATCAGGTCGCTTGTGCCGCCGGCCTGGAATTGGGCGTTTTGCAGAGTGACCGTGCCGGTGCCGAGCGCGCTGCCGTTCGTCGCCCGCAACGTGCCGCCGGCGACCGTGGTGCCGCCGGAATAGGTGTTGGCGCCAGACAGGATCACGGTGCCGTTGGCGTTCTTGAGCAGCAGGCTGCCCACTTGACCTGCGGCGTCGGCGATGGTGCCGGAATAGGTGAAGGTGTATCCGTTGGAATCGATCGTCGCTCCATTGGCGTTGATCTGCGCGGCATTGGCGATGGTGTAATTGCCCCCGGCCTGCAGCGTGCCACCGTTGAAGGTTAAGGCGCCGGTGCCTATTGCCGACGAGACGATCGCGCCGGGCGTGCCGATCGTGTCGACGCCGACCTGAAGCACACTGCTGCCGCCCGCCGCGCCGCACGCGGTGCCGCAGATCGTGGTTGCGCCGGTGTATGTATTGGCGCCTGACAGCACCAATGTGCCGCCGCCATTGAGCACGATGTCGCCGGTGCCGCTGATCGGCCCCGACATCGTATTGGTCGTGCCTGCCGCGACGGTGATGATGGGATCGCTGTTGATGACGATGGTGTTGGCAATGGTGAGGCGGTCGCCGGCCAATACCAGCCTGGTGACCCCGGCAAGTGTCTCGCCCATCGTCAGCGTGCCGGTGCCGAGTGAATCGCTGTTGCCGATGACGAGCGTCGATCCGTCGCTCACCGAGGTGCCGCCGCTGTAGGTGCTGGCGCCGGTGATGGTGAGCGAACGTCCACCGTCGAGCTTGATCGCGACCGAGGCATCGGTGGCGCCGCCTGTGAGGCCGGTGATGCCGGAGATCGTCACGTCGCCTGAGGCGCCGGCCGCGGTCGTTTGCGCGAAGGTCAGGCTGGCACCGACACCATTGGCAAGGCCGAGATTGCCGGTCAGCGTGCCGCCAACCGACGTCAGCGTGTTGGCGCCGCCCGTGAAGCTGATGGCGTTGCCCCCGGCACCGTATCCAGCGCCGCCGGCAATCGTACCGCTGTTGATGATGGTCAAGCCGGCGCCGATGATGCCGGCGCCTCCGATGCCTGCCGCTCCGGCCCGACCCAGCCGATAGGCCGTATAGGGGTCAGGGACGGCTACGCCGCCAACACCGCCGGCGCCGCCGGAGATCGCTCCCGAATTGTTGACGGTCACGCCCGTCGCCGTCACGACGATCCCGTTGCCGCCGTCACCACCGTTGCCACCGATAGCGCCGGCGCCACCCGCGCCGCCCGCGCCGCCCGTGATGCCGCCGCTGTTCGACACAATCCCGGCGCCGGTGACGGTGAATGCGGTGCTGCCCGCACCGCCACCGCCGCCGCCGCCCGCGACGTTGCTGAACGCGATGTCGCTGACCCCGCCGTTCCCGCCCTTGCCGCCATTTCCACCCATCAGCGTCGCGGAATTGTTCAGGCTCGCGCCGCTCAGCCCGGTGGCGGCGCCGCCGCCACCGCCGCCCCCACTGGCCGAATAGTTCAAGGGCGTTCCATCAGTCCCATCCTGTCCGACGCCCCCACCGGTGCCGCCGGCGGGAAGCGAATTGGCGCCGCCCGGGCCACCGGCTCCGCCCGCTGCCCCCACAGCGCCGCCACCGCCGCCGCCGCCGGTGCATTGACACGACTGGTTCGGCGCGCCACCGTTGCCTCCGACCCCGCCACTGATGCCCGCAACGCCGCCGGCACCGCCGGTTTGTCCCGTCTGCGCATAGTCGCCGTCACCACCGACGCCACCGCTTTGCGCACGTGCCGGGGTGGCCAGCAAACCAGCGATCAAAACAATCGCGGCAAGAGCGATCGGACGCCTACCACTCATACCGCACCGTGCCCTTGCCCGTGTAGGTCTGCGTGCTCTGGGAGAACTCACCTTCGATCGTGCCCGCGAGCGAGAACCCGTTTCGCCATTTCATCTCCGCGCGGCCACCGACCAGCGCGGAGTCTGCGGCCGGCTGCGCGCCATTGACCGTGAACGCCGCGCCCGGCAGCGTCTGGAAGGCGGCGTTGACGAGGCGGTTGGTGTTGGTGTCGTGCGCCCAGGCGAGGCGGCCGCGCAGCGTGAGCACGCCGTCGCTGACGAGGAATCGCTGGTCGGTGCGGGCGCCAAGCTCCGTGCGCACATTCGTGGTGTCCTGCGAACTGTAGGACAGCGCGAACTGGTTGCTGCCGACGAGGGCGGTCTCACCATAGAAGGGCAGATGGAAGGTGATCGCCTGAACGGCCGCGTAGGGCGTCACGCCGAAGCTGGAGCCGGGGATGGGGGCGAAGCGCCAGCCCGCCTCGAGGCGGCCGGCGAAGGTGCTGGCCTTGAAGTTGGCGGTGAGCTTGTCGGTGCCTGACACCGTCACGGTGCGGTCGGTGGTGACGTCCTGCCAGCCATAGGCGAGCGCGGCGGAGATGTAGGCCGGCCCGAATGTGTGGCGGCCGTAGACGCCGGCCTGGAACAGATCGGCGCGGCCGCTGCCGAGGCTGTCGGACAGCGAAAAATTGTAGCCGGCGCCGCCGAGTGCAAAGCCGACCAGCGTGTTCGGCGCGACGCGATAATCGGCGCCGACCACGGTGCCGTAGATGTGGCTGGTGGTGGTGCTCGAACCTGCCGCGGCGTTGCCGTTCAACGTGCTGCCGCCGCCATAGCCGGAGGCCCACACGCCCCAGCGGCGGTCGATGACATCGCCGCTTGTCTCGCGCGGTGTCACCGCGGCGTAGGCCGCGCGCATTTTCGCGTCGTTTGGTGCGGTGGACGCGTAGCCCAGCGTCCCGCCGTCGCCACCCGTGCCGTCGCGTTCGCCATCCGCGCCGCCACCCAGTGGGTCGAGCATGCCGACGAATTGCTGCATGGCATTGAACGAGGCCTGCGTACCGGCGGCGCCGGGCTGGCCGGAGACCTGGCCGAGCGCGCCGTTGAGCTGCGACTGGCCCATGTTGAGCAGCGCATCGAAGCCGGCGGGCGGCGTCCGGCCGCCAGCGACGGCGCGGTTGATGGCGCCGGCGACATTGCTCTGGTTCGCCCCGGTGCCTGCCGGCAGCGCGATCGTGCCGGGATCGAGCACGAGATAGACGTTGTTGAGGTCGTAGGTGAGATGCGGATTGCGGGTGGGGCTGAAGCTGCCGCTCAGGCTCAATCCGGCGAAGCGCGTTCCACCGAGGCCGCCGCTCGCATTGAGAATCCTGTAGGTCTGGCTGCGGAAGCTGCCGGGGATCGCCACCGCCTGCACGGTGGCGCCGGTGAGTGTCGCGGTGCCCGAGACGTTGGTTCGGTCGGCGGCGGTGGTGGAGACCTCGACCCGGTAGAAGCTGCCGGCACTGAAGGCGAGGTTGCGGCTGACGCTGAGTGTGCCGATGGAATTGCCCGGCGACAGCGTACCACCGCTCGCGATGGTCGTGTTGCCGACGATGCCGGTGCCACCGAGCGTGCCGCCGCTGTTGACGGTGAGGCTGCTCGACGACGCAATCGAGCCGTTCACCGCCAGCGTGCCGCCGTTCACGATCGTGGCGCCGGTGTAGGTGTTGATGCCTGCCAGCGTCAGCGTGCCGGTGCCGGTCTTGACCAGCGATGTTCCAGTAACCATTCCGTCGCCGGTGAGCACGCCGGTAACTGTCGTCGACAGATTGTTGCTGCCAACCGTCAGCTCTGTGCTGTTGAGGTCGAAGCGGCCGTTGCCGGCGAGTGAGCCGGCAGTGATCCTGCCATCGCCGCCCGGGCCGGGCGTGAAAAAGTTGATGATTGCGCTGGGGTCGGTGTTGATGAGCTGCGCGTTGCCGGCCGTGGAGTTGCCGTCGAACAGCACATTGCCGCTGTTGCGGATGGTCGCGCTGCCGGCTGTGGCGTTGCCGTAGAACGCCAGCTGCGCGTTGTTGGTGATATCAGCGCTACCGGCCGTGGTACCGAGGAATGCCAGCGTGCCGGCGGACACCGTCGCGCCGGAAAAACCTGCCGCGCCGGTCAAGGTCAGCGTGCCGGCGCCTGACTTGGTCAGTGTGCTGCCGCTGATGCTCTGGCTGACGGTGAAATCGTTGGCGGCGTCCGCAATGTCGAATGTGCCGCCGCCGACCCCCAAAATGACGGTGCGTGCGGTGGTGGTGAATGTCGTGCCGGTGACCTGCAAGGTGCCGCCCTTGAAGGTCAGGCTGCCCGAGGGGTCGCCGAGATTGGCGTCCGAGGAGACGCTGACGATTCCGCCGGCGAAGGTGGTGCCGCCGGTGTAGGTGTTGGCGCCTGACAGCGTCAGCGTGCCGGTGCCGGTCTTGACCAGCGAGGCGCCGGTGCCGCTGGTGCTGCCACCATCGGCAATGACGCCGCTGACGGCGGTCGACAGATTGTTGCCGCCGACCGTGAGTTCGTTATCGCCGAGATAGAACGTGCCATTGCCGGCAATCGAGCCGGCGCTGAGCTTGTGATCGCCGTTCGGGCCGGAGCTGCGGGAAAAATCGAAGACGGCGCTCGGGTCGTTGTTGATCAACTGCGCGTTGCCCGCAGTCGAGTTGTCCATGAAAGAGGTGTTTCCCACGGAATTGTGGAAGGGACCACCGCCATTGTTGGTAATGACGGCGTTGCCGGCCGTGCTATTGCCGGCGAAAAGGATATTATAGGTGTTGGTGATATCAGCGCTTCCCGCCGTGCTGGCGCCGGCGAAATTCGTTGCAAGGTTATTGGTGATCGCTGCGCTTGCCGCCGTGCTCGAACCACTGAAGGACAGGACACCGTTGTTGGTAATGCCGGCGCTCGCAGCCGAACTCATCTGATTGAAAGTGACCGAGTTGGCGTTGGTGATGACAGCAGTGCCAGCCGTGCTCGAGCCGTAGAAGGAGAGCATGCTGTTGTTATTGATCGTCGCGCTGCCAGCGGTACTGGTGTCGTAAAATAACGCATTGCCGGTGTTGGTGATGGTGGCGCTGCCGGCCGTACTGGCGCCGTGAAAATTCAGCATGCCGGTGTAGTCATTGATGTTGATGGTGGCGCTGCCAGCCGTGCTCGAATTGAAGAAGCCGACGAAGCCGAAGTAACCACTGGTGATGTTGGCGTTTGCGGCCGAGCTCGAGTCGTTGAAGCTGAGCTGGCCGTAGCTAAAGTTGGTGATGGTGGCGCCGCCGGCCGTGCTCGTGCCGTAGAAATATGTCAGACCGCCGTAGTTGTTGATGGTCGCGCTGCCGGCCGTGCTGGCGTCGTAAAACGCCATCGTTCTGTTGAGGTTGTTGTTGATGGTTGCGCTTGCCGCCGTGCTTGCGTCGCGGAAATAAACCGAGCCGGCGCCATCGTTGGTGATGTTGGCGGTTCCGGCCGTGCTGGAATTGTGGAAGGTGATAGCGGCGGTGTAGTCGGTGGGACTATGGTTGATGGTCGCGCTTCCGGCCGTGCTGCGGTCGTAGAAGTCGGCGGTGCCGTGTCCCGTGTTGGTGATGGTTGAAGCGCCCGCCGTGCCATCGTCGTAGAACGAGAGGATGCCACTGTTGGTGATGGTGGTGCTGCCGGCGCCGCTTCCGTTGTGGAAGATCGTGGTTCCGCCGTTGGTGATGCCGGTGATGCCGCTGGTGTCGCCGTTGAAGACGCTGAACGTGCCGCTGGCGCCAACGGTGACGGTCCCCACAATGGAGCCGCCGCCGCCGGCACTGCCGAGCTGTAAAGTGCCGCCGTTGATCGTGGTGCCGCCGGCATAGGTCTTGGCGCCCAACAAGGTCAGCGTGCCGCTGCCGATCTTGACCAGCGAGCCGAAGATCATATTGCCGGTCACGGCGGTCGACAGATTGTTGGAGCCGACCGTCAGTTGGTTGCCGCCGAGGTCGAAGATCCCGCTGCCCGAGATCGAGCCGGCCGTGACGGGACCGGTCGTGGCAAACTCGATTTGACCGTTGTTGTTGATCGCGGCATTGCCGGCCGTGCTGTTGCCGGAGAACGCAAGGTCGCCGCCGTTGATGTTGATCGTGACACCGCCGCCGTTGACGGTGATTCCAGCGCCCGTGAAGTAAAGCGAGTTGCTGACGTCGAACGTGTAGTTCGAGGCGCCGGCATTGAAGGTCCAGCCGCCGACGCTGGCGCTCGTAATCACCAGGCTGGTGGTGTTCGATGTGCCGAACGAGGCCGTGCCCACCGGCACGAAGCCGCCGTCCCAATTGGCGCCGTTGCTGTAATCGTTGCTGCCGGGAGAGGCGAGCCAGGTGCCGTTCGACGCGGCGTGCGCCGGCGCGGCCGGCAGCGCCCAGGCCAGGGCCAGCGCCGACGACGTCAGCAGCGCGGCCCGCAGGCGGCCGCCCGCTTTGAAACAATCTTTCCCGGTCTTCACCACTTCCCCCAACACGCAGGTCCCGAGTCCTTGAGGGGATTCTTCGCACCGGGCGGGAGTGGTGTCCTGATAAGGGGTTGGCTAGTTTCTGAAAGTTTCTGATATTTGCGTTTCAGGGCCGATTTTCGGGCATTTTCGCCAGACTTCGGCTATATGACCCGCCTTGAGAGACGTGTTGGGGGTTCGCTTGCTTCGTTTCGCCGGCTTCGAGCTGGACCTGCCGCGCGCGGAGCTGCGCGGGGCCGATGGCACGCCGATCAAGCTCCGGCCCAAGACGTTCGAGATGCTGCGGCTGTTCGCCAGCAGTGGCGGCCGCGTGCTTGGCAAGCAGGAGCTGATGGAGGCGATCTGGCCGAACGTCCATGTCGGCGAGGACAGCCTGTTCCAGTGCATCCGCGAGCTTCGTGGCGCGCTCGGCGACGACCGGCGGCAGCTGATCAAGCTCGCCTCCGGCGGCGGCTATCTGCTGGCGACGGAGGTCGTGGAGGCGCCTGATGTCACGGCGCAGGCCGAGGCACCGCCGACGTTGGCTGCGGATGAAAGCGAGCCCATGCGGCCCGCCGTGGTCGCGGCGCAACCGCGCGCGATGTTCGGTTTGAGCCGTCGTGCCGTCGCTGCCGCCGCCGTGGGTCTCGGCGTGGTCGTCATGGGGCTCGCGGTGGCTGCGCCGGCGCTGAAGCCGGACCTGCTGTTCAAGCGGACGCCGCCGCGCATCGCGGTGATGCCGATCGTTGATGCCAGCAGCGATTCCCGTGGCGTGGCGATGGCGGCGGAGGTCACCGGCCGTTTGACCGACGGTTTTGCCAGGATCCAGAACATCAGCGTGGTGACGCCACTGGTGGCGACGGTCACGGGCGGCGAAAGCCCGGCCGTGCCTGCCACCTCATCCGATTACGAGCTGCGCGGCGAGTTGCAGCTCGCCGATCAGTCCTGGACGCTGCGTGCGCGCATCATCAAGACTGCGGGCGGCGAGGTTCAATCGGTCGCGACAGTCTCGGTCAATGTCGAGGCGCTGGACGCGCAGCTTGTGCAGGCGCGGCTCGCGGCAGGCGTCGGCCATGTGCTGGCGCGCCGCCTCAATGAGATGCTGGAGCCGAGCGCATCGTCATCGGCGCGCCGCACATCGTCGGCGGGCGGCGACAAGGTCGCGGTCGAGCAGGCGCTCGCCTCGATCAACCAGACCACGCGCGAGCGTTTTGGCGCGGCGCAGGCGATGCTGCAGAAGGCGCTGAGCGACGATCCTGATAATCTCGACATCGCGGTTGCGCTCGCTTCGCTGCAGATGCGCGGCATCCAGATGGTCTGGTTCAGCCCGGAGGAGGCGGCCATTGTCGAGGCGAACGCCAATGCAACGCTGGAGCAGGCGTTGCGATCGAGGCCGAATTCGATCCCGGTGCTGGAGGCCTCTTGCCGCTTCCTCAGCGCCACCAACCATTTCGTCGAAAGCCTCGTCACCTGCGCCAAAGCCTTGAGCTTCGATCCGTGGGACGGGGCGGCGCTCTATCTGATCGGCTTGGGCCAGATCTATCTCGGCCGCTTCGACGATGCGCTCACCACGTTCCAGCAGGCCGATCGTTACGACACGCCGCCGGCCTCGCGCTGGACCTGGCTGCTCGGCGCAGGCACGGCGAATGCCTTGATGGGCCGCTACGAGGAGGCGCTACCGTGGCTGCAGCGCTCGATCGCCATCACGCCGGGCACCGGCCGCTCGCATTTCCTGCTCGCCGCGGCCTATCAGAGGCTGGGCCGGGGCGAGGAGGCGACGGCCGCGATCGCGGAGGGCCTGCGCTTGCGGCCCGGCACCAACAGGCAAAGCGTCTGGCCCCCGATGAAGAACGCAAGCCCGGTCTGTATCGCGGCGTGGGAACGAGTCGTGCAGGCCGAGGTGGATGCGGGATTGCCGGAGGAGTGAGGGCGCGCTCCGTCCGGCATCGAGCCTTCCTCGCTTCCTGTCAGAGAAAGTCAGACCGTCAACCTGAGGTGCGCTCTCTGTGGCGCGCCGCGCCGCAGAGCAACGAAGGGCGGCGGCCCGGCTGCATCGGGGCCGTGCATCCTTCGAGGCTCGCCGCGCAGTGCAAATGCACTGCGCAACTCGCACCTCAGGATGACGGGACGAATAGCATCGTCATTGCGAGCGCAGCGAAGCAATCCAGAGTCTTTCCGCGGAGGGATTCTGGATTGCTTCGCTGCGCTCGCAATGACAGAGCGCCTACCGCCACCGCCGGTGCAGCCACAGCCACTGCTCGGGATACTCGCGCACCCAGCCTTCGACCACGCTCGTGATCGCCTGCATCGTGCCCTGGATGTCGATCTTGCCGTCGGCGTCGCGCACCGGGGGAATCTCTTCGGTCAGCTCGGCGCGGAAGCGGAAGTTTGGCAGGCGGATGATGCGCACGCCGTGGATCGGGCACTCGACCTGGCGGAGCAGGCGCGCCAGTGTCGGGTTGGCGCGGGTCTTGCGGCCGAAAAAGGTGACCTCGACGCCGCCGGCCAGATACTGGTCGATCAGCATGGCGACGTGCTTGCCGTCCTTGAGCGCCTGTCCGAGCCGCAAGGGCGCGTCGCGGCCCGCCGGAATCAGCGTGCCCATGTTGACCTGGCGCATCTCCTGGATGATGCGGTCGGCGGAGGCGATGTTGGGCCGGCGGTAGAGGATCGCCGCATCGAGCCCGTGCGCGGGCGCGGCGAGCGCGGGCAATTCCCAATTGGCCAGGTGCGCGGCGAAAATCAGCGCCGGCTTGCCGTCGTCCCTGATCCGGTCGTAGATCTCGACGGTGCGCGGCGACAACTCGATCCGGCTGCGTTCCGGATGCGCGCGATCGTAATTCCAGACATGGTCGATATGGGCGAACTCGGCACCGACGCGGCCGAGATTGTCCCACACGCCCATCAGGATCTGCTCGATCTCCTCGGGCGACTTCTCGGGAAACGCCGCGGTGAGATTGGCGCGGCCGATGCGATGCTCGCGCAGGCGCGGCCCGATCAGCTTGGTGACGCGCGCGAAAAAGTCGGAGGTCTTGACCGGGTCGAAATAGCGCGTGGTGCGCAGCATGCCGACGGTGGCGGCGCCGATCAGGCCTCCGGCGATCGATTTGGCTGCATTGCGCGCGCGAATCTTCGTGCTGATGGGAATCAGCGCCATGCTGCGTTCGTCAGGCCGGTTCGC
Organism: Bradyrhizobium sp. BLXBL-03; assembly: GCF_051853015.1. Taxonomy (NCBI): domain Bacteria; kingdom Pseudomonadati; phylum Pseudomonadota; class Alphaproteobacteria; order Hyphomicrobiales; family Nitrobacteraceae; genus Bradyrhizobium; species Bradyrhizobium sp. BLXBL-03. The sequence goes on along the minus strand of NZ_CP182470.1, from coordinate 5,163,815 downwards.
GGGTCAGGATCAGCGAGGCGTTCTGGCCGCCAAAGCCGAACGAGTTCGACATCACGGCGGTGACGCGGGCATCGCGCGCCTTGTTGCCGACCACGTTGAACAGGATGGTGGGATCGGGCGTCTCGTAATTGATGGTCGGCGGAATGCGCTGATGCTCGAGCGTCAGCAGCGAGAAGATCGCCTCGACCGCGCCGGCCGCCGAGATGGTGTGGCCGACCATCGACTTGTTGGAGGTGACCGGAATCTTCTGGGCGAGATCGCCGAACACGGCCGAGGTCGTGTTGAACTCCATCTTGTCGTTCTCGGGCGTCGCGGTGCCGTGCGCGTTGATATGGTCGATCTGGTCGGGCGTCATGCCGGCATCGGCCAGGGTCTTGTTCATGCAGCCGATGATCGGCTTGCCGTCGGGCGAGGAGCGGGTGCGATGGAAGGAATCGGTGAGCTCGCCGCAGCCGGCGATCACGCCGAGAATCTTTGCTCCACGCGCGAGAGCTGCTTCGTAGCTCTCCAGCACAAGCGCGCCGGCGCCTTCGGCCATGACAAAACCGTCGCGGTTCTTGGAGAAGGGGCGGGAGGCGGCCTGCGGCGGATCGTTCTGGGTCGACAGCGCCGACAGCAGCGAGAAGCGCACCAGCGCTTCCGGATTCACGGTGCCGTCGGTGGCGACGCACAGCGCCGCATCGGTCTCGCCGCGGCGGATCGCCTCGACGCCGAGCTGGATCGAGGTCGCGCCGGATGCGCAGGCCGTCGACAGCGAGATCGGCGAGCCCTTGGTGCCGAAGGTCTCGGCGAGGTGGGCTGCGACCGAGCCGAACATGAAGCGATGATGATAGGCGCTGAACTTGCCGCCGCCGGAGATGCGCAAGAGATCGTCGTAAGTGAAGTCGGGCGCGCCCACGGTGCGGCCGAGCTCGCGGCGCTGCGGCCACTCCACCTCGACCGGCGCAACCGCGAGGAAGAGCGGACCCGGGAAATCGCCCTTGGCGCCGATGCCGGCCTGCTCGAGGGCTTCCTCCGTGACGAGCTCGGCCATCCGCTCGGACAGGCCGGTCGAGGAGAACGGATCGACGCTGACGAAATCGACCGTGCCGGCCATCGTGGTCTTCAGGCCGTCGACGGGAAAGCGCGTGATGGTGCGGATGCCGGATTCGCCTGCAACGAGCTTCGACCAATTGTCGGCCTTGCCGGCACCGAGCGAGGTCATGATGCCCATGCCGGTGACGACGACGACGGGACGCCCGAGTTTGTCGCGTGGTGCAGTCATGTCGATCGTCCCCCGATGAAGCTAGTCAACCGCCTCGACCAGCGCCATGCCTTCGCCGCGCCAGTGTCCGGCTCCCACCACGACAATCTGGGTGGGCGCCCCCTGCATTTCAATCTCGGTCCCGGTCGAATCGTTCGGCGGGAACAGCGCGCCACGCGAGATCGAGAGCGCGGCGAGCGCAATCCCGAGCGGGAACTGCGTTTCCATGGTGTGCCCGAACATCGTACCGGTCGCGCGTACCGGGAAGTCGGTGTGCTTCTTCAGGAAGTCGCGCTCCTCCGAGGTCGCCGGCTCTGCGCCTGATGCGCCCGAGATGATCGCGCCCTTGCCCGCGCGCTTCGGCAGCTTGTCCCAGAGCTTCTCCAGCGTCGCTTCCATGTCGCCGGACTGCTTGCGGCGGGCCAGATCGGTCACCACGCTCGACAGTTTTGCGTAAGGCTTGGCGCCGCGCGCTTCCGCGTGCGCTTTCGATTCCAGCACAAGGAAGGCGCCGGCCGAGCCGAGCGCGAAGCCGGGATGGTCCTTGCGCGCCCAGACCGGAGCGAACTTGTCCTTCAGGTTGAAGTCGCCGAATTCATAGAGGACCAACAGGTCCTTGCGCTCGCCATTATGCGAGCCGCCGACCAGCGCAATGTCGCTCTCGCCCGAGGCGATGCGCGACAGCGCGATGCGCAGCGCATCGGCGCCCGCAACCTCTTCGCCCATGAAGGTGCGGGAAGTGCCGCCGAGACCGTTGACGATGGCGATGTTGCCGGCGAGCAGATTGGAGAGCTGGGCCAGAAACAACGTCGGCCGGAGATCGCTCATCAGCCGCTCGTTGAGGAAGCCGGGGGCATTGGCGCCCCTGGCTTCGGCGTTCAGTACGCCGGTGTCGACGTTGAGGTCGCGCTCGCCGCCGCCGGCAGCCACCACCATGTCGATCTTCGACAGGATATCCTTGTTGCCCTTGATGCCGGCCGAGTCGAGCGCGAGGCCCGCGGCATAGACGCCGATGCGCTGCCAGGCTTCCATCTGCCGCTGGTCACCCTTCTTCGGGATCTGGCTGTCGAAGGAGACGGGCAGCAGCGGGTGCACGATGAAGGGCGCAAAGCCGGTCTCGTCGACATTGATGCGCTTTTCCTGGAGCGCGGCCCAGTTGGCGTCGAGCCCTTCGCCAAGCGAGGTGGCAAGACCAATACCGGTGATCCAGACTTCGGTCTGGCCCGGCTTCGAAACGGTGTCAGTCATGGCGAAACGGCCTGTTGCGGAAAGCCGACGCGGGTTGCGACCGCGTCCATGTATCCGCGCATATCCGGATTGGGGAAGGGGATCAGCGTAAAAGTGAGGCTCGAGTTCGCGCGGAGCTTGCCGCCAACCCGGAGCTTCGCCTCGGTCATCGCGTAGCCCGAGCCCTCATGGGCGACGCTCGCCTCGAGCGTCATGAGGTCGCCCGGAAACACCGAGCCGCGGACTTTGGCTTCCTTCACGGCAGCAAGAATCGGCATGCGCTCGAACTTGAGCACACCAAGCAGGAGAAAGCCCGAGGCCTGTGCCATCGATTCGATCAGCAGCACGCCGGGCATCAGGGGATAGCCCGGGAAGTGCCCCTCGAAGACGGTGCTCTCCTGGGGGACCTGGGCCTCGACGACGATCGTCTTCTCGTCGACCTTGAGGTCGACGATGCGATCGATCATGTGGAAGTATTCGAGTTGCATGACCGCCCGATCAGGCGCTCGCGCCCTTGGCGGCAACCAGCTCGTCGATGCGCGCGCACAGGTTCTTCAGCACGAAATACTGCTCGGTGGTCGCCTTGCCGTCGTTGACTTCCTGGGTCCACTTTTCCAGCGGCAGCTTGATGCCGAACTGCTTGTCGATCGCGAACGCGATGTCCAGGAAATCGAGGCTGTCGATGCCGAGGTCATCGATGGCATGGCTATCCGGCGTGATCGTGTCGCGCGGGATGTCGCAGGTTTCAGCGATGATCGTAGCGACCTGATCGAATGTGGAGGACATCACTAAGCCTTTGATATATTGCTGATATTTGTCAGGTTCCCAGAGCGGCACGGTGGGTGGGCATCGCGCCCCTGATGACGCCCTCAAACCCCCCTCTGGACGGGTCGAGAGCCCGTATATCGGAGCGCCGCCCCGAGTTCAATGGAGCCGGACGGGGTGGCGGACAGGGCTGGGGACGCTGCCCCATCCCTGTACTGGCGTTCTATGGTCGCACCGTCATGGCCGGGCTTGTCCCGGCCGCGACGACGTCGCCGGCCGGGCCTAGATGTGCGGTGTCGTGATCCTGACGCAGTCCCGGCGGCCCATCAGCACGCAATCCTGTGTGCGGCGCAGATCGGCGATGCTGACCGCGAGCCAGATCCCGATCGCAGTCAGGGCGATGGTAAAGGCGAGCGCGGCGATGTTGGCGAGCATGCGATGCCGGTAATCGTCGGGCTCGGCGCGGGGCTGCTGGTAGCGCGACAGGTCGAGCGGCTCGGGCGCCTCTGCATGCAGCTTCTGGACGACGCCGCTGCCCCGACGGATCACCGGAGCGGGCGTCGTGCGCGGCCTGAACTGGAGCACCTGGTGCTCGTCGTCCGAGGTTATGGGCCGCTGGGATTTCATGGGGCGGGGATCACTCCGAAGCAGCGATTTCTAGATAGCACAGGCGACTTCGTGGGTGCAGAAAATCTTCTCGACGCGCACGTGCATTGCGCGTTGGCATGATCTTCCTGGACAGAAGCGTCATCACCGGCCCCGGTTGTCATCCCGGCATCAGGAACCTCTGGGTTGCGCTGCAACACTGCGGGTCCGGATCGCGCTTGGTGTCTCCCGAACGCATGTTGCCGCCGCAAGGCCCATGGCATAATCGGGAACCCGGACGACAGCTTGCAACCAGATGAGAGGCCCTCGATCATGACGACCAACGCGCGCGAGCCGAGAGTGCACCCGGTACCGATCCTGTCGCTTCGGCCGACGCAGATGACGGTCGGCATGCGCGAGGTCAAGGAGAAGCGCAAGCGCTGGCGCGAGCACGGCAAGAACAAGCAGTCCGACCTGCTTGGCACCCACATGATCCCCGTCGTCGCCGGCCCTGACGGACGCTACTACGTCATCGACCATCACCATCTCGGCCGCGCGCTCCACGACGAGGGCATCAAGCAGGTGCTGGTCACTGTCGTCGGCGACCTTCGCATGGTCGAGAAAGAAGCGTTCTGGGGCGTGATGGACAACAAGCGCTGGGTCTACCCTTACGACTCCAAGGGCGAGCGCCGGTCATTCCGCGATCTGCCGAAATCGGTCGCCGATCTCAAGGACGATCCGTTCCGCAGCCTCGCCGGCGAACTCCGCCGCATGGGCGGCTTCGCCAAGGACACCACGCCCTTCTCCGAATTTCTCTGGGCCGACTTCCTGCGCCGCAAGTTGTCGCGCAAGGCGGTGGACGCCAATTTCGACAAGGCGCTCGAGAAGGCGCTGGCTGCGGCCAAGAGCAAGGATGCAATCTACCTGCCCGGCTGGTGCGGGCCGGCATCGGACGATTGAGGCGCGCAACGCTTCCATCAGTCGCGCTGGAAGATCTTAGCGCCAGGGTAGGCGCGCCTGGCGTATGTCACGACCAGCGCGCGGTCCTGGGTCTCCAGAAAGGGGGTACGGATTCGATACGACCCGACGATGAGGTGCCACAGACCATTGAGCTTTTGAATCACGATCTTCATGTGAGTTTCCTCGAAGGCGCGGCACGCAAGCAGGGTGTGCCTGTCGCTGTGTCCTTGCGATATCCGATCGCGCTCGCGGGCGGGAAATTCCCGTCACTGCTCGCGCTCGCTGCAAGACAACGGCGATACTCATGAGCTGGTGATGGCATGCGGCCCGACGAGGCCGACCTGATCACAGCCGCTTGAACGCAATCATTTTCCGCGCTGACGAAACCGTCCTGAAACAGAGCCGCTCCACTTAATCATGGTAGTCGAGCTCACAAGGGAGGCTCACATGCGCCGTCTGGTTTTCGCAATTGGCTTGGCCGTGGTTGCTTCAGCAGGAATCTCGGCGTCGTTCGCCGCGGTCCACCAGGCCAGGACTTTGACGTTCGAGGAGCGCTTCGCACCTGCGCTCCCGCTGATGGTAAAGCACTAGCGATCCGGCCGCCCGGCCCGCCTATTTCGGACCTTGTGGGTTGGGGGAGGAGAGCAAACGCTCCATCGCCGCGGCGGCCTCGCCGTCGCGTGCCTTTTGCAGCAGTGCGTGACGCTCGGCGCCGACCGGAAGATTGTTGGCCGCGGCGCGGGCGTTCTGCGTGAACCTGGTCAGGCGTTCCTGAAGGGACTGGGCCGGTCGCGTACGATTGCGCTTCTTCATGATGAATTGCCCTTTCGAGCGCCAAGCCAACCACGCGCCACCAAGCCGCGTCCTTAACTTTTGTTGGAACCGTGCGAGGCGATCGCGGGTTTTGTCCCGGCGGGCGCTGCGGCGCCTTGAGTTCCTTCTCCACGACGGGAGCCGGAGAAAGTGCCCAGCGACGCGATCCGCGCGGCGCTCATCGAGCGACTGCGCGTTTCTTCCGCAATTGCGGAGGAGGATATCAGGGAGGTCGAAGCCCTTCCGATCTCGGTGCGGCAGTTTCCGGCCGAGACGGCGGTGGTGCGCGATGGCGAGCGTGCGACCGACTGCTGCCTGATCGTGGACGGATTTTGCGCGCGCTCCAAGACCCTCGCGAATGGCAAGCGGCAGATCCTTTCGCTGCATATCCCCGGCGAGATCCCTGATCTCATGAGCCTGTTTCTGCACGTGATGGACCATGATCTATCGACGCTGACGCCGGCGACGCTCGGTTTCATCAGTCATGAGGCGCTGCAAAAATTGCATCGGCGCAGCCCGCGCGTGGCCGAGATGTTCTGGCGCGACACGCTGATCGACTCCGCCATGTTTCGCGAATGGATCGTCAATGTCGGCCAACGTCCCGCACCGGCACGGCTCGCCCATGTCATGATCGAGCTGCGCGAGCGCCTCAGGATGATCGGGCGGCTGGACAGCGACAGCTTTGAAATGCCTCTGACGCAGGAGCAGATCGGCGAGGCGCTGGGCATCACCGCAGTGCACGCCAACCGGGTGATCAGACAGCTGCGCCAGGAGGGGATCGTCGAGCTCAATCGCGGCCGCGTCACCGTGCTCGACGAGCGGAAGTTTCAGGAACTAGCGGATTTCGAACCCCGTTACCTGCATCAATCGCCAACCCTTTGAGGTCCGGATGCCGCGCTCGGTGTCTTCGCGCGAGACGCGAAGAGGGCATGATTGTTCCTCCGAAGTGCAAATTTATAGGTCGATGCGCTGTAACCCAGGTTAGCGACATCGGCGCCGTCGAGGCGCAGCGTGGAAACCGGACCGGAGGTTTCCATGACACAGAAGCGCAACCGTCGTAAGCAGACCGTACCCTTCGACGATCGATTGGAGCAGGCGGCGGTAGCGGCGCGCAAGGCGGCGGGAAGGCTTCCGCTCGGTGAAGCTCGCAACATCATGTTGCAGAAAGCGCGTCAGGCGGAGATTGCACGAAGCATCAACGGATGGTTGGCCACATCGGGCCAGCCCATGCCGAAGTGAATCCCGTGGATCGCAGGGAGGCCTGTCTGATCCAAGCGGCCGCCTGCCGCGAACAGGCGGCGGCCGATCCTCTCAACCACGACCATTGGATCGATGAAGCGATCAGATGGTTGGAGCTTGCGCATGCGCCGGCAACCCAGCTCGTCGTGACCATTGATCCGCGGCCCAGCAAACCGGTCAGGACAACAGCGGCGTGACGCTGGCGGCGACGAGGACGATCATTCCAGTTGCGGCGCTACGAAGCAGAGCCGTTGAAACAATGACATCACGCACCCCCAAATCTCCGAAAGTGAGGATGACGATGCGGACGGCGCCAGTCGTTGACCTAGCTAATGCCGATGAAAAACAGGAATGTCGTCCCGCCGGCGTCGGTCAGGTGCGACTGGCTTCGCCCCTTCGGCGCAAAACCAGCAGGGCGAAATAGGAACGAAATTAACATGGGTTACTTTACCCGTCAGGAATCCCGGGACGGGGTTTGGCGATGCCCAAATTCTACTTCAACATCTGTAGCGGCGATCGGTTGAACGACCGCGACGAGCTTGGCCAGGAACTTCCGGATCGACGCGCGGCCTGGGAAGTCGCGACACGGTACGCCGGCGACTGCTTGCGCGACCTCGATGGTGATCTGCAGCCCGACGATGATTGGCGTCTGGAGGTGCAGACCGAGGACGGTGCGCGCGTCTTGCAGATATCGATCCGCGCAAGCCTCGGCTGACGGTCGCGGCCGTCTAAATCGCAGTGCAGCCATAACCTATGTTGAAGAACGCCGCGTTGTTCGGTCGTAGCGTTAACCAGGGATCCTTGATCGGACCCCGGGATCCCTGATTGGACGGGGGTGCGACATGAAGCACTGGCGTCGCGTCCAACAAGCCGAGACACTCCGAGAGACCTTGGCGAGGCTTGCCCTCGCGATGCGTGAGCGCGCCGAGGCGCTGCCAGCGGGCGTCGAGCGGGACCAGCTTCTCAAGCAGGCGCGCAACGCGGACACCACGGCGCATCTGGACGATTGGGTCTCGTCGCCGGGACTTCGGCCTCCGACCTAGGAACAACGGAATCGCACCACGATTGGCGACCCGTTCCTCTCCTTTACTTTGGCCTTCGCTCGAACCCCTTGAGCGAGGGCCGCTCTTTCTCGAGGCTGCAGGAACTCGCGGGTAGCTTAGAGCTCGCGCAACAAGGACCCCGTGATCGACGATCGCCTACGACCGCCGCTGGCTCCAATAGTCGTCGAGCGTCGGCGTTTCCATGTCGAAACGGTCGCGAATGGTGGAGCAGGTGCTGCCACCGAGCCTGGCGATGGCATCGAGTTTCGCCGGATCGATGTGGAGGCGCTCGGCATCCACGACCTCCGCGTGGTAATGCGCGAATAGAATCTCGCCCAGGATGATCTGACGCGACTTGCCGAGTTCGAGCGTGACATGTCGGCGGCATTCGAAGGCGGCCGGCGCCTCCTTGATCCAGGGTGACGCCACGGTCTTGCCCGGCATCGCAGTCAGGCCCGCGGCCTGAAGTTCATCCTGCTCCGGCGCGAACGGCACGGCGCAGACATGCATCGCTTCGGCAATGGCGTGCGAGACGATGTTGACGGTGAAGACCTCGGTCAGGCGGATGTTGAGACCGGTGTCCTTGAACCGCATGTCCGGATGGTTCTCGACTCCGAGCGCAAGAATCGGCGGATCGGCCGACAGGCAGTTGAAGAAGCTGAACGGCGCGGCGTTGATCTTCCCGTCGGGGTCGACCGTCGTCACCAGCGCGATCGGCCGCGGCACGACGGTGCCGATCAAGAGCTTGTATTTGTCGCGCGCGGACAGTTCGCGGAAGTCGAACGTGACGTCGCCGGGGTCGTGAGCGCTGGTATCCATCATGTCTCTCAGGTTCGAACGGTCGCCGGTGGCGGCATCCGCGAAGTCTTTCGCGGCAATTATCAGCGCGTCGGAGCAATATGCGAGCGGAAGATTTGAGCAAGGGCTGCTACGCCTGCCTGTTGTCCTCGTGCGGCTCGTCCTTGCCGCCGAGCATGCGGTGCAGGTGGCGCTCGATCCGGCGGCCGATCGTGAGCAACACGAAGGTCAGCGCCAGCGCGATCGCGACGGTCTTCCACTGTCCGGCGCCGCAGACCACGCCGAGGCAGGCGGCCAGGAAGGTGCAGGCGGCGCTGGTCAGCCCGCGAACGCGAAGCCGCTCGCTTTCATGGACGATGACGCCGGCGCCGAGAAAGCCGATGCCGGTGAGGACGCCCTGGATGACCCGGCTGGTGGCATCGACGACCTTGCCGGGCTCGGAGAGCTGCAGCGCGAGCAGCACCACCGTCGCGGTGGAGAGGCCGACGATGCCGAGCGTCTTCAGCCCGAGCGGCTTGCCCTGCAAATCGCGGTTGAGCCCGATCGCGCTGCCGGCAAGTGTGGCGACGCCCAGGCGCAGCAGGATTTCGCTCCAGTCGAGCTCGGTCATTGCTTTTCGGTCATTTCTTTTCGGTTTTGGGCAGGCGTCCCATCAGGTAGAATTCGTCGTTCGGCCGCATGCCGGTGAAATTTGCCAGACGGTTTGACAGCGCGAAGAAGGCCGAGATCGCCGCGATGTCCCAGATGTCGTCGTCACTGAAGCCGTGTGGGGCAAGGCTTGCGAAATCCTCCTCGGCGATCCGCTGTGCGTCGGCGGAGATCTTCATCGCGAAATCGAGCATGGCTTTCTCGCGCGGCGTGATATCGGCCTTGCGGTAGTTGATCGCGATCTGGTCGGCAATCAGCGGGTTCTTGGCGCGGATGCGCAGGATCGCACCATGGGCGATCACGCAATATTGGCACTGGTTGGCGGCCGAGGTCGCCACCACGATCATCTCGCGCTCGGCCTTGGTGAGCCCGCCATCCTTTTCCATCAGCGCGTCGTGATAGGCGAAGAATGCGCGGAACTCGTCGGGACGGTAGGCCAGCGTCAGGAAGACGTTGGGCACGAAACCACTCTTTTCCTGCACGGCGAGGAGGCGGGTGCGGATGTCGTCCGGCAGGCTGTCGAGAGCGGGGGCTAGGAAGCGTTGCGTTGCGGGTTTTGTCATTGGCATGGATTTCCGGCTTGGGGGCGGGAAACCATAGTCGATGCGGACCGGGGCCTCAATGTGCCAGCAGCATGCCGATCGAAGAAGCGGCGCTGGCGCCTCTTGCACCGTCATTGCGAGCCACCGGGTCCGCGCGAAGCGCGGCCCGATGGCTCGCAATGACGATGTGGATTGAGCGAGGCCTTACCGCAGCGGCTTCTTCAGCAGCGAGAAGCGGTCGGGGTCGAGGCCCAGCGAGGGCTGCAGCATCGGCGTTTCGGCCGGCGCGAGCGTCCTGGCGGGCGGCGCGGCGAACACCGGGTCGTTCGGCACGTCGCGCTGCGAGGTCGCACCGCGCCAGCGCTCGAGCACGGCGCCGACGAAATGCATGTCGTGACCGGCAGAGATCGACGGCACGCTCGAAATGGTGGCCTCGCCGCGCGGCAATTGATGCGGCGGCACTTCCTTGAAGCGCAAGCGCGTCGGCAGGGCGACGCCTTCGCCGAACGCCAGCACCTCGCGGGTGCCGAGCGAGGGCACGAAGGACAACAGGTTCGCGGCCGCGTCCGACACGGCGGCGCGCAGCAGTGCCTGGTCGCGGTCGTTGGCAAGACGCATCGTGAACAGCGTGTTGCACTGGGAGATGATGGTGGCGTCGAGCTCTGCAGGGCGCTGCGTGATCAGGCCGAGATAGACGCCGTATTTGCGGCCTTCCTTGGCGATGCGCGAGACTGCCTTGCGGGTCGGCCCGAAGCCGATATTGCGGTCGGCGGAGGCGTAGCGGTGTGCTTCCTCGCAGACGAACAGCATCGGCGAGACGCCGTCGCTCCAAAGGCCGAAGTCGAACGCCATGCGGCACAGCACCGACACGACGGAATCGATGACTTCGGCCGGGAAGCCGGCGAGCTGCATCACCGTCATCGGCTTGCCATTGGCGGGCAGGCGGAACAGATGGCTGATCACTTCGGCCATGGTGTCGCCGCCGACATTGGCGTTGTCGAACATGAAGGCGTAGCGCGGATCGTTCTTCACGGCTTCGATGCGCGAGATCAGCTTATGATAGATGATGCGCGAGGAGCGATTTTCCAGCTTGCCCATGCGCTCGTCGATCAGCGAAACCAGATCGACCAGGCGGTACGGCACCGGCGTGTCGACGGTGAAGCCGATCTGCTTGGGATCGACGCGCTTGAGGCCGAGCCGGTCGGTGTTTTGGTATTGCGTGTAGATGCCCTTGGCGATCGGGATCACCTCGGCGAGGACGTCGAGCTCCTCCGGCACGCCGGCGCGGCCGCCGAACAGCACGTCGACGATTTCCTCGAAATTGAACAGCCAGAACGGCAGCTTCAGGTTTCGCGGGTTGAGCACCAGCGCGCGGTCGCCGAAGCAGCGGCCATATTCGTTGTGCACGTCGAGCAGGAAGATGCGCAGGTTCGGCCGCGCCTTCAGGATCTCGTTGAGCAGCAGCGACACGCCGGTCGATTTACCGACGCCGGTCGATCCCAGCACCGCAAAATGCTTGGACAGCATTTCCTCGATGTCGACATAGGCGATGACCGAGCGGTCCTGCTGGAGGAAGCCGACATTGATCTGGTCCGACCCGGTCGGCGCGTAGATCGTGCGCAGCTCCTGGCTGGTGATCAGGTCGACGGCATCGCCGATGGTCGGATAATTGGTGACGCCGCGCTGGAATTTGGCCTTGTCGGCGGCGTTGAGGATTTCGCCGAGCAGGTCGACCGAGGCGATCGCGACGTATTCGCCGGTGCTCGCGAGATTCTCGCAGGACACTTCGGTGATCATGGCGACGATGACCGAGCTGGCGCAGCGGATGCTGACGAAGCGGCCGACGGTGGCCCGTACCTCCGAGATCGACATCTGGCTCTGCGCCAGAAGCCCGACCCGGGCGAGCGATCCACGTACCGAAATCACGCGTCCAAAGGATGTCACGATGGATGAACCTGAAAAGTCAGACTGTTTCTGCGACTATGCGGGGTGTCGCTGCACAAACGGTTAAACGGCTGCCGCGGGGGCTTTGTTAAATCCGCTACAATTCGATGGCGAGAGTTGTTCCGAGTGCATGCTTGCTGCCGAAAACCGCCCGAAAATGGCGGCCTTCCAGGCCCTTGAGCCTCATTCGACTTAAGGAAAGTTTTACCATTCGGGCAGTCCGTCCGCCGTTGGGGAGGATGACCATTCGCAGTGGCGAGGCGGGGCTGCTCGTCGGCCGGCACGCACCGGTTTGTTGACGGGAGCTAATCATTTGTACATTAGTACAAATGAGCCGCGCCCACCGAGGCTTTGGAGAACACCCATGCAGCCCGAACCGATCCTCGATCTCGCTCATCTCGGCCACATGGAGCTGCTGACGCCGAAACCCGACGAGAGCCTGAAGTTTTTCGTCGACGTCATGGGCATGACCATCAGCGGGCGGAAGGGCGAGTCGGTGTACCTGCGCGGCTGGGACGATTACGAGCGCTATTCGCTCAAGCTGACGGCCTCGAAGACGTCAGGCATGGAGCATATGGCTCTGCGCGCGCGCAGCCAGCAGGCGCTTGAACGCCGCGTCGCTGCGCTGAAAGGCTCCGGCTTCGACATCGGCTGGATCGACGGCGACATGGGGCAGGGACCGACGTTCCGTTGCCGCGACCCCGACGGACACATCGTCGAACTCTATTACGAGACCGAATGGTATCAGGCGCCGCCGGAGCTGAAGCCGGCGCTGAAGAACCAGGCGCAGCGCTTTCCCGCGCGCGGCGTCAATGTCCGCCGGCTCGACCATCTCAACTGCCTCGCCGTCGACATCAAGGCCAACCGCGAATTCTTCGAGACCTATCTCGGCTGCCGGCTGACCGAGCAGATCGTGCTCAATGACGGCCGCGAGGCTGCGATGTGGCTGACCATGTCGAACAAGAGCTACGATTTCGCCTATTCGCTCGACCATTCCGGCACGCCCGGCCGCTTCCACCATGTCACCTACGCGCTCGACAGCCGCGAGGAGATTCTTCGCGCGGCTGATATCTTCCTGGAAAACGGCGTGCATATCGAGACCGGACCGCACAAGCACGCGATACAGCAGACCTTCTTCCTCTATGTCTACGAGCCCGGCGGCAACCGCGTCGAAGTCGCCAATGCCGGCGCGCGCCTGATCCTCGCGCCGGACTGGAAGCCGATCGTGTGGACGGAAGAGGAGCGCAAGAAGGGCCAGGCCTGGGGGCTGAAGACAATCGAGTCGTTCCACACCCATGGCACGCCTCCGGTGGAGATGAAGACGCACGCTTGATTTAGTGCATCGTCGACGATCTCACGCGCGCGATCGTCTCGCGCAAGCCGGTCCAGGCCGGCTTGTCCGGCGCGAACTGACTGCGCAGGAAGGTGACGAGCTCCTCGACCTGCGCATCGCTCATGCTGTTCTTGAACGCTGGCATGTAGCCGAGATCGCTCGATACGGGTTCGCTGATGCCGTGCAGGATCACCTGCACCAGATTGTCCGCCGTCGCGCTGTGCAGATTGCTGTTGAGCGCCAGCGAAGGCCGGCTGCCGAACAGCGGCAGGCCACCGACCTCGTGACAGACGGCGCAGGCGCCTTGATAGAGCCGCGCGCCGCTCGATGATGTCACGGTGACCTGGGTTGCGCTCTCGAGCTTCGTCGCGAGTGCGGGCGCATCGGCGAGGGTATCGTTGAACGAGCCGAGATAGACCGCCATCGCGCGGATGTCCTGATCGGGCAGGGCTTTGAGGTCCCTCACGATCGGTGCCATCGGCCCGGCCGCGACGCCGTGATAGCGCGAATGGCCGGTCCGCAAATAGGTGAACAGCTCGTCCTCGCTCCACGGGATCGGCGCGTGCGAGAGCGAGGTCAATGGCGGCGCCTCCCAACCTTCCGCAAAGCCGCCGGCGAGATAGGCCTGGTGTTGCTCGGCGCCAACAGCATTGCGCGGCGAATGGCAGGCGCTGCAATGACCGAGGCTCTCGACCAGATAGGCTCCGCGATTCCATTGCTCGGACCTGGCGGGATCGGGCTTGAACTCGCGCGCCCCATGGAACAGCGCATTCCAGCCCGCGAGCAGCGGTCGAACGTTGAATGGAAAGGCGAGCGCGTTCGCGGGCGCTGTCGCGCGCACCGCGGGCTGCGCCATCAGGTAGGCGTAGAGCGCCTGCATGTCGGCGTCGCGGGTTCTCGAAAAATGCGTGTAGGGAAAGGCGGGATAGAGCTGCCGGCCGTCGCGATGCAGCCCCTCGCGCATCGCGCGCTCGAAGGCGGGATAGGACCAGGCGCCGATGCCGGTCTCGACGTCGGGCGTGATGTTGGTCGAATGGATCGTGCCGAACGGCGTCTGCAGCGCGCGGCCTCCGGCGTTGAGCACGCCGCCGAAGCTCGTATGGCATTCCGCGCAATTGCCAAGCGCGGCAAGCTGTGCGCCGCGTGCGATCGTTGCCGCGGAATAGACCGATGCGTCGGGACGCGCGATCGGCGCGATGGCGCGCCCGGTCAGCAGCGCGGCGCCGATGCCGATCGCGGCGGTGCAGACGGCCGCGATCGTCGCGAAGACGCCGGCGCGTCTTGCGAAGGGATTCTCCCAGATGCGGGACGATTTCGGCGCTGCGGGTGCGGGCAGGGCTTGCGGCACCGGCGACGTTTCACCGTTCAGGCCCTTCAGGATGCGTTCGGGCGTGAATGGAGGCTCGCGAAAGCGCACGCCGGTGGCATCGAAGATCGCATTTGCGATCGCGGCTGCACTCGGGACTGACGCGGACTCGCCGACGCCGAGCGGCGGCTGGTCCTGACGCGGCAGCATCAGGACGTCGATCTTCGGCACGTCGGGGAAGGGGATGATCGGATAGGCGCCCCATTCGCGCGCCGCCACCGCGCCCCGCTCGAACGAAACTTCTTCCATCAGCGCGCGACTGGTGGACTGGATGACGTTGCCATGGATCTGGTGGCGCACGCCGTCCGGATTGATCATCAGGCCCGAATCCTGCCCCGCGACGACGCGGGTGACGCTGACCTCGCCGGTGGTCTTGTTCACGGCAACGTCCGCAACCCAGGCCGACCACGCGGCGCCATAGCCGGGGAATTTGCTGTGGACGTAGAGCGCGTAGGCAAAGCCGCGCCCGTGCACGATTTCGCCGTCCTTCTCCTCGCGAACGGGACGTGGCGTCCAGCCGGCGCGTTCGGCCACCGCGTTGACGAGATCGACGGCGCGCTGGTCCTTCAGATAACGCAGGCGATATTCGATCGGGTCGACGCCGGCTTCGGTCGCGGCCTCGTCGATGTAGGATTCATGCGCAAAGGTGTTCGGCAGCGCCGAGACGCCGCGAAACCAGGACGCGCGCACGATCGGCGCCATGTCATGGGCGACGACGCGCATGTGGTCGTAGTCGTAAGGCGGGATCGCGGTGCGGTCACCCATTTGCAGGACCGCGGGCTCGGGCGAGATGCGCCCCGTGAGCAGCAGCGCCAGCGTCGGCGCCGCGTTCGAGGGATAGCGCGTGGCGAGGTCGTAAGCAGTGATGCCGCCATCAGCATCGAGCCCGCCATTGACGTCGATCAGCTGCGCGGTGCCCTTGGGCTCCCAGGCGTGCTCCTGCTCGCGCGTCAGCTGCACGCGCACGGGCCGACCGACCGCGCGCGACAGCAGCAGCGCATCCGCGGTGACGTCATCGGCGCAGTTGCGGCCATAGCAGCCGGCGGCCTCCAGGCGGATGACCTCGACCTCGCTTTCGGGACGCTCGATCAGGAGCGCAAGATCGCTGCGCAGCACATGCGGATTTTGCGTGCCGGACCAGACCCGGATATTGCCGTCCTGGAAATCCGCGACCGCGCAGGACGGGCCGATGGAGGCGTGCATCTGGTACGGCCACACATAAGTACGCCGCATCGGCTTGGCCGCGCCCGAGATCGCCGCATCGACGTCGCCCTTGTCGATCAGCGTGCGGGGGGTCGACGGCTGGGCGCGGAGCGCGGTCTCGACTTCAGCGAGATCGGTCAAATCAGGCGTCGGCTTCCAGCTCACCTTGAGCTGCTCGGCGGCGCGAATCGCATTCTCCTCGCGCTCGGCGACGACACCGACGAAATCGCCGATGCGGACGACGGCTACGATGCCGGGAATGCCGCGCACGGAAGCTTCATCGACGGCGATCAGGCTGGTGCCGACGAACGGGCCCGCATCGACGCCGGAGTAGGGTGGGCGCACCACGCGGCCATGCAGCATGCCGGGCCGGCGGATGTCGTGCACGAAGGTCAATTCGCCTGTGGCCTTGGCGGGAAGATCGACGCGCGGCATCGACTGGCCGACGATGGCGTAGTCGCTGGCGGCCTTGACGGCAACATCGTCGGCCAGTTCGAGACGAATGGTTTCGCCACCAATCAGCTCGCCATAGCTGACGCTATGATTATGACCGCGCACCAGGCCGTCTTCGATCTCGAGCTCAGTCTCCGGCAGTTCCAGCCGCTCGGCCGCGCGCGCGATCAAGAACTGTCGCGCTTGCGCTGCAGCCCTGCGGAGCGGAACGGCCGTGATCTGGATGGTTTCGCTGGCGATCGTGGCGCCCTGGTTCGGCACGACCGCCGTGTCGCCGAGCACAACGATGACTCGCGCAAAGGAGACGTCCAGCTCTTCGGCGACGATCTGGCCGAGCGCGGTCCGGATGCCGGTGCCGAGATCGACATGGCCGTTATAGGCCGTGACCGAACCGTCCGCTGTGATGCGGATGAAGGTTTCCGATGTGACCTCGTCCACCGTGCGGACGACGATGAGCGAGCCTCGCGCAGCTGCATCCGAAACGAGAGAGGCCATCAATCAACGGCCCCGGCGAGCTGGCTCGAGGCGCGCATCACGGCGCGCAGGATTTCGACATGCGTGCCGCAGCGGCAGAGATTGTAGCGCAACGCCGCGAGCGCTTCCTGCTCGGTCGGCTGCGGGTTGATCGCGAGCAGCGCCTTGGTGGTCATGATCATGCCGTTGAGGCAGTAGCCGCATTGCGCGGCTTGCTCGTCGATGAAGGCCTGCTGCACCACGTCAGGCTTGTCGCTTGTACCGAGGCCTTCGAGCGTCACGATGTCGCGCCCGGCGCAACCGCCGACCGGAATCACGCAGGAGCGGGCGGCCGCGCCGTCGATCAGGACAGTGCAGGTGCCGCATTCACCCAGGCCGCAACCATATTTCGGCCCGTTGAGTCCGAGATCGTTGCGCAGCACGTGGAGCAGCGGCGTCTGGCGCTCCGCCGTGACGTCGTGGATCCTGCCGTTCACGGTGAGGCGGATCGGTGGCTGCGTCATCCTCGTTCCCAAACCCTGCGGTCGCGAAATTTCCAGTTCGCTCAAAATCTAAGTCGCGACGATACCGTTTGTACACAAACGTGCAAGCCGTCATGCCGCAGTGCAGCGTGGCTGCCCGCTTTGTGGACAAGGCCGGGAGGCAAATGAGGTTTTATTCGGCAGGCGCGGCTTTTCGCGTGCGGCGCCGCTTGACAGCTATCGGGACCGCGCGCAACATCGTTCGTATACGAATGATAACCGCACGCTTCGCTGGCTTTGACATGGTGATGGAAACGACGAGCGCAGCCACCGACAAGATCCGCTGCGATGCCTGTCCGGTGATGTGCTACATCAAGCCGGGCGCGGCGGGCGCTTGCGACCGCTATGCCAATCACGACGGCAAGCTCGTCCGCGTCGATCCGCACGTCATTCTGGAACGCACCGTGTCGCAGGGCGGCAAGCTGGTGCCGTTCAGCCGCAGCGAAGACTGGGACGGCAAGCTCGTTCACGAACCCTCGACCTTCGTGACCGCGATCGGCGCGGGGACGACCTATCCCGACTACAAGCCGGCGCCTTTCATCGTCTCCTCCGAGGTCGACGGCGTCGACATGGTGACCGTCGTCACCGAGGGCATCTTCTCCTATTGCGGCGTCAAGGTGAAGATCGACACCGACCGCTATCTCGGCCCTGAGACCGCGACCGTGCGGGCACAGGGCGAGGCGGTCGGCCACGTCACCACCAGCGAATACGGCTCGCAGATGCTGTCGCTCGGCGGGGTACATCATCTGACTGGCGGCTCCAAGAAAGAGGGTCGCGTCACCTGCGACACGCTGATGGACCTTGCCAATTGCAAGGCGGTGGAACTGACCATCGACGGCGGCGCCAGCGTTGTGGTGCAGGCCGGCCAGCCCCCGATCGTCAACGGCGTCAGGGAAGAGCGCATGCGCGTCGGCTGCGGCTCGGCGACGATCGGCATGTTCGCCAAGCAATGGCACGGCAAGGTGGATGAGGTCGTCGTGGTGGACGACCACATCACCGGCGTGCTGTCCGAGCATCAGGCGGGAAAGCTGCTCGACATCGCCGACACCGGCATCAAGATGAAGGGCCGGCGCTCGACGCCCGGCCGCTATTTCCAGGTCGCCGATCCCGGCACCGGGTGGGGTGGAACCAATATCTCCGATCCGCTTGCGATCCTCGGGCCGTTCGATCCCAAGGAGGCCAAGCCTGGCCTGTCGATGCTGATGGTGTCCACGACAGGCGAGCATTCGTCCTACTACGTGCTCGACGAGGCCTTGAAGCCGGTCGAGACCGAGATGCCGGCCGATTTGAAATTCACGGTCGAGCGCATCCAGGAAAATTGTGAGCCGGCGCTGTGCACGGTGCTGTTCATGGCCGGTGCGGGCGGTTCGCTGCGCGCCGGCGTCACCGACAATCCGGTGCGGCTGACGCGCTCGGTGAAGGACGCGTTGACGCGCGTCACCAGCGGTGGCGCGGCGGTTTACGTCTGGCCGGGCGGCGGCATCACCTACATGGTCGACGTGACGCAGATGCCCGCGGGCGCGTTCGGTTATGTGCCGACGCCGGCGCTGGTCGCGCCGATCGAATTCACGATGAAACTGTCCGACTATGCCGCGCTCGGCGGGCACATGGATTATGTCAAGCCGCTGTCCGAGGTGAAAGGCGGCGACGATGTCCGTCAGCTGCCCTGGCAGCATCCGATCCCGGGACGACGGGCATGACACGTCTCCCGCAAATCGCATTGCTGTCTGATGGCCGGCGGCTGCATTTGCAGGATGGACCGATTGACCTGATCGTCGAGGCGAGGGGCCCGGCGCATCAGGTGCGCGCGGCCTATGAGGCTGCATCGCGGCGGTTCACCGGGCTGCTCGATGAGCTCTGTACGGAGCTGCCGGAGCTGCGCAAGGCCGCCGAGGCGCGAACTTCGCTGCAGGGCGTCGTCGCGCGCCGGATGCATGCAGCTGTCGCGCCCTACGCCGCCGATCGTTTCATCACGCCCATGGCGGCAGTGGCCGGCAGCGTGGCCGAGGAGATTCTCGGCGCGATGCTGGGCGCCGCCTCGCTCGACCGTGTCTATGTCAACAATGGCGGCGACATCGCCCTGCATCTCGCGCGGGGCGAGCATTTTTCGGTCGGCCTGATGGATCGGCCCGACCGCGATGGCGTAATGCGCGCCATAAGGATCGATGCGGACGATCCGGTGCGCGGCATCGCCACCAGCGGCCGCCATGGCCGCAGCTTTTCGCTCGGCATTGCCGATGCGGTGACGGTGCTGGCGGCGACCGCCTCGCAGGCCGACGCGGCAGCGACCGTGATCGCCAATGCCGTCGATCTGCCCGGCCATCCCGCCATCGTCAGGCAACCCGCCAACGAGCTTCAGCCCGACAGCGATCTCGGCGCGCGTCTCGTCACCCGCGACGTCGGGGAATTGTCGCAAGCAGAGATCGGTGCCGCGCTCGAATCTGGCGCGGAATGTGCACGGCAATTGTTCGATCGCGGATTGATCGAGGGTGCCGTGCTCAGGCTTTGTGGTGATATGCTTGTCATCGGAACCAGGACCATAGAAGAGCAACGATCGCGCCCGCTGGTGCTGGAGAACGCGGTCGATGCCTGAACAGGGACGTGAAGCATGAGCGCGATCATCCGCAAGATCGTCACCGTCGTCGAAGAGACGCAGATGGAGATGGGCCGTCAGGTTTCGCCGCCGACCAGGCGCGCGGCGGCGATCGCCGTGATCGAGAATCCCTTTGCCGGACGATATGTCGAAGATCTCTCGCCGCTGATCGCGATCGGCGAGGAGCTTGGTGATTTGCTGGCGAAGCGCGCGGTGGCGGCGCTCGGCATCGATGGCGCCAAGGCGCACAGCTACGGCAAGGCCGCCGCGGTCGGCGAGAACGGCGAGCTCGAACATGCCGCCGCGATCCTGCATCCCAAGATGGGCGCGCCGGTGCGGAAAGTTCTGGGCAAGGGTGCGGCGCTGATTCCATCGTCCAAGAAGCGCAGCGGCCCCGGCACCACGCTCGACATTCCGCTCGGGCACAAGGACGCCGCCTTCGTGCGCAGCCATTTCGACGGCATGGAAGTGCAGATCAACGACGCGCCGCGCGCCAACGAGATCATGGTGGCCGTCGCCGTCACCGACAGCGGCCGTCCATTGCCGCGCGTGGGCGGGCTGACGGTCGCCGAGATCAAGGGTGAAGACGGTTTGAAATAGAAGATGGTCTGAAACAGAAGATTCTGGCGAGTTAAAAACTGGAGGTTGGGATGCGAGCAAGAAATTACGTCGTCGGCGCGGCCTTTGCGCTTCTGGCTGCCGGCATGGGCCATTCGGCCCTGGCGGAGGACATCAAGATCGGCGAGATCAACAGCTACTCGCTGCTGCCTGCATTCACCGAACCCTACCGCAAGGGCTGGCAGCTCGCGGTCGAAGAGATCAACGCCTCTGGCGGCATCAACGGCAAGAAGCTCGTCGTCGTCTCCAAGGACGACGGCGGCAAGCCGGCCGATGCGCAGACCGCGGCCAACGAGCTCGTCTCCAGCGAGGGCGTTGCGATGCTGACGGGCACGTTCCTGTCGAATATCGGCCTTGCGGTCTCCGACTTCGCCAACCAGAAGAAGGTGTTCTTCCTCGCGGCCGAGCCGCTGACGGACGCCGTGACCTGGGCGAAGGGCAACAAGTACACTTTCCGCCTGCGTCCCTCCAACTACATGCAGGCCGCCATGCTGGTGGAGGCCGCCAGCAAATTGCCGGCAAAACGCTGGGCGACGATTGCGCCGAACTATGAATACGGCCAGTCGGCGGTATCAGTGTTCAAGAAGCTGATGTCGGAGAAGCGTCCTGACATCCAATGGGTCGACGAGCAGTGGCCGCCGCAGGGCAAGATCGATGCGGGCCCGGTTGTGCAGGCGGTGGCGCAGGCCAATCCGGAAGCCATCCTCAACGTCACCTTCGGCCCTGACCTCGTCAAGCTCGTGCGTGAAGGCAACACCCGCGGCCTGTTCAAGGGGCGCGAGGTCGTGTCGTTCCTGACCGGCGAGCCCGAATATCTCGATCCGCTCAAGGACGAGACGCCCGAAGGCTGGATCGTCACCGGCTATCCCTGGTACTCGATCAAGACGCCCGAGCATGATGCGTTCCTGAAGGCCTATCAGGCCAAGTACAACGATTATCCGCGCCTCGGTTCGATCGTCGGCTACCAGACCATCAAGGCGGCGGCGGCGATCCTGGCCAAGGCCGGCTCGACCGATACCGACAAGATGATCGCGGCCGCCGAAGGCATCTCGATGCCGTCGCCGTTCGGCGAGATCACCTTCCGCAAGATCGACCACCAGTCGACGTTAGGGGCCTTCGTCGGCAAGACCGCGCAGAAGGACGGCAAGGGCGTGATGGTGGACGCTGCTTACAAGAAGGGCGCGGACTATCTGCCTGGTGATGCCGAAATCGAGAAGCTGCGCCCGAAGGATTGAGAGGCCGTTCCGAACTCCGCTGCCGTAGGGTGGGTTAGCCGGAGGCGTAACCCACCATCTTCGGTGCAACACGACAAAAGGTGGTGGGTTACGCCGAGCAGATGCGCTCTGCGCATCTGCAGGGGCTAACCCACCCTACAAGGCCCGCGCTCGTCGCGGGATCGCACTAAATCCAACCCGGACCGCCGATGGCCTTTTACGTCGTACAGTTTCTGACCGGACTCGCCAGCGCAGCGTCGCTGTTCCTGGTGGCCTCGGGCCTGTCGATCATCTTTGGCGTGACGCGGATCGTGAATTTCGCGCATGGCGCTTTCTACATGATCGGCGCCTATATCGCCTTCACGCTGACCGAGCGCTTCTCCGGAGCGTTCGGCTTCTGGGGCGGGGTGGTCGCGGCGGCGTTGGCGGTCGCGCTGATCGGCGTCCTCGTCGAGATGGTGCTGCTCCGTCGCATCTATCACGCCCCCGAGCTATTCCAGCTGCTCGGCACCTTCGGCCTCACGCTGATGGTCGAGGATCTCGTCGTGCTGATCTGGGGGCCTGACGATCTCGTCGGCCGCCGCGCGCCGGGCTTCAAGGGCGCGGTCGATTTCTTTGGCCAGAACATCCCGAGCTACGATCTGTTCCTGATCGTGCTCGGGCCCGTCGTGCTCGGCATTCTCTGGCTGCTGTTCCAGCGCACGCGTTGGGGCGTCCTGGTGCGCGCGGCGACGCAGGACCGCGACATGGTCGCCGCGCTCGGCGTCAATCAGAAATGGCTGTTCACGTCGGTGTTCGCGGTCGGCGTCTTCCTTGCCGCCCTCGGCGGCGCGCTCCAGATCCCGCGCGATGCCGTGCATCACGCCATGGATCTGCGCATCATCGTCGAGGTCTTCGTCGTGGTCGTGATCGGCGGCCTTGGCAGCATCGTCGGCGCCTTTGTTGCGGCGGTGCTTGTCTCCGAGCTGAACGCGTTCGGCATCCTGATCTTTCCAAAAATTTCCATCATCCTGGTCTTCCTGGTGATGGCCGTGGTGCTGATCGTCCGGCCCTGGGGCCTGTTCGGCAAGCCGGAGGCGGCCGCGCGCAAGACGCCGGGCCTCACGGTCAATCCGTGGCGTCCACTGACGTCGAACGAGCGGCTGGCGTCGCTGGCGGCGCTCGTCGTCGCGGCGCTGCTGCCGCTGTTCGCCGGCAACTACGCGCTGACCGTCGGCTCCGAAATCGCGATCTTCGTGATCTTCGCCGTCTCCCTGCATTTCCTGATGTCGGTCGGCGGGCTCGCGTCGTTCGGCCACGCCGCCTATTTCGGCCTCGGCGCCTATGGCGTCGCGTTCCTCGCCAAGCTGGCGGGACTGCCGATGATTGTCTGCCTGCTGCTCGGCCCGCTGCTCGGCTGCATGGGGGCCGCCGTGTTCGGCTTCTTCGCGGTGCAGCTCTCCGGCGTCTACTTTGCGATGCTGACGCTGGCCTTTGCGCAGATCGTGTGGTCGATCGCGTTCCAGTGGGTCAGCGTCACAGGTGGCGACAACGGCATATTGGGCGTCTGGCCCGCGAGCTGGGCTGCGAGCCCGTCGCATTTCTACTGGCTGGCGCTCGGCGTTGCGGCGCTCGTCACCATTGCGCTCAGGATCGCGGTGTTCTCGCCGTTCGGCTACGCGCTGCGCGCCACGCGTGACTCGGTGCTGCGCAGCGAGGCCGTCGGCATCGATGCCAAGCGCATCCAGTGGACGGCGTTCGTGATCGCGGGCACCACCGCCGGCATCGGCGGCGCGCTGTTCGCCTATCTGAAGGGCAGCGTGTTCCCTGATAATCTCGGCATCTCGCTCTCGGTCGATGCGCTGGTCATGGTGCTGCTCGGCGGGGTCGAAACGGTGTCCGGCGGGGTGATCGGCGCCATCGTCTACAAGGCGCTGAACATCTGGCTGGTGAGCCAGACCGATCTGTCCAAGCTCGTGCTCGGCGGCTTCATCGTGCTGATCGTCGTCGTCTTCCCCAAGGGCATCGTCGGCATGCTCGAGGTGCTGGCGCAGCGCCGCAGGAAGTCATCGCCGCCGGGATCCTCCTTACTCGCCAAGCCGATCGAGTCTGCCGAATGAGCCTCGCACCCCCACTTCTCGCGGTCGAAGGCCTGACCAAATCCTATGGCGGCATCCATGCCGTCCGCGGCGTCTCGTTCTCGCTGCGATCAGGCGAGATCCTGGCGCTGATCGGCCCGAACGGCGCGGGCAAGAGCACCTGCTTCGACATGCTCAACGGCCAGAATAAGCCTGATAGCGGCCAAGTGCGCCTGCTTGGCGAGGAGACCACTGGCAAGAAGCCGCGCGAGATCTGGCGCATGGGCGTGGGGCGCACCTTCCAGATCACGGCGACCTTCGCGACCATGACGGTCCGCGAGAACGTGCAGGTCGCGCTGATCTCGCATGGCAGGCAGCTGTTCAATTTCTGGGGTTCGGCGCCTGACGTCGACCGCAACGAGGCCGGCCGGCTGCTCGAGCTGGTCGGCATGAGCGGCTATGCGGACCGGCCCTGCGGCGAGCTCGCCTATGGCGACCTCAAGCGCCTCGAGCTTGCGGTGGCGCTCGCCAACGATCCGAAGCTCTTGCTGATGGACGAGCCGACGGCCGGCATGGCGCCGCGCGAGCGCGTCGAGCTGATGCGGCTCACGGCACAGATCGCGAAGGAGAAGTCGATCGGCGTGCTCTTTACCGAGCACGACATGGACGTGGTGTTCGAGCATGCCGACCGCATCATCGTGCTCAATCGCGGCACGCTGATCGCCGAGGGCTCGCCGGCCGAGGTGCGCGGCAATCCGCAGGTGCAGGCGATATATCTTGGCGAGGGTCTGCTGTACGAGGGCGGGCATCGCGAGGGGGCCTCGGCATGAAGCTCGCGGTGCAAGACCTCAACAGCCATTACGGCCCCGCGCATATCCTGTTCGACATCGGTTTCGAGGTCGGTGAGGGCGAGGTCGTGGCACTGCTCGGTCGCAACGGCGCCGGCAAGTCGACCACGTTCCGCTCGATCGTCGGCCTCGTCGCGCAGCGCACCGGCCGCATCATGTTCGAGGGCAAGGACGTCTCGGCCAAGCCGACGCATGAGATCGTGCGCGAGGGGCTCGGCTACGTGCCGGAGGAGCGGCGCATCTTCACCGATTTGACGGTGGAGGAGAATCTCGAAGTCGGCCGCCAGCCGAAACGGCCGAATGCGCCGCACTGGGATCGCGAAAAGCTGTTCGCGCTGTTTCCGAATCTGGGCGAAATGAAGAATCGTCCGGGCGGCCGCATGAGCGGCGGTGAGCAGCAGATGCTGACCATCGCGCGCACCCTGATGGGTAATCCATCGCTGGTGTTGCTGGATGAGCCCTCGGAAGGCCTGTCGCCGAAGATCGTGGAGCAGATGGTCGATGCCATCCTGACCATGAAGAAGGAAGGCGTCAGCATCGTCGTCTCCGAGCAGAATTTGCATTTTGCACGGCTGATTTCCGATCGCGCCTATATCATCGAGCGCGGCCGCATTTGCTTCGGCGGCACCATGGCCGAGCTTGACGCGCGTCCGGATATTCGTGACGCGCATTTGTCGTTGTGAGGGCGGGGACGGATGGCGAGAAGCGTTACGGCGAAGAAGAACGTCAAACCGGCAAAACCTCCTTATGTGCTCGACGAGCAGGTCGGCTTCATCCTGCGCCAGGTTTGGCAGCGCCACAGCGCGATCTTCTCCCGCGACATCGGCGTCAACCTGACGCCGACACAGTGGGCGGCGCTGTCGAAGCTCGCCGAGACCGGGCCGTGCTCGCAGAACCAGCTCGGACGGCTGACGGCGATGGACGTCGCGACCATCAAGGGCGTGATCGACCGCCTCACGGCCCGCGGCCTCACCGAGACCAGCCAGGATCCCGAGGACGGTCGGCGCCTCCTGGTGAGCCTGACGCGCGCCGGTCAGCAGCTTGCCGAGAAACTCGCGCCGAACGCGATTGCGATCACGCGCGAAACGCTGGCACCGCTCGATGCGAAAGAGCGCGAGCTGTTGATGGCGTTGCTGAACAAGCTTAGGTGAATTGACCATGTCATTCCGGGGCACGCGCATCGCGCGTGAACCCGGAATCCAGAGGCTGTTGCGCAAGATTCCGGGTTCGCGCTACGCGCGCCCCGGAATGACGGCAAGAGCCGTCACTTCGCCACCACCTCCGGCACCCGCCCGGCCGGCGGCGTGTTGCGGCTGCGTTGCGTCCGCACGATGCCGTCGATGATGGTCATGCCGATGCCGGGGAGGTCGCCGAGCTGGACGCTCTCCAGGATATTCTTGCCGGGCGAGTGCTGGGCCTTGTCCATGATGACGAAGTCGGCGGCGCGGCCGACTTCGATGAGGCCGCAATCGAGCGCGCGCATCCGCGCGGTGTTGCCGGTGGCAAGGCAAAACGCGAGCTCGGCCGGCAGCTCGCCGATCGAGGACAGCATCGAGACCATGCGCAAGATGCCGAGCGGCTGCACGCCGGAGCCGGCCGGCCCGTCGGTGCCGAGGATGACGCGGTGCAGATCGCCCATCTCGCGCGCGATGCGCAGCGTGTAGAGCGCCGAGCGCTCATTGCCGTTGTGAACGATCTCGAGCCCGCGCTTGCAGCCCTCGCAGATGCAGCGGATCTGGTCGTCGGGCAGCGCGGTGTGGCCGCCATTGATGTGGCCGACCACGTCGGTATCGGCCTCCAACACCACGTCCTTGTCGATCAGGCCGGAGCCGGGGATCGAGGGGCCACCGGTGTGAATGGTGCTCTGGATGCCGTATTTGCGCGCCCAGCCGACCATCTTGCGCGCCGTCGGGCCGTCCTTCACACCGCCGAGCCCGACTTCGCCGAGCAGCTTGACGCCGGCGGCGGCCATTTCCTTGAAGTCTTCCTCGACCATCTCGCATTCGATCACCGGCGCACCGGCGTGAACCTTCACACCGCCCGGACGCAGCGTCCAGAACGCGCGCTGGGCGAAGATCGCCATCGCCTTCAGCCCGACGACGTCGCGGGGGCGGCCGGGCATGTGCACTTCGCCCGCCGAGATCATGGTGGTGATGCCGCCATGGAGCGAGCTGTCGATCCAGTTGATCTGGTTCTGCCGCGGCGTCCAGTCGCCCGCGACAGGATGGACGTGGCTGTCGATCAGGCCTGGGGTGACCGTCGTGCCGTTGGCGTCGACGATGGTGGTCGCACCTTCGGTGTTGAGGTCCTTGTAACGCCCCACGGCTGATATCTTGCCGTTCTCGGCGACGATGGTGTCGCCGTCCAGAATGGGTTTTTCCAGCGCGCCGGATAGGATCAGGCCGATATTGCGGATCACCAGCTTCGAGGGTCCGGTGGCCTGGGGTGCGTCATGCGCCATGGAAAGGGCTCCTCATTCCCAACTGCAACGCTTTCGATCTTGGGCAGCCTTGACCGCGGGATCAAGCGGGATTATTCATTAGTATACGAATGATCGTATACAAACGACGCATAGCTGACCGCCTCGAGACCGCGTGAGAAGCGAAACGGAAGGGTGAGATGAGCAATTTCAATCAGGAAAGCGTTTTGAGCGTCCACCACTGGACCGACACGCTGTTCTCCTTCAAGACCACCCGCAGCCCGACCTTCCGTTTCCGCAACGGCGAATTCACCATGATCGGGCTCAAGGTGGGCGAGAAGCCGCTGCTGCGGGCCTACAGCGTCGCCAGCGCCAATTACGAGGACACGCTCGAATTCTTCTCGATCAAGGTGCCCGATGGTCCGCTGACCTCGCGCCTCCAGCATCTGAAGCAAGGTGACGAGATCATCGTCAGCCGCAAGGCCACCGGCACGCTGGTCATCGACAATCTGGAAGCGGGCCGCAACCTCTACCTTATCGGCACTGGCACAGGTCTCGCGCCGTTCCTGAGCGTGATCAAGGATCCCCAGACCTATGAGCGGTTCGAGAAGGTCGTGCTGCTGCACGGCTGCCGTCACGTCAGGGAACTCGCCTATGGCGAGATGATCACCGAGCACCTGCCGAACGACGAACTGCTCGGCGAGTACATCCAGAACCAGCTGATCTATTACCCGACCGTGACCCGTGATCCCTTCCGCAACCGCGGCCGCATCACCGACCTCATTACTTCGGGCAAGCTGTTCACCGACATCGGCCTGCCGGCCATCGAGGCAGCCCATGACCGCGTCATGATCTGCGGCAGCCCGGCGCTTGTCGCCGACACCCGCGTGCTGCTGGGCGAGCGCGGCTTCGTCGAGGGCAACCACGGTGAACCCGCCCAGTTCGTGGTCGAAAAGGCGTTTGCCGAACGCTAAACGCAGCGTTTTCTCGCAATAAGACCGCATTTTCGCCTCCGGCCGGGCGTTGCCCCGCCGATTCGGCGCTTGATACACTGTGGGAGCGAATCAGCGGAGTTCCCACATGGTTGCGGACAGCGACAGCAACATCGCCTGGCACCGGGTTCAGTTGAAGAAAAACCGCGCCGAGTTGAAGGCGCTCGAGACCGCGCGCTTCACGATGGGCGAGATTGCGTCCTCCAAGCGCAGCGGCGAGACCCAGAAGACCATCGGAGAACTCAAGCGCAAGATTGCGCAGTCCGAACGCGTCATCGCCGAGCATGACAAGCGCACGCGCCGTCCGCTCGGCACCGATCTGCAAAGCCTCAGCAATGGCAGCTGGAGCCATTGGGATGCCTATACGACGCAGCAGCAGCGCAAGGCGGGGCCACGCTCGCCGGGGCGGGGATAGCCCGGTTCCGGCCCTTGCGCCGGTGGCCTCGCTCACCATCTGGTTGAGGCGCCACGAACCAATTTGGTGATCCCATGGCACCGCGCCTCGATTTCACCAGCGAGGCCTTCTTTCGCGATCCGCCGAAGGCCGTTGCCGCGCTGCGCGCGCAGGGCCCTGTGGTCGCCACGCATTTCCCCCTCGTCGGTGACGTCTGGATCACCACCACTCACGATGCGACGGCGCAAGTGCTGAAGGACAGTACGATCTTCACGCTGCGCAAGGAAGACGGCGAAATCGCCGGCCTGCGCTGGTGGATGCCGGGGCTGGTCAAGACCATCGCCAACAACATGCTGACGATGGACGAGCCTGACCATACCAGGCTGCGCAGCATTGTGGACGAAGCCTTTCGCCGCCGGGCCATCGTTGCGATGGAGCCGCGCATCCGCGCCATTGCGGATGGTCTGGCCGATGAGCTGTTCGCGAACGGCATCCCGGCCGATCTGGTTGAGCGCTATGCGCGCATTCTGCCCCTGTCGGTGATCTCAGAGCTGCTCGGCCTGCCGATGGCCGATCGTCCGCGCTTCATCGCCTGGGCCAATGCGATGTCCTCACTGACGAACGTCGTCAGCTTCTTTCGCCTGCTGTTCGCGTTCCGCAAGATGCGGACTTACCTCCAGGAACAGTTGCAGATCGCGCGCGAGCGGGGCGGCGAGGGCCTGATTGCCGAACTGGTCCAGGTCGAACGCGAGGGCGGCGAGATCACGCCGGACGAAATGGTATCGATGGTGTTCCTGCTGCTGGCGGCGGGCTCGGAGACCACCACGCATCTGATCAGCGGCTCGGTCTACGAGCTGCTCAGAAATCCTGGACTGCGGGACTGGATGGAACAGGACTGGAGCCGCGCCGCGCTCGCCGTGGAGGAGTTTTTGCGCTTCGTCTCCCCGGTGCAGTTTTCGAAGCCACGCTACGTGCGTAGAGACATCGAGCTTGCGGGAGTGCCGTTGAAGAAGGGCGACCGCGTCATGGCGATGCTCGCCGCCGCGAATATGGATCCGGCGGTGCACGAGCAGCCGGAGCGCCTGGATCTCGAACGCAAGCCCAACCGGCACATGTCGTTCGGGACGGGTATCCATTTCTGCCTGGGCCATCAACTCGCGCGTATCGAGGCGGCCTGCGCGCTCGAGGCACTGTTTGTGCGCTGGCCGAAACTCGATCTGGCTGTCGATTCCACGCAGGTGCGCTGGCGCAAGCGGCCGGGCTTGCGCGCGATCGCGAAGCTTCCCGTTACGCCAGAGGCCCGCGGAACAGGGACGATCGCACGCACCGGAACGAGAGATGATCGTTCCCTCGCCGCGGCGAACTGACATCGCCGACGCGCTTTCGGAAAATCTTTGCGTGTTGTGATCGGTCAGGAACGGTGTGCCGTTGGTGCTGTTGTCCTCGCGACATGACGCGGAGGGGAGTTCCTCGGGGTCATGTCGCAGATCTACGTCTTAACCGGAGACAAGATCATGGCCAGCAAGATGCCACCTGTTCCGCCGGACAATCAGAGCCGCAAGGGAACTGGCGATCGCAAGCAAATGTCCGCCGATCAGATGTCGCACGGTCAGCAACGTGCACAGAATCCGGATCAGCAGGGACAGCAAGGCAACATCAAGCAGAACACGACCAACCAAGGCTATCAGCAGGATCGCTGAGGAGGGCGCGTCATGTCGACATCCACCAAGACACCCAACAGCATCCGTCAGGGCGGACCCGGCGCCTCGCATGAGAATGCAAAGGCGCCACTCGAGGTCAAGAAGCCGCCGCCTGACGATCCGCAGCGCAGCCACAGCCGGGTGTCCGGCGGCGGTGGAGAGCGCGATGTCCATCACAGGCACGACGAGGCCGGAAAAGGCAAAGGCGTACCATGACCAGCAAGCAACCCAAGCTCCACGCGCCGACAGAGAAGGATCTGCACGACAATCCACTGATCGGCGGATCGAAGGGGGCGAACATGGCAGGCGTTTCGCCCGGCGACCTCGATGAGGTCTTAGGCGAGAACACGATCGAAGGCGACGTCGAGAATGACGTCAATATCGGTGGCGGTATCGACAAGGATGTCGCGCGCAGCGGTTCGCCGCGAAGAGGCCGGTAAGATTGGAGGCCTGGAATGCAGGGCAAGAAGACTCACGAACAGCAGGTGCGCATCTTCGAGCGGAAGCCGGATGTTCCGGATGCGCGAGAGCTCGAGCAGGCCATCGGCCATAACCCGCAAGACACGCGCGTCCATCGTGTCAACCCGGAGGCTCGTCACAGCGAATTTCCGGTGAGCCGCGGCGGCCTTAACCAGGAAAGCGATCACAACAAGCACAACGATCCCGGCCAGAGCGGCCACGAGGCGCCGAAACCGACGCCGGCGCAACAGAAGCACTGAGCTTTCGCAAGATCACTGCAATAGGAGAGAGCGATGCCAGCTGGAAATGGCAGCAAGACGCATTTCAGGTCCGGCATGCACGGTAAGGGCGACGGCACCGGGGCCATGACGGACGTATCCAAGGACAAGATCGGCGACAACATGGTGCTGTCCAACCGCGACAAGAAGCAGCATTCGGACATTCGCGGCATGGACGGCAAGTCCATCCAGACTGAGCAGTATCAGGATCACGCGGCCAACCGACTCGAACAGGAGCCAGACGCCGACGAGACCTGAGAAGGCGGTCCTCCCGCTGACTTGCGGACCGGTGTCAGCCGGTCCGCTTTTTTGTCGCGGCAACGAGATCGTGCTCCCAGCCAAACACGGAACGGCCATCGAGACCGGGCGAAGCCTCTCGCTCACCGGCGATATACGCTTCGACCGATGGCCCGCTTGCGGTGCGCTCAAGCCGTCGCGCCTGGTCGTCGAGGCGCTTGATCGCCTGCATCTCTTCCTCGCGTCCGAGTTTCGCGCTTTGGATCGCGCCCTTCAGCACGCGGATGGTCTCGTCATAGACCTTGATCGGAATCGGATAGGGATGCCGGTCCTTGCCGCCATGGGCGAGCGAGAAGCGCGCAGGATCTTTGAAACGATAGGGTGCGCCATGCACGACCTCGGCGACCATCGCCAGCGATCGCACGGTGCGCGCACCGACGCCCGGCGTCAGCAACAGTTCAGGGAAATCGACCGGTCCGCGCTCGGCTGCGGCCGCGAGCGTGCCATGCAGGCGGCGTGCGAACACGTCTTTCGGCCTGACGTCATGATGCGCGGGCATGATCAGATGCGGCAGCATGGCCTGCTCCGGCTCGGGCGTATTGCCCGAAAGCCGTTCGAATTCGGTGAGGATGCGATCGGGGCCGAACTCGTTGAGCAGCTCGAGCTGCGCGCTGCGCGAGATGTCGGCGCGATGGTCGGTGAGATTGACGATCTCGCCCTGCTGCGGCCCGTCGATGGCGCTGTGGGGCGCGTCGACAAAACTCTTTAACGCTTCAGAATGCCAGTGATAGCGGCGGGCCTGGCGCTTGTCGCCGTTCATGCCCTGCTGCACCACCGTCCATTTGCCGTCGGCGGTGACGAAGAAGCCGTGCAGATAGAGATCGAAACCGTCCTGCACGGCGGCGCTGTCGACCTTGGCCACGAGGCGGCTGGCGCGCGTGAGCTTTGCGCCGTCGAAGCCGACGCGGTCGCCGAGCTGCGACAACTCGTCCGGCGTCTTGCGCGAATGCCGGCCGCGGCCGCCGCAGACATAGATGCCGAGTTCGTCCTGGAGCGGGCCGAGCCCGCGCTTCAGCGCCCCGATCACCGACGTCGTGATGCCTGAGGAGTGCCAGTCCATTCCCATCACGGCGCCGAACGACTGGAACCAGAACGGATGCGACAGCCGCTGCATGAACGCGTCGCGGCCATAATGCAGCACGATCGCTTGCGTGACGATGGCACCCAGCGATGCCATGCGGCTCGCCAGCCACGGCGGAACTCGTCCGGTGTGCAAGGGAAGATCGGCGCTGCCGGTTCGGCGAGTCATGATTGCCCACACATAGCGCAATTCGGCGACGGTTGCACCAGAGGGATGCTGCATTGCACTGGGCGTGGGAGCGAAGCCGCCGAAAGAGCGTTGGGTCGCCAACGCAATTGCGGGGACATGAATGAATCGCCAAGCCGTCATGACCGACATCGACAGGATGTTCGGGTGGATACCGTCATGGTTTATCGGTCTCGGCCTGGTCGCCGGGGCGATGCTGATCGCGCTCTCCTTCTATCGACTCGCAGCCTGGCTGCTCAATCGCACCTTCGGAACCCGGCTTCCGCTGCTGAGCGTGTTCATCGAGCGCACGGCGGGGCCGACCCAGCTCGCGCTGTGTCTTGCCGCCGTCGCGCTGGTGCTGCCGCTCGCGCCGCTGGACGATGCGTTCCGCAACCCGCTGACGCGCCTGTTCGTGGTTGCCTTCATCGCGCTGATTGGCTGGATCTCGATCCGCATCGTCGACATGAGCGCGGCGCGCTATTTGCAGAATTTTCGCGACGTCACCGAAAACTTCGTCGCGCGCAAGCACGTGACCCAGGTGCGCGTGTTCAAGCGCGTGACCGACATCATCATCGTCATCATCACGGTGTCGACGGCGCTGATGACGTTCGATTCGGTCAGGCAATATGGCGTCAGCCTGTTCGCCTCCGCCGGCGCGGCCGGTATCATCGTCGGCTTGGCGGCGCGGCCGCTGCTCAGCAATCTGATCGCGGGCCTGCAGATCGCCATCACCCAGCCGATCCGGATCGAGGATGCCGTGATCATCGAGAACGAGTGGGGCTGGGTCGAGGACATCGCCGCGACCTATGTCGTGATCCGGCTATGGGACTGGCGCCGCATGGTAGTGCCGCTGTCCTATTTCATCGAAAAGCCGTTCCAGAACTGGACCCGCGATACCGCCTCCCTGATCGGCGTTATCGCGCTCCATGTCGACTACCGCGCCGACGTGCCGCGCATCCGGCGCTGGCTGGAGGGAGCCGTGAAGGAATCCAAGCTATGGGACGGTGCAGTGGTCAATCTCCAGGTGATCGATGCGGACCAGCGCACCATCGAGTTGCGCGCGCTGGTCAGCGCGCGGAACGCGCCGCAATCCTGGGACCTGCGCTGCGAGGTCAGGGAGAAGCTGATCGCCTTCATCCGCGACGAGATGCCGGAGGCACTGCCGCGCGAGCGCGCCATCTTGATCCCGCAGGGCGGGGGCGATGATGCCGAGTTGCTCCGGCGTCCGGCCGCGCCGGAGAAGATGCGGGCGGGCGCGCACAACTGAGAGGAGAGCCTCGCTGCGTGCGGATGTCGGCAGCCTTCAGCTTTCCGGACGTTGCCCCTGGTTTTTGTTGACGAGACCTGTTCTTTTGTACGATAGTACAAATAGCATGGCACGCAAGCCCACCAGCAAGGAAACGGCCCGCAAGCCGAACATGCGCGAGGCGATTCTCGCCGCGGCCGAGGAGCTGTTCGCCACCAATGGCTTCAACGCCGTGTCGGTGCGCGACATCGCGCACGCGGCCGGCGCCAATCCCGGCAGCGTCACCTATCATTTCAAGACGAAGGACGGCCTGCTGCTGGAGATCTACCGGCGCCATTGCGGACCGATGAATCTGCGCCGCTCCGAGCTGCTCGCCGCCGCCAGGCGCGTGCGCGATCTGCAGGACCGGCTGGAAGCCATCGTTCGGGCCTATGTGGTGCCGGCCTTCACCTCGGGCAGTGATCTTGCCGGTGGCGGCGCTCGTTTCACGCGGCTGCGCGCGGTGATGTCGGCCGAGGGCAACGAAGTGGCGCGAAAGATCATCGCTCAGACGTTCGACGACACCAGCCACGCCTTCATCGACGCGATCCACGACAGCCTGCCGCATATTCCGCGCACCGACATCGTCTGGCGCAGCCACTTCCTGCTCGGCGCGCTTTACTACTCGCTGGTGACGCCCGAACGTGTCTCGCGCCTGTCGCGCGGCGAGGCCGACGGCAGCGATGCCGCCAATGCCATCGAGCAGATGGTGCAGGCGACCGTGGCCGCGTTCCAGGCGCCGGCGCTGGATCAGGCCGTGCCGGCGCGGCGGCCGACTGTCGCAAGCAACAAGACTTGAAAGAAACGTCTCGCTCGGCGGTTCAAGTGATGACGATGACGTACACGCCAACCATTCCACCGCCCGATCCCAACACGCGCACGCCAAAGTTCAGGCTGCCAAAACTGTCCTGCGACGCGCATTGCCACATCTTCGGCCCCGGCGCGAAATATCCTTACGCGCCCGACCGATCCTACACGCCTCCGGATGCGCCGCTCGAGGACTTCAAGGTGTTGCACGCCAAGCTCGGCGTCGAGCGCGCGGTCATCGTCAATGCCAGCGTGCACGGCACCGACAACACGGTGGCGCTCGACGCCATCGCTGAGAGCAACGGCGCCTACCGCGCGGTCGCCAATATCGACGACAGCATCACCGAGCGGGGCTTGCGCGTGCTGCACGAAGGCGGCTTCCGCGGCTGCCGTTTCAATTTCGTCCGCCATCTCGGCGGCGTGCCCGACAAGCGCGTTTTCGACCGCATCGTCGCGATGGTGACGCCGCTCGGCTGGCACATCGATCTGCATTTCGATGCGATCGATCTGCCTGATTATGCCGACATGCTGACCAGGCTGCCGCTGAGCTACACGATCGACCATATGGGGCGGGTCAAGGCCGCCGAAGGGCTCGACCAGCTCCCGTTCAAGATCCTGATCGAGCTGCTGCAGCGCGATGAAAAATGCTGGGTGAAGATCTGCGGCTCGGAGCGTGTGTCCTCGGCCGGTCCGCCCTTCACCGATGCCGTGCCGTTCGCGCGAAAGATCGTCGAGACAGCACCGGACCGCGTCATCTGGGGCACCGACTGGCCGCATCCCAACGTCAAGGTGATGCCGAATGACGGCGATCTTGTCGACCTGATCCCGCTGTTCGCGCCGGAGCCGAAGCTCCAGCAAAAGATCCTGGTCGATAATCCCGCGCGCCTGTTTGGATTCGACGGATGACCGCGGTGGCGATCGACAGGGCGTCTAATTCAGAAGAGGGGAGTTCTCCCATGAAAACCGGTCTCGTGATCACCGCCCATCCCGGCGATTTCGTCTGGCGTGCCGGCGGCGCCATCGCGCTGCATGCGAAGAAGGGCTATCGCATGAAGATCGTCTGCATGTCCTTTGGCGAGCGCGGCGAGAGCCAGTTCGCCTGGAAGGAGAAGGGCGCGACGCTGCAATCGGTCAAGGCCGGCCGCAAGGACGAGGCGGAGCGGGCGGCAAAGCTGCTCGGTGCCGAGATCGAATTTTTCGATTGCGGCGACTATCCGCTCAAGCTGACCGAGGCGCATTTCGACCGCATGGTCGACATCTACCGCGAACTCAATCCGAGCTTCGTGCTGACGCACGCGCTGGAAGACCCCTACAATTTCGACCATCCGAACGCGGCGCATTTCGCCCAGGAGACGCGCGTGGTGGCGCAGGCGATGGGCCACAAGCCCGGCGCGCAGTACAAATATTCCGCGCCACCGGTGTTCCTGTTCGAGCCGCACCAGCCCGAGCAGTGCAATTACAAGCCGGACCTGCTGCTCAAGATCGACGAGGTATGGAAAGAGAAGTACGAGGCGTTCCAGATTCTCGCCGCGCAAAAGCATCTCTGGGGTTATTACGAGCGCGTCGCGCTCAACCGCGGCATCCAGGGCAGCCGCAACACGGGCGTGCCCATGACCTATGGCGAAGCCTATCAGCGCCTGTTTCCGACGGTTGCGGAGGAGCTGGCATGAAGCCGGTCCTCGTTCGCAACATCGTCTGATCGGGGGGGCGCGCCGATGGATCGTCTCAAGCTGAGGGCCGTGCTCGGCAATCACCCTCACGTCAAGGCGGTGAAGAGCGGCGAGCTTCGCGCCGACCTGTTCGAGCTCGACTTCATCGAGTACACGCCGACCAACACGGCGTTCAAACCGATGGTGCGCGAGCAGGCGTTCGACGTCTGCGAGATGGCGATCGTCACCTATCTGATGGCGAAGGCGCACGGCAAGCCGCTGGTGCTGTTGCCGGCGACCATGCTCGGCCGCTTCCAGCATGCCTATGCGCTGTACAACCCCGCGCGCGGGACGCTTGGACCTGATGATCTCGAAGGCAAGCGCGTTGGCATCCGCTCGTTCACCACGACGACCGGGGCCTGGATCCGGGGCATCCTCGCCAACGATTACGGTGTCAATCTCGACAAGATCAAATGGGTGACGTTCGAGGATCCGCACGTCGCCGAATATGTCGACACCACCGAGCGGGCGCCGAAAGACAAGAAGGTCCTGCAGATGCTGCTGGATGGCGAGGTCGACGCCGTCCTTGGCGAGACCACTGACAATCCCCAGCTGAAGTCGCTCTTCCCCGATCCCGCGACGGAAGCCGCCAAATGGTATGCGCGCCGCGGCGTCGTGCCGGTCAATCATCTCGTGGTCGTGACCGAAAGCCTCGCGAAAACGCGCCCCGAAATCGTCGCTGCTGTCTATGATCTGCTCAAGCGAAATAAGGAGCAGATGGGGGCGGCGACGCCCGATCTGTTGCCGTTCGGGATTGAAGCGAACAGAAAACCATTGGAGCTGATCGTCGACTACGCATTCCAGCAGGCGCTGATTCCGCGCCGCTATGCGGTCGAGGAGCTTTTTGACGCGACGACACGAGGACTGAACTGATGGCGGATCCGAAGCGGTGGCAGATCGGGCTGGTGGGCTATGGCGAGGTCGGCCGGATCCTGGCCGAGGATCTGCGCCAGCAGGACATCAAGGTCGCGGCTTACGACATCAAGCTCGGAGGCGGGCAGGGCGCTGCGATGAAGCAACATGCTGCGAGGTTCGGCGTGATGCTCGCAGCGTCTCATGCCGAACTGACCGCAAAATCCGACTTCATCATCTCGGCCGTTACCGCCAGCCAGGCCGTGCCGGTGGCAAAAGCCTGCGCTGATGCGATCATCAGGGGCACATGGTTTCTCGATTTCAATTCGGCCTCGCCGGGCGCCAAGCAGCGTGCAGCAGCGCTGATCGATGGCGCTGCCGGACGCTATGTCGAGGGCGCCGTGATGACCTCGGTGCCGCCGTATCGCATCAAGGTGCCACTGCTGCTTGGTGGCCCCGGTGCGAGGGAGCTGGAGCCGCTGCTGAACGCGATCGGCTTTGCGGCCAAGGTCGCCAGCGACAAGCTCGGCGTTTCCTCGGCCGTGAAGATGTGCCGCAGCATCATGATCAAGGGCCTGGAGGCCCTGGTGATCGAAAGTTTTACGACCGCACGCGCTTATGGCGTCGAGGATGCGGTGCTGGCTTCACTCGCGGAGACGTTTCCCGGCATCAACTGGGAGAAGCAGGGCGCCTATTTCTTCCAGCGGGTGATCGAGCACGGCCGTCGCCGCGCCGAAGAGGTGCGTGAGGTCGCCGAGACGGTGCGTGAGGCCGGCCTGACGCCCTGGTCGGCGGAGGGCACCGCGGAGCGTCAGGCCTGGGTCGCAGATCTCGCGGATGGGGGATTGTTCGGGCCGAAGGGTACGCAGGAATTCGCTCGCAGCGCCGATTGGCGTACCGAGGCGGATCGTATTCTCGCAAAGATCAAGCGTTAGCGCCTAGCAAGCGCTCAGCTCGCGGCTTCGCCGGCGTGGTGCAGGCCCGAGATTTCATCGCGGGCGAGTTCGATCGAGTCAATCAGGCGATCGGCTTCCCGGGTGACATCCCTGGTACGCTCGCTTTTGAATTCGGTCAGGATCATGCGAATGCACTTGTCGGCGGTATCGAGCGTGCGCAGCGCGCGGGCCATATCGTCCGTCGAGCGGATCGTGGCGGTGTCGAGCCCCGACAGCACCTCGCCGATGCCGCTCAATCGCTTGATGGCGGTCTCGGCGGGCGTCCTGGCCCGGATGGATTGATAATCAAGGCTGCTGAATGCGCCGAACGTATCCATAACTTCCCCGGAGAACGCAGATGGTCAGTGCGCGTGCCCAATTAGGGTGAGGGCCACCTTTCTAGCAACGCGTGGCGCTACGGTCCGGGATTCTACTGGACTCGGTCTTGGAAGCGATTGGCGATGAATCCGGCCGGAAAGCGGTGGGGATCAGGGACGTTTCCCGACCATCCTGCCGTCGCGCGCGACGAGCATACCTGCCTTGTAGACAGCGCGGCCTTGCGGCACGGCGACCACGGCCTCCGGAACATGCTCGGCGTTCAACGTCACGAAATCGGCCTGGGCGCCGACATGCAGGCCGTAGCCTTCAAGCCGCAGCGCCCTGGCCCCTGACACGGTAACGACGTCAAAGGCGACACGTAGCTCCTCATCGGTGTTGAAGCCCGAGCGATAGCCGAGCGTCGTCGCCCGGCGCAGCATGTCGCCGTCGCCATAGGGCCACCAGGAATCCCTGATATTGTCGTTGCCGCTGAACACGGTGACGCCGGCGCTGCGCAGGATAAGGATCGGCGGGAAGGCGCGGGCGCCCGGCGCGTTGGTCATGATCGCGACGCCGGAGCGGGCGAGGATGTCGGCGACGCTCTTGAGCTGGTCCAGGGTGATATCGCCGAGCCCGTAAGCGTGGCTGATGGCAACATGGCCCTGCATGCCGAGCGCGCGCGTGCGCGCCGCGATCTGCTCGATCTCGAAGGCGCCGAGCGTGCCCATGTCGTGCAAATGGATGTCGACGTCGACACCGTGCTTTTCGGCGACGCCGAACACGACGTCCAGGTGCTTCTCGACATCACGATCAAAGCTGGCGGGATCGAGCCCGCCGACGAGGTTCGCACCGAGGCCGATGGCCTCATCGAGCAATTGCGGCGTGCCCGGGCTCGTCAGGATGCCGCTCTGGGGAAAGGCGACGAGCTGGATGTCGATCAAGCTCTTGTATTCCTCGCGCACGCGCAGGACCGTCTCGAGCGATTTCAGGCCGACGGAGCCATCGACCATGACGTGGCTGCGCATCTGCGTGGAGCCGTTGCCGATGCAGAGATCGAGCTGGTTGCGCGCCCGCACGTCCATCGGCGCCGCCTCGGCCATGTTCTCGGCCTGGAAGGCCACGCGTTCGTGCACGTTGAATCCATCAGTGCACGGCTTGTGCGGACGCCAGGCGTCGCCGTAGAAGCTGGTGTCGAGATGGATGTGGCCCTCGACGAAGCCGGCAACGACAAGGGCATTGCCGAGATCAATAGTCTCGGCGCCGCCGATGGGCGCGTCGGCCGGCAGAAGCGCAGCGATCAGGCCATCCTTGACCGCGATGTGATGCCGCGCCCCGCCATCGAAGCGTGCGTTCAGGAAGATCTTGTCGAAGGCCATCCGGTTGCTCCGTCGGGTCGATGTGTCGCGCCTGGTTCAGTTTCGTGAGCGAAGCAGCCTGGCCGGCGACCGCTCAAACGTCTGCCGCCCGCTTTTGAATCCCATCAGGATATCCGGCAGCTCCGCAATGGCGAAGCGGCTGTCGTTGGTATCGAGCACGACGAGATCGGCAGGCTTGCCGATCGCGATCCCGTAATCCCTGAGATTCATCAGCCGCGCCGGCAGCTCGGTGACGAGATCGAGGCAGGTGTCGAAATCGCCGACGGCGGCGTGGGCAACATTGGCGTAGAAGTTCGCCATTCGCAGCAGCGAGGCATCGCCGAACGGCGTGAACGGATTGAGCACATTGTTGGTCGCGATCGAGCAGACGATGCCCTCGCCCGCGAGCTTGTGCGCCAGCGTCAGCCCGCGCGGTGCGTTGTGGGTGGCCTCGCGTCCCATCAGATAAAGGTCGGTCGACGGCAGCACGGTAACGGCGACGCCGGCCTTGGCCAATTGCGCGGTGGCGGCCTTCAGCCGCTCCGGCGGTAGGGCCGAAAGCTTTGTGGCGTGCCCAATTGCGACGCGGCCTCCGTAATTGCGTTGCTCGGTCTGCCTGATGACTTCGTCGAGATGCGACCAGGAGGGATCGAGATCGAAATCGAGATGGAGGTCAACATCGAGATTGAACTCCTGGGCGAGGTCGAAGATGCGTGCCAGATGCGCATTCGGGTCGGTGTCGGTATAGGGGCAGCCGCCGATTGCATCGGCACCGTCACGCAGGGCCTGAACCAGCAGCTCGTCGGCGCCGGGATCATTGGTCAGCCCTTCCTGCGGGAACACGCAAAGCTCAAGATCAATCCCCCAGTCGTAGTCGCGCCTGAGCGCCTTGATCGCCTCGAAGCTGCGCAGGCCGATACGCGGGTCGATCTCGACATGGGTGCGCATCCGCGTCGTGCCGTGCACGATGGCGCGTTCGAGCACTTTGGCGCCGCGCGCATAGACGTCGTCGGTGCTGAAATCCCGCTTCATCGCCGAGACGGCGCGGATGGCATCGCCGAGCGTGCCGTGGATGTGCCCGCAGCGTTCGAGCAGGCAGGCCTTGTCGAGATGGACGTGGGTGTCGACGAATCCGGGCACCGCCAGCCGTCCTCCGAGATCGACCTCGACGGCCTCGCAGGCGAGATTTTGTTCGATCGCAGCGATGCGTCCGCCCTTCACGCCGATATCGACGGGTGTCGGGGATGATCGTAGCAAGGCATTGCGGAAGATCAGGTCGAAAGCGGTCTGGGCGGTCATGGAGAAGATCTGGCTGATAGATCGGCGAGTCCTGGATCGTGCCAATGTAGCGGAGACGAAGGGCCTGCCGCCATATCGAAAGCCGCGATAGCTGGTAGACCCAGGCCGGTCTGGTGGCTGGCGGGCGACTGGGCTATCACCGCCTCGATTGCGCCCGGCATGGCGGCGCGACCTTTTCAGGAGCTTTCGATGCGTCTACCCGCCGTTCTCTTGGCCGTCACTTGTCTTGCCGGCGCAGCGTCCGCCGAAGATCTCTCCGGTACGCTCCAGAAGGTCAAGGAGACCAGGAAAATTGCGCTGGGCTATCAGGAAGCCTCGGTGCCCTTCAGCTATCTCGACGGCAACCAGAAGCCGGTCGGCTTTGCCATGGATATCTGCCTCAGAATCGTGGAGGCCGTGAAGAAGCAACTCGGCATGCCCGACATTGCCGTCGACTATGTCGCGGTGACCTCCTCGAACCGCATCCCGCTGATGGTCAACGGCACGCTCGACCTGCACTGCTCGGCGACCACCAACAATGCCGACCGCCAGAAGCAGGTCGCCTTCACCAACACGCACTTCCTCAGCGCGACGCGCTTTGCCGCCAAGAAGGCCGCGAACATCAACACCATCGACGACCTCAAGGGCAAGGCGGTCACGGCTGTGGCGGGCTCGGTCAATCTGAACCAGCTCGCCAAGGTCAACACCGAGCGCAATCTCGGCATCAAGATCATGCCGGCCGTGGATCAGGCCGAGGCCTTCCTGCTGCTCGAGACCGACCGCGCGCAGGCTTACGCGCTCGACGATATCCAGCTCGCGGTCGCCATTGCGCGCTCGAAGGAGCCGGCGCAGTTCATGATCAGCGACGAGACCTTCTCCAAGCCGGAGCCCTACGGGATCATGCTGCGTCGGGACGACGCGCCGTTCAAGGCGTTGGCCGATCGCGCGACCGCGGAGCTCTACGCAAGCCCCGAGATCGAGGTGCTCTACAGGAAGTGGCTGGAATCGCCGACCCCGCCGAACGGCATCAATTACAACGTTCCGATGTCGCCGGCCTTGCGCGCCGCCTTCAAGAACCCGAGCTCGAGCGCCGATCCGGACGTGTATGCGGTGAAGTGAGGCGGGGGCGGCTTCCATCTCTCGCCGCCGGGGAGAGACCGCCGTGCCAAAACGCTACATCCGACAGGGGTGGGCGAGGCCCGAAGGATATCGGTGGGGACGAACTTGCGATAACCTTCGCGACGCACCAGCGCATCGAGCAGCGGGCCAGCCTGCTCGGGGCAGCGGCGCTTCCAGAGGCGAAATAGTCATGCGCGAAAGTGAGCCGTTCCTGGTCCGCCACGCGGACTTGATTTTCGCGTTGAAGACGTTTGCCGCCTCGATGCTGGCGCTTGTCATTGCGCTCGCCATGGACCTGCCGCGGCCCTATTGGGCCATGGCGACGGTCTACATCACCTCGCAGCCGCTCGCCGGCGCCACCAGCTCGAAGGCGCTCTTCCGCGTGATCGGCACCCTGGTCGGCGCCACCATGACGGTGGCGCTGGTGCCAAATCTGATCAATGCGCCGGAACTGCTATGCCTCGCGATCGCGCTCTGGGTCGGGTTCTGCCTCTATCTGTCGCTGCTCGACGGCACGCCGCGCAGCTATCTGTTCATGCTGGCCGGATACACGGTCGCGCTGATCGGCTTTCCCTCGGTCTCCGCGCCCGACGCGATCTTCGACACCGCGGTGGCGCGCCTCGAGGAGATCTCGCTCGGGATCATCTGCGCCAGCCTGGTCTCGACCATCGTGTTCCCCCGCAGCGTCGCGCCGGCCGTGGCTCATCGCGTCGACACCTGGCTTTCCGATGCACGCCGCCTCAGCCAGGTCGTTCTGCTGCGGGAGGCGAGCGACGAAACGCGCCGCGACAAGCGCCTCAAGCTCGCGACCGATATCGTCGAGATCGACACGCTCTCTACTCACCTTGCCTATGATCGCCTGACCGACCGCAATGCCGTGACCGGCCTCGGCGAAATCCGGCTGCGGATGTTGACCTTGCTGCCCGTGATCGCCTCGATCGAGGACCGTCTGGCTGCATTGGGCGAGGAGTCCCTGCAGCGCCAGCCGGAGCTGAAGCGCCTGCTGGACGAGCTTGCGCAATGGATTGGAAGTGACGTCAGCGCGCGGCAGCCGGCCGACCGTGTCCGCGGCGCTATAGCGGAGCAGCAGGCGGGGCTGAACGACAGCGCGTCCTGGGAACGGATCATCACCACCAGCCTGCTGGCGCGGTTGCGCGATCTGGTCGACCTCTCGCGCGACTGCCGTGCGCTGACCGAGGCCATTGCCGAGAACCGCAACGTCTCCACGCTCGATCTGGCGTTTCGATCCGAGGCTGGCGCTGCGCCGGTGCGTCACCGCGATCGCGGCCTGGCACTGTGGTCGGCAGCGGGCGCGACCGTGGCGATCCTGATCTCCTGCGCGTTCTGGATCGGCACGGGCTGGCCGGACGGCGCCTCGGCGCCGATGATGGCGGCCGTGGCCTGCTCGTTCTTCGCCGCGCAGGATGAGCCCGCGCGATTCATCCGCAGTTTCGGCCTGTGGTCGCTGGTCGGCATCGTCGTGGTCGCGATCTATCTGTTCGCGATCATTCCCGCGATCTCCCATATCGAGGTCCTGATCGTTGCGCTGGCGCCGACTTTCCTGCTCTATGGCTTGCTGATCAGCCGGCCCGCCACGGCGGGCACCGGCATGGCGCTCGCCGCCAACACCGCGACACTGCTCGCGCTGCAATCGACCTACGCGGCCGACTTTGCATCCTTTGCCAATTCCGCTGTCGCGTTCTTCGTCGGCGTCATCATGGCGGAGGTCGTGACGCGGATCGCGCGGGGCGTGGGCGCCGAGTGGATCGCCAACCGCCTGGTGCTGTCGAGCTGGATCACGATCGCGATCGCTGCCGAACGGCGCGGCAAACGCGATCGCGCGGAGTTCGCCGGGCTCATGCTGCACCGTCTCGGGTTGTTGGTGCAGCGCATCGCCTTCCTGTCCGAGAGCGACCGGCGCGACGCCGATAGCCTCGTGCAGCTCCGCATCGGCATCAACATCATCGATCTGCGCCGGGCGCGCTACGGGCTCGCGGCGTCGACCATCGCGGTCATCGACGACATGCTCGACCAGCTCGCCATCGCCTGCCGCAACTATGCGGGCGGGGGCATGCCGCGCGAGCTTCTGGCCAGCGTCGACCGGGCGCTGGGCCAGGCGGTGAAGGATCCCAATGACAGCGCGCGGGAAGACGCGCTGATCGGCCTCGTCGGTATCAGGCGCGGCCTGTTCCCGGACGCGCCGGCCTATCGGCCGCGCGCAGATGCAAGTGTGGCGGCATGAGATATGTGATCGACATCTACGGTGTGCTGGT
This sequence comes from Bradyrhizobium sp. BLXBL-03, assembly GCF_051853015.1. NCBI lineage: Bacteria > Pseudomonadati > Pseudomonadota > Alphaproteobacteria > Hyphomicrobiales > Nitrobacteraceae > Bradyrhizobium > Bradyrhizobium sp. BLXBL-03. The sequence continues at coordinate 5,119,609 of NZ_CP182470.1, read as the reverse complement.
GCCGGCGCTCTTGCTCTGGATCATCGTCGCTTATGTGCTGAGCGCGCTCCTGCGCCGGATCATGCAGCGCTTCGACCTCTACCGCCTGGTCTGGCACCGCGCGCTGTTCGATTTCGCAGTCTTCGTCTGCCTGCTCGGCGGCATCGTCTATCTCTCGGAGTATCTGTCATGAAAGGAAATTTTGCCTGGCTCGGCCGGCTTGCGGTGACCATCATCGCTGTTATCGCCGCGATCGGTGTCGGCCGCGAGCTTTGGGGCTACTACATGGAATCGCCCTGGACCCGCGACGGCCGCGTGCGGGCCGACGTGGTCCAGGTCGCGCCCGATGTCTCCGGCTTCGTCACCGAAGTGCTGGTCAAGGACAACCAGAAGGTCCATCGCGGCGACGTGCTGTTCAGGATCGATCGTGAGCGCTTTGCGCTGGCGCTGCGGCAGGCCGATGCGGCTGTCGCCGGTCATCAGGCCACGCTCGACCAGGCCAATGCCGATCTGAAGCGCTATACCGCGCTGACAACGGACGCGGTGTCGCAGCAGAAGCAGGAGCAGGTACTCGCGACCCAGCTTCAGGCCAAGGCCGCCTTCGATGCCGCGGTCGCCGACCGCGCGGTCGCCCAGCTCAATTTCGATCGCAGCGAGGTCCGGGCGTCCGTGAACGGCGTGATCACCAACATGGATTTGCGGCCCGGCGCTTATGTCTCCGCGGGCAGGGGCGTGATGGCGCTGGTCGACACCGACACGCTGCATGTCGAGGGGTATTTCGAAGAGACCAAGCTTGCGCGCATCCGCGTCGGCGACAAGGTTCAGGTCCGTCTGATGGGCGAGAAGGCGACCCTCACGGGCCATGTCGAGAGCATTGCCGCCGGCATCGAGGACCGCGACCGCGCTGAAGGTGCGAATCTGCTTGCCAACGTCAATCCGACGTTCAGCTGGGTGCGTCTCGCCCAGCGTGTGCCCGTGCGCATCGCGCTGGATTCCGTTCCCGAGGCAATCTCGCTGGTCGCGGGGCGCTCGGCGACGGTGGAGGTACTGAATTGATGCGCATCGTACTCTTTTCTGGATCACGCCCTAAGCTATTTCCAGATAGTCCGGCCCGGGCAGCTCCGGGAATATTGCCGTCGGCAGTGCCTGATACCAGAACGCGACCGAGGCGATGTCGTCCTGCAACGGGAGATATTTCGATTCCCTGACGCCGGGCAGCCAGCCGAGCGCCTGGATGGTCACGCGCAGGTCGCTCTGGAAGCGGATCGGATCGGGGATGTGCCAGCGGTACAGGCCGAACCGTTGCTGCGATTTGTAGACGCCGTCGGGCCGGATCACCTGCGGCAGGCCGGCATAGGGCGTGGTGAACTCCACATAGCGGGATTGCCCTTGGCCGGCATGCGCGACATGGGGATCGAAATTATAGGCCCCGCAAAAATAGTCCTCGGTGCCGGTACCGCAGATGGTCGGGAATTCGCCGTCGCCGTCGATGAAGAACTTGATCTCGCCTTCGCCCCACCACCCGTTGTTGTTGACGCCCCAGGCCATGTAGGTGCCGACGTAATGGCCGCGGCCATTGATGCCGTCGAGGATGGTGTAGACCTCCTTGTAGGGCAGCGGATTGGTGCGGCGGAACTGCGCATGGAAATAGGCGCAGTCTTCCGGCACCTCGGTCAGGGTGTAGTTGATCTGGTAGTAGACGGTCAGTGCCTCTTCGCTACGGTTTTCCAGGGTGAAGCGCGCGCGCTTGCGGAACGGCATCTCCCAATAACAGTTGAAGGCGCGTCCCGGATTGACGCAGACCGCGAGCGACGACACCTGCGCAAATTCCTCCCAGCCACAGGCAAAGAAATCGCCGGCCGGGCATTCCACGCTCGGCTGCGCCTGGTCGTCCCAGTACACGCGCAGAATGGAATGGCGAAGCCGTCCGCGCGCCAGCGTCATCCAGATCTGCTGGATCGCGCCCTGGCCCTCGATGTCCGCGAGCGTGAACGTCGCACCGGGCTCGATCACGACATAGGGAGACACCTTCCAGCCTCGGCCGAGGTCGCGGGCCTGACGCGCTGCCGGACCATCGACGGACATGCCGCCCTTGCCCTTTTCACCGGTGAAATTCTCGGGGCTGATCGACCGCGTCTGCGCGTCCGACAGGCGCGACAAATTGCCGAGATGCAGGCCCAATCCGGAAAACGCCATGATGTCCTCGATCAGGAGTTAGCGATATCAGGGATATATCGCTGCCGAATCTACCAAAAGATGAAGATGACGGCGTAGCGAAAGAGCGGACGCACCGTTGTTGCGGACGACGAGAGCAAGAGGGCGTTCCTGCCATCTCCGATGGACGCGATTGCATGCGTCTCTTTTTCGGGGCTAAGTGGCACGAGCTGCCGGCGAAGCAGCGGCCCGCGGTGGAGGAGATCGATGTCAGCGGAAAGACACAAGACCGAAACAGCCGGCGTACCTACGATCGACATCCAGGCCTTGCGTGCGCGTTATCGCGACGAGCGTGACCTGCGTCTGCGCTCCGAGGGCAAGGCGCAATATGTCGAGGTAACAGGCGACTTTGCCCGCTATCTCGACGATCCCTGGGCCGATGCTGGTTTTGCGCGCAAAGCCTTAAGCGAAGAAACCGAAGTGCTTGTTGTCGGCGGTGGCTTCGGCGGCCTGTTGTGTGGCGCGCGTCTGCGCGCGGCCGGTATCGACGATTTCCGCATTGTGGAAAAGGCCGCCGATTTCGGCGGCACCTGGTACTGGAATCGTTATCCGGGCGCGGCCTGCGATACCGAGAGCTACATCTACCTGCCGCTGCTGGAAGAGACCGGCTACATGCCGGTGCGCAAATATGCGCGCGCGCCGGAGATCTACGAACATTCGCGCCGCATCGGCCGCCATTTCGATCTGTACGCGCGTGCGCTGTTTCAGACCGTCATCTCGCGCATGACATGGCAGGAGCAGGAGGGGCGCTGGCTGGTCGAGACCGATCGGGGCGATCGCATTCGCGCGCGCTTCGTCATTCTCGCGGGAGGCCCGCTGAGCCGGCCGAAGCTGCCCGGTATCCCCGGCATCGAGAGCTTCAGGGGGCACAGCTTCCATACCAGCCGGTGGGATTATGCTTACACCGGCGGCAGTGCGGAGGGCGGTCTTACCGGGCTTGCCGACAAGCGCGTCGGCATCATCGGCACCGGCGCCACATCGGTGCAATGCGTGCCGCATCTCGGCCGCTCGGCCAAAGAGCTCTACGTGTTCCAGCGCACGCCGTCCGCGATCGGTGTGCGCGCCGACCGCCCGACGGATGCCGCCTGGGTGGAAAGCCTGAAGCCCGGCTGGCAGCGCGAGCGCATGGACAATTTCACTGCGGTGATTTCAGGCGAGCCGTTCGAGCAGGATCTGGTGCAGGACGGCTGGACCGGCCTGCTCGGCGAGATCCTGCTGGCGCCGCGCCGCCAGAAGCACAAGGTCGCCTCGATGGAAGAGGCGCTGAAGGTGATCGAGCAGGCCGACTATCGCAAGATGGAGGAGATCCGCGCCCGCGTCGATGCGATCGTGAAGGATGAGGCGGCAGCAGCGGCGCTCAAGCCCTGGTACAAGGCGTTCTGCAAGCGGCCGTGCTTTCACGACGAATATCTCGACACGTTCAACCGTCCCAATGTGCATCTCGTCGACACCAAAGGCAGGGGCGTCGAAGCCATCACGGAGAATGCGGTCGTCGCCGGCGGCAAGGCCTACGAACTCGACTGCCTGATCTATGCCAGCGGTTTCGAGGTCGGCACCGACTATGCGCGCCGCATGGGGTTTGAAGTCTACGGCCGCGATGGCATGAGCCTGTCCGCGCGCTGGCGCGATGGCGTCAAGACGATGCACGGCTTCTACAGCCGCGGCTTCCCGAACTGCTTCCTGATCGTGACGGTGCAGGCCGGCCAGAGCGCCAACTTCCCGCACATCATCGACGAGCAATCGCAGCACATCGCCTATGTCATATCAGAGGCGCGCAAGCGGGGCGCGCGAACGCTGGAGCCGACGCTCGCGGCCGAGAACGCCTGGGTCGATGAGGTCGTCAAGGCCGCGGTGGGCCGCCAGACCTATCTCGCCGAATGCACGCCGGGCTACTACAACAATGAAGGCGTGTTCGATCCGATCGCGGCGCGCAACAGCCAGTATTGGCGCGGACCGATGGCGTTTCTCAGGCTGCTCGCCATCTGGCGCAAGGAGGGCAATCTGGACGGACTGGAATTGACCTATGGCGCCGACGCGAACAGCGACGGCGCTCCGATCTCCGCATGAACGGCATGATCCCGGCCCCCTACGGCTGCGTCACCGCGACCGGAACAGACATGTACCGGCAGCACCAGGGCCTCATGGTGGATTTCCTGCTCGGGACCGACGGCAGCCTTTGATTCATGTCAAGCGCATTGCTTGCATTGATTGCACCGGTCGGGGCTTGAGCTGATACGGCTGACGTAGGATCATGCCCGCGCGCCAGCCGGTCGCGCAAATCTGAAAGAAGGAAGCGCAGGAATGACTGAGGGCAGGACCGTTGCGACGGCGTTGATCGGCGCGGCCGCGCTGCTGTTGTCCCTGGTGTTGTTTTTGGCTCCCTCGGCCATGGCTGCGCAATGCGGCAACGGGCCCGGCGGTTTCGAGGCCTGGAAGCGCGAGTTCAGCGCGGAAGCGCAGGGCAAGGGCATCGGCCAGACCGCGATCGCGGCGCTGATGCAGACCAATTACGCCAGCGCCACCATCAATGCCGACCGCAGCCAGCACAGTTTTTCGCTGTCCCTCGACCAGTTCCTGGCCAAGCGCGGCGCCACCACCATCGTGGCGCGCGGCCGGTCTCTGAAGCAATCCCAGGCGGCGATGTTCGCCTCGATCGAGCAGCGTTACGGCGTGCCGCCGGGACCGCTGATCGCGATCTGGGGCATGGAAACCGGCTTCGGCAGCCAGCGCGGCAACCAGAACATGCTGTCGTCGATCGCAACGCTGGCCTATGACTGCCGTCGCCGCGAATTCTTCACCGAGCAGCTCTATGCGGCGCTGAAGCTGGTCGACCGCGGTGTGCTATCAGGGGCGACCCGCGGCTCCATGCATGGCGAGGTCGGCCAGACCCAGTTCATGCCCAAGAACATCCTGGCCTATGGCACCGGCAATCTCGACGTCGCCGCCAACGCGCTGAGCTCGACGGCGAACTTCCTCAAGGCCAATGGCTGGCGTGCGGGAGCCGGTTACCAGCCGGGCGAGCCGAATTTCGCCGCCATCCAGGCCTGGAATGCGGCCGGCGTCTACCAAAAGGCCATTGCGCTGATGGGCCGGCAGATCGACGGGGGTGGCGGGACGGCGTCGGTGCGTTGAGTTGCTCCGCAAGGCGTGACTGGACGTCTCAGAGAGAAAGTTGTTGTTTTCAGGAACTGACGGCATGAGGTTTGCTTTGATCAAGTTCAGGGCTGGGCATGAGGAGACTCAACATGGCTACCCAGATCGTGATGGATCAGACTGGCGATACACGCCACGAGTTTGATCCCGAAAATGCCGAAGCGTTGGCGCAGGCCGAACAACGCTTTCGGGAATTGACCGGTGCGGGCTTTACCGCCGCGTATCGGACCGGCCCCGGCGAAGTTACGCGTATCAAATCGTTCGACCCGACCGCGCACGAAACGCTGTTCTATCCCCGCCTGGTCGGCGGTTGATCTGAACGGTCCATGATCGCGGTCTTCAGACTCCGCGCGCCCGCGCGGGCGCGGTTGCACGCGCTCCGCGAGCTCTACCGGCGCTTCTTCGGCGAGAACACGCCCGAGGCGCGGGGGAGGCGGTTATTGGCTGAATGGCTCTCCGACGAGCAGCGCGCTCAGTTCGAGCAATACCGGCATTTCGACGTCGTCGGCTGCGATAGCGGCAAGCGCTATCGCATCCACTACGGCACGGCCGCCAACGTCCACGAGGTCGATGCGTCAGGCAATGCAACGATGGGGTGGTGCTTCGTCCCGTCAGGCTTCCTGGTGCCCGGCGACGTCATGCTGGCGCAGAAGATCGCGCTCGAGACGGACGAAAAGGGGGCGCTGGCGCTCGCCAACCGGTTTCCGCCGGCGACGCATTCAGAGCACTTCTACCGGCGGCCGTTCTAACCGCGCCGCCACTGTTGGCTAGAAGTGGGTGGTGCGATAGGCGTCCACCGCGTGCGCTGCGAAGACGGCGATGCTGCACAGGGCGAGGACAACGGAGATGAACTCGATCATATGTCGTCCTCCCCAAGCGGCTGCGCGACGAGGTGCTGGCAGCAGGCATATTCGCTGATCAGGTCGAGGAAGAATTGCATGGCGCACGTCCCTGTATGATTTTGACAACTAGATAAGCGGCTGTCTGTTTCAGGCGTGTTTCGTCGAGATAGGAAAGGGGTTTCGCGGGGAACCGGGACCTATCCTGCGGGCGGCCGAACCGCTACATCCCCTGAACGATCCACCTTTTGGTCGTGTGCATTGCGCGCGCGGCATGTCACATTTCGAGGCAAGATCATGGCTCAGGTCGCCTGGTTCGACGATCTCACCGTCGGGATGCGCTTCAAATCCCCAGAGGTCGTGGTCAGCGAAGCCGACATCAAGCGGTTCGCCGCCGAGTTCGACCCGCAGCCGATGCATCTCGATCACGAAGCCGCCAAGGACACCCTGTTCAAGGGCCTGGCTGCCTCGGGTTGGCACACCGCGGCGATCGCCATGAATCTGGCGATCCAGACCCGGCCCTTCGGCCCGCACCCGCTGATCGGCGCCGGCGTCGACGGCTTGCGCTGGACCATCCCAGTGCGGCCCAACGACCGGCTGCATCTGGTCGGCGAGGTCATGAGCCTGACGCCGTCGAAGTCGAAGCCGCAGGGCATCGCCATGGTGAAGTGGACGATGTTCAATCAGAACGGCGAGGAGGTTTACACTTTCACCCCGATCGCGATCGTGCCAAGGCGAACGTAGCCGGCCCGCCTTCGCCGGCGGCCGCGTCGAGCCGGCCCTTGCGGCCTTCCGGCAGAGGTGGTCAGCTTGGCGCGGGGAAACGCTGGAGGGCTGACATGAAAAGATTCTGCCTTGCCGCTGGACTGTTCGCCGCCGCCCTGATCGCGGGGCCCGCGGTCGCGCAACAATCCAAGGTCGGCGACTGGACCATCGAGAAGCGGACCCAGGACACCCATTGCAACGCGAGCCGCGGCTACAAGGACAAGGACGACGAGAACCGCGACTACGTCATCGTCATCACCTATTCGGACAAGGCCATCGTGATCGTGATGATCTATGATGGCTGGGAGTGGGACAAGGTCGGCGGGATCCTGCGTGCCGACGTCGGCACCGACGACGCCGACATCATGGCGAAGGCGAAGTGGGAGGTCATGGACAAGACCACCGTGCGCGGCATCTTCGAGTACGATCAGTCCATCATGGACCGCCTGTCGAAAGCCAAGCGTCTGACGCTGGACTTCGAGGACGATGACGACGACAGCATCGAGATGCAGATCCCGCGCGCCGGCGAGGCGCTCGCCGCGCTGAAGTTCTGCGAGGAGAACCGGAAATAGATCGAGGCGCGATCTGGTTGTCCGGTCCCATCAGGCTTCAGTGCCCGGGATTGGCGACCGAGCCCTGTACCGAGCCCTGCACCGGTGCCGCGCTGATGTCGCTGCCGTGATGTACCAGCGGCTTCATGCCGGTGACGGTCCGCAGCAGCACATAGAACACCGGCGTCAGGAACAGGCCGAACACGGTGACGCCGATCATGCCGGAGAACACGGCAACGCCCATCGCGCGCCGCATCTCGGAACCGGCGCCGGTCGAGAGCACCAGCGGCAGCACGCCCATGATGAACGCCATCGACGTCATCAGGATCGGACGCAGGCGCAGCCGGCTCGCTTCGATCGCGGCCCGGATCGGCGTGCGGCCGGCGAATTCAAGCTCGCGGGCGAATTCGACGATCAGGATCGCGTTCTTGGCGGAGAGTCCCACCAGCACGATGAGGCCGATCTGGGTGAAGACGTTGTTGTCACCTTTGGAGAGCCAGACGCCGAACATCGCAGCCAACAGGCCCATCGGCACGATCATGATGATCGAGAGCGGCAAAGTGAGGCTCTCATAAAGCGCGGCCAGCACCAGGAACACCAGCAGGATCGCCAGCGGGAACACCCAGAGCCCGGAATTGCCGGCGATGAACTCCTGATAGGTCAGGTCGGTCCATTCGAAGGCAAAGCCGGGTGGCAGCACCTCCGCCGCGATGCGCGTCGCCGCTTCCTGCGCCTGGCCCGAGGAGTAACCGGGCGCAGCGGCGGCGTTGATGTCGGACGACAGGAAGCCGTTATAGCGGATCGCGCGCTCCGGACCCGCGCTCTGGCGGATCGTGAGCAGAGCCGACAGCGGTACCATGTCGCCGGAGGACGAGCGCACCTTCAACTGCCTGATATCGTCGGCACGGGCACGGAACGGCGCGTCGGCCTGGACCCGGACTGAATAGGTGCGGCCAAACTTGTTGAAGTCGTTGACGTAGTAGGAGCCGAGGTAAATCTGCAGCGTGTTGAACACCTCGGTCACGGGCACGCCCAGTTGCAGCGCCTTGGTGCGGTCGATATCGGCGAACAGCTGGGGCACGTTGACCTGGAAGCTCGAGAACACGCCGGCGATCTCCGGCGCCTTCTGCATCGCCGCCATGAACGCCTTGGTCGCCTCGTTCAGCGCGTCATAGCCCAAACCAGCACGATCTTCGATCTGCAGCTTGAAGCCGCCGATGGTGCCGAGGCCGTTGACCGGCGGCGGCGGGAACATGGCGATGAAGGCTTCCTGGATGCCGGCATATTTCTTGTTCAGCTCGGCGGCGAGCGCAGGGCCGCTCAGCGAGGGATCCTTGCGCTCGTCGAACGGTTTCAGCGTCGAGAACACGATGCCGGCGTTGGAGGAGTTGGTGAAGCCGGAGATCGACAGGCCCGGGAAGGCAACCGAGCTCTCGACGCCGGGCTGGGTCAGCGCGATGTCGCTCATCTTGCGGATCACCTCTTCGGTGCGGTCGAGCGTGGCGCCATCGGGCAGGCGCGAGAAGCCGACCAGATATTGCTTGTCCTGGCCCGGCACGAAGCCACCAGGCACCTGCTGGAACAGGAAAGCGGTGACGCCGACGAGGACGACGTAGAGACCCATCACCGCGGCCTTGCCCGAGATCACCTTGGTCACCGTGCCGCTATAGCTGTTCGAGGAGTAGGTGAAGGCCCGGTTGAAGCGGCGGAAGAACCAGCCAAAACCCTTTTCGAGAATGATCGTCAGCCGATCCTTCGGCTCGTCGTGGCCCTTGAGCAGCAGCGCCGACAGCGCCGGCGACAAGGTCAGCGAGTTGATCGCCGAGATCACGGTCGAGATCGCGATCGTCAGCGCGAACTGCTTGTAGAACTGTCCCGTCAAGCCGGAGATGAAGGCGAGCGGCACGAACACCGCGATCAGCACCATCGCGATCGCGATGATCGGCCCCGAGACCTCGCGCATCGCCTGATAGGTCGCATCGCGCGGCGACAGCCCGGCCTCGATGTTGCGCTCGACATTCTCGACCACGACGATGGCGTCGTCGACGACGATGCCGATCGCGAGCACGAGGCCGAACAGGCTGAGCGCGTTGATGGAGAAGCCGAACACGTGCATCACCGCGAAGGTGCCGACGATCGACACCGGCACGGCCAGCAGCGGGATGATCGAGGCGCGCCAAGTCTGCAGGAACAGGATCACGACCAGCACCACCAGCGCGATCGCCTCCAGCAGCGTATGGATCACGGCCTCGATCGAGGAGCGCACGAACTGGGTGGGATCGTAGACGATCTGGTAGGACACGCCCTCCGGCATGTTCTTCTTGATCTCCGCCATGGTGGCGCGGACGTGATCGGAAATCTGCAGCGCGTTGGAGCCGGGCGCCTGGAAGATCGGGATCGCCACCGCCTGCTTGTTGTCGAGCAGCGAGCGCAGGCCGTATTCGGAGGCTCCCAGCTCGATGCGCGCGACGTCACGCAGGCGCACGACTTCGCCGCGCGTGCCTGTCTTGACCACGATGTCGCCGAACTGCTCTTCGTTGGCGAGCCGCCCCTCCGCATTGACGGAGAGCTGCAGGTCGATACCCCTGACGTTTGGCGATGAGCCGACCACGCCGGCGGCGGCCTCGACGTTCTGCGCCTGGATCGCCTTGACGATGTCGCTGGCGGTCAGGCCGTGCTCGGCCGCCTTCTGCGGATCGACCCAGACCCGCATCGAATAGTCGCCGGCGCCATAGAGCTGGACGTCGCCGACGCCGTCAATCCGCGCCAGGCGGTCCTTGACGTTCAGCACCGCGTAGTTGCGCAAATAGGTCATGTCGTAGCGGTTGTTCGGCGACAACAGATGCACGACCATGGTGAGATCGGGCGACGACTTCTTGGTGATGATTCCGAGCTGGCGCACCACGGCCGGCAGGCGCGGCTCGGCCTGCTGCACCCGGTTCTGCACCAGCTGCGTCGCCTTGTCGGGGTCGGTGCCGAGGCGGAACGTCACCGTCAGCGTTATCGCGCCGTCAGTGGTGGCCTGGCTCGACATGTAGAGCATGCCTTCGACGCCGTTGATCTGCTCCTCGATCGGCGTCGCCACCGTTTCCGCGATCACCTTGGGATTGGCGCCGGGATAGGTCGCCCGCACCAGGACGGAGGGCGGCACCACGTCAGGGTATTCCGAGATCGGCATCGCGAACAGCGAGATCAGCCCGGCGAGGAAGATCAGCACCGACAGCACGCCGGCGAAGATCGGACGATCGATGAAGAACTTTGAGAGATTCATGGCTTCGCCCCTGGGCAATATCCTGCGGTTCTCCGACAGCTCTCCCCGTCATTCCGGGGCGCGGGCGAAGCCCGCGAACCCGGAATCCAGAGGTGATGTGATCGGAGTTCAGTAACTTCTAGATTCTCAGGTGCGCAATTGCGCACCATAGTTCGCGCTGCGCGCGCCCCGGAATGACGGCAAGACTAGCGTTGCACCACGTCCTGGTTGCTGTGGTTGGAAGCTTGCTGCCCGCGCGCACCCATCGCCGCCACTTCCGTCTTGAGGAGGGCGCCCGGACGCACGCGTTGCAGACCGTTGACGACGATGCGATCGCCGGTCTTGAGCCCCGCGGTGACGATGCGCAGGCCGTCGACCGCGCCGCCGAGCGTGATCGGCCGATACACTGCGCGGCTGTCATCGCCTACAGCCATCACGAACTTCTTGTCCTGGTCGGTGCCGATCGCGCGTTCGTCGATCATCACCAGGGTCTGCTGCATCGGCTGGCCCATCCGCACGCGGGCGAACTGGCCGGGGATCAGACGCCCGTCGTCGTTCTGGAAGACCGCGCGGACGCGGATGGTGCCGCTCTGGCCGTTGACCTGGTTGTCGATGAGCTGGATGTGGCCCTTGGCCGAAAGGCCGCCTGACGTCGTCATCTCCACCGGGATCTGGTCGAGATTGCCGCGCTTGCCGCTGCCATCCGCGATCGAATTCAGCGCCCGCAGCACGACCTCTTCATCCGCATCGAACGAGGCGTAGATCGGATTGACCGAGACCAGCGAGGTCAGGATGGGAGAGGCGGTGCCGGCCGCGACGAGATTGCCGACGGTGACCTCGATCTTGCCGACGCGGCCGTCAACCGGCGCGCGCACCTCGGTGTAGTCGAGATTGAGCTTTGCGGTCTGCAGCGTCGCCTCGGCCGCCTTGACGTTGGCGATGGCCTCGCGATTGGCGTTGTCGCGCTGGTCGTAGTCGCGCCGCGTCACCACGGCGTTGCCGACCAGCTGCGCGCCGCGTTCGAGCTCGCTCTGGGTGAAGACGACGCGCGCCTTCGCGGCTTCGAGCTGTGCGGCAGCCTTGTCGACCTCGGCGGCATAAGGCGCCGGATCAATCTTGAAGAGAACGTCGCCGGCCTTCACCAGCGCGCCTTCGGTGAAATTGGTCGACAGGATCGCACCGGCAACGCGCGGCCGCAACTCGACGCGCTGGATCGCCTCGAGCCGGCCGGAGAAATCGTCCCACAGCACGGTCTGCTTCGGCTCGATCAGAGCGACCGTCACCGGCACGGCCTGTTCGGCCGCGGCCGCCGTTGCGGTGGCCTGGGCCGAACGGAAGTAGTGGCCGGTCGCGATCGAGCCGGCCACGGCGAGGGCGCCCACAACAGCGGCGCCACCGAGAAGACGGCGGATGCGGCCGGGACGAGAGACTTTTGGGGTGGGGGGCATTTCGCGCTCCAGATATGTAGTGTTCACTACAGATGTGGAGCTGGATATCGCAGCGCAAGATACTTATGTACCGTTCGCTAAGAAAATTGTAGCCGCTTACCGCAAGAATGGGAAGGCGGAAAAGAAAAGAAAGATAGAACAATTAGATAGGAGCTGGCGTTAAGATCGAGGGACGGCGCCGAATCCGAGGAGATCAGTGACATGGGCATGGGACGCCCCCGCGAATTCGACGCTGACGTCGCGTTGGACCGGGCGATGGAAGTGTTTTGGCGCCACGGCTATGAAGGCGCCACGATTGCCCAGCTCACGGAGGCCATGGGGATCAACCCGCCGAGCCTGTATGCCTGTTTCGGCAACAAGGAAGGCCTGCTCAAGGCCGCGCTCGACCGCTACACCAAATTGCGCGGCGCCTGGATGGACGAGGTGGTGTCCGCACCGACCGCCCGCGAGGTCGCCGAGCGGATGCTGATGGGCATCGCCGAGAAGCAGACCGATCCCGCCAATCCGCCCGGCTGCCTGCTCGTGCAAGGCGGCATCGCCTGCGGCACTGGCTCCGAGAACGTCCCCTTCGAGCTTGCCGCGCGCAGAGCCCAGAACGAAGACCAGCTCCGCGAGCGTTTCATCCGCGCCAAGGCGGAGGGCGACCTGAAGCCGGCATCCGATCCCGCCGCGCTCGCGCGCTATGTGTCGGCCGTCTCAGTCGGCATGGGCGTGATGGCATCGTCAGGCTCCGACCGCGACGCGCTGCGTCAGGTGGCGAGCGTCGCGGTGCAGGCCGTCGAGGCGCAGTCGGAGCGGGACTAGGCTACTCCGCCGTCGGTAGGGGCGGCCTCGCGATGAGCAGGCGTTGGGCATTGGGATCGCCCGTTCAGGATCGTCGCGGACGTCAGTCTTTGCCTCAGGTCGATGATCGGCATCCGTAAACGCCCGGGTTCCAAGCGTAAGGGTTTGGTTGCGATTGCGAAGTAGCGTGCCCCGGGGGGAGTGGCCCATCGGTCCCTTCCACAGCCAAATTGCGCGATTTTGCCCTGGTGCTACGATGTCAGATCCTTCCTCTCCACCGGACTCATCCGTCAGTCGACATAAGGGCATCAGCCTGCGATGGCGGTTGCTGGCCGGCAATCTGATCACGAGCCTTCTCGCGGTGGCTTTTGCGGCAGCAATCGCCTGGAACGGATGGGGCGATCTCCGCAAGAGCGAAGCCGCGGCGCGCGCGCTGTCCGCATTCGAGCTGGTGATGAAGGCCAACAGCCGGATCCCGGCCGAACGCTCCGCCTGGTTCGCGGTCATGGGTTTGACCGATGCTGCCACGCCCGAGAACCTGTCCGCTCTGGACAAGGCACTCGCCGCCACGGACGAAGCGATCGGTGCCGCAAAGCAGGCCATTCGCGCGGCTGAGCTGCCGGCGGGATCGATCGAAGCCGCCGAAACAGCCTTGCAGAATACGCGCAATGTCGCGCGTCAGGCGGCGATGCAGCCCAAGGCGCAGCGCCCCGCCAACAGCCAGTCGGCCATCGTCGACGGTCTGGCCCGCGCGGTCGATGCGCTCACGGCGGCGACAAGCGAAGCCTTGATCAGCCTGTCGCGCGTCGGAAGCGACATCGAAAATCTGCTGCCGTCGGCGGAGCTCGCACAAAGAGCGCAAGCCATGCGCGCGATCAACGGCTCCCGTGCGGCCCTCCTCGGCCTTCTGGTCCGTAAGCAGCCCATGTCCGCGGCACAGATCGTCGAAGCGACCGAGCTGAGCGGCCAGGTCGCGCTGATCTGGAAGCAGATCGAGCAAGGTGTGCACAATGCCGGAGATGCGCCTGAGCTCGTGAACGCCATCAAGCCGGTGCGCACGACACTGATGGATGAAGGCGAGCCACGGTTTCGCGACGTCGCCGCGGCCGCGCGCGAGGGGCGTCCTTCCCCGGTCGGCGAGGCCGACTGGGGGACCGTCCTGAACAGCGTGCTGGGTCTGCGCGACGCCGCCTTGAGCTTTGCCCACAGGGCCAATGACGCAGCGATCGCGCAGGCGCAGACCCGGCTCGTCTGGGCGCTTGCGGCTCTCTTCGTCGTGTTCGCCACCTCGCTCGCAGTCGTCGTCGCGGTGATGCGCCAGGTCATCCGCCCGCTGACTCGACTGACGGGCGCGACGCTGCGGCTTGCCGACCGCGATCTCGATGTCGCAATTCCGGACGGACATCGCGGCGACGAGATCGGTACCATGGCGAACGCGCTCCAGATCTTCAAGGATGCGCTGATCGCGAAGAAACTCGCGGACGAGGCAGTCGCGCGTGACGCCGAAGCGCAGATCGCGCGCAGCCGCCGCGTCGAGACCATCACGCGCAATTTCGAGGCCATGGTCGGCGAGATCGTGAACACGGTTTCGTCCGCGGCGACCGAACTCGAGGCTTCCGCCGGTACACTGAACACCACGGCCGATCGGTCGAAGGTGCTGTCGATGGCGGTCGCAGACGCCTCAAATGAAGCCTCCGCCAACGTGCAGTCGGTAGCCTCCGCCACCGAGGAACTGACCTCCTCGGTCCACGAGATCAGCCGCCAGGTCCAGGACTCCGCACGCATCGCCGGAGACGCGGTTGACCAGGCTAGCCGCACCAATGAACGCGTCAGCGAATTGTCGCAGGCCGCGGGTCGGATCGGTGACGTCGTGGAACTGATCGACTCGATCGCCAGCCAAACCAATCTGCTGGCGCTGAACGCCACCATCGAGGCGGCGCGCGCCGGCGATAGCGGCCGCGGCTTTGCCGTGGTCGCCTCCGAGGTGAAAGCGCTGGCGCAGCAGACGGCGAAAGCAACCGAGGAAATCCGTCAACAGATTACCAGCGTCCAGTCCGCGACACAGGAATCGGTCGGCGCGATCAGGGAGATCAGCGGCACGATCGAGAAGCTGTCGGAAATCTCCTCGGCCATCGCTGCCGCCGTCGAAGAGCAAGGCGCGGCCACGCAGGAAATCGCCCGCAACGTGCAGCAGGCGGCGAACGGCACCCAGCAGGTCTCCGCAAACGTCACCGACGTCCGGCACGGCGCGAGCGAGACCGGCTCGGCCTCCTCGCATGTGTTGGCCACCGCCCAGTTGCTCGCCGCAGACTCCGGCCGGCTCAAGCTCGAGGTCGGGAAGTTCCTGGAAGACATGCGCGCGGCGTAACCGCATTTGTTGGTGCTTGGGCCAACAATTGAACGAAACAGCGTTCAAGCTGCGCCATCGCGAAGGGCTTTTGGAGCCGTGGGCGCTCTCGGAATTGCTCTGGCACTCCCTCCGCTCCGACGCCGCTGGCGAATGCGAATGGGATGTTGCGATTTGCGAGAGCGTTCGCCACAGGCTCGATGCTGTCCCGACCTAGCCACACGTCCAGGACCGCCATATCGAAGACAGCACGGTTCGCGTGATCCAGCGCCGAGGATAAGTCCCCAGCTTCGGCTGCAACCGCGTGGCCAAGCTCCGTCACCATGTCCGCGACCAGCATCCGGATGAGCACTTCATCCTCCACCAAAAACACCGAAGCCATGGGCTGTACCTTTCAGCTAATGCCGTATGATCCGTGTTGCGGCAGGCGGCTCAACGCTTTTGAGCTGAGATATCCAGACGCCGCTGCGTCGTTGCAAATGCGGGATCCGTCGCCGAACCGATGGGCTGCGACCCGGGCCAGAACCTTTCTATCGTCTTCCAGAATTTGCGCCCGTGACTAGATTGCACCCGTGCCAGCACCGAGTGAAGCGGCACCTGCAGCGAAACGCGGCTTCGACACGGCAGGCGAATCGATTTGCCATCGTATCGAGGATGGAACTACCGAAACCTTTGCGCCTTGGCGCCGAGACGGCCGGTCCTCCGCTCTCAGTCCAGACAAATCGGAACAGCTCTCCCTTCTCGTCCTGCAGGATCGAGCCTTTGATCGCGACCCGGCCCGCCGGTTGTGATAGCGCGCCATGCTTGACGGCGTTCGTCGCCAGTTCGTGGATTATAAGCGCGAAGCTTTGAGCAGCCGGCGTATCCAGAATGAGGTCGCATCCAGCGCAATCGAACTGGTTTGCGAAGCTCATGAGTTCTTCCGATACGATCTGGTCGAGTGGCGCTCCGGTCCAGCCACTGTCGGCCAGCATCCCGTGAGTGCGCGCCAACGATCTCAATCGCGTTTCGAGGGCTTGCCTCGCAGCTCCGACCGATGCGCTTTCCATCAGAGTTCGAGAAGCCATCCCTTGCACGACGGCGAACAGATTGCGCGAACGATGTCGCAATTCGCCGAACAGAAAGCGCTGATGCTCGTCATGATGCAGGATGCTGGCCATCATTCCGGAAACCAGGACGACGTGAATCATTCCGAATGTGCCAAACATCAGGAGCGGCCACGTTGCTCCCTCCGCGAGTGCGAAACTGAAAGCCGGCGGAAGGAAGAGGATCGACCCAGTAACAAGGGATGCAGCCAGCGTCACGATACCGGGCCAAAAACCACCGAGCAGAGAGACACAGCACAAGTCATCGACTCGGGCTCACCTCAAGTCAATCCGGCAAAGTGTCCAAAACGGTCAACTCCGCTCGTGCCTTCTCGATAAGTCCTCGGATCCGCCGATAGCTTTTCAACCCAAGGAGAGAGTTAAGCGCCAGCTCATCCATGTAGTACTTCTTGCCCTGCCGTTGAACCAGGCCCCAGCTTTGCAGCTGCTCAAGCCTTCTGATGACGGTCGTGCGTGGGACATGCATAAAGGCGGCTATCTTGGTGACCGAGAAGGGTTTCTGCTCGAACTGTCCGAGAGCAACGCAAAGACCTATGAAGAAGGTCTCCAATCTGGTCCCAAACGGCTCGTTCTTCGGCGCGTAAGTCCCGTGGGGGCTCCGCATGATCTCGATCATGAGACGGCAGAGCACCAGTCGCTGCCGCGCCATTCTGATCGCATGCGGGCGAGTGCCGGACCTGGCTCGTTCAAACCTGACTTCGTCCAACCCGCGCCTCCACGGGGATTGCTCCCGGGCGTTCATCAGGCCCGGCACCGCCGTTATTATACCCCACACCCGAATTCGGCGAAAGCGATGCGGCTCCTCGCGACGTCCGGGGCGCGCCGCGTTCGCAACGGCGATGGCTTCCGAACAGTTAATGGTTCGGAGCGATTGCGGATTCACGACTGGAGACTATGCCATCGCGCGCCTGTTTTGCCCGACGTGTCAAGCCTCCCGGCGTCAGCGCGGCGCGCGGCGCGAGACGCGAAATTGGCCAATGATTTGTACTGTGCATGGGGTTGTTTTCGCGTTTTCGACCGGGCGTCCTCACGCCGCAAGGCGCCCGAACAACGGCTGCGCGCATCGAAACCGGACCTCTAAGAATTTCTACATAAAGTTGTGACACGGTCCCGCGCGTCAAGACCCGCAACCCGCATCGTCGCGTCTCATTGCGCGCACGAAAGACGGTGCCCGCGGGCACTGTGGGGGCGTTGTTCATGACTGCACTTGCTTCGGACGCCGGTCGCGCCAAGCGGGGGATCGTGCCGATCCTGCTGTGCGTCGTGCCGTTCAGCCAGATTCCGCTCGATGCCTATACGCCGGGCCTGCCGCAGATGGTGGTGGATCTGGCGACCGACTCCGCGTCGATGCAGAACACCGTCACCGCTTATATGCTCGGCATGAGCCTCGCGCTGGTGCCTGTCGGCATTGCCTCCGATACGCTCGGGCGTCGCAACGTCCTGCTCGCGGGTCTTTCGATGCTCATCGCCATGAGCCTCGCCTGTGCCATGGCCACCAGCGCCTCGCTGCTGCTGGGCTTGCGTTTCCTGCAAGGCATCGGCGGCTGCACCTGCCTCGTGGTCGCCTATGCAGTTGCCGCCGACTGCTATCGCGGCCGTGAGCTGACCGCGATCTCCGGTCTGCTTGGCGCCGCCTGGGGGCTCGCACCCGTGCTTGCGCCGGCGGCCGGCGGCTTCATCGTCGACCTCACATCCTGGCGCGGTGTCTTCATCGTCATCGCCATCGCCGCAAGCACCGTCGCCATGATCGTCGTGTTCCTCCTGCCCGAGACGCTGCCAGCCGAACGACGTGCGCCATTCGATCCGCGCCGCACCGCGGGCATCCTGCGCGATGCGCTGCTGCGTCCGGGCTTCCTCGCCTTCGTGCTGGTCTTCGCTGCGGCCGCCAGCGCGCAGTTGGCGTTCGGCGTCGTCGCGCCGTTCTTCTATCAGACAGGGCTCGGTTACTCCGCGGCCATCTACGGCCTCGTCGCGCTCGGCCTTGGCGGCGTCAATCTCGCCGGCGAACTCGGCTGCGCGCATTTCGCGCAGCTTTTGCCGGCCCGGCTGCTCGGCTTCGGCGCCTTCGCGCTGTTTGTTGCCGGCGCCGGCGTCCTGACCGGAACAGGCATGACGCTCGGCCTCGACTTCGTGTCGATCACACTGGGCGGCGCGCTGGTGCTCGGCGGCTGCGGCGTGCTGTGCCCGATGATGTACGGCATGGGGCTCGGCCTGTTCGAGCGGGACCATGGCCTGATCGGCGGCCTCATCAGCGCGCTCTGCTATCTCGCCGTCAGCGGCGCCATGGCGATCGCGGCGGTGTTGCCCGAAGAGACACAGGCGCCGATCGGACTGCTCTATCTCGGCCTCTGCGCCATCGCTGGCGCGCTGCTCGCGATCTCGTTGCCCGCGGCGCGCCAGGCCACCCAGACACAAGAAGGAATCACGTCATGACCACAGTCGGTATTCGCGGCACGTTCTTCGACTTCGTCGACGATCCCTGGCAGCACGTCGGCAACGAGCAGGCCGCAGCGCGCTTCCATCAGGACGGCCTCATGGTCGTCACCGACGGCATCATCAAGGCGTTCGGGCCCTACGAGAAGATCGCGGCCGCGCATCCGGGCGTCGAGATCACCGACATCAAGGACCGCATCATCGTCCCCGGCTTCATCGACGGTCATATCCATTTGCCGCAGACCCGCGTGTTAGGCGCCTATGGCGAGCAGCTGCTGCCCTGGCTGCAGAAATGGGTCTATCCGGAAGAGCTCAAGTACCGCGATCGCAACTACGCGCACGAGGGCGTGAAGCGTTTCCTCGACGCGCTGCTGGCGTCCGGCACCACCACCTGCCAGGCCTTCACCAGCTCCTCGCCGGTCTCGACCGAAGAGCTGTTCGAGGAAGCGGCTCGCCGCAACATGCGCGTTATCGCCGGCCTCACCGGGATCGATCGCAACGCACCCGCCGATTTCATCGATACTCCCGAGAATTTCTATCGCGACAGCAAGCGGCTGATCGCCCAGTACCACAACAAGGGCCGCAACCTCTATGCCATCACGCCGCGCTTTGCTTTCGGCGCCTCGCCGGAGCTGCTGAAGGCGTGCCAGCGCCTCAAGCACGAGCATCCCGACTGCTGGGTCAATACCCACATCTCCGAGAACCCGGCCGAGTGCACTGGGGTGCTGGTCGAGCATCCGGACTGCCAGGACTATCTCGGCGTCTACGAGAAGTTCGATCTGGTCGGCCCAAAATTCTCCGGCGGCCACGGCGTCTACCTCTCGAACAACGAGTTCCGCCGCATGTCGAAGAAGGGGGCGGCGGTGGTGTTCTGCCCGTGCTCGAACCTGTTTCTCGGCAGCGGCCTGTTCCGCCTCGGCCGCGCCACCGATCCGGAGCATCGCGTGAAAATGTCGTTCGGCACCGACGTCGGCGGCGGCAACCGCTTCTCGATGATCTCCGTGTTAGATGACGCCTACAAGGTCGGTATGTGCAACAACACGCTGCTCGATGGCAGCATTGATCCGGCGCGAAAGGATCTTGCCGAAGCCGAGCGCAACAAGCTCTCGCCCTATCGTGGCTTCTGGTCGATCACGCTCGGCGGGGCGGAAGGTCTCTATATCGACGACAGGCTCGGCAATTTCGAGCCGGGCAAGGAGGCCGATTTCGTCGCACTCGATCCCAACGGCGGGCAAATCGCGCAAGCCTGGCACCAGTCGCTGATCGCCGACGGCGCCGGTCCGCGCACGATGGACGAGGCCGCGAGCATGCTGTTCGCCGTCATGATGGTCGGTGACGATCGCTGCGTCGACGAGACCTGGGTGATGGGCAAGCGTCTCTACAAGAAGAGCTGAAACGGACGCGATGAACGGATCACCCGACAAGGCCGGTCAGGCGGTCGCACTCGTCATCCAGCGCCGGATCGCCGACGATGGCTTTGCCGCCTTCGCCCGGTGGAACGGCGAGGTGGGCGAGGTGCTCAAGGCATGGCCCGGCTTTCTCGGCCAGGAGGTGGTTCCGCCACAGCCGCCGGCGCATGTCGACTGGGTGACGATCGTGCGTTTTGCGAGCCCGGCCGCGGCGCGCGCCTGGCTTCAGAGCGAGGTGCGGGCGAAACTGATCGCGGAGGTGCAGCGCTACTTCGTCGGTTCGGAGGATGTCCATATCCTGCCCGATACCGGCGTCGAGCGCGACAGCGCCGTCTCCGCCGTCATTTCCTTCAAGGTGCCAGCTGGGTTGGAGGACGCCTTCCTCAAATGGCAGCAGCGCATTCAGGCCGCAGAAGCCGAGTTCAAGGGATTCCTCCGCCACAAGATCGAGCGGCCAATTCCGGGCCTGCACGATGAGTGGATCATCATCCTGTCGTTCGACAGCGATGCGAACCTCAGCGCCTGGCTGGACTCGCCCTTGCGGCAGACGCTGCTGAAAGAGGGTGCGCGCTTCAACGCCGGCATGAGCGTGAAGAGGGCAAGCTACGGCTTCAATTTCTGGTTCCCGGCCGGCAAGGCCCAGGCCCCGGAGCAAAGTTTGAACCTGATCTGGAAGAGCAACCTCATCGTCCTCTTGGTGCTCTATCCCGTGGTCTATCTCTGGGGCACTTTCATCAGCCATCCGCTGATCGACAGCCATGGGGTGCCGATCTGGCTGTCGCTCTTCGTCGGTAATCTCGTCAGCACTCAGCTGCTCGGCTGGTGGCTCGTGCCTACTGCGTTCAAGGCGCTCGATTGGTGGATCGCGCCGAAGGCCGCGTTTGGCCGTCAGATTGCGGGCTACGCACTGCTTGCTGCACTCTATGCCGCATCAATGGGGCTATACGCACTGCTGCTCACGTGGCATTGGGGACGGTGAGGCCGTCTGGGGGCGGGCCTCGGCCGATCCGCTGGACAACTGACCACCATGTTCGCCCTGACATTCCTTGGCACCTCCGCAAGCGTTCCGTCTGCTGAACGCAATCATCCGGCGCTCCTGCTCGAGGCCGCGGGCACGCGCATGCTGATCGATTGCGGGGAGGGAACGCAGCGCCAGTTGCTGCGAAGTGGCGCCGGCTTTCGGCGGCTCGATCGCATTCTTCTCACGCATGGACATCTCGATCACGTGCTGGGCATCCCCGGTCTCTTCTCGACGATGGGGCTTCGGCAGACTTCCGACGTGATGACCATCCATGGCGGGCCCGCAACGCTCGATATCGTGATCCGCATGCTTGCAGGCCTGTGGGGCGCGGGAAGGGCGCCGATAGCACTGGAGTTTGTGCCCCTGTCGGAAGGGCAGGTCATCAACGCAGGCGACTTCAGCATCGACTGCTTTCCGGTCCGCCATCGCGACACCGACAGTTTTGGCTTCTCATTCCAGAGTCCGGCGCGCCGTCATCTGTTGTCTGATCGTCTCTCAGCACTTGGTGTGCCCGATGGACCCATGCGCGGTGAGCTGGCCGCAGGTCGGCCGATCGTCGTTGAAGGGGGCCGGACGATTGATCCGGAGGATGTTCTGGGGCCGCCAAGCGGAAGCAAGAAGCTGGTCGTGATCGGCGACACCGAGACCACCGAGGGTCTTTCGACGCACGTCGCGGCTGCCGATCTGCTCGTGATCGAGGCGACGTTCCTGCACAAGGATGCTGCGACGGCGCGAGATTACGGCCACCTCACGGCAGCAGAGGCGGCGCGGTTCGCGGCTGCCAACAACGTCCGGCAGCTCGTTCTGACCCATCTGTCGGGTCGTTATGGGGACGACGAGATCCTGGCCGAAGCTGCAAGGATCTTCCCGAGCGTCAGGATCGCCGCTGATCTGGATCGTATCACTGTTTAGGCAGTGCGTTGCACGGTCGTTAATCTTACCTGTCAAGGTTGACGCGACTTCATTCCCGCAGCTGCGCGCCAGCGCGGTATTTTCGCGAGATCAGAAATCAGGTTGTATTGAGAGTATTGATGTCGCGTTCCGTTGAACTGATCGTCGAGGGCTATGTGAGGCTGAACGATCGCCGTGCGCTCGAAGGTATTTTGACGCATCGCCAGGACCTCCTGCGGCAATTGGTGACCGTGACCGGTGTCGACCCGAAGCAGGCCATCGCGCAGGTCAGCGAGGAAATCAGCATCATCGAAGCCGGGATTGCGACGCTCGTCCCGGAATAGCGGCCGCCAGGACCGCATCCCGCGATCATCGCAATAGTTCCGGCCCGATGGCGAGATCCTGCACCGGGCCCGGCAGCCGCATCAGCTGCAGCGGCGCCTGCTCGCGGAACGGTCGGCATGTCGTACGCATCACGTCCACGGTGACGATGAGCGCTTCGCCGCCTTGTTCTCGACCTTGGCCGTGCCCGAATGCCCTGCCATGACGGCCGCGGCCGTTGACGCCGCGGCGGCCGGCTCTTACCAACGGATCAGATCACGGATGTTCGCATTTCGAGCAACGTCGATCCAACGATCGGAGGAAGCTTTGTCGACATTATCGCTGCAACCCAACTCCGTGCACTCACAGTCCTTGCATCCGCATGGCGTTTTCTCCGCCGCGCTGACGCCGCTCGACGCCGAGCTCGCGCCTGATCACGCGCGCTTCATCGCGCATTGCCGCTATCTGCTGGAAGAAGGCTGCGACGCCATCGCGATGCTCGGCACGACGGGGGAGGCGAACTCCTTCTCGGTCTCCGAGCGGACCGCATTGTTGGAGGCCGTGATCGCTGGCGGCATCAAGCCCAACCAGTTGCTGCCGGGCACCGGCGTCGCGGCCTTCACCGAGACTGTTGCGTTGACGCGCCACGCGCTGTCGGTCGGCGTCGAGACCGTGGTGATGCTGCCGCCGTTCTATTACAAGAACGTCAGCGACGGCGGCGTCTATGCCGCCTACAGCGAGATCATCCAGCGCATCGCCAATCCCAGGCTCAGGATCGTGCTCTATCACATCCCGCAGATGTCGATGCAGCCGATCTCGCATGCGCTGATCGAGCGGCTGCGCAAGGACTATCCGTCGACCATCGTCGGCATCAAGGATTCCTCGGGCGACTTCGCCAACATGACCGCGATGGTCGAGCGTTTCCCGGGCTTTGCGGTGCTGACGGGCGCCGACCCGCTGCTGCTGCCGCTGCTGCGCAAGGGCGGCGCGGGCTGCATCACCGCGACCTCGAACCTCGTCGCCCGCGACCTTGCCTATGTCTTCAAGCATTTCCGCGACAGCGACGGCGATGCAAGCCTCGCTGCAGCGCAGGCGCGCATCGTCAAGGCGCGCGAGTTGGTCTCGCGCTTCGCGCAGATGCCGTCGCTCAAGGCGCTGCTGGCCGAGCGCACAGGTCACGCCGGCTGGCAGCGGCTGCGGCCGCCGCTTGAGACCTTGCCGGCTGCTCAAGTGAAAGAATTGCTCGCGAGTGCCGCAGCATTCGCGAAAGCCGCTTAGAGGCTGACGGCAAGGCATGGCGATGACGCGCGTCCGTATGCTGGCCGACGATCTGACCGGCGCGCTCGACGCCGCGGCGGAGTTCGTCGGCCTGTGCGGGCCGTTCGACGTGATCTGGTCGGAGGCGTCCGCTGCGTCAGTCTCGCGGAGCCTGGCCATCGACAGCGGCACTCGTGAGCGTTCGAAGGCCGAGAGTGTCGAGATCGTCACTCGGCTGGCGCCGCTGCTTCAGGACGGCGATATCGCCTACAAGAAAGTCGACAGCCTGCTTCGTGGTGCGTGGGCGGCCGAACTCGGCGCTTGCCTGAACACCGGCCATTGGGCGTCTTGCGTGGTCGCACCTGCTTTCGACTATCAGGGACGCCGCACAGTCGATGGCCAGCAATATGCGCGCACCGTGCAGGGCGACTGGCATCGTGTTGGCGACAATCTGCTGGACCAGCTAAGGCAGGAGGGCATCGCGGCGCAGCGGGGTTGTTCCGACACGCTGTCACAGGGCGGTGTTCAGGTCTTCGACGCTGAGAGCGACCTCGATCTCGACCGCGTCGCCGAGATGGGGCGACGCCTGCCGGGACCTGTGCTCTGGTGCGGCAGCGGCGGTTTGGCCGGTGCGCTTGCGCGCAGTCATCGCGCCGATGCTTCGCCTGAGCTTAAGCGGCCCGTGCTCGGATTGTTCGGCTCGGATCAAGCCGCAACCGCAGCGCAGCTTGCAGCGTGCGGTGAGGCGACAATTTCGTTGGCCGAAGGTGAAAGCAGCAAGCGCGTTCAGCGCAAACTCGAAGACGGCGGCGTGGCCTTTGTGAAATTCGCGCTTCCCGATGACCTGTCGCGCGCCGAGGCCGCGCAGCGGATCGCTCGCGAATTGACGGCGCTCACCGCCGCCCTCGATCCGCCGGGAACCCTGATCGTTGCCGGCGGCGAGACCTTGAAGGCCGTATGCGTTGCGCTCGGTGCGAATGCGCTTCAGGTTACGGGTCGCATCGTGCCCGGCCTGCCCCGCTCGACGCTGCAGGGTGGCCGCTGGGCCGGCGTCGATGTCATCTCGAAATCCGGCGCATTCGGCGCGCGCGAGTTGTGGCGCGATCTGCTGCGGGACAATCATTTGCTCAACTTGGAGAGTCCGACATGACCTCTCGTCACCTCGCCGTCACCATGGGCGATCCCGCCGGAATCGGGCCGGAGATCATCGTCAAGGCCTGCGTCGGATTGAAAGAACGGATTGCCAGAGGCGATCTCCGCCTGCTCATCATCGGCAGCGGCGCGGCGCTGGATGGCGCGAAGGCTGCGCTCGGCGCCAACGTTGCGATCCCGGAAGTCACCGCCGACGATCGCGACTGGCCCAATCTCTGCTACCTGCAAGCCGACGCCGAAGGCGATCCGATCAAGCCGGGCGTTCTCAGTGCCGATGGCGGCCGCTTTGCCTATAAGGCGATCGAGCAGGGCGTCCGGCTGACGCAGTCCGGCCGCACCGCGGCGATCGTCACGGCGCCCCTGAACAAGGAAGCGCTCAACAAGGCCGGCTACCACTTCCCGGGCCATACCGAGATGCTGGCGCATCTCACCGGCGTGCGCGGCTCGGTGATGTTGCTCGCCCATGGCAACATGCGCGTCAGCCATGTCTCGACCCATGTGGCGCTGGAGGACGTGCCGAAGCGTCTGACCCCGGAGCGACTGCGCATGGTGATTGATCTCACCAATGACGCGCTGCGTCGGCTCGGCATTGCGAAGCCCAAGATCGCGATCGCCGCGCTCAATCCGCATGCCGGCGAGGGCGGTCTTTTCGGCCGGCAGGATATCGACATTTCCGCGCCGACGATCGCCAAAGCCGTCGCCGATGGTCTGGACGTCGTCGGCCCCGTGCCGGGCGACACCATCTTCGTCAAGCTGCGCGCCGGCCAGTTCGATGCAGCGGTCGCGATGTATCACGACCAGGGGCACATTCCCGTAAAACTGCTCGGCTTCCAAGTCGATCCCACGACCGGTCGCTGGCAGGAACTCTCAGGCGTCAACATTACGCTGGGCCTGCCGATCATCCGCACCTCGGTCGATCACGGCACCGCTTTCGACATTGCCGGCAGGGGCATCGCCAACGAGCACAGCCTGATCGAGGCCATTGATTATGCCGAGCGTCTTGCCGCCGGCGCTTCCTGAAGCGCGATGATGATTGGTCCCAATCTCATCGCGTTCTAGCCGTCGCCGCCGCGCGCGAGCGACGGCGGCGGCACGAACCCGCCGAACTCGCGTTCGATCAATCCGGCAAGTGCGAATCGTCGTGCGATCCCCCAGATGCACAGCCGCGCTTGCCAGCCTATGGCTGAGCAGGTAGAAGGCTGCACGCCTGAGCCGCGATTTGCGCAAACCGCGCTGCCGGCCACAGTCGGACAAATCAGTAAGACGTTGAATTTGTTCGGCTATTCCGTTGGGGAATGGTGTAACGGTAGCACAACAGACTCTGACTCTGTTTGTCTTGGTTCGAATCCAGGTTCCCCAGCCAAGCGTCAGATTCCCGACCGGGATCGTCCATTGATCCGCCGAGCGCGAACGCGGTCACCATCCTCGTCCGACAATCTCTGTTCAGCAACGCATCGTGTTGGGAACGACCAGCGCCATGGCCGTTCGCATTCGCATAGCTGCGATATTCACCCGCCGCGCAAATACGGCTCGCGAATAATGCGTCCGCGCGACACGTAATGATTTGAAAAAGCGCGTGAACGTCTTCGTCGTCACTGCGATGACGTGCGGCGCGGAGCGCTCATCCCGCGCGGCCCGATTCGACCTTCCAAGCCCGGAAGCGTGGTCTCCAGGGTTCGCCTGCCGACCCCCATAGCGACGGGTTCCATTCAGGACCTTGGGCGTCACGCAGCTGTGATCGATATTTTATGAAGTAAAATCAATTGGTTATTCGACCTTGGTCCAAAAAAAGCTGCGTGATTTTTGTGCAACACCTGCCCGGATTCGGATTGTTCGGCGGTGTTTGGGCCCGTTCGGATGTTGCGTGTGCATCGGCCATCCATCATGGTGATCGGGCGACGGAGGGGGGCATCCCAAGGTCGTCCCGTTTAGGTCTTTCGCTTAAGTCCCTCGCGTTCATGCGGGTGTGTCCGAAGACGCGAAGGCGGCCAAAGCGGTGATTTAAAGGGGGTTGGGGAATTGGCCGTTCGGGTCAGTGACCTTCCCTGAAGAGCAACTTGGAGGTTTAACATGAAGTTGGTTAAGAGCCTTTTGCTCGGCTCAGCGGCGGGTCTGATCGCCGTGGGCGGAGCTCAAGCAGCCGATCTCCCCGTGAAGGCCAAGGCGGTCGAATACGTGAAGATCTGCTCGCTGTACGGTGCGGGTTTCTACTACATGCCGGGCACCGATACCTGCATCAAGTTCGGCGGCTACGTGCGTGCTGACTACTGGGCCCAGGGCGGCGACTATGGCTTCCGTCAGGGCGCGAACCAGGGTTCGAACAACCGTCTGACGAACTACTGGGGCATGCGCGCTCGTATGGACCTCACGGTCGATACGCGCACGGCGACCGAGTACGGCGTGGTTCGCACCTTCGCCGACATGGTCTTCACCTGGGATACGCAAGCTGTCAGCAACAGCAACCCGTCGACCCTCAATGGTACGCCTAACACTTCGGCGTCGCTCGGCCTGTACCATGCGTTCATCCAGTTCGCCGGCTTCACCTTCGGCCGTACGGTCTCGATCTTCGACGCTCCGTGGCAGAGCTATCCGGCTGGCGGTCCCGATACCCTTCCGGGCGGTTCCAACCACGTGACCGGTATCAACCAGGTCGCCTATACCGCTGACTTCGGCCAGGGCATCACCGGCTCGATCGCCCTCGAGGACGAAACGACCTCGGCTGGTGGTCAGTCGAACCTCTGGAATCTGTCCGGCGCAACCGCGGCCGGCATGATCACCGGTTCGTACGGCAACAACAACTGGGGTGGTACGCGCTCGCCCGACATCACCGGTGCGATCCGTGTCGACCAGGCCTGGGGTCTGGCCCAGATCTCGGTTGCCGCGCATGACATGCATGCTGCCTACTACGGCGCGACGGAACCCACGGGTCACCCGGGCGACAAGTGGGGCTGGGCGGTCCAGGGATCGTTGTCGATCAAGAACATCCCGACTGGCGCGGGTGACTCGATCAACTTGCAGGCGGTCTACACCGACGGTGCGAGCCGCTACAACTTCCAGAGCCTGTTCCCGCAGACCTTCTTCATGTACAGCGGTAGCGGCATTGCCTATCAGGGCCTCGGCTTCGCCGGCATTGCTGATGGTGTCTACACCACCGGCTCTGGCATCGAATCCGTCAAGTCCTGGGGCTTCCGCGGTGGCTACACCCACAACTGGAGCCCGAACTGGGCGAGCGCCATCTATGGTGGCTACGGCGCCATTCAGTACGGTTCCGGCGGCAAGGCTGCGATCTGCGCGAACATGGTCACGCTGCTCGGCCTCACCGGCAACTGCAACCCGGACTTCAACTTCGCTGTGATCGGTGTCAACACCGTGTGGACCCCGGTGAAGAACCTGGCCTTCACGGCGGACGTGAGCTGGTCGCGTCTTGACCAGAAGTACTCGGGCACCATCGCGAGCCCGGGCCTTGCGGCCGCTGCCAAGCCGGCAGCTCTCTATGAGCTGAAGGACCAGGACTCGGTCGCCCTGCTCCTCCGCGCTCAGCGTAACTTCTAAGCTCAGTCCTGAGCCGATAACAAAGGCCCCCAGCGGTTTCGCTGGGGGCCTATTTTTTTGCGTGTCACTTTGAACATCCTCGCCGCGCGAAGGATCGAAAGGCCAAACGAATTGGTCGAAATCGACACGCGCGCGGTCATTTCATGCCTTGCAGCGCAACGGCACGGCCGTTGTTCTCTGCAGCAAAGGCAACTAGAGTTTTTTGCACCAGTTCAACAGAAAACAGACCCGTCATCGGAGTCCGGAACCCCAGTCGCATGTCGCAGCAGAGCCGCAACAAGGGAGCTTCGGCCTCCTCCTCACTCCATTCGTCGGCTATTCTGGACCAGGCAATTGCGGCGCACCGTTCGGGCAATCTGTTGGAGGCAGAGCGGGTCTATGCAACCGTCCTGAAGGGCAGCAAAACGCATTCTGTGGCGCTGCATATGCTGGGGCTGTTGCATGCTCAGCGTGGCAATTTCTCAGACGCCGAGCCATTGCTCAAGAAGGCCGCCCGCGTCGATGCCGGCAATCCCGACGTTCTTTTCAACTATGCCAATGTGCTGCGTGCATTGGACAAAACAGACGATGCGCTCGACTGGCTTGCGAAAGCGATTGCCCTGTCGCCGAACTTTGCGGATGCGCATCTCAATCGCGGAGCGATCCTGCTTGCACGGAAGGAGCTTCACGGAGCCATCGCGGAATTCGATCGCGCCATTGCGATCGCGCCATCGAGTGCGGCGTTCGCAAACCGGGGCAGTGCGTTTCAGCAGCTCGGTCAGCTCGACGACGCGCATGACAGCTACCAACGTGCCGTCGCGCTCGCACCGTCGAATCCACAGCTCCATTTCGTCTTGTCTGAGGTCCTTGGCCAAATGGGCCGACACGACGAAGCGATTGGAGCGCTCGAAAGAACTGTCGCACTGAACAAGGCCTTCCCATTCGCGTTGAGCAAGCTCGTTGACGCCAGGCGGAAGCGCGCCGACTGGCGCGATTTCGAACGTGAACAGGCCGGCCTGGACGAGGCCGTCGAATCCGGCGTCGCGGTCGATCCCTTCATGTTCCTTCATGCCTCGTCGTCTCCCGCACGCCAATTGGCCTGTGCGAAGACATTCGTCGCCAACGTCGCGCCGGAACGAGGTGCGGCGAAACCAAGAACGCCGTCACCGGCTTCCCGGCTGCGGATCGGGTACATGTCTGCCGATCTTCGCAATCACGCCATTGGTCATCTGATGGTCGGGGTCATCGAGGAGCACGACCGCGAGCGTTTCGAGATCAGCGCCATTTCGTACGGGCCCGACGACCGGAGCGAGGTGCGCGGCCGCCTGAAGGCAGCATTCGAGCGCTTCGAAGACGTCAGCCATCTTCCCGATGAGGGCGTGGTCGAGCTGATACGCCGGCTCGACATCGATGTTCTCGTCGATCTCGGAGGCTTCACGGCCGGCGCGCGGCCGAGGATCCTGGCGCACCGGGCGGCTCCCATCCAGGTCAACTATCTCGGCTACCCCGGCACGATGGGCGCATCCTACGTGGACTACGTTATGGCCGACCGAATCATCGTGCCCGAAGCAGAGCAGAAGCACTACGCCGAGAAGGTGATTTATCTTCCGGACAGCTATCAGGCAACCGACGCGAGGCGATCGCTTGCAAGTGTACCGGCTCGAAGCGAGGTCGGACTGCCGGACGATGCATTCGTCTACTGTGCGTTCAACAGAACGTCCAAGATCACGCCGGTGCTGTTCGATGTCTGGATGAGGCTGCTTGCCAAGACCGCCGGCAGCGTCCTCTGGCTGCTTGATGGCGATCCGATCGCCAGGGAGAACCTGAAGCGTGAGGCCGTTGCGCGCGGCATCGCGGCAGAGAGGATCGTGTTCGCCCCACACGCGCCGGCAGACGCGCACCTGGTGCGCCACCAACTCGCCGATCTGTTCTTGGATACATTGCCCTACAATGCCCACACCGGTGCCAGTGATGCACTTTGGGCTGGCTTGCCGGTCGTGACCTGCCTCGGCAGCGCCTTTGCGGGACGCGTTGCAGCCAGCATCCTGAACGCTGTCGGCCTACCCGAACTGGTGACGCAATCGCTGAACGACTATGAGAGCTTGGCGCTTCGAATCGCGCATGATTCCGAACTTCGAACCGTGCTTAAGAGCAAGCTGGCGTCGCAGCGGACCACTTGGCCGCTGTTCGATACGGCCCGCATGACGCGGCACATCGAAAAGGCCTTCAATGAAATGTGGCGTCGGCATTGCGCCGGAGAAGCGCCGGCCTCATTTGCCGTCTAAATCTCATCATGAGGTCGCCCTTGGCCTGAAGCCTCATGTCATTCCTTCCATGGGCTTGTCCTGAAATGACTGACAACGAACCGGACTTTTTACATGATCTCATCCGGCCGGCACGGCTGACCTCGGTCGTTGATATCGGGGCCAATCCGATCGATGGCGATCCGCCCTACAAGGCGATGCTGCAACGAAGACTTTGCACCGTCGTTGGCTTTGAACCGCAGGACGAAGCGCTTGCAGAGCTCAATGCCCGCAAGAGCGACCTCGAGAGCTACTATCATTATGTCGTTGGGAATGGGCACAAGGCAAAGCTGCGTCTGTGCCGAATCCCGGGAATGACGAGCCTGCTACTTCCGGATCAGAATGTGCTGTCGCATTTTGCGAAATTTTCCGAATGGGGCACCGTGGTCAGCGAACATCCGGTCCAGACCCGCCGGCTCGACGATATCGCCGAGATCCGGGATCTGGATTTCCTGA
This sequence comes from Bradyrhizobium sp. BLXBL-03, assembly GCF_051853015.1. Taxonomy (NCBI): domain Bacteria; kingdom Pseudomonadati; phylum Pseudomonadota; class Alphaproteobacteria; order Hyphomicrobiales; family Nitrobacteraceae; genus Bradyrhizobium; species Bradyrhizobium sp. BLXBL-03. The sequence goes on along the minus strand of NZ_CP182470.1, from coordinate 5,088,400 downwards.
AAATCGACGTTCAGGGCTCCGAGCTGGCTGTCTTCGGAAGCGGGCGGCAGAAGCTGAAGCAGGCCGTCGCCATTCAAACGGAGGTCTCGTTTCTTTGCCTTTACAAGGAGCAGCCGACATTCGGCGATATCGATGGCGAATTGCGCAGGCAGGGGTTCGTTCCTCACGCCTTTACGGCCATCAACCGGCGTATGATCGCGCCTTTGAGCGACCCATCCAATCCCTACGCGGCGATGAACCAGCTGCTGGAGGCCGATATCGTCTATGTGCGAAACTTCATGCGGCCGGCTGACATGACGGTCGAGCAACTCAAGCATCTGGCAATGATCGCTCATCATTGCTACCGCTCATTCGACCTTGCTGCGAACTGTATTCATCACCTGATTGCGCGCAAGTCGATCCCTGATCGGTCGATCCGCGACTACATGGCGTCCATCCAGCTTCCGCAACCCTGATCAGAGCTGGCCGCGCGAATTACTTGATCTTGTCGTAGGCCGCGGCGAAGTCGTTCAACGGCATCGGGATCGCGATCGTCTCCTTGGCCATGTTCTGAAAGGAGACCTTCAGCTGCTTGCCCGAGCGAAGGCTCGCGAGCAGGTCGGGCGCGATCGGCGTCGAGGCATAGCAGCCGCGGTTCTCGCAGGTCTGGATCTGCAGATCGATCGTCTTGCCTTCGTCGACCTGAAGCTTGGCGCCGAGCGGGAGATTGAGGCCGAGCGGCAGCTGCAGCAGCGCAACCGGCGTGCGGGTGTCGGGCGCGACGCGGATGTTGATCAAGACGATGGTCTGGCCGGTCTTGGTCAGCACTGCGTTCTGCTCGATCGCGCATTCGAGCGGGGCGTCGCGGCTCGCACTGGTGCAGCGCGCGATCCAGCCGGGCTGAGGCGGCGTGCTCTCGGCCTGCGGTTGGGTTGGTGCAGGCGTCGGCTGGGCGGCGGGGGCAGGGGAAGCCGCGTTCTTCTTGCTGCCCTGCTGGGCAGACGCAGCGCCCGTCGACAACAGAACAGCGGCGGCAAGGGCGACAAGTCTGGATTGCGTGGGCATGGCGTGACCGCGTTGGCGTGAACCGAGGCTTGGCTGTAGCGTCGCGGATGTCGCGACGCAAGCTTACTCGGCGGCTTCCTTGACGGTGCCGTGCTCCGACGTCGCGAGCCCATCCTCGTCGGCCGAGCCGCCCTTGAACAGGTTGGAGAATTTGTCGAGATAGAGATAGACCACCGGTGTGGTGAACAGCGTCAGCGCTTGGCTGACGATGAGGCCGCCGACCATGGCGTAGCCGAGCGGCTGGCGGATCTCGGCGCCGGTGCCGTGGCCGAGCATCAGCGGCACGCCGCCCAGCAATGCTGCCATCGTCGTCATCATGATCGGGCGGAAGCGCAGCAGCGCGGCCTGCCGGATCGATTCCTCCGGCGTCTTGTGCTCATCGCGCTCGGCGGCGATGGCGAAGTCGACCATCATGATGCCGTTCTTCTTCACGATGCCGATCAGCAGGATGATTCCGATCAAGGCGATCAGGCTGAAGTCGAAGCCAGCCGCCATGAGGATCATGAGCGCCCCGACGCCGGCCGAGGGCAGGGTCGACAGAATCGTGATCGGGTGGATGTAGCTCTCGTAGAGGATGCCGAGGATCAGATAGACCACGACGAGCGCGGCCAGGATCAGCAGCGGCACGGTGCCGAGCGACTGCTGGAACGCCTGCGCGGTGCCTTGGAAGCTCGAATTCAGCGTCGCCGGCGCGCCGAGATCGGCCATCGCCTTCTGAACCGCCTGGGTGGCCTGTCCGAGCGCAACGCCCTGGGCAAGGTTGAAGCTGATCGTGATCGCCGGGAATTGGCCCTGGTGGCTGATCGAGAGCGGACGGACCGGATCGGTGGTCCAGGTCGCGAAGGTCGACAGCGGCACCTGGTCGCCTGTCAGCGGCGATTTCAGATAAAGCTTGTTCAGCGAATCCAGGTTGCCTTGCATCTCCGGCAGAATTTCCAGGATCACCTTGTAGGTGTTGAGCTGGGTGAAATACTGCGTGACCTGCCGCTGTCCGAAGGCATCATAGAGGGTGTCGTCGATCAGCTGCGGCTGGATGCCGTAGCGCGAGGCGGTGTCACGGTTGATCTTGAGCTGGACCGTGGTGCCCTGGGTCTGCTGGTCGGTGGCGACGTCGCGCAGCTCTGGCAGCGTCTGCATCTTGGCGAGGATTTTCGGCGCCCATTCGTTCAGCTCGCCGAGGTCGGCGTCCTGCAATGTGAACTCGAACTGGGTACGGGTCGGACGGCCGCCGAGACGGACGTCCTGGGCTGCCTGCATGTACAGGCGGGCGCCCTCGACCTTGTCGAATTTTGGGCGTAACCGCGCGATGATTTCCTGGGCCGACGCCACACGCTGGTCGCGAGGCTTCAGCGTGATGAACAGGTTGCCGTTGTTGCCGGCACGGCCACTGCCGCCGATCGACATCGCAACACTAGCGACGTCGGGATCAGCGAGGATGATCTTGCCAAGCTGCTCCTGGCGCTTGACCATCTCCTTGAAGGAAATGTCCTGGGAAGCTTCCGAGGTCGCCGTTATCAGACCGACGTCCTGCTGCGGGAAGAAGCCCTTCGGGATCAGGACGAACAGATAGATCGACAGCCCAAGCGTGGCGAAGAAGACCACCAGGGTGGTGCGCCGCCAGGCCAAGGCATGGTCGAGCCCCCATTCGTAGCCGCGCAGCATCGCGTCGAAGGCGCCCTCGCTCCATTTGTAGAATTTGCCGTGGCTCACTTCGCCATGGGCACGCAGAAAGCGCGAGGCCATCATCGGCGTCAGGGTCAGCGACACGAACATCGACACGAAGATCGTCATCGCCAGCACGACCGCGAATTCGCGGAACAGGCGTCCGATGATGCCGCCCATCAGGAGCAGTGGGATCAGCACGGCGACCAGCGAGATGGAGATCGAGACGATGGTGAAGCCGATCTCCTTGGAGCCTCTGAAGGCGGCCGCGAGCGGCTTTTCGCCTTCTTCGATGTAACGCGTGATGTTCTCCAGCATCACGATGGCGTCGTCGACCACGAAGCCGACCGCGATCGTGAGCGCCATCAGCGACAGATTGTCGAGCGAATAGCCGAACACCCACATCAGGGCGCAGGCACCCAGCAGCGCCAGCGGAACCGTGATGGTGGGAATCACCGTCGCCCAGAAGCTGCGCAGGAACACGAAGATGACCATGACCACGAGGGCGATGGTCAGCAGCAGCGTGAACTGCACGTCCTCGACCGCGGCACGAATGGTGGTGGTGCGGTCGCTGATGAGCTCGATCTTGATCGCGGGCGGGATGGCTGCGACGAGGCGGGGCAGGGTCGCCTTGATCCGGTCGACGGTCTCGATGACGTTGGCGCCCGGCTGCTTGAACACGACCAGGAATACGCCGCGCTTGCCATTGGCCCAGGCCGCCTGCTTGGCATCCTCGGCGCCGCTGACCGCCTGCCCGATGTCGCGGATGCGCAGCGGGCCGCCGTTGCGGTATGCGATGATGACGTCGTTCCAGTCCTTGGACTGGGTGAGCTGATCGTTGGCGTAGATCGTGTAGGCGCGCTTCTCGCCGTCGATATTGCCCTTCGGGCTGTCGACCGTGGTGATCGCGATCTGGCTACGCACGTCCTCCATCGACAGGCCCTTGGCGACCAGCTTCGCCGGATCGACCTGGATGCGGATCGAGGGTTTCTGCTGGCCGCCGATGAAGACCTGTGCGACGCCGGAGATCTGGCTGATCTGCTGGGCGAGCTGGGCGTCGATCGAATCGCTGACGGTGGTCAGGGGCAGTGTGTCTGATGTCGCCGACAGCAGCAGGATCGGGGAGTCGGCCGGGTTTACCTTGCGGTAGGTCGGCGGCGAGGGCAGGTTCTTCGGCAATTGGCCGCTGGCGGCGTTGATGGCGCCCTGCACGTCGTTCGCCGCACCATCGATGCTGCGGTTGAGGTCAAACTGAATGGTGATCGAGGCGGTGCCCAGATAGCTCGTCGAGGTCATCTGCGCGATGCCGGGAATCTGGGCGAACTGGCGCTCCAGCGGCTGGGCGACCGACGAGGCCATCGTCTCCGGGCTGCCGCCCGGCAAATTGGCCGTGACCTGGATGGTCGGGAAGTCCACCTGCGGCAGCGGCGCCACCGGCAGCAGCGGATAGGCGACGAGGCCGACAAAAAGAATGCCGGCCATCAGCAGCGATGTGCCGATGGGATAACGGATGAAAGGTGCCGAAATCCCGCCTTCGGTCATTCCTGCTGAACCTTGTTTTTCTGGACCGGATCCGAACTCGCGACAGTCGTCGAGACCAGACTGCCGGGCTGAACCTTGTACTGGCCGCCGGTGATCACCTGCTGGCCGGGGCTCAAGCCTTCCTCGATGACCGAGCGTCCGTCGATGGAATAGGCGACCTTGATCTTGCGAACCTCGGCCTTGTTGTCCTGGCTGACGGTATAGGCGTAGAGGCCGTTGGTCGAATGCTGGACCGCGTCATCGGGAACGATGGTCGCGTCTTTCAGCGTCCGCACCAGCAGTCGCGTCGACACCGATTGTCCCGGCCACAGCGTGTGCTCCTTGTTGTCGAACACCGCCTTCAACCTGATCGTCCCGCTGGTCGTATCAACCTGGTTGTTGATGACGGCAAGCTTGCCTTCGGCCAGCGTCTTCTTGCCGTCGGTGGTGAACGCGATCACCCTGAGCTCGCCGGATTTCTGGCCCTCGCTGATATAGGGCAGCTGGTCCTCCGGCGCGGTGAAGATCACCGTGATCGGTTCGACCTGAGCGATGGTGACGACACCGGTCTGGTTCGAGGCGTTGACGATGTTGCCGATGTCGACCTGGCGCAGGCCGGCGACGCCCGTGATCGGTGCCGTGATCTGGGTGTAGTCGAGCTGGGTTTGCGCGTTGGCGATGGCGGCTTCGTCGGCGGCGATCTGGGCGGTGAGCTGGGCGACGGTCGAGCGCTGGGTATCGACGCGCTGTGCGGTCGCGAATTCGCCGAGCTTCATCGCGCGCTGCAGCTCGAGATTGGCATTGGCCAGGCTAGCCTCGTCCTGCGCCTTCTTGGCCTTGGCCTGGTCGAGCGTGGCTTGATAGGGGCGGGGATCGATCGAGACCAGCAACTCGCCCTGCTTGACGATCTGGCCTTCGGTGAAGGCGATCTTGTCGATCTGGCCATCCACCCGGGTCCGGACTTGTACGGTGTTGAAGCCCTGAACGGTGCCAAGACCGGTCAGGTAAACCGGGAAGTCGCTCTTCTGGACCGGCGCGATGCTGACGGGCACGGCGGGCGCGCGCGGCGCACCCTTCTGTGCAGTCTGGGCTTTCCCGGCCTCCGCGGCCTGATATCGCTGCCAGCCGTAATAGCCACCGGCGGCCACGGCTGCGATGATGACAATCCACAGGATCGGCCGTGACTTTTTCATTGTGAGTGTATCGGCTTGTATGCCCAAAACAACGAATGGCGGGGCAATCAAAGGGTTCCAGCAAGGCTTGTATATTACACGCCAAGTTCCAGTGTAAACAGCACTATCAGTTGAGAATCCTAAACAATTGGAAAGCTTTGCACCCCGTAGGCAACGGGGTGACGCGCCGGTGTGCAGTGCTGCATTCTCTTGTGACGAGCGAGGAGCGTGCAAGAGACAGAGAATACTCGCAGGCGTCGTGACGTTGCGATGGAGGACGCCAGCGAACGCGCTGTGCTGGTACGGGCGCATTTGCCTTCGCGAGAACGGTTCTAAACCGCCCCGGTCGCGTTTCGGTTGTCACCAAAACCAGCATCGTTCATATCGGCGCCGCCACGTCAGGAGTGCGGAATGGACGAATTGAACGGCAAGCTGATCGCGTGCCAGATTCTGATTACGGGCTTGATCGCGCGCGTAGCCAATGAGCAGCGCGATCCCTTGCGCTTTCTCACCGACTTCCGCGACGAGATCAAAGCCGTCGTTGGCGGCGTCAACATCGTGGGCATGGACAACACAGATCGCGTGCGTGCAACCGCGCAGCGCACCGTCGATGAATTGTTCTCGCTGATGAAGCCCCCGAGCAGCGACTGACGGCCGCGCAAGATGATGCGCGAAGACGAGTGTCGCTATGTCCCGCTGCATCAACGTGTCGCGCGACAATACCTGCTGCGACAGGCGTCCGTGCTTTGACGCAAAAGCGCGATGCACGAACCGCGCATCGCAAGGACAAACATCGGCTTCAGTTTAGAACGCTTACAAGCTCGAGCTTAGAACGGTTTCAAACTCAAATTTAGAATCGTTTTGATCTGGATGGATTCAACGTTGCTCATGCCGTCACTGCGTTGACCCTCATTGCCCCGCTCGATACGACCAGTGCGTCGCCCTGTCACGGCGCGACACACTGCAGCAATTGGAATGGGGCGTAAGGATGGGTATGGCGAGGGCTCCGCGGTCGTTGCGTTCGACCGCGGCACGGCAAGCTTTGGTCGGCAATTTCGATGGTGCGGCTGGCAAGACTGCTTCCACCGTTGCAGGCCTGATCGCAGTCGCGTCGGTATCGGGCGCAGCACAAGCGCAGCAGACAAGTCTGCCGCCGGTCAACGTCGACGCACCCAAGGAGCGGCCGCGCTCCACCACCGCGAAACCGACGCCCGATCAGGTCCGCGCCCGCAACGCGCTGCGGCGTGCGGCACAACAACGTCAGCAGGCTGCAGTGGCCCCGGTCGTCGATGCGGCCGCACCGTCGCCTGATAGCAATCCCTATGCAGATCCGGCTGCGCCCTACAAAGTCGATCACGTCCAGGCCGGCGGCAAGTTTCCGGAGAAGCTGGTCGATACGCCGAAGTCGATCACGGTGCTGAGCAAGGAAGTCCTCGAGGACAAGGGCGCCACCACGCTGAAGCAGGCGATCCTGAGCACGGCCGGCGTGACGCTCGGCACCGGCGAGGGCGGCAACGCTTTCGGCGATCGCTTCTTCATCCGCGGCTTTGACGCCCGCAACGACGTCTTCATCGACGGCGTGCGCGATGCCGGCGTGAGCGTGCGCGAGAACTTCTTCACCGAGCAGGTCGAGATCCTGCGCGGTCCCGCGTCGTCCTTCGCGGGCCGCGGCACGGCGGGTGGCGCCATCAACATCGTCACCAAGCAGGCCGTGACCGAGAAGAGCTTCTACAACATGGACACGACGTTTGGCACCGACCAGACCAAGCGTGTCACGCTCGACGTCAACCAGGTGATCAACCCGTCGCTCGCCGTTCGCGCCGGTGGCCTGTTTCAGGATGCCGACGTTGCGGGGCGGGATCGCGTCAAGGACAATCGCGATGGCGCCTTCGTCGCCACGACCTGGAAGCCGACCGACGCCATCAAGATCACCGGCAATTACATTCACACCGAGCTGACGGGCATTCCCGATTTCGGCGTGCCGTATTATCGGCCGAGCACGTCGTCGACATCAGGCGGGCCTTTCCCGGACTTCGGGGTCAACCGGAATAATTTCTACGGCTTCGTCAATCGCGATTTCTACCGGACCGGCCAGGATATCGGCACGATCAATGCGGAAGTTCAGGTCACGCCCGATCTGCTGCTCACCAACAAGATCCGGGAATCGCACTCGACGCAGAACTACATCGGCACACTGCCGGAATCGCCGACGCTGGCCGCGGGCGCTCCGTTCACGGCCTATACTGTGAGCGCCAACCCTCAGAGCCGCTACCAGGCCACCGACGTGTTCGCCAACCAGACCGAGGCGACGTACAAGTTCGACGATCATGCCGGCTTCAGGCACACGTTGCTTGCAGGCATCGAATACGACAACGAGCGATCGTCGATTGACACTTACACCGGGCTTGGCTCGGAGATCACGACCGGGACGACGCCTTTCACCGGTTCGGGATCGACGTCCGGCGTCAGCGTGTTTTATCCGCAGGCCACCGACAATCCGTTCCCGATACCGGGGGGCCTGACCGGCAGGCCGACCAAGATTGGGATTGAAACCATCAGCGGCTACGTCATGGACAGCGCGAATTATCGCGATGTCCTCATCCTCAACGGCGGTTTCCGCTATGACGATTACAGCATCAAGACATCGGCTTTCACGGCGGCGGGTGCTTTCGGGCAGCAGTCCGCGCAATTCCTGGTTCCGGATTACAACCTCGGCCTCACGCTGAAGCCGCTGCCCAACGGCAGCGTTTATGCCGCCTATGCGACCTCGGCGAATCCCGTGGGCTCGGAGTTCGACGGCACCAGCACCGCCTATGGCGGCATCAATCCAAATCTGGCCGGTGGCAACAACCAGATCTTCGGGCCCGAAAAGAACAAGGCCATAGAGCTCGGCACCAAATGGGAGTTGTTCGATCGCCACCTGCTGCTGACTGCCGCGCTGTTCGAGACGACCAAGGAAAACGCGCGCGAGGCGCAGAACGTCGGCAGCACTGCGGCGGCGGCGGCGCTTGGCTGTACCTTCGCCCCCGTGGCTCCGGCAAAGACCGTGTCGTGCATCACGGCGGGCGCTGCCTATCGCGTCCGCGGCATCGATCTCGGGGTGGGTGGCAAGATCTCGGACAAATGGAGCGTGTTCGGCGGCCTCGTGCTGATGCAGTCGGAGGTGACGAAGTCCCTGGCCCCGCCGGCCAATACGACACTCTACGCCTCCAATGTCGGGCGTCCGCTTGCCAACATCGCGCACGAGTCGTTCAGCCTGCTCTCGAAGTACCAGCTCAACGACACCTGGGAGCTCGGCGGGCAGGCGGTATACCGCTCCAAGATCTATGGCGGCACTTTGCTCGCGGCCAACCAGGGCACGTCGATTCCGAGCTACTGGCGCTTTGATGCGTTCGCGGAAGCCAAGATCAACAAGAACTGGCGTCTGAAGCTGTTCGTCAACAACATCTTCGACAAGCGCTACTACGACGCGCTGTACCAGAGCGCCGCGCCCTTCGTGCTGGAAGCACCCGGACGCGCCGCCTATTTCGTGATCTCGGCGCGCTACTGATGGGAAGATGACGAGGTGCCATGCTGACATGCATTGAAGGCGTCCTGAGCAAGGATGATGTGGCGGAGTTTCGCCGCATCATGGATGCCAGCGAATGGGAAGACGGCCGTTCCACGGCGGGCGCGCAGTCAGCCATGGTCAAGCGCAACGAGCAGTTGCCGCCGGACGGTGAGGTCGCGCGCAAGCTCGGCCATCGCATCATCTCGGCGCTGACGGCGAACCCGCGGTTCCTCGCGGCCGCAATCCCGCTCCAGATCTTTCCGCCGCTGTTCAACCGCTATGCGGCGGACAGCGGCCACTATTTCGGCCTGCATGTCGACAACGCGATCCGCGGCGACCGCCTGACCGGCCTTCGCATTCGCACCGATCTGTCGGTCACGTTATTCCTCACCGAGCCCGAAGATTACGATGGTGGCGAACTTGTGATCGAGGACACCTACGGTTCGCACGAAGTGAAGTTGCCGGCTGGGGACTGCGTGCTCTATCCCTCGACCAGCCTGCATCTGGTCACCCCGGTGACGAGGGGGGCCCGGGTTGCGTCTTTCTTCTGGCTCCAGAGCATGATACGGGACGATCAAGCCCGCAGCATGATCTTTGACCTCGACACCGCCATTCAGGCGCTGGTGGCACGGCTCGGGCGCGACGATCCCGAAACGATCAAATTGACGGGTATCTATCACAACCTCATTCGCAACTGGGCCGAAGTATGAAGTTCGCATCTTTCCACGCAAGCCTCGTTGCAACCGCGCTGCTCGCGGCCACCTGGTTCACAGCGCCTGCTGCTGCCCAGACACAACCCCAGGCGGCGTCGCAGGCTCGGCCCACAGCGCCTGCACCTGCGGCGGCCCTGCCGGCGCCGGCCACTGCCGCTACCGCGGCGCAACCAAGCGCTACCGCGGCGCCTTCGACCGCAGCCGCCACGGCTGCCACGCCCACGGCTGCGTCGCCCACGGCTGCGGCGCGCATGGCCGCGACGCCCAGCGCTCCCGCGACCGAGGCTGCCATCGCCCCGGCATCCGAGCCAGCGCCAAAGGCCGGCATCGCGCCGGCCATGAAGGAATTGTCGCCCTGGGTGATGTTCATGTCGGCGGACGTCATCGTGAAGGCGGTCATGATCGGGCTTGCCTTCGCCTCGCTCGTGACCTGGACCGTCTTCATCGCAAAATCGATCGAGCTCTCGATCGCCTCCACGAGGCTTCGTTCGGCGCTGAAGAGGATTGCAGAGGCGCGGTCGCTCGCGGAAGCCCAGATGGCGCTCGGCACCAAGCAGGGCATCCTGCCGTCCTTCCTGAGTGCCGCGCTGCGTGAAGCGCGGATGTCGGCGGGCCTGTCCAGCGACGGCGGCATCAAGGAGCGTGCAGCGTCGAGCTTCGCCGAGATCGTGCGCGCGGAAGCGCGGCGCATCCGCGTCGGTATGGGTGTGCTTGCGACCATCGGTTCGACGTCACCGTTCGTCGGTCTGTTCGGCACCGTCTGGGGCATCATGAACAGTTTTATCGGCATCTCGAAGTCGCAGACGACCAATCTTGCTGTGGTTGCCCCCGGCATCGCCGAGGCGCTGCTCGCCACTGCCATCGGTCTCGTCGCCGCTATTCCTGCCGTCATCATCTACAATCACTTCTCGCGCGTGACGAAGGGCTATCTCGAGCTCGTCAGCCGCGCCTCGGGCGCCGCCGCCCGGCTGTTGTCGCGCGATCTCGACCGCAGCCATGGCAGCGCGCATTCGCACGCGGCGGAGTAAGCCATGGCTGTCTCGCTCACCGAGAATGATGACGACGACGATTTCTCCGAAACGCATGACATCAACGTCACGCCGTTCATCGACGTCATCCTGGTGCTGCTGATCATCTTCATGGTCGCAGCTCCGCTGTCGACGGTCGATCTGCCGATCGACCTGCCGACGTCGAGCGCGCAGCCGCAGAAGAAGCCGGACAAGCCGACCTATGTCAGCATCAAGCCCGATCTGACGCTGGCGATCGGAGAGAATCCGGTCAAGCGCACCGACCTCGTCAGCTCGCTCGATGCCGTCGCCGATATGAGCAAGGACAAATATCTGTTCGTGCGCGCCGACAAGGCGGTGCCGTACGGCGAGTTGATGGGCGTGATGGAAATCCTGCGATCCGGCGGCTATTCTCGGATCAAGCTGGTGGCGCTAGAGGCACCTCCTGCGGCGGCCGGGCCGGCGCAAGGGGCAGTCCAACCCTGATGGCGGCGCGATGACCGACCCTGTGTTCGAGGCAAAATCCTCGCGGCCGTTGTGGATCGTGGCCGCTGTCGTAGCGGTTGGCCTGCATCTTGGCGGGGCCGCGCTGGCGCTCGCCAACCTACGTGCCGATGACGGTGACGACGGCCTCGGCGCTAACGGCGCGGAATACGCCGTCGAAATGACCTCACCGAAGCTTCCCGAGACGGATCTGCCGCCCGGTCCGGACAGCGAAGCCTCGCAGTACCAGCCGCAGCAGATGCAGCAGCAGGCCGAGCTCAAGGAGACCGATCTGCCGAAGGAAATCCCCCAGGAGGCCGAGGATCCGGACCGCCTCGTCACCGAGAATGACTCCAAGAAGCCGGTGGAGGACACCACGAAGGTGGCCAAGGTCGAGACCCAGGCCGTCGAGGAGATGCCGAACGCCCAGGAATCGGCAAGGCAGGCACTGAACGAGGACGCGCGCGAGGACGAGAAGGCGGCCGCGCCCCATCAGGGTATCGGCAAGGACATCCGCAAGCTGACCGCCGAGTGGGGCAAGCGGATCAGCGCCTATTTCGAGATTCACAAGCGCTATCCCAAGGACAAGATCAAGACGACGACGGTCACGCTCAGCCTGGTCCTGAACCGGCGCGGCAATGTCGTGTCCGTCAATGTCGCGGAGTCCTCAGGGGATCCCGCCTTCGACGATGCGGCCATTTCCATGGTGCGCCGGTCGGATCCGGTGCCGGTTCCGCCGGCCGAGTTGACCGACGATCAATTCGCCTTCAGCCTGCCGGTGAATTTCAAGAAGCCGTCGAAACCGGCTGATAGCGCTCAGCGCCAGTAGAACTTGATCCCGACATAGACCACGACCAGGCAGGCGAAGATCAGCGCCACCGGCAGCGGGCGTTTCTGGGTTCCTCCGACCGTCGCCGCCCCGAAGAAGCCGGTCTTTTTCGGCTTGGGAGCCGGGCGCCGGAAAGCGGTAACATTGTCCCTTGCCGGTTCGGCCGGCCGCGTGCGGACGTCGGGCGGGTTCCCACCGCCGCCCATCTCAAGATAGTAGGATTTGTAGACCTCGGCGATGGCCGCCTCTGTCGCCTCAGCCTCGCTCATCCGCTCCAGCAGCTTCTTGTAGCCGTCCAGGAAGCCCTGTGCGTCAGGGGGCAGCGCCGACAACCCGTTCAGCTTGGCCATCATCTTCCAGGTGGCGAAATCGGCGCGGGCACGGGTGTCCGCGCGACGCGCGATCAGCATATCGGCAGCTTTGACCAAGTTGGCCTCTAGCCCTTCGGCTTTGTCTTCAGGGATATCAAGTTACTGTTTCAACTACGCATTGCCGGTGGCCAAGAGAACAGCTTGAATCACATAACCGGTCAACGTTCGCAGTATTGCTGAAATAACATCAAGATTTAGACCGAACTGGGAACCCGCCAGCGGTAGCAAAATCAGAAGCCCGATCAGGATCATCATGCCGAACGGCTCGAGTCGTGACAGCGGCAGGGCGAGCGCGCGGGGCAACAGCCCGACCGCGACCCGTCCGCCGTCGAGCGGCGGTATCGGCATCATGTTGAAAACCGCCAGCACGGCGTTGATCAGCAGCGCATTCTTGAGATTGTCAAAGATCCATTGTGCGGAGCCTGCCGGCGCCAAGGGCAAGGCGTGGAGGGCGAGACCTGCGACCAGCGCCAGCAGGATGTTTGTGACGGGACCGGCGAGAGCGACCCAGACCATGTCCAGCTTCGGATGATTGAGCTTGCGAAAATTCACCGGCACGGGCTTGGCATAGCCGAACACGAATGGGGAATGCGCAAACAGCAGCATCGCCGGTAATATCAGCGTGCCGAACGGATCGATGTGCCTGGCAGGATTGAAGCTGACGCGCCCAAGCTGCCAGGCTGTGTCGTCGCCGAGCCGGTGCGCGACAAAACCGTGCGCGGCTTCATGGAAGGTGATGGCAAGCACCAGCGGCAGCACCCACACCGAGAGATCATAAAAGGAAACGTTCACGTCGCATCCAGCCTGTTTGTGCCTGTCGCCTTGCAGACGACCGTCAGGCGGTGCAGCAATGCTTCAGCTCAACATAGGGTGGCCCGTTCCGAAATGCCACGTTGCAGATGATCGGCGAGCAGTGCCGCCGGGCGCGATAGGCCGCGCGCGCAATGGAGGCGGATGTCCGCCACCGGCAGCGGCGGCAGGCCGTCGCGTAAGCCGAGAGGTCGAAGGCGGCGCGGCAGGGTGCCGGCCTTCACCACGGTCACCGCAAGGCCTTCCGCTGCGATCGATTCCACCGCCGCCGTCGTCCGGCTGACAAAGGCGAGCCGCCAGGGCCGGCCGGCGTGATCAAGTGCTTCCGCGGCCCATTGGCGGAACAGGCAGCCCGGCGGGTAGAGCGCGACGGGCAGGGTGTCTTCCGCCATGGCGCGACAAGCGGCGGCGGCTGCCCAGACGGCCTGCTCGCGCCGCAACAGCTCGCCCTCGCCACGCCCTTCCGGATGCATGGCGATGACGAGGTCATAGCCCTCGCCGAGGCGGGCCGGCATGGTGGCGGTCAGCCCGGTCTCGACCTCGACCCTGACGGTCGGATGATTCTTGGCAAAGCTCGCCAGCAGCGGCGGAACGACGATCGTGCCATAATCGTCCATCACGCCGAGGCGAATGACCGCCTCGGGCTTGCGCGCGCGCAAGGCGTCGACCGCTTCCGCATGAAGGGCAAGGATACGCTGGGCATAGGCGCGCAGCTCTTTGCCCGCGGCGGTCTGCACGATGCCGTCCCGATTGCGCTGAAACAACTTTGTGCCGAGCCGCTGCTCGAGGCGCCTGACCTGCACGCTCACCGCCGACTGTGTGCGGTTGAGCCGATCGGCCGCGCGCGTGAACGAGCGATGCTCGGCGACGGCGAGAAAAGCCCTCAGCAGATCGGGATCGAGGTCGGGCGCGGTCATGACGGAACGTTATCCCAGCATGACGGAAATTCCATTCTCAGTTTTGGCACGGCCCGTATGCTGTTCGTCAGCGCGTTCGTCAGGGAGCAATCGTGAGCGAGATTTTCGGCGTTCTGGCCGCGGTGCTGTCGAGCGCGCTGGGCGGCACCTCGATTGGCGCGACGCGCTATCTCGTCGGCAGCATCGATCCGCTGGCGATTGGCTCATTCCGGTTTGGCATTGGCTTTCTGCTGCTACTGCCGCTGACCCTGCTGCGCGGCGACCGCTGGCCGGAGCGCGATGACTGGGCGGCTACCGTCGGCCTCGGCATATTGTTTTTCGCGCTGTTTCCAATCCTGTTCAATGCATCGCTGATCTTCACGACAGCCGCGCGCGGCGCGCTCGCGCTATCGACGTTACCGCTGTTGTCGCTAGTGATTGGCGCCGCGCTCGGCAGCGAAGCCCTGACCTGGCGCAAGTCAATTGGTGTCGTGGTGGCAACATCAGGCGTTGCCATCGCGCTTCTCTCTGACTTGAGCTCGGCGCCGTCAGGGGCCTGGCGCGGTGATTTTCTGATGATGGCGGCTGCGCTGTGCATGGCGCTGTATGGCATCTGGTCGAAGCCGCTGATCCGGCGCTCCAGCCCGATCGGGTTTACGACCATGAGCATGGCCGCGGGCGGTCTCTGCCTCATCCTGCTTTCAAGTTTTCGAGGCAGCTTCGCGCCCGTTGCAGATTTCGGCACGCCCCAATGGCTGGCTGCGCTTTATCTCGGGGCCTTCGGCGCGGCGCTGACCTTCTATCTCTGGGCCTTCGCGCTGGAGCGGACCACGCCGACGCGCGTGGCGATTTCGGTCACGGTCAATCCGATCACGGCATCGCTGGTCGGCGCATGGCTGCTGCATGAGCCGCTGCGCTGGAATCTCGCGGCCGGCATTGTCGCGGTGTTCGCAGGGATTTGGTTAGCCACGACAACGGGAAAGCGCGTGCAGGCGGCAAGCATCACCGTTTCAAGGCAGCCCTGACCTCAGGCCGGGATCGTCGTCTCATACTGCGTCAGGCCGTCGTCGAGTTTCACCCAGGCGAGCTTTTCCGAGACCCAGATGTGCTCGGTCGGCGCGAAGGCGTTGCGGTCGTCGAAGGTCGCAAGCGCGACGCCGGCCAGTGTGCCGTTGCGCCGCCAGGAGAACAGCCGCGTGCCGCAGGTCTTGCAGAACACGCGGTCGATCGCCTCAGACGACTTGTAGCGGCCGGTCTCACCCTCGACTGTCAGCGCCTTCTGGTCGAACTGGGCGCGGGCGAAATAGGGCGAGCCCATCGCCTTCTGGCACATGCGGCAGTGACAGATGCGCACGTTCAGCGGTTCGCCCTCCGCCTTGAACCGTACTGCGCCGCACAGGCATCCACCTTCCCGGATCATGGTGTCCTCAATAGGTTGCCCGTCCACCCGAGATATCGAACACCGCGCCGGTCGAGAACGCGCAGTCTTCGGATGCGAGCCACGCGACCATCGCCGCCAGTTCTTCCACCAGCACGAAGCGCGCTTTGGGGATTTTAGACAGCATGAAATCGATATGCTGCTGCGTCATCTGGTCGAAGATCGCGGTCTTGGCCGCCGCCGGCGTCACCGCATTCACGAGAATATCATGCGCGGCGAGCTCCTTGCCGAGCGATTTCGTCAGCGCGATCAGGCCAGCCTTGGAGGCCGAATAGTGCGAGGCGTTCGGATTGCCTTCCTTGCCGGCGATCGAGGCGATGTTCACGATCCGCCCGTATTTCTGCTTGAGCATCACGGGCACGATGGCCTTGCAGACGATGAAGGGGCCGTCGAGGTTGATGCGCAGGACTTTCCGCCATTCCTCCAGATCGGTCTCCCAGACCGGCTTGTTGATGCCGGCGATGCCGGCATTGTTGACGAGGATGTCGATCCTGCCGAAGGCGGCGAGCGTCCCATCGCGGGCCTGCTCGACGCCTGCGGTGTCGGTGACGTCGACCTTGAAGACGCGGACGTTGTCGCTGATCTCCGCGGCGGTCTTCTCCGCCAAGTCTGAATCAAAGTCCCAGATTGCGACCCTGGCGCCGGAAGCGACGAAACGCTCGGTGATGGCGCGGCCAAAGCCCTGCGCGCCGCCGGTGACGACGGCAACACGGTCGTTGAGATCAATCTTGTTCATCAGATGTGATCCGGTGGGCGTCAGAGCATGTAGCCGCCGTCAACCACGAGGTCGACACCGGTGGTGAAGGCGCTCTCGTCGCTGCCGAGATAGACCGCCATGGATGCGATCTCCTCGGCAGTGCCGAGCCGGCCCATCTTCTGGCGCGAGATGAACATCTCCTTGCCCTGCGGCCCTTGCGCGGCGGCGCGGTCGAGCATCGAGGGGGTCTCGACGGTGCCGGGGCAGATCGCGTTGCAACGGATGCCCTTGGTGATGAAGTCCAGCGCGACCGCGCGCGACAGCAGCGACACCGCGGCCTTGGATGAGCTGTAAACGTAGCGGTTCGCCGGCGGCCGCAGCGCCGCGCAGGACGAGATGTTGACGATGCTGCCGCCGCCGCCGGCGATCATGTCAGGCAGGAAGGCCTTGATGGTCCGGTGCATCGACTTGACGTTGAGGTCGAACGAGAAATCGAAATCCTCTTCCGAGCAATCCAGGATGGTCCCGTGGTGCACGAAGCCGGCCGCGTTGAGCAGGATGTCGATCTTGCCGACACGTTTTGCAAAAGCGTTGACGTCGGCCGTGTTGCGGACGTCGAGTTTCGCCACTTCGGCGACGCCCTCCCTGGTCAGGCCTGCGATGCCCGCCTCGTTGATGTCGGTGGCGATGACGGTTGCGCCCTCACGCGCGAATGCGAGCGCGCATGCGCGCCCGATGCCTGCGGCTGCAGCCGTGACGACGGCGCGCTTGCCCTTGAGGCGGTTGGCCATGGTGTTCTCCCTTTGAGTTGGTTCATTCCGGGGCGCCTCTTGGCGCGAGCCCGGAATCCATTGTGCGGCAAAGTTTGTGGATTGATGGATTCCGGGCTCGCGCTGCGCGCGCCCCGGAATGACAACGTCAGTGATTATCCCGCGGCACGCCAAACGCCGAGGCGACGTTCTGGTAGCGCGTGGCGAGCTCCATGCAGGCGCCGGTCGATTGCTGGCCGACAGTGCTACGATAGATCTCCTGCCACGGCGTCTGGTTCGGCGGATGCTTGAAGCCGCCGGCGGCCTTCAGCTCGGCATGGCGCTTCTTCAGTTCCTCCTCGGAGATGAGGATGTTGGCGCTGCCCTTGTTGAGGTCGATGCGGACCTTGTCGCCGGTCCTGAGGATCGCGAGGCCGCCGTTGGCGGCGGCTTCCGGCGAGGCGTTCAGGATGGACGGCGAGCCCGAGGTGCCGGACTGACGGCCATCGCCGATGCAGGGCAGGGACAGGATGCCGCGTTTGATCAGCGCCGCCGGCGGCTGCATGTTCACGACCTCGGCACCACCGGGGTAGCCGATCGGGCCGGTGCCGCGGATGAACAGCACGCAATGCTCGTCGATGTCGAGCGAGGCATCGTCGATCCGCGCGTGATAATCCTCCGGCCCCTCGAACACGACGGCGCGGCCCTCGAAGGCGTTCAGATCCTTCGGGTTGCTCAAGTAGCGATCGCGAAACTCCTTGGAGATCACCGAGGTCTTCATGATCGCAGAATCGAACAGATTGCCCCTCAGCACCAGGAAGCCGGCGTCCTTCACCAGCGGCTTGTCGTAGGCCCAGATCACGTCGTTGTCGGGCGCCGGCGCATTCTTGCAATTCTCGCCGATGCCGCGGCCGTTGACGGTGACCGCGTCCTCATGGATGCGCTTGTGCTTCATCAATTCGCGCACCACCGCGGGCACGCCGCCGGCGCGGTGGAATTCCTCGCCAAGATAGAATCCGGCCGGCTGCATGTTGACCAGCAGCGGCACGTCGTGGCCGATTTTCTGCCAGTCGTCGATCGACAGCTCGACGCCGATGTGTCGTGCCAACGCGTTGATGTGGATCGGCGCGTTGGTCGAGCCGCCGATCGCCGAATTGATGACGATGCAGTTCTCGAACGCCTTGCGGGTCAGGATGTCCGACGGCTTGAGGTCTTCCCAGACCATCTCGACAATACGTTTTCCCGTCTCATAGGCGATCTGGCCGCGCTCGCGATAGGGAGCGGGGATGGCCGCGCAGCCCGGCAGCGAGAAGCCGAGCGCTTCGGCAAGGCCGTTCATGGTCGAGGCCGTGCCCATGGTGTTGCAATGGCCGACCGACGGCGCCGAGGACGCCACGATCTCCATGAACTCTTCATAGTCGATCTCGCCGGCGGCGAGCCGCTCGCGCGACTTCCAGACGATGGTGCCGGAGCCGGTGCGCTCGCCATTGTGCCAGCCGTTCAGCATGGGCCCGCCCGACAGCACGATCGCGGGCAGGTTGACGGTCGCCGCCGCCATCATGCAGGCCGGCGTGGTCTTGTCGCAGCCGGTGGTCAGCACCACGCCGTCGAGCGGGTAGCCGTAGAGCACCTCGACCAGGCCGAGATAAGCGAGGTTGCGGTCCAGCGCCGCGGTCGGGCGCTTGCCGGTCTCCTGGATCGGGTGGGTCGGGAATTCCATCGCAATGCCGCCGGCCTCGCGGATGCCCTCGCGGACGCGATGGGCCAGCTCGATATGGTGGCGGTTGCAGGGCGACAGGTCGTTGCCGGTCTGGGCGATACCGATGATCGGCTTGCCGGATTGCAGCTCGGCGCGGGTGAGGCCGAAATTCAGGTAGCGCTCCATATAGAGCGCGGTCATGCCCGGATTATGCGGATTGTTGAACCAGTCCTGCGAGCGAAGATGGCGGCGGGTGCCGTTGCCGGCGGGCGCGTGCCCATTGGTTGGGTTTTTTGTCATGGGTTTCTCCTTCAATGCAAACGCACGGTCCGACGTTCGGGATGTCGATCGGTGCGCTGCCCGGCAGCGCGAGCATGGTCAGACGGCCCGCCTGCTGGCGAACATTTCCTCATGGTTGGGATACTACTCACGGGTCGTTGGTAACGCTATCATTTTGTACGGCGGCCACCCATTCGCCCGCGCGGGGGCTCGCCGTCGGCCGCTGTGCTTGCGAACTCTGTCGTTCGATCACCGTGAAGCCGAGATCGAGCACGGGCTTTTCAGGGCGCTTTCCCTCGATCGCCTCGATCAGCATCGCGGCAGCCGTGCTGCCCATCTCGTAACGATTGGTCCGCACGCTCGTCAGCGTCGGCACCGAGGAGGCCATGAATTCGAGGTCGTTGAAGCCGACGATCGCGATCTGATCGGGGACCGGGATCTCGCGCCGGCGGCATTCGAAGAGAACGCCGAGCGCGAGGTCGTCATTGGCGCAGAACACCGCGTCGATGGCGGGCTCGCGCGCGATTAGATCGGCGAACAGCGCGCCGCCAAGCGTCACCGAGGTCGGCGTTGCCGTCGTCACGGTCAGTCTTTGGTCGAACAGGCCGGCCTCTTTCATGGCTGCGGCATAGCCGTCGAGCCGGCGCTGCACCCGGGGATCCATGCGGGCGCCGACGAAGCCGATCCTGCGGTGGCCCTGCGCGAACAAATGGGCAATTGCCGCGCGCGCGGCATCATAATGAGAGAAGCCGATCATCATGTCGACCGGATTGGGCCCGATCTCCATGATCTGCACGATCGGGCAGTCGGCCGCCTCAAGCATCGCGCGGGACTCGGTGGTCTGGTCGATGCCGGTGACGATCAGTCCTGCGGGCTTCTGTGCCAGAAACAGCCGCAGCAGCTTCTCCTCCTGGAGAATGGAGTAGCGCGTGTTGGACAGCTGGATCGAGTAACGGCTGCCCTCGGACGCGTCATAGATGCCGCGCAGCACATCGGAAAACACGTTGTTGGTCAGCGACGGAATCAAGACGCCGATCACTTCGGTGCGCTGCGAGGCCAGCGCACGTGCAGCAAGGTTGGGCACATAGCCGAGCTCCCGGGCCGCGCTTTCGACCCGCGTTCGCTTGGCGACCGACAACGCCTCGGGATTGCGGAAGAAGCGCGACGCCGTGATCGGGCTGACGCCGGCCAGCTCGGCGACTTCCGCTAACCGAATCTTGCCAGACTTGGTGCGCTTTCGACCCATTTGTTGCTCATAACACAGCCATTCCCGCAAACAAAGGATCGTTGACAGCGCTACCAGCAACGACTAACCAAAGACAAATTGCCAAACCCGCACAAACTGCTGACAATGTCGCCTGTTACAAGGGGCTTCGGGTCAGCGAAGTTCAGAAAAAACAAGACGGTGGCGGCGCTGCAGATGTGTCGTTTCGGTCGGAGGAGGGAGCTAGATGTCGTCTGTGCAAATCCGCGACGTGCGGAAATCGTTCGGCAATTTTGAGGTCCTGCACGGCGTCTCGATCCCGATCGAGGATGGCCAGTTCGTCGTCCTGGTTGGCCCCTCCGGCTGCGGCAAGTCGACGCTGCTGCGCATGCTCGCAGGCCTCGAGAACATCACCTCAGGCACGATCTCGATCGGCGATCGCGTCGTCAACAATGTCCAGCCCAAGGAGCGGGACATTGCGATGGTGTTCCAGAATTACGCGCTCTATCCGCACATGACCGTCGCCGAGAACATGGGCTTCTCGCTGAAGCTGCGGAACGCCGGCTCGGACGAGATCGGCAAGCGGGTCAAGCGCGCCGCTGAAATTCTTGCCCTGACGCCGTTGCTCGACCGCTACCCGCGCCAGCTCTCGGGCGGCCAGCGCCAGCGCGTCGCCATGGGCCGCGCCATCGTGCGCGATCCCCAGGTCTTCCTGTTCGACGAGCCGTTGTCGAACCTCGACGCCAAGCTGCGCGTCGCCATGCGCACCGAGATCAAGGAGCTGCACCAGCGGCTCAAGACCACCACCGTTTACGTCACCCACGATCAGATCGAGGCCATGACCATGGCCGACAAGATCGTCGTGATGCATGACGGCATCGTCGAGCAGATGGGCACGCCGCTCGAGCTCTATGACCGGCCGGAAAACCAGTTCGTCGCCGGCTTCATTGGCTCACCGGCCATGAATTTCCTGAAGGGGCATATCCGCGTCAACGGCGTTGCGACCTTCGAGGGACCAAACGGCGTCAAGCTGCCGCTCAAGAACGCGCCGGCTGCCTCGGACGGCAAGCCCGTGGTTTACGGCGTCCGTCCCGAGCATTTCACCATTGCCGATGACGGCGCCGACGCCGAGATCGTCGTGGTCGAGCCGACCGGCTCGGAGACGCAGGTGTTTGCGAAGCTCGGGGGCGAGCAGGTCGTCGCCGTCTTCCGCGAGCGCCACCAGTTCAATCCAGGCGACAAGGTCAAGCTGAAGCCCGATCCGGGCGTGATCCACTTGTTTGACGAGGCGACAGGCAAACGCCTGTAGTGGCGTTTCTTGATTTAAGACGACCCAAAGACAATTAAAAAATCAGGGAGAGAACGATGAGC
Source organism: Bradyrhizobium sp. BLXBL-03 (assembly GCF_051853015.1). NCBI lineage: Bacteria > Pseudomonadati > Pseudomonadota > Alphaproteobacteria > Hyphomicrobiales > Nitrobacteraceae > Bradyrhizobium > Bradyrhizobium sp. BLXBL-03. The sequence goes on along the minus strand of NZ_CP182470.1, from coordinate 5,066,905 downwards.
GATTTCGACAGGCGAAGTGTGCTTAAGGCCGGCCTGGGCGGCGCAGCATTGCTGGCCGGCCCGGGTGTCGTCCCGGTGCGCGCGGCCGAGTGGACCAACAAGCCCGAGCCGAACGCCTCCATCCGTGTCTTGCGCTGGAAGCAATTCATCCAGGCCGAGTACGACAAGTTCGCCGAGCAGACCAAGAAGTTCGCCGAGACCACCGGCGTCAAGGTCAAGCTCGAGGCCGAGAGCTGGGATGACATTCGCCCCAAGGCGGCGGTCGCCGCCAATGTCGGCGCCGGTCCCGACCTCATCATCGGCACGCTGGACGATGCCCACAAATTTCCCGAGAAGCTGATCGACGTCACCGACGTCGCGAATTATCTCGGCGCAAAATATGGCGGTTGGTATCCGGTCGCCGAGAAATACGGCAAGAAGGGCAATAGCTGGATCGCCATTCCCCAGGGCGCCACCGGCGGCTGCATGAACTACCGGATCAGCCACATGAAGGCCGCCGGATTCGAAGAGTTTCCGAAGGATCTGCCCGGCTTCCTCAAGCTCTGCCAGAATCTGAAGAAGAACAACACGCCGGCCGGATTCGCGCTGGGACATGCGACCGGCGACGCCAATGGCTGGGTCCATTGGCTGCTCTGGGCGCATGGCGGCAAGCTCGTCAACGAGAAGAACGAGGTGGTGATCGAGTCGCCGGAAACGATCGCCGCGCTGGAATACGTCAAGCAACTGTATCCGACCTTCATCCCGGGCGTGTTGTCGTGGAACGATTCCAACAACAACAAGGCCTACCTGTCCGGCGAACTCAGCTTGACCCTGAATGGCATCTCGATCTGGACGGTCGGCAAGAATTCCCCGGATCCGAAGCAGCAGGAGATCGCCAAGGATACGGATCACGCAGCCCTGCCCATCGGTCCGGTCGGCAAGCCGACCGAGCAACAGAACATCGTGATCGCCTACGGTTACAAATACTCGAAATATCCGAACGCGGTGAAAGAGTTTCTCCGTTTCATGTGGGAAAAGGAGAACTACGACGCCTGGGAGGTTGCCTCCAACGGCTACGTCGCGCCGCCGCTACCGGCCTACAACGACAATCCGGTCTGGACCTCCGACCCGAAGATCACGCCGTTCCGTGATTGCTTGAAGCGTTGCCTTGACAACGGCTATGCCGGCGATCTCGGCTACGCCTCCGCGGCGGTGATGGGCGACTTCGTGCTCGTCGACATGTTCGCGGAAGCAGCCACCGGTTCTGCGACGCCGAAAGAGGCTGCGGCGCGCGCAGCCGAGCGTGCCAAGCGCTACTACCAGGTCTGATCCGCACCTTCAGCGCAGCGTCCGGCGTGCCGGACGCTGCTGCTATTTGTCTAGGGGAGTCCGATATGGCCGTCTTGGCGGAGCCAATCGCGCAGCCGAAACGCAGCAGCCTGTGGTCGAGGGCATTTGAGAGCCGTAACTGCCTCGGCGCGATGTTCATGGTGCCGGCCGTGGCCATCCTGGTCCTGTTCCTGGCCTATCCGCTCGGGCTCGGTTTGTATCTCGGCCTGACCGACACCAAGATCGGAGGGGCAGGGCGCTTCATCGGGTTCGGCAATTTCGTTTCCCTTGCCAAGGACTCGGTGTTCTGGCTCTCGGTGTTCAACACGATTTTCTATACGGTGACCGCCAGCATCGTGAAGTTCGCGATCGGACTTTATCTGGCGCTGCTGCTCAACGAGCGGCTGCCATTCAAGTCGATGATCCGCGCCATCGTGCTGTTGCCCTTCGTGGTGCCGACCGTGTTGTCGGCGATCGCGTTCTGGTGGATCTATGACAGCCAGTTCTCGATCGTCTCCTGGGTGCTGATCAAGGCGGGGCTTCTGACCCGCTACATCGATTTCCTCGGCGATCCCTGGAATGCGCGCTGGTCGGTCGTGATCGCCAATATCTGGCGCGGCGTGCCGTTCGTGGCGATCACGCTGCTGGCGGGATTGCAGACTATCTCGCCCTCGCTCTACGAGGCCGCCAATCTCGATGGCGCCACCAATCTGCAGCGCTTCCGCCACATCACGCTGCCGATGCTGTCGCCGATCATCGCGGTCGTGATGACATTCTCGGTGCTGATGACGTTCACCGACTTCCAGCTGATCTACACCATCACGCGCGGCGGGCCGATCAACGCCACGCATCTGATGGCGACGCTGTCGTTTCAGCGCGCGATCACCGGTGGCAATCTCGGCGAGGGGGCGGCGATCTCCAATGCGATGATCCCGTTCCTGGTCGCCGCGATCCTGCTCAGCTTCTTCGGGCTTCAGCGCTCGCGCTGGCAACAGGGCGGGAGGGACTGACCATGGCCACCGTGGACGACCAAAGCGTCGGAATGGACTATCTGGAGAGCTTTCCGAAGAAGTTTCTCCGGGTCTACGTCCCGCTCGGCCTGATCATCTTCTTCCTGTTGTTTCCGTTCTACTGGATGGCGGTGACGACGTTCAAACCAGATGCGGAGATGTACGATTACGAGAAGTACAATCCGTTCCTGATTGCCCATCCGACGCTCGAGCACATCAAGAAGCTGTTCGTGGACACCGACTATCCGCTGTGGATGTGGAACACGGTGATCGTCTCGGTGTCCTCGACCTTCATCTCGCTGTTCGCCAGCGTCTGCGCGGCCTACGCGATCGAGCGGCTCCGTTACACCGGCTCGCGCTATGTCGGCCTCGCCATCTTCCTCGGCTATCTCGTGCCGCCCTCGATCCTGTTCATTCCGCTGGCGGCGATCGTGTTCCAGCTGGGCCTGTTTGACGGCAATCTGGCGCTGATCCTGACCTACCCGACCTTCCTGATCCCGTTCTGCACCTGGCTGCTGATGGGCTATTTCCGCACCATCCCCTATGAGCTGGAGGAATGCGCGCTGATCGATGGGGCGACGCGGCTGCAGATCCTGGTCAAGATCACGCTGCCGCTGTCGCTGCCGGGGGTCATTTCGGCCGGCATCTTCGCCTTCACCTTGTCCTGGAACGAGTTCATCTACGCGCTGACCTTCATCTCCTCCTCGGAGAACAAGACCATTCCGGTCGGCGCCATCACGGAGCTCGTCAACGGCGACGTCTACCATTGGGGCGCCCTGATGGCGGCGGCCCTGACCGGCTCGGTCCCCGTAGTTATCCTTTATTCCTTCTTCGTAGAGTATTATGTGTCGGCGATGACAGGCGCGGTGAAGGAATGACCAGCGGGGCCTGCCTGGGAACGCGCCAGCATCTTCCAAGAGCGGCGCGTTCCGGCCAATAAGAAGGAGTTAAGCTCTTGCACATTCTGGTTCTGGGCGCTGCCGGCATGGTCGGCCGCAAATTGTGTGAACGTCTCTTGCGCGACGGCCGGCTCGGCAAGAGCGACATCACCAAGATGACCATGCATGACGTGGTCGAGCCCAGGAAGCCGGAGAAGGCGGGTTTTGCCGTCGAGACTGTCTCGGGCGATTTTGCCGTGCCGGGCGCTGCCGAGAAGCTGATCGCCGGCCGTCCCGATGTGATCTTCCATCTTGCGGCCATCGTCTCGGGCGAGGCCGAGCTCGATTTCGACAAGGGCTACCGCATCAATCTCGATGGCACGCGGATGCTGCTCGACGCCATCCGCCTGGTCGGCGGCGGCTACAAGCCGCGCGTGGTGTTCACGTCGTCGATCGCGGTGTTCGGCGCCCCGTTCCCGGATGCGATCGGCGACGAGTTCTTCCAGACCCCGCTGCTCAGCTACGGGACCCAGAAGGCGATCGGCGAGCTCCTCCTCGCGGATTATTCGCGCCGCGGCTTCCTCGACGGCATCGGCATTCGCCTGCCGACCATCTGCATCCGGCCTGGCCTGCCCAACAAAGCGGCATCAGGCTTCTTCTCCAATATCCTCCGTGAGCCGCTCGCCGGCAAGGAAGCGGTGCTCCCGGTGTCGGAGGATGTCCGCCACTGGCACGCGACGCCGCGCTCGGCGGTCGGCTTCCTGCTCCACGCCGGCACCATGGACCTCGCCACGGTCGGCCCGCGCCGCAATCTGACGATGCCGGGCCTGTCGGCCACCGTCGGCGAGCAGATCGCCGCCTTGAAGCGCGTTGCCGGCGAGAAGGTCGTTGCCCGCATCAAGCGGGAGCCCGATCCTTTCATTGTCGGTATCGTCGGGGGCTGGCCGCGCAATTTCAACCCAAAGCGGGCGCTCAAGCTCGGCTTCACCACGGCCGAGAAGACCTTTGACGACATCATCCGCATTCACATCGAAGACGAGCTCGGCGGCAACTTCGTCGCCTGACGTAACTGATGAACAGCGTGGATATGACGATGGCGAGCGTGGCTTGCATCGGTGAATGCATGGTCGAGCTTCGACAGGCTCAGGGTGGGCAGGCAGGGCAGGGCGGTGGCCTGTTCTCGCGCGGCTTCGGCGGCGACACGCTCAACACAGCGGTGTATCTGGCGCGGCTCGACGTCAAGGTCGACTATTTCACCGCGCTCGGCGACGATGCGATGAGCGAGGAGATGATTGCGGCCTGGAACGCCGAGGGCGTCGGCACAAGGCGCGTGGTGCGGCTGCCGGGCAAGCTGCCCGGCCTCTACATGATCCAGCTCGATGCCAAGGGCGAGCGCCAGTTCTACCACTGGCGCGACAGCGCGGCGGCGCGGCAACTCATGAGCCTGCCGGAGACCGACGAGCTGCTCAACTCGCTGATGAGCTACGACATCGTCTATCTCTCCGCGATCACGCTCTCGATCTACGATCAGGCCGGGCGCGACCGCCTGTTTGCGGCGATCAAGCGCGCCCGCCTGCTCGGCACCCGCTTCGTGTTCGACACCAATTTCCGCGCACGCGGCTGGCCCGATCGCGACATTGCCCGCGAGGTGTTTTCTGCGGCCTTTGCCGCGGCCGACATCGTGCTGACGTCGGCCGAGGATCTGCTCGCGCTCTATCCCGGCGAAAGTCCTGAGCAATTGATGGCGCGCATCCCGACGCCGGAGCTGGTGTTCCGGCTCGCGGAGCCCGTCAGCCGGCTGCGCTACCCCGGTGGTACCAGCGAGGTCCGCGCTGAACCCATGACAAAGCCCGTCGTCGACACCACGGCGGCCGGTGACAGTTTTGCCGCAGCCTATATCGCGGCCCGCCTCGGTGGTTCCGATCCGGTCGAGGCGGCCCAATCGGGCCATCGCCTCGCCAGTCTCGTGATCTGCTATCCCGGCGCCATCATTCCGGGCTATGCCATGCCGCCGAAGAAGCGGCACCGGCCTGCGACCACACGCCAAGCCACGAAGTAGAGCCACGAAGTAACGCGACCTAGTCAACGAAAAGACCCAGAAGATGCCCACTGCTGCCCAACAGAACCACCTCGTCGCGCTGTTCAAGGCTGCGACCGTCATTCCCGTCCTCACCATCGACCGGATCCAGGATGCCGTGCCGCTGGCAAAAGCCCTGGTGGCCGGCGGCGTCCGCACGCTGGAGGTGACCATGCGCACCCCTGTCGCGATCGAGGCGGCGCGGGCGATGATGGCCGAGGTCCCCGACGCAGTGGTCGGCATCGGCACCATCCTCAATCCGGCCGACTTCACCCGGGTCGAGAAGCTCGGCGTCGCCTTCGGCATCAGCCCGGGCCTGACCCCCGACCTCCTCAAGGTCGCCGCCGACAGCTCCCTGCCGTTTGCACCGGGCATCGCGACCGCCTCCGAGCTGATGACGGCGCTATCCTACGGCTTCGACGTCGCAAAATTCTTCCCGGCCGAGCAGGCCGGCGGCATCAAGGGCTTGCGCTCGCTTGGCGGGCCCTTCCCTAACGTCCGGTTCTGCCCGACCGGCGGGGTCGGCGAGGCCAATGCGGCGACCTGGCTCGCCGAGCCCAATGTGGTCTGTGTCGGTGGTTCCTGGCTGTGCCCGACGGCGGAGATCAGGGCGGGGAACTGGGCCGGCATAACTGCCATCTGCCAGCGCACCCTCCATGCCCTTAAACCCGCGTGAAGTCTTGCCATCCCTGGGCTAAGACTTAGGTCAGCAAGAGACCGCCAGGGAGAGAAGACCATGACTGCCAGCATCGTCGGATGGGCGCATACGCCGTTCGGCAAGTTCGACACCGAAACCGTCGAAAGCCTCGTCACCCGGGTCGCCAATGAGGCGATGGCCGATGCCGGCATTTCGGCCTCCGATGTCGACGAGATCGTGCTTGGCCATTTCAATGCCGGCTTCTCGGCGCAGGATTTTACTGCCTCGCTGGTGCTGCAGGCCGACCCGAAGCTGCGCTTCAAGCCGGCGACCCGTGTGGAGAACGCCTGTGCGACGGGCTCGGCTGCCGTCCATCAGGGCCTGCGTGCGATCGCCGCAGGCGCAGCCAGAATCGTGCTGGTCGTCGGCGTCGAGCAGATGACCCGCACACCGGGGCCGGAGATCGGCAAGAACCTGCTCAAGGCCTCGTACCTGCCCGAGGACGGCGACACCGTCGGCGGCTTTGCCGGCGTGTTCGGCAAGATCGCCAGCTCCTACTTCCAGAAATACGGCGATCAGTCCGATGCGCTGGCGCTGATCGCGGCCAAGAACCACAAGAACGGCGTCGCCAATCCCTTCGCGCAGATGCGCAAGGATTTCGGCTTCGACTTCTGCCGCGCCGAGAGCGAGAAGAACCCGTACGTCGCCGGTCCCCTGAAGCGCACCGACTGCTCGCTGGTGTCCGACGGCGCCGCCGCGCTGGTGCTGGCCAACACCGAGACCGCCAGGACCATGAGCAAGTCGATCGGCTTCCGCGCCACCGCGCATGCCCAGGACTTCCTGCCGATGAGCAAGCGCGACATCCTCCAGTTCGAGGGCTGCACGGTCGCCTGGCAGCGCGCGCTGGAGAAGGCGGGCGTGACGCTGTCCGATCTCTCCTTCGTCGAGACCCATGACTGCTTCACCGTGGCCGAGCTGATCGAGTACGAAGCGATGGGACTGACGCCGAGGGGGCAGGGCGCCCGCGCCATCAAGGAAGGCTGGACGCTCAAGGACGGCAAGCTGCCGGTCAATCCGTCCGGCGGCCTGAAGGCCAAGGGCCACCCGATCGGTGCCACCGGCGTCTCCATGCATGTGATGACCGCGATGCAGCTCGCCGGGCAGGCGCCCGAGGGCATGCAGTTGAAGAATGCCAAGCTCGGCGGCATCTTCAACATGGGCGGCGCGGCCGTTGCCAACTACGTCTCGGTTCTCGAGCCATTGAAGTAAGGTTCGACTCTTGTAGGGTGGGCAAAGGCGCAAAAGCGCCGTGCCCACCATTTCCTTGCGGTAGATCATGGTGGGCACGCTTCGCTTCGCCCACCCTACGGCTCCTGATTGATTCGCGGAAAAGCATCATGAGTACTAACTACGAAGATTCACTCTCTATCGAAGCCCTCAACGATCGCATCGCGATTCTCGAGGATAATATCCGCCAGCTGATCGAGCAGGCCGCCGCCGCCTCCGGCGAGCAGAACGAGTCGCGCATCGCCGACCGCATCAACCAGCAGAACGACGAGCTCGAGCGTCTCATGAAGATCCGCGAATCCCGCCAGAAGAAATAGCGGCCGCGTCCGCGCGCATGCGGCTATTCGCCGGCCGCCCTTGCGCATGCGCCACCACTCCCCTTAGCTGGACCGAAATCGCGGGAGAGCCCGCGCAATCGGGAGCGAACCAATGGGGCCGCTGAAGGGCATCAAGGTCGTCGACATGACCACCGTGCTGATGGGACCTTATGCGACCCAGATGCTCGGCGACTACGGGGCCGACGTCATCAAGGTGGAATCGCTCGACGGCGACGTCACCCGCCTGATCGGCCCGATGCGGCATGCCGGCATGGGCCCGGTGTTTCTCAACACCAACCGCAGCAAGCGTTCGATCTGCCTCGACCTGAAGAAGCCCGCTGGCCGCGAGGCCGTGCTGCGGTTGCTGAAGGATGCCGACGTTCTCGTCTACAACGTCCGACCGCAGGCAATGGCGCGGCTGCAGCTCGGCTATGACGTCGTCTCCGCGATCAATCCGCGGCTCGTCTATGCCGGTGTGTTCGGCTTCGGCCAGGACGGGCCATACGCGGCAAAACCCGCCTATGACGATCTGATCCAGGGCGCAACCGCGTTGCCGGCCTTGATGGCGCAGACCGGCGACGGCGTGCCGCGCTACGTGCCGAACGCGCTGGTCGATCGCATCGTCGGCCTCACCGCCGTCGGCGCGATCTGTGCGAGCCTCGTGCATCGCGACCGTACCGGCCACGGCCAGCGTCTGGACATCCCGATGTTCGAGACCATGGCCGGCTTCGTCATGGGCGATCACATGGGCGGGCTGACTTACGAGCCGCCGCTCGACAAGGGCGGCTATGCCCGCCACCTCTCGCGCGACCGCAGGCCGTACAAGACCTCGGACGGTTATCTCAGCGTCATCGTCTACAACGACAAGCAGTGGGAGAATTTCTTCAAGGCGACCGGGCGCGATGACCTGCGCACTGATCCCAAATTCGCGACCTTCGCGGGGCGCGCCGCCAATATCGATGTCGTCTATGCCGAGCTCGCCCGCATCTTCGAGACGCGCACCACGGCTGAATGGATCGAGCTGCTGACCACGGCCGATGTGCCCGTCATGCCGATGCACGACCTCGCATCGATCCTGCACGACGAGCATCTCGAAGCGACCGGTTTCTTCCCCGTCGTCAACCATCCGACCGAAGGCCCGATCCGCAGCATGAAGGTGACGGCGAGCTGGTCGGAGACCGCGGCCGAGCCGGTGCGGCTGGCGCCACGCCTCAACGAGCATGGCGCGCAGATCCTGCGCGAGATCGGCTACTCCGAGGGAGAGATCGCCGCCATGGTCCGCGACGGCGTCACACGCGCGGCACCGGAGTAGGGGAGGGGATATGGCGAAAGCTCTCTCCGCCGTCATTCCGGGGCTCGCGAAGCGAGAACCCGGAATCTCGCGATTCCGGGTTCGGCCCTTCGGACCGCCCCGGAATGACGATGGGGGCGCGCCATGAGCTTCATCGCCGGCGTTGGCCTCACGTCTTTCGGCAAGCACGAAGGCTCGTCCTCGCTCGACCTGATGAGCGAGGCGGCGCGAGCCGCGCTCGACGACGCCGGCCTCAAGCGCGCCGAGATCGACGGCATCCTCTGCGGCTATTCCACCGTCTCGCCGCACATCATGCTGGCGACTGTTTTCGCCGAGCATTTTGGCATCCGGCCGTCTTACGCCCATGGCGTGCAGGTCGGCGGCGCGACGGGCCTTGCGATGACCATGCTAGCCCATCACCTCGTCGTATCTGGTGTCTGCCGCAATGTGCTCGTCGTCGCCGGCGAGAACCGCCTGACCGGGCAGAGCCGCGATGCCTCGATCCAGGCGCTGGCGCAGGTCGGCCACCCCGACTACGAGGTGCCGCTCGGTCCGACCATCCCCGCCTATTACGGCCTCGTTGCCAGCAGGTACATGCACGAATACGGCGTGACCGAAGAAGACCTTGCCGAATTCGCCGTGCTGATGCGTGCGCACGCCTGCACCCATCCTGGGGCGCAATTCCGCGATCCCATCACGATGGCCGATGTCATGGCCTCCAAGCCAGTGGCGATGCCGTTAAAGCTGCTGGATTGCTGCCCGGTGTCCGACGGCGGCGCTGCGTTTGTGATCAGCCGGGAGCGAACCGGCGAGGCGGGCGTGCGGATCCGCGGCTGCGCGCAGGCGCATACGCATCAGCACGTCACCGCCGCACCAGGCTTAAGCGAGCTCGGCGCCGAAATCTCCATCGCGCGCGCGAAGGAGGCTACGGGGCTGGCAATATCAGACGTGCGTTACGCCGCGATCTACGACAGTTTCACCATCACGCTGGCCATGCTGCTGGAAGACCTTGGCCTTGCCGGACGAGGCGAGGCGGCTGCGCGCGTGCGATCGGGGCATTTCTGCCGCGACGGCAAGATGCCGCTCAACACTCATGGTGGCCTGCTCAGCTACGGCCATTGCGGCGTCGGCGGCGCCATGGCGCATCTGGTCGAGGCGCATTTGCAGATGACGGGCCGGGCAGCGAATCGCCAGGTGCGTGACGCCTCGATTGCGCTGCTGCACGGCGACGGTGGCGTGCTGTCGTCCCATGTCAGCATGTTTCTGGAGCAAGTGCGATGAGCGAGCGCTTAGCTGATTGGACCGGGGGCGAAGAGGCCATTACCTACCAGGCCTGCGCCGCGTGCGGTCATGTCCAGTATTTCCACCGCGCTTTCTGCGCCGCGTGTGGAGCCGCAGGTCCGCGCGAGGCGCGCGCCAGCGGCAAGGGCAGGGTCTACGCAACCTCTCTGGTCTGCCGCGCCGCCACGCCCGAGACGCGCGCGCACGTACCCTACAACATCCTCCTCGTCGATTGCGCCGAAGGATTTCGGATGATGGCCCATGGCGATAACGGATTGGCCATCGGCGATACGGTCACGGCGAGCTTCAGGCCGTTTGCCGGTCAGCTCGTGCCGTACTTCGCCAAAGAGAAATAGTGGGATTGGGATGCTGTAGCCCGGATGGAGCGCAGCGAAATCCGGGAATCTCACCTCGCGGATAGATTTTCCCGGATTGCGCGGGGCCTGTCATCGGGCGGCGCTTGGCGCCGACCCGTTGGCTCCATCCGGGCTACGGCAGCCAACGAGGGAATTTCGTCATTCGGGGGCGGTCGTGGGACCGAGCCTGGAACGGGAATTCTGGGCCTGGCCTGCCGGGGCCGCGCTTTGCGCGGTCCCGACGGCCACTCCGGAATGACGAAAACTGTAGAACTCGAACTCAGCGCGCGTAGAACAAGATGCTGGCGACGACGAGCATCGCCATCACCGCCAGCATATGCGCGAGCGCTTCCGAGGCTGCCCCCTTGGAGGCTTCCTTCATGCCGTTTTCTCCCTAGACTTGGGCATGACTCATCATTGCGTGGTAAGCGCGCAGACGGCCAATTGCTTTTACTCGGAACACCCCACTCGAGTATTCACCGCGATTAAGTCCCCACGCAGCGAATATCGACTGTGCCAAGGTCGATCAGCAATGCGGCGGCAATTTGACTCGATAATGTTGCTCCTGCGTCGGGCTGCGAATAGAGTTTTTGGGAACTTGTTCCGGTAACGACAATAAGCCTCAAAGGCGTCAGGAAAAACCCAAGGTAAATCATGGCCCGTATCGACTACAGCGATCCGTCCAAGGCGTCCGACCGCACCCGAGAAATCCTCGACAAAAACCGCAACGCCAATATTTTCCGCATGATGGCGCATTCGCCGAGCTATTTTGAGCAGTATTGCCGGCTCGGCGGCGCCATCAGGCACAAGGGCGAACTCGATCCTGTTCTGCGCGAGCTTGCGATCACGCGCACCGGCATTCTGTGCGAGGCGCCGTACGAGATCATCGCGCACAAGCGCATCGGCAAGAATGTCGGCGTCACCGACGCGCAGAACGAGGCGCTGGAGAACTGGCAGGCCGCCGACTGTTTCGATGAGACGCAGCGCGCCGCGCTCGCCTTCACCGACGAGATCGTCAAGCTGAAGAAGCCGACCGATGCGACCTTCAGGGCAATCGCCGCGAAGCTGACGCCGGCCGCACTGGTCGAGTTGCAGCTCTCGGTCGGATTCTACATCATGACGTCAAAGTTTTTGGAGACGTTTGAGATCGATCTCCAGCCCGTCACCGAAGTGGTGGGCTGATCAGAGGCGAGATGCGGGGGATGGTCATGACGATCGATGAATATGCGGCCTGGGCTGCAACCATTGCGAAAGTCGACGAGCATCCCTCGAACGAGCGGCTGTCCTATCTCGGGTTGGGCCTTGCCGGCGAAGCGGGCGAAGTCGCCGAGCACATCAAGAAACTACTGCGTGACGACTGGCTCGACAAGGCGGGTCTCGTCGAAGAGCTCGGCGACGTTATCTACTACTGGGCCTGCCTGTGCGCCGCGACCGGCCAGCAGCCGTCCGAATTGCTCAAGGCCAGCGCCGCCAAGATCAAGCGACGCATCAGCGAGGCAGCGAGCCGCTGAACCCGACCTCTCCCCGACGGGGAGAGGTGAAGACTGTGCTCACGTCGACGTCAGAATATCCACCTTGGTGTTGGCGACGATCAGGCGATCGGCGAGCAGCTGCGCCAGGTTGCGCATGATGCGCTCCGAGGCACGCGGATGCTGCCTGCGAAAGCGCTCAAAGTCCTTCAGCGGCACTTCGAACGCAGTCGCTGCCATATCCGCGAACACGTCGGCGGTGCGGGCGGTCTCGATCAGGGCCATCTCGCCGAAGGCCATGCCGGCGGTCAGCGTCGCCAGGCGCACGCCGTCGGGCAGGGTGACATGCACCGCGCCGCTGCGCAGGAAGAACAGCGCATCGGCCGGATCGCCCGTCGTGACGATCTTTGCGCCGGACTGATAGGTCCTGATGGTGCAGATCGAGGCGAGATCGGTCAGCTCTTCCGCGCTGAGGCCGTCGAGCAGCGGCTGTTCGGACAGCTCGGTGGTCTCGTGAAAATCGATCGAGCCGCCGTAGCGATAGACGATCTGGTCTTCCGCCCATTCGATCGCCGTGTCGAGCAAATAGAAGTCGCGGACGTTCTTCAGCTCCGCGGTCCACTCCCGCAATGTGTCCCATTCCCTGGAGGCGCGACGAACGCCTGAAATCACCACGGTGACATCAAGCGCGGCCAGCTCCTCGAAAGCCTCGGCGATCAGCCGCGCGCCGGCGCGCGTCGTCGAGGTGACGCGGTGCAGGTCGAACACGACGATTTGCGGTCGCGGTCGCCCGGCGAGCCGCCGCGAGACATAGTCGACGGCCGACAGCGACAGCACGCCGACCAGCTCGATCACGCGCACGGCCTGCTCGTGCGCGGCAAGGATGTCGCGCTCCTGCTGGCGGCGGACGCGGCGTGACGGGCTCTTGCCGATATCGTAGTCGGCGATCACGGCGTTGCGGGCGTCATCGCTGCGGTTGAGCATGTGCAGGTCGTAATGCGAGGACAGCGCCTCGCAGACCTTGATGCCGCGCACGCTGTTGCCGTGCTTGTCGAGCTTTGGCGAATAGCTGCCGAGCCCGAGACGGGCCGGGAGCGCGGCCAGAATGCCGCCGCCGACGCCGCTCTTGGCGGGGATGCCGATCCGGTAGATCCACTCGCCGGCATAATCATACATGCCCGACGACGTCATCACCGACAGCGTGCGCGAAATCGCATACGGCGTCAGCACCTGTTCGCCCGTCACCGGATTGACGCCGCGATTGGCGAGCGTCGCCGCCATCACCGCGATGTCGCGCGCGGTGACCAGCACGGCGCATTGGCGGAAATAGACGTCGAGGACTTCAGCGACATTGTCCGAGATCACCGCATTGGTCTTGAGCAGATAGCCGATGGCGCGATTGCGGTCGCCGGTCTGGCTCTCCGAGGAGTAAACCGCCTCGTCGACGGCGAGCTCGCGCCCGGCAAAGCGGCTGAGCGCAAGCCGGATCTGCTCAAAGGCCTCAGATCCCTTACTGTCGTAGATCAGCCCCGTGCAGGCGATCGCGCCGGCATTCACCATCGGATTGAACGGATGGTTTTCCGCGTTGAGCCGGATCGAGTTGAAGGGATCGCCCGAGGGTTCGACGCCGATCGCCCCCTCGACCTTGCCCGCGCCCAAAAGATCCAGCGCCAAAGCGAACACGAACGGCTTGGACATCGACTGGATGGTGAAGGGCACCCGGGAGTCGCCCACCTCGTAGACATGGCCGTCAAGCGTGGCGAGGCTGATGCCAAAATAGGCAGGATCGGCTTTGCTCAGTTCGGGAATATAATCTGCGACATGACCTGCAGTCTCCGCGGAGAATTCATTGAGGCATGTGTCGAGAAACCGCAGCAGCGGCGGCTTCGAGCGGGTCCAGGCGGAGGCGTGCAACGGTTGCGCTATCATCGCTCCCTTGTGCAACGCATTAAGCATAGGCGCAACCCGTCCGGTCTCGTGGTGACGCCCGAACGCAAGACGCCACGCGCCCTTCCGATATCATCTGTTTCAGATTGTCGTGGCCGACAAGCCGCTGATGGCGCGCGCTCAGCTCACGACGATCGCGATCGCCTGTCCCTCGGCAACGAGGTCATCGATCTTAACGAGCAATGATGTCAGCGTGCCCGATGCAGGCGATTGAACCGGTATCTCCATCTTCATGGCTTCGACGACCACAACGTCCTCGCCATCGGCGACAGTTCCTCCAACTTGCACGGGAGTTGCGCAGATGCGGCCGGCGACCTCCGTGACGATCTTAATTTCTGGCATGCCATCGCCTTTTTGTTGTCGTGGCAAAATGCCTGAGGTAGCGTCGTTCACAAAGTGGAATTTAATTCCGCAGAGCGGAACAAACGGTAGGGATCATGGGACGACGTTCGGAGCGGTTAAGCAGGCAAGGTGCGCTCGCTGGCGATGCCGGTGAGGGGGATGTCATCCAGGTGGTGTCGCGCGCGTTCGACGTGTTGCGATGCTTCGAGGGCCACGAGGCGCGGCTCGGCAATCTCGAAATTTCGAATCGCTGCGGCCTGCCGCGCTCGACGGTGTCGCGGCTCACGCACACGCTGACGCGCATGGGGCAGCTCGTCTATCTGCCGCGCGATCAGAAATACCGAATCGGTCCGAGCGCCGTGGCGATGAGCGCCTCGATGATGAAGGGCGCGCAGCTGCGCAGCATGATCCGCCAGCGGCTTCAGGAAGTCGCCGAGCAGCTGCCCGGCACCGTCGGCTTCGTCGTGCCCGATCGCTTCCATCTGGTCTATCTCCAGTTTGCACGCTCGCCTTCTGCGCTCGGCCTGCACGAGGGCACCGGCAGCCGCATCTCGATGGCCTCGACCGCGGCGGGCGCGGCCTACACCGCGGCCCTGGCGCCGCAGGTCGGCGATGCCTTCATCAACGACATGGAGCGCGAAGCGCCGGAGGCTGCAAAGATCCTGCGGCCCCGCATCGAGGCCAACAGGCAGTCGCTGCGCGAGCGCGGCTATGTCACGGCCTGCGGGCTGTGGAGCCCGCACATCAACGGCCTGGCGGTACCGATCTGGTCGCCGCAGTACCAGACCTTCGTGGTCGTCACGATCGGGCTTCTGTCGGCGATGTATGACGAGCAGCGCCTGGATGCCGAGGTCGCGCCGCTGATGCTGGCGCTCGGCCGCTCGCTCGGCAGCCTGATGGAAGGCGCCGAAGGCGATGCCTTCAACAACCGCATCTCGCGCAAGCCGGTCGCAATATCAGTGCATAACAATAACAAGCCGATGAGTTCGGAGGGAGTGAATGAACTGGAAGCCGGAACTCGACGAGCTCGCCCGGCGCGAAGCTTTCGCGCGGGAGATGGGCGGCGTTGACAAGGTCAAGCGACAGCATGACCAGGGCCGGCTGACAGTTCGGGAACGCATCGACAGACTGATCGACAAGGGTAGCTTCCACGAGATCGGTGCCGTCTCCGGCATCGGTGAGTACGATCCCAAAGGCGAGCTGAAGACCGTGACGCCGGCGAACTGCGTGTTCGGCCGCGCGCGTGTCGACGGCCGCACCGTCGTGGTGGTCGGCGACGACTTCACCGTGCGCGGCGGCTCGGCGGATGCGTCGATCTCGGCAAAGCCCTTGATGGCGGAGGAGATGGCGCACGACTTCCGTCTGCCCATCATCCGCATCATCGAGGGCTCCGGCGGCGGCGGCTCGGTCAAGACCATCGAGACCAAGGGCGCGGCGAACTTGCCCGGCGGCATCGGCGGCACGCGCTGGTATCGCTTCACGACCGAGAATTTGTCGCGCGTGCCAGTCGTCGCGCTCGGCCTCGGCTCGGTCGCGGGCTTAGGTGCCGCGCGTCTTGCCGCCAGCCACTATTCGATCATGACCCGGAAGTCCGCGATGTTCGTGGCAGGGCCGCCGGTGGTGAAGGCGCTCGGTCAGAATCTTTCGAAGGAAGAGCTCGGCGGCGCTGATATTCAGACCAAGGCCGGTGCGGTCGATCATGCCGTCGATACCGAGGAGGAGGCCTTTGCCTGCGCCCGGCGCTTCCTGTCCTATCTGCCGTCGTCGGTCTACGAGCTGCCGCCGACCCTGCCTTGCATCGACAATCCGGAGCGCATGGAAGAAGCGCTCATGAAGGCGGTGCCGCGCAACCGCAAGCAGGTCTACAAGGTCAGGCCGATCATCGAGCAGGTCGTCGACAAGGGCTCGTTCTTCGAGGTCGCCAGTAATTTCGGCAAGCCCATCATCGTCGGCCTCGCGCGGCTCGAGGGCAGGGCGGTGATGCTGCTCGCCAGCGACAGTTTTCACTATGGCGGCTCCTGGACGGCCGATGCCTGCCAGAAGGTGGTGCGCTGGGTCGACTTCGCCGAAACCTTCCATCTGCCGATCGTGTATCTCATGGACTGCCCGGGCTTCATGATCGGTCTCGATGCCGAGAAGGCGGGGACCATCCGCCACGGCGTCCGCGCCATGGCCGCGGTCAACCAGACCACCGTGCCCTGGTGCACCGTGATCCTGCGCAACGCCTTCGGGGTCGCCGGCGTGGTGCACCAGCCCGCCGACCGCTTCTCGATCCGCTACGCGTGGCCGTCCGCCTATTGGGGCTCGCTGCCGCTCGAAGGCGGCATCGAAGCTGCCTACCGCGCCGACATCGATGCCGCCGAGGATAAGGCAGCCAAGCTGAAGGAGATCGAGGAGCGACTCAACAGACTTCGCTCGCCGTTCCGCTCGGCCGAGAAATTCTGGGTCGAGGAGATCATCGATCCCCGCAAGACACGCTCGCTGCTCTGCGAGTTCGCACGTCTCGCCGAGCCGCTGCGCAAAGCGGGGCCGCCGGAGAATTTCTCGATCAGGCCGTAGGGTTCGGCCGTCCAGCAGCGAGCAAGTTAACCCAAGTTAATTCCGCAGCGCCTTTCCGCCGCTCTTCAGGCTCATTTCAGCCAAACCAATATTGATCTTTTGCAGCGGGGCAGGACCCTCCAACTCAGAGTCCTGCAAATGATCAAGCCAGTTCTTTCTGCGTGCATTTTTGTTGTCGCCAGTTCTGCCGTTGCCGACGCGCGGCCTTATCGCGCTGTCCAAGCCTCTGAATGCAACGTCACCATGCCCTGTGACTTCTCCTATTCGCCCACGCGACGCGAGCGGGCTCCCAGGCCGTTGCAGGCCTATCGCTCAACGCAAATGACGGTGACCGATGCCGGCGCCACGGCCACCACGATCGGCGTCTCCGGCGAGCGCATCATCGGAGGCCGGCCCGCCGGTTGCCCATCGTCGTTCTGTGGCTGCGGCGCGGCGCTGCGCGTGTTCGGTCATGTCGTGCCGGAATTGAATCTTGCATCCAACTGGCTGCGCTTTCCGCGCGCGGCGCCGGCGCCGGGCATGGTCGCGGCGCGACGGGGGCATGTCTTCGTTCTCGAGCAGTCTCTCGGCGGCGACATGTGGATGGCGTACGACGCCAACTCGGGCGGTCACGCCACACGCATGCACGCGCGTTCGCTGCGGGGCTACACCATCGTCAATCCGCGCGGCTGAGGAAACGGCGAGGTGCTCGGCCCATCACACCCGCAGCACCTTGCCTGGATTCATGATGTTCTGCGGATCGAGCGCGCGCTTGATGGTGCGCATGATGTCGAGCTCGGTCTTCGAGCGGTAGTGGCTGAGCTCGTCGAGCTTTTCGATGCCGATGCCGTGCTCCGCCGAGATCGAGCCGCCCATGGAGGTGATGAGGTCGTTCACGGCCCGCGTGATGGCGGCGGTATACTGGTTCAGCGTCTGCTGATCCATGCCGATGGGCCCCATGAACGAGAAATGCAGATTGCCGTCGCCGATATGCCCGAGCGGATAGGGGCGAATGCTCGGGAGAATGTCGAGCACGGCCTTGAGCCCCTTGTCGATGAACTCGGGTATCCTGGAGATTGCTACCGACACGTCATAGCTGATCCCCGGCCCCTCGGCGCGGGCGGCCTCGGCCATGGCTTCCCGGATGCGCCACATGTTGCGTGACTGACTGACGGTCTGCGCGATCACCGCATCGAGTACGCGACCGGCTTCGAGCTGGTCGGCGAGAAACGCCTCCAGCTTCTCCGACATGCCGTCGGCCCCGTCCTGCCGCGGGCGCGAGGACGACCATTCCAGCAGCAGGTACCACGGCGTGTCCGCCTTCAGCGGATCCTGCACACCGGGAATGTGGCGCATCACGAGGTCGACGGCCGCGCGGCTCAAGAGCTCGCAAGAGCCGACATTGTCCTCGGACGCCGCGTGCGCTTCGGACAGGATCTCCAGCGCCGCGCGCGGATCGCGAACGGCCAGCCACGCC
Organism: Bradyrhizobium sp. BLXBL-03; assembly: GCF_051853015.1. Lineage (NCBI taxonomy): Bacteria > Pseudomonadati > Pseudomonadota > Alphaproteobacteria > Hyphomicrobiales > Nitrobacteraceae > Bradyrhizobium > Bradyrhizobium sp. BLXBL-03. Next base: position 5,048,690 of record NZ_CP182470.1, on the reverse strand, counting down.
GTGCAGACGTCCTTCGGCGCCGGCCACAGCTTGAGCACGGCCTTGGTGATGATGCCGAGCGTTCCCTCGGCGCCCATGAAGAGGTGCTTGAGGTCGTAGCCGGTGTTGTCCTTCTTCAGCGCGCGCAATCCATTCCAGACGTCGCCATTGGGCAGCACGACCTCGAGCCCGAGCACGAGATTGCGGGCATTGCCATAGCGCAGCACCTGCACGCCGCCGGCATTGGTCGAGAGGTTGCCGCCGATCATGCAGGAGCCCTGGGCACCCAGGCTGAGCGGCAGGAACCTGTCGTGACGGCTAGCTGTCTCCTGAAGCGTTTCCAGCACACAGCCGGCTTCGACCGTCATGGCATAGCCGACGGGGTCGACGTCGAGCACGCGGTTCATCCGGCCCAGCGACAACACGATGCCGGTGTGCGCAGGCCAGGGCGTGGCCCCACCCATCAGCCCGGTGTTGCCGCCCTGGGGCACAATGGCGACGCCATGCGCGTGGCACAGCCGGACGACCTTTGAGACTTCCTCGGTACTTCCGGGACGAACGACGGCACCGGCGCGGCCAAACAGCAGCCCGCGCCAATCGGTGATGAACGGCTGCATGCCGTGTTCGTCCTCGATGAAACCCTTCTCGCCCACGATCGCGCGCATCGCGTCGCGGAGCTGGGCGGTCAGGGGAGTGGTCGGAATGGTGGGGACGGGCGACGGGAAGGCAGTCGGCATCTTGTTTCCTCTGGCGCATCTTGGTGTGCACTGCGCGCGCGAAGCGCTTGAGGTCGCATTGTCCACGTTTGGGCCGTCACGGCAATATGCCCCGAGCCAGGGGTGGGAGGCATTGGGCGGCGGGCCGCTCTGGAGGGCAGCCGAGCGCCGGGGGCCGGTCATCTCGATCCTTGCCGGCTGCTACTTTTGCTGAATCCGGCTGAGATAATCGACAACAGAGAGGATGCGCTTTCGCACGACGACCTCGGGGTTCTTTTCCGGCCCGGCCTTTTCCCAATATGACGGGTCGACATAGTGAGGCAGGTTGACGACGGGATTGAACCGCTCGCCCCAAATCGGCATTTCACGAGAGCCGTGAGCGGGAACTGTTTTCATTCCCTCTATTGTTTCGTAAATGGCGTCCGCGGGAAATACGCCATTGTTGTTCTTGGCCAGCATCGTCAAATCGGCAGGCGATGTCCTCAGCTGGTTGCTGACCGGCCCTTTGCCCCTCGCATCCGCACCATGACAGCTCGCGCAGGACGACTGAAACTCTGACTTGCCGACGTCGACGTCTTCAGCCTGGGCCACGGCGGTGAAACCAGCGGTAAGACCGGCAATTATCAAACACTTGACAGCATGTTTTCCCATGTCGCGCTCCGACGCCGGCGAGTTAGGCCTCACTTCCTAGCCGCTTCGTTCCCCGACCGTTTGATGCACATCAAGGCTGGTTTCCGGCATAGAAGCCTTTGGGCCGGAGTTCTGGCAAGGGATCATCGCGTCGTCGGGAGCCGGCTTGCCGGACCGGAGGGTTGATCTGGATCAATCGGAAGCGCGGGCAGCTGTCTTTCCTTGGCGGATGCGCCCGCTGGCGGCGCTAAAATCGGGGCCGGCGACAAGCGATTGTAAGACTGCTCCGGACCCCATTGTGTGCGCCGGAAGGAGAACCGGATGCATCCTCGGAGCCGTACCGTCGCTTCCCTGCACGTTGCTGCTGTCGTGCTGACCGTGCTGGCCTGCGTTTCCTGCACCATGCGCCCCCTGCAAGGAGTGCTGGTCCCGAGCAGTGAGGCCGTTGAAGCGACCTCCCAAATTCCTATTCTGATCGGAACGACACGGGCGCGTTCAAGCGGCGATCCCGGGGAGATGTTCAGCCGGGAGCCCTCGACCGAGATGGCATTTGCCCAGGTCACCGTGTCGATTCCACCGGATGGATTGCGCAAGGTCGGAGAGATCCAGTGGCCGCTCTCGCCTCCCGGCGATCCGCGCAAGGAGTTCGTCACGGCATCGGCTGCTAATCTGGATCGTGCCGAATTCAATGCTGCCATCACCCAAGCGGTGAAGGCCACGCATCGCAACAAGGCGATGGTCTTCGTGCACGGCTTCAACAACCGTTTTGACGATGCGGTGTATCGCTACGCGCAATTCGTCCATGACGGCCGGCTTCCCGTCATTCCCATCCTGTTTTCATGGCCGTCGCAGGGGGCAGGCAACCTTGGGTCATACGATCACGACCGCAAGGTCGCGGGCCAATCGGGCGCGGCACTGACCGAACTGCTGGTGGCCGTGAACGCCAATCCCGCCATCAAGGAGATCACGTTCGTCTGCCATTCCATGGGCTGCCTGGTCACACTCGATGCGCTGCGGAGCAGGGCCTCGCGGAGTGGATCGGTGTCGAAGCTGAAGAATGTGGCGCTGGTTGCGCCCGACATCGGCTTCGACGAGTTCATCAGCGCGGCCGAAACTCTGGGACCGCGGCGCCCCCGCATCGGCCTGTTCCTGTCGCAGGATGATGTCGCTCTCAAAATATCGACGTCGCTTGCTGGAGGGACGAGCCGCCTCGGCGCTATCGATCCGAAGGAAGAGCCGTACAGAAGTGCGTTGGCGCAGCAGAAGATCCTGGTATTCGACCTCACGCACCTTGGCGGAGACGATTCCCACTCCCGAGCCTTCGACGAAGTGAGCTCCGTCATGGGGATGGTCGAGCGCAGGCTCGCGCAGGGCCAGCAACTTGGCGAGGATGCTTCAAGAACGGCCTCGCGTTAGCCCGGCTTGCTCCCGGCTGCGTCCGGTTGATCAGCCAGTGGAGATCTGGTTCGGGAAAGCCTTCGCTCGCTCCTTGGATGTCCAATGGTAACCTGACGCCGGTATTCGGGGCTTCCGCGACCACTTCTCGATCCGTAACGACGTTCGCCCCGCGATCCCAGGAACGAAATTCGCCTCGCCGCATTCAACGCGTATGAAGAACCTATATTTCGGCATCGGCGCTCTCGCTGGTGCGCTGGTTCTCCTCACGATTTGGCTGGGCCAGCACGAACGGGAGGCGGCAATCGATCGCCTTGAGCAATGGGAAAGCCGGTCCCCGTCCGAGCGCTAGCGGCGATGCCATCACTGGCGAGCATGTCAACAGTTCCGGGTTCGGCGGCGAAGAGGCACATCGCATCCGACCAGCTGATTTCACCGCCGCGATCGCGCTAGGCCATCGCGGGTTTTGCCTGTGGCTTCGGCTGCCGCGACAGTGCCAGCACGATCAGCGAGGCAAATACGCAGAGCGCACCGGCGATGAAGAAGGCAGGCAGATAGCTCTGCAGCAGCGTCCGCGACAGGCCAGCGCCGAAAGCGGCAGCGCCGGCGCCGAGCTGATGGCCGGCGAAAATCCAGCCGAACACCAGATTGGCACGTTCGGGGCCGAACTTTTGCGCGGTGAGCCGCACCGTGGGCGGCACCGTCGCGATCCAGTCGAGGCCGTAGAACATCGCGAAGATCGACAGGCCATAGAACGAGAAATCGCTGAAGGGCAGGAAGATCAGCGACAGGCCGCGCAGGCCGTAATACCAGAACAGCAGGAAGCGATTGTCGTAGCGATCCGACAGCCAGCCCGACATGATGGTGCCGAAGAGGTCGAAGATGCCCATCGCCGCCAAGAGGCTCGCCGCCTGCACCTGCGGGATGCCGAAATCGAGGCACATTGGGATCAAATGCACCTGCACGAGGCCGTTGGTGGAGGCGCCGCAGACGAAGAAGGTCGCAAACAGGATCCAGAACGCGCTCGACTTCGAGGCGTCGCGCAGCGTGCCGAGCGCCACCGCCGTGATCGAGCCGTGGCTCACCGGAGGCGCGGGCAGGGGCTCGCTGCCCTCGTCGCCGAATGGGCGCAGGCCCACATCGCTTGGGCGGTCGCGCATGATGAGCATGACCGCGGTTGCGGAAACGCCAAGCATGATGCAGACGAAGCCGAGCGCGAGGCGCCAACCAAAACGTTCGGTCAGGCTCGCCAGCAGCGGCAGGAATACGAGCTGGCCGGTGGCGACGCTCGCAGTCATGATGCCGATGACAAGGCCGCGGCGCGCTGTGAACCAGCGCGTCGCGATGGTGGCGCCCAGCACCAGCGCGGTCATGCCGGTGCCGATGCCGATCACCACGCCCCACAGCATCACGAGCTGCCAGACCTGCGTCATGCCGAGCGAGAGCACCAGCGCCGAGACGACGATGAGCTGCGCCGTCAGCGTGACGTTGCGCAGGCCATAACGGTTGAGCAGGGCGGCCGCGAACGGCGCCATCAGCCCGAACAGGATGAAGCGGATCGACAGCGCGGAGGAGATCTCGGCCGTGCTCCAGCCGAACTCCTTCTGAAGCGGAACGATGAACACTCCGGGCGCGCCGACCGTGCCGGCGCTGATCAGTGCGGCGAAGAAGGTCACGCCGACCATCACCCAGCCGTAATGGATGTTGCGACGGCCGAGCGCGGCCGAGAGCCAGTTCGAGATCATTGCGCCTCAATCCAGGTTGGCGGGTTTTGGCAGGCCCGCGTCATTGTTGCAGTTCTGACACGAAAACGGGAAGTCTGAAATGACAGACTTCCCTCAATTTCGGACGCTGCGACGGCTAGGGTGTCATGCGCTCCACCGCGATTGCGGTGGCCTCGCCGCCGCCGATGCAGAGCGCCGCGACGCCGCGCTTGAGGTTGTTGGCTTCGAGCGCATGCAGCAACGTCACGATCAGCCGCGCGCCGGTCGCGCCGATCGGATGCCCGAGCGCGCAGGCGCCGCCATTGATGTTGAGTTTTTCGCGCGGGATGCCGAGATCGCGCTGCGCCGCCATCGCGACGACGGCGAAGGCCTCGTTGATCTCGAAGAGGTCGACATCACCCGCGCTCCAGCCGACCTTATCGAGCAGTTTTCTGATCGCCGGGATCGGCGCCGTGGTGAACCATTGCGGCTCCTGGCTGTGGGTGGCGTGGCCCTTGATCTCCGCGATGGCAGGAAGGTTGTTGCGATCGGCGAGCGAGCGCTTCGTCAGCACCAGCGCTGCGGCACCGTCGGCATTGGCGGAGGAGGCCGCCGGCGTGATGGTGCCGTTGGCACGGAACGCCGGCTTCAGTCCGGGGATCTTGTCGGGATCGACCTTCAGCGGATGCTCGTCATTGGCGATCACGCGCGGGCCAGCCTTCTCGGTCAGCGTAACAGGCGCGATCTCGGCCTTGAACGCACCGCCCTCGACCGCCTTGCGTGCGCGGCTCAACGTCTCCATCGCATAGGCGTCCTGGTCCTTGCGGGTGAATTGATAAGCCTCGGCCGTGGCCTCGCCGAAATCGCCCATCGAGCGGCCGGTCTCGTAGGCGTCTTCAAGGCCGTCCATCATCATATGGTCGATGATGCGGTCATGCCCGGCGCGATAGCCGCCACGCGCCTTCGCGAGCAGGTAGGGCGCGTTGCTCATGCTCTCCATGCCACCGGAGACGACGATCTCGGCCGAGCCGGCGCGGATGATGTCGTGTGCCAGCATGGTCGCCTTCATGCCGGAGCCGCAAACCTTGTTCACTGTGGTGGCCCCTGTGGCGTCGGGCAGACCAGCGCCACGCGCCGCCTGCCGCGCCGGCGCCTGGCCCTGGCCGGCCGGCAGCACGCAGCCCATGAAGACCTCGTCCACTTTCTCGGGCGCGAGCCTGGCGCGTTCCAACGCTGCATTGATCACGTGCGATCCGAGCTTGTGCGCGGCAAGCGGCGATAATTCGCCCATGAAGCGGCCGAGCGGGGTGCGGGCGGCGGAGACGATGACGACGGAATCGGCGGCTTCGGCCATGACAGAACTCCCTGGCGACGATCTGTTAAATTATGATCATCATATGATGCGCCGCAAAAAATGCAACCGCGACCGGCATGAGAAAATGTCGTGGTCCAGATGAGATTTGGTCGTGCGAGCGAAGTTGGTTGGCGCGACGAACGAGGGCGTCCCTCCAAAGATAGGGTCATGCCCCGGCTTGACCGGGGCATGACAGCGTCGTCCGGAGAGATCGCTGTGTCTTCGCCCAGAACCTACCGCTTCCTGTTCACGAACGCCTGCATCAGCCGCGTCGGCTCGTCGGTCAGGAACGACTCGCCGAACACCTTGACGCTGAGGTTGACCGACTCCGTGAGCGGCAATTCCTCCCATTGCCGCAGCAGCGCCTTCTGCGAGCGCAATGCCTCGGGACCACATTCGAGCAGCGTGCTCACCAAGTGCTCGATCTCGGCATCCAGCCCGCCCGCCGGCGCGACCTTGTCGATCAGTCCCCAGGACAGCGCCGTCGGCGCATCGATATTTTCTGCGGTCATCACCAGCCAACGCGCACGGGCCCAGCCGATCAGGCGCGGCAGCAGCGCGGCGTGGATCACCGAGGGGATGCCGACGCGCACCTCCGGCATGCCGAAATGCGCATCATACGCCGCGATCCGGAAGTCGCAGGCCGCTGCGACCTCGAGCCCCCCGCCGAGGCACCAGCCCGGCATGCGGGCGATCATCGGGGCAGGGAATTGCCGCACCGCCTCGCAGAGATCGCGCAGGCGGCTGATGAAGGCCTCCCCGGACGTCTGGTCGAGCTTGGCCATCTCCTTGATGTCGGCGCCGCCGATCATGCTCTTCTCGCTCTGGCCGCGCAGCACCACGACCCGGATGCCGCGGTCGGTGGCGAGCTTTTGCAGCCCTTCGCGGACTGCGTCGGTCACGTGCGAGCTCAGAATGTTCAGTGAGCCGGCGTTGCAGATTGCGACATGAACGACGCCGCGTGCATCGCGTGTTACGCCGCAGTGGTCGTTGAGCATTTCCATCTGATGTCTCGAAGCTTTGTGGACGGGCGCGAGGCGCGGCCGTCGGCATTACTTCCGGGCCGAAACGCCGCGCTTGTCAAGCGGATGCGACGGTGTTGCCAGCATGAAGTCCGTCGCATAGTATGATTGTCATAATATTATAAAGAGGGCATCATGACGGAATCCGCTCAAGTCGATTTGTTTTCATCCGCGCAGCGGCGCGAGCGCGTGGTCGACTGGCAGGTGCCTGCGCCGGTCGCGAAAGTGGCCATGGGGCTATCAGGCCTGGACGCCATGCTTGGCATCCGCGATGGTCGGCTGCCACCGCCGCCCTTCGCCAGGCTGATCGGTTTTGTCATGGCCGTGGTCGAGCCTGACAGGATCGTGATGGAACTGGAGCCGCGCGAGGATCTCGAAAATACCATCGGCCTTCTGCATGGGGCGACCGCGGCGGCTCTGCTCGACACCGCCATGGGCTGTGCGATCTCGACGCGCCTGGAGGCCGGCCAGTCGTCGGTGACGCTCGACCTGAAAATCACCTTCCTGCGGCCGCTCTCGGTCCGGTCCGGACTGATCTCGGCCGAAGGCAAGATCATCAAGCTTGGGCGCCAGACCAGCTATACCGAAGGGTTTGTGCGCGATGGTAAAGGGGCGCTCGCAGTCCATGCAACTGCAACTTTTTCCATGGTCGGCAACATCTTTGCCGGGAATTAATGCGGCGCTTGGCCGATATTCGTGTTATGAGATGACCTCCGACATCCAATGAGAGCTGCATGCGCTATTCTCGGGAACACAAGCAGGAAACCCACGACCGCATCGTGAGGAAGGCCTCCGTGCGGCTGCGCGAAAAAGGGGCCCATGGTATCGGCGTTGCCGACCTCATGAAGGAGGCGGGCCTCACTCATGGCGGCTTCTACGCCCATTTCGATTCGCGCGAGGCGCTGGTGATCGAAGCCTTTGCCTACGCCATGGACCGCTCGATGGAGCACTGGCGCAAGCAGTCCGATCAGGTTGCGCCCGAGAAGCAGCTCACCCAGATCGTCGAAACCTATCTCTCCGCGCTGCACCGCGACAATCCCGGCCAGGGCTGCTCGATCCCAGCGCTCGGCGCCGAGATCGCCCGCGAGAGCCCGAAGACGCGAAAAGCCTTTGCTGGCAAGCTCGACGAGATGATCGAGATGATGACCGATTTCATCCCGAACGTTCCGCGCAAGGCCGCGCGCAAGCAGGCGATCGCCACGCTGGCGACCATGGCCGGCACCATGCTGCTGGCGCGCATCGCCGGCTCCAGCGAGCTGTCGGATGAGGTGCTGAAGGCGGGCCGGGACAGCGCGCTCGAGGGCGCGAGGCGGGAGCCGAAGGTGGCGGCTGCGAAGAAGGCGAAGCAAAACTAGGCGAGGTGCCGTAGGGTGGGCAAAGGCGCGTAAGCGCCGTGCCCACCATCTCTCTCGGTCGCAAAAAAAACGCGTGGGCACACTTCGCTTTGCCCACCCTACGAGCCCGTCTTTTATCGCCCCGCAAACAACGCCCGTTCACGCTCCACGATCTCCCCGATATAATCCGCCACCGCCCGGATCCGCGCCAGGTCCTTGCTGTCGGCGTGCATCAGCATCCAGAACGTCCTTGTGATCGAGATCTCCTCGGGCAGCACCGCCACGAGTTGCGGATAGTCGCTCGCCATGAAGTGCGGCAGCACAGCGATGCCGAAGCCTGAGAGCGTAGCGTTGAGCTGCGCGATCAGATTGGCGCTGCGGAAGCGTGCCGAGATCCGCGGCGACACCTGCGGCAAATAGTCGAGCTCCGGCGTGAACAGCAGCTCCTCGATGTAACCGACGAAGCGGTGCTGCGGCAGGTCCTGCCGCGAGACGATTTTCGGGAAACGATCGAGATAGGCAGGAGCGGCGTAGAGCCCGAGGCGGTAGTCGAGCAGCTTGCGGCCGACGATGCGGCCTTCCTTCGGCATGGTCAGGCTGATCGCGATGTCGGCCTCGCGCTTGGAGAGGCTGAACAACCGCGCGGTGGCCACAAGTTGCAGATCGAGGTCGGGATAGCGGTCCGCGAACGGGGCGAGCCTTGGCGCCAGGAAGGCGGTGCCGAAGCCATCGGGCGCGCCGATCCGCACCGTGCCGGTCAATCGCGCCACGGAGCCGCCGACCTGCTCCTGGTTGGCCACGATGGTGGATTCCATCGCCTCGGCGCTGTCGGCCACGCGCTGGCCGGATTCGGTGAGGAGATAGCCGGTCTTTCGCCGGTCAAACAGCTTGGCCGAGAGATGCTTCTCCAGCCGGTCCACACGCCGGATCACGGTGGCATGGTCGACGCCGAGCTGCTTTGCCGCAGCCGACACCGAGCCGCCCCGCACAATGGCCAGCACGAAGCGGAAGTCATCCCAGTCGATAGCGCCTTGATCCAGCATTTTCGCACATCTATGGTGCATTATCTCAGACTTGAATCCTATAAAATGCAGGTCAATAGGATTTGTCAAAGCGTCCAAGCTCGGCCTGAAGGAGATCATTCCATGCGTTCAATCGGACACTTCATCGGCGGCAAGGAGGTCAAGGGTACCTCGGGCCGCACCGCCGACGTCTTCGAGCCGATGACCGGTGACGTCCAGGCCAAGGTCGCGCTGGCGTCCAAGGCCGAGGTCCGCGCCGCCGTCGAGAACGCCCGCGCCGCACAGCCCGAATGGGCCGCCACCAATCCGCAGCGCCGCGCCCGCGTGATGATGAAGTTCGTCGAGCTGGTGCAGCGCGATTACGACAAGCTCGCCGAGCTGCTGGCGCGCGAGCACGGCAAGACCGTGCCCGACGCCAAGGGCGACATCCAGCGCGGCCTCGAAGTCGCCGAGTTCGCCTGCGGCATCCCGCATCTGATGAAGGGCGAGTACACCGAAGGTGCCGGTCCCGGCATCGACATCTATTCGATGCGGCAACCCTTGGGAGTGGTCGCCGGCATCACGCCGTTCAATTTCCCGGCGATGATCCCGATGTGGAAGTTCGCGCCCGCGATCGCCTGCGGTAACGCCTTTATCCTCAAACCATCCGAGCGCGACCCCGGCGTACCGATGCTGCTCGCCCAATTGATGATGGAGGCGGGCCTGCCGGCCGGCATCCTCAATGTCGTCAATGGCGACAAGGAAGCGGTCGACGCCATCCTCGACGACCCTGATATCAAGGCCATCGGCTTCGTCGGCTCCACGCCGATCGCGCAGTACATCTACGAGCGCGCCGCCCAGACCGGCAAGCGCTGCCAGTGCTTCGGCGGTGCCAAGAACCACGCCATCGTCATGCCTGACGCCGATATGGACCAGGCGGTCGACGCGCTGATCGGCGCGGGCTACGGCTCGGCCGGCGAGCGCTGCATGGCGGTCTCGGTCGCGGTGCCCGTCGGCAAGTCCACCGCCGACCGTCTGATGGAAAAGCTGATCCCGCGCGTCGAGTCGCTCAAGATCGGCACCTCGATCGATCCGTCGGCCGATTACGGCCCGCTGGTGACGCGCGAGGCGGTCGAAAAGGTCAAGAGCTACATCGACATCGGCATCAAGGAAGGCGCGACGCTCGCCGTCGACGGCCGCGGCTTCAAGATGCAGGGCTACGAGAACGGCTTCTATCTCGGCGGCTCGCTGTTCGACAACGTCACCAAGGACATGCGGATCTACAAGGAAGAGATCTTCGGGCCCGTGCTCTCGGTCGTGCGCGCGCACGACTACAAGGAGGCGCTGGCGCTGCCGTCCGAGCATGATTACGGCAACGGCGTTGCCATCTTCACCCGCGACGGCGACGCCGCGCGCGACTTCGCGGCCAAGGTGAATGTCGGCATGGTCGGCATCAACGTGCCGATCCCGGTGCCGATCGCCTATTACACCTTCGGCGGCTGGAAGAAGTCGGGCTTCGGCGACCTCAACCAGCACGGTCCGGATTCGGTCCGCTTCTACACCAAGACCAAGACGGTGACCTCGCGCTGGCCGTCCGGCGTCAAGGAAGGTGCGGAGTTCTCGATCCCGCTGATGAAGTAGGGGCTGTTGCCCAGCCCGTCATTGCGAGCGCAGCGAAGCAATCCAGAATCTTTCCGCAGAGTAAGTCTGGATTGCTTCGTCGCTTCGCTCCTCGCAATGACGAGGAGGTGAGGAGCCCAGCATGCAATTCGCTCTGAACGAGGATCAGATCGCGGTGCGCGACATGGCGTTGGCGTTTGCGGCGGAGAAGATCGCGCCGCATGCGCTACGCTGGGACGAAGAGAAGCATTTCCCGGTCGATGTGATGCGCGAGGCCGCAACCCTCGGCATGGGCGGCATCTACATCCGCGACGATGTCGGCGGCTCCGCCATGACGCGGTTCGACGCCGCGTTGATCTTCGAGGCGCTGGCGACCGGCTGCCCGACCACGTCGGCCTTCATCTCCATCCACAACATGGCGTCATGGATGATCGATGCCTTCGGCAGCGACACCCAGCGTCATCAATGGTTGCCAAAGCTCTGCTCGATGGAGCTGATCGCGAGCTACTGCCTGACCGAGCCGGGAGCCGGCTCCGATGCAGCGGCGTTGCGGACGCGTGCGGTGCGCGACGGCGATCACTACGTCCTCAACGGCCAGAAGCAGTTCATCTCCGGTGCCGGCGGCACCGATCTCCTGGTCGCAATGGTGCGCACCGGCGGTGATGGCCCGGGCGGCATCTCGACCCTCGTCATTGACGGCAAGACGCCGGGCGTCTCCTTCGGCGCCAATGAGCGCAAGATGGGCTGGAACGCGCAGCCGACCCGCGCCGTGATGTTCGAGAACGCCCGCGTGCCTGTTGCCAACAGGCTGAGCGAGGAGGGTGTCGGCTTCAAGATCGCGATGGCCGGCCTCGACGGCGGCCGCCTCAATATCACGGCGTGCTCGCTCGGCGGCGCGCAGACCGCGCTGGACAAGGCGCGCGCCTACATGAAGGAGCGCAAGGCGTTCGGAAAACGTCTGGATGAATTCCAGGCCTTGCAGTTCAAGCTCGCCGATATGGCGATCGAGCTCGAGGCCGCGCGCACCTTCCTGTGGCGGGCTGCGGCCGCACTGGATCGCAAGGACCACGACGCCACCATGCTGTGCGCGATGGCAAAACGCTTCGGTACCGATGTCGGTTTCGAGGTCGCCAACCATGCGCTGCAGCTGCACGGCGGCTACGGCTACTTGAGCGAATACGGCATCGAGAAGATCGTGCGCGATCTGCGCGTGCACCAGATCCTCGAAGGCACCAATGAAATCATGCGGCTCATCGTGGCGCGCAAACTGATCGAGGGCGCGCGATGAACGAAGTGGAGGAGGGCGATCTGGTCGCCCGTGTCGAGGGCGCGGCTGGCATCATCCGGCTCAACCGCCCAAAGGCCATCAATGCCGTCACGCTGGAGATGTTTCGCGACATCGAGAAGGCGCTCGACCGCTTCGAGAGCGATCCCACCGTTGCCGTGATCCTGCTGGAAGGCGCCGGTGAGCGCGGCCTGTGCGCCGGCGGCGACATCCGCACGCTCTGGGAAAGCTCGAAGGCTGGCGGCGATCTCGGCAAGATCCTGTGGCGCGAGGAATATATCCTCAACGCCCGGATCAAGAAGTTTCCAAAGCCCTATGTCGCTTTCATGGACGGCATCGTGATGGGCGGCGGCGTCGGCTTGTCCGCGCATGCGAGCCATCGGGTCGTCACGGATCGGACGAAGCTGGCGATGCCGGAGGTCGGGCTCGGCTTCTTTCCCGATGTCGGCGGCACCTATTTGTTGTCGCGCTCGCCCGGCGAGATCGGCACGTTCTTCGGCCTGACCGGCCAGACCATGAACGGGCCGGATGCGATCCACGCGAGATTTGCCGATTGGGTGGTTCCTGCAGCGAAATTGCCGGAGTTGCGTGAGGCGCTGACCAAGGTGCGCGCGGGCGCGACCGCGACTGATATCAGCAGGCTCATCAACGGTTTTGCGACCGGCGAGACCGCGGGGCCGGTCGCGGCAAAGGAGCCGGTGATTGATGCGTTGTTCGGCTTCAACCGCATGGAAGACATCTTTGCCGCGCTCAAGCGCGCCGACTCGGACTTTGCGTTGGCAACGCTCAAGACGCTCAACGAAAAATCGCCGCGCGGCATGGTGGTGACGCTGAAACTGCTGCGGCTGGCGCGCACCGCGTCGAGCCTGGAGGAATGCCTGGTGCGGGAATATCGCGCCGCGAATGAGGTCTTCCGCAGCGATGATTTCCGCGAGGGCGTGCGTGCCGCGGTAATCGACAAGGACCGCAACCCGACCTGGTCGCCGCCGCGCATCGAGGATGTGACGCCGGAGATGCTTGCACCGTATTTTGCCGAGATCGGCGCCGACGAGCTCAAATTCAACCAATAATGATCGAAGTGGAGGAAACGACAATGGCTACGATCGCATTCATCGGTCTCGGCAACATGGGCGGTCCGATGGCGGCCAATCTGGTCAAGGCCGGCCACAAGGTCGTGGCCTTTGACCTCGTCGAGGCCTCCCGCAATCAGGCCAAGGCCGATGGCGCCAGCATCGCCGACAGCGCGGCGAGCGCGGTAAGAGGCGCCGAGGTCGTCGTCACCATGCTGCCGGCCGGCAGGCACGTGCTCGCCGTCTGGAACGAGGTCGTACCTGTCATGACCAAGGGCGCGCTGATCATCGACAGCTCCACCATCGACGTCGAGAGCGCGCGGGCCGCACATGCGCTTGCGGCCCAGCATGGCGTGCTCTCGGTGGACGCGCCGGTCTCCGGTGGCACCGGTGGCGCCAAGGGCGCGTCGCTCACCTTCATGTCCGGCGGTGAGGAGGGTGCGTTCGCGGCAGCCAAGCCCGTGCTCGAAAACATGGGCAAGAAGATCGTGCATTGCGGCGGCGCCGGAGCCGGCCAGGCGGCCAAGATCTGCAACAACATGATCCTGGGCATTTCCATGATCGCGGTGAGCGAAGCCTTTGCGTTGGCTGAGAAGCTCGGCCTCTCGCATCAGGCGCTGTTCGACGTTGCCTCGACCTCGTCGGGCCAGTGCTGGTCGCTGACGAGCTATTGCCCGGTTCCCGGCCCGGTGCCGACCTCGCCGGCCAACAACGACTACAAGCCGGGCTTCGCCTCGGCGCTGATGGTGAAGGACCTGACCCTGGCGCAGGACGCCGCCAAGGCCGCCGGCGCGGCGACGCCGCTCGGCAAGCATGCGCAGGAGATCTACCAGTCTTTCGACGCAGCCGGCCATGGCGGGGTGGATTTTTCCGGAATTATCAAGCACGTTAGGGAGCTGGCCGGGAAATCTTGATGACGACATTTCAGGAAGCGCGCGCGTTTCTGCTTCAGCACCGCACGGATTACGAGACAGCGGTCAGGGATTTCCGCTGGCCCGATCCTGATCCCTTCAACTGGGCGCTCGACTGGTTCGACGCCGAGCTGGCGACGAATGCGGAGAGCAAGGATCGGCCCGCGCTCTGGATTGTCGATGCTGCGCAGGACAAGCAGACGAAACTGTCCTTTGCGGCGCTCTCGCAGCGCTCCAACCAGGTCGCCAACTTCCTCCGTGCGCAGGGCCTGAAGCGCGGTGATCACCTCCTGCTGCTGCTCGGCAATGTGGTTCCGTTGTGGGAGACGATGCTCGCCGCAATGAAGCTCGGCGTCGTCGTGATCCCCGCGACCACGCTGCTCACGGCCGACGAGCTGCGCGACCGGCTCGATCGCGGCAAGGCGAAGGCGGTGGTGGCCGCACAGGATCAGGTCGCGAAGTTTGCCAGCCTTGGCGTCGATGGTGTCGCGCGCATCGTTGTGGGCGAGACGTCCGAGGGCTGGCTCGCTTACGACGAAGCGGCGAAGGCGCCTGTGAGTTTCACGCCCGACGGCCCGACCAACGCTGACGACCCGATGCTGCTCTATTTCACCTCGGGCACGACGGCAAAGCCGAAGCTGGTGCGGCATAGCCAGCGCAGCTATCCGGTCGGGCATCTGTCGACCATGTACTGGATTGGGCTAAAGCCCGGCGACGTCCATCTCAACATCTCCTCGCCCGGCTGGGCCAAGCACGCCTGGAGCTGCTTCTTCGCGCCGTGGAATGCGGGTGCGACCGTGTTTGTGGTCAACCAGCCGCGCTTCGACGCGAAGGGCCTGCTTGCCACCATCGGCCGCTGCGGCGTCACCACGCTGTGCGCGCCGCCGACGGTGTGGCGATTGTTCATCCAGGAGAACCTGTCCTCGTTCAAGGTTGCCTTGCGCGAAGTCTGCGGCGCGGGCGAGCCGCTCAATCCTGAGGTGATCGACCAGGTTCAGGCTGCCTGGGGTCTGACCATCCGCGACGGCTATGGCCAGACCGAGACGACCGCGCTTGCCGGCAACTCGCCTGGGCAAAAGATCAAGGTTGGTTCGATGGGCCGGCCGCTGCCGGGCTACCGTGTGCAAGTCAGCGACGCCGACGGCCATCCAGCCAAGGAAGGTGAGGTGGCGCTGCTGCTGGGCGCTGCTCGTCCCGCCGGCCTGATGCAAGGCTATCAGGGCGACGACGGTAAGCTGTCGGGCGCGGAAGGCGAGCTCTATCGCAGTGGCGATGTCGTCTTCGCAGACGAGGACGGCTATCTCACCTTCGTCGGCCGCTCCGACGACGTGTTCAAATCCTCCGACTATCGCATCAGCCCCTTCGAGCTCGAGAGCGTGCTGCTCGAGCATGAGCTCGTCGCGGAAGCCGCGGTGGTGCCGAGCCCCGATCCCATCAGGCTCGCGATTCCCAAGGCCTTCGTGCTGCTGACCGCGGGCGCCGAGCGGACGCCGGAGACGGCGCTTTCCATCTTCAAGCACCTGCACACCCGGCTTGCGCCGTTCAAGCGCATCCGCCGGCTGGAAATCGTCTCCGAGCTGCCGAAGACGATCTCTGGCAAAATCCGCCGCGTGCAGCTACGACGGCTCGAACGCGACAACGATCGCGACGATCCGCTGCGCGGCCGGGAATTCCGTGAGGAGGATTTTCCGGAGCTGCCAAGAACACGGGGCGATAGTTAAGTGAGATCTCGTCATTCCGGGGCGCGCGAAGCGCGAGCCCGGAATCCATTTCGCAACACGCTCTGCGGCGCGATGGATTCCGGACTCGATGCTCCGCATCGCCCCGGAATGACGGAATGAGGAGTTATCAATGAACCAAATCTGGAAGAAGCCGCCGATCACGCTTCAGGCCTATCAGGCCCTGGTCGGCAAGGAGATCGGCGTGTCGTCCTGGCACCTGATCGACCAGCCCCGCATCGACGCCTATGCCGACGTGATCGAGGATCACCAGTTCATCCACGTCGATCCCCAGAGGGCAAAGCAGGAGACGGCGTACGGCACCACCATCGCGCACGGCTTTCTGACGATGTCGCTGCTGTCAATCATGTCGTATGAGGTGATGCCGGTCATCGCCGGCACCACGATGGGCGTGAACTACGGCTTCGACAAGCTGCGCTTCATCTCGCCGGTGCGTTCCGGAAAGCGCGTCCGCGGCCGATTTGTGCTGGCCGAGGCCAAGCTGCGCAAGCCCAACGAATTTCAGACCCGCACCAACGTGACGGTAGAGATCGAAGGCGAGGAAAAGCCGGCGCTGGTCGCCGAGTGGCTCGGCCTGACCTATTTCGCCTGACTTGAGGCGTCGTTGCCGGGCTTGACCCGGCAACCCATCGCTGCTCAAAAGCCTGTCGATTTTGATGGATGGCCGGGTCAAGCCTGGCCATGACGGTCTAACATCCAGGAAGCGCACTCATGGCAATCAGGTTCGACGGACGCGTAGCCATCGTCACCGGCGCGGGCAATGGTCTCGGCAAGGCGCACGCGCTGGGCCTCGCCAGCCGCGGCGCCAAGGTCGTGGTCAATGATTTCGGTGGCGCGCGTGACGGCAGCGGAGGCTCGCTGTCGCCGGCAGAGGCCGTGGTCGAGGAGATCCGCAAAGCCGGCGGCACCGCCATGGCCGATGGCGCCGACGTCTCGAACTTCGAGCAGGTGACCACCATGGTCGAGCGCGCCACCAAGGAGTGGGGCAGCGTCGACATCATGTGCGCCAATGCCGGCATCCTGCGTGACAAGTCGTTCGGCAAGATGGAAGCAGCCGACTTCCAGAAGGTGCTCGACGTGCATCTGGTCGGTACTTTCTATTGCTGCAAGGCGGTGTGGGCCGGCATGCGCGACCGCAACTACGGCCGCATCGTGCTGACCACGTCCTCCTCCGGCCTCTACGGCAATTTCGGCCAGGCCAATTATGGCGCGGCCAAGTCGGGCATGGTCGGGCTGATGAATGTGCTCGCGGAAGAGGGCCGCAAGAACAACATCCGCGTCAACATCATCTCGCCGACCGCCGCGACCCGCATGACTGAAGAGCTGCTGCCGCCGCAAGCGCTGCAACTGATGAAGCCGAACGCGATCACGCCGGCGGTCGAATACATGCTGAGCGAGGACGCGCCGACCCGCACCATCATGGGTGCCGGCGCCGGCTCCTTCGCCGTGATCAAGATCGTCGAGAGCGAAGGCATCAACCTGCCCGAGTCCGACTGGACCCCGGACGCGATCGCGGCTCATTTCGCCGAGATCAGCGACATGTCCAAGGCCAAGGCGCTCGCCGGTGCGTTCGAGCAGACGCAAAAGTATGTCGCACAGGCAGCAGTGCGGGCGGGGATCAAGCTCTGACCGACGTCGCCGTCATCGGTGCCGGTCCCGCCGGGCTGATGGCGGCAGAGGTGCTGGCGCAAGGCGGCGCCCGCGTCACCGTCTACGATGCCATGCCGTCGGCCGGCCGCAAATTTTTGATGGCGGGTCGGGGCGGGCTCAACCTCACCCACAGCGAGCCGCTGGCGGATTTCCTCCCGCGTTACCGGGAGGCGATGCCGCGCTTGCGCGATGCGATCGAGGCGTTTCCGCCCGACGCGCTGCGCGACTGGAGCGCGGGCCTCGGGCAGCTGACCTTCGTCGGCAGCAGCGGACGGGTGTTTCCAAAGACGTTCAAGGCCTCGCCCTTGCTGCGCGGCTGGCTCCGGCGGCTCGATGCGGCGGGTGTGCAGTTCGCCTTTCGCCATCGCTGGACCGGATGGGACGCGGAGGGACGGCTCAAGTTTCGCGCGCCGGACGGCACGCTTGCCATCGCCGCTGGTGCAACGGTGCTCGCACTCGGCGGTGCGAGCTGGCCGCGGCTGGGCTCGGACGGTGGCTGGGCCGATATCCTCGCTGCAAAGGGCATCGCCATCTCAAAGCTTCGGCCCGCGAATTCCGGCTTCACGGTCGCGTGGTCAGACGTGTTTCGGGATCGGTTCGAAGGTCAGCCGCTCAAAGGCGTGGCGCTGACGGTCGGTCCGCACACTGTGCGCGGCGAAGCCATGATCACGCGCAGCGGCATCGAAGGCGGCGCGATCTACGCACTGTCGGCGGAGCTGCGTGAGGCGGTGCTGGGGATCGGGCAGGCGACGCTGACGATCGCGCTGCGGCCGGATCTCGACACCGCCGCGCTGACCATGCGGCTGTCAGGCACGCGCGGCAAGCAGTCGCTCGCAAACTTCCTGCGCAAGGCGGCGCAATTGTCGCCGGTCGGTATTGGCCTGATGCAGGAGGCGGCGATCGGATCAGGTCGGCAGCTGGCCTCGTTCTCGCCGGCGGAGCTGGCGCATCTGGCGAATGCGATTCCGGTTCAGCTGACCGGCGTCGCGCCGATCGAGCGCGCGATTTCGACTGCGGGCGGGATTGCCCTCGACGAACTCGATGATCACTTCATGCTGCGCAAGCTGCCCGGCGTGTTCGCCGCTGGCGAGATGCTGGATTGGGAAGCGCCGACCGGCGGCTATCTGCTGCAAGCCTCGTTTGCGACAGGTGTGGCGGCGGGCAGGGGTGTGTTGGCGTGGCTCGCTGGCTCAACATGGTCATTGCGAGCGTAGCGAAGCAATCCAGAATCTTTCCGCGCTGACAGTCTGGATTGCTTCGTCGCAAGAGCTCCTCGCAATGACGCTCGAGAGAGCAGGACGCATTTACCGCAGCTTCCCGCGCGCAGCCACCGGCAGCGTGCCGATGATCTCATCGCCGCGCACCATCACCACCTCGTCCATCATGTTGACGACGACGCAGACATGGTTCGGCACGATGCGGACGACGTCGCCGACGTTCGGCCGGGTGTTGCTGCGCGAGAGGTCGAGGAAGCCGTGCTCCTCGGCGAATTTTGCGATTCTAGCTTCGGGGTGCTCGAGGATCAGGCCGTGGCCGTCGAGCCCGCCGGTGTCTGACGTCAGCGTCTTCGAGCCGGCATCGAGGATGCCGCGCTCGGGGGCCGCGCGGCTCACCACGGTCGAATAAATATGCAGCGCGCAATCGTCCCAGCTGGCGACGCCGGCTGCGACCTGCATGCGGTCGTTGTAGATGTAGGTGCCGAAGCGATGCTCGGTGCCGCCCTTGAGCTTGCCGATATTGACGAGGTTGGGCGTGCCGCCGGTCGAGACGATTTTTGCGTCCAGCCCGTGCGCGCGTACGCCGGCCAGCGCCTCGTCGTAGAATTTCTGCGCATCGGCCCAGCCGGTCTCGGTCGGATACAGCATGAAGCCGGCGAACTCGAGCCCCTTAGACGCGGCGATCTCGCGCGCCAGCGCGATCGCTTCCGCCGGCGTCTCAACGCCCGCGCGCTTGCGACCCGTGTCGCATTCGACCACGACCGAAAGCGGATGGCCGGACGCCTCGGCGGCCTTCGGCAAGCCCGCAACGACCGTCGAGTTATCGGCCGCCACGGTCATCCTGGTCTTGGCATTGAGCGCGCCGAGCCGCGCCATCTTCTCTTCGCCCAATAGATTGTAGCTGATCAGGATGTCGTCGATCCCTGCATTGGCCATGATCTCGGCCTCGCCGATCTTCTGGCAGGTGATGCCCTTGGCGCCGGCCGCGACCTGCATCTTCGCAATGGTCGGGTTCTTGTGCGTCTTGATGTGCGGGCGATTGGCGACGCCGGCGTCGTCGCAGGCCTTCTGGATCCGGGCAATGTTGCGCTCGACCTTGTCCATGTCGATGACGGCACAGGGCGTGCCATATTCGCGGGCGATTTTTGCAGCAAGGGTCGTTGTCATGGGTTAAGCCTGTTCTATCTCTTCGCGAAGCATTTCAAGTTCGAGCCAGCGCTCTTCGGCGGCTGACAAATCTTCATGCGCCTTGGCGATGGCGGCGGATGTGTCGTCGAATGTCTTGCGATCCCTGGCGTACAGATTTGGATCGTCGAGCACGCGTTGCAGCCTGGCGATGTCGGCGTGCAACGTCTCCATCTTCTGCGGCAGCGTCTCCAGCGCGTGCTTCTCGTTGAAGCTCAGCTTGCGCTTGGGCGTGGCAGTGCGGGCCGCAGCACGCTCCTCTTTCTTCTCCGCTGGCGCCTGCGTCTTGCTCGTCTCGCGCTTCAGGTCCGCACCGCGCTGCGCCAGCATGTCGCTGTAGCCGCCGGCATATTCGATCCACTTGCCGTCGCCGTCGGGCGCGATCACCGAGGTGACGACGCGGTCGAGGAAGTCGCGATCATGGCTGATCAGGATGACCGTGCCCTCGTAATCGCCGAGCATCTCCTCGAGCACGTCGAGGGTTTCGAGATCGAGATCATTGGTGGGCTCGTCCAGCACCAGCAGGTTGGACGGTTTCGCCAGCGCGCGCGCCAGCATCAGCCGGCCGCGCTCGCCGCCCGAGAGCACCTCCAGCGGGGTGCCGCGTTGCTCCTGCGCGAACAGGAAGTCCTTCATGTAGCCGACGACATGCTTGGGCTTGCCGCCGACCATGACATGGTCGCCGCGGCCGCCGGTCAGCGCTTCCGCGAGTGTCGATTTCGGATCGAGGCTTTCGCGGTGCTGGTCGAGCGTGGCCATCTCCAGATTCGCGCCGAGCCGCACCGTGCCGGTGTCAGGCTGCATGCCCCCGGTGAGCAGATTGACCAGCGTGGTCTTGCCGGCGCCGTTCGGCCCGATGATGCCGAGCCGGTCGCCGCGCTGGATGCGGGTGGAGAAGACGTCGACGATCACGCGATCGCCAAACGCCTTGGTGATGCCCTTGGCCTCGATCACCAGCTTGCCGGATTGCTCTGCCTCCGCCGCGGCGAGACTGGCGGTGCCGGCGGTGCCGCGATAGTTGCGGCGCTGGTCGCGCAGCGCATGCAGATTGGCGAGGCGCTTGACGTTGCGCTTGCGCCGGCCGGAGACGCCGTGGCGCAGCCAGTGCTCCTCGTCGACGATCTTGCGGTCGAGCTTGTGCTGGTCGCGCTCTTCTTCAGCCAGTACCTCATCGCGCCAGGTCTCGAATGCGGCAAAGCCGCGATCGATCTGCTTGATCTTGCCGCGGTCGAGCCAGGCGGTGGAACGCGAGAGATTGGTGAGGAAGCGGCGGTCGTGGCTGATGATCACGAGCGCGCTGCGCCGGGAGTCGAGCTCCTTTTCCAGCCACTCGATGGTGGAGAGATCGAGATGGTTGGTCGGCTCGTCCAGCAGCAGGATGTCGGGCGAGGGCGCCAGCACCCGCGCCAGCGCGGCGCGGCGCGCCTCGCCGCCGGAGGCGTTCGCCGGGTTCTCGCTGCCGGTAAGCCCGAGCTGCTCGATCAGGTAGCGCGCCTGATAGGGGTCGTCGCCGGGCGCGAGACCGGCCTCGACATAGGCGAGCAGGGTCTTGTGCTCGCCGAAGTCAGGCTCCTGCGGCAGATAGCGAATGGTCGCACCCGGCTGCACGAAGCGCGTGCCGTCGTCGGGCTCGACCAGGCCAGCCGCGATCTTCAACAGCGTCGACTTGCCGGAGCCGTTGCGGCCGATCAGGCAGACGCGCTCGGATGGCGCGACATTGAGCTCGACGCCCGACAGCAGCGGGGTGCCGCCGAAGGTCAGCTTGATGTCCTTGAGTTGGATCAGCGGCGGCGCCATCGTCAGCCCTGGCTCGTAGCAGCCTGATCGGCGCGGCGGCGCTGGATCCGGCGCAACGTCTGGTCGAGCGCCGAGAGGAAAGCGGAGCGGTCGCGCGGCGCGAACGAGCGCGGGCCCCCGGTGACCTCGCCGGCCGAGCGCAGATCCGTCATCAGATTGCGCACCGCCAGTGTCATGCCGATCGATTCCTCCGTGAACGGCTTGCCGTTCGGCGCGATCACGTCGGCCCCCGCCTTGACGCAGCGGCTGGCCAGCGGAATGTCAGACGTGATGACGACGTCGCCGGGCCTCGCCCGCTCTGCGATCCAGTCGTCGGCCGCGTCCATGCCGGCGCCGGCAGCGATGCGTTCGATCAGGGGGTCCTGCGGCACGCGGATAAAATTGCCGGCGACCACGCTGACGGGCACGCGGTGCCTGAGCGCGACGCGATAGATCTCGTCCTTCACCGGGCAGGCGTCGGCGTCGACATAGATGCGGGTGGAAGTGTCTGTCATTGGCCGCGTGGTACCGCATTCGGGCCGCAAAGGCGAGGGGATTGACCCCTGTTCCCCGGGGCCTACGATCAGCCCTGAACAACAAGAATATTGGGGAAGCCAAAGCCATGCCGAACCGGCTCGAAACCTGGCGCGTCGAGGCCTACAACACCGCCAAACAGTCCGAAAACAAGATGCACGACGACGCGGTGGCGCGCCGCTTCGGCTTTGCCGGCGGGCTGGTCCCCGGCGTCGATGTCTTCGCCTACATGATGCACGTGCCGGTGGCGCGCTGGGGCCGCGATTTTCTTGCCCGCGGTCTCGTCGAGGCCCGCTTCATCAAGCCGGTATATGACGGCGAGGTCGCGGATGTGGACGCCACCGAGCACAACGGCCTGCTGACGATCGAGGTGTTCAGCCGCACCGAGCTGTGTGCGACGGGCACAGCCTCGCTGCCGGCGACAGCGCCTGCGGTGTCGCTAGGCGACTATGTCGAAGTGCCCGCGATCGCCGAGCGCAAGCCGGTCAGCCCTTCGACCTTCGAAGTCGGCAAGTGGCTGGGCACGGCGCCGCGCCGCTGGGCCGGGCAGGCGGCGAGCGACTATCTCGCCGACATCAGGGAGACGGATCCGATTTTCGTGCGTGAGGGCCTCGGCCATCCCGGCCTGATCCAGCGTGTGATGAACCGCGCGCTGGTCGACAACACCATCCTCGGCCCATGGATCCATGTCGGCAGCCGCATGCAGCTGCTGTCGACCGCACGCATCGGCGACGAGATTGTCGCGCGGGCGAAGGTCACTGCGAATTACGAGAAGAAAGGCCACCGCTTCGTCGAGCTCGACGCGCTGGTCGTCGCCAACGGCACGACGCCGATTGCACGCTGCCAGCACATTGCGATCTACCAGCCGCGCGAGCAGGCCGCGGCGTAGCTAACCACCCCTGTCATTCCGGGGCGATGCGAAGCATCGAACTATGGTGCGCAATTGCGCACCTGAGAACCTCGAGATTCCGGGTTCGGTCCTGCGGACCGCCCCGGAATGACAAACAACCCTTACGCCGCCTTCCGCTTCGCATCCTGGATTGCGCGCCACACCCGCTCCGGGGTTAGCGGCATGTCGATGTGCTTGATGCCGTAGTCGGAAAGCGCATCGAGCACGGCGTTGACCACCGTCGACAAGCTGCCGGCGCAGCCGGCTTCGCCGCAGCCCTTGCTGCCGAGCGGATTGGTCGTGGCCGGCACCGGGTGATCGCCGACCGTCATGTTGGGCACGTCCTCCGCGCGCGGCAGGGCGTAGTCCATCAGCGAGCCCGTGATCGGCTGGCCGCTCTCGTCGTAGCGGACGTGCTCCATCAGCGCCTGGCCAATGCCCTGGACCACACCGCCATGGAGCTGGCCCGCGACCAGCATCGGGTTGATCACCGTGCCGAAATCGTTCACCGCGCTGTAGCGCACGATCTGCACCACGCCGGTGTCCGGATCGATCTCGACTTCGGCGACATGGCAGCCGTTCGGAAAAGCCGAGGGCACCGGCTCGCTGGTGTGATCGACGTCGAGTGAGTCAGGCACGCCATCGGGCACCTTGCCGTCGTGAAGCTTTCTGGCAAGCTCCATGATGTCGATGCTGCGGTCGGTGCCGGCAATGGTGAAGCTGCCCTCTGCGAACTCGATGTCGGCCTCGGAGGCCTCCAGCAGGTGCGCGGCCGCGCGCTTGCCCTTCTCGATGACGAGCTTGGCGGCCTCGACGATCGCCATGCCGGTTGCCGTGATCGAGCGCGAACCGCCCGTGCCGTTGCCGGTGTGAACGATGTCGCTGTCGCCCTGGACGAGCTTCACGCTCTCGAAGGGAACCCCTAACTGCGCGCAAAGCACCTGTGCGAACGGGGTGGCATGGCCCTGGCCGTAGTCGAGCGTACCGGTGATGAGCTGCACAGTGCCATCAGGATCGAACACGATCTTGCCGAGTTCGACGCCGGGCGGCGCCGTGACCTCGAGATAGGAGCCGACCGCGATGCCGCGCAGCTTGCCGGCCTTCTTGCTCTCCTTCTTGCGCTTGGGGAAGTTCTCGTGGTCGGAGATCTCGAGCGCCTTGTTGAACACGGCCTGGAAGTCGCCGCTGTCATAGGTGACGCCTGACGAGGCCGGGAACGGCATCTGGTTCGGCTTGATGAAGTTGCGCTTGCGCAGGGTCAGCCGGTTGATGCCCATCTCGTCGGCGGCGCGGTCGATCAGCCGCTCCATGTAGTAGTTGGCCTCGGGCCGTCCCGCGCCGCGATAGGCCCCCATCAGCGTTGTGTTGGTCAAGACCGTCTTGATGTCGATCGCCATCAGCGGCGTGCGGTAGACGCTGGAGAAGTTCTTGCCGGTGTTGAGCGAGAGCGGGCTGGGCGCAACGCCCGTGATATAGGCGCCGAGATTGCCGTAGCCGGACAGTTTTGCTGCGAGGAAGTGCCCTTCGGCATCGAGCGCCAGCTCGGCATGGATCTTCTGCGCGCGGCCGTGGCTGTCGGAGAGGAAGCTGGTCGAGCGCTCGTCGAGCCACTTCACCGGGCGCCCGAGCGCCTTCGCCGCGTACAGGATGCACATATACTCGGGATAGTTCACGTTCTTCATGCCGAACGAGCCGCCGACATTGGCGGTGAGGATGCGCACCTTCTCGTTCGGCACTTTCAAATTCTTGGCGAGGTTGGCGCGGTTGCCCGCAACGCCCTGCGTCGGCATCTGGATGGTGTAGCGCTCGGTGGCCTTGTCGTACGAGGCAAGCCCGACGCGCGGTTCCATCGACACCACGGCGACACGGGTGTTCTCGATGTCGATCCTTGTGACATGGGCGGCGCTGGCGAAGGCCGCGTTCACCTTCTCGGTGTCGCCATAGTGATAGTCGAGCGCGACGTTGTTGGGGATGTGGTCATAGAGCTGCGGCGCGCCGGGCTTGGCAGCTTCCTCGGGATCCGTGACCGCCGGCAGCGGCTCGATATCGAGCTCGACCGCCTCGGCCGCATCGCGGGCCTGGGCCAGCGTCTCCGCTACCACGAAGGCGACGGGATCGCCGACGAAGCGCACCTTGTCGGTGGCCAGCGGCTGGCGGTTGGTCTGGAGCAGGGGCGAGCCGTCACGGCTTTTCAGCGGCAGGCCGCAGGTGAAGGGGCCGTAGCCCGCGGCATTCAGATCCGTCCCGGTCCAGACGCCGAGCACGCCCGGCATCGCCTTGGCGGCGTCGATGCCGATGCCGCGGATCACGCCATGGGCATGGGTGGAGCGGACGATCACGGCATAGGCCTGGCCCGGCAGGTTGAAATCGTCGGTGTAGCGGCCCTTGCCGCGCACCAGGGTGTCGTCCTCCTTGCGGCGGACGGGTTGCCCGACGCCATATTTTTGCAGTGCAATAGCGTTTTCGAGCGTGGACGATTTGGTGTGTTCTTGCATGGGAATTGACCTGAAAAGCCGGCAATTGCGCGTTTTGGGGGGGCGCCTGGAGGGCCGGACCCTGCAAAAATAGCCCACGGTCCCGTTCACGACAACGCACGAATGGACATGGTCCTATGTGATGCGATGTTGCGCATGTCAGCCGCGCTGCTAATGTTTCAGGCGAAAAATCAATTCCGGATCGGCCCCTTAGGGGCCGTGGAAAGACAGTTTGATGAATGACCACACGCGGCTCCGCGACGGCCATGTAAGCCAACATGGGCCGCACGGCGAGCTGGAGGGGTCGATGGCGGCGGTGGCGTTGGCCATCGAGCCTGCGGTCCCTGCGCGGGCACCGGGAACCGGAGTCTATGCGGCGCTGGACCTCGGAACCAACAATTGCAGGCTCCTGATCGCCTGTCCGACCCACGACGGCTTTCGCGTGGTCGATTCCTTCTCGCGCATCATCCGGCTCGGCGAGGGCGTCTCGGCCACGGGGTGCATCAGCGAGGCCGCGATCGATCGCGCCATCGCCGCGCTCAGCATTTGCCGGGACAAGATCAACCTGCGCAAGGCCAAGCGGCTGCGGCTGATCGCCACCGAAGCCTGCCGCGCCGCCTCGAATGCGGAAGGTTTTCGCAGCCGCGTCGCGGCCGAGACCGGTATCGAACTCGAGGTGATCGACCGCGAGACCGAGGCCTCGCTCGCCATGCTCGGCTGCTCGCCGCTGGTCGATCCCAGGGGCCGCGGCGCCATCCTCTTCGACATCGGCGGCGGCTCGACCGAGCTGGTGCGGATCGAGCGCGATCCCGCCAATCCGGAGCCGCGGATCAAGGCCTGGATGTCGATCCCGCTTGGCGTCGTGACACTGGCCGAGCAGTTTGGTGGTCGTGACGTGACGCCGGAGATCTATGCCGCGATGGAGCAGGAGGTCGCGGGTCACGTTGCGCCGTTCGCCGCGCAGCACGGCCGCGATCTCACCGACATGCATCTGCTCGGCACGTCGGGCACGGTGACGACGCTCGCCGGCATCCATCTCAATCTCGTCCGCTACGACCGTCGCCGCATCGACAGCATCTGGATGAACGATACCGACATCACCGCGACCATCAACAAGCTGCTCGGCATGAGCTACGAGGACCGCGCGGGCAACAGCTGCATCAGCGTCGAGCGCGCCGATCTGGTGCTGGCCGGCTGCGCCATCCTCGATGCCATCAGGCACGCCTTCCCGTTGCCGCGCCTGCGCGTCGCCGACCGGGGCCTGCGCGAGGGCATGCTGGTCGAGATGATGCGCGAGGACGGCGCGCTCAGGAGCTGGTGAGATGGCGAAAGACACCACCGGCCGCTTGCACGTTCAGGTCAAGACCGGTGGCAAGCGCAAGCTGTCGTCGAAGCTGTGGCTGGAGCGGCAGCTCAACGATCCCTATGTCGCCAAGGCGAAGGCCGCGGGCTATCGCTCGCGGGCGGCGTTCAAGCTGCTCGAGATCGACGACAAGTTTCGGCTGCTGAAGCCAGGCATGGCCGTGGTCGATCTCGGCGCGGCGCCCGGCGGCTGGAGCCAGATCGCCGCCAAGCGCGTCGGCTCGGTCGACGGCAAGGGCAAGGTCGTCGCGATCGACCTGCTGGAGATGCCTGAAATCCCCGGCGTCGACTTCGCCCAGCTTGACTTCATGGACAATGCCGCGCCGGAAAAACTCACCGGGATGCTGGGCGGCGGCGCCGATGTCGTGATGTCCGACATGGCCGCCAACACCACCGGCCACCGCAAGACCGACCAGCTCCGCATCGTCGGCCTGGTCGAGACGGCGGCAGCCTTTGCCTGCGATGTGCTCAAGCCCGGCGGGACGTTTTTGGCCAAGACCTTCCAGAGCGGTGCCGACGCCGATCTGCTCGCGCAGCTCAAGCGCGACTTTGCGACGGTGCGGCATGTCAAGCCCGCCGCGAGCCGGCAGGATTCCTCCGAGCGCTATGTGCTGGCGACGGGGTTTCGGGGCGAAGCGAAGGCGTAGCTCCAAACTCCGTCATTCCGGGGCGCCTCGAAGAGGCGAGCCTTTAGCGCTATGGATTCCGGGCTCGATGCTGTGCATCGCCGCGGAATGACGGAGGGATAGTCACCCCAGCCGCTGATCCCGCATGTCCTGCGTGTCTTCCGTCGCCGCCTTGACCGCGGCGCTCGCGGCGCTCTTCGCCGCGCCCTTGCGGCTTGCGACCTCGATCGCCTTGCGGCCGGAGATCTCGTGGCCGGCATCGGCGGGCATCTGCCAGAAGAAAAAGCTCGATGCCGCCGAGGTCAGCGCCACCACGACAAAGGCCGGCATGAACACGGTGGCATTGAGCTCGCTGACGTGGTTCAGCCACATCGTCGTCTCCACCGAGGCGGCTCCGACCGCGACGCCGGCGGAGACGGCGAGTTGCTGGTTGACGCTGACCAGCGTAGTGGCCCGGCTCATCTGTGGGCTCTCGACCTCGGCATAGGCCACGGTGTTGATCGCGGTGAACTCCAGCGAGCGGAAGAAACCGCCGACCACCAGGATGACCATGATGATCAGAAGCGGCGTCGTCACCGTGAACAGCGCGCAGACGCCGAGGAAGAACGCGCTGACGATCGCATTCACCGTCATCAGGTTGCGGAAGCCGAAGGCGCGGATCAGACGTGCCGCCAGCGTCTTCATGCCCATGGCACCGAGCGAGGAGGAGAAGGTGACGAGACCGGAGTGGAATGGCGTGAGCCCGAAGCCGATCTGCATCAACAATGGCAAGAGGAAGGGCAGGGCGCCGATGCCGAGTCGGAACAGGAACCCGCCGATAATCGCCGCGCGCAGCGTCGGCAGCCTGAGCAGCGAGAAATCCAGCACTGGCGAGCCCGTCCGCCGGGCATGAATGACGTAGAGCGTCATCGAGATCGCGCCGCCCGCAACCAGGGCCGCCACCGTGCTCCACGGCAACAAATTGAGGCCAGCGACCGAAAGACCGAAGGCGATGCCTGCAAGTCCGACGCCGGCGAGCACCATGCCGTAGAGATCGAACTTCTCCTGCGTCTCGCTCTTGATCGGATCTATGAACTTCAAGGCCATGAAGATGCCGAGCAGCCCGATCGGGATATTGATCAGGAAGATCCAGTGCCAGGACGCGTAGGTGGTGATGAAGCCGCCGAGCGGCGGGCCGATCACGGGACCGATCAGGGCGGGGACCGTCACCCAGGCCATCGCGTTGACGAGCGCGCTCTTGTCGACCGAGCGCAGCAGCACGAGGCGCCCGACCGGCGTCATCATCGCGCCGCCCATGCCTTGCAGGATGCGCGCGAACACGAAGCCGGTGACCGAACCTGACAGGGCGCAGCCGACCGAGCCGATCATGAACACGCCGACCGCGATCGCGAACACCAGACGCGCGCCAAACCTGTCAGCGGTCCAGCCGCTCGCGGGGATGAACACGGCGAGCGACAGCAGGTACGAGGTGATCGCGAGCTTCAGCGTCAGCGGGCTGGTGCCGATATCGGCCGCGATCGCCGGCAGCGAGGTGGCGATGACGGTGGAATCCATGTTCTCCATGAAGAGAGCCGTGGCCACGATCAGCGGAATGATGCGTTGCTTGTCGATCATGTCGGGTTGGTCATGGAAATGGGGTGGGAGGGCGAGAATTTCGGCTTATCACCGCCACCCCGGCGGGACCATTGCAGATCGACGCATAGCACCTAAATCCTGCGCTCGCTCCTACGTCATTCCGGGCTCGCGACTTCGTCGCACCCCGGAATGACCGGGGGCGCTGGGCAATCGCCGCTAAATTCACGTAAAAAGCCTGTGCATGGCTGGCCAGCGGCCCGATTTGCTTTGATTCGTCACGCGGACATGCTATCGACCCGCGTCAACCCCACCGATGGGCTCCGATTCTCAAGGCGATGCCGCAAGGTACGCCGAGGGCGGCGCTCATCCATTCTCATTTGCGGCAGGGCCGCAGGAAGGAGTTGGCATATGGCCACGGTGCAACTTCAGGGCATCCGCGAAGCCTTTACGTTCGACGACGTGCTGCTCAAGCCGGGCCTGTCCGACGTCATGCCGGGCGAGGTCGACATCCGCTCCCGCGTCACCCGCGCCATCCCGCTCAACATCCCGATCATGGCCTCCGCCATGGACACGGTCACCGAGGCTCGCATGGCGATCGCCATGGCGCAGGCCGGCGGCCTCGGCGTCATCCACCGCAATTTCGATCCGGAAGGGCAGGCCGCCCAGGTGCGGCAGGTCAAGCGGTACGAGTCGGGCATGGTGGTGAACCCGCTCACTATCAGCCCCGAGGCCACGCTCGACGATGCGCTCAAGCTGATGAGCGATCACGGCATCTCCGGCATTCCCGTCGTCACCGGTGCAGGCAAGGCGACGCCCGGCAAGCTGGTCGGCATCCTCACCAACCGCGACGTGCGTTTTGCCACCGACCGCCGGCAAAAAGTCTCCGAGCTGATGACGCACGAGAACCTCGTCACGGTGCGCGAGAATGTCAGCCAGGACGAAGCCAAGCGGATGCTGCATCATCACCGCATCGAGAAGCTGCTGGTGGTCGACGATCAATATCGCTGCGTCGGCCTGATCACCGTCAAGGACATCGAGAAGGCGGTCGCCCATCCGCTCGCCTGCAAGGACGGGCAGGGGCGCCTGCGCGTCGCCGCCGCCACCACCGTCGGAGACACCGGCTTCGAGCGCACCGAGCGCCTGATCGATGCCGGCGTCGACCTCGTCGTCGTCGACACCGCGCACGGCCATTCCCGCCACGTGCTGCATGCGGTGAACCGTATCAAGCGTCTCTCAAATTCGGTGCAGGTCGTTGCCGGCAATGTCGCCACCTCGGACGGCGCGCAGGCGCTGATCGATGCGGGCGCTGATTGCATCAAGGTCGGCATCGGCCCGGGCTCGATCTGCACGACGCGCATCGTCGCCGGCGTCGGCGTGCCGCAACTCACCGCGATCATGGACGCGGTCGAGGCGGCCAAGAAGTCCGACATTCCCGTCATTGCCGACGGCGGCATCAAGTTCTCCGGCGATCTCGCCAAGGCGCTCGCCGCCGGCGCCGACATCGCCATGGTCGGCTCGCTGCTCGCCGGCACCGACGAGACTCCCGGCGAAGTGTTCCTGTGGCAGGGCCGTTCCTACAAGGCCTATCGCGGCATGGGCTCGGTCGGCGCGATGGCGCGGGGATCTGCCGACCGCTACTTCCAGCAGGACATCAAGGACTCGCTCAAGCTCGTGCCTGAAGGCATCGAAGGCCAGGTGCCCTACAAGGGCCCGGTCGGCAACGTCATGCACCAGCTCGCCGGCGGCCTCCGTGCGGCGATGGGCTATGTCGGCGCCAAGGACATGAAGGAGCTGCACGAGAAGGCGCAGTTCGTCCGCATCACCGGCGCGGGCCTGCGCGAAAGCCACGTCCACGACGTCACCATCACGCGCGAGGCGCCGAACTATCCGGGCGGGGTTTAGTCTCTGATTGATGGCTTGTAGCCCGCATGGAGCGAAGCGGAATGCGGGAGGGTCCCGGATTGCGCTTCGCTCCCTCCGGGCTACGCGGCGCTTTTGTGTTGACGCGGCTGGATTGCTTCGCTTCGCTCGCAATGACAGAAAATTGGAGGAAGCCATGTCCCAAGGTCAAGATAGCGCCAAACGCATCGTTCTCGCCGCGCGTCCCGTCGGTGAACCAAAGCCGTCCGATTTCCGCATCGAGGAATTCGCAGTGCCAACGCCCGGCGCTGGCGAGGTTCTGCTGCGCACGATCTGGCTGTCGCTCGATCCCTATATGCGCGGGCGCATGAGCGATGGTCCGTCCTACGCCGCGCCGGTGCCGGTCGGCGGCGTGATGGAAGGCGAGGCGGTGAGCGAAGTCGCAGCCTCCAACAATCCTGATTTTGCGGTAGGCGATATCGTGCGCGCACGCACCGGCTGGCAGTCGCATGCGATCTCGAACGGCAAGGGCCTCATCAAGGTCGATCCCAGGCTCGGCCCGATCTCGACCTCGATCGGTGTGCTCGGCATGCCCGGCATGACCGCATACACCGGCCTGCTCGACATCGGCAAGCCGCAAGCCGGCGAGACCGTCGTCGTCGCCGGAGCGTCAGGCGCAGTCGGCTCCGCCGTCGGCCAGATCGCGAAGATCAAGGGCGCGCGTGCGGTCGGCATCGCCGGCGGCAAGGACAAGTGCGATTACGTGGTGAAGGAGCTCGGCTTCGATGCCTGCATCGATCACCGCGATCCCGATCTGGCGGCGAAGCTGAAGGACGCGTGCCCTGATGGCATCGACGTCTATTTCGAGAATGTCGGCGGCGCCGTGTTCGAGGCGGTGTTCCCGCTGCTCAATCCGTTCGCGCGGGTGCCGGTCTGCGGCCTGATCGCGCATTACAACGACACCGAAGCCAAGCCGCCGAAATGGGCCGCATCGCTGATGCGCGCGACGCTGACCAAGCGGCTGACCTTCCGTGGCTTCATCGTCTCCGATTTCGCCTCGCGCCATGGCGACTTCCTGCGCGACATGTCCGGGTGGGTCCGTGATGGCAAGGTGAAGTACAAGGAATTCGTCACCGAGGGCCTGGAGAGCGCTCCCGGCGCCTTCATCGGGCTCCTGAAGGGTGCCAATTTCGGCAAGCAGCTGGTCCGGGTCGGGCCGGACAAGGCCTAAAGCCTGGGCTTTTGGCGTCTCCAGGAGGCTTGGAGCGTCCTGGAGTTGCGCTGCCGCCACACGTCAGACGTTGATGGTTAACGAATAGTTACCGATCGGCCACACCTGCCCGTAAAAGTCGCAAGCTGTGACCGAGGGTTCATTGACGCCGGGGTGAAGCCCATTGAATCATCGCGCATATTTAGGGTGTTGCGATGTTAGAGATCGGTATTTTCTGCGTAATCCTGCTGGCTGCCGGGTATTGGGCGGCCATGTATGTCATGGGCCGCCATGACGACGTCATCCACGGCAAGTTCGTGCACAGCGAGGACGAGGGCGACTTCGCCGCTCCCGTCATGCCGATACCTCCGCCGCGCTTTCCCGGCCCGCCAGTCAAGGCAGCCCAGCCAAACAAAATCGTGCAGGCCAATGATCCGACGGCCAAGCCAGTGAGCAGCGATGCGCTGCAGTCGTTGCTGGCTGCGATCCAGCAGGATCTCAAGAGCGTCGCCTGAGCTGCCCGCTCAGACGCTGCCGCGTTCAATCAGGAACAGATCGACGGCCAGCTGCTGCGCGCCGCGCGGCGTGCCTGATAGCCGTGCCAGTAGCAGTTCGCCCGCGATACGACCCACTGCCCCGGCATCGAACGAGATGGTGGTGAGTCCCGGCGTAGTCTGATCGGCAACGTCGTTGTCGCCGAAGCCGAGCACGGCGAGATCGCGCGGCACCGACAGCCCGCGGGCGCGGGCCTCGATCAGCGCGCCGGTTGCGAGCAGATCGTTGGCGCAGAACACGGCATCGACACGGTCGCCGCGCTCGAGCAGGGCGGTGAACGCGGCGCGGCCGTCGACGAGCCCGGTGATTTCACCGACGCTGATCTCGTGCACAACAGTGAGCCCCAGCTGCGCCGCCGCTGCGCGAAATCCGTCGCGGCGCAGCGCGCCACGGCCGCTGCTGCGTCCGATGAAGGCGACGCGGCGGTGCCCGGCGGTCGCCAGCCTGCGCGCCGCCATCGCGCCGGCATCGGCATTGGGCAGGCCGACCAGCATGTCGATGGGATCGCGCGGATAGGCCCAGGTCTCGATCACGGGAATGCCGAGTTCGGCAAGTGCGGCACGATTCTCCTCGAGCTCGATCACGCCCGTGAACATCACCGCCGCGGGCCTGATGCCGCGCAGCGACTGGATCATCGCAACCTCCTTGGCATAGGAGTAGGAGGTCTGGCCGACCAGCACTTCAAAACCCTCGGGCTCGAGCGTTGCGGCGAAGCTGCGCACCGCAAGGCCGAATTGCTGGCTGAGGATGTTGGAGACAAAGGCGACGACCACGTTGGAGCGACCCGAGCGCAGCGCGCGCGCATGCGGGTTGGAGGCATAGCCGGTCGCTTCGATCACTTCGAGGATGCGCTCGCGCGTTTCGCGATTGACCTTTTCGGGGTGGCGCAGCACGCGCGACACCGTGATCGGCGACACGCCTGCGCGCTCCGCGACCTCCTCGATGCGCGGCGGCCGTCCGGTCGCATTGCTGCGGCCGGGCGGCGCCGGAATGCGCACCACATCGTCATAGCTCGGCTTGGCCGGATCGGTCATCGGTTCCAAAGGTTAGTCGAAGTCGGTGGTCTCTCCAAAGCTCAGCGCGTTACCTCGTCGCGAGAGAGCCCGCGGCCGACCTGGACCAGGCAGTCGCCGCTCTGGCTGTCGGTGTGCAGGCGTTGCGAGATCACGATGCCGTCGGCGGGGAAGCGCAGCACCTCTTCCGCCAGCTCCGGCCGCTCGAAATCATGGTACCAGCCGGCGATGTCGCCGGCCTTGACCCGCGCGCCGACGGTGACGGCCGGCTCGAACCAGCCGCGGCGTGTCGCGAACACCGCCTGGGCATGGCTTTGCAGCGCCAGCAATTCGGTGTCGCGCTCGACCGGCGCGTGCGGTCCGAGCACAGGTGCCTGAACCAGGCCAAGCGCGAGCAGGAGGCGGTCGACGGCGCGCGCGGTCAGCGCCATCGTCTGCGGCGTGACGGTGCCGCCGCCGCCGAATTCACCCGAGAGGCCGATCGCGCCGGCACGCGCCGCAGCGGCCATCGAGGTCGGTGCAGCGGCGCCGTTCTCGGCGACGAAGGCGAAGGGCATGCCAAGCCCTTCCATCAGGCGCAGCGCATGGCCGAACATCTCGGGCGGCCCCTGCCGCTCGATCAGTGCGCAGGGCACATGCGCCATCGACGTGCCGCCGGAATGGATGTCGAAGACGACATCATGGCGCGGAAACAGCTCGTGCTCGAGGAAATGCGCGAGGCGAAACGTGGGGGTGCCCCCGGCATCGCCGGGAAAGGCGCGGTTGAGATTGCCCTCGTCGAGCGGCGAGCGGCGGCGCGCCGCCATCACCGCCGGCAGATTGGCGAACGGAAGAATGGTGATCTCGCCCTTGACGGCCGTAACATCGAGCCGGCGATACAGCCGCGTCAGCGTGATCTCGCCCTCATACTCGTCACCATGATTGCCGGCCATCAGCAGCAGCTTTGGGCCGGCACCGTTCTTGATCCGGAAGATCGGAATCTTGAGCTGGAAGTAGGGCGAGCGATCGATCGAGAAGGGAATGCCGAGATGGCCCGACCATTTCTGGTCCTTCTCGAAATCGATCTCGTGGAAAAGTCCGGTATGCATGGGAGGCCTCATGGCCGCGTTGTCGCCGACGCCGGCCGAAGGGTGGAAAGGGGCAGCCGTTACAGCAACGCGACCGCAGTCATCTCGACGCGCAGATCGGGATCGGCCAAGCGCGCTTCGACGCAGGCACGCGCCGGCGGATTGGCCGGATCGATCCAGGCGTCGTAGACCGAGTTCATGGTCTCGAAGTCGGTGATGTGAGGCAGGAACACGTTGACCGCGATCAGCCTGGAGCGGTTGGAGCCGGCTTCCTTCAGCAACGCGTCGATCTTGGCGAGCACCTGCTGCGTCTGCGACACGATGCCCGCCTTGCGGTCGTCGGCGACTTGACCTGCGATGTGCACCATGCCGCCCGCCGCGACGGCCTGACTCATGCGCGAGCCGACGACATAACGTTTGATCATCTCGAATTCTCCTACGGGCGGCTCCCGCAGAATCGCGGGAGCCGGTCTGAACTTACAGCGTCGGCAGCGTCTGCTCTTCCTTGAACCATTTCAGTTGCAGCGCGCCGAGCTTGCCATTGAGCTTGTTGGTGAAGATATCGGTGTTGATCCAGTTGAGCAGATTTTGCTCGCCCTGGCGCACGCCGACATGGGCGGGCGACTGGCGGATCAGGAATTTGAGCTCGATCTCCTTGGTCGGGTTCTGCTCCTGCGCCTTGATCGCGATGGCGCTGTTCTCGGCGAAGGTGTCGGCCTGTCCCGCCAGGAACGCGGCGAGTGCGGCCGGCGTATCCTCGAAGCGCACCAGCTTCACCTTCGGCGCATTGTCGGTCAGCCAGACGTCGAGCGTCGTGCCCTTGGCGACCGCGACGGTGCGCCCCTCCAGATTGTCGGGTTTCTTTCCGGTGGCAGCGGGAATCGATTTCGCACCGTAGACGCCGAGATTCACCACCGCGTAGGGCTGCGAGAACATCACCTGCTGGGCGCGCTCCGGCGTGGCGCCGAGGCCCGCGATGAGGATGTCGATCTTGTCGGACAACAGGCTCGGAATGCGCGCCGGGCCCGTCACCGGGACGAGTTCCAGCTTCACGCCCATGTCGGTCGCGATCAGCTTGGCGAGATCGGCATCGAGACCTGCGATCTCGCCCTTGTCGTCCTTGAAGCCCCAGGGAGCGGCATCGGTGAGGATACCGACGCGAAGCTTGCCCGCGCCGAGCACGTCCTGGAGCTTGTCGGCCTTGGCAAGGCTTGTCGCAGCGAGGACGGCAAGTGCCGCTGCAGCGACCGTGAGGAGGGACTTCCGCTTTCTCATGACTTTCTCCTGGTGACGGCACGATGGCCGGATGGGTGGGACGACGTTCATTTCGCCGAAGCGATGAAGCTTGCGAGCTCCGGTGTTTCAGGGTTGGCGAACAGCTTGGCCGGCGGGCCCTGCTCCCAGACGCGGCCCTGATGCATGAAGACGATGCGGTTGGCGACGTTGCGGGCAAAGCCCATCTCATGGGTGACGAGGATCATGGTCATGCCTTGCTTGGCCATCGCCTCCATCACCTTCAGCACTTCGCCGACGAGCTCGGGATCGAGCGCGGAGGTCACCTCGTCGAACAGCATGAGGTGAGGGGCCATGGCCAGGCACCGCGCAATCGCGACGCGCTGCTGCTGGCCGCCGGAGAGCTGCTCCGGCCAGGCGTCGATCTTGTCGGCGAGGCCGACGCGGGTCAGCACGTCCTCGGCGAGTGCGCGGGCCTTCGACTTGTCGATACGGCCGGTGAGCAGCGGGGCGAGCGTAATGTTGCGCTCGACCTTCAGATGCGGAAACAAATTGAAGGCCTGGAATACGATGCCGACGCGCTGACGGAATTTCTTAAGGTCCGGCATCTTGGCGTGGACCTGTTGGCCCTCGACGCGGATCTCGCCAGAATCGACGCTCTCCAGCGCGTTGATGCAGCGGAGCAGTGTCGACTTGCCCGAGCCCGAGCGGCCGATAATGGTGACGATCTCGCCTTCCTCGACGTCGAGCGAGACGCCCTTGAGCACCTCGGTCTTGCCGAATGTCTTGCGCACGTCGCGAATTTCAACGAGAGCCATCGAGGCGGGCCTCCAGGGAGCGGGACCAGAGCGTGAGCGGCAGGCACAGCGCGAAATAGATCGCAGCGACCAGCGCATAGGTGAGCAGCGGTTGGAACGTCGCCGCGCTCACCACTTGCCCGGCGCGGGCGAGCTCGACGAAGCCGAGGATCGAGGCGAGCGAGGTGCCTTTGATCAGCTGCACCAGGAAGCCGACGGTCGGCGGCAGCGACAGGCGCAGCGCCTGCGGCGCGACGATGTGGCGGAACTGCTGCCAGGCGGAGAGGCCGAGGCAGGCACCGGCCTCCCACTGCGCCTGCTTCACGGCCTCGAGCCCGCCGCGCCAGATCTCGCCGAGGAAGGCGGCGGTGTAGAGCGTGTAGGCGACGGTGACCGCGATGATGGCGGGCACCTGGATGCCGAGGAAGACGGGCATGCCGAAATAGAAGAAGAACAACAGCCCGAGCAGCGGCACGCTCTGG
Organism: Bradyrhizobium sp. BLXBL-03; assembly: GCF_051853015.1. Classification (NCBI taxonomy): domain Bacteria; kingdom Pseudomonadati; phylum Pseudomonadota; class Alphaproteobacteria; order Hyphomicrobiales; family Nitrobacteraceae; genus Bradyrhizobium; species Bradyrhizobium sp. BLXBL-03. The sequence goes on along the minus strand of NZ_CP182470.1, from coordinate 5,011,426 downwards.
ATGGTCTGGATCAGCGCCGCCATCGCCCAGCGCAGGCCCTTGAAGCGGCTGATGCGACCCATTGCGAGGCCGAGCGCCACCGGCGCGCCGAAGGTGAGCGCGAGCACGACCAGCGCGACGGTCCAGCGCAGGGCCGAAAACAGCGAGACGAAGTCGATGAGGGTGAAGGATCGCATCGCCTGTCCCTCAGCGCCGTCGCGGCCAGCGGAAGGCGGCCGCCGCGATGATCGCGAACAGCGCCTTGAATGCCATGGCCATCCCGAAATAGACCACGCAGATCACCGCGTAGACCTCGAAACTGCGATAGGTGCGGCTCTCGATGAAGCCGGCGACATGAAACAGCTCGTCGGCCGCGACCTGTGAGGCGAGCGAGGTGCCGAGCAGCAGCAGCACGACCTGGCTGGTCACGGCCGGATAGGCATTGCGCAGCGCCGGCGGCAGCACGATGTGACGGAACACCTGCCAGCCTGACAACCCCAAGCATTGCCCGGCCTCAACCTGGCTGGGCGGAATGGAATCGAGCCCCGCGCGGATGATCTCGACCGAATAGGCGCCGAAATACAGCGACAGCGCGACCGCAGCGGATTCGAACGCCGGCAGCTTCAGGCCGAAACTCGGCAGCACGAAAAAGATGATGAAGATCTGGATCAGCGAGGGCGTGTTGCGGAACAATTCGATGTAGCCTCGCACCATCAAACGCAGCGGCGTAAGGCGCCCCTTCAGCGCGACCGCGCCGGCAACGCCGATCAGGAGCCCGCACAACGCCGAGATCACCGTCAGCTCGAGCGTGACGATGGCCCCGTCGATGAGCTGGTTCTGATAGCGCCAGAGCGGCAGGAAATTCATCGTAGCGCTCTCAGCCGAACTGGGTGGGAAGGGCGCGCCTCACGACGCCGTCGGCATCGAGGCCGAAGATCACGCGCCAGCGGTCGAGACAGGTGCAGGGATGCGAGATGCCGAAGGCGATGATATCGCCCACTGCGAGCGGGGTGTCGGGCGCAACGTTCAGGAAGGCGTGCTGGTCGTTGAGACGCGTGACCGACAGGCGCCCGGCGAGCCCATCCTGTTCGACACCGTCGCAAAAGACGCGCAGGGGAACCGGCAATCCCTGGTCGAAGGAGGCATCGCGCATGCCGAAGCCTGCGATCGCCAGTCCGGCTTCGGGGCGCGACAGCACTTCGGCCCACAGCGTCAGCGCCGGGCGAAAGCTTTGCGCCGCCGAGTGATGCGTACCGTCGATGAGGAGACCACCGCGCCGGTCGAGCGCGGTGAAGGCGCGGGCATAGATGCCGTGATCGGCAAAGAACAGCGCGCCGGAGCGCAGCACGATGGTGGCGTTGCCATCGGCCTGCGCGCCAGGTGCGAGCGCGCGGGCCACGATATCGAAATAGGCGGAGCCTCCGGCACTGAGGATCAGCGGCAGGCGAGGCGCAGCGGCGCGCACCATGGTGAAGGCCTCGACGGTGCGCTCCATCAGCGCTGCAATCGCGCGCAGGGTCTCGTCGGCGTCGGCCGTTGCGACCGCACCTTCGTAAGCGGCAACCCCGCCAAGTGTGAGGCGATCGGCGGCCAGCACCGCGGCCATCGTCGCCTCGATTGCGGCACGATCGCGCGCGCCGGCGCGGCCTGCACCGAGCTCGATCAGCACGGACAGCTCGCGCCTATCGGCAACACGCGCCGCCTCGGCCAGCGTTGCGACCGCCTCAGGTGAATCCGCAAAGGCATGAATCTCGACATCGGGATAGGCGCTCAGCAGCGCGCCGAGCCGCCGGCCGGCCGCGAGCCCGCCGATCTCGTTGGCGAGCAAGAGGCGCCGCTCGCCATGGCTGAGCAGCACAGCGGCCTGCTGGATGTTCGCAACAGTCGTGCCCCAGGCGCCGGCCTCGCGCAGCGAGCGCGCAAGCTCTGGGGACATCGGCGTCTTGGCGTGCGGGGCAACGACAACGCCGCTGCTCCTGCACCAACGCAGGAAGAGGTCGCGATTGGCGGCGAATGCGGTCTCATCGAGGGTGAGGGCGGGCAGCGCGAGATCTCCGCGTGAAGGTCGCCAGCCCCGGGTGCCGATGTCGTCGGCGGCAATGCCATCAACAAGCGGAATGCCCCGCGTCGTCGCGGACAGGCGCTCGTTATCCCACCGGGCCAAGAACTGCATCGGTCGCTCCCTCGCGCGGCTCGAGGCCGCGGACAGGACGATATGAGGGAATGACAACGTTGTCATCTGACAAAAATGAGCATTCCGAGGTCAAATTTGGTGCGATATGGTATTGAGGTAAGGAAAAGTGCCTGCCGGCTAAGCGAGGTCCTCGCCGCCCATCTGGGCGAGGACCTCGTCAATATCGATATCGACCTGGTCCGGCGCGCGGATGTGGCGGACTTCAAAACCGTCTGACGCGAAGCGGTACTCGACGAGGCCGGTCTCCTTGATCGCGATCCGGTCCTGGCGTGAATCGTTGATCTTGAAGCCGACCGATGGCGCCCAGACGTGCCTGATATGGCGGAATGTGAAGTCGCGGCGCTGGTGCACATGACCGCTGGCGATCAAGCGGAGATCGACGCGCGCGAACATGTCGATCAGCTGCGCGCGCGCCGGCTGCGGCACGTAGCGGATCGAGGTGTCCGGAAGCTCAGGATCTTCGGGCAGGCTGAGAAACAGCGGCTTGTGGATGAACAGCGCGGCCGGCCTGCCGTTGACACCAGCGATCTCCGAAGCGAGCCAGTCGAACTGCTCGGCCTCGAACGCGAGCCCTGAATTCATCACCAGCGAGTTGAGGCCAATGAAGCGCCAGCCGGCGGCTTCGAACGACCAATGGTCCTCGCCGATGATGTCGCGGAATTGCTGGCGCTGCGCCTCGCTGACCGGCGGCTTCGGCGCCGGCCCGAGCGCGGTCGGGTTGTCGCCGATATCGTGATTGCCGGGGATGTAGCGACAGTCGACGGGCAGGGCGGCGTGCAGGCTCTTCGCGAATTCGACATCGTCGCGGCTGCTCGGCCCGTCGAACGATACATCGCCGGTGTTGATGACGAGATCGGGCCGGCTTGCATCGATGTGCTCGCTGACCGCCTGGAAATTCGCGATCAGGCCGGGAAAGCGGCGGCCGAGATGCGTGTCGGAAATCTGCGTGATGCGAAATTCGGACATGGGAGAACTATCGCGCGGCCAAACGTCGGAACGATGACATCAGCGCAAAATCCGTGATGAAACAAAGTTTAAAGCACGCGATAACGGATCGAGTAGGCATCCTGCTGCGCGATGCCGCTTGCGAGCGTCGAGGCGATGCGGTCGGCGAGATGCCAGGGCCCGAACTGCTCGGTGCGATGCGGCTCGGCGGACAGGCGCAGGCGGAACTCGAACGTGCCCTTGCCCGGCAGGTTCACCACCAGCATGCGGTCGGCGGTGCGATGGGTGAGGACGACCGCGCCGCGCAGCACCGCGCGTCCATCGGTGAGGTCGTTGACGCCGTCGACCAGCGCGAGAGTCTGGTTGCGGTCGGTGTGCAGCTCGATCTGGGTGTCGCCGGATACGGCCGTCAGGATTTCGCGCGGCATCCGGATCTCGAACTCCACCGCCGGCTTGGACGGGTTGAGGCCGAGAAAAGCGAGCGCGGCGTGACGCATGTCGAAGGCAACGAACGCGAGCAGGGCTGCTGCCGCGAGCATCGCCAGTCCGTGCCTGACGACATCGCGCCAGGTGCGGTAGGCGAGGCGGAAATAGACCGTCATCGCCAGCGCGACGGCGAGCGCCGCCGCGACGCCTGAGAGCGCCGACATCCAGATGCCGAGCTGGGCGTCGGCGGAGTCGGTCCAAAGGCTGGACAGGATGTTCATGGCGGCTCGCCTCGAGGGCCCGCAATGGGCAAAATCGCTTTAACAATCGGCGGTTGGTCGCGGAATCGGGAACGCCGGTTCAACTCCCTCATTGTCAGCGCGAGAAGTCGCGGCTAATGACGGTCCGCGGCATGCCGCGATCGACGGGAAAGTTCCGATGTCAGTTCAAATGGTCCTGCTGCCTGTTTTCGTGCAGATCGGGCTCACTTTCGCGCTGCTGATCGGCATGGTGTTAGGGCGCCGGAAGGCGCTGGTCTCGGGCGAGACCAAGATCCGCGACATCGCGCTGGGCGAGCCGAACTGGCCGAAGGGCGCCACCCAGATCGCCAATTGCTACCGCAACCAGTTCGAGCTGCCGGTGCTGTTCTACGCCCTGATCGCACTGGCGCTGCCGCTGCGCCATGCCGATCTCTTCATCGTGCTGATGTCCTGGGTGTTCGTGGTGAGCCGCTTTGCCCATGCCGGCGTGTTCGTCACCTCGAACGATCTCGGCCGCCGCTCCACGGTCTGGCTCGCCGGCGTGCTCGTGCTGCTGGCGATGTGGATCTACTTCGCACTGAAAATCCTGTTGCTGATCTGACCCTTGCTGGTCCGATCTCACCTGAAAGATGCAAATGACTCCCGCTGCCCGGCTGTCCGCAGCCATCGAAGTGATCGACATCATCGAGAAGGACCGCGTGCCCGCGGCCAAGGCTTTGAAAGAGTGGGGCACCGCGCACCGCTTCGCCGGCTCCGGCGACCGCGCCGCCATTGCCGGCCTGGTCTGGGACGTGCTGCGCCGCTACGCGTCGAGCGCGTTCCTGATGGATTCCGACACCGCCCGTGCCCGCCTGATCGGCATGCTTCGCCTGGAGCGCAACATGGACACCGCCACCATGGCCGCGATGTTCGACGGCAGCCGGTTTGCGCCGGCGCCGCTGACGGACGCCGAGCAGGCGGCGCTCAGCCATCGCTCCCTCAAGGATGCGCCCGCGGCGATCGTCGGCGACTATCCCGAATGGCTCGATTCCCATCTGGCAAAAGTGTTCGGCGAGGACCGCGCGGCGGAAGCGGTGGCGTTGGCGAGCCGGGCGCCGCTGGACCTGCGCGTCAACACGCTAAAATCCAATCGCGACAAGGTGCTGAAGGCGCTTGCTCATCTTCATGCGAAACCGACGCCCTGGTCGCCAAACGGCCTGCGCATCGAGCTTTCGGCCGATGCGCGCAACCCCGGCATCCAGGCGGAAGAGGACTTCATCAAGGGCGGCATTGAAGTGCAGGATGAAGGATCGCAGCTTGCGGCGCTGTTCGCCGCGGCAAAGCCGGGCGAGCAGGTGATCGATCTCTGCGCCGGCGCCGGCGGCAAGACGCTGGCGCTCGCCGCGCTGATGCAGGGCAAGGGCCGGCTCATCGCCACGGACCGCGACAAGCGCCAGCTCGCGCCGATCCACGAGCGCCTGTCGCGCGCCGGCGTTCACAATGCCGACGTCCGCACGCCCAAGGGCGAGGCCGATCCGCTTCAAGACATCAGCGCCACCGCCGACCTCGTCGTCATCGACGCGCCCTGCACGGGAACCGGAACCTGGCGCCGCAACCCCGATGCCAAATGGCGCATGCGGCCGGGTGCGCTCGAGATCCGCCTGAAAGATCAGGCCGAGGTGCTCGCGCGGGCAGTTCCGCTCGTGAAGCAGGGTGGCCGCATCGCCTACATCACCTGCTCGGTGCTGACGGAAGAGAACGGCGAGCAGGTGAGGGCCTTCATCGCCGGCCATCCGGAGTTTGCAGTCGTGCCGCCGGAGCAGACCGCAAGCGTGCTCTGGGACAAGGCCGAGGCGTTTGCAGAGGCCGCGCTGCAATCGCCTGAGGGCTGGCTGATGACGCCAAGGCGCACCGGGACGGATGGGTTCTTCGTGTCGGTTCTTAAAAAGGTCTCGTAGGGTGGGCAAAGGCGCTCTTGCGCCGTGCCCACGTTTCTTTCTCCGATGACGAAAAATGCGTGGGCAGCGCTTCGCTTTGCCCACCCTACGGCACCGTGGGTGAGGCCGCGCTCCACCCCCGAACAAAAACCCCGCGAACCGGATCCCGGTCGCGGGGTTTCTTGTCTCAACACTCTGCCGGTACGTCCGTGGTCAGAGCGTCAGCGCGGCCACTAGCCGGCGCGGAGGTTGTCGGCCGAGGACTTGCCGCTGCGGCGGTCCGCGACGATGTCGAACGAAACCTTCTGGCCCTCGTTGAGGGTCGACAGGCCAGCGCGCTCGACGGCGCTGATGTGAACGAAGACGTCCTTTGCGCCGTCATCCGGCTGGATGAAGCCAAAGCCCTTTTGGTTGTTGAACCACTTCACGGTGCCCATTGCCATAGTCATTTCCTTTCAATTGACGATGCACTCAGGGGGACTGATGCGCGAATCTTCGCGCCCTTCGTCCCGATTGGTCGATTTTTGGAGAAATACCTGAAACGTGCTCGCCCATTGGAAATGAGGCGTCGCGGCCCAGTCGTTCGGCCAAGGATCGATGGTTCACAATCTAGCGAAATAATGGGGCCAGAGCAAGGCAGTGCCCGTGGACAGCGAGCCGCCAACGCTTTGCTATTTTGCGCTGCACACGGCGAGGTTCCGTCAATCCACGATGAAGAGCGTCGCGCCCACCGATGTCGACGAGTGGTGCGCGGCATCGCCGAAATCCGAGACCTGGTAGCCCATGTTGCCACGGTCTCCGTCATTGCGAGGAGTTCTTGCGACGAAGCAATCCTGACTGCTGCGGCGGAGGGATTCTGGATTGCTTCGCTGCGCTCGCAATGACGGGCTAATGCGGCAAATGGTTCGCCGATCCCTGCACGATCAGCCCCGCATCATTCACCCGTAAATACTCGCAGATCTTCTTGCCCCGCTCGTTCTGGTAAAACAGCACCACGCTGTCCGGGCTGACGAACAAGTCGATCAGCGAGAAGTGCAGCTCCGGCAGCAGCCCCAGCGCCTTGCTCCAATAGGCGCGCAACGCGTCCTTGCCGCGCACGGTGCCGCTGGCATCGAACCCCATCATGGGGATGCGATCCGAGGTCATCACGGTGGCATCGTCATAGAGCGCGAGCACGCGCTCGAGATCGCGCGCGTTCCAGGCCTCGACCCAGGTGCGGCCGAGCGCGGCGAGCGTTGCTGGTTGATGAAATCTAGACATGGCGTTCTCCCCGATTGGCCCCGCTTCGTGGTGGGGCAAATTAGGTCAATAATACTTACCTATATCCGTTTGTCCATGCCCAAAGAAGCATGTGGGCGCGCGCAGACGCGCGGTTGCGGGCCGGGGGCTCATCGCGTATTGGCTTGCCATGACAGCAGCACAGAACGACCGCTCCGCGTCGACGCCTTCGGTGGCCTCGGCGCACGACAAGATTCTCATCGTCGACTTCGGCAGCCAGGTGACGCAGCTGATCGCGCGTCGCGTGCGCGAGGACGGCGTCTATTGCGAGATCGTCCCGTTCAACAAGGCGGACGCCGCCTTCAAGGAGATGAAGCCGAAAGCGGTGATCCTCTCCGGCGGGCCGGAGTCGGTGCATGAGGCCGGCTCGCCCCGCGCCCCGCAAGCGATCTTCGCCTCCGGCGTGCCCGTGATGGGCATCTGCTATGGCCAGATGACCATGGCGGCCCAGCTCGGCGGCGAGGTGGAGGGCGGCCATCACCGCGAATTCGGCCGCGCCGATGTCGAGGTCAAGGCCGACAGCAAGCTGTTCGAGGACGTCTGGACTTCAGGCAGCAAGAACCAGGTCTGGATGAGCCATGGCGACCGCATCACCAAGATGCCGCCGGGCTTCTCCGTCGCCGGCACCTCGCCGAACGCGCCCTTCGCGATCATCCAGGACGAGACGCGTAAATATTACGGCCTGATGTTCCACCCCGAAGTGGTGCACACGCCCGACGGCGCCAAGCTGATCCGCAATTTCGTCCGCAAGATCGCCGGCCTCACCGGCGACTGGACCATGCGCGCCTTCCGCGAGGAGGAGATCGCAAAAATCCGCCAGCAGGTCGGCAAGGGCAAGGTGATCTGCGGCCTCTCCGGCGGCGTCGATTCCGCCGTTGCGGCCGTGCTGATCCACGAAGCCATCGGCGACCAGCTCACCTGCGTGTTCGTCGATCACGGCCTGCTGCGTCTTGACGAGGCCAAGACGGTGGTCGACCTGTTCCGCCACCACTACAACATTCCGCTCGTGCACGTGGACGCGTCCAAGCAGTTCTTGGGCGAGCTCGAAGGCGTCACCGATCCCGAAACCAAGCGCAAGACCATCGGCCGCCTCTTCATCGAGGTGTTCGAGCAGGAGGCCAAGAAAATCGGCGGCGCCGACTTCCTCGCGCAAGGTACGCTCTATCCCGACGTGATCGAGAGCGTCTCCTTCACCGGCGGACCTTCAGTCACCATCAAGTCGCACCACAATGTCGGCGGTCTGCCCGAGCGCATGAACATGAAGCTCGTCGAGCCGCTGCGCGAGCTGTTCAAGGATGAGGTCCGCAAGTTAGGGCGCGAGCTCGGCCTGCCCGAGATCTTCGTCGGCCGCCACCCGTTCCCCGGGCCAGGCCTTGCCATCCGCTGCCCCGGCGAGATCACGAAGGACAAGCTCGACATCCTGCGCAAGGCCGATGCGGTCTACATCGACCAGATCCGCAAGCACGGCCTCTACGACGAGATCTGGCAGGCCTTCGCCGTGCTGCTCCCCGTCAAGACCGTCGGCGTCATGGGCGACGGCCGCACTTACGATTATGTCGTGGGCCTGCGCGCCGTCACCTCAACCGACGGCATGACCGCGGACTTCTACCCCTTCGACATGAAATTCCTGGGCGAGACCGCCACGCGCATCATCAACGAGGTGAAGGGCGTGAACCGCGTGGTGTACGACGTGACCAGCAAGCCGCCGGGCACGATTGAGTGGGAGTGAAGGGCTTAGCCTTCGTTGCGCTTCGCTGACCCGCCATGACGGCTGCTCGCTTGAGTTGTCGGCCATCCCGGTATATGACTACTGTGGTCATATAGGTACTCCATGCGCGAAATCCAGCTTCGTGATGCCAAGGCCAACCTCTCCGCTGTCGTCGACGAGGCAATCGACGGCAAGCCGGCCGTGATTACGCGCCACGGCAAGAAGCAGGCGGTGGTCTTGAGCTACGAGGAATGGCGCCGGCTGTCGCAGGTCCCGAGCTTCGGACGTCTGTTGATGGCAGCCCCGGTGAGGGCAGGAGATCTGCCGGCGCGCAATCGTTCCAAGATGCGCAAGAACGATTTTTGAGACGTGTATCTCGTCGATACCAACGTCATATCCGCGATCTCGCCGAACCGGCTAGCGCCTGCGGCACTGATTGAATGGATGGACGCGCAATCCGCCTCGTTGTTCTTGTCTGCCGTGACGATTGCGGAAGTCGAGGACGGAATTGCCAAGCTGCGGCGCGAGAAGGCCACGCGCAGGAGCAAGGACTTGGCGCAATGGCTTGATGCCGTGTTGCATCTCTATGGCGACCAAATTTTGCCGTTCGACACGGCGGCCGCGCGACTCGCGGGAGAGTTATCTGACCGGGCTCGCGGGCAGGGGCATGCGCCCGGATTTGCCGATATCATGATTGCCGCCACGGCGCGCCAGCACGCGCTGACGATCCTGTCGCGCAATGTCAGGCACTACGAGCCGCTGGGCGTTCCTGTGCTCGATCCATTCAGTAAAATTCCATTACCCTGATCTGTGCGCAAGTGGGCACTTGCGTCGGATGTGCGCCGCGCGGGCCTCTACGAACCAATCTCCTGCGCGATCTCCCACATATGGCCGGATGGGTCGGCAAAGGCGGCGGTGCGACGACCCCACGGGCGATCGATGGGGCCGTTGACCAGTTCCACGCCGCTTTGCCGGAGTCTCGCGCAGGCCGCATCGACATCGGCGACGCGAATGGTCATGAGCATGCGAGGCCCAGTGCTTGAAGGGGCCGGCACCACCGGCTGCACGAGTTGGGGGGCCTCCGTCGCCTGCAGCAGATTGACCATGACACCGCCGAGCCCGATCACGCTGCAGACGGCATCGGAATAGATCGGCCTCGCGTCGAACACGGCCTCGTAGAATGCCCTCGTGCGGGCGAGGTCGGCGACGAACAGGGTCACGCACTCCAGATTGTCCAAGCTGTTCATTTGAGGGGCCTTGGTTGACTGGTCGGTCTGTTGACGAGAGATGATAACGCATTTGGAGGAAAAGACTGTAGCCCGGATGGAGCGCAGCGTAATCCGGGGCGCAATAACCGCATCGTGCTACTGTCTATCGGGTACGAATCCCGGATTGCGCTGCGCTCCATCCGGGCTACGGAACAACGCCAAACCGCAAGATCGGTCGAGCACATCACTGGCATTCCGGCCTAACTCATGCCGCCACGAAAGGAACGACGATGACGGCGGCGCTGCGAAACTATCGGGACCGGATGCGGCGGGTGCTGGACTATATCGACCGGCATCTCGACGCTGATCTGGACCTGGAAATACTGAGCGGCGTTGCCGCGTTCTCGCGGTTTCATTTCCATCGGCAGTTCACGGCGATCTTCGGATTGTCCGTGCATCGCTATGTCCAGCTGGCCCGCATGAAGCGCGCGTCCTACCTGCTGGCCTATAGTGACGCTGACAGCATCACCGACATCGCGATGGATGCCGGTTACGACGCACCTGACGCCTTCGCCCGCGCCTTTCGGCAACGGTTCGGGCAATCGCCGTCGTCGTTCCGCAACTCTCCCCAATGGGAGCCGTGGCTTGCTTCCCTAGGTCAGCGCGGTTTCATTCCGCGCGTTCGCCTGTCATCCGCGCGGGCGCGTGTTTTCGCGGCCGCGACCGGGCGGCTCTTCACGTGATCGATGAACGCCCTTAGCTTCGGCATCATCTGATGGCGGCTGGGATAATAGAGAAACACGCCCGGCGTCGTTGGCGCGAACGATTTCAGGACCTGCACCAGCTTTCCCGTCTTCACCAGGTTGGCGGCGATCGGCGCGGGGACTTGCGCAAGGCCCATGCCTTCCACGGCTGCGCCAAGCATGGTGGGAAAATCGTGCGCGATCAGTGGTCCCGAGACGATCGCCTCAATGGTCTTGTTGCCATCGACAAAGGACCAGGGCGCGATCGATCCGTTGCTGCGGCGTATGCGCAGGCAGGCGTGCTGGCGCAAATCGTCGATCCGTTCGGGCCGCTTGTGCCGGCGCAGATAGTCCGGACTGCCGACGACCACGAACGGGAAAGGCCGCGTCAGCCGGACCGCGATCATGTCGGCGGCGACGAACTGGCCCATCCGGACGCCGGCATCAAAGCCTTTGGCCGCGAGGTCGACCAATTCCTCGCCTGCGGAGATCTCCACCTCGACCTCGGGATACGCCTCGCAGAAGGATGCGATCAGCGGCTCCAGCAGGATCGGCACCACCGCGCGCGGCACGGTGAGCCGCAACAATCCTGACGGCCGCTGTCCAAGATCGCGCGCAACGTTGCTCGCAGCAAGGAGCTCCTCGAAGGCGGGCTTTGCGCGCGAAAGGAACTGCGCGCCTGCTTCGGTCAGGCCGACGCTGCGGGTCGTGCGTATGAACAAGGCTGCGCCGACACGCGCCTCGAGCGTACGGACCGCCTGGCTGATGGCGGAGGGCGTCACGCCGAGTTCTGCGGCTGCCCGGCGGAAATTGCGGTGCTGGGCGACGCTCAGGAATGCTTCCACGCCGTCGAGCGCGCCTTGCCTGACTGTGAAGTTCTGCTTCATAGCCCGTCAAGATTATCCCGAATAGTCCCTGGCGACAATTGATCGTATCTCTGGCTCGCAGATCAGGAGCATCGCTAATGGCGGTCATTTGCGACGTCAGCGTCATCTCGGAGAAGCCGAGGTGACCATCGTGCTCCGGGAGACGAGACCGATGACGTTGATGCGTAAACTTGTCGTCATGCTCACCCTAACCCTGATGGGAGCGACTTCCATGACCGAACCATCCGTTGCCCAGGCGCAATCCGCCCCGCAAGCCTTCGCGCCCACAATCACCGGAGTGATGGTCATCCTGACCGCGAAAGCGGGCGTCACGCGCGAGCAGGTCATGGCTGTCATGCCGGCTGAAATCCAGGAGACCGTGCAGCTCTATCTCGGCGGGAAAATTCGCGAGTGGTATTCGCGCGGCGACGGACGCGGCGTTGTTTTCGTCGTCGATGTCAGGGATGTCGCCGCGGCGAAGGCGATCATGGAAGACCTCCCATTGGCCAAGCAGGATCTGATGGACCACGAATACATCGCCATCGGTCCGCTCATGCCGCTTCGACTGCTGATGACCAATCCCGAGCGTCGGCAATAAGGGGAAGACCCGGATGGAGGACGGCCGATGACATCAGAAGCTGCTCCAGCTGCGATCGTCGCGCCGCTTCGCCCCTTGAACAGCCTGCTTTGGACCGTCCCGCTCACGGCCCTGTGGACCTCGTTGCTCTACGCGCAACCCGTGCTTCTGCAGAGCGGCCTTCCAGCCCTGGCGGCCCGGCTGGCGGCCTATGGACTCATCGGGCTCGGCGCGTGGCTCGGCCTTGAACGCACCGACCTCGCGCCCGGCCAGCGCCGCACGACCTGGCTCGCGATCATGGTGCCCTTCACGCTATGGGCTGCCGTCGCCTGGTCTGCGGCGATCAACGGGGTCTTCCGCACGGGCTACTCTCAATTGCCGCTGCTGCCGGCGGCGATCTTCCTGCCGGTCATGACAGGCGCTCCGCTGTTGCTGTTGTCGAAGCGGGTGGGGCAGTTGCTCGATGCGATGCCGACGAATTGGCTGGTCGCCCTGCAGCTTTATCGAATCGTCGGCAGCCAATGGCTGGCATACTGGCTGCTTGGGCTGGTCCCCGGCCTGTGGGCGCTGCCGGCAGGAACCGGCGACGTGCTGACCGGCCTGTTCGCCGTGACGGCGGCGACGGCATTGGCAGCAGGGACGGCTGAGGGGCGAAAAGCGGCGATTCTCTGGAACATCTTCGGCCTCGCCGACTTCGCCGTCGCGATCATCTTGGGGATGATCATCACGCCCGGCCCGTTCCAGTTGATCATTCCCCAAGGTCCGAACGTTGGACTGGACATTTATCCAAATGTGCTGACCCCGGCTTTCGTGGTGCCGAGCTCGATCCTGCTGCACGCCCTGTCGTTGCGCCAGCTGCGTCGCCGCAGCCGGGCCCGCGATGTCGCGATCTGATCGGAGACGAAAAATGACGCCAGAAACTCTGTTCCGGACTCATCTCATCCTTGGTTATGTCGCCTGGCTGCTTTGCTTCGGCGCGTATGTCTGGCCCCGGCTCAAGGTGATGGACAGGCTCGAGGCGCACCGTGCCATCGCCACTCTGCACAGCTTCCGCTTCTTCGGGCTCGTCTTCATCCTTCCCGGCGTCGTGAGCCCGGATCTGCCGGCCAGCTTCGCCAATTTCGCCGCCTGGGGCGACTTCGCGACCGGGGTGCTCGCCATGCTGGCGCTTCTCACGGTGAGGATACGCGCGCTGTTCTGGCTGTTCGTCGTCGCCTTCAATCTCGCAGGAGCGGTCGATATCATCGTCGATTACTACGACGCCATCCAGTCCGGCCTTGCCGCACACGCGGAATGGTTTGCCTCGACCTATGCGATCCCGATCATCTACGTTCCGCTGTTGATGATCACGCATATCACCGCATTCTATCTTCTGGCACGCCCTCGGGTCGGCGCCGACGCGGTGGCGCTGGCCGGGGCGACTTGAGCCGAAGCCGGCCGCTCGTGCTTCAACCGTGACAGAGATGCACTAGTCGCTAAGCCGTGCGTGGATCGGTGGATTACGCCGAGCAGATGCGCTTAGCGCATCTGCAGGGCTTCCACCCTACGAACCCCGCGACATCTTCTCATATTTCTTCACCAGCCGTTCCCGCTTCAGCCGCGACAGCCGCTGGATCCAGAAAACGCCGTCGAGCTGATCGATCTCATGCTGGTGGCAGACGGCGCGCAAAGCCTCCGATTCCTCGGTCTGCGGGATGCCGTCGAGATCCCGATAATTGATCCGCACGCGCGCGTGGCGCTGCACCTCGTCATTGATGCCGGGCATCGAGACGCTGCCTTCGAGATGCATGATCATCTCGGGCGAGGCCCAGACGATCTCGGGATTGACGTAGGTCTGCGGCCCCGCCTTGGCGTCGAGCTCAAGCACCACGAGCCGCAGGGGCACGCCGATATGCGGCGCCGTGATGCCGATCCCGGGCGCGGCGCGCATGGTGTCGAGCAAATCCGCTGCAAGCTCGCGCAAGCCGTCGTCGAAAGCGGTGACGGGGCGGGCGGGCATGGCGAGCCGGCGGTCGGGGTAGCGGACGATGGGACGAATGGTCATTCAAGGCTCCTACCACTCACGGATGGTTGAAGCATCCCGTTCTTGACGGTCTACCAACTAGAAGGTAGCTAACTCCCATGACCAACCCTTCCTCTACCGCCGACGAGATTCTGGCCTGCGCCCGCACCCTGATCATCGCGGGCGGTTATAACGGCTTCAGCTATGCCGATGTCGCCGAAGTCGTCGGCATCCGCAAGCCGAGCATCCACCATCACTTTGCCAGCAAGGTCGATCTGGTCCGCACCCTGGTGTCACGCTATCGCGCGGAGGCCGAGGCGGGACTGGCGGCGCTCGAGCGCAATGTTACGGACCCTCGCGACCAGCTCGAAAGCTATGTCGGGTACTGGGCGGCGTGCATCAGCGATGCGACGGCACCCTTCTGCGTCTGTGCGTTGTTGGCCAGTGAGCTCCCGATCCTGCCGGAGGAGGTTGCGCTGGAGGTCCGCGCGCATTTCCGCGCGCTGGCGTCGTGGCTGGCCTCGGTGATGGAGCGCGGCAGGCGGAAGGGGCAGCTGCATCTCGCCAGCGCAGCGAAGATCGAGGCTGAAGGATTCATGGCGACCATCCACGGCGCGATGCTGTCGGCGCGCGCCTATGGCGATCCCAAAATGTTCGGTGTGATCACCGCGCCGCTGCTGGAGCGGCTGTCCACAAAGCGCTGAGAGAGATCGGCGAGGCGACAACGGCGCCCCGCACGCATGCCGGGCGAACGCTCTTTGATGCGCGCTTAGACTACCAACTAGTAGGTAAAGGAGAAGGCAATGGCCCTGGCTAATCAGCTCGCTCTCGACGATCGCGCGCAATGGCTCAAACAATACTATTTCCTCCGCGCGGCGTTCTCCGTCGCCTGGGTCGTTGCGGCCTTCGCCGTTGCATCGTCATCTCCGGTAATCGCCGGCGTCTTGCTCGTGCTTTATCCTGCCGGGGACGCCGCAGCGAATTTGGTGGACGCCTTGCGCAGCGGCGGCCTCTCGCAAAACCGCACGCAGGCGCTGAACGTCCTGGTCAGCCTCGCGACCACTGTTGCGGTCACCGTCGCCTTGCAGATGAGCATGAATGGGGTGCTCGGCGTCTTCGGTGTCTGGGCGATCTTCGCCGGCCTGCTCCAGCTGGGAACAGCGATCCGGCGCTGGACAAGTTTTGGCGCGCAATGGGCCATGGTGCTGAGTGGCGGCCAGTCAGCGCTGGCGGGTGGCTTCTTCATCTTTCAAGCCGCCACGCCGGCAGTTCCGTCGATCGCTGACGTCGCTGGGTATGCCGCGGTCGGCGCGCTCTACTTCCTCGTCTCGGCGGTTTGGCTCACGGTCAGCGACTGGCGGGCCAGGCGGATGCAGCAGGGGTGATGCGATCGAAGTGTCGAGCGCTAGCCTCTCTGGATCAGCTCGCGCCCGATACGCTTCGGCGGTTCGCTCCGCAGCACGATGGCGGTGGTGACAGAACCGTATCGGGCGATCGCATCGACAATGCCCTCGAGCTCCGCGGGCGAAGGCACGATCACCTTGAGGATGTTGAGGCCGACCGAGGCGGGATCGACAACCGCGCGATACGCCCTGATGATCCCGCGCTCCTCGAGCCGCTTCAGCCGCTCCGAGGTGGTCGGCTGCGACAGGCCGATCTTGCGTCCCAATTCCGTCCCACGTGCAGGCGAGGGCCGCGCAATGGGGCAGCGAGCTCGTCAACATCGGTGCCAACGGATGACCGGGTCGTAAGTCACTGATCCCGCTGCGGCCGTCTACTGTGCATGGGGTTGTTTTCGGCATGCGGGACCTTCCTGACAGCTGCCGCCAGCCCAGTATGCCGTGCGGCAGGGCGGGCCAAAGGTGCTTGTTGCGGAACTATACGCGGTCACAGGTCGCGAGAACCCGGGAAATAAATTAGGCTCGCCCTGTCTGCTTTCGCCGTTCCCAATCGTCTTCCACCCAGACAGACCTGACGGGAGACAAAAATGTCTGCTTCCAACTATCGCTGGGTGATCGTCGCCGCCGGCGGCGTGCTCGGATGCGTCGCCATCGGCGGCATGTTTTCGCTGCCGGTGTTCCTGCAGCCGATCGCCAAGGACACCGGCTGGTCGGTGACCGGCATCTCCAGCGCGATGACCATCGGCTTCCTGGCGATGGCATTCAGCAGCATGATCTGGGGCACGCTGACGGACAAATTCGGGCCGCTGCCGGTGGTGCTGACCGGATCGACGGTACTGGCGCTGAGCCTGTTCGCCGCGAGCCACGCCACCTCGCTGATCGCGTTCCAGTTCGTGTTCGGCCTCTTGGTGGGCGCCTCCTGCGCCGCGATCTTCGCGCCGATGATGGCGACCGTCACCGGCTGGTTCGACACCCATCGCGGCCTTGCGGTGTCGCTGGTGTCGGCCGGCATGGGCGTGGCGCCGATGACGATGGCGCCGCTCGCGGCCTGGCTGGTGTCTCATCATGACTGGCGCACCGCGATGCAGATCGTGTCGCTGGTGGTCGGCGCCATCATGATTCCGGTCGCGCTGCTGGTACGCCGTCCGCCCGCGCTTGCAAATCCGCCGATGGCGGCAGCAGGCGGGGGCGGCGCGCAGGCCGAAATGACCAGGAGCGAAGCGCTGCGCTCGCCGCAATTCCTGATCCTGCTCGCCACCAATTTCTTCTGCTGTGCCACCCATTCCGGCCCGATCATCCACACCGTCAGCTATGCCGTGAGCTGCGGCATTCCGCTGATCTCGGCCGTGACGATCTACAGCGTCGAGGGTCTCGCCGGCCTCGGTGGCCGCGTCGCCTTCGGCCTGATGGGCGATCGTTTGGGTGCCAAGCGCGTGCTGGTCTCGGGCCTGCTCGCGCAAGCCTTCGGCGCGCTCGCCTATGTCTTCGCCCATCAGCTCACGACCTTCTACGCGGTCGCGATGGTGTTCGGCTTCATCTATGCCGGCACCATGCCGCTCTATGCGGTGATCGTCCGCGAAAACTTTCCGCTGCGCATGATGGGCACCGTGATCGGCGGCACCGCGATGGCCGGCAGCCTCGGCATGGCAACCGGACCGCTCGCCGGCGGCATGATCTACGACGCGTTCTCCAGCTACGCCTGGCTCTATATCGGCTCCTGGGCGATGGGCCTCGGCGCATTCCTGATGGCGATGACGTTCCGCCCGTTCCCGAAGCCGCAAGCCGCGCCTGAGCCGGCACCGGTCGCGGCGTGACGAACTCTACGACCGGATCTGTTTTTCGAAGAACAGATCCGGATACGGGTCGTCGTTGAAGCGCGGAATCTCGCGCCAGCCGGTGGTGCGGTAGAGTCGGCCGGCTTCCGGCAGTGCGCTGTTGGTGTCGAGCCGCAACAGACTGATGCCGAGCGTGCGCGCGGCATCTTCAGTTGCATCCATCAGGCGTTTGCCGAGCCCCAAGCCGCGCGCGGAAGGGGCGACCCAGAGCCGCTTGATCTCGGCGTAGCCGTGATCGGTGCCCTTCAGGCCGACGCAGCCGATCGGCAGCGTGTCCGACACCGCGACGATGAAGCTGCCGCGCGGCCGGCGCATGTCCTTGGCGTCAGGATCGCGCGAGAGCGAAACGTCAAAACCCTGTTTGAAGCGGCGGCCGAGCTCGGCGTAGTACTCGGCCAGGCAGTAGCGCGCCTCGTCGCTGCGCGGGTCCATTTCGGTGAGCGCGATGCGGTCGCGTGTCAGCGCGGAGGCGATCAGATCCATCGCCGCCAGCAGTGCCTCGCGTTGCGAATTGCGGGCGAGAAACCCTTCGGCCTGACTGTTCGACAAGTCTTCATAGGCTGCGAACTCGCGCTTGCCCGCGCGCGTCAGGCTCGCAACGCGGCGCCGCGCATCATCCTCATGCGCGTGCGTCTCGATCAGGCCTTCGTCTTCCAGGCTGCGCAACAGCCGGCTCATCAACCCGGAATCGAGACCGAGATAATCGCGGATCTCGCCGATTTCGGAGCGCCCATGTCCTATCGCGTTGAGCACACGCGCCGCTCCGAGCGGCCGCCCGCGCCCGAGGAAGGACGTATCGAGCGCGCCAACGGCGGAGGTCACGGCGCGGTTGAAGCGGCGGACGCGGGAAACCGGATCGAGCATTATCTGACTTTAGTCAGATATCGTGTCGCCGTCAACCTGGCTTCGCTTGCAGCCATCGGCACGCTGGTCGAGGTGCTCGCCGATCACCCGCCGTCGCCGACGCCGCTCTCCGCGCCTTATCCGCAAAACCGCCACCTTGCGCTGCGCCTGCGCGTCTTCCTCGACTGGATCTCGGGCATTTTTGCCGAGGCGAAGCTCTGAACTCATTTACTCGGATTCAGACATCCAGCCTTCGGGCCGGATCAGCTTGATATCGGCGCGCGACGAAGGTCCAGCTCCAAGTCAGAGGATAAACACGGACCCGTGATTTGCCTCATTCTTATCGCAAGCTATATCGTAAGATATGTTTTGAGAAGGAGACGTACGATATGTTCAGCAAGCATCGGGACCACAGGGATTTCCACTTCGGGCATTTCGCCCATTTCGCCATGGGCCGCCACGGCGGACGGCATCGCTTCGGCCGCGGCGGGCATGGTTTCTTCGGCCGCGGCGGCGACGAATTTCCGGGGGCGCGGCGGCTGTCCTCGCAGGACCTCCAACTCGTGATCCTGGCGCTGCTCGCCGACAAGCCTGCGCATGGCTACGAGCTGATCAAGATCATCGAGGAGCGGTCGGAGGGATTTTATACGCCGAGCCCCGGCGTCATCTATCCGGCCCTGACCTATCTCGAAGAGGTCGGTCATGCGAGCGTGGCGCAGGATGGCGGCCGCAAGCTCTACAGCATCACGCCGCAAGGCGAGACGTTTCTCGCCGAGCAGCGCGGCACCGCCGATGCAATTCTGCAAGCGCTGTGGCGGATCGGACGCCGCATGGAGGAGGTGCGCGAGGCCTTTGCCGGGATCAGCGATCTCGATGCGGATGCCTCGGAGGAATTGCACCGCGCCCGCCACAACCTCAAGCGCGCGCTACGCAGCAAGCACGGCAGCGATTCCAACGAGGCGCGTCGCATCGCCGGAATTCTGGAACGGGCCGCGGCGGAAATCCTCGGCAAGTGAGGGACGCAAAAGTGGCACGGAGCCGCAGTTGCAGGTGAAGTGATGGCCACTGGTTCGGATCCGTAGCCCGGATGGAGCGAAGCGCAATCCGGGGCTGCTGCGTCCGCGTGGAGAGGTTCCCGGATTGCGCTTCGCTCCATCCGGGCTACCGGGAACGACGCCTTGCGTTGGAAACGAAGGTGCGTCTGCGATGACGATGCGCGCTGGAGAAGCGGCGCCGCTGCATGCTCCGTCATTGCGAGCGTAGCGAAGCAATCCAGACTGTTTACTGCGGAAAGACTCTGGATTGCTTCGCTGCGCTCGCAATGACGCTGTTGATGCAGCTGCGCCACTCATTGTGAGTTGTGCGTTCGCCCCAGACCGCTACCATGCCCTCACTCCCGAAGCACCGGGAGACAGCAGCAAGCGGGAGGGGACATGAGCGCGCCGCAGCGGAAAGTAAAGGGATCGGACCTGTTCGTCGCGGCGCTGGAGAACGAAGGCGTCGACCGCATCTTCGGCGTGCCCGGCGAGGAGAATCTCGACCTCGTCGAATCGCTGCGAACTTCGAAGGTCGAGCTGGTCCTGACCCGGCACGAACAGGCCGCCGCGTTCATGGCCGCGACCCATGGACGGTTGACCGGCAAGCCTGGCGTCTGCCTCTCCACACTGGGCCCCGGCGCGCTGAATCTCTCCACCGGTGCGGCCTATGCCAATCTCGGCGCGATGCCGATGATCCTCATCACCGGGCAGAAGCCGATCATGAGCAGCCGGCAGGCGCGCTTCCAGATCGTGGATGTGGTCGCGACCATGAAGCCGCTGACAAAACTATCGCGGCAGATCGTCAGCGCCTCCAGCATCCCCACCGTGGTGCGCGATGCCTTCCGTGTGGCGATGGAGGAGCGCCCGGGACCGGTGCATCTCGAACTGCCCGAGGACATCGCCGGCGACGAGGTCGAGGCTGTTGCGGTGATCCCGGTCCATCCGATCGAAATCCCCGTGGCGCATCGCGCCGCGCTCGATCGCGCCGCCGAGATGATCTTGGCCGCAAAGCGTCCGCTGGTGATGATGGGCGCCGCGACCAGCCGGCCGCGTTCGACGCACGGCATCGCGAGCTTCGTGCGGAGGACCGGCATTCCGTTCTTCACCACCCAGATGGGCAAGGGCACCGTGCCCGGCGGCACCAATCTCTACATGGGCACCGCGGCGCTGTCCGAGCGCGACTATGTCCACGATGCCATCGATGCCGCCGACCTGATCATCGCGATCGGCCACGACCCGATCGAGAAGCCGCCATTCATCATGGGTCCGTCAGGGCCAAAGGTCATTCACGTCAGCTACACCTCGGCCAGCGTCGAGCTGGTCTATTTTCCCGATGCCGAAGTGGTCGGCGACGTCGGCCCGAGCCTGGAGCTTCTGGCCGACCGGCTCGAAGGCAAGCTGCCGCAGGCGGCCGCGCTGTTGCCGCTGCGCGAAGGGATCCTCAATCACATCGCCGACCGCGCCACCGAGACGCGCTGGCCGCCGACGCCGCAGCGGATCGTGCACGACATCCGTCAGGTCATGCCGGAAAACGGCATCGTCGCGCTCGACAACGGCATGTACAAGATCTGGTTCGCGCGCAACTATCGCACCCGTGTCGCCAACACGCTGCTGCTCGACAATGCACTGGCGACGATGGGCGCCGGTCTGCCGTCGGCGATGATGGCCGCGATGCTTTATCCCGACCGCCGCGTGCTGGCGGTGGCCGGCGACGGCGGCTTCATGATGAACAGCCAGGAGATGGAGACCGCCGTCCGACTCAAGCTCAATCTTGTCGTGCTGGTGCTGGAGGACAACGCCTACGGCATGATCCGCTGGAAGCAGGCGGTCGATCATTTTGCTGATTACGGCATGACCTTCGGCAATCCCGACTTCGCCCTCTACGCCAAGGCCTATGGCGCCAAGGGGCATCGGATCGAAAGCATCGACAGCTTCGGTCCGACGCTCGACGCCGCCTTCAGGGAAGGCGGTGTGCACCTCGTCTCGATCCCGATCGACTATTCGGAGAACGTACGGGTGCTGGTCGACGAGCTGCGCGCGCACGAGAAGGCGAAGGCGTGAATTGATAAGGCGAAGCTATCTCCACATCGTTGCGAGCGGAGCGAAGCAATCCAGAATCTTTTCGGAGAGGCAGACTGGATTGCTTCGCTGCGCTCGCAATGACGGAGGTCACGGCGTGGACGTCCAGGCAACATACGCGCCGCACTTGTATTGCGGACACCGATCGCCGACTTTCGTAACAAATCGCTTCTCCAACCACAGGACTATGAAATGACTCGCGTTCGTTGTGTGACCGAGATGGGCATGGGCGTCGACGTCCACGGCCGGGACGCCACCAAGGCGGCGAAGCGCGCGGTGTCGGATGCCATCAGGCATTCGAGCCTCGGCTTCTTCCGGATGATCGGCAAGACCGCTAACGACATGTTCGTCGACGTCACCATCGGCGTGCCCAACCCCGAGGCCGTCGACAAGGAGGCGGTCGCCAAGGAGCTGCCTTACGGCACAGTGACTGTCACCGCGGTGAAGGGCGGGCTGGAGATTCCCTCGGCCACGGAAGTGGCCAACGATCCCATCCTCATCGCCAATGCTGCCGTCATCGTTAGCTTCGACAAGGACTAGACCCGTGACCGACAACGATGAAGCGCTTTTGGATCGCCCGATCTGGAGCGCGCTGACGACGAGCCAGAAGCATCTGGCCGAAGGTGGCTCGCGGGCGCGGCGCTATCCCGTGGACATGACCCCGTTCGCCGACATGATCGACATGTCGGCGGAGAGTTTTGCAGCGCTTGGCGATCTCATGTCGCCTTCGCAGGTTGTCGCGCTGTTCACGCCTGATGCGGTCGACGTTCCCGCCGGCTTCAAGGTGGTGCTGGCCGAGAACGGTGACCAGATGATCGGCTCGCCCGCCGACAGTCCGCTCCGCGACGCCGAAATCGTCACGCTCGGCAAGGCCGACGTTCCCGCGATGATGGCGCTGACGGCGCTGACCAAGCCAGGGCCGTTCGCCGCGCGCACGCACGAGCTCGGCACCTTCCTCGGCATTCGCTCAGGCGGCGAGCTGGTCGCGATGACAGGCGAGCGGATGAAGCCGGGCAAGTTCGTAGAGATGACCGCGGTCTGCGTTCACCCCGATTATCGCGGGCGCGGCTATGCGCAGGCGCTGCTCGCAGCCGTCGCGCGCCGGATCGAGGAGCGCGGCGAAATTCCGTTCCTGCACGTGTTCTCGAACAACACATCCGCCATTGCGTTGTACGAGCGACAGGGCATGCGCCTCCGTCGCCGCCTGCATGTGACGGCGTTCATGAAGGAGTAGACATCCCGAGGGATGGCCCTTCATTTGCGGCGAAAGCGCGCTATATCCATCTCCACCAAAATAGGGGAGACGCACGGACGCCAGGACACCAGAATTTTCCGCCGTGCGGACGGCGATGCAACGCTACGTCGATCAGGAGATCATCCCTGGCGTGTCCTGGGCCGTGCTGCGCGGGCGCGAAGTGGTCGATCAGCAATGCGTCGGCTTTGCCGATCGCGAGGCCAAGACGGTGCTCCGGCCTGACCATATTTTTCGCGCGTTCTCCAACACCAAGATCTTCGTCACCTCAGCGATCATGCTGCTGGTCGAGGAAGGCCGCATCGGGCTCGACGATCCCATCGAGAAGTACCTGCCGCAGCTCGGCAATCGCAAAGTGCTCAAGCAGGGCGCGTCAAGCCTTGCCGATGTCGAGCCGGCGAAAAGCTCGATCACCATCCGCCACCTGCTGACCCACACCTCCGGTCTCAGCTACGGAATCTTCGATCCCGGCACGGTGCTGTTCAAAGGCTACAACGACGCGCGTGTGCTTAATCCGCTGACGCCGCTGACCGACATGATCGACAAGCTCGCCGATCTGCCGCTGTCTTATCATCCCGGCACCAACTGGGAATATTCGGTGGCGACCGACGTGCTCGGCCGCGTGGTCGAGGTCGTCTCGGGTAGGCCGCTCGATGCCTTCTTCAAGGCGCGTATCTTCGATCCGCTTGGCATGACCGATACCGGTTTCTACGTGCCTGAAGCGCAGCAGGGCAGGCTGGTCGCGCATTACACCGGTGCCGACGTGCTCGATCCGATGAAGCCCGGCCTCACGCGTGCCGACGATCTGCCCTATCCGCAGGCCTATCGACATCCGTTTCCGCGGCTGTCGGGCGGCGGCGGGCTGGTCTCGACTCTGCCTGATATGCTGGCCCTGGTGAAGGCGCTGCTTCCCGGTCCCAATGCGCTGCTGAAGCCGGAGACGCTGCGGCAGATGATGACCAACCAATTGCCTGATGGACAGGTCATCCGCTTCGCCAATCTCGGGCCGATTCCCGGCAAGGGCTTTGGCCTTGGCGGCGCCGTCACCTTCGCCCCGATGCCGTTCGATCCGCCGAATTCCACCGGTGAATTCCAATGGGGCGGGCTCGCCGGTACCCATTGGTGGATCTGCCCGCAGGCCAACACCGCTGGCGTCCTGATGGCCCAGCGTCATCTCGGCTTCTGGAATCCGTTCTTCTTCGAGTTCAAGCGCCTGGCCTACCAGGCCGTCGGAGGCTGACCGTTCCTGTTATTTCAGTGGCCCCGGGCGCGATGATTGCGTCCGGGGCCGTTGTCGTTGGGCATCAGTTCAATGCCGTCTCCGAGGCTGCGATCCACGCGACCACGGCCTCGGAGAAGCCGTTGACGCGGGTCCAGGCGCCGTGACCGACACCGTGCTGATACGAGGCCACGTTCACCATCGTGCCGCGCGCCTTGGGCTCCGGCACAGAATCGTGGCTCTGCTCGTCGGTGAAGACGATGAGGCGATCGCCCTTGCGGTCGATCTCCGCCACTGCCTTGCCGAGATAGGTCGCCCCGTGCGGCTGCGAGTTGATGATCGCGTCCCGAAGCGCGAAGTCGCGGCGGGGCGGGACCTTCACGACCTCATTGCTGAAGGTGAAGATCTCGACATCGTCGCAGATCTCGCGCGCGAGGATGGCAAGACCGCACGCCGCCTCCGCCCGCGTCATTTCCGACTGCGCGGAGAGAGGCGTGAACATCGAGCCCGACACGTCGATCAGGAGCCGCGTCCGGCCGGGAAGCCGCACATGGTCCTTGACCGACTTGAGCATCGCAGTCTCGAGCTCGGGCTCGAAATCGGGCGCATAGCGCGCCGCCGTGATGAAGCGATAGGGAAGGATACGATCCGTCCGCATCGCCTCGATCGCGCCTGCGATGGTCTCGCGCGGAACCTCTGCGTTCTGCATCAGCCGCAGGTTACGCAGCAGCGCCAGGCCACCGAGCTTGCGCTCGGCGATCAGCCGCTCGAAGGTCTCGCGCTTGCTCTTGCCGGCCGAGAGCGAGACCTCCCAGGTATCGGGGGAGGCGAGCTCTCCGTCGACGAGCTGCTTCCACACCTTTTCCTGCGCGGTGTCCTTCGGCTTGGCGTGAACCAGGAACAGCACGTCCCGGATCCGCACCGCGCCGTCGCGGTCGTACTTGGCGAGCTGGTAGGCGTCGAACTTGGTCAACGCGCGGGCAAGGCCCTTCTTGACCTGCGCGGAGACCGGCTGACGCTTGCGCTGCTGCATCGGCCCAAGCGCATCCGCCCAGTAGATCGCAAGCAGCTCCGTCATCTCGTCGGGGCGCTGGATCACCTGGGCAAGCGTGTCCGCAACGAGGGCGCGGTGCTTTTCGCTGCGCGCCATCTCGCGGATGACGAGCAGCGGGGCGTGCCGCAGCTTCATCACCTCGCGCGCCTCGATCGCGAGCTGCGCCACGCGGGCTGCGGCGACCTTCGGCACCAGCGCCTTGATGCGGTCGGCGATGGCGACGCCGTCCTCGTAGAACTGGTCCTCCCACAGGAGGCAGTTCATCAGCGCCCGCTTCAGCTCCATCTCGGGCGTGAAACGGGCGGCGCGCGCGCCCTCACGCGTGAAGGCGCGAACGATCTTGTTGAGCCTGACCATGACGGCCTCCTCTGAGGTTGATGATGGAATGGAAACGGGTGCCGGGGAACAAGCGAGTGCTGAACCGCCCTTGCGGGCTGAACGTGCTCTACCAACTGAGCTACGGACTGACGTCCGGGAGGGCTCGAACCTCCGACAGCGAAGTAACAGCGCTCTTCACCACCGGCGGTGGGGACGAGACAGACACGATCCGGGAACAGGCGATTGCTGTGACCCGACGAGCCGAAGCTCGCCGGAAAGCGCTCTATCCTCTGAGCTACCGGTGCACAATACACCGGGCGGGATTCGAACCCGCGACCTCTCGCGTTGCAGGCGAAGTAACAGGAATCTTCACCACGGACCGTGATGGGGTGGCGGGGAACGGGCGATGCTGTTGCTGCCCCGAAGGGCGGTCGTTTCACAGACGAAGTAACAGTCATCTTCACCACCGCCAGGCCGATGCTCTCGTGGCGGCCGTTGATGGGTACGCTGGGGAACGGGCGACATCGGCTTCAGTGACGACAACGCAGAGCTCTCCTTGCGGAGGGACCCTGCGCCGGGCCGCGTGCTGCCTTTCTCCAGGCCGCATCCCGGTGCGTGTGTCAAAGGCGGGATTCGAACCCGCGTTACCAGTGAGAAGTATCCGACATCTTCACCACCAGCGTCGGTTGAGCCGCAGGCGTTGCGGCAAACCGAGTTCAAGAAATTTCTATCGCGGCGCTGTCGACGCGCCGCCAATTGCGAACCCTCGGGGTCCGCTCTGCCATCGGTATCCGGCTCATCGCCTCGTTCCCTCCGGCAGGCCCCGCGCGCTTGGGCACGCGCATCCTTTGCGCGAGCCCCGAGATCCGGGTCTCTCGTTCCGGCCAAGGCCGGGATGTTCGAACGGGCCGCGCTGTGGGCAACAAAAAACCCTCCGGAGCGGCAGGCTCGGGAGGGTCCGTGAGAAGCGGACTGTCGATCTTGCGGTCAGGCAAGATCGCTCCCATGAGCCGGGCATGCGCAATCGATTGGCCGGAGGCCATTCGACAGTCGCGCCAAACTTTCGTAGCTGTGCTTCATCACTGGGTTCATGCTTTCACGAACGGAAGTGTTCGCGAGGGCGCGGGACATACGCCCGCAACTTGCAGATGTCAAGCGAAGCGAATGTGAAAATTTGCAAGACGTGGACGCGTGACGTGCCAAATTATCTCGGTCTCGATGGATTTCGGTTCGGCTGGGTTGCTGCGTGGATCGATGACCGCGGCCAGCATGGATTTGATTATGCACCTGGCCTGGCGCGTCTGCTCGCGATGCCGCATGCGCGGGCGATGATCGACATGCCGATTGGGCTGATGCCGAGCGGCTATCGGACATGCGATCTGCATGCGCGCGAACTGATCGGCCCCGCCGTGTTTCTAGGAGCCCGCCGCGATCTCTGGACATTTCCCGACATGGCGGCGGCGAACAGGCATTACTGGGAGCGCGAAGGCAAGGGCAGGGGCGTCTCTGCGCAGCTCTGGAATATCAGGGACAAGATCAGGGACGTCGACGAGATCATGACGCCGGCACGGCAGGCGACGATCGGCGAGGCGCATCCGGAATTGATCTTCCGGAATCTTGCCGGGGGAGTCCGGCTTGCGACGAAGACGTCGGCGGAAGGCCGCGAGCAGCGCATTGCACTGCTGGTGCAGCGCGGCTTCACGCGCCTGCCGAAATGGCTGACGCAACGCCATGGCACCGGCATAGGCCGCGACGATCTGATCGATGCCTGCGCTTGCGCGGTCGCGGCGCGCGACAGCACGGAGCGTCTGGGCGGCGATGAGATCGATCCGCGTGGTCTGCGGATGGAGATCAACTACTGAAGCGGCTGGCGGCTCAAGAATCCGGGAAAAACAGGCAAATTATTTGAACCACAAAGGAACTGGCGACAGCCGGTCTGCGTTCCCCGTGCGAACCGAATTGAGAGAAGCTCGTGCGATGAATGATGCCAGTCAGTTCGCGACCGCCATGCTCGCGCTCGTTTTTGTCGGAGCATTGCTCGTCACCGGGCAGCTCTTCATCGAGCAGCGCGCCCAGCGCGACGCGGTCTACGCCACCAGCCATTTGCTGCGGCCATTGTGATCGGGATTCCTCGACAGAGATCGGTGTAACGACGATCCGGCCTTGCGCCATGTCCCGGCCCGCCTAGATTAATCAGAATCTCTCGCAAGCGCCCGGGGCCACGATGTCTGACTTATCCGCCTTTCCGATCACCAGGCGTTGGCCCGCCAAGCATCCCGAATTGCTTCAGCTCTATTCGCTGCCGACGCCCAACGGCGTGAAGGTTTCGATCATGCTGGAGGAGATCGGGTTGCCGTACGAGGTCCATCTCGTCGATTTCGGCAAGGACGACCAGAAGACTCCGGAATTCCTCTCTCTCAATCCGAACGGCAAGATCCCGGCGATCCTCGATCCCAACGGTCCCGGCGGCAAGCCGCTGCCGCTGTTCGAGTCCGGTGCGATCCTGCAATATCTCGCGGAGAAGACCGGCAAGCTGCTGCCGCAAGATGCCACCCGGCGCTACGAGACCATCCAATGGGTGCATTTCCAGATGGGCGGGATCGGGCCGATGTTCGGCCAGGTCGGCTTCTTCCACAAATTCGCCGGCAAGGATTTTGAGGACAAGCGGCCGCTGGAGCGATACGTCAGCGAGTCCAAGCGCCTGCTCAGCGTGATGGAGGCGCATCTTTCCGGCCGGCAATGGTTCATGGATGACGACTACACCATCGCCGACATTTCGATGCTCGGCTGGGTACGTAACCTCATCGGTTTCTACGGCGCCAGCGACCTCGTTGAATTCAGCCGGTTCAAGTCGGTCGGTGCCTGGCTCGAGCGCGGGCTGGCGCGTCCGGCCGTGCAGCGTGGCTTGAACATTCCAAAGCGCCCTTGAAGCTAGCTCAGCGCCTTGTAGGTCATGTAGAGCGCCATCAGGGCGACGAGGGCGATCATGCTCCGGCGCAGCACTGTCTTGCTGACGCCGTTGGCCGCGTGGGCGCCGAGATCGGTGCCGACCCAGAGGCCGGCAACGATGCCGATGATGGCGGGCCAGCCGACCATCAGGCCCTTGCTCCAGTAGATCCAGGCGGCCGGGATATTGGTCGGGATCACCGAGAAGATCAGGCTGACGAGTTGCGCCTGATGCTGCGGCACGCGCAAGCCCGCGGCAAGGCCGACCGTGATCGCGAGGCCGCCGCCGATGCCCATGAAGCCGGAGGAAAAGCCCGCAAGTCCGCCGATGAGGAGCAGGGGAGGCCAGGGCAAACGCTCGCGATCACCGGCGCCAGCGTCCTTGCGGTCGCGACGCAGGATCAGAAGCGCGATCAGCGCGACAAGATAGACGACATAGGTCGATTGCAACACCGCATCGCAGACGGCGGCTGCGGCATGGCCGCCGCCCACAGCGCCGATCAGAAATCCGATGCCGATCCAGACGATCCATGGCAGCGGGCTGCGGTTACCGTTCTGCCAATAGCGGCGCACGCCGGCGAGGCCCGTCGGCGGAATCTGGGTGAGGAGCGACGTGCCCTGCGCGACGTGCTGCTCGGCGCCGAGCAGCAGCACGCTGAAGATGACGAGGCCCCCGCCCGGACTCGTGCCGCTGAAGCCCGAAGCCAGCCCCGCGGCAAGGCCGACACCGCCGCCGGCGAGAAGCTCGTGAACCCAGGACATCGCTCACGCCCTCGTCCGTCGCTTGATGTCGGGCTTGGCCGTGCGAAAGCCGTCGATCACGGTGGCGACGGCCGCCATGCAGGCCGCGATGTCAAAATCCTCGCCCCAGCATTTTTGCAGGACAAAACCCTGGAAGATCGCGATCAGCACGCGCGCGATCGCATCCGCGCCGATATCGCGCTTGATCAGGCCGTCGTGCTGGCCGCGCTCGACCAGCGTCACGATCAGCGCGCGCGGCAGGTCGATGCCTTCGACGACGCTGGCGCGAACGCGGCGGTTGCGCAGCGCCTCGGCCCAGCCGTGGATGCCGACACGGCGCCGTGCTTCGCCCGCGGGATCGGTGAGCCATTGCGCATAGACGCGCACCAGCGCGTGCAGTCCCTCGATCGGATCGCCAGACCCTTGCGCGACCGAGTTGAGGACGGCCTCGCGGCGATGCCGGTCATCGGCGAGCGCCTCGATCAGATCGTCCTTGCTCTGGAAGTAGAGATAGACCGCGCCATGGCTCAGTCCCGATCGCTGCACGATGTCGGCCATGCCGGTCTGGTGAAATCCGTCTTCGGAGAAGCAGGAAAGGGCCGCTTCGAGGATCTGCTGTCGCCGGTCTTCACGCTTCTTGTCGCTGATCTTGGGCATCCGTCCGGTCCATAAATAACTGACAGATTGATCGTTTTAAGAAGGTGGCAGGAGCTAGCAAAATCAAGCCGATCAAAATAAAAAACGATCAGTCAGTCATTTATCTTTGCGAAGAGGGTTTAGGTCAAGCCCCGGCCGCTGGGCCGTGGATGAGGAGGATGAAGCGATAGGCGGCTTGCGAAGGCGTCTCGGCTAGAACAGCCGTCCGCCGTTCGGCACCGGCTTGCTCGGCTGCATCAGCACGACCTTGCCGTCGGCATCGGGGAAGCCGAGCGTCAGCACCTCGGACACCACAGGTCCGATCTGGCGCGGTGGGAAATTGATGACGGCAGCGACCTGCTGCCCGACCAGCGTTTCGAGCGGATGGTTTTCGGTGATCTGCGCTGAGCTCTTGCGCACGCCGATGGCCGCGCCGAAGTCGATCCCCAGCCGCCAGGCCGGCTTGCGCGCCTCAGGAAACGGCTTGGCGTCGACGATGGTGCCGACGCGGATATCGACTGCGAGGAACGTATTGAAGTCGATGGTCGGCGCGGCGGCAGCAGTGGGATCGTGCGTGACGTGCATGGTGTATCCATTGGGAAGAGGTCGAAAGCGTCGTTCGCAACATTGTCGCGCGATCAGGAGTTGCGTACAACGCCACAGCACGTCACGACACATGCGCGAGGACCGTCTTGCCCAACATCATCTACGGCATCAAGAACTGCGACACCATGAAGAAAGCGCGAAGCTGGCTCGACAGCCATGGCGTCGCCTACGAGTTCCACGACTACAAGGCCGCAGGCGTCGAGAAGGACAAGCTCAAGCAATGGAGCGACAAGCTCGGCTGGCAGACGCTGCTCAATC
Source organism: Bradyrhizobium sp. BLXBL-03 (assembly GCF_051853015.1). Classification (NCBI taxonomy): domain Bacteria; kingdom Pseudomonadati; phylum Pseudomonadota; class Alphaproteobacteria; order Hyphomicrobiales; family Nitrobacteraceae; genus Bradyrhizobium; species Bradyrhizobium sp. BLXBL-03. The sequence continues at coordinate 4,981,100 of NZ_CP182470.1, read as the reverse complement.
GCGCCGGCACGACCTTCAAGAAGTTGCCGGACGCCGATAAGGAGGGCCTGACGGAAAAGAAGGCGTTGGCGCTGATGCTAGCGCAACCATCGATGATCAAGCGGCCGGTGCTCGAAATCGGCGGCAAGCTCCTGGTCGGGTTCAAGCCTGATATTTACGACAAGGAAGTCGGCGCAAAGGTGCGCAAGAGCTAGTTCACCTCGATGATCTCGCCGGTAACTCCGGGCGCACCGGGCTGATCGGCAAATTCCACGACGTCGGCGGCCGCGATGCGGCCAGGGGCGCGGTGAAACAGGTCGTGGTCGATCACCGTGCGCAGCTTCGGCCGCGGTGGCGCGTCATTTCCGCGCATCAGATTCTTGATCTCGAAGCCGCCGTCCTCGCAGAAGGTCTTGAGCGAGGCGATGACGTGGCTGACCTTGTCCTCGGCCAGGAAAGGCAGCAGCAGCCGCTCATAGGCCACGACGCGGCCGTAGATATCCTCGACATCGGCGATGCTGTAGACCGGAAGTCCGCGCGCGACGCATTCGTGATAGATCGGCATCACGAATGGCGCGAGACGGGGCCCGACATAGTCGTCGAGCAGAACTCCCTTGCCGGTATGGCCATAGGCGCAGGAGATCCGGGTGCCTTCGCTCTGGATGGTCAGGCGCGGCGTCGACGTCGAATGGTCCACCGTGTAGTAGATGAGATCGGACAGTTCTTGCTCGAGCCGCGCGGGCTGATACTCCCAGATCGCAGGGGCAGTCTGATGGCGCGCATAAAGTCGCAGCCACGTGTTGAGCAGGTCACGTTGCTTGATTGACTTGACGACGGAGGGAGCGGAGCTGGCGAAATCCAAAACAATCGTCCGGCGAGTGAACCGGCGCATGATCTCGCTCGCGGGAAAATTTTTGATGAAGGCTGGCGCGCGGAAGCAAAGACCGTTAACGACGACTTGATGACCGGTGTCTTGCGAGCCGGGAAGCCGGCAGGGCGATAACACCAAGCCTCCAACTAAGGGAGCATAAGGCTCCCCGCCAAAGGCCTGATCTGCTCAGCTTTCCGCCTTGCCTAACCCCCGTCAACTCCGGCATATTCCGCGCCCGGAGGCGGCGTTCCGGGACAGGCTCCAAGGCCTCCGGAAAGCCGAAGCAACAAGGATAGCCACGCACATTGTGCGGGCAGGGGGAAATCTGTTTGGCCGATGAGTTCATTCTCGAAACGGAAGGCTTGACCAAGGAGTTCGCGGGCTTCTTCGCCGTCCGCGACGTTGCGCTCAAGGTTCGCCGTGGCAGTATCCACGCGTTGATCGGCCCGAACGGTGCGGGCAAGACGACGTGCTTCAATCTTCTGACCAAGTTCCTCAAACCGTCTGCCGGAAAAATCCTGTACAACGGACAGGACATCACGGCGATGGCGCCCGCTGACGTGGCACGCCTGGGGCTGGTGCGTTCGTTCCAGATCTCGGCGGTGTTTCCGCATCTCACCGCGCTGGAGAATGTTCGTGTCGCGCTCCAGCGCCAGCATGGCTCCTCCTTCGATTTCTGGCGCTCCAAGTCCGTGCTCAACCGCTTCAATGAGCGGGCGCGCGAGCTGTTGAACGACGTCGGCCTCAGCGAGTTTGCCAATACGCCTGCAGTCGAGATGGCCTATGGGCGCAAGCGCGCGCTCGAGATCGCAACCACGCTCGCGCTCGATCCGGAAATGATGCTTCTGGACGAGCCGATGGCCGGCATGGGCCACGAGGACATCGACAAGATCGCGGCGCTGATCAAGCGGATCTCGGCGAAATATACCATCCTGATGGTCGAGCATAATCTGAGCGTCGTCGCCAATCTCTCCGACATCATCACCGTGCTGACGCGCGGGCAGGTGCTCGCGCAGGGGCATTATTCCGAGCTCACCAAGGACGAGCGCGTCAAGGAAGCCTATCTGGGGGCCGGTCATGCCTGAGACTGCAATGGCTGAGGCCCCGATGAAGGGTGCAACCGGCGGCAATATCCTCCAGGTTCGCAACTTGGAGGCCTGGTACGGCGAGTCCCACATCCTGCACGGGATCAATTTCGACGTGAATGCGGGCGAGGTCGTCACGCTGCTCGGGCGCAACGGCGCCGGCAAGACCACCACGCTGAAGTCGATCATGGGTATCATCGGCAAGCGGACCGGCTCGGTCAAATTCAACAATCAGGAGATCATCCGCGCGACCTCCGACAAGATCGCGCGCATGGGAATCGCCTTCTGCCCGGAGGAGCGGGGAATTTTCTCCAGCCTCGACGTGAAGGAGAACCTGCTGCTGCCGCCGGTGGTTCGAGCAGGCGGATTGCCGCTCGAGCAGATCTTTGACCTGTTTCCGAACCTGAAGGAGCGGCTGAGCAGCCAGGGCACCAAGCTGTCCGGCGGTGAGCAGCAGATGCTTGCGATCGCGCGCATCCTGCGCACGGGCGCAAGCTTTCTGATGCTGGATGAGCCGACCGAAGGCCTGGCACCCGTCATTATCCAGCAGATCGGTCACACCATCGCGCGGCTCAAGAAGGAAGGCTTCACGATCCTTCTGGTCGAGCAGAACTTCCGCTTCGCGTCCACCGTCGCCGACCGTTATTATGTGGTCGAGCACGGCAAGATCATTGACGGATTTTCCAATTCGGAGCTTGCCGCCAACATGGACAAGCTCCACGCCTATCTCGGTGTTTAGGGCATGATCAGGAAGTGCGTAGCGTTCTCCGAAGAGACCATGCTGAAGCCGAAGAACTGCCAACGAGAAAATTCAAAAGGAAAGTTGCATGAAGACCAGGTCGATTGCGTCATTGCTGCTGACCACCGCGCTCACCTTCGCCGCAGCAGGCGAAGCGTCCGCGCAGGACAAGGCCGTCAAGATCGGCGCGCTGTCCGATCAGTCCGGCCTGTACGCCGACCTCGGCGGCCCCGGCTCGACGCTCGCCGCGCAGATGGCAGTTGAAGATTCCGGCCTCGCCGCAAAAGGCTGGAAGATCGACGTGATCTCGGGCGATCACCAGAACAAGCCGGACATCGGCACCGCGATCGCGCGGCAGTGGTTCGACGTCGACAAGGTCGACGTCATCGTCGACGTGCCGAATTCGGGCGTGGCGCTCGCCGTCAACAACGTCGTCAAGGAAAAGAACGGCGTCTACATCAATTCCGGTGCGGCGACCTCGGACCTTACCAACGCGCAGTGCTCGCCGAACACCGTGCACTGGACCTACGACACCTACATGCTCGCCCACACCACGGGCCAGGCGCTGGTGAAGGCCGGTGGCGACACCTGGTTCTTCCTGACCGCGGACTACGCCTTCGGTGCGGCGCTGGAGCGCGATACCACTGCGGTCGTCACCGCCAATGGCGGCAAGGTGGTCGGCGGGGTCAAGCATCCGCTCAACACCCCGGACTTCTCCTCGTTCCTGCTCCAGGCGCAGGCCTCCAAGGCCAAGATCATCGGCCTTGCCAATGCCGGCGGTGATACGACCAACACGATCAAGCAGGCTGCCGAGTTCGGTATCGGCAAGGGCGGCCAGAAGCTCGCAGCGCTGCTGCTGTTCCTCACCGACGTCAAGGCGCTTGGTCTGGAGACCGCGCAGGGCCTGAACTTCACCGAGACGTTCTACTGGGACATGGACGACAAGGCCCGCGCCTTCTCCAAGCGCTTTGCCGCAAAGATGAAGAACAGCGCTCCACCGACCATGGTGCAGGCAGGCGTCTATGCCGGCGTACGCCACTATCTCAAGGCGCTGGAAGCGCTTGGCGGCAATCCACATGACGGCGTCAAGGTCGTCGAGAAGATGAAGTCGATGCCGACCGAGGACGATCTGTTTGGCAAGGGCGAGATCCAGCCCAACGGCCGCACCATCCACAACGCCTATCTGTTCGAGGTGAAGAAGCCCTCCGAGTCCAAAGGACCGTGGGACTTCTACAAGCTCGTCGGCACGGTGCCGGGCGATCAGGCTTTCACGCCGCTCTCCGAGAGCAAATGCGCGCTGCTCAAGAAGTAAGACCAACAGCCCGCCGGCCGTAAGCCGGCGGGCGCTACTTTGGGAACGCCGAAGGGACCGGGTGCGAGATCGATGCAGGCTCTTTACGCACAGCTACTGGTGGGACTGATCAACGGCTCGTTCTACGCGCTGCTCAGTCTCGGGCTCGCCGTGATCTTCGGCATGCTCAACATCATCAATTTCGCCCATGGCGCGCTCTACATGATGGGCGCCTTCGTCGCCTATTTCCTGCTGAACATCGGCGGCATCAGTTACTGGTGGGCGCTGCTGCTGGCGCCGGTCATCGTCGGCATCTTCGGCATGATCCTGGAACGGACCATGCTGCAGTGGTTGACCGGGCTCGATCACCTCTACGGCCTGCTGCTGACCTTCGGCATCGCGCTGATCGTGCAGGGCGTGTTCCAGAACTATTTCGGCTCCTCCGGCCTGCCTTACGCCATTCCGGACCAGCTCAAGGGCGGCATGAATCTCGGCTTCATGTTCCTGCCCGTTTATCGCGGCTGGGTCGTCATCTTCTCGCTGGTGGTGTGTCTGGCCACCTGGTTCCTGATCGAGAAGACGCGGCTTGGCGCTTACCTGCGCGCCGCAACCGAAAATCCGACGCTGGTCCGCGCCTTCGGCATCAACGTGCCGCGCATGATCACGCTCACCTACGGGCTCGGCGTCGGCCTTGCCGCGCTCGCCGGCGTGCTGTCGGCGCCGATCAACCAGGTTCGGCCGCTGATGGGCGCCGACCTCATCATCGTGGTGTTTGCGGTGGTGGTGATCGGCGGCATGGGATCGATCATGGGATCGATCATCACCGGTTTTGCCCTCGGTGTGATCGAGGGCCTGACCAAATATTTCTACCCCGAGGCCTCCAACACCGTCGTGTTCGTGCTGATGGTGCTTGTGCTCCTGGTGAAGCCAACGGGATTGACGGGAAGGGCAGCCTGACATGACAGCCTTGACGGACGATACGCTGCGGGTCACGCCGCGCGCCATGCGTGACGAGATGGTCTTGTTCGCGGTGATGGCGCTGCTGCTGGCTGCGGTGCCGTTTACGGGCGTGTATCCGTTCTTCGTGATGCAGGCGCTGTGCTTTGCGCTGCTCGCCTGCGCTTTCAACCTGTTGATCGGCTACGGCGGCTTGCTGTCCTTCGGACACGCGATGTTCCTCGGCACCGCCGGATATTGCAGCGCGCACGCCCTGAAGGTGTGGGCACTGCCGCCGGAACTCGGCATCCTCGTCGGCATTGTCGCGGCCTTCGCGCTCTCGCTCGTCACGGGCTATATCTCGATCCGCCGCCAGGGCATCTACTTCTCGATGATCACGCTGGCGCTGTCGCAACTGCTGTATTTCATCTACCTCCAGGCGCCGTTCACCCATGGCGAGGACGGCATCCAGGGCATCCCGCAGGGGCACATGTTCGGCGTGCTCGATTTGTCCAAGCCGACCGTGCTCTACTATGTCGTGCTGGTCGGCTTCCTCGCCGGCTTCCTGCTGATCTACCGCATCATCAACTCGCCCTTCGGCGAGGTCCTGAAGTCGATCCGCGAGAACGAGCCGCGTGCGATCTCACTGGGCTATCGGACCGACCAGTACAAGTTCCTGGCGTTCGTCCTGTCGGGGACGCTGGCGGGTTTCGCCGGTGCACTGAAAGTGTTCGTGGCGCAGAACGCCTCGCTCACCGACGTGCACTGGTCGATGTCCGGCGAGGTCGTGCTGATGACGCTTGTCGGCGGTCTCGGGACCATTTTCGGTCCCGTGGTCGGCGCCTTCGTCATCATTGCCATGCAGCAATATCTGGCCGGCTTCGGCCAGTGGGTGACGGTGATCCAAGGCTCGATCTTCGTGATCTGCGTGCTCACCTTCCGCCGTGGCGTCATCGGCGAAATCGCGCATTACTTTCGGAGATCTTTCTAAGATACTGATATAACATAAGTTTTTATGGGGAAGTGAATCCGGTGGATGATCCCGCCTGGCGGGCGTGAGATGACACGCGCACGAGGCGAAAATGGTCTATGACGGTTGCGTGACGGTCCGCCCGGACCGGGTCATTTGCACCAGGTAGACTATCCCCATGATGCGTTGGTTTCGCGCTTTCCTGCCCAAGGAAGAACGGTTCTTCGACCTGTTCGACCGCCATGCCCAGACTGTTATCCAGGGCGCCATCGCGCTCCAGGGCGTGCTGAACGGCGGCGAGGAGACGCCGGTCTATTGCCAGCGCGTCAGCCAGTTCGAGAACGACGCCGACAACATCACCCGCGAGGTGCTGACGGCGGTGCGCCGCACCTTCATTACGCCGTTCGACCGGGGCGACATCAAGAACCTCATAACCTCGCTGGACGATGCCATCGACCAGATGCAGCAGACGGCCAAGGCCGTGATGCTGTTCGAGGTCCGCACCTTCGAGCCGCCGATGCGCGAGATCGGCGCGCTGCTGATCGAATGCGCCAATCTGGTCGGCCGCGCGCTGCCACTAATGCAGCAGATCGGCAAGAACGTGGCGATGCTGACCGCGATCACGGAGGAGCTGACCAAGCTCGAGGGCCGCGTCGACGATCTTCATGACATCGGCCTGAAGGAGCTGTTCCTCAAGCATCGCACCGGCAACGCCATGGATTTCATCGTCGGCGTCGAGATTTATGATCACCTTGAAAAAGTGGCCGATCGCTTCGACGATGTCGCGAACGAGATCAACAGCATCGTCATTGAGCAAGTGTAGCGCATGATCCGGAAAAGTGTGCAGCGGTTTTCCTTCGCGACAAACGCGGAATGCGTTTGCGCGGAGATCATCCGCAAAGCTTAGAGCAGGGGCCGCGCCGTGGATGCTGCCGTCTTGGGCCCCCTGGGTCTTCCCGTCCTGGTCGGACTGATCGCCGTCGCGCTGCTGTTCGACTTCCTGAACGGCCTGCACGACGCCGCCAATTCGATCGCGACCATCGTCTCGACCCGGGTGCTGCGGCCGCAATTCGCGGTGTTTTGGGCTGCGTTTTTCAATTTCGTCGCCTTCATGGTGTTCGGCCTGCACGTTGCCCAAACCATCGGTACCGGCATCATCGATCCCGCCATCGTCGATGCCCAGGTGATCTTTGCGGCGCTGGTCGGCGCCATCGTCTGGAATCTCGTGACCTGGGGGCTCGGCATTCCCTCCTCGTCCTCGCATGCGCTGATCGGCGGCCTTGTCGGCGGCGGCATGGCCAAGGCGGGAATCTCGGCGGCGGTGTGGAGCGGTCTGTCCAAGGCCGTGCTTGCGATCGTGCTATCGCCGCTGGTGGGCTTTCTGCTCGCAATGATGCTGGTCGCGGTCGTGTCATGGCTCTCGGTACGCTCGACGCCGTTCGCGGTCGACCGCGCCTTCCGCATTCTGCAATTCGCCTCGGCCTCGCTCTATTCGCTCGGCCACGGCGGCAATGACGCGCAGAAGACGATGGGCATCATCGCCGTGCTGCTGTATTCGCAGGGTCAACTCGGCAGCGAATTCTCGGTGCCGTTCTGGGTGGTGCTGTCCTGCCAGGCCGCGATGGCTCTCGGCACGCTGATGGGCGGCTGGCGTATCGTCCGCACCATGGGCTTGCGCATCACCAAGCTGACGCCGATGCAGGGCTTTTGCGCCGAGACTGGCGGCGCGGCGACGCTGTTCATGGCGACGTTCCTCGGCGTGCCGGTCTCGACCACCCACACCATCACCGGCGCCATCGTCGGCGTGGGTGCAGCGCGCCGCGTCTCGGCGGTGCGCTGGAACGTGGCGAGCTCGATCGTCTATGCCTGGGTCATCACGATCCCGGCGTCAGCCGTCGTCGCGGCACTGAGCTGGTGGGCGGTCCAGCTCTTCAAGTAACGAGCTTCAGCCCGGCGATGCCCGCCACGATCAGCCCGATGCTGCCGAGGCGAAGCGCCGTGGCCGGCTCGCCGAACAGGAAGATGCCAAGCGTCGCCGTGCCGACCGCGCCGATGCCGGTCCAGACCGCATAGGCAGTTCCAACGGGCAGCGACTTCAGGGCGATGCCGAGCAGGATCACGCTGCCGGCCATGGCCGCGAGCGTGATGCCGGAGGGAACCAATCTGGTAAAACCCTCGGTGTATTTCAGGCCGATCGCCCAGGTGATCTCGAGAAGACCGGCGACGAACAGGATGCTCCAGGCCATGACGACCCTCCATTCACGGCAGGGCCGTCCCCGCTAGGCTGATAAGCAGGAAGGCCGTCCTCCCCCAAACCAATTTGGCCAGGGCCGATATGGGGCTGGCCGAAGGGCTGCGCAATCACCACATCAGGCTTGATCCGGCCCATTTTCCCTGCCAAACGCTCCCGCCATGTCCGACATTGCCGCCACCACAGCCGAATCGCCGGCCCGTTCCCCGCTTGCCGCTGAAGTGTCGCGGCGACGCACCTTTGCGATCATCTCGCATCCGGACGCCGGTAAGACCACGCTGACCGAAAAGCTGCTGCTGTTTGGCGGCGCCATTAATCTCGCCGGCCAGGTCAAGGCCAAGGGCGAGCGCCGCAACACCCGCTCGGACTGGATGAAGATCGAGCGCGAGCGCGGCATCTCGGTCGTGACCTCGGTCATGACCTTCGAGTTCGAGGGCTTGGTGTTCAACCTGCTGGACACGCCAGGCCACGAAGACTTTTCGGAAGACACCTACCGTACGCTCACCGCGGTGGATTCCGCCGTCATGGTGATCGACGCCGCCAAGGGCATCGAGGCGCGGACGCGAAAGCTGTTCGAGGTCTGCCGTCTTCGCGATATCCCGATCATCACCTTCATCAACAAGATGGATCGCGAGAGCCGCGACGTGTTCGAGCTGCTCGACGAGATCGAGAAGACGCTGGCGCTCGACACCACGCCGATGACCTGGCCGGTCGGCCGGGGACGCGACTTCCTCGGTACCTATGACGTCATCGACGGCGGTGTGCGCCTGCTCGAAGGCGGGGGCGCCAAGACTGGCGCTGCGCAGCAGATCGAGATTGCCGAGCTCGCCAAGCTCAACGCCAATCTCGATGCGTCTGCCGTGAAGGAGGAGCTTGAGCTCGTCACCGAGGCCTCGAAGCCGTTCGAGCTCGAGGCATTCCGCGAGGGCCATCTGACGCCGGTCTATTTCGGCAGCGCGCTGCGCAATTTCGGCGTCGGCGACCTGCTCGAAGGTCTTGGCAAGTTCGCTCCCGAGCCGCGCGCGCAGGACAGCGACCAGCGCAAGGTCGAGGCGACCGATCCGCGCATGAGCGCCTTCGTGTTCAAGATCCAGGCGAACATGGATCCGAACCACCGCGACCGCATCGCGTTCGCGCGCCTCTGCTCCGGCAAGCTCAGTCGCGGTATGAAGGCAAAGCTGGTACGCACCGGCAAGAGCATGCCGCTGTCGAGCCCGCAATTCTTCTTTGCCCAGGACCGTTCGGTGGCGGACGAGGCCTTTGCCGGCGACGTCGTCGGCATTCCCAATCACGGCACGCTGCGCATCGGCGATACGCTGACCGAAGGCGAGGACTTCAATTTCGTCGGCGTGCCGAGCTTCGCACCCGAAATCGTTCGCCGCGTCCGTCTCACCGATGCGATGAAGGCGAAGAAGCTGAAGGAAGCGCTTCAGCAGATGTCGGAAGAGGGCGTCGTGCAGGTGTTCCGTCCGCGCGACGGCGCACCGGCGCTGGTCGGGGTGGTCGGCGCGCTGCAGCTCGACGTGCTCAAGGCGCGGTTGGAGGCGGAATATTCATTGCCGGTCGAGTTCGAGGTCAGCGAGTTCCAGCTCGCGCGCTGGGTCTCCTCGGAGGATCGCAAGAAACTCGACGCCTTCATCGCCGCCAATACCTCCAGCATCGCCGATGACGTCGACGGCGATCCCGTGTACCTCGCCCGGAACGAGTTCTATCTCGGCTACACCAAGGAGCGCGCCGAGGGCATCGAGTTCACCAACGTCAAGGACGTCAAGAAGAAGGGGTAGGGTGCTCCTGCGCCCACCGCCGCGTGGGGGCACACACTGCGCAGCCACACCCTCCGTTGTCATGCCCCGGCTTGACCGGGGCATCCAGTACGCCGCAGCCCATCGATTCAATCACTGCCGTCTCGGAGCACTGGGTCGCCCGGTCCCGGCTCCGCCAAGGCTACGCCGAGGCCCACACGAGTGCTCGGCACGCCGAAGCTTCAGCGAAGGCGGCGAGCCGGGTGACGACACCGATGTTTGAGCGCGAGCATGTGAACGCCCGCGGGCTTGACGGTCCCACAGACGGTGCCACGTTTCGCTCACATGACCTCGCGGGCCTAAAGCATGTGGCGCGGCATCCTCCTTCTCCTGCTGTTGGCGATATCAACCGTCGCCGCTGACGCGCAGCGTCGCCGGATCAATCCAATCCCGTTTGCGCATGAGCCGTGCAGTGTGCTCGATTTCAGGCCCTGCACGCCGTCCTATTGCAGTCCGCTCGAGCCTGGTCCCTGCATTCCCGAGATCGACTATCCCTACGGCGAGAACCTTCAGCTCACGATCGAGAGCGTGCCGGCGGAGGCTGAGCGGGCCAAGTATCAAAAGCCGGATCACGATCTCGATACGATCGGCGACCTCTTTGCCGAGCTGCGCACGTGCTGGTCGCCGCCGTCCGACAATGTGCGCGCAGGCATGCAGATGGCCGTCCGCTTCAGTTTCAACAAAGCCGGCGGCCTGATCGGCCCGCCGCGGCTGACCTTTGCGACCGCTGGAGTCCCCGCCGATATCAGAACCACCTACCTCAACGCGATCAATTCGTCTCTGAACGCCTGTCTGCCGCTGAAGTTCACCAGCGGCCTCGGTGGTGCTTTGGCCGGACGGCCAATTGCAATCCGCTATGTCGACAATCGAGAGCCCGGAAAGTAGCGCGTCAGTTGCGATCGGCGGCCAATGGATGATACCTCAGAGGCGGGGCGCTGGTTAAGGGGAGGATGTCGTGGGTCTGCTGGTCATGATCCTGGGGCTGGTGCTGTTTTTCGCCGCCCATGTTTTCACAACGAAGCGAGACGCACGCGCGCAGGCGATCGCGCAGCTGGGTGAGGGGACCTACAAGATCCTCTATTCGGTCGTCTCGCTTGCAGGGCTGGCGCTGATCGTCTGGGGCTTTGGCCATTATCGTTCGACCGGCTGGATCGACGTCTGGTATCCGCCCAGGGCGCTAAAGCACATTACGGTCGCGCTGATGCTGCCTGCCGTCATCCTGGTGGTCGCCTCCTATTTGCGCGGGCGCATCTATGCGACGCTGAAGCATCCGATGCTCGCCGGCGTGAAGCTTTGGGCGTTTGCGCATCTGCTCGCCAACGGCGATCTCGGCTCCATCATCCTGTTCGGCTCGTTCCTGGGCTGGGGCGTGTATGACCGTATCTCGCTGAAGCATCGCACCGATAGCGGCGGGCCGCCGATTCCGGTGGGCGGTGTCACCAATGATCTGATTGCAGTGGCCGTCGGCATTGTCGCCTATCTGGCGCTGTCCTTTGCATTCCATCCTGTCGTGATCGGTGTTCCCGTGATGGGATAGCCGGTCAACGCAAGACATCGCCTCCGTGCTCATGCGCGGAAGGAGACAAAAGCAAGAAGATGAGGGTCTGCCGATGGACTGGTCGCAATCTCAGATTCCGCCGATGCACCTCGAGGCGCGCTTTGGCGATCGGGTGGTGCCGGCCTTCGTCGATCGGCCTTCGAGCTTGTGGGCAATGATTGCGGAGACCGCCGCGCGCAACGGCGACAGCGAAGCGCTCGTCTGCGGCAATGTCCGGCTGAGCTGGCGGCAAACGGCGGAGCAGGCGGCGCGGATTGCATCAGGTTTTCGCAAGCTCGGCCTGCAACGCGGTGAGCGCGTTGCGATCCTGCTCGGCAACCGCATCGAATTTCCGTTGTTGCTGTTCGCCGCCGCGCATGAGGGGCTGGTTACGGTGCTGCTCAGCACGCGCCAGCAGAAACCCGAGATCGCTTATGTGCTCGCTGATTGCGGCGCCAGAATCCTCATCCACGAGGCGGCGCTCACCGAACGGCTGCCGGATGCGCGCGATGTCCCTGAAGTGATCCACCGCATCGCGATCGATGATGACACCAAGCTTTCGCGCTTCTCCTTGCTCTCCGACAACGCGCCGGCCCCAACGCCGATCGAGACGAACGAGGAGGACACCGCGATGATCCTCTATACCTCGGGTACGACGGGCAAGCCGAAAGGCGCCATGCTCGCCCATTGCAACATCGTGCATTCCTCGATGGTGTTCGTCTCCTGCCTGGAATTGACGGCGGCCGACCGCTCGATCGCAGCCGTTCCGCTCGGTCACGTCACCGGCGTCGTCGCCAACATCACGACGATGATCTGCTGCGGCGGCGCTCTGATCATCATGCCGGAATTCAAGGCGGCCGATTACCTCAAGCTCGCGGCGCGCGAGCGCGTCACCTACACCGTGATGGTGCCGGCGATGTACAATCTCTGTCTGCTGCAGCCGGATTTCGACAGCTATGATCTCTCGAGCTGGCGCATTGGCGGCTTCGGCGGCGCGCCGATGCCGGTCGCGACCATCGAGAGGCTCAAGGCAACAATTCCTGGCCTGAAGCTCGCAAATTGCTACGGCGCGACCGAGACGACGTCGCCGTCGACCATCATGCCGGGCGAGCTGACGGCGAGCCATATCGACAGCGTCGGCCTGCCGTGTCCGGGTGCGCGGATCATCGCGATGGGGACGGATGGCCGCGAACTTCCAGCCGGCCAGATCGGCGAGCTCTGGATTCAGAGTGCCTCTGTCATCAAGGGCTACTGGAACAATCCGAAGGCCACGGCAGAAAGCTTTACCGCCGGCTTCTGGCATTCGGGCGATCTGGGTTCAGTCGATGCCGATGGGTTCGTCCGCGTGTTCGACCGGCAGAAGGACATGATCAATCGCGGCGGCCTCAAGATCTATTCGGCCGAGGTGGAATCCGTGCTGGCGGGCCATCCCGCCGTGGTCGAGAGCGCGATCATCGCAAAGCCGTGCCCGGTGCTGGGCGAGCGCGTCCACGCGGTCGTGGTCACGCGCGCACAGGTCGGCAGCGACGACTTGCGGGCCTGGTGCGCCGAGCGGCTGTCTGATTACAAGGTGCCGGAGACAATGGTGATCACCGCCGAGCCCCTGCCGCGCAACGCCAACGGCAAGGTCCTGAAGCGACATCTGCGGGAGCTCTGGTAGGGTCTCCCGCAGCTCCGGACCATCCCGGATTGGCCGTTAACGCCTTGATCGGCCTTGCTTTGCCTTGCCACCGCCATATCGATAGGGTATCGCCGCCGCCAAATGGGGACGGGCTTTCGACGCGCGCGATCTGGCGCGTGCTCCCGGCCGGGCATGGGATTATCTTAAGTGTCTGAATTATTTGACGAAGTGGACGAGGAAGTACGTCGCGAACAGCTCAAAAAGCTGTGGGACAAATATTCGCTCTACTTCATCGCCCTGATGGTGCTGATCGTGGCGGCCGTGGGCGGCTGGCGCGGCTACCAGTACCTGGAGGCCAAGAAGGCCGCCGAGGCCGGCGCCACGTTCGAAAAGGCCGTCGAACTGTCGGAGCAGGGCAAGCACGCCGAGGCCGAGACGGCCTTTGCCGATCTCGCTGCCAAGGCCCCGTTTGGCTACCGCACCCTGGCCCGCCTCCGCGCCGCGGCGGAGACATCGGCCCGCGATCCCAAGGCTGCGGCAAAGATGTATGACGACATCGTCGCCGACCGCAGCGTCGGCAGCGAGTGGCAGGATCTGGCGAAGATCCGCGCGGCGAGCCTGCTGGTGGACAGCGCAAGCTACGCTGATATCCAGCAGCGGCTGGAAACGTCCGCCGAGCCCAAGTCGACCTTCCGCCACAGCGCCCGCGAATTGCTGGCGCTGTCGGCCTGGCGCAACAACGACATGACCGCAGCCCGCAAATGGGTCGACGCGATCGCGGAGGACGGCGAAACGCCGCCTAGCCTGCGCTCGCGCGCCGAGGCGCTCCAGGCCCTGCTGCCGCCCGTCGCCAAAAGCTGAACTGAGAGCAGCTGAGCTGACGGTCCTGAGAGCTTAGACGAGATATCGATATGCGCCGCACGCCACGTTTGATTGCAGTCGCCGTCCTGATCGCCTTCACGGGCCTCCTGGGCGGCTGCTCCAGCGGCGGATTCGATCCGAGCGACCTGATGGACTTCCTCGATACGAAGAAGAAGCTGCCGGGCGAGCGCAAGCCTGTTTTCCCCGAGGGCGTGCCTGGCCTCGAGCAGGGCGTGCCGAAGGAGATGTACAAGGGAGCGCAGCAGCAGGACCCGAATGCGCCGGCCGTCGCGGCGCTGCCGGCTGAGCCGGCGCCCGCCGAGCCACCGAAATCCGCGAAGTCCGCCAAGGGCAAGAAGACCAGGCAGTCCGCCCCCAGCGCTGCTGCGCCGGCCGGCGAGGTCGACGGCGAGGTCCAGCCCGATGCTGCGCCGGCGCCCGCTGCTCCGGCACCCAAGCACAAGATCGTCCGCAAGCGCACCACCGCGCCGCCGCCGGACCAGCAATCCGCTCAGCAGCCGGCGCCACCGGCGCAGCAGACCACCCAGCAACAGCAGACGCAGGGAGCGTTCCCGGCTCCGCTGCCCAGCGGCGCTTTCTCGCGCTGATATTTTTTTCCCTGAATTGACAGGCGCAGCCTCCGCGGCGCACGAATGATCGATGTCCTTTACAATCGCCATCATCGGCCGGCCCAACGTCGGCAAATCGACGCTGTTCAACCGCCTGGTCGGACAGAAGCTCGCGCTCGTCGATGATCTGCCCGGCGTCACCCGCGACCGCCGCGAGGGTGAGGCCAGGCTCGGCGATCTCGAATTCACCATCATCGACACCGCCGGTCTCGACGAGGGCGCCAAGGGCTCGCTGACGGCGCGCATGCAGGAGCAGACCGAGACCGCAATCGCGCAGGCCGATGCGCTGTTCTTCGTGATCGATGCCCGCATCGGTCTCACGCCCACTGACCGCGCCTTCGCCGATTTCGCCCGCAAGGCCAACAAGCCGGTGCTGCTAGTCGCCAACAAAAGCGAAGGCAGGCATGGCGATGCCGGTGCGATGGAAGCCTTCGCGCTTGGCCTCGGCGATCCCATCCAGATTTCCGCCGAGCATGGTGAAGGCATGGGCGAGCTCTACGACGCGCTCGCCAAGCTGATGCCGGAGCCTGCCAGCGAGGATGAGGCCGAGGAGGACGAGCCGATCTCGGAGGAAGAGGCTGCGACGCGCCCGATCCGGGTGGCCATCGTCGGCCGCCCCAATGCCGGCAAGTCGACGCTGATCAATCACCTGCTCGGCGAGGAGCGTCTGTTGACGAGCCCGGAGGCCGGCACCACCCGCGATTCCATCGCAGTCGAGATCAACTGGAAGGGCCGCGAGTTCAGGGTGTTCGACACCGCAGGCCTTCGCCGGCGCTCGCGCATCGAGGAGAAGCTGGAGAAGCTCTCGGTCGCCGATGCACTGCGTGCGGTGCGCTTTGCCGAAGTCGTCGTGATGATGATGGATTCGCAGAATCGCTTCGAGGAGCAGGATCTGCGCATCGCCGACCTGATCGAGCGCGAGGGCCGCGCGGTCGTGCTTGCCGTCAACAAATGGGACCTGATGGAGACCAAGGGCGGCGGCGCCATCTCCGGTCTGCGCCGCGATGCCGATCATTGGCTGCCGCAGCTCAAGGGCGTGCCGATCGTGGCCGTCTCCGGCCTGATGGGCGAGGGCATCGACCGCCTGATGCAGGCGATCCAGGATGCATATGCGCTCTGGAACAAACGCGTGCCGACCTCCGCGCTTAATCGCTGGTTCGAGCAGGCGATCCAGGCCAATCCGCCGCCCGCCGTGTCGGGCCGCCGGCTGAAGCTGAACTACATCACCCAGACCAAGGCGCGTCCGCCGAGCTTCGTCCTGTTCTGCTCGCGCGCGGATGTGGTGCCGCAATCTTATCTGCGCTATCTCATCAACTCGATGCGCGAGGCCTTCGACCTGCCGGGCACGCCGGTGCGCATCACCCTGCGCGAGAAGGCCAATCCGTTCGCCCACAAGCGCAAGCGTCCGTCGTGAGTGGCTGGGCAGTTTCCGAAATGAAGTGCCGTAGGGTAGGTTAGCCGCGCGGATGGCGCGAAGCGCAAACCGCGCGGCGTAACCCACCTCTTTCATTTCCGCGGAGACAGAAGAGGTGGGTTAAGCCAGCGGACTGCGCTTTGCGCAGCCGCCTGCTAACCCACCGTGCGAACTTATTTCTTTACCAGCGGGCAGTCGCTGGCTTCGAGCGGTTTGGCCGCATCCTCAGGCGCAATGGTGGCGATCAGCTTGTAATAATCCCACGGTCCTTTCGATTCCTCCGGCTTCTTCACCTCGAACAGATAGGCCGGGATCAGGCGACGGCCGTCGGCGCGCAGCGGGCCCTTGCCGAACAGCGGATCGTCCGTGGGCAGCTCCTTCATCTTGGCGACGACCTTGGCGCCGTCATGCGGATTGCCGCCGAGTGCCTCCATCGCCTTCAGGTAATGCAGGATCTCGGCATAGAGACCTGCGACCGTCATCGAGGGCATCGAGCCTTTCGGCGAAACCTTCTGGAAGCGCTTGGACCATTCGCGGGTCTGGTCGTTGAGATCCCAGTAGAAGGATTCGGTGAAGGTCAGGCCCTGGGCGGTCTTCAGGCCGAGCGAATGCACGTCGTTGATGAACAGCAGCAGCGCAGCGAGCTTCTGGCCGCCGGAGACGATGCCGAACTCGGCGGCTTGCTTGATCGCATTGGTGGTATCGCCGCCTGCATTGGCAAGGCCGATGATCTTTGCCTTCGACGACTGGGCCTGGAGCAGGAAGGAGGAGAAGTCCGCCGTGTTCAGCGGGTGCTTGACGCCACCCAGCACCTTGCCGCCCGTGGCCGTCACGACGGAGCCGGTGTCGCGCTCCAGCGCATGGCCGAACGCGTAGTCCGCGGTCAGGAAGAACCAGCTGTCACCGCCCGCCTTGGTCAGCGCCTTGCCGGTGCCGTTGGCGAGCATGTAGGTGTCGTAGGTGAAGGAGATGGTATTGGGCGTGCAGGCCTTGCCGGTGAGGTCTGCGGTCGCCGCACCCGAATTGAGCAGCACCGAGTTCCTTTCCTTGACGAGGTTGTTCACCGCGAGCGCAACGCCCGAGCTCGGCGTGTCGGCGATGGCGTCGACCTTCTCGGCGTCGATCCATTGCCGCGCGATGTTGACGCCGATATCGGGCTTGTTCTGGTGGTCGCCGGAGAGGACCTCGATGGTCCAGCCCTTGGCCTTCAGGCCGGAATCCTCGACTGCCATTTTCACGGCTGCGACCGAGTTCGGGCCGCCGATGTCGGCGTAGAGGCTCGACATGTCGTTGAGCACGCCGATCTTGATGGTCTTGTCCTGGGCGGACGCCGACGTCGCAAAGCCGAGGCCGGCACAGGTCAACAGCGCGGCGTAGCGCCACGCGCGCAAATTCCTCATTGTATTCCCTCCAAATGGTATGCCGGGACAGCCCTCTTTGATGGGGCTTTTGACCGTCGGCGCGATCGGTAATGATCGTGTTGTTCCCGATAGCGTGTCTCGGTGCTTGCGGCAATGCGCGAATCGTAGCGGTCGGGGCGCTCGGTTAACTCGGGCACCCTGGCACTGGCCTAAATTTCATCAATCCGTCGCGCGGCCGCGGGGTGGACCGACCATGCGTCGGTCAGGCCGGCGCGCGGAAGCTCATCAGGCTGCGCGTCTTGTAGTCATAGAACTTGCCGGTCTCGGTCCAATCAGGCGCGCACATCGGAACGATGAATTCGGCGACCTGCTCGGGCGTGTCGAGCGTTGCGGGATCCTCGCCCGGCATCAGGGTGGCGCGCATGCGGGTGCGGATCGGGCCGGGGTTGAACAGATTGACCCGGATTGCGGTGTTCGCGGTCTCCTGCGCCCAGGCGCGCGCCAGCGTCTCCAGGGCGGCCTTGGAGGCGGCGTAGGGGCTGACATAGGCGGTCGCCTTGTTGGCGGCGCCCGAGGTGATGAACACGGCGCGCCCCGCATTGGACTGCTTCAGCAGCGGCTCCATGCAGCGGATCAGCTGGAAGTTCGCGGAGACGTTGACGGCCATGACGTCGTTGAAGGTCTTCAGCTCGATATGCCCGATCGGCGAGGAGGGGCCGAGCACGCCGGCATTGCCGACCAGGACGTCGAGCTTGCCGTAGCGCTCGTGCAGTCCCGCGCCGAGCCGCGCGATGCCGTCGGAATCGGTCAGGTTGAGCGGCACCAGCGTGGCGCTGCCGCCGATTTTGCGGATCTCGTCATCGAGCTCCTCGAGCCCGCCTTGCGTGCGCGCAGTGGCCACGATATGCGCGCCGGCCTTGGCCAGCGCGAGCGCCGTGGCAAAACCGATGCCGCGCGAGGCGCCGGTGACGAGAGCGATGCGGTCGGCGAGGGGTTTGGTCATGGCGGCGGTATTGCAGAGGTGGGCGGTCGGCACAAGCCCGCGGCGCTGTCATTCCGGGGCGATGCGAAGCATCGAACCCGGATCCAGAGGTTGCCAAACAATGTCGAGATCCTCAGGTGCGCAATTGCGCACCATAGTTCGCGCTATCGCGCGCCCCGGGATGACGGCTTCGCCGTCAGCTCGCCTCCGCCAGCAGCGACAGCTGCCGCGGTTGCGGCTCGGTCTGGGTCTGGTCGGTGAGGTGGGTCGGATAGACGCCGGTGAAGCAGTGATCGGCGAACTTCGGATTGGCGGGGTCGCGGCCCGGCTCGCCCATGGCGCGGTACATGCCGTCGATCGACAGGAAGGCGAGCGAGTCCGCGCCGATCAGCTCGCGCATCTCCTCCAGCGAATGCGTCGCGGCCAGGAGGCCGCCGCGGTCGGGCAGGTCGATGCCGTAATAATCAGGGTAGAGGATCGGGGGCGAGGCGAGGCGGAAGTGCACTTCCTTGGCGCCGGCATCGCGCATCATGCGCACGATCTTCTTCGACGTGGTGCCGCGCACCAGGGAGTCGTCGATCAGGATGATGCGCTTGCCTTCGATCGCGGCGCGGTTGGCCGAGTGCTTCATGCGCACGCCGGATTCGCGGATCGCCTGCGTCGGCTGGATGAAGGTGCGGCCGACATAGTGGTTGCGGATGATGCCGAGCTCGAACGGCACGCCCGAATGCTGGCTGTAGCCGACCGCCGCGGGCACGCCGGAATCCGGCACCGGGACCACGACGTCGACAGGCACATGGCTCTCGCGCGCGAGCTGGGCGCCAAAGGCCTTGCGCACCTCGTAGACCGAGCGGCCGTGGACGACGGAGTCGGGACGCGAGAAGTAGATGTATTCGAAGATGCAGGGACGCGGCGCCATCGGCGGGAACGGCTTGTGGATGTCCTGGCCGTTCTCGTCGAACACGATGACTTCGCCGGGCTCGATGTCGCGCACGAAGCGCGCGCCGATGATGTCGAGCGCGCAGGTCTCGGACGTCAGGATCGGGCAGCCGTCGAGCTCGCCCAGCACCAGCGGGCGGATGCCACGCGGATCGCGCGCGCCGACCAGCTTCTTGTTGGTGAGCGAGACCAGCGCATAGGCGCCTTCGATCTCGCGCAGCGCATCGATATAGCGCTCGATGAAGCGGGCGCGCCTGGAGCGCGCCACCAGATGCAGGATCACCTCGGTGTCGGAGGTCGACTGCATCATGGCGCCGCTTCTGACGAGTTCGCGGCGCAGCGTCAGGCCGTTGGAGAGATTGCCGTTGTGAGCGACCGCGAGCCCGCCCGCATTGAGTTCGGCGAACAGCGGCTGCACGTTGCGCAGGATGGTGGCGCCGGTAGTGGCGTAGCGGACGTGGCCGACCGCCACGGTGCCGGGGAGGCGGTCGATCACCTCGCGGCGGGAGAAGGTGTCGCCGACGAGACCGAGGCGCCGTTCACTGTGGAAACGGCTGCCGTCGTAGGAGACGATGCCGGCTGCTTCCTGGCCGCGGTGCTGGAGGGCGTGGAGGCCGAGCGCCGTGATGGCGGCGGCTTCAGGATGTCCGTAGATGCCGAAGACGCCGCATTCCTCGCGAACCGTGTCTCCGTCCAGGTCGTCCTGAAGCTCTAGCGCGGCCGAGCCGGGATCGCGTTCAGTGTGGGCGTCCTGGTCAGGGTGTCGCATCTCGTCCGCGCCTCTCTGTTAAGGGCAATCAACGCGCCGCAGGTTTCTCGATCAGCTTTTTCAGGCTGTCACGAGCCGGTTTGCTGTAGCCGTCGCCACTGCCCGAAGGCTGCTGCTCGGTATCAGCTTGATCATCATCTGGTTTGTTTTTCTTGAATCTCTTCAAGATGGTGTTCTCGGGGTCGTCAGGCAAGAGGGCCATCAGCCAATCCCCGGTTCCCTGGAGCACCACGCGGGACTTGGCCCCTGAGACCCAGTCCGGGCGCTGCTTGTCCGGCACCAGCCAGGTGAAGAACAGGAAGGCGACCACGACGATCAAAAGCCCGCGAGCCAGGCCAAACAGGAACCCCAGGGTGCGATCCAGCGCGCCGATGCGCGAATCCAGGATCATGTCGGAGATCCGGACCGTGATGACGGAGACCACGACCAAGGTACCGACAAACACGCCGGCGACCACCACCACGCTCGCGACGGTGTCGTTGTTGAAATAGGTCTTGGCGGTCGGCAGCAGCTTGGAAAACGAGTACAGCGTCACGATCGCCGCGGTGCCCCAGGCCGCGATCGAGAGGATTTCGCGCATGAAGCCGCGGACCATGGCGAGCAGGCCCGAGATCAGCATCACGCCGAGCAGGATCAGGTCGAGGAGTGTAACTGGCATCGGCTGGTCTGGTCCGCTCGTACGCTCTAAAGGGTGCTCAGCGAATCGGTGTTTGGCCGCCGCCCCAAACTGAAGGCCAGACGACGTTCCCGGCAAGGCCGCAACCACGCAATCCCATGCTGCTTTTGTGACGGCTGTATAGCGGCGGGGGCGCTTGGCGTCACCTCCAGCTAGCCGTCTCCGCGGCGGAATCTTGCCGGTGTGGCATTTTTCTCCGCAGGCGGGGCCGAGTCGCCGCGGCGGGAGCCCTTGGCGGCGATCTCTGCAACCAGGGTTGTGAGGCTGTTGACCGCGTTCAGGGTCAATCCGGCGTCACCGCTCGCTTCGCCCCCGCGGGCCGATTCGGGCAGCACCGCGCGCTTGAAGCCGAGCTTGGCCGCTTCCTTGAGCCTGGCAGGGGTCTGCGCCACCGGGCGGATCACGCCGGAGAGCGAAATCTCGCCGAAATAAACGGCATCGGTGGGTAGCTGCGCATTAACCAGCGACGACACCAGCGCCGCCGCGGCGGCCATATCGGCTGCCGGCTCGTGAATGCGCAGGCCGCCCGCGACGTTCAGATAGACGTCGTGGCCGGACAGCTTGACCCCGCAATGGGCCTCCAGCACCGCCAGCACCATCGAGAGCCGGCTCTGGTCCCAGCCGACCACGGCACGGCGTGGGGTACCGAGCGAGGTCGGCGCGACCAGTGCCTGCAATTCGACCAGGACGGGCCGCGTGCCCTCGATGCCCGCAAAGACTGCGGTGCCGGGCGTGCCGAGATCGCGCTCGGACAGGAACAGCTCGGAGGGGTTGGTGACCTCGCGCAGGCCAAGGCCCGTCATCTCGAACACGCCGATCTCGTCGGTCGGGCCGAAGCGGTTCTTGACGGCGCGCAGGATGCGGAATTGCTGCGAACCTTCGCCCTCGAACGACATCACGGCATCGACCATGTGCTCGACCACGCGGGGGCCGGCGATCTGGCCGTCCTTGGTGACATGGCCGACCAGGATGATGGCAGCGCCCGTTTTCTTGGCAAAGCGAATGAGCGCCTGCGCCGACGCGCGCACCTGCGTGACCGTGCCGGGGGCGGATTCCACCGTGTCGGTCCACATGGTCTGGATCGAGTCGATCACGATCAGCCGCGGCACCGTGCCTTCGGACAATGTCGAGACGATATCTTCCACCGAGGTCTCGGCCGCAAGCTGCACCGGCGCATCCGACAGACCGAGCCGCTCGGCGCGCAGCCGCACCTGGGCGATGGCTTCCTCGCCGGAGATGTAGACGATGCGGTGGCCGGCGCGCGCCATCATGCTGGTCGCCTGCGTCAGCAGCGTCGATTTGCCGATGCCGGGATCGCCGCCGACCAGCAGCACCGAGCCGCGGACGAAGCCGCCGCCGGTGACGCGGTCGAGTTCTGTCATGCCCGACGACATGCGCGGCGCGTCCGGGCTTTTGCCGGCCAGGCTCTCCAGCGCAAAGGTCCGGCCCTTGCGCTTGGAACGGATCGAGACCGGCACGCTGCCGCTGGTATCTTCCTCGGCCAGCGTATTCCACTCGCCGCAGGACTCGCACTTGCCCTGCCAGCGGTTATAGGCCGCGCCGCAGTTCTGGCAGACGAAGGAAAGCGTGTTCTTGGCCATGGGTATGGTGAGTCGGAGGTTACCAATGCGCTGATAGCACGGAACGGTGGGTAGCGCGGGCGTCCGTGAGCGCTTCCAATAGAGCATGATCCGGAAAAGTGTGAAGCGGTTTTCCCTCGCGACATCAGCGGAAACGCGTTTGCGCGGAGCTCATGCTCAAACAAAGAGCTAAAGCGTGATGACGATTCAACCCAATCCCATCGCGCTTGAGCCGAATTCCGCGCAGCCGATACACCCTTTGTTAGCTCTACACCGACGCGTCACGCCGGACTTTGCCAAATGTTAGCGGACGCGGGTCCAGCGTCGGAACCAAGACGGGGTGGCGGAACGAATGACGATAATCTTGCGTATATGGCTCGCTATGAGCATCGCCTGCGGTGTTCTTGCGCCCGGCGGCTACGCTGTTGCGGCCGATGCCACACCGCTCAACATCGTCTTCGTAAGCCCCGGCAAGATCGGCGAGATCTATTGGGACATGGTCGCGCAGACCATGCAGGCCGCCGGCCGCAAGCTTAACGCCAAGGTCGAGGTGCTGACCAGCGAGCGCAATTACCGCACCATGCAGGAGCTCGGCCTCGGCGTGGTCGCGCGCGCCGATAAGCCCGACTTCCTCATTCTCTCGAACGAAGAGTCTGCCGCCGTTCCGATCCTGGAGGCCGCCGAAGCCGCGGGCATCAAGACGCTGTTGCTGTCGAACTCGTTGATCGGCGAGGATGCGAAACGTCTTGGACCGCCGCGCCAGATTCTCAAGAATTGGCTCGGCGATATCACGACCGATCTGACGACCGCGGGCGCGCGGATGGCCAACGCACTGATCGGCGCGGCCCGCAACGAAAAATGGCAGAGCCCCGACGGCAAGATCCATCTGCTCGCGATCGGCGGCGACGAAATCACGCCGGCGTCGATCGCCCGCAATGCTGGCCTGCAGCTCGCGGTCGCGGCCGCGCCCGACGTGGTGCTGGATCGGATGCTGTTCGCCAACTGGACGCAGTCGGAGGCGGAGCAGGCCGCTGCGAATTATCTCGGCTGGGCGCAGCGCAAGGGCATTCGTCCAGCAGGGATCTGGGCAGGCAACGACCCGATGGCGCTGGGCGCGCTTAAGGCGGTCGCGGCCGCCGGCATTACGCCGGGCGAACAAATTCAGGTGGTCGGCCTCAACTGGTCGGAGGACGCGCTGCGCCAAATCAAGGCTGGCCGCCTGCTGCTGACCGATGGCGGCCACTTCCTGCTTGGCGGCTGGTCGATCGTGCTGCTGCGCGACTTTGCCGACGGTTGCGATTTCGCGGCCAA
Organism: Bradyrhizobium sp. BLXBL-03; assembly: GCF_051853015.1. Lineage (NCBI taxonomy): Bacteria > Pseudomonadati > Pseudomonadota > Alphaproteobacteria > Hyphomicrobiales > Nitrobacteraceae > Bradyrhizobium > Bradyrhizobium sp. BLXBL-03. The sequence goes on along the minus strand of NZ_CP182470.1, from coordinate 4,957,496 downwards.
TTCGCCGCATGTCGAGGTCAAGACGTCGGCGATCACGCGCGACAATCTCACCTCCGTCGCGACGCTGATCGCCACGCGCGCCTTCGACCAGATTGACTTTGCGCAGTTCAGGGCCAAGGCAGGACGTTGCGGCCAATACGATTTCTCCGTGGAGGCTCTGATCTCCTCGATATCGCCGCCAGCGGCGCCGGTGAATGATGCGGGACGCTGACCGGATGAACGGTTCGAACAAGCCCGCACCATCGCGCTCGGTCGTTCGCGCGATGATCTGGGCGACCGTGCCCGTGCTGCTGCTGGTGCAGCTGCTCGCTTCGGCCGGCGTCGAGGTCTCGAGCTTCTGGGTGCAGATCAGGCAACTCGATGCCCGCATTGCCCGCGTCGCCGAGAGCCGCGCCGAGCTGATCGCCGAGCCGCTGTGGAAGATGCGCTACGACCAGGTCACGGGCGTGCTCAACGAGATCATGCACGACGAGACCATCGCCGCTGCCGCGGTCTACGATGACACCGGCGTCGTGGTCGCCCGTGTGGTGGCGCGGCCCGTGGTACAGGCGCTCACGGAAGTCTCGCGGCCGATCAACTACAGCAACGGCAACATGGCCGTTCAGGCCGGTCGCATCGCGATCGCCTATTCCTACGCGAGCCTCTATATGGGCGCCGGCAGCAGGCTGGGGCTGCTTCTCGTCGTCGGACTGCTCGGAACGCTTGCGACCGTGATCGCGATGCGGATCTCCGCCAACATCTTCATCGGCAAGCCTCTGGCTGCGATGATGTCGGCGATCCAGCGCAGCAAGCAGGACGGCCGCGCTTATCCGGCCGACGTCAAATCATCCAACGAATTCGGCCAGCTCGCGATTGCCTTCAACGCGATGCAGCACACGACATCCAGCGCGCTCGACCGGCTCGGCCATATGGCCGATCACGATCCGCTCACGGGGCTGCCCAACCGTCGCTCGCTATCCGAGCGTCTGGCGACCTTGAGCAGGGATGCCGGCTCGCCGGACGCGCTGATCGCTTTCAGCTTCATCGATCTCGACGACTTCAAGGGCATCAACGACACCTTTGGTCACGATGCCGGCGACAAGTTCCTGATCCATATCTCCGAGCGGCTTCGTGGCACGGTCGAGCTGGAGGATTGGGTGGCGCGGCTCGGCGGCGACGAGTTCGTGGTCATTCGCCCTGAAGTCAGCAACGAGGCGGCCGCACAGGCTTTCGCGCGGCAATTGCTGGAGGCGATCTCCGCGCCGATCATGCTGCATGACAAGCAGGTCGTGCCGCGCGCCAGCATCGGCTTGGCCGTGCGCCATGCCGGCGATCCCGAATTGTCGCACTTGCCGGCGCTCGCCGACATCGCGCTCTACCACGCCAAGAGCAAGGCGCCCGGCACTGTCGCGGTGCTGGATGAAGCGCTTCAACACGATTATCGCCGCCGCAGGGAGCTGGAGCTTGCCATTCCCTCCGGCTTCTCCGAGGGACAGTTCGAGGTCTGGTATCAGAGCCAGGTCGACCTCGAGACCCAGGACGTCATCGGCCTGGAGGCGCTCATTCGCTGGCGTCACCGGGAGCACGGCGTGATCAACCCCGGTGAATTCCTGCCGCTGATCGAGCGCAGCGGCAACAATGCCCGTCTGACGCGCTACGTGCTGACCGACGCCTGCCGTGCGCTGCAACGCCTTGCGGCTGCCGGCACGCCGCAGATACGGATCGCGATCAATTTGCCGCCGTCCGAGCTTGCCGACCATTCGCTCGCCGCCTGCTTGCGCGAGACTTGCGAGCGGTTCGGTGTCACGCCCTCGTCGCTCGAGCTCGAGATCACCGAGGGGTCGCTGATCAACAACATTGCCAGCGCATCCGACACGTTGCGCCGGCTGCGGCGCCTCGGCGCCACCATCGCACTCGACGATTTCGGCACGGGCTACAGCTCGCTTGCGCATCTCAGGCGCTTTCCGCTCGACAAGGTCAAGATCGACAAGGCGTTCATCCACGGAATCCCTGCAAGCGCCGAGGACAAGGCCATCGTCGGCGTCATCGCCTCGCTCGCGGGCACGCTGGGGCTCACCTTGGTTGCGGAAGGCATCGAGCGGGCCGAGCAGGTGCAGGCCATGCGCGAGATGGGCGTGAGGCTCGGCCAGGGCTTCCTGTTCCACAAGCCGCAGCCGCTCGATGCGGTGCTGCGCCAGCTTGCAGAACGCGGCGTCGAAGGTCGCGTGCTGGTCGACAGCCCGCCGATCGCGCCCGAGTTCGCGGTTTGAGCGCTACGGCCGCGTCGCATTCCAGAGCATCGAAAGCCCGGCTGCGATCATGATCGCATCCATCACCAGGCGAAACATTTCCGGCTTGAGGTGCAGCACGAAGCGCTTGGCGACGAAGGCGCCTGCCATCAGCGAGGAACCTGCGATCAGGCCCTTGATGAAGACCTCCTGCGTCAACGCGCCGAAGCGCTCGAACGTGACCGATTTGGCGAAATAGAGCCCGAGCGAGGCGGCGGCTTCGGTCGCGAGAAATGCGCCTTTGGAGAGACCGTAGAACAGGAACAGGGGCACGCTGAGCGGACCGGTCGAGACCACGATGCCTGTGAGATAGCCGATGATCGCGCCGCCGACGCAGAGGTGCCAGAGATTGGCCTTGAGGTCGTGCCGTGCCAGCCAGTGCCGCACCGGAACCATCGCGATCAGGAAGATGCCGATGGCGAGGTCGACGGCGTGCGAGGGCAGGGCGAGCAGCGTCCGCGCGCCCAGCATCGCGGCCGGAATGCCCGTGACCGAATAGGCCATGCAGGCCCGCCAATCGACCTCGCGCCACCACGCCAGAATCCGCGAAAAGTTCGCCATCACGGAAGCAACCGCCATGATCGGCACGGCCTCCTTCGGCCCGTAGGCATAGACCAGCACCGGCATCAGCATGATCGACGAGCCCGTGCCGACGATGCCGGAAATGGTGCCTGCGATCAGGCCGACACAGAGGACAAAGAGGAAGGCCACGGGGCGGGCTCCGGGAACCGGGACATCGACGGATTCCCGATCGGGGCACGCTGCTCGCAGCGCACGGGAGTTCGTCCATGATGGCATTCTGCCAGTGTTTTGCCCGACAAGTCAAACGTAATTTCGGAATAACAGTAGGGCTTGGATTCAGCCGAGCCGCCTACTGTGCATGGGGTTGTTTTCATGACTTTGTTGGGTGGCGCGCAGCACGCATATCTGCCTGCATGCGCATCCCCTTGAGGCCGGCTGGGAAAGCTGATTTGATTCCGGGCCGATAGTAAAGGGAGGAGTCGATGATGCGCCTTTTTGCGCAAGTGATGGTCGCAATGTGTCTGGCCGTTGCGGCCGGCTTCAATGCGCAAGCGCAGACCAAGCCGAAGGTCACGACGATCGGGCCGAACTTTCCCAAGGCCACGCTGTTCGTCGGCAACAGCTTTTTCTATTACAACAACGGTATGCCGGGGCGCCTCTCCCTCATGGAGCGGGCCATCGATACCGACAAGATGGCCTATCGCAACACCATGGTCACGATCGGCGGCTCCGGCCTCGATTGGCACGACATGGACAATCTGCTGCGGCCGGGAGGCCTCGGCGCCTATTCCTTCGACGACGACAACAATGTCGTCTTCAACAAGCCTGGCAAGCAGTACGACACGGTCGTGATGATGGATTGCAGCCAGTGCCCGATCCATCCGCAGCTGAAGGACGCCTTCACCACCTTCGTCAAGAAGGACAGCGAGATCGTCCGCGCCCATGGCATGCGGCCCGTGCTGTTCATGTCCTGGGCCTATCTCGACAAGCCCGAGATGACGGACGGGCTGGCCGAGGCCTATACCATCGCCGGCAATGCCAATGATGCGCTGGTCATTCCTGCGGGCCTCGCTTTCGCGCGCGTGCGCAAGCTGCAGCCGGAGCTCAACCTCTATGCGCCGGACCGGCGGCATCCGAGCCCGGCCGGCACCTATCTCGCCGCCTGCGTCACGCTCGCCGCGCTGACGGGACGTTCGCCGGTTGGGAATTCCTACACGATGGGGATCGATCCGGAGACTGTGCAGCTGCTGCAGACGGCGGCGTGGGACACGGTGCAGGAGTATTACGGGCGGTGACTTAGTAGGGTGGGTTAGCGTAGCGTAATCCACCGCTGTTCGCGTCACCTCGCTTATTTCAGCACCACCCACGCCGGCGCGTGATCGCTCGCACCTTCTTCGCCGCGAACCTTCTTGTCGACGCCGGCCTTGGCCAGGCGTGGGACGAGGGCAGGGCTCAGCAGCAGATGATCGAGCCGCAGGCCCGCATCGCGCGGCCAGCGGTTCCGCTTGTAGTCCCAGAAGCTGTAGATGCGCTCCTCCCCATACAGCTCGCGGATTGCATCGCACCAGCCCTGTTCGACCAGCGAGGCGAAGGCCGCGCGGCTCTCCGGCTGGACCAGCGCATCCTTGTCCCATGAGCGCGTCGGATAGATGTCGATCTCGGTGGGCGCGACATTGTAGTCGCCGGCGAGCACCACGGGCAGATCCTGCTTGAGGAAGGTCTTGGCGTGGCGCCTCAGCCGCGCGAACCAGTCGAGCTTGTAGTCGAATTTCGGGCCGGGCTGCGGATTGCCGTTCGGCAGGTAGATGCTGGTGACGATGATGCCGCGCACGGCAGCCTCGATGTAGCGCGCCTCGTGATCATCAGGCCGTCCCGGCAGGCGGTCGCGCGTCAGCACGGGCTCGGTGTTGCGGGCGAGGATCGCGACGCCGTTCCAGGTCTTTTGTCCACGCCAAACTGCGCCGTAGCCGGCTTTTTCGATCGCTTCCGCCGGAAATTCGCCATCACTTGCCTTCAATTCCTGAAGCGCGACGACATCGGGCTTTGCCGCGCGCATCCATGCGAGCAGATTGGGCAGGCGGCGATTGATGTTGTTGATGTTGAATGTCGCAATCTTCATGTAGAGCTACCGGCTCCTGAATTCCGTCACCGGAGATACAATGTCCAAGTTGAGCTTTGCCGCCATCGCATTCGTCGTCGCACTCTCCGGCGCCACTTCGGCACAATCGGCCGATACGCGCGGCGCATGCAAGGCGGACTACGACAAATTCTGCGCCGGCATCGCGCCCGGCGGCGGCATCGTGGCCTGCCTCAATGGCAAGCGCGATCAGCTCAGCACGACTTGCAAGGCCGCACTGGACAGCAGGAAGAAGAAGTAAGCGGCTGACGCCTCAGCTCGGCAGTGGCGGCGGGCTTGCCGGCTGCTCAAGCGGCGGTGGGGAGGGCGGCTGCTCGGCCGCCTTCGCGGGCTCCGGCTTCACCAGCGGCTCGACCACATTGCCGCCCTTGTAGACGCGGGCGTAGCGGCGTCCGAGGCTGGTCAGCACCTCATAGCCGATCGTGCCGAAATGATGGGCGAGCTCGTCGACGGTGATGCCCTCTCCGATCAGCGTCACCATATGGCCGCGGCGCGCTGCGTTCGGCGGCAGATCGGTGATGTCGATCGCGATCAGGTCCATCGAGATGCGCCCCGCGACCGGGCAGCGCTTGCCGGCGACGATCACCTCCGCGCCGCGCGTGCCGTCATTGGAGCTGGCGGCGCGGAAATAGCCGTCGGCATAGCCCACCGCGATGATCGCGAGTTTCGTCGGCCGCCGTGCCGACCAGGTGCCGCCATAGCCGACGGTCTCACCGCGCTCGATCGAGCGGGTCTGCACGATGCGCGCCTTGAGGTCGACGACCGGCTGCATCGGATTGTCGGCCTCCGGTGTCGGATTGACGCCGTAGAGCGCGGCGCCCGGCCGCACCAGGTCGAACTGGAACGGCGCGCCGAGGAAGATGCCGGAGGAATTGGCGAGCGCCGCCGGCACGCCGGAGAATTCGCTGGCGATGGCGCGGAAGGCCGCGAGCTGTTTTGCGTTGATCGTATTGTTGAGCTGCTCGGCCGACACCAGATGGCTCATCACCAGCGTGATGCCGTGATCGCCGGCATTGATGCGGGGGATGATGGCCTGCGCCTCCGACAGCGTCAGCCCGAGCCGGTTCATGCCGGTGTCGATATGGATGGCGGCGCCGCCGGACCAGCCGGTGCGGCGGCAGAACACGTCCCATTCGGCGAGCTCGTTGAGGTCGCCGATGACGGGACGGCAGTTGATCTTGGCGTAGTGCTCGCCGGTGTTCTGGAAATAGCCGCCGAGCACGTAGATGGTGGCGTCGGGCACCGCTGCGCGCGCCGTGCGGGCCTCCTCGATGGTGGCGACGAAGAAGGTCTTGCAGCCGGCCTTGTTGAGCGCCTGCGCCACCTGCGCGGTGCCGCAGCCATAGGCGTCGGCCTTGATCACCGCGGAGCACTCGGCCGGTACCGCCGTCTTCTCGAGCTTGCGCCAGTTGGCGATGATGGCGTCGAGGTCGATGGTGAGCACGCCGCCATAGGCAGCGAGCGCGGCAGCCTGATTGGCCTCCGCGGAGAGAAGGCCGGATTGCGGGATCATGTTCGGGTCGGACACCATTGTCATGGCGTCGTTTTACGCGAAGAGGCAGATACTGTTCAAGGAACTCTGCCGGTTCAAGGAACTCAGTAGTCGTCGCCGCCGCGAGCCGGCACCTGACTGTCCGGTGCAAGATCGCCGAACCTCGTGACCGAAGCTTCGAACGCCAAATCGACGGTGCCGGTCGGGCCGTGGCGCTGCTTGCCGATGATGACCTCGGCTTTTCCGTGCGCAAGGCTCATGTCGAGCTGCCACTTCTCGTGTTCCGGCGTGCCCGGGCGGGGCTCCTTCATCGCGAGGTAATATTCCTCGCGGTACACGAACAGGACGACGTCGGCGTCCTGCTCGATCGATCCGGATTCACGCAAGTCCGAGAGCTGCGGCCGTTTGTCGTCGCGGGATTCGACCTGGCGTGAGAGCTGGGACAGCGCGATGACGGGAACATTGAGTTCCTTGGCGAGCGCCTTCAGGCTGGTCGTGATCTCCGTGATTTCCTGCACGCGGCTGTCGCTGGCGCGCTTGCTCGAGCCTGACAGCAGCTGGATGTAGTCGATCACGAGCAGGTCGAGGCCCTTCTGCCGCTTCAGCCGGCGCGCGCGCGCCATCAGCTGCGCGATCGACAGGCCACCGGTCGCGTCGACATAGAACGGCAGCGATTGCAGCTCGATCGAGACCTCCCGGATCTTCTCGAAATCGGCTTCCGAGATGCCGCCGCGGCGGATATGGGAGGAGGGAACGCCGGTGCGCTCGGCCACGATACGCGTGGCGAGCTGGTCGGCCGACATTTCGCAGGAGAAGAATCCGATGACGCCGCCATTGGCGGCCTTGGTGGTGCCGTCGGCCTGGAGCTCCGGAACGTAGGCCTTGGCGACGTTGTAGGCGATGTTGGTCGCCAGCGAGGTCTTGCCCATGCCGGGACGGCCCGCGACGATGATGAGGTCGGACTGCTGCAATCCGCCCATCTTGGTGTCGAGGTCGCGCATGCCCGTCGAGATGCCGGACAGCTTTCCGTCGCGCTGGAACGCCTTGGCCGCGAGGTCGACCGCGACCGCGAGCGCCTGCGAGAATTTCTGGAAGCCGCCGTCGTAGCGGCCGGACTCGGCAAGCTCGTAGAGCTTTCGCTCGGCGTCCTCGATCTGGGCTCGCGGCTGGAAGTCGACCGGGGCGTCATAGGCGACATTGACCATGTCCTCGCCGATGCCGATCAGGTCGCGGCGCAAGGAAAGGTCGTAGACCGTGCGCCCATAATCCTGGGCGTTGATGATCGTGGTCGCTTCGGCCGCAAGCCGCGCCAGATATTGGCCGATGGTCATGCCGCCGACGTCGGTGTCCGCGGGCAGGAACGTCTTCAGCGTGACGGGCGTGGCGATCTTACCCATCCGAATCAGGCTGCCGGCGGTCTCGAAAATGGTCTGGTGCAACGGCTCGAAGAAATGCTTCGCCTCCAGGAAGTCGGAGACCCGGTAGAAGGCGTCGTTGTTGACCAGGATCGCGCCCAGAAGGCTCTGTTCCGCCTCGATATTGTGCGGCGCGCTCCGATAGGCTGGCGTTCCGGGCTCGGGCGCAAGTTTGAGGACGTTCGAATCAGTCAGGGCCATGGTCGAGCGATAGCAAGTTTCTGCGGCGGATGCGGGGCCGGGATAAAGCGCCGCTCCAGGCCAAAGCGGAAGCTAAAACTTCGTCACTATCAACTGATCTTAAAAGCGGTGGATGATTGGCGGCCTCTTCATTCGCCGCGCTTGACGGATTTTCACGGAACTCAAGGCCGGACCGGAAGCGGCCGCCACCACGCCACGGAAAAATCCGGATAGGGTGAACCTAATGAATTGAGGTGCAGACCTATTTGAAAGCGCGCGAAGCGGTGCGCGGGCGCTTTCCGGCGCGGGATCAGACCAGCAGGAGATAAACCAGCGCCACCAGGGCCGCGCCGACGCCGGTCGCGATCAGGGCGTAGTCGGTGCGGAGATCGTGCTGGACGTCGAATGAGGTTTGGGTCTGCTTTCTCATGGTGACGGTCTAGGCCAGCTCCGACCTCGGGAATGTGAAGCAGATCACATCTCTCCGGATTCTTTCGGGGGTAGGCAGGGAACAGGCGGGTGGGCCGGGGATTATCCCGAACCCCTCACGGGAAACGAGGCAAGCGATGCCGCCAGAACGGCAGCACCAGGATTGGCGAAGCGAGACAGGCAGCCGGCTGTGGCTGACCGGGCTGATCGCCGCCATGCAGCACGCCGAGCGGCCGGAGATCCGGCGCCAGCCGGTCGCACCCGAGATCATCGTCGAGCTGAGGGCGCAATTGGCGTTGGCAGCCTCTTACCGCGCCTCCCAGATCTCGACCCTGCGTCACTAGAACCTATTCACCAGCGAGCCTCAACTTCGGCTTGGCGCCGCCCTCGAGGGCGCGCAGCCGGGCTTCCTCGTGGGCGATATAGTCGCGGGTCATCGGCACCACGCCCTGGTGCTTGGTCAGCTGGATCTGGAAGTTCATCATGCCCTGCTTGCGAAAGGTCATCTCGCTGGCTGCGAGATAAAATTCCCACATCAGCGCGAAGCGCTCGTCGTATAGCTGCACGGCTTCCTCGCGCCGCGCCATGAAGCGCTCCCGCCAGGCCTTCAGCGTCTCGGCGTAGTGCAGCCGCAGGATCTCGATGTCGCAGACCAATAGCCCGGCGTTCTCGATCGCGGGCAGCACCTCCGAGAGTGAGGGGATGTAGCCGCCGGGGAAGATGTATTTGGCAATCCAGGGATTGGTCGAATCCGGTCCCTGCGAGCGGCCGATCGAATGCAGCAACATGACGCCGTCATCGCTGAGCAGCTCGGCGCAGCGCTGGAAATAAGTGTCGTAGAACCTCGCCCCGACATGCTCGAACATGCCGACCGACACGATGCGGTCGAATGGTCCCGGGACGTCGCGATAGTCCTGAAGCAGGAAGCGCGCCTGATGCGTCAGACCCTTCTCGGCGGCGCGCGTATTGGCAATCTGCAACTGCTCCGTCGACAGCGTCACGCCCGTCACCTCGGCGCCTGCGATCTCGGCCAGATAGAGGCCGAGCCCGCCCCAGCCCGATCCGATGTCGAGCACGCGCTGGCCGGGCTTGACCAGCAGCTTTGCGCTGACATGCCGCTTCTTGGCGAGCTGCGCGTCGTCGAGCGTGGCGTCCGGTGTCTCGAAATAGGCGCAGCTATATTGCTTGTCGGCGTCGAGGAAGAGCGAATAAAGCCGCGCGTCGAGATCGTAATGATGCGCGACATTGCGGCGCGAGCGCGCCCGCGCATTGAACTGTCTGATATGTCGGACGAGATAGCGCAGGTGCCACCAGGGTTTTGCCCAGTGAGGCAACAGTTCGGGTTGATCGAGCAGGATGGCGAGGACATCGGCGATGTTGCCGCGCTCGACGAGGAATTCCCCGTTCATATAGGCCTCGCCAAGCCCGAGTTCGGGATTGATGAGGATCTTTCGCTCTGCGTCTGATGTCACGAAGCGCACGGCAATCGGATCGCCCGTGCCGTCGCCGACCGTGAATTTCGATCCATTTGCCGTGGTCACCGTCAGCGACCCCCGGCGAATGAATTGCGACAGGAAGCTACGCAACAAGCGGTCCATCCACACCTTCCTCTCGAGCGGACAAGAGATGCGACTAACCCGGCCTTTCAATTCTGACGCTCAGGTCCCGCTCGGGTTCCTATGCGTTTGCATCTAAATCTGGGGAGGGCGTTTGGGTCCCGCCATTGCGTCATGTTCACGGCAGATATTCCTAAGGCGCTTAACCCCAACCTTGCGCCGCAGCCTGCTTCCATTCGCAGCGCAATCGGCTAAAAGGTGACCGCCGCCGCGCCGGGGGCCGGCCGTATCTGTCGGATTTCAATGGAGATGATGGGAATGTCGAGCCGAGCGCTCAGCCTCGCCACGGTGCTGTTTCTGATTGGCTTCGGCGCCTCCGATGCCGTTCTGGCGCAGGCGACGAACCTCGAGGCCGGCAAGGCCCCATCCCAGATCTTCGCGCAGACTTGCAATGCCTGCCACAAGAGCCCGCGGGGGCTGTTGAAGACGGTGGCGCCGGGCTCGCTGCCGGGCTTCCTGCGTCAACACTACACCACCAGCCCCGACATGGCCGGCGTGCTGGCCTCCTACCTCGTCTCCAACGGTGCCACCGACGCCCGCTATCAATCCAAGGACGGCGGCAAGGACAGGAAGGACGCCTCGAAGGAGAAGGACGCCAACACGCCCCCTGGACAGTCGCCTGAGCATCAGGGCCGACGGCAGCGTCAGGAAGCCGCCAAGCCGGAAGGCGAGGGCGCTTCTACCCCGGCGCCTGAGGGCCGCCAGAAGCGCGCGGCGCGGCCGAGCGAGGAAGGTGCCAAGGAAGGCACCAAGGAAGGCGCGAAGCCCGAGGCCGCCGCCGAACAACCGCGGGAGGGCCGCAAGGGCAAGCGCATGAGCAAGCGCGCCAAGCCGGAGACGGAAGACGCCGCCGCGCCGAAGGTCGATGCCAAGACCGAACCCAAAACTGAACCGAAGACCGAGCCAAAGAGCGAGAGCGCCAAGGTCGATACCGAGTCCAAGCCCGACAGCGGCAAGCCCGCCGAGAAGCCGGCAGAGACCAGGCCTGAGAGCGCCAAGGTCGAGCCGAGCGCCAGCGAGACGCCGGCGTTGCGTCCCGATCCGGTGCCGCAGGTGACGCCGGCTCCGCCGGCGGCCGCCAAGCCGGCCGAACCGGCTGCGCCCAAGCCCGCGGAAGCGGCCGCCTCCAAACCGGCCGAACCCGCCCCCAGCGCCGAGCCGGCGGCCAAGCCGGTCGAGCCGGCGCCGGTGGCGCCTGCCGCGGCTCCATCGCCAGCACCGGCCGAGTCGTCCGGCCCGCCGACGCCGCCGATCTCGCGCTAAGCAGGACCGCAACGGCACCCATCTCGATTGCGATGCGCGGCGACAACCTCACTGTAAGAACAAAAAGCCCGGCCGCCTGAGGCGACCGGGCTTTTCATGGTGTTCGTCATTCCGGGGCTCGCGAAGCGAGAACCCGGAATCTCGAGATTCCGGGTCTGGTCCTGCGGACCGCCCCGGAATGACGAGCAGGCTTACTTCTCTTCCGCGGCCGGAGCCGGCGCGACGTCGTCGTGCTGGGCTTCCGGATCGAAGAACTCGCCGGCAGCGGCGATCGCCTCGGCGGCGGCGTCGCGGTCCTCGTTGCGGGTGGAGATGTCCTCGCCGCGGTTGATGCGCTCGGCCTCGTCCTGGCTGCGCGCGACGGTGACCGTGATCTCGACCTCGACCTCGGGGTGGACGGCGACGGTGATCGAGCGCTTGCCGATGGTCTTGATCGGCGCGTCGAGCTGGATCTGCGGGCGGGCCAGCGAGATGCCGTCGGCTTCGAAGGCGACGACGATGTCACGCACGTTGACCGAGCCGAACAGCTGGCCGGCTTCCGAGGCCTGGCGGATCACGATGATGTTCTTGCCCTCGATCTTCTCGGCGACCTTGGCCGCCTCGCCCTTCGAGGCAAGGTTGCGAGCCTCGAGCTCGGCCTTCATGCCGTCGTACTTGGCGCGGTTGTCGGCGGTGGCGCGCAGCGCCTTGCCGCGCTTGAGCAGGAAGTTGCGGGCATAGCCGTCGCGAACCTTCACGACTTCGCCCATCTGGCCGAGCTTGCTCACGCGTTCCAGCAAAATGACTTCCATATTCGTTCTCCTTTGAAGTGCTCTGGTTTTCAGTTTCGGGTTGAACTCAAGATATCGGCAATGGCGGCGGCTGCCGGTTACGCAGAAAGCGCTCGCGGAAGCCGAACACGGCATCCGCAAGCCCAAGGATCACCATCGCGATGACAGGCCAGCCGAACACGACGACAACGGCATAGGTTGAACCGAGCCAGAAGGTGCGGCTCTTCAGCGCGAGTGTCAGCGTATGCAGCACGGCGAAGCCGGTCAGCGCGTAAGCCATCATCAATGCCGCCGTGGTGATCTGCGCGACGATCGCGAGCAGGCCGCCAGTGAAGCAGAAGGCAAGCGCGATGCAGAGCACCGCGAGCGTCATCGCCGGCAATTCGGCCGTCTTCAGATCGGGCCAGGGACGGCGCAGCCGGCCCGATGTCGCCGTCACTTTGGCGCTGAGCCAAAGGTTGAGCGTGAGCGTCATCATCGAGACGATGGCGGCGGCAGCCGGCGCGATCCGGACCAGCGCATCGATGAACTGGTCGGCCTCACCAGTGGCCTGCGGATCGGTGGCGCGGAGGATGCGCATCAAGCCGCGGTGCAGCGTAGCGGTGATGGTATCGGCGTCGGTGCCGAGCGTGAGCAGGGCCGCGAGCGTGGTCAGGACTGCGAAGCCCGCGATCCACAACAGGATGCGGCCGACCGGGTACCATTCGATTTCAGGTTCGGCGGGCGCAGCGACGTCCACGGCAGGTGTCACGCCCGCAACGTGCCGGCCGAGCAGGACAAGATGGCCAAGCCACCAGGCCGGCAGGGCGATGGTGACGGCAAAGGCAATGCAATAGGGCAGGCCGAAGATCGCGCCGAGGCCGACCGCCGCGGCGATACCCCCGAAGCTCGCATAGAGCGGCCCCCAGCCGATCGCGGCGACCATCAGCGGCAACGGTGCGAGATAGAACAGGACAAGCGAAATCAGCGCGCCCGACACGATCGAGGCGAACATCAGGGCCGACGCAGCGCCGGCGATCAGGGCTATCAGTCCAAATACCATCATCAGCTGTCCCGCTCCCTTCGAGCGGTTAGAGGCGCTTTGCCCCAACCATCGGCGACCAGACGACCCGGAAGCCTTATGAAATTCAAGGAGTACGGCCGGCGGTACAATCGCCGCCGGCCGAATTCGTCTTAGCGAATGACGTAGGGCAACAGGCCCAGGAAGCGCGCACGCTTGATGGCGCGGGCGAGCTCACGCTGCTTCTTCGCGGACACTGCGGTGATGCGGCTCGGCACGATCTTGCCGCGCTCGGAGACGTAACGCATCAACAGCTTGGAGTCCTTGTAGTCGATCTTCGGCGCATTGGCTCCCGTGAAAGGGCAGCTCTTGCGGCGACGGAAAAACGGGCGGCGTGCACCAGCTTCAGCCATTGTTCTTACTCCCCATCCGTCGTTTCAGCTTCGTCGCGCGGGCGGCGCGGGCCGCGATCGCCGCGGAAGCCACCGTCGCGATCACCACCGCGGAAACCGCCTTCGCGGTCGCCACGGAAGCCGCCTTCACGCTCGCCGCGGAAGCCGCCGCCACGATCGTCGCGCTCGCGATCCCGGTCGGCCTTGCGCATCATCGCGGACGGGCCTTCCTCGAGCTCCTCGACGCGGACGCTGAGATAGCGGATCACGTCCTCGCTGATGCGCTCCTGGCGCTCGATCTCGGCGATCGCCGCGGAGGGCGCGTCGATGTTGAGCAGCACGAAGTGCGCCTTGCGGTTCTTGTTCATGCGGTAGGTGAGGGAGCGAACGCCCCAATTCTCGGTCTTGGTGACCTTGCCGCCGAGACCTTCGACGATGCCGGTCATCTGCGCAGTCAGCTCTTCGACCTGCTGCGTGCTCGCGTCCTGGCGCGCGAGAAAAACATGCTCATAGAGAGCCATATCAGTCCTTTCCTCGTGTTGGCGCATTGCCCGGCGTCAAGCCCTTAAGAGACCTTCGGAAAGGACTCTGGGATTAAGCTCAGAAGGCGGAAACACGGGACGACGGGCCGACTGGCCCTGCCACACCAAAATCACTGAGGATTTGCTGAGACCGTCCGTTCAGCTCCCGGCCGGGGTCTGCGGATGCGCGCGTTATACGGATTTTGGCCGGCTTTGCAAGGTTTGACGCCATGTTTTTGGGCCCCGGTTGGTCCCGTTGCGGCCCGAACGTGCTCGCCTCACACTCGGTGTCATCGCCCAGCCATTGCGCAGTTGTGCACTTAGGACCGGGCGATCCAGTACTCCGAGGCGGCTGTTGTTGAACCGATGAGGCGCGGCGTACTGGATGCCCCGCCGGCGCGGGGCAAGACAGTGGTGGGCTTGACCTATTTGTTTGTATGTCATACAAATAAATCAGGGAGAGGACCCCAATGGCGGAAAAGCCGGCCCAGGAGCCGCTCGAGGCGGCAGGCGACCCCAAGCATGCGGCGCGGGCGACGCGCTCGGCGGGGCGCAAGATGCGGTCCCTGCTGCTGGATGCGGCGAGCCCGATGTTTCGCGAGCGGGGGCTGTCGGGCACTGCGATCACCGACATCGCGGCCGCCGCGGACGCGTTCCCGAGCCAAATCACTTATTACTTTCGCACCAAGGAGGCGCTGTTCGTCGAATGCGCCTGCCGCGATCTGCTGTATCTGGCCCGCGCGACCGAACAGGCGGCGCTGAAGGCGCGCACGCCGCGGGAGTACACCCACGCATTGGCCGAGACCGTGACGGCGAGCGATTCGATCGCCTTCTTCGCCGAGGCGCTGACGCTGACGCGGCGACGCCAGGATCTGGCGCCGCTGGTCGAGCGCACCATCGAGCGCCTGCATGCTGAAGGCGCGCGCGCCTATGCGGGCCAGGTGGCGCGCCACGGCTGGCGTTCGCTGCGTGCGCCCGATGAAAGCTCGCGGCGGTTCTGGGCCGTCGCCATCGGCGTCATCCTGGAGGGTTACGCGATGGGCCGCTCGCCCGATGCGCTCTGCGCCGAGATGCTGCGTGTGCTCGGCGAGCAGGCGAAATCGACCGGTGATACTGCGCGCCTGCGTCTCGTCGACGAGCGTGACACACCGCGCAATTCGAATGAGGAGGGGTAGGCGATGACCGCGCTTCGCATGCGTGCCCGCGATTTCCTGACCGATGATCAACTCGCCGACGTGCGTCAGCGCGTGACGTGGAAAGGCGTCGCGATGATCGCCCACGCCTGGGCGCTCATCATTGGTGCGATCGCTCTGGTCGCGTGGTGGCCCAATCCGCTCACCTACGTTCTCGCCGTCGCCGTCATCGGCTCGCGACAGCTAGGTCTGGCGATCCTGATGCATGACGGCGCGCATGGTTGTCTGTCTGCGGACGAGACGACCAATCTGGCGCTGAGCCAGTGGCTCTGCGCCTATCCGCTGTTTGCCGAGACGCGCAGCTATCGCCGCTATCATTTACAGCATCACGCGCGCACCCAGCAGAAGGATGATCCTGATCTGGTGCTGTCGGCGCCGTTTCCGATCACGAAACTAAGCTACCGCCGCAAGTTCATCCGCGACATCACCGGACAGACCGGCTATCAGCAGCGCAAGGCGCAATTGCTCAACGCGCTCGGGCCGAAGGATTGGCCGTGGCGCCGGCGCGCCGCGCATTTCCGGGAGAAGCTCGGCCCGCAATGCCTCGTCAACGCCGCCATGTTCGCTGGCCTCGCCGCAGCCGGCGTGTGGTGGGCCTATCCGCTGCTATGGCTGGTGCCGTTGCTCACCTGGATGATGGTCATCACCCGCATCCGCAACATCGCAGAACACGCCGTCGTGCCCGACAGCAGCGATCCCCTGCGCAACACCCGCACCACGCACGCCAATTTTCTCGAGCGTCTGTTCATCGCGCCGTATTACGTGAACTATCACCTCGAGCATCATCTCTTGTTCTACGTCCCTTGTTACAACCTGCCGAAGGTCCATCGCCTTCTCAGCAAGAGCCGGCACGCCGCTCGGATGGAAGTGCAGCCGAACTACGCCGCGGTGCTGCGGCTTGCGACCGCCAAGCCCGATCGTGATGACCGTCCCGGCCAGCTGGTGAACAGCGCACGCCGCGCACGGGCGGGGGCGGCGGTAGATGCCAACCAGACCGACGGTGGGTTCTAGCGGCCGCATCCCCCGTTGAATGCCGGCGGAAGTTCCTATCTTGGCTTGACATTCCGGCCCCGGACAGTGTCTACGGCCCCTTTCGGAGCATGGTCCGGAACCAAGGCTCGGGCCGGACGTCATCGGCTGCCGGGTTCTCGTGGCACACGGGTTGAGCGATCCAGGGAGCGCGCCGATGACGGCAGCATTCACATTTCCGGGGCAGGGTTCCCAGGCGGTTGGCATGGGCAAGGCCCTGGCCGACGCCTATCCGGCGGCGCGCGCCGTGTTCGACGAGGTGGATGCCGCGCTTGGAGAGAAACTGACAGCGACCATCTGGGACGGCCCGGCCGAGACCCTTCAGCTCACCGAGAACGCACAGCCGGCCCTGATGGCGGTGTCGGTGGCGACCCTGCGCGTGCTGGAGACTGAGGCGGGATTTTCCGTGGGACGGGATGCCGCCTTCGTCGCCGGTCACTCGCTCGGCGAATATTCGGCGCTGGCGGCGGCGGGCAGCCTGACAATCTCTGATACCGCGCGGTTGCTTCGCACCCGCGGTCTCGCAATGCAAAA
Organism: Bradyrhizobium sp. BLXBL-03; assembly: GCF_051853015.1. Taxonomy (NCBI): domain Bacteria; kingdom Pseudomonadati; phylum Pseudomonadota; class Alphaproteobacteria; order Hyphomicrobiales; family Nitrobacteraceae; genus Bradyrhizobium; species Bradyrhizobium sp. BLXBL-03. Next base: position 4,940,736 of record NZ_CP182470.1, on the reverse strand, counting down.
GGCCGTGCCTGTTGGCGCCGGCGCCATGGCGGCGCTGCTCGGCCTCGACTATGACGCCGCCATGGAGGTCGCCAGGGAGGCGGCGCAGGGCCAGGTCTGCCAGGCTGCCAATGACAATGGCGGCGGCCAGGTGGTCGTCTCCGGCGACAAAGCCGCGGTCGACCGCGCCGTCGAGATCGCCAAGACCAAAGGCGCCAAGCGAGCGATGCTGCTGCCGGTGTCCGCACCGTTCCATTGTCAGCTGATGCAGCCCGCCGCCGATGCGATGGCCGAGGCGCTGTCCAAGGTCACGATCAAGGCGCCGGCCGCGCCGCTGGTGTCGAACGTGCTGGCGAGCGCCATCACCGATCCCGACGAGATTCGCCGCCGGCTGGTCGAGCAGGTGACCGGCACGGTGCGCTGGCGCGAGTCGGTCGCCTATATGGCCGGGCAGGGCGTCACCCGCTTCTTCGAGATCGGCGCGGGCAAGGTGCTGACGGGCCTCGTCAAGCGCATTGCGGACGGTGCCGTCGGCGTTGCAGTCGGCGGTCCCAACGATATTGCCGCCGCCAAGGACGCATTGGCCGCTGCGAAGCAGGGCTAGAGGAGTTTCTCAATGTTCGACCTCACTGGCAAAAAAGCGCTCGTCACTGGCGCGACCGGAGGCATCGGCGGCGCGATCGCGCAGGCGCTGCATGCGCAGGGCGCGACCGTCGCGATTTCGGGAACGCGAAAAGAGGTGCTGGATGAGCTTGCGGGCAAGCTCGGCGAGCGCACCCATGTGCTGCCTTGCAATCTCTCCAAGGCCGACGAGGTCGAGGCGCTGGTGCCGGCCGCGGAAGCTGCGATGGGCCAGGTGGACATTCTCATCGCCAACGCCGGCATCACGCGTGACAATCTGTTCGTTCAGCTGCGTGACGAGGATTGGGATGAGGTCATCAACGTCAACCTGACCGCGACCTTCCGCCTGGCGCGTGCCGCGACCAAATTGATGATGCGCAAGCGCTTCGGCCGCATCATTGCGATCACGTCGATCGTCGGCGTCACCGGTAACCCGGGGCAGGGCAACTACACTGCGTCGAAGGCCGGCCTGATCGGCATGATCAAGACGCTGGGCGCCGAATACGCCAAGCGCGGTGTCACCGCCAATTGCATCGCGCCCGGCTTCATCAAGACGCCGATGACCGATGCGCTCAACGACAAGCAGCGCGAGACCATTCTGGCCAAGGTTCCGGCTGCCCGCCTGGGTACGCCCGAGGACATTGCAGCCGCCGCCGTTTACCTGAGTTCGAACGAAGCAGCCTACGTCACCGGCCAGACCATCCACGTCAACGGCGGCATGGCCATGATCTGACTCGTCGTTCCGCACTGCCCACATGGCTGGTGCAGATGCGGCAAACGGCCGTTTCCGGAGCGAATTGAGGCGTGTAGTCAAGGCAGTTGAAGTATGATAACCGGACCTTCAACGGATGGGCAAAGAACGCCATTGCAGGTTTTTGAAACCCTGTATATTGGCGATGCGGAGCCTTGGCCGTCGTTCGCCGGGCCTCCATCGGTTAAGATGGGGCCAAATCAAAGTTCGTAAGCGAAGGCAGTCAACGACCACGACGGCTCGTATCGTCCCGGGGGGTCGGGTCTACAGGGAACAACACGAGGTTATGCAATGAGTGACATTGGCGAGCGGGTTAAGAAGATCGTGGTCGAACACCTTGGTGTTGAACCCGAGAAGGTTGTCGACGCAGCGAGCTTCATCGATGACCTCGGCGCCGACAGTCTGGACACCGTCGAACTGGTGATGGCGTTCGAAGAAGAATTCGGTTGCGAGATTCCGGACGACGCCGCTGAGACGATTCTCACCGTCGGCGACGCCACGAAGTTTCTCGAGAAGAACGCGAAGAGCTAAGGCTCTTCATTTTCGCGGGGACAACATTGAAACCGGACGGGCCGCTTCGCAGCGGCCAGCCGGTTTCTTGTTATTGGCCGTGAATCTTTCGATGCGGAGTTTTCGGATATGAGGCGGGTTGTCGTCACTGGTCTCGGCATGGTGTCGCCACTCGGCTGCGGCGTCGAGCCGACCTGGAAACGCATCCTCAACGGCGAAAGCGGTGCGCGCAGGATCGAGAGCTTCGATGTCTCCGATCTGCAGACCAAGATCGCCTGTACCGTCGTGCGCGGCGACGGCAGCAACGACAGCTTCAATCCCGACAAATGGATGGAGCCGAAGGACCAGCGCAAGGTCGACGACTTCATCATCTTCGGCATGGCTGCGGCCGGCCAGGCGCTCGACGATGCCAACTGGCATCCCGAGAGCGAAGAGGATAAGTGCGCCACCGGCACCATGATCGGTTCGGGCATCGGCGGCCTCAACGGCATTGCCGACACCGCGATCCTCCTGAAGGAGCGCGGCCCGCGCCGGGTGTCGCCGTTCTTCATTCCTGGCCGCCTGATCAATCTCGCTTCCGGCTACGTCTCGATCGCCCATGGGCTGAAGGGCCCGAACCATTCGGTGGTCACGGCCTGCTCGACCGGTGCCCATGCGGTTGGCGATGCCGCCCGCCTGATCGCGCTCGGCGATGCCGACGTGATGGTTGCGGGCGGCGCGGAGTCGCCGATCAGCCGCATCGGCATTGCCGGCTTCAATGCCGCGCGTGCGCTCTCGACCGGCTTCAACGAGACGCCCGAGAAGGCTTCGCGCCCCTACGACAAGGACCGCGACGGTTTCGTGATGGGCGAGGGCGCCGGCGTCCTCGTCCTGGAGGAGCTCGAGCATGCCCGTCGCCGCGGCGCGAGGATCTATGCCGAGGTGATCGGCTACGGCCTGTCGGGCGACGCCTATCACATCACGTCGCCGTCGCCCGATGGCGATGGCGGTTTCCGCAGCATGTCGGCGGCGCTGAAGCGCGCCGGCCTGACCGCGTCCGATCTCGACTACATCAACGCGCATGGCACCTCGACGCCGCTCGGCGACGAGATCGAGCTCGGTGCGGTGGAGCGGCTGCTCGGCAATGCCGCCTCCAAGGTGGCGATGTCCTCGACCAAATCGTCGACCGGCCACCTGCTCGGCGCGGCCGGCGCGATCGAGGCGATCTTCGCGATCCTCGCGATTCGCGATAATGTCGTGCCGCCGACCATTAACCTGGACAACCCGTCGGTTGAGACCGCGATCGATCTCGTGCCGCACAAGGCGAAGCAGCGCGAGGTGAACGTCGCGTTGTCGAACTCTTTCGGTTTCGGCGGTACCAATGCGTCGGTGATCGTCCGGCGTCTGGTCCAATAGTTTGCGTTCGAGACGAATCCACCGTTTTGCCGTATTCGGCGATAGTCATATCAGTGGGCGCGTGCATTGGGCTCGGCAAGCGATTGTCTGGCTGCGATTGAACCGGCAGGATTCAGGTTGCTTCGATGAGTGAAAGGCCGCCCATTTCGCCCCGGAGTCCGCGGGCAGCGCTCGAGCCCGAGCAAGTCCCGCCGCCGCCGAAGCGTTCGGAGCGGGCGCGCAATCCGTTCGTCGTGGTCGGTAACGCCATCATCACCTTGCTCCTGATCGGTATGATCGGCGCCGGCGCGGCGTATTATTACGGCCGTCAGGTGCTGGAATCGCCGGGGCGCTGAAGGAAGACAAGGTCGTCAACATCCCGCAGCGTGCGGGCAAGCGCGACATCGCCGAGACCCTGAACAAGGAAGGCGTCACCGACGTCAACCCATGGGTGTTCATCGGCGCCGTGGCTGCGCTGAAGGCGAGCTCGGACCTGAAGCCCGGTGAATATTCGTTCCAGAAGAACGCGAGCTTGCGCGACGTCATTGCCACCATCGTTGAGGGCAAGGTGGTCCAGCACGCGGTCACGATTCCCGAAGGCCTGACCTCGGAGCAGATCGTGGCGCGGCTCAGCGACAACGACATCTTCACCGGCAGCGTGCATGAATTGCCGCGCGAAGGCACGCTGCTGCCCGAGACCTACAAGTTCCCGCGCGGGACCCCGCGTGACCAGGTGATCCAGCGCATGCAGCAGGCGCACAAGCGCGTGCTGGCCGAGATCTGGGAGCGCCGCAGCCAGGACCTGCCGGTCAAGACTCCGGAGCAGCTGGTGACGCTGGCCTCGATCGTCGAGAAGGAGACCGGCAAGCCGGACGAGCGCAGCCGTGTTGCGGCCGTGTTCGTCAATCGCCTCAAGCAGAAGATCAAGCTGCAGTCCGACCCGACCATCATCTACGGCCTCGTCGGCGGCAAGGGCACGCTGGGACGCCCGATCAAGCGCAGCGAGATCACGCAGCCCTCGCCCTACAACACCTATGTGATCGAGGGCTTGCCGCCGGGCCCGATCTCCAATCCCGGCCGTGCCTCGCTGGAGGCCGCAGCCAACCCGGCCCGCACCCGCGACCTTTATTTCGTCGCCGACGGCTCGGGTGGCCACGCCTTCACCGAAACCTACGACGCCCACCAGAAGAACGTCGCCAAACTCCGCGCGATGGAGAAGCAGATCCAGAACGACACGGTCGAGCCCGCCGATGACGCGCCGCCGGCAGCCGCGGCGCCCGCGGCCACCGATACGGCGCCGACCGCGGCCACGCCGCCCAGGCCGAGCCAGCAGAAGAAGCCGCCGGCGCGGCCCGCAAGCCCGGCGCCCGCCCGCCAAGGTGCGGTGCAGCCGTCGCCGCCGGTGGTCCAGCGCTAGGCCCGCACCCATCGAGGTCCCTGTAGACTTGCCCTGCCGACTTTGCTGATTCCACTTTCCTGCAAAATAGTCTTAAGATTCGCGTGGCCTGATGGCCTCGCGAATCCCAGTTTTCCGGAGAATTTGACCTGATGGCGCTGTCGTCCATGACCGGCTTTGCGAGATGCCACGGCGCAAGCGGGCCGTATACGTTCGAATGGGAGTTGAAGTCGGTCAACGCCAAGGGCTTTGACCTCAGGGTGCGCCTGCCGCAGGGATTCGACGAGCTCGAGGCTTACGCCAAGAAGCGCGCCGGCGAGCTTTTGTCGCGCGGCACGGTCTACGCCAATCTCAACGTCAAGCGCGCCAATGCCGCCGCCGCGGTCCGCGTCAATGAGGACGTGCTCAACGCTGTGCTGAAGGCCGCCGCAATGATCTCCGGCAAGGTCGACGCGGTCGCGCCGAGCATCGACGGGCTGCTCGCCATCAAGGGTGTCGTCGAGGTCGCCGAGCCCGAGGGCGACGAGGAGGAGGACAAGGCCGCGCGCGCTGCTGCCGCTGACGCCTTCGACAAGGCACTCGACGAACTCGTGGCGATGCGCAAGCGCGAGGGCATCTCGCTCGGCGAGATCCTGACCCAGCGGGTCGACGAGATCGAGCAGCTCGCGAAGAGGGCGGAAAGCTCGCCCGGCCGCAAGCCGGAGGCGATCAAGGCGAAGCTCGCCGAGCAGATCGCAGCTCTGCTTGATACCTCAGACCGTTTCGATTCCGATCGCCTGATGCAGGAGGCGATCCTGATCGCGACCAAGGCCGACATCCGCGAGGAGCTCGACCGTATCGCGTCCCACATCGCGCAGGCGCGCGAGCTGATCGGCAAGGGCGGCCCGATCGGCCGCAAGCTCGATTTTCTGGCGCAGGAGTTTCACCGCGAGGTCAACACCTGCTGCTCGAAGTCGAACGACATCGAGCTGACCAACACCGGTCTTGCCATGAAGAACGTGGTCGAGCAGTTCCGCGAACAGGTCCAGAATCTGGAGTGATCGATGACATCGGGCGGTCACGGAACTGACGGGGTCGAGCGGCGCGGATTGATGTTCGTGCTGTCCTCGCCATCGGGCGCGGGCAAGACGACGCTGTCGCGGATGCTGATCGACCGCATGCCGGGCCTGAAAATGTCGGTCTCGGCGACCACGCGGTCGATGCGCCCGGGTGAGGTCAACGGCAAGGATTACACGTTTGTCGACAAGGCGACCTTCGATGCGATGGTCAAGGCCGACGAACTCCTGGAGTGGGCGACGGTGTTCGACAACAGCTACGGCACGCCGCGCGGACCGGTCGAGGCGGCGCTGTCGGCAGGCCAGGATGTGCTGTTCGACATCGACTGGCAAGGCACTCAGCAATTGAAGCAGAAGGCGCGCGCCGACGTCGTCAGCGTCTTCATCCTGCCGCCCTCGGCGGCCGATCTCGAGAAGCGGCTGCATTCGCGCGCGCAGGATTCCGACGAGGTGATCCGCAAGCGCATGAGCCGCGCCAGCGACGAGATGAGTCACTGGGCCGAGTACGATTACATCGTCATCAACCACAATGTCGATGACGCCTTCGCCGAGGTGCAGTCGATCCTGAAGGCCGAGCGCCTCAAGCGCGAGCGGCAGACGGGGCTCGTGAGCTTCGTGCGAGGGCTGCAAGGTCAGCTTCAAGGCTAGGCTCAAAGCCCGGCTTGGTCAGCCGCGGTCCTTGGCTCGCCAGCCGTTCCAGCATCGCCGTGATGATATCGATGTCGACGGCATTGTCGTCGGGCGCATGGTTGGCGTGCACGTCTGCGTCGCGGAGGTGCTCCTGATCCGCGTTCACATCGTGATCGGCCGTTTTTTCGTCCTGACCGTCATCTTGGCCGTCGGCCGCCAGAGGCGCCTCCGCCTCGATCTCGAACTCACCGTCGAAATAGTCGATCTCGGTCTCCTCTCGCTCTTCGGCCGCGACCTCGAGGAGACGGTTTTGCGCTGCGATCCGGCGGATCCCGTCGGTGAATGTGGCGATCTGCGGTGCCTCTGGACGCACGGGTGTCTCCGGACGCACGGGTGTCTCCGGACGCACGGCGTCGAAGTCGACCGGGAGCGGTCGCTCCAGGCGCGGTGCAGGGACTGGCGTCGCGTTGAGCCACGGCGCGCGGCTGTCGTCGTGATCCTGCCTGTGATCCCAGTTGACGCGGCGATCGGCCGTCTGGGTGCGCGCGCGACCGCCGGCGAAGCGGTAGATCACACTGGCGATGAGGCCGGCGAGCGCGAGCGCTCCGATGATGACGAGCAGCAATGTCGGGAGCGAGCCGGTCGGCTTGTCAGCACTGTCGGCCGAGGCGAACGTCGCAGGGGCAGGGGATGCCGGCGGCTGCGCGCTCGGCTGGTCGATTGCCGGTGCAGGTGCCGCTGCCGACTGCGGCGCGGCTGGGGTGTCCGGCCAGCGCGTGGCGGCGGCCGGCTGCTGCGTATCGCTGCCGGTAGCGGACGCCGGTGGAGTTGCCTGCGGCGCAGTCGCAGGCGCAGGTGCAGCTTGCGCGATGCTCTGCGGCGCGATGTATTCGGCGCGCGCATTCTGCACCGATTGCTGCGGCGGTGAATCCGGTTGCGGCGAGCCATTCTCGGTTTGCGCAGTGGTCATGGCCTTGGCGCCCTCGGCGCGCAGATACCAGCATTGCCGCTTGGTCCCGCGTTCCACGCGATAGTGCCAATGCTGTCCCTGCGGCGCTGTGCCCTTCGGCGAGGCGAGACAGTCGCTCGCGGCAGCCGCCGTGCTTGCAGCGGCAGCGGCGCTCGGCGCGTTCTGTGAGACAGCGGCCAAGGGTGCGCCGGCAATAATGCTGCCGATTAGCGCGGATAAAAACTTTGCGGTGCGGTTGCCCATCCTGGTCTCCCGGTTACGCATGACGCAACTCGTTACGTTCCCCTTCTCAACAAAGAGTTAGGTGGCAATGAGCCGCAAATCCGGAGAGGATGTGGCTTGAATCGGGCCTGCGCGGCGTTCGTTCCACCGCGAATTCAGGCTTTTTGTCGGCGCTATTGCTTGCTTGCGGTCCAGGTTCCCGAGCAGCCGTCGGAGCGGCGGAAAGTGCCGGAACCGCTGCGCCCGGACAGGCGGCCGGCGCCGGTATAAGTGATGCCGTTTCCGGCCTGGCCGAATGTGTGCACCGCGCCGTTCGCGCTGACCGTCCCGCTGACGCCTTCGCCGATGACGCGGCCCGAGGTCACGACGGTCGCGCCGCTCGACGAGCCGCCGCAGCCGACACTGACGACCGCCCAGGCGCCGTCGAAGCTGCCGCCACCTCCACCCCCGCCGCCGCGCCGCGACGAGCGTTGTTCGTCAGCGGCCGGCTTGCTCCGGCGCGCCAACGGTGCGGGTTCGGCGGAGCGGCCTGCAGAACTATCCTGGCGCGAGCCGGACAGGGATTTTTCGTCATTGCCGATCGAGCCGCCGGCGCTGCCGGATTGCGCGAAAGCCGATGAGGCCTGCAGAAGGGCGAGGAGAAGCGCGGTGAGGATAACAGGGCGGCTTGCATTGTTCGACATGAGCCAGAAATCCATCATCATCAAATATCGGCGGCAAGATCAACGACCGGAGCCGTCGGCACAGACGGCGCCAATAATGCGGCAAGCTTTGCCAGCCTTGCCGCAATCGTCAAGCGCGGCGTCTTTCGCGCGCTGGATGCTGTCGCGCTGGACCAGCGACCAGGATTTGTCCGAGATCGCGAATGCGCCACAGCTCTTGCCGTAGAAGGAGAGCTCGATCGCGCATTTGGCGCCGGCGCAATTGCCGCGCGCATCCGCCACCGCCGCGCGGCGCGAGGCGTGATTCCACGAGATGCCCCATTTGTTGCTGTCGGGCCCGTAGACGATCGAGCCCCAGGGCTTGAGATCCTCCATCTTGCGCATCCGCAGCAGCAGGCCCTCGGTGGCTTCGCCTGTTGGCGCCATGGCAATGCGCTGTTGAAGTTTCGTGATGGCGCGCGTCAGCCCGTCGGGCGTATCAGGATCGAAATTGAGCTCGTAGAGCCGCTCATTCAACTCGCTCAGCAGCGCGGCGTCGCGCAACGGAATACGGTCGGGATCGGCGCGGAGACGCTCCGACTGCAATGGATCTGGCTGCATCGCCGCGACCTGGGGCGGCGCGGTTTGCGTCGGTGGCACGAAATAGAACGTGCCGTCGATCGGCGAGGACGACACCCAGGGTTGCTGCGCGCCTCCGGTGGCGCGCTTCACGGCGAGGCCCACCTGGTTGAAGGTCTGGAACACGTCGAGGCCTGCGGTGCGGACGGTCGCGGCGAGCGCCTTGGTGTAGGGGCTGTGACCGTCGCTGCCGTCCTGAGCGACATTGCCGGGCTGGGTCGCATAGGAGATCAGCGTGCCCTCCGGCGCGCGCATCTGCGCAAGGCCCCCTTCGGAGGCACGCAGGCCGCGCGAGCCAAAGGGGTTGTTGCGGCAGGCGTCGAGGATGACGAGGTTGAGCCGCGTACCGGAGCCCTGCATCTGCCGCAGCACCAGGTTCACGTCGGTCATCTGGAAGTCGACGTCGGCCTCGCGGGTCGGATTGGCGCCGACGGGCACGAGATAGTTGGAGCCGGCGACCTGGACGCCGTGGCCGGCATAGTAGAACAGCGCAACATCGGCGCCCTGCACTTGGCGACCAAAGCTCTGCACGGCGATGTCCATCGCGGCCTTGTCGAGATCGAGCTGGGCATGGCCGCCGACAAGCGCGAAGCCGAGCGAGCCGAGCGTGTCGGCCATCAGCGTCGCGTCCTTGGAAGGATTATCGAGCGGCGTGATGTTCTTGTAGGCGGAGTTGCCGACCACAAGCGCGACGCGCTTCTCGGCGAGAACCGGCTGGCTCGCGACGGCGAGCGCGGCCGCGATCAGCGCCGCCAGCATCAGGACGCGATTGAAAATCCTCGCGTGCATGAAAGCCCCCAAATCAATGGCGCAATCTACCAGCTCGGCGCGCTCGCGAAAAGCGTATGGACATTACGTACCGCTGCGGGCCTTCCGTGCCTCGTGGCCGGAAAGGAGTAGGACGCATCCTGCCCCGCGGCAGCTTTTGCCCGAGGCTTGCTTCGTGAGATCGCCCGATGGTGGTCAACGGGCGCAGGGAAGGCCGGGCGCCGACGGCCCCGCGCCGATCCGGGCGCCACTTGACATACATCAACAGCCGCGGTGGGCAGCCTTGCGAGGTTTGGGCGTCGCCGGGTGGTGGGGGCTGGGGCCATGAACCTGCTGTTCAAGGAAGTCCGATCGAATCCTTTGCTCTGGATGCTCGTTTTCGTGCCCATTGTGCTGGTCGTCGAGCACGCAGCACCATCCTCTCACACGACGTTGTTCGTGCTGTCGGTTCTCGCCATCGTGCCTCTTGCCGCGCTGCTGAGTCAGGCGACCGAAAGTGTTGCGGAAAGGACGGGCGATGCGATTGGCGGCTTGCTCAATGCAACATTGGGAAACCTCACCGAATTGATCATCGCCATCGCCGCGCTCCAGGCGGGAGAATACATGCTGGTGAAGGCGTCGATTGCCGGCGCGATCGTAACAAACTCGCTCTTCATGCTTGGCGCCTCGTTTCTGCTCGGCGGCCTTCGGACTCATGTCCAGGAGTACAATCGCGCTGGCGGACGGCTGTATGCGTCGCTTCTGTTGATGGCGACGATTGCGCTTCTCGCGCCAGCTGCCGTTGCCGACCTCGATCTGGCGCGAGGCGACGTGATGGCGCAGAAGCTCAGTGCGGGTCTCGCCGTGCTGCTGATATCTGCTTATGGACTAGGTCTGTTGTTCTCGCTTCGCACCCACAAGGAGCTCTTTGCCAGCCAAGACCATGGCGAGGCTGGCGGCGGCTGGCCGATCGGACTGGCCGTCGGCACGCTCCTCGTGGTGACGGTGCTGGTTGCCCTGGTGAGCGAGATCTTCGTGAGTTCGGTACAGAAGGCGGGCGAGACGTTGGGATTGAGCCCGGCTTTTGTCGGCTTCATCATCGTCGCGCTGGTCGGCGCCGCCGCTGAAATGGCGGTGGCGTTTTCTGCGGCACGCAAGAACCGGCTCGACATGAGCGTGAGCATCGCGCTCGGAAGCGCGTCCCAAATCGCCCTTTTTGTTGCGCCGGTGCTGGTGCTGCTCAGCTATGTCGTCGGCCCAAAGCCGATGGACTTGCAGTTCTGGCCGGGCGCCGTAACCATGGTCATGATCGCGACCGTGACCGCCTGTTTCATCACCAACGGCGGCCGGTCAGCATGGTTCATCGGAGCCTTGCTTTTGTTCATCTACGCGATCTTCGCCATGACCCTGTATATGGTGCCGCCCGGGGCCCACGGTCAGATCTGACGTCCGCGCTGTCAGTCGATCTCGGAGCGACAAGGCTCACCTCCACGCGCGCCCCAGCGTCAGCGCCAGCAGGCCGAGCACGCCGCTGATCAGCCCGACTGTCGCATAAGACTGCGCAAACACGCCGGTCTGCACAAAGACCTGTGCCGCGATGGCAAAGCAATGGCGGCGAGAAGCAGGCGGGCGCAGCCGACGATCAGCGCAAGAACGCGTATCACGCCTGCGACAGGCCGGCACGAGATGCGGAATGGTTCATGCGGGAATCATGACCAGGCGCTGACGGAGTTCTCGACCGGCAGGCACGGGATGAAGTGTCACTTGCGTGCGCAACAATCGACCAGTAGGCGCCAGATGCGCTGGATTTCCACGGACCTCTGCATCTCGAGCACGTGGTTCTCGCTGGCACGGGGGCAGGGAGCTACGGGGTGGAGTTCGCGCGGCGCGATCCAACGTTCGGAGATCGGATCGTACCATTTGCCGGGAGTCACCAAGTTCGTATCTCCTCTTCATGCCCCCTTCGTTTCTGCGCCTATCCCATGCGCCGGTTGCTGGTGTTCTGGGTGAGATTGCCGTGGGCGGCCTGCTCACGGATGTTCTGTTTCTCGTCGTCGCGATGGCCCTTGGTCGTGTCGACGGAAACGGTGGGCGCGCTGCCGGCGCCCATATGGCTCTGGTTCTCGTCGGGAACAGGCCGCACGGACTTTGTCAGCGGCTTCGTCATGCGGTTCAGACTCCGTCGTTGCCTTGGCGAGAGGTCAACGCGCTGGACGCAGACGGCGTTCCAAGCTCAATTGGATCGTGGGCGAGATGGACGCTTCGTGCCAGGCGGTCTCGGCATCAGTAAGCGCTTCGCCCGCTGTGTTGCCTGTCCGCCACGCTTCGAACTCTGTTCTTCACCGGAGAACACCGGATGGTTCGAAAACGGAACATACGCTCGGTTCAATAGTAAACAGAGCGTATGCGCAGATGGCCTGCTGCCCTACCCGAGGCGGGCCTCGCGCGCCGCCGACTCCCGGTTCGCGTGCCGGTACGCATCGATCGCTCGGTTGGCGAGCATCAGCGGTCGGCGCTCGCCGGTTCTGAGCTGCGCTTCGATTGCGTCGAGAATGATGTCCGCAGACGCATCGGGCGGCCCGAGTTCGCCGGTCTTCTCGAGGAAGCTCCAGGCGATGAAGAATGCGCTCTCGACCGTACAGCGAATGGACATGCGCTGCCAACGCGGTGCGGCCGAAGCCGTTCCGCTCGTGGCGGCGAGACGTTAGTTCTTCAGCACGATGCGGCCGACCACCTTGCCGGCGCGCAATTCATCGATCCACTTCTGGACGTCGCCCATCGGCTCTTCGCGCATCGGCGTCGGCTTGATCTTGCCGGCGCGCGCGAGCGCCATCAGCTCATGCGCCTCGGCAAGCGTGCCGACCATGAAACCCTCGACAGTGAGGCGTTTGTAGACCCATTGCACCATCGGCAGCGTGAACTGGCCGCCCATCAGGCCCGACACCACGACCTTGCCGCCGCGCGCGGCGACCGCGACCGCAAACGCCATCGACTTTTCGTTGCCGGCGAAATCGACCACCTCGTCGAAGCCGCCGTCGGTCTCCTTCAGGATACGCTTGATCATTTCGGGCTCGGACGGATCATAGGCGACGGCTGCGCCGTTCTTCAGCGCGGTCTCGCGCGCGGCCGGCGACAGATCGGCAACCGTGATCGGCTGCTTGAACATCGCCTGCGCGAACGACAGGCCCATCATGCCGACGCCGCCAAGACCGATCAGCAGCAGATTGCGCTGGCGCGGACGATCGACCAGGCGCTTGAGCGCGCCGTAGGCGGTAACGCCCGAGCACATCAAGGTCGCGGCCTGGTTGACGGGCAGGGGATCATAGTCGAGCAGATATTTGGCGTCGGGCACCAGCACGTGGCTGGCGAAGCCGCCGTCGATGGAGACGCCGAGGAAGCGCTGCTTGGCGCAGAGATTCTCGTCGCCGTTCTTGCAGTCGCGGCACTGGCCGCAGCCGATCCAGGGAAACACCGCTTTCTTCGAGCCGACGAGGCCTGCCGGTACGTCAGGGCCGACTTCATCGACGACGCCGGCGATCTCATGGCCGAGCGTGAAGGGCAGCGTCATGCCGCGTGTGGTGTCGAGCTTCTTGCCGCCGCCGAGATCGGCATAGCCATCCTGGATGTGCAGGTCGGAATGGCAGAGGCCGCAGCGCTCGATGCGCACCAGCACCTCGGCAGCCCTGGGCTTGGGCGTATCGACGATGGTCTCGCACAGAGGCGCATCGAACTTGACCAGCGACTGCCGACGCATCAACGCCATTTTTCTTCCTCCGGAATTCTCATTGTCTGGTTTCGCTGCGTATATCCGCCAATTCACGCGCCATGGCAACAAAACCGGAGATGGGAATCGTCTCGGCGCGCCGCGTCGGATCGACGCCGGCGGCGGCGGCGAGCCGCGCCGGATCAGCTTGAAGCGATTTCAGGCTCTGCCGCAGCATTTTCCGGCGCTGGCCGAAGGCCGCGGCTGCGACCTGCTCGAGCAGTTTGCGATCGCACGGCAGAGGCTCGTGGCGCGGCACCAGGCGCACGACGGAGGAGGTGACTTTCGGCGGCGGCACAAAGGCGGACGGCGCAATGTCGAACAGGATCTTCGTCTCGCAGCGCCAGTTGGCGAGCACGCCGAGCCGGCCATAGGCCTCCTCATCCTCTCGCGCGACGATGCGCTCGCCGACCTCGCGCTGAAACATCAGCACCATCATGTCGTACCAGGGCGGCCAGGGCTCGGTGGTGAGCCAGTTGATCAGAAGCGGGGTCGCGATGTTGTAGGGCAGGTTGGCGACGATCTTGGCGCGCTCGCCGTTGAGCAGCGGGCGCGGGTCGAAAGTCATGGCATCGCCATGCACGATCTCGAGCCTGTCAGGGTAGCGGGCGGAGATATCCTGCAAGGCGGGAATGGCCCGCTCGTCATGCTCGATGGCGATGACGCGCCTGGCGCCGAGCGCGAGCAGCGCCCGGGTCAGTCCGCCGGGGCCGGGGCCGATCTCGACGATGACGCTCTGTTCGAGCGGCGCGGCCGCGCGGGCGATGCGCGCGGTAAGGTTGAGATCGAGCAGAAAGTTCTGACCGAGCGATTTGCGCGCCGACAGAGCGTGCCGGCGAATGACCTCGCGCAGCGGCGGGAGGTCGTCGATCGCGCTCATCAGCTGTTCGCAGCCGCCATGCGGCTGGCAAGCTTCAGCGCGGCGATCAGGCTCGCGGGATTCGCCTTGCCGGTGCCGGCGATGTCGAACGCGGTGCCGTGATCCGGCGAGGTGCGGATGAAGGGCAGGCCGAGCGTGACGTTGACGGCGTCGTCGAACGCAACGGTCTTGATCGGGATCAGCGCCTGGTCGTGATACATGCAGACGGCGCAGTCATAGAGGCTGCGCGCGGCTTCATGGAACATGGTGTCGGCGGGCAGCGGCCCCCTGGCGTCGATACCGTCGTTGCGCAGAACCTTGAGCGCCGGCGCGATCACGGTCTGCTCCTCATGGCCGAGCGAGCCGTCCTCGCCGGCATGCGGATTCAGTCCTGATACCGCGATGCGCGGTTGCGCAATGCCGAAACGGGATCTCAGCTCGGTCGCAACGATGCGTACGGTCGAGACGATGAGATCAATCGTGAGCTGGGTGAGGGCATCACGTAACGACACGTGGATCGTCACCGGCACCACGGCGAGCCGCGGCGACCACAGCATCATCACCGGCTGCGGCACGCGGCCGTCCGCTTCCGCGAGTTCAGCAAGGAATTCGGTGTGGCCGGGATGGCGGAAGCCGGCGCGGTAGAGCACGCTCTTGGCAATGGGATTGGTGACGATGGCGCTGGCCTGGCCCGCCCGCACGTCGGCGACCGCCTCCCGGATCGAGGCGAGGGCGGCCGGTGCGCTCGATGCGTCGGGTTTGCCCGGCTCTGCGGTCACGTGCTTGCCGGTCGCAACGACGGGCAGGGCGTCGGCAAAGGCAGTCTCGGTCTCGCCCGGGCTCACCGAGGCGATCTCGATATCGGCGCCGAGCGCTTTGGCGCGCCGGGCGATGAGGGCCTCGTCGCCGCGCAGGTAGAAGGCGGGCAGGTCGAGCTCGCGGCGCCTCAGCCAGGCGGCGATGGTGATGTCGGGGCCGATGCCGGCGGGCTCTCCGAGCGTGACCGCGAGAGGCTTTGCGGGAGCGGCCATCAGCGGTTGCGATATTCGATCATCGCCGCCTTGCGGAGCTCGTCGAGATAGGCCTTCTGGGTCTTCTCGTATTTCTCCACATACATCTTGTCGCGGATCTCGCGCTTCTTCGGCGTATCGATGGTGGTCGGCTTGCGATCGCACAGCACCACCATCTCGATACCTGCCTTGGTCACCTCGGGCGCGGTCAGATGACCGATTGGAGTGTCGTCGAGCACCTTGCGCAGCGCCTCCGGCAGGTCGGCGGTGGTCTTGGTGACGCTCTCGCGGATGGTGGCGTTCGGCGTCGAGCGGAACAGCGAATTGGCTTCCTCGCAGCTCCCGATGCGGGCGCGATAGGTCTCGGCTTCCTTCATCCGCGACTCCTGCAAGCCCGCAGACGAACCGCGCGGCACGATCAGCACGATCGGCTGCATCTTGTATTCGGTGCCCTCGATCTGGAGCTTCTCGGTGCCGCCTTCGCGCACCTTGTCGGCGACATCCTTTTCGCCGACGATCAGCTTCTCCTTGAACCGGCCGCGCACGAGGCTGGTCCAGACCATCTCGGACTTCATGCGGTTCTTCAGGACGTCAGGACGCACGCCCTTGACCTCGAGCGACTTGGCGAGCTGGTCGGGCGTGATGCGCATGCGCTGCGCCATGCCCTCGAAGGACTGGTTGACGTCGGCGGCGGTGGGATCGACGCCGTATTTCTTGCCTTCCTTGATCTTGAGCTTGTCGTCGATCAGCTCGTTGATGACGTCCTGCCGGCTCGGCGTCTTCTGCGTCGTCAGCGCGTCGAGCTTGGAGCGCTGCTCGATGTCGAAATCGGTGATGGGATCGCCGTTGACCATCACTACGATGTTCTGCGCCCGTGCCGGCGCACCGGCGAGCGCGAGCACGGCGATCAACAAGGCGCCGAGTACAGGAGGGAGGAGGCGGAACACAGGCAAGGAGGTCGTCATGGTTGTCGCTCGCATGTCAGCCGAAATGATCCTGCGATAGGGATCGCGCGGCCGGCATTTGGACGGGTTCACTGAATGCCGGCGGAACTGCTGGACCCCGTGGAGGTGGCCAGAGTGCGCAAGCCGATCTGGAACATGAACGCGTGGCTCAGCACGGGCGGCGCGGTGCCCGCGGAGTAGCTATACGAAGTTACATAGTTCGCCGCCAGCACGAAGCAATCGTCGACATAGCCGGCGCCGAGCACATATTGGTTGATCTTGTTGGCTTCGAGGTCCCAGCGCGCCGAACCTGTCACCACCCAGTTGGCGGCGACCTTGAGCGAACCCGAGGTCAGGATGCCCTCGCGGCGCGTCAGATAGCCGAGCTCCGGCTGCGGCGCGTAATTGCCGTACATCATGCTGACCGACCAGCGATTGAAGTTGGCGCGGCCTTCGGCCTCGAAGCGCTCCACGTTCCAGGTCTGCTCGTCCATGCGGGAGCGGACGCTGAACGTGTAGGTGCTGTTCGGCGAATAGCTGGCGCTGGCGACGTAATCCGAGCGCGGCTTGTCGAGGCCGGAATTGATGCCGGTATTGATGGAGTCCTGGACCGCGAAGGAGTTCATGCCGAACAGCTGGTAGGACTGGCCGAACAGGACCTTGACCGCGCCGCCCCGGTCGAACTGCGTGGTCGACTGCACGCCGACATTGGCGCGGCCGCCGCCCTCGACGCGGTCATAGCCGGAGAACTTGTCGACATTGAACAGGTTCGAGGCGTCGAACACCATGCTCTGCGCATCCTCGTTCGGAAGCCTGCCGGCATAGGTCTCGTTCGGACGGATGATGACCTGCGCGATCGGCTCGATGGTGGTCGAGCCCCAGGGCTGAACGTTGATGAAGGGATAACGGTATTCGAGGCCGACGGTGGGCATCAGGCGGAACGCCTGGGTGTCGCCGACGGGCAGGTAGTTCGACACGCCCGGCTGGTTCGAGACCTCCGAGTTGATCGCGTCGGCGCGCAGGATCGCGAACGGCGTCCAGATCTCGCCGAACGGATCGGTGTAGGACTTGCGCCATCGCGCTTCCGCCGACAGGCGGGTGTAGGTGCCGGGGAAGCCGCGCAGCAGGCACTGCGTCGGCGTGCGCGCGAGCGGATCGGCCGAGGTCATCGTGCACAGGCCGTTGGTGTTGGCCGTCGTCGTGATCGGATCGAACGCCGCATCGTTACGCGTCAGATTGACGAAATTGGTCTTGTAGGAGACCTCGCCGCCGAAGATCGGATAGTTGAGCACGTTCGAGTAGTCGATCACGGGATAGACGACCGGGACCTGCTGCTGGTTGCCCGAGAAGCTCAGGAAGTACATCGTGCGGGCATCGAAGAAGCTGCGATTGCCGACGCCGGTCAGATAGAGCTGCGAGATCGCTTCGGTCGGCAGATACAGGAACGAGGCTTGTGGGTCGCGATAGGCCGACAGGCGGTAGTCCGAGAAGAAATAGTAGTCGGACATCAGGACGCCGTCCCAACCCCAGACCCACTTGTCGTTCAGTGCGAACTGGCCCTTGGTCTCGACGGCGCCGCGGAACTGACGATCACCGGGCTGACCGGCGAGCGCGCTGCGGTCGAGCTGGTCGATGCCGTAGACGCGCACCTGGTAGGCGCCGTCCAGCAGGCGCTGGCGGAATTCGGTCTGGAACAGCACGCCCTGCCTGGAGGTGATGCGCGGATTGAAGGTCGCGTCCATATCGGGCGCGATCGCCCAATAGAACGGGACTTCGACGCCGTAGCCGAACGGCGTGTTCGAGGTGAAGCCCGGCATCAGGAAGCCGGTCTTGCGCTTCACGGTCGGATCGGGCGTCGAGAAATAGGGCATGTAGGCGAGCGGCACGCCGAAGAATTCGAGCTGCGCCGTCTCGAAATACAGCATCTTCTCCTGCTGGTCGTGGATGATGCGGGCACCCTTGACCTGCCAGAGCGGCGGCTTCTTCGGATCGTCCCGGCACGGCGCGCAGGCCGTGTAGACGCCGTTCTCGAACACGGTGTAGTTGCCCGAGGAGCGGTCCGCGCGGGTCGCGGCCATGCGGGTCTGGTCCTCGGTGTCCACGCGCAGCGAATCGACGAAACCGTCGCGGTAGTCGTCGGACAGGTCCAGCATCTCGGCATAGGTGATCTTGCCGTCGGCATCCGTCATGCGGATGTTGCCCTCGGCATGCAGCCGCTTGGTCTTCTGGTCGTAGATGACCCTGTCGGCCTCGACGCTGGTGCCGTTGTAGAACAGCTGAACGTTGCCGACCGCCGAGACGCGCGAATTGTTGTAGTCGTAGTCGACCTCGGTCGCCTGCACGAGCATCTGGCCGTCATTGGCGGCCTTCGGCGGTCTCGGACGCGGCGGCAGCGGATTGTAGGTGAAGCTCTGGGCGGCGGCAGGCGCCACGACGGTGAAATCCATCATCCCGGCGAGCGACACGGTCGCGACCAGCGCGAGCAGGATCCGACGGACAGACAAGCCGTATCCGTTCGCGCGCATCCGGGTGCGCGACGTCGATCCAGACACAGGTCCTCGTTGGACGGCAGTCACTAACCGTCCTCCTGGTACAGCAAGGCCAAAAAGCCGGTGAGGCCGCCCACCACTACGGGCAACCACGCCGCAGCGATCGGATGCATCAACTCAGCCTTGCTCAAGTCTTCAGTCACTTTCGACAGAACGTAGAGCAGAAAGCCTGCGCCCACGCCACTCAAAACCATCCTCTGTACGCCGCCCATCCGGAAGAAGCGCAACGACACGGAGGCCGCGAGCATCACCATGGCTGCGAGCAAAAACGGCTGTGCCAGAAGCTTGTGATACTGGAGTCGATAGCCGGCTGTCGCGAAGCCCGAGCTCTCGGACGAACTGATGTAGCTCGGTAGTTGCCAAAAGGACACAGTCTCGGGTGTGGAAAAGCTGTTGCGGACCTGCGCCTCGGTCAGCGTCGTCGGAATCTCGAGGCTGGCCTGGTCGACCGGCGGGGAGTCGAGCGTGAAACGGCGCACGCCCCTGAACAGCCAATGGCCGGATTCGAGCGTTGCCTCGCGCGCCTCGATCCGCTCCTTGAAGTGCTGATCTGTGTCAAACCGGAACAGCGTGAGGCCCGTGAGCCGGATGCCCTGCTGCTCGCTGCGCGCGGCGTTGATGATGGTCTGGCCGTCGCTGGTCACCTGGTTGAGCCAGAAGCCCGAGGCGTCCTGGATGCCGCCGCCGGGCGCCGAGCCGAACAGCTCGGCTTCCATGCGCTTGGACAGCTCGCGCAAATTGGCCGACATCGGATTGTAGGCGACCGTGGCGAGCACGCCGATCACGAGCGCGCTGCCGAGCGCCGGCGAGATGAACTGCCAGGCCGAGATGCCGGCGGCGCGCGCCACCACGAGCTCGAGCCGGCGGGAGAGGGCGAGATAGCAGGTCATCGCGCCGATCAGCATGCAGAATGGCGTCAGCTTCTCCAGCAGTTGCGGCACCCGGAACAACGAGGTCTCGGCCACCATGACAGCGGAGGCGGACGCCAGCCCTGAGGTCTTGCGCACCATCTCGATGTAATCGACCAGCACCAGCAGCAGGAAAATGCCCGCGAACACGCCAAGCGCGTTGACCACGAAGCGGCCGGCGAAATAGCGCCCGAGCGTGTTGGTGAGCATGCTCATGCGGCGGCCGGCCGTCCGAACAGCCGCGCGATCCGCGCGTTCGACCTGTTGATGGCCTCCAGCAGGCCGGGCGGCGGCTCGACCACGATGCCGCCGATGATCATCCACAGCCCGACGCCGATGGCCCCGAGAACCATCGCGTATTGGACCAGCACCGGAGCTTCTGATTTCACCGCCATCACGGAGCAGGCGAAGCCCGCCATGCGCAGTCCGAACACGGCGAGGATCGAGGTGCCGATCGAAAAATTGCGGCTCTGGCGCGTGGTGCGGGGCGCGCCAAGGAAGGCGAAGGTCAGCACCGCAAAGGCGAACGGATAGATCGGCGCCAACAGGCTGTCATGCAGGGCCGAACGGAACTGCCCAGGGATCTGCTTGTAAACGGGATCGTCCTCGGACGGGGCGAACAGCTCCCAGAGATAGCGCTCGCGAATGCCGAGGGTGACGTCGTGGCCCTGGTTGCCGAACTTCGACATGTCGAAGCCGTAGCGGCCGAAGGCCACCAGCGCAGGGTCGCGCTTGCCGGCCTCGAAGCGCTGGAGATTGCCGGTCTTCAGCACCAGAAACGAGCCGTTCTCGTTCTTCACGACCTCGCCCTCTTCGGCGACGATCGAGACGCGCTCGTTCGGGTCGCGGCGGTCGTCGATGAAGATGCCCTCGAGAATGCCACCGGGCTTGCGCTCGCGGATGCGGATCGTCAGGTTCTTGTCGAGCTGGGCGAAGCGGCCGGGCTGCAGGATGTTGGTGAGCACGTCGGCGGTGATCTCGGCGTCCCATTGCTTGATCCGCCGCATGCCGTCGGGGGCGAGGTAGGCCGCGATGAAGGCGACCAGCAGCGCCACCACGCAGGTGGCGTAGAAGAATGGATAGAACAGCCGGAACGGCGAGAAGCCGGCGGCATTCATCACGATGATTTCCGAATCGGTCGCGAGCTTGTTCAGCGTGTGCGAGATCGCGATCATCAGCGCGATCGGCGAGATGATCAGGACCAGCGCCGGGATGACGAGGCTGGTGATGCCGAGGAAGGTCATGATGGTCTGACCCTGGCTCGTCATCAGGTCGATGCCGCGCAGCGCCTGCGTAATCCAGATCACGCCGGTGAGGCTGACCAGGACCAGCGCAAACGACGCCAGCGTCGTGCGGAAAATATACCTATCGATCGACCCCATGCGCTACCGCACGAATCCCACCAAAGCCCCAACGCGCGCACCGAAAATTCCAGTCGTTCGACCAATCCCCTGACAGGGATCCCCCAGGTCGCCCAACCACCTCTTCCGGCAGCTTACTTTCTCACTACCATCCCTTTGATCCGTCAACAAAATGGCTGACCCGTGGCACCGTCAATATATGGTTAATATTTCGCTCGATGTGACCTCCACGCCACGGGCGGTGCTTGGCATCGACCGCTGATCTCGCCCATAGTGTCCAACGCAGAGTGAATCGCCGTTCAGGTCCGGCTCTCGGCCGTATCGATCGATCGGCAAAAAGCCCATGTTTTCGAGGAGTTACCTATGTCCGATGCCATCAAGGTCGGCTTCGTCCCGCTCGCTTCCGCCGCCCGTGGCATTCTGGTCGTGTTCTGTGACGACGCCCTGAAGATCGGCCCGGCAAGCGCCAAGGCGCTCGGCGGCGCCAGCGAAGTTGTGAAGCGGGCGGCGGCGGCCGGCTCGTTCAAGGGCAAAAGCGGCGCCGCCCTGGACATCCTCGCCCCCGAAGGCCTCAAGGCCGAACGGCTGATCGTGATCGGGACCGGGAAGGCCTCCGCCCTGAAGGGCAACGACTTCCTCAAATTCGGCGGCATGGCGGCCAGCAAGCTCAAGGCGGGTTCCGCGTCCATGACGATCATGGCGGAACTGCCTGATGGCGCCATGACCACCGAGCAGGCGGTTGCGATCGCCTCGGGCCTGCGCTTACGCGCCTACAAGTTCGACCGCTACAAGACCAGGAAGAAGGAGGGCGAGGAGGGCGCCTTGCGCGCCGACGTCTCGCTGGCGGTCGGCGATCCGACCGCGGCGAAGAAGGCCTTTGCCTCGGCCGGCGCGGTCGTCGACGGCGTCATCATCGCGCGCGATCTCGTCAACGAGCCGCCGAACGTGCTGTATCCCGAAGAGTTCGCGCGCCGCGCCGGCCAGCTCAGGAAGCTCGGCGTCAGGATCGAGGTGCTCGACGTCAAGGCGATGCAGAAGCTCGGCATGGGCGCGCTGCTCGGCGTTGGCCAGGGTTCGGCCCGGCCGAGCCGCACCGTGATCATGCGCTGGGACGGGGCTAAGAAGGGCGAGGCGCCGGTCGCCTTCGTCGGCAAGGGCGTCTGCTTCGACACCGGCGGCATCTCGATCAAGCCGGCCGGCAGCATGGAGGACATGAAGGGCGACATGGGCGGGGCGGCCTGCGTCGTCGGCCTGATGCATGCGCTCGCCGCGCGCAAAGCCAGGGTCAATGTGGTCGGCGCCATCGGCCTCGTCGAGAACATGCCCGACGGCAACGCGCAGCGGCCCGGCGACATCGTCACCTCGATGTCGGGCCAGACCATCGAGATCATCAACACCGACGCCGAAGGCCGCCTCGTGCTGGCCGACGTGCTCTGGTACGTCGCCAAGAAGGCCAAGCCGAAATTCATGGTGGATCTGGCGACGCTGACCGGCGCGATCGTGGTTGCGCTCGGCACCGATCATGCCGGCATGTTCTCCAACAATGACGAGCTCGCCGAGCGCCTGCTCGCGGCCGGCATCGAGAGCGGCGAGAAGGTCTGGCGCCTGCCGCTCGGCCCCGAATACGACAAGCTGATCGACTCCCAGTTCGCCGACATGAAGAACACCGGCGGCCGTCACGGCGGCTCGATCACCGCGGCGCAGTTCCTGCAACGTTTCGTCGACGGTGTGCCCTGGGCACATCTCGACATCGCCGGAACCGCGATGGGCGCGCCCAAGACCGACATCAACCAGAGCTGGGGAAGCGGCTATGGCGTCCGCCTGCTCGATCGCCTGGTGGCCGATCATTACGAGCGCAAATGACGGAAGTTCTGTTCTACCATCTGCAAAACATGACGGTTGAGAACGTCTTGCCGCCGCTTCTCGAGAAATCGCTCGAGCGCGGCTGGCGCGTCGTGGTGCAGTCGACCTCGCCCGAGCGCGCCGATGCGCTCGATGCGCATCTATGGACCTATCGCGACGATTCCTTCCTGCCGCATGCGACATGGCGGGTGAACGATGTTGCCGAGCAGCCGATCGTGCTGGCGATCGAGGCCGACAATCCGAACGGCGCCAATGTCCGCTTCCTGGTCGACAGCGCCGCGCTGCCCGAGGATGCGGGAGGCTATGAACGCATGGTGCTGCTATTCAACGGCGATGATCCGGACGCGCTTGCGATGGCCCGCAGCACCTGGACGGATTGCAAGGCGCGCGGATTTGAGGTCACCTATTGGCAGGCCGACGAACGGGGCCGGTGGCAGCGGCGGAATTAGCTGCCACTTGCAATTAATGATAATTTGGACTTTCAAGGGCAGATTGGTTTCGGCCACCTTCGTGCCGCAAAGTGATGTTGGGACAATCGCTTAGGGCTGCTCCTTCATGCCGGGAATTCAGGATATCGTGCGACATCAAAAGCTTCCAAAGTCGCTCATCGTCGTGTTGGTCGCCGTCGCGCCGCTGATGGCGGGATGCGCGGGCGCATCCGATATGCTGACGTCCGCCAAGGACGCTGAGTGGTTCAACAAGCCGAGCCGTCTGTTCATCAAGAACATCTCGATCGAGTCGCCGCCGCTGACCCCCGACAAGCCTGTTGGAGCTGAGGATCTCGTCAGCGCCGACGGTGCCTGTCCCGGCATGGCGCCGTCCGGTCCCGCCGACGCCAATGCATCGACCTCGCCGCCGGCGCCCACGGGCGGGACGGTCGCGCTCGGTCACACCGAATGCGACGTGGTGCGCGGCATCGGCGCGCCGTCGACGGTCAATCTCTCCAGCGATGCCGCCGGCCGTCGCGTCGCGGTGGTCACCTGGACGACGGGTCCGCGTGCGGGAATCTACACCTTCACCTCGGGGCGCCTCTCCGCGATCGAAGGCACGCCGGAGCCGCCGGTCGTCGCCAAGCCGGTGAAGCCGAAGGCGAAGAAGAAGGCGGCGACCTGACGCATCGTCGGGCCTCCGCCGCCGAGATCATCAAGCGGCTTTGCGTCCCTTGATCGCAGTCGCGGAAGCATGAACCGTGATCTTCCCGGACGCACTCGCCGGCAGTCGCGCCTCTAACCGGCGCCTGAGCTCCGCGCTCTCCGCGTCCGACAGCTTGCCCACGATGCCGCTCGGGCTGCTGACGACCATCGAAAGCCAATAATCCTCGAAGTCGGCGAATGTCCGCTCGACGACCAACTCGCGGGTTTCGATCTCGCGCAGACCGAGCTCCGCCCACAGCGCCTTCAGCGCTTCGAAGCGCGAGATGTCGGCGCTCGGCGGACGGGCTGCGGGGATGCCGAGGGCATCCAGCTCCTCCCACAGCGGCTGCGTCGGTGTGCCGCCCCGCACGATGTCCCAGGTATAGGATGCGACCATGCCGCCGGGCTTGGTGACGCGGACCATTTCCGAGGCGCCCTTGCGCGGGTCGGGGACGAAGAACAGCACCAAGGCCATCACAGCGGCATCGAAGCGGTCGGCGTCATAGGGCAGGGCCATCGCATCGCCGATCGAGAGCTCGACCGGCTTTGCCGAGAACTTCTGGCGCGCCGTTGCGATCTGTGCGTCCGAGGGATCGATCGCGGAAACGGACGACGGGGCGGATTTCGCCAGAAGAAGCTCGGTGAATGCACCGTTGCCGGCGCCCACGTCCACCCAGCTTAATCCGGGGCGGAGCGCCAGCCAGTCGAGGAAGAGCGTTCCGGCCGATCGGCTCCAGGGTGACATGAAGCGCTCGTAAGCCGCGCCGTCGGTGAATTTGATCGGTTCGGGTGCAGACACCTGGCATCTCCCTGCGCGCGCATTTTATGCAGTCTTTTGCACGTTCAATTGCAATTCATCGATCATTCGCTGGCGCATCACGAATTTCTGGATCTTGCCGGTCACGGTCGTCGGGAATTCATCGACGAAGCGGATGTAGCGCGGGATCTTGAAGTGGGCGATGCGGTCCTTGCAGAACGACCTGACGTCCAGCTCTGTCATGGTGCCGCCCTGCTTGAGCCTGATCCAGGCGCAAAGCTCTTCGCCGAAGCGTTCGTCGGGGATACCGAACACTTGCGCGTCGGCAACGGCCGGATGCTGGTAGAGCACGTTCTCGATCTCGACGGGGTAGACGTTCTCGCCGCCGCGGATCGCCATGTCCTTGCTGCGGCCGACGACATTGCCGTAGCCCTCCGCGTCGAAGGTGCCGAGATCGCCGGTGTGCATCCAGCCCTCGGCATCGATCGCCTCGCGGGTCTTCTCCGGATCGTTCCAGTAGCCCAGCATCACGGAATAACCGCGGGTGCAGAACTCGCCTGGTGCGCCGACAGGTACGGTGTTGCCATCTGTGTCGACGATCTTGACCTCGACATGCGGATGGATGCGGCCGACGCTGCCGACCTTGCGTTCGATCGCATCATCGGTCGAGGTCTGCAGGCAGACCGGGCTGGTCTCGGTCATGCCGAAGATGATGGTAAGATCGCGCAAGTGCATGTCGGACAGGCAGCGCTTCATCATCTCGATCGGGCAGGGGGCGCCGCCGGCCCAGCCGGTGCGCAGCGAGCGCAAGTCGAAGCGCGAGAACTCGGGGTGGTTGAGCATTCCCAGAAACATCGTGGGAACGCCGCCGACGCCGGTGCAGCGTTCGGCCTCCATCGTTTCGAGCGAAGCGAGCGGATCGAACCATTCGGACGGCAACACCATCGTGGCGCCATGGGCGATGCACATCAGCGTACCCACCACCATGCCGCCGCAGTGATAGAGCGGCACCTGGATGCAATATCTGTCGTTGCCGGTCAGGCCCATGGTCCGGCCGACGAAGAAGGCGTTGTTGAGGATGTTGCGATGGCTCAGCGTCGCGCCCTTGGGCGAGCCCGTGGTGCCGCTGGTGAATTGGATGTTCACCGCGTCGGTGTTCTTCAGCTCCGTGCTCAATTCTCTCAGCTGCGCGCGAGAGCGATCCGTCGCCATCTTCTGAACCGCATCGAAGCGGATGAACCCCGGGGCATCCGTGCCGATGCAGATCAGAAGTTTCAGGGACGGCAGTTTCGCCGCATTCAGGTGACCGGGCGATGAGGTCGCAATCTCCGGTGCAAGCGTGTTCAACATGCTGATGTAGTCACTGGTCTTGAAAGACGCAGCGGTGACCAGCGCGGCGCATCCGACCTTGTTGAGCGCGTATTCCAGCTCACCCACGCGATAGGCCGGGTTGATGTTCACCAGGATCAGGCCGGCCTTGGCGGTGGCGAACTGCGTGAGGATCCATTCCGCATTGTTGGGCGACCAGATCCCGACGCGTTCGCCGCGTTTCAAACCGAGCGCCAGGAAGCCGGCGGCCAGGTCATCGACCTGTCGGCGCAACTGCTTGAAGCTCCAGCGGATGCCTTGATGCCGGACGACCAGAGCTTCGCGTTCCGACAGCCGCTCGCAGGCCTGGTCGAAGAAAGCTCCAATGGTGTCCTCGATGAGGGGCGTATCGGTTGATCCGCGGACATGGCTCTCGGTGATCGGCATGACACCTCCTTCGCCAATTGCGTTCAAATCGAAATCAATTCGGCCCGACGGTCTGCGATCGCGGGCCACAAAACAGCAAAACTAAAAATTGGCGCAAGCCTAAGAGGCGCCGGGCCAACGCGCAAGCGAGTTGTGAACGGGTGTCGAGAAAGTTTGCAATGAAATCTCGGCTGGAGGCTTGTCGCGCTCGGACGGCCCGATCGCGTGATTGAATACAGAGCCTTAAGCTCGCCGCCTGGTCGAACTGCGCGTCGCCTCTAACCATTGCTCTTCCGCGCGCGCCTCTCCGTCGTGGGGCCGGATCATTCGCGATGCGCTGACACGCCCTTGCAGACACATCGCACGGGATCGACCGCGCTTGATCTGGATCATGGAGCTCGTGCGGCCGCCAGTGCAGGCTGGGACGGCTACCCCGAGAGAAGGGGCTGCCGTCATGGCAAGACATTTCAGAGGATCATCCAGGGGTCATTGACGTGAGCAACCTCGCAAAGATTGAACGCGATCCGAATTACCAGGAGCTCGTACGCCGGCGCTCGTCGCTGGGCTGGCTGCTGTCGGCGGTCATGCTTGTCATCTATTTCGGCTTCATCCTGCTGGTGGCCTACGCTCCGAAGTTTCTGGGAATACCGCTGGGCAACGGCGTGACGACGATCGGTATTCCGATCGGACTGTCCGTCATCGTGCTCGCCTTCGTGCTGACGGGAATCTACGTCCGTCAGGCCAATTCCAGCTACGACGTACTCATCCGCAAGATCGTCGAGGAGAACCGCTCGTGAAGAGATTCGCCTTTCTATCGGTCATTTTGCTCGCAAGCATGCCCACCATCGCGCTCGCGGCCGGCGCCATCGAGGGCGGCTCGAAGCAGGCGACCAACTGGTCGGCGATCGGCATGTTCGTCGGATTCGTCGGACTGACGCTCGCCATCACTTATTGGGCCGCCAAACGGACCGCCTCGGCTGCAGATTTCTACTCGGCCGGCGGCGGCATCACGGGATTCCAGAACGGACTTGCGATCGCGGGCGACTACATGTCGGCGGCCTCGTTCCTCGGCATATCCGGTCTCGTCTACACCTCGGGCTACGACGGCCTGATCTACTCGGTCGGCTGGCTGGTGGGATGGCCGATCGTCACCTTTCTGATCGCCGAGCAGTTGCGCAATCTCGGAAAGTTCACCTTTGCCGACGTCACGTCGTTTCGGCTCGGGCAGACCGAGATCCGGATCCTGGCGGCGTGCGGCTCGCTGGTGACCGTTGCATTCTACCTCATCGCGCAGATGGTCGGGGCCGGCAAGCTGATCCAGCTGTTGTTCGGTCTCGACTATTGGATCGCGGTCGTTCTGGTCGGCGGCCTGATGATGATCTACGTGACGTTCGGTGGAATGAAAGCGACGACGTGGGTGCAGATCATCAAGGCGGTGCTGTTGCTCTCGGGGGCGACGTTCATGGCCGGGGCCGTCCTCTACAAGTTCGGGTTCAGCCCGGAAGCCCTGTTCACCAAGGCAACCGAGGTGCATCCCAAGAAGCTCGCGATCATGGAGCCGGGTACCCTCATCTCCAACCCGCTCTCGGCTATTTCGCTCGGCCTGGCGCTGATGTTCGGAACGGCGGGCCTGCCGCACATCCTGATGCGCTTCTTCACCGTGAAGGACGCCCAGGCTGCCCGCAAGTCGGTGTTCTACGCCACCGGTTTCATCGGCTACTTCTATATCCTGACCTTCATCATCGGCTTTGGCGCGATCACGCTGGTTTCGACCGACGCGATGTTCCTGGACGGCAGCATCCTCGAGAAGACCAGGAGCGGAATCGCGGCGATCAAGGGCGGCTCCAACATGGCGGCGATCCACCTCGCGAACGCCGTGGGCGGCAACCTGTTCCTTGGCTTCATCTCGGCAGTTGCCTTCGCCACCATCCTTGCCGTCGTATCGGGGCTGGCGCTGGCGGGGGCATCGTCCATCAGCCACGATCTCTACGGCATGGTGATCAAGGGCGGGAACGCGAATGAGCAGGACGAGATCCGCGTGTCGAAGATCGCGACACTGGTGCTCGGCGTGCTTGCGATCTTCCTCGGCATCGTGTTCGAGAACCAGAACGTCGCCTTCATGGTCGGCCTTGCCTTCGCCATCGCGGCCTCCTGCAATTTCCCTGTGCTGGTGATGTCGATCTTCTGGAAGGGCCTGACGACGCGGGGAGCGGTGATCGGCGGCTTCCTCGGTCTGGTCAGCGCGGTCGTCGGCGTGGTGCTCTCGCCGGCGGTCTGGGAGGTGACGCTTGGCTTCGCCAAGGGTTCGGCTCCGATCAGGCTGGACAATCCGGCGCTGTTCTCGATGGCCATCGCCTTTGTGGGGATCTGGCTGGTCTCGGTGCTGGATCGCAGCAAGCGTGCCGCGGTGGACCGCGATGGCTTCGATGCGCAATATGTCCGGTCCCAGACCGGTATCGGAGCGGCTTCAGCGACGGCTCACTGAACGAGGGTTCAAGGACATTGCTTCGGCACCAGCCGGGTCAGTTGCGCCTGCCGGTGCGACTGGATGGTCAATCGCCGGGTCCTCAGGTCGTCCGCATCTTCGAAAGGTCGAAATGCCCAAGGCATTCGATATCGGCAACCCGCCGTTCGATCGTCTGACGCCGAACGAGGCCGAGACGTTGCGGTCCGCGCTCGACATCGCCTACTTCAGCCCGGGAGAAGCGATCATCAGGCGCGACGCTCCGGCGGAGGCACTCTATGTCGTGATCAAGGGCATCGTCGAGGAGCGGAGCGAGGTCGACCTGCTCGCATTGCTCGGCCCCAAGGACACGTTCGACAGTCGCGCGCTCGTTCACGATCATAGCGGCCACCAGTTTTTCGCCCGCGACGAGACGCTCTGTTATGTCATCCCCCGGAAGGTCGCTCTCGATCTGATCAGGGCCAATCCACGCTTTGCCGCGTTCTTCTACCGCGAGATATCCCGGAAGCTGGACGAACTCGCCAACGACGAGGAGGCGCGACGTTACGGCTCGTTGATGCACGCCAAGGTCGGCGACTTGTTCCTGCATCCGCCGGTGTTTCTGGCGGCCGGCGACACGATCGAGACCGCCGGACACCTGATGCGCGAGATCAACAGCAATGCGCTGTTCGTCCGGGACGGCGAGCGGGTCGGCATCATCACCGGCATGAATCTGTCCAAGGCGGTGGTGCTGGGGCGCCAGTCCATCCAGACGGCGGTGGGCACGCTCGCGAATTACGACATCGTGTCCCTGCGACGCGACGATTTCGTATCCTCGGCTCTCTTGCTGATGACCAAGCACAACAAGCGGCGGCTTGCCGTGCGCGAGGATGAGGAGTTCGTCGGGATTCTGGAGGAGATCGACCTTTTGGGATTTCTGGCAGGAAGCGCCCAGGTCACGGCCGGCCGCATCGATCGTGCCTCGAGCCGGCAGGACCTTGCCACCGCGGCGCGCGAGATCGAGACGCAAACGCGCGTGCTGCGGCGGCAAGGGGTCAAGGTGGAGGTCATTGCGGAGATCGTCTCCGATCTCAACCGCCGCCTGCTGTCGCGGGTGTTTGACATGGTCGCGCCGGCGAAGCTGCGCACCGGCAGCTGTCTGATCGTGATGGGAAGCGAGGGGCGGGGGGAGCAGACCGTACGGACCGATCAGGACAACGGCCTCATCCTGGCCGGTCCGGTGCAGGGTGAAATCCTGGACGCGTTCCGTCACGACTTCTTCGACGCTCTTCAGAGCTTCGGCTTTCCACCGTGTCCTGGCGACATCATGGTGCGCAATCCGGCCTGGTCCAGGCCGCTCTCCGACTATCTCGCAGATCTGCGCCGCTGGATCGTGCTTCCCGACCAGGCCGGGCACATGAATGTGGCCATCATCTACGATGCGCAGGCGATCGCGGGCGATGAACAACTCCTGGACGACGCCAAGACGGCGCTGATCGACATGACCCGGGGCGAGCAGGCGTTCATGGCCCACTTTGCGCGCGCGGTCGACGCGTTCGAGACGCCGATCGGCCTCTTCAACAATTTGATCACGTCCGAGGGCACGGGAGACGCGCTCGACCTCAAGAAAGGTGGCATCTTTCCGATCGTGCACGGCATTCGCAGCCTGGCGCTCGGACAGGGGCTGCGCGAGACCTCCACCGACAAGCGCATCTCCCGGCTCTGTGACCTCGGGGTGCTGCAAGCGGACTTTGGACGCGACCTGAAGCAGGCCTTCCGGTTCCTGCTGATGCTTCGGCTCGACGGCCAACTGGCCGCCTCCGCCGGCGCATCGGGGACGCTGGTGCGACCGTCGCACCTGTCCAGCATGGAACGCCATCTCCTGCGTGACGCACTCCAGGTGGTGAAGAAGTTTCGCGAGATCGTCGGTCATCACTTCAAGCTCGGCATGTTCTAGAATGCTGCCTCGCGCGATCAAGCGACTGTTGCACCAGGCCACCCTGAGCGACCAATCCTACCGCTTCATGTTCGGCCGTGCCCCTGACGACGAGTTCGTCGTCATCGATTGCGAGACCACGGGTCTCAACGTACGAACGGACGACGTTGTCGCGATCGCCGCGATCAAGATCCGCGGCGCCAGGATTTTGACCAGCGCGCGTTTCGAAGCCATCATCCATCCCGACAGGGAGCTCGGAGCAGAGGCGATCAGGATTCACCATCTGCGCCGGTCCGACGTCGAGGCTGCGCCGATCGTCTGGAAGGTGCTGCCGAGCCTTCTGCATTTCATCGGGCCGCGCCCGCTGATCGGCTACTATGTCGACTTCGATATCGCCATGCTGGACAAGTACATCCTGCCGCTGGTGGGAATTGAGCTGCCCAACGAACGCATCGAAGTGTCGCGGCTTTATTACGACCGCAAATACGGCGACGCGCCGCCCAACACCTCGGTCGATCTGTCATTCGCCGCGATGCTGGGCGACCTCAGCATTCCGCCGCTCGGACAGCATGATGCGTTCAACGACGCATTGATGACGGCGATGATGTTCGTGCAGTTGCGCGACCTGACCCGGCGCGGCGTGCGCATCCCGCGCCAACGTACCAGCCCGGTCTTCAATCCGACAGGGGCGTGATCGAGGCCCGGTACGGGAGCAGATTGCCCAACAATTACAGATGGGATCGTTGGGGTATCGTGACACCTGTACTGTGCATGGGGTTGTTTTGCAGGCTTGGTCTAGCTCGCCGCCTCGTCGAACTGCGCGCTTGCCTCGAGCCATTGCTCTTCCGCGCGCGCCAGCGCGTCGGCTGCATTGGCGCGTGCCTTCGAGAGCTGCGCCGCCTGTTTGGGATCGCGCGTGAAAATATCGGGAAGGGCGAGTGCGGTGTCGATCTTGGCGATGATCTCGGTGACGCGGGCGATCTCGGCCTCGGCCTCCGCGATGCGTTTCTTCAGCGAGCCGCGATTGTCCGATTTCGGGCGCTGCGGCTTTTCGATTTGAGCGGTGCGCTCGCGCGCGGGGGCTTCCGCATTGCGCGCGGACAGCACCAGGCGGCGATATTCGTCGAGGTCGCCGTCGTAAGTGGTCACGGTGCGGTCGGCGACGATCCAGAGCTGGTCGGCGCAGGCCTCGATCAGGTAGCGGTCGTGCGAGACCATGATGATCGCGCCGGGAAACTCGTTGATGGCTTCGGCAAGAGCAGCGCGGCTGTCGATGTCGAGATGGTTGGTCGGCTCGTCCAGGATGATCATGTTGGGGCCGAAGAAGGTGGCGAGCCCCAGCAGCAGCCGCGCCTTCTCGCCGCCCGAGAGCTTTCCCGCCTTGGTGTCGGCGGCCTTGCCGGAGAAGCCGATCGCACCGGCGCGGGCGCGCACCTTGGCCTCGGGTGCATCGGTCCCCATCAGCTTGCGGACGTGATCGTAAGTCGAGGCGTCCTCGTTCAGCTCGTCGAGCTGATGCTGCGCGAAATAGGCGATCGACAGCTTGTCGGCGCGCGTCACCTTGCCGGAGAAGGGGGCAAGCCGCGCCGCGAGCAGCTTGACCAGCGTCGACTTGCCGTTGCCGTTGGCGCCGAGAAGCGCGATGCGATCGTCATTGTCGATGCGCAGCGTCACGCGTGAGAGCACCGGCATGGCGGGATCGTAACCGACGGACACGTTGTCGACGGCGATGATCGGCGGCGACAGCAATTTCTCAGGAGCCGGAAAGGTGATCTCGCGCACGTCCTCGGTCACCAGCGCCGTGATCGGCTTCAGCCGCTCCAGCATTTTCACGCGAGACTGCGCTTGACGCGCCTTCGACGCCTTGGCCTTGAAACGGTCGACGAAGGCCTGCAGGCGGGCGCGTTCGGCCTCCTGCCGCTTGACGGCCTTGGCATCGAGCAGCTCGCGCGCGGCGCGCTGCTCCTCGAAAGAGGAGTAGCCGCCCTTGTAGAGCGTGAGCTTGCCGCGCTCCAGATGCAGGATCTGGTCGACCGAACTTTCCAGGAGGTCGCGGTCATGGCTGATCACGATCACCGTGCGCGGATAATGCGCGAGATGGTCCTCCAGCCACAGCGTGCCTTCGAGGTCGAGATAGTTGGTGGGCTCGTCGAGCAGCAACAGGTCGGGAGCCGCGAACAGCGTCGCGGCGAGCGCGACGCGCATGCGCCATCCGCCGGAGAATTCGGCGCAGGGACGCAGCTGGTCCGCGGCGGAAAAGCCGAGGCCCGAGAGAATCGCGGCGGCGCGACTCGGCGCCGAATGGGAGTCGATGTCGACGAGCCGGGTCTGGATCTCGGCAATCCGGTGCGGATCGGTGGCGGTGTCGGCC
Organism: Bradyrhizobium sp. BLXBL-03; assembly: GCF_051853015.1. Lineage (NCBI taxonomy): Bacteria > Pseudomonadati > Pseudomonadota > Alphaproteobacteria > Hyphomicrobiales > Nitrobacteraceae > Bradyrhizobium > Bradyrhizobium sp. BLXBL-03. The sequence goes on along the minus strand of NZ_CP182470.1, from coordinate 4,907,570 downwards.
TCTGCGAGCAGCGCTTCGCGCTCGATGTCGGCCTTGAGCACGACCGAGATCAGGCTTTCCGGTCCGTTCGGGGCTTCCTGCGCCAGGCTGCCGACGCGCCAGCGCGGCGGCAGGGTCACCGAGCCGTGCTCGGCCGAAAGCTCGCCGCGGATCACCTTGAACAGCGTCGATTTGCCGGTGCCGTTGCGCCCGACCAGGCCGACGCGCGCACCAGGCGTGAGCTGCACGGAGCTGCTGTCAATCAGAAGGCGTCCGGCGAGACGGACGGAGAGGTCGGTGATGGTGAGCATGCGGCCTTGTCACCGCAGGCGGGATCAAACGCAACCCGATTTTTTCGTCAATGCGTATCGAGGTCGCGCTTCCTCAGCTCGTTCAAAAGCTGCTCGAGATGGGTCGGGAGCCGCGACTCGGGTCGGAGGCTCTGCTGAAGCCGCTCGCCCACGGCATCGCAGATCGAGCGGCTGGTGCGCCGGTCGATCTGTTCGCAGTCATTGGCAAGGAGGCCAGCCATCTCAGGGTTCCCAGTTTTTGAAGTAACGACGCCCTACCAAGTCATTGGCCCCCCAAATGGTTTCGCCAAGCCTTGGGATGACTGGCCTTCTAGTAAAAATTGTATGAATTTGACGTAGCCGCCCAAAAGATAAGGCCCCGGCGGGGGGACACCGGGGCCTCTCTTGGAAGGTACTGCAGGGGGGGAACAGTACCTCACGCATTCAGGGAATGTGCTGTCGGGCTCAGTAGCAGCGGTTGATCAGCCGCCAGCGGGGTCCCCAGGGGGTCGGGACCAGCCGGCGCACATAGCAGCCGCCATAGCCGTAGGAGACAGGGGCGTAGGCATAAAAGCGCGGTCCGCCCCAGCCCCAGCCGTGATGCCAGCCGCCGCCATGCCAGCCCCAGCCGCCATGCCAGTGAGCGGAGGCGGAGGTGGGAGCTAGCGCGGCACCCAGGGCGACCGCGGCGACTGCAGCGAGCGAAAGTTTCCTCAACATGATGATCTCCTCAAAACTGCCGGCGCGGGGCTATCGCGTCGATGGAAAGGCCGCCGAAACGATCCGCCTCGGCAAGGAGGCTTTGGTTTCGATGGCGCCGACGATACGCCAGCGAGGCTGAACCAAACCCTGACAGCGCCTTCAGATTGGGTTCATCTGGGTGAAATCGTTGTAATCCATGCTGGAATCCGGCCCGGTTCAGGGCTTCGTCTGCGGCGAAGCGCTCGTGAGGCGGATCCGCCACTCGCTTGCCGGATCGCGAAGGCGCCGATATAAGCCCCGCAACTCCGAACCACCCTTTTTCTCTTCAAGGACAAGATCATGGCCATCGAACGCACTTTCTCGATCATCAAGCCCGACGCCACCGCGCGTAACCTGACCGGCGCCGTGAACGCCGTGATCGAGAAGGCGGGCCTGCGCATCGTCGCTCAGAAGCGCATCCGGATGACCAAGGAACAGGCCGAGACCTTCTACGCCGTCCACAAGTCCCGCCCGTTCTTCGGCGAGCTCGTCGAGTTCATGACCTCGGGCCCGGTCGTCGTTCAGGTGCTGGAAGGCGAGAACGCCGTCGCCAAGTACCGCGACGTCATGGGCGCTACCGATCCGTCCAAGGCGGCCGACGGCACCATCCGCAAGCTCTACGCCAAGTCGATCGGCGAGAACTCGGCTCACGGCTCGGATGCTCCGGAGACCGCCGCGATCGAGATCGCGCAGTTCTTCTCGGGCAACGAGATCGTCGGCTAACCAGCCGCGGCTAAAGCGCGATGGATGCCATCGCGCTTTAGGTTACTGTTTGAGCATGATCTTTCCGGAAAACCGCTTCACACTTTTCCGGATCATGCTTTAGGTCGACAGGGGACTCATTGTGAACTGGCTCGGGCAGATCTTCGATCCCGCCACGATCGGGGCATTCTTCACCCAGTTCCGCAATGAGATGGCCGAGCCGACCTTCTGGATCGCGGTCGGCAAGATCATCTGGATCAACGTCCTGCTCTCCGGCGACAATGCGCTGGTGATCGCGCTTGCCTGCCGCGGCCTCAAGCCGCGGCACCGGCTGTGGGGCATGGTGCTCGGCGCGGGCGCCGCGGTGCTGCTGCGGATCATCTTCACCGGCATCGTCGCCAGCCTGATGGCGCTGCCGTATCTGAAGCTGGTCGGCGGCCTCGCACTGATCGTGATCGCGGCCAAGCTGGTGGTGCCTGAGAACGAGGAGGAGGACGTCGAATCCGCCTCGCATCTGTGGCAGGCGGTGCAGATCGTCGTCGTCGCCGACATCATCATGAGTCTGGACAATGTCATCGCGGTCGCCGCCGCCGCCAATGGCAGCGTGCCGCTGCTGGTGCTCGGTCTCGCCATCTCGGTGCCGCTGATTGTCGCGGGCGCTGCGCTGATCATGGCACTGCTCGCAAAACTGCCGATCCTGGTGTGGGCCGGCGCGGCGCTGCTCGGCTGGATCGCCGGCGAGGTGATCGCGACCGATCCCGGGGTAGAGCCGAAGCTGCATTCGCTCTCCGAAGGTCCGTTCGGCGCCTCGCTGGACCGGATGCTCGGCACTCTGCATATCCCGCCGCAATTCGCCCACGGCGGAGATGGCGCTGAATATCTCTGCGCCGCCCTCGGCGTCGTCGTCGTGCTGCTGGTCGGCGCGATCTGGCGCCGGCGCAGCCTGCATGCGGCTGCGCTCGAAGCCTCCGAGGCGCATGCCAAGGCGTCTGCTGAGTAAGAAAGGCGTCTGCCGAGTGAAATCTACCGTCGCACGATCGACCCCGATCGTCCGATCAGGCGGGCGAGCTGCTTGAAGCGGCTGCCGACGCGGTCGGCGACGAGATCACCTAACCTGTGCTCGAACACCAGCATCAGCTTGCGCCCATGGCTGCGGAAATGCGTGGCGGGCAGTACGCCCGGGCGCGCCGCCGAGATCAGATGCGCGACGCGGAAGGCCGCGCCAAGCAGGCGGGCGCGCTCGAGCTGGGCCGGCGTCAGCAATTCCTGCACGGTCAGCGGCGGCTGGTTCTCTTCGCTGAGGCCGGCATAGCGATAGAATACCGACAGGCCGATGAAGGCGCGCTCGCGATGGTCGATCGCTCCGAAATTGGCGTTGACCACGAGGCTCAGCGTCTGCTCGCCGCGATGATCGGGATGGACGCGCCAGCCGATGTCGGACAGAAGGCAGGCAGTATGGCGCAGGCGACGGTCTTCCTCGGTCTCGCGCAGCTTCACCACGCGCGCGAGGCGATCGGTCCAGGCGATCAGCTCACGGGCGTGCTTGGCCGAGCGTGACAGCAGCTGGTTGAGCTCCTCCGCCGCGCAGATCAGCCCGTCCTTGTTGCGCTCGGAATTCGGCAGCTTCTCATGCAGCAGGCCTTCGCGCACGCCGAAGGTCGAGAACACGATGGTCTTCGGCTTTGCAACGCGGATGATGTGCTCGAGCACGAGCGCTGCGTAGGTGAGGAGCGGGCGCCGCGCATCCGCGACGACCTCGATGTCGGCGAGCATGTCGGCGGCGGCGAGGCGCCGCAGTCGGCGGGCAAAATCGAGCGCCTCGGCCGCTTGTATGGAATAGCCGTGCATCACCTGCAGCGGATAGCCGCTCTGGATGATGTGGATGCGCGCAAGCGCGCGCCAGGTGCCGCCGACGGCGTAGAAGGTGCGGCCGCGACCGGTGGCGAGCTGGTCGACCTCGTCAATCGCCTCGCGCACGATGCGATCGGCGCGCTTCAGCGATTTGTGCGCGAGGTCCTGGAGCGCGAGGCCGCCGAGCGGCAGCGTCACGCCGCTGCGGACGCTGTTGCCGCGTACGTCGATCAGTTCGAGCGAGCCGCCGCCGAGATCGCCCACGATGCCGTCGGGACGGTGAATACCGGAGATCACACCGAGCGCCGACAGCTTTGCTTCGCGCGGTCCCGAGAGGATCTCGATCTTCACGGCGCAGATGCGCTCGGCTTTTGCGATGAAGTCGGCGCCGTTGGAAGCATCGCGGCAGGCGGCGGTCGCGATCGCGAACACGCGGCCGACCTGCATCACGCGGCACAGCGCGCGAAAGCGCTTCAGCGACGTCAGCGCCTTGTCGACGGCGTCAGGCGCAAGCAGGCCCGTGCTCTGCACCTCGCGCCCGAGGCCGCACAGCGTCTTTTCATTGAAGATCGGAATCAGGCTCCGCGCCAGCGCCTCGTAGACGACGAGACGAACCGAGTTGGAGCCGATGTCGATGACCGCGACGCTAGCGCCACGCTTGCGCGGCCGTTTCAAGGCGAGGATCTCCGGTCAGGACTGATGGCGTTCGTTCCGGCGCGTGAGACGGCGCGGCGAGGATTCCTTGAGCGACTTTCCACGGCCAGACAGACTCGGATTTGTCATGAAGTAATTGTGCACGTTGAAAGGCTCTTCGCCCTTCGCGGCCTTCATACGCGTTGAGGACCCGTCCGGCAACAATTGCCAGCTCTGCTCGTTGTCCTTGAGATTGGCGACCATGATCTGTTCGAGAACCTGCTGATGCACCGTCGGATTTTGCAGCGGACACAGCACCTCGACACGGCGGTCGAGGTTGCGCGGCATCATATCCGCCGACGAGATATACACAGCCGCTTTCGCGCTCGGCAGGCCCTGGCCCATGCCGAAGCAATAGATTCGGCCGTGTTCCAGGAATCGTCCGATGATGGACTTGACGCGGATATTCTCCGACAGGCCGGGAATGCCGGGGCGCAGGCAGCAGATACCGCGGACCACGAGCTCGACCTGCACGCCGGCCTGTGAGGCTTCATAAAGCGCATCGATGATATCAGGATCGACGAGCGCATTCATCTTCATCCAGACCGCGCCGGGCTTGCCGTGACGGGCGTGCTCGGTCTCGCCCTGGATGTGCTCGATGATGCGCTTGCGCAAGGTCAGCGGCGACACCGCCATCTTTTCCAGATCACTCGGCGCGGCGTAGCCGGTGATGAAGTTGAACACGCGCGCGGCGTCGCGGCCGATGGTTGGTTCCGAGGTGAAGTAGGACAGGTCGGTATAAATACGCGCGGTGACCGGATGATAGTTGCCGGTGCCGGTATGGACGTAAGTGGTGAGGCTGCCGCCCTCGCGGCGCACCACCATCGAGAGCTTGGCGTGCGTCTTCAATTCGAGGAAGCCGTAGACGACTTGCACGCCGGCGCGTTCGAGGTCGCGCGCCCAGCGGATGTTGGCTTCTTCGTCGAAGCGCGCCTTCAACTCGATCAGCGCGGTGACGGACTTGCCGGCTTCGGCAGCTTCGGCGAGCGCGCGCACGATCGGCGAGTTGTTGGAGGTGCGGTAGAGCGTCTGCTTGATCGCGACGACGTCGGGATCGCGCGCGGCCTGTTGCAGAAACTGCACCACCACGTCGAAGGATTCGTAAGGATGATGGACGATCAGGTCCTTTTGTCTGATAGCCGCGAAGATATCGCCGCCATGCTCGCGCACGCGCTCGGGATGGCGCGGCACGTAAGGGGTGAATTCGAGATCAGGCCGGTCGAGCCGGGTGAGTTGCGACAGCTCGTTCATGGCAAGCACGCCGTCGACCAGGAATACCTCGTCGTCGGCCGCCGACAGTGCGTGCTGCACGAAGTTGCGCAGTTCTTCCGGCATCTTGGCGTCGATCTCAAGCCGGATCACCGATCCGCGGCGACGCCGCTTCAGCGCGGTCTCGAATAGGCGGACGAGGTCTTCGGCTTCTTCCTCGATTTCGAGCTCGGAGTCGCGGATGATGCGGAAGGCGCCCTGGCCGTGGAGACTGTAGCCGGGGAATAGGCGGTTGATGAACAGGCTGGTGGCCTGCTCCAGCGAGATCAGGCGGACCTTGCTCTCGGCCGGCAGGCGGATGAAGCGGTCGATCTTGCCGGGCATGCGGATCAGCGCGTTCATCGGCTTGCCATCAGCCTCGCGCGTCAGCTGGAGTGCGATGGTGAAGCCGAGGCTCGGGATGAACGGGAAGGGGTGGGCCGGATCGATCGCCAGCGGCGTCAGCAGCGGGAACACGTTGTTGAGGAAATACTCCTCGAGCCAGGTTCGCTCCGCCTTGGTGACGTCCTTACCGTCGACCAGCGCGATGCCGACGTCGGCCAGCGTGCCGCGCAACTCACGCCAGATCGCCTGCTGATCACTGGCAAGTTGCGAAACCGTGCGGTTGATCAGCGCCAGCTGCTCGGACGGGGTCAGCCCGTCAGGGGCACGCTCGGCAATGCCCTCGCGGACCTGCGCCTTGATGCCGGCGACGCGGACCATGAAGAACTCGTCGAGGTTATTGGCTGAGATCGACAGGAATCGCACCCGCTCCAGCATGGGGTGGCTGGGGTTGACCGATTCCTCCAGGACGCGACGGTTGAAATGCAGCCAGGACAACTCGCGATTGATGAATCGCTCGGGGCTTGAGGCGATCGCCGGCAAGCCCCCGGTTTCCGTGGCTTTCTCCTTTGTTTCAACAGCTTGCGCGGAATCCATGAGAAGTCGGTCCATCCGTTTCGCCCCAATTTGCGACTTATGCGCAAAACCGGCCGGAGCATGTGTTAATGCGATGACGTTTCGATGACATTGATGTTCCGCCGCCGCGCCGCGCCGCGTCAAGCGGGCCCGGCGGTCAGGCGTCCCGAAGCAGCTCGGCGGCCAGCGCCCTTGTGACGGGACGGCCGAGCCGCAGCGCCTCGCTGTCGAGCTGTTCCACCGCGCGCCGTGCGGCGGCCGAGGAGCGCTCCAGCCGGGTCGCAAGGTAGCTCACGACAGCCTCGTCGACGGTGAGCTGGCGATCGGCGCAGAACTTGACGATCAGGCCGCGGAACAGCTGGTCATCCGGTGGCGCGAGCGAAATCACGGGTATCGTCCGCAGCCGGGAGCGCAGGTCGCGGAGCTCGACCTCCACCGCCGCGGGCGCCTCGCGACCGGTGAACAGCACATAGGCGCCGTCCTCGCGGGCCAGGTTCATCAGATGGAAGAGAGCACGCTCGTCAAAATCACCAGCCTTGAGATCCTCAACGACCAGCGCGCCGGTCGCAAGCGCGCCGGGGACGGCGGCGGCACTCAGGGCGCCGGCTGTGGTCGAGCGGGCGCCTGATTCCTCGGCCCAGATCGCGGCGAGATGGCTTTTGCCCGAGCCTTCCGGGCCGGCGAGCCACATGATCCGGTTGGGCCATTCCGGCCAGCTGTCAATCAGGGCAAGACCGGCGGCATTGGCAGGGCCCTCGAGGAAATTGTCCCGGCTGAGGCTCTCCGCATGTGGAAGGGAAAACGCCAATTGTCGGGGATGAACGCGGCCTGCCACGCTTGCTTTGCTCCTTACCGGCGCGCCGGCATTGTCTGACGAGAATGGACTTATTCGATCGGGAGTTGGCCTTTTGCTGGGCCGCATCCCCTCTCATTTGGCCTCGATCGTGCTCATGTGCCGCAGCCACTCCACGAGATAGAGCGACACCGAGGACAGGGTGAACACCGTGACGAGGCCCATCAGGATTATATCATACGGCGACGACCTGAAGCCGAAGGCGAGGGCGGCCAGCACCAGCGCCGCATACGCGACCTGGGCCGCTGTGTTTAGCTTGGATACTTTCGACGGCCTCATCTCGACCGGCTTGTCGAATAGCCAGGACACGATCACCGCAGTGACGATCATGATGTCGCGGGATACCACCAGGATGACGATCCAGCGCGGGATGTCGCCCCAGATGCCGAGCGACAGGTAGATCGACACCAGCAGCGCCTTGTCGGCCAGCGGATCGAGCAGGGCGCCGAGCTCGCTGGTCATGTTGAAGCGCTTGGCCAAAAAGCCGTCGACGGCGTCGCTGATGCCTGCGATCAGGAAGACGGCGAACGCCACCTCCATTTGGCTCGACACGATGGCCCAAACGATGATCGGGACCAGCATGATGCGGCCCAGGGTAATAATGTTCGGAATACTCACACGGCGCTTCCCGGCACCCGACCTGACCTTGAATCCGACCTCTTAGAGGCTGAACCGGTTGATATCTCTACATAGTATAGGGCGGGGCGCCACGCTTGCCATTGCGCGTCCCCGGAATTCGACGTAACCAGCCGCAAACCCACTGGAAATCGGGCATGACCGACCGCAAAAACGGCCTCACTTACGCCGATTCAGGCGTCGATATCGACGCGGGCAACCGCCTGGTCGACCTGATCAAGCCGATGGTGCGCGCCACCGCCCGGCCGGGCGCGGATGCCGAGATCGGCGGATTCGGCGGCCTGTTCGACCTCAAGGCGGCCGGCTTCAAGGACCCCGTCCTGGTTGCGGCCACCGACGGTGTCGGCACCAAGGTCAAGATCGCGATCGAGACTGGCCTGCATGGCGGGATCGGCATCGATCTTGTCGCCATGAGCGTCAACGACCTCGTGGTGCAGGGCGCCGAGCCGCTGTTCTTCCTCGACTATTTCGCTTGTGGCAAGCTCGACCCGGAGGCCACCGCCGCCATCGTGGCAGGCGTCGCCGAGGGCTGCCGCGAGTCCGGCTGCGCCCTGATCGGCGGCGAGACCGCGGAGATGCCCGGCCTCTACAAGGACGGCGACTACGACCTCGGCGGATTTACCGTCGGCGCGGCCGAGCGCGGCACACTATTGCCGCGCAAGGACATCGCCGCGGGCGATGCCGTGATCGGTCTTGCCTCGTCGGGCGTGCATTCCAACGGCTTCTCGCTGGTGCGCAAGATCGTGGAACAGTCCGGCCTCGGCTTCGAGGCGCAGGCGCCATTTGCCCCTGTTATGACGCTCGGCGGCGCGCTGCTGACGCCGACGAGGCTCTACGTCAAATCCTGCCTGAGGGCGATCCGCGAGACCGCTGCAGTGAAGGGCCTTGCCCATATCACCGGCGGCGGTTTCACCGACAACATTCCGCGCGTGCTGCCTGCAAATCTTGGCGTCGGCATTGATCTGGCACGCCTGCCGGTGCTGCCGGTGTTCAAATGGCTGGCCGCCCAAGCCGGCATCGCGGAGCTCGAAATGCTCCGGACCTTCAACTGCGGCATCGGCATGGTCGCGATCGTCGAGCCCGAGAGGGTCGATGAGGTGGTGCGGGTCTTCACCGATGCCGGCGAGACCGTGGCGCAGCTCGGCACCGTGATCCCGGCCGAGGGCGAGCACCGCGTCGTCTATAACGGCCACCTCGACCTGGCATTGTGATGACTGCCGCTGCGATGAAACGGCGCGTCGCCATCCTGATCTCAGGCCGCGGCTCCAACATGTCGGCGCTGATCAAGGCTGCCAGCGCCGCGGATTTCCCGGCGGAGATCTCACTCGTCGTCTCGAACAAGGCTGACGCGCTCGGGCTCGAACGGGCCAGGGCGGCCGGCGTGACAACGTTGGTGATCGAAAGCAAGCCGTTCGGCAAGGACCGCGCCGGATTCGAAAAAGCGCTGCAGGCCGCGCTCGATCAGCACGGCATCGAGCTGATCTGCCTCGGCGGCTTCATGCGCTTGTTCACGGCCGAGTTCGCCAGGGCGTGGTACGGGCGGATGCTCAACATCCATCCGTCGCTGTTGCCGTCATTCCCCGGCCTCGACCCGCACGGCCAAGCCTTGCGCGCCGGCGTCAAACTGTCTGGCGCGACAGTGCATTTCGTGATCCCCGAGACCGACGCCGGCCCGATCGTGATGCAGGGCGCGGTGCCCGTCAGCGATCACGACACGGCCGAGATCCTGTCCGAGCGCATCCTCGAAGTCGAGCACCGCATCTATCCCGCGGCGCTGAGCCTGCTTGCGACCGGCAAGGTCAGGATCGAGGGCGACGTCTGCAAGACCGCGGGGAGTGGGGCGTCAGAGAATTTTCTGATTGCGCCGGTTGTGGGCTAGTGCAACTGCTCAGCTATTCGCCAGCCATTTTGTACCCAATGGTGATACCATTCGCCGTCCGGGGCACCGAGGAGGCCGCGCTCTAGGTCCTGCAACGAAACTTGGGTCGATCAGAGTGATCCAGATAAACATTGCCCTTTGCGGTTCTCAGCATTGGTTTCATTCGCTACCGAGAAGTACTCCGATCGTTGGATCATCGATCGATCGCTCACGACGCTGCAAACGGGTCAAGCAGTGATACGCCGGTCGCTGCAATATCGGTAATATTGCGTGTCACTAGGGTCAGGCCGTGAACTTTGGCTGTGGCGGCGAGAAGACTGTCAATCAGAGGCAGTGGGTTGGGAATTCCAAGAATTGCCCAGGTCTCGGCGGTGGTCTCGTCAATGGGAATAACCCGATCGGCAAGTCGGGCCCTCATCTGCGAAAACCATCGGTCGAGAGATTTCGCCTGGAGAAGATCATTCCTCCTTTTCGATTCGATGCCTCGGCGAATTTCGGCGAGGACCAAGACGCTGGTTCCGATTTCCTCCGCGGGAGTCTGACTAACCCAACGAATGACATTTGGGTCGGCGCGCTCGCGCTTGCGTATTTCGGATATGACGTTGGTATCGACCAAAAACCTCACAAGTCGAACTCTCGCCAGGTGTCCCGCCGCGGCTGATCGAGCACACCGTCGAAGGCTTCATCGGGAAGCTCCGAGCCAAAGACGTCGAAGGCTGTCTTGACGTCGGAATTGAGGAGGGCGTTGGCAATCGTTGACCGAAGTACTGCGGCTCGCTCCGGCTCGTCACGCAGAGTTTCGGCCAAGGCCCGGATGAGGCTTGCGTCCTTCCTGGCGGCTTGGACTTCAACCCGTACGAGACCACGCGCTGCCGCGCGGCGGCGATGAGTCCGGGTTGCCTTTCGCTGAGACTTCGTTGCCACTGCTCACCTCAATTTCCGGTAATATAACCGGAAATATGCGTTTTGTCCAATTCGTGGCGTCGCGGCTGCCCCAAAACAAAATCCCCCGGCGGAGCCGGGGGCATCGTTATGATCTCTCGCTGATATCTTCGAGAGAAATCAGGAAACCTTGAGGTTCTCCGCGGATGTCTTGCCGCGGTTCTCCACGAGGTCGTATTCAACTACCTGGTTTTCATTGAGGGTAGAAAGTCCGGCACGCTCGACCGCCGAGATGTGGACGAATACGTCCTTGTCGCCGCCGTTCGGCTTGATGAATCCGTAGCCCTTGGTTGGGTTGAACCATTTGACGGTGCCCTTTTGTGGCATCCTCAGTCTCCTCCGCTAGATACTAAAAAGACGCGGCCGCTTTTCGCGTGCCACGTCACAAACGGGCTTCCGGAAGTCTGTTCGAGTCTTGAGCCTGTCGCGAAACGCACAGCCGAGCGGCCAATTCCGATTGTGTACGATATTCCAACACGAAAACCGTGCGCTCGCAAGCTGCGTGCAAACTTCAAGACTGCGCAGGAAATGGCCGCCCGCAATTTGTGACCTGTGGCAGCGGAACCACAATTGGAGGAATCACCCCGGCGAAAGCACGCGGACCGGTTGACCCCTCGTGGCAGTTCAGCACAAATCGTCGCACCTGCTCGCCCTCCGCGTTGTATTTTTGCGGGCCGCCATTTTGCTTCGGGAATAGTCGTCATGTGCTGCACTCAGCAGCCACAAGGGATACGGCAGACGATCGGGCTGGACCGTGTCCGCCGGATCGTGACGGCGATCGCCATGACGCTCGCGGTTGTTGCGATGCTGCCGGCGACCGCGGCCTTGGCGCAGACCCCGACGCCGACTTCGTCTCCGACGCCAACGCCAACGCCGACGCCCACCCCGACACCGTCCCCTTCGCCGTCCCCGGGCACGACGTCGACCAATGCCAACCAGTCAGCCGGCAACAGCACGCTCAATCTGGGTTCGAATTTTCTGGAGCGGCTGGGCGGTCAGGCCTCGAACGGCGTCAACCGGGCCTCCCGCACCAATCCCGGCGGCGGCGGTGCGTCGGAGAATGCGGAGGATCCGCGCTACCGCACCTGGTTCGAGGGTTACGGCATATCGGTCCGCACCGATCCGCAGGGTGATTTCGTCGGTGACAAGCGCACCACGTTCGGCGGTGTCGCCGGCTTCGGGGCGCGGGTCGCGCCAGGCGTCAACCTCGGCTTCTCCGTCGACCAGAGCCACACCGACATCGGCGTGCCGCTCGCGCTTCAGTCGGCGACACTCGACCTGACGCAGATCGGTTTCAACGGTTCCGTCGACAAGGGACCATGGACCTGGGCCTTCGCGCTGGTGCACGGTTTCGGCAAGGTCCATTCCAGCCGTGATACCGGCTTCGGCCTTGCCGTCGCGGGGTATCACGCCACAGTCGACGGTGCGCTCACCGAGATCAACTATTACTGGACCAAGGATCAGATGCGCATCGTGCCCAAGGGCGCGCTTGAATATGTGCGCGCCACTAGCGCGGCGTTCCAGGAAGCCGGGGGACTTGACCCACTCAACGTCGGCTCGAGCGCTATCTCGCGTGCGCGCGTCATGATCGGCGCCGAGGTCGGGCGTTACTTCATTTTCGATCGGAAAATCCTGGACCTCTCGGCCTACGGCAAGTTCGTCGACAATTTTTATCAGGACCTCGGCTCGGTGCAGGTCAGCCTCGGGACCCAGAACATCATCGTCCCCGGCATCGGCGAGAGCCGTTATGGCATGGACGCTGGCGCCTCCGCCTCGCTCAGCCTGAGCAATACCGCGCGGCTGTATGTCAATTACGACGGCAAGTTCCGCAACGAGCTGACATCGCACCAGGGCACGGTCGGCTTCGAATATCGGTGGTGAAGGAACCGCTCCGTCCCACTCATGTCGGCGTCGCCGCAACGTATCCGGACAATCCAAAGCCCTCTCGCGCCGCCGTCATCATCGGTACCAACGCGTTCGGATGGATGAAATCGTTGCGAAAGCAGGGATGGGTTTTGGGATCGAAGATCTTCTTCAGCCAGTCGACCACGATCTTGTGCCGCTCGGAGGTGCGGAACTCCTTGTGATAGGTGAGCCAGAGGTCGGCGTGGTGGCTGACGTCGAGGTCGACAGCGACGAGCGGCGCGCCGAGCGCGATCGACACCGTCGGCAGGAAGCCGATGCCGGCGCCGCGCTCGACCGCGTAGAGCACGCCGACGGACGAGTTGGTCTTGATCCCGACAATGCCTTCGAGCGATTTGAGCCCGAGCACGCGCGCATAGGCGCTGTCATCGACCTGTGGCGAGCTCTGCTTGATGATGCGATGGTTCGGCAATTCGGCAAGCGTCGCAGGCACGCCGTAGAGATTCGCATATTCCCTGGAGACGAAGGGGTAGATGTGCAACCGGCCGAGCTTGGCGACGATGAGATCGGGATTGGTCGGTGGCTCGAGCTGGATCGCGATGTCCGACTCCAGTCGTGCGACGTCGGCCTGCTCCATCGCACAACGCAAATCGACGGTGATCTTGCGATAGGTCTTCTGGAAATCGATCAGCCGCGGCAGAATCCAGAAATTGCCGGGACCTTCCGTCACCGCGACCCGCACGGTGCCCGACGTATCGTTCGATGCGCGTGAGGCGCGGCGGAAGACGTTGAAGGCGTGACGCTCCATATGCGCGACGTCGGCGATCATCGCGGTGCCTTCGTCGCTGAGCGTGAGCCCGCTCTGGTCACGCAGGAAAAGCTTGCAACCGATGCTCTCTTCGAGCCGGTCGATCCTGCGCATCAACGTGGTGGAGGTGAGCCCGAGCTCTTCGGCAGCGTTGCGGAAACTTTTAAACTTCGCGCAAGCTAAAAACAGCTTCAAATCGTCCCAGGACGCATTTAGCGCTTCTTCATGGTGCTGCATCATTGCAGCACCCCGGTGCAATACTTGCTGCATACTCCTGATCTCCAACCGCTAAGCTTCCGCTCGTTGCGGCGTACAAAACCCCTGAACGATAACGATAGAGGGACGACATGAGTATGGAAAGGGGCTCGTTTGCCGCGAGGCATGATTTCGATGCCTTGCCGCTCAGCCCCGAGGTGGATGTCCGCTGCGCGCATTTTTCCGAAATCGGTGCGCTTTCGGATATGGCGCACCGGCTGGTGCCGGGTGTGCAGATCGGGGCGGTTGAGCTTGCACGATATTTCGCCTTCGATCCGCAGAGCATCCTGACCTTCACCCGGAACGGCACTCTGCTGGGCGGCATGGCCTTCCTGTTCCTCAGCGATCGCGGGCATGACGCATTGCTGCTCGACGATATCTGCCTGACCGCGCCCGACACGCGCCATCTGGCCGCAGCGAATGAGGAGGTCTCTGCGATCTACATCTGGGCGATCGCCGCGACCGGCCGCGGCATCGCCGGTCTTGGCAAGGCTGCGGCTCATCTTCGCCAGATAAGGTTTCGCGACGCGGACTGCTATGCGCAGCCGTCAACCGTGGCCGGACGCGAAATCATGAAGGCGACGGGCTTCGAGCCGATCGCGAGCTTTCAGCCGGACCTCTGGTGTTACGAGCGACCGTGGCATCGGCAGCCGATGCGCATGCCTGGCGCGATCATCCAAGCAAGGAGTTTTTCAGATGCACGGCACTAGGATTCCTCTCGCCAAACCTGACTCCCGTGCCATCACCGTCCGCCTCGCGCGCGATCCGAGCGACCTCATGCTGGTCACGGCCATTCGCTCAGCGGTCTATCTTGCCGAGCAGGATTGCCCGTTCGAGGAGGAGTTTGACGGCAATGACATGGTTGCCGCGCATTTCATCGGCTATATCGGCAACGAGCCGGCGGGCTGTTTGCGGGTGCGCTTCTTCGGCGACTTCGCCAAGGTGGAACGGCTTGCGGTGCGTCACCAGTATCGGCGCTCGCGCCTCTCGTTCAAGCTGGTGCAGGCCAGCATCGACTTCGTGAAGCGCAAGGGGTTCCGTAAGATCTACGGCCAGGCGCAGGACCGGCTGGTGGACTTCTGGGCTCATTTCGGCGCCAAGCCGCTCGGCCATAACAGGAAGATCACCTTCTCGGACTTCTCCTACACGGAGATGCTGCTTGAGATCGAGCCGGGACCTGACGCAATCACGCTGGACAGCGATCCCTACGTGATCATCCGTCCCGAGGGCGACTGGGATCGTCCGGGCGTGCTGGACGCCTCGGCGGGGCGGGCGGTGACCTCGCCGCTGCGCGACCTCGCGCTCGCTGACCGCTGAAACTGGTGCAGCTCTGCGCAAGACAATGCTGGTCTCCCACGACGATCCGCTGGTCCTGGTCTGCGCGGACCTCCAGGCGGAATATCTGATCCCGGGGCGTCGCCACGTCATTCTTGACGGCGACACCGCAATCATGCACTGCCTGCAGTTGCTGGCGCTGTGGCGGAGCAACCTATGGCCGGTGATGCATCTGAAACGGGTTGCGGAGGCGGCCTGGTTCGATCCGTCATCCAGGCTGACCGATTGGATTGCAGAGGCCAAGCCCCGGCCGGGCGAGATGACGTTCGAGCACGCGTTGCCATCGGCTTACAGTTCGTCGCGTTTCGCCGACCACATGTCCAGCTTACGTCACGTGCGCTGCGTGATGACGGGCTTTTCCCTCGACGAGACCATCCTGGCCACCGTGGTCGAAGGGTTTCATCGGAGCCACCGCTATCGGGTGCTCGACGATGCCGTGGCTTGCTGGCAGCCGGTCACAGGCGAGGCGGCCGTCTACAAGCAGTCGGTGGTGAGTGTCATCGGCAATTTTGCTACTGTCCAGTCCAGCGCCGAATTGATCAGAACCAGCGGCGCCGTCGCGTTTAAAGCGCGATGAGATCAGTTAGGATGAATCGTCATCGCGCGTTAGGTTATTGTTTGAGCATGATCTCCGCGCAAACGCGTTTGTCGCGAGGGAAAACCGCTTCGCACTTTTCCGGATCATGGTTTAGGCGGACGCGATCGGCGGATGGACAGGCGGGACATTGTCACGGGGAAACGATCTCAAGGAGCTGGCGAGCGATCTGTCGCGTGCCCTCGAGGCGGCGCGCCGGATCGGTCTGCCCACGACCGTCTATTTGTTATCGATGGCCCTGGTCGAGGTGAGGGAAGCCATCGATGCTGCCGGCGATGACAACGACGGTGCGGCCTGACGTTGGCGTGCCAGCGGCCGAAGCGATCTCGTCAGGATCGACCGACAGCGCGCATCAGGATCCCTGATGCCTCGGCGCCGTCGTTATTGGCCGCGTAAGCAACAAACTGATCAGGCCGCACCAGGATCAGCTGCGCCTCGTATGTTTCGCGGCCGTCTGCGGCGGTATCCCTGATCACCTTCAGCGGGATGCCAAGCCCTGCGGCGGCTCGCTCGAATGCGGCCCCGGTGGTGCTTTCAGTCAGATCGATCAATGTGAAGCCGCTGCCGAGTTCCTCGAAGACGTTCTTGCCCGACGACAGAGATTGCGGTGCCAGATGATGGCCGGCGCGCGCGGCAGGGGTGTGCGAGCCGATCGCGCTGCTGACGCCGTCGGGTGGGCCGAATACGATCGGCGATCCCTCGTAGTTCGGCTCGAAGGCGTTGACCTCCGCGCGCGCGCCGGAATGTCGTGCGCGCCAGGCAGCCTCGAAATCCGCCCGATCCCGCGCCGGATCATGCTGCCGCAAAAAATCACGGTCGCGGAAGATCGATGCCTCGATGAAGTCGCGTGCGGTGGACGCGAAGACCGGGCGGCGCTCGGCGTCGTAGCTGTCGAGCAGACCGGCAGGGGCCCAGCCTTGCACGGTTGCAGCGAACTTCCACGCCAGATTGACCGCATCCTCGAAGCCGCTGTTGATGCCATAGCCGCCATAGGGCGGATGGCTGTGCGCGGCGTCTCCGGCGACGAAGATTCGGCCTGCGCGGTAGCTGTCGGCGAGCGTGAAACGCAGATCCCAGAATCCGATGTGCTCGAATTCGACGTCGAATTCCGCGCCTGCCGCCTCGTGAAGCAGGCGCCGGAAATCGAAATTGTCGCGGGTGGTACCAGTGGGGACGGGGGCGTGGAAGAACCAGGTGGTGCCAAGATCGACCCTGCCGAAGAATTTCCAGTAACCTTCGAGGTCCGGATGCAGCACGTTGTAGAATGACTTGCCCGGATACCTGCCGAGCAAGCGATGCAATTCGGTGGAACGAAACACCAGGAGGACCATCAGGCGATCGTGGTCGGCGCGGGTCTGGGTGATACCCGCCTGCTCGCGCACGATTGACCGGCTGCCGTCGCAGCCGACGACGTAATCGGCACGCAAGCTCTGCTTCGTCCCCTCGCGGTTGACGATTTCGATGACGACGCCGTCGGCTTCAGACCGCACCTCCTGACAAATCCATCCATAGCGCAGGTCGATGGCGGGAAGCTGCGCTGCCCGTTGCCGCAGCACGGTTTCGGTTGCGTATTGCGGCAGGCGCTCATTGTCGGTGAAGTAAAACGGCCGAACCAGTTCGCGCTGGAGCCAGTTGTAGTTGTATCCGCTGAGCAGCGTGCCGTGGCTGGTCATTCCGCCGATGCCATAATCGGGTGGAATGGTGCGAGCCGCCCGCAGCGCCGCCTCCGCGCCCCAGAAATGGAAATGCTCCATCGTTCGCTGCGTGAGGTTCTGCCCCTTCGGGATCGGCTGCGGCTGCTCATAGCGCTCGACCACGATGGTCTTGATGCCGCGCTGGCCAAGTCCTATCGCCAAGCCCATCCCGACCGGTCCGCCGCCGACGATCACGACGGGCGCCTCGTTGTTCGCCTGAGCCTGTGTCACGTCGCTTCCCCGTACCTGTCGTCGCACCCGGCGCGACTGTTTGTTCAGATGCGGCGTGAACGACATTTCGTCAAGTTAAATCTCAAATAATGAGATTACATGGCATCGTCTTCAGCCGCGGCTGAGATCTGCCGGGCGGCTTCACGGACCTCCGAACTGATGCGGTCGATCAATTCGCCATTGGCATGTTGTCCGCCGATCGTGATGCAGAGACTCGCGATCGGGTAGCTTGCGTCGAGAATCGGCGCGGCAATCCCGACAGCGCCGGCCGTCACTTCGCCGAAGGCAACCGCAACGCCCGCGCGACGCACGCGCTTCAGCGCGGCCATGATGTCGTCGGGCGTGTCGCCGAAGCCGACGCTGCGCAGATCATCGGCGTAGCGCGTGACCAGCGGCATGAGGCGTTGCTTGGGCAGGAAGGCCATGATCGATCGCGCGATCGCGCCACGTCCCATCGCCATCGGTCTGCCGCGCGGATAGCTGCTCGCCGGCGCAGCGGCGGATGCAATCGAGGCTACACACAGCATTTTGTCGCCATACCAGCGCACGATGAGCGCTGTGCCGGGATACGTCGCCGAAAGGCGCTCCAGGTGTGGCGTGGCGGTTGCGATCAGCGGATCGGAGCGGCGGCTGAGATAATCCATCTCGACCACGCGGGGGCCGAGCGCGAACCGCCCGTTGCGCGTCGGCATCACGAAGCCGCTGTCTTTCAGGCTCTTCAGGTAGCGATACAGCGTCGGCCTGGTGTAGCCGAGCTCCGTCATGAGTTCCTCGGGCGACCATTGCGGACGTGTCTCGGTGAAGAGATCGAGCAGGGCAAGGACCCGATCCTGACTGTTTGCCTTGACCAATGTCGGTGCGATCCAGCTTCGCGTCTGACCGTGTTATCGGCGTTCGGGGAGGCCGCAAAACAGCGAAATCATCGCCGCTTGCGCTAACAATAATCTCACTATAAGAGATTAATGAAAGAAAAATAGTGCAGGGATGACCGGGGAGGGCGCCCACATGGCCGTCACAGCAACGGGCGAGGTCGTATCCGATGCGGTCGACGTTCCCGCCTTTGTCGACCGGCAGCCGGTCGGTGCCTTTCAGCTGCGGGTGCTGCTGGTGTGTGCCGCGGTGCTGTTCATCGACGGCTTTGACACCCAGGCGATCGGCTATGTCGCCCCTGCGGTGGCGCAGGAGTGGAAGCTTGCGCGCGCCAGCCTCGGGCCGGTGTTCAGCGCAGGGCTTCTCGGTCTCATGATCGGCGCGCTGATTTTCGGTCCGATGGCCGACAGGATCGGCCGTCGCCGCATCATCCTCGCGAGCACGCTGGTGTTCGGCATTGGCACCTTGCTCACCGTGTTCGCGCCGGATGCAAATTGGCTGATCGCTCTGCGTCTGCTGACCGGGCTCGGGCTGGGCGGTGCGATGCCGAACGCCGTCGCGCTCACCTCCGAATTCAGCCCCCATCGCCGTCGCGCCACCCTTGTGATGATCATGTTTGCGGGCTTTTCGATTGGTGCGGCCCTGGGCGGGCTGCTCGCCGCCGCGCTGATTCCCGCCTTCGGCTGGCGCTCGGTGTTTCTGGTCGGCGGCCTCGTGCCGCTGCTGCTGCTGCCGTTCCTCTTCAAGGCGCTGCCGGAATCGATCCGGTTCCTGGCGATGGTCGGCGGCCGCGACCACGAGGTGGGCAATCTCCTGAAAAGGATCGCCCCGAATACGTCCTTCGCCGGCGAGGTGAAATTCGTGGTGCAGGAGCCGAAACTGGCGGGCCTGCCTGTCGCACATCTGTTTGCGGAGGGGCGCGGCTGGGTAACTCTGCTGCTCTGGATCGTGTTCTTCATGAGTCTGCTCGATCTCTATCTGCTGTCGAACTGGCTTCCCACCGTGCTGAACGATCTCGGCGTCTCGGTGTCGGCCGCCGCCGCGATCGGCGCCATGTTGCAGGTTGGCGGCGTCGTCGGCACCTTCACGCTCGGCCATTTCATCGACCGCTTCTCGTTTTGCGCGCTTTCGTTGACCTATTTCGTCGCCGCAGGTGCGGTCACAGCGATCGGGCTGGTCAGCCATTCGATCGTCCTGGTCACGATTGCGATCTTTGCATCCGGATTCTGCATCGTCGGAGGGCAGATCGCCTCGAACGCCTTGACGGCGACCTTCTATCCGACGGCGATCAGATCGACAGGCGTCGGATGGGCGCTCGGCATCGGCCGCATCGGCTCGATCGTGGGGCCGCTGGTCGGCGGGGCAATGCTGGCCCGCGAAATGGGGGCGCAGCCGCTGTTTGCCGCGGCGGCGGTCCCGGCGCTGGTGGCCGCGGGGGCGGCCTTTATGTTGGCCCGGCGGAATTAGCCGCGGGCCGGCCATATGCGGCAACGCCAGCGCTGCTTTCCTGCAACGCTCATGTGCGCCTGCTGTCAACGAAATGGCGTTGCAAGTTGCGGCGCAGCGCAATAGCCAAGGTATTGACGTTTTGTTTGGACAAGCCTCGTCTTCGGATGGAGGCTGCGTCACGATGTCCGATGACGCACCAGCTAGGGAATCCCCGCGATGACGATGCTGCCCAATTCGCAAGAAGCCCGCGATGTGGCCTACCAGCTCCACGCGTATACCAACGCGCGCGCCCATCAGCAGGCGGGTCCGCTGGTGATCGAGCGCGGCGAGGGGCCCTACGTGTTCGACGCGTCGGGCAAGCGCTATTTCGAGGCGATGGCAGGCCTGTGGAGCGTCGGGCTCGGCTTCAACGAGAAGCGGCTGGTGGAAGCCGCGCACAAGCAGATGCAGGCGCTGCCATTTTATCACACCTTCTCGGCCAAATCGCACGGGCCCTCGATCGACCTCGCCGAGAAGCTGGTCGCGCTCGCGCCTGTGCCGATGAGCAAGGTGTTCTTCACCAATTCAGGCTCGGAGGCAAACGACACTGTCCTCAAGCTGATCGCCTATCGTTCGAACTCTCTCGGCCAGCCGCAGAAAAAGAAGATCATCAGCCGGATGCGCGCCTATCACGGCGTCACCATCGCGTCGGCGAGCCTCACCGGCCTGCCCAACAACCACCGCTCGTTCGACCTGCCGCTGCCAAATATCCTGCACACGGGCTCGCCGCATTTCTACAAGGACGGCGCGCCCGGCGAAAGCGAGGAGGCGTTCGCGACGCGCCGGGCCGAGGAGCTCGACGCGCTGATCCAAAAGGAAGGCCCTGAAACGATCGCCGCCTTCTTCGGCGAGCCGGTGATGGGCGCAGGCGGCGTTATCGTGCCGCCGGCGACCTATTGGGACAAGATCCAAGCCGTCCTGAAGAAGTACGACATCCTGCTGATCGCCGACGAGGTGATCTGCGGCTTCGGCCGCACCGGCAGGATGTTCGGCTGCGAGACCTACGGCATCAAGCCCGATGTCATCGTGGTCTCCAAGCAGATCACCTCCAGTTATTTCCCGCTGTCGGCGATCATCATGAACGACCGCATGTTCGAGCCGATCGCCGACGAGAGCAACAAGATTGGCGTGCTCGGCCACGGCTTCACCGCGGGCGGCCATCCGGTCGGCTCGGCGGTTGCGCTCGAAAATCTCAAGATCATCGAGGAGCGTGGTCTGGTCGCACATGCCGCCGAGCTTGGCGGTTACATGCAGGGCAAGCTTCGCGAGCTCACCAGCCATCCGCTGGTTGGCGAGGTCCGCGGCGTCGGCATGATCGCGGCGCTCGAGCTCGTGCTCGACAAGGGCCGCAAGACGGCAGCGGCGACGCCGGGGGCCGTCGGCGGCATCGCGAGCCGCATGCTGCAGGAACGCGGCGTGATCGCGCGCAACATGCTCGACGCCATCGCCATCTGCCCGCCGCTGATCGCCAGCAAGGCCCAGATCGACGAGCTCGTGGCGGCGATTACCGGTGTGCTTGACGACATGAAGGGCGAAGTGGCGAAGCTGCCGCCGGCGTAGGGGCACGCTGCTGCGTCACATCCGTCATTGCGAGCGTAGCGAAGCAATCCAGAGTCTTTTGCTTCGCTACGCTCGCAATGACGATGGAGAGCGCGGAGGCAGTTTCGGCCTACGCCCGCTGAACCCCGATCACGCGGCCCTTTTCGATCGCGAGCGCGAGCTCGCCGCGCTTGAGCTTCAGCGCGGCCTCGCCGAACAGCTCGCGGCGCCAGCCGCGCAGGGCCGGTACGTCGGCGTCGTCATCGGCTGCGATCTCCTCAAGATCGTCGACGGTGGCGATCACCTTGCTCGCCACCGCATGGCGCTCGGCGGTCATGCGCAGCAGCACCTTCAACAGCTCGACGGTGGCCGCGCCATTGGAATTGTTGCGCGGCTTCTCCAGCTTCGGCAGCGTCGAGAAATCCCGCGCCAGCCCGCGCTCGACGGCAGCGACGATGTCGGCGCCCCATTTCGATTTCTCAAATCCCTTCGGCACCGAGCGGAGATGCGCGAGCTTCTCCAGCGTGTTCGGCGCATGGGTGGCGATGTCGGTGATGGCCTCGTCGCGCAGCACGCGGCCGCGCGGCACGTCACGGCTCTGCGCCTCCTGCTCGCGCCAGGCGGCGACTTCCATCAGCACGGCAAGATCCTTCGGCTTGCGCACCCGCGTCTTCAGCCGTTCCCAGGCGCGCTCGGGGTGGAAGTCGTAGGTCTTGGGCGAGGTCAGGATCTCCATCTCGATGGAGACCCATTCGCTGCGGCGGCGCTTCTTCAGATCGGCGTCGAGCGCGGCGAACACGTCGCGCAAATGCGTGACGTCGGAGACCGCGTAATGCATCTGCTCCTTGGTCAGCGGCCGGCGCGACCAGTCGGTGAAGCGGTGGGTCTTGTCCGGGCGGTGGCCGGTGACCTTCTCGACCAGGGCGTCATAGGCGATGCTGTCGCCATAGCCGAGCACCATGGCCGCCACCTGGGTGTCGAACACCGGGTGCGGGATGATATTGGCCTGGTGCCAGATGATCTCGATGTCCTGGCGCGCGGCGTGAAACACCTTCAGCACGGCCTCGTTGCCCATCAGCTCGAAGAACGGCTTGAGGTCGAGGCCCTCGGCCAGGGTGTCGATGACAACAGCTTCCTCGGGGCTAGCCATCTGCACCACGCACAACAGCGGGTAATAGGTGGTCTCGCGCAGGAACTCGGTATCGACAGTAATGACGGGGTGCTTGGCCAGCCGGCTGCAGGCAGCCGCAAGGTCAGCGGTGGTGGTAATCAAATCCATGAACGGCCCATGACACTTGGTATCAGCCGTTCTGCCGAAAGCGCTGTGATGTCAAGGGGCTCTAAGCGAATTCGAGCCTTGCATTGGGGCCAGAATCGTTCCTTTCCGACGAAATTCCTATTCGTAGCGGACCCGCTGCGAGGATTTGCGGGCGCAGGGCAATGCCACGACCAGCACGCACATGGCGACCAGAGCCAGTCCCAGGAACTCGAAAACCAACAAATCCACGGCAATACCCCTCAGGAAACATTGCTAGACTTGTCTGGGGTGCGTTGAGGGTCTGTTAATTGCAATGGTTACCGGCGGCGGGCTGGGCCGGATGGTGGACGGGGGGTTAACGGGGACTTACCCCAGACGCATTCGGCGCCCCGAGGGACGGAGCGCCGATGTTTGTTCGCCGGTCCAGACCGCCTTACGGCAGCTTCAGCGACGTTTCCGCATTGTACGGCTTCAGCGTCTCGTCGGCGGCCTTCTGCGCGGCGGCGAGGGCTTCCTTCGGCTGCTTCTTGCCGTTCAGGACCAGCATGACCTCATCCTCGAGATTCTTGCGGACCGGTACGGTCTTGTAGGTCGCGAACCAGGGCTTGGCGACGTCGAGCTGCTCGACCGCGGTCTTGGCGTCCGGGTTCTTGCCCAGGAAGTCGACCATGTCAGGCGTCTTGTAGGCGGCCATGTTGGGCGCGAAATAGCCGGTGGCGCGGCTCCACCAGGCGCTCTTCTCGGGCGAGGTCATCCACTTGATCAGCGTCCAGGCGGCCTTCTGCTTGTCGGCTTCCACGCCTGCCGGAATGATCAGCGAGGCGCCGCCGATCGGCACGGCGTTGCGGACGTTGCGCGGAATGAAGGCGACCTTGTAGTTGAACTTGGCATTCTCGCGCACATAGGTCAGCGAGCCCGTCGACAGCATCATCATCGCGGCGTTGCCTGCAATGAAGGAGGTGCTGACGGCCGGACCAGGCGTGGCGCCGGGCGGGTGGACCTTGTGCTTGCTCACGAGGTCGCTCCACCAGGTCAGCGCGCCCAGCATCGAGGGCGTATCGTAATAGACCTCGCCGCCGAACTCTTCGTTGTAGTAGCGCCCGCCATTGCTCATGGTGAGCGTCTCCATCATCCAGCCGCAATAATCATAGGCGCAGGGGATCGTGATGCCCCATTGCGTGACCTTGTCGCCCTCGCGCTTGGTCAGCTTCTTGGCCCAGTCGGTCAGCTCGGCCCAGGTTTGCGGCGGCTTGCTCGGATCGAGCCCGGCTTCCTTGGCCTTGTCGGCGTTGATGTAGAGCAGCGGTGTCGAATTGTGGAAGGGCACGCCATAGACCGAGCGGTTGATCACGGCATTGCCCTGCAGTGCCGGGAAGAACTGGCCCAAGAACTTCTCTTTGGTGGTGCCGTCTGCGGCGATCAAGGAATCGAGATTGGTGAGCTCGTTCTCGATCTGCATGTCGAGCAGGAAGTTCGCCGACATGATCACGGCGGCCGGCGGCTTGCCGGCCTTGATCGAGGCGCGCGTCTTGATCAGCGTGTCGTCATAGGAGCCGGTGTAGACGGCCGTTGCCTTGACGTCCGGATGGGTCTCGTTGAACTCCTTGATCAAGCTGCCCATGTCGCGGGCGAGCTTGCCGTCGACGGGCACGGGGAAGAACAGGTCGATCTCGGTCGGACCTTCGCCGGCGAGAGCCGGGAAGGCCAGTGTGCCTGTCAAGGCACTTGCCAGAGAACCTGCCATGGCAAGGCCAAGCATGAGCCTGCGGGAGAACAGCATCGGAAAATCTCCTATTTGATGCCTGAGGTGACGAAAGAGCTGATGAAGCGCTTCTGGAAGATCAGGAAGGTGATGAGCAGCGGTGCGATCACCATCAGCGTGCCGGCGGCAATCGTGCCCCAGGCCTGCGTGCCTTCCGCTGTTGCGGTGAAGACCGAGAGGCCGACCGTGAGCGGCCGCTTGTCAGGCGAGTTGATCACCATCAGCGGCCACAGGAAGTCGTTCCAGTGGCTGGTCACCGAGATGATGGCGAAGGCCGAGAAGCTCGGGATCGACAGCGGCACATAGATGTGGCGGATGCGCTGGAATAGGCTGGCGCCGTCGATCAGCGCGGCGTCTTCCAGCTCGGTCGGGATCGCTTCGAACGCCTGCCGCATCAGGAAGGTGCCGAAGGCGGAGGCGAAGAACGGCATCATCACGCCGGCGAGCGTGTCGTAAAGGCCGAACTGCGCGATGATGCGCAGGTTCGGCACGATCAGCAGCACCGGCACCAGCATCAGCTGCATCAGGAACAGATAGAAGATCAGCGTCTTGCCGGCGAAGTCGAGCCGCGCGAACGCAAACCCTGCCAGTGTGATCGTGACGAATTGCACCAGCAGGATGCCGGTGCAGATGATGGTGGTGTTGAGGAAGTAGCGCGGGAAGTCGCCGATCTCCCAGGCATCCCTGATATTGTCGAGCGTCGGCTTCAGGCTCGGGATCAGCTCGGCCATCAGATTGATGCCATCGGAGGACGGGCGCAGCGTCGCCACGCCCATCCACAGGAACGGGATCAGCCAGGCGAACGCGAGCAGGACCGTCAACAGGAAGCCGAGTTTGGGCGTGATCTCGTTGCGGGTGGCGAGCGGGGCGTCCTTGTAGAGACGATCGATCAGCTTCATGGTCCGCCCTCGCGGTTGGCCATGGTGCGGAACGACAGAGCAGTGAGCGCCATCAGGGCGGCGAGGGTCAGCAGCGTTGCCGCCGACGCCATGCCGATGTCGTAGTGCTCGACGGCTTGTTGGTAGATGTAGAACAGCACGAGATTGGTCGCGTTCGACGGGCCGCCCTTGGTCATGACAAAGACATGGTCGACCTGCGTCACCGCATTGAGCGTGGCGATGACGGTGACGAAGAGGAAGGTGGGCTTGAGCTCCGGCAGGATGATGTAGCGCAGCCGCATGACGGGACCTGCACCATCGAGATGCGCCGCTTCCATGACATCCTCAGGCACGGCCTGAAGGCCGGCCAAGAAGAACAGCATGTAATAGCCGGCGTTCTTCCAGATCGTGATGATCATGATCGCGTAGAGCGCGATATCGGGGTCGCCGAGCCAGTTCGGCAGCACCGGCAGCAGCCGGCCGATCTAGTAATCGAGCAGGCCGACATTGGGCAGGAAGATGAACAGGAACAGCGCGGATGCCGCGACCATCGGGATCAGCACCGGCAGGAACAGCGCGGCGCGCAGCGCGCTGGTCACCACAT
This sequence comes from Bradyrhizobium sp. BLXBL-03, assembly GCF_051853015.1. Lineage (NCBI taxonomy): Bacteria > Pseudomonadati > Pseudomonadota > Alphaproteobacteria > Hyphomicrobiales > Nitrobacteraceae > Bradyrhizobium > Bradyrhizobium sp. BLXBL-03. Next base: position 4,881,658 of record NZ_CP182470.1, on the reverse strand, counting down.
TGGTCCGCGCCAGCGCCAGGGCGAACAAGAGCGCGAGGCCGATGCTGGGGATCGCGGTGCCGACGGCGTAGATCGCATTGTTGATGACGGCGCCGGTGAAGGCGGGGTCCGCCAGCACCGCAGCGATATTGTCCAGGCCGACGAAGCGAAGCGGCGCCTTTGGCGTGGCGCGCTGATAGAGCGCATCGATGACCACGCGGCCCATTGCGCCATAGGTGAACAGCGCGAGGAAGATCAGCGAGGGCAGCAGCAGCAGATAGGCCGGCAGCGAAGCTTTGAGGCGGGCAATGAACCGCGTCACGATATGCAGCCGCGTCGGCACTGATGCCACGACCGGAAGAGCCGCGGGTTCTGCGAGGCTCATGTCATCGCGCCGGGAAATTGAGCGCATAGTCGCGGCCGTCCACGCCCGCAGGTGGGTCGAAGGGGAAGCGCAGACTGGTGTCGAGGAAGTCGTGACTGTGCACGACGAGATTGTCGGCGTCGATCAGCACCACGCCATAGGCCGGCGGCTCGTGGCTGGCGAGATGGTCGGCGGCGTTGGCATCAAGCTCGAACCAGACCTGGTGGTTGGTACCGCGTAGCGTCGAGAACGGGATCTTGCCATAGCTGCCGAAGATCGGCCGGTGCACATGGCCGAAGAAGAGATGGCGGATACGGGCGCGGTAGGGCGCGATCACCTCGGCAAACTCGGCGCTCTGCTTCAGCGCAATCTCGTCCATCGCGTGCACGCCGACCGGGAAGGGCGGATGATGCATGAACACGACGAAGGGTTGGTCGGCGGGCGCGGCGGAAAGCGTCTTCGCCAGCCAATCGAAGCGCTTGGCGCACATCTCGCCGGCATGGCTGGTCTCGTCCAGCGTGTCGAGGAAGACGAAAAGGCCATGCTCGGTGGTGCGGGTACCCTGCACGAAGCCGTTGGGATCGCGTGGCGCGGCCTTCAGCCCGTCGAGGCAGGCGACGCGCTTGTCGTGATTGCCGACCATCGCAATGTAAGGAATCTTCAGCGCCGACATCGCCTCGGCGAAATTGGCGTAGGATTCAGGCTCGCCCCAATGGGTGAGGTCGCCGGTCACCACCGCGAAGGCGGCATCGGCCTGGTGCTTGTTGACGTCGGCGATCGCCGCATCGAGCCGGGTGCGCGGGTCGAGGCCGTAGAGCTTCAGCCCGGGGTTTGCGAGATGGGTGTCGGTGATGTGGATGAACTTGAAGGGCATGGCGCGCTTTGTCGGGGCTTCTGGAGGACGGGCGCCTCCGGCAGGACGGCCCTGGCAGGGCGTTAGTGCGCGTGTGTTTCAGTTTGATGACAGTGGTTCCCGAGCGCATCCAATTCCACAGGAAGCCGTAGTCAGGCGCGAGAACGGTAGGGTGGATTAGCGAAGCGTAATCCACCCTGTGAGCCAACTAAAAGTTGTGCTAGTTGTCGTCGATGTCCAATTATCGCCGTGCATTCATTCGTGGAGGATGCTGGTTCTTCACGGTAAATCTGGTTGACCGGCGGAGGTCGCCGCAACGCGCCAGAGCCATCCCTTCGACATAGATGCTTTCGTGCTTCTCCCGGATCATTTGCATGCCGTCTGGAAGTTACCACCGGGCGACGCGGATTTTTCGGTCCGTTGGCGATTGATCAAGACACGTTTCGCTAAAGCGCTCCCGGCGAATGAACGACTAAGCACAGTCCGCGCCGCACGAAACGAACGCGGCATCTGGCAACGCCGGTTCTGGGAGCATCTCATTCGTGACGAGGCCGATTACGCGCGCCATGTCGAGTATGCTATTTCAACCTGGTCAAGCACGGGCAGGTATCCAAAGTGAGTGACTGGCCGTACTCGTCGTTTCATCGCGATGTGCGGGCCGGATTGTTTCCCGAGGATTGGGGCGGAGATATCAAGATCGCAGGGGAGTTTGGCGAACGGGCGTGAATGTCACGATTACTTGTGGGGTGGATTGGCGAAGCGTAATCCACCTCTTACTTTCCGTTTGGCGAGAGAAGAGTTGGATTACGCCTGCGGCTAATCCACCCTACGCATCGAGCTTGTCGCTACGTCCCGCAGAACGTCTGCAGCACCCGCTGATCCGGCAACGGCGGATCGGCGTACGCGGCATACTCCGGCTGGTCCTCGTAGGGCTTGGCCAGCACCTTCACCAACTCCTCGAACGGTCCATAGTCGTCGTTGTTGACGGCAGCCTGGATCACGGCCTCGACGCGGTGGTTGCGCGGGATGAAAATCGGGTTGACGGCGTGCATCGCGGCTCGCCGTTCGGCCGGGGCATGCGGCTCCAGCGCGATGCGGGCGCGCCAGCGGCCGGCCCATTCGTCGAAGGCTGCGGGCTCCATGAACTGCGCGCGCACGTCGGTGCCGTCGTCGCCTGCAGCATCGCCGAGCTTGCGGAAGGTGAGGGTGAAGTCGGCCTGGTTCTTGGCCATGGCATCGAGCAGGTCCTGGATCAGCGCCTCGTCGCCGTCACGCTCCGTGAACAGGCCGACCTTCCGGCGCAGGCCGGCCTGATAGGCCGCGCTGAACTGATCGGAGAACGCGCCGAGAATATCCTGCGCTTCCGCGACCGCCTTCTCCTGGTCGTCGGAGAACAGCGGCAGCAGGCATTCGGCAAGACGCGTCAGATTCCACAAGCCAATGCGCGGCTGGTTGGCGTAGGCGTAGCGGCCCATCTCGTCGATCGACGAGAACACCTGCGCCGGGTTGTAGGCGTCCATGAAGGCGCAAGGGCCGTAATCGATGGTCTCCCCGGAGATGGAAGAGTTGTCGGTGTTCATCACGCCGTGGATGAAGCCGACCAGCAGCCAGCGTGCGATGAGCTCAGCCTGGCGTTCGACGACGCCAGCGAGCAGGGCGTGATAGGGCCGCTCGGCGTGAAGCAGGTCAGGATAGTGCCTGGTGATGACGTGATCGGCGAGCTGGCGGATCGCATCAGTGTCGCGGCGGACGGCGAAGAACTGGAAGGTGCCAACGCGGATGTGGCTGGAGGCGACGCGGGTCAGCACCGCGCCGGGCAGCGCGGTCTCGCGGATGACGTGCTCGCCGGTGACGACGGCGGCGAGCGAGCGCGTGGTCGGAATGCCCAGCGCATACATGGCTTCGCTGACGACGTACTCACGCAGCACCGGGCCCAGCGCGGCGCGGCCGTCGCCGCGGCGGGAGAACGGGGTGGGGCCAGAGCCCTTGAGCTGGATGTCGCGGCGGACGCCTTCCCGGTCGATGACCTCGCCGAGCAGGATGGCGCGGCCATCGCCGAGCTGGGGCACGAAATGCCCGAACTGGTGACCGGCATAGGCCATGGCGATGGGATCAGCGCCGGCGGGAACCGTTTTCCCGGCCAGGATCTCGGCCCCCTCGGGGGTCTCCAGCACATCAGGATCAAGCCCGAGCTGGACCGCCAGCGGCCGGTTCAGCTTGATCAGCCGGGGCGCGGATACCGGGGTCGGCGCGACGCGGGCAAAGAAGCTGTCCGGCAGGGCCGAATAGGAGTTCTGGAAGGGGAAATGGACCGTCATGGGCTCAAGATAGGGCTGGAACGCCTGATGGCAAAGGCTTGAGCCCAAATGGCCCAAAAAGGGTCCTTCGGGGTCCAAAACAGGCCGTTCCTTTGGTTGCTGCTTTGGGCCTCGTCGGGTAAACCCTGCCGCAACTTCGGACCGGTCGTTTCAGGCGGTCCGATTCGTATCCTCCGACATTGATTTTGGGACGACCATGCATCGCTACCGGTCACATACATGCGGCGCGCTCCGCGAGAGCAACATCGGCGAGACCATCCGCCTCTCGGGCTGGGTTCATCGCGTGCGCGACCATGGCGGCGTGCTGTTCATCGATTTGCGCGACCATTACGGCCTGACCCAGTGCGTGGTCGACCCGGACTCGCCGGCGTTCTCGCTGGCCGAAAAGCTGCGCTCGGAATTCGTGGTCAAGATGGACGGCAAGGTCCGCCGCCGCCCCGAAGGCACCGACAATGACGATCTGCCGACCGGCAAGGTCGAGGTTTATGTCAGCGAGATCGAGGTGCTGGGCCCGGCCGGCGACCTGCCGCTGCCTGTGTTCGGTGACCAGGAATATCCCGAGGATATCCGCCTGAAGTACCGCTTCCTCGATCTGCGCCGCGAGAAGCTGCATCAGAACATCATGACGCGCGTCGAGATCATCAAGTCGATGCGCCGGCGCATGGAGGGGCAGGGCTTCTTCGAGTTCAACACGCCGATCCTGACCGCGTCTTCGCCGGAAGGCGCGCGCGACTTCCTGGTGCCCTCGCGCATCCATCCGGGCAAGTTCTATGCGCTGCCGCAGGCGCCGCAGCAGTACAAGCAGCTGCTGATGATGTCGGGCTTCGACCGCTACTTCCAGATCGCGCCCTGCTTCCGCGACGAAGACCCGCGCGCCGATCGTCTGCCGGGCGAGTTCTACCAGCTCGACGTCGAGATGAGCTTTGTCACGCAGGAAGACGTGTTCGCGGCGATGGAGCCTGTCATCACGGGCGTGTTCGAGGAGTTCGCCAAGGGCAAGCCGGTGACGAAGAACTGGCGCCGCATTCCGTTCGCCGAGGCGTTGCGCAAATACGGCAGCGACAAGCCTGACCTGCGCAACCCGATCGAGATGCAGGACGTCTCCGAGCATTTCCGAGGGTCAGGCTTCAAGGTGTTCGCGCGCATGCTCGAGGACCCCAAGAACCAGGTCTGGGCGATTCCCGCGACCGGCGGCGGCAGCCGCGCCTTCTGCGACCGCATGAACTCGTGGGCGCAGGGCGAGGGCCAGCCCGGCCTCGGCTACATCATGTGGCGCGAGGGCGGCGAGGGCGCGGGTCCGCTTGCGAACAACATCGGGCCGGAGCGCACCGCCGCGATCCGCGCGCAGCTCGGCACCAAGGAAGGCGATGCCGCCTTCTTCGTTGCCGGCGACCCTGATAAGTTCTGGAAGTTCTCTGGGCTCGCCCGCAACAAGGTCGGCGAGGAATTGAACCTCACCGACAAGGAGCGGTTCGAGCTCGCCTGGATCGTCGACTTCCCGATGTACGAGTACAACGAGGACGACAAGAAGGTCGACTTCTCGCACAACCCGTTCTCGATGCCGCAGGGCGGACTCGAGGCGCTGAAGAGCCAGGATCCGCTGACCATCAAGGCGTTCCAGTACGACATCACCTGCAACGGCTACGAGATCGCCTCGGGCGGCATCCGCAACCACGTGCCGGAAGCCATGGTGAAGGCGTTCGAGATCGCAGGCTACGGCGAGCAGGAAGTGGTCGAGCGTTTCGGCGGCATGTACCGCGCCTTCCAGTACGGCGCGCCGCCGCATGGCGGGATGGCCGCGGGCGTCGACCGCATCGTCATGCTGCTCTGTGGCACCACGAATCTGCGCGAGATCTCGTTGTTCCCGATGAACCAGCAAGCCATGGACCTGCTGATGGGCGCGCCGTCGGAAGCCACGGCCAAGCAGCTGCGCGAGCTGCACATCCGGGTGAACCTGCCGCAGAAGTGAGGCTGTTGCATTTCCTCCGCGTTCGCCAAGGCGGATGCGGAGGAAAGCTGCCTCCAAACCGTCATTGCGAGCGGAGCGAAGCAATCCAGAATCTTTCCGCGGATGCGAGTCTGGATTGCTTCGCTCCGCTCGCAATGACGGGGAGAGAGTTGTGTCTCCCCTACAGCCCCGTCGACGCCTCCATCCTGAACTGCGCCAGCGCGACGATCGGCTCGTTGTTCAGGACGTCCATGAGCTGAAGCACCGGCACCTTGCCAAGCGGTGTCAGCTTGATTGTGAGCGTTTGTCCCGAGGTCTCGACGAAGCTCGCGATCGCGTCCACCGCGGGCTTGGCATCGATATTGGAGGCCGCAACTTTCTCGCCTTGCGCCCGGATCATTTCAACGATGGCGCTGCGCGCGGCGTCGCGACTGACGTTCTGCATCCGGGCGAACTGCGCCACCACCAGATCGACGACGCCGCTGTCATGGAGGGAGAGCTCGATCGTGCCGGTCTCGATCTGCATTGCCTGTCCCGTCACCTGCGCCGGATCGAGCGAGAACATGTCGCGGGACACGTTGGCGAGTGCAAGACGCGCCTGCGCTCTGGCGATGCCTCCAATGTCGAGGGTCGCCGGCGCGAGCACGAGGCTGTTGGATTGCTGGGTCCAGGCGGCGCCTAGATCGAGGTCGATCGCGAGCTTGTCGATGCCGGCGGCGAGCAACGGAAGCTGCTTCGGATCGGATGCATCGGTTGGCGTGACGAATTTCGCAACCACATGCGCTTTGCTCGGAATCGAGCCGATCAGCTGCCCCCAGTCCAGGCTCACGGTGTCGACCGTGACCAGCTTCCTGGTGTTCTTGAAGGGCGCAACGACGCCCTTCAGCTCCGCGCCTGCGAGCACGCCGAACAGCCCGAGCATCTGATCTGGCGAGGGGGCCCGCCCGGGAGTCGCGATGCTTGCCGTCCAGCGAAGCAGGCTGGGGAGGCTGAATGATTTGAGCGCGAAGCGATCCATCTTGAATTGTCCCGCGGGGGCGGGAGCATCGAGACCTTCCACCGCGAACTCGCCCTCTGCATATTTGATCGCATCGAGCTTCGCAGTGCCCTGCGGCGTTGTGGCCGACAGATTGCTGATCTCGGCCTTGCCGACACGCAGGCCCTCGTAAACACCAGCGATCTTCTCCATCAGCTCGCGGCTCTGCGCCGGCGTCGGAGGCGCCGAGCTATCCTTCGGCAGCAGGGCGAGCAGCTCGCCGGGGCGGAATTTCGACGGCTGATAGCCGATGTCTTCGACGATGATCCGTCCGACCTGGGCGCGCACACCTTGGGTCGATGTCAGCGCATAGCTTCCGGTGGTGACTTGGCGATAGACGCGGCGGTAGGTCTCGTCATTGGCCTTGGCGGGATCCAGAGCGGCAATCACCGCATTCGCATCGAAGCCGTCGATGACCATGTCGGAGAGCTCGCCGGTCAGCTTGTCGGGCCGCGACGGTTGCCGCGTGGTGATGGCGAATACGGCGTGGTCCAGCTTGGCCGTGTCGATCTTGCCGCGGTTGATGTTGCGGATCGCCAGTCCGGAATAGGTGATATCCACGTCCCCGGTGACACCTGTGCCGGTATTCATCGCGACGCTCAAGCTCGGAACGGTGACCGAGGCGGCGGTGACGTCCGCAAATTGCTCAAGCGTGAAGCGATAGGCGTCAAGAACCGACTCGGACGCGGGCGCACCCTGCACGCGCGTGGGACCGGAGTAATTGGTCAACGTGGCTTGCGGGATCTTGTAGCTGCCTTTCAGGCCGGCAGCTCCCGCTTCGCCTGAGATCGCCAGCTCCACGCCGGCGATCTCGATCGTGCCGGCCGAGACATGCGCATCGTCGGTCTGGCCGACACCTGCCGCCTTGATACGGGCGGCCTTGAAGCCGGCAATGGGCGAGCGCCCCGGCTCGACATTGATGTCCTCGATCGTCAGCGTCCGGCTCGGCAGGTCGAAGCCGATCCTGCCGTGGCTCGCCTTGCCGCCACCGCTGCGGATCTGCTCGAAAGCCGCCTCGATCTCGGCGGTGACGCGGTGCTGGACGTAGAGGTTGAAGCCGAACCATCCGCCCGCGACGAGCACGGCTGCTACGATCAGGCCGATCAGGATCCGCTTCATTCCCAGCTCCAGTTGCTCATTGTGCGCTGCGCAACCTGCCATATTCGGGAAATGTCGCAAGGTCTAGGGAAAGCTAGCGCTGTCAGATATTTGACTGATGGCCCTGTTGATGGGACCGCAATCGGATGTTGCCACCGGGCCTTCGGCCGTGCTTCATCCGGGTTTCCACGACCCGGAAATAGCGTCCGCTTGGACGATCGCTCCGGATGATGCATTTTGAGGCCGGTAACGCGAGGCAAGAGACCGCATGTCGTCCTATTCCGATGATCTCCACCAGGCGGCGCTGGCCTATCACCGACTGCCGCGCCCCGGAAAGCTCGAGATCCAGGCGAGCAAGCCGCTCGCCAACCAGCGCGACCTCGCGCTTGCCTATTCTCCGGGCGTTGCCGCCGCCTGTACCGAGATCGCCAAGAACCCGGCGGAAGCCGCGACCCTGACCACCCGCGCCAATCTGGTCGCGGTGGTCTCGAACGGCACGGCCGTGCTCGGCCTCGGCAATATCGGCCCGCTGGCCTCCAAGCCGGTGATGGAGGGCAAGGCGGTCCTGTTCAAGAAATTCGCCGGCATCGACGTGTTCGACATCGAGATCGCCGCCGACACCATCGACCGCGTGGTCGAGACGGTGGCCGCGCTCGAGCCGACCTTCGGCGGCATCAATCTGGAAGACATCCGTGGTCCGGAATGCTTCGAGATCGAGGCGCGGCTGAAGGAGCGCATGAAGATCCCGGTCTTCCATGACGACCAGCACGGCACCGCCATCATCGTTGCCGCCGCCATCACCAACGGTCTGAGGCTGAACGGCAAGAAGCTGTCGGAGGTCAAGATCGTCGCGTCGGGGGCAGGGGCGGCGGCGATCGCGACGCTCAACCTGCTGGTGTCGATGGGCGCGCAGCGCAAGAACATCTGGGTCTGCGACATCGACGGCCTCGTCCATGAGGGCCGCAACACCTCGATGGACCGCTGGAAGGCGGTCTACGCGCAGAAGACCGACAAGCGCACGCTGGGCGACGTCATCGGCGGCGCCGACATCTTCATCGGCCTGTCGGCACCGGGCGTGCTCAAGCCCGAGATGGCGAAGGCCATGGGCGAGAAGCCCCTGATCATGGCGCTGGCCAATCCGACGCCCGAGATCATGCCGGAAGAGGCGCGAAAAGTGCGTCCCGACGCCATGATCTGCACCGGTCGCTCCGACTATCCGAACCAGGTCAACAACGTCCTCTGCTTCCCCTTCATCTTCCGCGGCGCGCTCGATGTCGGCGCCAGCGCGATCAACGAAGAGATGAAGCATGCCGCGGTCGAGGCCATCGCGCAACTCGCCCGCGAGGCGCCGTCGGATGCCGTCTCCCAGGGCAGCCTCGATACCGGCGAGGCTGGCGGCTTCGGTCCGGGCTCGCTGATCCCCAGCCCGTTCGACCCACGACTGATCCTGCGTATTGCGCCGGCGGTGGCGAAGGCGGCGATGGAATCCGGCGTCGCGACGCGTCCCATCACCAATTTCGACGAATATCGCGCGCTGCTCGAGCGCTTCGCCTTCCGCTCCGGCCTCGTCATGAAGCCGATGTTCGCCAAGGCCAAGACTCAGCCGGTGCGCGTGATCTACGCCGAAGGCGAGGACGAGCGCGTGCTGCGCGCCACGCAAGTGGTGCTGGAGGAGAAGCTGGCGACGCCGATCCTGGTCGGCCGCCCCTCCGTGGTCGAGGCGCGCATCAAGCGCTTCGGCCTGTCGATCAAGGCGGGCAAGGATTTCGATCTCGTCAACCCTGAGGACGATCCGCGCTATCGCTCTTACGTTCAGTCCTATGTCGAGGTCGCCGGCCGTCGCGGCGTGACGCCGGATGCTGCGCGCACGGTGGTGCGTACCAACAACACCGTGATCGCCGCGCTCGCGGTGACGCGCGGGGAGGCCGATGCGATGCTTTGCGGCGTCGAGGGCCGCTACATGAGCCATCTGCGCCATGTCCGCGAGATCGTCGGCTTCTCGCCCGGCGTCAGCGACTACGCGGCATTGGCGTTGCTGATCACCAGCAAGGGCGCGTTCTTCATCGCCGACACGCAAGTGCGGCCCAATCCGAGTGCGGAAGAGCTTGCCGAGATCGCCTCGCTTGCCGCGGTCCACGTCCAGCGCTTCAACATCAAGCCGAAGATCGCCTTCGTCTCGCACTCCGATTTCGGCAGCTACGACACCGACTCCTCGCGCAAGATGCGCCGGGCGACCCAGCTCTTGAAGGAGAAGCACCCGGAGATCGAGGCCGACGGCGAAATGCAGGGCGACACCGCGTTGTCCGCCGCGGCGCGCCGCATGGTGCTGCCGCACTCCAAGCTGGAGGGCGAGGCCAACATCATGATCATGCCGAGCTTGGATACCGCCAACGTCGCCTACCAGATGATCAAGTCGCTGGCGGACGCGCTGCCCGTCGGCCCCATCCTGATCGGCCCGGCGCGGACAGCCCACATCCTGACGCCCTCGGTCACCGCGCGCGGTATCCTCAACATGACGGCAGTTGCCGTGGTGGAAGCGCAGGAGCGTGCGGCGCGGCAGCAGCCGACGCTGTTTACTTAGCGGTCGTGCTCCACGAACTCGTCATGCCCGGGCTTGTCCCGGGCATCCACGTTCTTTTTGCGGCAAAGGTAAGTCGTGGATGGCCGGGTCAAGCCCGGCCATGACGCCGAGAGAGTGGTGGCCGAATTCGTTCCGGTCGGTTCGATTCCGCTAGGGAGCGCCAACGCGCGCCCCAACACTCTTGAATAACTTCCCGTTTTCCATTTCCGCGTTTGAAAACCGCAAACGGACTCATCATAATCTCCCAGCGCGTTAGCGTTTTGCCAAGAGGCCGACCATGCCAGCGTTCGTGACTTTCGGGCGAATCCTGTTCGCCGTGCTGTTCATCTACACGGGCGCCACCAAGTTCTTCCCCCTCCAGGCGACGGCCGACTTCATCGCCGGCAAGATCGTGGTGCCCGATGTGATCGCGCCTTATGCCAAGCAGGTGGAGACCGCGACTGCGATGACCACTCCGCAGCTGCTCGCGATCGCGCTCGGAGGGCTCCAGATTCTGGCGGGATTGATGATCGCGCTGAACTTCGGTGCGCGCTTCTTCGCGATGCTGATGGTGATCTACATCGCTGTGTCGACCGTCCTGTTCTCCGATTTCTGGAATCAGAGCGCGCCTGAGAACGCCGCGGTGGTGATCGACGCGCTGAAGAATCTTTCGATCATTGGCGCGCTGTTCATGATCATGGGCTACGGCCGCGCCACGCGCTCGGTCGAGACCGCCTACGGCGACGTCTAAAGCGCTAGCCCCGCCGCCACGGCGTTACGGTGACGTCATGCGCGGCGTCGAGCATATAGGGTGTCCCCGCAGTCAGCCCGTGTGACGTCAGCACGTCGTGCGGCGTTCGCCGGGGCACGTCGACGAAGCAGCCTTCGCCGCCGGGTAGCCGCACATGCGGGGCTTCCGACAGCCAGAAGGTGTCGTAACGGTCCATGAACATGTCGAACACGACCGGGCCGCCAATGATCGCGACCCGCCCCGAGGTAACATCGGCAAATGCGCAGGCCTCCGCGAAGCTCGCATGCTCCGGATTCCACAGCGTCGCGTTCGGCATCTCGGGATCGACGGTGAGGGCCTTGATCTTGCGGGTCAGGATCAGCCGCTTGCGCTTGGGCGAGTTCGGCTGCCCCTCGTGCGAGTTGCGGCCATGCACGATCAGCGCAGCACCATCGAGCGCCTGCTCGAAGAACAGCTTGTCGCCTCTAAACTTCAGGCTGTCGGGCATGACATGGCTGGCGTCGGCAAGCATGCCGTCCGCCGAGACGATGACGTAGCCTTCGAAACGGAACGACAAATGACGACTATTCGGAAACGGTCGTCACCACGGAATTGACCGGGCGCGTGCTGACTGTCGGCAGCTTGACGTCCTTCATCAACTGCTGGTCGTATTCGGGCAGCGAGGCCACCGGCGCCTTGGCGCGCATCGCCACCACCTTGTAGCCGCCGGCCTTGAGGCGGTTCAGCAGCTCGGGCAGGGCTTCCGCCGTGTGCTTCTGGAAGTCGTGCATCAGGATGATGCCCTTGCCCTTGGTCTCGAGCCTCTTCATCACGGTCTCGATCACTTTCTCGGGCTTCGAGGCCTTGAAGTCGAAGGAGTCGATGTCGCAGGAGAAGATCGCAACGTTGCGGTTGCCGAGATAGGTGACCATCTCCGGCGGATGCTGCAGCGCCGGGAAGCGGAAGAACGCGGCGGGCGAGATGCCGCCGAGTGCCCATTTCACGGCGCTGATGCCCTTCTCGATCTCTTCCTTGCGCTGCGCTTCGTTCAGCTTCTTGTCGTTGAGATTGGCGTGCGACCAGGTGTGGGTGCCGACGGTGTGGCCGGCGGCGTAGACCTGCTTCAGGATCTCCGGCTCGTAGGTGGCATGCTTGCCGATCGAGAAGAAGATGCCGGTGGTGCACTGGTCGGCGAGCGCCTTCAGCACGGCAGGCGTGTTGCGCGGCCAGGGACCGTCGTCGAAGGTCAGGACGACCTCCTTGTCGCGCAGGAAGTCGAGCTCCTTGAAATGCTCGAAGCCGAAGCCGGGGCCACCCGTGGTGTCGATTTCCACAGTGCGGGCGACGCCCAGCGCGTTCGGATTGTTGCAGGCGGCGCGCGCCGGCTGCGGCGCCTGTTGCGGCGGGGGCGGGAAGGCTGCGCTCGGTTGCGCAGCAGCTGCCGCCGGGGCCGCGGCTGCCGGAGCTGCCGCCGCAGCCGGTGCTGCCGCGGGTTTTGCAGCCGGTGCTGCTGCGGGCGCGGCCTGGGTGGCGGCTGCGGGTTTTGCAGCCGGGGTCTGCGACCATGCCGCGCCTGTCAGCGCAACAGACATCGCGCTTGCCAAAATCAGTTTTGCCGCCACACGCATGGTGTTGTCCTCGAGATTGATCCCGTTGTTCCGCCGTGGCTTTTCGCCTGCGGCAAAACCTTCCTGCCCCTTATCACCTTAGCCTAGATGGTGCTCCATCCCCATTGCAACGGCTGTTTGGCCCTTCGCTGCAATTGTGCCCAACCGCGTTGCGGCGGATACGGTCAACTGTCGGCCAATGCCCGGGCTATCGCGGTTTTGACGCGCGTGTCGGCAGGCTCCACGGCTGAAGGAAACACCTCGGCGATATAGCCGTCGCGGCCGATCAAGTATTTGTGGAAGTTCCACTTCGGAACCTCCCTTGGCCGCGCCTCGGCGGCCCATTTGTAGAAGGGATGGGCCTTCGCCCCTGACACGACCGCCTTGGCAGCAATCGGGAAGGTAACGCCGTATTGGTGGTGCGCGGTCTCCGAGATCTCGCTGATGCCTCCGGGCTCCTGGCCGCCGAAATCATTGGAGGGCACGCCGATCACGGTGAGGCCGCGCTCGCGAAACTCGCTCCAGATCTCCTGCAGCCCTGCATATTGCGGCGTGTAACCGCACAGCGAGGCCGTGTTGACGACCAGCAGCGGTTTACCGGTGAAGGCGGCGAGGCGGATGTCGTCGCCGGACAAAGCCGGAAATGAGAAGGCGTAAGCGGAAATCCGGCTCATGCCGCCGTCGGCCCGCGCGCGCGTTGCCGATGCGGCTGCAGCGAGCAGCGCAGTGGTGAGCATGGTCCTGCGGCTCAACATGGCGGCGTCCCCCGTATGTGATGCGGGGCGGAGCTTACCTCGCCGATGCGACGGGCTCGCTCAACACCGCGTTATCTGACGCGGCGACGCTGTCAGTACAGGCGGACGATGAAGTCGGTGCCTTCGCCGGTTTCGCCCTGGTTGATACCCTGGTCGGACACGATGACCGAGGCGCCTGACGTGAGCATCTCGTTGATCTTCGCCATGGCCTCGGCAGGGATCGTGATGCGATCCAGTGCCTCGGCCGGGCTGTCGGGCGTCACCACAGGCCTGGCGGCAACAGGGATCACGGCAGCGCCACGCTGCCGGCGCAACAAATGACCGTCGTCCTCGCGCGCGGCGGCGCGGACGGTGACAGGCAGCGATACCACCGACCAATGCAGCGCATTCGAATCGGTTTTGTCGACCTCGGCCGTGAAGACGTGCGTGCCGAGCGGCCGGTCGCTGGCCGCGATCGTGACGGGCACATCGAACATCGGCGCGAAGTTCTGCCGCACGTAGAGCTTGGAATCCTTGCGGCTGATGAACACCGCAATCTGACCGGTCCGCTTCGGCATATCAGGCTTCACTGAAGGCGCGGGATCGGCGATGCGGGTCTGATCCTTCTTCGCATCCGGCGAAGCAGCTTGCGCGGGCGCAGCCGTTGTCGCGGCCGCGTCGGGCTTGTTCTCGGTCGCCGCCGTGTCAGCCTTGGCGGGCTCGGACTTGGCGGGCTCGGACTTGACCGGCTCGGACTTGGTGGGGTCGACCTTGTCTGCCGGCTTCTCGTCCGGCGTCGTCTTGGCCGCGTCCGCAGCGTCAGTCGGCTTTGCTTCGGTGCTCGCCGCGTCAGCGGGCTTGGCAGCGTCGTCCGTCTTCGCCGCTTCGTCGCGAACCGGCGCTTGACCCGTGGTCACATCCGACATCACGGTATGGCCCATCGTGGAGCGCAGCTCGAGCATGCCTTCTGCGCTGGCTGTCTTCCTCTCCAGAGATTTGGTCTCGACGGGCTTTGCGTCCGTGACCGTGGTGTCAGGCGCGCCCTTGTCCGCCTTGTCGCCGACGCTGGTCGGCGGCTCGAGGCTTGCTGCGGGCTGCGGCGGGACGCGCAGGGAAGCGAGCATCGGATGCGAGAAGCTTTGCGGCGTCAGCTGGCCCGGCGTGACGATCACGCGCGCGCCCATCTTGGTCCAGTTCCACATCTTGACCGCGAACGCCATCGGCATGCGGATGCAGCCGTGCGAGGCCGGATAGCCCGGCAATACGCCGGCATGCATGGCGACGCCGGACCAGGTGATCCGCTGCATGTACGGCATCGGCGCGCCGCTATAGATGTTGGAGTGGTGGAATTTGTGCTTCTGGATGACGCTGAACACACCCATCGGCGTCGAATGGCCCTTCATGCCTGTCGACACCGGCGACTCGGCGAAGACGCCCTTGGAGTCGTAGATCGTCACCTTCTGCCGCTCGATCGAGACGACGATGACGAGCGGGCCTTGCGGCTTCGCGCCGGTCTCTTTCTCGCCGACGGTCTCTTTCTTGGTCTTTGCGGCTGCCGAGCCGCGCTTCTGCGGCTTCAGTCGCGGCTCCGCCGGATAGCGCTGTTGCGGGGCGTAGTACGCGCCCGAATAGTCCGGATAATAATAGAATGCTGCTTCCGCCTGGCTGGTCGTTCCGATCGCACCCGCCGCCGCCAAAATCGCGGCCTGCCACAGCCATGCCGGCGCGGCGGAGAAGGGGGACCCGTTCACGCTATTCATTCCTCGAATCCACAATCCAAATCAGACGTTAGTGTCGCAGAGGGGATACGCGTTCACCAGCACGGTAGTTCTGCGGTCCGCTACATTTGTTCAAGACGTAACAAAAAAGCCTCACGGAGCGGTAAACGGCGGCCGCGCCCGGCCTGCTGTCACCTTCCTGTCGGGACCTCCCATGCCTACATTGCCAGGACTTGTTACCGGAGAACTTCATGTCATCCCGTTTCCCCGGTCTTTCCGGCATCCGCTTGAAAGGCCTTGCTTTAGTGCTCCTGGCTCTGGCCGTTCCTCTGGCTTGCGCATCGGCCGCCGACGAGCCTGATCTGATCTTCCGCCGGTCCACGGTGTTCAAATGGATGAGCCCGAATGACAAGCTCGCGACCTATGGTCTCGACGACCCCGAGGTCGAGGGCGTGGCCTGTCATTTCACGGTACCGGAGAAGGGTGGCTTCAAGGGCTGGCTGGGACTTGCCGAGGAGGTCTCGGACATCTCACTTGCCTGCCGCCAGGTCGGCCCGATCAAGTTCAAGGAGAAGATGGAACAGGGCGACGACATGTTCCGCAGGCGCCGGTCGCTGTTCTTCAAAAAGATGCAGATCGTGCGCGGCTGCGACGCCAAGCGCAATGTGCTGGTCTACATGGTCTATTCGGACAAGCTGATCGAGGGATCGCCGAAGAATTCGACCTCGACCGTTCCGATCATGCCGTGGGGACCGGCCGACGCGAACGTCCAGAAATGCGGCGACTTCTTTACTCAGTGACGCGCTTGCGTTCACTCAGCCGTGGGATCGCGCTTCATGCGCGGTTTCATCAGGTGCGAGCCGCTTAGCCGCACGAAAGCCTGCGGCGCGGCCTCGTAGCCGCGTCCTGATTGCAGAGCCATCGCGCCGGGCGAACCGGTACGGTCGCCGATCTGCCGATCGGCGCGATCCGTAGGCTGCGCCTCCTCGCGCACCGTTGCGCGATCTTGCGCCATCATGATGGCCATCCCTCGATATGTGCCCTGATAGTGACGGGCCGTTCGGTTTCGAAGGCTCGGTCGCGTGCGATCGATTCTCGGTTCATCGGGGCGCCGGCCCTCGTTCGCCGACCTCTTCAGCAGAAAACCGTAAAATGCATGTGAAGCGCTGACGTCGCCGATATGACCGCTTCGCCTCCAGTGACGCAGACGGTCGTTCTCATGCCGGTTGAAACCATCAATCGCTCCATCTGAAATGATTGATGTTTTCGGCAGATTGTTTCGTCGCGCCGTGAGCGACGAAACAATTCTCGCCGGGAACGAAACCATTCTGGGCTTTGGGCGCATCACGGAAGAAACCGCTGATGGTTATCAGGGTGACAACGACGACGGCGGAACCGCCGGCCACGCAATTCGGAGACATCCCATGCGCGCGCTCAGCTTCATCCTTGCTTTCGGTTTCGTGCTCGCCGGTTCCTCGTTGGCCGGAGCACCGGACGGCAATCTGCCCGGCATCGGGACTTTCCAGTACAGCGGCTCGCCGATCTCCACCACGGCGCCGCAGCCGATCGTTGTGGCGGCGCGCTTCTGATCTCCAACAAAAAACCAGCCCGCAAAGGCGCCATCATGTATCTTCGTTTCTGCGCCGCGGCGTTCCTGTCCGTTCTGACCATCAGCTCCGTTCAGGCTCAGGTGCGCTCACCGAGCCGGTTGCCGGATCCGCGCAGCGAGTTCGTGAGGCAATGTGCGCCGCGCATGCTCGGGCGCTGGGAGCACCCGGAAGAGGTCTGCGGCTGCCTGCATGATCACGCGGCTGCCGTCGTCGAGGATCGCGACCTGCGCGAGGCGCTGCTGCGCGGCATCAGTGAGACCGGCGTTCCCACGATCGAGACCGATTGGGTGCCGGCCGCCAAGCAAGGCGAGATCGGGGCGACCTTCACCAAGATCGCCAAGCCGACCTTGCAGTGCATGTTCGACCCTGCGAAATCCTAAGGTCTCACCTCTACTTCGGACCGAACCGCGGCACGCAGGATGCCGTTCGTGCGACGCCCTTGTCCGTCATCTTCGAGCCGCGAACTTCCTTGACCTGTCCGGCCGGGCAGGTTCCGTCATCCACCTGCACGCGCTGGCCGAGCTTGAGGTCGACGATATCCTGCTCACGCCCGACCGTGGTCGCGTAGGCCGCCGAGGCGAGCGCGGAGGAGATCAGGAGCGCGAGGCAGGCTGCACGGCCTGTTGAGGCGGCGGGTGACATGATGAGGGGATCCCGGAATCGATTCCGCAATGTTAGGCAGCAGCCACTGATTCTGATACTGAACCTTCGTCAGGCCCGCCGGGCCTGACGGCCCTTGGTTTGCAATCTGGCACGCGATTCCTTCGCGAGTCGTTCGGCGGCAGCGACGAGCTGTGGAACCGCATGCCCTGAAAATCCCAGCACGAACCCGGGCAGGGGCCGCGTCCGCGCATAGGTCTCGGCGAGCAGCCAGCCTTCCGCGCCTGCCGCGTGCTTCGCTTCAGCTGCGACCACTGGGGCAACCGACGGATCGAACCGGGCCACGAGATGCAGGCCCTGCGACGGCACCGGGACCGACAGCGCACCACCTGACGCGGCTTCGAGCGTTTCGGCCAGCGCATCGCGCGCTTCACGGTAGAGCTTGCGCACCCGCTTCAGATTTGCGGCGAATGCGCCTGAGTTAAGCATGTCGGCGACCGCGCCTTCCAACAGCGTGGCGGGGAAGCGGTCGAGCGCGGCGCGCGCGGCCGTGACGTCGCCGATCAGGCGCTCGGGCAGGGCGCAATAGCCGATGCGCAGGCCCGGAAACAGCGTCTTGGCGAAGGTGCCCATGTAGATCACGCGCTGGAGGTGATCGATGCCGGCAAGCGACATCAGCGGCGCGCCGTCATAGCGAAACTCGCTGTCGTAATCGTCCTCGAACACGAAGGCGCCGGCCTGCTTCGCCCAGTCCAGCAGTTCGAGCCGCCGCGGCATCGACATCTGCACGCCCAGCGGAAACTGGTGCGACGGCGTGACATAGGCTGCGCGCGCACCTGGTGCGGCGGAGCGGCCCCTCGCGACTTGCAGACCGTGGGCGTCAACGGGAACGGCGACGGTACGGTAACCGCATTGCGCGATGGTCTTGCGCGCCGTGGGATAGCCTGGATCCTCGCACCAGACTTGATCATTCGGTTTCAAGAGAGCGCCCAGCACGATACGCAGCGTGTGCAACGTGCCCGACGTCAGCATGATCTGGTCGGGGTCGCAGCGCAGGCCCCGCGCCGAGAGCAGATGATCGGCGATCGCAACGCGCAGCTCATTGCTGCCGCGCGGGTCGCCGTAGTGCAGATGCTCGCTGCCAAAGGCGCGCATCCGTCGGCCGACAAAGGCGCGAAAACGTTGCACCGCGCGCTCGTCAATATGGGTACAGCCGAGCGAGAGGGCGCCTTGTTTCGGTGCCTCGACGATCACCTTCGGCTTCTTCGATGCGACGGCGCGGGCCG
The DNA here is from genome assembly GCF_051853015.1 of Bradyrhizobium sp. BLXBL-03. Classification (NCBI taxonomy): domain Bacteria; kingdom Pseudomonadati; phylum Pseudomonadota; class Alphaproteobacteria; order Hyphomicrobiales; family Nitrobacteraceae; genus Bradyrhizobium; species Bradyrhizobium sp. BLXBL-03. The sequence goes on along the minus strand of NZ_CP182470.1, from coordinate 4,863,217 downwards.
GGATGCGCGCGGCGACAAAGGTGCCGGAGCCAACGGTTGCTTGCGCAAACCCGTCGGCGATCAGGCGCTCGTACGCCGTGACCACCGCATTGCGCCGAAAGCCGGTCTGCTTCGCCAGCGTGCGCGAGGGCGGCAGCGGCTCGCCCGACTTGACGAGGCCGCCGACGATCATCTCGCACAGCGCCTGGTACAGCCGGTGCGCCGAGGACGCGCCGGCTGTGATGTGCGGGCCGGTGAGATCGAGCGGCAGCTCGGCCTTCCCAAGGGAATTGGTCGGAATTTTTTGCATGGAATTGGCACTATCGCAGACCAAATGCGCGGCTACAACTGGTCTGGAACTGTTCCAGACCCGACAGGAGCGGCCGTGAGCCAGACCGAGAGCCCAAATTCCTATCCGACGTCGGCGCGCAACCAGGTGAAGCGCCGGCACGACCGCGGCTTCTACGATCACGCCACCGTCCACCGCATCCTGGATTCCTCGATGTTGTGCCACGTCTCCTATGTGATCGACGGTCAGCCCTATTGCACGCCGACCTTCTTCTGGCGCGAGGGGACCAAGCTCTACTGGCACGGCTCCAGCGCCAGCCGCATGCTGCGCAACCAAACCAAAGGCGAGCGCGTGTGCCTGACGGTGGCCCATCTCGACAGCCTCGTGTTGGCGCGCTGCGGCTTCAATCATTCCGCCGACTATCGCGCGGTGATGGCGTTCGGCACCGCCTATCTCGTCACCGATCCCGTCGAGAAGGAGCGCGCGGTGGTCGCGATGGTCGACCGCTTCTTCCCGGATCGCACCGCGGGCCTGCGAGCCGGCAATATCCAGGAGATCAAGGCGACCTCCTTTATCGCGATGCAGATCGAGGAGGCCTCGGCCAAGATCCGCGCCAAGGGTGTCGCCGACGACGAAGAGGACTACGAACTGCCTATTTATGCTGAGCGCATTCCGGTTCGCACCGTTCTCGGCGCGCCCGAGCCGTGCCCGCGGCTGCTCGATGGCGTCACGCGTCCTGCGACGCTGAATGGCTATTCCGAGGGCCGCCTGCTCGAAGATGCATTGCGGGATGCTTATTTTGTAGAGTACCCCAACGGCTGAAATCGGCTAGCTTGCGCGCTCCTTAGACCAATCGGATGCCGGGAGTTGCCTGATGGATGCCGAAACGCAGCAGAGGATTCTTGACGCCGTCGACGCCGGCTTCGAAGCCCAGCTTGCGACCACGCGCGATTTCGTCGCGATCCCTTCGACCCGCGGGGCGGAGGGGCCGTGCCAGGACATGATCGGCGACTTGCTGCGCGCACGCGGCTACGAGGTCGACGATTGGCACATCAATGTCGACGACTTGAAGGATCTGCGCGGCTTCGGGCCGATCGAGCATGATTTCTCCAGGGCGCGCACGGTGGTCGGTACGTATCGTCCGTCCACCGAGGCGGGCAAATCGCTGATCCTCCAGGGCCATTGCGACGTGGTGCCCGCGGGACCGCTGGAACTGTGGGATTCGCCGCCGTTCTCACCCGTCATCAAGGACGGCAAGATGTTCGGCCGCGGCGCCTGCGACATGAAGTCGGGCACCATCGGCGCACTCTATGCGCTGGATGCGATCAAGGCGGCCGGCCTGAAGCCGACGGCTCGGATCCACTTCCAGTCTGTCATCGAGGAGGAGAGCACCGGCGTCGGCGCGCTCTCGACGCTGCAGCGGGGCTACCGGGCCGATGCCTGCTTCATCCCCGAGCCGACCGGCGGCAAGATGGTGCGCGCGCAGGTCGGCGTGATCTGGTTTCGCCTTCGCGTGAAGGGCCATCCCGTCCACGTCGCGCATGCCGGCTCGGGTGCCAACGCGATCATGGCGGCGTACCATCTGATCCAGGCGGTGCAGAAGCTCGAGATCGAATGGAACGAGCGTGCCAAGGCCGACCGCCACTTCAAGACGCTCAACCATCCCATCAATTTCAACCCCGGCATCATCAAGGGTGGCGACTGGGCTTCCAGCGTCCCGGCCTGGTGCGACGTCGATTGCCGCATTGCCGTGTTGCCGGGTTGGTCGATCGCCGACCACCAGAAGGAGATTCTGGCGTGCATCGCGGCGGCCTCGCGTAATCACCGCTTCCTCGCGAACAATCCGCCTGATGTGGAATGGTCCGGCTTCCTGTCGGAAGGCTATGAGCTGACAAATTCGGCGGCGTCGGAAGCGGCCTTCGGCAAGGCCTTCAACAAGGTTTATGGCGGAGCGGTCGAGGACCTCGTCTTCACCGCGCTCACCGACACCCGCTTTTACGGCCTCAACCACGGCATCCCGAGCCTGTGCTTCGGCGCCAGCGGCGGCGAGATGCACGGCTTCAACGAATTCGTCGATCTGGAATCGCTGAAGAAGACGACCAAGGCGATGGCGCTGTTCATCGCCGAATGGTGCGGGGTGGAGAGGGCGTAGCGGCCTCTCCGCGTCATCGCGAGGAACTCTTGCGACGAAGCAATCCAGACTGTTGCTGCGGAAACAGGACTGGATTGCTTCGCTGCGCTCGCAATGACGGTTGGTCTTGGCTGGAGCGCCGGTCGCCCGAAACACGGGCCTATCCAAATCCTTTAAGCTTAAAAGAAAGACTAGGATGCCGCCCTGACCGGTGGCAGACTGGCGTTCGGTTCGCTGAACGAGTCCCCGGGGGAGTCACGATGCGCGATTGGGATGATGCTTACGCCAATTCGGCCCATATCCCGGGTTCGGACAAGATGCCGGCGCAATGGGCGGAGCGGGCGGCGGCCTACCGGGCCGGGCTGAAGGATTTTCGCCCTGACATCGCCTACGGCTCCGCCGAGCGTCAGAGTTTCGACCTGATCCTGCCCGACGGCGACAGCAAGGGCCTCGTCGTGTTCGTGCACGGCGGCTATTGGATGCGCTTCGACAAATCGGCCTGGACGGATCTTGCCGAAGGCGCGCGGCACCACGGCTGGACCGTGTGCCTGCCGAGCTACACGTTGGCGCCGGCGGCGCGCATCTCCGACATTACGGCAGAAATCGCCGCCGCGATCGCGAAGGCCGCCTCGCTCGTCGCGGGACCGATCCGGCTCGCCGGCCATTCGGCGGGCGGCCATCTCGTCACGCGCATGCTGTGCGACGACAGCCGGCTCGAGCCTTCAGTCTTCAACCGCATCGCCGGCACGCTTTCGATCAGCGGGCTGCACGATCTGCGCCCGCTGCTGAAAACGAGGATGAACGAGACGCTGCGCATGACCATGGAGGAGGCGACATTGGAGAGCGCAGCGCTGCATCTGCCGCGCGGGCATTCGCCTGTCACCGCCTGGGTCGGCGGCAGCGAGCGGCCGGAGTTTATCCGCCAGTCCGACCTGCTGGCCAATGTCTGGACCGGCTTTGACGTGCCGACGCGGCTCGTCGTCGATCCCGGGCTCAACCATTTCACCGTGATCGACGCGCTGAAGGATCCGTCCTCGCAGATCACCGCGCGCCTGATCGGGCTCGACTAGCGGGCAGGGATGATCGATCGAAAGGGCCTGTCATGACGTCCAGCGATTACGATCCCTCAAACGAAGGTGCCGAGACCGACTTCGCCCGGCGCATGTCCTATGGCGATTATCTGTCGCTGGACGCCATTCTCGGCGCGCAGCATCCGCTGTCCGAAGCGCATGACGAGATGCTGTTCATCATCCAGCATCAGACCACGGAGCTGTGGATGCGTCTCGCGATCCATGAGCTCAGCGCCGCGCGCCGCGCCATCGCCAGGGACGAGGTGGCTCCGGCCATGAAGATGCTGGCGCGAATGTCGCGCATCTTCGAGCAGCTCAACAACGCCTGGGACGTGCTGCGCACGATGACGCCCAGTGAATATACCCGCTTTCGCTCCCAGCTCGGCCAGTCCTCCGGCTTCCAGTCGCGGCAATATCGGCTGATCGAATATCTGCTCGGCAACCGCAATCACGCCATGCTGAAGCCGCACGCGCACGACGCGGAAACGACAAAACTGCTCGAGGCTGAGCTCGCGACGCCGAGCCTCTATGACGAGGTGCTGCGGCTTGCCGATCGCCACGGGCTCAAGATGCCGGCCGCCGTGCTGGCGCGCGACGTCCGCGAGACCCACAGCTTCAGCGAGGGCGTGCTTGACGCCTGGCGCGAGGTCTACCAGGCGCCGGAGACGCACTGGATGTTGTACGAGCTTGCCGAGAAGCTGGTCGATTTCGAGGATTATTTCCGGCGCTGGCGCTTCAACCATGTCACCACGGTCGAGCGCGTCATCGGCTTCAAGCGCGGCACCGGCGGCACGGGTGGCGTCAGCTATCTGAAGCGCATGCTCGAGGTCGAGCTGTTTCCCGAACTCTGGCGCGTGCGCACGATTCTGTAGGGATGTCCATGTCCAGGCTTTGCGTCTACGTCGACACCAAGGCGCTGTTTCATCTGCCCGAGGGTATGATCTATCTCGACGGCAATTCGCTCGGCGCATTGCCGCTTGGCGTCGCCGAGCGCGTCAACCGCGTCATCACGACGGAGTGGGGCGATGAGCTGATCCGCGCCTGGAACAGCGCAGGCTGGTATGCCCAGCCGCGCCATGTCGGCGATCGCATCGCCCGGCTGATCGGCGCGGAGGCCGGCTCGGTGATGGTCGGCGATACGCTTTCGCTCAAGGTCTACCAGGCACTCGCCGCTGCGCTCGACATGAACGCCTCGCGCAAGGTCGTCCTGTCGGACACCGGCAATTTCCCGACCGACCTCTACATGGCGGAAGGCCTGATCGCGACGCTCGGGCGCGGCCATCAGCTGCGCCTGGTGGCTCCGGAGGAGATCGAGGCTTCGCTGTCGGAAGAGGTCGCCGTCCTCTACATCACCGAGGTCGACTACCGCACCGGCCGCCGTCACGACATGGCGAAGCTGACGGCGAAGGCGCGTGCGCTTGATATCGTCACGGTTTGGGACCTCGCGCATTCGGCCGGCGCGCTGCCGGTCGATCTCGCCGGCTGCGGTGTCGATTTCGCTGCGGGGTGCACCTACAAATACATCAATGCCGGCCCCGGCGCGCCGGCGTTTCTCTACGTCGCGCCGCGTCATGCCGATGGTGCGCGTGCGGCGCTCTCCGGATGGATGGGCCACGCAAAGCCGTTTGCGTTTGAGCTTGGCTACGCCGCCGCCAGCGGTGTCGAGCGCATGCGCGTCGGCACACCCCCGGTACTGGCGATGGCGGCGCTGGAGGCTTCGCTCGATATCTGGGATCGGGTTGACATCAAGGAGATCCGCGCCCGCTCGTTGGCACTCGGTGATCTCCTGATCGCGCAGGTCGAGCGCCGTTGCCCATCCCTGAAGCTCGTGACCCCGCGCGCGCACGAGCATCGTGGTTCGCAAGTCTCGTTCGCCTTCGCGGGCGGTTACGCCGCGATGCAGGCCCTGATCGCGCGCGGCGTCATCGGCGATTTCCGTGCGCCCGATATCATGAGGTTCGGCATCACGCCGCTCTATATCGGCGAGAGCGAGATCGTCCGTGCGGCCGAGATCATCGAGGAGGTGATCGCAGGCGGGCTCTGGCGTCGGCCGGAATACCAGGTCGTGAATGCAGTGACGTGAAACACGAAGCCTCTCCGGCGTCATTGCGAGGAGCTCTTGCGACGAAGCAATCCAGAATCCCTCGGCGCAGGCAGTCTGGATTGCTTCGCTTCGCTCGCAACGACGATGGAGGGATGGTCGGCGCGTCCCTGCCGGGGGAGCGCCGGCGTCACGGCAACCATTACCTCAGACGTCATTGCTTTGCCGCGCGAAGCCATTCACGTTGAGACAACAATGAATTGGGAGGAGATCCGATGACGCCGCTCGAAAAACTCAAGGCGATGAAAATGCCGTTCGCCGAGCTCAAGGGCGTCGAATTCGTCGAAGCCGGGAAGGATCGCGTGGTCGCGCGGATGATCGTGCGGCCCGATCTCTGCACCCTGCATCACACCATCCACGGCGGCGCGGTGATGGCGCTCGCCGATTCCGTTGGCGCAGCGGCGACCGTGATTAATCTGCCTGATGACGCCAAGGGCACGACGACGCTGGAGAGCAAGACCAACTTCATTGGTGGCGCCAAGGAGGGAACCACTATCATCGCGACCGCGACCCCGGTTCACCGGGGGCGCCGGACCCAGGTCTGGACCACCCGGCTGGAGACCGAGGACGGCAAGCTGGTGGCCGTGGTGACCCAGACGCAGCTGGTCCTGTAAGACTACGGGGCTTTGATTTTGTTAACGAATTGGTCGTTCCCGATGCCGGAAACTTGAGCAGGTTCCCGTCTTGATAATTTTGTTGCGACGCACAATATTGGGGCCCTAGGGATTCGAACGCCTCCTCGAGGGACACCAAGAGGAGTTTTGACGTGACACTTGATGAGACCGTTCGCGCCACGTCCGTTCCGGGCTATGTGCGGACCCTGAGCCAGCAGGAAGAATTGCCGCTGTTGCGCGATCATCTGCTCAGGCTCGATGCCGGAAGCCGGCACGACCGCTTCAACGGTTTTCTCGACGACAGTTTCATCGAGCGCTACGCGGCCCGCTGCGCGGATGATGGCACCGTGATCGTTGCCTACATCGTCGACGGCGTGGTCCGTGGTGCGGCTGAGCTGCATCCGCCGGAGGGCGATTCGCTGCCCGAAGTCGCTTTCAGCGTGGAGGCCTCCGCCCGCCGCCAGAACGTCGGCACCGTGCTGTTCAGCCGCCTGATCGCGGAAGCGCGCTGGAAGGGCTTCAAGAGCCTGCGCATCACCACGGGCGCGGAGAATCACGCCATGCGCGCGCTCGCCAGGAAGTTCGGCGCGAACCTGCAATTCCGCCATGGCGAATCGACCGGCACGATCGACCTGACCAAGACGCCCGAGGACGAGCTTGCGGATCTCGCCTCGGCGCCGTTCAAGGCCGGCCGCGCGCTGCTCAGCTTCAACTCGACCTGCTGGAAGCTGATCTCCAGCATGTACGGCAATCGCGCGGCCTGACGGCAAAGGCCTGAATCAAAAAGCGGACCGGCGAGGCCGGTCCGCTGTTTTATTGAAGCAAGAATGTGAGGCCTTAGGTGCCGGTGCGCTTGTCGTTGCCGAAGCGGCGGACGACGCGGCGCTCGACCACGACAGAGCGCTGCGCGCCCTGTTCGCCGGCGATCACGCGCGTCGCGGTGATGCGGCTGTTGGTGCGGGCCTGCTTCTTGACCTCGGCCTGAACGATTTCCAGTGGCATCCCCATCAGCGCGGCAGCGATCTCGGCCTGCTGCTCCTGGTCGTCGGTGATGCCGACGGCAGCGAAGATCGCCTCATCCAGCGTGGGCGGATCGTGGCGCACGCGCCGCGTGCCATATTTGGTATTCCAATCTGCGCTCATAACGGCCTCATTTTGATGCCGGATACGTAGTGCCCTACATGTTGCATTGCAATATGAAATTGGTGTGGCAGCTCAGCTATGCACCGCTTGGGCGTCACAGCGGTGACGGGGCACCGATCTCAGGGCGTTGCTGCGGCCAGCGTTTCAGCGCCGCATGTCCAGCCGGCGTAAGCGCGTAGATTCCCCGGTCGGCGCGCTCGAACCAGCCATACACATTGTTAAGCAAGATCTTGCCGGCATCGGGACAGCGCTCGCGCAGTTCGCGCACCCGCCTTGGGCCTGCTGCGAGTTCGGATGCGCAGGCCAGCGCCTGCTGCCGATAGGCCGTCATGATCGGCGCGCGGGAGCTGCCGCCGAGCACGGGATCACCCTGGCGGCGCTGATGTTCGGCGACCAGCCGCGAGCGCGTCTTCGGCTCGCGGCGCGGGGCCGCTGTCGGCGGCTTCACCAGCACCTCGACCTCGCCCTTATCGGTTACCCCGAGCATGCCGAAGCCGAGGCGGCGACACAGATTGCGATAGCGCGCATCGCTCTCGCGGCCCTTGCCGCGTGCGGATATTTTTGCCGCGATCCAGATCTCGTCGCCTGCCGGCGCACGATCAACTGCTTGCAGGATCAGCTCGAGATTGAAGGCGAGCTTGAGCTCGCCGATCACCACGACAGGCGGATCGCCGGCGCTCAGGCCGACGAGATCGCAGCCGCGGATCTCGCCCTTCACGTCGAAGCCGAGGCTTTCGAGGAATCGTTTGACGGGGAGGTAGAGCGCGGTTTCCAAGGTGAGTTTCCAGTCGGAGAATCAATTCCCCGTAGTCTAGCCCGGATCGGGATCGAGGCCGGCGAGCATTTGCCCGAACGCGGTCAAGCCAGCTATATCCTCACGCGGGGAACAGGGCGCTCGCATATGACGATCAGGAACGGGCTTTATCACATCCGGATCGAGTTCCTGGATAGCGTCCAAGGCGGCAATCAGGGTGTCATGGTGCTGCGCGACGGCACCATGCGCGGCGGCGACTCGTTTTTCTTCGCTTATGGCAGCTACACCTCGGCCGACGGCAAATGGAAGGGCGAGCTGACCAACGAGGAGCATTCGCCCTCGTTCGACGAGCGCCCGGTGTGGGGCCGCAAGGTCGTGACCATCGGCTTCAGTGGCACCTATACCGACGAGACCGCCTATGGCGAGGGCATTGCGCTCGCGGGCAAGCAGAGCATCCGCTTCAAGGGCAATCTTCGGCTGCTGGTGCCGGATTGATCACACCCGACCGCTCACCGGAATCAGCGCCCCGGTGACGCCGCTCGCGGCGTCGCTGACGAGGAACAGGATCACCTCGGCAAGCTCCTGCGGCGTCACCCATTTGGCGAAGTCCGCTTTCGGCATGTCGGCGCGGTTGGCCTTGGTGTCGATGATCGACGGCAGCACCGCGTTCACCGTGACCTTGCCCTTCCATTCGCTGGCCAGTGCCTCGGTGAGGCGGTGCACGCCCGCCTTCGATGCCGCGTAAGGTCCCATGCCGGAGCCCGCCTGAACCGCGCCCATGGCGCCGATATTGACGATGCGGCCGGCCTTTGAGGCAGCAAGGTGCGGGAGCGCTGCATGCGAGGTGTTGAGGGCCGTCAGCAGATTCAGCGCGTGCATGCGGTGCCACGTCTTGAGGTCGCCGTCGCCGACTGTCTCGAAGGCGAAGCCGCCGGCAATGTTGATCAGCGCGTCCAGTCTGCCGAAATGCTTCGCGGCAGCCTCGACCGCTGTCTTCGCCTGCGCTGCATCGGAAAGGTCGACGCCGCCGATCTCGATGCGCTCGGTCGTGGCCGGCATTTGTGAGGGCGCATAATCGATGCCAGCCACCAGTGCACCGCGCGACCGTGCGACGTCGGCGACCACCCTGCCAAGTGCGCCGAGGGCGCCGGTCACGACGATGACTTTTCCCTGCACGGTTCCCTCCCTCGCCTCTATTCGCGCCGACTATTGCGCGAGGCCAGTTGCAGTTGCAATGGCGCCGGCATCAAGGCTGGGCTATAAATGCAACTTTAGATCGTTCGAGGAGGCTGTTCATGCCCGAACCTTTTCCGTCCATCGAATTTCCCTCTGCGATCGTCGACCTGAAATATCCCCTGATGCGGCTCCGGCAAGCCTTCGATGGAAAGGGCGTGGTGCGGATCGTAGCCATGGGGTCGTCGTCGACGGCCGGACGAGCCGATGTCGTGCCTTATCCCTATCGGCTCGAGATGTATCTGCGGCAATATTTCAAGGACGTCCTGCATCGGACGGATATCCGGATTGACGTGCTCAACCGGGGGATTGGCGGACAAGAGGCGACCGAGGAGCTCGGGCGGTTCGAGGCCGATATTTTTCCCGATGACCCCGCGCTGGTGATCTGGCAGGTGGGAACGAATGCGGTTTTTCACAACGACCAATATGACGTTGACGTCGTTGCCGGGAACATCAGGAAGGGGCTGGCGCAATTGCGTGCCCGCGGCTTCGAGGTCGTGGTGATGGACCCGCAATATACGACGAAGATGCTGTGGGATGATCGCGCCGAGCTGTCGGACAGAATGGTCCGGCTGATCCGCGATGCGGCCAATGACGCCGGAGTCAATCTGTTTCAGCGCTGGGCCCTGATGCGGCATTGGCACGTGCAGAACAAGGTGTCGTTCGAGCAATTGGTCGATGTGACCGATCCCGACCAGCTGCACCAGAGCGACTGGAGCACCATGCAAGTCTCACTCGCTTTCAAGGATGTCATCATCAAGGCTGCGGGGGTGACGGCGTGAGGGGCCGCCGCCATCACGTTTGCAGATAACGCTCCTTCAGCGCGATCCGCTCGGGCGCGCCGAGCTTGAGGCCGTCGTGCAAATAGGCCTCGACATCGCCATAGTCGTCCCTGACCGCATCGAAAGCGGCCGCGAGAAAGGAGGCGTTGACCGAGCCGATCGCGTCGAGGACGTCGGCGGGCAGGTCGGAGACGCTCGAGGTGTCGCGCTTGTAGTGGCGGTTGGTGAGCAGATAATCCTCGGCAATGACGTCGTCGGGAACGCCGAGCGCATGCAGGATCAGGGCGCTGGCGAAGCCGGTACGGTCCTTGCCGGCGGTGCAGTGGATCACGAGCGGAGCGCGGTCCTCCAGCAGATGGCCGAACAGCATGCGGAAGCTATGCGTGTTGTGGCGGACATAGTTGCGATAGGACTCCCGCATGATCTCGAGCGCGACCTGCCGAGTGAGCGCGTCCCTGGCGAGCGCGGCGCGCAGCGAAGCCACCACCGTCGGCTCGATCGGCAGCGAATGTACGGTGATCTCGTTGACGACGCACATGCCAGCGGTCCGCTCCTCGACGCCGCGGAAGTCGAACGCGCTTTTGACGCCGAGTGCGCGAACGATTTCGATGTCGGCGGCGGTGAGCTGGCCGAGATGGTTGGAGCGGAAGATATGGCGCCAGCGCGTGATGCGGCCGTCACGTGTGGCGTAGCCGCCCAGGTCGCGAAAATTGCTGGCGCCTTGCAAGGCAAGGTGACGGGCAGGGGAGTCTGACATCGGAGCCGCTTTTGTTATGTTGCCGAGGGATCATTACAGGGGGCGATCATGGGCCGGCACAAGGCTGTTCTTTTGGGGATCTCCATACTGACGGCGGGACCGTCAGGCGCGGGGCACGCCGACGCGCAGACGTTCCGGACCTATCGCTGCGTCGATGGCACGCAGTTCATCATTGGTTTTTATGACTATGACACCCGCGCCTTCCTTCAGATCGACGGCGAGCCGGTCACGCTTGCCAAGCGCCTGACGGTATCGGGCATGCGCTATTCGGGGGCGGGCATCACGCTGAGGATCGACAAGAGCGGAGCCACCACCGTCAAGCATTTGAAACGGCCGGTCACGGCCTGCGCGGTGATCGAAAAGCCCGCCCTTTGAATGGACATCCGGACAGAATCAAAAAGGGTCGAAACCTCGTTGTTTCGACCCTTTTCAAGCTTCCGTCGGGCACTCGAAAGAGCGCGGCGGTCTCAAACTGGACACTGGCATTAGCGTTCCCATTTGGGCTTTGCTTCGTCGACCGCGTCCTGGTGGTACCAGCTGTCGCTGCAGATCGAGGCGTTCGCTGGAAGCGAGGCGTGATCGGCAGGAAGGCGTGGCTCGCCATAGCGGCGCCCCGCGAGAGCCGCGCGGCCCCCGGCAGGGAATTGGTAGATCTTCGCAGATCCGTAACTTAGACCATTATTCATCATTGCGATTGCTCCTGGGTCGAAGCGACTTGGCCTCCATGGTGCGCCCGACTCGTTCTGATGTGGTTACTGGAATCTCCATATCGGCCTCGCACTCCCAAAAGCAAAGTGCTGAAAACGATATCAGTTTCCGCCCAATTATTGGGCAGGTGGCTATCTGCACCCCCTAAGGCACCGGGCCGATGACTAACGTCTGGGCCGTTCCAAAGGTTGCTAGGCAGGACGGGGCGGCTTTTCGAAAGTTGCTGGACGTTGATGCGTGTTTGATCGGCAACCTCAGGCAGGGGGCCTGCCTGCTTCAAAATCGGGCGTTTTCCGCGGGATTTTTGCAGTGCAGCTTCACGAGAAGGTGCGCCTCTATGACGCATGCGGCTGGGGACGTTTTTCCGTCGGCTGGACCGACTCCGGCGCGGTGGAAAAGCTTCCGCGCTGCGGCTTTTTGGCACGCAACATGCTTGTGGAGGGCCGGCCGATGATGGCCGGGTACAAACGTGCGGGGCTCTCAACCCCACCTTTCGCATCATCTACAGAGAGGCTCAATGACCAAGTATAAGCTCGAGTACATTTGGCTCGACGGATATACGCCGACTCCGAACTTGCGCGGCAAAACCCAGATCAAGGAATTTTCGTCGTTTCCGACGCTCGAGCAGCTTCCGCTTTGGGGCTTCGACGGCTCGTCGACCCAGCAGGCCGAAGGCCACAGCTCCGATTGCGTGCTGAAGCCGGTCGCCGTGTTCCCGGACGGTGCCCGCACCAATGGCGTGCTGGTGATGTGCGAAGTCATGATGCCCGATGGCAAGACCCCGCATCCGTCCAACAAGCGCGCCACCATCCTCGACGACGCCGGCGCCTGGTTCGGCTTCGAGCAGGAATACTTCTTCTACAAGAACGGCCGTCCGCTCGGCTTCCCCGAGTCCGGCTATCCGGCGCCGCAGGGCCCGTACTACACCGGCGTCGGTTATTCGAACGTCGGCGACGTTGCCCGCAAGATCGTCGAAGAGCATCTCGACCTCTGCCTCGCTGCCGGCATCAACCATGAAGGCATCAACGCGGAAGTCGCGAAGGGCCAGTGGGAATTCCAGATTTTCGGCAAGGGCTCCAAGACCGCTGCCGACCAGATGTGGATGGCCCGCTACCTGATGCTGCGTCTGACCGAGAAGTACGGCATCGACATCGAATTCCACTGCAAGCCGCTCGGCGATACCGATTGGAACGGCTCGGGCATGCACGCCAACTTCTCCACCGAGTACATGCGTACGGTCGGCGGCAAGGAGTACTTCGAGGCGCTGATGGCCGCCTTCGACAAGAACCTGATGGACCACATCGCCGTCTACGGCCCGGACAACGACAAGCGTCTGACCGGCAAGCACGAGACCGCGCCGTGGAACAAGTTCAGCTACGGTGTGGCTGATCGTGGTGCCTCGATCCGCGTTCCCCACTCCTTCATCAACAATGGCTACAAGGGCTATCTGGAAGACCGCCGTCCCAACTCGCAGGGCGACCCATACCAGATCGCTTCGCAGATCCTGAAGACGATCTCGTCCGTGCCTGTCGACAAGAAGGCCGTCGCCTAAGATCCTCCCGGCCGGGACCTTGGGGGCTTGGTCCGGGTTGGCTTTCAATCCGCCGGGGCTGCGAAGCTCCGGCGGATTTTCGCGTTCTGATGACAACGCTTGGTGTGGGTCTGGCTTCTATGCCGGGGTGAAGTCTGTCCATGTCGGCCGAAACCGGGATAGAGTAGTCGTCAGGATGCGCGCGGAGCCGGGGACACGGCTGGTGTTTGAAGGCTTCTACAAGGTGCGGTTTCAGCTCGGCGACGCCGTCGGCCGGAGCGTGATGCATGCCGGCAATGGCAAGATGCTCGGCGGCAATTCGGCGTTCGCCCATATCGGCACCTACGAGAAGACCGAAGGCGGCGTCGACATCATCATCAAGACCGTCCGCCACAACCCCGATCCGAATTACCGCGCCATGGCCGGCACCGACGATGCGACGCTGATCGCGAAAGGTTTTGCGGACGGCGATCTCTACCGCTTCAAGGGCGAGCTGAAAGAGCTGCCCGGCGTGCCCTTCCAGTCGGTGATGACACCGATCACGGAGGAGGAGGTGCCGATCGCCGGCGGGGTCGGCGAGGCCGGCATCACCGATGGTCTCTATTCGATCCACCTGCGCATGCTCGACGGTGTCGACGGCGGGCTCACCGGCGTGATGCTGCTCAACCGCGGCCGCATCCTCGGCGGCGATGCTTCGTTCTATTACCTCGGCAGCTACACCGCCGCGAACGGACGCTGGAAGGGGCAGATCCTCAACCAGGAGCACACCCCGGCCAAGGACGATCCGATCTTTGGCGGCCACGAGGTCGGCATCGGGTTTGCCGGCACCTATGATGGCGATCAGGCGATGCTGGAAGCGACTGCACTGGCCGGCAAGCGCAGCCTGCGCCTGTCCGCCACGCTCAAGCTGATGCATCGCGCCTGATCGCTACAGGGGAAATTGCTCATGGAAAAAATCCGCATGCTCTCGACGCTCGGCCTGATGGGGGCGATGCGCAGCCTGTCATCCGCGTTCGAGGCCGCAACGGGCATTCACGTCGATGCCGACTTTGCGCCGACCCTGGCGCTGCTCAGGCGCCTGCGCGCCGGGGAGGCGGCCGATCTCGTCATTCTCACGCGTGAAGGGCTCGACGAGGTGATCGGCGAGGGGCGCGTGATCGCGGACAGCGCGGCCGACCTCGCGCGCTCCTATGTCGGCCTCGCCGTGCGGGCCGGGCAGCCGCATCCCGATATTTCCAGCGAAGCCGCGCTGCGCAAGGCGCTGCTCGCGGCCCGATCCGTCGCCTATTCACGGCTGGGTGCGAGCGGCGTGTACTTCGCCCAGCTGATCGTGCGGATGGGCATCGGCACCGAGATCAACGCCAAGGCCACCATCGTCGAGCAGGGCTTTACGGCGGAGCGGCTCGTCAGCGGCGAGGCTGATCTCGCCGTGCAGCAGATCAGCGAGCTGAAGCAGGTCGGCGGCATCGAGGTGATCGGCCCGGTCCCGCACGAATTGCAGACCCCTGCCGTGTTCTCCGCCGGCCGCATAACGGATGCGAAGCAGGCCAAGGCGGCCGATCGCCTGCTGCGCTATCTCGCATCCCCCGAGGTCATGCCCGTGCTGCGCCGGTCTGGACTCGAGCCTTGAATTCGCCGGCACGCCGACGCAACGTGACGGCCATGCGAACCTGTCTCTTGGCCATCCTCTTCGCTCTTGCCGCGCCGGTCGCCGCGCACGCGCAATCGGCCGATCTCGTGCTGTGCGACCGTGTTGCCGCCGATCCCAGCGATCCGGACAAGCCGACCGACGTGAAAGGCGTGTCTGAGATCGCGGCGGCCGACATCACGACCGCCATCAAATTCTGCAAGCAGGCGTCCGCATCGTCGCGCCGCGCAATGTTTGCGCTTGGGCGCGCCTATGCGGCGAACCGGCAGACGGCGGAAGCGCTCGCTGCCTGGCGCAAGGCCGCCGACAAGGGCTCCAGCGCGGCGATGGTGGAGCTCGGTGTCGCCTATGGCACCGGCTCCGGTGTTGCCAAGGACGAGGCGCAGGCGCGAACGCTGTTTGAGAAAGCGGCGCAATCAGGCAATCCCCGCGGCGTCTCCAACCTCGCCGCGCTCGGCAGCGCCGGTGGCGGAACGCCGGCCGATCCGGCGCAGGCGCGCACCCTTCTGAGCAAGGCCGCCGAGACCAATGCGGAGGCGCAGTACCAGCTCGGCCTGCTGCTCTCCAATGGCGATGGCGGCGAGAAGGATGATGTCGCGGCGCGCGCGCTGTTCGAGAAGGCGGCCGCGCAAAACCATCCCGGCGCGCTGGAGCGGATGGGCGCGTTCGCGCAAGAGGGGCGCGGCGGTCCGAAGGACAAGGACGCCGCCAAGGCCTATTACGAGCGCGCGGCTGCGCTCGGCGACGAGGACGCCAAGAAGGCGCTGGAGCGGTTGCGCTGCCCCTATGCGATCAAGGACAAGCAGGGCAGGCTCGTCACCACGCTTTGCTTCTAGCGGACGACGAGGCCGCTCTTGATCGAGCGCAAGGTGGCACGGCCCGGCGGGCCTAGATTGCGTCTCCATTGGAATGGAGACGTGCGATGAAACTGTGTCGTTGGATAGTCGTGTTGGCCTTGATGGGAGCGGCCACGGCCGTGACGGCGCAGGATCTCAAATCGCCGTCGGCGGACCAGTACGTGCCGCGGCTCGGCGACATCATGAGCGCCGCACAGACGCGCCACCAGAAGCTGTGGCTGGCCGGCAAGGCGCAGAACTGGGAGCTTTCGGCTTACGAGCTGCGCCAGCTCAAGGCGAGCCTGGTCGAGGCCGCCTTGCTCTATTCCGGCATCCCTGTCAGCAATGTCACGACCCTGGAGCCGGCGCTGCAGGCGACGTCCGACGCGATTGCGGCCAAGGACGGCCGCAAATTCGCAAAGGCCCTGGGTGATCTCACCGAGGGCTGCAACGCCTGTCACCGGTCGATGGGACGCAGCTTCGTCGTCATCAAGGTTCCCGCAGACCCGCAGCCGTTTGCCAATCAACTGTTTGCGCCACCGGCGAGGCCATGACGGAACGGACCGCGTGCAGCACAGTTTGACTGGCAAGTCCACGCAGGAGGCGCAACCATGATCCGCAAGCTCGCATCCGGCGAATACCGGTTGTATTCGCGCAAGGTGAATCCCAAGACCGGCAAGCGGCGCAATCTCGGCACCTTCAAGAGCCGCGCGGCGGCCGAGAAGCACGAACGCGAGGTGCAGTATTTCAAGCGTCATTGACGGTTCTCGAATGTCGCACGTGCGTCAACGCAAAAGTCGAAAACAACCCCATGCACAGTAGGCAAGTGGTTGAAAGGCCGAGCTCCTGAACGACTTTTGCTGATTTTACGAAATTTGCTTGATCCGTCGGGCAAAACAGGTGCATGATGGCACCTTGGCAGGATCGGTTCCGCAAGCCCCTGCGCGGAAAAGCCTGGTGGCATCGATGCCGCGACGATGCTAGGACCCGGCGATTCCTTTTGATTTTGCGAGTTCACGATTTTGCTCAACGGGCTCTACAAGGTTGAATACGGCATCAACGGCGCCTTCGGCCGCAGCATCATGTGTCTGCACGACGGCAAGATGCTGGGCGGCAATTCCGCCTTTGCGCATCTCGGCAGCTACGTGGTCAGGGACGGCGTGATCGAAGCCGAGGTCATCACGGAGCGTTATAATGACGATCCCAATTTCAAGCCGTTGATGGGCGCCGACGTCACCACGATCAGGGTGCGCGGTCGCACCGAGGGATCGACCATCCTGCTGGAGGGCAGGGCGGATGCGATGCCCGACGGCGTGTTCTGGGCCAACCTCGCCCTGCTCGACGACGCCGCGCTGCCGCCGCGTGGCACGATCGGGCAACGCAGCATCGCCAACGGGCTCTATGCGATGCAGCTGCGCGCACTCGACGGCGTCGATGCAAGCCTTTCCGGCGTGATGCTGCTGCTCGACGGCCGCATTCTCGGTGGCGACGCGTTCTTCTACTATCTGGGCTCCTATTCCTCGGTGGACGGCCGCTGGAAGGGCGAGATGCTCAACCAGGAGCACACGCCGGCGAAGGGCGACAATCCCGTCTTCGGTGGCTACGAGGTCGGGATCGGCTTCTCCGGAAGCTGCACGGAGGACGGCGGCGAGCTCGAAGGCATCGCGCTCGCGGGAAAGCGCAGCCTGCGGTTGGCAGCATCGCTCAGGCTGATGCGACGCGTGTAGGGAGCCTGATCCACAGGCGGACCAAGCCGAGGCTCAGTTCGATTTTGTCGAGTGAAGTCGGCTCGGGTCAAGCTGCGAAGAAATTCAAGACGCAAAGTGTAGCGGCGGAATCATGCCATAGTGACGAGGTCAGCTCCAGCTAGCGAACAGTTGAATGGGACCTCACGTCAGGATCGATCCTCGCCGTCTTCTTGATCTCCTCGCTGTCGCAAGACACGGCTCATTCAGTGCGGCCGCGGCGGCGTTGAACGTCTCGCAACCCGGGCTGTCGCGCAGCATCGCTTTGCTCGAACGGGAAGTTGGAGCGAAGGTGCTCGAGCGCGGTCGACAGGGCGCGCAGCTCAACGCGATGGGGACGGCGCTCATCTTTCATGCCGAAGCGTTGGAAGCGATTCTGGAACGCGCCCGGGAAGATACACGTCTGAGAAGCTTCGGCCTCGAAGGATCCGTCAAGCTCGGCGTGACACCCATCACTGCCGCCGGAATTGTTCCACGTGCGCTCGAAATCCTGGTCAAGGCCGCACCAAAGATCCACGTTTCCGTCACCGAAGGCCTCGACAGCGAAATCGCCGAAATGCTGCGGCGTGGCCATGTCGATCTTGTCGTGAGCAGGATCGGGGGCGGATCGGGCTATCAGGAGTTGGCAGAAGAAGAACTCTTTCGATCCGACTGGGGGCTTATCACCCGCCCGGATCATCCCATCGCGAGGCGCGCGAGCGTCCGGCTCTCGGATCTCAAAGACGTGCGTTGGGTGCTGCCCGCCGGCGGCAGTGCGTTCAGGCAGCAAATGGAGCGCGTGTTTGCCAGCTCAAACCTCGGCTGGCCGACGCAGAGTATCAACACGAACTCGATCCTCGCCATCAAAGCCATCGTCATGAGCACGGATTGCGTATCGCTGATGGCGCGAGAACTCGTCGGGGTCGAAGTGGCGGCTCGTCGCTTGTGCATCATCGCGCTGAAAGGCGTCGAGAACCAGCGGCCGGTCGGCGTGATGTGGAGACGCAACGAAACCTTGTCGCCGGTAGCTGCGCGCGTTCTCGAAATCCTGCGCAGGATCTCGAAGGACGAGCTCGCCGTCCGAAAGCGCGTGGAGTTGCCCAAGAAGGGCGGTCGCTGAGTCGTATAACAAAAATGCATGGTTTTCGAAAAAGATCGTATTGGACGCATAGATAGCCGCTGACTACGGTCTCTCCCAAGGGAGGAGAACAAGATCGCCGAACACGCGGGATACCAATCCCGCCGCGATCTTGAACATCTGGCCCGCCGGTTTTGGTCGTGCGGAGATCGATCTTATGAAGCTTGCGACATTCAAAGTGGGGCAGGAGCAGCTCGTTGGCGCCTTGGAAGGGGACGAGCTGGTCGTCCTCGATGTGCCCAATATGCGAGCGTTGTTCGAGATGGGGCGCCGGTCCAGGAATTTGCCCAGCGCGCCAAGACGACGCGCCGTTTCGCCTTGAAAGATGTCAAGCTGCGGGCGCCGATCATCCCAAGGAAGATCTTCCATACCGCAGGCAATTACGCCGAGCACGCGCACGAAGGCGATCGGTCGAACTGGGTGGCGGCGATCAAGCCCTGGATTGTATTCTTCCAGAACGTCGATGCGATCATCGGACCTGACGATCCGATCATCTACCCCGAGCATCTGACCAAGGAACTCGACTACGAGATCGAGCTCTGTGTCGTGCTCGGCAGGTCCGGCAAACATTTCAGCGAGGCCGAGGCCAAGGACTACATCGGCGGCTACGTGATCTTCAACGATATCACCGCCCGTGACATCCAGCGGCGCGAGATGGAGTCGGCGAATTTCAGCTTCTCCAAGTCGATCGACACGTTCTGCCCGTTTGGGCCCTGGATCGTCACCGCCGACGAGATACCTGACCCGTACAATCTGAACATCGAGCTGCGCGTCAACGGCGAGAAGCGGCAGGTGTCGAACACCAGCCACATGTCGGTGACCCTGCCCCAACTGCTGTCCAAGTTTTCGCCGGCAGGTTTTTCCGCGGGCGATATCCTCACCACCGGCACCGTCTCCGGCGTTGCCGCGTTCAGTGCCAACCCGCAGGCCTGGTATCTCAAACCCGGCGACGTCATCGAAGCCGAGATCGAAAAGATCGGCATGCTCCGTAACCGGGTGATTTCCTGGGAGGAGGGGCATGGCGTGCCTGCTCCGGCGTTCCAAAAGTTCTGAGGTGCGGGTCATGATTGATCGATCGAGGATATGGACCGGCTCTCTCAACGAAACGGCTCTTGCCGGCAGGCCCAAGCCATCCGCGGGCTTCTATGACACGACCCTCCGCGACGGGGAGCAGGCAGTCGGCGTGGTGTTCGGCGTCGAGCAGAAGCTGGAAATCGCAAAGCTGGTGGACGGGCTCGGGGTCGGACGGATAGAGGCCGGTTTTCCCCGCGTGTCCGGCGAGGACAAGGAGGCCATCAAGGCAATTTCCGCCGCCGGTCTGAAGGCGGAGCTCTGGGGCTTTGCGCGCGCGATCATCGAGGATGTCGCCGCGGTCGCTGATCTCGGCTTGAAGCATCTGGTGATCGAGGCTCCGATTTCCGACGCGAAGCTCGGCGCTCTCGAGGTTGCGCGCGAGACCGTGCTGAACCGCATCAAGGATGCGGTCGCCTTCGGTGCAAGGAACGGCCTCAATGTTGCTTTTTTCGGCGTCGACTCGACGCGCGCGGATCTGGACTTCCTCGAGACCGCCTACAAGACGGCGATCGAGGCCGGCGCAAAAGAGCTGGCGATCGTCGACACGCTCGGCATCGCCTGTCCGGAAGCCGTGGACTTTCTGGTCCGCCGCGTAAAATCGTGGGCCGGGACCGTTCCGGTCCATTTTCACGGCCACAACGATTTCGGCCTCGCGACGGCCTGTGCGGTTGCGGCGATCAATGCGGGCGCGTCCTGGATCCACGGCACCATCGACGGCATCGGCGAGCGAGCCGGCAACGCCAATCTGCCCGAGATCGCGCTGACCCTGGAGCTGCTCTACGGAATCCAGACCGGCATTGATCTTGCGCGCGTGCGCGATGCATCGAAACGCCTGCGCCAAATCGCCTCATATGAGCTCGAGCCCTGGAAGGCGGCCGTCGGCCGCAACCTGTTCATCCGCGAAACCGGTGCGGTCGCTGCGCAGTTTCACATTCCGCAGGCGATCGAGCCCTATTCGTCGGAGCTCTTGAACACGTCCCGAGGCATCGTGCTCGGGAAGAAGAGCGGCGCCGCCTCGATCGCCATCAAGTGCAGCGAGCTTGGCATCGAAGCTCCCCCGGGAGCGCACGCCAGGCTTCTGGCGGAGGTGAAGAAACTCGCCATGGCGAAGCGGCGGCTGGTCAGCGATGCGGAATTCCTGGAGCTCGCCCGGCAGGTCTCCTGACCGCGCTCAATCTTGATTGGAAACGCCGATGAAGAAGTTCGCTGAAAGGAAAGTCCTGGTGACCGGCGCGGGTCGGGGGTTCGGCCGCGCCCTGGCGCTGGCTTTCGCTCGGGAAGGTGCTGACGTTGTCGTGCACTACAACAGCTCGGCCGCGGGTGCGGAGGAGGTTGCCGGCGAAGTTCGCGCTTTGGGGCAAAAGGCCGCGATCGTCAGGGGCGACATCTCCAGCCATGCAGACGTCCTGCACATCACGAAAACCTCCTTCGAAGCCCTGGGCGGCCTCGACATTCTCGTCAACAATGTCGGGGACATGGCGCTCGACCAGGTGTCCTGGCGCCAGTTCGACGAGAAGGTGATCGATCATACGCTCGCCGTCGACATCAAGGGGACGATGTTCATGATCCATGAGGTCGGTTCGCGAATGCTCGACGGAGCGGGCGGGGTCATCGTCAACATCGGGTCTCAGGTGGTGATCGCAGGAAGCCCGCGCGCGCCGCAATACGCCGCGGCCAAGTACGGCGTGATCGGCCTGACCAAGTCATATGCGCGAGCGTTGGCACCGAAGGTGCGGGTGAACACGCTGGGCGCGGCCTTCATGGAGACCGAGGCGCTGAAGAACCGGCACGACTGGAAGAACGGCCGCCGCGACGAGATCCTGAAGCAGACGCCGCTCGGCCGGATCGCGACGCCGGAAGACATGGTCGGCCCAACGCTATTCCTGGCAGGGGACGATTCGCGGCACATGACCGGACAATTCCTGCTCTGCAACGGCGGGCTTGCGATGGTGGGCGCCTAGCAAGGCGATTACTAGGCGGCAGTCGAACAGCAGAAATCGACGCCGCGAGGAAGCAACAAAGGAGGGAAACATGACGGCCGTGGACCGGGGAAGCGTGATCGAGACGTCGGTGCCAACCAAATCGTCGCCGGCTTTCAGGCGACTGGCGATCGCCTCGTCGCTTGGCTCGGCCATCGAGCACTATGACTTCTTCGTATACGCGTTCACGGCTCCCATCGTCTTCGACCGCTTCTTCTTCCCCAAGATGGACTCCGTCGCGAGCACGATGGCCGTCTATGCCACTTTTGCCGTCGGCTTTGTTGCGCGTCCGCTTGGAGGAATTGTCTTCGGCCATTATGGCGATCGCGTCGGCCGCAAGGCGATGCTGATGATGACCTTCCTGCTGATGGGCATCGCCAGCTTTCTGATCGGTTGCCTGCCGAGCTACGATTCGATCGGGCTCTTGGCGCCGCTAGGACTGGTGGCTCTTCGCTTCATCCAGGGCTTTGCGTTCGGTGGCGAATACATGAATGCGGTGTCTCTGACGCTCGAGAACGCGCCGTCGGCGCGGCGCGGCTTCTTCGCATCCTGGATCAATGCCTCGGGTCCCGTCGGCGTCGTTGCGGCCTCCGGCCTCATCGCTCTTCTCGGATTCATTTATTCGCCGACGGAATTTGCGAACTGGGTCTGGCGGGTGCCGTTCGCCCTGAGCCTGGCTCTAGTCCTGATCGGCACCTATGTGCGCGCTCAGGTGGATGAATCCGCGCTGTTTCTCGCGACCCGGGCCAAAGCGCAAGACGAGCGGACTCCTCTGCTGACGATTCTCAGGTCCTGGAAGAAGCCGGTCCTTCTGGCATGCCTCGTCAATATGGTGCACAGCTCGTTCAACTATATGAGCACGGTTTTCGTGCTCGGCTACGCCGTCAAGACCCTCGGCATGCCCCAATCGTCGATCACATCGGGCGTGACGGTCGCCAATATCCTGGAGATGTGCGCCGTTCCGTTGATCGCGGGGTTCAGCGACAAGCTCGGCCGCCGACCGTTTATCATGCTCGGCATCGTGGTCGCCGCCGCGTGGTATCCGATCTTCTTCCAGATATTGCTGACCAAAGAACCGCTGGCGATCGTGGCAGGCTTCGTCGTATCGCTCGGCCTGGTGCATGCGTTGATGTTCGCGCCAGAGGCGGCGTTCACCGCAGAGCTGTTTCCGACCAGGGTTCGCGTCAGCGGCAGCTCGCTGGGAAAGCAGCTCGGGATTGTGCTGGGAGGCGGACTGGCGCCTCTGATCGGAACCGCTCTGATGGGTTCAAGCACGAGCTTCACGCCGGTGATCCTGTACTTCGAGGTGATCGCCTGTCTGGCCCTGCTCGGCGTGTTCCTCGCACCCGAAAATTCGCGAAAAGCGTTGGAGTGAGCCGGTTTCTCGGAGCAAGTGTCCCGATGAACGGTCTCGGCCTGTCGCATCTGGTCGTGGACGGCATCGAGCTCTCGTTGACCGGTTTCGCGGAAGGTCTGACGCGGGAAGAGCTCCTCCGCGAGCTAAAAGAGCATGCGAAGGATGCCCCGGGGACCGGCGCGCGTCTCGAAAGTCCGTGGGTTGGCGAGCCTGCGTTGAGTCTCTCGTTCGGGACGACTGTAAAAAGACCGCTACTCGTTTGCGGTAGCGCTCATTGTTTTAGCGCAGCACGCGCGGTCTTGATGTAGTCCATGCATTCGGGCCAATCTTCCTCTCTCACCTCGTTCTCGGCACCGCCAAGCGCCTTGCGCAAGGTTGCCATCACCGGAGCCGGATGTTTTTTCCTGAGCTCTGCCTTGATCATCTCAAGACCTTTCTGACAATCGGATTTGCTGTCCGCCAGGACCGCGGTCGGGGTTATCATCACGGCTGCCAGTGCGACCAACAAGACTGAACGCAGCATATCTTCTCCTCCATTGCCTTTTGCTTGTTCGGCGGGCCAAGCTCGAAAGAGTCGGCCTGTCAGGCTACGATCCTTTTCGGGCTTTGTTCTGTTCGGCCGTGTGCATCCTCCATTCGGCAAACGGCAACCTGCCGGATCCATCGCAGGATGCAGCCAAGCTCGAGGGGACGAAAAAATAGGCCCCAGCTCGCGTGGTATCGGGGGGCATTGAGCTGGGGCCATTCGGGGTCGCCCTTGGGGAAGGGCATCGGGAAAACTCGGCAATAGCGGAGATGTTCCTGACCTCAACCGGCTTCCCGCGGTCGCTGGCGGCATCAAGCAGGGGGCGGCCTGTCGGCGCGTTTTGGCGCCCTTCAAGGGCGAAATCCGTACCCCGCCGGACTTCCCTTGGGCAGGGGCATGGCCTATTACGCTGCAACGCAAAATTCCCCCGAAAAGACCTCATGATCCGCCTCGACAACGTCAGCAAGCAAGCCGGCCACCAGATCCTGTTCATCGAAGCCTCCGCCGCCCTCAACAAGGGCGAGAAGATCGGGCTCGTCGGCCCGAACGGCGCCGGCAAGACCACTTTGTTCCGGATGATCGCCGGCGAGGAGCTGCCGGACGAAGGGCAGGTGTCGACCGATCGCGGCATCACGATCGGTTATTTCAACCAGGACGTCGGCGAGATGAGTGGCCGTAGCGCCGTCGCCGAGGTGATGAATGGCGCCGGTCCCGTCAGCGAGGTCGCGGCCGAGCTGCGCCAGCTCGAGGCTGATATGGCCGACCCCGACAAGGCCGAGCAGATGGACGAGATCATCGCCAGATATGGCGAGGTGCAGCATGCCTTCGAGGAGCTCGATGGCTATGCGCTGGACGGCCGTGCGCGCGAGGCGCTGTCCGGTCTCGGCTTCAGCCAGGAGATGATGGACGGCGATGTCGGAAAACTCTCCGGCGGCTGGAAGATGCGCGTGGCGCTGGCGCGCATTCTCTTGATGCGGCCCGACGTGATGCTGCTCGACGAGCCGAGCAACCATCTTGATCTCGAAAGCCTGATCTGGCTGGAAAAGTTCCTGCACGATTACGAAGGCACGCTGCTGATGACCTCGCATGACCGCGAGTTCATCAATCGCGTGATCTCCAAGGTGGTCGAGATCGATTCCGGCTCGCTGACGACCTATACCGGCAACTACGAATTCTACGAGCAGCAGCGTGCGCTGAACGAGAAGCAGCAGCAGGCGCAGTTCGAGCGCCAGCAGGCGATGCTTGCGAAAGAGATCAAGTTCATCGAGCGTTTCAAGGCGCGCGCCTCCCACGCAGCCCAGGTGCAGAGCCGGGTGAAGAAGCTCGACAAGATCGAGCGGGTCGAACCGCCGCGCCGCCGCCAGAGCATCGCCTTCGACTTCCCGCCGGCGCCGCGCTCGGGCGAGGACGTCGTGGCGCTCAAGGGCGTGCACAAGGGCTACGGCAGCAAGCGCATCTATGATGGCCTCGATTTCATGATCCGCCGCAAGGAGCGCTGGTGCGTGATGGGCGTCAACGGCGCCGGCAAGTCGACGCTGCTCAAGCTGGTCGCGGGCGCGAGCGAGCCGGACGAGGGCACCGTGGCGCTCGGGGGTAGCGTCAAGATGGGCTATTTCGCCCAGCACGCGATGGACCTGCTCGACGGCGAGCGCACCGTGTTCCAGTCGCTGGAGGACCAGTTTCCGACCGCGGGGCAGGGGAGCCTGCGCGCGCTCGCCGGCTGCTTCGGCTTCTCCGGCGACGATGTCGAGAAGCGCTGCCGCGTGCTCTCAGGCGGCGAGAAGGCGCGCCTGGTGATGGCCAAGATGCTGTTCGACCCGCCGAACTTCCTGGTGCTGGACGAGCCCACCAACCATCTCGACCTCGCCACCAAGGAAATGCTGATCAATGCGCTGTCGGATTTCGAAGGCACCATGCTGTTCGTCTCGCATGACCGGCATTTCCTCGCGACCTTGTCGAACCGTGTGCTCGAGCTGACGCCTGATGGCATCCACCAATATGGCGGCGGTTATACGGAATACGTGGCGCGTACCGGGCAGGAGGCGCCGGGATTGCGGAGCTAGGGCTGTTCGCGGATCCTGCAATGACGCAGCTCTCGCAGGGTGGGCAAAGGCGCGCGTCTTCGCGCGACGTGCCCACGTTCTGTCGGACTCATGGAAAGGTGGTGGGCACGGCGCAAGTGCGCCGATCGGTTTCCGTAGCCCGGATGGAGCGCCAGTGTAATCCGGGATCACTCGCCGCGTTCACCGAAATTGCCGGAGATTTCGCCGTTGCCACCCCAATCGGCGGGCAGGATGCCGTCACGAGCGTAGCGATGGAGCGACGAATGGGGCCAGTCGATCGGTGATGTGACGAGGCCGTGCTTGACGGGATTGAAATGGATGTAGTCGACACAGCGCTCGAAATCCGCATCGTTGCGAATTGTGTGCTCCCAAAATCGCCGCTGCCACAGCAAGGACTCGCCGCGATTATTGCGGGAGACAGTTGCTCCGGAAGCTGCCAGCCGGTGTGTGAAGACGCTCTTGATGCGCCTCCAACGACCCGAGAAGTCCGAGTCGTTGTCCGGGAGCTTCATGATGACATGCAGATGATCGGGTAGGATCACGATCGCATCGATCTCGAATGGTCGTTCGGCACGCGTTACGCGAAATGCATTGCGGAGCTTGTCGATATGATCGATCAGCACGGATGACCTTCGATCGTCCAGCGTGACGGTGAAGAAGAAGGTCCCTCCGAGAACGAAATTTCTCCGATAACGAACCATGTGAGAGGCTTTCCCGGATTACGCTTCGCTCCATCCGGGCTACAAGGAAGCAACGAACTCCGTAGCCCGGATGGAGCGTAGCGCAATCCGGGACTCGTGCAACAGCGGCTGACATGCGAGGAGTAGCCCCTGCAGGCGCTCTAATAGCTATAGAACATCCGCTGGATTTCCTTGGTGTCTGATGTCTTGGTCAGCGCCAGCATCAGCAGGATGCGCGCCTTCTGCGGATTGAGCGTATCGGAGACGACGAAGTCGTGCTCGTCGTCCTTGGCTTCGCCGTTGCGCGCGACGATGCCGTTGCCGACGCGGCTGCCGCGGACGATCACGACACCCTTCTTGCGCGCCTCGTCGAGCGCCGGCTCGACCGCGGGGCGGGCCAGGCTGCCGTCACCGACGCCGGCATGCACGATGCCCTTGGCGCCGGCGGCGACAAAGGCGTCGACCGCGACACGGTTCATGTTGGCATAGCCGTAGACGATATCGACCTGCGGCAGCGTCTCGAGGTTGGAGACGTCGAATTCGGAGTCCGCGGTGTGCCGGCGGGTCGATTGACGATAGAAATACGGCTTGTTGCCCTGCATGTAGCCGAGAAAGCCGAGCTCGGGCGTGCGGAAGGTGTCCGCGGTCGAGGTGTTGTTCTTGGTGACCTCGCGTGCCGCGTTGATCTGGTCGTTGAGAGCGACGAGCACGCCCTTGCCAACGGCCTCTTCACTGCCCGCCAGGATCACGGCATTGAAGAGGTTGATCGGCCCGTCGGCGCTGATCGCCGTCGACGGCCGCATCGCGCCGACGATCACGACGGGCTTCCTGCTCTTGACCACGAGGTCGAGGAAATAGCTGGTCTCCTCGATCGTATCGGTGCCGTGCGTGATGACGATGCCGTCGACGTCGTCCTGCGCGAGCAGCGCGTTGACGCGCTTGGCAAGCTTGAGCCAGTAGTCGTTGTTCATGTTCTCGCTGGCGATCTGGAAAACCTGCTCGCCCTTGACGTTGGCCACCGTCTTCAGCTCGGGAACGGCGTTGAGGAGGGTGTCGATGCCGACCGTCGCTGCGGTGTAACCGACCACCGTGGTGCTGCTGGCTCCCGTGCCGGCAATCGTGCCGCCGGTCGCCAGAACCATGACGTTGGGCAGACCAGGACTTCTCGCGTTCGCAACGTCGAGATTGATGAGCAGCACAAACAGCGTGCCCATCGTCACCATCATGTAATCACGCACTCGAAACCGCAACATCTCGACCACCCTTGGCTAGAATCTTCGTTGATGCGCCCCGGTTCGCTCAGCGCTGCATGATCCGCCAGCGGAGGCGTTCTGTCTAGGGTGGCGATGATCTGGCCTTACGCGCTCGGCGCGCGCAGGGCTGCGCTCGGCGAGGCGAAAGCCCTGAAACGCCAATGGCCGGGACATCTCGCGCGAAGACGCGCTTCTGCCCGGCCATGGCGGAGTTCGCTTGTTGATGGCTGGCGGAAAGCCGCCAACGCAGCGCCTTACGCGCCCATCTCGCACTTCTTCATAAAGCTGTTCTTGGCCGCGCCGGCGAGCGGCTTGCCATCGGAGCCGACGGCCTTGGGCGCGCAAGCATCTTCCTTGCACTTCTTCATGAACGAGGTCTTGGCCGCACCGGCGAGAGCCTTGCCGTCCTTGCCGACCGCCTTGCTTTCGCAGGTGTCGTCCGCAAGGGCCGAACCCGCCGCAAAGGTGGCAACGAGCGCAGCCAGGAAAATCCGTTTCATCATTGGGCGTCTCCCTAAACCAAAAATGGCGCATCGGATTGGAGCCCGGAATCATGGCGCAATCAAGCAGGATCGCGGCGCGGCATTGGTCGTCGCTTCATTTTTTCCAGCCGTTGACGATGGCAATGGCCTTGACGAGAGCGTCGTCCATCGCTGCCTGATTCCCGGGTGTGGACTGCCGCCGCGAGGACGGCTCGTCGAAACCATGGGTGGCGCCGGCGTAAACGGTGACGTCGATGGGACTGCCCGCCTGCCGTGAGCGGTCGGCAAAACGCAGGCAGCGCACCGGCGAGACCTCCTCGTCGTCGGCGCCGAGGAACATCGCAATCGGCGCCGTGTTCGAGATTTTTGATGCCAGCAGCGCGGACGGCCCGCAGCCCGGATAGAATGCGATGGCGCCGCGATAGCCCGCTTGGTTGCCTTGTTGATTTCCTTGCTGGTTGTCTTGCCGGATCATCACGTTGAGCGCGGTGCTGCCGCCATTGGACCAGCCTTGCAGATAGATCTGACCGGCGACGACGTCGTTGCGGCTATGCAAGTAAGCGAGTGCACCTTCGGCGTCGAGCGGGCGAACATTGGTCTCGTTGACGTCGGCGCGGTCAGGATCGCCATGCGTGAAGCGGCCAAAACCATGGGCCTTGCCGCGCGGGCCAAAGCTGTCCGGCAGCAGCGCGAGATAGCCACGCGCCGCCCAGTATTCGCCCCACATGGCGTGGCGCTTCGACAAGGTGTTCGCGTTGCAAGGCGAACTGGTGCCGGCGCCGACGAAGGTGCAATCGGCATTGACGTTGCTGGAATAAGGTCCGCCGCGCCCGTGCAGCATGACGATGGCAGGCCAGGGGCCCGGTGTGCTCGGCTCGAACACATAGCCCGTGAGCGCGGTCCGACCATCGGCGCTGTTGAAGTAGACGGTCTTTGCCGCCGCGGAAGCGGTTGCGACCGACAGCAGATTGGTCGCCACGCCGACAAGAATACCGATGACATGACGCGACACTTCGATCCGGCCGGTTGCAACGCGATCAGGCGCCGCGCGCCAGCAACGCGCCGAAATCCGTGCGTGCGCGCTTTGCTTCGGCGCGCGCTGCCTCCGAGGCATCGCCCATGCCGAAATAGCCGTGGATCAGGCCCGGGCCCTCGTGGTGCTTGACGCGCACGCCGGCGGCTTCCAGTGCCCGCGCATAGGCCGCGCCTTCGTCACGCAGCGGATCGAACCAGGCGGTGGTCACGACGGCCGGCGCGAGCCCGGCAAGCGATGCGGCGCGCAGCGGTGAAACCCGCCAGTCCGCGGCGTCAGCGGGATCAGCGAGATAGTGGCCGCAAAACCATTCCATCGTGGCGCGGGTGAGGAAGTAGCCGTCGGCATTGTCGGCACGAGACGGAAAGCGCGCGTTCTCGCGCGCGTCCGCGTAGCTGCCCACGGCGTCAACCACGGGATAGACCAGCAATTGCGCGGCGAGCTTGATGCCGGCATCGCGGCAGGCGATCGCGGTGGTGGCGGCGAGATTGCCGCCGGCACTGTCACCGGCAACGCCGAGCCGCCTGGCATCGCCACCAAATTCCGCGACGCGGTTGAAGACATCGCTCACGGCGCTGAAGGCGTCTTCGAACGCGCCCGGAAATCGGGTCTCCGGCGGACGCCGATAATCGACGGAAACGACGTCCGAACCGGTCTCGATGGCGAGATTGCGCGCCTGGCGGTCGTGAGTCTCCAGGTCGCCCGCGACCCAGCCACCGCCATGGAAGTACACCACGGTCGGCGCAGGCTTGGTGCCCACCCGGTAAACACGTGCATCGAGCGGGCCTGCGCCGCCTTTCACCTTGATGTCCTGGACTTCAGCGACGGGTGGTGGCGGCACGGCGGCGCGCGCGGCAGCCAGTGCGCGCAAGGAATCACGGGCGCTCTGTGGCGTCATGATCGCGGGATCGCGCATCGGCATGAGCGGAATGATCTGGGCGATGACGGGGTCGAGCGGCGCGGCCATCACAGCTCCTCCAGGATTCTTGCAGGGTTCTTGGTCTTGCTTGCGCCTTAGCATAGATTTCGCGCGCCGCATCGGCAACCGGTGCTGTTGCGGAGGACATCATGCGTTCCGACATCGTGCGCGAGGTCGCTGCGATTCCGGAAGACGAGGTCATCATGACCTGCGTTGCGATGGGTTATGCCACGACAACTTTGCCGCGAACGCCGTTCGTTCGGATCGCCAGGGTAACCACGGATTCGTGCGCCATGTCGGTTTCGCCGACTGAAAGCAGAGGCCGGAGGAGATTATTCCCCGCGCGATTTTTTTCGTGTGGAGTCATCGCGACCTCTTGCAATCTGCATCGTGCAGGAGGAACAATATACGGACTCAAGGGTTTGTTGCTGGCGCGAGGGAATTGACATGCGGCGGCTGGCTAGCCTGGTTCGATGGTTCTTCGGTCCGCGGATGCGGCACCCGATCGATGATGATCCCAGTCTTCCTTTTACCCCCGAAGAGTTCAGCAGGCTGATCCGCAGCGGCAAACGCGAGGATATGAAGCTGCTCGCCGAGGGACTGGCCTGTCGCTCGATCCCGCGCCGCATCAAATTCCGGGCGACGCACTAGAACGCGATGACCCGCGACGCGATTCCAGGCCGATGATCGTGCACGGGCTACCTTGAGAGTGCGACCTCCTTAAAGGAGGTGACCAGCGCCTTCTCGAGCTTTCCCGTCATCCCGCAGAGAATGTCATAGGCCTCGTTGCGCGGCATCGTCGGCTTGTAATGCCGGTGCTCGATCAGTGCGGCGAAGATGTCCGAGATCGTGAGAATGCGCACGATATCGTTGATGCTGTGTCCCGCCAGTGCGTCGGGATAGCCGCTGCCGTCGAGATATTCGTGATGGTGGCGGACCGCGTCGAGAATCTCCCGCGATATTTTCTCATGGTCCTTGAGAAAGTCGTAACCGGCTACCGGATGCGTCTCGATCATGGCGCGCTCGGCGTCGTCGAGCCGGCCCGGCTTGTCCAAAATGGCGAGCGGGATCCGGGCCTTGCCGATGTCATGGAACATGGCGGCCGAATATAGCCGCTCCAGGTCGGCTCGTCCGACGCCGAGGCTCAGCCCGAAGTCGATGGCCACGCCCGTGACCAGCAGGCAATGCTGGTAGGTTCCCTCATGGTGGCGCCGCACGGTCGTGAGCCATTCGGACAGGCCATGCTCGGTGATGCGATCGGCAATCCTGCGCCCGGCGTCCTTGGTGCCGTCGACGTCGAGCGGCTCGCCCATGGTGACGGCCGTGAACATCGACGCGATAGCGGTCGCCGCGGTCTCGACCGCGTTGTCCGGCTGCGTCGAGCAGCTGGCTGAATCCGCTGCCGGCTCGGCTGGCTCAGCCAGCGCGGCCAGCAGCCTGATCTTGTTGAGCGGGCCGGGAAGGACGAGGGTCGCGCCGAGCGCGTAGGCCTGCGAAACGCAGACGTGCGAGGGTTGCTCGACGAGGAAGATGCGCTTGGTGGCCTTTGCAAGCCTGGCGCTTCGCTTCTTGATCGCCGCGATGTTGTCGACGTCACGCAGCTCCGCGCGGATCACGATGGCGTAAGGCACCTGCGACAGCTTGGCTTCCGCGTCGAGCCGCTCGCCAGCAACGGCGAACCGCTGTTCGAGCACCGCGCAGATGCGGGACAGTTTGTCGGAGCAATCGGCCAGCACATGCACGAAAGGACGTGCCGATGCTGCCGCTCGATGGCGGTCGCCTTTGACGTAGCCGGTCATGGTTCGCGCGTTCTGCACGGAAGATCCGAACTATACTGGGGTTGAGCGAGCCTGATGATGTCTTGAGCCTTTGCTGCCTACTTGCTTTGCGCTACGGCGGCCGTCGCGTTCGCCGCTTTTCTCTTGGCGCCCGCGGTGACGAAGTGAACGCCGGCGGTGGTGCCGTCGATCCACACCAGCTCGCAGCGCCGATAGGCCAGCCCCGTGGACGACAGCACCAGGAAGAATTCCTTGGCTTGCAATACGTCGAGCGTGCCCTCGACCTCGAGCTTGGCGCCTGTTTGCGACACGTCGAGCAGCACGCAACTGCGCCGCCAGGTACCGTCCGAGCCCATCAAGTTGACGGGTTGTCGGTGGTCCATCTTCACGCGAGCGTTCTTGCGGCCATTTGATCTCATCGGCTATCTCCCCATTCCGGCGCCGCGATGTCCGGGATCGCGTGCGCTTGCGCTTGCTGCGATTTCGCCCCAACGCACCGTCCATTGGCTGGTCGACAGAAGAAGTGTCTCGAAAATATGTTGCGCGCGCTCCCGCTGGGCGAATGAGAGTCGCGTGCCGCCGCGGTTACTCAGGATTGCCAGCGTGGTCGCCCAGTTCAGGCGCGAGGCCCGACAAGCCATTACGAGGCCCTCGCAATCCTCGTCTCTCATGACATGCTCGACGATCTCGATGGGGGCGCCTGACAGCACTGATAAGGCCGTGAGCAGATTGGCGGTCTCGCCGCGGATCGCAAAACGGTTCACCGTTGAATCGTTGAGCCTTCCGACGCGGTTGAGGGCGACGATTTCGGGTCTTGCTTTCGCATAATCGTCTGCCGTGGGTAGCTTCAGCGCAACAGGCGCGGGGATCTGTGCCGGTGGCCCGGCGGAGGCATTGGGCTTGGCCGCAGCTCTCGGTCCGGGCGGAGCCGAGAGCAGCTTGCGCAAGACGTGGTCAGGCGTGCCCGGTCGGAGCGCCAGAAGCTTCGTGATTTCGTCGTCCGCCGCACCGGTCTCGACGAGCAGGGCGTAGACCGCTTCGGAAAATCTGGCTCGATCATTCTTGATCAGGGCGAGGCGAACCGCGCGCGTGCCGCGCGCGACGAGCGCTTCGGCTACGGCCCCTTCGATCCCATCACGGGTCGAGATCGCGAGTTGATGGGCTTCGCTGCATGACGTCGCGATCGCCGTGAGGTCGGCGGTCGAGAGCGCCTGCGATTTTCGCAGGAGCGGGCATGCGATGGCTGGATCATCATGCGATGCCAGATGTCGCAGCGTTTCTTGCGGTGCAACTTGCAGCGTCGCAAGAGCCTCACTCAGCTCCATCAGAGCGGCAGGCGCGACGCGCCCGGTCAGCCGGAGCAAGACGCCGTCGACCAGGTTGACCAGCAATTCCTGGGGCCTGTCGCGACCGGATAAGAGCAGGCGAACGATCCCTGCAAGGATACGGGCGCAGCGCTCCTGCGGGCAGGCCGCGACCGCTTCTTCCAACTCAACCAGGATATCGGCAGGCGAATTTGCCGTCATGGCAGGAGCCTGAACTCAAAAAAGACCTAAAAATATCAAACAGGGTCCATTGCAATCCAGAGATGTTAATTTAGATTTTATGCTTCGGTTTTGCGGGTATTCATGCACCACCTCGGAGGTAGGAAAAGATATCGAAATTTGGCGAGCTTTGACGGGCCGGCTTGTGCTTTCGACCGGACGCTCGCCAACTGGCCGAATAGGTCAGAATAATTCTTTCGAGCTAACGCGATACCTCAAAGGGGAGGATCGAGCCGGCACCGCCGCCGGACGGGCGTCGGTTTGGATGCGACCTTTCAAATTACCATGAACAGTATTGATGATGCGCCCGCGTTGGCTCTCAAGACATTTCGCTTCTCTGATGTCGATGAATTTCGAAGCGCCATACGGGGCCTGAATTTCGAGTTCACGCCTTTCGTCAGGCACATTTCGTCCGAGCAGACAATCCTGTCATTGCCGGGCTGCGACGTGAACGTGACGCGCGCGTTCCCTCGCGTTGTCGACGCACAGCTGGTCGACGACTGCACCGCGATCGGCTTCACGATGGACGACCTTGACGTGCCCATTTGCTTCAACGGTTCGCACCGCGCCCGTCCGGCCATCGTCATTGGCAGCAACGGCGCTGCCTACACCACGATCGAGGAAGTGCAGCGGCAGATTGCGTCGGTGATGTTCAGGCCGCAGGTGACGGGCCGCGGGTGGCCGGGCACGACATCGACCTTCAGGATCTACGAGACGACCGCAGCCAGCTTGAACCTGCTGCGTGATGTGGTCCGGGAGGTTTTGGCTGTTGCGACGGAACCGGTTGAGGCCGCGGCGATGCCGTCGAAGGCGGCGGCGATGAGGGAATCTCTGCTCGGCGCCGTCGACCAGGTGTTCGAAAACCTGGTCCCGGCACGATGGATCCTACGTCCGAACGATGAGCGCAACTTCAAGATCTTCCAGGACATCCGCGCGCTTCTGTCCGACGATTTGTCGCAGCCGATCTATAGCGAGGAGATCGCACGCAAGCTCGGTTTCTCCGTGCGCACGATGCATGACGTCGTCCGCCGCTATCGCGGCATGAGCCTGCATCGCTACTTGCGGGTCCACCGCCTGTGGCTGGTCCGCCGGCAGCTCCTCGCCGGCGCCGAGAGCGTGAAGGCCGTCGCGCTGGCCTTCGGCTTCTGGCATCTGTCAGATTTCTCCCGCAGCTATCGCGAACAGTTCGGCGAGACGCCGTCGGAAACGCTGGAGCGCGGACGCGGGCGATAGCACGATAAAGCGGCTGGGGACGGCCGCCGGATTCGTGCTAGCATGCCGCGATGAGCAACCGCATCCTCGTCCTCTACGGCTCCTACCGGTCCGACCGCATGGGCATTCGCCTGGCGAATTTCGTCATCGATCGCCTGCGCGGTCGCGGCGAGGACGTCGAGTTCATCGACGCCAAGGCCATCGGCCTGCCGATGCTCGATCGCATGTACAAGGAGTACCCCAAAGGCACGGCGCCGGAGGCGCTGGAAAAGCTGGCCGGCCAGATCCGCGGCGCGGACGGCTTCGTCTTTGTGACTGGCGAATATAATTGGGGCATCCAGCCCGGCTTGAAGAACCTCACCGATCATTTCCTGGAGGAGTGGTTCTGGCGACCGGCCGCGATCGTGAGCTACTCCGCCGGGCGCCTGTCGGGCGCGCGCGCCTCGACCGCGTGGCACGGCACGCTGTCGGAGATGGGCATGGTGGTGATCTCGAGCACCATCGGCGTCGGCCCGATCGCGCAGACGCTGTCTGCCGAAAGCGAGCCGATCGGTGAGGGCGGCAAGGCGCTGGAACGCTCCTTCCCGCGCTTTGCCGACGATTTGCTGTGGTGGATCGAGGCGGCCAAGGCGCAGCGCGCGCGCAAGGCGCCGCCGTATTAGGACGGCTCGGCGCCGGGCGCGGTTGCCCCCAGCGATCCGCTGGGCTAATCGTTCCGCACAATGGCCGTATATCGGGACACTGCATTTCTGCCGCGACTTGAAGCCATGCGCGGGTTTGCGGCCGTATCAGTGCTCGCGTTCCACGCCTGCATGCAGTCCTGGGAGACGATTGCAACCGGAATGGCGCCGGTCGTTGTCTTCTTCGTGCTCAGTGGTTTCCTGCTCTCGCGATCTCTGGATCGCGATCCTGATCCCCTCACATTCGTCCGTCACCGGCTGTTCAGGCTGCTGCCGGCGGCAATTGTGACCGTGCTGCTGCTGACGCTGGCGTATCGAAGCAGCGGCTTCCACGTGGGCTTCCTGCCCTCGTTCGACCCGCTCAACATTGTCCTTAATGCGCTTCTCATCAGGAGCGACATCAACGGGGTGATGTGGTCCCTGACCGTCGAATGCGTCGCAATTCCCGTGATCCTGATCTCGCATGCGCTGCTGAGGCGTCATGGCGCGACGCCGGTTTGGATGGTGGTCGGCTTTCTCGTCGCGATCTCGTTCTGGGGACCTTATGTTCACTTGTTGGGGGACTTCACCAATCTTGCGCCACTCTATGCATTCGTCGTCGGCTTGCTCACGCGATCGGGCGTCAACTTGCTTGTCGGACGAGTGCGACCGTCTCGGGCAAATGTCGTCGTCGCCACCGCTTTTGTCATGATGCTGGTTGTCGCGGTCCGGAAGCAGACTGCCGTAACGATCGCGTTCGAGACGCTCTGCGCGTCTGCGCTCGTCTGCTTTTCGGCCTTCGGCCCCGACAAGCTCGCAGCGCTGCGGCCGTTCGACTTCGATGTCGTCCGGTTGTACGGGCGAATATCGTACAGCTTCTATCTTCTTCACGCGATCGGACTTGCGATCGCTGTTCGCCTGTTGCCGTCCGACCTGCCGCCGACCATCCGCGCAGCGGCCCTGGCCGTGGTCGCCTTATTGATCACAACGCCGGCGGCATGGCTGATGTGGCGCTTTATCGAGGTGCCCTTCATCGAGTTGGGACGGCGACGGATGGTGGCAAAAGAGCGCCTGACGGATGGGCTGCTTCAGGCAGACCTGACTTCAGCGAGGAAGCGGTCGAACTGACCGGCGAGGTCGCGCGACTGCGTCGAGAGCTGCTGGGCGGCGCCGAGAACGTCCCTCGCAGCGCTGCCTGTATCACCGGCGGCGCGCTGCACGCCCGATATGTTGGCGTTGACCTCCTGGGTGCCGCGCGCGGCCTCCTGGACGCTGCGGGCGATCTCCTTGGTCGCCGAGCCCTGTTCCTCGATCGCGGCCGCAATCGCGGTGCCGATCTGGTCGATCTCGGCGATCACGTCGGCGACGTTGCGGATCGCGGCCACGGTCTCGTCGCTGGCGGTCTGGATCGCGGTGATCTGCTCGGAGATCTCGGTGGTGGCCTTGGCGGTCTGGCCGGCCAGCGATTTCACTTCGGATGCGACCACCGCAAAGCCGCGGCCAGCCTCGCCGGCGCGCGCGGCCTCGATGGTGGCGTTGAGCGCCAGCAGATTGGTCTGCTCGGCGATGCTCTGGATCAGGGTGACGACGTCGCCGATCTTCTGCGCGCCCTCGGCAAGCGCACGTGCGGTGTCGCCGGTGCGGCGGGCGTTGTCGACGGCGCGGGCTGCAATCTCGGTCGATTGCGCGACCTGGCGGCCGATCTCGGCGATCGAGGAGGTCAGCTCCTCGGTCGCGCTGGCGACCGTCTGCACGTTGGTCGAGGTCTGCTCGGAGGCGGCGGCGACGACCGCGGCCTGGCTGTTGGTCTGGGCCGCCGTCGAGGTCATCGACTGCGCGGTGGTCTCCATGGTGGAGGAGGCCTGCGATAGGCCGCCGACCAGTTCGCTGACCTTGGCCTCGAAGGCGCGGGTCAATTCGTCGAGCGCCAGGGCACGGCGCATCTTGCCGTCGTTCTCGGCCTGCTTCTCGGCGGCGAGCCGGTCGGCGCGGATCATGTTGTCCTTGAAGACCTGGACGGCGGCGGCCATCGCGCCGATCTCGTCGGAGCGTTCGGCGCCGGGAATGCCTTCGGCAACCTCGCCGTCTGCAAGTCGGGACATCCGGCTCGTCAGGCTGACGATCGGGGCGCAGACGCGGCGGCGGACAGTCACGATGAGACCTGCGCTGGCGATCAGCACGGCGAGCAGGCCGACGAGGGCGATGGTGAAGCTGGTGCGCGCGGCGGTAGACGCGCCGGCCAGAACCTGCTCGGCGTTGTCGTAGAAGGCGTCGCGGACCTCGATGATGGTGGCGAGACCGCGCTGCGTCGAGGCGAAGTAGGTCTCCATGTCGTGTTCGTACTTGCCGGTGACTGCACCGTCCTTCACGAGCTTGAGCTCGCGGCCGAACTCCTCGACATAGACCGCATTGAACTTCTCCAGCGCAGCGGCGACGTTGGCCGGGGTGGCCGGGTTGCCGCGCAGTTCCTGCAGCGACATCACGATCTGGTCGTTGCGGCCCTGCGAGCGGGCGATGTCGGCCTTCTCGGCGTCAGTCGCCGGCTTCTTGCCGCCGACGAGGTTCTTGTGCAGGCTGGAGTTGAAGCCGCCGACGTCGCGCAATGTCATGGCGATGTTGGCGTAGCTGGCCTGCCGGTAGGCGTCGCCGTTGAGGATCGCCATGCGGCGGACCTGCTCGTTCAGCAGCGCGGTGACGCCAGAGTTGAGCACGGCATTGTCGGCGACGATCTGCTTGGCCGCGTCCTTGCGCGCATCGGCCGGACCGCTCAGCGCCTTGTCGATGGCCTCGCGGAGCGACATGAACTTCGCATTGATACCGTCGATGTTGCTGCCGATGGTGGTGCCGTCATCGAAGGACGGAGGCAGCTCCCTGCGCAGCGCATTCATCCTGTCGCGGGCGCCGTCGGTCTGCTTGCGCAGCTTGTCCTGCTCGGCGAGCAGCGCGGGATCGATGGTCGCGGGCCCGTAGAGGATGTTGGTGGAAAAGCCGCGCTCGGGATTGAGATAACGCGGGATGTCGCTGACGGCGCGGACGATCGCGAGCCGGCCCTGTGCCTCGGTGATCCGCTCCATCGTCTGGTACTTCGTCACGGCGACATAGACGGCAAGGCCGCCGCCGACGGTCGAGAGCGAGACGATGGCGGTGGTCAGCAGCGTACCGATTTTCATGATTGTCCGGCAATGGGCGCGGGGAGAGAATGGTTTTCTCCGCGCAAAATAGGGGGAGCCTGTTAACCGCCGGTTTACGTTGCCACTTGCGCCGGTCAGGCCTTTCGATCGACAGCCGCCAGGATCTCCAGCGTCGAATCATCGCGCTTGCCCGCGAAATATCTGGCGAGCGCTTCGTCGAAGACGGGCTCGTCGGATACGGCGCCGAACAACGTCATCGACGAGCGGAATTTGGCATCGTCAGGCGCGCCGAGAATCGCGTTGATGGTTCGTCCCTGCACGGCGAGGACGAGGCGGGTGCATTCGATCAGGCGCGGACCGAGGACGGGGTGGGCGAGATAGGCCTGGGCCTCCGCCCGCGACCCGATCGCGTAACGCTGCGTCATGGCGCTGAAGCCGAGGCCGGCGATTTGCGGAAAAACGAACCACATCCAGTGGCTTTGCTTCCGGCCCTGGCCCAGCTCCGCCAAAACGGCGCGAAAAACCGGCTCCTGGGCCTTCAGGAAGCGCTCTAGATCGAAAGGATCGGTCATAAGATACCTCCAGAGGGCTTGCCGGCCGCGATTATGCCTAACTTTTGGCTCCCAATGTGGTAGCTGGTATAGAGAGTCTCCGGGTGGGGGTTGGGTCCCCCGGGGGTGTCGATTTGGGGATCTGATGGTTTCCGACCGCGTACGCGCCGACAGGCCGTTGTCGCGCCGCCGTATTGGGCGAGCCGAGACGGTACTGCTGTCCATGGCTGCGATCGCGCTGGCGCTGGGTGCCGCCGCGTGGGTCGCGGATATCGGCGTTTCGGATTCGGCCAACTCCAGCGCGCTGGTGACCGCCGCACTGCCGCCGGCCAATTCTCCTTCGTTCAATGATCGTTTCGCCTCGCTGTCCGGCAACAATCCGCCGACGCGCGAACCTGGCCTGCAGACCATGGAGCGCTCCGCCCTGAATGCGGTCCAGATCAAGCTGCGCGATGCCAAGGCGATGCTGGCCCAGAAGCTCCAGGGCGACGACTGGCGTTCGACCTTGATCGATAACGGGCAGCCCGCAACCGAAGAGACCGCAAAGCCCCCGCAGCGCGCCGATGCCGTGCCGATGCCGCGCTCGCGGCCGGTCCAGGCGGACTTCAGCGCGCAGATCGCCTCGAGTCAGGCCTATGCCGAGGCCAAACCCCGGGTCGACAACCGCAACTTCTTCGAGAAGTTCACCGACAAGATCAGGCTGGCCTCGCTGAACCCCGGCGACGGCCTGTTGGGCAGGGCGCCGGATCTCGCTGCGCTCGGCTACGATTCGAAGACGGCGGTCTACGACATCAAGGCCAAGGCGCTCTATTTGCCGAGCGGCGTCGCGATCGAGGCCCATTCGGGCATGGGCGCGCTGATGGACGATCCTGATCATGTCGACCAGCGCATGGTCGGTGCAACCCCGCCTGCGACTTACGACCTCAAGCCGCGCGAAAAACTGTTCCACGGCGTGCGGGCGCTGCGCATGACGCCGACCGACGGCACCAGCGCGCTCGGCCGCGTCGGCCTGCTCACCCACACCTACATGCTCGGCCCGCGCGGCGATTCCAATGGCTGCGTCTCGATCAAGGACTATGATCGCTTCCTCAAGGCTTACGACAATGGCGAGTTCAACCGCCTGGTCGTGGTGCCGAGCCTGAGCGGTGCGACCACCGCCTCGCAGCGCGCCAGCACCGACTCCTGACATTTGTCAGGTGCGGCCGGGCTGCCGTTTCCCCTTCGTTAAGCCGTTGTCGTTCAGAAGCAGCCCATGAGTGATCCACAGAGCTCCGAGACCCCGCTGCGCACGACGTTCAAGATCAAGCTGAACGGTGACACGCTGGCGATCGCGACCGTCGGCCAGGCCTATCAATTCCTCACCAACTTCAAATCGGTCGAGTGGATGGAATTCCGCTCGCTGCATGAAGAGGCCATCGCGGCGCTGGAGGGCGCTGCCGGCAACGCCATGCTCGCGGTCCAGGCGACCAATGCCGTGCGCGCCTTGTTCGTGAGCGCGAAGCTGCTCTGAGCGCTGCCTTCGCGGTCTTCGGTGCCCGGATGGAGCCAACGGGTCGGCGCGAAGCGCCGCCCGATGACAGGCTCCGCGCAATCCGGGACAGAGCATCGGCTAGCTCGAACCTGGATTACGCTCCGCTGAGCGATAGAAGGGCACGCCACCCTCGCTGTCGTAGGGTGGGCAAAGGCGCAAAGCGCCGTGCCCACGATCTCTCTCCGATCGCACGCGGAAGGTGGGCACGCTTCGCTTTGCCCACTCCACGGGTTTCGAGCGCCTGGCCCGGGCGCTCCTTCACGCCTCATCCACGTAACCCCACGGAGAATTAACCGGACATTAACCATATTGGCGGCATCGTTAACCATTCAATAACGGGGAACGAGTCGGCCACCATGGAGGCTGCAGCAAAAGTCCAACGCCAAATGGTGCGCCTGCGCGGGCGCTCCTACGTGGCCTTCGTCTTCGTGCCGACGGTTCCGATCCAGGACTGGCTCCAGGAAATCGACACCACCATCGCGCGCTCGCCAGGGTTCTTCGCCGGCCGGCCCGTCGTCATCGATCTGTCCTCGGTCGATCTCAGCCAGTCCGGCATCGGGCATCTGCTCACCAGCCTTCAGGACCGCAACATCCGCGTGCTCGGCATCGAGGGCGTGGAGGAGAGCCGGTTGACCCCGTCGATGCCGCCGTTGCTGTCGGGCGGGCGGAGCTGCGTGATCGAGCCGACCGCGCCGAAAAAGCCGCAAGCCAAGGTCGAGACCAAGCCGACCTCGCTGCTGCTCGAGAGCCCCGTGCGCTCCGGCCAAACCGTGATCTTCCCCGAAGGCGACGTCACCATTCTGGGCTCGGTCGGCTCCGGCGCCGAGGTCGTTGCCGGCGGCTCCATCCACATCTACGGCGCGCTGCGCGGCCGCGCCATGGCGGGCGTGAACGGACACACGAGCGCGCGCATCTATTGCCAGAAGATCGAGGCCGAACTGCTTGCGATCGATGGGTTTTATCAGACGGCGGACGACATCGACAGCGCCTTGCGCGGCAAGCCGGCCCAGGCCTGGCTGCAAGGCAACACCATGCGAATTACTGCGCTGAACTGACCAGAAGGAGAGATTTGAAATGGCCAAAGTACTGGTCGTGACATCAGGTAAGGGCGGCGTCGGCAAGACGACCACGACCGCCGCATTGGGGGCGGCGCTGGCGCAACGCGGCGACAAGGTCGTCGTCGTCGATTTCGACGTGGGCTTGCGCAACCTCGACCTCGTGATGGGCGCCGAACGCCGCGTGGTGTTCGACCTCATCAACGTGGTGCAGGGGGTGGCAAAGCTCCCGCAGGCGCTGATCAAGGACAAGCGGCTGGAGAATCTCTGGCTGCTGCCCGCCTCGCAAACCCGCGACAAGGACGCGCTGACGGAAGAGGGCGTCGGCAAGGTCATCGCCGATTTGCGCAGCCGGTTCGACTGGGTGATCTGCGACAGCCCCGCCGGCATCGAGCGTGGCGCCTCCATGGCGATGCGCTTTGCCGATGAGGCCGTCATCGTCACCAATCCGGAAGTCTCCTCGGTGCGCGATTCCGATCGCATCATCGGCATGCTCGATTCCAAGACGGTGCGGGCCGAGAAGGGCGAGCGCGTCGAGAAGCACATTCTCATCACGCGCTACGATCCCTCGCGTGCCGCGCGCGGCGAGATGCTGACCATCGACGACATCCTGGAAATCCTCGCAACGCCCTTGCTCGGCATCATCCCCGAGAGCCAGGACGTGCTGAAGGCCTCCAACGTCGGCACGCCGGTGACGCTGTCGAACGCGGAAGGCGCACCCGCGCGGGCCTATATCGATGCGGCGAGGCGGCTGTGCGGCGAAACGGTCGCCATGCAGGTGCCGACCGAGCGCAAGGGTTTCATGGATCGACTGCTGCGACGGAGGGCTGCATGAGCATGGGTCTGCTCCGGCTTCTCCGCGGCAACAAGGCGTCCGCACCCGTCGCGCGCGAACGGCTGCAGATCCTGCTGGCCCATGAACGCGGACTACGCGGCCAGCCTGATCTGCTCGGCGTGCTGCGTGAGGAAATTCTGGCTGTCGTCTCCAAGCATGTGAAGCTGGATCCGACCAAAGTGATCGTACGGCTCGAACGCGGCGACGAGGTCTCGACGTTGGAGGTCGATATCGAGGTGCCCAACGATTTCGAGCGCAAGAAAGTGGCGGTCGGGTAGGGGTGCCCGGCCGATGCCGCTCCCATTTGGGGTGGGTGCAAAGGCGGTCCGCTGGGCACAGCGGGCCGCCTTTGTCGTTCGCATGAGCGGAACGAGACGCGCTATTCGATCGTTGTCAGCAAGCCCGCGGAGCGCCGAGCCGCGCGCCGCGGTGTCCTCATGACGGGAGAACACCCATGATGTCCGAGGTCCAGGTCCATACCATCGCCCGGCAAATGCTGGAGCAGCATGGTTTCTCGGCGATCGCCAAGGCTGCCGAACAGGCGCAAGCCTGCGAGGGGCGTGGGGAGGCTGACGAGGCCAGGGAATGGCGTCACATCGCCGATGCCATGAAGATCATGCGCGGCCCGGCGCACAGCTGAGCAGCGTCAGCTCCTTCCGGTTCCATCCTTATGTCGAGGACGCGGCTCGCATGATCCGCGGCTCAGCGCTCGCCTTGCTCAGCGCCTTGCGGCGCCGGCTTGTGCTGGGTCTGCGGCTGCGCCCGCTCGCCGGTTTCCTTGCACGGAAGCGGCTCCCACGATCCGTTCGCTGCCTGCTGATAGGCGCTGCAGGATGAAGAAGTCGGTTTGTCCTCGCCCTTCTGGGCGTCGGCATTCTTCGCGACGGCTGGGGCGGTCAGCGCGGCGCCGATCGCGAGAGCACTTGCGAAAACAACATGGGCAATTCGCATGGGGATCTCCTGCTCGAAGACGCCGCATGCTGCCGAGGAATGTGACGATTATTTGCCGCGCCGGCAGTTCGGTCCAAGTTTCGTTAACGGCGCAATAGGGCCTAGCCGCCCTTGCTGCGGATCACACCGGCGAGGTTGGTCTTCTGCTTTTCGCACCAATTGCTCATGCCGAGCCGACGCTGGTCGAGGTCGGTCATCTGGGTTGCGACCGCGACCTCCGCCATGATGTCGTCGGCCTGCTTCTCGCCCATCTTGCCGCCGGTGTGCATCCAGGCAATCGCCTTGCGCACCTGCTCGGTGGTGCCGTCGGGCAGCTGCATCTGCTGGGCCTTTTGCACCAGATCCTGATAGACGACATCAGTACCAGGGCACTCGACCTTGGCGGCGAAGGCCTGCAAGACCATCGTCACATAGTTCGAGCGGGTGTGATCATCAGCTGCCCGGGCTGGAGCTGCGATGAGCAACAGGCCTGCCAACAGCAAAGCGGCGCGCATCCCTGGGTCCTCCTCGTTTTCCGGGGAGGCTAGCGTCCTGCGGGCCGCTCCGCAATGGTGGCGGGGCGCGATTGTCGCGTGCAGGTGCGGTGCAGACGCTTAGCGCCGCCAGGCCGGCACGGGATCGAGCGGGGTGCGATAGACCTCTTTGTGATCGCGATCGGTGACGCGCACCGAGCAACCTTTCCGCTGCAGCTCAGGCTTCACCTGCGACAGCTCGCTTGCGAGTTGAACGGCGCGATCGGAGGCGACCTCGATATCTTCGAGGATGATTCCGCCCTGGTTCTTGAACTCTTCACCGTCAACGAGATCGAAGGAGTAGTACGGCATCCGAATTCCCCGGTGTGACGACCCAAATCTTCACCAAGAAGGCTTCAACGGAAGTCTTCGACACAGGCTGGATCATAGCACTGAGTCGATCTCTAACCGAGAACGGAGCGCGCAATCTCTGTGCGTATGGCGCAGAAATGATGTGCAATGTTCGAACGCTTTAAGATTTTATTAAATATGTCCACATGATCATAAGGCATGGAAT
This sequence comes from Bradyrhizobium sp. BLXBL-03, assembly GCF_051853015.1. Lineage (NCBI taxonomy): Bacteria > Pseudomonadati > Pseudomonadota > Alphaproteobacteria > Hyphomicrobiales > Nitrobacteraceae > Bradyrhizobium > Bradyrhizobium sp. BLXBL-03. The sequence goes on along the minus strand of NZ_CP182470.1, from coordinate 4,819,137 downwards.
TGCAGCAGAACCGGGCTCCGGGAACCGGCAGCTGCAAGAGAAGGCCGGCGGCATAAATCCCGACGGCCTTTTCTCTTTTGGTTGAGTCGCGCATCCCCGTAGTTGCACGGACTCACATCATCACATCATCACATCGAACAGGATAGCTTGCATCGTTCGATTGGTGAGGCTCTCAAGCGCGATGAGGTCAGGATGAATCCTCATCATCATGCTTTAGCGCAGCGGCATCGGCGGACGTACGACGGGTCCGTCGTCATCGGCGACAGCTTGCGTCGTCGCGACCGGCGGTGCCATCGGTGGCGGCGGCACCGCGGCAGCCTGTGAAGGCGGCGGCGGTGGTGCCGATGGCGCGGGCGCATAAGCCGGCGCGTAGGTGTGCGATACCACGGGCTTCGGTTTGCGAACAGGCGGCATCGGCGCCGGAGCGCGCGGCGGTAGCGCCGACACGCGCGCGGGCGAGGTGACCGGTGGTTTCGCCTCAGTGATCGGCTTGGGCGCTGGCGGCTTCGCCATCTCGCGCACCATCTGTTCCTGACCTGCCTTCAACTCGGCGATGTTGGCCTTGAGCTGCTCGATCTGCTGCGCCATCGCGGCGATGTCGCGCGTCATCGATTCCACCGAAGACGCGGCATCGGTTGGTGTTGCTGCCGGTGCGGCACTTGCCGCCGGTGCGGCAGCGGCCGTCGCGACTGGCGGTGCAGCGGCTTGATCGGTTGCCTGATCCTGCGCGGCGGATGGCGCCGCCTGCGGGGCTGCGACCGGTGCTGTCTGCGCGGCTGCGACCGGTGCTGTCTGCGAGGTCGAAGGGAGCAGCGACATCAGGGCCGGTGTCCATTCGGCGAGCATCTGCGTCGCAGTGTCGCCGTGCCTCTCCCAGGCGATGGTCGCGGCGGCGCTGCCGCCCGCAAACAGAAACGTCACGAACGCGCCGCGCAGCCATTTGCCAGCCGCCGATCGCTTCGGCCTGATGTGATCATCTGATGCGGTGACGCGGACTGCGGTGTCGACCGAAGGTGCAGCTGCTTGGGGCGCCACTGCCGGCGGCTCCGAAACGGGGCTGAACTTCGGCTCGATCGTCAATTTCCGGTCCAGCGCGAATTTCGGCTCGGGGCGAGCCGTGAACTCCGGTGCCAGCGTGGGCGCCTGGCTGTTCACGCGCGATGCCCTGATCACATCGGGCGAAATCTGCACCGCATCATGCGGATCGTTGTCCTTGACCGTGTCCTTGACCGTGTCCTTCACGATCTCATCGACGATCTGGCGGCTGTTCAACGTCGCGAGCATCGCAGCTCCTCTGACCCCTTGGTCGTCCGCATTGGCGCGAGCCGATCTGTTGCATGAGCCCATCCGAGCTCCAGGCCCCACGAGTCCAGCCGGGTTTGACCAAAGCAAGGCGAGGCGATGGAGACATCGCGACCGTCTTCTGCCAGATGTGGTGATGGAACCTGATATGCCGAACACGGCCAATTGTTCCGCGTTGCCTTGTTTTCAGCACGATTTGGGCAGCATCTGAGGCTGCTGGGGGTGCTATCCGCTAATCGGGGGGCCGGCGGTGCCAAGATCTCTCCTCGTTTTGTTCGCCATTGCGCTGCTGCCGCTCGGCGGCTGCATGCAGACGACTCTCTCGCCATCGACGGATGCGAGCATGACCGCGCGCGACCGTCAGTTGCTCGCACACACGCCTTACGCCCAGGCAAACGTGCCCGAGCAATATCTCCGTCACATCGTCGATTATCCGCGCAAGGAGCAGCCGGGCACCATCCTGGTCGATACCAATGCGCGCTACCTCTACTACGTGCTGCCCGACGGCAAGGCGATCCGCTATGGCGTCGCGGTCGGCGAGGAGGCGATGGCCTTCTCGGGCGTTGCGCGCGTCGGCCGGCTGGCGGAATGGCCGGACTGGGTGCCGACCCCCGAGATCCAGGCGCGATTAGGGCCCTATCCGGCGCGCGTGCCCGGCGGTCCCGCCAATCCGCTGGGTGCACGTGGCATCTATCTCTATGTCGGCAACAAGGACACGCTCTATCGCATCCACGGCACCAACCAGCCGGAATATATCGGGCAGGCGATCTCGTCGGGCTGTATCCGGATGCGCAACGAGGACGTGATCGATCTGTTCGACCGGGTCAAGCTCAACGCGACCGTCGTGGTACTGCCGCCAGGCCAGAGCGCGCAGATCGAGTCGGGGCCGAGCTGGCACGGATAAGGCAACCGATCTGACCTGTCACGTCGGTCGGCATCACCGAAGCTTGATGGCCCGCCGGGCGAGGTGACTGCCGCAAGGGTGAATTGCTTCACAGGCGTTTTGCTGCAGTTGCGCTATGCCTCCATGGCTCGTTGCCATTGGAGGCATCATGCAGAATTTCATTGAGCAATTTGACGAGAACGATCGCCGCATCGTGCGCAGGTGGCGTTGGGCCACGCTCGGCTTCTACGGATCGATCCTGGCCGGACTGGTCGTCTACGCTGCGCTGCACTGGACGCCCGAGGTGAATTACGCCGCGGTCGATGCCACGGCTCACGCCAAGCTTGCGGGCGCGCCGAACGCTGGCGAACGCGCGCCGTTCGCGCCTTAATTGTCAGGCCGCGCTATGCGCCATTGCAGCGTCGTGGCGTTGCCGTTGACATCGCCCGGCGCCTTGTCGGCCGGTGACGTGTAGAGTGGGCGATAGCGGTACGCCCACATCTTGCTGCCGTCTGCACGATCGATCACGGTGAAATCGCCGATGGGCTTGGCTTCGGCGGTGGCGGCGAGCGGCACCCAATTTTCGGTGCACTTGCCGTTGCAGTTCGACGTCTTTCCATTGGTGTCGCGCTCGTAAGTGTAGAGCGTCATCCCCTTGAGATCGACGAGCTTGGGGCCCTGCTTGGTCAGGACCACCCTCGCGGGCGCCGTCGTCGCCTCGGCCTTCGGCGGAGGAGGGGCTTCGCCGCCGCCGTGCCCGTTCGCGAGCGCATGGCCGGCGGATAGCACGATGATTGCGGTCGCAATGACGAACCTGGACATCCGAAACTCCAAACGGCAAAGTTAATCGCGCGTTAAGCGCCGAATTGGCAGCGACGGTAGCAGCCGAAAGTTAGTTCCAGGTTTCGCCGCTCTGCGGCATCTACGTATTCCGGGAACTGGTCACGCCTTGAGATCGACCTCACGCAACGGGGCGCGGCTAAGCTCATTGCCGGCGGCGATGGCCTTGCGCAGCAGCCGCATCAGTTCCTCTCCTTCCCTGGCGCTGAGGCCGCGCAGCATGATCGCTTGGGCGGATTCAACCGCCGGCGTGATCTTGCGCAGCGTGCGCCGGCCCTCGTCGGTGATCTCCAGCGCGCGGGCGCGGCGGTCGCGGGGACTGGCGCGGCGCTCGACAAGGCCCTTCTGCACCAGGCGATCGACGACGCCGGTGATGGTGGTGCGGTCATAGGCGATCAGGCCGGCGAGCGTGACCTGGTCGAGTTCCGGATTGGCCTTGATGGTCGCAAGCGCCGCGTACTGCACCGGCGTGAGGTCGAAACCGGCTTCGCCGACCTCGGCCAAGAATACCGCCACCGCGATCTGCTGAAATCGCCGCGCCAAATGGCCGGGCATGTCGTTGTTGTCTTTCACCGAATTCTCCGTGAGGGCAGGGACGGTCGCGGATGATTGACGAGTATACTGATAGTCAGTATACTGATCAATATTGAACAAGTCGTCGACGGGAGAGGTGTGCATGCAATTCCATCTCAATGGATTCCAGCCGGGCGACCCTGAAATCGCCGATCCCGCCGAGCGCGTGCAGGCCGGAGGTGCCGAGGGCACCGTGCCAGGCGAGGTCGATGTCCTCATCGTCGGCTGTGGCCCTGCCGGCCTGACGCTTGCAGCGCAGCTCGCGCAGTTCGCCGATATCAAGACCTGCATCGTCGAACAGAAGCCGGGCCGGCTTACCGTCGGTCAGGCCGACGGCGTCGCCTGCCGCACCATGGAGATGTTCCACGCCTTTGGCTTCAGCGAGCGCGTGCTCAAGGAAGCCTATTGGGTCAACGAGACGACGTTCTGGAAGCCGGACCAGCACAGCCCCGAAAAGATCGTCCGCAGCGGCCGTGTGCAGGACGTCGAGGACGGGCTGTCGGAATTTCCGCACGTCATCCTCAACCAGGCGCGCGTTCATGACGGCTTTCTCGACGTCATGCGCAAATCTCGGGCCAAGCTCGAACCCCATTACAGCAGGCGCCTGCTCGACCTGCAGGTCGATCCGGCCGCAGGTCCCGCCGATCATGCGGTGACCGTGCGCCTTGAACGTGGCGATGCGGCGAACGAAGGCAAGGTCGAGACCATCAAGGCACGCTACGTCGTCGGCTGCGACGGCGCGCGCAGCACGGTGCGCAGATCGATTGGCCGCGAGCTGCATGGCGATTCCGCCAACCACGCCTGGGGCGTGATGGATGTGCTGGCGGTCACCGATTTCCCCGATATCCGCTTCAAGACCCTGATCCAGTCGGGGAAGGACGGTAGCCTTCTCATCATTCCGCGCGAGGGCGGTTATATGGTTCGCATCTATGTCGAGCTGGCAAAACTCGATGTCGGCGAGCGCGTCGCAAGCCGCAACATCACGGCTGACGACGTCATTGCGAAGGCGCAGCGGATATTGAAGCCGCACACGCTCGACGTGAAGGAGATCGCCTGGTGGTCGGTCTACGAGATCGGCCAGCGCCTGACCGACAAGTTCGATGACGTACCGGACGCCGAGACCGCGACGCGGCTGCCGCGCATCTTCATTGCCGGCGATGCCTGCCACACCCATAGTCCGAAGGCCGGGCAAGGCATGAACGTCTCGATGCAGGACGCCTTCAATCTCGGCTGGAAGCTTGCTGCGGTGCTGCGGAAGCAGAGCGCACCAAGCCTGCTGCATTCCTATTCGGCCGAGCGGCAAACGGTGGCGAAGGAGCTGATCGATTTCGATCGTGAATGGGCCGGGATATTGGCCTCGGCGGCGAAGGCCGGCGGGGCCGATGCGGCGAAGACGCAGGATTATTTTGTCAGGCATGGCCGCTACACGGCTGGCACGGCGACGCACTACGCGCCGTCGATCCTCACCGGCGCGGCTGCGCATCAGCATCTCGCGAAAGGCTTCGTCATCGGCAAGCGCTTCCACTCGGCTCCAGTGATTCGGCTCGGGGACGCCAAGCCCGTTCATCTCGGCCACGCGGCGCAGGCCGATGGCCGTTTCCGCCTCTATGCATTTTCTCCGGCTGAGAACCCTGCAATGACGGGGTCGGCTATTCATACCCTGTGTAAATTTCTTGCGGGGTCCCGGGAATCTCCGATCCGGAGATACACGCCCGTGGGCTCCGACATCGACAGTGTCATCGACCTGCGCGCAGTGTTTCAGCAAGGTCATCGCGAGCTTGCGATCGAGGCAATGCCAGCGCTGCTCCTTCCGCGCAAAGGACGCTACGGTCTGCTCGACTACGAAAAGATGTTCTGTCCTGACCTCAAGGGTGGCCACGACATTTTCGCCATGCGTGGCATCGACCGAAAGGCCGGCTGCATGATCGTGGTGCGGCCGGACCAGTACGTCGCGCAGGTGCTGCCGCTCAATGATTTTGCCGGGCTCGCCGGGTATTTCGACGGCTTTATGCTGCAAGCGAACTGAGGTCTTGCTCCGCTGATGAATGGCGGATGAATATTGAACTACGCCCAGCGCGGATCTCAATCTTTTGGCTGATGCGACGCTCGCGAGCGGAACGCTTTATTCCGCTTGCGCGTTCCGCCTCCCAGAGGAGGACTTCGCCATGAGACTGAAAACCGCTTTGATTGCCGCATTGCTGCTTGCCCCGACCGCTGTATCGGCCGCGCCTGGGATCGTCACCGTCTCGACGGGCTTGCGCGCCGGTCCGGGTGCGGGCTTTCCGCTGGTCGATCGCATCCCCGAGGGCGCCCGTGTCAACATCCATGGTTGCCTGCGCGGCCATGCCTGGTGTGACGTGAGCTTCTCGGACGACCGCGGCTGGGTGTCGTCGCAATATCTCGAATATCTCTATCGCAATCACTACGTCTATCTTCCTGATTATGCCGACGAGGTCGACGTGCCGGTCGTTCCCTTCGTGCTGAGCTCGTACTGGTCGAGCTACTACGAAGGACGTCCTTGGTATCGCCGCCATGCTTACTGGGATGGCTACTGGACGTCGCATGAGCGCTTCGCGACACGGATGACGATCGATCCGCGCGCCGCCCGCATCGGCCGCGCTGCGACGCGGGATGCTGCGATCGCGCTGGGCCGCGATGCGCACGTCAACGGCAATGTCGCGGTCTCCGGGCGCGACGCCGTGACGGCGCGGCATGATGCGACCATCGCCAAGCGCGAAGCTGCGGTTGGGATCGACCGGAATCGTACCGAACGAAGCCAGCGTATCGTCAATGAGCGCGCCGCCGTGCAGGCGCGCAATCCCCGCGACGCGCAGGCACGCATGATGCACGAACAGGCGGCGAGTCGTGCCGCGGTGCGTGCGCAGCCCATGTCGCGTCCACATGAAATGGCGCGTGCACATGAGGCGCCGCGCGTGGCAACTGCCCCGGCGGCGCGGCCCACGATGCCGCGCGTCGCTCAGCCGAATGTCAGCCATGGCGCGCCGATGAATGCGCACGCGCAGATGCCGGCGCCGCGAGCGGCCCCACCTGCGCCTGCGATGGCGCATCCCGGCGGCGGTGGTGGCGCTGCTCCGCACGTCAATGCCGCTCCCGCTCCACACGGTGGCGGCGCGCCGGGCGGCCACGAGAAACACTAGGCTCCGCTAACGAAAGCCCGGCCTTCGTGCCGGGCTTTCTTTTTGGCGCGGCTGGGGTTCCGGCCGCGTACAATTTAAGAAAGTTCTTCGCCCACAGATTTCATTGATCGTAATATCTCTATTCAAAGCTGTAAGCGTCCACTCGGGGCAGCGGGGCTACGGGAGGATGATGACGATGAGACAGAACCAGGCGGAGTCGCGCCGCCAAAGTGTCGCGAAGCGGTCGATGACGAGAGAGGCCAAGCAGCTGGCCGGCTTTATCGCCGGCTTGCGCGAATCCCTCGACGGCATCCACAAGGAACGGGCGAGCGCAAAACTATCCAGCGCGCAGATGGGTATGCTCGACGAGCGTCGCAACAATTTGCTGCTCACCATTGCGGCCCTGGACGACCGTCTATCGGCTGTGCAGGGTCTGATAGATCTCGGCCGGCCACATGTGATCCGCGTCCACTAAGGCGGAGCCCGGGTGCTATCGGTTCTGTCGCGGCGGCGATGGGCCAGCCCGGCTGGCAGCTTGGTACCTGCGCATCCGCGGGTGAGCCTTCGAACCGGCTTCTGGCAGGCAAAATCACATCACGATGCAGCACATCACGAGGCGCCCTCGCTCGGCTCGAGCAGGGCGGCTCACAATGCTGCCGCGGATGGCACCAAATTGCCACGCTCCCGGCGAAATGCCGCCAAAGGCGGCTGCCACGACGAGATCGGGTGCGGGGCAACGCTAGGGGGTGCACATTGGCCTATAAAATGATCGCAGAACGCGACAATGAGAAGTACAGTTTTGCCCGCGAGAGCCGATTGCTCATCGTGGCGAAGGCGAAGGTTTGGGCAAGCGAAGGGTGGCGCGTTGTCATCACCGATCAGGACGGCAAGGCCTACGCTCCGCCGGAGTTCGATCGATTGCTGGCGGCTTGACCACAGCACGGGCTGGGGACGACATTGAGATTGCTATTTCGACCGGGGCGCGAGGTCATCGCGCCTCTGATGATTCTTGGAATCTTTGCCGCGGCCGCCGCGGTGCTGACGACGCCGTTTGTCTCCGCGCAAAATCTCGATGCCGGCAAATCGCCCGAAAAGCTGTTCGCCGACGGCTGCGCGACCTGCCATCGCAGCCCCCGCGGGCTTGCCAAGGGGCGCTACACCCTGACGCTGTCCTGGTTCCTTCAAGATCATTATTCGGCCGGCCCGGATACGGCGAAGGCGCTCGCGGCCTATCTGGTGTCACTCGACACGCCGCCTCCGGGCCCTGCGGCGAAGCCCGGATCCAAGTCAGCAAAATCCAAACAGCGTCCGCCCAAGCCTGCCGTGCAGGGCCAATAGTCGCCTGAGTACTGGCGCTGATAGGTCTGTGCGATGAGGCGGTCGTGCACGGCGCGCAGATTGGCGTTGATGCGGGTCTGTCCGCCGCCGGCGTTACCAAGGGGGGTGTTTCACCATTTCGATTCGCCGGCATCAATGCGCCGTGGTCTGGGAGAACAGGTTGATGACGACGACGCCTGAGACGATCAGGACGATGCCGACGAACGCTGCGGCGTCCAGCATCTGGCGGAACAGCACGAACGAGACGGTGGCGGTCAGGATAACGCCGACCCCGCCCCAGATCGCATAGGCGATGCTCAAGGGGATCACCCGGATCGCGACCGACAGCGCATAAAACGAGGCGACATAGAACAGCACCATTGCCAGTGTCGGCCACGACCGCGTGAACTGCGCTGACTGCTGCAAAAAGGCCGATGCCGTCACTTCGAACACGATGGCGAGGGCAAGCGCAGCATAGGAGGTGAAAGCGGACATCATTGCGATCTCGAGCGTGCGCGGGAAAGATGCCTATGTTCGGCACGCGCAACATGGCTGTTGTGTCGAGAGCAGCTATCACGTGTGAATGACGAGCCTGCGACAAGGCGAGCCTGAAGGCCTCCGCGGCCGACGACACCAAGCCACCGCGCGACGAATCGTACGGCGGCTCCGGGATGCGCGATATGTTCGATGCGGTTCTAAATGATCCGCACGGAGAGCTCAACATCCTCTGCGAAGGGTGTGGACATGTAGCCGCTGCCGAGCGCGCGCACGCGCGCCAGATAATCGGGGCTGTCGTCGGCATTGTCGGCCACGATGATCGCGCCCGGCCTCAAGCGATCCTCGACCAGATCGAGGATTTCTGGATAGAGCGCCTTGGCGCCGTCGAGCAGCACGAGATCGATCTGCTCGGGTAAATCGACGCTCAGCGTCTTCAGCGCATCACCTTCGCGGATTTCGACCAGATCAATCAGCCCGCCGTCGCTGAGATTATCGCGGGCACGCGTGGCCTTGGATGGTTCGAATTCGCTGGTGATGAGGCGTCCGCCACCATTGTCGCGCAAGGCTGCAGCCAAATGCAGGGCCGAGATGCCGAACGAGGTGCCGAATTCGACGATCATCCTGGCGCGCGCGCTGCGCGCCAGCATGTACAGCAGGCTGCCCGTCTCGCGCGAGACGGCGAGTGGTGCGTCCTTCAGGCGGGCGTAGAGGTCGCGGTAACCCGTCTTGCTTCGCATCATCGTGACGCGTTCGGCGTCAGTCACACCGGCGAAGGCGGCTCGCAGGTCGCCGCGCGCTGCTTCGTCCTGGTCGAACAGACGATCCAGCAGCGGTGCCAGCGATATGATTGTCGGGGTGGTCATTTGGTATCTCCAGGTTCAGGGCAGGGCGCGTGCTTGCGTGCGAACTGAAATACGACTAATGCATCGCATTTCCTATTCGCATTCCCCTGGAAGCGTTGTGGCCGATCGTCGAAGCCGTTCAGTTTCCTCAAGAAAACAGCCGCAACAGGCGCGCTCCAACGAGCTCGTTGCGGCGATTCTCGATGCCGCGGTTCAGGTTCTGGCGAAGGAGGGCGCACAGCGCTTCACCACCGCGCGGGTGGCTGACAGGGCCGGGGTGAGCGTTGGCTCGCTCTATCAATATTTTCCCAACAAGGCAGCGATCCTGTTCCGCCTGCAAAGCGACGAATGGCGCAGCACGAGCGAGCTTCTGCGCGGCATTTTGGCTGATGGGACGAGGCCGCCACCGGCGCGGCTGCGCGCCCTGGTGCACGCCTTCATTCGCTCGGAATGCGAGGAGGCTGCGATCCGCGGCGCGCTCAGCGATGCCGCGCCACTCTATCGCGATGCGCCCGAGGCGCAGGAGGCGCGCGCGGCGGGCAAGGGCATCGTCGCGGCCTTCATGCGCGACGCGCTGCCAAACGCGCCGGAGGCAACGCGCGAGCTCGCCGGGGAGCTGATCAAGACGACGCTGACTGAAATTGGCAAGCGCTTCTCGGAGACATCACGCAGCGAGGCGGAGATCATCCGTCACGCCGACGGGCTGGCCGACATGTTCTGCGCCTACCTCAACGAGCTTGCGCACCGCGGAGGTCATTCCTGACATCCGTGGGTGCACTTGCCACCTCAGGCTTTTGATCTTACGGAGCTCTTGCATGCTCGTCATTTCGATTCAAAGCCAGGTCGTCCACGGCCATGTCGGCAACAGCGCGGCGGTTCACGCCATGCAGGCCGAGGGCGTGAACGTCGCCGCGGTGCCGACGACGCTGCTGTCGAACCATCCGCGTTACCCGACCTTGCGCGGGCGGGTGCTTGACGCCGAGCTGGTCGCCGATCTGCTGAGGGGCGTCGAGGAACGAGGCCTCGTCGATGAGGCCGCCGTGCTCGTCACCGGCTATCTCGGCTCACCCGACAACGCCGTCGTCATCGCCGATTTCGTCGAGCGGGCGCTGGCGCGCAATTCCAGGCTGGTCTATCTCTGCGATCCCGTGATCGGCGACGACGATCGCGTTTATGTCGCCGACGGAATCCTCGATGTGGTACGGCACCGCCTGGTGCCGGCGGCGCACCTGATCACGCCGAACCAGTTCGAGCTCGAGCTGCTCTCCGGCGTCAAGATTGCTGATACCGAGGGCCTGCGCGCAGCAGCGGCCGCGCTTGCAGGGCAACGCCGGATCGACGTCGTCGCCACCGGCTGCACGCTAGCGGACACGCAAGCGGGGCAGGTGGAGACGATCCTGTGTGCCGACGGGCAATTGTCGCGCTTTGCAAAGCCGCGCCTGCCGATCCGCCCCTATGGCACCGGCGATCTCCTGACCGGCCTGATCGCGGCGCGTCTTGCCAAGGGCACGGCGATCGAGGCGGCGGTGCGGCTTGCGGTCGAAACTATTTTTGCCGTGCTCGTTCGTACGCAAGCGGCAGGATCGGCGGAGATGCGTCTCGTGCCGCTGCCCGCATCAGGCACTTGAGGTCCGGATCAAGTCGTCCGCTTCCCGGCCGATTGCGCCGATTTTTGCGGTTTTGCAGAAGCCTTCTGCTCGCGTGCGGCCTGCGCCTTGGAGCGCTTGGCGCTCGCCACAACGCGCGCCTTTTTCGATTTGGTGTTGGCGGCCTCTTTGCGGTCGGTCGCGATGCCGCGCTTGGAGATATATTCCGGGCCATCGATCGGGCCGACATGCGGCGGATCGTGGTCGAGATAGGGCCGACCGATGCCGAGCGCCTTGCCGTTGGCGTCGACCCATTTCCACAGCACTTCCGTCGAGGTCCAACGCTGCGCGCGGTTGTTGCCCTTGGTGCTGACGATGTCTGCTGCGAGGCCGTGGCCGTAGCCACCGCGAAGGCTGCCGCCGTGATAGGAGCGGTTGGACGCCGCCTTCAGGCCGCTCGCAATCTCCTGGCGGTAATCGTCACGGAACGCGCTGGTGATGCCGGGCGACAGACCGGCAGCTTCCGCAGCAAGCAGCATGCGGAACAGCTTCTGCTTGAAGCTCTTGTCCATGCCGCCGATGACGTAATCCATCAGCGGCATCTTGGCGTGCTCGGCCGCCTTCGGATCCTTCCAGGCAAAATCCTCGTCGACGAGCTTCGTGAAGCTGCGCATCACGGTGACCATCTTGCCCCTGCGCTTGATGGTGACGGCACGGCGGTCCTCGACCTTGATCGAGTCTTCCTTCGGCGTGCGCTGATAAAGCGCCCAGAGATAGCGGTCGATGCAGGCATCCATCGAGAAGCATTCGTCGAGCACGGCCACCGTGTCGGCAGACGGCGAGGCCTTGCTCTCGGGCACGGGCCCGCTCGCGATGGCGGCGGGCGACAGCGTCTCCTGCGGCACGACGTCGCCGGGATCGGCAGAGGCGAGCTTGATTGCGGGCTCGGCCGCGGGTGCAGCCTCATTCGCGGTGGACGCGGCACCGTTGGTAACGGCCGCAGTTTCGTTGATGACGGCCGCAGCTTCGTTGGCGACGGGGGCTGGTTCGGGCGCGATCTGCGGCGCGGGCGAGGCTGCAGGCAGGACCTCGGTCGGATCGGCCGAGGCGAGTTGGACGGCGGGGGCGGGTGCTTCGGGCGGCGGCGGTTCGATGACCGCCAGGCGCGGCGTGGCAGCCGCGGCGATGTCGGCGGTCAGCGCGATACCATCGTCGATCGTTGCGGCGCGCGGGATGTCCGCAAGCTCGAGACGGGTGAGATCTTTGGCGCGGGAGACGGCGGCTGCATTGGCGCCGCTGTTCTCGATCAAGGCGGGGGCATAAGCAGAAAGGGAGAGCGCCAGCCAGCCGACCATCACGGCCGAGGGGCACGCAACAGCCACAAGAAGAGACTGCCGATCATTCATGATCCCTGCCTCCGAGGTTCGCGAACGAACCAGATTGCACAGAAAAGTACGCGGCGGCTCAATTGTTTGAGAGATGATGTGGCAGCGCAATGGCGCAAATCTCGCAGATCAGGCTTTTCAAGCCGGTGTTGCGCAAATGCAACTCGGGTTCCCCGAGGTTCCCGTGGCGCCGGGGCGTTGCGTCTCGATGCGCTGACTGAGAATTCCTCCGCGCAAAAATGTCTGGTCGCGCGCGACGTGTGTACCGCGGTTCAAAACGAGTGTGATCTGCTTAATAGTTGTTTTGCTGATCGCGGCGCTTGATGCGCGCGCCGCATATTGGCGGCCAAGAATCATTTTTCATAATGGAGCCGTCATGCCCGTTGCGCAGAAAGTCGTTGTTGCAGCCACCTCGCCGCGTGAGTTCATTGTCCGGCATCTCGCGATGTTCGCAGCTGCCGCGCTGTTCGTATTCGTGCTCAGCCTGACCTACGGGCTCGATCTAAGCCCCGGCTTCTTCTGAGCGCAGTCGACGACAGGCGCGTCAGAGCCAGTCTTTCACCCGGGGAAAGCAGGCCTGCTTGCGCGGGCTCCAGACATAGTCCGGTCCGCCGCAGGGCGGGCGTGGGCGCGTCGTGACAGGACATTCATTCCGGACCCGCGCGCCGGTCTCCCAGCCATCGACGACGCAGGCGCCGAACATGCTGGTGTGGCAGCCGGGACCGCAGAGGCCGTCGGCGCTGGCCGCGGTGACCGCGCCAAGCAGCAGCACTTGTGCCGCAGATGTCAGCAGGATTCGTCGAAAGATTGTCATGATGCGCTCCTCCGCCAGCCGGGCGGAGCTTAGCATCAAATCCGCCGGCCGAGAACGCCAGGGGGGTCCGCCTCAGGCCTTCTTCACGAACTCCGACTTCAGGTTCATGGCGCCGATGCCGTCGATCTTGCAGGCGATGTTGTGGCCGTCGGTGGCGTCCTGCAGACGGATGTTGCGGACCTTGGTGCCGCCCTTGACGACCGAGGACGAGCCCTTGACCTTGAGGTCCTTCATCACGATGACGCTGTCGCCATCGGCCAGAACATTGCCATGGGCGTCGCGCACGCCGGCCTCATCAGGCGCCTCCGCGGTGGCGCCGGGAAGCGGGCTCCATTCATGGCCGCACTCCGGGCAGATCCAGAGATCGCGATCCTGATAGGCGTGTTCGGAGCGGCAGGCGGGGCAGTGTGTCGAGGAGGTCATGGGCAGGCTCTTGGCGGGGAATCGGGTCCGATGTCTTGATGCAGGTCAATTTTCGCGAAAACAACCCCATGCACAGTAGAAACGGCTACGACTTTTCCGATTTCGGTAATGCAGAATATTTGTTGATCCGTCGGGCAAAACAGGCGTAGGATGGCAGGGTGGGCAGCTGCGACGGCGCGGCGGCTGTAGCCCGGATGGAGCGCAGCGCAATCCGGGGTTTTGTCCCAAGCCGCGCCCCTCCCGGATTTCGCTGCGCTCCATCCGGGCTACGGTTGCGGCTTACATGAACCGCGCCGTGCCCGATATCAGGATCGAGCTGCCTTTGGCCGGCCCGATCTCGGCGCGGATCAGCGAGCGCGCGCCCATGTCTTCGCCCTGGATGATGTCGATGGCGCCGCCATGCGGCCAGCCGATGTCGCGCAGATAGCCGGCGAACGCGGCGGCGGCCGCGCCCGTGGCGGGATCCTCGACCACGCCGCCGGCGGCAAAGGCATTGCGCACGTGGAACAGGCGCGGCGTCTCCACGTGCACCAGCGCGATGGTGATGAGGCCTTCCCGCGCCATCAGCGCGCGGCCGCGCTCGAAATCATAGGCCATGCGCGCCAGCGCCTCGCGCGATCGCAACGCCAGCAGGGCATGGTCGGCGCCGCCGTGGATTTTTGCCGGCGGAAGCTTTGGGTCGAGATCGGAGCTTGCGTAGCCGAACAGGTCGAGCAGTTCATCGCGCAAGCCAGGATCGAGCAGCGCGCTGCGCGTCGGCGGCGATTGCAGCGCGGCCGCGACGGTGCTGCCGTCGCGCCGGCCCGACACGGAGATCACTGAAGCATTCAGATGCAATTCGAACGTCCGGTCACCGAAGCGATGCGCGAGCGCGGCACCGAGCGCGATGGTGGCGTGGCCGCAGAACGGCACCTCCATGACAGGCGAGAAATAGCGGACGCGCCAGGCTTCGCCTTCGGGCGCGGCAAAGGCCGTCTCGGAGAAGCCGATTTCGGCCGCGATCGCCTGCATGGCAGCCGCATCGGGCAGGGCGTCGCCGATCCAGACGCCGGCGGGATTGCCGCCCCTGATGCCGTCGGAGAAGGCGGAGATGCGGAGGACCGTCATGAGGTGATTCCTGGTCTTGCGCGGGCTTCGTAGGGTGGGCAAAGCGACTTGTCCGCCGTAGCTCGAACAGCGAAGGCGGAAGCGTGCCCACGCATTCTTTGCGATCGAGAGAGATGGTGGGCACGGCGCGTTGCGCCTTTGCCCACCCTACGGCACTACGCCCGCAACTGCTATCGGGGCAAGCCTCGCATAAGCCGGCCTTGTGATAACGGCATCCGCACTCATCTTGAGGAGATTCTGCAAATGCCGATCGCGGGGCAAAAGCTGGCCTTTGTCATGGCCTCGTCCAACCACGGCACCATGATCGTCAACCGCTTCGACTATCGCATGGTCGGCCCCGACCGCGGTTACGGCGTCGGCTATCAGATCCTGGAAGCGGCGGCGTTCGATCCCGGCGAGGTCAAGATCGCGCTGGAGCTTTTGGCGTTGCGGCGCAAGCACCATGGCGACGGCCTCATCGCGATCGACTGCGGCGCCAATATCGGCGTGCACACGATCGAATGGGCATCCGCCATGACCGGCTGGGGCTCGGTGATCGCGATCGAGGCGCAGGAGCGGATCTACTATGCGCTGACCGGCAACATCGCCATCAACAACTGCTTCAACGCGCTGGCGGTGCACGCGGCGGTGTCGTCGGAGGCAGGCACGATGCAGGTGCCGAACCCGAACTATTTCACGCCGTCGAGCTTCGGCAGCCTGGAGCTGCGCCCGCGCCCCAGCAATGAATTCATCGGTCAGCTGATCGACTACACCAATAACACGGTGCTGGTGCGCAAGATGACGCTGGACGAGCTCAATTTGCCGCGGGTCGATTTCATCAAGATCGACATCGAGGGCATGGAGATGGAGGCGCTCGCCGGGGCGCGCGAGACGATCAAGAGCTATCGCCCGATCCTGCTGATCGAGAAAGATCAAGACGGATCTGAAGCAGCTCGAGCAATGGCTCGTGGACGTCGGCTACCAGCTGATGACGCTCGGCATCAACATTCTCGCCATCCATCAGAGCGATCCGTGCCTGAAGGAGATCAATGCCAGCCCGCAAACCCGCGCGGCTTAGGGGAAAACGAGGGTCTGGTGGAGCTGCGGTAGGGTGGGCAAAGCGTCCGCCGAAGCTCGCAGAGCGTAGGCGGACGCGTGCCCACGCATTTGATGTGACCGAGGGAGATCGTGGGCACGGCGCAAGGGCGCCTTTGCCCACCCTACGGCACTTCGCCTAGCCGCGATGAATTGACTTGCCTTGGCTGGCGTCCTTGCGCACTCTCGGCGGCAAAGGAGATCAACGCATGAAGATCATGACTGTCGCTTGTGCGCTCGGAACGGCGCTGGTGCTGCTTGGGGCGTCCGGCGCGGAAGCCCGCACACGGAAGGTCGTCGCCGTTCCGCAGGAGCGGCTCATCGTGACGGCGCCCGTGCTGAGGCCGACGCCGTGGGATTACAATGTCGTGCCGCGCTATCGTTATCGGCCCGAAGACGACAAGGTCGATCCGTATGGTCCGCCGTTTGTGCCGTCCTATGTTCGCTATGAGGGATGGCGTTGGCCGTATTGGTGGTAGGCCGAGGCACGCAGACGTGAGTTGCCGTGGCCGGATGGAGCGAAGCGCAATCCGGGACCGGTGGCCGGCAATTTCCCGGATTACGCTGCGCTCCATCCGGGCTACTTGATTTCGTGAGCAGTCTGAGAGCCGCGCGAACGGTTGCGTAGGGTGGGCAAAGCCACCGGGTCGCGCGAATGCGCGCCCGATGACAGGCTCCGCGTGCCGACGAATTTGATGTGACCGAGAGAGGGAGCGTGGGCACGGCGCTTTGCGCCTTTGCCCACCCTACGGCACCGGGATGGCCGCCCCATCGCGTAAGCGGGCGGCCGGCCATCAATAGCGGCCGCCGCTGCTCTTTTGCTGCGTGATCCAGTCCGACAATGTTTTCGGTGGTGATTTCGCAGCCCGGCTGGGTGATGCCTTCGGGTTGTCGCGGGCGCCTTGCGTCGGACGGGCGCGCGGCGCTTCCGTTTCATGGACGCGCTTCGACGCTTCCGCGGCCTCCCGCTCGAGACGCAGCTGTTTCAATCGCGCCATCTTGAGGCGTTCCGCCTCGACTTCGGGTCGTTCGGACAACAGCTTTCTGTGTTGCGCCAGCTCGGGGGCAACCACGACACCGAGGATGGTGGTCTCGCCGAGCGCCTTGCAGGCCTCCAGCCGATGCAATCCCTCGACCAGGACGAGGCGGTCTCCCTCGGTCCGGACGGAGATGGGGGCCTGCTGCCCGATGTCCAACATGCTTTCCGCGATCTCTGCGACGACCTCGGGCTTGATGTCCTTCTTCCGCTTCGTCGGAACGAAGATCTTCTCGATCGGGAAGCTTTCCGGCTTGGACATAGCTTCTCCTCCGCGCGTCTGACCGGTTCCGTTGCAAATCCGGTGGGATGGGAGTTGTAGAGGTGAAACGTGCCGTCGCAAAGGCTTTTCGAGAGGCGAGGCTGCCGGAATTGCACGCGCGAACTTCGTGCGCATGAAGGTGACGGCGCGTAGGGTGGGGTTAGCCGTGCGATTGCGCGAAGCGCAGATCGCGCGGCGTAACCCACCGATCTTGTCGCTGCGGGGAATAAAGAGGTGGGTTACGCCGAGCAGAAGCGCTGCGCGCATCTGCAGGGCTAAGCCACCCTACGCGCTGCGCGCTTCGCTGAAGGATGGCTCGTTGATCTGAATCAAGACGATGGCGCGACAGGACGTGAACCTCGCGGCATCAGTCGAGAGGAGAGATCATGTTTTTGTCAAAAGCGACCTTCGCCGCAATTCCAACCGTGGTCCTGATGGTCGCGCAGGCCGATGCCCAGGTGACGATCGATGTTTCCAAGATCAGCTGCGATCAATATCTCACCCAGCGCATCACCCATACGCGGACCGTGAACGTCTGGCTGGCCGGCTTCTACGCGGGTCGCCAGAACAATCCGGTCGTCGACGTGCAGGCCGTGGAGCGAAACGGCAACAAGCTCGCGCGGTTCTGCGAATCTCATCGCGACATGCCGCTGATGGACGCGGTTGGGGCTGCGAAATAGGAGAGAGTGGCGCCTCGCGCCGACGGGAGCCGCTTCGCTCAACCGCGCCGCAAAAAAGTCGCACCGCAGATGTGAATTACGCCACAGACGGCGGCCGTCCAGTCTGTTTATCTGCCGCCAACAGGCCTCTCATGCGCGCATTTGGCATTGCGCACCTGACGCCATCGCATTTCGAAATTTTGGGGTGATCGCCATGGGCGTTTTTTATCGCACGGCCATGCTTTGCAGCTGGTTCATTGAGTCCACCATGAGCGGGTGTACCGAGAGATTTCGTGTGCGCTGACCAGAGCGCACAGAGAGTTTCCCGAGGGCCCCGCCGGTGACGGACGGGGCTTTTTCATGTTCGCAATTTGCCCAGTCCGTCCGGCGGAGCCTTCGCGAGAAGGAGGCAGGGTCATGTGGGATTATTTTGGACCCGATTTCGCTTTCGACGTGGTCAAAGGAGTGGTCGCCGGGATGGCCTCAATAGCCTTTCAGGTCGTGGCGCCGCGAACTTTTCGTGCCGCCAAGCAGTTTCGCGCGCGCTGGGTTACGAGAAGGGCGGCCAGGCGGGCTGCACGACAGGCGCGTCGAGATGTGGTGGCGAATGATGAGGGGTGAGGAGCAGAAAGCCCGGGTGGAGCGTGAGCGACATCCGGGCTGTACGGCGTTCTCGCCGCCGTGCGCAATCACGCGCCCTGCGGGCTCACCAATACGGATCGCCGTAGTCCATATAGGGCGGGGGCATCCAGGGTCCTCGCGGCGGAGGCCTCGGCCGCCGGGGTGGCGCAGCTTGCACGTGCGGACGTGCAGGTGCAGCCGTCTCGTTGTTCATCACGCTCCGCATGGCGGGTTTCGTGGGTGCAGATGCGGATGATGACGTCACTTGCGTTTGCAATTGCGTTTGTAGCGCCTGGACCTGCGCAGCGAGGCGCGCATTTTCAGCCGCGTCCTTCTCCTGCGCCGCCTTGAGCTGCTGAATGGTGTCGGCCTGCTCGCGCAGCGCCTGCTCGTTGCGGCTCCTCAGTTGCTCGAGCTTTCCATTGATGCTCGCAAGCTCGCCTGTGATGGTCTTGAGCGATTGCGCGAGATCGGACGACGACTGGTCAGGCGCTGTGGTGCCGGTTTTTGAAGCGTCAGGACTTTGAGCGTCAGGTCTTGGAACATCAGGTTTTGGAGCATCAGGTTGTGCGTCAGGTCTTGGAGTGCTTTCCGTTTCCTTGCCGACCGGCGGCGCGGGGATCGAAGTCGGCTGATCGGCAGCAGCCAGTAGCACGGCCGGCGGCTGCGCCGGACTTTCAACCGCGGCTGCCTGCTGGGGTTGGCTTGTGGCCGGCGGAACCCATCGTGCCATGATCGACTTGCTGATCGATTTGACCTCATCGCGATACTGCGAAGC